>OY970117.1:752500-2520594 GCA_963705875.1 uncultured Actinomycetes bacterium | reverse complement strand
AGAGCTCGGGCGGCGAACCACATGGCCGCCGGGTGGTCTAGACGTGGTGACGAAGCAGAGCACCGTCGGCCGTCACCCGCGTGACTTGACGGAAGCCACGGAGTATTGTGGCAAGCGCCGCAATGTTGTACGTCGGGTGTAGCTGGTGCAGGGCGATAGGACCGTTCTGGTGCTCCGGGCAGTTCATGCCTCATGCGCCCATCCCGGCCGAGCCTTCGGCATGGGGCCCGGTCTGCGGCTACTGCGGCGTCATGTCCCCGTCCTTCACCTGCGGGCGCTGCATGACGTTCCAGTGGCTCTACCTGCCCGGGATGAACATTCCCGCACAGGCGACGGCGCCGGGACAGCTGGTCGCGGCCGTCGTCCAGGCGCAGCCCAACGCCGGCCAGCACGAGGTCAAGGGCCTGCTCATGACCTTCGCGACTTCCGTCGTGAAGAGCGCCGGCAACGAACTCGGCCAAGACGCCGCCAACGGCTTGGCCGGCTGGAGCAACTGAAACCGTGCTCGCCGCGCTGATCTCAGAATCCCTCGCGAAGCAGGCCCGCGCCGATGACCTGCAGGCTGCGCTCGCGAGTCAGGCGCCTGATCTTCGGCCCGAGGACCTGCGCGAGCTCGCCGAGATGCTCGAGAAGTACGTGCACGGGCTTCCAGTCGCCATCGATGCGCTCACGACAATGACGAAGGAGCCGCAGGTCGGGCGCAGCGTCAGCTTCGCGGCGGGGCAAGTCCTGCTCTACCTCATTGACGAGGACGACCTCTTCGCTGAACGCGAACTCGGCGCGATCGGACTCCTCGACGACACGTACCTGGTGCATGCCTGCATCGCGGCTGCCCGCTCGGCCTTTCCGCAGATCGCCGCACCGGCCGGCTACGAGCCGCCGGACGCTCACACCGTTGGCGTAGTGCGCTCAGTGCTCCCGGCCGGCGCGACGGAAGCCCTAGATCGAACCTGCGAAAACCTCGTCCGAGTTGCCGCGGCGCTGTTTTCCGGAAACGGCCAGGGTGCTCCACCTCCGTCAGCAGAACGGCCTGGGTTGCGCGTGGAGCAGGCGCTCAGTGCGGTGAGCGCCGACCGCGATTAGCCAGCGTCGCGCCCGGAGGCTGCTTGGAGAAGCCATACGCGGCCGGGGTGGAGCCCACCCCGGCCGCGGTGCCTCTAGCGGCGAATGAGCCGGCGGCCCATGCCACGCAGCTGTTCGCTGGGGCGCTGCTGCTCGCCCATCTGGGCCGAGAGCACGACGAGCACACCCGTGAGCGCGGGGACGGCCCACTGGACGACGCGCAGCTTCTTCAGCGTCGAGGCGACCTCAGCCGGCGTCTCCTCCACAGACTTCGTCGCGGAATCGACCGGCACCGAGCCGGCCTGTCCGGCACGGCGGCCGAGGACGGTCGCATACGCGTCCGCGCCGATAGCAGCCGCGGTGACAGCGGCCTTCACCAGCGAGAGCCGGCCGACGCCGTCCTGCAGACGCATCCGGCGGCGATTGGAGAGCGTGAGGCCGATGGAGCCGGCGCCGTAGGCCGCAATGGCGGCGGCGTGCGCAGGCTGCCAGCGCTGCCAGCCGGCCCCGGCGACCTTGAGCCGATTCGTCGGCTCCGCCGCCTTCGTGGCGCCGTTCACGCCAACCGCACCCATGGTCGAACCGCCGGACCAGAGCGCGAGCCCGACGTCGTGCAACGTTCTCGAGATCGTGTTTGTAGCCATAACCACTTCCTTCCGTCTAGTTCGCGCGTAAGGCCCTGTTCTCGCCGATCTGACCAGCCCCAAACAGGGGAACCGATCGGCTCTAGAGCCCGACGCCGACGAGCCGGAAGAACCACAGGGCGCTCGTGTACCAGACGCCGATGAGGACGGCGAAGAGCAGCCCGCCCGCGGTTGGGAGGACCCAGCCGGGGAAGCGATGGAGCCGCACGATGAGCACCTTGGCCGCGAACGCGCCGAAGAACGCGCAGCCGAGGAGCGAGTGGGCAGAGCACGCGGGTGGTCGCGTCCTGGAAGCCGAGGTTGAAGATGCAGTGGTAGGCGACGGGCAGCGTGAGCGCGAACGCCGTGATCCCCGAGATCCGGTGCGCCCGGCCGATCCAGCGAGGCCGGCGCCAGGGGAGCTTCCCGAAGATCCAGGCGGCGCTGAAGATCTGAAAGACCGCGAGCGTGGCCGCGGCGCTCGCGAGCCAGACCTTCATGTGAATCGGATCGCTGAAGATGAGGTCGAAGTAGTGCTTCGGCCCGGGGTCGGTGCTCCTGGCGAGGATCCCGACGAGCAGGCTGACGAGCGCAAAGGCAAGCAGCGGAACGGCGAGCCACTCAGGAGAGCGAGTGCGGCGACCGAGGCCTGGGGCTACGTGGGCCATGGTTGGGCGAGACATTGCCGGATCCACCAGATCAGTTCGCGGTGCGCAAGATGAGGCCAAGGGCAACTGCTTCATCCGCTGTCGTGTACGACAAACCCAGCGCACCGGAGATGTCTCTTTCAGGAGCGCGTAGTTCTAATCTTCGCGACGGCCCCTCTTCGCCCGATACTTCCTAGAGGTCAAGGCGCGCTCCACCGACCGATTCGATCTCGCCCGGTAAACCGCGAGACAACGCGCTTGGTGTTGGTGTCAAGGAGCACCGCGTGCTCTCCTACGCGAAACAGCGGACCACAGAAGCCACAATTTCACTCCACCCGAGGACGATTGAGGTGACTTTTGCTGTGCACAACCCTCCTACTCGTTTGAGCAATTAGAATCTGTGCGACCGCCAACACGTCCCTCTCGCCGGCCAGAATGCAGCCCAGGTTCCATCACTTCGCGGAATTCCCAGGTTTGTTCGGTTGTGTAGCGGGGTGCGGGCAAGAGCGAGCAGCGGCTCGTGTCAAAGACGCGCGCCACCTGTTTGCCGCAGACAAGCTTCAGCCCGAAAAGCACAGCCCACGGATCAGGCGTCTCTCTCACCGGTACTTCCTGGGATTGGTATGCGAGCGCCCACTGATGAAGCGGTTCCGAGAAGCCAAGCGAGCCCGAGAACCTTCGCCTTCGGACCCCGCACCTCGCTCAAGGCGGCCAAGACGCGGACGCCTACCGCCCGCGCCAAAGCGGAAGGAACGGCGTTACCGATCTGTCGCAACTGAACGCTGGGATGGCCCGCGAATCGAACGGAGTCAGGGAACGTCTGCAGGCGCGCAGCCTCTCGGATCGAAAGCGTTCTCGTTTGCGGGAATTAGATGTACCAGTACCCGTCCTTGGCGATGTGAGCGGTGATGGTTCGCGACACGTTCATGTTGTCCGACCTGCTTGTACTTGTCGGTGAAAATGTCCGATCATCTTGAAGGCGCTTGGGCAGGTCGCGATACGTTTGGCCGGGCGCGAGAAGCTCAACGCCTCGCGCTCCGCTCCCCACACGTCCCGCGCGACGTGGGCCTCACGGAAATCGTTTGGCGTATGGACGGCGGCATCCCAAGCACGCGCCCGGCGTTGAAACGCGGTCTCTGGCCCGGAATAGGCGAGCTCACGCTTACGCTGGCCGGCGGGGATCGTCGGCAGGTCTCCAATCGCGTCCCACCGTGACCCTAGCCTTGGCCCGTGGCCGAAGCTAGGCGCCCCGTTCGCAGACCCACAACGAATAGACGCGCACCATGCTGAAGGGGGCACTGCGCCCAACCGCGATGATTCTTCGAGTACCCGAGCCTCGGGAGCAAAACCTTCTTCCGCAACTCGGAAAGAGGTTCAAGAGCACAGAGCCGTCATTCCAACGGGCGAGATCCGGAACGTTCTCAAAAGCACCGCCTCAGGCGCGAGAGGCGCCAACCACTTCCATCAGCTTTCCCAAAGACGTCCACTCGCTCGTCCGTGCGGGGGCGTTGCCCCGCGTCCACCGAGTCCGCATTTTTGATGCGCCGGCTCGTGAAAACGGGGCTCCGGCAAGACGGCGGGCACTTTACAACAACCAGATCGACCTTGTCGATCCCCCCATGGTCGCGACTAGCTCAAGGAACTCTGCAAGGGCCTGCCCTTAGAGAGATCTCCGTCCGTAGCAAGGCCCACAAACGCATGCACGGTGCGTCTCCACTGCAACCTGAGTCAAAAACTCCACGCTGCAATCACTCTGAAGCCAGCTTGCTCGAGCCCCATGCTCAACCCGCCGGCGCCGCAGAAAGATCGACCGCCCAAGGGCGCGGCACCCATTCAAGCCATTCGTACTGCGGCAGGGTCTCGTCGACATTGGGCGATCCCATCATTGCGTCGAGTTGGCAGCCCGGGGCACTCTCCTCTCTCTGGCGCGTGGGGAGATCCAACGGCCCTCTCCTCGCCAGCGTGCTCCTCGCCGGACTTGCGCAGTCAGGGACCCGCCGCATCGACAACGCCGCTCATTCGCGGTCAGGCTCGCTGCAGTCGCGGCCGGCAAGGTTCGCCCTACGGCGCGACCCGCAAATCGCGTCAGCGACGCGCGCACGTTGAGATCAGCCTCTCCATTCGACCCAAAGAACGTGTGAATCTGGCGACAAGCGCTTCGGCGAGCGGCTATCCAGCGAATGCCGAAGGCGTGTCAGAGCATCGATCTCTTCGCTTGGCAACCTCTCCACTTGCTGCAGATCCACGACAAGATCAGGAAGCGTTAGTGCGCCAGGAAGGTAGTAGTACCGGTCTGACTGTCCCTTTCGGCGGATATTCCAAGGAGACCTTCGAGGCTGGTTGCGCTTCTCGTTGCTGGCCGGTCGCACCTGCCCGTCCATCCACTCCTGTGTACTCGACCTGCTCCTTCAGCCGGTACGCACCTCGCCAGCATAAACCACTCCGGCCTCCCACAACAGGCTCGTTGGCGAGGTCGCATGAGGGCGTTAGCAGAATCCAATGTCCTTCGTGTTGTCACACCTCTCCCGAAAAAAATGTCGCCTGCCAAGGGAGTCTTCTAATCGCAGGGAGCACATAGAAGCGCATGGGTTTACTGTTCCGCTCATCTGCCTCAAGCTCCATGCTCCCCAGGCTCTCGGCGGGCCCAGCTCCGCAATGCCCGACCCTGAAGAGAATACCGCCAGCCTCCCTCGCCAGCAAGTGCGCCAACCCACCTCGATCCTCAGCCTCGCCGAACGTGTCCCAATGCTCCGCGACGAAGCCCCACATGTATTCACGAAGTATGCGATCGACGTGTCGACTCAGCGCCCGCCGCCGACTTCGGCAAGGCGAGCCCGAAGAGCTCGCGAATCACCGCGGTCAGCTCCTCGACTCCCGTCTCTTCGACGACCCGTACGAACGGCGAAGGCATCTCACGGCCGTCGGCACCGCGGTATAGAAGACGACGGGTACGAAGCGCCTGTCCCTAATGCTGTTCAGGACCTGGATTCAGCCTCTGAGTCGCCGCCCTCCGCCCCAGTCCCAACGCGCACGGTCCGAGAACGACAGGTCGAAACGCTGCTCCTCGATGCGCAGTAGCGCCTCATCGAAGTCGGCGCACGTTTCAACCTGAGGCACCGTGCCCTCTTCATCGACAGCTTCCGCGTTAAAATACCTCTTCGAGCTGGTTCAGAACCTCAGGAGCCACTGCTCACGCAAAGAACGCGCCATGGCGGTTCAACCACCTAACGCGCCTCCTCAGAGTAGAACGCGGAACGTTGCCCCAGACCCATTCGTGGACTCCGTGAGTTCGAGCTTACCTCTGAAGTACGACTTACAATCTCGCCCGCGATGGCCAAACCTAGGCCGACTCCATTGCTTGGTAGAAGTATAAACGAAGATCCGGTCAGCGATGCGCGGGTCGACGCAGGGCCGTCATCAGCAAACGTGATGTCCACGCGATCGGCTACGTCACCTTCACAGCTGATCGTGTCCATGCCTGCTTCCGTTCCCTGAACAGCCACCCAGCCAGCCTGTTGAAGTAATTTCACCACGACCTCTTGAGTTTGGAAGGACGCACCCCAACCACGGTATTTGTTCGCGGAAGAGACACCTTGCATCTACTCTCTATCTCACTGGCCAGAAGTTCAAAAGCATCTCTCACAATTGCCTCATTGGAAGCCCGCCTCGGTCTGCCAACCGTGTCCTCCCGAACGGCTCTATTCGTGCAAATACCGTGGATAGGACGTTGACTGACCTCGAATGCGCGTAAATCGTCCCGCTCGTAGTCGGCACCAGCCTGCCATTCGTGGCGCGTTCAATATCAACCAGCCGGGTAACCGCCTCGTTGCCGATCTTTGCCACCGGTACTCGACCGTCGTGAAGAACAATGTCAATCAGCGATTATAGTCGCAAGCCGCCTGATAGCCGCGATCAACGCTTCTCAACTCCGCGAATTCGGAGGTTGAGGTCTTGGGCGGTCGAGGAAACGAGCTGGATCAGCTCGTCATCGTCAAGGGGACCCGCCGAGCAAGGCTCCGAACTTCACCAAGATCGAACCCTTGGAAGATCCCCTCGCGCCGCCATGTCGGCCTCGCGCGGACGCTCTGCATATCGGAGAACCTCTGAGTTCGTTGAGACAATAGATAGCTAGCGCGCACATCTTGTTCGTACGAAGAATTTGTGCTCCTCATCAATCCTTCGCGATTGCTCTGGTCGCAGCTTTCTCGGATTCCCGTCAGCCGATACCAGGAGGTATCCGACGATCTGGTTATTTGAGAGACGCTGTGTTGGGTCTGAACACGCCGTCTCGATGTCCAGCCGCAGCCAGTCGTTTCGAGGTTCGCCATATGGAAGGACGCGAAAACCGTCCCGGCAGCGTCTTCAGCGCCAGCTGCCTGGTCGATGTCCCGCTGGACGTCACGCAGAAACAGCGAGCCGTGTTCACCCGCGACTACCCAGGCTGCTCGGTCACGATCCCAAGCTCGCAGTTCATCTTGAAAGGGCCGCATCGTGGGGCGTGACCTAGCCGCTTCGCGAACGTGCCGTTGACCTTTACGACCTTTTGCTGCCCCCGCATTCGAATCGCGAAGGTGTAGGCGCCATCAGTGGTCACCGAACCACGGAGAGAGTAGTGAGGTTGCTCTAGACCTGGGTGGTTCTGACGATGCCGCTTATGTCAGGGCGATCGGGGACATCAAGTTCGATCTGAAAGCTCGGCTTCTCGCCCTTGCTTCCGCCTCTAAGAATGGCGAGATTAAGTGCAAGGCCCGTGCGAAAGCGCATTGAGTTCGGCATCGTGCCAAGGAGACCGCAGTCCCTTCATTGACAGGACGGTTCCACGCTCGAAGCCCACGTCTCCCACAGCGCTATCGGATTTCTTCGGCCTCTCTTGCCACCCCATCCTGCTCCCTCCATCAAGGGTATCCATCCTACCTCATTCAAGGCCGTCCAGTCGAAGGCGACATAAGTTACCAGCGGCCCATCCCCTTGGCGCGATGACCTCAAGGTGATCCGCCTCTAACCTAGACCGAAGCGGCCGATTCCCTTCTCGCCAAGCACCCGTCTGCCGTTTTCCTCGCTGCGGCGGCGTCGCTTGCGGTTGAGAGTTGCCATCGGCGTTGCGAATCACATCGAGGGACATGCCGTGTCCATCGTCGATTACTTGGATCTCACCCTTGCCTACATCAAGCGGAGGACTGAAATTCCACCAGCACCCGAAGTCGCATCCGCCGTGCTATAGGCGTTCTTCACAAGCTCAATAACCGCAACCGTTTCACTGCTGATCAACTCATCGCCGAAGGTTCGCAGATGCGAGCCCGCGGCCTAGCGGCTGGGCGCCAGACGGCAGCTTGGGTGAACCACGGTTGCACCGGCACTTTAGAAGGCTCTGCTCTGGAGGACGGCTCCCGAGACGCTGATCAAGTTCTGATTGCCGTGGACCAGATCATGAGGCGTCAGAGAGAACACCATCATGCCGCGTCACGTACTTGCAAGCGCGGCGCCGCGCATCCGATCGTCGGCCTGCTCAAAGACTCGCGTACGCAGAGCACCCAGTGTTCTGCCCGCAGTCCCTGCACGTGTAGCAGCGAGCCCGTGCGAACCATCCGGCCGCCGCACTTCGCGCACTCCACCGCGTCCTCGAAGGCGTTGAACAGGGCCTTCTGGCCTGGCGGGCTACGCCGGCGCTGACTCCTCGAGCGGCTTGCCCTCCAGCGCTTCGGCTGCGCTGGCCAGGCGGGCTCGGATCTCCGGGGTCAGGATTCCGATCTCCTCCTGCTGCTCGGGCGTGAGGAACTTCTTGCCCATCCAGCGGAACACGTAGTCGGCGATCGACTTGGCGACGCGGATGTCCGGGTCGTTCGTGATTCCGCTCGGCTCGAAGCGCATGTGCGCGAACTTCGAGACGTACACCTCGAGCGGCACGCCGTACTGCAGGCCGAGCGACACCGAGATCATGAACGAGTTCATGAGGCCGGCCAGCGTCGTGCCCTCCTTGGCGATGTCCACGAAGATGTCGCCGGGGGTGCCGTCCTCGTACAGGCCGACGTGGATGTAGCCCTCGTAGTCGCCGACCTGGAACTTGCGGCCGACCTCCGTCCGCTCGAGCGGCAGGCGCCGGCGGGCGGGCTTGTCGAGCTGCGGCGGCGGGAGCACGGCCTCGGCCCCGTCCTTCTTCCCGGACAGAGGCTGCGCCACCTTGCAGTTGTCGCGGTAGATCGCGACGGCCTTCACGCCGAGCTTCCAGGAGTCCATGAAGAGGTCCTGGACGTCCTTCACCGTCGCCGACTCGGGCATGTTCACGGTCTTCGAGATCGCGCCCGAGATGAACGGCTGGACGGCGCCCATCATCTTCACGTGGCCCATGTAGTGGATCGCGCGCTCGCCGATCGCGCAGTCGAACACCGGGTAGTGCTCGGTCTTGATGTACGGCGCGCCGACGACCGAGTTGCGGTCGTCCACGAAGGCGACGATCTCGTCGACCTCGGTGGGCGCGTAGCCGAGCTTCTCGAGCGCCATCGCGACCGTCTTGTTCACGATCGTGATCTCGCCGCCGCCGACGAGCTTCTTCGACTTCACCAGGGAGAAGTCGGGCTCGACGCCGGTCGTGTCGCAATCCATCATGAAGCTGATCGTCCCGGTCGGCGCGAGCACCGTGGCCTGCGCGTTGCGGAAGCCGGAGACCTCGCCGAGGTCGAGCGCGTCGTCCCACGCCTTGCGGGCGGCGCCGAGGAGGTCGGCCGGAACCGAGTCCTGATCCTCGATGTTCCCGACGGCGGCGCGGTGCTTGGCGATCACGCCGACCATCGCGCCCGCGTTCGGCTGGTAGCCGGCGTAGGCGCCCATGCGCGCGGCGATCTCGGCCGACTTGCGGTAGGCGCGGCCGGTCATGAGCGCGGTCACCGCGGCCGAGTAGGCGCGGCCGTCGTCCGAGTCGTACGGGAGCCCCCGCGCCATGAGCAGCGCGCCGAGGTTCGCGTAGCCGAGGCCGAGCTGGCGGTACGCCTTCGCGTTCCGGTCGATCTCGGGCGTCGGGTAGCTCGAGTAGCCGACGAAGATCTCCTGCGCGAGGAACATGACGTCGACCGCGTGCTCGAACGCCTCGACGTCGAGCTCGCCGTCCTCCCGGCGGAACTTCATCAGGTTGAGCGAGGCCAGGTTGCAGGCCGAGTCGTCGATGTGCATGTACTCGGAGCACGGGTTCGACGCGTTGATGCGGCCCGAGTTCGGGCACGTGTGCCACGCGTTGATCGTCGTGTCGTACTGCATGCCGGGATCGGCGCACTTCCACGCGGCCTCGGCCGCCTGGTGGAGCAGGTCGCGCGCCGGGACGGTCTTCACGACGTCGCCGTCGGTGCGGCCGGTCAGGTTCCAGTCGGCGCCTGCCTCGGCGGCCTCCATGAACGCGTCGGTGACGCGCACCGAGTTGTTCGCGTTCTGGTACTGGATCGACGCCCAGCCCGCGGAGTCGAGCGACATGTCGTAGCCGGCCGCCTCGAGCGTGCGGGCCTTCTCCTCCTCGAGCGCCTTGCACCAGATGAACTCCTCGATGTCCGGGTGCTCGATGTCGAGGATGACCATCTTCGCCGCGCGCCGCGTCTTGCCGCCCGACTTGATCGTGCCGGCGGAGGCGTCGGCGCCGCGCATGAAGCTGACCGGGCCGGACGCGTAGCCGCCCTTGGAGAGCTGCTCCGCGCTCGAGCGCAGGCGCGAGAGGTTGATCCCGGAGCCCGAGCCGCCGCGGAAGATGACGCCCTCGCGGCGGATCCAGTCGAGGATCGAGTCCATCGAGTCCTCGATCGAGAGGATGAAGCAGGCCGAGCACTGCGGCTTCTCCTCGAAGCCGACGTTGAACCAGACCGGGCTGTTGAAGGACGCGAGCTGGTTGACGAGGATCGCCTTCAGCTCGGCCTCGAACGTCAGCGCCTCGTCCTCGTCGGCGAAGTAGCCGCCCTCGCGGCCCCACGCGCCCGCCGTCGAGACGATGCGGCCGATCATCTGCTTCACGCTGGACTCGCGCTCCGGGGAGGACATGCGGCCGCGGAAGTACTTCTGCGCCACGATGTTCGTCGCGGTCTGGCTCCAGAACTTGGGGAACTCGACGTTCTTCTGCTCGAACGCGGGGCCGTCCTTGCCGGGGATGAGCGCGTCGCGGATCTCCCACTCGACCTCGTCGAACGGGTCGCGGCCGGGGATCGTGAAGTAGCGGCGAACCCCGAGCGAGCTCTCCTCGGAGACGACGGAGTTACCGAGGGCGTCCTCGGCGATTACGGGTGCGGTATCGGTGCGTTCAGCGGACGCCATTGGTTCCTCCCCAGAGGTCAGCGGTACGGCGGGCTTGAGATCGGGCCGCTCCGAATGAGCGGGGACCCCAGGCTAGAGGGATAGTCGGACGGATGCGGCATGGCAGGCTCTGGGTGTCCGCAATTCCGCATCTGTGCAGGAATTTTATCGGACCCGCGCTTGGCCCCGGCGACCGGAAACCGACTACGCGCCCGGCAGCGGAGCGTGGTCCGGAAGGAGGAGCCAGAAGATGATCCCGATGGCGACGAGGAGCGCGACCCAGCCGAGGAGCCGCGCCCAGACGGCGATGCTGCGGCCGCGGTAGGTGCGCCGCGGCGCCCTGTCGATCTGGCGCCTGGCGACCGTCCCGAGCACCAGGCCGAACAGCATGCTGACGACGGCCGAGATCGCAGCCGGCGGCGCGTGGCCGTCCTTGATCGCGAGGTAGGCGCAGATCGGGATCCAGAGAAGCGAGCCGGCGAGCGCGACGATCGCGAGGACGTTCAGCTTGGGCTGCGGTTTGCCGGCTTGCTCAGGCATTGCGAGAGATTACTACCCTCCCAGGCCGAAACCGTCATCCCCGCCGACGGTCACGCTGCGGCCGCCCAGGAGAAAGAGCACCAGGAGCCCGATTCCGATCCAGCCGAGCACGATTGCCGCGACTGCGATCTCCCGCCCGTCCTCCTCGCCGCGGCCCTCGTCGATCTGTCGCTTGGCCATGTAGCCGAAGAGGATCGCGAGAGCCGAGCCGATCCAGAAGACCCAGATGATTCCGAAGACGAGCGCGGTTACGGCCAGCTTGTTCGTGCGAGGCGGCGTATAGGCGGGCGCAACGACCGGCTCGGGCAACGGCGTCAAGGCCTCTTCCTGCTCCGTCCGCTCCCAGCCGCCGCTCATGCCGGCGCGAGACTACTAAGCGGCGCGCTTGGACGCAGCGTCGCGGCCGCGGACACGCTCGACCTCGCCGATCGAAAGCGAGCGCGTGTGCTCGGTCTTGTCCCAGTGCGTGTTCTTGCGCCGGAGGAAGCCGAGGCCGGCCGCGATCACCCAGGTCGGGCCGAAGATGAACATGAGGAAGTAGCGCGGGTAGTACTTCCACGGCACGCGCTCGAGCCAGAGCAGGAGCAGCGGGTAGGCGAAGAAGAAGAGGATCACGCCGATCCCGATCCCGAGGACGCTCCACGGGTGGATCGCGAGGCCGATCGCCTCCGGGACGAAGAACGGCACCCAGAAGAAGACGACGGTCGCGCCCCAGAGGACGATCCGCGTCGGCGCCAGGCAGTAGATGCCGCCGTGGAACGCGGACATCGAGCGCTCGCGCCGGGCCTTGCGGAAGAGCGGGCCGGTGTAGCGCGAGGCGACGTCCCAGTGGCCCTGCATCCAGCGCAGGCGCTGGCGCATGGAGGCCTTCATGGTGAGCGGCTTCTCGTCGTAGATGACCGCGTCGTGGGCCCAGGTCGGATTGATGCCGGCGAGGACGAGCTTCATCGTGTACTCGAGGTCGTCGGTGAGCGCGGTCACGTCCCAGCCGTGCTCGCGCAGGACGTCCGTGTCGATGCAGTAGCCGGTGCCGCCGAGCTGGCACGGGAGGCCGGCCTGCGCCGGGCCGAGCTGGATGTAGCGCGCGGTGATCCAGTAGGAGATCGCGTACATCCACGTGATCCAGGTGTCGTCCGGGTTCTTCGTGTCGAGGTAGGCCTGGACGACCTTCTCGCCCTTGAGCAGGCGGCTGTTGAACTCGGTGAGGAGGTTCTTCGAGACGACGTTGTCGGCATCGATGACCACGACCGCGTCGAAGCCGCGCTCGTCGGCGAGGGCCGTCTTCATGGCGTAGCGGATCGCGTCCGGCTTGCCCGGGTTGTCCGGGTCGATGCGCTCGAGCACCGTCGCGCCCGCCGCCGCGGCAGCTGCAGCCGTCCCGTCGCTGCAGTTGTCCGCGACCACGAAGACCTCGAGCAGCTCGCGCGGGTAGTCGACCGCGAGGATGCTCGAGACCGTCTCGGCGATGACCTTCTCCTCGTTGTGCGCCGGCACGAGGAGGGCGAACTTCTTCTCGGGCGTGAGGATCTTCGTCTCCTTCTTGCGGCGCAGGCCGAAGAGCGAGAGCCCGAAGAGGTAGAGGTTCATCGTCACGAGATAGAACTCGATGGTCGTCCAGATCGCCGAGGCGAGCAGGATCAGGAGGAAGTGGCCGGAGGGCATCAGGCGGCCTTCTCGCGGACGAGGCTGGCGGCCAAGATCGAGACGATGCGCTCGGCGGCGCGGCCGTCGCCGTACGGGCTCGCGACGGAGGCCATGCGGGCGTGCTCGGCCGGGTCGTCGAGCAGGCGGAGGGTCTCCTGGCACGATGCGGGCGGTGTTCGTTCCGACGAGGCGGAGCGCGCCGGCTTCGACGCCCTCGGGGCGCTCGGTCTTCTCGCGCAGGACGAGGGCGGGCACGTCGAGCGACGGCGCCTCCTCCTGGATTCCGCCGGAGTCGGTGAGGACGACGGTCGCGCGGGAGAGGAGCCAGACGAGCTGCTCGTAGTCCACGGGCTCGACGACGCGCACGTTCGGGTGCAGGCCGAGGATCGCGTTCACGGGGCGGCGCACGTTCGGGTTCGGGTGCACCGGGAAGACGAGGTCGACGTCGGGGCGCTGGGTCGCGAGCTCGGCGACGGCGCGGGCGATCGACTCCATCCCGGAGCCGAAGGACTCGCGGCGGTGCGCGGTGACGAGGACGAGGCGGCGGTCCGGGTCGAGCGTCGCGAGCTCCTGCGGGACGACGGGCATGTCGTCGCGGACGCGCTCGGCGATCTGGAGGACCGCGTCGATGCCGGTGTTGCCGGTGACGTGGACCGCTCCGGGGGCGATGCCCTCGGCGAGAAGGTTGGCGCGCGCCCCTTCCGTCGGGGCGAAGTGGAAGTCGGCGAGGCGCGCGGTGAGGCTTCGGTTCGTCTCCTCCGGATACGGCGAGAACGGGTCGCCGGTGCGAAGGCCGGCCTCGACGTGCGCGACCGGGGTGCGGGCGTAGAAGGACGCGAGCGCGCCGGCGAAGGTGGTGGTCGTGTCGCCCTGGACGACGACGAGCTCGGGGCGCGTCTCCTCCAGGACGGGCTTCAGGCCCTCGAGCACGGCGGTGGTCACGTGCGTGAGGTCCTGGCCGGGGCGCATCAGGTCGAGGTCGTAGTCGGGGACGAGCCCGAAGAGGCCGAGCGCCTGGTCGAGGAGATCGCGGTGCTGCGCGGTCGCGACGAGGATCGGCGAGAAGCCGGGATCGGCGGCGAGCGCCTGGTAGACGGGCGCAAGCTTGATGGCCTCGGGGCGGGTACCGAGGCAGACGAGGACACGAGCGGGCACGTTTGAGGCATCGGCGTTCGCGGGGCCGGGCTTGAGGGTTGCTGCGCCGAGGTTTGCGCGCGATGATCGCGGCGTGGCCTTCGGCATGAAGAGCGACGAGGAGAAGGCGGCGGAGCAGGCGGCCGCCGAAGCGCTTGCGCAGGAGCAGGCTGTCCAGGCGGAGCAGGCTCGCGTCGCGGCGGCAGCGGCTCAGGCCGAAGAGGCCGCCTGGGCCGCGACGCTCCCGAAGTGGGAGTACAAGATCCTGTTCCTCTCCGCGGCGGCGGGCTACGGCGACGGGACGATCGTCGGGCTCGAGCAGCAGCTGAACGCACTCGCGGCCGAGGGGTGGCGCGTCGTCACGACGACGATGAGCGGCAAGATCGAGCAGGCGTTCGCGATGGACAAGAACGACGTGTACGTGGTGCTCGAGCGGCCTGCGCGCGGTTCTGCTCCGACGGCCGCGTAGCTCGAGCGGCCCGGAAACGCATCGGCGCGCGGCGGCGGGCGTGAGAGCTACGCAGCGAGGACGCGCAAGCCCGGGATCCGCTCGAAGTCCGCGGCATCTCGCGTTGCGACCCCGAAGCCGTGCGCGACCGCCGTGGCGGCAATCCAGAGATCGTGCGCGCCGACCGAGGTTCCGGCCGCGGCGAGCCCGGCCCACATCTCGGCGTGAACGCGGGCGACGGGCTCGGTCACCGGTACGGGCTCGAACTCGGCGAGAACGTGCTCGACGAACGCTCGCCTGCGCGTGCGTGCTGCGCCGGTCGCCCGGTGGACGCCGTGGAGGAGCTCGCTGACGGTGATCACGCTGATCCCGCGCTCTTCGTCCCCGACGACCGCGTCGATGTCGTCGAGGCCGCGCTCCTGGTCGATCAGAAGGACGGTGTCGATCAGGACGGCCACGGCGACTCTGGAGCTCCAACGGACGCGCGGATCTCGCGCACGTCGCGTGCGAAGTCGTCGTCGACGGGCGGCGCCGCGGCGAGATGCTCGCGAAACCGCTCCGCGGAGACGAGCCGGCGCTTCGGCGGGCCGATCACTGCGACGATCGCGCCGCTACGCGTGATCTCGAACTCCTCGCCGGCGCGGACGCGGTTGAGGAGCGCGGAGAAGCTCCGCGCAGCGTCGGTGGCAGTCAGCTTGGGCATGGTTGCATCGTATCTGATAAATCAGACTTTGTTCGATTAGACGGCTTGTAGCGAAGGTTCACGCGCCTGCGCGCCTGCGCGTCAACCGGGGAGGGTCCCCGATTTCACGCTATCGAGGATTTGCGCACGTGTCTGTCACGGGGCGTGACGAGTTCGTGCCGATGGATCCACAGCCCCGACCCGCGCGGGCTCAGGCAGGCCGCGGCGTCACGCAGCGGCAGCGGCGACTTCGTAGCGGCCGTAGTCGAACTCGTGGCGCTTCGGCCGCTTCAGCAGGTTCCATCTGAGGTGCGCCCACAGTGCCGGCACCTGCGCGGAGCCGATCGTCACGACGCCTCGGGCGCGCACGACCTCGTCGTCGATCATCCACACGGTCTCGCGATACCGGCCGTCCACGGCCGCCAGGCAGAGGGCGCGGACCTCGTCGAACTGGTCGAGATCGGAGTAGCGCCGCCCGGTCGCCGGGACCTCGAAGACTCCGCCCAGTCCGAGGAGGACGTCCACGTCCGGAAGGCCCGCCTCCGCATGGACGACGACGCCCGCCGCCTGCGGGTCGACCGGCGTGAGGCTCGCGATCACCTCGCGCTCCAGATCGCCGTGCAGGGCGAACGTCGCGCACCCGGCCGGAAGGCTGTCGGCGACGGCGCGTACGACCGCGACTGCACGTGAGAGCTCGGGCAGCATCAGAGCGCCCGCCGCGCGACGCGCCAGTAGCCGCCGACCAGGCGGTTGAAGAGCGCGGCCAGAGAAGGCGTTGCGACCACGGCCGGATCGAGCGTCGGCGTCAAATACGCAGCGAGATCGCGATCCGCCACGACCCGCATCGCCTGCGTCTCGCGCCGGTGGCGGCCGAGCCAGACGACGTGGCGCACGAGCCAGCCCCAGCCGGCGAGCTTCTGCTTCAGCCAGTGCTCGCGCAGCGCGATCGCCGTCGTCCCGAGCTCCGCGGCGACCAGAACCGGTGCGAGCAGCACGAGCGTCCGCCCGGAGAACGCCGAGAGGACGAACACGAGCCGGTTGCGCTCCAGGAAGTAGCGCTTCGAGACGTTGCGCGAGAACTCGTAGGCGTGGAAGACATCGGCGCGCGGGTTCATGACGACGCGCAGGCCCTTCATCCGCGCCCTCCAGGCGAGCTCGAGATCCTCGCCGTAGAGGAAGAGCTCGTCGGTGAAGCCGCCCAGTTCGGCGAACGTCGAGGCGCGCACCGCCAGACAGGCGCCGCTCGCGAACGGCACGTCGCGCAGCTCGGTCGCGGTCTCGACCGGCTCGCCGTGCCCGCCCACCCAGGCGAAGCCGGCGACGTGGACAAGGTTCCCGCGCGAGTTCAGAAGGGTCGGCGAATCCATCAGGCACAGGCGCGGCATCGCGATCCCGATGGACGGATCGTCGAGCGTCGCCACCAGGCGGTCGATGGCGCCGTCGTCGACGACCGTGTCCGGATTGAGGAACACGAGCACCTCGCCGCGAGCCGCCCACGCGCCGGCGTTGCACCCGGCCGCGAAGCCGAGATTGCGTCCCGGCGAGACGACCGAAACGCCCTCGCGCTGCGCCGCGACCGCGATCTCGTCCGCGACCGCGCCGTTGTCCACGACGACCACTTCGAGGTCGGAATCCTGCCGCTCGAGCGAGTCCAGGCAGGGGCCGAGGGCCGGGCCGGACCGGTACGCGACGATTACGACTGAGACTCGGGACGCCATCGCTACAGGGCGTGATATCGGCTGCCGATAGTCCGCTCATGAGCACGCCCGTCCCTGTGAGAGACGCGCGCGTGGAGAAAGAGCCGACGCCCCTCGTCGCTCCCGTCGCGGAGAAATCGCCGCGCCGGGCACTCTCCCCGCGCCTCGGCCTGCCGCTGATTTTCGCGGTCGCCGTCCTCTACCACCTCGTCCAGGCGATGCTCCACACGACGCCCGCGATCTTCACCGACGAGCTGCTCCACTCGGGCCTCGCGCAGGCGTTCGCGAGCGGCAATCCGTTCGAGATCCGCGGCGAGCACGTGTTCTTCCCCGCGTTCCTCCCGGCCCTTTGGCAGGCGCCCGCGTGGCTCTTCGGGGACGCCGGAACGGCGTACGTCGTCGCCAAGACGCTGAACGCCGTCGCCATGAGCGCGGCCGTCTTCCCCGCGTACTGGCTCGCGCGCCGGGTCGTGCGCCCGTCGTTCGCGCTGCTCGTGGCCGCGATGGCCGTGGCCGCGCCGGCGATGCTCTACGACGCCTACCTCCTGTCGGAGGCGCTCGCCTATCCGGTCTTTCTCGTCACGTTCGCAATCCTCGTCCGTGCGCTCGAGACGCCGTCGCCGCGCTGGGGAGCCGCCGCGGTGGCCGTTTCGGTGGTCGCCGTCGGGACGCGCGTCCAGTTCGTCGCGCTCCCGCTCGTCTTCGCCCTGCTGCTCGTCGCCCGCCCGAAGGAGCTGCGCCGCCACAAGACGGCCGCGATCGGCTTCGGCGTGCTCGCGCTCGTCGCGCTCGTCGGCGGAACCGCGCTCCTCGGCACCTATTCCGGGCTCGCGCTCGTCGACTACCCGGCGGGCCAGGTCGTCCGCTGGGCCGGCTGGACGGCCGCCCTGCTTCCGTTCGCGGCCGGGATCGTCATCGTCCCCGGCGCCCTCCTGGGATTCGGCTACGGCGCCGCCCGTCCGCGCTCGCGCGCCGAGGGAGCTTTCGCACGGCTGGCGCTCGGCGTCGGCGCGCTGTTCCTCCTCCAGGCGGGCCTCATCGCCGCGGCCGACTCGCACCGGCCGCTCGAGCGCTACGTGATCTACCTCGCACCGCTCGCCGCGATCGCCTTCTTCGCCTACGCGGAACGGGGAGCGCCGCGGCGCAAGCTCTACGCCGGGATCGCGCTCGCCATGGGGCTGGCCGCCTGGCTGATGCCCTTCTCGACGCTCGCCGACTACCGCTTCTCCTTCGACTCGCCCGTCCTCTCGGCGTACGGGACGCTCGCCTTCTGGTTCGGGAACGCGAACGCCGCCACCGTCTTCGCGGTCGTCCCGCTGGCCCTGGCGCTCGTCGTCGCCTTCCGGCCGCTGACGGCTCGCACCGCACAGTTCTTCGGGATCGCGTGCATCTGCGTGCTCGTCTCGATGGGCGCCGTCGCGTACGCCGGCGACCACGCCATGACCGCACGCGCCCGCACCGCCTGGTCGGCGCCGCAGCCCGACTGGCTCGACCGCAGCGGCTTGGGCGAGGCCGACTTCCTCGCGCTGCCGGGTGGGTCGCCGTACTTCGCCTGGACGCTCGAGTCGTGGAACCGCGACTTCGGCCGCCCGATCTGGCTCGCCGGCAAGGCGCCGCCCAACGACCCGTGGCGGTCCGGCTACGCCGAGGTCTCCGACGCGGGGATCCTCCTCGTGGACGGCGCTCCCGCCAAGGCCGGCCTCCTCGTCGTCAACGACTTCGCGACGCAGATCGAGCTCCAGGGCGAGACGCTCGACGTGCCCGACAACGGGCTCCGGCTCGTCCGCGTCCCCGACGCGCCGCAGGTCGGCTCGCTCGCGCGCGGCCTCTACTACGACGGCTGGGCGAACGGGAACCTGAGCTACCGCACGTGGGGGCACGCCGGCGAGGGCACGTTCCATGTCCGCGTCTCGCTGCCGAAGGGTGTGCCGGCGCGGCCGGTCACGTTCGGGATCGAGGGCGGTGCGAGCCGGACCGAGACGCTCGAGCCCGGACGCTCAGTCGTGGTCGAGCTGCCCGGCGACGCGGCGCAGACGCTGCGGGTCGTGACGCCGAGCGTCGAGCTCCTCGACGGTGGCGCCAACCCGCGCCTCGTCGGGTTCCGAGTCGACGGCCTCGAGTTCGTACCCACCACGCGGATCCCCCTCGACAGCTTCTAGAAGCGCGACCCGCTGGGCGAGGATCGCGTTCTGGTCCGAGAGCCGCGAGATCACGGTCGAGAAGTGCAGCAGCACGACGACGATGAACACGGCCGCGACGGCGAAGAGCGCCGACGGCGCGTAGGAGATCCCGGCGAATCCGGCGATCGTGTCGAGGCCGCTCCTCCACAGGGAGAGGACGATCAGGACGCACGCGGTGAGAAGCCACAGCAGGGCGTAGCGCTCGCGCAGCTTGCGACGGCGGATCAGGTCGAGGACGACCATGAGCAGCGCGAACGAGATGAGCGCCGCGACGAAGGAGACGCGAAGCGGGGTCACGAGCTGAGCCTCGGCGCGCGGAAGAGCCCGACGAAGAGGGCCACGGAGACCTTGGCCATGTAGTAGACGGCCTGCGGCGCGGTGATCGAGGAGCTGCCGCCCGCGCGCTCGCGCATGGCGACCGGCACCTCGACGAGGCGCAGGCGCTCCTTCACGACCATCACGGTCGTCTCGACCTCGGGGTAGTCGTGCGGGTAGTCGTCGGCGAAGAGGGCGATGGCGCGCGCGTTGGCGGCGCGGAAGCCCGAGGTCGTATCGGTGACCTTCTGGCCCGTGATCCGCGAGATCGCGCGGGCGAAGAGCGCGATTCCGACCCGGCGGGAGAAGGACGCGCGGTACTCGCCGGAGCCGTCCGCGAAGCGCGATCCGACGGAGAGGTCGGCGTCGCCGGCGAGGATCGGCGCGATCAGCGCGTCGAGGTCGGCCGGGTCGTGCTGGCCGTCCCCGTCGATCTGGACGGCGAGGTCGAACCCGTGCTGGCGCGCGAAGCGGTAGCCGGTCTGGACGGCGCCGCCGATGCCGAGGTTGAACGGAAGGCTGACGACGTGCGCGCCGTGCGCGTGGGCGACCGCGGCGGTCGAGTCGCGTGAGCCGTCGTCCACGACGAGGATCTCGAACGCCGGCGCGGCCGAGCGGATCTCGTCGATCACGGCGCCCACCGAGGACTCCTCGTTGAAGGCGGGAACGATCGCGAGCCGGCGGGGGCCGGCAGGCGAAGCATGGGCAGGGGCGAGCGCGACCGTGGTCACATGGGAGGAATCGGCCGAGTAGCCCGCGCGCTTGAGCCCGTGTCTACGATCCGGCGGTGAGCGCGAGCGTCGACTTCGCGATCGTGGGCGAGCCGAAATCGGGAACGACCGCGCTGGCCGAGTTCCTGAGCGGCCATCCGGGGATCTGCATGTCGGTTCCCAAGGAGCCCGCGTACTTCGCCACCGACCTGCGCGCCGAGAGCGACCGCTTCCACGGCGGGCCGAAGTACTTCGAGTTCCGCACGGAGGCCGACTACGCCGGGCTGTTCGGGCACTGCGAAGCGGGACAGCTGCGCGGCGAGGCGTCCACGGCGTACCTGCACTCGCGCGAGGCGGCCGCGAACCTCCATGAGGCGAATCCCGAGACGAGGATCGTGGTCATGCTCCGCGAGCCGGTCTCGTTCCTCCACTCACTGCACATGCAGTTCGTGAACGAGACGACCGAGGACGAGCCCGACTTCGCCAAGGCGCTCGCGCTCGAGCCCGAGCGTCGCGCGGGCCGCTCGATCCCCGCGCGGGTTCGGTGCCCGTCGTTCCTCTTCTACCGCGAGCGGGCCCGCTACGCGGAGCAGCTCCTCCGCTTCTACGACGTGTTCCCGCGCGAGCAGATCCTCGTGCTCGTCTTCGAGGAGTTCCGCGCGGACAACGAGCGGGACTTTCGCCGGGTGCTCGAGTTCCTCGGCGTCGACGTCCAGTACACGCCCGACTTCCGCGAGGTGCACGGGGCGAAAACTCCGCGCAGCCGGACGCTGAACCGGATGCTGAACATGCCGGCCCTGAAGCGCGGCGCGTTCAAGGCGCTCGGCCCGACGCGGTACGACTCGCTCTCGAAGCGCGTCGCGGGCGCGACGATGCAATCCGCGCCGCGCCCCGACATTCCCGAGTCCCTCGCGCGCGAGTTGCATGACGAGCTGGCGCCGGAGGTCGACCGCGTGTCCGCGCTCGTCGGCCGTGACCTGCGGGATCTCTGGGGCTACTAGCGCAGCTTCACGAGGTTCGCGCGCAACGCGACCACGACGTAGACGGCGCTCGCGAGGAACCCGGCGATCAGGAACCACCCGGTGCCCTCGGGTGTCGCGAGCGTGACCGCGCCGATCGCGGCGGCGAGGAGCGCGGCGTAGCCCGCGCGCCCGGGGACGAGCCGGCCCGTCCGCGCCCAGAGGAACGCGCCGTGCACGAGCACGACGACCGTCGCCGCGAGCGCAACCGCCCACGCGGCGCGGGAGACGTCCGAGTCCTGTCCTCCGAGGCCGGCGGCGGCCGCGATGAGCAGCGATCCGAAGAGCCCGATCGCCGCGGCCAGGCGCAGCGTCCCGAAGGCTGTCTCCACCGCGACGAATACGGAGAAGAGCGTGATCGCCGCGGTCGCGATCGCGAGCGGCGCGACGACGAGCCCGTCCACCGCGTACTGGCTCCCGAAGATGATGTCCAGCGCGCGGTCGCCGAGCGTGATGAGGAGCGCGGTCGGCAACGCGAGCAGGACGATCGAGTCGCCCACCCCGCTCTGGATCTCCCGCCCCACCTGCGCCGCGCGGGTCTCCCGGGTCGAGGCGTAGGCGGCGGCGACGGCCGGCATGAGCACGACCGGCACCGAGCGCAGGAGGAAGAACGGCACGTGCGCGATCGTCGCCGCGGCGGCATAACGGCCCACGTCCGCCGGATCTCCGACTCGCTTGAAGGCGAAGAGGTCGATCGTCAGGAGAAGCGACACGAGCCCGGCGACGACGACGAGCGGGGCGGCCTCGCGCACGAGGGTCCGCTCGGAGATCCCGCCGGTGCTCCCGCCGCGCGCGACGTGCTTGTGCACCCGGAAGCCGCCGATCGTCGCGAGCGCCGCGATCGCGGGGGCGATCACGAACCCGGCGACCGCGCCCGCGAGTCCGGCGATGAGTCCGCCGATCACGATCGCGCCGAGCCGCGAGAGCGCGTACCAGGTCTGCGCCACGGCCTGGCGCCCGTGCAGGTGCATGCCGGCGAACCAGGCGAGCGGGAGCGACTGCGCCGCGTACGTGAGAGCCGCGGCGGAGCCGATGAGGAGCGGCACCGTGAGCTTCGCGTCGTCCAGCACCGTGGCGATCACGTACGCGAGCAGGAGCGCGGTGGCCGCGATCCCCAACGAGAGCGGCACCATGACGCGCGTCGCCGAGCGCATCGTCTGCGGAGCCGTGTCGGGATCGGCCGCAATCGCCCGCGTGGCGGCGACCGGGACTCCACGGGTGACGGCGATCCCGATCAGCGTGACGACGGCGGTGGCGACGCCGTAGCGCCCGAAGTCCTGCGGGCCGAGGTGGTGCGCGAGCGCGACGGTGATGACGTACGCCGAGGCGATGTAGAGCGCGTTCGAGAGCGTGAGCAGCACCATCCCGCCCGCGCGGCTGCGGGTGGGCTCGGCATCGACCGCCTCGGGTGCGAGCGGCTCGCTCATCCGGCGAGCGCCCGGCGGTAGACGGCGATCGTGGCCTCGGTGACGGCAGGCCAGGAGCAGAGCTCGGTCACGTGCTTGCGGGCCGCCTTGCCGAGAGACGCGCGCAGCTTCTCGTCCGCGAGCAGCCGTTCGAGCGCCGCGCGCAGCGCCGGGGGATCCTCAGGCGGGACGAGGAGACCGGTGCGCTCGTGCTCGACGAGGTCCTTGAGCCCGCCGACGTCGCTCCCGACCACCGCCCGGCCGCGGGCCATCGCCTCGGCGCAGACGATCCCGAACCCCTCGCGCCGCGACGGGCAGGCGACGACCGCGGCCCCGGCGAGGAGTCGCTCGAGCTCGGGACGCGGCACCCAGCCGAGCGCGCCGGGGATCGCGTCGCGCAGCGGGCCATCGCCGGCGATCGTCAGCGGGAGACCGTCCGCTGCGGCGACGAGGTCCTCTACGCCCTTCTCGCGGGAAAGACGGCCGGCGTAGAGGACGTACGGCGGGTCGGCATCCGCGCCGGGCCTGGTCGGGATGTCGATGCCGTTCGGGACGACCGTGACGTCGGCGGCGCCGAGCGCCCGGGCCTCGTCCGCGAGCGCGTTCGAGACCGCGATCACGCCGTGGGCGCCCTTGAGAATGCGTCTGGCCAGCCGCGGCGCCCGCCGGGCGAGCGCGACGTCGGAGCCGTGCAGCGTCACGACGTAGGGCACGCGCGCGAAGAGCGCCGCCGAGGCCGTCGGAAGCCAGTGCGCGTGGACGAGATCCGCGTGCTTGGCGGCGGCGCGCACCGCGCGGGTCATCGAGCCGACCAGGAGCGGCGCCGCCCAGGGCCGGGTGCGCAGCTGCGGCATGATCCCGTCCGGCCCGGCCAGGCCGAAGTCGCGGTAGCCGCCGGGCGCGAGCACGTCGACGCCGATCCCCGCCGCGCGCAGATGCTCGACCGCGTCGGCGACGAACCGCCCCGCGTGCTCGGCCCCGGGCCGCGGATACGAGGTGGTGAGCACGACGACGCGCATTGGCGGCGATCCTACGCACGCGCGTGTGCATCTCGGCGCAAACGCGCATGTCCTGCGCGGTTTCGAGCGTCACACTTGGGCGTGAGGGGTGCCCTACACGGGGTCCCCCGGGGGACACGGCATTTCCGCGAGCGGATCGTCTAGGTTGCGCGCCATGAACGCAGACGAATCGCTCCAGCAGATGCTCGCGCAGAAGGAGGCGCTCGACCGCCTGGTCATCCTCTACGGGCAGGCCGAGCAGCTCATGACGGACAAGAACGTCGAGACGCTCGGCGAGGCCGGGCCCGAGGGCGACGCGCTCGCGACCGAGATCGCCGCGGCCGAAGCCGACCTCGAAGCGGCCGGCGGCGCTCCAGCCTAGGCCGCGGGCACGCGCGGGACGCCGGAAACCTCGAGCGTCCGGCGCAGGCCTTCGTCGAGCGCGATCTCCGGGCTCCAGCCCAGGATCTGCTCGGCGCGCGTGATGTCCGGCTGGCGGATCTGCGGATCGTCCACCGGAAGCGGCTCGAACACGATCTCGCTCTCGGAGCCGGTCGCGCGGATGACCGCCTCGGCCAGCTCGAGCAGCGTCATCTCGACCGGATTCCCGAGGTTCACCGGCAGGTGCTCGTCCGAGGTCGCGAGCAGGTAGAGCCCGCGGATCAGGTCGTCCACGTAACAGAACGAGCGCGTCTGCGACCCGTCGCCGAAGACCGTGACCGGCTTCCCCTCGATCGCCTGGCGCAGGAACGTCGGGATCGCACGGCCATCATGTGGACGCATCCGCGGGCCGTACGTGTTGAAGATCCGCGCGATGCACGTGTTCAGCCCCTGCTGGCGGTGGTACGCCATCGTGAGCGCCTCCGCGTAGCGCTTCGCCTCGTCGTAGACGCCGCGCGGCCCGATCGGGTTCACGTTGCCCCAGTACGTCTCCGGCTGCGGATGGATCTTGGGATCGCCGTACACCTCGCTCGTCGACGAGATGAGGAACCGGGCCCGCTTGAACTTCGCGAGGCCGAGCATGTGGTGCGTCCCGAACGACCCGACCTTGAGCGTGCCGAGCGGCAGCCGCAGGTAGTCGATCGGGCTCGCCGGGCTGGCGAGGTGGAAGACGAAGTCCACGTCCTCGTCGATGAAGAGCGGCGTGGTCAGGTCGTGGTTCACGAACTGGAACGTGTCCCCGGTCGGAATGTGCTCGATGTTCGCGAGCGATCCCGTGTCGAGGTTGTCCACGCAGATGACGCGATGGCCGTTGGCGAGCAGGTAGTCGCTCAGGTGCGAGCCGAGAAACCCGCAGCCGCCGGTGACGAGTGAAGTGGGCATGCGCCTCATGATACGGAGAGCTCGTCCAGGAGGACACCGATGCGCCGCGCGATCTCGTCCCGGATCCGCCGCATCTCGTCCAGCTCCTTCCCGGCCGGATCCTCGAGCTCCCAGTCCACGTAGCGCTTGCCGGGGTTGTACGGACAGGCGTCGCCGCAGCCCATCGTGATGACGACGTCGGCCCATTCGGCCTCGGCGGTCGAGCGGTGGGGAGCGCGGCCGGCTATATCGACGCCCAGCTCCTCCATCGCCTCGACCACAGCCGGGTTGATCTGATCGGCGGGATCGGATCCGGCGTGCGAACGTGAATCGCGCCTTGGCTTCGCAGGTTGACAGACCGCCGCCATCTGACTGCGCGGCGTTGTGGACGCAAACGAACAGAACCTCCGGCACGTCCTTGGCGATCTTTCCCTCGACCTGAGCCAGCGCCCTCAGGCGCTCGCGAGCGAACCGGTGTGCGAAGACCGGGATGAAGTCCTCGATGCGAACGCCGGAGCGATCGGGGAGCGAATCGACAATGAAGCGCTCGATCGTCTCCGTCGAACACGCCTCGAAACTCGTCCTGGAGTGCGACCGAAGCCGACCGGAGGCGATGCTGGGTGACCGGGTCGAATGCGGCAGCTTCCATTTCATGCCTCCTCGGATTTCCGCGCGCGGACGATCGCGCTGTGCATTCCGTCCGCGACCTGGTGGGTGAACTCGACGGACACGTCGTCGAGCCCGGCGGCCCTGAGCCCGGCTTCGTATTCGGTCTTGGAGAGCGCACCGGCGATGCAGCCGACGTACGAACCGCGCTCGGCCCGCTCGCCGGTGGTGAGCCGATCCTCGGCGACGACGTCGCTGACGCCGACGCGGCCGCCCGGCCTGAGCACGCGCCCGATCTCGGCGAGTACGGCGGGCTTGTCCACGGAGAGATTGATGACGCAGTTCGAGATCACGACGTCGACCGACTCGGCCGGAAGCGGGATGTCCTCGATCACGCCGCGGATGAAGACGGCGTTCGAGATCCCCGCCTTCTCCGCGTTCGCGCGGGCCAGGTCGAGCATCTCGTCGGTCATGTCGAGGCCGTACGCGCGGCCGGTCGGGCCGACGCGCTTGGCCGAGAGGATCACGTCGATCCCGCCGCCCGAGCCGAGGTCGAGGACCGTCTCGCCCTCGCGGAGATCGGCGACAGCGGTCGGGTTGCCGCAGCCGAGCGACGCGAGCACGGCTTCCTCCGGGAGCTCGCCGCGCTGCTCGTCGTCGTACGTCCAGGTCCCGATGTCGACGTCGAGCGAGTCGCCGCAGCAGGAGTCGCAGTCGCAGCCGGACTTCTCTTTCGTGGCCGCCTTCGCGTAGCGCGCGCGGACTTCCTCGCGCAGTTCCTCAGGCTGCGTGCTCATGGATGGCTCCCTTCGGATCGATCAGGCCGGCGAGCCGGGACATCGCGCCCGGCCGCAAGGACAGGTAAACCCACTTACCGCGCTGCTCGCGGTCGAGCAGGCCGGCGTCGACGAGCTTGCGCACGTGGTGCGAGACGGTCGGCTGAGACAGGCCCGAGCGGGACCGTCAGCTCGCAGACGCAGACCGCCTCCTCGCGGGTGGCGACCACGTTGAGAATCCGAACGCGGGCCGGGTCGGCGAGGGCCCGGAAGAGCGCCGCAGTCGCTTCGGCCTCCGGCAGCGACAGCGAAGGGGAGCCGACCGGGGCGCAGCATTCGCTCGAGTCGATGGTCGCGATCGCCTTCATCGCGACCCATCATATCGACGTCTATCGATACGTCAACGGCTCAGCGCAGATCCTTGTTCGACTCCATGTCGAACCACATCGCGAAGAGCAGCAGCTGGAGCCCCGACACGATGAGCAGCGCCACGAGCGTGATCGTCGCCGGCGTGATCGGGTTCCCCGCGATGCGGAGCACGGTCTCGATCACGCCGAGCGCGAGCCCTGCGCCGAAGAGGAACATCCCGAGCCCGTAGAAGAGGACGAGCGGGTGGAAGTCCCGGATCATGTACTTCTCGCGCAGCCGCCAGAAGAAGCCCTTCACGAGCAGCCAGGAGATCGTCGGAACGACCTTCCGGAGGCGAATCCCGCTCTGCTCCCCCACGCCGTAGATCGGCCGTGACGGGTAGTCGCGCACCCGGCGGTTCCACACGTTCAGGTGCACGAGCATGTCGTTCGGGAAGCCGTAGCGCTTGTAGATCCGGTCGAGGTCGAGCATCTCGAGCGTCTCGAGGCTGACCGCCGTGTAGCCGGACTGCGAGTCCGCGACGTGCCAGTAGCCGGAGGCGATCTTGGTGAGGAACGAGAGGAGCGCGTTGCCGATGAAGCGGCTGCGCGGGATGAGATCCCAGGCCTGGCCGGTGACGAGGCGGTTCGCCTTCGCGTAGTCGGTCTCCCCCGTGGCGACCGCGCTGACGAGCGTCTCGAGGTCGTCGGGATCCATCTGGTTGTCCGCGGCCATGACCGCGGTGACGTCGACCTCGTGCTCGATCGCCCGCTTGTAGCCGGTGATGATCGAGGCGCCGACGCCCTGGTTCTTCTCGTGCTCGATGACCTCGACCCGGGGATCGGCGGCCTTCGCGCGCTCGACGGTCGCGTCCTTCGAGGCGTCGTCGACGACGATGATCCGGTCGACGAACGCGGGGATCGCAGCGACGGTCACGCCTACGAGCTCCTCCTCGTTCAGGGCCGGGACGACGACCGCGACCGACTTGCCGTCGAGCATGGCCTAGGCCGAGCTCGGCCGGATCCGACCGACGACCGGCGCCCAGAGGAGGGCGAGCACGATCCCGACGAGGAAGCCGATGATCGCGCCGACGATGATCGAGCTCTTCGAGTTCTGCGCGGGGACTTTCTGGGCCTGGGCGAGCGTGACCTGCTTGCCGCGCTCGACGTTTCGCGCGAGCGTCAGGAGCGTCTCCGTCTCGGTCTTCGACTCGATCAGCTGCCCGCGGCGCTGCTCGGCGAGGCTCGCGAGGATGAGGCTCGTGTTCGCGTCCGGGCCCCCTGCGGCGGCCGTCTGGTTCAGCTGGTCGATCCGCTTGTCGATCGACTCGAGCTCCCGGTTCTCGGCTCTCGAGCTTCTGCTCCAGCGCCTCCGCCTTGGCGTCGACATAGGCCGACACGCGGGTCACGACCTCCTCGGCGAGCGCGTTGGCGGCATCGGCCGTGGTCGTGCCCTTCCACGGACCGCGGACGGCGACCTCGACCAGCGGATTCGTGTTGGCCCTGGTGGCCGCGGTCGTCCCGGCTGCCACGATCGGGCGCGTCGAGATCCCACGGCGGAGCGCCCGGGCCGGGATCCCGAGATCCTCGGCGACCTTGCTCACGACCTCGTCGCTGCGGACGATCTCCGAGACCGTCGCCGGGTTCGTGGCGAGGCTCTGGATCTGGGCGTTCGCATTCGGCGAGAGCGGCTGGCCGAGGTAGACGGTGGTGCGCGCCACGAAGGCGTCTCCGCTCTCCAGCGACGTGAAGTAGCCGATCGCCGCGCCGACGATCACGGCGGCGAGGACGAGCCACCAGCGCGCGAGGATGGTGCCTCCGATCCGGCCGAAATCGATCTCGCGTTCGTCGTCGAGCTCGGACGCCGAACGGCGGCTCCGGCCCTGCTCATCCTCAGGTGCCATCGGGCGCCGACTGTACCAGCCTGATCTCCGAGAACCGCGCTGGAACCGGCGTTTTCGGCCCACTTTGCGCCGGATCCGTCACAGAAGTGTCACAAGAGTGTGACGTGGCCAGACAGACGTGTCCGAGCGCGCTACGGTCGATCTCGTACACCGAACACGACGACAGGAGGCGCGCATGAGACACCGACTCGTGCTGCTTCCGGTCCTTCTGGCGACCCTGGTCTGCGCACCGCCCGCGCTTGCCTGGACCTGGCCCCAAGACGGGCCGGTGCTGCAACCCTTCGTGCTCGGCGGCGATCCGTACGCCGCCGGCCAGCATCGCGGAATCGACGTCGCCGGACCGCCCGGCGCGGGGGTCCGCGCCCCGACCTCCGGGACGGTCAGCTTCGCCGGGTTCGTGCCCGGCGGCGGCCGTACGGTGACGATCCAGACCGCGGACGGGCTCGCAGTGACCTTGCTTCACCTGGGCTCGCTCGGCGTTGCGCGCGGCGCGATCGTCGGCGAGGGCGCCGCCGTCGGGACACTGGCGCTCGAAGGCGACGCCGACCATCCGGTGCCGTACGTGCAGATGGGCGTGCGCGTGGCCGCCGATCCGCAGGGCTACCTGGATCCGCTCGGCGTTCCTTCCGGTGCGCGCTCCGGCGGAGGCGCCGACGGCGCCGGTCGAGGAGCCGGCCGCCGATCCCGTCGCGGAGATTCCGGCCGAACCCGAGGCGTCGCCCGACGCGGTCGCTGCGCCGGCCGATCCGCCGGTCGAGGCAGGCGAGCCGGTCGAGCCCGATACCCCGAGCGGCACGTCTGTCCCCGTGCACGAGCGGCGGCACGACCGTGGAGGCGCCGGCCACCGCGGTCGAACCGTCGACGGAGTCCGAGCCGCTCGGAGCGTCGACCGTTCGGTTCCCGTCGAGGCCGTGTCGACGGAGTCGACCGCTCCGGCCCCGACGGTCGAGCCGAGCTCATCGTCATCTCGCCGGCCTGCTGACCCGGACTCGGCGCCGGTCGAGGTGGAACCGATCGCGGCTCAGGTGAGCCCGCGCACGCATCCGCGATTCCCGGTCCCGGTCGCCGCGGCGCTGACGGGACTCCTGCTCGCGGCCGCGGCAACGGGCTTCGGATGGCTTCGCCGGCGCACGGCTCCTGTCCCGACACGGATTCCGCCGCGGCGAACGCCTCGCCTCACGACGGCGATCGAGGAGCCACGAGAGCACCTCGCGGGACCCGGAACTCCTGACCGGCGGCACGCCCGATCCGGCCCGCACGCAGACTCGGCGGTCGTCGCGCTGCTCCGCCGCGCACGGCGGGCGCGCCGGGAGGCGATCCGTCGTGGGTAACGCTCCACGCGGCCCGGCACTACAGTGCCTCCAGCCCAGCCATGCCCTCCGAGGACGCCTCCGCACCCCCGTTCTTCATCGTCGGCAACGACCGTTCGGGGACGACGATGCTGCGGCTCATCCTCGACCGCAGCGCGGTGGCGATCCCACCGGAGTCGATGTTCCTCGTGGACTTCGAGCCCGTTCGCCAGGCGGGCGGGCTCGGGAACCCGGAAAAGGCCGCGTCATTCGTGCGCCGGGTTTGGGAGCACCCACGGGTTCGGCTCTGGGGCATCACCGGCGACCCGCCCGCAGTCCCCCTGGGCCTCAGCCATGAGGAGGCGTACCGCTTCGCGGTCGAGGCGCCGTTCCGGGCGTACGCCGAGATGAACGAGAAGGAGCGCTGGGCCGACAAGACCCCGCTCTACCTCGCGCACGTCGGCGAGCTCGCCGAGATCTGGCCCGAGGCCCGGTTCGTCGTCCTCGTCCGGGACGGACGCGACGTCGCGCTGTCGCTCCTCGGCGTTCCGTTCGGGCCGAACAACGTCTGGTCGGCCGCGCGGTTCTGGGCCCGCGGGATCGACCTCGGCACGGAGGCCGCAGAGCGGTTCGGCGACCGCGTGCTCACCGTCCGCTACGAGGACATCGTCGCGAGCCCCCCGGCCGAGGTGAAACGGCTCTGCGCCTTCCTCGGACTCGAGTTCGAGCCGGACCTGCTCGCGATCGAGCACACGGACTCCGCCAAGGTGCTGAAAGACCAGGCGAGCTGGTTCACGAACGTCTGGGCCGGGATCAACTCCTCGGCGGTCGGAAAATGGCGCAAGGAGATGTCACCCGCCGACCAGAGGGTGTTCGACCAGGTCGCCGGTCGCTCAGCTCGAGCGCATGGGGTACGAGCGAACCCCGGCCGAAGGCGAGCCGTCACGGACGGCCACCGCCCGCTACCGGACGCACGACGCTGCGATGAAGGGCGTCAACTTCGTGAAGCTCCGGCTGATCCAGGAGCGCGGCCGCGAGGTCGGCTACGTCCTCAAGCGCAAGCTCGCCCGCGCCGGCCACTGAGCGCGGAACGGCGCTAGCGGGTCCCGAGCGCCTTCTCCCACACGGCCGGGCATCCGAAGCGCAGATACCGGACGCACGAGACGACCGTGGCCGAGCTGACCGCCACGTAGTAGAGCGCGATCCCGGCGCCCGGAAGCGGGAACCGAACGCGGCCCGCCAGCGCGAGCAGGAGCAAAGCGATCTGCAGGCCGAGCGCGACCCAGTACACGACCCCGGCGCCGAGCGCGACGAGCGCGACGTTCGTGCCGAGCAGGAGGAGGTGCAGCCACCCGCTCCCGTAGCGCAGGTGCCGGTGCGACAGGAGCTCGAACGCGTACAGCGGCCCGACGCCGCGCAGCATCCCGCCCTGGAAGAGCATGAGCCACGCGTGCTCGAACATCCGCACCTTGCGGCGGTACTCGTCCTCGGTGTCCCGTGCCGGCTTCTCGAACGCGAGCGGCTCCTCGTCGTACACCGCGCGCTTCCCCCGCTGGACGAAGCTGTACGGGAACGACATGTCGTGTCCGTAGCGAGGATCGACGTCGATCCAGTCCGCCCGGCGTACCGCGTAGATCGAGCCGTTGCCGCCGTTGATCGAGCCGAGCGAGGACTCCTGCTTTCGCACCCACATCTCGTAGCGCCAGTAGAGACCCTCCCTGTTCCCGCCGTCCGGCGCGAGAAGCCGCAGCTGGCCGCACACGTAGGACACGTCCGGATCGGCGAGGCTCCGCACGAGGAGCCGCAGCGCGTCCGGCTTCCAGGTGGAGTTCGCATCCGAGAAGGCGACGATCTCTGCATCCGTCTGCCGCACGGCGAGGTTCTGCGCCGCGACCTTCCCGCCCCGCGGGCATCGGAGCAGCCGAACGCGCGGCTCGCGCGCCGCGAACGCCTCGACGAGATCGTCCGTCCCGTCCGTCGACGCATCCGACGCGACGATGACGTCGAAGAGCTCCGCCGGGTAGTCCTGCGCGAGCAGATCCTCGAGCCGCCGCTCGATCACCGACTCCTCGTCGTGGGCGGCGACGATCACCGTCACCCGAGGCGTCCAGTCGGCCGCCGCGACCGGCCGGGGACGAAGCCGCGCGAGCAAGCCCGCGGCGAGCGGATAGCCGACATGCGTCCAGACGATCAGCCCGGCGCAGACCCAAAACACGATTTCGAGGACGAGCACGGCCCTACGGTAACGACGCGGCAGGCGCCGAAGACCCGCCATCCGGCCCCGCGCGCCGCGTAGGATCGTGAACCCGATGGAGCCGAGCGCGGCAACCGAACTGGCCGCCCTGGCGGGAGGGCTCGGCGCCGCACTGGTCGCACTCGCCCCGTCGCGCGTCCCGCTGCTCTCCGGATTCGCGGTCCTGACCGCGGCCGAAGTGTGGCTCGGCCTGCTCCTCCTCTCGGACACCGAGCTGGACGCGCTGACCGCGCATCCCCTCGGCCTCGGCCTCGGCGTGGCCGTCATGGCGGCCCTCTGCGCCGGCTTCGTCCGCCGCCCGGACATCGCGCCCGTCGCCCTCCTCGTCGCGGCCCCGATGCGGATCCCGCTCGACGTCGGCGACGAACGCCTCTACCTCCTCTTCCCGCTCTACACGGTGCTCGTGGCCGCTGCCGCGGCCCTGGTCGTGCGTGCCCTACGGGGCGACGAGCTGCCGAAGCCGCCCGTGCTTCTCGCCGGCCCGGCCGCGGTCATCGTCGGACTCTCCGCGCTCTCGATGCTCTGGGCGTCCGACGAGCGGAGCGCCAGCACCGACCTCGTCTTCTTCTACTTCCCGTTCATCGCGCTCTTCGCCGTCCTCGCGCGGACGTCGCTCACCTCGTGGACGCGCAAGGGCCTCGCCGTCGCGCTGCTCGCGCTCGCCGCGATCTTCGCGCTCGTCGGCCTCAGCCAGCTCTTCACGAAGGACATGTACTTCGCGCCCGACGTCGAGGTGTCGAACGCCTACTCGTCGTTCACGCGCGTGACGTCCCTCTTCCACGACCCGTCGATCTACGGCCGCAACCTCGCGGTGGCGATCGCGGTCACGGTCGCGCTCCTCTGGATGCGGCAGATCCGCCTGGTCGTGGCGATCCCGCTGATCGCCGTCACCTGGGCGGGGCTCTTCATCTCGTACTCGCAGTCGAGCATGTTCGCGCTCTTCGTCAGCGTCCTCGTCGTCAGCCTGCTCGCGGCGGATCCACGCAGCCGGCGGATCCTCATCACCGCGGCCGTGATCGCGGCGGTCGCAACGACGGTGCTCGTCTCCGTCCTCGCCTGGAACGAGTCCGCCCGGCGGCTCACGAGCGGCCGCTCGGACATCATCGCCAACACCGCCGAGGTGATCCGCGACAACCCCATCCTCGGTGTCGGGATCGGCGGCGAGCAACGCGCCACACGCGACGTCGGGCGTGAGAGCGGCCGTTCGCGGGCCCCGTCGCACACGACGCCGCTGACGATCACGGCCGAGCTCGGGATCCTCGGCATCGTCGCCTACGTCCTCTTCCTGTGGACGGCCGCGCTCGCCCTGTTCCGCCTCGGCGCGTTCGACAGGTCGCTCGCGCTTGCACTCGGCGCGCTGCTGATCGTCATCTTCGTCCACTCGCTCTCGTACAGCGGCTTCTTCGAGGATCCGCTCATGTGGGGGGCGCTCGGGCTCACCGCGGCCGGACTGGCCGCGGCGCATGAACGCAGGGAATCGACGCCTCCCGTCGAGCGCTGACCCGGGTCGCAGGCATACTCGAAGCTCGGACGCCCCCGAGCCTCCCGTATGCGCAAGAAGCTCGTTTTCGCCCTCGCAGCCGTACTTCTCCTGGCCGTAGGCCTGGCCGCCGCATACGCGCTGACGAAGACCGACACCCCGAGCGGCGGCCTCGACACGGAGCTCAGCGGCGTGTCGGTCTCGGTCGCCGCATCCGAGCCGGAGCCGGAGACGACGACCGCGGCGACGACGACCACCGAGCCGGAGAAGCCGGAGGCCGCGCCGGAGCTCTGCTGGAACGAATTCGGAGGAAACCCGCAGCGCACGCTGTCGCGGCCGGACATCGAGCTCGGCATCCCCATCCGCCACTCCAGATGGGCGAGGGGCGTCGACGGCCTCATGGAGTACCCGCCGAGCTTCTGCGACGGCGTCCTCTACGTGAACACGCAGACGACCGGGCTGACGATCGCGATCAACGCCGACACCGGCAAGACGATCTGGAAGCACGACAGGCGGACGCAAGGCATCGACCCCCGCGATCGCCGGCTCGCGCCTCATCGTCAGCGCGCAGGACGGCAGCGTCACCGCCTTCCGCCGCTCCGACGGGAAGGTGCTGTGGAAGCTCGTCACCGGGTCGATCGAGGCGGAGTCCTCCCCGGTCGTGCTCGGCAACACGGCCTACTTCGGCACGCGCGACGGGCGGCTCTTCGCCGTCGACGTCACGAACGGCAAGGTGCGCTGGGCCTACAACACCGGCGGGCGGATCAATGCGAGCCCGTCCATCTGGGGCACGCGGATCTGCATCTCCACCTACGCGGGCTCGGTCTTCTGCCTGAACCGCAAGAACGGGTCGAAGCTCTGGAGCACGTACGTCAAGCGCGACTTCGTCCGCTACGAAAGCTTCTACTCGAGCCCCGCGACCGACGGGAAGCGGATCTTCACGGCGGCCCGGACCGGCAAGCTCGTCGCCTTCGACGCCACGAACGGACGCGTGCTCTGGACGAACAGCCTCGGAGGGCTCACGTACGCGACGCCGGCGGTCTCCGACGGCAAGGTGTTCATCGGGAGCTACGCCCAGCGGGCGAACGCCTACTCGGCCTCGTCGGGCGCGCTGCTCTGGTCGCGCTACATCGGCGGGCGCATCACCGGGTCAGGGCTGGTCGTCGGAAAGCTCTTCTTCGTCTCCACGATCGAGGGGAAGACGTACGCGATGAACACGGGCAACGGGAAGATCGTCTGGACGTTCAACGCAGGCCGCTTCGTCCCGGGGATCGCGACCGACCGGATGTACTACTTCTCGCTCAACGGCCTGCTCATGGCGATCAAGGGCCGAAGCTCGCCGCGCTAGGAGGGTTTGGCGAAATCGGTCTCCCGCCGGGGTGCGCTGGGCGGTGGGAGACAAGGACGCAGGGCGCGCTCGTACTGGTAGTACGGGCGCAACCGAGGACGCCGGATCGCGCCGTCCAGCGCGGCCCGGCGGCTCAGGCCTATTTCGCCAAACCCTCTTAGCTCGGAATTCGGTACAGCGCGTAGCGGCCGTCGTGGAAGACCGGCTCGAGCTCCTCCACGAACTCCTTCGGGTAGAACCGCCGGCGGTCGACGAGCAGGTACTCGGCCCCGTAGCGCTCGATCGTCGCGCGGCGTTCCGCGTCCGTCTTCGTCCGCTGGAAGAAGCGGTTTGCGTCGCGCTGGCGGCGGTAAGGGAGGTTCGCCTCCGTGTTCGCCACATGCGGGGCCGGCATCGCCACGACGTAGACCGGTGCGAAGGCGCCGACGCGGTATGACGTCTGGACGGGAGCGAGCACGACCGCGTCGTTGTCGAGCCCGCGCAGGGCGGTCACGATCCCGGGCGTGAGCGCGAAGGCGTCGGGCTCGTCCTGTCGGTTCAGGTCGCCGAGCCCGGCCGCGGCCGCGGGCAGGACGAACACGAGCGCGGCGAGCGCAGCCCAGCGGGTCGGCTCGAGAAGCCTCTCCCACCGCACCGGAAGCAGAACGCCGGCAGCGATCCCCGCGGCGCCGCCGATCACGGCGACCCAGAGCGGCCACACGGGCCCCGACTCGGCGCCCGCCGAGTAGGCGAGCTCGAGCGCCAGTCCTCCCGCGAACGCGAGCACGACCCCGACGGCGCGCGCCCGCCCGACGAGCACTGCGGCCGCAGCGATCACGAACGGCACCGGGAGAAAGGACGCGAGACGGCGCGACTGCGAGATCGAGACGAGATCGGAGAAATGCGTGAAGAGCGCCGGGATCAGCAGCACCGCGAGGCAGGCGAGCATCCCCCCGGCCGCGTAGGCGCCGTAGCGCCGCCGCACGCCGATGGCCGCGAGCGGCAGGAGCAGGAAGCCCGCGATCACCACCGGTCCGGGGCGGGTGAGCACGTCCGGCGCGAGGCGGTAGTTCGAGCCGCGTACCTCGAGCTGGTCGCCGTAGTGGTTGACCGCGCGCTGCACCTCGCTCTGCGTCGGCCGAACCGACTCGGTCGAGGCGATCGTCGGCTGGAGCGTCGCGAAGAAGAGCCCGCCCGTGACGAGCACGACCGCGAGCGCGGCTGCGAGACCCCTGAACGTCTCGCGCCGGGGCCGCACGAGCGCGACGGCGAGCACCGCGAACCCGGCGAGCGGAACGGCGACGAGCACGAGGTAGGACGGATGGACGACGGCGACGGCCAGCGCGGAGGCCGCGAGCGGCAGGAGCAGGCGCCGGTCGCGCTCACGCAGGTAGGCGAAGAGGAACGCGAGCAGCGCGGGCACGAGCACGACGCGGGTGACGGCCCCGGGGAGGGCGATGCCTTGGAGCAGGCCCGCCCCGCCGCGCGAGAAGCCGATCTGCGCTGCCTGGGCGGCGAGCACCGCCACGCCGCCGATCCACGAGCCGAAGAGCGCGCGCCCCGCCGCGTAGGAGGCGGCGAAGGCGAAGGGCACGAGCACGGACGCGAGGTGGAGCACGACGAGCGAGACGTCGACGCCCGCGAGCTTGGCGATCGCCGCCAGAACGCCGTGCCAAAGCGGGAACGCGTAGCCCGGATGGAGGCCGCCGTCGCGAAACTCGTTCACGACGTTCAGGGAGCTGAGGGTCTCGCCGTCGGCGATCTTCCGCGCCCGCGCCAGATGGAAGAGCACGTCCCCGGTGCCGAGCGAGTGCGACACCCACCAGACGACGCCGCCGTAGGCGATCGCCGCGAGGACGAGGACGACGAACGCGAGGCGCTCCCCCGGCTCGTCTCGATAGACCCGCGCCAGGGCAGCCGGGACGAGCGCCCCGAGCGTCACGAGTCCCATGATGAGAAGGGCGAGCGTGACCGTCCCGCCCACGAGGAAGGTGATCGCGAACGCGCCCATCGCGACGGCCAGGCTGAGCACGAGGGAGCCGGTCAGCGCGAGCGCGGGCACCGGCTGCCAGGCGACGGCCCGCATGAGGAGCGCGCCGGGCAGGACGAGCACGCAGATCGTCGCCGCGAGCAGCCGGACGTAGAGCCCGGCACCGTCCTCGGGCAGGAGTCGCGCGAAGAGCAGGAAGAGCGGCGCGGCGAGGGCGAACGCGATGACGCCGCGCGATGCGTCCCGCAGCCGGCTCAGCGGACGAGCCCTCGAACGAGCCGGGCGGTCCGGGCGATCGACGGCGCGGCGACGTTGTCCACCGGGAGAGTCTACGGCGCGCAACGCGGCACGATCCCGTTCCACAGAAGCGCACGCGAAGGCCGCGAAAAAGACCGATTTGATACAAGAGAGGCCCGAGCCGCCGCCGTTTCGGCTCGCCGGAGGAGGGAAGGACCTTGAGCATCGAACGTCGACTGCAACTCATCGCCGACGACCGGGAACACGGGGCAGGCTGGTTGGCGCGCCAGGCGGTCGAGGCCCTCGCCGAAGCCGTGGAGAAGGGCGCCGACCCCGTCGAGACCGGCCGGGCGCTCGCCGCGACGCGTCCCTCGATCGGCGCCATCGCCGGCGCCGTGGGCCGCGTACTCGCCGCTGGACGCACGACCGAGCAGCTGCTCGAGCAGTCGCGCGCGCTGATCGAGCGCCGCGACCACGCCGGCCGCACGATCACCGTCCTGCTGAAGCCGATGATCGAGGGGATCGTGATGACGCACTCCGCGTCGGCGACCATCCGCGACGCTGTGCTCTTCGCACAGCCGCAGCGGGTCATCTGCACCGTCTCGGCCCCGGGCGAGGAAGGCCGGCCGTTCTCCGAGGAGCTCGCCGCCGAAGGACTCGCGGTCGATCTCGTCGCCGACGAGGACGCCGAACACGCGCTCGGAACGGCTGACATCCTCGTCCTCGGCGCCGACACCGTCTTCCGCGACGGCACGCTCGTGAACAAGGTCGGGACGACCGCGCTCGCCGAGGCCGCGAAGAACGCGGACGTTCCGGTCGTGGTCGCCTGCGAGACGTTCAAGCTCGCGCCGTACGAGTCGCCCGCGGAGGCGCTCGAGGCCTGGGACCGCCCCGCCGAGCTGGAGGCGATCTTCGAGGAGACGCAGCCCGAGCTGATCGACCGCTACGTCACCGACGAGGGCATCTTCGAGCCGGACGAGATCGCCTCGCTGATCGACCAGACGCCGTTCCTGCGCGAGGGCTACGCGATGCTTCAGCCCGAGCGAAGCGCCCGGTAGGCCGGGAAGAACCCGTCGGTCTCGGCGTTACCGGCCAGCTCGCGGTACGCGTCCGTGTCGTTCACGAGCTTGCCGATCCAGAACTCACGTCCGAGGTCCTCGCCGAACCGCTGCTTGAACTCCCAGAGCGAGTCCTCCTGCCCACCGAGGCCGCTGCCGAGGGAGAGCTCGGTGAAGCCGTTCGCCTGCCCCCACGCCGCGGTCTCGTAGACGAGCAGGTTGGCCGCGCCCACCTCGCGGCCGCGGTCGGACGTGACGCCCATGTGGTAGTGGAGCCACGTCCCGGCGCCTACGCAGACCTCGCTCGCGACCAGCTCGCCGTCGAGCGTGGCGTCGAGACGGACGAGCCCGTCGCCGAGCTCGCGGAGCTTCTCCCAGTAGTCCGGCCCGAACGCGTAGTAGTCGGACGCGCCCTGCCGGCGCATCGTCTGCTCGTGCAGCTCGAGGAAGCCGTCGAGAGAGGCCGGCGCGCGCTCCACCGAGACCTCGATCCCGCCTTCTGCGCCTTGCGCGCCTTGTTGCGGTGGCTCCGGTGCATCCCGGCGAAGAGGTCGCCCTCGAGGCGCCAGACTGCTGCGTCGGCGAGGCGCTCGAGCGTCGCATCGGGCGGCGCGAGGGCGCTGGTTTTGCAGCAGCGGATGGAAGCGGATGAACGTGGAGACGACCGAGCGCTCGCGGCACCACTCCGCGTAGGCGTCCCAGAAGCCGCCGACGTCCGCGCCCACGGGGCCGCCGCACGGATACGGCGCCGTGACGTCGCGGCGATCGCCGCCGGAGATCTCCCGCAGCAGCACTGGAAGCGCGACCTGGTCGTCCGTGAGGAACACCGCCTCGGACGGCTCGAGCAGCGCCGACGCCTCGACCGACGCACGGCTCAGGTAGGCGTCCTCCACCCCGAGACCGGCGAGCAGCGCGTCCCAGTCTCCCGGCGCGACCTCGCGGATCACGCCTTCGGCTCCTCCGAGCTCCCCTGCGCGCGCTCGATGTTGAGCGAGTCCTGGACGGGAACCGGCTCGGCGCGGAAGAGCTGGCCGAACGTGCGCAGGACGATCCGCAGGTCGAGCCAGAGCGACCAGTGCTCGAGGTACCAGGCGTCGTAGCGGAAGCGCTCCGTCCAGGTCATGTCCTCGCGGCCGTGGATCTGCGACCACCCGGTGATCCCCGGGCGAACCGCGAGCCGCTTGCGCTCCTCCTCGGTGTAGTGCGCGGCCTGCTCGACGAGGTCGGGCCGCGGGCCGACGATGCTCATCTGCCCGAGCAGGACGTTCACGAGCTGCGGGATCTCGTCCAGGCCGGTGCGGCGCAGGAACCGGCCGCCGCGGGTCATGCGCGGGTCGTTCGCGACCAGGCCGAACGGGTCCTCGCTCAGGTTGAGCTCCCGGCCGAGCTCGATCGCGTCGGGAACCATCGTCCGGAACTTGATCATCCGAAACGACTTCCCGTCCCGTCCGGCGCGAGGCCGCACGAAGAAGATCGGGCGGCCCGAGCCGATGAGGACGACGAGCGTCACGACCAGGAAGACCGGCGAGAGCAGAACGAGCAGAAGCGCCGAGAGCACCGGGTCGAGCACCCTCTTCACGGCGGCCTGGACCGGGCGGCGAGTCATGCGCGCTCCGCGAGGACGGTTTCGTAGAGGCGCTCGTGCTCGGCGGCGGCCGCGTCCCAGGTGAGCGTGGCGCGGGCCTTGCGGGCTCCCGCCGCCGCGTTCGCGAGCGCGTCCGCCGACGTGAGCAGCTCGACGCAGGCCGCAGCGAGGGCACCGGGCTCCTCCGGAGCGACCACGCGCCCCGCCTCGAACTCGCGCACGATCGTCCCGAGCGAGCCCACGTCGGAGACCACCGCGGGACGGCCGTGGCCGAGGGCGGTCGCGAGCACGCCCGACGAGTCGAGCTCCCGGTACGGACACACGACGACCGTGGACGCCGCGAAGAGCCCGGGCACGTCGGCGTCGGGGACGTAGCCGAGCCGCCAGTCGATCGCGTCCGCGACGCCGAGCTCCGTCGCGAGCGCCTGCAGCGGCTCGACCGGCTCGAACGGATGTCCGGCGACCACGAGCCGCGCTCCGGGAGCGCCGGCGGCGATCGCGGGCAGCGCGCGGATGAGCACGTCGAGTCCCTTGTAGCCTCGGATCAGCCCGAAGAAGAGAAGCGTCCGTCCCTCCGGCTCGCCCGGCTCGGTGTCCGGCGCGGAGTCGAAGACCGCATGCGGAATGACGACGAGCTTCTCGCGCGCGACGCCCGGCCTCCGCGAGCCGCTCGACCGCGCGGTCCGAGTGGACGACCACGCGATCCGCGAATCCCATGGCGGTCTCCCAGCCCTGCCGGTTCCAGCGGCGGCGGGGGAACACGTCGTGCGCGGTCAGGATCGTCGGCCTCGCCCGAGCGACCTCGCGGAGCCAGCGCGCGTCGTAGGCCGCGAGCCCGAGCCACTCCGCGTGGACGACGTCCGGCGCACGCTCGTCCAGCAGGCGAGCGGCGCGCCGGGCGCTCGGGACGTACTCGAGCCCGCGCGCCAGGGCGCGAATCCGCCGCCGGCGCAGATGGCTCGACCACGGCAGGAAGACCTCGTCGCGCCGGTATCCGTCCGGCTCCGGCGCGGCGAAGAGTGCCGACGGCGAGGTGAGGAGATCCACGTCGTGCCCGCGCCGCGCGAGCGCGGACGCGAGCGAGTGGTCATACGGGGGCGTGAACCCGGGCGGGTCGAGGAGCGCGATGCGCACAAGGCGTCAGGTTATCGCCGCGCCGCTCGCGAAAAGACCACCGGCGCAGCCACGACGAGCGCGGCGAAGACCGTGAAGTAGTACATCGGCATCGTCAGGTAGAAGACGTTCGCAGCCATCGTCCCGACGAGCGCCGCTGTCAGGCCCCACCCGAGCGGCCGCACCCGCGCCGCCGCCCGGTCGCCCGCGCGCGCCATCTGCCGCCCGACGCGCCGCAGGGTGGCGAGGCAGCTGAACAGGAAGACGAGCCAGGCCGCGTAGACCGCCGCACCCACCAGCCCGGCCTCGGTGAGCAGCGCCACATAGAACGAGTGCGGCCCGAAGTTGGTCTTCCCGGTGAGGAACTCGTAGTAGCTCGAGAACGTGTTCAGCCCGAGCCCGAAGAACAGGTGCTGCTCGAGCGCGGGGCGGATGAGCGAGTAGAAGGCGAAGTGGGCCTGCACGGAGCTCCCGCCGACCTGCGTCCGCGATTCCAACACGGTCTCGAAGAACCCCGACCGACGCATGACCACGTAGGCGACCACCGCGGCCACCGCGCCGAGCGGGACGAGTACGCGCGGCGTGAGGAGCAGGCGCCGGTACGGGACGGCGAGCACGCAGAGGCCGACGGCGATCCCGAGGAAACCGCTGCGCGACAGCGTGGACAGCTCGATCAGCGCGAGAAACCCCAGCACCGCGGCGAGCGGCAGGCGGAGCCGGTGACCGCGCTCGAGCCGCAGGTAGATGGGGAGGACGACGAGGAGCGGGATGATGAGCATCACGCCGAGGTGGTTCGGGTCGAGCGTCAGCGCGTTCGTCCGGTAGACGTTCGAGTCGCCGATCCTCCCGAAGATGTTGATCCCGCCGCGCTCGTAGAGGCCGAGCCGGCCGAGGAACAGCTCGTCGAGGTTCGTCCCGCTCTCGGCAAGCACGAGCTGTGCGAAACCGTAGGCCGCGTTGGCCACGAATCCCGCCACGAACGCGGCCAGGGCCTGCCAGTACACCCGCGGCGAACGCCGCTCCAGGTAGGCGACCGCACAGATGAGCAGCGCGAAGCTGATCCCCCACTTCGTGATGCCCTTGATGAAGAGGTCACGATCGGCGGTCGTCTCCAGGTTGAAGAAGCCGAGGAGGTAGACGACCAGAAACGCGACGAAGAACCCTGCGGCGACCGCGACGGTGCGCGAGACCAGCCAGTCACGCCGCGAGATCCGATGCGCGAGGAAGGCCCCGACGAACAGCAGCGCGGTCAGGTCCGAGACGAAGAAGTTGAGGTCGCCGCCGACCTTGATGCGGAGCTTCGCGAACGTGACCGCGAAGACGGTCGTGAACAGCAGCGCCTCGAGTAGGCGCGACCCGTCGTACGTGGAGGCGCGCGTGTCGATGCCGCGCACGGCCGCGGTGGCGCTCGTCATGTGTCGATTCTGCCCGCCGGCCCGGGCGGGTCAGGCGGGGAGACGCCGTGCTCGCGGTTCCAGTCGGCCACGAGCTCTCGCAGCCCCGGGCCGTCGGGGCCGCGCCAGGCGGAGCGCGCGTGCAGGCGCATCCGGGCCGGGAAACTCGCGTCGTACGAGCCCGGCCGCACGCGGTTCGCAGCCGCCGCGATGCCGCCGCGCACGGCGTACTGGGCCCCGGTTGCGGCGGCGGCCACGCGTACGCCCACTGCCGAATGGTGCGCGCGCCAGTAGCGGTGGCGCGAGCGCCACTCCTCGGCGATCCGCTCGTTCGGGACCTCGTCGCGCAGCGCGCTGTCGTGGTGGACGACGACCGCGCCCGGCTCGAACCACGTCTCCCAGCCCGCCCGGGCGAGCCGGAAGCAGAGATCGGTCTCCTCCGAGAACATGAAGTAGCTCTCGTCGAAGAGCCCGGCCTCGTCGAGCGCCTCGCGCCGCAGGAGCAGCGCGGCGCCCATGGCCCAGTCGACCCGCCGCGGCTCCTCGCCCCGCGATTGCACCACGCCGACGCGGCTCAGCGTGAGCGCCCCGAGCGCAGAAACCGAAGGAGAGGGAAAGCGCCAGGCGTTCGCCTGCGTGCGCCCGTCCGGATAGCGGAGGCGCGGCGCCACGACCGCCGCCCGCGGATGCGCGTCGGCGAACGCGACCAGCGCCGCGAGCGCGCCCGGCTCCGGCTCCGCATCGTGCGAGAGGAGCACGACGTAGCGCCCGCTCGTCTCCCGGATCACGCGGTTGTGGTTCGCGCCGAAGCCCGCGCGGAACGGCTGCTCGATCAGGCGCACGTGCGGAAACCGCTCGCGGACGGCCGCAACGGAGCCGTCCTCCGACGCGTTGTCGAGCAAGACCACGTCCTCCAGGTGGTCACGCTCGAGCGCGGCGAGGAGGGGCAGGAGCGTCTCCCGCCCGTTGTGGTTGACGATCGAGACGGTGAGTTCGGTCACGCGCCGGTGAAGGCGGCGTGGACCCGCCCCAGCGCGGCGACTGCGTCCTGGATGTCTTCGTCGGAGTGCGCCGGCGAGAGCGGCAGCGAGAGAACGGTTGCGCCCGCCTCCTCGGCCACCGGGAGCGGCGCCTGATCCGGGATCAGCTCGCGGTAGAAGGTCAGCTGGTGGAGCGGCAGGAAGTGGATCGACGTCGCGATGTTCTCCGCGAGGAGCGCCTCGCGGTACGCGTTGCGGTCGGCGCCGGCGAGCTCGGGATCGATCCGCACGACGTAGATGTGGTGCGCGTGGACGTCGCGGGGATCCCTGGCGATCGGCGTGATGCCCGGCAGCTCCGCACAGGCCGCGTCGTACGCGGCGACGTGCCGCACGCGGATCTCCTGGTGCTGGTCGACCTTGTCGAGCTGAACGAGCGCGAGTGCGGCGAGCACGTCCGGAAGGTTCACCTTGAAGCCGGCGACGCGGATGTCGTAGAGCGCGCCGGCCGTGCGGCGCATGAGGCGCAGCTCGTTGATCTCGGCGGCGAGGCGCGTCGTCGTCGGTCGTGAGGATGCCGCCCTCGGCGCCGGCGACGTTCTTCGTCGCGTTGAGCGAGAACGCGGCCGCCATCGAGCCCTCGATCGACCCGATCTTGCGCCCGCGGTAGACCGACTCGACCGCATGGGTCGCGTCCTCGAGCACCGGAACGCCGAACGAGAGGATCGCGTCGAGCTCGGCGGGCTGCCCCGCGAGATGGACGGGGATGATCGCCTTCGTGCGCGGCGTGATCGCGGCCTCGATGAGCGTCGGGTCGATGTTCAGGTCGTCCGCCTTCACGTCCACGAAGACCGGCGTCGCGCCGCAGTGGACGACCACGTTCGCCGTCGCCGGCCACGTGACCGGGGTCGTGATGACCTCGTCGCCCGGGCCGATGTCGGCGCCGAGGAGGGCCAGATGGAGCGCCGCCGTGCCGGAAGCGAGTGTCACCGCATGCTTGGCGCCGACGTACTCGGCGAAGCGCCGCTCGAGCTCTCCGGCGCGTGGGCCGGTCGCGATCCAACCGGTCTGGAGCGTCTCGACGACGGCCTCGATCTCCTCCGGCCCGATCGCCGGCGGCTGGAAGCCGAGCAGCGTCTCGCGGCGAGTTCTCGTTCCGGTCGGCTCCATTCCGGCAAAGCGTATAGACGCCGCCCACGTTGACGCGCACTCGACCGAGGAGTAGAAAAGCCCCAGCAACGGAGGGACGCCGCGTTATGGGTACGACTGTTGCTGCGGCGATCAGATGCTCGGCCGGAGAGACCGACTGGCGTGCGGTTGTCTCCCAGGCAGGCCGAGTGCGCTCGCATGCCGCGTTCCTCTCCGTTCGCAGGGCAACGCACGCGACCGAAGGAGGATGAACCGTGCCCGACAGTGTCACGCAGATCCTGGCGTCGGGACCGCCCGGAGCGAAACAGAACATCGCCGTTCTCGGCGACGGCTTCGCTGCGGGTGACCAGACGGCCTACAACAACAAGGTCCATGAGCTGCTCATGGACGGCGTTTTCGGCTCGCGACTACTTCTACGAGGACAAGTCCGCCTACAACATCTTCCGGGTCAACCTGATCTCCGCGCAGTCGGGGGTGAGCACTGCGGGTCTACAACGAGCACGGAACGCCGACCGACCCGTCGGACGACACGATCACGTCGACGACGATCAGGAACACCGCGCTCGGCTACATCTTCAGCGGCTCCTGGGCGCATTGCTGGCTCGAAGGCGGGGCCGGGACTTCGACCAAGGTGCAGAACGCGCTCAACGCGTGGGTGCCCGACTACGACCTCGTCGTGATCATCCTCAACAACCCGGGCTTCGGCGGATGCGGAGGCGGCGGGTTCCAGATCGTCACGATGGGGGCGAGCTGGAGCGTGATGGCGCACGAGTTCGGCCACGGTACGGGCGGGCTCGCCGACGAGTACTGCGCGAAGCCCGGCACGTTCTCCGGTGGAGAGCCGGGCTCGCCGAACCTCACGATCAACACGAACCGGGCGACGCTCAAGTGGCGGCAGTTTGTGAGCCGGCGCACCCCGGTCCCGACCGGAGCCGGTTCCTGCGCGGGCTATACCGCCGGCTGCAAAGCCGGCCGGCTGGAGCGACTCCGACGACGCCGGCCTCTTCGAGGGCGGCGGCACCTGGTCGCGCGGGCTCTACCGCCCGGCGATCAACTGCCGGATGCGGGGCAACTCGCCTCCGTACTGCCCGGTCTGCTACACGCGGATGAAGTCGAACGCCGAGCCGTTCGCCCAACACACGTTCCAGAACGTGTACGCCGGAGACTTCAACGGCGACGGCAAGGACGACATCCTCGTCCACTCGGGGAACGCGATCCACATCCACCGCTCGAACGGAGGCCAGCTCGACGTCGTGTTCAGCGCGGTCGAGCGGGTGCCGGGCTCCTGGCAGTTCAAGCCCGGCGACAAGTTCTACGTCGGCGACTTCAACGGCGACGGCAAGGACGAGGTCGTCGTCTTCAACGGAACGGACTGGGCGTTCGAGTACCTCGGACTCCTGGCCGACGACGGGGCGAACGGCCTCCGGCTCATCGCCCGCTACGACAACTCGATGCCGAGCTGGGACTTCACGCCCGGCGACAAGTTCTACGTCGCAGACTTCAACGGCGACGGGAAGAAGGACCTCTTCATCTACAACGCGTCCAACTGGGCGATCCCGTACGTCGGGATGCTTCGTTCGAACGGCACGGGGTTCCAGCTCGTCGCACGCTACGACGGCGGCTTCCCCGGCTGGCAGATGACGGCCGGCGACCGCCACTACGTCGGCGACTTCAACGGCGACGGGAAGGAAGACCTCTGGGTCTTCAACGGCTCCAACTGGTCGATCCCGTACCTCGGGATGCTGAACTCGACCGGCAATGCGCTCGGGATGTCGCACCGCTACGACGGGAGCTTCCCGGGGTGGCAGATGACCGCCGGCGACAAGCACTACGTCGGCGACTTCAACGGCGACGGGAAGGCCGACCTCTACGTCTTCAACGGGACGAACTGGTCGATCGCCTACCTCGGGATGCTCCGCTCGACGGGCAGTGCGCTCGCGATGCAGACGCCGCTACGACGGCAACGCGCCCGGCTGGCAGATGCGGGCGCACGACCGGCACTGGATCTCCGACATCAACCTGGACGGCAAGGCCGACCTGTTCATCTACAACTCACCAGGACTGGTCGAAGGAGTACCTCGGGACGATGATCTCGAGCGGTACCGACCTCGTCGCAGCGTGGAAAGAGGACTGGGTCGGCGAGTGGAACCTCGGCGCGGTCGACAAGTTCGAGCCGTGCGACTTCGAGGGCGTCGGCGGCCGGCGCGACCTGATCGTCCACAACACCGACTGGCTCGGGATGATCCGCGCCACGCCGGTTCTCTCACTGCGGCGCATCTACTACAAGTGGATCCACAACTACAAATTCGGCCGAAACTGGTGAGGTGAGCATGTCTCCCGAACTCAAGACGATGAAAGCTCGGCCACGACATCGAGCCGATCGTCGGCTTCCCCAAGCTCGCAGTGATGAGCGACAAGCCGCTGCGGCCGAAGGCGATCGAGGGCAAGGTGCTCCGCATGGAGGCCGAGCCGAAGGCCGACACCGGCAAGACGAACCGGATGGCGACGTTCACGAGATCGGCCAAGAAGGCGGCGCCGAAGAAGTACGACGACCAGAAGCCGCCGCCGCCACGCGGATTCTCAAGAAGGAGACGACCGAGAAGGAGCCGGCGGGCTACGTCCGGATGCGGCTGCAGGTGCGTGACGGCGAAGTCACCGTCCTCGACGCGAAGGCGGTCGAGGGCCCGCTGGTGGAGACGAAGCTCCAGGGCGCCCTCGCCTACGAGGCGACGCTCGGAACGAGGCGCGTGGCGGCCGGGGCGATCCCGGACGTCGGCGAGAAGCGCTCGTTCCCGGCACCGAAGGCGAAGGGCGCGCAGGCCACGCACTTCGTCACGCCGCTCGAGTCGTACGAGATCAACGTGCGGGTGCCGAAGGAGGAGGTCACGCTCGAGTCAGCTGCCGCGGCTCGAGGTCGCGCTCTACCGGGTCAAGGAGGAGCTCCCGCGTGGCACACACCGCGCTGCTCGCCGCCGCTCCGCTCGACGTGCAGTTCGACAAGGCAGGTGCGCGAGGTCGCGACGGCTCAAGGGCTTCCAGCCCGAGAAGCACAAGGGCGCGGCCGCGCGAGCTGCGCAAGGCGTTCAAGTAGGGGTTGCGGAAAAGCGTTGGCGGCCGCGCTTCGGCGCGGCCGCTACGCAGCCAGGCTCTCGACGTCCACGAGGTAGGTCTCGCGCAGGCCGCGCTCGAGCCAGGAGATCTCCGCCTCGGCCCACGGCATGAGCTCGAGCGCGTACGGATAGGCGAGCTCGGCCCTGTAGCCCAAGGAGTGCGGGAACACGCGTCCCCAGAGCTGCACCTGCCCGAGGACGACCGGATGGGGCACGGCCGTCTGAGCCCAGCGCGCCCACTCGAGCGCCTTCTCCCGCGTCGCGACCGCGTAGATGCCGCAGTCGCAGTCCGTCACCGGCCGGTCGTGGTTCGGGCACGCGGCCGCGAACGTCGCCTGCGCCGGCCACTCGTCGCCGTAGATGCACGACTCGAGCACCGGCTCCGGGACGTCCGTCTTGGGATCGAGCCGGAGGCGCCAGATGCGCCAGGCGATGATCGGCTCGTCGCGGGTCACGCCGGTACGGGCTCGGTGGGCTCGGGAACCTCGAGCGGGCTCGGAACCGGCTCATGGGCCGGAACGATCTCGATCTCGGGCTCCAGCGGGTCCGGGACGCCAATGTCCGTCACGCTGCTTCAACTCCTTGTTCTCGCGTCCTGAGGGACGCGTGGCCGCCTTGGCGACCAGCCGCAGTTCACTCCTCAAAGCGTGGACCTCTTTCGCAGAAGGTCAACCCCTGAAGGTGATGCAGGCAGCTGCCTCTTCGGCGCGCTGGAGCGCCTCGGCGCGTGAATCGCCGCGGGCCAGCACGAATCCGGCCCGGTCGTGGCCGGTGCGGAGGATCCCGAACTCCCAGCCGGGCGGGCGGTACGGGACCGCGTCGAGCACGCCGGGAACCTCGAGCGCCTCGCGGAGGCCGTCGACGCCCGCGAGCACGCCGGGCGGCGCGACGAGGAACCGGACGCAGGCGCCGCCCGCCGGCCGTGGCTCCGGGATCCGGACCGAGCGGCCCAGCGCGACGCCGAGCGCGAGCGCGTTCAGGTCGATCCCGAGCGCCGCCTCGCAGAGCTCCGCGTCGTGGCCGCCGCCCAGCCTGGCCGCGAGCTCCATGACCTTCGGGCCGTCCGCGTCGATTCGCAGCTGCGTGTAGGTCGGGCCCTCGCGGACGCCGACCGCCTCGGCGGCCGCTTTCGCAACCGCGATCACCGGCTCGACGTCCTGCTCCGACGGCCACACGTGCGCGAGCGCGACCCCGAACGCGGGCGGATCGGCGGTGAACCGGTCGGTCACGGTCAGCGCGTGGAAGACGCCGCCGACGGAGAAGCCGTTCACGGTCACCTCGGGCCCGTCGACGAGCTCCTCGACCAGCGCCTCCCCGGCCGTCGACGCCGAGATCGCGGCCTCGAGCGCGGGCGCGAGCTCGTCCGGCGCCGACACGACCGACACGGCCACCTGACCCTGGCGGTCGGCCGGCTTGACGACGAGCGGCAAGGGCAGCGACGGCTCGTGGCCCGGATCGGTCGCGAGCTCCCACCGGGGCTGAGGAACGCCGGCCGCGTCGAAGCGCTCGCGCTGGAGATGCTTCGAGACCGCGATCTCGGCCGTCGCCGGATCGAGCGGATGCTGCAAGCCGAGCCGGGCCGCCACGCGGGCCACGATCGCCACGGGCGCGTCGATCCCCGGCGCGATCAGCCCCTCGACCTCCTCCTCGCGCGCAACCGCCTCGATGCCCTGCCTCGTCCTCGGTGGAGACGACCGCGTGCCGGTCCGCGAAGCGCAGCCCGATCGCCTGCTCGTCACGGTCGCAGGCGACGACCGGGATTCCACGCTTCTTCGCCGCGGCGAGCAGCCCGAGCTGCCCCGGGCCGGCGCCTACGACGAGAGCGCGTGCTCGCGCGTCTGGAGGATTGACTCCCACCAGGCGCGATTCTCGACGTACCACTCGATGGTGCGTTCGAGACCGGTTGCGAAATCGGTGCGGGCGCGCCAGTCGAGCAGGCGCTCCGCCTTGTCCGTCGAGCCGATGTGCCGGTCGACCTGCCCGAGCCGCTCCTCCTCGTAGACCTTCAGGGTGCGCGGCTTGCCGAGCGCGTCGAGCACGTGGTCGGCGATCTCCGAGACGGAGATGTCGACGCCGGTGGCCACGTTGAAGACCTCGCCCGCGACCACCTCGGCCGGCGCTTCGATCATCGCCTCGATCGCCTCGGCGTCGTCCTCGACGAAGAGCCAGTCGCGCGAGGCGTGGCCGTCGCCGTGGATCGTCAGCGGCTCGTCGTTCAGCGCCTGGATGATGAAGCGCGGCAGCACCTTCTCGGGATGCTGGAACGGGCCGTAGTTGTTGAACGGCCGCACGATCACGATCGGCAGGTCGTAGGTGCACCAGTACGAGTAGGCGATGCGGTCGGCGCCCGCCTTCGTGCCGGCGTACGGGCTGCGCGGGTTGAGCGGATGATCCTCGTCCATGGGCTCCGACTCGGCCGTCCCGTAGACCTCGCTCGAAGAAATCAGGATGAAGCGGTCGACCGGCGTCTCGCGGATCGCGTCGAGGAGGACCTGCGTCCCCTCCACGTTCGTGCGGACGAACTCGGAGCCGCCGTCGAGGATCGACTTCTCCACGTGCGACTCGGCCGCGGCGTTCACGATCACGTCGACGTCGGCGACCGTCTTGCGGACGAGCTCGGGGTCGCGGATGTTGCCCTCGACGAACGAGAAGCGCTCGTGCTCCATGACGCCGCTCAGATTTTCGATGTTCCCCGCGTACGTCAGCGCGTCGAGGGACACGACCTCGTGGGGGGTGTTCGCCAGCAGGTGGCGGATGAAGTTCGACGGGATGAAACCGCAGCCACCCGTGACCAGTACTCGCTTCTCAGGCATCGCGCGAGTGTACCGGCGGGCGCCGGGACGTGAGTAGAGTCCCGACGCATGGCCCAGTCCGAGACCGCAACTGAGCCGCTTCCGCCGCGCCGTCGCATCGCGACGCTCGTCGACAGCCCCGCGGCCGCGATCTGGGCGACCGGGGTCGCCGTCGCGGCCTCGATCGTGGTGTTGCTCGTGCGTCTCGTCCCGGATGTGAGCGGGAAGCCGCTGTTCGACGACGAGGTCGTCGCCGGGCTCACGGCGGTGCATCCGCTCGGAGAGCTCCTCGACATCGTCCTCTTCGACCGCGGCGGCGCGCCGCTGCACTTCCTCTTCGCCCACTTCGCGCTGGCGATCTCGCCCTCGCCCGAGGCGCTGCGCTGGCTCTCGGTCCTCCTCGCCGTCGCGACGGTGCTCGTCTGTTACGACCTGGGCCGGCGGCTCAGCGGGCGCACGGCCGGCTCGGTCGCCGCGATCGTCGCCGGAACGTCGTCGATGCTCGCCGTCTACGGGACGGTCGGGCGCATGTACGCGCTCTTCGCCCTCGCGAGCGCGATCGCCGTGGATCTCTTCGCCCGAGCACTCGACGAGCGGACGCCGAGCGCCGTCTACCTCGCGGCGGTGGCCGCGTGGCTCCTCCCGGCGGTGCACCCCTACGGGCTCGTCATCGCCGGGATCGAGGCCGCGATCGGACTCTGGCTCTGGCGCGGGCGGCCGTTCAAGCCCGCCATTCCCGTGCTCGTGCTCGTCGTCGCGCTCGCGCCGTTCGTGGTCGCGGACCTACGGCTCGGAGAACGGTTCGGGGTCGGCGCCTCGGCGGGGGGAAGCGTGGCGCCGCCGGACTTCGCCGCGCGCCAGCTCGGCGACGCGCTCGAGGCGTTCGCCGGCGGGGAAGGCGTCCTGGCGCTCGTGTTCTTCGGTCTCGCGCTCGTCGGCCTCTTCGTCGTGTTCCAGAAACGCCCCGCGTTCGCCGTGTTCACGCTCCTCGCGCTGGCGGCGGTTCCGATCCTGATGGTGCTCGCGCGCTCCGACGACGACCTGACGATCCGCCTTTCGCCGCGACACCTGATGTTCGGCCTGCCGATCTGGGCCGCGCTCGTCGGCGTCGGCGTCGCGCGCCTCGTCCAGAACCTTCCGCGGCTGGCCGTCGTCGCCGCGGTCGTGGCCGTGGGTCTCGCGGCCGCGTTTGCGCCCATCCGGAATCGCCGACCCGCGCACGGATCCGGACCAGACCGAGGCCGTCCTGGCTGCGCCGGCCGACTGGGTGCGCGACCGTTTCGAGCCCGACGACGTGCTGCTCTTCTACTCGCCGGTCTTCTTCGAGGCCCTGGACGAGACCGAGCACGGGATCGCGATTCCGCGCTCCGGCAAGCCGCTGAAGATGGTGCAGCGGGCCGACTTCCCGGTCCCGGGACTCATGGTCGCGCTTCCGCTCAAGGGCACGGAGATCGACGCGGCGGCGATCGAGGCGGACGTCCCCGGCGCCGAGGTCGGCGTCTTCCCGGGCTGGGTGGTCGTCAGCGTGCCCGGGCCGTACGCCGACGAGAGGGAGGTGCTGCTGGCCGGTGGAACGACGCTCCAGACCGTCCTCGAAGCGTCGAGCGACCGCTCGCAGCCGTTCCGCTCGGCGGTGCGTTCGGGATTCGTGACCGTCTGCGCCGCGCTGGGCGACGAGTGCCCGGACGATCTACTCGGCTGAGCGGCGTCCCTCGAGATCGGAGGCGACGCTGTAGAGCGGCCGCCCTTCGACGTCGCGCTGCAGTCGCCCGAGGTACTCGCCGACGAGCGCCAGGATGAAGCCGACGAGCCCGCCGATCGCGAGCACGATCGCCGCGAGGAACAGCTGTCCCGGGAAGTCGCTCTCCGAGATCCAGTAGACGAGCCCCCAGATCCCGGCCGCGAACGCGAGGATCCACGACGTGATCCCGATGATCATCCCCGCCCACTGGATCGGCTGGGGCCAGAAGCCCGCCAGCACGTGCAGCGCCATGCGGATCAGGCCGAGCCAGGAGTAGCGCGAGCGGCCGTTGCGCCCGCGGTGCGAGATGTCGACCTCGGCCACCGAGGCGCCGGTCGAGACGACGAGCGCCTTCGTGAACTTCTGCTTGCCGATCGAGCCGGCCAGCGGGAGGAGCGTGTCGCGGCGGTACGCGTTGAAGGCGCACCCGAAGTCGGACACGTCGGACTTCGTGAACTTGCGCAGCATCCGATTTACCAACTTCGAGGGCAGCCGGCGCCCCCAGCCGTCGTCGCGGTCGATGCGCCGGCCGCTCGCGACCTCGGCGCCGCCGTCCACGGCATCGACGAGCCGCACGATGTCGGCGGGCTCGTTCTGGAGGTCGGCGTCCATCGTCACGACCACGTCGCCGCGGGCGCGGACGATGCCCGCGTGCATGGCCGGGTGCTGGCCGAAGTTCCGCTTGAAGCGCACCGCGCGGACGTTCGGATCCTCGTCGTGGATCTGCTGGAGCTGCTTCCACGTTCCATCCGTGGACCCGTCGTCGATGAAGATGATCTCCCACGGCCGTCCGTCACCCGCCAGAGCGTCCGCCGAGCGGCGGTAGACCTCGCGGATCGTCTCCTCCTCGTTGTAGACGGGCACGACGAGCGAGACGTGTGGGCGCGCCCCGCGGTCGCCCGGGAGCAGCGAATCAGGAGAAATCTCGGTCTGCGCCACGCGCTCGGACCCTACCACCGGGCCGGTTTTTCTAGTCGCAGACGCCGCTTGCTCCGGAGCGCCTCCCTCAGGCCGCCGACCTCACGCCGCCCACTCACCGCCCACCTCACACCGAACAGACTCGAAACCGTCACGAAAGACGCGCGAACAATCCCAAGTTGCAGACTGTTACTTGCGCGGGACGAGTGGTACCAACGGTTTCCGACTTAGCAACAGTCTGTTGCTAAGTCTCGAAGCGCCGGGAACGGCCGCCCAGCGGAAGAGCCGTCGCGGCTAGCCGACGACGAGCCGTAACCCGGCCAGGGTGAGCACCGTGGCGAGCGAAAGCCGCACCGCCCGCTCCGGCAGCTTCACGGTCAGCTGGCTTCCGATGAGGATCCCGGGAATCGATCCGATCGAGAGCCAGAGGACTGCGTGGAGATCGACGTTGTCCGCCGCCAGGTGGGCGAGCCCGGCCGCCCAGAGGAGGATCGCGGCGTGGAAGATGTCCGTCCCGACGATCTTCGGCGCGGTGATCGGGAAGAGCATGATCAGCATCAGCCCGAAGAACGTCCCGCTCCCCACCGAGGTGAGCCCGAGGATGAAGCCGCCGACGAGGCCGGTGAGGAGGGCGGCGATGCGGTCCCGGTTCGTGAGCAGGTACGGGCCGCGGACGGGCTCACGCCGGTGGAGGAACGTCCGCGCGATGAGCAGGCAGGCGCCGAGGACGAGCGCGATGCCGAGGATCGTGCTCGCGATGTCGTCGACGTCGTCGCCGTACTTCCGCTGCAGCACCTCGATGAGGTAGACGCCGAGGAGCGACGCCGGCACCGAGCCGAGCGCGAGCCAGCCGGCGAGGCGGATCATCACGTGCCCCAGCTGCCGGTGGCGCACCGACCCGACCGTCTTGAAGATCGCGCCGTGGAGGATGTCCGTCCCCACGGCGGTGATCACGCTGAAGTCGAAGAAGAAGACGAGCGCGGGCGTCATGAGGCTCCCGCCGCCCATGCCCGTGAAGCCCACGAGCAGGCCGATCAGGAGACCGGTGAGCGTCAGCTCCCACGTCATCCGCGGGAGTCTGACGCTCGAAGGCTCCGGACGCTAAGAGGCGGTGTGCGCGTACGCGCGGATGAGCACGTCGGCCACTGCGGGCCGCGTGAACTCCTCCGGCGGACGCTCGCCGTTCTCGAGCATCTCGCGCACCTGCGTCCCCGAGAGGAAAACGCGGTCGTCGCCCTCGTGCGGGCATGTCTTCGGCGAGGCCATCTGGCCGCACGCCTTGCACCAGAAGGAGTGCTCGAAGAACATCGTCTCGACGCCGAGCTCGTGCGGCTCGAACTCGTCGAAGATCATCTGCGCGTCGTAGCTCCCGTAGTACTGCCCCACGCCGGCGTGGTCGCGGCCGACGATGAAGTGGGAGCAGCCCCAGTTCTTGCGGCAGATCGCGTGCCAGACCGCCTCGCGGGGGCCGGCGTAGCGCATCGCGGCGGGGAAGGCCGAGACGATCACGCGGTCGGAGGGGTAGTAGCCCTCGACGAGCGTGTCGTAGGCCTCGACGCGAACCGCGGCCGGAACGTCGTCCGACTTCGTCTCGCCGACGAGCGGATGGATGAGCAGGCCGTCCACGGTCTCGAGCGCGCACTTCGTCAGGTACTCGTGCGCCCGGTGGATCGGGTTGCGCGTCTGGAACCCGACGACGCGCTTCCAGCCGCGCTCGGTGAACTCGGCGCGCGTCTGGGCCGGGTCGCGGTGGATCTGCGGGAACGCAGGCTCGAGGCGCTCGAACACGGTGACCGTCGCCGGCCAGGTACTTGTCGCCCTGCGCGTAGAGGCGGGCGACGCCGGGATGCGCGTCCTCGGTCGTGCGGAAGCACTTCTCCGCCTCGTGCTCCTTGTCGTAGTCGTAGACCTCGGTGACGTCGAGCGTCGCGAGCAGCGTTCCGTCCTCGTCGGCGAGCGCGACGCGGTCGCCGCTCGGCGCCTCGTCAACCGCCAGGCAGACGGGCAGCGCCCAGGCGAGCCCGGACGACAGGCGCATGGTGTCGACGACGCCGTCGTAGTCGGCCTTCCCCATGAAGCCGGTGAGCGGGGAGAGCGCGCCCGAGGCGAGCATGTCCAGGTCGGCCAGCTCGCGGGGCGTCAGCGTGATGACCTCGAGCGACTCGACGTCGTCGGGGCGGGCGCCGGTGCGGTCGACGAGCGTGCCGCCGTGGGGAGCGATCAGTCCGTCGCTCACGCGGTCACCTCGGCCGGGATGAGGCCGAGCTCCTCGAGCTTGCCGATGATGGCCGCGGCGCTCTCCTCGGGGGTCTGCGCCTCCGTGTCGACCACGACCTCGGCGTCGGCGGGCTCCTCGTACGGATCGTCCACGCCGGTGAAGCCCTTGATCTCGCCGGCGAAGGCCTTGGCGTACAGGCCCTTCGTGTCGCGGCGCGCGCACTCCTCGACGGACGCCTTGACGAACACCTCGACGAACGGCCCGTGCTCCTCGACCATCGCGCGTGCCGCCTTGCGCGTCTCGTCGTACGGGGAGATCGCGGCCGTGATCACCGCGGCGCCGTGGCGCGTCAGCCGCGAGGCGACCCAGGCGATGCGCCCGATGTTCGTGTCGCGGTCCTCCTTCGAGAACCCGAGGCCCTTGGACAGGTGCGTGCGCACCGTGTCGCCATCGAGGTACTCCACGAAGGCGCCGCGCTCGTCGAGCGCCGGGCCGAGCAGATGGGCGACCGTCGTCTTGCCGGAACCGGACAGCCCCGTGAGCCAGATGGTGAAACCGCCGCTGCGATCGCGATCCGACTCAGGATGCTCAGCCGCGTAGATGTGATCAGTCATTGCTCTCCCTTGTGTTCAAGATGAATGCCGCATTCCAGACGATCCGACCCTGCCCACCGCCCGGCGCGCTCCTCTTCGTCGGGGCGCGTGGGCCGTGTGCAGGGGATGCAGCCGATGGAACGGTACCCGACTTCGTGCAGCGGGTTACTGGGGATCTCGTTGACCGCGATGTAGCTCCACACGTCCTTCTCGCTCCAGTCGGCGAGCGGCTGGATCTTCCAGACGTCGTAGCGCTCGGAGTGCTGCACCTTCTGCGCGTCCGCGCGTGAAGGCGACTGCTCGCGGCGGATGCCCGAGATCCAGGCGTCGTACGGCTCGAGCGCCCGCATGAGCGGCTCGACCTTGCGGATGTGGCAGCACCGGTCGGCGTCGCGCTCCCACAGGTTCGGGCCCTCCTGCTTGTGCTGCTCGGCGACCGTGATGATCTCCGGCCGGATCAGGTTCAGCCCGTAGCGCTTCACGAGGCGCTCGCGCGTCTCGTAGCTCTCGCGGAAGAACAGGTGCGTGTCGAGCTCGATCACGTCGATCCCGAGCCCGAGCTCGCTGACCATGTGGACGAGCACGGACGACTGCTTCTGCCAGGAGCACGTGAGGCACAGGCGGTCGCCGAACTCGCCGTAGGCCCATTCGATGACCTGCTCGGCCCGGGCGGTCTCGAGGTTGGGCGGGTTACGAAGCAGGCTGCTCACTGAGGAGGAACTCCTTGAGCGTGTCGGCGCGGAGGCCGAGCCGCAGCGTCTCGAGCGGGATGACCTCCTCAGGCGGGATGTTGCCGAGGTTCACCTCGGGCCCGAACTGCTTCACGAACCACGCCTGCGAGGACTTCGTGGGCGCCTCGAAGATGATGTCGTCGACCGCGATCCCGTGGACGATCTCGTCGATCAGGCCGGTGCGCATCTCGCCGGTCGGGCGGAAGATCCCGGCGGTGCCGCCCTCGCGGCCCTCGGTGATCACCTTCCAGGCAGCCGGCCTCGAGCTCGGCCTGCATCCACTCGACCCACTGGTACGGCGCGAAGACGACGTCCGCGTCCTTGGAGCCGACCTCGGAGAGGACGACGAAGTCCTTGGCGAGCTCGGCGATGTACTCGAGCTTGCGCTCGTGCTCGAGCTCGATCGTCCCGTCCGAGACCTCGACGTGCGAGAAGCGGTTGTCCTGAAGCCAGCGCCGGTACTCGTCGAGCTTGCCGCGGGCGATGGCCGCCTCGAAGAGCGTCCCGCCGCAGACGACGGGCACCTCGAAGGAGCGGTAGAGCGCGATCTTCTTCTCCAGGTTTTGCGTGACGTACGACGTGCCCCAGCCGAGCTTCACGATGTCGACGAACTCGCCGGCCGTGTCGAACATGCCCCTCGATGTCGCGGAGGTTCATGCCCTTGTCGATCACGTGCGTGAGCCCCGCGGTGCGCGGCTTCGGCGAGCGCGCGGGGATCCCGAGGAAGTCGTTCTTGCCGTTGCCGTTAGAGGCGTGCATAGATCCCCTCCAGTCGTTTCTGCGCTTCCGCCTGGACGTCGTGGTAGAGCGAGTTGCCGTGCGAGTCGATCGCGACCGTGAGCGGGCCGAAGTCCTTCACGCGGAACTTCCAGAGGCACTCGGGCATGAGCTCCTCCCAGAAGACCTCCTCGATCTCCTCGATCTGCGTCGTCTCGAGCGCCGCGGCGCCGCCGACGATCGCGAAATAGACCATCCCGAGCCGCTTCATCGGCTCGATCGCCTCGTCGGGGAGCCCGCCCTTGCCGCAGATCGCGCGGACGCCGTACTTCTCACCGAGCGGCTCGGTGAAGCGCACCATGCGCGCGCTCGTCGTCGTCCCGATGCAGAGCTTCTCGTACTTGCCCGGCCCGAGCTTGCGGACGTTCGGCGCCGTGTGGAGCAGGAACGCGCCGTTGAGATCCATCGGCGGCGTCGACGCCCTCGTCGAAGATCCGCATCTGCGTGCGGTCGCGGATCCCGATGATGTGGCCGTCGACCGTGACCGAGTCGCCGGCGCGAAGCTCGCGGATCGCCTCTTCGCTCGCGGGGAACTGTCATGCGGACGTCGGCCATCTATGCCTCCCGATCGAAGTCGACGGTTCCGTCGGCCGTGATGTGGACGCTCGCGCGGCGCGCGGCCCAGCACTGGTAGTTCACGGCGACCGGGTTCAGGGTCATGTGCGTGTCGGCGTGCTCGACGTGGACGGCGAGCGCGGTGACGTCGCCGCCCAGGCCCATCGGGCCGATGCCGGTCTCGTTCAGGAGGTCGTAGAGCTCGACCTCGAGCTCGGCGACGAGCGGATCCTCGTTCTTCGTGCCGACCGGGCGCGAGATCGCCTCCTTGGCGAGGTGCATCGCGTAGTCGGCCGACCCGCCGATGCCGACGCCGACGATGCCGGGCGGGCACGGCTTGCCGCCGGCGCCCACGATCGAGTCGAGCACGAACCGCTTGATCCCTGCGACCCCGTCCGCGGGAACGCACATCTTCAGAAAGCTCATGTTCTCGGAGCCCGAGCCCTTCGGCACGCACTTCACGTCGAGGCCGTCCCAGTCCGGGACGAAGTCCCAGTGGACGATCGGGACGCGGTGGCCGACGTTCTGGCCGGTGTTCTCGCGCGTCAGCGTGTGCACGGTGTTCGAGCGCAGCGGGTGCTCGATGGTCGCGCGCTCGGTGCCGTTGTAGAGCGCCTCGTAGATCCGAGCCGGGTGGAGCGGGAAGCCCTCGCCGACGCGGCAGTAGTAGACGGCGATCCCCGTGTCCTGGCAGACGAGGTTCTTCTCGGTCTCGGCGACCTGGACGTTCTTCAGGATCGTGTCGAGCACGCGCCTGCCCGGGACGGAGGTCTCGCGCCCCGCGGCCTCGGCGAGCGCGTCGCGCAGATCCTGCGGGATGTCCTTGAGCGCCCAGACGTAGAGGTGCGCGGCGGCGTCCTCGAGGACCTTCTGGAGATCGGTTGCGACGGCCATCAGGCGGCCACCCCCGCGGCGGCGCGGCCGGCGCGGCGGCCGAACACGCAGCACTCGAGGAGCGAATTTCCCATCATCCGGTTCCGCCCGTGCGTTCCCCCGGCGATCTCGCCGCACGCGTAGAGGCCCTCGATGGTCGTACGGCTGTTCTCGTCGATCACGAGGCCTCCGTTTTGGTAGTGGAGCACGGGATAGGTGAGGATCGGCTCGGCGAGCGGGTCGATCCCGGCGGCGCGGTAGCGGCGGAGCATGTACGGCAGCGAGACGAGCGCGTCCGCCTCGGGAATCCTGGTGGTGTCGAGCCAGACGGCCGGGCGGCCGTCCTCGGTCTCGGTTCCCCGTCCGGCCGCGACCTCGTCCACGATCGCCTGCGCAACCTCGTCGCGCGGGCCGAGGGAGTCGGTGAACTCCTCGCGCTCCGAGTTGAGGAGCACGGCGCCGTACGCGCGGGTGGTCTCGGGGATGGAGTAGCCCTGCATCGTGGTCGGCCAGGCGCCGCCGTTCGGGTGGTACTGGAGCGCGTCGAGATCGCGCGCCTCGGCGCCGAGGTCGAGCGCCATCCGCGTCACCTCGCCGGTCGCGCCCGGATGGTTCGTGGTCAGCTCGCCGCGCTCCTTGGCCTCGCGGAAGCAGCGTCCGCCGGCCGCGAGGACGACCGCGCCGGCCTCGAGCTCGGTGTCGCCGACCTGCGCGCGCCAGCCGTTCTCCGTGGACTCGAGCGAGCGAAGCGGAGACTTGGGCAGGACCTGGACCGTTCCGGACTCGACGCGCTCACGCAGCGCCGTCGTGATCGCGTGCCCCGTGCGGTCGCCCACCTGGAGGAGGCGCTTGCGAGTCGCGCCGCCGCAGCGGGCGATCCGGTAGCCGCCGTTCTCCTTCGTGAACTCGACGCCCTGCTCCTCGAGCCAGGCGATCGTGCCAGGCGCTTCCTCGGTGAGGACCCGGACGAGCTCGCGGTTGGCCGTTTCGTGCGACGACTTCCAGACGTCCTCGGCGTGCTGTTCGGGCGAGTCGTCGTCGCCGACCGCGGCCTGGATGCCGCCCTGCGCCTTGGCCGAATTGGACGACTGGAGCGAGCCCTTCGTCGCGAGCGCGACGCGAGCGCCCGAGAGCTCGGCGGAGACGGCGGCGGCAAGGCCGGAGGCGCCGCTTCCGACGACGAGCACGTCAACGTGATTTCCAGCAGCCACGGCGGTTCTCACTGTACCAACGTCTCCTAATACGTCCAATAAGTAACGCTAATTTCAGAGACGCCCTGTGACAGCCGATACAGAGGCCGTGACCGCCCGGAGCTTCACATTGATCTCGATGGTGATCGCGCTTGCGGTCGTCGGCTACCTGTTCACGACGCAGATGCGCGAGCAGGGCCCGACGTCGGAGGCCGCGCAGAACCTCGAGCAGGACGCCACGCAGGCGGCCGCGACGGCCAACTTCCAGTCGGCGGCTCCCGAGCTCCAGGCCTACTTCATGCAGAACGGGACGTACGCCGGCGCGACGCTCCAGCCGGTCTTCGGCGTCACGCTCGTGCGCGCGGACGCGACCTCGTACTGCCTGCAGTCCGGAACGGGCGCAACCGCCCAGCACGTGACCGGGCCCGGCGGCTCGCCCACACCCGGGCCCTGCTAGCCCGCTAGCCGCCCTTACCGGTCTTCAGATCCCACTCGGCTGAGGTGACGGTCCCCGCGGCGCCGGTCTTCGACTGCTCCGTGTACTCCATCTTGATCTTCGCGAAGCGGAGCCCGACCTCCTCGAGCGCCTCGCCGGACTCCTCGCCGGGCGCGAGGTGCTCGTAGGAGCTGACCAGCAGGTCGGTGAGCGTGAGCTTCAGGAACTCGAACGGCTTTCCCCCCGCCTTGCGGACGGTGAGCACGCCAGACTTCACATGCTTGCCCGAAGCGCACGCGAGGAAGAGCTTCGGCGACGATTTCTGCAGCCGCGCGACGAAGCGCAGCTCGTCGAACACCGCCTTGCCGGCTCCTCCGCCGCCGCCCGCCCCGGTCGATCCCGACTGGGCCACGCCCCAGTTGTAGGAGAGAACCTCGATCTCCTTCGCGTGCTGCTTGTCGACGCTCTCGCCTTCGATTCCGTCGAGCTTCAAAAAGATGTCGATCGCCATCAGGCACCCCCGTTTTCGGGCGATGGTACGACGGGTTCGCGCTCGATGTCGCGGACTCCGGGCACGAAGAGGAAGCTGACGAGGACGACCGAGCCCAGCGCGCCGGCGAGGACGAGCGTCTCGCGGGCCCCGAGCACGCTCGCGATCGGGCCGGTGAGCGCGAACGAAACGGGGATGAGCGCGAGCGAGAGCATCCAGTCGAACGACCAGACGCGGCCGAGGAGCTCCCGGGGAACGCGCGTCTGGATCAGCGTCGACCAGATGACCATCGACACGGCGATCCCGATCCCGCGCACGAACGAGGCGAGCATGACCTGCCAGAGCCCGGTCGCGAGCCCCCAGAAGGCGATCATCCCGATCGCGAACGTCCAGCCGACGTACATGACCGTCATGAACCGGCGCGGGAGCGACCGCCCGCCCATGACGATCGCGCCGAGGATCGAGCCCACGCCGGCGGCGGCGAGCGCGAGCCCGAATGCGCCGGAGCCCCCTCCCAACTCGTTCTTGACGACGAACGGGAGCAGCACCTGCGACGGCCCGAAGAAGAGGAGCAGCGAGATCGTCGCCGCGAGCAGCGTCATCCAGAGCCACCGGATCGAGCGGACGAACCGGAAGCCCTCGCGCAGGTCGGCGAACATCGTCGTCTCCACCTCGCGTTCGGCGCGGGGCGGCCTCGCCCGGATTGCGAGGAGACATGCGGCCGAGACGAGGAACGTCCCTGCGTCGACGAGGAACGCGGTGCCCGCGCCGAGCACCGCCACGAGGAGGCCTCCGATCGCCGGACCGACCAGCCCGGCCGCGAGCGGCCGCATGAGCATGTCGAGCGAGTTCGCCTGGATGAGCAACGGCGCCGGCACGAGGTCCGGGACGATCGCCTGGAAGGACGGGACGAAGAGCGCCTCGCCGGCGCCGTAGACCGCGACCAGCAGCACGAGGTTCCAGAGCTCGAGCGAGCCGGTGAGCGAGAGCACTCCGATCGCGCCGATCGCGAGGGCGCGCACGGCGTCCGAGACGATCATGATCCGCCGCCGGTCGAACCGGTCCGAGAGGACGCCGCCGATCAGGACGAAGAGGACGAGCGGCAGCGTCCACGCGACCCCGACGATGGAGAGCGCCGTGGGCGCATTCGACAGCTCGTACGTCTGCCAGGCGACCGCGACCAGGTAGATGCCGTCGCCGAGAAGCGACACGGTCATCCCGGTCCAGAGCAGCGCGAAATCGCGCTCGGAGAGCGGCCGCAGGATGCGAGGTCGCCCGAACCGGGCGCGGCGTCCGGGCGTGGTTCCGGTCAGATCCCCAGTCCGCCGAACACGGCGAACGGGTTCGCGGGTGCGACCGACCAGACCATCTGTCCGCTCGGTTCGACCTCGATCGTCGCGCCCTGGGGCGCTTCGCCTTCGAGCCGCTTGGCGAGCTCACGGGCCTCGTCCTCGTTGACCGCGCCGACGAGGAGGAACGTGAAGCGGCGCGTCACCGGGATGCCCTCGGCTTCGAGCCGGTCGGCGAAGTCGACCGTCGCGTCGTGGTCGCGCAGGTCGATCCGGACCTCCCACTCGGCGTGCCCGCTCGCGCGCGACTCGGCCGCCTCGCGGTCCTGCTGGCGGTCGCGCTCGGCCTCGATCTCCTCGGGCGTCACCGGCAGCGGGACGTCCGCGTCCTCCCAGGTCTGCTCCACGGGATGCCAGCGCTCCAGCACGACCGTGCCGGCGGCCGGATGCCCGAGCTGCGCCTGGATCATCAGCGCCACCTCGCGCGCCGGCGGCTCGTCGTCGGTGTAGAGGAAGATCACGTCCTCGTCGCGGCTAACGGCGATGCGGCCGCCGAGCTTCTGGCGCATGGAGCGGTCGACCTCGAGCGTGTGCAGCCATTCGGCCAGCTCGCGGGCCTTTTCCTCGCCGGGGAGATTCACGGTTACGCGCCAGTCGTCGGCCATGGCGCCATTCTGACGATTCCCGGCTACCAGACGGAGTGGAGCAGTTCGGCGACCTCGGCTGCGGACGCCTCGCGCGGGTTCATCCTGGCGGCCGGGCGCACCACGACGGCCTCGGCCACCTCGTCCAGCTCCTCCTCGGGAACGCCGAGATCCCGGAGCCGCTCGAAGCCGCCGAGCCGGGCGAGCTCCTCGGTGCGCTCGATCGGATCGTGCGTGCGCAGCGCCTGGCCGAAGCGCTCGATCGCGTCCCCGGCAACCGGAGCGTTGAAGCGCAGCGCCGGAGGAAGGCAGAGCGCGTTCGCCGCGCCGTGCGCGATCCCGTAGCGGCCGCCGAGCGCCTGGGCCATCGCGTGGGCGAGCCCCATCCCCGCGCCGGCCAGCGCCGCGCCGGCGTGCATCGCGCCCTCGAGGAGCTCCTGCCGGCCCTCGCCCGGTCTCGAGCACCCGCGGCAGCGCCTCGGAGATGAGCGCCGCGCCGGCGAGCGCCTCGCGGTCGGCCTCGTCGTTTCGCCCCTGGACGTAGAGCGCCTCGGCGCAGTGCGCGAGCGCGTTCATCGCCGTTCCGGCGGTCTCGGCTCGCGGCAGCGTCAGCGTGAGCTCGGCGTCGTAGAGGATCGCGCGCACCTTCGCGCCGCCGCCGCCGGCCTTCACGCCGCGCGCCTCGTCGCGCATGCCGTAGCCGCTCGTCCACTCAGCGCCCGAATACGTCGTGGGAATCGAGAGCACGCCGAGCTCAGTCCGAGCCGAGACCGCCTTCGCGGTGTCGATCGCGCTGCCGCCGCCGAGCGCGACGAGGCCGTCGCAGCCTTCCGCGGCCGCTACCGCCGCGTCAACGGTCTCGACGGGAACGTGGGGACGAACGCCGTCGAAGGTCTTCGTCGCCGCCAGCCTCAGCTCGGTCCAGCGCGGCGTGGTGATGAGCAGCGGCCGCTCGAAGCCGAGCTCCTCCAGGAGCTCCGGATACGTGTCGAGCCCCCAGCGGACGATCACGAGCCGCGCTCGCGGGCGAACTCGAGGAACGCCTCGGCGGCGCGGGTGAGCGTCCGGCCCTTGAGACGGACGACGTAGATCTGGCGCAGCGGCTCGACCCCGGCGACCTTGGCCGTGGCGAGCCTCCCGGCGGCGGTCTCGGGCTCGATCGCGGTCCGCGAGATGAACGCGACGCCGTACCCGGCCGAGACGGTGCTCTTCACCGACTCCTGGAGGCCCATCTCCAGGCGCGACTCGAGCTCGCGCACCCGGAGCCCCGCACGGCGCAGCTCGTCCTCGATCACGTGGCGGACGCCGGCGCCCTCCTGCATGACGACCAGCGTCTCGGCGCGCAGCTCGTCGAGCGTCACCTCGCGCCCGGCGAACGCGATGCCCCGGCGGGACGGCGAGCACGATTTCGTCTCTGAGCGATCGGCTCGAACTCGAGCCCGCGGTGGCGGCGCAGCGCACCGACGATCCCCAGCTCGAGGTCGCGCTCGACGACGCGGTCGATGACGGCCTGCGTGTCGGCGATCGAGAGCGCGACGTGCAGCTCGGGATGCGCGGCCGCGAACTCGCAGAGGAGCAGCGGAACGAAGTGCGCGCCGGGCCCGGTGGAGGCGCCGATGCCGAGCCGCCCGGCGAGCTCGCCCGTCCCCTCGTCCGCGAGGTCGGCGAGGAGCTGGTCCTCGACGGCCAGGAGCCGCTGGGCGCTGCGGTAGAGCGCGAGCCCCGCCTCGGTCGGTTCCACACGCCGCCCGGAGCGGTCGATGAGCTGCTTCCCGAAACGCTCCTCGAGCGCCCGGATCTGGAGGCTGACGGCCGGCTGGGTCACCCCGAGCCGCTCGGCCGCCTGGGAGAAGCTGCGCCGCTCGACGACCGCGCAAAACGCCTGCAGCTGCTTCGTCTCCATAGGAGAAGCTTATGGACAGACGCCGCGGTCAGTCAGGCTTCTGCCACCCGAGGTCGCGGCCCAGGTGCTCCTCGAGGCGGCGGTTCGGCTCGGCGTAGACCTCGCGGAGCCACCGGCGCGTCTCGGGCTTCATCGTGTCGTACGACGCGACGTTCTTCGGAGCCGGAAGCGGGCCGGGGTGCGGCGCGAGGCCGAGGAAGCCGGTCACCTGCCCCACGACTCCGTCGGGGTCGGCGAAGAAGTCCTCGCTCCGGACGAACAGGATCTGCTCGGGACCGAACAGCGCCTCCCAGCGAAGGAGCTGGTCGAGGTACATGCCCCGTGCGACGTAGGCGTTGTAGGCGTGGGCGGGATGGTCGTAGTCCGCCTCGGCGAGCAGCCGCTCCTCGGCGCCGGCGATGCGGTCCGGCTCCGCCTCGAGCGCCTCCTCGAACGAGAGGTTCTCGACGCCGTAGCGCACCGAGAGCTGGTGGTGCGAGTGGGCGCGGTCCACGGGGTCGCGGAGGATCACCACGAGCCTGGCGTCCGGGATCGACCCGTGCGCCCGTTCGGCGACCGCCGGGTGGAGCAGGTAGTACGTCGTCGCCTCGCCGCTTTGCACCGGGCCGCCAACGCGGCGAGCGCGCAGCCGCCGGTGGACGCCGAGCGGGAAATACCGCCGGTAGAAATCGAGCCCGCGCGTGAAGTTCCGGTCGAAGAAGTGCAGCTCCTTGTGCGCCGGAGGCAGCACCTGCGGATGCTCGCTGAGGCTTGCGAAGAGCGACGTCGAGCCGCAGCGCCCGGCGCTCAGGACGAGGAAGTCGGGCAGCGTCCGCGCCCCGGCCGTCGCCGCGCGCCACCGCATGTTCAAGCGCTTGCGCGGCGTCCAGACGGCGTCGGGTCTCCTCGTCACGGCGCATGAGTGTAGCGACGGGTAGCATCGCCCCCTGCCAATGGCTTCCTCCGATCACAAGTTCGTCTTCGTCGGCGGGCTCCAGCGAAGCGGCACGACGATGCTCTACCGCTACCTCGACGAGCACCCCGAGGTGAGCGCCCTCTCGGACACCGCGCGCGACACCAACGAGGGGCAGCACAACCAGACCGTCTACCCGGGCGACGAGTGGCACGGGAAGGGTGGGCGCTTCGCCTTCCGGGATGCGGCGCGCTTCACCGAGGACTCGCCGCTCGTCACCCCGGAGAACACGGAGAAGCTGTTCGAGGAGTGGAGCCGCTACTGGGACGTCTCGAAGCCGTACCTGCTGGAAAAGTCGCCGCCGAACCTGATCCGGATGCGCTTTCTCCAGGCGCTCTTTCCCGACTCGTACTTCATCACCCTGATCCGCCACCCGATTCCGGTCACGCTCGCGACGCAGCCGTGGGGCGGCGACCGGACGCACCGGCTGGTCGAGCACTGGTTCCGCGCGCACCGGCTCTTCATCGAGGACCTGCCGCACGTCCGGCGTGTGCACACCGTCCGCTACGAGGACCTCGTGGCCGACCCCGACGCCGTGCTCGGCCGCGCCTTTGCGTTCCTCGAGCTCGACGACCCGAACGCGGGCCGGACGAAGGCCGAGGGCATCAACGTGGACAACTTCGAAGCCGACCGGACGCTGCGCACCGGCGTGAACGACCGGTACTTCGCCGAGTGGCGGCATCGGAAGCGGGGCCTCGTCCCCAGGGCGTACTACGCGGCGATCGAGCGTCGCTACGAGCGCCAGGCGCGCCACTTCGGCTACTCGCTCGTCCAGCCGGAGACGCTGCGCGCGCCCACGCTCGCGCTGCCCGGACTCACGGCCGTCGAGGCCGAGTCCGTCCCGCGTTAGGGCGTTACGTCGGTCTCGGCGGAGAGCGCCTCCGCCTCGCCGCGTCTCCGTCGCCCGCGCCAGGCGCGTAGCACGCCCGGGATGCGGCGGAGCTCGTCGCGCTCGATCGCCCCGATCGCGACGAGACCGACCGGATACACGACGGCGAGCGCGATCCGCGCGGTGATCCCGAGCGGCCCCGTCTCGGGCACGACCCAGAGCGACAGGGCCACGATGCCCGCCGTGTAGACGCCGATACGCCCGACCCGTCCCCACTCGTACGCGACCGGGTACTTCAGCCGGCCGTTCAACCACTGGAGCCCCGCGAGGAGCCCGAAGCCGATGAGCGTGGTCATCGCCGCGCCGAGGATCCCGAACGCCGGGATGAACCAGAAGTTCAACCCGACGGCGACGAGGCCCCCGAAGGCCGCGATCACGGGCGTCATCCTCGTCCTCTTCGTGATGTTGACGCCGATGCCGACGATCAGGTAGATGCCGTAGAGCACGATCGAGGCCGCCAGGAGCGGCACGACCGGGATGACGCTTTCCCGCGCGTCTTCCGGGAACGCGAGCGCGATGTACGGCGCCGAGAAGAGGGTCAGCGCGGCCAGGCCCCACCCCATCATCACCGACCAGAGCGTGAACACCTCGGCATACGTCTGCTTCGCCACCTCGTCGCCCTCCTCGCCGCGAAGCGCGTGCGCGAAGGGCGTCCACGCGGCCTGGAACGCGGCGAGAAAGATCGTCATCCCGGCGGCGACCTTGGCGGCGGCGGCGTATTGGCCGAGCTCCGTCGCGCTCGCGAGCCGCTGCACCTGGAGCCGGTCGGCGAAGTTGAGCGCCCAGATGGCGAGGCCCGTCGGCATGAGCGGAACGGCGAAGCTCAGGAGCTCCGGAGCGAGCTTGCGGTCGAACCGCCGGACCCCGATCGTCCGCCGGCGGGCCCACACCATCGCCAGGAGGATGACGCCCGTCCCGATGAAGTTCCCGAGGATGAGCCCGATCGCCCCGTAGTCGAAGACGACGACCAGCACGACGGTGAGGACGACCGTGATCGAAACGTTCGCAAGCTGAAAGGCGACGAACTCCTTCGCCCGCCGCTCGACGCGGTAGACCCGGGTCAGGACGTCGTAGTTCATGACGATCCAGAGGCCCAGCACGCCGGCGAGCGCGATGGCCACGCTCACCTGGAGCGCGTCGGCGATCTGCTGGCGCAGGAGGACCCCGACCACGGCCGCCGCGGTCGACATGCCGAGCACGAAGCCGAAGATCGTGTGGATCACGGGCTGCCAGTCGCCGGTGGGGCTCTCCGCGAGCGTGAAGCGCGACATCGAGTTGACGATCCCGAACCGGAAGAAGATCGCGGCGACCGCGACCGCCGAGGTCACGAGCTCCGCCTCCCCGAACTCGTCGGTGCCGGCCGCGACGAGATAGACGGGGACGAGAAAGAGGCCGGCGAGGCGTGCGAGCGTCCCTCCGAGCCCGTAGATGGCCGACTGGCCGACGAGCTGGCTCAGCCGCCCGGGGCTGCGCCGAGGTGCGGGAGGGTCAGCGGGGGGCTGGGTGGTGTCATGGGCCATCCCTGAACCTGGCATCCTGCCGGTTACCGCCGATGCCGACCCTCCTCTCGCTCAAGCGCGCCGCCTGGCGCCTGCTGCATCCCAACGCTCCGCCCGGCCGCCGGAGGGGACTGCTCGACTCCCTCCCCAAGGGCGCCGTCTGCGCGGAGGTCGGGGTCTGGAAGGGGGACTTCTCGGCCCGGATCCTCGAGGTCGCGCGTCCGAGCAAGCTCCACCTGATCGACCCGTGGCAGGCGATCGGCGGGCAGGGCTACGAGAACGCGCGCTACGGCGGTGGGCTGGACGAGGGGCAGGCCGAGATGGACGCGCTGCACGCAGCCGTCCTCGAGCGCTTCGCGAAGGAGCGCAAGCAGGGGATCGTCGAGGTGCACCGCGAGACGGGGGTGGCCGCGGCCGGGCACTTCTCCGAGGGCGAGCTCGACTTCGTCTACATCGACGGCGACCACACGCACGAATTCGTGAAGGCCGACCTCGAGACGTACGCCCCGAAGGTGAGGGCCGGCGGGCTGCTGGCGGGCGACGACTACGGGGTCGAAGGCTGGTGGGAGGACGGCGTCACGCGCGCCGTGGACGAGTTCGTCGCCGAGGGCAAGGCCGAGGTCGTCTCGCTCGACGAGAGCCAGTTCGTGCTGCGCGTCCTCTAGCCGGCGCGGTGGTTCTCCACGAGCTCGCGGTAGAGCGCCTCCATGGCGGGAGCCGACTCGGCGACGCGCCGCTGCGTGAGCTCCGCGTTCCGCGCGCCGTAGCGCCGGCGTAGCTCCGGGTCGCGCAGGAGCTTCAGGAGCGCCGCCACGAGCGCGTCCTCGTCCTTCGTCTCGATCATCTCCGCGCCTTCGCCGGGGCCGATCCACTCGTCGATCGAGGGGCACCAGCCGCCGATCATCGGCTGGCCGCTCGCCATCGCCTCGAGGAGCGAGGAGGGCGTCGAGTCGGTGTCGGCGATCGTGACGGTCAGGTCGGCGGAGGCGACGAGCGGCGGCAGCTCGGGCGCCTCGACGCGGTGGAAGCGGACGAGCTCGCCGAGCCCACGGTCGGCGACGAGCGCCTCGATCTCGGCCCTCGTCTCACCGCCGCGCGCCATGAGCAGGAGCCTCGCCTCGGGCACCTCGCGGCGCACGCGGTCGTACGCGCGGACGAGGACGTCGACGTTCGTGCGCTCCTGGAAGTTCCGGAGCGAGAGGATGACGAGGGCGTCCGCGGGCCAGCCGAACTCGGATCGCAGCGCGTCGCGGTCGGCCCGGTCGGGCGAGAAGCCCTCGAGCCGCGTGTGCCAGATCGCGTGCAGGACGCGGTCGGGGTCGGCCCCGACCTCGAGCCCTGCGTCGAGGATCGCCTGCGAGTTCACGACGAGGTAGTCGGCCGCCGCGAACCCGCGCATCGCGCGGCTGCGGCCGGGCTCGGTCTTCGCATCGAGGAGCACGTCGCGCCCCCAGGGGCTGACGACCAGCGGGTGCACGTCCGCCTGTGCCGCCCAGTAGGCGTACGGGAGCATGCCGTGGGCATGAACGAGGTCGACGTCGAGCCGCTCGGCGAGGTTTCGGATCGCCGGGCCGAACCGGAGCTTGCGCAGGCCCTTGATCCGCGTCCAGAACTCGAGCTTGCGGATGTCGTAGACGACCGTTCCGCCCAGGTCGTCGGCGGCCAGCGGAAGGCGGTTGGTGACGAGATGAAGCTCGTGGCCGCGCTCGTCGAGCCGCTTCAGCCAGCGAATCGTGTGGATCGAGGCCCCGTCGCCGACGGCGAGGATGCGCAGCTTCTCGCCCGTCGGCATCGGCCGAATCCTAGATGAGTCACGACGGCGGCCCGGCCACCTCGCGCAGGATCTCCGCGAGCCGCTCCACACCGGTGCGGCGGGCGAGGCGCTCGCGCTGCTCGGGCGACAGGGACAGGCTGTCGAGGGTGCCGGCGCGCCAGCGAGCCTCCAGGTCGCGCAGCGCCTCCGCAATCCCCTCGACGTCGTCGGGAGCGACCACGACGCCGGCGCCGGTCTCCCGGATGAGCGCCGCCGCCTGGCCGTCCGGCGGCACCACGGCCAGGATCGGCCGCTCGGCGGCCAGGTACTCGAAGACCTTCGCGGTGAGAACGCCGCGGCCGCGCCCGTCCGCCTCGGGAATCAGGAGCAGGAGCGCCTCGGAGTCTCGCTGGAGGGCGAGCGACTCCCCGCGCGGGACGAACGGGATCGACTCCACCCGGCTGCCGAGCCCGCTCGTCTCGACCCACTCGGCGTCCCGCACGGGCAGGCCGCCGACGAAGCGGGCGACGACGGCGTCGTCCAGCAGCCGCAGCGCCTCGAGAAACGCCCGCGGGCTGCGACGGCCGAAGAAGTTGCCGGCGTGGGTGATCCGAAACTGCTCTCCGCGCGTGTACTCGAGCCCGTCGAACTCCTCGAAGTCGGAGCCGTTCTCGACCACCTGCACGTCGAGGCCCGGCTCGACCTTGCGCATCTCGTCGGCGATCCCGTCGGCGGCCGCGACGACGGCGTCCGCCCGGCGCGCCACGAGCCGGGCCAGCGTGGCCTCCCCGCGGATCTCCCGCCGGCGGTGCGCGAACCCGACGATCGCGTCGCGCAGGTCGGCGACCCACCGTGCCGACGTCCGGTTCCGCACGGCCGCGCCGACCAGATGGACCGAGCCGGGCGGCGAGGTCGTCAGGACCACCTCGATCCCCTCGCGCCGGACGATCCGCACCGCGGTGGGGATCGCCGTGACGTTCCAGAGCACGCTCCCGTCGGGCACGAGCAGGCGGCGGGCCGTGATCGACGCCTGGCGCTTCAGTCGGTCGAGGCCTTGCTTGCCGTAGAGCTCTTCCCGGGGCACCCGCGCCCGGGGCCCGATGTTGCGCGCCCGGTGGACGATCACCCCGGCGGGAATCTCGAGCGAAGCGTCGCGGTGCACCCACTTCGGGTCGTCCGGCGCGAGGACGTGCACCTCGAACCCGAGCTCGGAGAGGTGCTGGGCGAACTTCAGCGGCCGCTGCACCCCGGGCCCGCCGGCCGGGGGGAAGTAGAGCGAGACGATCAGAATCTTCATCGGGCCGCATTGTCGCCCGTGAGCGCACGGCTATGCTCGCCGCTGCATGAAGCCGTTGACCGTCCTCGTGACTGCGTCGGGCGCGCCGGGGACCGCGGCTCTCCTGCGGGGCCTGCGCGAGAACGGCGAGCGCGACGTGCGGCTCGTCGGCTGCGACATGAGGGAGCTGGCGATCGGACGCTTCCTCTGCGACGCGTTCGCGACGGTTCCGCCCGGCGCCGACCCGGGGTTCGCCGACGCGGTGCTGGCGTTGGCCGAGCGCGAACGCGTGGACGTCGTCCTGCCGCAGTCCTCACACGACCTGCCGGGACTCGCCGCCGCGCGCGAACGGTTCGCCGATGCCGGGCTGAAGCTCCTCGTCAGCGGTCCCGAGACGGTGCGGCTCGCAAACGACAAGGCCGAGTGCTACCGCGCGCTCGGCGAGGCCGGCGTGCCGGTGCCGGCCTGGCGTCGTGTCCGCGGACGGGAGACGTTCGCGGCCGCTGCGACCGAGCTCGGCTACCCGGACCGGGCGCTCTGCTTCAAGCCGGTCACGAGCTCGGGCTCACGCGGCTTCCGGATTCTCGACCCGACCGTGAACAGGACGAACCAGCTCCTGCACGAGCGGCCGGGCAGCCTCGCCATGCAGCTCGAGGAGGTGCTCGACCTGCTCGGGGACGACGACACCGAGCTGCTCGTGATGGAGCTGGCCGAGGGCGGCGAGCGCACGGTGGACGGGATCGGCGACGGCGAGCGCGTCGTGTTCGGGCACCCGAAGACGCGCGAAGCGATGCGCGCCGGGCTCGCGATGTACTTCGAGACGCTCGCCGACGACGCCCTCGAGGACGTGGCCGCCCGCTGCGTCGCCGCTCTCGGGATCGAGCACTTCTTCAACGTCCAGCTCGTGGGCGACCTCGTGATCGAGGTGAACCCGCGCATCTCGACCGTCGTCTACCAGGAGGACATGAACCTCCCGTACCTCGGCGTGAAGCGCGCCCTCGGCGAGCTCTCCGACGAGGAGCTCGGCGCGTACGCGAAGCGCGCACGCCCGACCCGGCGGGCGCTTCGCTACTTCGACCAGGTCGAGTGGGACGAATGACTCACGCGACGCCGCACGTGATCGTCTAGCGGGTTCCTCGGGCGCCGCTGGCGGTGCGAGGCCGGAGGGCACAGTGCTCTGCACGGGCCCGGAGAGCATCGTGCCGTCAGCGGTGTCAGGCGGCGGCGGAGCCGGGCTTCGCCCGGCGGTGGCCGACGCCGGCGAGAGGCGCGCTAGGCGACCACGCGGTACACCTCGAAGACCTCCGCGTAGTCACGCGAGACGTTGATGCCGTGCGTGCGTGCGCGGGTCCAGACGTGCTCCGGGTTCGCGTAGTTGCGGTGCTGCTGCGACTCGTAGCAGGCGAGCCCCGCGACCTTGCGCTCGATGTGATCCTTCGTCAGCGAGACGTAGGCCTGGTACGAAAAGTTGAGGATGTTCCAGGGGATCTCGTAGCCGAGCAGGGTCGTGCGCTTGAAGGCGCGCAGGCTCTCGGCGGCGATCACCTGGTGGTCCTGGTGGATGTCGTGCAGGCTCGGTGAGAAGACCGCGTCGGGCTTCCAGTCCTCCCACATCTCGATCAGGAGCTCGAGGATGTCCTGGCGCCGGTCGGGGAACGTCCGCACCTCGAAGTCGTGGACGATCAGGTTGTCCGCCGGGATCCCGATCGCAGCGGTCGCCTCGCGTACCTCCTTCGCAAGCGTGTCGGGCGGAAATCCCTCCGGCAGCGACTTCGTCGCGATCGAGAACGCGACGTAGCGGACGTCCGCGCCCTCCTCCAGAAGCCGCGCGATCGTCCCGCCGCAGCCGAATTCACCGTCGTCCGTGTGGGGAGCGAGCACGAGCACGCGCTCCCAGCTGCCGATCATGCAGCTCCCAGACGCGCCAGGAGCTCGGCGGCGAGCTCGGAGCCGACCTCGTCCTCGAGGCGCTCACGCGCGCCCGGCTTCGTGTCCGGCTCGTCGTCGAGCTCGGGCAGCAGCGAGAGGTGGAGCAGGAGGAGATCGTCGCCTCGCATCGTTAGAGGGGAGTATCGCTGCTACCGCCCCCGCAGTTCCAGCCGCACCGACCTACCGCGACGGCATGCGCGCGGTCGCGCCGATCCTGCCGATGGCGTTCGTCTTCGGCCTGTCCTTCGGCGTGCTCGCGACCGCGGCCGGCATGGGGTCCTGGGCTCCGATCGTCATGTCGATGACCACGTTCGCGGGCTCCGCGCAGTTCGCAGTCGCATCGGTCGTCAACGACGGGGGAACCGTGTTCGCGGCGGTCGGCGCGGCGGCGCTCCTGAACGCCCGCTACGCGCCGATCTCGGTGACGGTCGCGCCGTCGCTGGGCGGCTCCTTCTGGGAACGGCTCCTCGTGTCCCAGCTGATCGTCGACGAGTCCTGGGCCGTGTCCCAGGTCGGCGGTGGTCGGGTCGGGCGCAAGAAGCTGATCGGCGCCGGCTGCCTCCTCTTCGTCTGCTGGGTGAGCGGCACGATCGTCGGCGTCGTCGGCTCGGAGCTGATCGGGGATCCCGCCGACTACGGCCTCGACGCGGCCTTCCCGGCGCTCTTCCTCGCGTTGCTGGTGACGCAGCTGAAGAGCCGCAAGGCCGTCGCAGCGGCGCTTCTCGGCGCCGCGATCGCCATGGTGGCCATTCCGTTCGCGGCTGCCGGCGTCCCGCTCCTCCTGGCCAGCCTCGCCTGCCTGATCGGACTGAGGAAATGAGCGACGTCTGGACGATCACGCTCGTCCTCGGGGCGATCACGATCGTGCTCAAGTCGTCGGGACCGCTGCTCCTCGGCGGCAAGGAGCTCCCGCCGGTCGTCGACCGCGTGACCGCGCTGCTCGCGCCGGCGCTGCTGGCCGCGTTCGTCGTCACCTCGGTGTTCGCGGGAGACCGGGAGCTCGTGCTGGACGCCCGCGCCGTGGGTCTCGCGGCGGCGGCGGTCGCGCTGCTCCTCCGCGCGCCGATCCTCGTCGTCGTGATCGTCGCCGCGGTGGCGACCGCGCTCGTGCGCGCCGCTCGGCTAGCCGCTGAAGATCACACGCCTCCGTCACGGCTTCGTCACAGAAGCGTGCGGATCGATCCCAAGTTGCAGACTGTTACTAAGTAGGAAGCGGTGGAAACCCAGTGGCCATGCGCGTTTCCGGGAGCTTCCCGAGTTAGCAACAGACTGCAACTAAGTCCAGGAGCGCGTGACTGCCGAGACCGCCGAGGCGATGCCGAACGAGGCGGCGGCGGCGAGCACGATCGTTCCGCCCGCCGCGAGGTCGGCGTAGTACGCGACCGTGAGCCCGACGCCGACCGACGCGACCCCGATGCCCATCCCCGTCAGCATCGTCCCGCGCATGCTTCGCGCGACCCGGCTGGCGGCGATCACCGGCAGGACCATGAGAGCCGCGATGAGCAGGATCCCGACGATGCGCATCGAGAGTCCGATCGTCAGTCCGGCGAGGCCGGCGACGACGACGTTCAGCGCGGTGACGGGAACCCCGGCGACGCGGGCGCCCTCCTCGTCGAGCACCACGCCGGCCAGCGCGCGGTAGAGGAGCGCGATCACCGCGAGCCCACCGGCCCCGAGGAGCGCGATGACGAGGACGTCCTGTCGCGTGACGGTGAGGATCGAGCCGAACAGGAACGTGAAGAGGCTCGCGTCGAACTTCCCGGCGGCGGAGATCATCACGACGCCGGCGGCAAGTCCCGTGTAGAGGAGCAGCGCGAGGGCCTGGTCGCCCGCGGTCTGATGCCGGGCCCGGAGCCACTCGACGCCGATCGCGCCTGCGACGGCGAAGACGAGCGCGGTGGCGACCGGGGAGATCCCGAGGAGATATCCCGCGGCCACCCCGGCGAAGGCGGTGTGGCCGATTCCGTCTCCGATCAGGCTCATCCGCCGCTGCACGAGGAAGAAGCCGACCGCGGGCGCGAGCAGCCCGACGACCGCACCCGCGGCGAACGCGAGCCGCATGAACTCGTACTCAAACATGCGTGTGCGAGGGGTCATGCCACACGTCGGGGAGCTCCTTGGGCGGCCCGTCGAACACGATGCCGCCGCGGACGAGGACGAGCCGCTCGACGACCGACTCGACCGCGCCGAACTCGTGCGAGACGTAGAGGATCGTCACGCGCCGATCGTCGTGGAGCTCACGCAGAAGCCCGCCGAGCGCTTCCTGCGCGTCGGCGTCCACGCCGGCCGTGGGCTCGTCGAGCACGAGCAGTGACGGCTCGCCCGCGAGCGCCTTGGCCACGAACGCGCGCTGCTGTTGCCCGCCCGAGAGCTTGGCCAGCTGCTTGTCCGCCTGCGCCTCGAGGCCGACGTCGGCGATCGCCTTCGAGACGATCGCGCGCTCGCGCCTGCGCAGCGGTCCGAGCAGGCCGCCCGCCGCGAGCCGTCCGGCGGAGACGACCTCGCGCACCGTTACCGGCGCTTCGATCCCGAGCCGCGAGCGCTGCGCGAGATAGCCGAGCGCCGCACGCCGGGAGAAGCGCTGCGCCGGCTCGCCGTAGAGGAGCGCCGTTCCGGCATCGGGCCGCTCGAGCCCGAGGACGAGCCGCACGAGCGTCGTCTTGCCGCCGCCGTTCGGGCCGGCGATGGCGACGAACTCGCCCTCCTCGATCTTCAGGTCGACGTCCGAGAGCACGCGGTTCGCACCGTCGTAGCCGAACGCGACGCCGCTCAGGTCGACGGCTAGCGGCATCCGAGCGCCTTTCGCAGCGCGGCCAGGTTGGCCCGCATGAGGGAGAAGTAGTCCTCGCCGTCCGCTCGCGCTCTCGATCGGGTCGAGCGTCGCTACCTCGAGATCGAGCTCGCGCGCAATCGTCTCGGCCAGCTCGGGTGAGACGAGTGGCTCGACGAAGACCGTCGTCGCCGAGTTCGCGTCGACCCAGTGAAGAAATGTCGTCAGTCCGCTCGGCTCCTCTTCGGGGTTCTCGGCGATCGCCTCCTGATCGAGCCGGTAGGCGCCGGCCAAATACCCGAAGGCTGCGTGGCTCGTGATGAAGGAACGCCTGTCGCAGCGTGCAAGCCCGGCTGCGTACTCCGCGTCCAACTCGTCGAGCCGCTCCGAGAGCGCCGATGCCGCGGCGGGCTCGCCGAGCACATCGCCGATCTCGGTCGCCATGTCCTTGTAGAGCTCCGGATCGAGCCAGGCGTGCGCGTCGTTCTCCACGACCGGGAGTCCCTCCAGGAGGTCGATCTTCCGGCCCGGCGCCGAGCGCATGGCGTCCTCGAGCGCGGGCTGGAACCCGCCGCCGAGGTAGAGGATCACGTCCGCATCCTGGATCGCCTTCATGTCGTCGACGGTCAGCTCGTAGTCGTGCGGCTCGACGCCGGCCGGAACGAGGCCTGTCACCTCGACGTTCGAGCCGCCGATCTGCTCCGCCGCGAACGCGATCGGGTAGAAGGCCGCGACGACCTGCGTCTTCCCGTCGTCAGACTTCCCGGACGAGCAGCCGGCGAGCGCGAGCAGCGCCGCGCCGATGAGAACGATTCTCAGCACGCTTGGAGCATACAGCCAAGTGAGAACCGTTCTCAACGCCTGCTACGGTAGGCGCGTGGCCACGACAGCGCAGATCACGTCGCTCCTCGCCGACGCGGAGGTCCGTCCCACGAAGCAGCGGATCACCGTCGTCGCAGAGCTCATGCGCGAGTCGAACGACGTCACCGCGCAGGAGCTCCACGCACGGTTGCGCAAGCGCGGCGAGCGGCTCGGGCTCGCGACCGTCTACCGCACGCTCGGCCAGCTGACCGACGCCGGCGTCGTCGACGCGCTCAGCCATCACCACGACGCGGTCTGCTACCGCCTCTGCGGCGCCGAGCACCACCATCACTTCGTCTGCTCCGACTGCCACACGCGTCGTCGAGCTCGGCGACTGCGAGCTCGACCCGTGGATCGAACGGCTCTCCTCCAAGCACGGCTTCGTCGCGACCGGGCACCGGCTCGAGGTCGCCGGGCTCTGCGGCGACTGCCGCGCCTAAGACGCGGAACGCTCGGCGAGTTCTGCCACTGTAGGAGCACGCTGGCTCCCGAGGGTGGGTCCGCGGTCGCGGTCAACTCGAGCGGCGCGGGTGGGGGCGCGTCGGTCCAGCAGAGCGGATCAGGCCGAACGGCCTTGACCCGGCCGCCGTAGCGGCGAACGGCTCCTCGCGCGTCGTCGCGCTCGATCAGGCGGCAGCGCCACTTGCCCGGGGGGTGCTCCTCCGCGCACTGAAAGCCGCCCCAGGCGCTCCCCGCGAAGTTCATCACCGCGCACCGGCGATCTTCGTGATCTAGACCGAGGACGTGCCCAAGCTCGTCGGTCGCCATGTCGGCCATGCTCCAACGATCCTTCCCGGGAGTCAGGAGAACCCTCCCTCTGACCGGGCGGACGCATTTTCCGTTGACATACCAGTCGCAGGGGTAGCCGATCGTGGCCCACCCGGCCCCACCGAACGCCGGGCGGGCAACTCGAATGATTACCTTGGCTCGCGCGCGGGTCACCCGGACGAACCGGATCCGCGCGCCGCTCTTGTTCCACGCAGCAACCGCCTGCTTCACCGACCATGCGTACCGTGTTGCGGAGCTGTAGTAGGGAATCGTGCGTCCGGGCCAGCGCTTTCCTTCAAGCACGTAGGCGTCCGCCGGAGCGGGGGCGACGAGCCCTGCGATCATCGTCGCTGCTACGGCGACGAGAGCGACGACGCCGAGACACGTTGCCGTCTTCGCAGGCTTACAGCCCTTGGGTGACGACGTATTCACGACCCCTCTCGACCCCGTAGTGGAGGCCGTGACGGCGCTCCAGGGACGAGCGTACTCGGTCGTTCCGCCGTGTTCAATGGGCCGGTCCGCACGAGGGACGTCACGGCGCGGCAAATCGGCACGAAGTTGGTACACCTGCGCGCGGATCTCGCCGCTAGCGTTTGCACTTGGTCGAGGCGCATCACTCCCACCCTGGGTGGGCGCGCGCGTGTGCCCTTAAACCGCGCCGGGCGAGGGCGAGCGTCGCGCGTCATGAGGAGCGTGTCGTCCGGCCGGTGGAAGCCGACCCTCTCGTAGAGCCCGTGCGCGTCGGAGGTGTGGAGCAGCCAGCGGCAGTGCGCGAACGGGCTCCGCTCGACCGCCTCGCGGACGAGCTCGAGGCCGAGCCCTTTCCCGCGCAGCTCGTCGAGCACGTAGACGTCCGCGAGGTAGGCGAACGAGACGCCGTCCGAGACCGTGCGGGCGAAACCGACCTGGCGATCCCCCTCGTACAGCCCGACGACCCGAGACGCGGTGCGGATCAGCCGCTCGATCGTCTCCCGAGGACGGCCGCGCGCCCAGTACGACTCCTCGGAGAGGAAGCGGGCGACGGACTCCAGGTCGACGCGCGCGAGATCGTCGTCGAGCTCGAACCCGCCGGGCAGCTCGCGCCTCATCGCGTCACGCGCACCGTCGTCTCCGCCGTGCCGGCGGGGACGCTCGCCTCCAGCGTGTAGACGCCGCGGGTGATACGCCGCGGCAGCCGCACGTGCACGACGCCGGGCGCTGCGGTCCCGCCGAGCCGGCGCGCGCCCGACGGACCGCGCAGCGTCCAGGCGACCTCGGCTGCGTCCGCGTCGATCTCGAACGTCAGCCTCCCGCGGCGCGCGACTGTGGGCGGAGCGTCGATCTCCACATAGCGGATCGTGACGAGGACCATGGTGCTCGGCTTCGACACGTTCCCTGCCGGATCCACGACGGTGAGCCAGGTCGAATACGTGCCCGGCGCGGCGATCTCGCCGTCGAGCTTGCCGCGCCAACGGACCTGGGTCACCCCGGCGGGCCGCCGGGCCAGAACGACCGGCTGATCGTCGGCCAAGACCTGGACGAAGCCGAACTCGGACGACCGGTAGCGGTAGAGCACGCGGTCGGCCCTGCCGTCGCCGTCGGGTGAGAAGACGTTCGGCGTCGCGCTGATGAGGCGAAGCCGCGGCGGCCGAGTGTCGACTCGGACCGGCGTCGGAATCGTGATGATCCGGTTTGCGCGGCGGAGCTCCACGCGCAGCCGGTACCGCCCGTCGCGCACGACGCTGCCGTCTTCGTTCCGTCCGTCCCAGGTGAGGTCGATCCGGCCGGCCTTGCGTCGCTCGTCGTCGAGCAAGAGACGAATGCGGCGGCCGCTCGCGTCGATCATCCACACCGTGACGCGGTCCGCGCGCCGCAGTCCGAACGAGAACGCGGCCGTGTCCCTGGGGCAGTCGCAGGTCGGTCCGAAGATCCGCTGGATGTGGGGAGTCGCGACCGGCGAGCGCTCGAGCTTCAGCCGCTCCGCGACGGCGAACGCGGCCGCGCTCCCGACGAGCAGACAGAGGACGAGCGTGGTGAGCACGACCGGCCGCACCCGGGGTGACTTCAGCCGAGCCAGAAGGGCGCGAGCGCGGTCGAGCATCGCTCAGGCGTGGGCGGCGGCAGGACGGCCGGCGCGCGCAGCGCGAACGACGCTCACGACCTCCTCCTGCTGCGAAGCCGTGATACCGGCCCAGAGCGGCAGCGCGAGGTTCTCGGCGGCGGCGCGCTCCGTCTCGGGCAGCGACCCCGGCGCGTAGCCGAGCGCGGCCAGGGACGGCTGGAGATGAAGAGGACGGGTGTAGTACGCGGCCGCGCCGATGTCGGCCTCGCGGAGCGACTCGAGGATGCGGTCCCGCTCGGGGCTGCGCACGACGTACATGTGGTAGACGGCGCCGGGATCGTCCTCGGGGATCTCGACGAGCTCGCCGAGCCCGAGCTCCGCGTAGCGCGCGGCCGCCTCGCGGCGGGCCGTGTTCCAGCCCTCCAGCTCGCCGAGGAACACGCGGAGCACGGCGGCCTGGAGCTCGTCGAGGCGCGAGTTGTAGCCGACCAGGTCGAACGTCTGCTTGTCGCGGGAGCCGTGGAAGCGGAGCAGACGGACCGTGTCGGCGACCGCGGGGTCCTCGGTGGTGACGAGCCCGCCGTCGCCGAAGGCGAACAGGTTCTTGGTCGGGAAGAAGCTGAATGTGGCCGCGGCGCCCATGCGAGCCGACGCGGCGGTCGCCGATCCGCGCGCCGAACGCCTGCGCAGCGTCTTCGAGGACGGGAATCCCCTCCGGCAGCGCGTCGATCGGCGCCGGCCGGCCGAACAGGTGCACCGCGACGATCGCCTTCGTCTTGCGCGTCACCCGCGCGTCCACGTCCGCCGGATCGAGGTTCAGCGTCGCCGGGTCGATGTCGCAGAAGACCGGCGTGGCGCCGAGATGCACGATCGGCTCGACGGTCGCGTAGAAGGTGAACGCCGGGCAGATCACCTCGTCCCCGGGGCCGACACCGAGCGCCTTGAGGGCGAGCAAGATCGCATCGGTTCCGTTCGCGACTCCGACGGCCTCGGCCGCGCCGACGAACTCCGCCGCCTCACGCTCGAACGCGGCGACGTTCGGTCCGAGGATGAAGCGCCCCGAATCGACCACCTCGGCGATCCGGTCGAGCAGCTTCTCGCGAAGCGGCGCGTACTGCGCCTTCACGTCGACGAGCGGCATCCCCACGGGATCGAGTCTACGTTGAGCCTTCCGAAGCCCGCCGCTTCTGCCGCCGCCGCCGGTGGTGCCAGAGCGCGAAGATCCCGACCGCGACGACGAGCATCAGCGCGGCGATGTCCGCGTAGCGGAACGCGTGGTGGAACTCCTCCCAGCTCGCGCCGACGGCCACGCCGATCGCGGCGAGACCCGCGTACCAGGGGATGCTCCCCAGCGTCGTCAGGACGGTGTAGCGGCCGAGCGGCATCTCGGCGATCCCGGCCGGGATGGAGATGAACGAGCGCACGACGGGCAGCATTCGCGAGCCGCAGACGGTGATCGCGCCGTAGTGCTCGAACCAGTGCTCGGCCTGGTCGAGCTTCGCGGGCGTGACGTGGAGCCACCGCCCGTGCCGTTCCAGGTACGGCCTCCCGCCGTAGAGCCCGATCGCCCAGCCGCCGATCGAGCCGAGCACGTAGCCGACGGTGCCCGCGACGAAGACCGCGAACCAGGCCCAGAAGGTCGATTCGATCGGCTCGCCGAAAAGCGTGACGTTCTTCCCGGCGAACGCGCCCGCGGCGAGCGCACCGCCGTAGACCATGACGAGCTCCGAGGCCGCGGGCAGCACGGCGTCCACGACGGAGAGGAAGAAGATGGCGTAGAGGCCGTAGTCCGCGATCCATTGCGTGACCGCGTCGGTGAGCTCGTGCACCGGGCGAGTCTATTTCGCGCGCGGCACCGGCCCGAGCGGGACCGGCGCCGCGGTGTTGCCGCTCGAATCGCGGACGATGAGGCGCGCCTGCCAGGTCCCGCGCGGAAGCTGTAGCCGGGCCGAGCCGGCGAGCGGCCGCACGCCGAGCCAAAGATCCTTGTGAGCGCCCTTGCGCGTGAGCCGGACACGCAGGCGAACCCAGGGCGTCTCCGCATCGGTCGCCTTCCACCGCAGCGTCCGCTTCTTGACGCTCGCCTTCACGGTCGGCGCCGTCGTGTCCCGGGCGAGCACGATCGGGGCGAGCGGCGCGGACCCCTTGTTGCCGGCGAGGTCGCGTGCGTCGGCCGTCGGAGTGAACGTGCGCGGCTTGCGCTTGGACGTGCTCCACGAGATCCGGTGCCAGCCGCCTGTGAGCGTCCCGAGCCGGAGCTCGTCGCCGCCGACGCGAACCGTGACCGACGACATCTTGGAGAGCCAGAAGCCGATCGTCACCCGATCGCGGAAGCCGTCACTCGGCCAGGGATAGAACCGCGCCTGCCGGTCGCCCTTCTTGAGCACCGGCGCCTGGTCGGTGTAGGCGTCGAAGCGGTCGTGCTTGTCCTGCCAGACCTTCTGGCCGGTGCGCCGCGCGAGCCTTCCGAGGAGGCCGACGACGTACTCGTGGTACGAGAGCGACGACTCCTGCCCCAGCGAGTAGCGCGACCAGTAGCCGGTGTCGAATTCGGACAGCTTCGCTCGGGCCGTCTTGGCGAGATTCGTGGCGAACTGACTTGCGCGCTTGTTCCCCGACGCCTCCGCGTACTCGCGGAGCGAGAGGATCGTCTGGAGCTGCGCGTTCAGGACGACGAGATTGCTGAAGGCGTAGAGGCGAATCCACGGGCCCGCGCCGAGACGCTGGACGAGCGGCCCGGGAATCGACCCGAACGCCCGCCGCGCCGCTGTCATCTTCCCCGCGCGGCCGAGCGCCTGGGCGCCGACGGCCTGCGCCATGCCGGACGTCCACGGCGGCGAACCGCCGCCGAACGGGAAGTAGTACTCCCACACCGCGCCCTGCTTGCGGGGAACCATGCGGTCGATGAGCGCCTCGGCGAGCGCCTTCGCCTGCTTCGTCCGGCCCGCCGCCGCGTGGACGTTCAGCGCGCCGACGTTCGCGAGCGGATGGAACTGGAGCCCGTAGCCCCAGCCGGCGCGATAGACGACGCCGTGCGGGCCGGCGACGTCGGTCCCGCTGGCCGGCAGGCCGCGCTTCTTCAGGTAGCGCGCGTTGAAGTCGAGCATCGAGAAGACCGCGAGCGAGCGCGGCTTGGTGAACGCGTTCGCCTGGAGCCGGACGAGCCGCAGCACCCGCGCGAGCGTGGTCGCGCGGCCGGCCGGGAGTCCGCGGAGCGTCTTGCGGGCGTTCGCGAGGATCGCCCGGTAGTGCGCAGCCTGGCTCTTCGTGAGCCGCTTCGCCTTGACCGCGCGGGCGAGGCCGCGGTCGATCGCCCTCGCGTCATCGGCCGGGCGGGCGTTGATGAGCGCAGGCGGAGCGGCACGCCTGAGCGACGGCTCCGTGGGCGGAGCAGCGTGAGCCAGGGGCGCGGCAAAGAGCGCTACGAGGAGCGCGAGAAGTACGGCGTGGCGAACCACGAGGGATTCTCAGGTAAGCACATTCCCTGCAAAAAAGGAACTTTTCCAGGAAGTGGGCGCTACTTCTTGATCGTCCAGCTGAACTTCGCCGGCGTCTTGTCCAGGTTGCCGGCCGTGTCCTTGGCCCGCACCTGAAGCGTGTGCTTGCCCGGCTTCAGGCTCTTGAACGTCACGGGCGACTTGCACGCCTTGAAGCCGGCCTTGTCGAGCTTGCACTCGAACTTCGCGCCCTTCTCCGACTTGAACGTGAACTTGGCCGTCCGCGCGGTCGTCTTCGCCTTCGGCTTCGTCCCGATCGAGGTCTCCGGCGCGACCGTGTCGACCTTCCACGCGCGCGCTGCCGAGCGACGTTGCCGGCACCGTCACCGCGCGGACCTGGAAGGAGTGCGCGCCCTGGGCGAGCCCCGTGTAACTGACGGGTGATGTGCAGAAAGCAAAAGCGCCGGAGTCGACCTTGCAATCGAACACGACTCCCGCTTCCGGGTCGGACATGGAGAACGTCGCGCCCGTGAGACGTACCACGCCCGACGGCCCCGAGTTGATCGTGGGAATCGGCGGCGGTACGGAGTCGACAATCCAGTTTCCTGGAGGTGGCAATGCCCACGTTGCCGAACCCGTCGATGGCTCTGACCTGGAAGGTGTGCTGTCCCTGGCCGAGCGCGCGTCGAAGGTCTGAGGTGACGTGCAGGGAGCAAAGTCCAGGGCGTCGACCCTGCACTGGAACGTCGCCGTCGCTTCGACGTTCGAGAACGTGAAGACGGCTGAAACGAGCTTGACGGATCCCGACGGCCCCGAGTTGATCGTGGGCGGCTCGGGCGGCGCCGCATCGACGCTCCAGGATCGGGACACGGCTGAGCTCAGGAGCCCCGAGGCGTCCTTCGCGCGAACCTGGAACGTGTGCGATCCGCTGCTCAGCGACGTGTACGTCTTGGGGGTGGTGCAGTCGGTGAATGTCGCCCAAATCGAGGCTGCACTGGAACCCCATTGCAGGTTTCGCCGTGCGAGAACGTGAACGTCGCCGTGGGAGGCCCGAGACCAGTGGGGCCGGTGTCCAAGGAGGGCGAGGCCGGCGCGACCGTGTCCACGATCCACACCCTGGTCGTGAAGGCCGCGTTTCCGCTTGGTCGGTCAGCCGGACCTCGAACGTGTGCTGCCCTTGACTCAGGTTGTTATAGGTCTTCGGCGAGTTGCAAGTCGCAAACGCCGCGCCGCTCGAGCCTGCAGTCGACGCCCTGGGGGGTCTCTGTACGGACAAATGTGAACGACGCCGACGTCGACGCGACGCTTCCTGTCGGACCGCCCCCGATCACTGCCGGAGGGGGAGCGATCGAGTCGATGGTCCAGGAAACAGGGCCCACACCGGAGTCGAGGTTGCCGGCCGCATCGACTGCTTGCGCAACGAGGCTGTGGTCTCCCTGCGACAGGCCCGTGAACATCTTTGGGTTCGAGCACGCCGCGAGCGGGACGCCATCGAGACCGCACCGGAACGTCGCACCTTCCTCGCTCGCGAACGTGAAGGTCACGGAGGTCGAATTGACCAGTTGGGTGAATTCAGGCGGATCGATTGTCGGATCCGGCGGAGGAAGCGTGTCCGACTGTCCAGGTTCGGCTGGCGATCGGGCTCTTGTCGATCCCGTTCGTCGATCTGATGTTGAACGTGTGCTCGCCCTGACTCAGCAGGCTGTATGTCCTCTGCGTGTTGCACGAGGCAAATGCATTTCCATCGATCCGGCATTCGTTGGTTGCGCCCGCCGGCGCGGCGGTGAATGTGAACACCGCCGTCCTCGAGTTCACCAGCCCGGACGGGCCGGACAGGATCGTCGGCGCGGCGAGGGCTACCGTGAAGACGTCGAGCACTTGCACTGCCGCCAGACGCTGCCAGCCGGCTGTCGTCAGCCGAGTGTTCCTCGCGCTGGTAGGTCACCCCGATCTTCCCGGTCGGAAGCCCGACGGCGGCCGGCCGGGTCTCCGTCCACTCCGTGGAAGCGACGGCGAGCCCGTCGGGGTCGATCACCGTGCCCGAAGGCGTGAGCCGAGCGGCGCGGACGCTCTCCTGACCGGTCTCCCAGTAGCCCCCGCGTCCGTCCAGAGGACAACGTGGCTCGTCCCGTCGAATGCGACCGTGGGTTCGTCCTCGTCGACTGTGCTTGCCGAGATCGGTATTCCGCTCGCATCGAGCACCGCGCCCGCACCCGATACACGCGTTCCGAAGACATCGTGGCTGTCGCCTGAGCGAAGGTCTTCCCAGACGACCACATAGTTCGTCCCGTCGTACGAAACGGCCGGGGACGTCTGCGAGTCTGCGGCGTTGGAGATCACGATGCCGGCGGCGTCTTGAACCACTCCGGCCGAGGTGATCCGGGCACCGACGATGTTCTCCGACGCCGACCACGCCGCAAGCACGGTTCCGGTGCCTGCGAGTTGCGGAGAGGTCTCTTCCTGCTCGGTGGTCGCGACGGCGGAGATCTCGAGTCCGTTCGACGACGCCTCCGGTCGTGACCCGGACGCCGTAGATGTCCGAGCTCGTGCCCGATCGCTCGTCCGCCCAGAGCACGATGTAGCCGGCTCCGTTGAAAGCGACCGACGACGCACGCTGGTCACCTTCCGCCGCGGTGATCTCGAACTCTCCCGGCGCAAGGACCTGCCCGTCAGGGCCGAGCCGCGCTCCATGGATGTCCGCGTCGTCCCCGTCCGTCTCCCAGACGACGAGGAAGTTCGTCCCGTCGAAGGCAACGCGTGGGTTGTGCTGGTTGCCGGGGGCACTCGATACGGCGATGCCGGCGGGATCGAGCATCGTCCCGGTCGAGCTCACTCTCGCCGCGTAGATGTCGTCTCCGCTTGTCGCGTACCGGTCCATCGCCAGACGACCAGGTAGTCGGTTCCGTTGAAGGAGATGGCCGGATTGTCCTGGGCGGTGATGCCGGGTCCCGCGAGGAACCGTGCGCCCTGGGGCTCGCCGCTCGTGTTAAAGATCCCGACCGCCGATGTCCTGGCCATCTCCGAGGTCCTCGTCCGACCAGACGAGCAGGTACGCGCCGGAGCCGAACGCCAAAGCGGGCGGATCGTCGACGTCGTCCCAGCTCCCGACGCCCAGGGCGAGGGGAAGACCGGTGCCGTCCAACGCCGCACCGGTCGACGGACTGACCCGAGTGCCGTAGATGTCGACGACTTCGCTCGTCCGCTTGTCGTTCCACGCCACGAAGTAGTTCGTCCCGTCGAATGCGACGTCCGGCTGCCACTGGTCCCACGTGGCGGAGACGAACGTCACGCCGGACGGGTCGAGCACGGCTCCAGCGCCACTGACCCGAGCCCCCCTCACGTCGAGGTCGGTCTCCTCGTCATCCGCGGCCCATGTGACGAGATAGCCGGAGCCGTCAGAGGCGACCGCCGCCCCTTCGCCGAAGTCCGTGCCGGAGATCTTGAAGCCGTCGGCGGCACTCAGAACCGCTCCGGCCGGAGAAACCTGCGCTCCCCAGATCTCCGTGCCGATGAACTTGCTCTCCCAGACCACAAGGAAGTTCGTTCCGTTGAAAGCCACGTCGGGGTTTCGCTGCCAGTCTGCAGCCCGGGAGATGGCAATCGTCGGGCCAAGCACCGCGCCGGTCGGTGGAACACGGGTGGCAGTGATGTCCGGCTCTTCGAAGTCTTCGCCGGGAGGAACCCGCCAGTCCTCCCAGGCGACCAGGAAGTTCGTTCCGTCGAATGCGACCGCCGGCTCGAGCTGCATTCCCGACGTGCCCGCGACGGTAAATGTCCCGGTGATCGTCCCGTTCAGCAGCACGCGGGTCCCCCGGATTCGTGGCCGGAAGTGTTGTCCTCCCACACGATCAGGTACCGGTCCGAGCCGAAGACGACGGCCGGTCGTTCCTGATCCTCGGCTTGAGCGGTAATCGCAAGCCCGTTTGGATCGAGCACGGTGCCGGTCGGGGTGACCCTGGCGCCGTAGATGTCCGCGTTGTCGCCGGCCCGCCAGTCGGTCCAGACGACGAGGAAATTCGTGCCGTCGAACGCGACGTCGGGTGCCCATTGACTGTTGGCGGCGGGCACGCCTCCGTGGGGATTCGCCACGGGGATGACTGGACCGATGCTCGGATCGATCGTCACCGGATACGTCGCCAGGCCCAGGACTGCGGCCGGCACGCGAAGGTCGAGATGGTCGCCGCGAATGACCGGAAGCGCCCGGTAGAGCTCTCGTCCCCAGGAGCGTCGACCACGACCAGCTCGCCCATCCGCATCGTGCGCTCGCTGCCGGCGGGCCACTGATCCCGCCGCTTCGCGCTGCCCGGCCCGTTCGCGTCGATCGTCGCCGAGATTCGAAGATCGCCGTCACGGCTGGTGCCGGCGAGAACGAAGTCCCACTCGACGTGTCCGTCCTTCGCGGTGACGCGTTCGACGACGCCGGGCGATACGAGGCGTTCGGCCGTGTTCCCGTCCGCGCGCCACTCCCGGTCCTCTTCGTGTGCGCCGGCGCGATCGTCGTACTGGTCACGGTCTCTGCGTCCGAACGCCCTCGACGCGTCCGAGTGAGACAGGCTGAATCCTGCCGTGCCCGAATTCCGCGTCGTAGAGAGCATGTTCCCGAACCTTCAATCCGGCACTCGCCCGCGACGACTCGTGCCGCAGCGCCTCGACGGCGGCCACGGGATCGACCGGGGGCGCAAGAGTACGTGCTTCGCCAATCGCCGGAGCCGGCGGCGCCGGACGCGCGGCCGCCGATCAGGAGCGCGCACGCGAACGCCGCCGCCAACCCGAGGCTCAGCCGCATGGGAACGCTGACTCCCCCACCGAGGTCAGGCCGCAGGACGTTCACTCAGACAGGTTTGTACCGGGTCCTCAGCCCGCTGACAAGACCTGGGAGCGCTGACTAGTTCCAGACGCGCACGTCTCGGTACAGCGTGTCCCGCTGCACCGGGATCTTGCCCAGCGCCTTGATCGCGCGGACGAAGTCCTCCGTCGTCGCGCGGTACGTCGTTCCGGCTGCGGAGACGACGTTCTCCTCGATCATGATCGAGCCCATGTCGTCGGCGCCGAAGCCGAGGGCGACCTGGCCGACCTTCATCCCCTGCGTCACCCAGCTCGACTGGATGTGGTCGACGTTGTCGAGGTAGATCCGGCTGACCGCCTGCGTGAGGAGATAGTCGAACGAGGTCGGCTGCGACTCGGGCGGGACCTTCTCGGCGAGGCGGTTGCCGTCCGACTGGAACGTCCACGAGATGAAGGCGCGGAAGCCGCGCATCTCGTCCTGGAGCTCGCGGATGCGGCGCATGTGCTCGACCCGCTCCTCGAGCGTCTCGACGTGGCCGTACATCATCGTCGCCGTCGTCGAGATGCCCAGCCGGTGCGCGTCGCGCATGACGCCGAGCCATTCGTTCGTGGTCGTCTTCTTCGGCGCGATGATCTTCCGGACGCGGTCGACGAGGATCTCCGCGCCGCCGCCGGGGAGCGAGTCGAGCCCCGAGTCGCGCAGGCGCGTGAGCGTGGCCGGGATGGTCAGCTTGGAGCGGCGCGCGATGTGCTGCACCTCGGGCGGCGAGAGCGCGTGGAGGTGGATCGGGTAGCGCTCCTTGATCGAGCGGAAGAGATCCTCGTAGAACTCGATCCCGAGATCCGGGTGGTGGCCGCCCTGCATGAGGAGCGCCGTGCCGCCGAGCGCGAGCGTCTCCTCGATCTTCTTGAAGATGACCGGCTTCGGCAGCAGGTAGCCCTCGCGCCGGTCGCCCGGGCTGCGGTAGAAGGCGCAGAAGTCGCAGTCGGTGTGGCAGATGTTCGTGTAGTTGAGGTTCCGATCGATGATGAAGGTCACGCGATCGGACTCGGCCTTGCGCGCCCGCAGCTCGTCGGCGGCGCGGCCGACCTGGACGAGGTCGCGCGAGCGCAGGAGCTCGATCGCCTCGCCGTCGCTGATTCGGTCTCCCGGCGAGCGCCCGGTCGAGGACTTCGGTGACGCTCATGCGGGCACCGGCTCGGTCACGACGAACTTGAGCTCGGGCACGCGCTCGAGCTGGCCGGCGTCGCGGGCGAGCTCGAAGAAGGTGAGCAATCCCGCGCGTTCTCTGGGCCCGAAGCGGTAGCGGAGCTTCTCGAAGTAGCGGGCCAGGAACCCGGCCGGGTAGCCGTACCGGTCGCTGGCTTCGCGGGCGAGTCCCTCGGGGTTCGAGCGGGCGGCCTCGTGCGCGTCGAGCAGCGCGCGCTCGAGCGTGCCGATCTCCTCGGGCGCCGGATCGGCGCACGCGAACACCGCGTAGACCATCGGGAGCCCGGTCTCCTCCTGCCAGAGCCGGCCGAGGTCGTAGTGCGGCGTCGGATCCTCGAACATGCTCTTCAAGGCGGCGTCGCCGATGAGGAGCGTGGCGTCGGCCTCCTCGTCGAGCGGCACGTGCTCGGCCTCGGGGAGCAGCACGCGGGTGAGCACGACGGACGTGGCGCTCTCGGGCGTGACCGCGACGGAGCGGATCGAGCGAAGCGGCGCCTTCGAGACGAGCTGGATCGAGTCGACCGCGCCCTCGGACGAGACGCAGACGCGCGGGAGGATCCGCAGGTCGGCGGCGTGGCGTGCGTACTCGATCGACGAGATCGGCGCGAGGTCGACCTTGCCGTCGAGGAGCGCCTGGTTCAGCTCGGTCGGGACGCCGGGGACCTCCTCGACGTCGGCGTCCAGCTCGAAGAAGAGCGGCGCCATGTTCACGTAGCTGATGCGGCCGAGGCGGATCATCGGGCTTCTTCTTGCACTCGCGCGCCTGTGTAACTTCGGGATTCCCTATCCCTCCCGCCTTCGGCAATCAGCCTAAGCCGAAAAGCACGCGCGTGTCTGTGCCGAGCCGTGCCGATTGTGTGCCGAGATGTCCACAGCTACCACCGCCGCAGCTCGTTGTAGAACGTGTCGCGCTGCACGGGGATCCGCCCGGCGTCGCGGACGTAGCGGACGAGCTCCGAGACCTTCTGCTCCGTCTCCGTATCCGCGCCCGCGGCGTGGAAGATCGTCTCGCGCATGACCGTGCCCTGGACGTCGTTCGCGCCGAAGTGCAGCGCCACGGCCGCGAGCGGCATGCCCATCATGATCCAGTAGGCCTTCACGTTCGGGATGTTGTCGAGCATGAGCCGCGACACCGCGATCACCTTCAGGTCGTCCGTGCCGGCCGACTGCTTCCAGCCGCGCCGCTCGAAGACCGTGTTCGCCGGGTGGAACGCGAGCGGGATGAACGCCATGAACCCGCCGGTCTCGTCCTGGAGATCGCGCAGGCGCAGCATGTGGTCGATCCGCTCCTCGTACGTCTCGACGTGCCCGTAGAGCATCGTGCAGTGCGTCTGGATCCCGAGGCCGTGCGCGGTTCGGTGGGTCTGGAACCAGATGTCCGGATGCTCCTTGCCGGGCGCGATCAGCCGGCGCACGCGGTCGGCGAAGATCTCCGCGCCGCCGCCCGGGAGCGACTGGAGCCCGGCCGCCTGGAGCTCGCGCAGCACCTGCTCGTGCGAGAGGCCCGAGAGCGTCGTCATGTGGTGGATCTCGCTCGCCGTGAAGAGCTTCAGGTGCACGTCCGGCAGCGCCTCGCGCAGCGACGCGACGATGTTCACGTAGTAGTCGAAGCCGACGTGCGGCGACTCGCCGCCGACCATGTGGATCTCGGTGAAGCCGGTCAGCTCGTGCTGCTCGACCGCGTCCGCGACCATCTCCTCGGGAGTGAACGTGTACGCGCCTGCCTGCTTCTCCGTCTGCGCGAACGCGCAGAACTTGCACTTCACGCGACAGACGTTCGTCTGGTTCAAATAGAGGTTCTGGACGAAGTAGACCTCGTCCGTGCCGCCCCGCAGGCGGCGCGCGGTGTCGGCCAGCTCGCCGAGCCCGAGGATGTCGTCGGACTCCATGAGCGTGAGCCCGTCGTCCATGTCGAGGCGCTCGCCCGCGAGCACCTTGTCGCGGATCTCGTCTAGTGCGGACTGTTGCGCAGCGACTGCCATCACTGGTCTCTGTCTACCACCAACTCGGTGAGCGCCGTCAGGGAATCGCGATCGCCCGCCCCGTTCAGCGACGCGCGCGCGTCCTCGGCGAACTCCAATGCGACGTCGCGGGAGGCGTCGAGCGCCCCGGTGGCCGCGACCCGCTCGAGCGCGTCGGGGACGTCCTCGCCGGCGAGCGCGCGGGCGACTTCAGGGTCTTCGCGGGCGGCCAGGATGAGCGGCAGGGTCGGCGTCCCGTCGCGCAGGTCGACGCCCGGCGCCTTGCCGGTCGCGCCCTCGGCGCCGGTGCAGTCGAGGATGTCGTCCGCGATCTGGAACGCGACGCCGAGCTTCAGGCCGAACTCGCCGAGGCCGGGCCGCCGCCGAGGATGCACGCCGCCTCGAAGAGCTTCCCGGTCTTCAGGGAGCAGCGCCGCAGGTACTCGTCCACGGACGTGTCGGGACGGTTGACCTGGCGCCGCTGGAGCGCCTCGCCGCGCGCGAGTGCCAGAGCAGCGCCGGCGAGGAGCGCGACCGCGTCCGCATCGCCGGAATCGGCCAGCTCGGAGAACGCGCGGGCGAAGAGGTAGTCGCCGGTCGCCCCGCGGCGGCCGGGCCGTGCTGGGCCCACACCGTCGGCTGGCCCCGCCGTAGTGCGGCGGCGTCCAGCAAATCGTCGTGGACGAGCGTGGCCATGTGGACGAGCTCGACCGCAGCGCCGGCCGCGAGCGGACGCTCGCCGCCGCGATCCTCCAGTGGAGCCGAGAGGAAGACGAGCACCGGCCGCAGCCGCTTTCCGCCGGCCGCCAGCGTCTCGGCGCCGATCCGCCCGACGAGGCCGGGATGCGACCCGACCGCCCGCTCGAGCCGCAGCTCGAGCACGTCGAGGTAGGCGTCGAGGCCGGGCGCCGCGCGAACGGTGGCGAGCGCGCTCATGCGCGCCTCTTGGCGGTGTGCAGGGCGACGATCCCGCCGGCGAGAAGCTTCCAGCGGATCTCCTCGAACCCGTTGCGGTCCATGGCGGCCGCGAGCTCCCTCGGCCCGGGGAAGCGGCGAACGCTGGCCGGGAGGTACGCGTAGGCCTTCCCGCCGGGAAGCACCTTTCCGAGCAGCGGGACGACGCCGTCGAACCACAGGCGGAAGAACGGACGGAGCACGCCGCGCGGCTGCGTGATCTCGAGGCAGCCCAGACGACCGCCGGGGACGAGCACGCGGGCGAGCTCGGCCAGCCCTGCCTCGAGCTCGGCCACGTTGCGGATCCCGAAGCCGACCGTGACCGCCTCGAAGCTCGCGTCCTCGAAGGGCAGCGCCATGACATCTCCTTCGATCCAGGTGACCGAATCGGACTTGCGGCGCGCCCGCTCGAGCATGGCCGGAGAGAAGTCGAGACCCGTGACGACCCCGCCGGCGGACTGCGCGGCGACGGCGAGATCGCCCGTCCCGCAGCACGCGTCGAGCACGCGGTCGCCGGGCTTCACGACCGACTCGACGGTGAGCCGGCGCCAGCGCTGATCCAGGCCGGCGGTCATGACGCGGTTCATCGCGTCGTAGACCGGAGAGATCCGGTCGAACATGCGCCGGACCTCGCTCGGCGGAAGGGTGCCGGTGGTGGTCATTCCCCCCATCGCTTCATGAGTTCGTTCGAAAGCCCCAACTGGTCGAGTGCACGTCCTACGACGAAGTCGACGAGATCGTCGATCGACTGAGGCGCATGGTAGAAGCCCGGCGCCAAAAAGAGGATCGTCGCGCCCGCCTGGCGCAGCGTCAAAAGGCCCTGGAGGTGGATGGTGGAGAGCGGCGTCTCCCGCGGCATGAGGACGAGGCGTCGATTCTCCTTCAGCGCGACCGAGGCGGCGCGGTGGATCAGGTTGTCCATCGCGCCGGTCGCGAGCGTGCCCACCGTCGCCATCGAGCACGGGCAGATCACGTACGCGTCGACCTGCGCGGAGCCGGACGCGTACGGCGAGCCCCAGTCGTCCGGCGCGTAGACGGTCACGCCCTTTGCGTCGCCGACGACGCGGCCGAGCACCTCGTCGCGATCGAGCTTGGGATCGCCGTAGAGCTCGGTCGCGAGGACCTGGATCCCGGCACCAGAGGCCGCGACACCAACCTCGCACCCGGCCCCGGCGAGCGCCTGAAGCAGGCGTGCGGCATACGGAGCGCCCGATGCGCCCGTGATCCCCAGGAAGACGCGCATGGGCGGCCGGCTAGCCGCCGGGCTTCGACGCCTCGAGGAAGGCGGCCAGCTGCTGCAGCTGCTCGTCGGTCAGGTTCGGGAAGCCGGGCATGGTCGTCCCGGGTTTGACCGCCTGTGGGTCGCGGATCCACGCGACCCAGTACTCCTCGCCGCGTCCGGCGTCGCCGATCGCGGACAGGTTCGGGCCCGGTCCGGGCGCGCCCTGGTTGCCGTACGTGTGGCAGTTCAGGCAGCCGACCGTGCCGAAGAGGTCGGCGCCGGCGATGACGTCGGGGTCTTCGGTCTCGATGTTGTTCCCCGCCAGCAGCTGCTCGCCGGTCGCCGAGCTCGCCTCGCGGGCCGTCGCGCCCTTGTAGGTGAGGACGCCCATCGAGACGACGACGAGGATCGCAGCCACGATGGCGACGGGGCGGCGGCTCAGCCTGCGCTCCATGCGCCGGTCCATGAACGGCAGCGCGAGCAGGAGGACGATGCAGATGGTCGGGATCCCGATCGTCCCGAGGATCACCGAGTCCGGCCACTTGAAGATCCGCAGCAGGTAGAAGAGGAAGTAGAAGTACCAGTCGGGCCGCGGCACGAACGAGGTCGTGCCCGGGTCGGCCTGGTCGGTGTAGAGCGGGCCGATCCAGCCGGAGTCGCCGTCGCGCGCCGTGAAGTACCAGACGCACGCGAGCCCGAAGATCACGAGCACGACGATGAGGCTCATCACCGTGTCGTGGAACATCGCGTGCGGGAAGAACGACTTCCCGCGCTTCTCTACGTCCTCCTTGTACTGCTTGAACTCCTCGCGCTGGGCTTTGCTGCTCATGAGTTCTCGCCGTTTCCGCGGGCGACCGGAGCGACGAGGCCCTTGCGCAACTCGGGCTCGTCGTCGTTGTCGTTCTCCGTCGGATTCGCCGCGTCGGTCCACGGAGGCGGCGTGATGCCGAGGCGGATGACGAGGTACAGGTGCAGCGTGATCAGGCCGATCAGCGCGCCTGGGACCAGCAACATGTGGATCGCATAGAAGCGCGAGAGCGTGTCCTCCCCGATCTCGGCCCCGCCGCGTAGGAGGAAGGAGATGAACGGCCCGGCGATCGGCGCGGTCGCGTTGATGTTGATGCCGACGACCGTCGCCCAGTACGCGGTCTGATCCCAGGGGAGCAGATAGCCGCTGAAGCCCTCGAGCATCGCGAGCAGGAGGATGTTGACGCCGATGAGCCAGTTCAGCTCGCGCGGGTACTTGTACGCGCCGAAGAGGAACACGCGGCCCATGTGCAGGAAGAGCAGGATGATGAAGACGCTCGCGCCCCAGCGGTGCATGCCGCGGACGAGCCAGCCGAGCGTGACGTCGTTCGTGATGTGCTGGATCGACTGGTAGGCGGTCTCGGGATCCGGCTTGTAGTACATCGCCAGGATCACGCCGGTGATGAGCTGGACGATGAAGGCCGTCAGCGTCGCGGAGCCGAGCGTGTGAAACCAGTTCGTCTCGGCCGGGACCTTGCGAAAGAGGAAGTACTTGAGCCCGCCGATGAGACCCGAGCGCTCCTCGAGCCAGTCGACCGGGATCATGGCCAGGGTCTCGACCTGGTCGATGCGCTGCTGCTTCTTTGAGCGTCGCTTGGCCATTACGGGATGATCGGATACATGTACTGCGAGAGGCCGTCGACGTGCGTGCCCGGGTCCTGGTGCTTGTAGACGGTCATCTCGGCGTCGGCGCCCGTGCCGGTCACCTCTCCGACGGAGAAGAGCTGGCCGAGCGTCAGGTTGCCGTTGACGATCGAGTACTCGTAGCGGTCGAGCGCGCGCACGGGCGGGCCGGCGACGCGGTTGCCTTCCAGGTCGTAGGCGCCGCCGTGGCACGGGCACGCGAAGCCGGACGGCTCGCTCGTCCCGAGCTTGATCCTGCCGCCCTCGACCTCGACCTCCTCCTGCTCGCCGGTGAGCCCGGTCGGCTGCACGGGGCACCCGAGGTGGACGCAGCGGTTCGAGAGGATCGTCACGCTCGGCTGGCCGTCCGACATCTGGCCGTTGTTGCGGATGTAGGCGGTGCGGCTGACGACGTCCTCGGGCTGGTCGGCCTCGGAGTTGAAGGTCGTGACCATCCACTGCCCCTCGGGGTAGCCGGAGAGCGGCCCGAGATTCACGTCCTCGCTGCCCTGCCCGACGAACGCCGGGATGACCGCGAAGCCGATGGCCGGGAGCGTCGCGACGGCGCCGATGGCGGCGCCGATGCCCAGGGTCGCGCCCGCGAGGAAGACGTTGCGCGTGTAGTGGTGCTCGTCCTCTTCGGCATCCGCTTCCGCCGCCGCGGCGGCTTCAGGCGGCTCGGGCGCAGGCTCGGCCCGCATCTCGCGGGTCGCCTCGCGGATCCAGAGAGCCGCGAAGACGATCGCGACGATGACGCCGATCGCGGCCGTGATCCAGGTGCCGAGGATCAGGGCGACGAGTGCGACTGCGACGCCGAGAGCGAATCCGAACGGCCAGATCGACGGGCCGGGAAAGTGCCCGTTGTCGTCGCTCGGCCGCTCGTCAACCTCGGTCATCGGATGGCTGGTCGGGGGTTGAGGTGCTCGTCGGGGACGGCTGCGACCAAGCCGGTCGCCGGGATCGTCCGCAGCCCGTGCTGGTCAGCACGGGTAAGGGCGAGCGTGGCGATCCGGCGCCGTGTCGCAGCCGCCAGCCGCGAGTGCGGCAACTCCCGATCAGCCATCTAGGCCCCTCTCCTCATGCGATTTGCACCCTGGAAGCACAACCGATTCTCCCTGTTTTCCGCGCTGAGTGTCAAAGACGTAGCTTTCGGCGCAAGTTCTCGGAAAGCCCTCCGTTTTCGGCGCTTCCGACCCCGCCGAGCCCGTACTCCGACCACCGGTTCGAAACGAGGCTACGCACGTCTTCGGTCATCTCGATCCGATCGGGCCAGTCGCGGCCGCCCTCCTCGTTCGTCTTGTGGGTCGCGTCGATCCCAAGCTTCCCGCCGAGGCAAAACGCAACCGCGGAGTGGTCGAGCTGGTCGAGCGGCCCTTCCGAGAGAAGCAGGTCGCGCTTCGGGTCGACGTTCGCGCACACGTGGAAGAAGACCTCCTCGTAGTCGTGCACGTTCACGAACTCGTCCACGACGACGACCGACTTCGAGAGCGAGAGGAGGCCGAGGCCCCAGATGGCGTGCATGATCTTGCGCGCGTGGCCGGGGTAGGCCTTGCGCATCGAGACGATCACGCAGTTGTGGAACGCGCCGGCGACCGGCAGGTCGTAGTCGATCACCTCCGGAAGCGTCATCCGCACGGCCGGGAGGAAGATCCGCTCGGTCGCCTTGCCCAGCCAGGCGTCCTCGGCGGGCGGGACGCCGACGACGATCGACGGGTAGATCGCGTCGCGCCGCATCGTCATCGCGGTCAGGTGGAAGACGGGGAACGGCTCCGGCGGCGAGTAGTAGCCGGTGTGGTCGCCGAACGGGCCCTCGGTGCCGAGCTCGCCCTTCTCGATGTAGCCCTCGAGGATGATCTCGGCGTTCGCGGGGACCTCGAGATCCACGGTCTTCGCCTTGACGAGCTCGACCGGCGAGCCCTTGAAGAAGCCGGCGAGCATGAACTCGTCGACGTGCTTGGGAAGCGGCGCGCTCGCCGAGTACGTCGTGATCGGGTCGCAGCCGAGGGCGACGGCCACGTCGAGCCGGTCGCCCATGCCGCGCCAGTCGGCGGCGCCGTCCTTGTGGATCTGCCAGTGCATGTACGTCGTCTTCGAATCGATCTTCTGCATCCGGTACATGCCGACGTTCCGCGTGCCGGTCTGCGGGTCGCGCGTGATCACCGCCGGGAGGGTCACGAACGGCGCCGGGTCGCCCGGCCAGCAGTGCTGGATCGGCAGGAGGTCGAGGTTCGGCTCGACGACGAGCTCCTGGCTGAGGCCCTTCGAGACCGTCCTCGGCATCGAGTCGGCGAGCTTCTTCAGCTTGCCGAGGCCCTTGACCTTCTCCATGAGTCCCTGCGGCGGCTGGAGCTCGAGCACGTCGGCCACCTTCTGGCCGAGCTCGTCGAGGTCGTCGACGCCGAACGCGAGCTCGGTGCGGCGCTTCGTCCCGAACTGGTTCACGAGCAGCGGGTGGTCCGAGCCCTTCGGATTGTTGAAGAGGAGCGCCGGCCCGCCGGACTTCACGGTGCGGTCGACGATCTCCGTGACCTCGAGGTACGGGTCGACCTCCGCGTCGATCTCCACCAATTCGTTCTCCTGGCGGAGCAGGTCGAGCCAGGAGCGAAGATCTGAGGCAGGCACGTCAGTAGGCGCGCTTGGCGCGTGCGGCCTTGCGACGGCGCTTGTCCCCGAGATAGCGCAGCGTCTGCCCGATCAGGATCACGGCAACGAAGATCAGGCCGGTGATGAGCATCGCGATGATGATGTGCTTGCCCTCTTCGGCGACATCGACCGCCTCCTCCTGGGCGAGCAAGAACGCGAGCAGCGACATGCCGTGAGTCTAAACGGCGAGGCGTAGGCGGTGAAGCACGAGGGCGGCCTCGACGGGATCGGCTCCGGCGGCGCGTGTTGCGAGCGCGGCGAGAGGAGCGGCATCCCCTCGGTCGCGCAGGTCGGCGCGGGCGGCGGCGAGCTCCGGATCCTCCGAGCCGACGAGCGCGAACGTCGCCGCCCAGAGCGGGCCGTCGAGCTCCGCGTCGTCGGGCGCGGACTCGGCGCGGAGCTGCGCGCACAGGGACAGAAGCTCGGCGAGGTCGGAGACGACGCTGACCCGGCCGTGCTCGGCGACGCGGACGAGGCCGTGCGCGTAGAGGTAGTCGCCCAGGAGAACGCTCGTGTCGCGGTCGGGCGCGGCGAAGAGGCGCGGGCGGCCGTAATGGACGAGGTAGCCCTCGTAGATCGTCTCGAGCCCGAGCGCGAGCGGGGCCGGTGCGAGCGGCGAGAAGACCGGCAGCGACTCCCGCTCCTCGTCGGAGCGAAGCGCGGCGCCCCAGAGCGGGCTTTCCGCCGTGGCCTCCTCGGCGATCGCCGTCCAGATGTCCCCGGCGGGCACTACTCGGAGAGCCATGCTGCAACCTCGGGCGCCCAGTACGTGACGATCGCGTCGGCGCCCGCGCGCTTGATCGCGAGGAGCGACTCGAGTGCTGCCGCGCGGCGGTCGAGCCAGCCCTGTGCGGCGGCGGCCTCGAGCATCGCGTACTCCCCGCTCACCTGGTAGGCGAAGACCGGCGCGTCGAAGCGTGCGTTCGCGGCCGCGATCACGTCGAGGTACGGCAGCGCGGGCTTGATCATGATCGCGTCGGCGCCCTCCTCGAGATCGAGCGCGCATTCGCGGAGCGCCTCGCGGACGTTGGGCGGATCCATCTGGTAGCTGCGCCGGTCCCCGAACGACGGCGTCGAGTCGGCCACCTCGCGGAACGGCCCATAGAAGGCGGAGGCGTACTTGGCCGAGTAGGCGACGATCGGGATCCGCTCGAAGCCGTCCTCGTCGAGCGCTGCGCGAAGCGCGCCGACGCGGCCGTCGAGCATGTCGCTGGGACAGACGATGTCGGCACCGGCCTCGGCGTGACTGACGGCCGTCCGCGCGAGAAGCTCGAGCGAGGCGTCGTTCAGGATCTCGCCCTCGGCGACGAGCCCGCAGTGGCCGTGGTCGGTGTACTCGCACAGGCACACGTCGGTCATGAGCACGAGCTCGGGCAGCTCGGCCCGCAGGGCCCGCAGCGCCTCCTGCACGACGCCGTCCTCCGCGTACGCGCCCGAGCCCGCGTCGTCCTTCTCCTCGGGGATCCCGAAGAGGAGCACGGCGCCGATCCCGAGTCCGTGTACGCGGGACGCCTCGGCGACCAGCTCGTCGACCGAGCGGCGCGCGATCCCGGTCAGGCCGGGGAGCGGCTCGACGACGCCTTCGCCGGGACAGACGAAGAGCGGATACACGAGGCTCGAAGGGTCGAGCCGGGTCTCCCGCACGAGCGCGCGCAAGGGCGCGGTGCGGCGGAAGCGGCGGAGCCGGACGATCGGAAATGTGGCCATGGAGAAAGCGTACTCAGTAGGAACGCGGCAGACCCAGCACGTGATGGCCGACGTAGCCGAGCACGAGCGTGTTCGGAACCGGCGCGACCTGGTAGAGCCGTGTCTCGCGGAACTTGCGCTCGACGTCGAGCTCGACCGCGAAGCCCCAGCCGCCGTGCGTGTCGAGACACGCGTTGGCGGCCTCCCAGGATGCGTTCGAGGCGAGGAACTTCGCCATGTTCGCCTCGGGCCCGCAGGGCTCGCCCGCGTCGAAGAGCGCCGCCGCCTTCCAGCGCACGAGATCGGCGGCCTCGACCGCGATGTGCGCGCGGGCGATCGGGAACTGCACGCCCTGGTTCGCGCCGATCGGACGGCCGAACACCTCGCGCTCGGTCGCGTACGCCGAGGCCTTCTCCACGAACCAGCGCCCGTCGCCGATGCACTCGGCCGCGATGAGGATGCGCTCGGCGTTCAGGCCGTCGAGCAGGTAGCGGAAGCCCTGGCCCTCCTCGCCCGACGAGCGCGTCGAGCGGGACCTCGACGCCGTCCAGGAAGACCTCGGTCGTGGCGTGGTTCATCATCGTCGGCAGGGGACGGATGGTCAGCGCGTCGCCGGCCTCGCGGAGATCGACGAGGAACACCGAGAGCCCGTCGGTCGGCCGCTCGCCCTCGCTCGTGCGCGCGATGAGCAGCATCAGGTCCGAGTGGAGCGCGCGCGACGTGAACACCTTCTGGCCGCGCAGCGTCCAGCCCGTCTCGGTCCGCTCGCCGCGCGTCTGGATCGCGGACGTGTCCACGCCGGCGGTCGGCTCGGTCACGCCGAAGGCCTGGAGGCGGAGCTCGCCGGCGGCGATCGCCGGCAGGTACGCCTGCTTCTGCTCCTCGCTTCCGTGGCGCAGGAGGGTTCCCATGACGTACATCTGCGCGTGGCAGGCGGCCGCGTTCCCGCCCGACGCGTTCACCTCCTCGAGGATCGCGCTCGCCGTCGCGAGATCGAGGCCGCCGCCGCCGTACTCCTCGGGGATGAGCGCCGCGAGCCAGCCGGCCTCGGTCAGCGCGGCGACGAACTCCTCGGGATAGCGGTCGGGCTCGAGCCCGCGCCAGTACTCGACGCCGAAGCGGTCGCACAGCTCGCGAACCGCGGCGCGCACGTCGCGGATCTCATCGGGGATCGAGAAGTCCAAGACCGACGAGCTTAGGTGACGTCCGACTCCCAGATCTCGCGCCAGGTGTTCTCGCCGACGACGCCGTCGACGAAGAGCTTCTTCTCGCGCTGGAACGCCCGCACGACCGTCTCGGTGTTCTTGTCGAACTTCCCGGTCGGCTCGAGCTTCCACCCGCGCACGACGAGCTGCGCCTGGAAGAGCCGGACGCCCTCGTCGACCTTGCGCGCGTTGTGCTCGCGGTCGAGGTCGACGCCGCCGAACGGGGGTGCCTTCGACCCCTTCTTCTTTCGCTTCGGGCCGGCCGCCTCGCGGTTCACGCCCTTGTTGCGGCCGAGCCACATGGTGACCGCGTCCTGCTGGAGCTTCGGGTCGAACTTCTCGGACGTCGGCTTGCCGCCCTCGTTCGGCGCGAGCGAGAAGTGCATGGCGTCCTTCACCGACGACCAGGCCCCGCCCCACCCGAAGCCCTCGCTCGTGAACGCCTTCACGAACTCCTTCGGCATGTCCGAGACGAGCTTCCCGGACGTGAACGGGTTCGTCTCCGGGTTGATGTCGACGGCGCCGGCCCACGCGTGCGCGGACCAGGACTTGCCCGACGTGGTCTTCCGGCAGTTGTAGCTCTCGATCCGAAAGACCTCGTAGTCGACCGCGTAGGCCTTCATCGCGGCGCGCAGGAGCTGGTTCGCGCCCTTGCGCTGGAACGCGATCGTCTTGCCGAAGACCTCGACTGCGACGAAGTCTCCTTGCTTGCACGGTTTTCCGAATGCGGCCGTCAGGTCGGCCATGAAGCGACCCTACGCCAGCAGGCGTGGCATTGCCACCCGCGCGAGGAAGCCGAAGCCGAGCGTGAGGGCGACGAGCCAGAGCGCCTCGCGGGCGATCCCGGCCCACGGGTCGAGGTCGTAGAGCGTCGACTCGAACAGCTCGACCGCGTGCGCGAACGGGAAGGCCGCGGAGATCCACGCGGCCGGGCCGATCGAGACCTCCGGGAGGATCCCGAGCAGGATCAGCGGCATCGCGACGAGCAGGGCGACGAGCGCGGCGGTTCTCGTATCACGCGCGAGGACTCCGAGGAGCACGCCGAATGCCCCGAAGGCCGCCGCGGCGAGTGCGAGCCCGACGAGCAGCGCCGGCACGCGGACCCAGGATGCGAACGAGGTCGAGCCCGCGACCGCGAGCACGGTGGCGAGGACGGCCGTGAGGAGCGTCCCCACCGCGACGCCGACCACCGTGACGAGCGCGATCTTCTCCGCGACCAGCTCCCCGAGCCGGACGAGGCCGCGCGCCAATCTGGCGAGCACGTTCTCGTCCTTCTCCGACGCGATCGCCCCGGCGGCGACGACGATGCAGAGGAGCGCCATGGTCAGCGCGAGCGCGTAGGCCTGCACCTGCGCCGAGAGGAGCCACGTGCGCCGTCCCTCGTCGTCGAGCTTCAGCGTGATCGGGTTCGCGGTCGCGCGCAGGGCCTGGCCGGTCTGGTCGAGCGCGAGGTTCGCCTCGTCGAGGAACGTCTCGAGCTGCGCGATGTCCTCCTCGGACGCGGGATCGTCGGTGCGGTCGCGCATCTGCGTCAGCAGCCGCTCGGCTCCGGCGAGGCCGACGACGTCGAACTCGTTCCCGAGGAACTCGCCGGTGCCGCCCTCCTGGATGAGGCGGACGTAGTCGAGGTTCGCCTGGATGTACGCCTCCTGCAGCTCCCGGTTCAGGTTGAAGACGAGCGCCTCGGTCTGTCGCTCGACGCGCCCGGCGAGGCCGCCGCGGCTGGTACGGAGGATGACCTCAGGCTGCTCGACCAGGCCCGCGAGCTTGGTCGTGAACCCCTCGGGGACGACGATGGTGGCCACGATGTCGCCGCTGCGCAGCGCGTCGTCGGCCTCCTCCTCGGTCATGGGCACGAGGTCGACCTCGGTCTCGACGCGGTCGATCACCTCGTTCACGTCGAAGGACTGGCCGCCGACGCTCACCTCGGCGGGGATGCCGTCGAGATCGACGAAGCCGACCCGCGGACGGTCGGCCGCGAAGTGCGCGACGAGGCCGACGAGCAGCGCGACGAGGAGCGGATAGAGGACGAGCGCGACCACCAAAGCCGGCGAGCGGCCGAGGATCCGCAGGTCCTTCCCGAGCAGCGCGCCGATGCGGCTCATCGCGCGGCGTACTCCTCGTAGGAGCCGCGAAATACAACTCGACCGTTCTCGAGCGCCGCCACCGAGTCCGCCAGGCGGCCGACCTCCTCCGGATGCTGCGTCGCGAGCACGGCCGCACCGCCGTGGGCGGCGACCGACTCGACGAGCTCCCAGACCCGGGTGCGCTGCGCCGGATCGAGCGAGGCGGTCGGCTCGTCGAGGAGCAGCACCTCGGGCTCGGTCAGGAGCGCGACGCCGATGTTCACCCGCTGCTGCTCTCCCGTCGAGAGCTCACCGGCCGGACGGTCGGGCGAGTCGACGGTGATGCGCGCGAGCACCCGCTCCACCGCCGCCTCGGGATCGTCGAGCCCTTCGAGCCGCGCGAAGAGACGAAGGTTCTCGCGCGCGGAGAGCCGCCCGTACTGCGCCGGACGCTGCGGCGCCCACCCGATCCGCGCCCGGGCGAGCGGCGACGAGACGGTGCCTTCGCTCGGCTCCAGTGCACCCGCGAGGATGGACAGGAGCGTCGACTTCCCGGCGCCGTTCGGGCCCACGAGCGCCAGCGTTTCCCCTGCGTGGACGTCGAGGCTCGTCGGCTCCAGCGCCACGTGCGTCCCGTACCGCCGCGAGACGCCTTCCGCGGCGAGCACGACACCGCCGTCCGCCCCTGCTGTCACGGTTTTTGCGGAACGGCGCTCACCGTCGGCCGATCGTAGTTGCCATGGCTGAACCCTACGATCACGAGGCGACACTGGCCGCTCGTAGGCGGAATCGTGCCGACGACTGGGACTGGCGCCTGACCGACGGCGCGCTCGCGCTGGAGTGGGAAGAGCCCGATGAAGAGCCGGTTAACGAGGCCGGTCGCCATTTGAACCTCGTGGAGACCTCGGGTACCGTCCTGCGGATGGCTCGGCCCGAAGCAGTGGGTTTGGTCGCTCGTGCCGCGGTTCGTGAAAAGGAACGCGCAAAGGTGCGCCGGGCGCGACGCCTGGCGGCACTGGTGGTCGTCGGAGCGGTTGCTCTCGTCGTCCTCCTCCTCACGGCTTTCGCTAGCACCGGCGGCAAAACCGTCTCCCAGGCCACCGGCCCAGCGCCGGCCCAGCGGCTCCTGCCGTCGGGCCCGCCGCGCCCGCAGGTCGTCGCGGTGAACGACACGCTCCGGATCCAGCTGCCGATCAACCAGGGCCGCGTCACGGCGATCGGCTACCACGCCTCCGGAGCGACCGCGCTGCCGCTCGACCCCGTCGGCTCCCAGAAGAACGCAGGGATCTTCGGACGGCTCGGCCAGCGGCTCTTCGGCTCGGACGGATCGGGGATCCGCTACTACCAGCTCGAGGGCGGCACCGGCCCGAAGACGGGCGGGCTCGATGTCGGCGCCCCACCGGGCACCGACGTCTACGCGCCGGTCGAGGGAACCGTGATCGCCATCGCCGACCGCATCCTCGACGGGGTGCCGCACGGCAAGCAGATCGAGATCCAGCCTTCCGGGAACCCGAGCGTCGTCGTCCTGCTCACGAATCTCTCCGCCGACCCGGCGCTCAGCGTCGGCTCGACCGTGATCGCCGCCCGCACGAAGCTGGGACGGCTGATCGACCTCTCGGCCGTCGAGCGCGCCGCGCTCGCGCGCTACACGCAGGACGCGGGCCAGCACGTGCACATCGAGGCACGCCGGGCCGCGGCGACGCCCTAGATCCACACCGGTGCGAATCCTCTTCCTGGGCGACGTGTTCGGCGCTCCCGGCCGCCGGGCCGTCGAGTCCCGCCTGCGCGACCTGCGCGACGAGCTCGAGATCGACGTCTGCATCGTGAACGGCGAGAACGCCGCGGACGGGATCGGCCTGACCGCGAAGCTCGCCCAGAAGCTCCTCGACGCGGGCGCCGACGCGATCACGCTCGGCAACCACGTCTGGCGCCAGCGCGACCTCGTCCCGTTCCTCGACGAGTCCGACCGGATCGTGCGCCCCGCGAACCTGGGCGGACCCGGAACGCCGGGCAAGGGACTCACGGCCGTCCCCGCCCGCGACGGGACGCCGGTCGCCGTGCTGAACCTCCAGGGGCAGCTCTTCCTCGAGGTCGCCCACCATCCGTTCGTCGTCGTGGACGAGCTCGTCGCCGAGGCGCGAAAATTGTCGCCCGTGATCGTCGTCGACTTCCACGCCGAGGCGACCAGCGAGAAGATCGCGCTCGCCCGCGTGCTCGACGGACGGGTGACCGCGGTGCTCGGCACGCACACGCACGTGCAGACGAACGACGCCCGCGTCCTCCCCGGCGGCACGGCGGCGATCACCGACGCCGGGATGACCGGACCGCACGACTCGGTGATCGGCGTGAAGGCCGAGCTCGCGATCCAGCGGATGAAGACCGGCCGGCCGGTGCGCTTCCACCCGGCCGAGGGCGACGTGCGGATCGAGGGCGTCGTGGTCGAGTGCGGCGCCGACGGCCGCGCTACGTCGTGCGAGCCGGTCCGCGTCTTCGTTGGATGAGCGGCAGGATCGTCAGGAAGAGCGCCACGAGCAGCAGGTCGCGGAGGAAGACGAGCCACGTCGTCCGCTGCAGGTTCGCGACCTCCCAGTAGCGGTACGGGAACCAGAGCTGGGTCACGACGAGCGTGGCCGCGAACAGGCCGAGCTGCAGGTACGCCCGGCGTAGGACGAGGAACGGCGCCAGCGGCAGGAGCCAGATGAGGAACTGCGGCGAGAGCACCTTCCCGAAGGCGATGAAGGCGCAGACCGCCGCGGCCGAAGCGATGAGCAGCGGCTCCTTGCCGCGGTCGGAGCGGGCGAAGACGATCCAGACGGCGGCGATCGCGAGCGCCTGAAGCAGGGTCTGGACGGTCGCGAGCGTGTCGGGCAACGCTCCGGCCAGGTTCTGCGAGCCGAAGCTCGAGACGACGGTCGCGTCGTAGATCTGCGTGCGGTGGGCGGCGAGTAGGAGCGACGCGCCGAGGCTCTCGATCTGGAGCGGCCGGTCGGTCTGGCGCGTGATGCTGTCCACGACCCCTCCGGGCGCCGCGAGTAGAAACGGCCCGAAGATCACGAGGACGACCGCCGCGAAGACGCCGAGCGAGATGAGCGCCTCGCGCGGCCCGCGCCTCCGCCAGACGTAGAGCACGCGCGAGCGGGAGCAGCACGAGCGGGAAGATCTTCGTGGCGACCGCGGCTCCGAGCAGGCCGAGGCCGAGCCGCATCCGTTCGTGCACGAGCGCGGCGAGCGAGGCGACGACCAGCAGCACCGGCCAGAGGTCGAAGCGGCTGAGGATGAGCGGCCCGATGAGGAGCGGCGTCAGCGCGGCGAGCAGCACCCCGCCGTAGAGCGCGGCCGGCGGAGCGCCGACGCCGTAGAGCGCGACCGCGACGAGCACGACCGTCGCCGCCCCGAGCACGAGCATGAGCGCGTCGAAGAGCTCGTCGTACGACTCGTCCGATCCCACCTCGGGGATCGAGGAAGACGGGCAGCGCGCCGGGCGGATACTCGAGCTCGAAGTCGCGGTAGGGCACCTCGCCGCGCGCCATCGCGTCGCCGTAGTTCTGGTAGACGGGCGTGTCGACGATCTTCACGTTGTCGAACGGCCCCGTGTGGAGGAGCGCCCACGAGAGCGCGAAGATCGCGAGGCCGATCGCGGCCGCGCTCGCCCAGGCGAGCGGGTCAGCTTGCAGGGATGGGCTCTGGGGCTGGCTCGCCGTCATCGGCGGGCGGCTCCTCGATCGGCTCCCGGCCCACGGGGACCGTGGCGAAGAACGCGATCGCGACGAAGGGGAAGAACCACGGGATGTAGAGGTAGAACCAGTGCGTGAGCACGATCTCGAAGCCGATCAGGAGCACGCCCGAGAGCGCGGCGATCTGGAGCGGGCTCTTGTCGCGCGGGACGAAGTAGACGGCGCACGCGCCCGCGATGAGCAGGATCTTCAGGAAGCCCTGGACGAGCGCGAGATCGGGGTAGTGGTACTGCTCCCAGTCCCAGATCGAGAACGGCGACGGGCGCGACAGCTGCCAGCCGAAGGTGCGATCCCAGAAGACGCGCGCGGCGTGACCGGGATCCGGTTCGAGGAAGAGGACCCATGCCACGGCGAGCGTGGCCGCGAGGAAGCCGAGCTCGAAGAGCAGGAGCCGTTTCCCCGCGTCCTTTCCGGTCCCGCGTGGATAGGACGCCCAGAGCGGCACGAGCAGGAAGCCCGAGAACTTGGCCCAGCCGGCGAGCGCGGTGAACGCGCCGCGCGACGGGGCGGACGAGAGTAACCAGAAGCCCCAGATGAGGATCACCGGCATGACCGCGTCGTTCGAGTTCGAGTTCGAGACGTACTGCGTGAACGGATAGGCGGCCCAGGCGAACGCGAGCGTGGCCGCGAGCCTGTTCCCTCCAAAACGGCGGCCGACGAGCGCGAGCCCGACGATCGCGAGCAGGTCGAGCAGGATCGACGTGAAGTGCGCGGCCGGGAGGTCGTCCCAGTGGCCGGTCCAGCCGAAGATCAGGTAGCCGGGAACGTAGGCGAGGTAGGTCACCGGTCCGTACGTGTCGCCGCGGCCGTTCGCCGACTCGCAGCGCCCGTTCGTCTGGATGCGCTCGCGCACGTACCCCGTCGCGTCGGCCGGGCCGCACTCCTTGCCGGAGTCGGTCGGCATGTGCCCGTACGGCGACTCGCCCTGCGCGACGATCCGCTGCGCGCCGATCACGCTCGCGTAGCCGACGTCGATCGTGTTCGAGCCTTCGATGTTCAGCCCGACGCGGAAGCCGACCGCGAGCACGGTCGCGCCGACGAGCACCCAGACCGGCCAGACCGGGACGCGAAGTCGCTGGTCGGCTTGCCTTTCCAGGTGATCCAGAGGAGCCGTCCGACCAGGTAGAGCAGCGGCGGATAGATGAGCGGCATCGCGCGGAAGACCTCGCCGCGGTTGAAGAACGCGAGCGAGACGGTGAACGAGAGCAGGACGAGCAGGTCGACCGTGCGGATGGAGAAGAACCGGCGCCAGTCGGCGAGGCCGATGAAGAAGAGCGCGCAGAAGGCGAACCAGACGAGCGGGTTGTTGATGTCGGCGCCGAACGCGCCCTTCACGCCGCGGGCCATCCCCCACGCGACCTGCGGCCCCGTCCACGGGTCCTTCACCTGGCCGCTCGCGTCGTCGACCTTCGCCTCGACGATCTGCCCGGCCTTGCCCGGCACCCAGACCTTGACCTGCCAGTAGCGCTGCTCCTCCTTGAACGTCGCCTGCTTGGTCAGCTTCTCGCCCTCGTAGCGGGCGATCCAGTCGGCGATCTTCGGGTTCGCGAGCGCCGTCTCGATCGCGGTCTCCTCGGTCAGCCGCTCGCCGTTTTGCCCCTGCGGGACGAACGGCGTCTGGATGAGGTTTCCGTCGGCGTCGTACGCGGGCGCGACCTGAGCCGCCGCCACGCAGGGCGCCGCGAGCGCGAGCGCGACGAGCGCAAGCGCGACACGGCCGATCAAGCGCGCCGGAAGCTCCAGAGCTTGTTGACCGCGAAGTTCCACGGGGTCACGACGACGATGGCGATCGCCTGCGCGGGAACCTCCTCCAGGCCCGCGGCGACGAGCAGGCGGAGGCACGACCAGGTTCGCGGCCAGCGCGACGGTCGAGACGGCGAGGAACTTCGCGCCCTGGTGGACGAGGCTGCCGCGCTGCCGGCGGAAGGTCCAGATGCGGTTCCATGCGTAGTTGTTCGTCACGGCGACGAGGAACGAGCACATCGCGGCGATGAGGTAGTTGACGTCGAAACCGACGACGAGCGTCGAGAAGACGGCCAGGTTGACCACGTAGCCCGACGCGCCGACGGCGGCGAACTTGGCGAGCTGCATCCAGTTGGCCGAGCGGCCGAGGGCGAGCCTCAGCCGGCCGTGGCCGGGCGCCGGTCGGAGCTGCCGTTGCCGCATCGGACTCGGACGTCACCCGTAAAGCGTAGACCTCAGCGGGCCGCGATCAGCCCCACAACGCGCGCGCGCCGACGAGCGGGACGAACTTGCACGGAACCGAGCGGGCCACGGCGGGCCCTTCGGGGCTGCGCACGACGACGGTCAGGCGCTGCTCCTGCTGGCTCCCGATCGGCAGGACGAGCCGTCCTCCGGGGACGAGCTGGTCGTAGAGCGGAGGCGGCGGCTCGGGCGAGGCGGCGGCCGCGATGATCGCGTCGTAGGGCGCGAACTCCTCGAGGCCGAAGCAGCCGTCGCCGTCGTGGACGTGCACCGCGCCGTACCCGGCGCCCTCGAGCCGCTCCCGCGCCTTCGTGGCCAGAGCAGGCAGCCGCTCGATCGTGTGGACCGACGCTCCGAGCTCGCGCAGGACCGCCGCGCCGTAGCCCGAGCCGGTGCCGATGTCGAGCACGCGATGGCCCTCCTGCACGCCGGCCGCCTGGATCATCAGCGCGACCATGTACGGCTGCGAGATCGTCTGGCCCCAGCCGATCAGGATCGGCTTGTCGTCGTAGGCGTTCCTCTTGTCGTCGAGGTCGAGGAACTCCTCGCGCGGAACGCGACCCATGGCAGCCAGCAGGCGCGCATCGCGAATCCCGCGCGCGCGCAGCTGCTCGACCACCATCTCGGCGCGGAGACCTTCGTAGTCAGGCCGGTAGAGCGGCATGCGTTCCGGCCGTGACCATGGACGGCGGCGGCTCGACTCCGAGGTAGCGGAGCGCCGCGGGCGCGATGTCGACGATGCGGGAGCCCGTCCCGAGTGGCGGTTCCGTGAAACCGGCGGCCACAAGAGGGATGGTCGAGTCGCCGGTGACGAGCGAGCCGTGGCTTCCCCCGCCGGCGTGGTGGCGGCCGCCGAGATCGGCGAACTCGAACCCGTCCGCGGCCGAGACGATCACCTCGCCGGCGTTCGGGTTCGCGAGCGCGTGCCAGGAGCGCTCGAGCGCGTTCGGGTAGCGGCGCTCGTCGAGCACGTCCGCGTCGCCGGAGAGCTCCCAGCCTGCCTCGGCCGGGCGGAACCGAAGCTCCTCTCCCTCGCGCCTCGCGACGGCGAATCCGTCCTCGGCGAAGAGGACGACGTCGGCCGCCTCGGTTCCGTCGAGCCGCTCGGCGAGGCCGCGCGCATCGAGCTTCGTCCCGAGCCGGTAGACCATCCCGCAGCGGTTCGAGGCGGTCACGGCGACGTCGGCTCCGGCGGGATCGCCGCGCCGCGCCAGGATCGCCAGGTCGTCGTAGGCGTCCTGGAGCCGGGCGCCCTGCGTGACCGCGGTCTGGCCGTGGTCGGAGCAGAGGAGCACCGCGTAGCGCTCGAGGAACTCGTCGGGCCCGCCCGCGGCCTCCATGAGCGCGCGCACGGCGTCGTCGGCGCGGCCGAGCGCCTCGAGCGGCGCCAGCGGGCCTTCGATGTGCGACGCGTAGTCGAGATCCGGGAGGTAGAAGACGAGCAGGTCGAACCCGTCGCGCGTGACCAGCCAGCGCCCGACGTAGGCCGCGTAGGCGTCGACGGATCCTTCCGTCCGCGAGCGCACGGCCAGCGGCGCGCCGGTCGCGTCCGACTCGAAGAGGTTGAAGAAGAAGAACCGCCTGGGCCCGTAGACCGCCTCGTACCAGCGGTTGCGCACGGCGATCCCCGGGAGCTTGATCGGATGCCGGGTGCGGCCGCGATAGCACGTGAAGTTGATCGCCGCCGGGACGAGATCCGCGTCCTCGACCGCCTCGAAGATCGTCGGCGTCGCCGGATTGAGGTGCGCGTGGCACATCTCGAACACCCCGTCCTTGATCGCCTGGCGGGCGCCGGCGGCGCGCATCGCCGGGAACGAGGAGCCGTACTCGACGAGCCGCTCCTCGCTGCGGTGGTACCAGGCGAGGTGCGGAATCCGGTGCGCGTCCGGGTGCGTCCCGGTCGCGAGCGACGACAGGCAGACCGGCGTGAGCGACGGGAACGTGGTCGTCGCGCGCGTGTAGCTGCCTTCTTCGACCAGATAGGCCAGCGAAGGCGCGACGCCGCGTTCGATTCCGAGCTCGAGCAACTCGGGCGTGAGGCCGTCGATGACGACGAGGACGAGCTTCTTCCCGGCCGGGGCCAAGCGCGTCAGTCCTTGGCGAGGATGCGAAGACCCGCGTAGCGCTCGTTCGCGCGGCGGCGCAGGCGGATGCCGACGAACGGCGCGAGCAGGGCCTCCGCGTAGCCGATGAACGGAATGAACGCGAGCGCGGCGAAACCGAGACCGGCCGCAGGGACGGCCGCGGGAGAGAGACGCCGGAACGACAGCACGCCGACGAAGAGGCCGGCGAGCGTCCCGAACACGGCCCAGAGGACGGCCAGCGCCGCGATCACGCCGGAGACGACGCAGACGAACGTGACGAGCAGGATCGCGAACGAGCGGCCCTCGGCGTCACGCGGGGAACCGACGACGCCGGCGGCGACTCCGGCCGCGACGCCGAGGCCGAGCGCGACGCCGAGCCAGTACCAGTCCCAGATTCCCTCCACGCGGTCCAGTGTAGCCCTGAGCCGTTGCTCTATCCTCGGCCGTCCATGGGTCTCGGCACCGTCTTGGCGCTCGCTCTCATCGTGATCGTGCTGATCCCCGTGATCGGCCGCCGGTCGCTCGAGGCGCGTCGCGTCCGGGCCCTGAAGGCGCTCGAGTCGGTCTGCGGCGCGCGCGTCATCGCGCTGATCCACCGGCAGGAGACGGTCGGCTTCCTCGGCGTTCCGCTCTTCCGCTTCATCGACATCGAGGACTCGGAGGCGGTGCTCCGCGTCATCCGCACGACGCCCGACGACCAGCCGATCGACGTCCTCCTCCACACGCCCGGCGGGCTCGTCCTCGCGAGCGAGCAGATCGCCTACGCGCTGCGCGCCCATCCGGCGAAGGTGCGGGTGCTCGTCCCTCACTACGCGATGTCCGGCGGGACGCTCGTCGCGCTCGCCGCCGACGAGATCCGGATGGACGAGGCGGCGGTGCTCGGCCCGGTCGACCCGCAGCTCGGCGACCTGCCGGCCGCGTCGATCGTCCGCGTGGTCGCGAGCAAGTCCGCGGAGCACACCGACGACCGGACGCTGATCATGGCCGACGTCGCCGAGAAGGCCCTCCGTCACATCAAGCAGGTCGTGATCTCCCTGATCGGCGACCGGATGGACGACCGCGCCGCCGAGACGCTCGCCGAGGAGATCGCAGGCGGCCACTACACGCACGACGACCCGATCACGGTGACCGAGGCGAAGGCGCTCGGCCTGCCGATCGAGGTCGGGCTTCCCGACGAGGCCTACTCGCTCATGGAGCTCTTCCCCCAGTCCGGCCGGCGGCGGCCCAGCGTGCAGTACGTCCCGCTTCCGCCGCCTTCCGACACGCCGTAGCGCGGTTTCGCGCTCGGAAGCGTCGGGAACCCGAACCAGGGGTTCCATGACTGACGCGATGCCAACGCTCCTCTTCTTCACGACACCGACGTCCGGTCCGGCGCGGCGGATGGAAAGCCTGCTCGCACACCTCGCCCGCAAGGAACGTGGCCGGCTCCGCGTCACGCGCGTCGACTACGACACGCAGCCGAAGCTCGGCCACGCGCTCGGGATCAACGAGATCCCGACGCTCGTCCTCCTCGTCGAGGGCACCGACGTCGCGCGGATCGAAGGCCGGGCCAGCGCGCCCGAGATCGACCGGCTGCTCGAGCCGCACCTGGCGCACGCCGACGCCGCCTGAATCCATTTCTCCTCTCCCCGCGTAGGTGACTTTTGGCAGGGGGTTATCGGGAGAGGAGGAGCAATGAATCGCAGACGTCGGATCTACACGGCGGTTGCCGCCGTCGTGCTCGTGTTGGCTGCGACCGGATTCGCCGCGGCCCATGGGTGGGGCCTCGATGAGCCACGGATCCCGAAGTCGAAGACGTTCCACGCCGAGCTGAACGGCTTCCAGGAGACGCCGTCGGTCTCGACCACCGGTTTCGGTGAGTTCGACGCAAAGCTCGTGAACGACGACACGATCCACTTCAAGTTCCGCTACAAGAACCTCGAGGGCGGCAACTCGCTGTTCGCCCACGTCCACTTCGGGACGCGGTTCTTCGCGGGCGGCGTGTCGTACTTCCTGTGCGGCGGCTCGACGAAGCCGACGCCGTGCCCGAACGTCGAGGGGACGGTCGAAGGCGACATCGTCGCGGCCGACGTGATCGGCCCGAACGGCCAGGGCATCGAGCCCGGCTCGTTCGCGGAGATCCTCCGGGCCATGCGGGCCGGAGACGCCTACGTGAACATCCACACGACGCGGTGGGGCGGCGGCGAGATCCGCGGCCAGATCAACGACCGCGACCAGCGCGAAGTCGAGTAGATCGACAAGGTGTCGCCCCCCGGGGCGGCTTCACAGGGCGGCTCGGCGGCCATAGCTCCGTCGCCGGGCCGCTCTTCTTCTTGTCCGAAATCGGCACGAGCCCAACTTTGTGTTGCATCACTCGATGCCCAAAGCGGACTTGCCGCGATTAACTGCGCGCCAATAGGTGGGCGCGTTGCGGAGCGATGTTACACAAGGTCACGCTTGTGACGCTGCGTCGCGCGGTGCAGCCGGTGGTGCATGCCGCGGCTGTTCGAGCCGCGCGATGACCTCGAGCAGGAACGTGCTCGCGCGGACGCCGTCGCAGACGCGATGGTCGAACGTGCACGAGAGCCAGCCGACCTTGGCGGCGACGATCTCGCCGTTCCTCACCACGGGCCGCTCGCCGATCCGGTGCAGGCCGAGGATGCCGACCTCCGGGTAGTTCACGAGCGGCGTGGCGAAGATCCCGCCGTACTTCCCGCCGCTCGACACGGTGAAGGTCGAGCCGCGCAGCTCCTCGGGCTTCAGCGTCCCCTCGCGGGCGGCCTCGGCCAGGCGGATGCTCTCGGCCTCGATGTCGTCGAGGGAGAGCTTGTCCACCTCGCGGATGACCGGGACGACGAGTCCCTGCTCCGTCTGCACGGCGACCCCGAGGTCGAAGCGCTCGAGGTAGACGATCTCGTCGCCGTCGAGCCGCGCGTTCAGCTCCGGCACGAGCCGCAGGCCGTGGACGGTCGCGCCGATCAGATACGGGAGGTAGCTGCGCTCGCCGCGCACGCCGTCGAGTGCGGTGAAGTCGCACTCCTCGACGACCGTGACGGCCGGAACCTCACGATGGGACGCAGCGAGGTGCGTGGCGATCAGCTTCCGCACGCCGCGCAGCTGCTCGCGCCGCTCGCCTTCGACCGCAGCCGGCGCGCCGCCGGAGCCGGCCTTGCGGACGTCGGCCTCGGTGATCCGACCGCCGGGTCCGGTGCCCGTGACCGCCCCGAGGTCGACGCCGAGCTCGGCCGCGACCCGGCGGACGAGCGGCGTGGCGCGAACCCGGTCGCCGGGCGCCGCCGGAGCGGCCGGCGCGGGCGCTGCGGCCGCGGTGACCGGAGCGGGCGCGGAGTTCACGCCGTCCTCGCCGATCACGACGAGCACGGTCCCGACCGGAACGGTCGCGCCCTCCTGCCACGAGGATCGCTCGCGACCTTGCCCGCCGCCGGCGACGGGATCTCCACGGTCGTCTTGTCGGTCTGGATCTCGACGAGCGGCTGGTCCTCGGCGATCTCGTCCCCCTCGGCGACGAGCCAGCGGGCGATCTCGCCCTCGGTCAGGCCCTCGCCGAGGTCCGGAAGCTTGAACTCGTACGCCATCAGAACTCGAGCAGCTTTCGGGCCGCGTCGACGATGCGCTCGACCGACGGCATGTACGCGTCCTCGATCTGCCAGTACGGATACGGCACGTCGTAGCCGGTCACGCGGAGCACCGGGCCCTGGAGGTCGAGCATCGCCTTCTCCGCCAGGATCGCGGCCAGCTCGGCGCCGAACCCGGCGACGCGCGGCGCCTCCTGGACGATCACGACGCGCCCGGTCTTCGCCGCCGAGGCGAGGAGCGCGTCCTCGTCGAGCGGCTTGAGGCTGCGGATGTCGAGCACCTCCACGGAGGCCTCGCCGGCGAGCGCGTCGGCGGCCTTCTCGGAGAGCGGCACCATCGACCCGTAGGCGACGAGCGTGAGATCGGAGCCCTCGCGGGCGATCCGGGCCTTCCCAAGCGGCACGACGTGCTCGCCCTCCGGCACCTCGCCGCGCAGGGTCCGGTAATGGAGCTTCGGCTCGAAGATCACGACCGGGTCCGGGTCGCGGATCGCCGCCGCGAGGAGTCCCTTCGCATCGGCCGGCGTGGACGGGATCGCCACCTTGATCCCCGGCGTGTGCACGTAGTAGGTCTCGGGCGAGTCGTCGTGGCAGCTCGGGCGCGCGCACCCCGCCGCCGTAGGGCATGCGGATCGTGATCGGGAACTCCATCGCCGCCGCCCGTGCGCCAGCGGTAGCGCCCGACGTGGGTGATGAGCTGGTCGAGCCCGGGATACGAGAACGCGTCGTACTGCATCTCGCACACGGGGCGCCAGCCGGCCATGCAGAGGCCGATCGCCGTGCCGAGGATCCCGGCCTCGGCGAGCGGCGTGTCGACGCAGCGGTCGGCGCCGTACTTGTCGCGGAGCCCTGCCGTCGCGCGGAAGACGCCGCCGGCGCGCCCGACGTCCTCGCCCATGACCATCACGTTCGGGTCGCGGTCGAGCTCGACGTGGAAGCAGTCGTTGATGGCTTCGAGGATCGACTGCTCAGCCACCGGATCCTCCGAGGATGCGGCGGAGCTCGGCCAGGTCGTCCGCAAGTCCGGGCGGCGGGTTGCCGTACGCGTTCTCGAAGACGAGCCCGATGTCGGCGGGCGGCTCGGCCTCGGCCTCCGCGATGCCGGCGCGCATCATCTGCAGCGCTTCCTCGCGGATCGCCTCGGCCTGCTCGTCCGTGAGGACACCGGCGCGGCGGAGGTAGCCCTCGTAGCGGCCGACGCACTCGTTGCGGCGCTCCTCCTCGACGCGCTCGAGATCGATGTAGGCCTTGGGATCGTCCGCGGTCGCGTGGGGAGCGGCGCGGTAGGAGAGCGCCTCGATGAACGTCGGCCCCTCGCCCGCGCGGGCGCGCTCGACCGCCTCGCGCGTCGCCTCGAAGCACGCGAGCACGTCGCCGCCGTCCACCCGCACGCCGGGCATCCCGTAGCCGACCGCCTTGTCCATGAGCGCCGCCGCCTTGGTCTGCGCGGTGATCGGCGTCGAGATCGCCCACTGGTTGTTGTTGCAGAAGAGGATCGTCGGCGTCTCCATGACGGCCGCGAAGTTCGCGCCCTCGTGGAACGCGCCCTCGGAGGTCGCGCCGTCGCCGAAGAAGACGAGCGACACGACGTTCTCGCCGCGCAGCTTCTTCCCCCAGGCGAGCCCGACCGCGTGCGGCACCTGCGTCGCGATCGGGACGCAGATCGAGGCCACGTTGTAGTCGGCCGGGTTCCACCAGCCGGCCGGATGGCCGCGCCACCAGGAGAGGACGGTCGAGGCGGGCAGCCCGCGCAGCAGCCCGATGGCCGACTCGCGGTAGGACGGGAAGACCCAGTCGTCGTCGGTGAGCGCGTAGTGCGCGCCGGCCTGCATCGCCTCGTGGTTCCAGTAGATCGCGTAGGTGCCGATGCGGCCCTGCGAGTGGTAGACGACCGAGCGCTCGTCGTAGGTACGCAGGAGGACCATGTCGCGGTAGAGCGCGATCAGGTCGGCCTCGGAGAGCCCGGCGACCTCGCCGTCGGGGATCGATTCGCCGTCCCCGATGATGCGCCGCAGTTCGTGTTCCGCCGTCACAGCCACGGGCTCATTATCCCGCGACGAGCACCTTCAGCGCGTCCCGCTCGGCGCTGAACGACGCCGCCGTCACGTCGCCGAGATCCTCCCCGTCGGCCTGGAGCGCCGTCGGGCCGTCGCACTCGACGATGAGCTCGTCGAGGTCGTGCGCGCGCAGCGTCCAGCTCTGATCCGCCCGCTTCGGGCGCGTGAGGGCGAGCGCGACCGACGGGAGCCGCGAGGCCTTGAGCTCGGCGGGCGCGACGAGGTCGAGGCCGAGCTCGAACCGCGCCCCGGGCGCGACGTGCAGCGGCACCGGGCCGGCGTAGGTGTACGGATCGCAGTTCGCGACGAGCGCGAACGCCGCCCGGCCGCGGCCGACGACCGTGAGCGTCGCCGGGAGCCGCCCCCGCTTCGACGCGAGCATCTTGGTGAGGAGCCACGCGAAGGTGAGATCGCTCGGCCGGCGACCCCCCGCGCGGCCCTTGGCATCGACCGCGCGAACGAGCTCGGCGTCGAGCCCGAGCCCGGCCGCGAAGAGGAACCGCCGGTCGACCGCGGGCGCTCCGGCGAACGACGCCTCGACCCGCCCGAGCGTGATCGTCCGCTCCTTGGCGCCGACGGCCAGCGCTCGCGCGGCCTGCACGGGATCGCGGGGAAGCCCGAGTGCGCGCGAGAGGACGCTCGTCCCGCCGCCGGGGATGAACCCGACCGCGACCTCGCCCTCGATCCCGTTGACCACCTCGTTGAAGCCGCCGTCGCCGGAGAAGACGTAGATCCGCTCTCCCTGGGATGCCGCGAGGGCGAGCTCGGTCGCGTGCCCGGCGCGCGCCGTGAGCACGGTCTCGAGCGGCCCGGCGGCGGCGAGCTCGCGCTCCACGGAGGCGACCAACTCGGGCGTCACCCGCGTTGCCCACGGATTGACGATGAGCGTCGCGGTCATGGCGCCGGCGTCGAGTAGCCGCGCATCCCGTCGATCATGAGCGCATAGAACGCCTCGGCGAGCTCGTCGGTGTCCTGCCCCGGCCGCAGCCAGGTGTAGGCCCAGTTGGCGGCCGAGAGGAAGAGGCGTGCGGCGACGTTCTCGTCCAGGTCGGTGCGCAGCTCGCTTCCCTCGCGGCCCTCGCGGAAGAAGGCGCGGATGCGCTCCTCGTAGCGGCGCCGCTCGGCCATGAACTCGTCACGGTGGTCCCCTTCGAGGTTGCGCCACTCGCGCACGAACACGGTCGCGACGTCGAGCTGCGACGAAACGAGCGCGAGATGCGCGTGCAGCGCGAGCCGGATCTTCTCCGTCGCCGGGATCCGCTCGGGGATCGCGTCGAGCGCCGCGTGGAAGGCGATCGCGCCGTCGCGCATCGTCTCGTAGAGCAGCTCCTGCTTGCCCCCGATGTGCGCGTAGAGCGAGCCCTTCTGCACGCCGAGCGCGTTCGCGAGATCGGCGGTGGACGTGCCGTGGTAGCCCTTCTCTGCGAAGAGCCGAGCGGCATGGCGCGTCAGTTCCTGGCGTCGAGGCGTGCTAATCTCGGAACCCTAACGATCGTTTGGTAGGAGGAGCAAATGGCGCCGACGACCGAAGCAGAATTCCTGGAGCACGTGCAGTCGGGCGGCCTCGTCGAGACCGGCGACTGGATGCCCGACGAGTACCGGGCGAGGCTCATCAAGTTCATCGAGATGCACGGCAACTCGGAGCTCATGGGCGTGCTGCCCGAGCGCGAGTGGATCCTCCGCGCGCCGAACCTCCAGCGGAAGCTCGCGCTGACCGCGAAGGTGCAGGACGAGGCCGGCCACGCGCAGCTCATCTACCAGGTCGTCGCCGACCTCGGAAAGCCGCGCGAGCAGTGCCTCGAGGACCTCATCTCGGGCAAGTCGAAGTTCCATAACGTCTTCCACTACCCGACGAAGACCTGGGGCGACGTCGGCGTGATCGCCTGGCTCGTCGACGCGGCCGCGATCATCAGCCAGAAGGCGCTCCTCAAGTGCTCGTACGCGCCGTACGCGCGGATCATGAAGAAGATCTGCTGGGAGGAGTCGTTCCACATCCTCCACGGCCGCGACGTCATCCTCGCGATGGTCACGGGCACGCCGGAGCAGCGCGAGCTGGTGCAGGAGGCGCTCGACCGCTGGTGGCAGCCGCTGATGATGTTCCACGGCAACCCGATCCCGGCCGAGAGCGACCCGACGTTCCAGTGGCGGATCAAGAGCCAGCAGAACGAGGAGGCGCGCCAGCAGTTCCTCGACGGCTACGTGCCGCAGATCTGGGAGCTCGGCCTGACGATCGACGACCCGAAGCTCCGCAAGAACGAGGACGGGGTCTGGGAGTACACCGAGCCCGACTGGGACGAGCTCAAGTCGGTGGTCACCGGCCACGGCCCGATGACGGCCGAGCGGCTCGACTTCCGGCGCTGTCACCGCGCGGAAACGGACTGGGTTCGGCGCGTGGTGCTGGCCGAGGCAGCGTGATCTGGGAGGTCTTCCGGCAGGAGCGCGAGGGCGCGGCGTTCCAGCACGGCGGTTCGCTGGAGGCACCGAACCGCGAGTTCGCGGTCGCGTACGCGAAGGAGTTCTACGGCCGGCGCGCCGAGTCGGTCGCGCTGTGGGTCGTTCCGCGCGAGTTCGTGATCGAGGTGGACGAGCCGTACGTCGCGCCCGTCTTCGACCGCGACTACCGGCGCGTCGACGGCTACTCCCTGAAGGTGAAGCTCAAGGAGGCGCGTGACCTCGCTGGCACCTCCAAGCGTTGATTTCCTCCTGACGCTCGCCGACGACGAGCTCGTCCTCGGCTGGCGCGACTCGGAGTGGACGGGCATCGCGCCGTTCCTCGAGGAGGACGTCGCGTTCTCGTCGATCGCGCAGATCGGAGATCGGCCACGCGCGGGCGTTCTACGAGCTCGCCGCGGCTGAGCTGGGCACGACCGCCGATGAGCTCGCGTTCGACCGCAAGCCCGAGGAGTACCGCTCGGCCCGGCTCGTCGAGCAGCGGCTCGTCCCCGACTGGGGCCTGACGATCGCGCGGCACTACCTGTACGAGACGGCGGATCACATCCGCATCTCGGCGCTCCTCGGCTCGGACCGACCCGAGGTCGCGGGCCTCGCAGCAGAAGATCGAGCGCGAGGAGGCGTACCACCTGATCCACGCGCAGATGTGGGCCGCGCAGCTGGCCGAGTCCGAGGAAGGGCGCGAGCGGCTGCGCGCCGGTGTCGAGCAGCTCTGGCCGTATGCGCTCGGGCTCCTCGAGGGCGACCAGCGTTCGCTGTACCGAGCCGCAGTGGCGGAGGGCCTCGGCGATCTGGCTCCGGCGGACGCCGAACCGGTCGAGCGCGGCGGCCACACCGACGACTGGCCGGCGCTCTGGGAAGAGATGACGATGGTGCGCCGCTCGGCGCCGGGAGCGGTCTGGTGAGCGTCGCGACCGAGCTGTCGGCCGAGCGCGTCTGGGAGGCGCTGGCCCAGATCCCGGACCCGGAGATCCCGGTGATCTCGCTGGTCGACCTCGGCGTCGTCCGCGACGTCGCGGTCGAGGGCGAGCACGTGCGGGTCGAGTTCATGCCGACGTTCCTCGGCTGCCCTGCGCTGGAAGTCATGCGCAACCTGATGGCCGACGCGGTCCGCGAGCTCGGCGGCGAGCCCGAGGTGGTCGTGGTCGCCGAGGAGGGCTGGACGTCGGACCGCATCACGCCCGAGGGCCGCGAGAAGCTCCGCGAGGCTGGCTTCTCACCGCCGGGCCCGCGTCCCGCGAGCGGCGTGATCCAGCTCGCCGACGTGAAGCGCCTCGCGCGCTGCCCGTACTGCGGCTCGACCGAGACACGCCTGGACAATCTCTTCGGCCCGACCCCGTGCCGCTCGATCCGCTACTGCGAGAGCTGCCGCCAGCCGTTCGAGCAGTTCAAGACGATCTAGCGCGGCGTGCGGACCGGCTACGCCGGCCGAGCATCAGCGCGGAACGCGAGCGTCGCCAGCGCACCGTAAGATCACGCGGTGAGAGATCACCGACCCCGTCGATGCGATGAGCGTCGCCTCACGGCAGTCGGTGTCCCGACAGCGCCGCCGCCGAGGGAGCACGACGACCGAGCGCCAGTGGGAGGAGCCGCGATCCACCAGCGCCGACACGACCGACACCGAGTCCGAGAACGCCACACGACGATCGCGACGACAAGGAGCGAGCCGAGCGCGAGGATCTCGTGTCTGACTGCGATCCGGCGAGCATTCCTTCGCTCGGTCTGCTAGCCTGATTGCTTACAGGCGTATATATCTAGACTGAGATATGAGTCAAGAGGGCATTCACCCCATCGAACGGATCCGCGAGCGCATCGCCGGCGCTGAGGACGGCTGGCTGTTCGCGCAGATCGCGGGTCAGGTCGTCGAGCGGCGCAAGGCGCTCGGGCTCTCCCAGGCCGAGCTCGCGGAGCGCTGCGGGACGACCCAGTCGGCGATCGCGCGGCTCGAAAGCGGCGGGCGGCCTCCGCGGATCGACACGCTCCTCAAGATCGCGACGGCGCTCGACTGCGACCTCGCGGTCGAACTGCGGCCGCACGAGCGGTAGCCTCACGACCGCGATGCGGACGCTCCTCCTTGCCGGGATCTGCCTTCTTGCCGCCGGCTGCATGAGCGGCGGCGGGTCGAGCGACGGCGCGTCCGGCGACGACCGGCTGACCAAGGCCGAGTACATCGAGCAGGCCGATGCGATCTGCGCACGGTTCGACTCCGAGCTCGATGCGCTCGCCCAGCCCGAGACCCTCGACGACCTCGCCGCGATGGCCACGGAGGCGAAGCCGATCGCCGAGGCGGGCGTCGACGAGCTGCGCGCGCTGAATCCGCCCGAGGAGCTCGAGGAGCAGGTCGACGCGTGGCTCGTCCTGAACGAGAAGAACATCGAGGCGATCGACCAGCTCCGCGAGGCCGCCGAGACCGGCGACGAGACGAAGGTTCAGCAGGTCGCGGCCACGGCGACCGACAACGAGCAGAAGGCCGACGCGGCCGCCGCCGAGATCGGCCTCACCGACTGCGCCTCGACCGACGAGTAGCTGAGTTTAGCGGCCCTTGAAATTCGCGTCGCGCTTCTCGAGGAAGGCCGCGACGCCCTCGGCGAAGTCCTCGGTCTGCGTGGCGGCGGCCTGGAGCTCGGCTTCCTGTTCGAGCTGCTCCTGGAGCCTCGTCGTCGCGGCGGCGTCGAGCAGGCGCTTGGTCATCCCGATCCCCTTGGTCGGCATCGCCGCGTAGGCGGCGGCGCGCTCGGCGGCACGGGCGGCGAGATCGTCGGCCAGGACGACCTCGGAGACGAGTCCCCAGGCGAGCGCCTCGTCCGCCGAGAGCTTGCGGCTCGTCGTCATCCACTCGAACGCGCGGGCGTAGCCGAGCAGCTGCGTCACGAAGTAGGAGCCGCCTGTATCCGGGACGAGGCCGATCGCGCTGAACGCCGGGACGAAGCTCGCGGTGTCCGCGGCGATCCGGATGTCACACGCGCACGCGAAGGACAGTCCGGCGCCGGCGGCGGGGCCGTTCACCGCGGCGATGACGGGCTTCTCCAGCGCACGCAGCGCGAGGACGTTCGGGTTGTAGGTCGTCCGCAGCCGGTGCGCGATGTCGCCGGTGCCGCCCTCGAACTCGGAGAGATCCTGGCCGACGCAGAACCCGCGGCCGGCGCCGGTGATGACCACGGCTCTGACCTCGGGGTCGGCGGCTTCCTCGAGCGCCTTCGCGAGCTCGGCGTGCATCGCGCCCGTGAAGGCGTTCAGCTTGTCGGGCCGGTTCAGCGTGATCGTGAGCACGCCGCCGTCGCGCTCGGTGAGGACATCGCTCATGCGGGCATCGTAAGCGCGACGAAGTCGTCACGAAGCCGGCACAGACACGTGCGCCCGCGCCTCGATAGCGTTCGTGTTGGGACGCGCGGTCCCCCATTGGGGGAGTACGCCCGCAGCACGGACATGGCCGCTTGGGCCAGGTCGCGTCCGGATCCGGGCCGGAACGCGCGGCGCGGGCGGCGCGGCTACTTGCCCTTGAACTCGGGCGGGCGCTTTTCGCCGAAGGCGGTCAGGCCCTCGCTCGCGTCCTCCGACGCGAACGCGAGATAGAGCAGCCGCCGCTCGTGCTCGAGGCCGTGGTCGAGCGTCGTGTCGAACGCCCGGTTCACCGCCTCCTTCGCGAGCCGCTGGGCGACCGGGCCCTTCGACGCGATCTCGCGCGCGACCGACTTCGCCTCGTCGAGCCAGGCGTCCGGCCCGACGACCCGAGCGACGAGACCCGCGCGCTCGGCCTCCTCGGCCGTCAGGAACCGCCCGGAGAGGATCACGTCCATCGCCTTCGCCTTCCCGATCGCGCGTGTCAGGCGCTGCGTCCCGCCGGCGCCCGGGATGATCCCGAGGCTCGTCTCGGGCTGGCCGAACTTGGCCGTCTCCGACGCGACGATCAGGTCGCAGCTCATCGCCAGCTCGTTCCCGCCGCCGAGGCAGTAGCCGGACACGGCGGCGACCAGCGGAGTCCAGAGCTTGCGGATCGCGTCCCAGCGCTCGACCCGGCGCGCGTAGAGCATGTCCATCGCGCTCGCCGTCGCCATCTCGCCGATGTCCGCGCCCGCGGCGAACGCCTTGTCGTTCCCGGCCAGGACGATGCAGCGGATCGCCTCGTCGCGGTCGAGTTCGCCGAGCGCCGCGACGAGCTCCTCCATCAGCGGCTCCGACAGCGCGTTCATCCGGTCGGGCCGGTTGAGCGTCACGACCGCGATCGGCTCGTCGCGCTCGACGAGGACGAGTGCGTCGCTCACGCCGCGATCACCTCGTACACCCGCCAGGTTCCGGGGACGCCCTTCAGCTCGGTCTCGCCGCGCTCGGCGAACTCGATCCCGGAGCCTGCGACGAGATCCTTGACCGTGCCCGACACGAGCACGTCCCCGGGGCCGGCGAGGGCGGAGATCCGCGCGCCGACATGAACGGCGACGCCGGCGACCTTGTCGCCCGCCAGCTCGACCTCTCCCGTGTGGACGCCCGCGCGTACCTCGAGTCCGAGGGAACCGACCGCGTTGCCGATCGCGACGGCAGCCCGAACGGCGCGGGCCGGGCCGTCGAAGCGCGAGAACACCCCGTCGCCGGCCGTGTCCACGATCGTGCCGCCGTTCCGGACGACCTCGTGCTGGACGAGCGCGTCGTGCTGGTCGAGCAGCTCGCGCCACGCACGGTCGCCCAGCTCCACGGCGCGGTCGGTCGAACCGACGATGTCCGTGAAGAGCACCGTGGCGAGCACGCGATCGGCCAGCGGGCCGCGCCGGACGCCGGTCAGGAACTCCTCCACCTCGTCGAGCGATCTGGTCCGAGTCGACCCACGGCAGGTGATCGTCTCCCTCGAGCTCGATGAAGCGTCCGTCCGGAATCCTGTCCGCGATGTAGCGCCCCTCCTCGACGTTCGAATCCTGGTCACCGGTCCGGTGCAGGACGAGCGTCGGAGCCTGCACGACCGGCAGCACGTCCCGGACGTCGATGGCGCTGTTCATGAGGATGAGGTCGCGCGCCGCACCAGGCCCGGCCGCTGCGCGGGCGCGCATCGACCACCACTCGGCGAGCGCATCGTCGGCGCTCGGCGCGAGCATCCCGAGATCGGCCAGCCCGCCCCACGTTCGCTCCACCTCGTCCGCGTACGCGATCCGCTCTTCGCGCGTCGACCGGCCACGGATAGTCCTCGTCGGGGTCCTGCCGCTTGGCGTAGGTGCCGTAGAGGACGAGCGCGCTCGTCCGCTCCGGGATACGTCGCGGCGAAGAGCGCCGCCATCGGGCCGCCCTCGGAGATGCCGATCAGCGCAGCGCGCTCGCTCCCGACCGCATCCATGACGGCGCGCACGTCGTCCATGCGCGTCTCGAGATCGGGCAACCCGCCCGGACGATCCGACAGTCCGGTTCCGCGCTTGTCGAACCGGATCAGCCGGGCGAACGACGAGAGGCGCTCGAGGAAATGCGCCGCGCGCGGCTCCTCCCAGTCGAGCTCCAGGTGCGAGATGAACCCCATGACCATCACGAGGTCGAGCGGGCCCGTCGCCGGTCACCTGGTAGGCGATGTTGACGCCGTCGCTCTTCGCGTACCGGGTCTCGGCTTGCATGAGCGGCACTACTTCCCCTTGTCGACGAACTTGCGGACGGCCGCCTGCGGCTCCTCGGTCGCCATCGAGAGCGCCAGCCAGTCGCGCGCGTGGTTGATCGTCTCGTGCCACGCGAGGTCCTTCCAGAAGTTCATGTGCTGCTTCGCGTAGCGCGTCGTCTGCGGGAGCTTGCGCATCAGGTTCTCGATGACGGCGTCGAGCTTCGTGTCCAGCTCGGCGGCCGGAACGGCCCAGTTCACGAGCCCCCACTCCTCGCACTTCGCGGCCGGGATCTCCTCGCACATGAGGACGATCTCGCGGGCGCGCCGGTCGCCGACGAACAGTGCGAGCCACTGCGTCGCGCCGCCGGCCGGGACGGAGCCGTGCTCGGGCCCGACGTGGCGGACGAACGCGTCGTCGACCATGACCGCGAGGTCGCAGGCCATCTGCAGCTCGTTGCCGCCGCCGACGGCGATCCCGTTGATCCGCGCGACGGCCGGCTTGCCCACCTCGCGCAGCCGGTCGTGCGCGTCCTTGAACGCGCCGAACCACTTCCAGTACTCGTTCGGCTTGCCGAGGTACTCCTTCTCCCACGACTTGAGGTCGGCGCCCACGCAGAACGCGCGGCCGGCGCCGGTGAGGACGACCACGCGGACCTCGTCGTCGTACGAAGCGTCCTCGCACGCGCGCGCGATCTCGCGGAGCATCTGGTAGTCGAAGGCGTTCAGCACCTCCGGGCGATTCATGGTGATCGTCGCCCGGCCGCCGGCCTTCTCGTAGATGATCTTCTCGAAGCCGAGGTCGGCGGGATCGAGCGGGCTCGGATAGCTCGGTTGGCTCATGGCTGGCGAGTGTATAGCCGCCCCTCCTGCGATGCTCGGCCCCGTGTCCGGCTCCGCTCCAGCCATCATCATCGCGCTCATCGCGGGGGTCGCCGGCTCGATTCAGGTGGCCGTCAGCGGCGCCCTGGGACGACGGATCGGCGTGCTCGACGCGGCCGCGTTCGGCTCCGCGGTCGGGGCCGTCCTCCTCGTCACGACCGCCCTCGCGGTCCGGAACGGGGACGGGATCCTGGCGGCCTGGCGCGCGCCGTGGTGGATGTGGCTCAGCGGCGTGATGGGCGCGATCATCGTCGGCGGGATCACCTACGCACCGACCCACATCGGCGTGTTCGCGACGATCGGGCTCCTGATCGCGGGCCAGCTCGTCATGGGCGCGCTGATCGACGCGTTCGGCATCTTCGGCGTCGAGAAGATCCCCTTGGACGTCGTGCGGATCACCGGCCTGGCGCTGCTCTCCGGCGGCGCGGTGCTCGTCCTACACCGCTAGAGACCGAGCGGATTCACCGGGCGGTTGCCGGTGTTCACGATGACGCCCTTCGACTCGAGGTACATGTCGAGCGTCTCGAGCGCGGTCTCGCGGCCGAAGCCGGACTGCTTGTAGCCGCCGAACGGCAGGCCGGGGAACGCGGAGAACGGCATGTTGATCCCGACGATCCCCGCCTTCAGACGGCCGGCGACGCGGTGCGCCGCGCGCGGGGTCGCCCGACCAGACCGTCGCGACGAGCCCGTACTGCGAGTCGTTGGCGATCGCGATCGCCTCCTTCTCGTCGGTGAACGGAATCGCGGTCACGACCGGCCCGAAGATCTCCTCCTGCGCCACGATCATGCGCGTTGTCGACGCTTGGCCAGGACGGTCGCCGGATAGAACGCGCCGTCGCCGTCGGTCGGCTCGCCGCCGACCACGACCTCGGCGCCTTCGCTCACGCCCTTCTCCACGTAGCCGTGCACCTTCTCGCGGTGCGCCTGCGGAGATGAGCGAGCCCATCTGCGTCTCGGCGTCGAACGGATCGCCGACCTTCACCCGGCTCGCGGCGTCGGCGAGGCGCATCGACGAACTCGTCGTAGATCGAGGCCTCGACGAGGATCCGCGACCGCGCGTCGCAGCTCTGGCCCGGCGGAGTAGTAGATCGCGTACGCGGAGCTCGGGACGGCGTCGTCCAGGTTGGCGTCGGCGAAGACGAGGTTCGGGCTCTTGCCGCCGAGCTCCAGCGAAAGCCGCTTGACCGGCTCGGAGGCGAGCCGCATGACCTCGCTCCCCGAACGCGTCGAGCCGGTGAACGAGACCTTGTCCACGCCGGGATGCGACAACGAGGTACGACGCCGACGCGTCGGGCCGTCCGCGGGGACGACGTTGACGACGCCGGGCGGGATTCCCTACCTCGGTCGCCAGCTCGCCGAGCCGCAGCGCTGTCAGCGGCGTCTGCGGATCCGGCTTGAGGACGACCGTGCAGCCGGCGGCGATCGCGGGCGCAAGCTTCCAGGCGGCCATCATCACCGGGTAGTTCCAGGGGACGATCTGCGCGCAGACGCCGACCGGCTCGCGCAGGGAGTAGAAGAGCAGCGAGCCGCCGATCGGGTGCGAGCGGCCGGCGATCGTCGCGATCGTCGTGCGCGAAGAAGCGGAAGTTCTCCACCGCCGTCGCGACCTCGCCCTTCACCGATGAGATCGCCTTGCCGACGTTGCGCGTTTCGAGCTCGACTAGCTCCTTGCGGTTCTCCTGACCGCGTCGGCGAGCGCGTGAAGGAGCCGCGAGCGCTCGGTTGCAGGCGTCTTGCCCCACGGCACCGTCGAGTGCGTCACGCGCAGCAGCGACCGCGCGATCGATGTCCTCGTTCCCCGCCAGCGCGGCGCGGGCGAGCGGAGCTCCGGTCGCCGGCTCGGCGAGGTCGCGCAACTCGCCCCAGGCAGGCTCGACGAACTCGCCGTTGATGAAGAGGCCGTAGCTCCCGGTCGCTCACGGCAGCGGACGATACCGGGCTGCGGTGGGTGTCGTGATGGGTGTGGGGATCGGCCCCAGGATCGCGGCGGATGGAGTATCCGCCGCGATCCCTGCCTGGGCCGACCCTTCCCAACCCGGAGGTGCGCCCCAGGCGACCAAAGCGGCCGTCTGCGCTGCGCGAGCATTCCGCGGATGTCGACTTGTGGCAAGCCGCTCGGAGACGTCCTTGCAAAACCTTTTCGTTCGCATTGCGCAGATCTTGGCGGCCTGACGCACGAATATCGCGCAATTGGCACGTATTCCGTGCGTATTGCGCGGAAATCCGGGATAGGCTTGCGTCGGGGAGGAGGCCGGGCGCGCCGTATCTAGGGGCGCATTTACGGCCGTTCGAAGACGGCGGCCTGGCCCTGGCCGACGCCGACGCAGAGGGTCGCGAGCCCGCGCTTCGCATCGCGACGACGCAATTCGTGCAGAAGCGTCACGACGAGACGCGCGCCGGTCATGCCGAGCGGATGGCCGAGCGCGATCGCGCCGCCGTTCACGTTCACGCGCTCCGGATCGAGACCGAGCTCGCGGATGACCTGAAGGCTCTGCGATGCGAACGCCTCGTTCAATTCGACCAGGTCGAGATCGCCGACCTCGAGGCCCGCGCGCGCGAGCACCTTCCGCACGGCCGGGATCGGGCCGATGCCCATGATCCGCGGATCGACGCCCGCGACCGCGCTCGCGACGAAGCGGCCGAGCGGCTCGACGCCCAGCGCCTGCGCCCGCTCCTCGCTCGCGATCACCAGCGCCGCGGCGCCGTCGTTCACGCCGCTCGAGTTCCCCGCCGTCACCGTCCCGCCCTCGCGGAACGCCGGCCGAAGCGACGCGAGCTTCTCGAGCGTCGAGTCCGGCCGCGGGTGCTCGTCGCGCTCCACGTCGCCGACCGCAACGAGCTCGTCGTCGAAGCGCCCCGCCTCGTTCGCCGCGGCCCAGCGCCGCTGGCTCTCGAGCGCGAACGCGTCCTGATCCTCGCGGGACACCGCGAACTGCTCGGCCACGTTCTCGCCCGTCTCGCCCATCGACTCGAGCGGGAACATCGCCTCCATCTGCGGATTCGGGAACCGCCAGCCGAGCGTCGTGTCCCAGCCCGTCTGCGTGCCGCGGCCGAACGCGCGCTCCGCCTTCGCGTAGACGAACGGCGCGCGGGTCATCGACTCGGCGCCGCCCGCGACGAACAGATCTCCCGACCCGGCGCGAATCGCGTGGCACGCCCCGACGACCGCCGAGAGCCCGGACGCGCAGAGCCGGTTCACGGTGACGCCGGCGACCTCCTGGGGAAGGCCGGCGAGGAGCGCGGCCATGCGCGCGACGTTGCGGTTGTCCTCGCCCGCCTGGTTCGCGGCGCCGAAGTAGACGTCCTCGATCTCGTCCACGGGAACTCCCGCGCGCGAGACCGCTTCCTTGATCACGAGCGCCGCGAGATCGTCGGGCCGCTCGCCGGCGAGCACGCCGCCGTAGCGCCCGATCGGCGTGCGAACCGCGGAGAGGATTACGGCTTCCGGCATGCGGCCTAGTCTATGGCCGCGACCGCTTGCCGTTCCCTGGTCGCGGATGCCGCCGTCGACGCCAGGGTTCGCGTCCTTGCGCCCGACCACCCTGCCGACCGCAAGTCGTCACGGTTCCCGCGAAGCGGGAGCCAGACTTGCGTCGGCTTGCTAGACGAACTCGATGTTCACGGCCTGCGTGATCGCGCCCTCGCGGCTCGCGCGCGCGAGCAGCTCCTCGACCGCCTGGCGACCCTCGTCGCCGTACTCCTGCGTGAGCCGGTTCACGTACATGCCCACGAAGCGGTCGGTGAGGGCGGGATCGAGGCCGCGGCCGAACTGCATCGCGTACTCGAGCGCCTCGGAACGGTTGTCGAGGCCGGCCTCGATCGACTCGGCGAGGACGTCGGAGAGCTCCTTCAGCTTCTCGTCGCCGATGTCGCGGCGCGCCACGTTGATCCCGAGCGGCAGCGGCAGCCCGGTCTCGATGAGCCACCAGTCGCCGAGGTCGAGGATGCGCTTCAGGCCGTGGTCGCCGTAGGTGAGCTGGCCCTCGTGGATGAGAAGCCCCGCGTCGGCGCGGCCGGCCTCGACCTCTTCCATGATCTGGTCGAACGGCACCTCGCGGTAGCGGAACTCCGCGCCCAGGTAGAGCCGGAGCGCGAGAAACGCCGTGGTCATCTTCCCGGGGACGGCGATCTCGATGTCGCGCAGCGACTCCGGCGAGATGTCCTCGCGCGCGACGACGATCGGGCCGTAGCCGTGGCCCATGCTCGCGCCGTGCGGGAGGATCACGTAGTGCTGCTGGACGTGCGGGTAGGCGTGCAGCGAGATCGCGGTGACCTCGAGCTTGCCGTCCATCGCCCACTCGTTCAGCGACTGGATGTCGTTCAGGACGTGCTCGAACTCGAACCCGCGCGTGTCCACGACACCTGCGGCGAGTCCCCAGAACATGAACGCGTCATCCGGGTCGGGACTATGTCCAAGACGTATCAGCAAGGCGGCGAGCCTAGCAACGTCCCTGGGGCTACGCGGCGGTAGGCGCCACTACCATTCGAAGCGTGCCGAGCGAAGACCTGAGCCACGCGATCCAGGACTACCTGAAGGAGATCTACAAGCTCCAGTCCGAGGGAGAGCGCCCGACGACCACCGTGATCGCGCGGCGGCTCGGCGTGGCGCCCTCGTCGGCGACGGCGATGCTGAAGAAGCTGGCCGCGCTGGGGCTCGTCGAGCACGCGCCGTACAAGGGCGCGACGCTCACGCCCGACGGCGAGAAGATCGCCCTCGAGGTCATCCGCCACCACCGGCTGCTCGAGCAGTACCTGGCCGAGACGCTCGGGCTTCCGATCGACGAGGTGCACGACGAGGCCGACCGGCTCGAGCACGTGCTCTCGGACGAGCTGGAGCGCCGCATCGACGAGGCGCTCGGCTTCCCGACGCACGATCCGCACGGGGATCCGATTCCGGACGCGGAGCTGAACGTCACGCACGCGAAGCTGCGCTCCCTGGACGCGCTCGAGCCGGGCGAGGAAGCGACGATTCGCCGCGTTCCGAGCGACGACGCGGAGGTGCTCCGCTACCTCGCGACGCTCGCGCTCGTGCCCGGCGGCCGGGTGAAGATGGGCCGCTGCGAACCGTTCGGCGGACCGCTCACCGTCACCGTCGGCGGGGCCGAGCATGCGATCTCCCGGGAGCTCGCCGGGCAGATCGGCGTCGGCTAGCCCGGTAGGATCGCCTCCATGGGCTTCTTCAAGAACCTCTTCGGCAAGAAGGACAAGGACACCGAGGAGCGCCACGAGTCGATCTCGAAGGACGAGGCGCTCGGCGCGTACATCATCCGCGAGCACAAGTCGGGCCGGTCGGTCACGGAGATCATGGACGACCCGTACCTGAAGAACCGCACGACCGACGAGCAGCGCCTGCGCCTGCTCGAGCGGCCCGAGGTCATCCGCGCGATCGGCGAGAACACGGCCGCCGAGGCGCGGGAGTCGCTCTAGACCTCCAGCCCGACCCTCAGTTCGCGCGCGCGGTCGTAGACGAGCTTGCCGACGGCGAGGTCCTCCGCTGCGATGCCGAGGCTCTTGAAGAGGACGATGTCCTCGTCGCTCTGGCGGCCGGGCAGCTCGCCCGAGACGACCTCCGAGAGCTCGTGCACCTCGAGCCAGTCGAGGACGCCGCGCTCGACGGGCTCCACGAGGTCGCCCGCCTCGATCTTCGCCTGCTCGCGCGAGTCGCAGCACACGAACGAGGCGCGTTCGAGCACGAGGTTGTCGAGCTCGCGCGCGGTCATGCGGTTCGCGCCCACGGCGCAGACGAGCGCGCCGGGCTTCAGCCATTCGCCCCGCAGGACGGGATCGCGGGAGTTCGTGACCGTGACGACGACGTCCGCCTCGGCCGCATCGGAGTACCACTCGGCCTCCTCGGCGCCGAAGCGCTTGCAGAACGCCTTGCGCCGCTTCTCGTCGCGGCAGTAGGCGACGACCCGCTCGAGTCCGGGCAGCGCCGCGCGCATGCACTCGACCTGGCTCTCGGCCTGCCAGCCGCAGCCGATCACGCCGAGCGTCTTCGCATCGGAGCGCGCCAGGTACTTCGCCGCGACCGCGCTCGCGGCGCCGGTGCGCCGCTGGCCGAGCCGATCGGCGTCGATCACCGCGAGCAGCTCGGGCCGGTCGGCGGCATAGAGGAGCACGGTGAACCGCGTCCCCTCCTCGTAGGCGACGTAGCTCTTGTGGCCGGCGACGCCGAGCTCGAGATCGACGGCGGCGAGCACGTGGAAGAGCCCGTCCTCGACCTTCAGCCGAAACGCGGCTGGTTCTGGACGGCGCCGCGGGCGATTCGGGCGAAGCACTCCTCGACGGCGGCGACGGCGTCCTCGGGGGACAGGAGCTCCTCGACGTCGGATTCACGGAGGAGCAGCGGCACAGGCGCCTAGTCTAGGCAGCGTGGGCGAAACGCACCGGGTGCCCGTGTCCGTCCTGGACGGCAGCGACCGCGCCGTCGTGACCCTCGACGGGCGCGACGTGGTCCTCTTCCGCGCCGAGGGCCGAGTCCACGCGTTCGAGAACCGCTGTCCGCACGAAGGCAATCCGCTGAGCGAGGGCGAGATCCTCGGCCCGACGCTCGTCTGCGTCTTCCACAGCTGGCGCTTCGACCTGGAAACGGGCGCGTGTCTGCACGGCGACCTACCCGCGAAAGCGCTACGAGGCCCGCATCGAGGACAACCAGATCGCCATCGACCTGTAGCGCCGAGGCGGCGGACTTGCTCCGCCGGCTCAGACCACGACTCGGAGACCGCGCTCTTCCGCCGACGCGAATCGGATGTCGCCGCGCAGCGGCGGCGAGATTCGCGTCGGGTAATGCGCCCGGCACGATTCGAACGTGCGACCTCTGCCTCCGCAGGGCAGCGCTCTATCCCCTGAGCTACGGGCGCGGGGCGATCTAGTGTAGATGCGCGGCAGCGTCGCCCACGGCGAGCTCGGCGTCGTCGGGAACCTCGACCCGCACGTACGCGAGCGCGAGCACCGTGCCGTTCGAGCGCTGGGCCGACGTGATCCGGCCGACCGCCTTGCCGTCGTGGGAGATCTCGGTGTCGTAGGCGGGCGGCTCGGTCGCTTCCACCTCGACGATCCGCAGCGCGCGGTTCGCATGGCCGCGGTAGTGCAGCCGCGCGATCGGCTCCTGGCCGGGGAAGCAACCCTTGTCCAGGCTGACCGCGCTCTCGACGAGGCCCGCCTCGGCCGGCATGACGCGGTCGTCGATCTCGGCGCCGAACCGCGGCGTCGCCGCGCGGATCCGCAGGAGCTCCAGCTCCTCGTCGGCAAGCACGGGAACGCCGTCCGGCTCGGGCGCGTCCAGCACCTCGACCGCCGGCAGGCCGTACTCGTCGTTCGGAATCCCCTCGGAGCCCCCGAACAGGACGTAGCTCACATGCTCCTCGGGCTCGATCTCCACCTTGGCGGCGAATCGCGCGCGGATCAGGTTCTCGCGCACGACGGCGCCGAGCTCGGGCTCCGTGAGGAGGAGGAAATCGGTCTCCGCGCGCCGCCAGCACTCGGAGCGGGGCGATCACCCGGGCCTTGGGCGTGAGCAGCAGCGCCTGGCACGAGCCACCTGCCGAAAGCTCCTCGACCCTGTTGGAAAGCATCCGCTCGAGGAAGTCCGCGGCGTCAGGCCCCTGCACGCGCACGAAGGCGCGAGGCCTGTATCCAACGGCTGTTTTTTCTGCGCTCGTCATCTTTACGGAGTTCTTTCAGTATGGCCTCGATCAAGGGATTCGGGCCTGGCGAGGTGGGGACGATTACAAGGTCGTGGCAAGTGTCTGCGGAACACGCTGCCGGCGGCTGGTGTTGCTGGCCGTCCTTGCGGTCGGAGCGACCGCCGTCCTGCCGACCCCTGCGTTCGCGAGCGAGATCCTCACGCGGAACGCCAAGCTCATCTCGATCAAGGTCGACGGCAGCGGCAAGGCAGTCGTCAGCTACAAGCAGAACGGCAAGTGGAAGCACCCGCTGATCTGGGGCGCGATCAACGCGCGACCGCCGTCGAAGACGGTCGACCAGGTCAGCTTCAAGATCGACTATTCCGGCGGCTGGGGCCGATTCCACAAGCCGATCTGGAAGACGATGAAGAACCGCTGCCGGCCGTACGACGGCCCGAAGCTTCCGTGGATGGTGAAGGCCTGCAAGGCGCCGGACGGCTCCTACTGGGCGCTCCAGAGGTGGCAGAGGATGCTCCCGAACCTCGGGATGACGCCGTGGAAGACGAGCCAGAAGGCCTGGGAGCTCCACATCTCCCACTGGCGCGGCGAGGTGCCCGTTCTCGACCTGTATCTCGACTGGGTCTACAGCCAGAAGTTCCACCACCTGTTCGGCAAGTACTCGTACAAGGGCGTGCCGGTGCACGGCTTCAAGGCGACTTCGAGCGGCAACCCGCTCGACCACTACGGGCGCAACCTCTACGTCGACACGTACAACTCGGCGTACGGCAAGGGCTGGAAGCGTGAGAACTCGTTCCTCGTGCACAACCCGCGCGGAAACTTCTGTTACGGCTTCTACATGCACGACCGGTACGCCGGCTACCCGCGCGGCCCGAAGCGGCCGAGGGGTCACGGGGCGAAGTACCGCTGGACGATCATGGGCCCCGGCGTGACGCCGGCGGTCGGCGGCCAGACGACGGGTCTCGAGGACTACGACCCGTTCAACTCCGCGCACGTGGACTACGAGGACGCGATGAACGACCTCGGGGACTCGATCCACGGCACGGATGACACGTGCGACGTCCACTGACGGCGCTCTAGCCACTCACTTTGTAGGACGGGGTCGTCCCGCAAACGGAGGGCCGGCCTCAGCCGGTCCTCCGAGCTTGCCCACGCTTAAGAAGCGAAGGGGCCGGCTATGCCGGCCCCTTCAAGAGCTAACCCCTTAAGAAGGGGTCCGTGGGGGAAACCTGGTTTCCCCTGCGTTACATCATGCCCTCCATGCCGCCGGGCATTCCGGCGGGCATGCCGTTCGACTTCTCCGGTGCGTCCACGACGATCGCCTCGGTGGTGAGGATGTTCTTGCCGATCGAAGCGGCGTTCTGGAGCGCCGAGCGGGTGACCATGGTCGGGTCGATGATCCCGGCCTTGACCAGGTCCTCGTACTCGCCGGTGTCGACGTTCAGGCCGTGGCCCTTCGTGCCGGTCCGGATCGCGTTGACGACGATGGAGCCTTCGAGGCCCGCGTTGTAGGCGAGCTGGCGAATCGGCTCCTCGAGCGCGCGGACGATGATCGCCGCGCCCGTCTTCTCGTCGCCGTCGAACTTGGCGAGGTCGATGCCTGCCGACGCGTTCAGGAGCGCGACTCCGCCGCCCGGCACGATGCCCTCCTCGAGGGCTGCGCGGGTGGCCTGGAGTGCGTCCTCGACGCGGTGCTTCTTCTCCTTCATCTCCGTCTCGGTGGCCGCGCCGACCTTGACGACGGCGACGCCCCCGCTCAGCTTCGCGAGACGCTCCTGGAGCTTCTCGCGATCGAAGTCGGAGTCGGTGTTCTCGATCTCGGACTTGAGCTGCTTGATGCGGCCCTTGATCGCGTCGACTCTTGCCGGCGCCGTCGATGATCGTGGTCGCGTCCTTGTCGATCGACGACCTTGCGGGCCCGGCCGAGCTGGGTGAGCTTCGTGTTCTCGAGCTTGAGGCCCATCTCCTCGGTGATGACCTCGCCGCCCGTGAGGATCGCGATGTCCTCGAGCATGCGCTTGCGGCGGTCACCGAAGCCCGGCGCCTTGACGGCGACGGCGGTGAACGTGCCGCGGAGCTTGTTGACGACGATCGTGGCGAGCGACTCGCCCTCGACGTCCTCGGCGACGATCAGCAGCGGCCGGCCGGCCTGGATGACCTGCTCGAGCACCGGGAGGATGTCCTTGACGGCCCCGACCTTCTGATTCGCGATCAGGATGTACGGGTCGTCGAGCACGGCCTCCATGCGCTCGGAGTCGGTGATCATGTACGGCGACAGGTAGCCCTTGTCGAACTGCATGCCCTCGGTGAACTCGAGGTCGAGGCCGAACGTCTGGCCCTCCTCGACGTTCACGACGCCGTCCTTGCCGACCTTCTCGATCGCGTCGGCGATCACGTCGCCGATCTCGCGCTCACGCGAAGAGATCGAGGCGACCCGGGCGATGTCCTCCTTGCCCGAGATCTCCTTCGACTGCGTCTTGAGATTCTCGACGACCTGCTCGACGGCCTGCTCGATGCCGCGCTTGAGCGCCATCGGGCTCGCGCCCGCGGCGACGTTCTTCAGGCCCTCGCGGACGATGGCCTGGGCGAGCACGGTCGCGGTCGTCGTGCCGTCGCCGGCAACGTCGTTGGTCGCCGTGGCGACCTCGCGGACGAGCTGCGCGCCCTGGTTCTCGAAGGGATCCTCGACCTCGATCTCACGGGCGATGGTGACGCCGTCGTTCGTGATCGTCGGAGCTCCGAACTTCTTGTCGAGGACGACGTAGCGGCCCTTCGGGCCCAGCGTGACCTTGACCGCGTCGGCCAGGGTGTTCACGCCACGCTCGAGCGAGCGGCGCGCCTCCTCGTTGAACTTCAGTTCCTTGTGAGCCATGTAAGCGATATCTCCTGTGTTCTAGGCCGTGGCCTTGCCTGGCCTTGGCGGCGGGCTTGCCCGACGTGACGACCTTGGCGAGGACGTCCGACTCCCTGAGGATCAGGTACTCATCGGCGAGGAGCTTGATCTCGGTTCCGCCGTACTTGGAAAAGATGATCTCGTCGCCCTCGGCGAGGTCCATGGGGACGAAGTCGCCGTTGTCGTTCCGCGAGCCGGGTCCTACTGCGAGGACGCGTCCGCGCTGCGGCTTCTCCTTCGCCGTATCGGGAAGGACGATTCCGCTCTCGGTGGTCGCCTCGTCCTCGAGGGCTTCGGCGATCAGCCGGTCTCCGAGCGGCTTCAGATTCATACTGCCTCCTTCACACCTGTTCGTGTCTGGCACTCGCCCCTCGCGAGTGCCGACTCATCCTATCGAACCGGGTCTGGCACTCGCCGGGCTTGAGTGCCGAGAGGCTTGTACGAGACGACGAGGAACAGGGTGAAGGCCGAGGCGAGCGCGCCGAGGCCGTAGGCGAGGAAGTCCCCGCCGATGTCGCTGAGCGCGCCGCCCACGGCGGGGCCGATGATCGCGCCGAGCGCCCAGCCGCCGTTCATGATCCCGAACGCGAGCCCCTGCGGAAGGCCGACGCCGTCCGCGCCGGACGAGAGCAGCACCATCCCCGGCGTGAAGAGCGCGCCCCACGAGATCGCGCCGAGGAACGCGAGCGCGGCGATCAGCCAGGCGTTGTCCGCCCAGCCGAGCGCCACCGAGGCGACGATCCCGACCGGAAGCGCGAGCCGCAGGACGGGCAGCGTCCCCCGGCGGTCGACCGCCCGTCCGACGAACACGTTGAAGACCGCCTCGAAGGACGCGTTGAAGAAGTAGAGCCCGCCGATCGCGACCGCCGTCCAGCCGAGCCGGTCGAGGTCGAGCGACGAGATGACCGAGAGCACGCCGAAGAGGAGCGCGGCGAGCAGCATCAGCCAGAGGCCGAAGAGGAAGCGCTTGTCGCGCAGCGCGCGGCCGACGGCGGCCATCGAGGGCTCCTCGAGCGCGATCCCCGGAAGCCGGGCGCCCATGAGGGCGACCGCGATGGTCACGACGGCGACGCCGACGAACGCGATGTGCTCGCCGACGATCGACGCGAACCCGCCGAGGACCGGGTCCGAGCAGCGCGCCGACGATCGCCGCGCCGAGCGCGGTGCCGAGGAGCTCGCCGCGGCGGCTGCGCGGCGCGGAGCCGATCAGCCACGCCAGTCCTCCCGCCCAGGAGAGCGCGCTGCCGAGCCCCTGGACGAAGCGGGCGATGCCGAGGCCCCAGGCGCTGTCGGCGTATGCGAACCCGACGCTGGCGACGCCCATGACGAGCAGGCCCAAGAGCGCGGCGGGCTTCGCGCCGACCCGCGCGGAGAAGATCCCGGCCGGGATCGCGCCGGCGAGCACGCCGATCGCGTACGACGCGACGAGGAGTCCGGCGCCCGTCTTCGAGAGGCCGAACCGCTCGACGAAGTCGGGCAGAAGCGGCGTCAACGCCGCATAGAGCATCGTGTCCAGGAGGACGATCGAGGCGACGAGGACGACCAGGCGGCGCATGCCGCGACGCTACCTGCTCGACCTAGGCAGCCGGAGAGCTTGTCGAGCTTGGCGTCGAGCCGGTCGAGCCGCGAGGCGATTTCCTTCACCTCGGCCACCAGCGTTGCCGTCGACGGATCGACGAACGCACCCTCTTCCTCTTCCAGACGCTTCCTGGCGGACTCGATGAACGCGGCCGTGATCGCCGCGGTCACGACCGCGATGAACCCGATCGCGGTCAGCATGACGAGCGTGGCCAGGGCGCGCCCGGCCCCGGTCGTCGGCACCGCGTCGCCGTAGCCCACCGTGGTCACGGTCTGGACCGCCCACCACATGCCGTCCCAGACCGAGCCGAAGTCGTCGTTGTCGACCCAGCGCATCGCGACCCCGCTCGCCACTGTGATCAGCACGGTGACTGTTGCGATCGCGAACGCGGCCCCGCGCGCCGTGATCGTTCCCTTCTGGGCGCCCGCGAGGCGCAGGAGCGTCGTGGTCCTGGCCATGCGCACTCGTTCGGCAACGGATCGCCCGGCCCTCTCTACCATCCGGGCTGTGAAGCGCGAGTTCTCGGCAGGCGGAGTGGTCGTCCGGCGCATCAAAGGCGCCTGGCACGTCGCGGCGATCCATCCCCGGGGGCGCAGGCCCGGGCTCTGGGCGCTGCCGAAGGGGAACATCGACCCCGGCGAGACACCCGGCCGAGACGGCCGTCCGCGAGGTCCACGAGGAGACGGGCGTCGTCGGCAAGCTCGACGAGAAGCTCGGCGACGTGAAGTACACGTACACGTGGGACGGCGAGCGGATCTTCAAGATCGTCAGCTTCTTCCTCGTCCGCTACTCGAGCGGCCGGCTCGGAGACATTCGCTCCGGAGATGGAAGTCGAGGTGGACGAGGCCCGCTGGCTTCCCATCGAAGAGGCCCCGAAGCTCCTCGCCTACGGCGGTGAGCGCCAGATGGTCGAGCGCGCCATTGCGGCTCTCGATCCCTGAGCAACTATCATCTCGCCCTCGCCGTGTACGCCCTGAACTTCTACTCGCCGCTCGTCGCCGACCAGCTCCGGACCCGCCGCAAGACGGCCACCATCCGGCTGGGAGACAAGACGGGCAAGTACCGCAAGGGCATGATCGTCGGCGTCCTCGTGGGCACCCGGTTCGGTCCGCGCGAGAAGGTCTTCGAGGCGGTCATCGACAAGGTCGAGGTGAAGTCGCTCGTCGAGCTCTCCCCGCGCGAGATCGAGCACGACAACCCCGAGATCCGCCGGCCGGAGGAGATGGCCAAGTTCCTCTCCCAGCTCTACAACCGCGACATCGACATGGACGCCCAGGTCACGGTCATCCATTTCTCCGAGATCGTGAACCCCGGCTTCTCCACCTTCCACCCGGGTTAGGTCAGAAGGGAACTGGACACGCAAGATGTCCGAGCAGCCGTCCGGGACGCCGCTCGCCAAGGCGTAGAGCGCGGCGACCGGAGCACTGTCGATCCGAGGCCTGCCGTCAGCGCCGCGACGGCGAGACCGAGCGGTACACCGATCGCCGCCAAGGCGAGCACCACTGCCTGTCGTCTTTCCGTCACCACGGGCACTCGTACCGCCCCTCGCAGCGCACGTCGACCATCCGCACGACGTCCGCGTACAGGACAGAGGCGAACGCGAACGTCAACGGAATCGCGATAGGTGCTGCCAACGCGACGCGGTTGCCGCGGGAGAGGGTCTTCATGTTCTTCTAGCCGGAAGGCCGGCTCCGCGGCTGAAGCTGCACGCGTTTCCTTACGGATCGTCACGCCGCCCTGCTCGGACGGGCGCAGCGCCTCGCCGCACTCCTCGCACTCGACCGCGAACATCATCGGGATGCGGGCGTCGCAGGACGGGCAGCGCGTACGCATCTCGCCGCCGCACTGGGGGCACTGGGCCGAGACCTCGGACTCGCCTTCCGCGATGTAGCGCTGGGCGTGTCCGCAATCCACGCAGAACGCCACCCAGTCGCCGAGCGTCTTGCGACGCTCCTCGCGGAGCCAGTCCGAGGCCTTGCCCATGCGTGCATCGTGCCGTAACTCCTAGTAGTCGGTGAACAGCAGGTGGTTGTTCGCGGTGCTCGAGCCGGTGACGATCCCCTTCGTCGTGTTCGCGTAGAGCGCGTCGCGAACCGCCGCCGGAGATGCGCTCGGATTCAGCTGGAGGTACAGAGCCGCCGCGCCGGCGACGTGCGGCGTCGCCATCGACGTGCCGCTGATCGTGTTCGTCGCGGTGTCGGTGTAGAACCACGCGGAGGTGATTCCGACGCCCGGCGCGAACAGGTCGACGCACGAGCCGTAGTTGGCCCACGAGGCCTTCGCGTCGTTCCGGTCGGTGGCGCTCACGGTGATCGCCTCGATGACGCCCGAGGGCGAGCCGGCGCAGGCGTCCTGCTGGTTTCCGGCCTCGTCGCCGTTCCCGGCGGCGAGCGCGTAGGTGACGCCGTCGGCGATCGAGCGGCGAACCGCCTGGTCGAGCGCCGTCGACTTGCCGCCGCCGAGGCTCATGTTCGCGACGGCGGGCTGGCCGGCCTGGTGGTTCCCGGTCACCCAGTCGACGCCGGCGATGACGGTCGAGTTGAGCCCGGAGCCGGCGCAGTCGAGCACGCGGACGCCGACGAGCCGAACCTGCTTGGCCACGCCGTAGGTGGAGCCTCCGACGGTGCCCGAGACGTGCGTGCCGTGGCCGTTGCAGTCGTTCACGAGGCCCATGCTCACGCCGTCGTAGCCGATCGACGCGCGGCCGCCGAACTCGCTGTGCGACGTCCGGATTCCCGTGTCGATGATGTACGCCGTCACGCCGGCCCCGTTGGCCGTGTACGTGAACGTCGTCGAGAGCGGGAGCGCGCGCTGGTCGATCCGGTCGAGCCCCCAGGTCGCGTTGGTCTGCGTCGTCGTCGCATGCACGGGCAGGTCGGCCTCGACGTATGCGACGCCGGGCGCCGAGCGAAGCGCCTCCGCCGCTGCCGGCGAAAGCTCCGCCGAGTAGCCGTTCAGAGCGTGCGTGTAGACGAACCCGAGCTCTCCGCTTCGGTTCGCCACCTGCGTCTCGGCGCGGGCGGCCGGGTTCGAAACGGAGTCGTCGAAGACGACGATGTAGCGCGCGGCGCTTGCCGCAGAACTGAGGACGAACGCCGCCAATGCGGCGAGAACGACCACAGCCAAGCGTCCCTTCGGATGCATGTTCCACCTCCTCGATCTCCGAGGCGGCGATCCGAAGGAGTCGCGCACGAACGATTCGGTTGCGCGACCCGAGGGCTCGTCGGCCACCCCAGGCTGTTCCGTATGTCTCTAGGAGGTTTCTTCCTGGAGCAAGCGGCAAACGTCCTCCAAACGGGCCACGCGCCAGCCGCTAGAGTTGCCCGCGGCAGCCGAACCGAACGAGGAAGCGAGAAACCATGGCCATTGCGCGTGAAGCCGAGCCGGTCGGCTCGTTGAAGGAGGTCCGTGACGCGGGCCTCGACCGCGAGGACCTTCTCGGCGTCTACCGCAACATGCTGGTCACGCGCGCGATCGAAGAGCGCGGCCACATCCTCTACAAGCAGGGGAAGATCCCCGGAAGCTTCTACACGGGGCGTGGCAACGAGGCTGCGGCGGTCGGTGTCGCGACCGCGATGGGCCCCGAGGATGTCGGCACGCCGCTCCACCGTGACATGGGCGTCCACGTGACGCGCGGCGCCGAGCCCTGGCGGATCTTCGCGCAGTACATGGGCCGCGTCGACGGTCACACGCGCGGACGCGACGGCAACGTCCACATGGCCGACGACCGGCTCGGGATGATCGCCATGGTCAGCCACCTTCCGGCGATGCTCCCGGTCGCGGTCGGCTGTTCGCTCGCCTTCCGGATCCGCGAGGAGAAGCGCGTCGCGGTCGGCTGGTTCGGCGAGGGCGCCTCGGCCCGCGGCGACGCGCACGAGGCGATGAACTTCGCCGGCACGCGCCGCCTCCCCACGGTCTTCATCTGCGACAACAACCAGTGGGCCTACTCGACGCCAACGCACCTCGAGTACGCGTGCGAGAACCTCGCCGACCGCGCGGCGGCCTACGGGTTCGAGGGCGTCGTCGTCGACGGAACCGACGTGCTCGCGGTCTACCGCGAGGCCCGGCGCGCGATCGAGAAGGCGCGCGCGGGCGGCGGACCGACGCTGATCGAGTGCCTGTGCCTCCGCATGGAGGGTCACGCGGTGCACGACGACGCGTTCTACGTCCCCAAGGAGATGTTCGAGGAGTGGTCGAAGCGCGACCCGATCGAGCGCTTCCGCACCTGGCTCCGCGAGAACGCCGAGCTCACGGACGACGAGGAGAACGAGATCGGCGTCGAGATCAAGAAGCTTCTGAACGACGCGTTGAAGCGCGCCGAGGAGAGCCCGCTCCCCGAGGCGTCGACCGTGACGGACGGCGTGTTCGCCTCCGCCGAGGACCTCGACACGCCGCACCACAAGTAATGGCCGTCAAGACGTACCTCCAGGCGATCTCCGACGGCCTCCGCCAGGAGATGCAGCGCGACAAGCGCGTCTACGTGATCGGCGAGGACGTCGGCGTCTACGGCGGCGCGTTCAAGGTCACGCAGGGCTTCCAGGACGAGTTCGGCCCGTGGCGCGTGATCGATGCCCCGCTCTCCGAGACGGCGATCGTCGGCAGCTGCACCGGCGCCGCGATGATGGGCCTGCGACCGGTGGCGGAGATGCAGTTCTCCGATTTCGTCTCGTGCGCGTGGGACCACCTGGTCACCGTCGCCGCGAAGCAGTTCTACCGCGCCGGCACCGCCGTGCCGATCGTCGTGCGGCTCCCGTCCGGCGGCGGCTTCTCCGGCGGGCCGTTCCACTCGCAGAACCCGGAGTCGAGCTTCGCGCACATCCCCGGCCTGAAGATCGTCTGCCCGGCGACGCCGGCCGACGCGAAGGGCCTCCTGATCAGCGCGATCGAGGACGCGAACCCCGTCCTCTACTTCGAGCACAAGCACCTGTACCGCCGGATCAAGGACGAGGTGCCGGACGAGCGCTACACGATCCCCTTCGGGCAGGCGCGCACGCACCGCGAGGGGACGGACATCACCGTCGTCACGTGGGGCGCGATGGTCTACACGGCCGACGAGGCGGCGAAGCTCGTCGAGTCCGAGGACGGCCTCTCGGTCGAGATCATCGACCTGCGCACGATCATCCCGTGGGATCGCGAGGCGGTGCTGAAGTCGGTCGTGAAGACGTCCAAGGCGATCGTCCTCCACGAGGACACGCGGACCGGTGGTTTCGGCGCCGAGATCTCGGCGACAATCACCGAGGAGGCGTTCGAGAGTCTGGACGCGCCGGTGAAGAGGATCGCCGCACCCGACACGCCGGTGCCGTTCTCGCCGCCGCTCGAGAAGGCGTTCCTCCCGCAGGTCGAGGACGTCGTCGCAGGCCTCAGGGACCTGGCCGCGTACTAGGAACGAGATGGCTACTCAAACCGCAGTCGATGTCGTGATGCCCCAGATGGGCGTCTCCGTTTCCGAGGGGACGATCACCAAGTGGCTGAAGCAGCCGGGCGAGGCGATCGCCGCGGACGAGTCGCTGCTCGAGATCTCCACCGACAAGGTGGACACCGAGGTTCCGAGCCCCGCGACCGGCGTGCTCCAGAAGATCCTCGTGCAGGAAGGCGAGACGGTCGAGGTCGGCACCGTGCTGGCCGTGATCGGGCCCGAGGGCTCCGCCGCCGAGGCCGCGCCCGCCGAGGCTCCTGCTCCTGAGGCTCCTGCTGCCCGAGGCTCCCGCCGCCGAGGCACCGCCGGCCGCCGAGCCCGAGGCCGAGGCCGCACCTCCCGAGGCGCCCGACACCGCGCCCGAGGTCGCGCCCGCACCGGTCACCGAGACTCCGGCAGCGGCCGCTTCCGTCCGAGGACGGCGAGAAGGCGTTCGTCTCCCCGGTGGTCGCGCGGATCGCCGCCGAGCACAGCATCGACGTCGGCCAGGTACCCGGCACCGGCCGCGGCGGACGGGTGACGAAGAAGGACATCCTCGGCTTCATCGATTCCGGCGGCGCTCCCGCTGCCGCTCCCGAGGCTCCGGCCGCAGCGCCCGCTCCGGCGGCTCCGGCTGCTGCACCCGCCGCTCCGGCCGCTCCGGCGCCTGCGGCAGCTCAGCCCGCGCCGGCCGCCCAGGAGGGCGAGACCTTCGAGACGATGTCTCCGATGCGGAAGGGCATCGCCGAGCACATGCGGCGCTCGCTCGACACGTCCGCGCACGTCACCTCGGCGATCGAGGTCGACATGTCCAAGATCGTGGCCATCCGCGGGAAGCTGAAGAAGGAGTACGGCGACGCGTACGGCGTGAACCCGACCTACCTCTCGTTCGTTGCGCGGGCGACGGTCGACACGATCAAGGACTACCCGTGGATCAACAGCGAGATGCGCGGCGACCAGATCGTCACGCGCTCGTACGTGAACCTCGGCTTCGCGGTCGAGCTCGCGGACGGCAAGGGCCTGATCGTCCCGGTCGTGAAGAGCGCCGAGACGCTGAACCTGCTCGGCATGGCGAAGGCGATCGCCGACATCGCCAAGCGCGCGCGGGACAAGCAGCTCCTCCCCGACGACGTCGCGGGCGGCACGTTCACGATCACGAATCCCGGCGGCTACGGCACGTTCCACGGCACGCCGGTGATCAGCCAGCCGCAGGCCGCGATCCTCGGCACCTACGCCGTCGTGAAGCGCGCGTGGGTCGTCCAGGACGAGATGGGCCAGGACGTGCTCGCGATCCGGCCGATCATGAACATCACGCTCACGTACGACCACCGCATCGTGGACGGCGCTCTCGCCGGCCGCTTCCTCCGGGATCTCAAGGAGCGCCTCGAGAACTCGGACGAGAGCGCGTACTGAGCACTGCTGGCTAGTGTGAGCGCATGAGCGCTCGGCCCGGATATCTGCTGGATCTCGGCGTGACGCCATACCTCGAGGCATGGGAGTTGCAGCGCGCGCTCGCGGGCGCGGTGTCGCAGGGAGCGATCCCCGACACGGTCGTGATGGTCGAGCATCCGCCCGTCGTGACGCTCGGCAGGCGTACCGACGGCGAAGAGCTCCACGTGCCCGACGGCGCCGAGGTCGAGGTAGTCGAGACCGACCGCGGCGGCAAGTCCACGTTCCACGGCCCGGGTCAGCTCGTCTGCTATCCGATCTTCGACCTGAACCGCCACGGCCGCGACGTGAAGCGCTATTGCCGCGATCTCGAGGAGTCGGTCATCCGCACGCTCGGCGCGTTCGAGATCGAGGCGACGCGGATCGACGGGCTCACCGGCGTGTGGCTCGAGCGGCCGCCGCGGAAGATCTGCTCGATCGGCGTCCACATCTCCCGCTGGGTCACGACGCACGGCTACGCGCTGAACGTCGATCTCGACCCGGCGCCGTTCACGGAGTGGATCACCGCCTGCGGGCTCGAGGACGCGGCGTTCACCACGATGGCGCGGGAGCTCGGCCGCGAGATCACGGTCGCTGAGGTTCGTCCGGTCGGCCGCCGCGATGCTCGGCGAGGTGTTCGACCTGGAGCTCGAGGAGCTCCCGGCCACCGCCGCGGACGACGTGATCTGGCCCCAGCCGCTCCACGAGCGGCTGCGCCGAAGCGCGCTAGTTCCGTCGCGATCGGATACGTGCCGACCAGCCAGTCGCCGAAGATGGCCGGCTGCTGCGTCTGGAACATGATGTCGAGGAGGACGTCTCCCGCGGACGGGTAGCGGCCGCGCCGACGCGCGCGGTGGACGAGCGTTCGAACCTGCTCGTAGCTCGGCCGGACGAGCCGGAGCTCACGCGCGACGATGCCCAGGCGGCGGTGAGTCTCGGCGATCGGGCGGCGCGTGTCGTCGAGCCGCTCGAGCGCGGCGACGAGACGGGAGTCGATGATCGGCCCGGAGGGCGCGACGCTCAGACGATCGGCGGAAGCCACACCCTCACCATGCCCGACAACCGCGCACAGCTCCGTCACGGAACTGTCACAACTTCGCGCCGAACAATCCCAAGTTGCAGACTGCAACTTGTCAACGGAGCACCCGAGCGCCGATGGCTCCTGGCCTTACCCGTGCTGCCACCCGCTTGCAACAGACTGCAACTTGGCTGGGAAGCGCCCGGGCGGAGACGCGGCTCGGGCTACGCGGCGAGCGAGGTTCGCGTCTCGACCGCGAGGAGTGCGTCTACGACCTGCGGGTCGAACTGCGTGCCGCGGTTGCGCAGGAGCTCCGCGATCGCGGCCGAGGTCGAGAGCGCCTTGCGGTACGAGCGGTCGGTCGTCATCGCGTTGTAGGCGTCGCAGCAGGCGACGATTCGTGCGGCGCGCGGGATCTTGTCGCCCGCGAGGCCGTCGGGGTAGCCGGTGCCGTCCCAGCGCTCGTGGCACGAGCGGACGATCCGGCCGATGTCGCCGAGCAGGCCGCCGACGCGGTGCAGCATGCGCTCGCCCTCGATCGTGTGCGTCTCGATGATCGCGCGCTCCTCGGGAGTGAGGGCGCCGGGCTTGTTGATGATCTCGTTCGGGATCCGCACCTTGCCGACGTCGTGGAGGAGCGCGGCGAACTCGATATCGCGCCGCTCGCGCGCGCCGATGCCGAGCTCGTCCGCGACCGAGAGCGACAGGTCGACGACGTCGCGGCTGTGCGAGCCGGTGTACGCGTCGTCCGCCTCGACCACCTCGCCGAGGAGGAACACGGTGCCGCGGTAGGCGTCGCGCAGCTCGAGCTCCGAGTCGATCCGCACGCGGCGCTCCCGCGAGAACACGGCCAGCAGTCCGACCAGCGGCAGCGCGAGCACGACCGCGAACGGCGAGTCCACGGTCGCGAAGGCGACGGCGAGCCCGACCGATGCGAGACCGGCGTCGATCGCGTAGACCCAGGCCATCGCGCGCAACTGCACCTTCGGAGGAACGCCGAGCACGGCCCATTCGCGAATCGCCGAGCTGGCGAAGTCGAAAGCGAACTGCGCGAAGAGCGCGGCCAGGTAGATCGGCCACTGAGAGAGCGAGGGCGGGCCTTCGCCCCAGAGACCGAGCACCAGTGCAGGCCCGACGGCATGCCACGCATTCCCGAAGTGGAGGAACACGCGGTCGACGTGCAGCCGTCCGCGCAGCACGTCCACGGAGTCTGCGAGAACGATCGCGCCCGCGACGGCCAGAGGAACCCAGCCGGTCGGCAGGACGAACAGCATCGGCACGAGGATCAGCTGGGTCGGGACGGCCGAGCCGGTTCCGACCTCGAAGTCGAGCCGGAACGAGATCGCGTAGGCGATGAGCAGGATCGCGATCGCGGCGAACGAGGGCGTCCGGTCGCTCGGGATCGTGAGCGCCATGACCGCGCCCGTCGCGAGGAAGGCGAGGTTGGAGACGAGCAGCGTCGTGCGCTCGTGTGACGCGAGCTGGTCGAGACGGCGAGCGCGCTGCTCTTCGATCGAGCGCTGCAGCTCGATGTCGAGTCGCGCCTGGTCTCGCTCCGGTGCCGTGGCCGCAGTGGACACGAGGGAAGAATCGGCAGGTTCGAGGCCCCGCTTGACGCCGAAAGTCGCCAGATCTCTCAAACGAGGGATACAGAGGGGCTCAAGACACCCGAAAGGGTGATGGTCGGTTCCCGTGCGCTGAAGAGACTGAGATCAGGTTCGTTACTGCGGCGTCCACTGGGAGGACAACGACGGATGGGAAGACGGCTCAAGATTTCGACGGCGGCACTGCTTGCGTTCGCCGGCATGACGATCGCTCTGGTTGCGCCCGGTCAGGCGCAGGCGGGGCTCCTCTTCACCGGCAAGGGCGCGACGTGTGATCCCGTCCCCGCACAGGCGTTCCTCGCCTGGGGCGACAAGTCGCAGTACTCGATGATGGGCGGCGGCACGTTCGAGAAGGGCACGCCCGCGTGGAGCCTCACCGGCGGCTCGGCGATCGTCTCGGGCAACGAGCCCTGGCGCGTCGAGAAGGACAACGGCACGCAGTCCCTCCGCATCCCGGCGGGCGGAACGGCGACCTCGCCGACGGCGTGCTTCACCTTCGGTGACTGGCACTTCCGCTTCTTCGTCAAGAACGTGGGCGCGCCGAACGGGACGCTCCGGGCCGAGATCGTCGTGCGCAACCTCCTCGGAATCCTGAGCACGCTCGACGGCGGCGTCGTCAAGGCCGACGGCACCTGGGATCCGTCCCCGCGCGTCGGCGCGCTGCTCTCCAACGTCTGCGCCCTGCTTCCGACGACGAAGTCGGTCGCGATCCGCCTCCGCGCGGTCGGCACCGGCGCTGCGTTCCAGGTGGACGACGTCTACCTGGATCCCTGGAAGAGCTTCTAGAACCTAGACTTGGCGGCGTGGAAACGTCGCTGCCCGTAGCCGAGCGGCCTCGCCGGCCGGAATGGATGAAGGTTCGCGCCCCGAGCGCGGACGGGCGCTACTTCGAGGTCCGCAAGCTCATCCACGGGCAGAAGCTCCACACGATCTGCGAGGAGGCGCGCTGCCCGAACATCGCCGAGTGCTGGGGGCGCGGCACGGCGACCTTCCAGATCCTCGGCGACACGTGCACGCGCGCGTGCCGCTACTGCTACGTCCACTCGGGCCGGCCGGCCGAGGCGCCCGACCCGCTCGAGCCGCTGCGCCTCGCGCATGCGGCGTCGCAGATGGACCTGAAGCACGTCGTGATCACGTCGGTCGACCGCGACGACGTTCCCGACCGGGGAGCGGGCCACTACGCGGCGACGATCCGCGCGCTGAAGAAGAAGCTCCCCGAGGCGTCGGTCGAGGTGCTGACGCCGGACTTCCTCGGCGTCGAGGAGGAGGCCCTGCGGATCGTGCTCGGCGCGCGGCCCGAGGTCTTCAACCACAACATCGAGACCGTGCGGCGGCTCCACCGCAAGATGCGCGGCGCGAAGGCGGACTACGACGAAGCGCTCGGCTTCTCGCGCGCGCGAAGGAGATCGCCGACTACAAGGTGCTTACCAAGTCGGGGATCATCGTCGGGCTCGGCGAGACGAACGACGAGGTCGTGGACACGCTGCGCGACCTGCGCGAGCACGGCGTCGACGTGGTCACGATCGGCCAGTACCTCCAGCCTTCGGCGAAGCACGCGACGATCGACCGCTGGGTGCATCCCGACGAGTTCCGCTGGTTCCGCGAGCAGGGCGAGGCGCTCGGCTTCGGCTCGGTCTTCTCCGGTCCGCTCGTGCGCTCGTCCTACCGCGCCGACGAGCAGGTGCACGCGGCCGAGACCGGGCGCGGCGCCGTCGCCTACTAGTGGATCTCCCCGAGGCCCAGAAGCTCTGGAGCCCGGCGGGGACGTACCTGAACACGGCGACGTACGGGCTGCCGTCGCAGCCGACCTGGGACGCCGTCCAGGCGGCGCTCTACGACTGGCACCACGGCCGCACGAGCTACGAGGACTGGAACGAGACGACCGATCGTGCGCGGGCGCTCTTCGCGCGCATGGTCAACGTGCCGGCCGAGGACGTCGTCACCGGGCCGGCCGTCTCGGCGCTCATCGGGCTCGTGGCCGCCACCGTCCCCGACGGCGCGCGCGTGGTCGTACCCGACGGCGACTTCGCCTCGCTCATGTTCCCGTTCATGGCGCAGGCCGACCGGGGCGTCGAGACCCGGGTCGTGCCGCTCGACCGCCTGGCCGAGGAGATCGACGAGCGCACCGACGTGGTCGCCGCGAGCCTCGTCCAGTCGTCCTCCGGGGAGGTGCTCGACCTCGACGCCGTGATCGACGCCGCCCGCGCGCACGATGCGCTCGTCGTGATCGACGCGATCCAGGGCTGCGGCTGGCTCCCGTTCGACGCGAGCCGCGCGGACGTGGTCGCGACGCATGGCTACAAGTGGCTCTGCTCCCCTCGCGGCTCGGCGTTCATGTACGTCCGGCCCGAGCTGCGGGCGCGCATTCGGCCGACGAATGCGGGCTGGTACGCGGGCGACGATCCGTACGCGAGCTACTACGGGCCGCCGATGAACCTCGCGCCCGACGCGCGCTCGCTGGACACGTCCCCTGCCTGGTTCTCCTGGGTCGGAACCGAGGCCGCGCTCCAGACGCTCCTCGACATCGGAGTCGAAACGATCCACGAGCACAACGTCGCACTCGCGAACCGGTTCCGGGCCGGGCTCGGCCTCGAGCCGAGCGACACGGCGATCGTCACCACCGCCGGCGACGCGTCCGCCTTCGAGGACGCGGGGATCCGCGCTGCGATCCGGGCCGGCGGGTTACGCGCCTCGTTCCACGTCTACAACACCGAGGCGGACGTGGACGCCGCGCTCGAGGCGCTCGCTTAACGAGAAGGGCCGCCCGGAGGCGGCCCTTCGATTTCGGTTCGGTTCGGGCTACGGCCTCGTCACCGTGAACGTCTGCACGACCTGCGTCTTGCCGGGCGTGACGTTCGACGTCATCGACGCGATCGAGCCGAAGGTTCCGCTGCGATCGGCCGAGACGTCCCAGGAGAACGACGCCGTTCCGCCCGCCTGCGGCGGTGCGGTGATGACGGCGAACTCCGAGCCGTTGGGCGGCTGCACGGGGATGTTCTGCCCGCTCGTGCCGTTCCGGTTCTCCGCGCCCCAGTTCGAGCCGGAGGCCGGATCCCCCGCGCCGTTCACGTCGTACGTGAGCGTGATCTGTTCGCTGGCCGGCGTGGTACCGAGCCTGAGCCAGATCTGGAACGTGTGCGTCGTCGGGTTGCGAGAAGTTCCGGACGGCCTCCCAGTCGACGACGAGCCACGTGCTCGTCCCGTCGGTGAGCGTCCCGATCCGGATCGCCCCGGCTGCGGCCGGGTTGAGATCCGTCCAGAACGGTGCGAGCACGTTGTTCGGCCGCGCCGGGTTCGGGAACGTCTGCGGGTTGAAGACGAGATCCGCCGACGTCCCTCCGCCGATCACGAGGTAGCCGTTCGAGACGACCCCGACGCTCGAGTACGGCTCGCTGCCGTACATGAACGTCGGCACGTTGAAGTTCGTGATCGTGTCGTCGCCGACTCCGGCGATCGGAGCGATACCGAACGCCGACAGCGGCAGGTAGCCGCCGGCGGGGCCGACGGTCGGCGTGATCGCCGTCACCTGCGGCGGGACCGTCGGCGTGAGCGTGCCGCTCCAGTCGATGCCCTCGTCGCCGTGATGGGTCGTCGCCGGCGGGGTCGGGTTCGAGAACTCGAGATCCTCGTCGTCGCCGACGTTCCTGACCTTGACGTTCGCCTGGGCCGCGATCGCGGATCCGTTGGCGAGCGTAGCCGTGCAACGCGCATGACCCGTCCGTCTCGGGAACGTGTTCGTGTCGCACGTGTGCGTCATGGTCACGATGCCCTGCCGCTTGAAGAACGCGACGGGATCGTCACCGAGTTCTCGCCCTTCTTCTTCGGATCGAGCGTGATGCGCCCGAAGTACTGCCCGTTCGGCAGCGTCGGGGCCTTGATCGTGATCGAGAACGTGACCTCGCGGTTCTTCTTCACGTGGATGTTCTTGTTCGAGCGCCCGACCGTGATCGTCGCGCCCGCCGGCGCCTGGGTCTTCACGTCGAGCTCCTGCTCGTGGCCGGACACATTGAGCGCCGTCCGCCACGTCGTGATCTTCCCGGACATCGTGGGCGCGTCCACGCTCGCGATGTTCAGGTCGATGCGGTGCAGCGGATCCGCCGCACGAGGCGACGAAGTTCGCGAACGTCTCGTCGAAGACGAGCGTCGGGTCGACCGCGCGGTTGACGCGGATCGAGCCCGCGCCGGCGTCGAACGGATCGAACGGCGTCACGCCGTCCTCCTTGAGGACGTCCTGCGCGGCCGAGGTCATGAGCGCCGACTTGATCATCGCCGGCGTCCAGCTCGGGTGCGCCGCCTTGACGAGCGCGGACGCGCCCGCGGAGTGCGGGCTCGACATGGACGTTCCGCCGATCGCCTGGAACAGCTCGCCTGGCGGACCGCCCACCGGGCTCGCCGGGGTCGGCGTCATCCCCGCGAGGATCTGGATCCCCGGCGCGGTGACGTCGGGCTTCACGAAGTCGCCGAGCGGGCCCTTGGACGAGAAGAACGTCATCACGTCGCCGCGGATGGCCGTCTTCACCGAGTTGGCCCAGCTACCCGTCACTCCGGTGTGGCCGGTGAGGAACGCGACGATGTTGGTCGGCCCCTCGATGTGGATCGACGGCACCCAGTGGTTGTCCGTCATCACGAACTCGAGGCCGGCGTTGTAGAGGATCATCCCGACCCCGCCGCCGTTCATGACGTTGAAGCTCTTCAGGACGCGGTTCGGGCCCCGCTGGCAGGCGACGATCTTCCCGGTCGCCGCTCCCGGCGGGATCGGGTTGACGCAGAGCGCGTCCACACCCGGGATCGACGTGGCGAGGACGACCGGCGCCGAGCCGATGCCCCGCGTGACCGTCGAGCCGACGAGGTTGAACCGGTCGCCGTTCGACGCGACGAGTCGGAGCGTGGTCTGGTGCGCCCGGTTCGAGCTCGACGCGCCGACCGTCGTCACCCACGGTCCGCCGTGGTCCGAGGTTGCCGCACCCGGACCGGCGTTGCCGGCCGAGGCGTTCACGGAGATCCCCGCGTTGAAGGCGTCGAGGAACGCCAGCTCGACCGGGTCGGTGTACGGCGAGGCGCCGCCCGAGACCGAGAAGTTGATCACGTTGACTCCGTCGAGGATCGCCTGCTGGACGGCCGCGACCGTGTCGGACGGGAAGCAGCCCTGCTCCAGGCAGACGCGGAACGCGATCACGTGCGCGCCCGGCGCGATGCCGCTGATCGGACCCGCGCTCGATGCCGAAGATCTTGGCGCTCGAGACCGGGTCGCCGGCCGCCGTGGAGGCGGTGTGCGTGCCGTGTCCTTCGGAGTCACGCGCCGAGCACTGGCCCGTGACGTTGTTGCAGTACTCGCCCGGCTCCGCTCCGAACACGGCCATGTAGGTGTTCGTGAACGCGTAGGCGCCGACGAGCTTCTTGTTGCAGGTGAAGGCCGGGCCGAGGTGCGGGTCGGTGCCGTTGCCGAACTGGCACTGGTGCGGAGTCGCCGACGCAGGGAGTCCGGTGTCGCGGAACGACGGATGCTCGGGCCAGATGCCCGTGTCGATCACGCCGACCGTGACGCCCTTGCCGGCCTTGACCGATCCGCCGATGGACGGCCACACCTCGGTCGCGCCGATGAACTTCGGCGTCGCGTCGGTCTGCGGCTGCTGGAGCTCGTCCTGCTGGACCGCGGCGACGCCGTCGACCTTGAGGATCTCGCCGATCTCGTTCGCGGGCGCACTCGCGGCGATGCCGCCGTAGACGGTGCGGAAGGTCGCGCGGACGGTGAGCTCCGGAACCGCGGCCTCGACGTCGGCCGTGATGTCGCGCGCGAGCTGCGGCCGTGTACGCGTCGTAGGCCTGCACGGCCGCGGTGCGGTTGCGCAGTCCCTTGCCGGTGACGCTCGGGCTCGTAGCCTTGAGCCCGGCCACGCCGCCGGTGTAGGACGCGGTCGCGTCGAAGTCGTACTTGACGAAGATGTTGATCCGCGTCGCGTCCGTTCGCCCGAGGAGCGCCGGATCGGTGCGGGCCAGGTAACCGGTCTGCGATTTCGCGCCGGTGAATGTCGAATCGGGCGTCAGCGAAGCCGCCTGGAAACGAGACGGCGCGTCGTCGGATTCACCCGACGCGCTGCCGCTCGCCACGAAGACGACCGCGACGGCCAGCATGAGGATGAACAGCACAGCGCTCCGGCCGCGGAGACCGGAGTGTCGTGGCGTGCGCATGGTGTTCCCCTTCCCGTTGCTCACCCGGGCACTCCTACACCCGGTCCCATGACCGCAATGGTGAACCGTTGACGCTTGTCACGCAAGGACTATTCGAACGTCAATACCTAGAGCGCGGACTTCGTCCAACCTTGCGGATCCGGAGCGAGCGTTCGGCCCCAGTTCGGGCCGATCATCCGGGCCCGGTACGCGGTTCCGCGCCAGTACGGTCGAATCCAGAGCGAGAACTTCCCGGTGGGACGGTGCGTGAGGATGCCCATGCAGCGGTGCCACGAGCCTCGCTTCATGAAGTCGATGTAGACGTTGCGGCCGTACTTGTCGGTCGGCACGCCCTCGGGCGTGGCGCCGTAGCCGAAGATCGGCTTCCCGTGGAAGGTCGCGCGGCCCTTCACCATCTCGCTCTTCCACTTGCAGCAGACCGCGTTGATCGGGAGCTTGGTGGGCGCGCCGCTCCACCGCGAGAAGCGCAGCTCGCGCGGGCCGTTCTTCAAGCGCTTCCACTGCTGGAGCGCGAAGTACTTGCCGCTCGGACCCTGCCGGAGCTTGACCTGCATCGGCAGCTTGAGCGCGCTGGTGGCATGCGTGATGTCTCTTCCGGACGCCTTGTGGTCCCAGACCGTCTTGCCGCTCGGCATGACCATCGCAGTGCGCCACCGGCCGCCCGACCGCCAGCTGATCGTGGCGACGCCCTTCGCGTTCACGCGCACCGTGGCGTTGCTCGCGTTCTCCCCGATCTTGATCGAGGCGTCCGCGACGCCGGCAAATGCGAGCGCAATCAGAGCGACGACCGTGATGAGGCTGCGGCGGCCCATGTCTTTCACCGTGCCTGACCCGTCGGCGATCCATACCGCCAGGACGGAGGTCTTACAGGATTCTCACAAGTGGAAATCCGGCGAATCAGCCGTTGGGACGCGCCATCTTGCGGTAATCGAGGGCCTCGTCGAGCACCTTCTCCTCGACGCCCTTCTCCCGCGCGACCTCGCGGAGCGACCTGCCGGAAGCTGCCGATTCCTTCACGATCTCGGTGGCGAGGTCGTAGCCGATGTACGGGTTCAGCGCCGTCGCGGCGGACAGGGTCAGCTCGGCGTAGCGCTCGGCCTGCTCGGCGTTCGCCTCGAGCCCGTCGACGCAGCGCTCGGCGAAGAGCCGGCTCGCGGACGAGAGAAGCCGGATCGAGTGATCGAGGTTCCGCGCCATGAGCGGGATGAAGACGTTCAGCTCGAAGTGGCCCTGGAGCCCGCCGACCGTGATCGCGGCGTCGTTGCCGATCACCTGCGCGGACACCTGCGTCACGACCTCGGGGATGACCGGGTTCACCTTGCCGGGCATGATCGAGCTGCCCTTCTGGAGCTCCGGCAGGCGGATCTCCGCGAGCCCGGCGCGCGGGCCCGAGCCCATCAGGCGCAGGTCGTTCGCGATCTTCGTCAGCGAGACGGCGACCGTCTTCAGCGCGCCGGAGACCTCCACCAGCCCGTCGCGCGCGGCCTGCGCCTCGAACGGATCCGCGGGGGGTGAGATCGAGAGGCCCGTCTCGGCGGAGAGCTTCTCGCGCACGCGCGCGGCGAACTCGGGGTGCGTGTTCATCCCCGTGCCGACCGCCGTGCCGCCGAGCGGGATCTGGCCGACGCGGCCGAGCGTCGACTCGACGCGCGCGATCCCCTGGCGCACCTGCGCCGCGTAGCCCGAGAACTCCTGGCCGAGCATGACCGGCACCGCGTCCATGAGATGCGTGCGGCCGGACTTGACGACGTCGTCGAACTCCGTCGCCTTCCGCTCGAGCGAGGACGCGAGCTGGTCGAGCGCCGGGAGCAGGTCGTCCACCAGCTCGCCGAGCGTCGCGAGGTGCACGGCCGACGGGAAGACGTCGTTGGACGACTGCCCGAGGTTCACGTGGTCGTTCGGGTGCGCGCCCTCGCCGGCCAGCGCGGCGATCACCTCGTTGGCGTTCATGTTCGTCGAGGTGCCGGAGCCGGTCTGGAAGACGTCGATCGGGAACTGGTCGTCGAACTCGCCGGCGGCGACGCGATCGGCCGCGGCGGCGATCCGCTCGCCGAGCTCTGGATCGAGCAGCCCGAGCTCGGTGTTCACGCGCGCGGCGGCGGCCTTGATCCGTCCGAGCCAGCGAACGACGGGGACGGGCATCGTCTCCCCGGAGACCGGAAAGTTCTCGACCGCCTTCGCGGTCTCGCTTCCCCAGAGCTCCTCGGGCGCCGTGTCGCTCACGCGGTCGAGTCTATCCATGGACAGGCGGCGTCTTCGCTCCCATAGTGCAGGCAGGAGACCGATGCACGAACAGGACACGGGGAAGCCGAACAGGGAGGCCGTACACCTCCACGCCGTCGTGCGCGTCGACCGTCCGGCCGAGAGCTATCCGCAGGACTTCGTCACCGTCAAGGAGGTCCTGCCGACACGGGAGGAAGCCGAGGCGGAGGCAGAGCGGCTGAACGGGCTCGTGAACACCGACTCGGCCGTCTACTTCGCGCAGACCACACGTTTCTATCCAGAAGGCCGGTCGGTCGGCGCGCCTGCATTCCGGCTCGACGAGCACCAGGCGTTTCGAGCGATGTCCCTGTTCCTCGACCAGTTCGCCGAGCGTGCCGGCGACGACCTGCTGACGCTGCTCGGAGACATCACGATCGAATCCGACGGCGGAACGACCGACCCGGCCGCGTGGGACGACTGGATGCGCTGCGTGGAGCAAGCCAAGCGAACCGCCGCCGACTAGCCGGGACTGATTCGTGGCGTCGGAATCACTCGACCAAAAGCTCCGAGAGTTCAGGCGGGTCAAGAGCTCTGCGGTTCTTCTGGACGTGCTCGCCGGTGTCGGGATTCGAGCCGAGAAGGTCGAGTTCTTGCCGATCGAAGAGACAGACCGCGTCTGCGCGCTCTACTTCGCCAAGCTCGCGGCGCTCCTGCCGAGCGCCGAGCGGTGGAGCGCAGGCGAACGCGACAAGGTTCACGATCGTCTCCTCGTGATCGCCCGCCGGGCCGAGAGTCGACGTGGCATCTGGCTGGTCGACACGGGGACCGAGCCCGTGGCGGTCGAAGTGCCGCTCGCTCCGCTGCTCGCCGCGGGTACGACGCTCTTCGTCTCCGCGGCATCGGATCTGCAGATCACGAGCGCGGACATGAGCATCGGTCTCTGCGCCGAGGTGAATCGCTCGCCGGAAGGCGACGAATTCCAGTTGGTCTCCTGGGGCTGGAGCTAGACCGCGTAGATCGTCGCGCGACGGTCGACCGGGCGCTCGCGGATTCTGCGGCGCGTCGGCTCGGTCAGCGCGGTGGACGGAGCCCAGCCGAGGTACCCGCACCGCGGGCACTCGCCGGGATCGACGCGACGGGCATCGACGGCATGCGCGAACGACCGCGCCTCACCGCATCCCAAGCACTCGACCCGCAGCCTCTCCATCACTTCTTGTTTCGTCCGCCGCGCGCGGGCGGATGAGGAGAGCCAGTCCCTCGTTCGAGGGAGGCTCTAGTCCGTCGAGTACTTCGGCTGGACCTTCTCGCCGCGGATCCGGGCGATCGCGTTGTTCGCGGCGATCGCGGCCTCGCCCATGCCGATCGTGATCAGCGTGATCTTGCCCTCGTAGCCGGCGACGTCGCCGGCCGCGTAGACGCCGGGAAGCGTCGTCTCCATCGTCTTCGGCTCGACGAGCACCTGGCGCTTGCCGTGGAGCTCGAGGCCCCAGTCGGCGATCGAGCCGAGGTGCGAATGGAACCCGAGCAGCGTGATCAGCGCCTCGCACGGGACCTCGGTCATCTCGCCGGTCTCGGTCTCCTCGATGACGACCGAGGCGAGGATGCCGTCGCCGCGGGCCTCGCGGACCTCGGCGGTCGTGAAGATCCTGACCTTGCCCTCCTCCTCGAGCTTGCGCGCCTCGGTGACCGAGGACTCGAGCGCGCGGAAACGATCACGGCGATGGACGAGCGTGATCGGGAGGTCGGCGGTGTCCTGGAGGCCGAGCGTCCAGTCGAGCGCCGAGTCGCCGCCGCCGACGATCACGCAGCTCTTGCCGGCGAAGACGTCCTTCTGGCGGACGAAGTAGTGGAGCCCGCGGCCCTCCCAGTCGTCGATCGCCGTCGATGCCGAGCTTGCGCGGCTCGAAGGCGCCGTGGCCCGCGGTGACGATGATCGTGCGCGTCTCGATCGTCTTGCCGGAGGCGGTGGCGATGGTGTGGATCTCGTCGCCCGTCGTGAGCTCCCGCACCTCCTCGCCGAGGAGGACGTCGGCGCCGAACTGGAGGCCCTGCTCGGCGCAGAGGTCGACGAGCGCCTGGCCCTGGATCTTCGGATGGCCGGCGACGTCGTAGACGTGCTTCTCCGGGTAGACCGCAGCGACCTGGCCGCCGAGCTGCTCGAGGCTCTCGAGGATGCAGACCGTGGCCTCGCGGTGACCCGCGTAGTAGGCAGCCGAAAGACCGACGGGCCCGGCGCCGATGATCGTGATGTCGTAGACCACGCGGGCCGAAGATTAGTGCGAGCAGCCGGAGCCGCAGCCGCCGCCGGCGCTTGCCTCAACCGGCTCGGCGCCTTCGACGCCTTCCTTCGCCTGGAAGGAGGAGCCGCAGCCGCAGGCCGCCTGGACGTTCGGGTTGTTGATCGCGAACCCGGCGCCCATGAGCGCGTCGACGTAGTCGATCTCGGAGCCGGTCAGGTACGGCGCGCTGAACGGGTCGACCACGACGGTGACGCCGTGCATCTCGACCTCGTTGTCGCCGTCCTGGGGACCGCGGTCGAAACCGAGCTCGTACTGGAACCCGGAGCACCCGCCGCCCTGGATCGCGACGCGCAGAACGCCCGACTCGGTGTCGGGCTCCTCCGCCATCAGCTCCCTGACCTTGGCGGCCGCGCTCTCGGTAATCGTGATCACGATCTCAGTGTACCAGTGCCCACAGAGACGTCGAGAGGGTTTGTAACGCCTGTTGCGGCACGCAAAGTCCCCGCTCAGAGGCACCTTTTTCGTGGCGCGCCCGGGGCGCTTGTAACGGGTTAGTATGGCCGGGATTCACGTGATCCTCGCTTCGCTTGACGCCTGGTTTCCGTTCCTCGCCTACGCGTTCATCGCGTTCGTGATTCCGGCGTCGATGATCCTGTTCTCGTTCATCTTCGCGACGCACGCAGAGCGCAGTCCAAGGCGCGCGTCCTGCCGTTCGAATCGGGCGTCGCGACGGGCCCGCCGAAGCAGCAGCGCTTCACGGTCAGCTTCTACCTCACGGCGATGCTCTTCATCGTCTTCGACATCGAGATCGTGTTCCTCTTCCCGGTCGCGGTCGTGCTCGACGAGGTCGGGATGTTCGCGCTCGCGGAGTTCGGGTTCTTCATCGGGATCCTCGCCGTGGCGTACGTCTACATCTGGAAGAAGGGGGCCCTCGAATGGCGGTAGAGAAGCCCAAGAAGCGGCTCGCCGACTACGGCGTCAACTCCGAGCGCGTCCTCATGACGAAGACCGGCCCGATGAAGGACGAGCCGGGCGCGTTCGAGACCGAGCTCGGCGACCTCGAGAGCCGGCTCATGCTGACGACCGTCTCGAAGGCGATCCACTGGGCGCGCGCGGGCTCCATGTGGCCGGACACGTTCGGCCTCGCCTGCTGCGCGATCGAGATGATGGCGATCGTCTCGTCCCGCTACGACCTCGCGCGCTTCGGGATGGAGGTCTTCCGCTCGTCGCCGCGCCAGGCCGACCTGCTCATCGTCTCCGGGCGCGTCTCGCACAAGATGGCCGGGCCGCTGCGCCAGATCTACGACCAGATGCTCGAGCCGAAGTGGGTCATGGCGATGGGCGCCTGCGCCAGCTCGGCCGGGATGTTCAACAACTACGCGGTGCTCCAGGGCGTGGACAAGGTGACGCCCGTGGACATCTACGTGCCCGGCTGCCCGCCGCGGCCCGAGGCGGTGCTCGAAGGCATCGTCCGCCTCCACGAGCGGATCAAGGCCGGCGTGCCGCCCGCCTACGAGCTGCGAAAGGCCGCACAGGGATGAGCTACGAGGAGATCCCCGGGTTCGTCGAGGAGACCGAAGCGCTCGGAGAGACGACCGTCGTCGTCGAGGCCGGCCGCCTCGCCGAGGCCGCGGTCTACGTGCGCGACGAGCTCGGGTTCGCGTTCCTCTCGGATCTCTCCGGCGCCGACTACCTCGGCTGGGGCGACAAGGGCGTCGCCGGCTACTGGGGCTCGACGCCCGGATCAACGAATGGCGCGCGCGACCTGAACGCACCCGGCTCCCAGGGACTCCAGTCGCTGCCCGACCCGAAGCCGAAGCGCTTCTGCGTCAACTACCACGTGCTCGCGATGAAGCCCGAGCCGCGCCGCCTGCGCCTGAAGGTCTGGATCGACGACGGCGAGGCGGTCCCGAGCGTCGTCTCGGTCTGGCCGACCGCCGACTGGCACGAGCGCGAGGCCTGGGACATGCTCGGCATCCCCTTCGAGGGCCACCCGAACCTCGTCCGGATCCTCATGGAGGACGACTGGGACGGCCATCCGCTCCGCAAGGACTACCCGCTCGGAGGCGAGCCCGTCCGGTTCTCGGACGCGGAGTAAGCGCTCATGGCCGCCGCGTATCCGTCCACGCGCAGCGACCCCGATCTACGAGGGCACGCGCATCCCGCATCCGATCCCGACGGTGCTCGAGGTCGACCCGAGGCTGCGCGAGCAGGGCGACATCCTCGAGGTCAACTTCGGCCCGAACCACCCGTCCACGCACGGCGTCCTCCGCCTGATCGTCGAGCTGAACGGCGAGCGCGTCGAGGGCCTCGCCGCGGTGATCGGCTACCTCCACACCGGCTTCGAGAAGAACATGGAGGCGAAGACGTACTGGAAGGGGATCACGTACGCGCCCCGGATGGACTACGTCTCGTTCCAGGCGAACGAGCTCGTGTACGTGCTCGCCGTCGAGAAGCTGCTCGGGATCGAGATCCCGCCGAAGGCCGTCTGGATGCGGACGCTCCTCACCGAGCTGAACCGGATCCACTCGCACCTCGTCTATCTCGGCACGTCCGCGCTCGAGCTGGGGGCCGTTTCGATGTTTTGGTACTGCTTCCGCGAGCGGGACGCGATCCTCGACCTCTTCGAGATGGTCTGCGGGTTCCGCATGCACACGCGGTACTTCCAGATCGGCGGGCTCGCCGAGGACATCCCGCCGGGCTTCTACGACGACTGCCGCGAGTTCTGCGACGTCATGCCGGCGCGCGTGGACGAGTACGAGGCGATCCTCAACACGCAGCAGATCTGGCTGGAGCGGACGAAGGGCATCGGGCTCCTCTCCGCCGAGGATGCGATCGCGCTCGGGCAGTCCGGCCCGGTGCTGCGCGCGTCCGGCGTCGACTGGGATCTCCGCAAGGCCGAGCCGTACATGGCCTACGGCGACGTCGACTTCGACGTTCCGGTCTATCCGAACGGCGACGTGTTCGACCGCTACAAGGTGCGCGTCGACGAGATGCGCGAGTCGGTGCGGATCGTCCGCCAGTGCCTCGACCGGATGCCGGACGGGCCGTGGATCGCCGACGACCGCAAGGTCGTGCTGCCGCCGCGCCACGAGCTGCACACGTCGATGGAGAGCCTCATCCACCACTTCAAGCTCGTCACCGAGGGCTTCCGGGTTCCCGAGGGCGAGGTCTACGTGACCATCGAGTCTCCGCGCGGCGAGCTCGGCTGCTACATCGTCTCGGACGGCGGGCCGAAGCCGTGGCGGGTGCGCTTCCGCGCTCCCTCCTTCGCGGCGCTCGAGGCGACCGCGACCTGCTCCCGGCAGACGCTGATCGCCGACATGATCGCGATCGTCGGCTCGCTCGGACGGCGTCATGGGCGAGGTCGACAGGTGAGCGCGCTCTTCGACCAGGTGCAGGAGCTCGCGGCGCAGTACCCGTCGTCGCGCTCTGCGGTCATGCCCGCGCTCCATCTGGCGCAGGAGAAGGACGGCTGGCTCCCGCCGGAGGCGCTGCGCGAGGTGGCCGACGCGCTCGATCTCACGCCCGCGTACGTCATGTCGATCGCGAGCTTCTACGACATGTACAACCTCGAGCCGGTCGGCAAGCACGAGATCGCCGTCTGCACGAACGTCTCGTGCGCGCTCGCGGGCGCGCAGGACGTGGTCGACGCGTTCGAGCGCGAGCTCGGCTGCTCCGCCGGCTCGACCACGGACGACGGCGAGTTCTCGCTCACGACCTTCGAGTGCCTCGGCGGCTGCGGCTGGGCCACGGTCGTCGCCGTGGACTGGCGCTACCGCGAGCACGTGTCGGCAGGCGACGTCCCCGGGATCGTCGCCGAGCTGAAGGGAGAAGCCGATGGCGCTTAAGCAACTGCTTCTCGCGCACGCGGACGGCAACGACCTGACGAAGCTCGACGCCTACCGCGAGGTCGGCGGCTACTCGGCGCTCGAGAAGGCGCTCGCCATTCCCGGCGCCGGACCTCGTCGAGGAGTTCCTCGCTTCCGGGCCTGCGCGGCCGCGGCGGCGCCGGCTTCCCGATGGGCCGCAAGGCGAGCTTCATCCCCAAGCCCGACCAGACGACCAAGCCGATCTACCTGACGATCAACGCGGACGAGTCCGAGCCCGGCACGTTCAAGGACCGCGAGATCATGCTGCGGATCCCGCACGCGCTGATCGAGGGCGCCGTCATCACCTGCCACGCGATCGGCGCGGACACGGCCTTCATCTACCTGCGCGGCGAGTACCTGCACGAGTACGAGGTCGTGGCGGCCGCGCTCGCGGAAGCGCTCGAGGCGAACCTCGTCGGGCCGAACGTGCTCGGCACGGACACCTCGGTGACGATCGTGATCCACCGCGGCGCGGGCGCCTACATCTGCGGCGAGGAGACCGCGCTCCTCGAGTCGCTCGAGGGCAACCGCGGCCAGCCGCGCTCGAAGCCGCCGTTCCCGGCCATCTCGGGCGTGTACGCGTCGCCGACGCTCATCAACAACGTCGAGACGATCGCGACCCTCCCGACGATCGTGAACTCGGGCGGCAAGAAGTACGCGAAGCTCGGCGTCGAGAACTCGGCCGGGACGCGCGTGTTCTCGCTCTCGGGCAACGTCGTGAACGGCGGGAACTACGAGCTCGAGCTGGGCACGCCGCTTCGCGAGCTGATCTTCGACATCGGCGGCGGCATCCCGGACGGGCGGCAGCTGAAGGCGTGCATCCCGGGCGGCTCGTCGGTCCCGGTCCTGACCGCGGACGAGGTCGACACCGCGCTCGACTTCGACTCGATGGCGGCCGCCGGGACGATGCTCGGCTCCGGCGCCGTGATCGTGATCGACGACCGCGCCTGCATGGTGCAGCTCGGCCTGCGGGTGGCGCAGTTCTACATGCACGAGTCCTGCGGGAAGTGCACGCCGTGCCGCGAGGGGACGCGCTGGATGGTGCAGATCCTCCACAAGCTCGAGGACGGGCGCGCCGAGCAGGGCGAGCTCGATCTCCTGCTGGACGTCTGCGACAAGATCCTCGGCAACTGCCTCTGCCCGCTCGGCGACGCGGCGGCGATGCCGATCGCGAGCTACGTCGCCAAGTTCCGCGAGGAGTACCAGCAGCACATCGACCACGGCGGCTGCCCCTTCGGCGGCGAATCGTCGCTCGCAGGCGTCATCGCGCCGGTCGACCAGCATCACGCGCACGTGCGAGGCCAGATCGTGGTGCCGGCATGAGCGCGCCCGAGCTCGTCACCGTCTCGGTCGACGGCCGCGAGGTCGCCGTCCCCAAGGGAACGGGGATGATCGAGACCGCGCTCGCCGCCGGCGTCGAGATCCCCGTCTTCTGTTACGAGCCGCGGCTCGGGCCGCCCGTCGGCGCCTGCCGCATGTGCCTCTGCGAGGTCGAGGGGATGCCGAAGCTCCAGGCCGCGTGCACGCTCACCGCGCAGGACGGCATGGCGCTCCGCTCCGCCGCGACGAGCGCGCAGGCGGCCGAGGGCCAGCAGGCGATCCTCGAGTTCATCCTCCTGAACCACCCGCTCGACTGCCCGGACTGCGACAAGGGCGGCGAGTGCCCGCTGCAGGATCTGACCTTCCGCTTCGGGCCCGGCTCGACGCGGATGCACTTCCCCAAGCGCACGTTCGACAAGCCGATCCCGATCTCGCCGACGATCTCGCTCGACCGCGAGCGCTGCATCCTCTGCTACCGCTGCACGCGCTTCTCCGAGAACGTCTCCGAGGATCTCCAGCTCGTGGCGCGAAACCGCGGCGCGCAGTCGATCATCACGACCTTCGAGGACGAGCCCTACCGCGCGCACTTCTCCGGCAACGTGACCGAGCTCTGCCCGGTCGGCGCGCTGCTCCCCTCGACCTACCGCTTCAAGGCGCGGCCGTGGGAGATCGACAACGTCCCGACGGTCTGCGGCATGTGCCCGACCGGCTGCAACATCTGGGCGACGACGCGCGAGGGCAAGGTGCACCGGATCCTGTCCCGCAACCACCCCGACGTGGACGACGGCTGGATCTGCGACAAGGGCCGATTCGCCTTCGACCACGTGAACGCCGGCGACCGGGTGCAGGAGCCGCTCCTGCGCGTGCGGCGCCGCGGGTTCGAGCCGGTCTCCTACGAGCAGGCGGTCGAGGAGACCGCAACCGGGCTCCGCGAGGCGGGCGACTCGATCGTCGTTGCGTTCTCCGGCTCGGAGACCGTGGAGCAGGCGCACGCGATCGCACGGCTCGTCCGCGGCGGGCTCCACGCCCACATGGCGCTCATCCCCGACGACCTCGACCCGGCCGTGGACGCGTTCCGCGCACCGCTCTCGGCCATCCGCGACGCGGAGATCTGCCTCGTCCTCGGCGACGAGCCGGTGATCGAGCGCGCGCCCGGCGTCGACCTGTGGCTGCGCGCCGCCCGGCGAAACGGCGCCGAGGTCGTGACCGTGAACCCGGCCGGGACGATCCCCGTCTCGCCCGGAAGCGCTCCGTCCGTCTGTTACGACCTGATCGGCGGCGGCGGAGACGAGGAGGTCGCCGACCTCGCCCGGCGCCTGCGCTCCGCGAGCCGCGTGGCGATCGTCTGGTCGGGAGACGACCACGACCACGGCCGCCGTGGAGCCGCGCTCGCCGCGTCGCTGGAACTCGGCGACGGCTCGGGCCTCTACGTCCTTCCGCGCACGCCGAACGGCCGCGGCGTCGCCCAGGTCTGGCGCGACACGACCGACGCCGCCGACACCGAGATTCCCGACGGCGAGATCGGCGCGCTCATCATCTCCGGCGACGGCGCCGCGGACGATCCGCGCGTGGCCGACCTGGCCGAGCGCGCCCGCTTCGTCCTCGTGACGACGATGTTCCCGGGCGACCACACGCTCTGGGCGCACGTCGTCGTCCCCGGCACGTCCTACCTCGAGCGCGACGGGACGAGCGTCAACCTCGAGGGCCGGCCGCAGCGGATGCGCAGCGCGATCGACCCCGCCTTCCCGGACGAGCTCGAGTTCTTCGCCCGCGTCGGCGCCGCGCTCGGCGTCGCCATTCCGCCGTGGGCGGCTGAAGCCACGCCGGCCGAGCGCGCGGAGCTGCCCCCGCGGACGACGCTCGACGACGCGCCCGAGCTGGCGCCGCTCGACAAGCCGAAGACCGGCAAGGGCTTCGAGCTCGCGACCTACCGCTCGCTCTTCTCCGGCCGCGAGGTGGAGCGCACCGAGCCGCTCGCGTTCCAGCGCCCGCCGGCCGAGGTCGAGATCTCGAAGGCCGACGCCGCGAAGCTCAAGGTCTCCACCGGCGAGACCGTCGTCGTGGGAACGAACGGCACGAGCCGAGAACTTCGCGCCCGGGTCAACCGGCGCCTGAAGGACGGCGTCGTGCGCATCGCGGACGAGCACGCGACCGGACTCGAGGGCCGCGTCGAGGTGAAGCGACCGTGATCCTCGCCCAGACCGCCAACGAGCCCTGGTGGATCGACGTGATCAAGGCGGTCGTGATCGTGAACATCGTGATGGGCGCGTTCGCCTACCTGACCTGGGTCGAGCGGAAGCTGCTCGGCCGGATGCACCTGCGCTACGGGCCGAACCGCGTCGGGCCGTTCGGGCTCCTCCAGCCGATCGCCGACCTCATGAAGCTGCTCGGCAAGGCGAGCTTTTTTCCGGCCGCCGCGATCGACGTCCTCTACCTCGTCGCACCCCTCGTAGCCGCGTTCACGGCGCTCGCCGCGTTCAGCGTCATCCCGTTCGGCGGCACCTGGGAGATCGGCGGCTACACGGTGACCGGCGTCGTCGCCGACGTCCCGATCTCGCTGATCCTGATCTTCGCCCTCGGCGCGATGGGCATCTACGCGTTCGTCGTCGGCGGCTGGGCGAGCGAGTCGAAGTACTCGCTGCTCGGGTCGATGCGAACGTGCGCGCAGCTCGTCTCCTACGAGGTCTCGCTCGGGCTCGCGGTGCTCGGCGTCGTGCTCATGTCCGGAACGCTCTCGCTGACGCAGATCGTCACGGCCCAGCAGGAGACGACCTGGTACATCGGCCCGCAGATCGTCGGCTTCGTCTGCTTCTTCATCGCCGGCATCGCCGAGACGAACCGCGCCCCGTTCGACCTGCCCGAGGCCGAGCAGGAGCTCGTCGCCGGCTACCACACCGAGTACGGCGGGATGCGCTGGGGCCTCTTCCAGATGGCCGAGTACATCAACATGATCACGTTCTCCGGCCTCGCCGTGACGCTCTTCTTCGGCGGCTGGAGCGGGCCGGTCCTGCCCGGGCCGATCTGGTTCCTCCTGAAGCTCGGCGCGTTCATCTTCGTGTTCATGTGGATGCGCGCGACGCTGCCGCGCCTTCGCTACGACCAGCTGATGGCGTTCGGCTGGAAGGTGCTCCTGCCGATCGCGACCCTGAACGCGGTCGTGACCGCGGTGATCCTGGCGGTGCGCACATGACCCCGCAGCCGTTCGGATCGATGAAGGGCTTCGCGGTCACGTTCCGCCAGATCTTCCGCAAGCCGATCACGCAGGAGTACCCCGAGTTCAAGCGGCCGGTCTACCCGCGCTTCCGCGGACGCCATCGCCTGCACCTGCACGACAACGGCCTCGAGAAGTGCGTCGGCTGCTCGCTCTGCGCCGCGGCCTGCCCGGCCGACTGCATCCGCGTCGTCCCGGCCGAGAACGATCCGGACGACCGCGTCTCGCCCGGCGAGCGCTACGCGCGGATCTACGAGATCAACATGAGCCGCTGCATCTTCTGCGGCTACTGCGAGCTGGCGTGCCCGTTCGACGCGATCACGCTCGGCAACGAGTACGAGCTCTCCGAGTACCACCGCGACGACCAGATCTACACGAAGGAGATGCTCCTCGCGCCGCCGGTGAAGCGCGTGCCGGTCGCCGACCGCGAGCTCTACGACACGCCCGAGCCCGTCTGGAAGACGCGACAGCTGATGGACACCGCCGCCGAGATCCTCGTCTGGATCGTCTGGATCCTCGCGGTCACGTCGCTCTTCGGGTCCGGGCTCGCCGTCGTGCTCTTCGCGAACCCGTTCTACTCGGCGCTCGCGCTGATCGTGAACCTCGCCTCGCTGGCGGTGCTCTTCCTGATGCTGAACGCGGAGTTCGTGGCCGCGGCGCAGGTGCTCGTCTACGCGGGCGCAGTGGTGATCATGTTCCTCTTCGTCACCGCCTATCTCGGCGGACGGGAGTTCATCCCGTGGAGAGCCGGGCCGAGCTGGCAGGCGGTCGCGTCGGTCGTGGCCGCGGCCGCGATCGCGGCGCAGGTGGTCGTCGTGATCGTCCTCGCCGCCGGCGACGACCTGACGAACACGCCCGAGGTGACCGAGGCGTTCGGCTCGCCCGCGTCGATCGGGACGCTCTTCCTCACCGACCACCTGCTCGCGTTCGAGGTCACCTCGATCGTCCTGCTCGTCGCGGCCGTCGGCGGCGTGATCCTCGGCGCGACGACCCCGCCCCACCGCGACGAGGTCGAGGAGGCCTAGTGCTCGGCCCCGGAATCGCCGCCTACCTCGTCGTCTCGGTCGTGCTCTTCGCGATCGGCGCGTTCGGCGTGCTCGCGCGGCGCAGCCCGCTGATCGTCCTGCTCGCGCTCGAGATCATGCTGAACGCCGGGAACCTCGCGCTCATCGCGTTCGCGCGCCAGGCCGGCACCGAGGACGGCCAGATCTTCGCGCTCGCCGTCATGGTCGTCGCCGCCTCCGAGGCCGTCGTCGGGCTCGGCTTCATCGTCGCCATGTCCCGCCTCCGCGCAGACCTCGACCTCGACAAGCTGACCACCCTGCGCGGATGACCCAGGCCGCCTGGATCGCGCTGTTCCTGCCGGCCGCGGCGGTCCTGGCGATCGCGTTCGCGGGCTCGCGCATCACGGGGCGCCAGGCGGGGCTCATCGCCTCCGGCTCGACGCTCGGCTCGTTCGTCGCGACCCTCGTCGTGTTCCTGCTCATGCTCGGCGAGCACCCGGAGGAGCGCTCCGAGGTGTCGACGCTCTGGACGTGGCTCTCCGCCGGCGGCGACCTCCGCGTCGGGCTCGACATCCTGGTCGACCCGCTGAGCGTCTTCATGATGCTCGTCGTCTCGGGGGTCGGCTTCCTGATCCTCACCTACGGGATCGGCTACATGGCCGGCGACACCGAGGAGCGCCGCTACCACGCCTACAAGGCGCTCTTCATCTTCTCGATGCTGCTGCTCGTCGAGGGCGGGAACCTCCTGCTCCTCCTCTGCGGCTGGGGCATGGTCGGGCTCTCGTCCTACCTGCTGATCAATTTCTGGCACCAGCGCTCGACCGCGGTCGCGGCCGGCAAGAAGGCGTTCGTCATGAACGCGATCGGCGACGCGACCTTCGCGCTCGCGCTCTTCATCCTCGCCGAGCAGACCGGCTCGCTCGACTTCGGCGCTCGTGTTCGACCGGGCGCCCGAGGCGCTCGGGGAGTCGTCCACCCTGGCCGTGCTCGTCGCGCTCGGCCTCCTGGGAGCCGCGGTCGCGAAGTCGGCGCAGATCCCGCTCCACACCTGGCTTCCGGACGCGATGGAGGGCCCGACGCCGGTCTCCGCCCTGATCCACGCCGCGACGATGGTGACCGCGGGCGTCTACCTGATCGTCCGCACCAGCCCGCTCTTCGAGCTCGCGCCGGACGTCCTCAAGCTCGCCGGGATCCTCGGCGGCGTCACGATCCTCGTCGCCGGGCTCATCGCGCTCGTCCAGACGGACATCAAGCGCGTGATCGCGTACTCGACGATGAGCCAGATCGGCTACATGTTCCTCGCCGTCGGCCTGGGCGCGTTCGGCGCGGGGCTCTTCCACCTGATGACGCACGCGTTCTTCAAGGCGCTGCTCTTCATGGCCGCCGGCGTCGTCATCCACGCGCTCGCCGGGGAGCAGGACATCCGCAGGATGGGCGGCCTCGGCAAGGCGCTGCCGTGGACGTACCGCTGCTTCCTCGTCGGCGCGCTCGCGCTCGCCGCGATCCCGCCGTTCGCCGGCTTCTTCTCCAAGGACGCGATCCTCGCGAGCGCCGCCGGCGCCGGAACGCTCGGCTGGATCCTCTGGGGAGTCGGCGTGACCGGCGCGTTCCTGACGGCGCTCTACACGTTCCGGCTCGTGTTCATCGTCTTCTTCGGCGAGCCCGCGGCCGATCAGCCGCACCTGCACAAGGAGCGCTTCGAGGGCCCGCTCTCGATGATGTGGCCGGTCGGCGTGCTCACGGTCGGCGCGATCGTCAGCGGGTTCCTCCAGTTCCCGGGCGGCTGGACCGGCATCGACACCTGGATCGAGCCCGTCGCCGAGTCGATCCCCGAGGTCAGCGGCTCGACCGCCTGGTTCTCGGCGCTCACCGCGCTCGGGCTCGCGATCGCCGGGATCGTCCTCGCGTGGTTCCTCTACGGCCGCCGGCGCAGCGACGTTCCGAGCCGGATCCGCGCCCGCGCTGCCCGTGGCCGACGAAGACGCTCGAGCACAAGCTCTACTTCGACGAGGCCTACGACTACGCGTTCTACGAGCCGAGCTCCCGCTTCGCGCTCCTGCTCACCCGCTTCGTGGAGAAGCCGATCTTCCTGGCCTCGCTCGGCGAGATCGGGTTCGAGGTCCGTGAGATCGGCTCGAAGCTCGCGGCCGCACAGAACGGGCTCGTCCGCACCTACGCCCTGGCGGTGGCCGTCGGCCTCGCCGTCATGCTCGTCGTCTTCCTGGCCGTGAGCTGATGCAGACGAACGCCCTCATCTTCGGCCCGATCGCCGTCGCGCTCCTCCTCTGGCTCCTGCCCTTCACGCCGCGTCTGGCCGGCGGGATCGCGCTCTCGGCCTCGATCGCCACGCTGATCGGCTGGATCGGGGCCGTCGTCCAGTTCGACTTCAAGGATGGACAGACTCTCCAGCTCGACTCGCATGCGGTCTGGCTCGAGGACGTCGGGATCGCCTACCGCGTCGGGATGTTCGACTTCTCCCTCTGGCTGATCGGGCTCACCGCGGTCGTCACCACGGCGGCGATCGCCTACGGCATCTGGACCCGCCGCGATCACGCACGCGCCTACTTCGGGCTCCTGCTCTTCCTGGCCGGAACGACGACCGGCGTGTTCGCCGCGCAGGATCTCATCGTCTTCTACGTCTTCTTCGAGGCGATGCTGATCCCGCTCTACGTGCTGATCGGCGTGTGGGGCGGCGACGGTCGCCAGGGCGCGACGCTCAAGTTCATCGTCTACACGATGGCGGGCTCGCTCCTCATGCTCGTCTCGATCATCGCGCTCGGCCTCCAGAAGGGGACGTTCGACATGACCGAGCTCACGCCGTCGAACAACCCGGCGATCTTCCTCGGCTTCATGGTCGCGTTCGCCGTCAAGGCGCCGATGTGGCCGTTCCACGGCTGGCTGCCCGACACCTACCGCGAAGCTCCGCCCGAGGTGGCCGCGCTCCTCTCCGGCGTGATCTCGAAGACGGCGACCTACGGGATGATCCGCATCGTCCTCCCGTTCTTCCCGCTCGTCGTCGCGGACTGGCAGCCGGTCGTCCTGACGCTCGCGGCGATCGGGCTCGTCTACGGATCGCTGCTCGCGTTCCGCGCCCCGGATATTCGCGGCGTCATCGCCTACTCGAGCCTCGCGCAGATGTCGCTGATCGTCTTCGGCGTCTTCGCCGTGAACGTCTCGGGCCTCGACGGGGCGCTCCTCCAGATGATCGTCCACGGCCTCGTCTCCGCCTCGTTCTTCCTCCTGGCGGGGATGGTCGAGCGGCGCACCGGGCACCGACGACCTCACGCTCCTCGGCGGCATGGCGCGCGGGCGGCCCAGGTTGGCCGCCGCTCTTCATCACGGTCGGCGTGATCGCGCTCGCCGTCCCGTTCTCGGCCGCGTTCGCCGGCGAGTTCCTGATCCTGAACGGCGTCTTCACGAGCGGCTGGGGCTGGGCGGTCGTCGGCGCCGTCTCGATCGTGCTCGCGGCGATGTACGTGCTGCGCGTCGTCTCGGCCGTCCTGCACCGCGAGCCGGGCCCGGCCGTCACCGACGAGGCACTCGACCTGCGCCCGTTCGAGGTCGCGCTCGTCGGCGGGCTCGTGACGCTGCTGATCGTCCTGTCGTTCTGGCCGGCCGGGATCACCGACCACGCCTTCGCGCTGGTGGGGGGCGGCTAGATGGACTTCGTGAAGCCGGACATCGACTGGGCCGCGCTCGTCCCGATCCTGATCCTCCTCGGCGCGTCCTTCGTCGTGCTCGTCGTGGGCGTCTTCCTGCCCCGCGGCTGGAGGCGCGTGTTCGGCGCCGTCGTCACGGCCGGGGCGATGCTGGCGGCCGCGATCATGGCGGGCGTCCTCTTCGGGATGGACGACGTCGCGGGGCACGCTCGTGAACGGCTCGCTCGTGCGCGACCGCTTCGCCGAGGTCGGGCAGATCTTCGTCTCGGTCGCCGGGCTCCTCGCGGTCGGGGTCTCGTACTGGGAGAGCCGCGCGCCGAGGGACGACGCCCCCGCGCCGGTCTCCGACGACCGCGAGCGCGTGGTCGAGTACTACGCGCTCCTCCTCGCCGCCGTCGCCGGGATGTGCTTCTTCCTCCAGGCGAACACGCTGCTCTCGCTCTTCCTCGGCCTCGAGTGGTTCTCGATCGCGCTCTACGTGCTCGTCGCGATCGGGGTCGACCGCGCTCTCGTCGCTCGAGGCCGGGCTCAAGTACCTGATCGTCGGGAGCTTCGGCTCGGCCATCCTGCTCTTCGGCTCCGCCTTCGTCTACGGCGGGACCGGCGAGCTCGGGTTCGTCCAGATCGCCGCGGCCGCGGACGAGGCGGACAAGCTCTTCTTCGTCGGCGGGCTCGCGATGATCCTCGTCGGGCTCGCGTTCAAGCTCTCCGCCGCGCCGTTCCACATGTGGACGCCCGACGTCTACCAGGGCGCGCCCACGCCGGTGACCGCGTTCATGTCGGCCGCGACGAAGGTGGCGGCGCTCATGGTCACGATGCGCGTGCTGCTCGTCGCCTTCCCGTCCGAGGAGGAGCTCTGGACGGTCGCGCTGGCCGTCCTGGCCGCGATCTCGATCCTCTGGGGGAACCTCGGCGCGCTCGTCCAGACGGACGTGAAGCGGATGCTCGCCTACTCGAGCATCTCGCACGCCGGCTTCCTGCTCATGCCGCTCGCCACCGCGAGCGCGCTCGGCGGCCGGGCGCTCGTCTACTACCTCATCTCCTACGGCGCCATGTCGATCGGCGCGTTCGCCGTGGTCGCCGCCCGCGAGCGGGAGCTCGGCCGCCAGGCCACGTTCGAGAACATGGCCGGGATGGGCTGGGAACGGCCCGGCCTCGGCGCGGCGATGACGTTCTTCATGTTCGGCTTCATCGGCCTGCCGCCCGCCGGGCTCTTCCTCGGGAAGTTCTACGCCTTCGCCGCCGCCTACGAGAAGGGCTGGACGTGGCTCGTGATCATCGGCGTCGTCGGCACGGTCATCTCGGTGCCGTACTACCTCGGCGTCGTGCGCGCGATGTACATGGGCCGGCCGGAGACCAGCGCCGTCGTCGTGGCCGGTGGATCGCCGCCGCGCGACCTCCTGCTCGGCGCGACCGTGGCCGCATGCGTGCTCATCTCGGTCGCGAGCTTCGTCTTCGCGGGGCCGCTCGTCGACCTGGCCCGTGACACCGTCGGCCCCTTGATCTTCATCGGCTGATGATGCGAACTACCGCACCACGCTGGCGGCTGTGACACGGCGCTGGACGTCGCCCTTACGTGCTAAGGAGTGCGGGACGACAAAGTCCGCTGCATGGCGAGAGCTTTTCGTCGCTGCGCTCGCAGAGCTTCGTCGCTGCGACAAGCGACGAGATCCGAGGTCACGCTGGTCGAGCGCGCCCTCGTCGGCGGCGAGTGCTCCTACTTCGCCTGCATCCCGTCGAAGACGCTTCTGCGCCCGACCGAGCTTCTCGCGCGCGCGAGGCTCACGCCCGGCATCCGCGACTCGGTCGGCCCGATCGACCCCGAGGGCGTCTTCGCCTGGCGCGACGAGATCTCCGCGCAGGACGACACGAGCCAGGTGGAGTGGCTCGAGAAGCTCGGCGCCGAGTTCGTCCGCGGCGACGCGGAGATCGCCGAGCCGGGCGTCGTCCGCGTCGGCGACCGCGAGCTCCCCTACGACCACCTCGTCGTCGCGACCGGGTCGAGCCCCGCGGCGCCGCCGCTCGACGGGCTCGAGGACGTCCCGCACTGGTCGAGCCGCGACGCGACGAGCGCGAGCGAGGTTCCCGAGAGCCTGCTCGTCGTCGGCGGCGGCGCGGTCGGCTGCGAGCTGGCGCAGTTCTACGCGCGCATGGGCTCGAAGGTCACGATCGTGAACAGCGGCGAGACGCTCCTCGACCGGATCGACACCGAGGCGGGCGCGCTCCTCGGCGAGGCGTTCGAGGCGGACGGGATGGACGTGCGCACCTCGACGCGGCCCACCGCGGTCGAAACCAGTGGCGGAAGAGTCCGGCTCATCTGCACCGGCGACGGCGCGGGCGAGATCGAGGGCACGCAGCTCCTCCTCGCGGTCGGCCGTCGCCCGAACGTCGACGGCTTCGGCCTGGAGAAGCTCCCGGTGACGATCGACCGCGGCGCTGAAGGTGGACGAGCGGGTCTGCGCCGGCGAGAACGTCTGGGGCATCGGCGACGTCACGGGGCAGTCGCTCTTCACGCACGTCGGCAAGTACCAGGCGCGGATCGCGGCCGCGAACATCGCGGGCGGGAACGAGCGCGCCGACTACCGCGCGGTGCCCGCGTCCGTGTTCACCGATCCCCAGGTCGCGTCCGTCGGGGACACGTCCGGCGAGGGCGCCGTCACGTCGAAGGCGTCGATCCAGAGCGTCTCGCGCGCGTCCACGTTTGCGAAGCCGACGCGGCCCGGTTTCGTGAAGCTCTTCGCCGACCCGAAGCGCAAGGTGCTCGTCGGCGCGGTGTGCGTCGGCCCGGAGGCGGGCGAGTGGCTCGGCCAGCTGACGCTCGCCGTGAAGGCGGAAATCCCGGTGGCGACCCTGCGCGACACGATCCAGCCGTTCCCGACCTTCTCCGAGACCGTGTTCTTCGCCGTACGCGATCTCGACGTCTGAGCCTCACACCACCGACCCGCGCCCACCCGTGTCACAAGCGGACGCTTGTGTTGCGTCGCTCCTTGTCCCAACGGGACCCGTCTCTCGCGCTCGAACCCGCTCGAACCCGTGACGCGAGAAGCGATCGGCGATGCAACACAAAGTCGGGTTCGTGCCGGCCGCCGCGCGCGCCCAGGAGCGGTAGGTTTTCCGCATGGCGACGGGAAGCGAAACCGAGAATCTCGCGCGGCTCGCGCTCTTCGCCGACCTCACCCGCCCGCAGCTCGAGCAGATCGCGCACTCCTACGACGAGGACATGTTCTCCGAGGGCCAGCACGTCCTCCACAAGGGTCTCGGCGGAACCGGCCTCTACGTCATCCTCGACGGGGAGGCGATCGTCTCGATCGGCGACAAGGAGCTAGCGCGGCTCGGGCGCGGCGAGTTCTTCGGCGACGTCTCGGCGCTGACGGGCGAGCCCCCGACAACCGACGTCATCGCGGCCACGCCGCTGCGCTGCCTGGTCATTCCGCGTAAGGAAGTCGAGCCGTTCCTGCTCGCGTACCCGTCGGTTTCCGTGCGGATGCTGAAGACCATCCTGCGGCGACTGGCTTCGACGCTCGAGTGGCTGGAATAGACCACTTCCCGCCGGGCGACTACCCGGTCGTCATCGTCGGAAGCGGCCCCGGTGGACTCCAGACGAGCCACTGCCTGACGCAGCTCGGCATCGAACACGCGGTGCTCTCGGCGGACGACTCGCCCGGCGGCATGTTCCGCCGGTACCCGATCTTCCAGCGGCTCCTCTCCTGGTCGAAGCCCGACGCGCCGGTCGAGCGCGCGACGCGCGAGTACGAGTGGTACGACCAGAACAGCCTCCTCTCCGACGACCCGGCCCTGCGAGGGCTCGTGCCCGGGTTCATGGACCGCACCTGGGCCGTTCCGTCACGGCCCGAGATGGAGCAGGGCATGGCCGCGTTCGCGGAGCAGGCGTCGGTGCGCGTCCGCTACGGCTGCCGCTGGGAGTCGACGCGGCGCGAGGACGACGGCTCGATCACGCTCACGACCTCCGACGGCGAGTACCGCTGCAAGGCGGCCGTGTTCGCGATCGGCGTCACCGAGCCGTGGAAGTCGGACATCCCCGGGATCGAGGAGGTGCCCCACTACGCCGACTGCATGAAGCCGCGCGACTACCAGGGCCAGCGCGTCGTCGTCATCGGAAAGCGCAACTCGGGATTCGAGATCGCCGACGGTCTTCTCCCCTGGGCCTGCCGGGTCGTGCTCGTCTCGCCGCGGCCGGTGCAGACCTCCGTGCTCGCGCTCTCGTCGGTTCGCGTCCGCTACATGCAGCCGCTCGAGGACTCCGGCCTCGGCGGCGGGACGCTCGTCCTCGACGCTGCGGTTGCCGGGGTCGAGCGGACCGGGAACGGATTCCGTGTCCACGCGAGCGGCACGACGACGCCCGGCGACCTGACGCTCGAGGCGGACGCGGTCATCGCGGCTACCGGGTTCCGCACGCCGCTCCGGGATCTCCGGGGATCTCGGCGTGCAGACGGTCGGGCAGGGCCGCATTCCCGCGCTGACGCCGTTCTTCGAGGCGACCGGCGTCCCGGGGATCTACTTCGCCGGGAACACGACGCAGGGCGCGCCGGGGCTGCGCAAGCACGGCGTGGGCGCGAGCTCGCCGGCCGTGCACGGGTTCCGCTACAACGCCCGGGTGCTCGCCCACGCGATCGGCGAGCGGCACTTCGGGGTCGCACCGTTTGCACGGCCGCTCGCCCCGGACGAGGTCGTCCCGTTCCTCGCCGCCGAGCTCCGCTCCGGACCCGAGATCTGGACGCAGAAGGCCTATCTGGCACGCGTGGTTCGGCTGGAGGGCGGCCCCGTCGACCAGGGAATCCGCCCGCTCGCCGACTTCGTCGACTCCGGGGGCCCGGACTCGGTCGCGGCGACGATCGAGATGAACGCGGCCGGCGAGATCTATCCGGTGATCTACGTCCGCCGCGACGGCAAGTGGACGGAGCACGCGCTGCCGTCCGACCCGCGGAACGCCTTCGACGGGCCGCTCTACGTCGCCGAGCTGGAAGCGAGGCTCAAGGGGTCGTCGTGACTGCCCCGGCCGGACGGCTGCTCGCCTGGGCGTGCGCGATCGCACTCCCGCTCGCCGGCCTGTTGCTGCTCCTCGCCTCGCCCGGGCTGGACGGGACCTGGGAGCACCATCCCGCGCACTTCTGGCTCGTCCTCGCCGCCGCGCTCACGAGCGTCGTGCTCGCCGTCGTCACCGGCGACGCGGCCAGGGAGCGCGCCGATGCGCGGCTCTTCCTCGTTTCGCTCGCATTCCTGGCCGCGGCGGGATTCCTCGCCCTGCACGCGCTCGCCACCCCGGACGTGCTCGTGGACTCGCCGAACGCGGGCTTCGTCGTCGCGACGCCGGTCGGCCTGCTCGTCGCCTCGCTCTTCGCGGCCGTCTCCGCGCTCGAGTTCGACGAGAGCCAGTCGGCGCGCCTCATGCGCCACGCGACGCTGGCCCGCGCGCTGCTCTTCGTGGCGATGGGCGTCTGGGCCGCGGTCTCGCTCCTGGCGATTCCTCCGCTCGACGGACCGCTTCCGCCGGAGCGCGCCCGCGGCTGGCTCCTCGCGTTCGCCATCCCGGGGATCGTGCTCTTCGCCTTCGCCGCCGCCGGCTACCTCCATCTCTACATGCGCCGGCAGGCGCCGCTCCTCCTGGCCGTCGCCACCGCCTACGCGCTCCTCGCCGAGTCGCTCCTCGCGATCGCCTTCGCCCGGAACTGGCACGCGAGCTGGTGGGAGTGGCACCTGCTCATGCTCGCCGCCTTCGCGCTCGTCGCCTGGTTCGCCCGGCGGGAGTGGCGCGACGAGCGCTTCGCCGACCTCTACCTCGAGAAGACGGCGGGCGCGCTGCGGCCGGTCAGCGTCCTCTTCGCCGATCTCCAGGGCTTCACCGAGTTCTCGGCCCGCTCGGAGCCGGGCGAGGTCTCGGCGATGCTCGACACGTACTGGGAAGTCGGCGTCCCGGCGATCGTCGACCACGGCGGCGAGGTCGGGAAGCTGATGGGCGATGCGCTCATGGCCGTCTTCAACAAGCAAGGCGACCGGCCCGACCATGCCGTGTGCGCGGTCCGGGCCGGTCTTGCGCTCCAGGCGGCAACCCGCGAGGTCGCCCTGGAGCATCCCGACTGGCCACGCTTCCGGGTCGGCGTGAACACGGGCGAGGCGCATGTCGGCGTCGTCGGAACCGCCGGCCATCGCGAGTACGCGGCGCTCGGAGACGTGGTGAACACGGCCTCCCGCCTCGAGGGCGAGGCCGGTGTGGGCCAGGTGGTGATCGGCGCGAGAACCTACGAGGCACTCCCGGACGGGACCGCCGTCGATCCGCTCGGCGGGCTGCGCGTAAAGGGCAAGGAGGCGCCGGTCGAGGCCTACCTGGTCGTCTCGCTGCCGCCCGAGGACTAGAGGCGCTGGTCGCGCGCCGGAAGCAGCGCCACGAGGCCGAGCACGCAGCAGACGACGATCCCGATGGCGAGCCCGATCCCGGCGAGATCCGGGGCGACGGCGCCCGGCGAGCGCCCGACGGCGGCCGCGAAGAACACCACCGCAAGAACGGCGGCGAGCGCGGCCTGGATCCGGCCGAGCGCCGCGGGCGTCGCTCCGTCCACGACGCGTCCGAGAGCCGCGAGACCACCGGCGGCGCTGACGAGGAGCCCGACGATGCAGAGGTAGAAGACGAGCCCTTCGGCACCGGCCTGCTCGGCCACGAGCGCGGCGGCGAGCACGACCCCGGAAGGCACGACGATGCGGGTCAGGACGAGCATGGGACGACCGGTTTCGCCGGCGTCGCCCCGTTCCTTCGACTGCGGTACCCTCGCCCGTACCCGGCGAAAGGAGGAGGAATGAGCGGTCTCACGCTCACCTGGCTCGGTCACGCCTCGTTCCGCGTGGACACCCCGAGCGGCAAGCGCATCTACGTCGATCCGTGGCTCGGAAATCCGAAGTGCCCTGAGTCCGAGCAGGAGCCCGAGCGCGTCGACATGATCCTCCTCACCCACGGCCACGACGACCACATCGGCAACACGGTCGAGCTGGCCCAGAAGTTCGGGTGTCCCGGTCTACGGCGTGGTCGAGCTGCGCGGCTGGCTCTCCACGCAGGGCCTCCCCGAGGACGCGACGCAGGCGCTCAACAAGGGCGGCACCGCGCACGTCGACGACGTCTCGATCACGTTCACCGACGCGAAGCACTCCTCGAGCGCCTGGGTCGACGACAAGCCTCTCTACCTCGGCGAGCCGGCGGGGATCGTGCTCGGCGTCGAGGGCGCGGGGACGATCTACTTCGCCGGCGACACGTGCGTCTTCGGGGACATGTCCCTGATCGGCCGCATCTACGAGCCCGACGTGGCCGTGCTCCCGATCGGCGACCATTACACGATGGGGCCGAAAGAGGCCGCCGTCGCCGCGGAGCTCCTCGGCGTGAAGCGCATGGTCCCGTGCCACTGGGGCACGTTCGGCCTTCTCACCGGGACGCCGGACGCGTGCCGCGAGCTCATGTCCGACTGCGAGGTCGTCGCGCTCGAGCCGGGACAGTCGGTGGAGATCTGATGGCGCGCGAGCGGTGGTTCGGCGCGACCGGGGTGCGCGTTCCGGAGATCGCGGTGGAAGGAGACGAGCGAATTCCGCTCGCCGATGCACTGGTCGTCGAGAGCGTCGCCGACGTGGGGCGTTGGCCGAGGCGCACGACGCCGGGCGGCCGGTCGTCGTCCGCGCGGCCGACGCCGAGTCCGTGCAGCGGGCGCTCGCCCGGCCCGAGGTGGCGTGTGTCTTGGTTCCGGCCGACCGCGCCGAGCTGCTCGAGCTCGACCTGCGCCGGCTCACCTATGGCTAGGCCGTCGTCGCCACCTACTCCATCTGCGCCTGCGATCTCGAGCGCGGCGAGTGGGGCGTCGCGGTGCAGTCCAAGTTCCTCGCGGTCGGCTCGATCGTCTCCTGGGCGGAGGCCGGGGTCGGCGCGATCGCGACGCAGGCGTACGCGAACCCCGCGTACGGCCCGGACGGGCTCGCCGCGCTGCGCTCGGGTCTGGGCGCCGACGACGTGGTCGCGCAGCTGACCGCTGCGGACGACGGCCGCGAGGATCGCCAGCTCGGCGTCGTGGACGCGGCCGGCGCGGGCGCGACCTTCACCGGGTCGGCGTGCTTCGACTGGGCGGGCGGACGCACGGGACCCGGCTACGCGGCGCAGGGGAACATCCTCGTCTCCGGCGCCACCGTCGATGCGCTCGCCGAGACGTTCGAGGCGTCCTCGGCCCGCTGGCGGAACGGCTCATCTCCTGCCTCGGCGCGGCCCAGTCGGCCGGAGGCGACCGGCGGGGGCAGCAGTCCGCGGCGCTCCTGGTCGTGAGCAAGGGCGGCGGCTACGGAGGACTGACGGACGTCGCGGTCGATCTCCGCGTGGATGATCACCCGAAGCCGATCTCGGAGCTGGAGCGCCTCTACGGCCTGCACCACCTCTACTTCGGCGAGACGCCCGACGAGGACTGGCTCGACGTGGACGACGACCTGCGCGCCGAGCTGGTCGAGCGCCTGGCGGCGCTCGGCTACGACGCCGACCTCCCGGAAGCCTGGCGAGCGTGGACCGGCGCGGAGAACCTGGAAGACCGCGTGCGCGGCGTCGATCGCATCGACCCGGTCGTCCTGGCCGAGCTGCGCAAGCGCTAGCCGCCCGGCAGCCTGACTCCGCCTGCGCGCGCACGCAGCGCCGGCACCGGATCCTCGCCCGGCTGCGCCACGACGAGCAGCGCGCCGTACGTCCCCACGCCGAGCGCATCGACCAGCGCCTGCAGCCCGACGGCGAGTGCGAACGCCTTGTGCGCCTGGTCGCCGCCGAACGGGACGATCTCCTCCGGCGACGCGGTTCCGAGGAGGACCTCGCCGTGCGTGACCGCGCCCATGGAGACGTCCGAGACCAGCGGCTGCCCGTCGGAGGACGGGACGCCGATCGCGATCGGGTTCGTGCCTGCGAGCGGCTCGCCGCCTTCCGGAGAGGCCAACCGAGGCGGTGACGTGGCCGTGAGCCACGCGGCGAGGCCGCCCTCGGCCAGGCGCCGCACCCAGTAGCCGAGCACGCCTGTCGGGAAGCAGTCCGCCGCGACGACCACCCGCGCCCGCTCGGGCGGCGAGGCGAGTTGCGCAGTCCACGATCGCCGCGAGCGTCAGGTAGCCCAGGGCGCCGCGGCCCTCCCAGCGTTCGAAGCCCGATTCGGCGACGACCCGTTCGGGACGCGCGTCCGGACGAAGATCCGGGAACGTCTCGAGCCAGGCGATGCGCGCCGTGCCGTGTCCCGGGCGCCCACGCGCATCCGCGTCGGCGAAGTGGTCGGCGAGCGTGCGCGAATCCGGCTCCGAGAAGCCGAGCCGCCGCAGCCGTTCCACTGCCTCGTCCCGGGACACAGGCGCCTACAGTACAAGCGTGCCGGCCGCCCTTTCGACCCGCGGTCTCGCCAAGAGGTACGGGCGAATCGACGCGCTCTCCGGCGTCGACCTTTCCGTGGAGGAAGGCGAGCTGGTCGGCCTGCTCGGGCCGAACGGCGCCGGGAAGTCCACGCTCGTGAAGATCGCCGTCGGCCTGGTCCGGCCGACCGGCGGCGAGGCGCTGGTCTGCGGAGCGAAGGCCGGTTCTCATGCCGCGCGGGCGAACCTCGGCTACCTCGCGGAGCTCTTCCGGTTCCCGGGCTGGTACACGGCGGACGAGCTGCTGCGCCTCCACCAGCGGCTCGCGAGCTCGTCCGGCGGCGAGACGGAGCGGCGGGAGCTGCTCGCGCTGGTCGGGCTCTCCGACGCGGCCGACCGCAAGATCGAGGCGATGTCCAAGGGGATGGCGCAGCGCCTCGGGATCGCGCAGGCGCTCGTCGGCAACCCGCGCCTGCTCCTCCTCGACGAGCCGACCAGCGCGCTCGACCCCGCCGGGCGGATCACCGTGCGCGAGCTGCTCGAGGAGCTGCGCTCGCGCGGCGTGGCGGTGCTCCTCAACTCGCATCTGCTGAGCGAGATCGAGCTGGTGTGCGACCGGGTGGCGATCATCGATCACGGCAAGGTCGTGGCGGCCGGGACGCCGCGCGAGCTCTCCCATGCGCGCGGTGTCGAGATCGAGACCGCCACCGGGGTCAAGACCTTCGCCGACGCGACCCGTGACGATGCACCGCGCCTCGTCGCCGAGCTCGTCGCCGCGGGCGAGCAGATCTACGGCGTGCGCGTCGTCGAGACCACGCTCGAGGAGAGCTACCTCGAGGCGATCCGGGACAACGCATGAGCGGCATCCCGATCGTGATCGGCTACGCCCTGCGCGAGAGCCTGCGCCGGCGCGTGTTCGTCATCGTCCTCGTCCTCACGGCGGCCTTCCTCGCGCTCTACGCGCTCGGCACGGAGTTCGCCTTCGACGAGGTCGCCAAGGGCCCGACCGCCCAGATCATCGACCCGCAAATCCTGGCCGGAGCGACCCTGCTCGGGCTGGCCATGTTCGGGACGCTCTTCCTGGGAGTCGTCCTGGGAATCTTTCTGACGATCTCCGTCGTTCGCGGCGATGCCGAGCGCGGGCTCCTCCAGCCGCTCGTCGTGCGGCCGCTCGGCCGCAACGCGTTGCTGGCGGGCCGCTTCATCGCCGCGGCCGCCGTGTGCTTCGTCTACGTCTTCGCGGTCTTCGCGGCCACCGCGGCGATCACGTACTGGGCGGGAGGCTGGTGGCCCGACCGGTTCTGGCAGCCCGGGATCCAGCTCGGCCTGGCGGTGGTCGTCGTAACCGCGATCTCGCTGGTCGGCTCGGTGTTCCTGTCGGCCACCGCGAACGGGATCGCCGTGTTCATGCTCTTCGGAGCGGGCCTCGTCGGCGGGCTGCTCGGCCAGATCGGCGAAGGGATCAACTCCCAGACGCTGATCGACGTCGCGCACCGGACGTCCTGGGCGCTCCCCTTCGAAGCGCTGTACCAGGACGCCCTGAACGCGATCAGCTCCGAGAGCTTCGGCCTCACGCAGGAGGTGCTCCAGCTGGGGCCGTTCGGCGGTGCGCAGAGCGCCGGCGCCTCGCTGTGGCCGTGGACGCTCGGCTATCTCGCCGTGGCCGCGGTCGTCGCGAGCGTCGGGTTCGCCCGCCGCGACCTCTAGTCGTTCTTCATCTCGGCGACGACCTCGTACATCTCGACGTTCGAGCGCCGGCCGGCGCCCGATCGGCGGGCTCATGGCGTTGAGCGCCTCGTCGCCGCGGCGCAGGCCGTCCTCGTCCTCGAAGAAGACGATCCCGAGCATCGCGGTTCCGTTCTCCCGGTCGATGAGGTGCATGAAGCCCTTGGCGTGCTCGAGGCCGGGCGGCGTATCCATCGAGGACATCTCCTCGATCTGTGCGTCGACGTTGGACATGTCGAGCCCTTCGAACTTGGCGATCCGTGCGAACACTGTGACTCCCTTCGGTTACCTGGTGGAGAGACGATCGAGGGCGGCGAGGATCTCCTGGTGGCGTCGCTCCTCGTCGGGGTTGCCTTCGTCGTGCGGGCCGGTCAGCCGCGCCATCACCTCGTTCACCGGCTTGACCACGAAGAAGAAGACCGCGGCGGCGATCGCGACGAACTGGATCACGGCGGTGAGGAATGCCCCGTAGCGGAAGACCGCGTCGTTGATCGTGAACGTGAGGTCGTTGAAGTTCGGCTCGCCGAAGAACATCGCGATGATCGGCATGATCAGGTCGTCGACGAACGACGTGACGACCGCCGCGAACGCAACGCCCAGGACGAACGCGACGGCGAGCTCGACGAGGTTGCCGCGAACGAGAAAGTCCCTGAACTCCTTGAGCATGTACGCCTCCCCGAGACGATCGACTGGTCGGCGCCCACGCTACGCGACCTCGCTCTACGATGCTCCGACCGACGACCGAGGAGGAGATGTGGGCCAGGCCAGCGGCATTTCGGCCGCCGAGTTCCAGGAGCGGCGCGAGCGGCTGCTCGAGCACGTCCGGCGCGAAGGCTGCTCCGGCTACGTGCTCTTCGACGCGGACTACATCCAGTACTTCACCGGGTTCTGGTTCCTGTCCAACGAGCGCCCGGTGATCTATGCGGAGAGCGCCGGCGGCGACTCCGCGGTGTTCGTGCCGGAGTTCGAGGTCGAGCGCACCCGCGCCGAGACCGCGTTCGACCGGATCGAGTCCTATCCGGAGTACCCGGGGATCGAGCACCCGATGGCGATCTTCGCCCGCGTCCTCGCGGATCTCGGGATCCGGGGCGCGATCGGCGCCGACAACGACGGCTACCCCGGCATCCTCGGCTACCAGGGGCCCGCGCTCAGCGACGCGGCGGGCGCTTCGGTCGCTCCGCTCGGCGACGTCATCGAGGGGATGATGGCGCGCAAGAGCGAGAGCGAGATCGCGCTCATCCGCGAGAGCGGACGCTGGTGCTCGCATGCGCACCGGCTGCTGCAGGAGTACTCCCGCCCGGGCGCGACCGAGGCCGAGGCCAGCCTGCGCGCGGGTCACGAGACCACGCTCGCGATGCTCGCGGAGCTCGGCGAGGTCGGCGGGATGTCGTCCTCGGACGGCGCGTCGGCCGGCTACCGGGGCCAGATCGGGCTGCGGAGCTCGTGGGCGCACGCGGTCGCGCACAACATCGAGTTCCAGGCGGGCGACGTGCTCGTGACCGAGACGAGCGCGCCGGTCTGGGGCTACAACGCCGAGCTCGAACGGGCGATGATCATCGGCCCGCCGACCGACGAGATGCGGCGGCTCTTCGACCACACCGTCGCCGCGCAGCAGGCCGCGTTCGACGCGATCCGGCCGGGCGCGACGTGCGCCGACGTGGACGGCGCGGTCATGCGCTACCTCGAGGAGAACGACCTGCTCCGGTACTGGCGCCAGCACACCGGCCACGGGATCGGGCTGCGAAACCACGAGGCGCCGTTCCTCGACGTCGGCGACCACACGCCGCTCGAGCCGGGGATGGTCTTCACGATCGAGCCGGGCCTCTACGACCCGCGATCGGCGGCTTCCGCCACTCGGACACGGTCGTCGTCACCGAGGACGGGATGGACGTGCTCACCGACTACCCGAGCGACATCGAGAGCCTGACGATTCCAGGCCGATTCGCTCCGCCAGCTCGACGATGATTCCGCTCCGGGCCGCGGACGTCCAGCAGCACCCGATCGAAGTCGCTCGTAGTTCAACCATCGTCGCTCGACGAGCTCACCAGCCGACCTGGGCCGACGTTCCACTGTTGCGACGGCGGCGTCGATCGTCGTCAGATCCTGCGACACGGTCGCACGTGGCGAATGCCCAGGGCCGTTCGGCGGCTGCCTGCGCGTCGCCCGCCGGTGGCCGACGGGGAGAGGAACTTCACCAGCTCGAGCTTTACGTGGCCGTCCGGTGTCCGCAGCATCGCGATGTCCGACCGGACGCCCTCGCAGCCTTCGACCACGCGGTCAACCGGCTACGCCCTCGACCTGCGCCGTCGCCCTCCAGCTCGAGTCCGTAGCCGCCGACCACAGAACTCGATCGCGGCCGCGAGGTCGTCGACGTTGACTGCCGGACGTGATCCATCCGCTTGGCATAGTCATATCTATCAGGCGGCCGACCCCGCCTCGTGCCAGTCTAACGGAGGTCGTCATGGCTCCAGCTCTATCAAGGCGCACCTACCGTGGCGGTCGGTACACGATGAACGCCCCCGCCTCGATCACCATCACGCCAATCTTCGTTGCCGACCTCTCACGTCGAGGGCGAGCGGATGCCGGTCTACGTGCACGTCATCGACCATCCCGATGCGCGCGTGCTGGTCGACACCGGCATGACGGAGCTGCACCCGGCGATGGCCGACATGGATCCCCGACTCCAGCCGCTGAGCGAGCAGGACTTCGATCTCGCCGGCATCGACATCGTCGTCAACACGCACCTGCACGCCGACCACTGCGGCGGCAACCACCTCTTCGCCGGCAAGCCGATCTACGTCCAGCGCCGGGAGCTCGACGACGCGCGCAGCGAGGACGACTACACCATCCGCGAGTGGGTCGAGGCGCCCGGCGTGCAGTACGTGCCGGTCGACGGCGAGCACGAGCTGCTGCCCGGGCTCCGACTCGTCCCGGCGCCGGGCCACACACCCGGCATGCAGATGGTCGTCGTCGAGACCGGCGGGCGCCCGATGATCGTCGGCGGCGACGTGGCGGTTTGGTTCGGCGAGTTCGACGAGCCGCCCACCGAAGGCCGGCAGCGGGTCCTTGCGCTCGACCCCGAGCTGGTCTGGCTCACGCACGAGCACGAGCCGTGGCGACCGCCCACCGGCTAGGGCATCACGGCGGCGAACGGGCGAATGGGCCGTGAAGGATTCGAACCTTCGACCTTGGGATTAAGAGTCCCCTGCTCTACCAACTGAGCTAACGGCCCGCGACGGGCGATTCTAGCGACGAGCCGCTCCCCGCCCGCACCGGTGCTGGCCCGCGGCGTACGGTCACTCGCGCGCGCGCCCCACCCTGGGAGGGGGATGTCCACCCGCTACCCGCTTCGAGCGTATCGCGGAAATGCGCGCGGAACCGTCACGAAGTGTGCCGATTCTCAGCGGGAAGCGTGCCGATTCAGCGCGCGCGAGCCGTGCGCGGCCGTGCGCACTTCGGCTCGTTCAGCTTGCGCGACGCGTACCAGGTGAGGTCTTTTCCGGCCTTGACCGCCGCCGCGGCGACGAGCCCACCGGTCAGAAGTAGGTGCTTGGCGAGCATGGGATAGCTAGATTCGGACGCCGACATGCGTGTCCTCTCAGTAGTCGGCAACCGGCCGCAATTCATCAAGTCCGCATCCCTCTCTTTGGCGCTTCGCAAACAGGGGATCGACGAGGTCGTCCTGCACACCGGCCAGCACTACGACCCCGAGCTCTCCGGGGTCTTCTTCGACGAGCTCGGACTCGAGCCGCCCGCGCACCGATTGGACACGGGCTCCGGCTCGCACGCTGATCAGACCGCGCGGATGCTGCCCGGGATCGAGGCGACGATCCTCGCCGAGAGCCCCGACATGGTCGTCGTCTACGGGGACACGAACTCGACCCTCGCCGGGGCGCTCGCGGCCGCCAAGCTGAACGTTCCCGTCGCGCACGTCGAGGCCGGGCTTCGCTCCTTCATCCGCTCGATGCCGGAGGAGGTGAACCGCGTCCTCGTCGACCGGCTGTCGACGCATCTCTTCTGCCCGAGCGAGGTCGCCGTCGCGAACCTCCGCAACGAGGGGATGGCCGAGGGCGTCCACGACGTGGGCGACGTGATGCTCGACGCGAACCGCCTCTTCGCACCGCTCGCACTCGACCGCTCGACCGCGCTCACCGACGCGGGTGTCGAGCCGAAGCGCTACGTCCTCGCGACCGTCCACCGCGAGGCCAACATGGGCCGCGAGCCACTCCGCGCGATCCTCGCCGGGCTCACCGGAGACGAGCCGGTCGTCTTCCCCGCCCATCCGCGCACGAGCGCCGCGCTCGGGGACACCGCGCTGCCGCCGAACGTCCGGCTCCTCCCGCCGGCCGGCTACCTCGACTTCACGGCGCTCGTCGCACAGGCGCGCGTGGTCGCAACCGACTCGGGCGGCGTGCAGAAGGAGGCGTACTGGCTCGGCGTCCCGTGCGTGACGCTCCGCGACGAGACCGAATGGGTCGAGACGGTCGAAACCGGCTGGAACACGCTCGCGGGCTCGTCCGACGCCGCGCGAATCGCCGGTGCGATCGCCGACGCGAAGCCCCAACCCGACCATCCCGACCTCTACGGTGACGGTCGCGCCGCAGAGCGCATCGCCCGTACGATTGCCGCTCATGACTGACCGGATCAGGATCGGCGTCGTCGGCCTCGGCTACTGGGGCCCGAACCTCGCGCGCAACTTCAACGAGCTCGCGGAGCTCGCGTTCGTCTGCGACGCGAACGAGGAGTACCTCGCGTCCGCGGCCGCGCGCTACCCGGCCGCGACGGCGACGCCGCACTTCGACGACCTGCTCGCCGACGACACGCTCGACGCGGTCGTCATCGCGACGCCCGTCCCGACACACGCCGACCTCGCCCGCCGCGCGCTCGAGGCCGGCAAGCACGTGTTCGTGGAGAAGCCGATCGCCCTCACCGCGGCGGACGCCGAAGCCGTCGCGGCTCTAGCGGAGGAGCGCGGCCTCGTCCTCATGCCCGGCCATCTGCTCCTGTACCACCCCGGCGTACGCGCGCTGAAGGAGCTCGTCGACTCGGGCGATCTCGGCCGCCTCCTGGTCGTCTACGGCAATCGCCAGAACCTCGGGAAGATCCGCCGCGACGAGAACGTCCTCTGGAGCCTCGGCGCGCACGACCTCTCCGTGATCATCGACCTCGTCGGCGAGGAGCCGGACGAGGCGTGGGCCCGCGGCGAGTCGTTCCTCACCAAGGGCGTCGAGGACGTCGTCTTCTGCTACCTCCACTTCCCCTCGGGCGTGGTCGCGCACATGCACCTGTCCTGGCTCGACCCGCACAAGATGCGCAAGCTCACCGTCGTCGGCGACTCGAAGATGGCGGTGTTCGACGACATGGAGCCCGACCACAAGATCACGGTCTACGACAAGGGCCCGACCGGGCTCCCGTCCGGCGAGTGGATGACGCGCACCGGCGACACGCTCAGCCCGCGGATCGCGATGGACGAGCCGCTGCGCCTCGAGTGCGAGCACTTCCTGGCGCTCGTGCGCGGCGAGGCCGACTCGGCACCCGCGCGGGAGAACGGCCTCGCGGTGGTGCGCGCGCTCGAGGAGCTCCAGCGCTCGCTCGAGCGGGAGCCCGTGTGATCGCGTCCACCGCCGTCGTCCACGACGGCACGGTGCTCGGCGAGAACGTCGCGATCGGAGACAACTCCGTCGTGGGCAAGCAGCCGACCCTGGGCAAGCGCTCGACCGCGAAGCGCGATCCGCTTCCTCCCACGGAGATCGGCGACGAGACGGCGATCCTCGCGCTGGCCGTCGTCTTCGCGGGCACGAAGCTGGGCCGCGGCGTCGTGATCGGCGACCAGGCGTGCGTGCGCGAACGCTGCGAGCTCGGCGACGACGTCGTGGTCGGGCGCGGCTCGCTGGTCGAGAACGACGTGACCGTGGGCGCGCGGACGCGGATCCAGGCGAACGCCTATGTCACCGCCTACTCCACGATCGAGGAGGACGTCTTCATCGCACCCGGCGTGGTCACGACGAACGACAACTTCATGGGCCGCACCGAGGCTCGCCTCGCCGCGATGAAGGGCCCGACGATCCGACGCGGCGCCCGGATCGGCGGCGGTGCGGTGCTCCTCCCGGGCATCGAGATCGGCGAGGAGGCGTTCGTCGGTGCGGGCGCGGTGGTCACCAAGGACGTTCCGCCGCGTGCCGTCGTCGTGGGGAATCCGGCGCGGGTGATCCGCGACGTCCCCGACGAAGAGCTGCTCTAGCCGCGCGTCAGCGTGAGCGAGTAGCCGCCGGACGGCCCGCTCGGCAGACGCGCCTCGACGTAGAGCTTCCCGGCGCGCTTCGCGCGGAAGACGATGCGCTCCTTGGAGCCGGGCTTGCGGGAGATCGCGGCTCTGGATCCGTCTGCGCGCCAAAGGTAGAGCACGCCGCCGCTCGGGCCCTGATAGTCGAGCGTGATCCGCTGGTTCTTGCCGAGCGAGATCCGGTAGACGTCGCGCGCGTCGTCGAACCGGTCGAGCGAGGCCTGCACGAGCTTCACGGTCGCACCGAGCCGGACCGCCCGTCCCAGCGCGTCGTTCGGCTCGCGGGCGTCCGCCGCAGGGATCGGACCGGAGAGCGCCGTCAGCGCCGCGGCGATGTCGAGCCGGCCGTGACCGGTCGCCTTGTCGTGGCCTCCCGCGCCGAGATCCTTGGCCGAGTGCTCGATGAGCGTCGCCACCTGGTTCGGCGCGAGCTTCGGCAGCCCGAGCTGGGCGCGCTCGGCGATCACGACCGCGGCGGCGGCGGCCACGAGCGGCGCCGCGAACGACGTCCCGGCGGGCTTGCGCCAGGCCGGGTCGCGCGAGCAGCTCGTGTAGCCGCGCGGTGAGCAGCCCGTCTTGGTCAGGGCTCGTGGGAACGTGGAGAGGATGTCGGCCCCCGGCGCGGCGACGTCGATGAGCAGCGCGTCGCGATTCGACCAGTACGGCGCGGAGTTCGAGCGGTTGAGGGCGCTCACCGCGACGACGTGCGGGAGCGCGGCGGGCCAGGACGCGTATTGCTCGGGACACCTGAGCGTGGTGCAGTTTCCCGCGGCCGCGACGACCAGCACGCCCTTCCGCGTCGCGTAGTCGACCGCCGCGTGCTCGAGCGGCGAGTAGTCGTCGTGCCTCGGCCGCCGCGGATCTCGCGGCCCGCCGAGGCTGAGGTTGATCACCTGCGCGCCCGAATCGACCGCCCAGCGAATCGCCTTCGCCTCCGCGAGGACGGAGATGGAGCCGTCCTGGCGCACGACCTTGCCGATCAGGAGCTCGACCGGAATTCCGGCGCCCGCGATGCCCTTGGCGTTGTCGACGTGCGCCGCGATCTCGCCCGCGACCGCCGTCCCGTGGCCGACCGTGTCCTTGAGCGCGGGGCTCGAGACGAAGCTCTTCGACCCGACCACCTTGCCGGCCAGGTCGGGGTGCCCTCCGTCGATCCCCGAGTCGATGACCGCCACCCGCACGGCCGGACGCACCGGGATGTCGGGCCAGAAGTCGAACGCGTTCACGGCATTCAGGTACCACTGCTTCGGCCTCAGCGGATCGTTCGACGAGAAGGAGATCCAGCGCGTCGACCCGAGCCGCTCGACCGAGCCGACGCCGCGCACCCGGGCGGCGCGCGCCGAAGCGGCGCCGAGGTCGTCGACCGTGAAGACGAGCGTGTCGAGCGGCCCGAGGTTCGCGACGAGCCGCCCGCCGGTGGCGGACGCGACTGCCTTCTGCACAGCGGCGGCGTCGGCTCCGTCCGAGACCGAGACGGAGAGCTGTCCACGCGCGGCGCCGGCCGGGGCGGCAAGGAAGGCGGTCGCCGCGAGCCCCGCGAGAACGGCCGCCGGCCGCCTCATCACTTGACGGTGACGAGCACGGGAGCGCCGGCGCCCTTCGGCGCGGCGATCCGGAACCACGAGGTCTTGCCGGGCCGGACCTTGGTCGTGAAGCGCCCGTCGGAGCCGGGCTTCAGGTTGCGCACCTTGACCCAATCGGCGTTGACGCGCCGCTGGAGCCAGACGTCCTTGACCCCGCGCGCAAGGCCCTTCAGCGCGATCCGCTTCCCCTTCGGTCCACTACCGCCCGTGAGCGAGAGCACCGAGATCGAGAACCAGCTCGACCGCAGCCCGAACGCGGACTGGAGCCCGGTGCCGGAGATGCTCGAGTTCGATCCGGAGCCGTCCAGCGTGACGTTGTCGACGCGCGACGACGAGTTGCGGACGACCGTGGCGTCGAGCACGCGGCCCTTCGGCGCGGACGATCCGAGCTCGCGCTTGAACGCCGTCGCCGTGTAGCGGAACGGGCCCCAGTTGTGGTGCGGCGACATCCCGTCGTACTTGTCGGGAACCGAGACGAGGTAGGGGACGCCGGTCGAGTTCCAGACGTCCTGGATCGCCGCGGTCTTCCCGCCCGAGGTCGAGTGGAAGAACGTCGTCGCGACGTTGCCCTTGTACTTGAGGATCTGCTTCGCGGTCTTCGAGATGGCCGTGTTCGTCGACGGCTCCTCCGAGGAGACGCCGCCGTACACCTGGCTGCGCGTGTCCGGATAGAGGTCGAAGATGCCGCTCGTCTTGCGCGTCGCGACCGCGTAGGAGCGCGCCGCGACCGCCTGGGCCTTCAGCGCCTCGGGCGACCAGCTCGGCGGCATCTCGTCGGGGACGACGCCCTTGATGTAGTCGTCGATCCCGACGCGGTTCACGACCGTGAGCCGCCCGCCGCGCAGATAGACGACGAGCTTGCCGCGGTACTGCTTCCCGTTGAGCTTGAGGAACCGTGCGCCGCGCGTGAACGTCAGCGGGCTCGTCAGCTTCTTCCCCTTGACCTTGAGCCCGGTTCCGAACGTGACCGAGCCCTTGGGCAGCGCGACCGTCTTGTTCTTGAAGTCGCTGACGGTGAACGGGCCCTCCGAGCCGATCGTGACCGTCTTGCGTCCCTCGCCGAGAAGGATGCGAACCGTGGCCACGTCCGACTGCGCGATCTTCGTCCCCTTGTAGTAGTGCGCGAGGATCCACTGGTAGTTGCGGCCCTCGTTCTTCGCGTAGCCGTAGGCGCCCCACTGGGCCATGCCGATGCCGTGGCCCCAGCCGTGGCCTTCGACGAAAAAGACAGCCCCGGCCGACGCCGAAGCCGGCGCGGCTAGCGCAAGGATGATGAGGCAGAGGAACCGACGCATGAGAAACGTGCTTCGGTCAAAGGCTAGAGAAGCCTCGTAAGGATTGCGTCAGGACTGCTTCAAGCGGTTCCCACCACTCGCGGTGGGTTCGGAACCACTCGACCGTCGCGGGCAGGCCGTCGGCCAGGTTGTGCATCGGGCTCCAGCCGAGCCCCTTCAGCTTCGTCGCGTCGAGCGCGTAGCGGCGGTCGTGGCCCGGGCGGTCTTCCACGCGGGTGACGAGTGCGGGATCGGCGCCGGTCAGCTCGACGATGCGGCGCGTGATCTCGGCGTTCACGACCTCCTCGCCGCCGGCGATGTTGTAGACCTCGCCCGTCTTGCCCTCGCGGAGGACGAGCTCGATCCCGGCGGCGTGGTCTTCCACGTGGAGCCAGTCGCGGATCTGGAGGCCGTCGCCGTAGACCGGCAGCGGCTTGCCGTCGAGCGCGTTCGTCGTGAAGAACGGGATCAGCTTCTCCGGGTACTGGTTCGGGCCGTAGGTGTTCGACCCGCGCGTGATGACGACGTCGGCCCCGTGCGTGCGAACCGACGCCAGCGCGAGCAGGTCGCCCGCCGCCTTCGAGGCGGCGTACGGGCTGGACGGACGGATCGGATCGCCCTCGCGGGACAGGCCCGAGTCGATGTCGCCGTAGACCTCGTCGGTGGACACCTGGACGTAGCGGACGCCGCGCTCGCGCGCCCAGTCGAGGAGGACCTGCGTGCCGAGGACGTTCGTGCTCACGAACTCGGTCGCGCCGTCGATCGAACGGTCGACGTGCGTCTCGGCGGCGACGTTCACGACCGCGTCCGCATCCTCGCCCGCGGCGGCGACGGCATCCGGATCGGCGATGTCCCCGCGGTGGAAGACGTGCTCCACGTCGGCGAGGTTGGCCGGGTTCCCGGCGTAGGTCAGCTTGTCGAGGACGACCACGTCGTCGCCGGCCGCGACGAGGCGCCGAACGAGATGGCTGCCGATGAATCCGCAGCCGCCGGTGAGGAGAACGCGCATGAGGCGGGATGCTAGCGCCCGAGCTGCGCGAGGCACTCGCGCAAGCCGTCGCGCCAGTGCGGGAGCTTCGGCGCCTCCGGGCGCTCGCTCGCGAGGACGGAAGCCGCGGGACGCCTGGCGATCGTCCCGGTCGGCTCGGGCGTCTCGAACCGGACGACGCGGCACGGGCTGCCGATCTCCTCGAAGAGCGCCTCCGCGAAGTCGGCCCACGTGCATCCGCCTCCGCCGGCGACGTGGTACGTGCCGTACGGCAGGTCGAGCACCTCGATGAGCGCCGGCGCGAGATGCCCGATGTACGTCGGCGAGCCGAGCCGGTCGCCCGGCGAGGCGCACCTCCTCACGGCCCTCGTCGGCCGCCTCGAGCATCGAGAGCACGATGCTCGGCGCCTGCTCGCCGTAGAGCCAGGACACACGTGTGACCCAGCCGTCGCGCACCTCCTGCTCGCCGCCGAGCTTGGAGCGCCCGTATGCGGACAGCGGCGCGGTCGGGTCGGACTCGACGTACGGCGCGCCCTTCGTCCCGTCGAAGACGTAGTCCGTGGACACGTAGAGGACGGGAGCGCCGAGCGCGGCGACGTTGCGCGTCCCCTCGACGTTCACGGCCCAGAGCCCTCCGGATCGGCCTCGGCGCTGTCGACGTCCGCCCAGGCCGCCGCATGCAGCACCGCGCCGGGCGTGTAGTCGAGCGGCGGCGGGTCCGTGATGTCGAACTCGGCGCGCGTGCGGGCGTCCGCGTCCGGAAGCAGGCGCGCCAGGACCGACCCGAGCCGGCCCCCCGCGCCCGTGATCAGGATGCGTTCGCGTCCCGCGCGGAGAGAATCGGCGTCTCGGTGCTCCACAGGTCCTTCACGCGGGGGTCGTTCCAGGGGATCGCGTGCTCGTCGGGGTCGGAGGGGTCGTACTCGGACGTGACGTGGTAACAGAAGATGACGTCGGTGAGCGCCTCGAAGCCGTGCGCGAGCGTCCCGGGATGTAGAGCGCGACCGGGTTCGACTCGCCGATGTCCTCCGTGAAGACGTCGCCGGACTCGGTGTCGAGCACGACGACGCGCGCGGTTCCGCTGAGGCAGGCGAAGAGGTCGTCCTGGCCGCGCTGGTGGAAGTGCAGGCCGCGCACGACGCCCTTGCGCGAGAAGGACACGTTCGTCTGCACGAGCGTCTTCGGCATCTTGCTCGCGCGCTGGATCTCGAGGAACCAGCCGCGCTCGTCCTCGAAGACCTGCAGCGGCATGCGGACGATGCAGTCGATCACCGCTTGTTCGCGCCGTTCCGGCGGACGAAGTCGTTGACCGCGTAGTAGGCGTCGATCGACTCGCCCGCGTCGCCCCAGAAGCCCTCGAGGACGTCGTACTCCATGAGCGCCCTGCTCCACGTACCAGTTGTTCACGTCGGTGATCTCGAGCTCGCCGCGGGCCGACGGCTCGAGGCGTCGGGATGATCTCGAAGACGCTCGGGTCGTAGAAGTAGATGCCCGGTCACCGCGTAGTTCGCTGGGCGGGTCCGTCGGGCTTCTCGACGATGCGGACGACGCGGTCGCCGTCGAGCTCGGGCGACGCCGAGGTGGCGCAGGTGCTCGGGGTCGTCCTCGCGGGCGAGGACGATCCGCGCCCCGCTCTCCTGGGCCTCGAAGTCTGTCGACGGCCGGGCGGATCGAGTGCTCGACCACGTTGTCGGCGAGCATCACGCACACCCGGTCGCCGCCGACGAAGCGCTCGGCGAGCCCGAGCGCGTCGGCGATGCCGCCCGGCGCGCTCCTGGTAGGCGTACGACAGCCGCTCGATGCCGCACTCGTGGCCGTTGCCGAGCAGCCGCAGGAACTCGCCGGCGTGGGTGCCGCCGGTGACGAGCATCAGGTCGGTGATCCCGGCCGAGACGAGCGCCTCGATCGAGTACGTGACCATCGGCCGGTCGTAGATCGGCAGCAGGTGCTTGTTCGTGATGCGCGTCAGCGGATGGAGGCGCGTACCCGTCCCGCCCGCGAGGATGACGCCTTGCATGCGCTGAGTTTAGGCGAGGGCCGCTTCGAAGATGGCCGCGGCCTGCGCACCGAACACCGCGAAGAGGACGCGCTCGAGCGATTTCGGCTCGAAGTTCCGCACCTCGGCGATCATGATCTCCGCCGCCTCCTCGAGGGGGAAGCCGCCGACGCCGGTGCCGAACGCGGGGAGCGCGAGGGACTTCAGGCCGAGCTCGTCCGCGACCTCGAGCGAACGGCGCGTGGCCGCTCCGACGATCTCGCCGTTCGTGGCCAGGTCCTGTCCCATCACGGCCGCGTGGATCACGTGCTTCGCCGGAAGACGGCCGGCCTCGGTCGCCACTGCGTCGCCGAGAGCGATCGGCCCGAGCGCGACCGCCTGGCGCTCGATCTCCTCGCCGCCGGCGCGCTTGATCGCCCCCGCGACGCCCGCCCCCATCCAGAGCCGGTCGTTCGCGGCGTTCGCGATCGCGTCCACCTCGAGCGCGGTGATGTCTCCTTCGACGACCTCGATCTGCACGCTCACGAGCCTATCTCCCGGACGGGGCCGGAGCCGGAGCGGACTTGTCCCGGAGCGGCGACGGCTCGACGCGGAAAAGACGCGCCACACCCGCCGGAAGCCACCAGTTCCAGCGGCCGAAGAGCGCCATCGCGCTCGGCACGAGCAAGGCGCGCACGATCGTGACGTCGATGAGGATCGCGGTCGCGAGCCCGAAGCCGAACTGCTGCAGCCCGACGACGGAGCCGGCGACGAAGCCCATGAACGCGGCGAACATGATCAGCCCCGCCGCGGTGACGATCCGGCCGGTCTTCGCGAGCCCCATCGAGACCGCGTCCTCGTTGTCCTTCGTCTTGTCCCATTCCTCGCGCATGCGCGAGACGAGGAAGACCTCGTAGTCCATCGAGAGGCCGAAGACCATCGCGAACACGAAGACCGGGATCCAGCCCTCGATCTGGTCGAAGCCGATGAGCCCGATCGCCTCGGCCGGGCCCCACTTGAAGAACGCCGTCGAGGACCCCGTAGGCGGCGAGGATCGAGAGCAGGTTCAAGACGATCGCCTTGAGCGGGAGGAGCAGCGAGCGGAACGCGCGCAGGAGCAGGAGGTAGGTGAGGAGCAGCACGCCGAGCACGAGCCACGGGAACGCGCTGTAGGTGACGTCGAGGAAGTCGACCCCGCCCGGCGGTCCGCCGCCCGCGAAGACGGCGGCGCTCGCCGGGAAGCCGGACTCCGGGATGATCTCGTCGCGCAGCCGGTGGACGAAGTCGGAGGACGCCGGATCGCCGTACTCGTGCTTCCCCACGATGTCGATGCGGATGAAGCGGCCGGTCGGCTCGATGTACTGGCTGCTCGGCTCGAAGTCGACCCGCGCCACCTCCGGGTCGAGCGTGAGCCGCGCGACGAAGCTCCGCGTCGCGTCCTGCACCTCGGGCTGCCGCACGCCCATCTCCTCGCCCGTGTCGATCACGACCGTCGTCGGCGCGAGAGCCCCCTTGCCGACCGCCGTCGCCATGACGTCCAGGCCCTGCACCGACTCGAGCCGCTTCGGGATCCCTTCGTTCGAGCCCGGCCCCAGCTCGAGCGCGAGCGCCGGCGCGGCGAGCGCGAGCAGGAGCGCCGTCGTCCCGACCGCGAACCAGACCGGGCGGCGCATGATCGCGCGGGCCAGCTTGACCCAGAAGTTCTCCTCGGCCTCGCGCCGCTCGGTGATCCGCTTCGGCAGGAGCCGCACGCGGTCGAGCGGGCCGGTGATCAGGTAGAGGAGCACCGGCAGCAGCGTGATCGCGGCGACGATCGAGACGACCGGGATGGCGAGCCCGCCGATCCCGAAGCCGCGCATGAACGGCAGCGGCATGAACAGCATGAGCGCGAGCCCGATCCCGACCGCCGAGCCGCTGAAGACGACCGCGCGGCCGGCCGTCGCCATCGTCTTGACCACCGCGTCCTCCTTGGACACGCCCTCGCGATGCTCCTCGCGGTAGCGGTAGACGACGAGCAGCGAGTAGTCGATCGCGATCCCGAACCCGATCAGGAACACCAGGTTCTGGAGGTAGGTGGTGAGCTCCATGTAGTGCGCGAAGATCCAGACGATCGCGAGCGTGGCCGGGATCGTCGCGGCCGCGAAGATGAACGGGACGAGCAACGCGAGCGACCCGAACACGAAGAGCAGGATGACCAGGGCGATCGGGATCGCGATGTAGAGCTCCCCGACCTTGAGATCCTCGTTGAAGACCGGGTCGAGGTCGTGCTCGATCGCGGCCTGGCCGGTCACGAACACCTCGGCCTCCGGGATCTCGCCGACCGCCGCGCGGATGTCGTCGGTGTAGCCCTTCGCGTCGGCCGCCTCGAGCTTCGAGGTGAGCGACGCGACGACGATCGTGTCGCTGACCGGAACCACCGCTGCAACCGAGCTGGTCGGCAGCACGTCGGACGCCCTGGCTGCCGCGTCCTCCACCTCCGGGAACACGTCGTTCATCGAGTTGGGGTCGGTGCGGACGACGATCGAGAACGTCCCCGTCGTCTTCTCGCCGAAGTTGTCCTCGAGGATCGCCTCGGCCCGCGCGGTGTCGGTCCCAGGCAGCGTGAAACGGTTCGTGAGCAGGTCGGCGAGCCCGCTCGACGCGATCCCGGAGACGACGAAGACGACGATCCAGACGCCGACCACGATCCAGCGGTGCCGAATGACCAGGCGAGTCCAGTTCTCCACGCGCGGAGGCTAACCCACTCCGGTCCGCTGGAACCTTGCGACGAACCGCTCTAGAGTCGCTCCTGAGTCTCCTCTCGGGTTTCTCCTCGTCGCGGCTCAGGTATGACTTCAGTTACAGCCGATGGAAAGGAACGAGATGAAAGACAAAGTCAATGACGCGGTCGACACCGCTCGGCCCTACGTCGAGCGGCTGGCCACCGACGAAGAACTGCACGACCACGTGAAGAGCGCCTACACCTCGGCGCGCAAGATCTACGACGACCTGATCGGACCGTCGAGCATGACCGGATTCGCGCGCCGGGTCGCGAGCGACACCGACGTGCAGGAGGAGCTCCGCAACGCGGTCGACGAGCTTCGCGAGGCGAGCCGTCGTGCACGCGGCGAGTCGCAGTCGCACGGCGCCCGGAACTTCACGCTGCTCGTGACCGGAATCGCCCTGGGCGTCCTCTTCAACCCGATCTCGGGCCCGGAGACGCGCCGCTGGCTCAAGGACAAGCTGTTCGGGCCGGACACGTCGTTCGAGTTCGACCCGTCGCCCAGCGACAACTAGTCGGTCCGGCGGGATACCCCTGAGCCCCAGGGCCGCGCTGCGGCGAGGCGCATCTCGCCAAACCCTCCTGGGCGATAATCCGGCGGTGAGCCGGACCGACCATTACCCGTTCTGCTGGGGCTGCGGCCTCGGCACGGGCGGGCTCGAGTTCGAGTGGCGCTTCGCCGGCGAAGACCTTCAAGCCGACCACGTCATCCCGGAGCACTTCCAAGGTGCGCCCGGGATGGCGCACGGCGGCATCGTCGCCGCGCTCCTCGACGAGGCCTGCGGGCAGATCGTCCGGCCGGCGCTGAGCCCGGCGGTCACCTCACGGCTCGAGACGCGCTATCTCGCTCCGGTTCCCGTGGAGGAGCCGCTGCGCATCTCCGCGCACCTCGTGGACGCGGACGACCGGCGGGCGACCGCCGAGGCGACGATCCTCGACTCGTCGGGGCTCGTTCTCGCGCACGGGCGCGCGGAGCTGACCCTCGTTCGGCGCGAGCACTTCCTGTCGACTCCGCGCGGCGCTGCGCGCGGGCTCGACTGGCTCGACGCCTAGGAGAGACCGGCGAAAGACGCCTCGTTCACGGGGTGCGCTGGGCGGTGCGAGGCAAGAACGCAGGGAGTGTTCGTAGCCGGAGGCTACGGGCGCGACTGAGGACGCCGCATCGCGCCGTCCAGCGCGGCCCGTGGACTCAGGCTTCTTTCGCCGGGCGCTCCAAAATCAGGGCTGGCCCTTGCGCTGGATGCGGTAGATCACGCCGCGGCCCCAGTCGGCGACGAGCATCGCGCCCTTGGCGTCGAAGGCGATCGCCAGCGGGTGCTGGAAGCCCCGTGCGAACGCGGTCGACTTGCCCGTGGTGAGGTTCACGAAGACGACCCGGCGGCCGTGAGCGGTCGAGCTGTACTGGCCCCAGAGCGCGACGAAGGCGCCGTTCTTCCACTTGGACGGGAACGCGTTGCCGGTGACGAAGGCCATGCCGTCCGCGGACGAGTGCGTCTCGAGATAGGCGATCGGCCGCGTTACTCCGGTGCAGGACGTGCCCTTCATCCGCTTCTCGCAGCCAGCTCGGCCAGCACGACGGCCAGCCATAGCGCGCGCCCTTCTTGATCCGCACGAACATCTCGGCGGGCTCGCTCGACCCGAGGTCGTCGCGGCCGTTGACCGTCCCGAACAGCCGGTTCGTCCCCGGCCGGAACGCGAGGCCGTAGGTGTTGCGCAGGCCGCGGGCGTGGATGCGGAGATCCTTGCCGTCCACCCTCATCGAGAGCACCTTGGCGCTGTACTTGTTCGCCTCCGTACACGTATCGCACGTGGAGCCGCTGCCGAAGTAGAGGCGCCCGTCGGGCCCGACGACGATGTTGTTCTGCTGGTGGCGGCCGTACGGGAGGTTGGAACGGAGCACGCGCGCCGAGCCGAGCTTCCCGTTCGCGAGCGTGCGGCGGACGATGCGGCCCTGCGCCGAGATGTACAGGCGCTGGCCGATCCAGGCGAGTCCGAGCGGAACCCGGATGCCCTTCGCCATCACCCTCGGCTTCCGCGTGCCGGGGCCGACTCGGACGACCGAGCCGACGTCCTGCGTCACGTACAGCCGGCCGTCGGGGCCGAACGCCATCGCGGTCGGGTGGTTCAGGCCTCGCGCGTAGATCTCTGCGCGGAAGGCGCTCGGCACCTTGATCGCCTTTGCCTTGGGCAGCGCGGCGGGCTGATCGGCCCGTTCTTGCGCCTCGGGCACGGCCCCGCACGCGGCGAGAAGGAGGACGCAGACCCCTGCGACGACGAATCGCATCGCCTCAGGGTATCCCGTGGCCGAAGTTCGCTAACGCCTTCACGGTCGCCTTCGCCTGCTCGGGGACGAGGGGAACGCCGCGGGCGAGCGGTGGGATCAGCATCCAGACGACGGATCCGCCGATGTGCCGGATGACCGGCCGGCCGTCGGGCTCCACGCGGATCCGGTCGAAATGGACGGCGGCGAGCGCCTCCTGCAGCGCCGCGTCGGCGTTGAGACGCTCGGCCAGCTCGGCGCCCGCTCGGTCGTCGCCCTTCGCCTTGAAGTCGATCCGCGCGAGCTTCACCACGCCTCGACCCCGGGCGCGGAGCCCTCGCGTGGCGGGGCAGATGGGCTCGGCGGCCGCGATCTCGAGACCGAAGCTCCCGCCGACGACACGGCCCCGGGCCGCGAACGACAGCACGATCGACGGGTCGGAGTCCGACTCCATGCGCACACGGCCCGCCGAGGACTCGCCGACCTCGCGGTAGCCGATTCCCTCGAAGACCTCGACGTTCTTGCGAAGCGTCTCGCGGGCCCGCCGCCGGGCTCGGTTCAGCACTACGCCTGGACCACGCGGACGGGCATCGAGCGCAGTGCGTTCGTGAAGTTCGTGCGGATCCGCTGCGCCGGGCCGGTCAGCTCCATCGAGGCCAGCCGCGGGAGGAGCTCCTCGAACATCACCTGCACCTCGAGCCGCGCCAGGTGCGCGCCCAGACAGAAATGCGGCCCGCCGGCGCCGAAGGTGATGTGCGGATTCGGGTTGCGTCCGACGTCGAACCGTTCGGGCGTGTCGAAGACGTCCTCGTCGAAGTTCGCCGAGACGTACCAGACGACAACCTTCTCGCCCGCGCGGATCGTCTGGCCGCGCAGCTCGGTATCGACTGTCGCCGTGCGCCGGAAGTGGAGCACCGGCGAGGACCAGCGCAGCATCTCGTCGGCACCGGTGTCCCAGACGATCCGCGGGTCGTCGCGCAGCCGCGCCCACTCGTCCGGATGCTCGATGAGGGTCAGCATCCCGTGCGCGATCGCCTGCCGCGTCGTCTCGTTGCCCGCGACGACGAGGAGCAGGAACATCGTGTCGAACTCGCGCTCGCTGAGCATCTCTCCGTCGATCTCGCGTGTGGACGAGCTTGGAGACGAGGTCGTCGCGCGGGTCGGCGCGCCGCTCGGCCGCGATCGCGTGGCCGTACTCGAAGAGCTCGAGCGCCGCCGGGCTGCGGAACGGAACGAGCCGGTACGCCTCGCTCTCCGGGCTGTCGTGCAGGACGTCGGTGAACCCTGGATCGGTGTTCATGATCATCCGGTCGCCCCAGCCGATGAGCGCGTCCGTGTCCGACTCGGGCGCGCCGAGGAGACGCGCAAGCACGCGGATCGGCAGCTCGCGGGCGATCTCCTCGACGAAGTCGAACTCGCCGAGCGCGCAGCGCGCGGTCGAGGATCTCGCGGGTCAACCCGCGCAGCGCGACCTCGTAGGCGCGAACCGCACGCGGCGTGAACGGCGGCCCGACGAGCCCGCGCAGCCGCGAATGATCCGGCGGGTCGGTCTCGAGCATCGACTGCCGCGCGACCCGGGCGTCCTCGTCGAGGTCCTCGAGGTTCGCTCCCTGCGCGGAGGAGAAGGTTTTCGTGTCCTTCGAGACGGCGACGACATCCTCGTGCTTCGTCACGCACCAGAATCCGCGCCCGCCCGACCAGTCGTACCAGTAGACCGGCGCCTCCCTGCGGAGCAGCGCGAACGTGTCGTGCGGAACGCGCTCGGCGAAGACGTCGTTTTCGAGATCGACTTGATCGAGCGTCGGAACGGACATCCCTGCAAGTATCCGTGAAGCCGATTTACACGCAAAAGGAGGACGGGATGCGCGAACCCGAGACGTGCGAGGACCGGCTGTGAAAGCCGTGCGGTTCATCGATCCGAGCGGCGGCGTCCGTACGGGCCGGCTCGACGAGGACGTCGTCGTCGACGCAGGGCCGGTGCAGGCGGGCGGGTTTATCCCGACGCGCGCCGGGTGGGACGTGATCGCGACCGCCGCCGGCGAGTCGTACGGCGTTGCCGACGTGGAGATCCTGCATCCGGTCGAGCCGGTCAAGCTGATCGGGATCGGGATCAACTACCGCGACCACGCGGAGGAGTCGGAACTCGACCTCCCGGACGTGCCCCTGGTGTTCGCGATGTGGCCGTCGGCGCTCGTCGGCCACGGCGCGACGATCGTCATCCCCAGGGATGAGACACGACCCGACTACGAGGGCGAGGTCGCGATCGTGATCGACCGCGAGCTGAAGAACGCCTCGGTCGAGGAGGCCGCAGATGCGATCGGCGGCTACTCGGCGTTCAACGACGTGTCGGGCCGGCGCGCGCAGCTCGAGACGCCGCTGCGCCAGTTCACGCTCGGCAAGAGCTTCGACACGTTCTGCCCCATGGGGCCGTGCCTGGCATCCGTGGACGGCGTCGACCTGGCCGCCATCGGCGTGCGGACGACGATCGGCGGCGAGGTGCTCCAGGAGTCGAACACGCGGAACCTGATCTTCCCGATGGCCGAGCTCGTCGCCTACTGCTCGCGCGGAGTGACGCTCGAGCCCGGGACGGTGATCGCAACCGGGACGCCCGGCGGCGTGGGCGACTCGCGCAACCCGAAGCGCTACCTCGAGGAGGGCGAGGTCGTCGAGGTGTGGGTCGAGGGCGTCGGGACGTTGTCGAACCCCGTAGCGAAGGAGCAGTGATGGAGCAGAGACTTTCGCTGGTCACGATCGGCGTCGAGGATCTGGCCCGGTCGCGCGCGTTCTACGAGGCGCTGGGCTGGACGTCGGCGTCGGCGCCCGACCAGGACGTGGCGTTCTTCCAGTCCGGCGGGATGGTCGTCGCGCTGTGGTCGCGCGAGTCGCTTGCGGAGGACTCCGCGGTGGAGAACACCGGCGGCTGGGGCGGCATCACGCTCGCCCACAACGTCGGGTCGCCCGCGGAGGTCGATCGGGTTCTCGCCGAGGCCGAAGCGGCGGGCGCAACGATCGGCCGGTCCGGCGCGGAGACGTTCTGGGGCGGCTACTCCGGGGTCTTCCTGGATCCGGACGGCCATCCGTGGGAGGTAGCGCACAACCCGTTCTGGACGATCGCGGAAGACGGCTCGATCTCGCTGGACTAGCGCCCCGGCAGCGCGAAGCGATAGACGAGCCCGGCGGTGTTGTCCGAGAGGAAGAGCGCGGAGCCGTTCGCGACGAGCCCGTGGGCGTCCACCGGTCCGTCCGCGCGGGAGTAGGCGCCGGCCTTGCGGCCCGGAACGACCCGCCGGAGAACCTCCACGGTGGGGAGCCCGGACGCGTCGATCGCGGCGCTGCGGCTCGGTACCCAGAGCGCGCCCTTCGCGGCGACGACGTCGATGCCGCCCGCGCCGATCTCGACCACCTTGAGGACGCGGCCGGTATTCGGATCGACCCGCAGGAGGTCGGTGCCGCGGCCGGTGATCCAGAGGCTCCCGTCGAGCCACGCGATCCGCTCGGGCGCGTCGGAGCGCTTGACCTTCCCGAGGCTCTTCGCCTTGTTCGTCTTGGTGTTCAGCCGGACGAGCTTCTTGTCGCGGTGGTTGATCACCCAGGCCGAGGTGCCGCGGAAGACCATGTCCGCCGGGCCGTTTCCGACGGCGATCCGACGCACGACGCGGTTCGTCTTCGGGTTGATGCGAAGCACCTGGCCGGACCCGTCGTCGATGCTCCAGACCGAGCCGGCGCCGATCCACAGGTTGTAGGGCGCCGCCGCTCCGGTCTCGATCTCCTTGCGGATCTGGCTCGTCGCCGGATCGATGCGGTAGATGGTGCCGGTGTCGCCGAGAACCCAGACCGCACCGAGGCCGGTGACGACGGCGATCGGGAACGAGTCGAGCTCGACCTCGCCGAGCGGCGCGCCGTCGAGCGCGTTCACGTGGACGAGCCGCGCCTCCTCCTTGCAGGCGATCCAGAGCGTGGGGCCCTGGAGCGCGAGCGTCATGGTCGGCCAGAAGTCGCCGGCGCCTGCGCAGCCCTCGTAGGCGACCGCCTTCGGAAGGTGGCCTTCGGGCGAAGGAGGCGGCGGGGACGGGGTCGAGGCGGCCGTGGTCGACTCCGGCCGTGGTGCTCGGAGTGGCGACAACCTCGTCGCCCGTCGCTGCCGTGTCGTCAGAGCAGGCCGCTACGGCCGACAGCGAGACGGCGGCAACGAGCACAGCAAGAACGCGCACCCAGCGGGCCATGGACGAATCGTGCCCACCCAAACCGCGCGCTCCCAGTCACGTTCCGCGCGTTTTCAGCCACGTCCCGAACGGACGCAATTGCCCTACGAGGGTCCAATAGCCCCGCCCAGGGTGGGGCGAAAATCTCCACCCGCCACCCACTGACCAGCCTACGGCTACGTCGGCCGCGCCGCTACGGCTCGGTGTGCCAATTTCGTGCCGCGAGTGCGCCGATTCGGCGCGACCGGCTCAGAGGACGGTCGCGTACTCGTTCAGCTCCCAGTCCGTCACCGAGCTCGCGAAGCGGGCGACCTCGCTCCGCTTCATCGCGAGGAACGCCTGGACGAACTGCGGGCCGAGCGACTCGATGAAGAACGGATCCGCCTCGAGCGCGTCGAGCGCCTCGCCGAGGGACAGCGGCATCATCGGCCGGTCTTCGAGCTCGTACCCGACGCCGGTGACGCCCTCGCCCGGATCGAGCTTGCGGTCGAGCCCGTCGATACCGGCGAAGAGCGCGGCCGCGGAGGCCATGTACGCGTTGGCCGTCCCGTCGCCGGCACGGTTCTCGATCCGCGTCGCCTTGCCGCGCTCGCGCGGGATGCGCGCGTAGACCGTCCGGTTGTCGTGGCCCCAGGTGATGTTGTACGGCGCGAACGCCATCGCAAGAAACCGCTTGTAGGCGTTGATCGTCGGCGCCATGATCGCCGTCATCCCGCGGGCATGCTCGAGCTGGCCGCCGAGGAACCAGCGCATCGTGTCGGAGATCCCGTCCTCCGCCTCGGGGTCGTCGAACACGTTCCGGTCGCCGTCCCACATGGACAGGTGCAGGTGGTAGCCCGACGTGCCGAGCTCCTGCACCGGCTTGCCCATGAACGTCGCGACGAGCCCGTACGACGAGGCGATCTCCTTGACCACGAGCTTGAGCAGATGCGCGTCGTCGGCCGCCTTGAGCGCGTCGTCGTAGCGCAGGTTGATCTCCCACTGGGAGCCGAAGTACTCCTGGTTCGTGGCGATGAGCGGCAGGCCCATCGCCGCGACCGCGTCCTCCATCTCGCGCAGGACGCCCTCGGTGTCGACGCTCGGCGAGAGCGTGTAGACGAGGCCCGGCTGCTTCGCGTACTGCTCGTAGCCGCCGCCCGGCATTGGTCGCAGGAGGAAGAACTCGAGCTCGTGCCCGGCGACGGCGCGCAGGCCGCGCTCGTCGAGCTGCGCGATCGCGCGGCGCAGGAGCTGGCGCGGGGACGCGGTCAGCTCGCCGCCGTCGAAGCGGACGTCGCCGATCGCGATCGCGGTCGAGCGCTCCCACGGGACGACCGTCAGCGTGTCCAGGTCCGGAATGACCTGCGCGTCGCGGAAATCGACCTCGGCGCCGAGCCCGGTGCCGTCGATCACCTCGCCCGCATGGTCGACGCAGAACGCCGAGATGCAGAAGTTGATCCCGTCCTCGACGCACTCGTCGAGCTGCGAGAGCGGCACGACCTTGTTGCGCGAGACGCCGAGCAGGTCGGTGAAATGCACGCGGACGCGGTCGACTCCCGCGTCGCGCAACTCCTTGGTTGTCATCGCCATAGGGCTACGTATCGTGCCGGATGTGCGGCGCCCCGGGCTCCACCGGCGGCGGCAGCTTCTCCTCGATCACGGCCGTCTCGCTGTAGACCTCGGCGAGCGGGACGCGCTTGAACTGCGCCATCGGCCCGCCCTTGCCGAACGAGTTGAGGACGAGCGAGAGCACGATCGCGATCAGGAGGAAGACGCCGTAGTACTTGTACGCGTCGTTGCGCACCTCCTCGACCGGGAAGATCTTCCACGCTGCCAGGATGAGGAGCGCCGAGCCGACGAGCTGCGGGATCGGAACCCACGACGACTTGAACGGCCGCTTCGCCCCCGGCTCCTTCGCCCGGAGGATCAGGACGGTCGCGTGGATGATGATGTAGGCCGTTCCCCAGCCGAGCACGCCGGCGAGGATGAACTTGATGAAGTTCTGGTCGGTCGCGAGGTCCTTCCAGAGGTTGATCGAGATCGGCATGAGGCAGACGACGAGGATCCCGATGGCCGGGGCGCGCGTCGACGGGAGCAGGTACGAGAAGACGCGCGGCAGCTGACCCGTGAGGCCCATGCCGTAGAGGATCCGCGGGATCCCGGCGACGAGAGCGTTCAGGGTCGAGAGCGTCGCGGCGATCGAGATGAGCCCCATCCACCACTTGCCGGTGTCGCCGAGGATCACGCTCGCGGCGTCGACGTGGTTCGTCGGCGAGAACGACGCGAGCTGCTCGACCGGCAGGTAGCGCGCCGAGGCCAGGCCGAAGACGACGAGCGGGATGCTGACGAGCGAGAGCCCGAGGAAGATCCCGCGCGGGATGTTGCGGCCCGGGTCGTCGATCTCCTCGGCGAGCGGACACGTGTACTCCATGCCGACGAACGCAAAGATCGCGATCCCGAGGAGCGTGGCGAACAGATCCCACTCGAGGTCGACGTCCGGGAACACGGAGTTGATCGGGTCGTTCGAGCCGAGGCCGAAGAGCCCGATCAGGCCGATGAGGAGCAGCGAGATGACGATCGTGACGGTGAGCGTCACCTCGACCGCGCCGTAGGGCCGGATCCCGGCGAGGTTCACGACGGCGATCAGAGCCATGAAGACGAACACCCAGGTGAGCGGCGACGGGCCGCCCGTCCACAGGTAGCCGTCGATGATCGCGCCCGGCGAGAACGCCTCGGCCGCGGTCGGGAAGAACATGACGGCGATGTAGCCGACGAGCACCGTGAGCGTCGCGAAGAACGGGCCGAGCCCCGCGCGCACGTACTCGTTCATCGATCCCGCCTTCGGGATCATCGTGGCGAGCTCGGCGAAGCTCAGCGACTGGAGGAACATGGCGCCGAGACCGACGGCCATGGCGAGCAGGAAGACCCAGCTCGCGAAGAAACCGGAGGTGACCGTCGAGAGGACCGTCGACGCGACGATCAGCCCGAAGGTCGTCCCGATCGCGGTCGGCAGCCCGACTGCCTTGCGCTCGAGGCCGCCTCCACCAGTCTCAGAACCGTTCGCCATCACGCCCTCCTTCGTGCTCGACGCCAGACCGATGCGCGATCTTCACCGACCGGGGCCGGGATGACAAGCTCAGTTGACGCCGCGAAGGAGCCGCTTGGTGATGCCGCGCAGCGTTTCCTGGCCGTAGGCCTCGCTCGGATTGCCGCTGGTGAGGATCGCGACCGAGATCCGCCGCTTGCCCTTCTTCAGGAGCGCGACCTGGTTGATGACCCAGCCGTTCGAGCGCGGCAGCCAGCCTCCCTTGAAGAAGAGCTCCCAGCCCTTGGGCGCGACCGGTGCGATACCCCAGCGCTGGCTGGAGACCACGGTCGCGAGGAGACGCCGCGCAAACGCGCGATGCCGCTCGGGAACGAGCAGGTCGATCTTGCGGAAAAAGCGCGCCTGGTCGCGCGCGGTCAGCTCGGAGAGACCCCAGTGCGTGCTGACGCGGAAGCGGTTCATGCCCGCCTGCTTCGCGAAGGCGCTGACCCGGGCGGTGCCGAGCCGGTTGAAGATCGTCGATCGCCGCGTCGTTCGAGGACACGCGGATCATGGGCTCGAGGATGCTCCGCTCGGAGCCCGTCAGCTCACGGCCGCGAACCGACGGCTGACGGAGATAGGCGACGAGCAGCATCGCCTTGATCACGCTCGCCGACGTCATGTGCCGGTGGACGAGGCGGCCGCGCAAGCGCCCGCCCTGCGGCCCGCCCTGCTCGGTGATCGCGAACGACTCCTCGCCGCTGCGGTGTTTCGCGTAGGTCGTCGCTGCCGCGACGTTCCTCTCCCAGTCGGGCGCCGCCGCGACCGGCGCGGCGAGGACGAGCGCGCAGGCGGCCACGGCCAAGAAGCGCATCAGCTCGGGGCGCGGCCCAGGGCCTGCAGCTGGCCGCGCTCGGCCTCGATCGCCTCCTGGTCGAACCGGAAGTAGGTGCGCGGCGGCAGCGTGCCCCAGACGTTCGACGAGTGCGGCGTGTCCTCCCAGTCGCGCGGCACGTGGTTCGGCCCGACCTGCTCCATGTCGCAGTAGAGCTCGACGATCAGGTCTTCCTCGGGGATCCGGATGTACGCGAAGATCGACGCCGCGACGCCGTGGCGGCCCGGGCCCCAGATGACCCAGCGGCCGTGCTTGGCCAGGTGGTCGAGCAGCAGGCGCATCTCGCCCATGTCGCGCAGCTCGAGGGCGAAGTGGTGGAAGTGCTTCGGCTCCTTCTCGAGCATCGCCATCACGTGGTGGTCGGCGTTCACGTGGAGCCAGATCCCCTCGTCCCCGAGGCGGTCGGTGAGCTTGAAGCCGAGCTGGTCGATGTAGAAGCCGGAGAGTCGTCTCACGTCCTCGGTGAGGACGTTCACGTGCCCGACCTTGCGCGGATGAAACGCCGGCAGATCGGTGGAGAGCCGGGCCGCGTCGGGGAAGGGATCCTCGCGCGGCGTCCATTCGACCACCTCGACGCCGTAGCCGTCCGGGTCGGCGAGATGCACCGAGCGCGGACCGGCCGGGACGCTCCTCGGTCTCGCCCTCGACGGAGATCGCATCGCCCTCGCCCAGCTCCCAGCCGGCGTGGTCGAAGCCGGGCCGCTCGCCCGACTGGATCAGCTCCAGCGAGTAGTCCTCGAACCCGCAGTGCAGGTAGACGCGGTCGGCGTGGCGCTCGCGCACGGTGAAGCCGAACTGCCTCGACCAGCGCTCGGTCGCCTCGTCGAGGTCGGCGACGCGCAGCGCGACGTGAGTGGAAGTCCGACGATCAGGTCCGACTCAGCCGAGCCTAGTCATGCCGGGCAGCTTGCGATAGCCGCCCTGGAAGAACAGCAGCGGCGCGCCGCCGTTCGGGCTCACGCGGCAATGGTCGACCTCCGCGAAGACGACGTCGTGGTCGCCCGCCTCGACGACCTGCGTGACCTTGCCGGTCATGTAGGCGATGCAGCCGGGCAGGAACGGGAGCCCGTGCGGGCCTTCGACCAGGTCAAGCCCCTCGAAGTGATCCTCGCCCGCCTTGGAGAAGCGCATGGAGAGCTCCTCCTGGTGGTCGCCGAGGATGTTCACGGCCAGGCGCTCGGAGTCCTTGATCGCCAGCGACGTCCGCGCGCCGCGCATGAGGCAGACGAGCACGAGCAGCGGGTCGAGCGACACCGACGTGACCGAGTTCGCCGTCATGCCGTGCAGCTCGCCTTCGTGGACGGTCGTCACCACGGTCACGCCCGTGGCGAACTGGCTCATGACGTTGCGGAACTCGATCGGGTCGATGCGCATCAGGAACGTCAGTCCCTGAGGAACTGCTCCACGAGCTCGGTCGGGTGCTCCTTGTCCGCGAGGATGTAGGCGAGCGCCGTCATGCGGAACGAGTCCGACAGGTAGAAGCGCTCGTACAGCTCGCCGCGGCCGCCCGAGGGACGAGCCGACGAAGTCCCAGGCGAGACGAAATGCTCGCGTGCGTCGCTCGGCCGACGGCGTTGCGCGCCTGGAAGTACTTGTCGAGCTCGGGCCGGATCGCCTCGTTGTCGAAGTCCGCCTTCGACGGGGTGGCCATGAAGCCGCCGCCGCCGATCAGCTGGAGCAGCTCGATCGAGCGCGGCACCCACTTCGGCATGAGGCCGCGCAGCGCGACGAACGAGCGCTCGTCCGGTACCCAGTCGTCCGAGTCCTCGGCCTGGAAGGAGCCCGCCTCGGCCGCGATCACGCCGGCGCGGGTCATCTCCATCATCGACCAGATCTCGCCGAGCTTCTCCTGCACGTGGTCGAACTGCGAGACGCCCGTGAGCGTCGCCCATCGTGTGGCCGAGCCCGAACGCGAACTCGAGCTTCGCCCAGGCGCGGGTCATGGCCTGGTGGATGATGTGCGCGCGCCAGTGCGAGTCGGTGATGACCTCCGTGTGGAGCTGCGCGTCGCCGTCGAGGAAGATCCGGTCGCGGGGGATCTCGACGTCGTCGAAGATCACGACCGCGTCCATCTCGTCGAAGCGGGTCGAGAGCGGGTAGTCCCACGGGTCGCGCTGCGACGAGAACGAGTCGCGGCAGACGAACTTGAGCCCCGGCGTGGACATCGGGATCGAGAAGCAGATCGCGTACTTGCCGTCCTGCAGGCGCAGATCGGAGCCCGGGTAGACGGCGAGCTCGTCGGCGAACGGCGCGAGCGTGGCGAGCATGCGCGCGCCGCGCACGAGGATCCCGTTCTCCGTGTCCTCCACCTTGTGGAGCGAGACCTCGCCGCCGGCCTGGTCGGCCTCGGGCACCGAGCGGTCGACCTGCGGGTTGATGAGCGTGTGCGTGAGCGACAGGTCGTTGTCGCGCATGAGATTCGCGTAGCGGACGAGGTTCTCGGCGCCCTGCTCGTTGCCGTACCGCGCCCAGACGTCGGCGCGCGCCGCGAAGCAGGCGAACGTGTAGTTCAGGTAGTCGGGCGTGCGGCCCATCATCCCGACGCTCGCGTCGGCGATCGCCTTCGACGCCTTGCGGCGGCGCTCGAGGTCGTCCTTCGTCTTCGGCCGGATGTGCGTGACGCTCACCGGCTGGCCGGTGTCCGGCGAGTCCATGAGGAACGTGTCCGGATCGGTGTGCTGCAGATCGAAGAGATGGGCCAGGCTGGCGGCCGCACCCTGGAGCTTCGGATGGCTGGACGGGTCGGTGATCTTCTCGCCCTCGAGCCAGATCTCGCGCTCGTCGCTTCGCAGACCTTCGAGGAACTGCTCGCCGGTCCGTGCTCCAGTCGTTTCGCTCATCAGCTCACCTTTCGTGCCACGGTTTTCACGTCAGCGTAGAAGTCGAAGCTCCACTCGCCGCCCTCGCGGCCGATGCCGGAGCGGCGCGCGCCGCCGAACGGGGCGCCGAGGTCACGCGCGTAGAAGCAGTTGAACCAGGTCGTGCCCGAGACGATCGCCTCGCCCAGGCGCTCCATCCGCGCCTCGTCCTCGGTGAAGACGGTCGCGGCCAGGCCGAAGTCGGTGGCGTTCGCGAGCTCGACGCCCTCGGCCTCGTCCTTGAAGGTCTGGTACGTCAGCACCGGGCCGAAGACCTCGCGCTGGACGATCTCCATGTCCTGGCGGACGCCGGTGAAGAGCGTCGGCTCGTAGTAGAGGCCGCCGAGCTCCGGGGAGATGCGCCCGCCGAACTCGAGCTTCGCGCCGTCGGCCTGGGCGCGTTCGACGAAGCCTTCGACGCGCGCCAGATGCTCGCGGGTCACGAGCGGGCCGATGTCCGTGTCCTCGTCCCTCGGATCGCCGAGCTTGCGCTCCGCGACGCCGGCGAGGAAGCGCTCGTAGAACTCGTCCGCGATCGCTTCCTCGACGAGCAGGCGCGTGCCGGCGAGGCAGACCTGGCCGGCGTTGTCGTACTGGTAGGTCGCGGTCTCGACGGCGCGGTCGAGATCGGCGTCGGCGAAGACCATGAACGGGCTCTTGCCGCCGAGCTCGAACGAGACGGGCGTGAGGTTGGCGCGCGGCCGCGCGCGCGATGATCGACGCGGTCTCGTGCGAGCCGGTGAACGAGATGCGCGAGACGCCCGGGTGCGCGGTGAGCGCGGCGCCGATCTCCTCGCCGTAGCCCTGGACGACGTTCAGCACTCCCGGCGGCAGCCCGGCCTCGACGGAGATGTCCGCGAGCATCGAGGCGGTCAGCGGCGACCACTCGGCGGGCTTCATGACCACCGTGCAGCCGGCGGCCAACGCCGGCCCGCACTTCCAGGTCTCGAGCAGCATCGGCGCGTTCCACGGCGTGATGAGGACCGCGACGCCCGACGGGTCGCGCCGCACCGCGTAGTGCGTGCCGTGCGACTCCCACTGGCGGTTCTCCAGGTCGATTGCGAGCTGCGCGAAGAAGCGGAAGTTGTTCGCCGCGCGCTTCATGAGCCGCAGCCGGGAGGCCTCGAGGAGCGAGCCGTTGTCGAGCGTCTGCACCTGCGCGAGCTCCTCCTCGCGCTCCTCGATCAGCTCGGCGATGCGGAAGAGATGCTCGCCGCGACCCTCGGGGCCGAGCGCGGCCCAGGCGGGAAACGCCTCGCGGGCGGCCTCGACGGCGCGGTTCGCCTCGTCGGCGCCGCCGCGTGCGATGTCGGCGAGGTGCGACTCGTCGATCGGCGAGATGTCCGCGAACGTCTCGGCGGAGGAAACGCGCTCCTCCGCCGATCCAGTGATCGCATCCGGGAGAGACGGCTACGCCGGCGACGGTTGGTCACGCGCCCTCCTCGGGCACGGCCAGCGCAACGTGGCGCGCGTTCGGCGAATCGGCCGGCATGGCACCGACCGCGGCCAGCTCCTCCTCGCCCTGCACGATCCGGTTCGAGAGCCGCCCGATGCCGTCGACCTCGACCTCGACGAGATCGCCGGGCTGCACGGGCCGCGAGTTCGCCGGCGTCCCGGAGAGGAGCACGTCGCCGGGCTCGAGCGTGATCAGCCGCGAGAGGTCGGCGAGCATGTACGCGATCGACCAGAGCAGCTCGCCCGTGTTCCCCTCCTGGACGACCTCGCCGTTCACGTACGTGCGGAACGCGATGTCCTCGGGATCGACCTCGGCCACGTCCGCCAGCACCGGACCGATGGGACAGAACCCGTCCTGGCCCTTCACGCGCAGCATCGAGCCGCGGTCGGCGTGGCGGAAGTCGTGGACGCCGAAGTCGTTCGCCGGCGCGAAGCCCTCCACGTAGGAGATCGCGTCCTCCACGGACACGTGCTTCATCCGCTTGCCGACGATCACGGCGATCTCGCCCTCGTAGTTCAGGTACTGGCAGCCCGCCGGCCGGACGATCTCGTCTCCGTCGCGGGCGAGCGTCGTCGTCGGCTTCAGGAAGTACGAGGGATCCGGCGGCGTCTGCGCGTCGTACTCCGCGACCCGGCTCGGGTAGCTGAGATGGACGGCGACGATCTTCGTCGGATGGATGTCGACCGGCCGCGTCACTCGACGCGCCGTCCGCCCGACACCGTGTAGCCGAACGAGAACCAGAAGCCCTTGCCGACCTCGGTGGGCCGGAGCTGGGAGAGCTCGTCCGCGGGCGAGTCGCCGAAGGCGAGCGTCGCGTCACCCTCCCAGATCGGCGAGATCTCGCGGTCCTCGCCGCCCGCCCAGACGTTCTCGTGCAGCGGCTCCCCGTCGTCCCAGGAGGGGAAGAAGCGTGTGTTCCAAAGCGGCGGCGAGTTGACCGTCGGGCCCTCGTCGGAGAGCTGCGTGAGCGTGATCGTCGCCTCGGCCAGGCGCCGGTCGTTCGAGGCGAGCGTCGCGCCGAACCGGCCGCCCTCCTCGAGCCGCGGCCCCGCGCGACCGACCGTGACCGGCCGCGTCATCCAGATGGAGCCCATCTTCTTCGGGAAGCCCTGGATGATCCCGCGCACGAGCGGCATCGGCTTGTCCACCCACATGAACGGGCAGCGCGTCACCGGCTCGCCCTGGTACGCGGCGGCGAGCACGACGAAGAACTCCTTGTACTGCGCGCGGATCGGGTCGACGAGCTCCTCCCCGGATTCCGAGCAGGACTGCCAGTCGACGAAGATCGCCGCGGCCGCGCCCAGGTCGTCGCCGGGCTCGAGCTCGGGCGGCAGGAGCGCGCGGGCCGCTTCCGGATCGGTGCGGAACTCGACGATCAGGAAGTCGCCGGAGTAGTGCCACGGCGGCGCCGGAACGAGCGAGGAAGCGCCCGTCTGCGTGAGCGGAAGCGAGTAACCCGAGAGCCGATTGCTCATCGGGTCAACGATATCCCGCCGCTGCTACCCGCCGAAGCCGGGCGGCGCGCCGACGGTGTCCGGCTCGACCTGCGCCGACGACTCGCCGAAGAACTCGGGCAGGTTCATGAGGCCGGTGAGGGCGATCGGATCGAGGCCGCTCGCCGTCGAGATGTCGTCCGCGTCGAGAAGGACGACGCCGGGCTGCGGCACCTTGCCGGGCTTCGGCTGCCAGTCGAACGACGCATCGGCGACCCGGTGCCAGGCGAGCAGGTACGGGTACGGGTTGACGACGCCGTCGTAGCCCAGCCCGAGAAGCGCGGCCGGATGGATCTCGAAGTGCAGGTGAGGCGGCGTCCCGTCCGCGTCGCCGGTCGTCCCGACGAAGCCGATCACGTCGCCCGCCTTCACCTGCGAGCCGTCGAACGCGAGCGGCGTGTAGGCGGTGAGGTGCGCGTAGTAGAACTCGTTCCCCTGCCCGTCGCGGAGCCAGAGCCGGTTGCCGCCGAGCGTGTTCCAGCCGACGAGGAAGAGCGAACCGTCCGTGACCGCGAGGACCGGTGTGCCGAGCGGCGCGAAGATGTCGTTCCCGTGGTGCCACCCGGTGTGCGCGCGGCCGGCGGCGAAATCGTTCGTGAAGCCCGCGGGCCCGTAGACGGGGAAGACGTAGCCCCTGTTCGTGAGCTGCGGCTTCACGTTGTCGGGCGGATCCTGGACGACCGGCGGCGGAGTGTCGTCCGTGCCCGGCTTGGGATCGCGGCTCGGGCCCGAAGGCGGTGCGTTCGGAACGCCGTTTCCGTCCTTCGGATCCTCGACCTTGGGCGGTCGTGGTGCGCTCGCGGCCGCCTCCGCGTAGCCGATGATGATTTCCGACCCGGCCGCGAGACCGCCGTGATCGGCGGTCACATGGACGTGGAGCGCGGCGACGAAGGTCCTGCGCCCGATGCGCTTCGAGTCCTTGACGACCGCCTGCTCGAGAAGGACGACGTAGCCCCAGTCGGCGAGCTGCACCCGCTTGTTCGGTGTTGCCCGGACCTCGGCTCCGAGGATCGTGACGTCGGCGAGCCAGGAGCCGGACAGGCCGCCGGTCGCGCGCTTCGAGCTCGCCGAGGCGAGCGCGCGGGTGGACATGGCGCCGACCGTGATCTCTCCGTCGAAGAGCGACACGGTGCGAAGCGTCGACGTGGCCGAGGCAGCACCCTGGGTCGACGCGGTCGCGCGTGCGCGCGCCCACGAGGAGCCCGTCGTGACGATCGTCTCGCCGTACGTGAGTCCATTCGAGCGGACGAGCTGCGCGGGAGGCGCCGTCGCCTGGCCGACGATCTCCTCGCTGCCGTCCGGCAAGACGACGCGCAGCGCCAGCGCCCTGGAGGACGCCTTGGCGCCGGCCTGCTGTGCTTCGGCAGGGCCCGCGACGAGCACCGTCACGAAGCAAAGCGCGACCGCAGTCCCGAGTCGCAACCGCATGCGCCACAGGGTAGCCAGGCCGAAAGCGCGCCGCCTGCCCTGTCTGCGCAGATTCGTCACGTTTCCAGGCCGGATCGCGACGCAGACGTCGCGAGATGCACCGCCGTGGCGATCAGGAGCACCGCGAAGAGCTTCCGCAGCGCGTGCTCGGGAAGCTCGTTCGCGAGCAGTGCGCCCGCCGTGACGCCGACCGCAGAGGCGAGCCCGACCGTGAGCGCGATCCGCCCGCGAACCAGGCCGTGCCGGTTCTGCCGCCAGGCGCCGAGCGCGACCACCGGGATGATCGCCGCGAGCGAGGTCGCCTGCGCCTCGAGCTGGCCGAGGCCGACCACGAGGGTCAGCGTCGGGACGAACAGGATCCCTCCTCCGACGCCGAACATGCCCGAGAGGATCCCGGCGCCGAACCCGAGCGCGAGTGCGAGCGCGATCTCGGTCATTCGAAGAAGAGCCTCACGGCGACGAGCACGAGGAACCCGGAGAAGAGGTAGGTGAGCAGGCGCGAGGAGACGCGCTGCTGGAGGGCGACGCCGGCGAGCGTTCCCGCCATGGCGGGCAGGCCGACGAGCGCTGCGTCGCGCCACGCCACGTGGTCGAGCGCGGTGAACGCGATCACCCCGAACGCGGCGGTGAGCCCGATCGCCGCGAGCGAGGTCGCCGTCGCGACCTTGGCGTCGAGCGCGACGAACATGATCAGGAGCGGCACGACGATGAGCCCGCCGCCGACGCCGAAGAGCCCGCCGAAGAGCCCGCCGGCGATGCCGATCCCGGCGAGAACGGGAACGGTCGGATGCTCGCGGGTCACGCCCTCATCCTAGGCTGCGAGCCGGTTTCCACCAGGCTGCCGGCTGGGGAGAAACCGGTGCGCTTTCGGCACGCTTCGGGCACTGACACGCGCGCCGTTTCCTCGATAGCGTCTTAAGGGTGGGGTGGGGGGAGCCCAAGTACACGCGTCTAGCGTTTAAGCGGTGACTGCGCCTCTCCGAGGACCGCGAAAGGTCTAATACGCGCCGTGCCTTCCGATCTCTTCGCTCCGCTCACCGACGCGCCCGATCGCAGCGCGCTCATCTTCGACGTCGACGGGACGCTCGCGCCCATCGTCGCGCGGCCCGAGCTGTCGGTCGTCCCGGACGAGACCCGCGCCGAGCTGCAGCGCCTCGCCGGGACGTATCTCCTGGTCGCCTGCCTGAGCGGCCGCGCCGGCGACGACGCGCGGCGGCTCGTCGGCGTCCCCGAGATCGAGGTCGTCGGAAACCACGGCCTCGAGCTCTCGCCCCACGCCCCCGCCTACGCAGAACGGATGTCCTACTTCCGCGACGAGGTCGGGCTGCCCGTCGAGGACAAGGGGCTCACGCTCTCCTACCACTACCGCGAGGCCGAGGACGAGGCGGCGGCCAAGGCCGAGCTCGAGTCCGTCGCCGAGCGCGCCGCCGAAGCGGGGCTCATTCCCGGCTGGGGCCGCAAGGTGCTCGAGATCCGCCCGCCGGTCGAGGCGAACAAGGGCACGGCCGTCCGCGAGTTGATCGCGCGCTCGGGCGCAACCGCGGCCGGGCTCTACGCGGGGGACGACACGACCGACCTCGACGCGTTCGAGGGCCTACGCGCCGCCGGACTCGAGCACACGGCCTGCATCGGGGTGGACTCGCTCGAAGCCCCGCCCGGCCTGCGGGAGAGCGCCGACCTCATCGTCATGGGCGCGGCCGGCATGGCCGAGATCCTGCGCAAGCTCTAGCGGAGGAGAAACCCTGTGCCGAGCGCGTCGTCCGGGTCGAGCTCGAACTCGTGGGCGCCCGTGCGGTACGCCGAGCCGGAGACCTCGGTCACGACACCGCCCTCGACCTCGTCGACCACGCGCGACTCGAACTCGGTGCCGATCACGCTCAGGTGCCGCAGCGTTGCCCCCCGCTCCAGCTCGCCCTTCGCGTCGAGCAGCGCCAGCCGCGCCGAGGTCGCGCTGCCGCACGGCGAGCGGTCGACCTCGCCGTCGGCGAAGACGGTGATGTTCCGCTGGACGAGCCCTGTCGCGTCGCCGCTCTCCGGCTGCCAGAACACGACGCCGTAGATGTCGCGCAGCTCCGGCTCGTCCGGGTGGACGATCTCGTGACTCGGCTTCGAGCTCGCGCTTCACCTCGCGGCCCAGGCGGATGAACTCCGTGACGTTCGCCGGCTCGACCGGGACCTCCGCGCGAACGAAGGCGTAGAACGCGCCGCCGTAGGCGACGTCGGCGCCGTGCGAGCCGAGCCCTTCCGCGAACACGAACGCCGGCACGTTGCGAAACCGCGCTCGCACCGCGCGGCCGCCCTCGACGGATACGACCACCGGCAGCCGCCCCGAGGGAACGTCGATCGTGAGCTCCGTCTCCGGCTCGGCCACCTCGACGAGCCCGGCGTCGACGGCGTAGGTCGCCAGCGCGATCGTCCCGTGGCCGCACGCGGTCGAGTAGCCCGCGTTGTGGAAGAACACGGCGCCGAGATCGGCGCCCGTAGTCCTCCGGCTCGGTGACGAAGCACCCGTACATGTCGGCGTGCCCGCGCGGCTCGAAGACGAGCAGCTTGCGCACGTCGTCGAGCGACTCGGCGGCGAACCGCCGCTTGTCGAGAATCGTCCGGCCGGGAAGCGGCTCGACCCCGCCCGTGACGATCCGGAACGGCTCGCCGGCGGTGTGGTAGTCGACGGTCTGGATCCTCACGCCGTGCGCAGTAGCTCCCACGCGTGCGCGACGTCGGCCTCGGTCGTCCGCGCGTTGCCGATCGCGAGGCGCATGACGAACCGGTCGTCGAGCTTGGTGTGCGAGAGGTACGCCTCGCCGGTCGCGTTCACCCGCTCCATGCGCGCCTCGTTCTCCTCGTCGGAGCCCGGCCCGCGGAAGCAGACGGTCGAGAACGGCGTCGGGGCGGCGACCTCCCAGCCCGGCTCGGCCTCGACCCAGGAGGCGAAGAGCTGCGCCAGTCGCACGTGCTCGCGGATCAGCGCCTGAAGCCCGTCGCGTCCGTAGCAGCGGATGACGGCCCAGAGCTTCAGCGAGCGGAAGCGCCGGCCGAGCACCGGGCCGTAGTCCATCAGGTTCGTCACGTCGTCCACGCCGGTGCGCAGGTACTCGGGCAGCAGGCTGAACGCATCGCGCACGACCTCGGGCCGGCGGGTGAAGAACGCCGAGCAGTCGACCGGCGTGAAGAGCCACTTGTGCGGGTTGACGACGAGCGAGTCGGCGCGGTCGACGCCCTCGAACGCCCAGCGGAACTCGGGGCAGACCATCGCCGAGCCGGCGTAGGCGCCGTCCACGTGGAGCCAGGCGCCGTGCTGCGCGCTGAGGTCGGCGATCGCGGGAACCGGATCGACCGACGTGGTCGAGGTCGTTCCCACCGTCGCGACCACCACCGCCGTCTCTGCTTCCGCGAGCGCCGACGCCAGCGCGTCGGGTCGCATTCGGAACTCCGACGTCCACCGGGACCTTCCGCAGCTCCATCCCGAGGATCCGCGCCGACTTGTCGACCGACGAGTGCGCGTGCTCGGAGCACAGCACGACCCCGTTCGGCCGCAGCGCGCGTCCGGCGGCCAGGCCGCAGAGCGTCGACGTGGAGGCCGCGTCCTCGATGTGGCCGTGCAGCCCCTCGGGCAGGCCGAGCAGCTGGCGGAGCCAGTCCATCGTCAGCGCCTCGAGCTCGGTCGCGGCCGGGCCGGTGCGCCAGAGCATCGCGTTCACGTTGAGCGCCGCGGACAGGAGCTCCGCGAGGATTCCCGGCTCCGACCCGGTGATCGCGAAGTAGGCGAAGAAGCGCGGGTGGTTCCAGTGCGTCGTGCCCGGGACGATCACCTCGTCCAGGTCCTGGAGGATCGCGTCGAACGGCTCGGCCTGGTCGGGCGGCGCCGCGGGGAGCTGCGCGCGCACCCAGCCCGGATCGATGTCGGCGCGCACCGGCAGTTCGCGAACGCCTTCGAGGTAGCGCGCGACCCACTCGATCGCGGCCGCGCCGTCGCGGCGGAAGTCGACCGAGCTCACGGCTTCTTCAGCTTCTTGACCTGCGCCCAGGTGCGCGTGTTCACGACGTCGTCCTTCGTCAGCCAGCCGCGCCGCGCCTGGAAGACGCCCAGCTCGAGGTTCTCGAGCTCGTGCGTGCGGTGCGCGTCGGTCGAGACGACGATCCTCACGCCGGCCATCGTCGCCGCGCGCGCGTGGGCGGCCATGAGGTCGAGCCGGTCGGGCTGCGAGTTGACCTCGAGGAACGTGCCCGTGTCCTGCGCCGTCGCGAAGACCGCGTCGAAGTCGAGGTCGTAGGCGGCGCGCTTGTTCAGCTTGCGCCCGGTCGGATGCCCGATGCAGTCGACGTGCGGGTTCTCCATCGCGGCGCACATGCGCTTCGTCAGCTCCCCACGCGACGCGTCGAAGCCGGAGTGGATCGACGCCATGACCCAGTCCAGCCCGGCGAGCAGCTCGTCGTCCATGTTCACCGTGCCGTCGCGGCGGATGTCCACCTCGACGCCGCGCAGCACCTGGATCCCCTTCACGTCCAGCGCGGAGATCTCCTCGGCCTGGCGCTCGAGCGCACCGCCGGCGAGGCGGCCCGCGTGGTCGCAGATCGCGATGTAGCTGTGGCCGACCGCCTTCGCGGCGGCGACCATCTCGTCGAGCGTCGCGCGGCCGTCCGAGTAGGTCGTGTGCATGTGGAGGTCGCCGCGGATGTCGCCGACCTCGACGAGCTTGGGCAGGCGGTTGTCCCGCGCGGCCTCGAGCTCGCCGCGATTCTCGCGCAGCTCCGGCGGGATCCACGCGTAGCCGAGCCGCTCGTAGACCTCGGCCTCGCCCGTGGCCGTGAAGACCTCGCCCGATTCGACGTGCTCGATCCCGTACTCGGAGACCGAGAGCCCCTGGCGCACGGCGTCCTCGCGCAGCGCGATGTTGTGGTCCTTCGAGCCGGTGAAGTGCTGGAGCAGGTTCCCGAAGCACTCCGGCGGCACGACGCGGAGGTCGAAGCGGAAGCCGTCGTACGAGACGACCGTCGCCTTCGTCGGGCCGTGCGCGGCGACCTCGGCGACGCGCTCGTGCTCCACGAACGCCTTGATCAGCGCCGGCGCATCGGACGAGGTCGCGATCAGGTCGACGTCGCGCGAGGTCTCGGCCCGGCGGCGAACGCTCCCGGCCTCGGAGACGCGGTCGCAGGCCGGGTGCGCGGCCAGCTCGGCGACCATCTCCCGCACGACCGGCAGGACGCGGCCGAGCAGGAAGCGGCCCGTCTCCTGCGACACCTTGGGCTTGGCGAGCGCCGCCAGCACGCGCTCCTCGCTCTTCGGGCCCGAGCCCGGAGAGCTCGCGCAGCTTCTGCGCCTCGGCCGCGGCGCGCAGCTCGTCGAGGTTCGGACACGCCGAGCTCCTCCCAGAGCCGCCGCGCGGTCTTCGGCCCGAGCCCGGGGACGTGCATGACGTCGACGAGCCCGGCCGGAACCTTGTCGCGGAGCTTCGCGAGCGCATTCAGGTCGCCGGTCTCGACGTACTCGACGATCTTCGCGGCGATGGTCGAGCCGATCCCGGGCATCTCGGTCACCGTCCCGTCGAGCGCGAGTTTCGCAACCGACGCCGAGGACTCGCTGATGCGCGCCGAGGCGCGGCGATAGGCCGACAGACGGAAGACATCGGCGCCGTCCAGCTCGAGCAGATCGGCGAGCAGATCGAACTGCGAGGCGATCTCGGCGTTCGACGGAAGCGCTTTGGAAGCCACTAGTGCCTCTTCCAGTGATGGTCTTGTGCTTCTGACGACCGGCCGGGGTCGTCAGGCAAGGACGCAGGGAGTGCCGATATTGCCCAATCGGTGCGACTGAGGACGCGGCATCGGCTCCGGCGCCGTCGATATGCTCGCGGGATGGCGCGAGCGATGGTCACGATCTGCCTCCCCACCTACAACGAGCACGAGAACCTCGAGCCGATGGTGCGCGCGCTCGGCGCCGTGTTCGCCGAGGCCGGCGCTCGACGGCGCGCGTCCTCGTCGTGGACGACAGCTCGCCCGACGGGACCGGCGAGCTCGCCGACCGCCTCGCCGCCGAGCTGCCGTGGGTCGAGGTGCTGCACCGCGAGCGAAAGGAAGGGCTCGGCCCGGCGTACCTCGCCGCGTTCCGCCGGGTGCTCGCCGAGCGACGCCGACCTCGTCATGGAGATGGACTGCGACTTCTCGCACGACCCCGCCGACGTGCCGCGTCTTGTGGCCGCGGCCTCGGACGCCGACCTCGTGATCGGCTCGCGCTACGTCCCGGGCGGCGGCGTGCGGAACTGGAACGTCCTGCGCCGCGCGATCAGCCGCGGCGGCTGCCTCTACGCGCAGGCGTTCCTCTGGTTCGGCGTGCGCGACTCGACCGCCGGCTTCCGCTGCTTCCGGCGCGAGGTGCTGGAGCGGATCGCGCTCGACCGGATCGACTCGAAGGGCTACGCGTTCCAGATCGAGACGACGTTCCGCGCGGAGCGCGCCGGCTTCCGGGTCGCCGAGGTGCCGATCGTCTTCACCGACCGCGCCGAAGGCAGCTCGAAGATGAGCCGCGGCATCGTCGCCGAGGCGGTGTGGAAGGTCCCCGCCCTGCGGCTCGCTGCGCTGTTCCGGCGTCTCTAGCGGCCGCTATCATCGCCCCGTGGCCGAGATGCTGGAACTGACGGACGACACCTTCGAGACCGAGGTCGTCCAGGCGTCGCGTCCGGTCGTCGTCGACTTCTGGGCTCCGTGGTGCGGGCCGTGCCGGATGATCGAGCCGATCCTCGAGGAGATGGCCGGCGACCACGGCGAGAAGGTGACGTTCGCGCGGATGAACGTGGACGACAACCCGCAGACGGCCGCGCGCTTCAACGTCCTCTCGATCCCGATGGTGATCCTCTTCGAGGGCGGCGAGGCGCAGGAGACCGTGATCGGCGCGCGACCCAGGAGCCACTACGAGGGCGCCTGGGAACGCTGGCTGAATGCGGCTTAAGTTAAGAACGCGCTAAACCGTTGGAAAAACGCTCGGGATGAGCGTTGCGGCGGTCGAATCTCTCGGTAGCTTCAAGTACCGATGATTCTCGACCCCGTGATCGATCTCCTCAACGACCAGACGCCTCTCTACTCCCCGTGGGGACGCATCGTCGTGGTCGCGGCGCTCTTCGGCCTCGCCTGGCTCATCGCCCGCGCGAGCGCCGTCGTTGCCGCGCGCGTGGTCGCCTGGCACGACCGCCGCCACGCCGCGAGCTCCTTCGATCTCGCGGGACGCATGGTGCAGATCAAGCGGCAGGAGACCGCGGTCGGGATCGTCCGCACGTCGATCGCCTACATCGCGTTCGCGCTTGCGGCCATCCTCTCGATCGCGCAACTCACGGGCGGCGTCGATCGCCTCGCCACCATCGCCGGAGGTGTGTTCGCGATCCTCGTGGCCGCGTTCATCGCCCAGCGCGTGCTCGTCGATCTGATCGCCGGCTTCACGATGTTCCTCGAGGGCTGGTACTCGGTCGGCGACACCGTCGTGCTCGTCGCCGCCCAGGAGCTCCAGGGCGTGGTCGAGGAAGTGACCCTGCGCCGCACTCGCCTGCGCGCGGTCACCGGCGAGGTCATCAACGTCCACAACTCGCAGATCATCGCCGCCAAGGTGCTGCCGTCCGGCGTGAAGGAGCTCGCGCTCGAGCTCTTCGTGAACGACCGCGACGCAGGCGAGGAGCTCGTCGCCGCCGTGTCGCGAATCGTCCCCGAGGGGCCGACGACGTTCGCCCGGCGCCCCTGGATCGACCACGTCGAGCCGTTCTCCGAGTCGCTCGTGCGCATCACCATCCGCGCGACGGTCACCCCCGGCCGCGAATGGCTCGCCGAGGACTTCTTCCCGGACCTCCTCCACGAGCGCGCCGGCGAGGGCCTGATCGTCCACGGCCCCGTCACGCTCGCCGTCGACGACGGCGCGACGCACAGCTTCTCGCGCGCGACCGCTGCGACCCGCTGGAACGGCATCGGCCGCCGCGCGACCGATCAGCGCTCCGCCGCGGCCTAGCCGAAGTGGTCCCAGCCGGACGCGTCGAGCGCCACGCCGTCGCGCCGTAGCTCGATGCCTTCGCCCGCTTCGCAGCGGCCGACGACCGTGAACCCGCCGGCGGCGGGATCGTCCGGCGCCAGCGCGGCGAGCAGCTCGTAGTCCTCGCCGCCGGTCCAGAACGGCTCGTCGCCGACCTCGTCGAGGCGCGGCGGCAAGCGGAAGTCGTCGACATCGACGACGAGCCGGCAGCCGGACTGCTCGGCGATGCGGGCCGCATCGGAGGCGATCCCGTCGGAGAGATCCATGAGGGCGTGCGCGGTCGGGGCGAGCCGCTCGGCGGCGTCGAGCCGAAACGGCGGGCGGCGGTGCGCGGCGACCAGCTCGTCGAATCCGTCCAGCCCATGCTCGAGCGCGTACAGCCCCGCGGCCGCCCCACCGAGCGGCCCCGTCACGACGAGCACGTCGCCGGGCTGCGCGCCGCCCCGTCCGGGGACCCGCGCGCTGCGGCCGAGCGCCGTGACGGCGATCGCCACTCCGGACGCCGCGTTCGTGTCGCCGCCGACGACGGGAACGCCCGGCTCGTTCAGCCCCGCGTAGAGCTCGAGCACGTCGTCGAGCTCGGTCTCCGCCGGAAGGGCGAGCGAGACGAGCAGCGCCTCGGGCCGCGCGCCCATCGCGGCGAGATCCGAGAGGTTGACGGCCGCGGCCTTGTAGCCGAGGTCGCGCCAGGACGTCCACTCGAGGCGGAAGTGACGACCCTCGAGGAGGAGGTCCTGCGTGACGACGAGACCGTCGCCGAGGAGCGCAGCGTCGTCACCGATCCCCGCGACCAGCCCGCGCCGCTCGAGCTCCCGCAGGAGCCCGAACTCACCTGCTTCTGAGAGCAGCAAGGCCGAACACGTCCACGGGACCTGAGCCGGCGCCGACGCGGTAGCCCGACCGGACCGCCTCGGTCGCGATCTCGGCGGCTCCGCGGGCCGCGTCCTCGAGGGGCTCGCCGCGGGCGAGGAGCGCGGTCAGCGCGGCGGAGTGGGTGCAACCCGCGCCGTGCGTCGTCTGGTCGCCGTGGCGCGCGACGAAGATCGGAACGTGGCGCTCGCCGTCGAAGAGCCAGTCGACCGCCTCCTCGCCGTGCCCGCCGGTGACGATCACCGCCGCAGGGCCGAGCGCATGGATCCGCTTGGCGAGCTCCTCCCGGTTCGCGGTCTCGGAGTAGGGGACGCCGGCGAGCACGCAGGCCTCGTGCAGATTCGGCGTGACCACCGTCGCGAGAGGAAGCAGTCGCTCGACGAGCACGGAGACCGCGTCGTCGCGCAGGAGCCGGGCGCCGGAGGCCGCGACCATCACCGGGTCGACGACGAGGCGCACCGGATGCGTCTCGAGGAACGCGGCCACCGTCTCGACGATCTCGGCGCTGAAGAGCATCCCGGTCTTCGCGGCGTCGACGCCGATGTCGTCCCAGATCGTGGCGAGCTGGGCGCGGATGAACTCCGGCGGCGCCTCGTGGATCGAGCGCACCTCGGTCGTGTTCTGCGCGGTCAGCGCGACGACGGCGCTCATCCCGTGGCAGCCGAGGCTCGCGAACGCCTTCAGGTCGGCCTGGATCCCGGCGCCGCCGCCCGAGTCGGACGTGGCGATCGTGAGACAGCGCGGTATCGGCATTTCACTCCCTTCGCCGGCATGACCCGGATCAGGTTCTGCGGGTGTGATCTCAGCCCGCTCGGGCACCCCGGTAGTTCGAGCCTAGCAGCGGCGTGGAACACTTTCGGCGTGGGAACCGATCTCTATTCGGGCCGGTGGTTTCGCGTCGCCAGAACGTTCGAGGTCACCTTCGTGGGCCTGATATCGCTGGGCGTCGTCTTCGCCGCAATGGGTTTCGTCGCCGCGGGCGCCGTGATCGGTCTCGTCGGCTTCATCGGGGCAATCGCCCTGCACCTCGCGGTCGGGATCGCCGGCTACCGCCGCGCGATGGACCACGAGTGGCCGAAGGTCGAGCCGCGCCGCTGGGACGACGACTGGTAGCTCAGGCGGAAGCCACGACGTCGTAGTGCAGGACGCGCGGCTCCTTGACGAGCAGGTAGCGGTCGTCCTCGGGGTAGTAGTGCGCGACCTCGATGTCCTCGCCGGCGAAGGCGACGATCGCCTCGCGCGACTCCCAGAGCGACGTGACGACGAACTCGGCCTCGTCGCCTTCGATCCGCTGCCACATCTGAACGCCCTGGTTCCCCGGCGTCTCCGCCAGCTCCTTCACTCCCGTCTCGTCGATGTACGCGGCGTAGGCATCGGCGTCTGCGGCGCGCGTCCGGCCTTTCCAGATCCTCACGACCACGGGCCCTCCTCCCGGTCGGCTTGAATGGAGCGGTGGCCGTCGAGACCGCCGCCTGGGACGAGCTTCTCCTTTCCGAGGAGATCGTCTTCCACACCGAGGAAACGCCGCGGGAGGCTCAGGTCGTCCCGATCCCGGACGGCCTCCACCCGAAGGTCGCCGAGGCGCTTGCCCGGCGCGGGCTGACGTCGCTCTACACGCCACCAGGCGCAGGCGTTCGAGGCGGCGGAGCGCGGCGAGCACGTGATCGTCTCGACGGGAACGGCGAGCGGCAAGACGCTCGCGTTCAACCTGCCCGTGCTGAACTCGCTCGCGGCGCAGCCGAAGAACCGCGCGCTCTACCTCTACCCGACGAAGGCGCTCGCGCAGGACCAGGCGCGCGCGATCGCCGCGCTCGGCGTCCCCAAGGTGCGCGCCGCGATCTACGACGGCGACACGCCCTCGGAGCAGCGCTGGCAGATCCGCAAGTGGGCGAACGTCGTGCTCACGAACCCGGACATGCTCCACATCGGCGTCCTGCCCGCACCACGACCGCTGGGGCGACGTGCTCTCGAACCTGCGCTACGTCGTCGTCGACGAGGCGCACGTCTACCGCGGCGTCTTCGGCTCGCACGTCGGGAACGTCCTGCGGCGGCTGCGCCGCGCGGCGGCGATCTACGGCGCCGAGCCGCAGTTCCTCCTCGCCTCGGCGACGATCGCGAACCCGGGCGAGCAGGCCGCGGCGCTCACCGGGCTCGACGTGCGCGTCGGTCTCGAAGGACGCGGCCGCGCACGCCGAGCGGACGGTCGCGTTCTGGAACCCGCCGATCCTCGACGAGGAGCTGGGCCTGCGCGCGAGCCCGCTCGGCGAGGCGGCGCGCATCCTCGCCGCAGCTCGTGTCACGGCCGGCCAGCGGACGATCTGCTTCGCGAAGAGCCGCAAGGCCGCGGAGCTCATCCACCGCTTCGCGTGCGAGCGCGTCGACTCGGCGACCGCGGCCCGGCTTTCGCCCGTACCGCGCCGGCTACACGCCCGAGCAGCGGCGCGAGATCGAGCGGCGGCTCGTCGAGGGCGAGCTGCTCGGCGTCACCGCGACCGACGCGCTCGAGCTCGGGATCGACGTCGGGACGCCTCGACTGCGCCCTCTCGGTCGGCTTCCCGGGAACGGTCGCGAGCCTGCGCCAGCAGTGGGGGCGCGCCGGGCGCGAGCGGCACGGGCTCGCGGTGCTCGTCGCCTCCGAGGACGCGCTCGACCAGTTCTTCATGCGCGAGCCGGAGCTGCTCATGAACCGGCGCGTCGAGGCGGCCATCCTCGACCACGCCAATCCGCGGATCCTCGACGGCCACGTCCGCGCGGCGGCGTTCGAGGCGCCGCTCGACGTGCGCGACGAGAAGACGCTCGGCCCCGAGGCGCTCTGGCGCGCGCCGCTCCTCCCGGATCTGAAGAAGACGAAGGCCGGCTGGATCTGGGCGGGCCGCGACTTCCCGGCGGCGAAGATCGGCCTGCGCGACACGAGCGGCGAGTCGTTCCTGATCGTGGACGCGGAGACCGGCGACGTCCTCGGCTCGGCCGAGCGCGAGCGCGCGTACTCGACCGTGCACGAGGGAGCGATCTACCTCCATCTGGGCCAGTCGTACCGCGTCCTCGATCTCGACCACGAGGCGCGGGCGGCGATCGTCGAGCGCTTCGAGGCCGACTACTACACCCAGGCGAAGAAGGAGACCAACACGGTCATCGACGAGGTGCTCGAGAGCGGACAGCGGCTCGGGCTCGAACTCTCTTCGGCCGCGTGTCGGTCACCGAGCAGGTGGTCGGCTTCCAGAAGAAGGCGATCTCGGACGGCTCCTCGCTCGACGTCGTGCCGCTCGACCTGCCCGAGACGACGTTCGAGACCGAGGCGGTCTGGTACCTGCCCGAATCCGGACCAGCTCGCCGAGTACGAGGAGATGCCGCAGCTCCTCGGGACGCTCCACGCGGCCGAGCACGCGATGATCGCGATCCTGCCGCTCTGGGCGATGTGCGACCGCTGGGACATCGGCGGGCTCTCGACCAACGTCCATTTCCAGACGGGGCGGCCGACGATCTTCGTCTACGACGGCCATGCCGGCGGCGTCGGCCTTACGAAACGCGGTTACGACCAGTTCGAGGGCTGGGTCGAGGACACGGCGCGCATGCTGGCCGGGTGCCCGTGCGACCACGGCTGCCCGTCCTGCGTCCAGTCGCCGAAGTGCGGGAACCTGAACGAGCCACTCGACAAGGCGGGGGCGCTGTCCCTCCTGGAGCGCATGCTGTCGTCCAGATGATCCCGCGGGAGATTCGCACCGAGCGCCTGTTGCTCCGGCAGTGGCGCGACGACGACGCGAAGCCGCTCGCGGCGATCTACACCCAGCCCGAGTTCCTCGAGTTCATGCCGCCGGTCGACCTAGACGGGACGCGCGAGCAGATCGAGCGGTTCCGCTCCCGCTGGGACGAGGACGGCTTCAGCCACTGGGCGGCGGAGGATCCGGCGAGCGGACTCCTGATCGGGCGAATCGGCCTCCTGCGCCATCGCGACTGGCCGGTGACGGACAACCCCGTCGAGGTCGGCTGGACGCTCGACCGCTGTTACTGGGGCAAGGGCCTCGCAACCGAGGGCGGCCGGGCCTCGATGGAGCTGTGGCGCAAGCGCCTCCTCGACGACCACGAGCTGATCTCGATCACGTCGCCGGGCAACGTGCGCTCACGCGCGGTGATGGAGCGCCTCGGCCTGTCGCTGCGCGGCTCCACGCACTGGCGCGGGTTCGACCAGGTCTGGTACGCGATCGACAGGTAGCTGTCGAAAAATCGCCGGCTCGTTCGTCGTAGAGTCGTAACCCAACCAAAGGAGCGAACCATGCAGTACATCCTCTTGATCTACGGGAACGAGGCCATGCGGAACGAGGCCATGGGCGACATGTCCGAGGAGGAGCAGAACGCCGAGATGGGCAAGTGGTTCGCCTACACCGAGGAGCTCAAGTCCTCGGGCGTCCACGTCTCCGGCGAGGCGCTCCACCCGACGCCGACCGCCGCGACCGTCCAGGTGCACGACGGCGAGCCGCTCGTCACGGACGGCCCGTTCGCCGAGACGAAGGAGCAGCTCGGCGGCTTCTACATCATCGACGTGCCGTCGAAGGACGCCGCGCTCGAGTGGGCGGCCAAGATCCCGTCGGCGCCGTACGGCCCGGTCGAGGTGCGCGAGATCATGAACTTCGAGGGAGCGTAGGCCGGATTGCCTCGCAGCTTCGGTCTCGGGGAGGCGGCCGCGTAGACCCGGTCGCCTCCGCGTTTCGCGAGGAGTTCGGCCGCTCGGTCGCCATCCTCGCCCGGATCCTCGGCGACCTCGACCTCGCCGAGGAAGCGGTTCAGGACGCCTTCGCGACCGCGGTCGAGCGCTGGAAACGGGACGGAACGCCGTCGAACCCGGGCGCCTGGATCATCGCGACGGCTCGAAACCGGGCGGTCGACCTGATCCGGCGCGACCAGACGCTCGCGCGAAAGCAAGAGCTCCTCGCACGACTCGAGGCCACCGAGGCCGAGCCCGACATGGACGACGCCCTCCCCGACGAGCGCCTCTCGCTGATCTTCGCCTGCTGCCATCCGGCGCTCTCGCTCGAGTCGCAGGTCGCGCTGACCCTGCGGCTCGTCGGCGGCCTCACCACCGAGGAGATCGCCCGCGCGTTCCTCGTCCCCGAGCCGACGATGGCGCAGCGGCTGAGCCGCGCGAAGGGCAAGGTGCGCGCGGCCGCGATCCCGATCCGCGTGCCGGAGGCGCACGTCCTGCCGGACCGGCTCCGCGCCGTCCACGCGGTTCTCTACCTCGCCTTCAACCAGGGCTACGGGCCGCCGCCGACCGACGACCTGCTCGACGAGGCGATCCGGCTCGCGAAGCTCCTGGCCGTCCTGATGCCGGACGACGCCGAGTCGCTCGGGCTCGTCGCGCTGATGCTCCTCCACGACGCCCGGCGGGAGACCCGCGTGGACGCGAGCGGCGAGATCGTGCTGCTCGCGAACCAGGACCGAGCGCGCTGGGACCGCGGACGCATCGACGAGGGACGGCGGGTGCTGGACCGGGCAATCCGGCTGCGGCGGCCGGGCCCGTACCAGCTCCAGGCGGCGATCGCGTCGCTCCACGCGGACAAGCCGACCGACTGGAGCGAGATCTCGGCGCTCTACGGGCGGTTGGTCGAGCTCACGCCGTCCCCGGTGGTCGAGCTGAACCGCGCGGTCGCCGTGGCGATGGCCGACGGGCCGCTGGCGGGACTCGCGCTCATGGCCCCGCTCGAGGAGCGGCTCGACGGCTACTACCTCTTCCATTCGGCGCGGGCCGATCTGCTGCGGCAGGTCAAGCGCCGCGACGAGGCGTTGGCGGCGTACCGGCGCGCGATCGACCTGGCGCCGAGCGAGAGCGAGCGCCGCTTCCTCGCGCGACGCGTCGAGGAGCTCGAGAGCTAGACGTCCGGCGAGAGCCCGGGCTCGGGCTCTTCGGGCGCCGGCTCCTCGGCGGCGTGCTCGTCCGCCGTGTGCCCGGCTTCGACGAAGGCGTTGCGCCATTCCGCCGTCTCGGCCATCGCGATCGCCTCGATGCGACCGACGAAGCGGTTGAGCGCCCGCGTCGAGTCGCCGCGGTAGGCGCCGGTGCGCGTCTCGTACTTGATCTTCTCGCTCTTCAACGCCTCGGCGGTGAACGCGAAGCGCGCCTTGTTGTCCTGCCAGCCGTAGATCCCGACGAGCGCAGCCGAGACGGACGCAAGAGCAGCCGGCAGCGCCTGGAGAACGACCGAGAGATCCGTCCAGAGGATCAGCACGGGCGTGATCGCGCCGAGCAGGACGGCCGAGGTCTGGAAGACGCGGTAGAGGACGCCGGCCCAGATGCCGTACCTCGTGTACCAGTGGATCTGGCGGTCACAGCGCTCGAGCGCGAGCTCGCGGCGGGCGTCGAGATCCTGGGACACGCGCGTCAGTCTATGACGCTCGCGAGCGCCGATTCGACCGCCTCGGCCGGGCTCGACGCGTGCACGATGCCGTCGCCCTCGAGCTTCCAGCCCGGGTCGAGGATGACGACCGGACGCCCGAGCGCTCGCGCGTAGGCGATCTCGGCGAGCGTGCCCCAGCTGCCGCCGACCGCGATCGCGGCGTCCGCGGACGCGACCACGGCCAGGTTCCGCGCGTGCCCGATCCCCGTCGCGACCGCGACGTCGACCCACTCGTTCGCGGCGTCGCGCTCCGTGCCCGGGACGATCCCGACCGTCCTACCTCCTGCGGCCTTCGCGCCTCGGGACGCCGCCGCCATGACCTCGCCGAGCCCGCCGGTGACCACGGTGGCGCCGCGCTCCGCGAGCAGCCGCCCGACCTCCTCCGCGGCCGCCTCGGCGTCCGCGCCGCTCCCGATCACCGCGATCTGCAAGGCCACGCGGGGACGCTATCGCGCGTTCGCGCATCCCGCGCTCAATCGACACAGACTCGGCACAGACACGCGCGCATTTCCCCGGTACCGTCGAAGGCGGGTGGCGGGTGGTGCACTCCCCTCCCAGGGTGGGGCGCGCGCGTGAGAACACGTCCAAACGGGACAATGGCGGCATGAGCCCACCACGCCAGGCACGCGGCGGCACTCTCATCGTCGGCGGCGGGTTCGCCGGCGGCTACGTCGCGCGGCTGCTCGGCAAGCGCGGCGCCACGATCGTCAGCCGCGAGAACTTCATGCTCTACACGCCGCTCCTGCCCGAGGCCGCGGCGGGAACGCTCGAGCCGCGCCATGTCGTCGTCCCGCTGCGGATGATGTGCCCGCACGCCGAGCTGATCCTCGGCTCGGCCACCGTCCTCGACGCCGAGGCGCGCACGCTCACCGTCACGACCGACGCCGGGGACCAGCAGATCGGCTACGAGCGCCTGGTCATCTCCGCGGGCGCGGTCGCACGGACGCTCCCGATCCCGGGCCTCGCCGACCACGGGCTCGGGTTCAAGGACCTCGCCGACGCGATCGCGCTGCGCAACCACGTGCTGCACCGCCTCGACCTGGCGTCGGCCGAGACCGACCCCGACGAGATCCGCCGCCACCTCACCTTCGTCTTCGTCGGAGCCGGCTACGCGGGCGTCGAGGCGCTCGCCGAGATGTCCGACCTCGTTCGCGGCACGATGCGCTACTACCCGGAGCTCCGCCAGGCCCCGCAGCACTGGGTGCTCGTCGACGCGGCGCCGGCGATCCTCTCGGAGATCCCGAGCCGCCTGGGCGAGTACGCGGCCCGCGAGCTCGCGCGGCGCGGCGTCGACATCCGCGTCGCGACCACGCTCGACGCCGTCGAGCAGGACGCGGCCATCCTCTCCGACGGCGACCGGATCGAGTCGCACACGGTCGTCTGGACCGCCGGCGTCCGCGCGAGCCCGTGGGTCTCCACGCTCGGCCTTCCGCTCGACGAGATCGGCCGCGTGCGCGTCGGCCCGACGCTCCTGGTGGAGGGACACGAGAGCATCTGGGCGCTCGGCGACTGCGCCCGCGTCCCGAACTTGGCCGACGCCGGAGCATCCCGACCCGCCGACCTGCCAGCACGCGCTGCGCCAGGCCCGCCGGCTGGCGAAGAACCTCGAGGGCGACCCGAAGCCGTACCGCTACCGGATGCTCGGCCAGGTCGCGACGCTCGGCCGCTACAAGGGAATCGCGGAGGTCTTCGGCCTGCGGCTGCGCGGATTCCCGGCCTGGTTCGTCACGCGGACGTACCACCTGTACCAGCTCCCGCTCATCACCAGGAAGCTGCGCGTCGTCATGGACTGGACGGTGTCGCTCTTCTTCCGCCGGGACATCGCCGAGCTCGGGATGCTCGGCCATCCGCGCGGGCTCGGCGAGCAGCCGCCGCGCTAACGGGCGACATTTGTCAATCGAGGGTGCAGGAACCCCTCAACTTCTTGCGCAAACCGGCCGATACGTGCGTCCATGCAGACGCTCCTGCGGAGGCGCCTCGTCCTCATGCTCGTCGGTTGTGCGGCCCTCGTCGCGCTGCCCATTGCGCTGCTCGCCGTCTACGGACGCGACCACGTCCACCTTTCGAGCGGATTCCACTTCTGGTCGGTCACGATCAGCGCCCTCCTGGCCACGGTCGCCTCGCTCGCGCTGACGCTCGTCGGCGTCCGCCGAAAGGACGCCCGCACGATCCTCGTCGGAACCGCGTTCTCGGCAATGGCGGCGCTGCTCCTCATCCACGGGCTCGCCTCGCCGGGCTACATCGTCGGCGACTACTCCTACGGTCTCGGCGCGCTCACCGGTGCGCTCACGCTGCCGGTCGGCGCAGCCATCCTGATCCTCTCCGCGCTGCCCGCCTTCCGGGGACAGCGGCGCATCGGCTGGCTCCTCGTCCTGCAGGGAGTCCTGATGGTCTCGATCGCCGCGTTCGGCCTCTTCGGCCTGTTCGGCCCCGACGTCCTCCCCGCGCTCCCCGAGACGGGAAGCGACCCGGCGCTGCTGCTCCTCCTGGCCGGGCTCGCCGCGTACGGCTACATCGCGCTTGCGCACGCTCGACTCGTTCCTCCTCACCCAGCGGTTCGGCGACGCGCTCGTCTTCATCGGACTCGGCTTTCTCGCCGCTTCGCTCATGGGCGCGCTCATGTACGACTTCATGGAGCTCGGCTGGTGGCTCGGCCACGGCTTCGAGCTCGTGGGGCTCGTGCTCGTCGGCGCTCCGGTCGCGCTCGACCTGCACCGCGCCGCCCAGTCGCACGCGCTCACCGGCGGCCCGTCCGCGGCCAGCCTCGTCGCGGCCGAAGAGACCTTCCTCGGCTCCCGGGTGCGCGCGCTCACGCTGCGCCTCGCGGGCAAGGACACCTACACGGAGGAGCACACGCGTCGCGTCGCGCTCCTGGCCGTGCAGGTCGGCGAGGAGCTCGGGCTGCCCCCGAGCCGGCTTCGCAGCCTCGCGACCGGCGGCCTGCTCCACGACATCGGCAAGCTCGCCGTCCCCGACGGGATCCTGAAGAAGCCGGGCCCGCTCACGGAGGACGAGTTCGCGGTCATCCGCCGGCATCCCGAGTGGGGCCATCACCTCCTCGGCGAGCTCGGCGACTTCTCTCCGTCCGTCCGCCGGCTGGTGCTCGACCACCACGAGCGGCTCGACGGCAGCGGCTACCCCCGCGGCCTCCACGAGACGGAGCTCGACCTCGAGACCCGCATCCTCGCCGTCTGCGACGTGTACGACGCGCTCATCTCGACGCGGGTCTATCGCGACGCCTGGACGCACGAGAAGGCGGTCACGCTGCTCCGCGAGGAGTCGGCGAAGCACATGTTCGACGGCCGCTGCGTCGGCGCGCTCGAGCGGGTTCTCGCCCGCGAGCACGGCATGGCGCTCGGCGTCGCCGTCTAGCGCCTACTCGAGCGCGGCGAGCGCCTGCCCGAGCGACTGGCCGCCGGCGAGCACCGGCGCAAAGAGATCGCCGTGCCGCTCGACGCGGTCGAGCGCCGTCTCGAACGTGAAGTCGCGCGGATCGAGGCTTTCGGTCACCTCGTCCCAGAGAAGCGGCGTCGAAACCGGGGCGCCGGGATGCGGCCGCACCGAGTAGACCGATGCGATCGTCTTCCCCTCGCCGTTCTGGTTCGCGTCGATCAGGACGCCGTGGCGCTTCGCGCGCGACCACTGCGTCGTCACGAGCTTCGGATGGGTGCGCACGAGCGTCCCGGCGACGATCTCGGAGAAGTGGCGCGTGTCGGCGTAGGTGTGCCGCCGCGTGACCGGCACGCAGACGTGGATCCCGTCCGAGCCGCTCGTCTTCGGATAGCCCACGAGGCCGAGCCCGTCGAGGAGCTGCTTGATGAGGAGCGCGACCTTGACGACGTCCTTGAACGGCACGCCGTCGGACGGGTCGAGGTCGAAGAGGCAGAAGTCCGGCCGGTCGGGCTTGTCGACCCGTGAGTACCACGTATTCAGGTCGATGCAGCCCATGTTCGCCATCCAGAGGAGCGCGAGCTCCTCGTTCACGAGCGGGTACGAGATCGTCCGCTTCTCCCGCGTGGCCCGGGAGACCGAGCGGTACGTCTTCTTCGGGATCCAGTCGGGCATGTGCGACGGGGCGTCCTTCTGGAAGAAGTGCTTGCCCTCGATCCCGTCGGGGAAGCGCTTCATCGTGAACGGCCGGTTCTTCAGGTGCGGGAGGAGCGCGGGCGCGATCGCCTCGTAGTAGGCGATGAGGTCGCCCTTCGTGATCCCCTCGTCGGGCCAGAAGACCTTGTCGAGGTTCGAGAGCTTGAGGACGCGCTTGCCGCGCCGGCGCTCGGTGGCTACCGGATGCTCGCGGCGCACGGCTTCGGGGGCTTTGTCGTCACGAAGACCAACGTAGCGCGGCGCGCGCAGGTGCCGGTCGTGCGTCCACTCGGCGAACTCGACCTCGCAGACGAGCTTCGGCGTCACCCAGACGACGTCCGGGGCCTTCACCTTCGCCATCTTCGGCACCGGGTCGAACGGGGACGTCTTGCGCTCGAGCGGACGCAGCTTGCCCAGGAGCCGCTGGAGCTCGTCCTCGCCGAAGCCCGTGCCGCAGTTCCCGACCCAGCGCAGCTCCTTCCCCTCGCGCACCGCGAGGACGAGCGCGCCGAGGCTCGACGACCGGCGCCCCTGGCCCTTCGTGTATCCGGCGATGAGGAACTCCTGGCGCTCGGTCGCCTTCACCTTGAGCCAGTTGCGGCTGCGCCGGCCCGGCTCGTAGGTCGAGCGCGCCTTCTTCGCCATGACGCCCTCGAGGCGCTGCTGCTTGACCGCGCGGACGAGCGCGGGCCCGTCCTCGAACGCGTCCGACAGGCGCACGACCTTGTCCTTCGGGTCGAGCACCTCCCGCAGCCGCTCGTGCCGCTCGGTGAGCGGGAGCCGGATCAGCGGTTCGCCGTCGAGCTCGAGCACGTCGAAGACGTAGTAGAGGAGGTTCGCGCCGCCCTGCTGCATGGCCGAGAAGCTCGCGCGGCCGTCCTCGTCGATCGCGCACACCTCGCCGTCGAGCACCGCGTCCGGCGTGCGGATCGCGCCCGGAAGCGCGCGCGCCACGGAGGCGAAGCGCTCGGTCAGGTCGTTGTCGCGCCGGCTCACGAGCTTCACCTCGCCGCCGCGCAGGTAGGCGAGCGTGCGGTAGCCGTCCCACTTCACCTCGAAGAGCCAGCCCTTCTCCTTCGGGATGTCCTCGGCCAAGGTGGCGAGCATCGGCTCGTACTTCTTGGACACGGGCGTCGTCGCCGGACTTGCGGACGAGGAGCCAGTTCTTCTCCTCGCCGCCGAGCTTCGCCGGGATGAGCGTCCAAAGGCCCTGGAGCCGCTCGCCGTCGAGCGCCACGGTCAGGCCGCCGTCGGGCTTCTCCTCCACCAGCTCGTAGGTGCCGGAGTCCCAGATCTCGACCGTCCCGGCGCCGTACGACCCCTTGGGAATCTCGCCCGCGAAGGTCGCGTACTCGAGCGGGTGATCCTCGACGTGGACGGCGAGGTGGCGCTGGCCGGTCTCGAGCGGGACGCCCTTCGGCACCGCCCAGCTCGCGAGCGCGCCGTCGCGCTCCAGGCGGAAGTCGTAGTGGAGCGCGCGTGCCTGGTGCCGCTGGACGACGAAGATCGGCCGCTTTCCCTTGCGTTTCTTGCCGCCGAACGGCTCAGGCGTCTTTGCGCGGTCGCGCTTGCGCTCGTACTCGGTGAGACGGGGCATCGCCTTCAGTGTTTCGGACCCGGACCGGCGGGTACGGACTCAGTGCCGATCTGGGGGGGTTGGTAGCCGGGGCCGACGTTTTACGTCGGCCCCGGAACGTTTTCCCACCCGGTGGACAACCCTGTGCGAAACCGCCTTTTTGCACGGAAATCTGCCCTTCCGGACCCTGCGGATAACCCTGTGGAAGGTGTGGGTAAGCGTTCGCCGGCTAGGCGACGAACACGCCCATGGAAAGGAAGCGCTTGCGGCGCGCGAGACGGCGTTTGCGCGGATCCGCGTCCTGGACCTCTGCGAGAGCGGCTTCGAGGCCCGCTGCGAGGAGCTCCGCCGCCGCGTCGTGATCGGCGTGGGCGCCTCCCTCGGGCTCGGGCACGATCCCGTCGATCACGCCCAGATCGAGGCAGTGGACGGCATCCGGCTTGAACGCAGCCGCGGCCTTCTTCGCGGCGCTGGCGTCGCGCCAGAGAATCGCCGCGCAGCCCTCCGGCGAGATCACTGAATAGATCGAGTTCTCCTGCATGAGCACGCGGTCGGCCACCGCGATCGCGACGGCGCCGCCCGACCCGCCCTCGCCGATCACGCAGGCGACCGAGGGGACGTCGAGCCCGATCATCGCGAGCTGGCAGCGGGCGATCCAGCCGCCCTGGCCGTGCTGCTCGGCGGCGAGGCCCGGGAACGCGCCCGGCGTGTCGATCAGCGAGATGACCGGCATCCCGTGCCGATGGGCGAGATCCATCACCCTCATCGCCTTGCGATACCCGGACGGGTACGGCATCCCGAAGTTGCGGAACGTGCGCTCGCGCAGGTCGCGGCCCTTCTGGTGGCCGACGATCGCGACCGAGCGGCCCTGGAACCGTCCCAGCCCGGCGACGATCGCGGCGTCGTCGGCCTCGGAGCGGTCGCCGTGGAGCTCGATGAAGTCGTCGCAGATCCGCTCGATGTAGTCGAGCGTGTACGGCCGGTCCTGGTGACGCGCGAACTCGACCGAGTGCCAGACCTCGTCCGTCGTCGGCTCGGCCGAGATCCGCTCGATCTGCCGCTCGAGCTTCGCCAGCTCCCCGGAGACGCCGACGCCGCCGATGAGCGGCAGGTTCTTGAGCTTCGCGAGCCGTTCGCGCAGGCGGAGCTGCTCGGCCTCGTGCTCGTTCGACTCAGCCACGCGTCCCACCGTCGAAGAGGGAGAGGAGCCGGCCGAGGAACGGGCGCAGGTCGGGCCGGCGGACGATCGCGTCGATGTGGCCGAAGCGGCTGTTCGACTCGGACATCCCGAAGTCGTCGGGAAGCTTCTCGCGGGTCGTCTGCTGCACGACGCGCGGGCCGGCGAAGACGATCAGGGCGCCGGGCTCGCTGACGATCACGTCGCCGAGGCTCGCGAAGCTCGCGAGCACGCCGGCGGTCGTCGGATGGGTCATGACGACCACGAACGGCGAGCGCGCCTCGCGCAGCGCGTCGACCGCGGCGACCGTCTTCGGCAGCTGCATGAGCGAGAGGATCCCCTCCTGCATCCGCGCGCCGCCCGACGAGGTCACGGTGATGAGCGGCGCCTGCCGCTCGGCCGCCCGCTCGCAGGCGCGCGCGATCTTCTCGCCGACGACGCTCCCCATCGAGCCGCCCATGAAGGCGAAGTCCATGACCGCGAGCTCGCAGGGACGCCGCTCGATCGAGGCCGAGCCGGCGACGATCGCGTCCCCGAGGCCGGTCTGCATCTCGGCCTGGGCGATCCGTTCCGTGTAGGCCCGCAGGTCGAAGAAGTTCAGCGGGTCGGCCGAGTGGAGCTCGGCGTCGTGCTCGACGAACGTGCCGCCGTCGGTGAGCTGCGCGATCCGGTCGCGCGCGCGCATGGGGAAGTGGTAGCCGCACTGGACGCAGACGCGGAGGTTCGCGTCGAGCTCGTCGTCGCGGTAGTGAGACCCGCAGCGCGGGCAGGTGTTCGGATGCGGTTTCCCGTCGTTTTCCGGCGCCTTTTCGCGCCGGTCGTCGATCGAGACCTCGTAGGGCTCAGCCATAGGGCTCCTTATCCTAGGCGGGCTTAGAGTCCGACGGCGCGGGCGAAGGGGACAAGGGCCTCCGCGTTCGACTCGGCGCCGGTCGCAGCGCTCATTCCGAAGCCCGCGACGCGGGTGCGGGAGTTCGCGATCCGCTCGAGGATCGCGCGGATCTCGTCGGCCGTCGACCCGTCGGGCTCGGGCATGAACATGACCACTTCCTCGCCCGGATCGAGGACGTCCACGTCGAGCGCGACGTACACCGCGTCCGCGTCGTCGATCGCCGCGAGGAGCTCCTCGACGCCCAGGTGGACGCCGGCCTCCGCGATGAACGCCTCCTCGGGAGGATCGAGATTGCGGGCGCCGATCAGGACGACGTCCTGGGGCCGGACGGTCTCGGAGTCGATCAGCATCCGCAGCGGCATGCCCCACACGTTTCCGCTCGGCGAGGTCTCGGGCGTGTTCAGGTCGCCGTGCGCGTCGAGCCAGACGACCGCAACCCGGCCGTGCCGCGCCGCGAGTCCTTCGACCGCGCCGACGTGCGCACAGCAGCATCCGCCGAGGATGAGCGGACGTTCGGGCAGCGCGGCGGCGAGAGCGAGGTTCTGCTCCTGCAGCGTGTCCTCTTCGATGATCGCGACCTCGGGATACGGGAGGTCGAGGCGCGCGCCGTAGTGCATCTCCTCTCCGCCTTCGCCCCAGGCCCGGGGAACGCGGACGAGGCCCGCCTCGAAGGTGCGCCCGCAGGCGTGGCACTCGTAGCCGAGCCCGACCGAGACGGCGGTGAGGGTGCGGCAGTACGGGCACTTCGCCCGGAGCTTCGACATGGCGACGAGACTAGCTGGCGACGATCGAGTCGAGCGTGTCCGCGAGGCCGTTCAGGTCGGTGAGCTCGGCCGCGCGGGGCGCTTCCGACTCCTCGTCCAGCCGGTTGATCCACACGGCCGGAGCGCCGAGCTCGGCCGCCGGCGGCAGGTCGTGGAACGCGCTCGCGGCCACGTGAACATGGCGTGACCGGTCGACGTCGTCGCGCTCGAAGAGCTTCTCCCAGTGTCCGTGCGCCGGCTTGTAGGAGCCCGCGATGTCGGCGGTGATCGTGAGGTCGACGGGCACGCCGACGTTCTCGAGCGACGCGGCGAGGAGGTCCGGATCCGAGTTCGAGAGGATCGCGAGCTTCCAGCCGCGGGCGCGAAGCTCCTCGAGCTCGCCGGGAACCTCCGGGAACGCGGGCCACGAGGGAAGCGACTCGGCCAGCGCGGTCTCGTCCCCGGGCGCCAGGTCGAGCCCTTCGCTCTCGGCGAGAAGCTTCAGCGACTGTGTGAGCACCTCGCGGTAGGAGAGCGTCCCGTCGAGCTCGACGCGGGGCTCGATCTCGTGGTAGCGCTCGAGCAACTCGGCCGTGTCGGCGTCGGGCCAGAGGCGCGCGAGCACGCCGGAGATCCCCCCGTTCCAGTCGACGAGGGTTCCGTAGCAGTCGAAGCTCGCCCAGCGCGCGGTCACTCGTGGAACTTCTTGATCACGAGGCACGCGTTGTGGCCGCCGAAGCCGAAGTTGTTCGAGAGCGCCATACTCGACCGGGACCTGGCGCGACTCGTTCGGGATGTAGTCGAGGTCGCACTCGGGGTCGGGCGTCTCCTGGTTGATCGTCGGCGGGACGATGTCGTCGCGCACGGCGAGGATGCAGGCGAGCGCCTCGATTGCGCCGGAGGCGCCGAGGCAGTGGCCGGTCGCGCCCTTGGTCGAGGAGATCGGCGTCTTGTAGGCCTTCTCCTCGCCGAACGCCAGCTTGATGACGCGCGTCTCGGACGCGTCGCCGAGCGGCGTCGAGGTGCCGTGGGCGTTGATGTAGTCGATGTCGTCCGGCGAGACGCCCGCGTCGGCGAGCGCCATCTTGATCGCGCGGCCGGGATGAATGCCGGTCGGGTCGGGCTCGGTGACGTGCTGGGCGTCCGAGGAGAGGCCGTAGCCGGCGATCTCCGCGTAGATCTTCGCGTCGCGCGCCTTGGCGTGCTCGAGCTCCTCGAGGACGACGATCGCGCCCGCCTCGCCCATGACGAAGCCGTCGCGCTGGAGATCGAACGGACGGCTGCCCCTCTCGGGATCGTCGTTTCGCCGCGACAGGGCGCGCATGGCGCCGAAGCCGGCGATGCCGACCTCGGTGATCCCCGCCTCGGTGCCGCCGGCGAGCATCACGTCGGCGCGGCCGAGCCTGATCGCGTCCGCAGCCTCGCCGATCGCCATGTTCGAGGCGGCGCAGGCCGTGCACTGCGAGGTGAGCGGGCCGCGCGTGCCGAGCTCCATCGAGACCCAGGCGGCGCCCATGTTCGGAATGATCGCGGGGATCGACTGCGGGTTCACCCGGTCGGCGCCGCGGTCCTTCAGCGTGTACGCGCAGTCCTGGAAGCTCCCCAGCCCGCCGATCCCGGTCGCAACCGAAACCCCGGTGCGCTCGGTCTCGCCGGCGACGTCGATGCCCGAGTCGGCCTCGGCCTGGCGCGCGGCCGCGACGATCATCTGGGCGAACCGGTCGATCTTCCGCGCCTTGCGCTTGTCGATCCACTGGGTCGGATCGAAGTCCTTGAGCTCGCAGGCGAACTGCACCGGGAACTCGGACGCGTCGAACAGCGTGATCGGCCCGGCGCCGCTCTTCCCCGCGGTCAGGTTCGTCCAGAACGTCTCGGGATCGGGACCGAGCGGCGTCACGGCACCGAGCCCGGTGACCACGACCCTGCGCGTGTTGTACTCCGTGCCGCCCATCACATCCCCAATCCGCCGTCGACGAGGAAGATCTCCCCGGTCACGAACGACGCCTCGTCAGAACAAAGGAACCGTACCGCCGTGGCCACGTCCTCGGGCGTCCCGAGCCGGCCCAGCGGAGTGTTGGAACGAAGGAAGTCGGTGATCTCATCCGAGAGCACGCCGGTGAGCTCGGTCTCGATGTAGCCCGGCGCGACCGCGTTCACCCGCACGCCGCGCGTTCCGAGCTCCTTGGAGAGCGCCTTCGTGAACGAGATGATCGCGCCCTTCGAGGCCGCGTAGTTCGTCTGGCCCGGGTTCCCGTGGACGCCGACGTAGCTCGACATGTTCACGATCGCGCCCGAGCGGCGCTTGAGCATTCCGCGCGCCACCGCGCGGCAGGTGTGGAACGTGCCGTCGATGTTCGTCCCCTGCACGTCGCGCCAGTCCTCGTCGCTCATGCGGGCGATGAGGCCGTCGCGGGTGATCCCGGCGTTGTTCACGAGGATGTCGAGGTCGCCGAGCTGCGACTCCGCTTGCTCGACAAGCGCGACCGCCTGCTCGGCGTCGGCCACGTCGCCGGCGAGCGCAATGCCGCCGATCTCGGAGGCGATCGCCTCGGCCTCGGCGGCGCTCGAGCGGTAGTTCACGGCGACCTTGGCGCCGCCGCGGGCGAGCTCGCGGCAGATCGCCGCGCCGATCCCGCGCGAGCCGCCGGTGACGAGCGCGACCTTGCCTTCGAGGGACGCGAACTCAGACAGCGGAGACGACCTCCTCGAGCTGCGCGAGGCCCTTCGCATCGCCGACGGACAGCGTCCGCACCGTCGGGTCGCAGCGCTTGATCAGGCCGGCGAGCACCTTGCCCGGGCCGATCTCGACGAACGTGTCGACGCCGTCGGTGACGAGCGCCTTCACCGCCTGCGTGAACTTGACCGGCGCCGTGAGCTGGTCGAGCAGGATCCCGCCGAGGCGCTCGGCCGGCTCGATCTGCGCGGTCACGGTGGACATGAACGGCGTCGTCGGCTCTTGCCAGTCGGCCGCCTCGACCGCGGGGCGCAGCGTCTCGACCGCGCTCCCCACGAGCGGCGAATGGAACGCGCCCGTGATCGGGAGCTTCACGACCTTGCGGGCGCCCGCCGCTTCGGCGGCCACGACGAGCGCATCGACCGCGGCCGTCTCGCCGGAGACGACGAGCTGGCCGGGGCAGTTGTAGTTCGCGGGCCACACGCCGTCGATCGCCGCGCAGAGCTCCTCGACGACCGCGTCCTCGAGGCCGATCACCGCGGCCATGGCGCCGGGCCGGTCGCGAGCCGCCGCCGCCGTCGCCTCGCCGCGGGTGCGAACGAGCGCGATCGCGTCGCGGTCGGAGAGCGCACCGCAGGCCGCAAGCGCCGAGTACTCGCCGACCGAGTGGCCGACCACGACCTCCGCGCGCACGCCGAGCGTGTCGACCGCCCGCAGGCAGGCGAGCTCGGTCGCAACCAGGGCGGGCTGCTGCTGCTCGGTCTTCGTCAGCTCCTCGAGCGGGCCCTCGAAGCAGAGCGCGGCAAGGTCGAACCCGACCGCCTCCGAGCCCTCGTCGTAGACCGCGCGGGCGGCCGGGAACGCCTCGGCCAGCTCGCGGCCCATGCCGACCGACTGCGAGCCCTGGCCGGGGAAGCAGAAGGCGATCGTCACGACTGCGGCCCGGCCCAGGTCATGTACGACGAGCCCCAGGTGAGCCCGCCGCCGACGGCGCTCATGAGCACGTTCATCCCCGGCTGGAGGCGGCCCTGGTCGAGCGCGTCGGCGAGGCCGAGCGGAATGGAAGCCGCGGACGTGTTGCCGAAGCGCGCGATGTTCGAGAAGACCTTCTCCGGCGGAAGCCCGAGGTGCTTGGACGCGTGGTCGACGATGCGCTGGTTCGCCTGGTGCGGCACGTAGAGGTCGATGTCGTCGACGGTCGCGCCCACCTCGGCGAGGAGCTGCTCGGCCGACGAGACCATGAGCCGCGTCGCCTCGCGGAAGACCTCGCGCCCGTTCATGTGCACGAACTGGAGACCTGCGTCCATCATCGCCGGCGAGGTCGGGTTGCGCGAGCCGCCGCCCGGGAGGCACAGGTCGTTGCCGTGGCTGCCGTCCACGCCGAGCTCGAACCCGTGGAAGCCGCCGCTCGCGACCGGCTCGATCACGGCGGCGCCCGCGCCGTCCCCGAAGAGGATGCAGGTGCCGCGATCCGTCCAGTCGACGATCTTCGAGAGCGTCTCCGAGCCGATGACGAGCGCCTTCTGCGCGACGCCGCCGGCGATCAGCCCGTACGCCTGCGAGGTGGAGTAGAGGAAGCCGCTGCAGGCCGCGAGCGTGTCGTAGGCCGCGGCCTTGTTCGCGCCCAGCGCCTCGGCCACGATCACCGCGGTCGTGGGGAAGAGCATGTCCGGCGTCGAGGTCGCGACGATGACGACGTCGAGCTCGGCCGGGTCGACGCCGGCGCGCTCGAGCGCCTGGCGCGCGGCCGGAATGGCGAGGTCGCTGGCCGCCTGGTCGTCGCGGGCGATCCGCCGCTCCTTGATGCCGGTCCGCGTCGTGATCCACTCGTCGTTCGTGTCGACCATCTTCTCGAGGTCGGCGTTCGTCAGGACCCGGCTCGGGCACGTAGACGCCGAGTCCGGTGATCCCGACGCGGCGGATCGACGGATCGACCTTCGAGATCATGCGTCGGGATCCGTGAGCGCGAAGAGGAGCGTCCCCTTCACGGCGAGCTCGCCGTCCACCGACGCCGTCGCGGCGCCGCGGCCGATGGGACCGCGCAGCCGGTCGAGCTCACAAATCAGTTCGAGCTCGTCGCCCGGCGTGACCAGGCGCTTGAAGCGGACGTCGTTGATCCCCGCGAAGAGCGCGAGCTTGCCCGCGTTCGACGGCTCCGAGAGGACGGCGACCGCACCGGCCTGCGCCATCGCCTCGACCATCAGCACGCCGGGCATGATCGGCCGCCCGGGGAAGTGGCCGGCGAGGTACCACTCGTCCTCGCGCACGAGCTTCCTCGCGACGACGCGCTTGCCGGGGATGATCTCCGTGACCTCGTCGAGCAGGAGGAACGGATCGCGGTGGGGGATGATCGCCTCGATCTCGGCCCGGCCGAGCGGGCCCGTCACGACGAGCTGCCCGCCGAGCGAACCGCGGTCGCGGCCTCGAGGCGCTGCTCCTCGACGGAGGCGCGCAGGCGTTCCCGGCCGCGGTGCACGTAGCTCTTCGCCGTTCCGACCGGCATCTTCGCGGCGCGTCCGATGTCCTCGTAGGAGAAGCCGAGGACGTCGCGCAAGACGACGACGTCGCGCTGCGATTCGGACAGCCGGGAGAGCCCGGTCGCGAGCTCGCGGCGCAGGTCGCCGAGCACCGGAGCCCTGGACGGATCGGATTCCTCGCCGGCCGCCTCCTCGATCAGCGGCAGCGGATCGGTCTGGCGCACGCGGGAGCGATCCTGGAAGTCGCGGCACGTGTTGACGACGAGCCGGTGGAGCCAGGTCGCGAACTGGGCGTCGCCGCGGAACTGGCGGAGCTTCGTGCAGAGCTTGACGAGCGACTCCTGCGCGGCGTCGCGCCGGTCCTCGAGGTCGGTGATGAGCTGCGCGGTGAGCCTATTGACCCTGGGCGTGTGCCGCTCCACGAGCACGTGCATCGCGGGACGGTCGCCGGTGCGCGCCTTGGCGACGAGCGCGAGGTCGCTCAGCTTTCTGTAGGCCTGGAGAATGGGCACGGGAACCCTTTCTTCAGACAGACGGAACTGCGGCTTCGACGGTTGCACGGCGAAGTTAGTCTAGTGCCCATGAGCGGGGGAGAACCGGGGGCCGATTCGCTCGCCGCGGACGCCGTCGCACCGCTCCTCCACGGCGCCTTCGGGACGCCGTATCGCTACGAGGCGCAGTGCCCGTCGACGCAGGCGCTCCTCGACACCGGCCTGCCCGAGGGAGCCGTCGCGGTGTGCGACCAGCAGGTCGCCGGGCGCGGGCGCCTCGGCCGCTCGTGGGAGACGCCGGCCGGGACGGCGATCCTCTGCTCCGTGCTCCTGCGCCCCGGCGCCGAGCGCCGCGCGGCCGAGCTCTCGCTCGTCGGCGGCATCGCGACCGCCCTGGCCGTGGAGGACGCGCTCGAGCGACCGAGCCAGATCAAGTGGCCCAACGACGTGCTGGTGAACGGGGGCAAAGTTGCGGGCGTGCTCGCCGAGCGGCGCGACGGGGTGGTCGTCCTCGGGATCGGGCTGAACGTGAACCAGCGGCCGGAGGAGCTGCCGGCCGACACGAAGGTTCCGGCCGCGTCGCTCTTCACCGTCGACGGCGTCAACCGGCGCCGCGCGCCGCTGCTGGCCGCCTTGCTCGCGCACCTCGAGCACGCCTACGCGCGCTGGGAGGTGGGCGCGATCGACGCGCTCCACGACGAGCTCGCGGCCCGCGACTTCCTCCGCAACCGCAGCGTGACCGTGGACGGCGAGCGGGGCGTCGGCGTCGGGATCGACCGCAGCGGCCGCCTCGAGGTCGAGATCGCGGGCGAGCGCCGAACGATCGAGAGCGGAGAGATCGGCCTCTAGCGGACGCGGGCGAAGGTCGTGCGGCCGTTCGCCGCGGCGTCCTGCGCGTAGACGCGGACCCTGGTCGAGCTCTTCGTGCGCTTGAACGTGTGGATCCCGATCCCCGCCTGCCGCTTGACCGTCTCGGCGTCGAAGCGCAGGACGAGGAGCGCCGGCTCGTCGAGGCGCACGCGGACCAGCACGCCGCCGCCTCGGGGCTTCCGCGCCTCGAGGATCGTGGCGCGGGGCTTGCGCGTGTCCCGCATGAGGCCGCGCTGAAGGGAGCGCGTGCCGAGCGAGGTGGTCGCCTCGGCGACGACGCGGAGCTCGCCGTCGGTCGCGTTCTTCCCGTTCCAGGTGACCGTGTGGAGACCCGAGCTGGCCGAGCCGGCGAGGAGCGTCGCGACGGTCTTCGTCCCCTGGAGGATCCTGAGCCGCACGGCCGCCGAGCGCGTGAGCGTGAACCCGATCGCGACCGTCTCGCGGCGGCCGTCGCCGTTCGGGGAGAAGAGCTGCGGCGTGACCGTGAGCTTGCCGAGGGTGCGGTCGATCGTCAGCGTGGCCCGGCGCGTCACCTGCTCGGCGCCTGCCGTCGCGACGGCAACCAGCCGGTAGCGGCCGTCGGGGAGCGGCGAGCCGCCGATGCTCCCGCGCCATGCGATCGTCGTCGCGCCGTGCGCGAGCGGCCGGGCCGAGGCGATCGTCCCCCTCGGGTCGCCGGCCTCGGTTTCGATGCGCAGCGCCAGCGTCGCCGCCTTCGACACGGTGACGCGCAGGCGGACGACGTCGCCGCTGGCGTCGGCGTTCGGGGTCAGCACGGACGGCTTGGGGACGAGCTGGAGCGACAGCGGCGCCTCTCCGGGCACCAGCCCGCTCGCGGGCCGCACACCGCCTTCGGCTTCCATCAGGTAGCGGTAGACGCCCGGTGAGTGGCCGCTCGAATCCCACGTCCAGTCGACGAGCTTCCCGACCCCCGTGCCGCTCGCGACCGTTGCGCCGGCCGCGTCCTTCACCGTCACCGTCCACGGAAGCGACGTCGAGAGGCGCGCCCGGAACCGCACCGGGCCGCCGACCGAGCCCGAGGCGGACGGGGAGAAGAGCTTCGGCCCGCCGAGTGCCAGCGCAGCAGCGGCGATCGAGCCGAGCGCGCCCTTCAGCTTCACGCCGGGGCAGGCGGTGGCGCCGACGTCGCCGTGACCGTTCACGGCCTTGATGAGCGCCGCCGTCCCGGCCGGGTACTTCGGGCCGCCCTGCGAGGTCCAGGTGAGGCTCGAGGTCGGATCGACGTGCGCGAGGTCGAGCCGCCAGGCGATGAGGCGCGCGAGCGCGTCCTTCGCCGCCTTGGTCGGAGCGGTCGAGCCGTAGGAGCCGAGCACGGCGATCCCGACGCTGCCGGTGTTGAACCCCTCGGCATGCGCGCCGATCACGTTGCGCGTCATCCCTCCGCCGCGGCCCTCGAAGATCTGGCCGAACGGGTCGACGAGAAAGTTGTAGCCGATGTCGTTCCAGCCGTTCGACTTCACGTGGTAGGTCTGGACCGCGCGCACGATCGCAGCCGACTTGGCCGGGGTCGCGGGGGAGCTGCCGGCCGTGTGATGGACGACCGCGAACGCGAGCCTCGAGGCGTAGGACGGGCTGCCGCGGACGATCTTCTCGTTCGCCTTCCAGCCGGAGCGGGTCACGATCGCCGGCTTCGTGGTCATGAGCGCCGTGCGCGAGACCGGGACGGCGACCTCGGGGCTCCACAGGAAGAACGTGCGCAGCCGCGTCACCGAGCCGGACGTGCGGTACTGGATCCGGCGCGCCGTGTCCGTCCAGTAGGGACTCCCGAGCCGCCAGGCGGAAAGTCGCTTGCGTTCGGCCGAGCCCGCGTTCGGCCCGTCCTCCTCTTCCGGCGCGGCGGCATGCCAGGCGCTCCAGCGGCCGGTCGCCGTCGCCGTCCGGAACGAGACCGTCCCCGTGCCCTGCCAGTGCAGGCCGACGAGGTTGAAGCGAAGCGGCGCCGTGCGGGCCGGCAGAACACGCACGGCCGAGGCCGCGCGGGCGTTCGCGGCGGCGGGAAGGGCGACGTCACGGGCTTGCAGCTCGACGCCGGCCGAGGCCGGACCCGAGCAGGCGAGCGCCGCGAGAAGGGTTACGAAAAACAGGCGCGGCAAGGTCATGGTGAGGCGGGGCGGATACGCGGGCCGATCTCGAACGAAGCAGAAGCCCGACCGGGTCGCAAGGCGTTCGCGGGCACGCAGATACAATCCTTACGCGTCGGAAATGGCTTTCCTGCGTCCCTTTTCCCTCCTCCTGGTCGCGTTCGGCCTGGCTCTCGTGCTCGCACACGCGGCGACGCCGCAGAGCGAGGACGACCGGCCCCGAGTCCTCGCGGTCGAGTTCGACAACGACGTCAACCCGGTGACGGCTGACTACCTCATCGGCGAGATCGACCGGGCAAATGAGGAGAACTACGACGCGGTCGTCCTGCTCGTCGACACGCCGGGCGGACTCGACACCGCCATGCGCGACATCATCAAGTCGGAGCTCGCCTCCGAGGTGCCGGTGATCCTCTACGTCTCGCCGCCGGGATCGCGCGCCGCCTCGGCGGGTGTCTTCCTTGCGATGGCCGCCGACGTGGCCGCCATGGCGCCCGGGACGAACATCGGCTCGTCGACCCCGATCTCCTCGTCGGGCGGCGACATCCCCTCGGATCTCCGCCGCAAGGTGATCAACGACGCGGCCGCCTACATCCGCGAGCTGGCCGAGAGTCACGGGCGAAACGGCGACTGGGCCGAGGACGCGGTGCGCAAGGCCTCGAACGTCGGCGCGACCGAGGCGCTCGAGCTCGGGATCGTGGACTACGTCTCGCCCGACCTGCCGACGCTCCTGAACGAGATCGACGGCACGACGACGGAGCCGAAGGGCATCGTCCTGAACACCGCCGACGCGCAGATCGACGAGGTCGAGATGAGCTTCTGGAAGCGGCTCCTCGACACGCTCGTCGACCCGAACCTGATCGTCCTCCTCATGTCGATCGGCCTGCTCGGGATCACCATCGAGGTCATGAACCCGGGCCTCATCTTCCCGGGGACGGTCGGCGCGATCTGCCTGATCATGGGCCTCTTCGGCCTGCAGGTGCTGCCGGTCAGCTGGGCGGGGGTGCTGCTCATCCTGCTTGGCTTCGGGTTCTTCGTCGCCGAGGCGTTCGTCATCAGCCACGGGGCGCTTGCGCTCGCGGGGACCGTGAGCTTCGTGATCGGCGCCCTGCTCCTCTTCGACCCGGCCGGCTCCGCCTACCAGGTGTCCGTCTGGGTCGCGCTCGCGATCGGCCTGACGCTCGCGCTCCTCATCGGGATCGCGATGGCGAAGGTCATCCAGGTTCGTCGGACGAAGCCGCAGACCGGCTACGAGGAGCTCGCCGGAGACAGCGGCGTCGTGCGCCAGACGCTCGATCCCGACGGGTACGTCTTCATCCACGGCGAGCTCTGGAAGGCCCGCGCCGAGAGCGGCCAGATCGAGGTCGGCGAGACGGTCAAGGTGGAGTCGATCGACGAGGGGCTCACGCTCGTCGTCTCGCGGGCGGCCACACCCGTGCCGGTCGCGGGCGCATAGGATTACGCCATGGTCGCCCTGATCGCCGCCGCAGCAGTTCTCGTCGTTCTGATCCTCCTGCTCACCGCGGCGGTCAAGGTCGCCCGCGAGTACGAGCGGGGCGTCATCTTCCGGCTCGGCCGGCTCAAGTCGCCGCCGAAGGGTCCGGGCCTCTTCCTGCTCATCCCGATCATCGACAAGATGGTCAAGGTCGACCTGCGGACGGTCACGCTGAACGTGCCCCCGCAGGAGGTGATCACGAAGGACAACGTGCCGGTGCGCGTGAACGCCGTCGCGTACTTCCGGATCATCGACCCCGAGCGCGCGATCGTGCAGGTCGAGAACTACATGGTCGCGACGTCGCAGATCGCGCAGACGACGCTGCGGTCGGTGCTCGGCCAGCACATGCTCGACGAGCTCCTGTCCGAACGGGACAAGATCAACGCGATCCTCCAGCAGATCATCGACGAGGCCACCTCGCCCTGGGGCATCAAGGTCTCGATCGTCGAGGTGAAGGACGTCGAGATCCCGAGCGGCATGCAGCGCGCCATGGCCCGTCAGGCCGAGGCCGAGCGCGAGCGGCGCGCCAAGGTGATCGCGGCCGAAGGCGAGTTCCAGGCGTCCCAGAAGCTCCGTGAGGCGGCCGACGTGATGAGCCAGAACCCGATCACGCTCCAGCTGCGCTTCCTGCAGACGATGCTCGAGATCAGCTCGGAGCGCTCGACCACGACCTTCCTGCCGCTGCCGCTCGACCTCTTCCGGCCGTTCCTCGAGGCCGGGCGCCAGAGCCCGCCGTCCGACTCGAGCTGACGGAACCTTCGCGCCCCGATTTCCGCGTCGACCCGCTGTCGGGTCGCGTGGTCGTGATCGCGCCTCGTCGGGGATCCCGGCCCGGGCCGAGCGCGGGCTGTCCGTTCTGCGAGGGGCACGAGTCGGAGACGCCGCCCGAGTCTTTGGCGCTCGGCCGCGACGACGGCGCGCCGGACACGTCCGGCTGGCTCCTCCGAGTCGTACCGAACCTCTACCCCGCGCTCGAGCGTCAGGAGGTCGTGATTCACACCCCGCGGCACGTCGAGTCGCTCGCCGAGTTGTCCGCGGACGAGCTGCGCCGGATCGCCGAGGCGTGGTCTGACCGCGCGGCCGCCGCTCGGGACGAGGGCTTTCCGTACATGCACGCGTTCGTGAACGAGGGCGCCGCGGCAGGAGCGAGTCGCCCGCACTCGCACTCGCAGCTCGCGTGGCTGCGGGAGCCGCCGCCCGCAGTCGTCGAGGAGACCGGCGAGCTGCGTCTCGACCCGTCGCTCGTGATCGAGGAGCGGGACGGCCTGGTCGCGGCGGCGGCGTGGGCCGGACGGCTCCCGTACGAGCTCGTGATCGCACCTGTCGAAACCGAGGGGAACGCGTTCGGCTCGCCCCTCCTTCCGTCCGCGCTCGAACTGCTCGGCGACCTCGTCGGCCGGCTGCGCGGGCTCGAAGGCGACGTCCCGTTCAACGCGTGGATCCACGACGGCCCGCGCTGGCACCTCGAGCTCGTCCCGCGCCTCTCGGTCCAGGCCGGCCTGGAGCTCGGCGCCGGCATCTCGATCAACTCGGTCGCGCCCGAGGCAGCGGCCGAGCGCCTGCGCGGCTAGGTCTCCTCGGTCTCCTCGGTCTCGGCTCGTCGTCGGCCTCGGGCTCGTCCTCGCCCTCCGGCTCGAGCTCGACCTCGTCCGCGATCGGCGGCGGCCCGCCGTTCGTCGCGGCGGGTTCGCCCTCGGCGACCTCTTCGCCGTTCTCGTCGGCCGGGTCGACGACCATCGCCACCGTGGAGACGACCTCGTCGCCGCGCAGGCGCATGACGATCACGCCCTGGGTCGAGCGGCCGAGCCGCTTCACGTCCTCGACGGGGATCTTGATCATCGTGCCGCCGTTCGACATGAGCATCACCTGGTAGCCGTCGCGCACGACGAGCGCGCCGACGAGCTGGCCGCGTGCCTCCGTGAGCTGCACGGTCTTCACGCCCATCGAGCCGCGGCCCTTCACCGGGTACTGGTCGATGCGCGTGCGCTTGCCGAAGCCGTTCTCGGTGACGACGAGGAGGTCTTCCTCGTTTCGCGCGATGCTGGCGAAGATCACCTCGTCGCCCTCGCGCAGCCGGATGCCGATGACGCCCTCCGTCGCACGGCCCATCGGGCGCGCCTGCTTTTCGTGGAAGCGCGCGGCCTGGCCCTTGCGCGAGACGAGGAGGATGTCGTCGTCGCCGTCCGAGTGGAGGGCGTTGACGAGCTCGTCCCCCTCGCGGAGGCGGATCGCGATGATCCCGTCCGCCTTGAGTGGCGTGTTGTAGTCGAGGAAGCGCGTCTTCTTGACGACGCCCTTGCGCGTCGCGAGCACGAGGTACTCGGCCTCCTCGAACTTGCGCGTCGCGATCATCGCGCGCACCGACTCGCCCTGCGCGAACGGGAGCAGGTTCACGAGCGCGCGGCCCTTCGACTGACGCGACCCGAGCGGCAGCTCGTGGACCTTCAGGCGGTAGACCTTGCCGAGCGAGCTGAAGAAGAGCAGGAAGTCGTGCGTCGAGGCGACCACGAGGTGCTCGATGTAGTCGTCCTCCTTCAGATCCATGCCCATGACGCCGATCCCGCCGCGGCGCTGCTCGCGGTACGTGGTGACGGGGAGCCGCTTCACGTAGCCGGAGCGGCTGATCGCGACGACCATGTCCTCCTCGGCGATGAGATCCTCGAGCTCGAGCTCCTCCTCGGCGGCCACGATCTCGGTGCGCCGCTCGTCGTTTCGGCCGTAGACCTGCTTGATCTCGAGGAGCTCCTCGCGGATCAGCGCATCGACCCGTGCCGGATCGCCGAGGATCGCGCGGAGCTCGGCGATGCGCTCGACGAGGTCGGCGTGCTCCTCCTCGATCTCCTTCCGCGCGAGTCCGGTGAGCCGCGCGAGGCGCAGGTCGAGAATCGCCTGGGCCTGGATCTCCGTCAGGTCGAACTTCTCCATGAGCCCGGTGCGCGCCTCGTCGGTGTCGGCCGATCCGCGGATCAGCGCGATGACGGCGTCGAGGTTCTCGAGGGCGGTCAGGTAGCCCTCGAGGATGTGCGCGCGCTCCTCGGCCTTGCGCAGCTCGAACTTGGAGCGTCGGGTTACGACCTCGCGCTGGTAGTCGAGGTAGTGGCGGACGAGCTCGAGGAGCGTCAGCGTCCGCGGCACGCCGTCGACCAGGGCGACCGCGTTGTAGCCGAAGGTCGACTGGAGGGCGGTGTGCTTGAAGAGCTTGTTCTGGACGACCTGCGGAACGGCGTCGCGCTTCAGGTGGACCTCGAGCCGCATGCCCGTGCGGTCGGAGAGATCGCGGATGTCGGCGATCTCCGGCAGCACCTTGTCGTTCACGAGCGCGGCCATCTTCGCGATGACGCCCTCGTCGCCGCCCTTCTTCACCCCGTACGGAAGCTCGTTGATGACGATCGCCGTGCGGCCGCCGCGCAGCTCCTCGATGTGGGCGCGAGCGCGCATGACGATCCGCCCGCGGCCGGTGCGGTAGGCGTCGCGGATGCCGCTGCGGCCGACGATGAAGGCGCTCGTCGGGAAGTCCGGGCCGGAGACGTGCTTCATGAGGCCGTCCACGTCGATCGCCGGCTCGTCGATCATCGCGACCACCGCGTCGATCGTCTCGCCGAGGTTGTGCGGCGGGATGTTCGTCGCCATCCCGACCGCGATCCCCGAGGAGCCGTTGACGAGCAGGTTCGGGAAGCGCGACGGAAGGACCGACGGCTCCTTGCGCGACTCGTCGTAGTTCGGGACGAAGTCGACCGTGTCGGCGTCGATGTCGCGGAGGAGCTCCGTCGCGAGCCGGGTCAGGCGGCACTCGGTGTAGCGCATCGCCGCCGCCGGGTAGCCGTCGATGTTCCCGAAGTTCCCCTGGCCGTCGACCAGCGGGTAGCGCATCGAGAACGGCTGGGCCAAGCGGACGAGCGTGTCGTAGATCGACTGGTCGCCGTGCGGGTGGTAAGAGCCCATGACGTCACCGACGATGCGCGCGCACTTCTTGTACGGGCGGTTCGGCTGCATGCCGGCCTCGTGCATCCCGAAGAGGACGCGGCGGTGCACCGGCTTCAGTCCGTCGCGCGCATCCGGGAGGGCGCGGGCGACGATGACGCTCATCGCGTAGTCGAGGAAGCTCGAGCGCATCTCCTGCTCGAGCTCGCGCGACTCGATCCGGCCTGCTCCTAGGGGTTCGACCGTCGCCACGAGCTACACGTCCAGGAAGCGCACGTCACGCGCGTTCGACTCGATGAACAGGCGCCGCGGCTCGACCTGGTCGCCCATGAGGGTCGAGAAGATCCGGTCGGCGACGGCCGCGTCCTCCACGTCGACGCGCATGAGGATGCGGCGCGCCGGATCCATCGTCGTCTCCCAGAGCTCGGACGGGTTCATCTCGCCGAGGCCCTTGAAGCGGCTCACCTGGATGCCGTCCTTCGCGATCTCGAGGAGCGCCGAGCGCAGATCCTCGAAGGTCTCCGCCGTGCGGGTCTTCTTGCCGACCGTGATCGTGAACGGCGGCGCTCCGACCGACTCGACGAGCTTCTCGTAGGCGCGGCGCAGTCGCAGGTACGACGAGAACTCGAACACGTCCGAGGGAACGTCGACGTGGTGCGCGGCGCTCGTCGAGCGCTCGATCACCTTGACGCGGAACGTCCCGTCGTGGATCGACGGCACGGACTCGAGGTCGTACCCGTTCTCGGCGAGGCCGGGCAGCGCGTCGATCGCCTCCTGCGCCGACGATGCCGAGGACTCGATCAGCCGGTGCTCGATCACGAAGCGGCCGGCGGACGGGTACTCGCGAAGCTCGGACTGGAGCTTCGCCGACCAGCCCTCGAAGGTGTTGAGGTCGCGGGTGAAGCGCGTCCAGCGGGCCTCGGTCATCTTCGCCGCCTCGCCCGAGCGCGGCGTGACCTCCATGTCCTTGATCTTCTCGCGGACGAGAAGCTCCTCGAACAGCGACTCCTTCTCGACGTACTGCTCCTGGTTTCCGATCTTCACGCGATAGAGGGGCGGCACGGCGATGTACACGTGCCCGTTGTCGAAGAGCTCCTGCATGTTGCGGTAGAGGAACGTCAGGATGAGCGTGCGGATGTGGGATCCGTCCACATCGGCGTCGGTCATGATGATCACGCGGTGGTAGCGGAGCCGCTCGAGGTCGAACTCGTCCGCGATCCCCGTCCCGATCGCCGTGATGATCGCCTGGATCTCGGCGTTCGAGAGCACCTTCCCGATCCGGTTCTTCTCCGAGTTGATCACCTTGCCGCGGAGCGGAAGGATCGCCTGGAACTGCCGGTCGCGGGCGTCGATCGCCGAGCCGCCGGCCGAGTTGCCCTCGACCAGGTAGACCTCGGCCTCGGCCGGGTCGCGCGTCTGGCAGTCGGCCAGCTTGCCGGGCAGCGAGCCGCCGTCGAGGGCGCTCTTTCGCCGCGTCAGCTCGCGCGCCTTGCGCGCCGCCTGGCGCGCGTTTCGCGCCGCCACAGCCTTCGTGATGATCTGGCGCGCGTCGGTCGGGTTCTCCTCCATGAACTCGGCGAGCTTCGCGTTCACCGTCTGCTCGACGAGGCCGCGCACCCACGGGTTGCCGAGCTTCGTCTTCGTCTGGCCCTCGAACTGCGGCTCGCGCAGCTTCACCGAGATGACCGCGGCGAGCCCTTCCCGGACGTCCTCGCCCTCGAGGTTCTCCTCCTTCTCCTTCAGGAGCCCCTTCTCGCGGGCGTACTTGTTGAGCGTGCCGGTGAGCGCCGCCTTGAAGCCGGAGAGGTGCGTGCCGCCCTCGTGCGTGTTGATGTTGTTCGCGAACGAGAACACCGACTCGACGTACGAGGTGTTCCACTGCATGGCCACCTCGACGGAGCCGTCGTCGGTCGCGTTCTCGAGGTAGACGACGTGCTTGTGCACGGAGTCCTTCGCATCGTTCACGTAGGAGACGAAGTCCTTGATCCCGCCCTCGGCGTAGAACTCCTGGGTCTCCTCGGCCTCGCGCGCGTCGGTGAACACGATCCGCAGACCCTTGGTGAGGAAGGCGGTCTCGCGGAAGCGCTGCGTGAGCGTCTGGGCGGAGAAATCGATCTCCTCGAAGATCTCGGGGTCAGGGCGAAACGTGATCTGCGTCCCCGTGTCGTCGGGCGCGGCCTCGCCGACCGTCTCCATGTCGCCGACCGGAGCGCCTCGGACGAACTCCTGGCGGTAGATCTTCCCGTCGCGGCGCACCTCGGCGACGAGGCTCTCGGAGAGCGCGTTCACGACCGAGACGCCGACGCCGTGGAGGCCGCCGGAGACCTTGTAGCCGTCGCCGCCGAACTTTCCGCCCGCGTGGAGCTTCGTCAGCACGACCTCGAGAGCGGGCCGGCCCTGCTCGGCCATGATGTCCACCGGGATGCCCGAGCCGAAGTCGCGGACGTTCACGGAGTTGTCCGGATGGAGGGTGATCTCGATGCGCTCGTTGCGTCCCGCGAGGGCCTCGTCGACCGAGTTGTCGACCACCTCGTAGACCAGGTGATGGAGGCCGCGGGAGCCCGTCGAGCCGATGTACATGCCCGGCCGCAGGCGGACCGGCTCGAGGCCCTCGAGGACGGTGATGTCTTTTGCGGTGTAGGACGTTTCAGTCATGAAAAAAGCCCTGCTAAAGGGCTATTTTTGTACCCGGTGCAGTGTATCAGAGCGACCGGTCGTCCGGCGGGCGAACCGACAGCGCCAAACTGGCCGCCGCCGCCTTCGCCACGGCCTCTCTGAGCTCGTCGCTCTCGATCCCCGCGGCGAGCGCCTCGCCGGCCTCGCGCAGCTCGTCGGGGACCGGTGGCGGAGGGGCCTTTTCTGCGTCCTCGGGGAGCGGTCCGCGCTCGGGCAGGCGGCCCGCGGCGAACACGATCTTGGGCGGCGCGTCGTCGCCGAGCGACTCGCGCAGCCGCTCGAGCATGGTCTCCGCGAGAGCCGTGAGCTCGAAGGCCCAGACGCTCGAGGACGTGGCCACGTGGAGCGTCCCGTCGCGGGCGATTCGTGCCGGCCAGGCGTTCTCGGCGATCGCCTCGCCCACCGACTCCGGCCACGCCTTCACGATCGGGCCGATCGCGGCGTCGGGACCGAGCTTCGCCACCTGGTCGCGGATCTCGTCGCCGAGCGAGCGCGGGTGGTAGCCGCTCATGCCGCCCTCGCTTCTCCCGGCGTGACCTCGATCACGGCCGCCGGCTCGGGTCCGCCGCGCGGCAGCGCCCGGCGGTCGGTCGCGGTCACGACGGTCTGCGACCCGGGCGGAAGCGCGGCAAGGAGCGCCGCGCGCCGGGTCTCGTCGAGCTCGCTCAGCACGTCGTCGAGGAGGAGAAGCGGCGGCGCGCCGCGGCGGTCGGCGGTGAGATCGGCCTCGGCGAGCGTGAGCGCGAGCACGGTCGCGCGCTGCTCGCCCTGGGAGCCGAAGCTGCGCAGCTCCCTGCCGGCCGCGGAGATCCCGACGTCGCGCAGGTGCGGGCCGAGCGAGGTCGTCCCCCGGAGGACGTCGCGGTCGAAGCGCGCCTCGAGCGCCTCCACGGTCGGCGGGTCGGGCTCGTAGACGAGCGTCGCCCCGGGCAGGCCGAGCGTCTCGGCGCGCGTGGCGAACACCGGGGAGAGATCCCCGACGAGCGCTGCCCGCGCGGCGTCGAGCTCTGCCCCGAGTTCGGCGACACGCTCGGTCCACGGCGCGACCGACTCGCGGCCGGCGGCGTTTGCTCGCACCCGTCGAAGGGCCTCGTTTCGCTGCGCGAGCGCCTGGCCGTAGGAGCCGGGGAGGTCGGCCTGCGCCGGCATGAGACGTCCGAGCATCCGGTCGACGTAGTGGCGGCGGACGATCGGGCTCCCCTTCACGACCGCGAGCCGGTCGGGGACGAAGACGAGCGCGGTCAGGCGATGCCGCAGCGACTCCACGGTCGAAAGAGCGGCGCCGTTGAACTTGGCCCGCTTCGGGTGCCCGGGCTCGAGCGTCACCTCGGTCTCGACCGGCGATCCGCCCTCCTCGCCGGCGAGCGTGACCCGCCCCGCGGAGGCGCCGAAGCGGACGAGCTGGGCATCCGTCCGCGACCGCGGGGAGAAGCCCTGGCTTCCGACGTGAAGCGCCTCGAGGAGGTTCGTCTTGCCGACCCCGTTCGGGCCGGTCACGAGGACGAAGCCGGGCGGCAGGCCGAGGTCGAGCGACGCGTAGGAGCGGAAGTCGACGAGGGTGACGTGTTCGACGACCACCTGGCGCCCCCGGTTCGAGGGCCGCGCCTCAGGCGGCCAGCCGGATGGGCATGATCAGGTAGAGGAAGTCGTCTCCCTCGCCCTGAACCAGCCCCGGCCGGAGCGGGCTGATGAGCTTGATCCGCACGTTCTCGTCGGCGACCGACTCGAGCCCGTCGCGCAGGAACTCGGCGTTGAACCCGATCTCGAGCGCATCGCCGGTGTAGGCGACCGGAAGCGACTCGTGGGCCTCGCCGACGTCCTGGGTCTGCGCGCTCACCGTCAGCTCGCCCTCGGCGAAGCGAAGGCGAAGCGGCGACTTGCGCTGCGCCATGAGCGACGTGCGCCGGACGACGTCCAGGAGCTCCTCGCGCGGGATCGAGACCTCGGCCTCGAACGCCTCCGGGACGAGCTGCTTGTAGTTCGGGAACTGCCCGTCGATGCGGCGCGCCGTCAGCGTGACGCCGTCCACGTCGAAGACGATCTGGTTGTCGAGGATCCCGAGTGCCAGCGTGTCGCTCTCGGCCGCCTGCGCCACCCGGGCGAGCTCGCCGAGCGCACGCGCCGGCACGATCGCCTCGAGCTCCTTCGCGGGGCCCTGCTCGAGCGTCGTCTCCTTGACGCTCAGCCGGTAGGAGTCGGTCGCGGCCATGACGAGCTTCCCCGCCTCGAAGCGGACGAGGATCCCGGTGAGGACCGGCCTCGATTCATCCCTGGAGGCGGAGCGGCTGACCTTCGCGATCGTGTCGAGGAACGCCGTGCGCTCCACGGTGAACTCCTCGCCGCCCGAGTCGGGGAGGCGCGGGAAGTCCTCGGCGCTGAACGTGTGCAGGCTGTACGAAGCGGCGCCGCAGGTCAGGCGCACGAGCCCTTCGCCGGCGACGTGCTCGAGCGTCACCTCGCCGGGCGGCAGGAGCTTCGCGATGTCGACGAAGAGGCGGCCCGGGTACGACCACGCTTCCCTCGGAACCCACGGTCGCGTCGATTCCGAGACGGACCGAGAGCTCCATGTCCGTGGCTGCCAGCTCCAAGCGCCCCTCGGTCGCGCGCAGGAGGATTCCGGTGAGAACGTGCACGCTCTGCCTGGTCGAGACGCCGCGTCCGACGACGGAGAGCTTCTCCGAAAGCTCCTCGCTTTGACAGGTAATCCTCAGGTTGGTGTCGGTGGCTGTCTCGAGAGAATTCATTTAAGGACCTCGTCGTAGTAATAGGGCGTGTGGATAGCGGGGAAGACGGTACTGAAGCCGCCCGTGGAGCGGCGCTGCGCTGGGGACGCAATCTGGGGAGAACCTTCGTGGACCCCCAGTTCGGAGGTGCCGGCGGATTCGTCCACAGTTTGCCGGGCGCTCCTCCACACAGTCATCAACGGGCCTGCTTGATGCGCGCGGTGAGCTCCTGGACGAGGTTGTAGACCGAGCGGTCTTCCTTGATCAGCTTGGCGATCTTCGAGGTCGCGTGGATGACCGTCGTGTGGTCGCGCCCGCCGAACTTCTTGCCGATCTTCGGAAGCGAGGAGTCGGTCAGCTCGCGGGAGAGGTACATCGCGACCTGGCGCGGATAGACGATCGACTGGGAGCGCCGGTCGCCCGTGAGCTCCTGGAGCGAGATCCCGAAGCGCTCGACGACGGCCTCCTGGATTCGCTCGATGGACACCTCGGGCATCTCGCCCTGCGGGAAGACGTCCTTCAGCACCTCCTGCGCGAGGTCGACCGTCATCGGCCGGCCGGTGAGCGAGGAGAAGGCGACGACGCGGGTGAGCGCGCCCTCGAGCTCGCGGATGTTCGTCGAGATGCGGCCGGCGATGAACGTGAGGACCTGCTGGTCGGGCACGTGCGTCTTCTCGGCGTGCACCTTCTTGCGCAGGATCGCGATGCGCGTCTCGAGGTCGGGCGGCTGGATGTCCGTGATGAGGCCCCACTCGAACCGCGAGCGCAGGCGCGCCTCGAGCGTCGCGATGTCGCGCGGCGGGCGATCGGACGAGATGACGATCTGCCGGCCGGCCTCGTAGAGCGAGTTGAACGTGTGGAAGAACTCCTCCTGGATCCGCTCCTTGCCCTCGAAGAACTGGATGTCGTCGATGAGGAGGACGTCGTAGTGGCGGTAGCGGTGCTTGAACCCCTCGATCCGCTTGTCGCGGAGGGAGTTGATGAAGTCGTTCATGAAGGCCTCGCTCGTCACGTAGCGCGCCGTGAGGCCCTGGCCGTGCTCGCCGGTGTAGTCGGCGATCGCCTGGAGGAGGTGGGTCTTGCCGAGCCCGGTTCCGCCGTAGATGAAGAGCGGGTTGTAGGCCTGCGCCGGCGCCTCGGCGACGGCCAGGGCGGCCGCGTGCGCGAAGCGGTTCGACGAGCCGATGACGAACCGGTCGAAGTTGTACTTCGGGTTCAGCCCGGTGCGCTCGCGCCGCTCGGGCGCGCGCACTTCCTCGGGCCACGGAGACGGCTGGCGCTCGGGCGCCGCCACGGCCGCGAGGGACACCTGGACGTGCCGCTCGGAGCCGAGCGTGTCGCGCACCGCCGCCTCGACGAGGCCGCGGAAGTGGTTCTCGATCCACTCGCGCGTGAAGTCGTTCGGCACGGTCAGGACGAAGATGTCGTCGTCGAGCGCCTCACCCTCTGCATCCCCGAACCAGGTGCGGTACGTGTGGTCGTTCAGCGACCCCTGCAGGCGCCGAGCTACCTCGGTCCACAGGGTCTCCGCACTCAGCTCTAAGGGCTGTTCCACCCGGCCTTCGAACTCCTTCCGTCCCGCTCGGCGAGGCGCGAGTCTACCAATGGGGTGTCCTCCTCACAAACGACCGTCTGGGGAAAACCGAACCCCCCAAAAGCGCACGTTTGCAGGCAATTCGGAGTTATCCACAGGCGTCTCCACAATGTGGACAGTCTTAAGGATCGCCCGCATCATGCGAACTTTGGGCTGTGGATTTCCACAGGCCGGGGAATTTGCAAATGCGTCCTTCGCGATGCGTATCCGGGTCTCCGAAGAAGGGGCGCCGACCTTCTCTATACTTGCCCGTCGACGGCCGAGGCCGTCCCGACCGAAGCCAATCATTCCCCCGCAACGGGGCTCATTTCCGGAGAGACGTGAAGCGAACCTTTCAGCCGAACGTGCGCCGACGCAAGCGCAAGCACGGGTTCCGTGCGCGCATGAAGACCCGCGGAGGTCGCGCCATCCTCAAGCGGCGCCGGGCGCGGGGACGCAAGCGCCTGTCGGCCTAGTCCGGGACCGGTCGTGAAGCGACGCAACCGCCTGTCCCGCTCCCGGGACTTCGACACGGTGTACCGCAAGGGCCGCTCGTTCACGACCCGCTACCTCGTCGTCTACGTCTTCCCGCGCGAGGACTCGGAGGACGGGCCCCGGCTCGGGCTCGCCGTCCCGCGCAAGGTCGGCAACGCGGTGCAGCGAAACCGGCTGAAGCGGCGCCTGCGGGCGATCTTCGACGAGCTCGCGCCCGGCCTGCCGGCCGAGTACGACTACGTGCTCTCCGCCCGCGAGGGACTCGCCGAGACCGCGGAGGCGAACGGCGCCGCCTGGCTCGCCGAGTCGGTGCGCGAGGCGCTTCGCCTGGCCGACGCCTCCGAGCAGGAGGCGCCGAGCTTGACCTGGATCGCGACCCTTCTCGTGCGCGCCTACCAGCGGGCGGTCAGCCCGTTCCTGCGGCCGCGCTGCAAGTACCACCCGACCTGCTCGCACTACGCCGCCGACGCGCTGCACGAGTTCGGGCTCGTCCGCGGGACGATCCTCAGCGGCTGGCGGCTCCTGCGCTGCAACCCGTGGAGCCACGGCGGCGTCGACTACGCGCATGACCAGACGCTCTTCCGCCGCCGGCGCAAGGAGACGGCCGCGTGATCGCGCTCGCCTCGATCCTCGCCCCGCTCGAGAACATCCTCACGGACATCCTCGAGTGGCTCGCACTCGACCGCGAACCTGAGCTGGGCGTTCTCGATCATCGTCCTCACGCTGATGGTGCGGATGGTGATGGTGCCGCTCACCGTCAAGCAGATCCACTCGATGCAGCGGCTCCAGGTGCTCGCGCCCGAGCTCAAGGCGCTCCAGCAGAAGTACAAGACCGACAAGAAGCGCCAGCAGGAAGAGGTCATGCGCTTCTACAAGGAGAACAAGGTCAACCCGGCCGCCTCCTGCCTGCCGCTGCTCCTCCAGATCCCGATCTTCATCTCGCTCTTCTACGTCCTGCGGGGGTTCGAGAAGGAGGTCTACGTCCACTACCCCGGGACCGATCTCAGCTTCCTCTGGATCGTCCCGAACATCACCGACCCGGTGAACGCGCACTGGTCGGGCTGGCTCCTCCTCGTCGTCTACGTCCTGAGCCAGCTCGTCGCCGCGCTTCTCACCCCGGTCACGGACAAGACGCAGCGGATCATCTTCATCGTCCTGCCGTTCGCGTTCGTCCCGTTCATCGTCAACTTCCCGGTCGGCCTGCTCCTCTACTGGGTCACGACCAACCTGTGGACGGTCGGCCAGGGCCTGATCACGCGGCGGATGCTGCCCAAGCCGCAGGCGCCGCCGAAGCGCAGCTCGCGCACGCCGGCGAAGGACGCTCCGGCTCCCGCTCCGGCCGCCGCGACCGCGAAGGCTGTTGCGCCGACCGGCGGCGGCTCGGGCCAGCGACGCGTCCGGCGGCGCAAGAAGCGCGGCCCGCAGACCCGGCGATGACGACCGAGGAAGAGCTCCCGCTCGGCCCGAACCAGGTCGAGGGCACCGGCGAGACGGTCGGTGAGGCCAAGTGGGCCGCCGCGCGCGAGCTCGAGAAGCTCCATCCGGGGATCGAGAAGAGCCAGGTTCGCTTCCAGGTGATCTCGGAGGGCGAGCGCGGACTGCTCGGCGTCGGCTTCACGCCCGCGCGCGTGATCGCGGAGCTCTCGGGCAAGCCGCCCGCGCCGAAGGCGAAGTCCAAGCCGCGGCCGCCGCGGGTCGAGGAGGAGCCCGGATCGCCCGCCGCGCAGCTCCGCGAGCTCGTGGAGCTCGTCTGCGACGCGCTCGACATTCCGGCCTCGGTTGCGATCAACACCTCCGGCGACGACCTGACCGCTCGGATCTCCGGCCCCGACCTGGCGCTCCTCATCGGGAAGCGCGGCCAGACGATCGACGCGATCCAGCATCTCGCGAACGCGATGCTCCGCACCGAGGACGGCCCGCACCTGACGGCGACGGTCGACGCCGCCGGCTACCGCGCCAGGCGCCGCCAGACGCTCGAGCGCGCCGCCGAGCAGGCGGCCCAGGAGTCGCTCGCCGCCGGACGGCCGGTGCCGCTGGAGCCGATGTCGGCCGTCGAGCGAAAGCTCGTCCACCTGTACCTCCAGGAGCGCGGCGGCGTGACGACCGCGAGCGAGGGCTCCGAGCCGAACCGCCGCATCGTCGTCGCTCCCGCCGAGGAGTGACGTGACGACCCGCGCCTCGAGCGCTGGCTCGCGGCGCTCCTCGCGACGCCCGGCCTCACGAGCATCACCGACCCGGACGAGGCTCGCCGCGTTCATCTGGACGACGCGCTCGCCGCGCTCGACCTGGTCACCGAGGGCCCGGTCGTGGACGTCGGCTCGGGCGGCGGCTCCCCGGGGATCCCGATCGCGGCCGCCCGGCCCGAGCTGGCCGTGACGCTCCTCGAGGCGAACGCGCGCAAGTGCGACTTCCTCCGGGAGCAGACCGCCGACTTCCCGAACGTGGAGGTCGTCTGGGCCCGCGCCGAGGAGCACGCGGCCGGCGAAGGACGCGACGCGTACGCGATCGCATTGGCCCGCGCGCTCGCCGCGCCGCCGGTCGCCGTCGAGTGGTGCCTGCCGCTCGTCCGCCCGGGCGGACGGCTCGTCCTCTACGCCGGTGAGGCCGACGAGGAGCAGGTCGCGCGCGCGGCCGAAGAGGTTGCCGGACGCCTCGCCGAGGTCGTTCCCGTGGCCGGCTCCGAGCGGCGCCGGCTCCTCGTCGTGGAGAAGGTGGGACCGACACCGGAGCGCTTCCCGAGGCGTCCCGGCGCGGCGAAGAAACGTCCTCTCGCCTGAGTAGCCTCTTCCCATGGCCGGACGCATTTTCGCGCTCGCAAACCAGAAGGGCGGGGTCGGGAAGACCACCACTGCGGTGAACCTCGCCGCCTGCCTCGCCGAGGCCGGCGAGCGGACGCTGATCGTCGATCTCGACCCGCAGGCGAACGCCACCTCGGGCCTCGGCGAGCGCGCCGACGGCGTGTCCACGGCCGACCTTCTCGACGGCGCCGAGCTGGCCGGGCTCGTGCGGCCCACGCGCTTCGAGAACCTCGATCTCGTCCCGTCGAAGCGCGACCTCGCGGGCACCGCGGTCGAGCTGGCGCGGCGGAACGAGGGCGACACGTATCTGGCCCAGTCCCTCGCGCCCGCGCGCGAGGAGTACTCCTTCGTCTTTCTCGACTGCCCGCCGTCGCTCGGGCCGCTGACGGTGAACGCGCTCGCCGCCGCAGACCGCGTCCTCGTCCCGGTGCAGTGCGAGTACTACGCGCTCGAGGGCCTGACGCAGCTCCTCGATTCCGTGGACCGGATCCGGGCGCGCCTCAACCCGAAGCTCTCGCTCGCGGGCCTGCTCCTCACGATGTGCGACGGCCGAACGCGGCTTTCCGCCGACGTCGCCTCCGAGGTGCGCCGCCACTTCGGCGATCTCGTCTTCGATGCGGTCGTCCCGCGCAGCGTGCGGCTCGCGGAAGCGCCGAGCCACGGCCTGCCGATCACCGCCTACGACCCGCGCTCGGCGGGCGCCGACGCCTACTACCGGGTGGCCGGCGAGCTCGTCGACCGCACCCGTGCCCAGACGAACGAGAGGGAGCTCGCCCATGTCGGCCACAGCGCCTGATCCCCGCCGCCGCGGCCTCGGCCGAGGTCTCGAGGTGCTCATGGGCGGCGCGCCCGCACCCAGCGAGCTCGCGAACCTCCCCGTCGGCCAGATCGCCGCGAACCCGAGGCAGCCGCGCCGCAAGGTGGACGCCGAGTCGCTCGGCGCCCTCGCCGAGTCGGTGCGCGCGCAGGGGCTCATCCAGCCGGTCGTCGTCCGCCCGCTCGGGGAGGGGAGCTACGAGCTGATCGCCGGCGAGCGCCGCTGGCGCGCGGCCCGCGCCGCCGGCCTCGCCACCGTCCCCGCGCTCATCCGCGAGACGGACGACCGCGAGTCGCTCATCCTCGCCCTGGTCGAGAACGTCGCCCGCGAGGATCTGACGCCGATCGAGGAGGCCCGCGCCTACGCGCTCCTCCAGGACGAGTTCGCGCTCACGCTCGGCGATCTCTCCGAGCGCGTCGGCCGCTCGAAGCCGTCGGTGTCGAACCGGCTACGGCTCCTCGAGCTCTCCGACGACGTGCTCGACCTCGTCGAGCGGGGCGCGCTCACCGAGGGCCATGCCCGCGCGGTCCTGTCCGTTCCTGGCGACGACGAGCGTCGCGCACTGGCGCGGCGGATCGTCCGCGAGGGGATGTCCGTTCGCGCCGCCGAGCGGGCCGCCCGCTGGGCCGGCGCGCGGACGAAGCCGCGCCGTTCCTCGCCGGTCGATCCCGAGCTCGCCTCCCGCGCACGCGCCGCGCTCGAGCGTCTGACCGGAGCGCCGGTCAAGGTCGGCGCCCGCCGGATCGAGATCTCGTTCGAGACGCGAGACCGAGCTCGCCGAGATCGTTGAAGCACTGGAGCGTCCGGCGTAACCTCTCGGCCGCAACACTCGTTGTGTGTGTGCGATGGGGATGCCGGGACACTTCCATTACGACGCGACGATGGTCGAGGCGATCAGCCAGGACGTGCGGACTCGTGACCTCGTTCTGCGCATGGCCGACCTCGCCCGCTGCGGCCGTCTCGATCCGTTCCTCCAGATCGTGCGCGCCGACCCGGAGCTCGACGAGGAGACCCGCGCCTGGGTGCTCACCCTCGCCGACAGCGAGAACTTCCTCCTCGCGGCGGCGCTGTACCTCGAGCGCTCGCTCGACGTGAACTGAGGCGGTACGGCGCGACCGGCCGCTAGCCTCCGGGCCGCGCTGGACGGCGCGATGTAGCGTCCGTTGGTTAAGCGCCGCTACTGATAAGGCGAAGGTCCCTGGTTCGAATCCAGGATCGCCCACTACCCGCCGTCGTGATCAGTCGCGCGGGCTCGAGCTCGAGGTTCCAGCAGCCGCTCTGCGTGAGGCGATGTCCCTCGTTGCGCATCGAGGACTCGGCTACACCGCCGGCAGATTACGGCTTGCGCTCCCAGGCGCCGATCTCGCAGCGCTTCTCCTGCGGCCGCTTCACGCCGCGCTGGTCTCGCTTCACGGTGCAGGCGGCCTTCGGGATCGCGTTCAGCGCCGGGCTGCCCTTCAGGAGCTTGATCGTCCGCGTCGGGCCGCCGGACGGGCCGAACACGCCGAGCTTCGCGGCCTTGTTCGTCTTGTCGGACGGCTTCGGCGTGAGCGGGCAGCCGGCGGTCGTTCCGATCAGGTTGTAACCGAGGGACGCGGTCGGGCCGCCGCAGTTCGGCGCGTCCGGGGACGTGTTAGCGCGACGATCGAGTTGCGGAGCGTGAGGCCGCTCGAGTCGACGAGCGTCCCGCCGCCGCGGATGAAGGGGAAATGGCCCTGGCCCGCGGCGGTGTTGCGTGCCACCGTCGTGTTCGTCAGCAGTGTCGGCGAGAGCTGGACGTAGATCCCGCCGCCTTCCGCGATGGCGATCGAGCTCGCGCCGGCGATCGACGCGTCCGCGCGGACAACGTTCTTCGTGACCGTCGAGTTGACGATGCGATTCGGGCTGCCCGGGCCGGTCGCGATGGCGACGCCGCCTCCCTGCGCGGTTGCGCCCATGGCGGTCGCGTCGCTCCTTCCCGTGTTCCCGCTGACGGTGGATCGGTCGAGCGTGAGCGGGCCGCCGGCCCGGATCCCGCCGCCGGACGTGAGTGCGTCGCCGGCCGACGCGTGCGAGTCGAGCGTGTTCCCCGAAAGTGTGCTCCGCGTGACCGTGAGCCGCCCGTTCGCGAGAACCGCGCCTCCCCAGGCGCTCGCGTTGTCGCTCGCAAGCGCGGTCGCCTTGTTCCCGGAGATGGTCGAGCCGGCGATCGACGACGTGCCGGCGCTGCCGCTGAACTGGACGCCGCCGCCTCCGGCGAACACGTTTCCGCCTGCCTGCCCGTTGATGAGCGAGCTGCGAACCTGGACCGCCGTGAGGGAGGAAGCGCTCGTGGCGAAGATCGCTCCGCCTCCCACCGTGGCCTGGTTGAACTCCGAGAACGCGTCGAGCTTGTTCCCGACGAAGCTGGAGCTCACTGCGACGATCCTGACCGCGCGGACGCCGCCGCCCTGCGCGATCGCCGCACCGGTGCCGAGGAATCCCGCCGCGTTCGCAGTGTTGCTGTTGACCGTGGATCGCGTGAGGCGGACGGACGTACCGCCGTCGCGCTGGTGGATCCCGCCTCCGAGCGCCGTCGTCCCCAGGCCGTCTGCGCGGGCGGAGTTGCGGTCGATGTGGGAGCGGATCGCGACGAGGCTCTTCCCGACGTCGATCCCGCCCCCGAGCGCGGAGGCGGTCGATGCCGACGTGGCGATCGCGTGGGCGACGTTGTAGCGGACGACCGAGCGGACGAGCTGAACCGAGTTGGCGCTGATGCCGGCCCCGGAGACGGCCGCGTTGAACGCGCTCCACTCGAGGGTGTTGTGGACGACGGAGGAGTCGGTCAGCGTCACCTTGCTCGTAGTGAGGATCCCGCCTCCGGTTCGCTCGGCGACGTTCGAGCTCACGGTCGAGCGGAAGAGCGTGACCTGCCCGCTCGACGCGATGCCGCCGCCGTTGATCGTCGCCCGGTTGCCCGTGACCGTGACGTTCACGAGCGTGAGCGCATCGCCGCCGGGCGCCATGATCCCGCCGCCGCTCGGGCTCGTCCCGTCCGTGATCCGGAGGTTCTCGAGCCGGATCGGCTTGGCGACCTGCACGTTCAGCACGGGCCCGGTGTCGTTCGCGTCGAGCGTGGCCTTCGGGTTGCCCTTGAGCGTGAGGCGCTTCGGGATGACGAAGGCGCCGACGCAGGTGCCCTTGATGAGGATCGTCGAGCCGGGCGGGGCCGAGTTCAGCTTCGACTGGAGGTTGCCGCCGGCAGCGCAGTTGACCTTGACCGTCGCCGCACCTGCCGGGGAGGCCGCGACCGCGGCCGACGAGCGCCGCGGCGACGAGGACTCGCCTCACGGCCGCCGCTCCCAGGCGCCGATCTCGCACTTCTTCTCCTTCGGACGCTTCACGCCGCGCTGGTCGCTCTTCACCTTGCAGGACGCCTTGGGGATCCGGTTCAGCGCGGGGCTCCCCTTCTTCAGCAGCGATCGTGCGGGTCGCGCCGCCGTGGAGGGCGAACGTGCCGAGCCTCGCGTTCTTGTTCCTCCGGTCGGACGGCTTCGCGCGTCAGCCCCGTGCAGCCGGCCAGTCTTGGCGATCAGGTTGTAGCCGAGCGACGAGATCGGGCCCGCAGCAGTCCGGTGCGTCCGGGGACGTGTTCCGGCGAGGAGCGTTCGAGCAGCTGGAGCGTCAGGCCGCTCGAGTAGATGCCGTCCCGCCGACCGCGAAGTGGGAAATGGCCCTGGGCCGCGGCGGTTTGCGCGCGACCGTCGCGTTGGTCAGCAGCGTCGACGAGGCCGGACGTAGATCCCGCCGCCTTCCGCGATGGCGATCGAGCTCGCGCCGGCGTCGCCGCGTCCGCCCGCGCCATGTTCTTCGTGACCGTCGAGTTGACGATGCGATTCGCGCTGCCCGGGCCGGTTGCGATGGCGATGCCGCCTCCCTGGGCGGTCGCGCCCATGGCGGTCGCGTCGCTCTTCCCGTGTTCCCGCTGACCGTGGACGGTCGAGCGTGAGCGAAACGCCGGCCCGGATCCCGCCGCCGGACGTCAGTGCATCGCCGGCCGACGCGTGCGCGTCGAGCGTGTTCCCCGCAAGCGTGCTCCGCGTGACCGTGAGCCGCGCGTTTGCCAAGACCGCGCCTCCCCAGGCGCTCGCGTTGCCGCTCGCAAGCGCGTTCGCCTTGTTCCCGGAGATGGTCGAGCCGACGATCGAGGACGTGCCCGAGCCGCCGCTGAACTGGACGCCGGCGCCGCCGGCGAACACGTTTCCGCCTGCCTGTCCGTGGATGAGCGAGCTGCGAACCTGGACCGCCTTGAGGGAGGAGGCGCTCGTGGCGAGGATCGCGCCGCCTCCCACCGTGGCCTGGTTGAACTCCGAGAACGCGTCGAGCTTGTTCCCGACGAAGCTGGAGCTCACCGCGATGATCCTGACCGCCCGGACGCCGCCGCCCTGCGCGATCGACTCACCGGTGCCGACAAAGCCCGCCGCGTTCGCGGTGTTGCTTTGACCGTCGATCGGTGAGGCGGACGGCGTCCCGCCGTCGCGCTGGTGGATCCCGCCGCCGAGCGCCGTCGCGCCCAGGCCGTCGGCGCGGGCGGTGTTGTGGTCGATGTGGGAGCGGGTCGCTACGAGGCCCTTCGCCACGTCGATCCCGCCCCCGAGCGCGGTGGCGGTCGATGCCGACGTGGCGATCGCGTGGGCGACGTTGTAGCGGACCACCGAGCGGACGAGCTGAACCGAGTTGGCGCTGATGCCGGCCCCGGAGACAGCCGCGTTGAACGCGCTCCACTCGAGGGTGTTGTGGACGACGGAGGAGTCGGTCAGCGTCACCTTGCTCGTAGTGAGGATCCCGCCTCCGGTTCGCTCGGCGGCGTTCGAGCTCACGGTCGAGCGGAAGAGCGTGACCTGCCCGCTCGACGCGATGCCGCCGCCGTTGATCGTCGCGCCGTTGCCCGTGACGCGTGACGTTCACGAGCGTGAGCGCATCGCCGCCGGGCGCCATGATCCCGCCGCCGCTCGCGCTCGTCCCGTCCGTGATCCGGAGGTTCTCGAGCCGGATCGGCTTGGCGACCTGCACGTTCAGCACGGGGCCGGTGTCGTTCGCGTCGAGCGTCGCCTTCGGGTTGCCCTTCAGCGTGAGGCGCTTCGGGAATGACGAAGGCGCCGACGCAGGTGCCCTTGATGAGGATGGTCGAGCCGGCCGGGGCCGAGTTGATCTTCGACTGGAGGTTCCCGCCCGTGGAGCAGTTGACCTTGAGCGTGGCTGCGCCGGCACCCGGCGAGAGAGCGAGCGCGACGGCGACCCCCAGGACGCCCACGATCGGAACGCGGACCGTCATGAACCACATGCTGCTACACCGCGGGCGCTTTACCAAGTCGCGACTATCATCAGGTCAGGGTCGCCTGATGGAGGAAATGGTCATCTACGGGGTCAGCTTCGACATGGTCGGCAAGCAGCCGATCGTTCTTTTGAAGACGGCCGAGGGGAACAAGTTCCTCCCCATCTGGATCGGGCATCCCGAGGCGGCCGCGATCCTCATGAAGCTCCAGGGCGCGCAGACGCCGCGGCCGATGACCCACGACCTCCTCACCGAGCTCCTGACGCAGCTCGAGGCGCGCGTCGTTCGCATCGCCGTCACCGAGCTTCGCGACAACACCTTCTACGCGATGATCACGGTCGCCGTGAACGGGACGGAGATCGAGATCGACTCGCGTCCATCCGATGCGATCGCCCTCGCCGTCCGCGTCGACGCCCCGATCTTCGCCGCGGAGTCCGTGATCGAGGAGTCGGGGATCGAGTTCGAGCAGGAGGCGAACGAGGAAGAGGTCGTCGAGGAGTTCAAGCGCTTCCTCGACGAGGTCACGCCCGAGGACTTCTCCTCGGAAGACTCCTGATTTAGAGGGCTCCCCGCAAGGAGCCTGAGCCGCCGGGCAAGGCGAGGCACCTTACGGAGAGACCTCTAGGAGACTTCCTTCTTCGTGAGCGCGAGCAGCTGCTCGAAGAGCTCGCGCAGGCCGGCCTCGGTGAGCGGCCCCTTGTTCGCCCGGGCGAGGTACGTGAGCATCCACTCCTCGCGCTCCGGGTCGACGAAGTCGTAGCCGCGCTCCGCCTTGTAGTCCTTCAGCCGCGAAACCAGCTTGAGACGCTTGTTGAAGGCGTCGACGATCGCACGGTCGTTGTCCGAGATGTCCTCTCGGATCTGCTTGACGAGCGGGTCCGTGCTGGCGTCTTCCGGGGCCATGCGGGCGAGGTTACGCGAACACGTAGATCCGGGTGCCGATACGGCCCCAGCGCTGGTAGAAGCCGCGCGCCTGCCAGATCGGCGTGCGAACGCAGCCGTGGCTCGCCTGGTAGGCGGGCACCGACGCGTAGCCGTGGATCGCGAAGCCGCGCAGGAAGAAGATCGAGTAGTACATCCCCTTGGCGTTGTAGCCCGGCCCCAGCCGGTAGACGCTGAAGCGGCCGACCGGGGTGTTCCCGGTGGCGCCCGTCGAGACGTGGACGACGCGGGCGACCCTTCCGTTCACGACCTCGTACATCACCTGCTTCGTCTTCGAGACCTCGATGTGCGTCCCGCTCGGGACGCGTGCCTTCGGGATCCCGGCGTTGGAGAGGAGCTGCCAGAGCCGCCCGGTGACCCGTCCGGTGCGGGAGAGGCCGCGCACCTTCTGGAAGGCGAGGACGGCCTGGTACGTGTCGGTCCCGTAGTAGCCGTTCACCCGCTGGATCAAGTAGTGGAGCTCGCGGAGGCGCTTCTCGAGGAGGAACACCGCCCGGCCCGAGGAGCCCGGTCCGAGGCTCGGCGCGTTGAGGAGCGGCGATCCCGTGCGCTTCACGGCGTTGTAGCCGGAGGCCGGGACGAGCCTCAGCGTCCACTTCGTGCGGCCGGCGCGATCGCTCGGGAACGAGGTCGTGAACCAGCCCGCGGCGCCGACCTTCACGGTACGGGTCTTGCCGCGGATCTTGAGCCGGAGCTGGCCCTTCGCCGCGACGGGGCGCAGCCGCCCGTGCAGCGTCAGCTTGGCGCCGAGCGCGCGCTTGCCCTTCACGGTCGCGGCGAGCCGCGGGGTCACCTGGAGCGCGACCGCGGACGAGGTTCCCGTGGAGGCGACCGCCTGGTAGGAGCCGCCGTGGTAGACCGCGTGCTGGAGGTGGAACGTCCCGTCGGGCGCGGTGGTCGTGGAGCCGACCGCCTCGCCGCTCGCAACCCGGACGATCTGCACCGAGACGCCTCCGCTCGCCGGCGTGACCGCGCCGCTGAACGTCGCCTGCTTGCCGAAGCCGACCGAGCCCGGCGCGACCGTGAGCGTGGTCGCCGCGTTCGCGGCGCCGGTGAAGGCCAACGCTCCGATGACGATGACGAGACCCCGCCGCACGCCTGCATTGTGTGCGCAGAACCGGTCGGACGAAACCCCTCAGTCGAAGAGAACGAGCAGGGCGCCGATGACGCCGAGGAGGTTGTAGGCGGCGTGCGCGATCACTCCGGGCCACACGCTCTCGGTGCGCCAGCGAAGCCAGCCGAGTGCCAGCGCGAAGATCCCGAGCGCCGGCACGGCGGCGAAGATCCCGTGCGCGAGCGCGAAGACCAGCGCCGTTCCGACGATCGAGACGAACCCGCCCAGGAAGCCGAGCACCCGCACGCCGAGGCCGCGGTAGAAGATCTCCTCGACGAAGGGCGCCACGAGCACGACGACCGCCGCGTTGAAGACGAACGCGGGCCAGCGGTCGGAGATCCATTCGTCGGGTGCGAGGCCCTGCTCCTCGCCCGCATGGAACACCGGTTCGAGCGCGGCCGAGACGATGAGCGCCGCGAACATGAGGCCGAGCGCGATCCAGACGTAGCGCAGGGGGAACCGGCGGAGGCCGAGCGCCTCGGGCGCGTTCCCGTACCCGAGCTGCGCGGTCGCCCAGGCGATCGTGAAGAGCACCGCGTAGACGACGAGGCCGCCGACCGCGACGTCGTAGCGGAAGAACACCGGCAGCCCTTCGTCGCTCGACTCCGAGGCGCTCCCCGCGAACGCCGCGAGGACGAGCAGCGCCGAGACGCCGAGCCACGCCGCGAGGGCGCCGTTCGACCTAGACCAGGGAGAGGGCGTGCTCGAAGTCGGCGACGATGTCGTCTGCATCTTCACACCCTACGGAGACGCGGATCATGCCCTCGGAGATGCCGGCGGCCGCCAGCTGCTCGGGGCTGAACTGCCTGTGGCTCGTCGACGCCGGGTGGTGGACGACCGTGTCGATCCCGCCGAGGCTCGTCGCTCGAAGCGCCAGCCGGAGGCCGTCCATGAGCCGCTCTCCGGCGGCCCGGTCGGCGACCTCGACGGCGAGCATCCCGCCCGAGTCGTCGAGCTGGCGCATCGCGAGGTCGTACTGGGAGAAGGACGCAAGGCCCGCGTATTCGACGCGCTGCACCTTGGGGTGCGCCTCGAGCATCCGGGCGAGCGCGAGCGCATTCGCGGACGCGCGCTCCATGCGCAGGGCGAGGGTCTTCATGCCGCGGCGCAGGAGGTAGCCGGCGAACGGATCGAGGACGCCGCCCGTGTCGATCTGGAACGAGCGGATCTGCGCGAGCAGCTCCCGGCTCCCGGCGACGACGCCCGCGGTCACGTCGTGATGGCCGTTCAGGTACTTCGTCCCGGCCTCGCAGACGAGGTCGGCGCCGAGCGCGAGCGGGCGGCAGAGCACGGGCGACGCGAAGGTGTTGTCCACGATCAGGAGGCCGTCGCCTTTCAACGCGGCATGAGCCGAGATGTCCGCGACGGGGAACGCGGGGTTCGCGATCGTCTCGATGTAGCGCACCGTGGCGGGGCGCTCCCAGGCCGAGAGGTCGGTCACGTCCGCGTAGACGACCTCGATCCCGAGCGGCTTCAGGCGGCGCTCGGCGACCGAGTAGGTCGTCCCGTAGAGCTGGGTCGCGCAGAGCAGCGTGTCGCCCGGTGCGAGCGTCGTCATGAGCGCGGCCGTGATCGCCGCCATGCCCGACGAGAACGCGAGCGCTTCCTCGGCGCCCTCGAGCTCGGCGAGCGCGCCGTTCAGCTCCTCGATCGTCGGGTTGCGGATGCGGGAGTAGACGAAGCCGTACTCCTCCTCGCTCATCACCCGCCCGAACTCGGCCGCGTCCTCGAAGGCGAACGTGGTCGAGGTGACGATCGGCATCGTCACCGGGACGCCGGGCGCGACCTGCCGCTCGCCGCCGTGGATGGCGCGCGTGGAGATTCCCTTGCCCTCGAGCGTCACAGCGCGGCCGAGCCTATTCGAACGCGTCCGGGTGGAGGATCCGCGCCACGCGCTCGACCGCCTGGCCGACGAGAGGGCCCGCGCGGGTGAGGAGCGCCTCGTTCACCGCGACGACGGGGATGTCGGGGACGGCCTTCGGGCAGTCGCTGAAGTCGAGCTCCGGAAGCTCGGGCGCGTCGCTGTAGGCGAGGATCACGTCGGCGTCGAGGTCAGCCAGGTCGCACCCGCTGAGCGGCTGGCCGGCGTTCTCGGTTCCGACGAGCTGGCCGCCGGCGCGGCGGACGATGTCGCCCTCGAGGGAATCGTCGGGGACGGTGATGAGGATCCCGGTGTCGAGGAACACGTTGACCGGCTCGACGCCCTCGAGACGCTCGTCCACCTCGGCGACGCGGTCGCGGATCGCGTCGGCGGCCATGCGACCGCCGACCGGCTCGCCGACGAGGAGCCCGAGCTCGAGCGCCATCCGCACGACGTCTGCGATCGACCGGTCCGGCGTCAGGTAGACCGGGGCGGGCGAGCGGCGAAGCGCGCGCCCGACGTCCGCCTGGTCGGTCTCGGGCGACGCGACGACGAGGTCGGCGTCGAGACCCGCGAGCGCGTCCACGTCGACGAGTCCGCTGGGGCGGGTCAGCTCGACCGCGCCTGCGGCCTCCGGCACCGAGACATCGGCGGGAATCCCCGCGATGCGACCGCCGGCGCCGATCTCCTCGAGCAGCTCCGCGGCCCCGGCCGAGAGGACGGCGATGCGCTCGGGCGCCTCGGCGAGCGTGATCGGCTGCGGGATCGGCGCCCCGGACGGAAACCGGGTAGACGCTCAGCTCGGCGCCCTCCGGCTCGGGCCGTTCGCCGCACCCGGCCGTGCCGAGTGCGAGCACGACGAGGGGGAGAACGAGCGCGGCGCGCATCCCGTCAGTATGGACGCGCGAGGGCAGGCAATCGGCCCGGACCGGAGAACATTTCCGCGTGGACTCGGATCACTGGAACGACCTTGCGATCGCAGGGCTCGTCATCGTGGGGACGATCGTGCTCGCGTGGATCGTCGACCGCGCGATCCTGCGCCACCTGCACCTGCCCCCGGCGAGTCTCACGCGCTACCGCGTGCTGCGCCGAAGCGTCACGACGGCGATCATCACGGTCGGCGTCCTGTGCGGCCTGCTCGTCATCCCCGAGGTTCGCGCGGTCGCCGGAGGGCTGCTCGCGTCCTCGGCGCTCATCGGAGTCGTGCTGGGCCTCGCGGCGCGCTCGACGATCGCGAACTTCGTCTCCGGCGTCCTCATCGCCTTCACACAACCGTTGCGACTTGGCGACGAGATCGAACTTGCCGATGCAGCAGGAACGGTGGAAGAAGTCGCGCTCACCTACACAACCATCCGAGCACCCGGCGGAGCCCGCTACTTTGTACCCAACGAAAAACTGGCCTCCGACACGATCAGAAACCTGACGATCGCCGGTCTCGGCCGGACGGCGTCGGTGACGATCTCCGTTCCGCTCAAGTCGGATCTCGACCGGGTCGTCGAACTCGCCGAGGAAGAGGCCCGCGCCGTCGCCGGCGACGAGGACACCGAAGACCGCAAGCCCAAGGCAACAGTGACCGACTTTCCCCAAGAGACTGAGACCGCCGTGGTCACCGTTCAGGCCTGGGTCGCCCCTGGACACGTGGCCTCGAGCGAGGCCGCCATCCGCCTGGCCGTTCATCGGCGCTTGCGGGCCGAGGGGGTCTACTAGTGCCGCCGGTAGGCCGCCGCCCGAACGGGCGCGGAGGCCCTGAGCGCCGCCGGCCCAACGGGAACGGAAACGGGAACGGGCACGGCAACGGAAACGGGTCGAGAAAGCGCGCCCACGGCCGGCGCGAGCGGGTGCGCCGCCGCAAGGTCCAGCGCTCGAGGCGCCGTGCGCTCCTCGTCGCGCTCTTCGCGGCCGTCCTCCTCGTAATCGCAGCCACCGCCGCCGGAGTGGTCACCGGGACATCGGCCGCGCTCTCGTGCGACCTCGGCTCGCTGCGGCCGGTCACGGTCGGGCAGAACTCGTTCATCTACGCCGCCGACGGCTCGCTCCTGGGCTCGATCCCGGCCGAGCGGAACCGCCAGCCGCGCAAGCTCGAGGAGATGTCCCCGTGGATCTCGAAGTCCGCGGTCGCAATCGAGGACCGCCGCTTCTACAGCCACATCGGCGTGGACATCTCGGGCGTCATCCGCGCGGCCGTGAAGAACGTCGAGGCCGGAAGGATCGTCGAGGGCGGCTCGACCATCACGCAGCAGCTCGTCCGCAACCTCTACATCGGTAACGAGAAGTCCTTCAAGCGCAAGGCGAAGGAGGCCTGTCTCGCGATCAAGCTGGATGCGGACAAGTCGAAGGACGAGATCCTCGAGCTCTACCTGAACCAGGTCTACTTCGGAAGCCACGCGTACGGCATCGAGGCCGCGGCGCAGACCTACTTCGCGAAGCCGGCGAAGAAGCTGAACCTCGTCGAGGCGGCGCTCCTCGCGGGGCTGCCGCAGGCGCCTTCGGTCTACGACCCGTTCAACCGCCCGTCGGAGGCGGTCGCGCGGCGCAACGAGGTGCTGAGGGCGATGTACGACTCCGACCAGATCACGAGCAAGCAGTACACGGACGCCGTCTCGGCGCCGCTCAAGCTGAAGCGCGGCGAGCTCTACACGAAGATCCGCGAGCCGTACTTCTTCTCGTACGTGCGCGACGAGCTGATCAAGGAGTACGGCGTCTCGACGGTGCGAAGCGGCGGCCTCAAGGTCTTCACGACGATCGATCCGCGCTTCCAGCACGAGGCCGAGAAGTCGATCAAGTCGAACCTCTACGAGAAGGACGACCCCGCGTCCGCGCTCGTCTCGATCAACCCCGCGAACGGTGCCATCCGCGCGATGACCGGCGTTGCGCCGCAGCGGAAGAACCTCCAGTTCAACCTCGCCGCACAGGGCCGGCGGCAGGCGGGCTCCGCGTTCAAGACCTTCGTCCTCACGAAGGCGATCGAGGAGGGAATCAACCCCTACACGACGGTCTACCTCTCGGCGCCCTTCCGCTGGCAGCCGGACCCGAGCTGCTCGGCCGCGATCGACCCGAACTGCGTCTGGGACGTGGCGACCTACAGCAACGGCTATTCGGGCCGCATCCCGATCGCGAGCGCGACACTCGCCTCCGACAACACGGTCTATGCGCGCCTGACGCTCGACCTCGGCCCGGAGAACGTCGCCGAGATCGCGAAGCGCATGGGGATCCGGACGAAGCTCGAGCCGGTCGCTTCGATCGGGCTCGGGTCGAACTCGGTCTCGGTGCTCGAGATGTCCTCGGCCTACGCGACCCTCGCCGCCGGCGGCGTGTACTCGCGGCCGATGGCGATCCGCAAGGTCATCCTCGCGAACGGCGCCGAGGACGACGAGGCAGGCTGGGGCAAGCCGAAGCGCAAGCGTGTCTTCTCGGACGGGGTCGCCTACGAGGTGACGAGGATCCTCGAGCGCAACGTGCTCGCCGGCACGGGCACGCGCGCCTACTTCGGCCGGCCGGCGGCGGGCAAGACCGGCACGACCGAGAACTTCGGCGACGCCTGGTTCGTCGGCTACACGCCGAATCTCTCGACCGCCGTCTGGGTCGGCTACCCGGACGCGTCGGTCGAGATGACGAGCGTCCACGGCATCGCGGTTGCGGGCGGGACGTTCCCCGCCCAGATCTGGCACGACTACATGGTCGCCGCGATCGGCGCGGGCGAGCCGCGCCAGTGGCTGCTCCCGAAGAACCCGGTCCAGTGGCACCCGTTCCAGGGCCAGTACGCGCTTTCGGGCGAGGAGTCCACTTCTTCGTCCTCCTCCGGGACGACGACCACGGGCCCGAAGACGACGACGTCGGCGCCTACGACGGTCGCACCGCCCCCGCCGCCGAGCACGACCAATCCGCCGCCGAGCACGACCAATCCGCCGCCGCCCACCACGACGGGGCCGAACCGGCGCCGCGTTGGCTGACCTCACCTCGGTCGACGACGCAATCGCACTCGTCCTCGAGCGGGCGAAGCCCTTGCCGGCCGAGACCGTTCCCCTGGCCGAGAGCGCCGGGTGCGTTCTCGCCGAGGACGCGCTCGCGCGCACCGACCTGCCGCCGTTTCGCAGCTCGGCGATGGACGGCTTCGCGGTCGTTGCCGGTGACGTTGCGGACCCGCCCGGTAACGCTTCCCCTCGCCGGCGAGTCGGCGGCGGGACATCCTGCGGGCTCGCCGCTTTCGCCCGGCGCTGCGATGCGAATCGCCACCGGCGCGGTCGTGCCCGACGGCGCCGACGCGGTCGTGCCCAAGGAGCAGGCCGAGCTCGCAGGCGACGCCGTCACGGTGCTCGAGCCGGCCAGGGCCGGAGCGCACATCCGCGAGCCGGGCCGCGACGTCCGCGCAGGCGCGGTCGTCCTCTCCGCCGGAGCGGAGATCGGCCACGCGCAGATCGCGGCCTTGGCCGCCGCCGGAATTCCCGAGGTGGCGTGCTCGCGGCGGCCGCGCGTCGCCGTTCTCGCTACGGGGTCGGAGCTCCGTCCTCCCGGCGCGGACGCTCGAGCCGGGACAGCTCTACGAGTCGAACGGCGCGCTCCTCGCCGCCGGTCTCACAGCCGCCGGCGCGGTGCCGCGGCTCCTCGACGTCGTCGCCGACGACCGCGACGCGCTCCTCGCTGCTCTACGGGAGACCGACTGGGACGTGCTCGTGACCACGGGCGGCGTCTCGGTCGGTGAGCACGATCTCGTCCGCGGCGTGCTCGAGGAGCTCGGGGTCGAGGAGATCTTCTGGCGCGTCGCGATGAAGCCCGGCAAGCCGGTGTCGTTCGGCGTCCGCGCCGGGAAGCTCGTGTTCGGCCTTCCGGGGAATCCGGTCTCGGTGCTCGTCGGCTTCGAGCTGCTGGTGCGTCCGGCGATCCGCGCGCTCCTCGGCTCGCCCGATCCGGGCCCGCGCTACGAGTCGGGCACGCTCGCGGCGCCGGTCCCGCGGAATGCCGAGCGGTTCGAGTTCGTCCGGGCTCTCCTACGGGACGGCCGTCTGGAGCCGGTGTCCGGGCAGGAGTCCCACATGATCGTCCGTGCCGCCCAGGCCAACGCGCTCGTCGCGGTCCAGCCGGGCGACGGCGAGCTCGCCGCCGGCGAGGCCGTCCGCTTCTTGCGCCTCTAATCGACCGAGCGCAGGCGGCGCTCCTCCTCGGCGGGTGGCTCTTTGTGTCGACGTAACCGGCCGAGGCCTGCACCGGCCGCCTGCCCGAGCGGGCCGGTCTCCGACGAGGACGAGTAGGGCGCATACCGGCCGGTGGCGATGGCGCCCATGTGCTGCGCGGTCGCGGCCCAGACGAGCGCTGCGAGGACGACCGGCACCGCGACGTAGCCGGACGAGACGAGCGCGAGCAGGTACCAGATCGCGTCGAGCCCGAGCCCGAGCCGGATCGCGAACGAGACGACGAGCAGCAGGAGTCCCACGAACCCTGCCGCGTAGAGCGCCAGCCTCGAGGAACGCTGGTCTCGCGGGACGTGCGGGATCCAGAGCCATGCGTGGAGGGACGGCAGGACGAAGATGAGCGCGTACGGGTTCGAGGCGGCGACGACGAGCGACACGCCGATGAGGACGAGCATTCCGGCCAGGTGCCCGCCGAGCTCCTCGCTGCGGCTTGCCGGACCGTCGCCGGCGAGTCCGGGCCGGGCCGCGAGCCAGCCGAGCGTCGAGAGCACGAGCAGCACGATGAGGGCGACCACGGGCCACGACCTCGCACCGTCCGCGGTCGGATCGATCGGCCGTCCCGCGCCGTCTCCGAGCAATCCGACGACCGAGAAGAGCAAGAAGAGGAGCCCGATCCAGAGCCAGAGGACGGCGCGCATCGCGAGGCTGCGGAACGCGCGCAAGAGCGAGACGTGACGCCGCCGGCAGCGCGCGAAGAGATCCACGGTGGCGACGATCACGGGGACGAGCAGCGCGATGAGGAGAAGCTGGAGCGCCCAGCCGCGGATCATCCGCTCGCCGACGTAGATGTAGGACTGCGTCCCCTGCGCGAGCTCCGGCGAGGCGTCCAGGCGCAGCATGAGGTCCTGCGCCGCGCGACCGAGCTCGCCGAGCCGGGCGGGCGTCACCGCCTTGACCGTGTCGTCGTCGGGCGCCGTCGCGCGCTCGCCGCCGGTCGTGATCGTGACGGCCGGGATCCCCTCCGAGACGAACGGCCCCTGCTCGTGCAGCGTGAACGGAAACGCGAGGCTGACGAGCTGCGAGATCCCCCGCGGAACCTCGGCCGGCTGTCCGGCCTCGTGCTCGATCGAGGCGGCCGCGGTCGCAAGGAGCGTCGGCGCGGGCGAGCGCGGCGAATCGCCGCTGAAGAGGAGGACCGGGGGATCGGAGCCGGCGATCGCGTCGAGGCTGACCACGGCGACGGGGAACGCCGCGCCGCCGACCCAGCGCTTGAGGATCTCCGGATGCTCGGCGAACTGCTTGGCGCCCGCGCCGCCGTACGCGCCCCCGTCGGTCGAGAGGAAGAGCACGGTCTGCTGGCGCACCGTCGTGTTGATGTTGCGCGCGAGCTCGAGCAGCGCCCCGGTGCCGGAGGCGTTGTCGTTCGCGCCTGGTGACTTGCCGGTGTTGTCTCGATGGGCAATGAAGATGATCGTCCCCGGCGAGGGCCCGGGAGCCACGGCGGCGATGTTCGCGAGCTTCGTCGTCCCGAGGCCGGGAAGATCGGCCTCGAACGCATCGCGCTGCGCGGTCAGGCCGACGTCGTCGAAACGCTTGATCATCCAGCTCTCCGCGCGTGCGGCCCCCTCGGTGCCGGGGACCCGGTCCGGGTAGTTGCGGGCCATCTCGAGCGCGAGGATGAGCGCCGTCGACTGGTCGAACGACAGCTCGAGCTCCGGTCCCGGCCCGGGCTCCGGCAGCGGCTCGGGCCGCGCGATCGTGAACGCGACGATGAGCAGCGGCACGGCGACCGCGATCCACGCGGCGCGGTACAGACGGCCCGAGATCGGACGCTCGATCGTGGTCTTACGGCGCCTTCGCCGCTGCGGCGCGGCGGCGTCGTAGGGCCGCCCGCCGGGGGGTCTTAACGAAGACACAACAGGTCGATGGTAGTCCCTGCGCCCTATTCTGTTTCACCATGACCACCGGCACGACGATCCTGCTCGTGGACGACGAGGAGTCGATCCAGAAGCTGCTCACGTTCCCGCTGGAACGGGACGGCTATCGCGTCGTGCAGGCGCGCGACGGCGAGGAGGCGCTCGAGCGCTTCCGCGAGGAGGATGTCGACCTCGTCCTGCTCGACCTCGCGCTCCCCAAGCTCGACGGCATCGAGGTCTGCCGGAGGCTGCGCGCCGAGAGCACCGTTCCGATCCTGATGCTGACCGCGCGAGACGACGAGATCGACAAGGTGCTCGGCCTCGAGATCGGCGCGGACGACTACATCACCAAGCCGTTCTCGATCCGCGAGCTGCGCAGCCGCATCCGCGCAGCGATCCGCCGCGCGGCGCTGACGCCGGCGGCCGAGGCGGAGGACGTGATCGAGTCCGACGGGCTGCGCATCGACCTGCCACGCCGGTCGGTCGAGGTGCGCGGCGAAGGCGTCCAGCTCACCTACCTCGAGTTCGAGCTTCTGCGCACCCTGGCGGCAACGCCCGGCCGTGTCTATTCGCGCCAGACGCTGCTCGATCGCCTGTGGGGCGGTGCTGCGTTCCGGGATCCGCGCACGATCGACGTTCACGTGCGCCACCTGCGCGAGAAGATCGAGCGCGACCCGAGCGACCCCGAGTACATCTTCACCGTTCGCGGCGCGGGGTACCGGTTCCGGGACAACTGATGCGCGCCGTGCCCCGTCTTCGGGCGACGCTGGCGGTCAAGCTCGCATTCGTCTTCTTCGGCGCGGTCGCCGGCGCGCTGGCGATCGTCTACCTGATGGTCGTCCCGCGGCTCGAGGACCGCCTCGTGGACGCGAAGATCAACGAGGTCGAACGTGCCCTCCCGGTCGTCCTGGGCAACCTCGCTGCTGTAGCCAGTGACGAGTTCGCGCTCAACGACGCCGTGAGCACGGCCGCGACGAACCTGAACGGGCGCGTGGCCATTCTTCAGCGTGCAGGGCCCGACGCGCTGCTCACCCAGGAGGACTCGGCGCAGCTGCGCAGCATCAGCGTGGCGCGGGATCCGGTCGCACTGCGAACCGCTGCGACGCTCGAGCGCTCCTCGGGCCGTGTCGAGCGGCAGGGAACGTCGTACGCGGAGGTTGCGACGCCGATCGGCGACTCGCACGTCGTGCTGCTCGCGGTGCCGCTCACCGACGCGCTCTCGACCGTGCGCCTGGTCAGCTCCGCGCTGGTCGTGGCCGGACTCGTGGCGCTCGCGGCGGCGGCGGCGGCGGCCTACGCCGCGGCGTACGGACTGACCCGGCGCCTGCGCATGCTTGAGAAGGCCGCTGACCGCATCGCGGCCGGTGACTTCACGGCGCCGATCGAGACGGGTGGGAGCGACGAGATCGCCGAGCTCGCCCGCGAGTTCGACCTCATGCGGGTGCGCCTCGCCGACCTCGATCGCGTGCGCCGCGAGTTCATCGCGAACGCCTCGCACGAGCTGCGGACGCCGCTCTTCTCGTTGGGCGGGTTCCTCGAGCTGATGGCCGACGAAGAGCTCGATGCCGACGAGCGGAAGGAGTTCCTCGACGAGACGCGCGCGCAGGTGACGCGTCTGACGCGGCTCGCGACCGACCTCCTCGACCTCTCCCGGCTGGACGCAGGGCAGATCAAGTTCGTGAAGCGCGAGATCGATCTCGCCGACGCGGCGAGCACGGTCATCGACGAGTTCCGCGTCCTGGCGGAGGTGAGCGATCACCCGCTCGAGCTCGTTGGCGGGGAGCAGGCGAGCGCGATCGGCGATCACGGCCGTGTGCTCCAGGTCGGGCGGATCCTGGTCGAGAACGCCTTGCGCCACACGCCGGCGGGAACGCGGGTCGAGGTGCGAACCGGGACCGCCGACGGCCTCGCGACGCTTTCCGTCCGCGACGAGGGTCCGGGCATCCCCACCGACCAGCTGGAGCACGTGTTTCAGCGCTTCTACCGCGCCGCGGGCGGCAAGGCGTCGGGCTCCGGCCTCGGCCTCGCGATCGCACGAGAGCTCGCAACCCGCATGGACGGGACGCTCTCGGTCGTGTCGGAGCCGGGGAACACCGTGTTCACGCTCTCGCTCGTTTCTGCCGACACCGTGTTTCCACGGGAAAACGGGGGCGCGCCCGAGGCAGCGTCAGAGGAAGCCGCAGTCCAGTAGCGCCGCGACCGCCGTATCGCCCGTAACTACCCTTCGTCGCTCATGAAACCGTCCTCCACCGCCGTTCTTGCCCTTGTCTGCGCCTTCATCGGCACGATCGGCGCGCTCGCGTTCGCGAAGGCGACGGGCGCGTTCGACGAGCGGGCGTCGACCATCGTCGTGCGCAGCTCGGGCGCGCCGCTCGGAGACGCCGAGGGCACGAGCCGGCCGCTCACCGGGAACGGATTCGATCCTGCGGCGATCTATCGCGAGCGGGCCGACGGCGTCGTCACGGTCTTCTCCGACTTCGGCGGCACCGGTGCGGCCGCTGTTGGCGAGGCGCAGGGATCCGGCTTCGTCGCATCCGCCGACGGCTACATCCTCACGAACTCGCACGTGGTCACGACCGTCGGCGAGACGCAGCCGGGCGACCCGGTGGAGGCGGCCGAGCGCGTCTACGTGGAGTTCAAGGACGGCGATCGCATCGAGGCCGAGGTGGTCGGCTGGGATCTCTTCGACGACGTCGGGCTGCTGAAGGTCGATCCCGCCGCGCACGAGCTGTCGCCGCTGCCGCTCGGGGATTCCGGCGAGGTCGTGGTCGGCGAGCCGGTCGCGGCGATCGGCAGCCCGTTCGGCCGCGAGAGCTCGCTCAGCGTGGGCGTCGTGGCCGCGACCGAGCGCTCGATCGACTCGCTCACCTCGCAATACGCGCTCGTCGACGCGATTCAGACCGACGCCCCGATCAATCCAGGCAATTCGGGCGGTCCGCTGCTCGACGCCTCCGGCTCGGTGATCGGGATCAACGCGCAGATTCGCTCCACGACGGGGACGGCCGAAGGCGTCGGCTTCGCGGTGCCGATCAACTCCGCGATCCGCTCCATGGATCAGCTCAAGGCCGACGGAAAGGTGAGCTACGCCTGGGTCGGGATAACGACGCAGACGGTGACGCCCACGCTGGCGAACGAGTTCGAGTTGGGCGCCGATCACGGCGCGATGATCCAGACCGTCCTCGGCGACAGTCCGGCACAGGCGGCCGGCCTGCGGGCCGGGAACGAGGAGCGCGAGTTCGACGGCATCGCGATCACGCTCGGCGGCGACCTGATCGTGGGAATCGACGGCGAGCCGGTCGAGAACGCGGAGCAGGTCGTGCGCATGGTGAGCACGCGGCTTCCGGGCGAGAAGGTCGTGTTCACGGTCGTGCGCGACGGCGGGCCGGTCGATGTCGAGGTCGAGCTGGGCGAGCGTCCGGCTCAACTCCCGACCGAGGAATAACCGGCCCTCCCGCTAGCCTCGGCCGGGTGGAGACGCCCGCCGACGACGCGATTCTCCTCGGCGACAACCTCGACGTCCTGCCCGGCTTCGCGGACGAGACGTTCCAGCTCGCCTACCTCGATCCGCCGTTCAACACGGGCAAGCTGCAGACCCGGCAGACGATCGAGGCGAAGTCGGACGCGAACGGCGACCGCAACGGCTTCGGCGGCCGCCGCTACGCGACTCGCCTCCTGGCCGAGTCGTCCTACCGCGACTCGTTCGACGACTACCTCGGCTTCCTCGAGCCGCGCCTGCGCGAGGTGCACCGCCTGCTCGACCGCACGGGAACGCTCTACTTCCACATCGACTACCGGGAGGCGCACTACTGCAAGCTCCTCCTCGACGAGCTCTTCGGCCGCGACTCGTTCCTGAACGAGATCGTCTGGGCCTACGACTACGGCGCCCGCACGAAGCGCCGGTGGCCGGCGAAGCACGACACGATCCTCGTCTACGTGAAGGATCCGGGCGCGTACTTCTTCGACGCCGAGGCCGTCGATCGCGAGCCGTACATGGCGCCCGGGCTCGTCGGGCCGGAGAAGGCCGCACGTGGAAAGCTGCCCACGGACGTGTGGTGGCACACGATCGTCTCGCCGACCGGGCGGGAGAAGACCGGGTACCCGACACAGAAGCCCGAGGGCCTGCTGCGCCGCATGGCGCAGGCGTCGACCCGCCCCGGCGACTGGTGCCTCGACCCCTTCGCAGGGAGCGGAACGCTCGGCGCGGTCGCACGCGACCTCGAACGCCGGTACGTTCTGATCGACTCGAATCCGGATGCGGTCGCCGTCGCAAGGAAACGGCTGGCCGGTGTGCGAACATCCGTTTAGAGCGGCTGCGGGAGGGAACTAGCGCCTATGAGCGATGTGAGCACGCAAACCGATGCCCGAGTTGTGGCCTTGTCGATTCCGGCCAAGGCCGAGTACCTCTCGGTGTGCCGGTTGGCTCTCGCCGGGATCTCCCAGACGCATCCGCTGGAGCCCGAGACGCTCGCGGACGTGAAGCTCGCCATCACCGAGGCGTGCTCCAACTCGATCCGCCACGCCTACCGCGAAGGGCGCCAGGGCGAGGTCGAGATCCGCTACGAGGTCAACGGCAACCGGCTCGCCGTCGAGGTGCGCGACGTGGGCAGCGGCTTCTCGGTCGACGCCGTTCCCGGCTCGTCCGAGGACCTGGACGAGGGCGGGCTCGGCCTCGCGATCATCGAGTCGGTGACCGACGAGCTCGCGATCGAGTCGGACGCGGGCGGCTCTCGCCTCCGGTTCGTCAAGTATCTCGACTGACGGCGCGGCTATTCTCGGCGCGGCTTGCAGCTTCAATCCGTCAACGTCGGTCACAAGGTTCTCGCGGACTACGCCTCGATCACCGGGCGCGGTCTCATGGACGAGATCGCCGCGCTTGCGGAGCCGCTCAAGGACCTGCGCGTCCTGCATCTCTCGGCGACCGCGTTCGGCGGCGGCGTGGCCGAGATCCTGTACACGCTCGTCCCGCTCATGCAGGACGCGGGCCTCGACACCGAGTGGCGGATCATCCACGGCGAGGACGAGTTCTTCGACGTCACCAAGGCGATCCACAACGGGCTCCAGGGCCACGAGACCGCGCTCACCGAGGAGCAGAAGGAGATCTTCCGCCGCTACACGAAGCTGAACGCCGACGCGCTCGAGGGCGAGTTCGACGTCGTGATCGTCCACGACGCCCAGCCGGTCGGGCTGATCGACGAGGCGCGGGACCACTGCAAGCACTGGATCTTCCGCTGCCACATCGACCTGTCCGAGCCGAACCGCGACGTGCTCGACTTCCTGACTCCGTGGATCTCGCAGTACGACGCCTCGGTGTACCACCGGCGCGACTACGTCCCGGACGGTCTCGACCTCGCCGCCCGCGTACATCTGGCCGCCGGCGATCGATCCGCTGGCGCCGAAGAACATGGCGCTGTCGCCCGAGGACGCGTCGTACATCGTCGACCAGTTCGGGATCGACGTGAACCGCCGGCTGATCACGCAGGTCTCCCGCTTCGACCCGTGGAAGGACCCGCTCGGCGTGATCGACGCCTGGCGGATCGTGCGAGAGAAGCACCCCGACGTGCAGCTCGCGCTCGTCGGCTCGATGGCGCATGACGACCCGGAGGGCTGGGACTACTACAACCGCACGGTCGCGGCCGCGGACGGCGATCCGGACGTGTTCATCCTCTCCAACCTGAACAACGTCGGCTCGGTCGAGGTGAATGCGTTCCAGGTGCACTCGGACGCGCTCATGCAGAAGTCCACGCGCGAGGGGTTCGGGCTCACCGTCACCGAGGCGCTCTGGAAGGGCCGCCCGATCGTCGCCGGCCGCGTGGGCGGGATCGTCGACCAGATCCAGGACGGCGAGACCGGGCTACCTGGTCGATTCGATCGAGGAGTGCGCCGCCGCCGTGACGCGCATCCTCGACGACGCCGAGGCGGCACGGATCATGGCTCGAAAGGGCAAGGAGTACGTGCGCAAGCACTTCCTGACGCCGCGGCTCCTGCGGGACTGGCTCGCGCTTTTCAACCTCCTGGACGGCCGCGAGACCGACCAGGGCCGCGAGCTCGAAAAAACGGCCGTCTAGGCTTCCGCGCGTGAGCGCGCGCCGCCGGCTGATCGTCGTCTCCAACCGGGGTCCGGTCCAGCTCTCCCGCGATGCGGACGGAAATCGGGTGGCCAGGCGCGGCGCCGGCGGTCTCGTGACCGTGCTCGCGGGCCTGCTGGACCGTCACGACGTCACGTGGATCGCGAGCGCGCTGACCGAGGAGGACCGCGCGGCCGCAGCAGGAGCCATTCGACGTCGATGGCTGCGCCGTGCGCCTGGTCGCGCACGATCCCGAGTCGTACGACCGCTTCTACAACGTCGTGGCGAATCCGACGCTGTGGTTCATCCAGCACTCGCTTCCCGAGCTGGCCGATCCCGTCGACGTTTCCACGTGGAACGCCTACGCCGCCGTGAACCGCGCGTTTGCCGACGCGGTGTGCGAGGAGCTCGAGCGCCGGCCCGAGGCGGCCGTGTTCTTCCACGACTACCACCTGTACCTCGCGCCGCGGTTCGTGCGCGAGCGGCGTCCGGACGCGACGCTTTCGCACTTCGTCCACATCCCCTGGCCGGAGCCGGACGCCTGGCGGGCGCTGCCCGGCGAGTTCGTGCGCGACCTCCACGAGGGGTTGCTCGCGAACGACGTGGTCACGTTCCACACGGCACGCTGGCGTGAGCATTTCCTGCGCTCGTGCGAGGCGTTCGGCGTCGAGGTCGACCCGGCGCGCGTGCGCTTCCATCCGGCGTCGGTCGATCCGCGCGAGTTCGACGCGCTGGCCGTCGGCGAGCCGGTACTCGAGGCCGAGCGTGCGCTCATCGCGGAGCGGCCCGAGCTGCTCGTGCTCCGCGTCGACCGCACCGATCCGGCCAAGAACGTCCTGCGGGGATTCGAGGCGTTCGCACGGATGCTCGAGCTTCACCCCGAGCTGCGCGGCCGGGTCCGGATGCTTGCGCTGCTCGACGCGTCACGTCAGGAGATCCCCGTCTACGCCGCGTACCTCGCCGAGATCGAGCGCGTTGCGGCTCAGCTCGGCTCCGACGTCGACCTGCGCATCGAGGATGACTTCCCGGCCTCCGTTGCGGCGTACAAGCAGTTCGACGTCCTCTTCGTGAACTCGGTGATGGACGGGCTCAACCTGGTCGCAAAGGAGGCGCCGCTCGTGAACACCCGCGACGGTGCCGTTGTCTTATCAGCCAACACCGGAGCTCACGAGGAGCTTGCCGCCTGGACGTTCAGCGTCGACCCGTTCGATGTCGAGGGCCAGGCCGAGGCGCTCTTCGCCGCGCTCACGCAGCCCGAGGACGAGCGCCGGGCGAACCTCGAGGCGATCCGGGAGCACGTTCGCCGGCATGACGTGAACGAGTGGCTCGACGCGCAGCTGGCCGATCTCGACGGCGTAGGCTAGACCCGTGAACGACCTCAGCCACGTCGACGAGTCGGGCGACGTCCACATGGTGGACGTGGGCGGAAAGCCCCTGTCCAAGCGGCGTGCGCGGGCCTCTGGCTTCGTCCGCATGGCTCCTGAGACGGCGACGCGGTTGCGCGACCTGCCCAAGGGTGACGCGCTCGCGACGGCGCAGGTCGCCGGGATCATGGCGGCCAAGCGAACCGCGGATCTGATCCCGCTCTGCCATCCGCTTCCGCTGACTTCGATCGAGGTCCAGCTCGTCGTCGAGGACGCCGGAGTCGCGATCTCCACGACGGCCGAGACGACCGCGCAGACCGGCGTCGAGATGGAGGCGCTCACGGCCGCCGCGGTCGCAGCGCTCACGGTCTACGACATGGCGAAGGCGATCGACAAGGCGATGGAGATCGGCGAGATCCGCCTCGTCGAGAAGACCAAGGAGCCGGTGTGAAAGCGGCGGTCCTGACCGTCTCGGACGGGGTTGCCGCCGGGGTTCGCGAGGACACGAGCGGCGACTTGCTCGCCGATCTCTTGGCCGGCGAGGGCTACGAGGTCGAGCGGCGGATCGTGCCCGACGAGCGGGTGGAGATCTCCGCCGCCATCCGCGAGCTCGCTGGAGGTGCGCGTGTCGTGCTCACCACCGGAGGAACCGGACTGACGCCGCGCGACGTGACGCCCGAGGCGACCGCGGAGGTGCTCGATCGCCAGGCGCCGGGGATCGCGGAGGCGCTGCGCGCCGACTCGATCGCGAAGACGCCCCACGGGCTGCTCGGCCGCGGCGTCGCCGGGACGCTCGGCTCGACGCTCGTCGTGAACCTCCCGGGCTCGACCGGCGGATGCCGCGACGGGTTCGCGATCCTTCGCCCGGCGCTCGGCCACGCGCTCGGGCTGCTCGCCGACGAGCAGACGGAGCACGTCCAGACGTGAGCGCCGTCTTGCGCTACCCGCGGCTCTTTGCCTCGCTCGTGAAGGTCGAGCACACGGTGTTCGCGCTGCCGTTCGCCTACGTCGGCGCGTTCCTGGCCGTGGGCGAGGTGCCGAGCGGCGCCGACCTCCTCTGGATCACGGTCGCGATGGCCGGCGCGCGCAGCCTGGCCATGGCTCTCAACCGCCTGATCGACGCCGAAATCGATGCCCGCAACCCGCGCACGGTGACCCGGGAGATTCCCCGCGGCGCGCTCTCGCGCGGGGCGGTGCTCGCGTTCGCGCTCGGCTCGCTCGCGGTCTTCCTCATCGCGGTCTTCCAGCTCGATCCGATCGTCCGCTGGCTCTGGCCGATCCCGGTGGCGGCGTTCGTCATCTATCCGTACCTGAAGCGCGTGACCTGGTTCTCGCACGTCTGGCTCGGGCTCGTGGACGGGCTCGCCCCGGTCGGCGCGTGGGTCGCGATCACCGGCGAGCTGCCCTGGGAGGCCTGGGTGCTCGGGCTCGCAGTCGCCGTCTGGGTGACCGGGTTCGACGTCCTCTACGCGCTCTTCGACCTCGACGTCGATCGGGCGCAGGGACTCCACTCCGTGCCGGCGCGGTTCGGCGTTCCGGCGACGTTCCAGATTTCCCGCGCCTGCCATATCGCCACGGTCGCGTTCCTCGTCCTGGCCGGGCTCGGGCTCGACGTGAACGTCTTCTACTGGCTCGGCGTGGCGGCGGTCGGCGGGCTCCTCGCCTATGAGCACTCGCTCGTCTCGCCGCGCGACCAGCGCCGCCTGGATGCCGCGTTCTTCACCATGAACGGCGTCATCTCGGTGACGTTCTTCGTCTTCATTTTCCTGGACGCGGTCACGTGATCCGGGCACGCGGGCTGGAGCGGCGCTTCGGCGCCAAGCGCGTGGTCACCGGGCTCGACCTCGACCTCGCGGCGGGCGGATTCCTCGTCGTGCGCGGCGCGAACGGCTCGGGCAAGTCGACGCTTCTCGCGCTCTTCGCCGGTCTGCTCGCGCCCACGCGTGGCGAGCTCGAGGTCGCCGTTCCCCGCGGGGAGATCGGGTACCTCGCGCACGAGCCGCTCGTCTACCGGGAGCTGACCGCCCTCGAGAACCTGGAGCTCTACGGGCGGCTCTATCGGATCCCGGAAAGGCGCGAGCGGATCGGGATGCTGCTCGAGCGCTACGGCCTGTGGGACGCGCGGCACGAGCGGGTCGCGGCGTTCTCGCGCGGGATGACGCAGCGGCTCGCCCTCTGCCGGACGCTGCTCCACGACCCGAGCCTCCTGCTTCTCGACGAGCCCTTCTCCTCGCTCGACACGGACGGCGCGGCGGTGCTCGACGCGAACCTCGCCGAGCTGGCCGGGGAGCGCACGCTCGTCGTCTCCACGCACGAGCCGGAGCGCATCGCGCCGCTCGCCACGGCGGAGCTCGCGCTGTGACCTACTTCTCCGACGTCGCCGCGCTCGCGCGGACGAACCTGCTGCTCGAGCTGCGCTCGCGCGACACGGTCCCGGCAATGCTCCTCTTCGTCGTCTCGACGCTCGTCGTCTTCCGCTTCGCGCTGCCGGCCGACTCGTCCGACCTCGCCGCGCTCGGCCTCCTCTGGATCGCCGTCCTCTTCACCGCGCTGCTCGCGCTGACCCGCGCGTTCGTGGCCGAGCGGGAGCAGCGGGTGCTCGACGGGCTCGTCCTGACGCCGTGCGACCGCAGCGCCATCTGGCTCGGCAAGGTCGTGAGCGTTCTCGCCTTCCTCGTCATCGCGGAGGCGATCGCGCTGCCGGCGTTCGCGCTCTTCTTCGCGCCCATCGACGCGCCGACGATTGCCGCGTTCGCGCTCGCGGATCTCGGGATCGCCGCCGTGGGCGTGCTGCTCGGCGCCATGGCCGCCGCAAGCCGGGCCCGGGAGTTGCTCCTGCCGCTGCTCTTCCTGCCGCTCGCGATCCCGATCGTGGTCGGCGGCGTCGGCGCGACGGTGGAGCCGGATCCCGGCCGCTACCTCGCCTTCCTCGGTCTCTACGACGCGCTCTTCGCGATACTTGCCTGGGCCAGCTTTGAGTACGTCGTTACGGAATAACGCCGCCCCTGCCGTTGCCATCGGCGCCTTCGTGCTGGTCCTCAGCGGCATAGCGCTCGCGTTCTACGGCGTTCCCAACGACGCCGACCAGGGCTTCAGCCAGCGGATCTTCTACATCCACGTGCCGGTCGCGCTCACCGCGTACGCCTGCTTCGGCTGGGGCGCGTGGAAGGCGCTGCGCCTCCTGTGGACGCGCGACCAGCGCTACGACCTCGAGAGCTACACGGCCGTCCACATGGGGACGATCTTCGGGATCCTCACGCTCGTCACCGGCTCGATCTGGGCCAAGATCTCGTGGGGCGTCTGGTGGAGCTGGAGCGAGCGGCAGCTGGTGCTCTTCCTCGTCCTGTTCCTCTTCTACTCGGCCTACTTCATGCTGCGCTACTCGGTGGAGCCAGGCCCGCGCCGCGCGAACATGTCCGCGGTCTACGCGCTCTTCGGCGTCGTTCTCATCCCGATCTCTTTCCTCGCGATCCGGCTCGCGGAGGGCTTCATCCACCCGGTGGTCTTCACGCGCGAAGGCCCGCAGATGAGCGGGTCGATGTTCGCCGTGTTCTGCGTGTGCCTCGCCGGGATGGTCGCGCTGGCCTCGGCGCTCTACCTGAACGAGCTGGCCGGCAAGCGGATCGACGAGCGGCTGCGCGAGCTGCGGGAGTCGCTCGCGTGACCAACGCCGAGAAGTACGTCACCGCCGCCTATCTGGTCGTTCTGGCCGTCGTGCTGCTCTACCTCGTGATCTACGCGTTCAAGCTCCAGCGGCTGGGCCGCGACCTCGACGAGCTCGCCGAGCTGGCTCGCGACCGCGACCCGAAATGATCCTGCGGCTCGGGTCGCGCGGCAGCCGGCTCGCGCTGCGCCAGGCCGAGCTCGCCGCCGACGCGCTGCGGGCGGCACGGCCCGAGCTCGAGATCGCGCTCGTCCCGATCACGACCGCCGGCGACCGGGACCGCACGAAGCCGTTCGGCGAGATCGGCGAGCGCGGCGTCTTCGTGAAGGAGATCGAGGAGGCGCTGCTCGCCGGGCGGATCGACGTCGCCGTGCACTCCGCGAAGGACATGACCTCGTCGGACACCGGCGGGCTCGTCGTCGGGCGCGTACCTGCCGCGCGAGGATCCGCGCGACGCGCTGTGCGGCGCTTCGGAGATCCGGTCCGGCATGCGGATCGGCACGGCGTCGGTTCGCCGGAAGGCGCAGCTGCTCGCGCACGACCCGTCGCTCTCGATCGAGCCGCTGCGCGGGAACGTGGACACGCGCCTGCGCAAGCGCGGCGAGCGCGGGCTCGACGCGATCGTCCTCGCAGCCGCCGGTCTCGACCGGCTCGGGCTCGCCGACGAGATCGGGCTGCGGCTCGACCCGGCCGATGATGCTCCCCGAGGCGGGCCAGGGCGCCGTCGCGCTGCAGACGCGCGCGGGCGAGGAGGAGCTCGTGGCCGCCGCCGGCGACGGGGAGACCCAGCGGCGCGTCGAGCTCGAGCGCGCCTGCGTGGCCCGGATCGGCGGCGGCTGCCTCGCGCCGGTCGCGGCGCATCACGACGGCACCGAGCTGCACGCGCTCATCGCCGCCGAGGACGGGACCTGGGTCGAGCGGCGCACCGGCGACGATCCGCTGGCGCTCGCGGACGAGCTTCTGGCGGCGATCGAGTGAGGATCGCGCTCACCCGCGCCGAGGGTGGCAACGATGCGCTCGCCGCGCTGCTCGAGGACGAGTTCGAGATCACCGAATGCCCGCTGGTGGCGGTCGAGCGGCTCGACGGGCCGCCGCTCCATGCCGGGGAGTACGACTGGGTCGTCCTCACGAGCCGTCACGGCGTCGACGCGCTCTTCGCCCGGCTCGAGGGTCGGCTTCCCCACGTGGCCGCGATCGGGCCCGGTACTGCAGACGCGCTGCGGGGGCACGGCGTCGAGCCGGAGCTCGTCCCCGAGGTGTCGACGCAGGAGGGGCTCGTCGCTGCGTTCCCCGAGGAGCCCGGCCGCGTGCTCTTCGCCGGCGCCGAGGACGCGCGGCCGCTGCTCGCCGAGCAGCTCGGCGCCGACGTGGAGGTGCTCTACCGCACCTCCGAGCTCGCACCCGACTTTCCGGGGGCCGATCTCGTCGTGCTCGCGTCGGCGTCCGCGGCGCGCGCCTTCGCCGCATTGGGCCGCGATCTGCCCGTCGTCTCGATCGGGCCCGTGACGTCGGCGGAAGCGCGAGAGCGAGGGCTGCACGTCGCCGCCGAGGCGTCCACGCACGACCTGGCCGGTTTGGCCGAAGCAGTTAGGCTCGCCGCATCGCGCACGACGTGATCACCTTCCTGACCGATTTCGGGCACGACGATGATTTCGTCGGCGTCTGCCACGGCGTCATCAAGCGGATCGCTCCCGACGTGGACGTGATCGACATCACCCACGGGATCGAGCGGCAGGAGGTGCTCCAGGGCGCGCTCGTCCTCGCGAACACGCTTCCGTATTTCCCCGCCGGCGTGCACCTCGCGGTCGTCGATCCCGAGGTCGGAGGCGAGCGGCGCGCGATCGCCGTGAAGGGCCCGGACCGCATCTTCGTGGGCCCGGACAACGGCCTCCTGCTCGTCGCCGCCGAGAAGCTGGGCGGGATCGAGGAGGCGGTCGAGCTCCAGAACGAGGCGTATCGCCTCACGCCGGTCTCGTGGACGTTCCACGGGCGCGACATCTTCGCGCCGGCGGCCGCTCATCTCGCGACCGGCGTTCCGCTGGCCGACCTCGGACCCGCCGTCGACCCGGCGACGCTGGTGCGGCTCGACGTTCCCGCGCCCGAGATCGGAACCGGGAAGATGCGCGTGTCGGTGCTCTACGTCGACCGCTACGGCAACGTCCAGGTGAACGCGACCACGGACGACCTGACGGCGGCCGGCATCGAGCCGGGCGCGGAGATCGAGATCGACGTCGGGTTCGAGTCGTACTTCGCCACCTGCGTGCGCACGTTCGCCGACGTGCGCGCGGGCGACATCCTGCTTTACGAGGACTCCTACCGGAACGTCGCGATCGCGATCAACGGCGGCAGCGCGGCGCAGATGCTCGCCGCGCGCTCGGGCACCCAGCTGCGCATCCGTCTGCGGTGAACGAGCGTCTCACCGCGCTGGGCCGGCGGTACGCGCGGCTCACGACGCGGCTGGCCGTTGCGCATCCACGGCTCTGGCGTGTTCTGCGCCGCCCGATGCGTGCGCAGTTCGACGCGCTCGCTCCGACCTGGGACGCCCGTCGCACCACCGAGTGGGTCGGACCTCTCTCGGCGGCGCTCGAGCGGCTCGAGTTCACGCCGGCGCGGATCCTGGATCTCGGTACCGGCACCGGAATCGCCGCGCGCTGGCTGGCGGAGCGCTACCCCGGCGCCGAGGTGACCGGCGCGGATCTCTCGCCCGGGATGATCGACCAGGCGCGGACCCTGTCGCCGCCCGAGCTGCGATTCGAGATCGCCGACGCCTCGGCGCTCCCGTACGACGATGGCGCATTCGAGCTCGTCACGCTCCTCAACATGATCCCGTTCTTCGACGAGCTGGCGCGGGTGACCGCCCCGGGCGGAGCGGTCGCGATCGGCTTCTCCTCGGGCGCCGGCACGCCCATCTACGTGCCGCCCGAGACGCTTCGCGCGAAGCTCGAGGGGGTCGGCTTCGAGCGCGTCGAGGCGTTCGGCCCGGACGGCGCGTTCGCGACGGTGGCGATCCGCAAAGGCGACTTGCCCGCAGTCCGGTCGCGGCCTTAAGTTCCTCGCTCCGTCACTAGAGCCTCGGGAGGCGCGATGAGCACGATGGCCGCATCCGTCCGGCGCAGCTGGCTGGACACGCACTTCCGCTTCGCAGAGCACGGTACGACGCTCGGGCGCGACACGGTCGCGGGAGCCACGACCTTCGTCGTCATGTCGTACATCATCTTCGTCAACCCCTCGATCCTCGGATCCGTCACCGATCGTTCGGGGACGACGCTCCCGGTCGGAGCGGTCGCCGCATCGACGTGTCTCGTCGCCGCGGTCATGACGATCCTCATGGGCCTCTTCGCGAACCGCGCCTACGCGATCGCGCCGGGGCTCGGGATCAACGCCGTCGTAGCGTTCGGGCTCGTCGCGGGCGCCGGGCTCGGCTGGCCGGAGGCGATGGGCGTGGTCGTCATGGAAGGCGCCCTCGTGACCGCGGCCGTCCTGCTCGGATTTCGGGAGAAGGTCATGACGGCGATCCCGCTCGAGCTGAAGAAGGCGATCGCGATCGGTATCGGCCTCTTCATCGCGTTCATCGGGATGGTGAACGCAGGGATCGTCGTGACCGGTGGCGGGACGCCGGTCGCGCTCGGCAGCTTCACGACCTGGCCGATCTTCGTCGCCATCTTCGGGCTCGTGCTGACGATCGTCCTGCGGGCCCGCGGCATTCGCGCCGACCTCCTCATCGGGATCATCGCGACGACGATCCTGGCGACGATCATCAACAAGGCGACCGACTACTCGGCGTTCACGACTCCGGGCGTCGCCCGCTGGCCGTCCGAGGTCGTCCAGTCGCCGGACTTCTCGCTCCTCGGCGCGATCAGCTTCGACTCGTTCGCGACGATCGGGATCATCGTCACGCTCGCGTGGGTGTTCTCGCTCTTCCTCGCGGACTTCTTCGACACGATGGGAACGCTCGTCGGCGTCGGCAAGCAGGCCGGCTACCTGACGAAGGAAGGCGAGCTGCCGGAGATCCGCAAGCCGCTCCTCGTGGACTCGCTCTCCGCGATGGCGGGCGGCGCTGCCTCGTCCTCGTCGGCCACGACGTACATCGAGTCGGGCGCCGGCGTCGGCGTCGGAGGACGGACCGGTTGGACGAGCGTCGTCACCGGCCTCCTGTTCCTGCCGTTCCTCTTCCTCGCGCCGCTGATCGGGATGGTTCCCGCCCAGGCGACGGGCGTGGCGCTCATCATCGTCGGCTGGCTCATGGTCTCGACGCTCGTCGAGTTCGAGGGCGACGCCGAGGGCAAGCGCCGCATGTCGATCGGGATCGACTTCACGGACGTGGCCGTCGGCTTCTCGGCCGCGCTGGCGATCCTCGTCATGCCGTTCACGTACTCGATCACGAACGGCATCGGCTTCGGCTTCATCGCCTACGTGATCATCCGCGCGGCCCAGGGCCGGATCCGCGAGGTGCATCCGCTCATGCTGGTCACCGCGGCCGGGTTCGTCCTGTACTTCCTGATCCCGCTGCTCCAGGAGAACTTCAGCTGGATCTAGTCGGTTTCGGCCGGGCGCGGGTTCTCACCGGACTCGCGCCCGGCTTCCTTTTTCTCGTCGCCCCCGGGGGACCCCGGCTAGGGCACCCCTCGCGCCCGAGCGTAACGCGGAAGAGCGCACGTGTGGTGCGCGGGTTCGTGCCGGATGTGTGTCGCGTTCTCCACCATGACGCCGCCGCGACCGGCGTGACGGGCGCGGTACGCGAAACGCGGCTGGAGAGGAATCCCGACGGAAGTCGTCATGGTCGCCGAAGGCGGCCGGACTTCCGTCGGCTGAAGTGGCGAGGGCCGGACTTGAACCGGCGACACCACGGTTTTCAGCCGTGTGCTCTACCAACTGAGCTACCTCGCCCCGCCGTCGCAGTGTAGATACCCTCGCCGCCAATGGAGCGCGCAGGAGTCGCGATCATCGGTGCGGACCTCGACCTCGGCCAGGGGCGCCGCGGCGTCGACATGGGGCCCTCCGCGATCCGCTACGCGGGGCTCGGGGACCGGCTCGAGGCGATGGGCTTCGCCGTCTCCGACCACGGCAACGTCGCGACCGCGGTACCCGAGGAGCTCGCGTCCGGGGACGAGCACGCGCGCTTCCTCAAGGAGATCAAGGCGGCCTGTGAGCGGGTCGCCCGGCAGGTCGCCGAGACCGTCGGCGACGGGCAGACGCCGCTCGTCCTCGGCGGCGACCACTCGGTCGCGCTCGGAACGGTCGGCGGCATGGCGGCCGCGAAAGGCGTCGGCGCCGCGATCTGGCTCGACGCGCACGGCGACCTGAACACGCCGGAGACGAGCCCGAGCGGGAACGTCCACGGGATGGCGCTCGGGGCGCTCATCGGCCGGGCCGACCAGGGGTTCGAGAGCGACGCCTGGCCGCTGCCCGCGCTCGACCCGGCTCGTACCTCGCTGATCGGCGTGCGCTCGCTCGACGACGGCGAGCGGAAGGCGGTCGCCGAGCTCGGCCTCTACGTGGCCACGATGAGCGACATCGACCGGCGCGGCGTCGAGACCGTCCTCGGCGAGGCGCTCGAGCGGGCCCGTGGCGCTGCGTTCGTCCACATCTCCCTGGACATGGACGTCGTCGATCCGGACGTCGCGCCGGGCGTCGGCACGCCGGTGCAGGGCGGCCTGTCGTTCCGCGAGGCGCACCTGGCGATGGAGCTGATCGCCGAGGCCGGGATCCTCGACTCGCTCGAGGTGGTCGAGGTGAACCCGATCCTCGATCGCCAGAACGAGACGGCCGCGCTGGCCGTCGAGCTCGTCGCGAGCGCGCTCGGCGCGCGAACGCTCTAGTAGCCCAGGAACCGCCGGACGGCGTCGGCGGTCTCGTCGAACGCCTCGAAGAGCACCCGGTGGCCGCCGGGGACGTGGACGACCTGCGCGCCGAGCGGCGCCAGATCCTCCGTGCGCACGTAGTCCGTCTCCTCGCCGACGACGACCAGCGTCGGGCAGCGCGCCGGAGGCGGAGCCGGGCGCGCCAGATCGCCGAACATCGTGACCACCGCGGCCGGGGCGTAGCGCCAGCGCCAGCGGTTGTCCGGCCCGAGGGCGAGATGCGAGATGACCTCCTCCTCGAGGATGTCCTGCGGCGTGCGCGGGGCGGCGGCCGCGATCTCGGCCATCGCCTCGCCCGCGTTGGCGTACGAGTGGTCGGCGCGCTCTGCGTTGGCCAGCTCGAGGGCCCGCGCGGGCGGAACATGAAGCGCCGGATCCAGCAGGACGGCCTGCTCGACGAGGGCGGGATGGCGGGCCGCGACCTCGAGCACCATCCGCCCGCCGAAGCTGTGGCCGAGCAGGATGACCGGGCCGTCGAGCGTCTCGACGATGTCCTCGACGTGCTGCTCGATCGACCACGGCGGCTCCCAGCCGGAGCCCGCGTGGCCTCGCAAGTCGATCCCGAGAACGTGGAGACCGGCCGGGACGAGTCGCTGTTCCGCGAGCCGGCGAAAGCGACCACCGTACGCTTGCACGCCGTGCAGGCACGCGACGGTCGGCCCGCGCGTCGAGCCCCATTCATGAACGTTCAGGCGCACGGCGTGACTCTAATGCCGGCTGGCGTACGATCCGGTACGTGCGGGTGCATTGCAAGCTGCGGCGCGGTTCCTCGCCCTGGCGTATCATCGGAGCATGGTCCCCGAGGCGCCGCTCGAAGACACCGGGGCGGGACTCGTCCCCACCGGACACGGCTGGTTCGTCATGAACGCGCGCGACGCGCGCTGGATCCGCCGCCCGCAGCGCGGGCACAACCTCCCGTTCACCGGCTGGACGGAGCACGAGGCCGAGACGTACTTCCCCCAGCTCGGGATGGCGCTCATCGTCCTGGGCCCGGGCGAGCCGATCGGGAACTACCACTGGGAGGCCGACCAGGAGGACTTCATCGTCCTCTCCGGCGAGGCGCTGCTGCTCATCGAGGGCGAGGAGCGGCCGCTCGAGCAGTGGGACTTCGTCCACTGCCCGCCGCGCGCGGAGCACATGATCGTCGGCGCGGGCGAAGGGTGCGTGGTGCTCGCGACCAGCTCGCGGGAGAACCAGGCGGGCGAGTGGGGCGCGTACACGGTGAACGAGGTCGCGCTCAAGCACGGCGCCGGCGTCGAGGAGGAGACGAGCGACACGGACGTCGCCTACGCGCGCTTCCCGGACCCGGAGCCGACGCGGTACGTCGACGGCTGGCTTCCCTTCTAGTCCGCCGGGCAGATCTCACACGGCGCCGTCGTTGCACGTTTCAAGACGTATGAGCCGACGCGCCCTCATCCTGATCGCCGCCGTCTCCCTGCTCTGGGGGATCCCCTACCTCTTCATCGCCGTCGCGGTGGACGAGGTCTCGCCCGCCTGGGTCGCCTTCGCGCGCACCGGGCTGGCCGCGCTCGTCCTGCTGCCGATGGCCGCGTACGCCGGCGTGCTTCGGCCGCTGCGCGATCGCGCCGGCTGGCTCGTCGTGCTCGCCGTCACCCAGATGGCCGGGCCGTTCCTCTTGCTCGGCTTCGCGGAGGAGCGGATCCCGTCGTCGCTCACGAGCATCCTCGTCGCCGCGACGCCGCTGCTCCTCGCCGTTCTCGCGCTCGGGCTCGACCCGTCGCAGAGCGCGTCGGGCGCGCGCCTGGCCGGGCTCGTCGTCGGCTTCGGCGGGGTCGCGCTGCTCGTCGGCGTCGACGCCGGTCTGAGCGGCGGCGCCGGGATCGGCGCGCTCGCGGCACTCGGGACGGCGCTCGGCTACGCGTTCTCGGCGATCCTCCTGAAGACGAAGTTCACCGGCTACGACGGGCGCGGGGTCGTCGGGATCACGACCGTGCTCTCGGCCTTCCTGCTCCTGCCGGCCGCGCTGCTCACGCTGCCCGAGGCCGTGCCTTCGGCCGGCGCGATCGGCTCGCTCGCCGTGCTCGGGCTCGCGTCCACGGCAGGCGGGTTCGTCCTCTTCTTCCGCCTCGCCTCGAACATCGGGCCCGGCCGCGCCTCGATCGTCGCCTACATCGCCCCCGGGATCGCGGTGCTGCTCGGCGTCGTCTTCCGCGACGACCCGTTCGGGCTTTCGACGGTCGCCGGCCTCGCGCTGATCCTCCTGGGCTCGCGCCTCGCCGCCCGGCCGGGAAAGCAGCGCGAACCGGTCGCGTCGCTCCCGACGCGCGAGCCCGACGAGGCCCGCGCCGCCTAGTCGGTGTCGTCGCCCTCGCCGGAGGGCGTGAAGTACGTCCGGCCCTTGAGCTCGTCCGGGAGGTAGTCGACGTCGTACCCGGCGGGATCCTCGGTCGGCATCACGTAGCCGGCGCCGTGGCCGAGCTTCGCCGCGCCGCGGTAATGGGCGTCGCGCAGCGACTTCGGCGGACGGACGGTGCCGTGCTCGCGGACATCCGCCGTGGCCGCGCCGAGCGACGAGATGACCGACCGCGACTTGGGCGCGCGGGCGAGGTAGAGCGTCGCGTGCGCGAGGTTCAGGCGCGCCTCCGGAAGCCCGACGTGCTCGACCGCCTGCGCCGCCGCGACCGCGACGACGATCCCCTGCGAGTCGGCGAGGCCGATGTCCTCCGAGGCGTGGACGATCAGGCGCCGGGCGATGTAGCGCGCGTCCTCGCCCGCCTCGAGCATCGCGGCCAGGTAGTAGAGCGCCGCGTCGGGATCGGAGCCGCGGATCGACTTGATGAACGCCGAGACGAAGTCGTAGTGCGCGTCGCCCGCCTTGTCGTAGTTCAGCGGGGCCTTGCGGGCCGCGTCGGAGACGTGCTCCTCGGAGAGCGGCTCGCCGTGCGCGGTCTGCCAGGCGAGCTCGAGCGTGTTCAGCGCCGCGCGTGCGTCGCCGCCCGAGGTGGCGGCGATCTGCGCCACGCGCTCGTCGGGGACGTCGGCGCCGAGCTCGGCCGCGCCGCGGCGCACGATCTCCTCGACCTGCTCGTCGGTGAGCGGCTCGAGCTGGTAGATCCGCGACCGCGAGAGGAGGGCCGAGTTCACCTCGAAGTACGGGTTCTCGGTCGTCGCTCCGATCAGCGTGACGAGGCCGGTCTCGACGGCGGGGAGCAGCGCGTCCTGCTGGGACTTGTTGAACCGGTGGATCTCGTCGAGGAAGAGGATCGTCCGCTGTCCGTTCGCGCCCAGCCGCTCGGTCGCGCGGGCGAGCGTGGCGCGTACGTCGGCGACGGAGGCCGACACCGCCGAGAGCTCCTCGAAGGCCGCGCCGGTCGTGGCCGCGACGATGCGGGCGAGCGTCGTCTTGCCGGAGCCGGGCGGGCCGTAGAAGACGGCCGAGCCGACGCGGTCCTCGGCGATCGCGAGCGCAAGCGCCGAGCCCGGCGCGACGATCTGCTGACTGGCCGACGAACGCGTCCAGCGAGTCCGGGCGCAGTCGCGCGGCCAAGCGGCGCCCGGTCGGGGAGCCTCGTCTCGGCCGCGTCGGAGAAGAGATCCGCCATGGCGGAAGTATGCTCGCGCCATGGTGACCGCGAGTCTTCGCGCGGAGGCGACGGAGCTCCTCCAGGAGCTGATCCGCGTCGACACGACGAACCCGCCGGGGAACGAGACGAAGGCGGCCGAGCTCCTGCGCGCCTACCTCGAGGACGCGGGGGTCGAGTGCGAGCTCTACGCGCGCGATCCCGACCGGGCCAACCTCGTCGCGCGGCTCGAGGGCGGGGACGGCAAGAGCCTGCTCCTCCTCGGGCACACCGACGTCGTGCTCGCCGATCCGGCCGAGTGGTCGGTCGAGCCGTTCTCGGGCGCGCTCCGCGACGACGCCATCTGGGGTCGCGGTGCGCTCGACATGAAGAGCCACGTGGTCGCGAACTGCGTGGCGCTGGCCACGCTGGCGCGCGAGGGCTTCCGCGGTGACGGCGACCTGATCCTCGCGGCCACCGCCGACGAGGAGGTCGGGACGACCGGCTACGGGCTCACGTGGCTCTGCGACAACCATCCCGACGCCGTGCGCGCCGACTACTGCGTGAACGAGGGCGGCGGCGACCGCGTGACCATCGGCGGCCGGCCCGTCTACTTCTGCGCGGTCGCCGAGAAGATGAGCTCGCCGTTCATCCTCCGCGTCTTCGGCCGCTCGGGGCACGCGTCGATGCCGGGGATCGCCGACAACGCGCTGGTCAAGGCGGCCGCGCTCATCGAGCGGCTTGCGGCGTTCGAGCCGGAGCGGCGGATGCTCCCCGAGACGGAGGCGTTCACCGAGATCGCGGGAGACCTCGACTCGCTCGACCCGTCGATCGCCGCGATGATCGAGGCGACGCTCTCGCTGACGATCGCGCCGACGATCATCGACGCGTCGCACAAGCGGAACGTGATCCCGGCGGTGTGCGAGGTCGAGTGCGACTGCCGGCTCCTCCCCGGTCAGACCCAGGCCGAGGCGGAGGCCGAGATCCGCGCCTGCCTCGGCGACGGCGACTACGAGCTCGAATGGATCGAGGGCGTCGGCGGGTCTCGCTCGTCGCAGCACACGCCGCTCTGGGCTGCGATCTCCGACTGGATCGCCGCCGAGGATCCGGGCGCCGCGGTCGCGCCCGTCGTGCTCCCCGGCTTCACCGACAGCCATTACCTGCGGCAGGCGTTCGGCACGGTCGCGTACGGCTTCTTCCCCATGCGGACGATGTCGCCCGAGCTGGCCGCGCGGCTCATCCACTCGGCCGACGAGCGGATCCCCGTCGACGATCTCGAGCTCGGGACACGTTTCGTTTACGACCTCGCGCGTACACTCGGGACATGGACAAGCCCGTCCGCCTAGGAGGTCTCGCCCTCGAGAACGGCGTGCTCGTGCACGGCCCGACCTACTGGGCGTGCGCGATCCGCACCGAGAACGGGGATCTCAAGATCGCGTCCGGCCGCAAGCCGTTCCTCGCCGCCGACGTCGGCTCGGCCTTCCTCCGTGGCCCCGCTCGACTCGGCGAGGTGTTCGCGCTCATGCCGGTGCTGCGCCGCGCGCTTCCGGAGGCCCGGCTCCCGTACGAGCGCCCGTCCGTCGCTACCGCGGTCGGCGTCAGCACGTTCCTGGTTCGCCGCCTTCGCGCGAGCCGCCTCACGCCGTCGGTGCGCGAGGTCTTCTCCGCCGCCGTCTCGCTCGCGCCCGCCGCATACGCCATCAAGGGAACCGACCTGGCCGCCTACCACGGCGCCGAGCACATCGCGATCGGCAGCTACGAGCACGGCGAGCCGCGCACGCGCGAGCACGAGCGCTGCGGCTCCCACATGGTCGGGCCGCTGATCGCGACGAGCATCGCCGGGAGCCTCCTCGCGAACGCTGCGCCGCGCGGGATCCGTCCCGTGGTTCGCATCGCTCACTGCCCTCGGAGCGGTCGCCGCGTCGGTCGAGCTCTTCACCTGGATGGTGCGCAACCCGGACACGCCGGCGGCCCGCGCCCTCGCCTGGCCGGGGCACGAGCTTCAGCAGCGCGTCCTCACGGCCGAGCCGACGCCCGAGCAGCTCGAGGTCGCTGAGGCGGCTCTGCGCCGAGTGCCTGCGCCTAGAATCGCCCGGCGATGGCGGAGAACCCGAGGAAGCGCCTCCCACCTGAGATCTTTGAGCTCCCCGTCGAGAAGATGCGGGAGGGCTACTACACCGACGTCTACTTCAACCTCGCGCGCCAGGTGCTGCTCGACGACGGGCGCCGGCCGCAGGTTCACGTGCAGGCGTTCCAGAAGAAGCACGCGGTCCTCGGCGGGATGGACGAGGCGATCGCCGTCCTCAAGCTCTGCGTCGACGACTGGGACGCGCTCGAGGTCAAGGCGCTCTACGACGGAGACGAGATCGCGCCCTGGGAGACGGTGCTGACGATCGAGGGCGACTACACGTCGTTCGCGCATCTCGAGACGGTGTACCTGGGCGTCCTCGCGCGGCGGACGCTCGTCTCCACGAACACCCGGCGGGTGGTCGAGGCCGCGAACGGCAAGCCGATCCTGTTCTTCCCGGCGCGGCACGACCATCACCGCGTCCAGACCGGGGACGGCTACGCGGCACACATCGCGGGCGCGATCGGTGTCTCCACCGACGCGCAGGCGTCCTGGTGGGGCGGCACCGGGATCGGAACGGTTCCGCATGCGCTGATCGCGGCCTACGGAGGCGACACGGTGCTCGCGGCGCAAGAAGTTCGCCGAGTTCGCGCCCGACGACACGCACATCGTCGTCCTCGTGGACTTCGAGAACGACTCGGTGCGCACCGCCCTCGCGGTCGCGCACGCGCTCGGGCCCGAAGCTCTGGGGCGTGCGCCTCGACACGTCTGCGACGCTCGTCGACCGCTCCCTCTGGAGCGAGATGGGCTACTTCGACCCCCGCGGTGTAAACCAACGCCTCGTCGAGAAGGTGCGCGCCGGCCTCGACGCCGAGGGGTTCAGCGACGTGAAGATCGTCGTCTCCGGCGGCTTCGACGTCGAGCGGATCCGCGCGTTCGAGGAGCGCGGCGTGCCGGTCGACTCGTACGGCGTCGGCTCCGCCCTGATCCGCGGCGAGAACGACTTCACGGCCGACGTGGTCACGACCGACGGCCAGCCGTCCGCGAAGGTCGGCCGCCGCCTCAACCCGAATCCGCGGCTCGAACCGGTCGAATAGCGCCGGCCCTTTAGATTCCTCGCCCTGCGGCCGATGGGCAGGGAGGTGGAGACGTTCGGGGACATCCTTTCCTACATCCTCGGCATCATCTACACGTGGTTGCCGCTGATCTTCATCGGCCTGCTCGTGTGGCTGATGTGGAAGGCGGTAGGACTCATGCCGCGGGTCAAGCCGACGGAAGTCGAGCCCGACTCGAAGTCGTCCGTGACGTGGAAGGACATCGCCGGCGTGGAGGAGGCCGCCGCCGAACTGCAGGAGGTCGTCGACTTCCTCCAGGATCCGGCGCGGTTCGCCCAGCTCGGCGCGCGCGTCCCGAAGGGGATCCTTCTCTACGGCCCGCCCGGGACCGGGAAGACGCTGCTCGCCAAGGCGGTCGCGAACGCCTCGGGCGCGACCTTCTACTCGCAGAGCGCCTCCGCGTTCGTGGAGATGTTCGCCGGCCTCGGCGCCGCCCGCATCCGCAAGCTTTTCGAGAAGGCGCGCCAGAACGCGCCCTCGATCGTGTTCATCGACGAGCTCGACGCCGTCGGCATGCGCCGCTCCGGCTCCGGCCACAACCGTGAGCAGGACCAGACGCTGAACCAGCTCCTCGTGGAGCTCGACGGCTTCGCCGGTCCCGCGCAGGTCGTTCTGATCGGCGCGTCGAACCGGCTCGACGATCTCGATCCGGCGCTGCTCCGCCCGGGTCGCTTCGACCGTCAGATCCTCGTCTCTCCGCCCGACCTCGCCGGTCGCCAGGCGATCCTCGACGTCCACACCCGGGGCAAGCCGCTCGACGCCGACGTCGACCTGACCTCGGTCGCGCGCGTCACCGCCGGTCTGACCGGAGCCGATCTCGCGAACATCACGAACGAGGCCGCGATCTTCGCCGGCCGCGCAGAGCGCAAGACGATCTGCCAGGACGATTTCGACTCCGCGATCGAACGGATCGTCGCCGGTCTCCAGCAGCGTCGCGTCGTCACCGAGAAGGAGAAGCGCATCCTTGCCTACCACGAGGGCGGCCACGCGCTCATGTCGCATCTCCTGGGCGAGCCGATGCCCGTCCAGAAGGTCACGATCGTGTCGCGCGGCCAGGCGCTCGGCTACACGCTGAACACGCCGCAGGAGGACCGCTATCTCCACACGAAGGACGAGTTCCTCGACCTCATGAAGGTCATGCTCGGCGGCCGCGCCGCGGAGCAGATCGTCTTCGGCGCGGTCACGAACGGCGCCGCGAACGACCTCGAGCGGGTCACCGACCTCGCCCGCCGGATGGTGTTCGAGTTCGGCATGGGCGAAGGCGTCGCCTCGCGCACGATGCGCGCCGACAACTACGCGCTCTCCGAGCACACGAAGCAGGTGCGCGACCAGGAGCAGGCACGGCTCACCGACCACGCGTTCGGCGAGGCGATTCGCCTCCTCGCCAAGCACCGCGCGTCTCTCGACCGGATTGCGTCCGCGCTGCTCGAGAAGGAGACGCTCGACCGCGCGGAGCTCCAGGAGGTGCTCGCCGGGGTTCAGAGCGAGTCGAACTCCTCCGATGCGGTCGGCATGCCGCGGGCGGTCGCGATGCCCGCCGAGCCGTACTGGGTCGACCCCTCCCAGCTCTAGTCCACGGGTAGCGTTCGGCCATGGCCGGAGTGGCCGAGGTCGAGCAGTACCTGTCCGCGCTGCCGGCCGAGCCGCGTGCGGCTCTCGAATCCCTTCGCGCGACGATCGGGGCGGCCGCTCCCGACGCGACGGAGACGATCAGCTACGGGATGCCCGCGTTCAAGCACAACGGCCGGCCGCTCGTCGCCTACGCGGCGTTCAAGAAGCACTGCAGCTTGTTTCCCATGAGCACGAAGGTCATCGAGGCCTTCGCCGAGGAGCTCGAGCCCTTCCGGACCTCGAAAGGGACGCTCCAGTTTCAGACGGACAGCCCGCTTCCCCCGGAGCTCGTGACGAAGCTCGTCGAGGCTCGCGTCGACGAGATCGAAGCGCGTGGCCGTCGCTAGGCGCGCTCGCCGCCGCACGCCGAGCGGGTAGCATCGCCCGCGCCGTGCAGGTTCGGGGAGTCCACCACGTAGCGCTCGCCGTCGAGAATCTCGACGAGGCGGTCGCGGTCTACAGCCGGCTCTTCGGCGCCGAGATCGAGCTCGAGGGGCGCATGGAGGAGCAGGGCGTGAACGCGGTCTACCTTCGCGTCGGCACCGGGCGAGTGGAGCTGGTCTCGCCGCTCGGGCCCGACACGCCGGTGGGAAAGTTCCTCGCCAAGCGCGGGCCCGGCATGCACCACGTCGCGTTCGAGGTCGACTCGATCGACGACGCGGTCGACGAGCTCACGGCCCTCGGCGCGAACGTGATCGACCCCGAGCCGCGCGTCGGCCTGGGCGGCAAGCGCGTCGTGTTCGTCCATCCGGAATCCCTCGACGGCGTCCTCGCGGAGGTGCTCAGTGTCTGACGATCTTCTGCGGATCCAGATCGGCTTCGAAAGCGGTCAGACCGTTACCGCTCTCATCTCCGAGCCCTCGTTCGAGGAGCTCAAGGCTGCGCTCGGCGGCGAATCGGTCATCGAGATGGCGACCGAGGACGGCTCGATCGTCGTCCCGACCCGCGCGGTCAGCTACGTCAAGCGGTTCTCCCGCGAGACGAGCATCGGCTTCTCCGGCTAGGCGGCGCTCCTGCCGCGCGGGTCCCCACCCAGGGTGGGGAGTGTGACCTGCGCTTCCGCTGAGACGGTAGCCGCGGGGCGCGCACGTGTCTGTGCCGACTTCGTGCCGATTCGGCGCGGCCAGGTCGGCCGGCCGCGAAATCCCCCTCTTGCGTTTTCGCAGACCTCTGCTTATGTGCGTCGCAGGGAGCCATACCCCTTCCGGGGGATGGCGGGGTTTTCATGGGAGATGCATACACCACAACGATCGAGCGACCCGGCGTACGCGTTCCAGCGACGCCCGGGCCGGACATGCGGGCGCTCGTCGCCCGGGCCCAGACCGGCGACCGCGACGCCCTCGGCGAGCTCTACACGCTCCACTTCGATCGCATCTACGCCTACCTCCAGGCGTCGGTCGGGAACCGGCACGACGCCGAGGATCTGACCGAGCAGACCTTCGTGAAGATGCTCGAGTCGATCGACCGGTTCGTCTGGCGGCGCGCTCCGTTCTCGGCCTGGCTCTTCCGTATCGCCCACAACCTGGCGATGGATCATTTCCGCCGCGGCCGGCGCTGGCAGCTCGAGGAGGATCCCGAGGAGTTCATCGACGAGCTCGAGCCGTCGGCCGAGGAGAGCGCGCTTCACACGATCGGCGACGCGAGGCTCCTCGAGCTGATCGACGGGCTCTCGTACGACCAGCGGCAGGTGCTGACGCTCAAGTTCGGCTTCGACTTCTCGAACGCCGACACCGCCGTCGTCCTCGGGAAGACCGAGGGCGCGGTGAAGGCGCTCCAGCATCGCGCGCTCGGCGCGCTCAAGCGAGAGCTCGACCACTAGGCTGAGCGGCCGGATGGCCGTTCAAGCCGGAATCGTCGGACTCCCGAACGCCGGGAAGACCACGCTCTTCAATGCGCTCACGAGCGCGGGGGCGGAGATCACCGCGTACGCGACCGTCTCCGGCAAGGAGAACGTCGGCATGGCGGCCATCGCGGATCCCCGGCTCGACCAGGTCGCGGCGGTCGTCTCGGCCAAGAAGATCACGCCCGCCGCGGTGCGGGTCGTCGACGTGCCCGGCTCCGGCCGCCAGCTGCTCGGCGGTCTCCGCGAGGTCGACACGCTGCTGGCCGTCCTGAACGGCTGGGCGGAGGCGCCAACCCGGCCGGCGATCTCGAGGCGCTCGAGCTGGAGCTCCTCGTCGCCGACCACGAGCACGTCGAGCGGCGGCTGGAACGAGTCGAGCAGCAGGCCAAGTCCGGCGATCCCGCGCTCAGGAAGGAGGCGGAGGACCTGCGCGCGCTGCTCGTCCACCTCGGCGACGGACACACGCTGCGGGACTATCCCCACGAGCTGCCGCCGAATCTGGAGCCGCTCACGACGAAGCCGATCGTCGCCGTCGAGAACGGCCCGGGCGGGATCGACCTGAAGCTCGAGGCCGAGCTCTCCGAGATGTCCCCGGAGGAGGCCGCGGAGTTCAGGGACGGCCCGTCGGCGCTCGAAGGCATCGTGCCTCGGCTCTTCGAGGCGCTCGAGCTGATCAGCTTCTTCACCGCCGGCGAGAAGGAGACGCGCGCGTGGACGCTCGTCTCCGGCCAGACGGCGCTCGAGGCCGGCGCGCGAGATCCACACGGACATCGCCCGCGGCTTCATCCGCGCCGAGGTGATCGGCTGGAGCGACCTGGTCGAGTGCGGCTCGCACGCCGAAGCGGCGAAGCGCGGCCTTCAGCGGCTGGAGGGCAAGACGTACGAGGTACAGGACGGCGACGTCCTGAACATCCGCTTCAACGTCTAGCTAGAGCTGCCAGGCGTCCGCGCGGATGATCGGCACTTCCTGGCCGTCCGCGGTGATGCCGTCGACGTCCACCTCGGGGCCGCCGATCATCAGATCCGTGTGGATCGAGGAATGCGACACGCCGTTCGCGTGCTGCTCCTCCGGACTCATGTCCTCGGCTCCGTCGACCGCGAACGGGAAGCCCTGGCCGTAGGCGATGTGGGCGGTCGCGTTCTCGTCGAAGAGCGTGTCCACGAAGATGATCCCGGACTTGCCGACGCGGGACGTTCCGTCCACGAGGGCGATCTCGCCGAGCATGGCCGCGCCGTCGTCCGACGACACCTGGCCGCGCACGACCTCGGCGCCCTTGGACGCCTGGACGTCCACGATGCGCCCGCCCTCGAAGGTGAGCTCGAGCCCCTCGACGACCTTGCCCTGGGCGAGCAGCGGGTACGTCGAGCGGACGTGGCCCTCGGTGCGGCGTGAATCCGGCGTCGTGAAGATCTCCTCGGTCGGCAGGTTGGGGACGAACGAGCGGCCCCAGTGCGTCGACTCCTGGGCCGAGCGCCAGCGCGAGCCGGCATGCAGGCCGACGGTGAGGTCGGTGCCCGGCCCGCGGAAGCGGATCTTGTCGAAGCGGTGCTCGTCCATCGCCTTCGATCGCGCCTGCAGCCTTGTGATGTGCTCGCGCCAGGCGCCGACGGGGTCGTCCTCGTCCATTCGCACGGTGGCCAAAACCGCGTCCCACATCCGGTCGAGATCGGGCTCGCCCAGCGCCGCCGTCGCCCATCCCTCGGTCGGGCAGCCGACGATGCACCAGTTCACCTTGCGGCCGGTCACGTGGGAGAGCCAGATGGCCTGCTCGTCGCGCAGCCGCGACTTGGCGTTGCGGTCGTCGTCGGTGTCGTCGAAGAGCGTCGGGTCGGGATGGCCGCGGATCGTCAGGTACGCGCTGCGGTCCTCGAAGCTCTTGACGCGCTCGAGCGCCCAGGGCTGCGACACGCCGAGCGTCTCCTCGGGCGCGAGGTCGACGTACGCCTTCCGGACGTACTCGTCCATGTAGAAGACGTCGACGTAGCGTGCGCCCTGCTCGTAGGCGACGCGCGTGACCGCGCGCACGAGCGGAGCGTGCTCGACGAAGGCGCTGATGCCGAGCATCTGGCCCTCCTCGAGGTTCACGCCGACCTCGATGATGAGGCGCGCGTAGGCGTCGAGCTGCTGTTCGCGGTCAGACATTCGTGCGCACTTTAGTCAGGATCGACTACTCGTCTCATCCCCAAATGCGGTGCGCTTCGCCGCCGTGGAGAAACCTTCCAGTTCCGTCAGATTTCGCGCCCTCGCGGCCGCCCGGTCGGGCTCGCCGAGGGTGTGCCAGAGCGACTCGTTGAACGCGACGAGCAGTGCGAGGCCTTCGAGCTCGAGCACCCGGGAGAGCGGCGAGTAGTTGACGATCCGGCCGTTCAGCTTGAGCAGGCCGAGCCGTTCGCCCACGACGGCCGCGCCAACCTTGAACGGGTTCCGGCGGAATTCGCGTGCCGCGAGCGCTTGCCGGTCGTCCTCGAGCTCGGTGGCCACCCGTTCCAGGAAGCGACCCAGCTCTCCGTCGCGGTTGCGCGAGAGGCAGCGCCGTGCGAGCCGGGGAGCGACGGTTGCGGCCGCGAGATGGTCGTTCAGGTAGATCCGGAGGAGCTTCTCGTCCGCTACGTCGTCTCCACCGGCCGGGTGGCTGCGACGGCGTCGAGCTGGTTCGCGTGGAAGAGGACGAGCGCCTCGGCCGTGCGGGCCGAGCGCGGGTCGTGGTGGCACGCGACCGCGTGCAGGAGCTCGGCGCGAACCTCGGGCTCCATTCCGCCGGAGCGCTCCTCGACGAGGCGCAGTCCTAGATGGACGTGGCCGAGGAGCTTCCCTTCGGCAGTCGGGAGTGCGAGCGGACCGTCGGCGAGCTCGAGCGTGCGGCCGAGGTCGTGGACGATCGCCGCCGAGAGAAGTAGGTCACGGCGAAGGCGCTTGTGCAGATCTGCGGCGTCGCGGCAGAGCGTGACCACGGCGACCGTGTGCTCGAGGAGGCCGCCGGAGTAGCTGTGGTGCCCGTCGGGCGTGGCCGGCAGCGTGCGGATGCGCTGGCGCAGCGGGGCGTCGGCGACGATCCCCTCGATGAACGCCCGCAGGCTCGTGTGCACGAGCTCCTCGGCCAGGAAGTCGAGGAAGCCGTCCAGCTCCTCGATATCGCGCCGGGACTCGGGGACGAGAGCGGCGACCTCGACCTGGGCGGGCTCGAGCGAGCGGATGTCGAGCTGGAGCCGGTCGCGGAACTTCTCCACGCGCGCGAGGGCCCGAACGGCGTCGCCTTCCTTGAAGCGGCGGTCGAGCAGCTCGACGTCGCTCCAGACGCGGCCTTCGATTCGCCCGGTCGAGTCCATGAGCTCGAGCGCGAGGTACGGACGGCCCGCACGGGTGGTCAGCCGGCGCTTGCGGGCGACCGCGAAGACGCCCTCGATCGTCCGGTCCTCGGCGAACTCCGAGATCTTGGCGAGGGCGTTCCCGCCGCCTGAAGGATGCGGCGTCGACGCATGGGAGAGCGCGACGCTCACGACCCTGAGTCTACGGTCGGCGACGGACGATATCCCTCGGTTCCATGCGCATTCGGTAGCCTCGCCGCTGTGGCCCGCGTCAAGCCCTTTCGCGCTCTGCGCTTCGACCCGGACGTGGCCGGGCCGCTCGACACGCTCGTGGCTCCGCCGCACGACGTCGTGACCCCGGAGCTGCGCGAGAAGCTGCTCGCGGCGAGCCCGCACAACGTGATCCGGCTGGCCCGCCCGTCGGACGCCGAGGAGGCCGGCCGGGAATTCGGCGAGTGGCAGGACGAGGGCGTGCTCGTGCGCGAGTCCGCAGCCCGCGGTGTGGATCCTCGAGGAGACGTTCGAGGGTCCCGACGGCGAGCGGCGCACCCGCCGCGGCCTGGTCGCGCGCTTGCGCGTGGGCCCGTACGGCGAGAGCGGCGTCTATCCGCACGAGCGCACGTTCACGCAGCAGAAGCGGCTGCGGCTCGAGCTCCTGCGCACGGTGCGCGCGAAGCTGTCGCCGGTGCTGCTCCTCCACGACGGTGCGTCGCCCGCAGAGACGAGCGGCGAGCCGGACATCGAGGCCGAATTCGAGGGCGTACGCAGCCGGCTCTGGCGCATCGACGACCCGGCCGCGATCGAGCAGGCACTGGCCGCGATCGAGGCGCCGTTCGTGATCGCCGACGGGCATCACCGCTACGAGACGGCGCTGCGCTTCCACGAGGAGGACGGCACCGAGGAGACCGCGTACATCCTCGCCGCGCTGGTTTCGCGGACGGATCCCGGGCTCGTGATCTTCCCGACGCACCGCACGATCTCCGGGGCGGTTCCGGATCTGAACGGATTCGCGCTCACCGACGTCGCCGGCGCCGAGGACGGCCTCGCGCGGCTCGAGGAGCTTCCTCGAGACCGGCCGGCGTTCGTCCTGGTCACGGCCGACGGTGCCCGGCTGGCCGAGGGCGAGCCGGCGGAGGGGGCGCTCGACACCGCGGCGCTCAACGAGCTCGGCCTCGAGGGCGTTCGCTACGAGGCGTACGCGGACGATGCGGTCGCCGCGGTGCGCTCCGGCGCGGCCACGGCGGCGTTCCTCGTTCGCGCGCCGACGATCGACCAGGTCGAGGAGTTCGCGCGCGCCGGCGAGGTCATGCCGCAGAAGAGCACGTACTTCTTTCCCAAGCTCACCAGCGGCCTGCTGATCGCGCCGTTCGACGAATGACGGTCGATACGCAGGCCTGGCTCGAGTTGTCCCGCGCGGCCGCGTCGGCGGTGGCCCGCGCCGTTGCCGAGCTGCCGACCCGCGACGAGCGCGAGCCGGTGCTGAGCGCGGGCGAGGGCGGCGACGACACGACCGCCGTGGACGCCGCCGCAGAGGCCGCCGTCGTCTCCGTGCTCGAACGCTCGGGGCTCGACTTCACGCTCGTCTCCGAGGAGCTCGGCGAGCGCGTCTTCGGCGACGGCTCGGGGCCGATCGTCGTGGTCGACCCGATCGACGGCAGCCTGAACGCGAAGCGAGGCGTTCCCTGGTTCGCGCTCTCGATCGCGATCGCCGAGGGGCCGACGATGGGCGACGTCGTGGCCGGGTTCATCCAGGACTTCGGCACCGGCGAGGAGTGGACGGCGATTCGCGGGGAGGGCGCCTGGCTCGACGGCGTTCCGCTCGCCGGGCCCGGGCCCAAGGACGAGATCGAGGTGCTCGTCATGGAGGCGACGCTCACCGGCCTGCTCGCCGACAAGGTCGGCGCCATGGTCGGCTTCGCGTACCGGACGCGCGTTTTCGGCTCGCTCGCGCTCGCGCTGTGCCATCTCGCCGCCGGTCGCGTCGACGCCGTGTGCTCGCTGAAGCCGGCGCGCTCGGTGGACATCGCCGCGGCGCAGCTCCTCGTCCTCGAACGCGAGCTGGCGATCGACCTGCCGGACGATCCGCCGTTCGGCCTGGCGCCGCTCGACCTGGCCGGGCTCTCGCGTGGTTGCCGGGGACGCGGGAGCTCTGCGACGAGCTCTACCGTCGCCTTGGTTAAGAGCGCCGGCGAAACGAGTCTTGAGCCGCCGGGCGCGCTGGACGGCGCGATGCGGCGTCCTCGGTCGCGCCCGTATCCGCTGGATACGAACGCGAGTCTGCGTCCTTGCCTCACACCGCCCATCGCACCCCGGCGGGAAGACTCGTTCCGCCGATCGCTCTAGTTGAACTCGAGCGGAATCCGAACCTCGTAGCTCGGCTTCCCGTCGCCGTCGGCGTCGTCGTCCTGCACGACGAGCGTGCCCGACTCGGGCCCGCGAAGTCGACCGTGACCGTCTTCTTGAACGTTCCGCGGCAGCCGGTTCCGCAGGTGGCGGTGGTGAAGTCGCTGTAGATCTCGTCGCCGTCCTCGTTCAGGACACGGATGGTCACGTTGGCCTCGAAGACATTCGCCGAGCCGCCCACCTCGAAGGTGGCGTCCACGGGCTCGAGGCCGGTCGGCGTGACGACCACGATCGGCGGCAGCAGGGTCGCGAAGGTTCTGCGCCTGAGTGTGAGACCCGCGCCGATGGGCGCTCCACCGGCGAGCAGCTTCACGCCGCGGACGGTCGGGTACTGCGTCGCGGTGTAGACGACCTGTGCCATCGCGAGCCGGCTTGCGCGCCTGAACCCGTGCGACAGATCGATCGTGGCTATCCCGCCGGCGAGGTCGATGTTGATGAGCTCCGTGTCGGACGGGATCGCCGTTTCGTCGTCTCCCGAGGACGGCCCGGCGAGGAGCAGCTGCATCGCCTGAGTCAGGACGCCGATGGTGTCCTCACCCTCGGCCCAGGTGAGCTGGAGCTTCCCGTCGCGCGTGAACCACACCTGGTAGGCGAGGCTCGTCTCCTCGGGCGCGGTCGTGGTCGGCGCGGTCGTGGTCGACTCCACGGTGCTCGTCGTCGGCTCGGTCGTTCCACCGGCGACGGTCGTCGCCTGCGTGCCGCTCGACTTGTCGCCGTCGCCGCAGCCCGCGGCGAGCGTGGCCAGGACGAGGCAGAGAGCAAGACCCCGGAGCATCGGGAAACCCTAGCTTGCGAGCTTTCTTGCGACCCGAGCCTCGAGCCCGGCCTTCACCTCGGGCCAGTCGTCGTCGGTGATCGCGTACCAGGCGGAGTCGCGCAGCTCGCCGTCGCGGACGAGCATGTGCTTGCGGAAGATCCCCTCGAACTGCGCCGGCAGCGCCTCGAGCGCCCGCCGGGAGTTCACGTTCTTCGCGTCGGTCTTGAACTCGACGCGCATGCAGCCGAGATCCTCGAACGCGTGGGTGCAGAGGAGGAGCTTCGCCTCGGCGTTCGCGCCGGTGCCCCACGTCTCGGTCGCCATCCACGTGTAGCCGATCTCGAGCCCGTCGTGCTCGGGGCGCAGCGACATGTAGCGGGAGCTCCCGACCGGCTCGCCCGTCTGCGCGGAGAGGATGGCGAACGGCGCGGAGACGCCGTCGCGCAGGTCGCCGAGCGACCACTCGAGCCAGGCGTCGAAGGCGGCGCGGTCGTCGCCGACCCGCAGCGGCATCCAGTCCCAGATCTCCGCCTCCTGCGCCGCCGACCAGAGGCCGTCGCCGTGACGCGCGTCGAGGGGCTCGCAGACGACGATGCGTCCCTCGAGCCGGGTTGAGAGATTGGGCCAGATCTGGGCAGTCATGGGGCGAAAAACCGCTGCTAGGGTAGTTCTTATGGCTCCTTCGCGCGACGAGATCATGCACGCTCTCGAGGGCGTCATCGACCCGGAGCTGCACCGCTCGGTCGTCGAGCTGGACATGGTCCGCTCGATCGAGATCGACGGCCCGAAGGTCGAGCTCGTGATCGCGCTGACGATCGCCGGCTGTCCGCTCCGCTCGAGCTTCGAGGAGCAGGTCGAGCGCGCGCTCGGCACGGTCGAGGGCGTCGAGCAGGTCACGCTCGGGTTCACGGTCATGTCCCCCGAGGAGCGCGGGGCGCTCACCACGAAGCTGCGCGGCGGCGTCTCCGAGCGCACGCCGGGCATCTCGGTCGATGCGTCCACCCGCGTGATCGCGGTCGCGAGCGGCAAGGGCGGCGTCGGCAAGTCGTCGCTCTCGGCCAACCTGGCGGCGGCGTTCTCGACGCTCGGCCTGAAGACCGGGATCCTCGACGCGGACGTCTACGGCTACTCGATCCCGCACATGCTCGGGATCCACCAGACGCCGGTCGCGGTGGACAAGATGATCGTCCCGCCCGGTGCGCGGCGACCTGAAGGTCATGTCGATCGGGTTCTTCCTCGACGAGAACGCGCCGGTCATGTGGCGCGGGCCGATGCTGCACCGCGCGCTCGAGCAGTTCCTGTCGGACGTGCACTGGGGCGAGCTCGACGTGCTCGTCGTGGACATGCCCCCGGGCACCGGGGACGTCGCGATCTCTCTCGGCCAGCTGCTTCCTCGGGCCGAGGCGCTCGTCGTGACGACTCCGCACAAGGCGGCGCAGCAGGTCGCCGTGCGGGCGGCGCAGATGGCGCGCAAGACGAACATGCGCCTGCTCGGCGTGGTCGAGAACATGTCGTTCCTCGTCGGCTCCGGCGAGGAGCTCTTCGGCGTCGGCGGCGGCGAGGCGCTGGCGGCCGAGATCGAGGCGCCGCTCCTGGCGCGCGTGCCGTTCGATCCGAAGCTCGGCGCGCTGGCGGACGAAGGTGAGCCGATCGTCCTCGATCGATCCCGAAGCCGAGGTCTCGCAGGCGATCTTCGGTCTGGCCCAGGCGGTCGTGGACGCAAAGCGCGAGCTCGGCGTCGGCATCAAGAAGCCGCTGCCGCTCGTCCCCTCGTAGCTCGCCGGCCGGGGAAATCTCGGCACGAAGCCGGCACGGACCGGTGCCAGACACGTGCGCATTTGGCGGTTACGCTCGTAGCGGGAAGCGGGTGGCGCCACTCCCCACCCAGGGCGGGGGCGTCGCGCGCGCGAGGCGCGGCGCGACGCCCGACGTGTGGGGCCGAGATGGCCCCGGATCCCGGCTACGGCTGGAGCCGCACCGGGACCCGGACTTCGTAGCTCGGGTCGCCGTCGCCGTCCGCGTCGTCGTCCTGCACGATCAGCGTCCCGAACTGGGTCTTGGAGACGTCGTAGGACAGCGCCTTGCTGAACGTCCCGCGGCAGCCGGTGCCGCATGTGGCCGTGGTGAACGTCCGCACGAGCTCCTTGCCGTTCTCGTCGAGCAGGATCAGCGTCACGTTCGCCTCGAAGACGTTCGCGCTGCCGGACACGACCAGCGGGCTCGCAACGGCCGCGTCGGAGATCGGCTCCTCGACGACGATCGGCGGGAGCAGCTCCTCGTAGTCCTTCCGCGTCAGCGGCTTGTCGAGGATGATCCCCTCGCCGGAGAAGACGTCGACCGGCTCGCCGTCCAGGTGGAGCCGCACCGACTTCACGGTGTCGAACTGCGTCGCCGTGTAGACGACCTGCGCGAGGCGCATGAACATCGAGTGCGACCCGCCGCCCGACTCGAACTCCGAGCTCAGGTCGACCGTCGCGACGCCGTCGTCGATGTCGACGCCGAGCAGGCGCGTACCCGCCGGGATCGCGGTCGAGCTCGTTCCGCCCGTGACCGCGCCGGGCCCGGCGAGGAGATGCGTCAGCGCGCCGGCCAGAACGGCCTGCGTCGGCTCTCCGAGCTGGTGCGTCAGCTCGAGCGCGTCGCCGCGCGTGAACCAGACCTCGTACGTGGGCCGCGAAGTGGGAGCCGGTGTGGCACCGCCGCCGTCCTCCTCGGTGGAGGTCGTCGTCACGCCGGCGTCGGTGCCGCCGACGTCCGACTGGCTCGGCGGGGCCGTGGGCGCGGGGCCTGCGGAGACCGCGTCGTTGTTGCCGCATCCGGCGGCCGAGAGGGCGAGTGCGATGAGGGCGGCGACGAGTACGAGCGGTTTCACGGGTTCCTCCTTGGGGACTGCTCACCATCGTCGTCGCGCCCCGCAACGGCCCCATCACCGGCCGTGTAACGGTTCGGTCACAGGAAGTCGGAGCGTGAACCGTGTGCCGCGCCCCTCCTCGCTCGCGACGTCGAGCGTCGCATCCAGAAGCCGTGCGTTCTCGAGCGCGATCGCGAGGCCGAGCCCGCTGCCGCCCGCGCTTCGCGCCCGGTCGGCCTTGTAGAAGCGGTCGAAGACGTGCGGGAGGTCGCCGGCCGGGATGCCCGGGCCGTTGTCGGCGACCTCGATCGTGGTCCCGCGGACGGAGACGACCACCGCGCCGCCGCCGTGCTCGACCGCGTTCCCGACGAGGTTGGCCACGATCCGCTCGAGGCGCCGGGGGTCGGTGACGAGCCTCGTCGCGTCCGTTGTCTCGATGCGAACGTCGTCCCAGCCGCGCGAGCGCACGATCGCCTGCACGAGCGCTGCCAGGTCGACGGGCTCGAGGTGCAGCGTCTCGCCGCTCGCGTCGAGGCGGGAGATCTCCATCAGGTCGTCCACGAGGCGCCGAAGGCGGGCGACATCGGCGATGAGGAGCTCGGCCGGGCGGCGTGCGTCGGACGGCATCTGGTCCAGGTGCTCGCCGAGGAGCTCGGCCGCGCCGACGAGCGCGGTCAGCGGCGTCCGCAGCTCGTGCGCCACGTCCGACGTGAAGCGGCGTTCGCGCGCCTCGGCCCGCGAGAGCGCGGTGATCTTGGCCTCGAGCGCCTCCGCCATCTCGTTGAACGACGCGGCCCAGGCGCCGAACTCGTCCGCGCTCTCCACCGGGATGCGCGTCTCGAGAAGCCCTTCGGCGAGCGACTGCGCGGCTGCGCTCGCACGGCCCACCGGCGCGAGCGTGCGCCGGGCGAGGATCGCGCCGACGAGCGTCCCGACGAGCGCCAGGATCAGCACGCCGACGAGGAGGATGGTGCGCAGCTGGCCGAGCTCGTCCTGGAGCTCCTGCTCCGAGAAGACGAAGTAGAGCTCCGCATCGGTGCCGGCGACCTGGCCGCCGACCACGACGCCCGGCTCGCCTCCGAGCTCGGCTCGCTTGTACGCGAGCTGACCGTCCTCGACGAGCACCCGGAGATCCTCGGGAACCTGCGCGGCATCGAGGGAGACGCTGGAGGAGATGTCGCGTCCCCCCACGGTGCCGACCGTGTCGAAGTCCCCGCGGCGCTCGAAGGCCGCGAGCAGCTCGTCGGTCGCCTGCTCGCCGGTGCCGTCGCCGAGCACCTCCGCCGCGAACCCGAGGTTGAAGCGCGCCTGCGCGAGCGCGCGGTCGACCGAGTCGTCGAGACGGGCCTCGCGAACGACCGCGTAGGAGCCGACGGCCAGTGCGAGCGCCGACAGCCCGGCGACGAGCGCGAAGGCGACCGTCAGCCGCCGCCGCAGACGTCCGGTCGGGATGCGGTCGCGCATCAGCCCGGGCCGAGCTTGTAGCCGACTCCGCGCACCGTGACGATCGTCGTCGGCGAGGCCGGGTCGGCCTCGATCTTCGCGCGGAGCCGCTGGACGGCGACGTCCACGAGCCGCGAGTCGCCCAGGTAGTCGTAGCCCCAGACGCGCTCGAGGAGGAGCTCCCGGGTGAAGACCTGGCGCGGCCGCCGGGCGAGCTCGACGAGCAGCCGCAGCTCGGTTGCCGTCAGGGCGATCTCCTCGCCGCCGCGCCGGACCGCGAACGCCGCCGGCTCGATCTCGAGGTCGCCGACGACGATCGTCTCCTCGGGAGCGGCTTCGCTCGCGCGACGCAGCGCGGCCCGCAGGCGCGCGACGAGCTCGGCCAGCTCGAACGGCTTCGTGACGTAGTCATCGGCGCCTAGCTCGAGTCCGACCACGACGTCCACGGTGTCGCTGCGCGCGGAGAGCATCACGATCGGGACGCGGCTCTCGCGGCGGATGGCCTTGCAGACCTCGAAGCCGTCGAGCTCGGGGAGCATCACGTCGAGGACGACCGCGGCGAACGACCCCTCGCGGAAGCGGGCGAGCCCGTCGCGTCCATCGGCGGCGGACGTGATCTTGAAGCCGGCCTGCTCGAGCCCGAGCGCGGTCACCTCGCGAATCGACGGATCGTCCTCGACCAGCAGCACGCGCTCGTCCATCAGCGAAGCGTAGGCGGGAGCCAGGCCGGGCACCAACGCGCGTCCGAAAGCTGGGGAAATTCCGGCACGAAACCGGCACGAATCGAGCACAGACACGTGCGTGCTCGGCGGGTACGCTCGTAGCGGGAAGCGGGTGGCGCCACTCCCCACCCCGGGCGGGTTGGTGGGTTGAGCCTCGTTCACGGGGTGCGATGGGCGGTGCGAGGCAAGGAGGCCTGTCGCGTGCGTATCGGGAATACGGGCGCGACACGCCGACGCAGCACCGGGCCGCCCAGCGTGGTCCGGGGACTCAGGCTCAACCCGCCGAACCGCCCAGGGCGGGGGCGTCGCGCGCGCGAGGGACAGACACCGCCGCTCGGCAGGTTCGCGCGTCGCCGGAGCCGAGCATCGGCAGGCCCAGGTGTTTGAGCCGGTCCGCACGTCCTCGCCGAAGGGGCCACCCCTCGCCAGCACGTCCGTTAGGGTTCGGGCCGAGGGCCAGCCGCCTCACGCTCTGCATGAGAAGACGCGCGATCATCCAGATGCTCGTGATCGGCGTCCTCGCCGGGGTCGTCACCGGTGCGGTCGCCGTCCTAGTCCCGTGGCTTCCCGACTCTGCGTCGGAGCAGGCCGAAGAGATCGATGCGGTCTACTGGTTCGTCACGATCATCTGCGTCGCCGTGTTCGCGCTCGTCGCGGGCGTCGCCGTCTACGCCGGCTGGAAGTTCCGCGCGCGCGACGACGACATGGACGACGGCGCGCCGATCCACGGGAACACGGGCCTCGAGATCGCGTGGACGGCGCTTCCCGTCGCGCTCGTCGTGGCCATGTCGATCTTCTCGATCATCGTCCTCAACCGGATCTCGACCGTGCCCGAGGATCACCGCACCATCGAGGTCAGCGCGACCCAGTTCGCGTGGAGCTTCACCTACCCGGAGCTCGACCGGACCGAGGGCGACCTCGTCCTCGAGCTGGGCGAGCCGTACGAGATGGCGATCACCGCGACCGACGTCATCCACTCGTTCTGGGTTCCCGAGTTCCGGATGAAGCAGGACGCGGTTCCCGGCGTGACGACGCAGACCTACGTCACGCCGACGAAGGTCGGCACCTACCAGGTGATCTGCACCGAGCTCTGCGGGCTCGGGCACAGCACGATGCGGGCCCGCGCGATCGTGCTCTCGCACGCCGACTACGAGAAGTGGGTCGCCGAAGGCAAGAAGGAGGGTGGCGCCGCGCCCGGCGGGAAAGAGAGCGGCATGACGATCTTCACCGACCAGTGCGCGTCCTGCCACACGCTCGCGGCCGCGAAGGCGACGGGGACGATCGGCCCTGATCTCGATACTGTCCTCAAGGGGACAGATGAGGACTTCATCCGCACCTCGATCGTCGATCCCAATGCCGACATCGCCTCGGGATTCGAGCCGAACGTGATGCCCGCGACCTTCGCCGATTCCCTCTCCGACGCCCAGCTCACGGCGCTCGTCGACTTCCTCCTCGAAACGGCCAACGCATGAGCGTCGACGTCCACGCCCACGACCACGTCGAGCACGCGCCGCCGAAGGAGCCGCCGACCGGGATCCACCGGTTCCTCGCGCCCGGTTGGCTCCGCGCGCTCTGGACGACGCCGCTCGGCGCGCTGATCGGCCTGCTGATGGTGGCGGGTGGGCGCGCCGCGCTCGGCTACGAGCCGCTCATGCTCGAGGCCGTCTGGGTGACGGTGCTCATGGTCACCGTCCCGCTCGGCTTCCTCGCCGGGATCGGCGGCTTCGACTACTGGGCCTACTGGATCTCCGGCCGGCCGACCCGCCCGGAGGATCACTCCGGCCACGGCGCCCACAGCTGGAAGGACTACTTCCGGATCAACACCGACCACAAGGTGATCGGCGTCCAGTACCTGGTCACGACGATCGTCTTCTTCATCCTCGGCGGACTGCTCGCGATGTTCATGCGCGCCGAGCTCGCGCAGCCCGGCATGCAGTACGTGAACCCGCAGGCCTACAACGGCCTCTTCTCGGTGCACGCGTCGCTGATGATCTTCCTGTTCATCATCCCGGCCTTCGCCGGACTCGGGAACTACGTCATCCCGCTGATGATCGGCGCGCCGGACATGGCGTTCCCGCGCCTCAACGCGCTGTCGTTCTGGCTGCTCCCGATCGCCGGCCTGATGATGCTCTCGAGCTACTTCCTGGGCGCGTTCGCCGCCGGCTGGACGAACTACGTGCCGCTCGCGGTCGAGCAACCGAACGGGAACCTGATGTTCCAGATGGGCGTCCAGTGGGCGGGTGCGTCCTCGATCATGACCGGCCTCAACTTCCTGGTCACGATCATCACCATGCGTGCGCCCGGGATGACCTTCTGGCGCATGCCGCTCCTCGTCTGGGCGAACTTCGCGACCTCGACGCTGGTCGTCATCGCGACGCCGTTCATCGCCGGCTCGCAGTTCTTCATCCTCTTCGACCGCGTCCTCCACACGGAGTTCTTCAACCCGGACGCGGGCGGCTACGTGGTCGGGTACCAGCACATCTTCTGGTTCTACTCGCACCCGGCCGTCTACATCATGATGCTGCCCGGATTCGGGATCGCCTCGGAGGTGATCGCGGTCTTCGCGAGGAAGCCGATCTTCGGCTACCGGCTGATGGCGCTTGTCGCTCATGGCCATCCTCATCCTCGGGTTCTCGGTGTGGGCGCACCACATGTTCGTGAGCGGGATGGCGAGCTGGCTGCGCGTCCCGATGATGGTCACGACGATGGTGATCGCCGTCCCGACGGGGATCAAGGTCTTCTCCTGGCTGGCGACGCTGTGGGAGGGGCGCCTGCATTTCAAGACGCCGATGCTCTTCGCGCTCGGCTTCGTGACGATGTTCGTCATCGGCGGTCTCTCCGGCGTCTACCTCGGCTCGGTGCCGATCGACATCCACGCTTCCGATACGTACTTCATCGTCGCCCACATCCACTACGTGCTCTTCGGCGGGTCGCTCTTCACGATCTTCGCCGGGATCTACTACTGGTTCCCGAAGATGACCGGGCGGATGTACAACGAGACGCTCGGCAAGTGGCACTTCTGGCTGACGTTCATCGGGTTCAACGCCACGTTCTTCCCGATGCACTGGATCGGGCTCCAGGGCCAGCCGCGCCGCGTCGCCGACTACGACCCGGCCTTCGGCAACTGGAACCTCGCCATCTCGATCGCGTCGTTCGCGCTCGGGGCTTCGACGCTCGTCTTCCTCTACAACATGATCACGAGCTGGCGCAGCGGCCCGATCGCACCCGGGAACCCGTGGCGCGCGCTCACGCTCGAATGGCAGGTCTCCTCGCCGCCGCCGATCTTCAACTTCGACGAGATCCCGCAGGTCGTCGGCAGCCCGTACGAGTACGGCGTCCGCGGAGCCAGGCACGCCATCGTGAACGGGAACGGCGACCAGGCCGCGTCCGAGACCGAGAAGAAGACCGAGGAGCTCGTGACATGAGCGAAGGCGTGCGCCACATCCTCGTGCTCGCCAACGAGACCGTCGCCGGCCAGGGCCTGATCGACGCGCTGCGCCGCCGCGCCGCGCGAAGGGCCCATCCGCGTCACCGTCCTCTGCCCCCAGAACGAGCCGCGCGCCGGGTACGTCGTCTACGAGGACGAGCGGCGCTCGGCCGCCGAGAGAAGGCTGCGCAGGACGCTCGACCTGCTCCACGAGGCCGGCATCGCCGCGCGCGGGGCCGTGGTCGATCCCGATCCGCTGCACGCGCTTCGCGACGGCGCTGGCCGAGTACGAGCCCGACGAGGTGATCATCTCCACGCATCCGGAGGAGCGCTCGAGCTGGCTGCGCGGGAACCTGATCGACCGCGCGCGCAAGGCCGCGGCGCCGGTTCCGGTCGAGCACGTCGTCGTCGACCTGAACGAGCCGCGCGAGCTGGCGCACGTGCTCGTGATCGGAAGCGAGACCGTCGTCGGAGCACCCCTCCTCGCCGCTGTGCGCGATCGCGCGCAGGCGTCTCCGTCCGAGTTCACCGTCGTCGTGCCGGCCGACCCGCCGGGCGCCGAGCAGCGCATGAAGCGGACGGTCGGGCAGCTCAAGGCGGCCGGCATCGAGGCGACCGGCCACGTCGGCGATCCCGATCCCGTCTCCGCCGCCGTGAACACGGTGCACGACGAGCGCGTCGACGAGATCATCGTCTCGACCTTCCCGCAGGCGACGTCCGGCTGGATGCGCCGCGACGTGATCGGGCGGATCAAGAAGCAGACGAAGCTGCCGGTGACGCACGTGGTCGTCGAGCCGGCCGAGGCACAGAAGGCGGCGGTCTGATGGAAGCCGCCGCGCACGAGCACCACGGGCCTCCGACCGCGAACGTCAGCTCGCGCGTCGACGCGCGCCTCCTCGGGATCTACCTCTTCATCGCGTCCGAGATCATGCTCTTCGGGTCGTTCTTCACGACCCTCTTCTTCGCGCGGATCATCGTCCCGCAGGAGTCCTGGCCGCCGCCCGGCTACGAGCTCCCGATCTACCTGGCCTTCCTGAACACGGCCATCCTGGTCACGTCGAGCTTCTCGATGCACTGGGCGCTCACGTCGATCAAGCGCAACCACCGCGCGGGCCTCATCGCCGGGCTGACCCTGACGTTCCTGCTCGGCTCCACGTTCCTCCTGATCCAGATCCGCGAGTACACGCGGCTCGGCTTCTCACCGGCCGACAGCGCGTTCGCTTCGACCTTCTTCGGCCTGACCGGACTCCACGGCGCCCACGTCTTCGTCGGCCTCAACCTGCTGCTCTACGCGCTCATCCGCTCGATCCGCGGCCACTTCGGCCCGAACGCCCACGATCACCTCGGCGTCGAGATCCCGGGGATCTACTGGCACTTCGTCGACGTAATGTGGATCGTGGTCTACGTAACCGTCTACATCGTCTAGAGGCCGGCCCATGCGCAACCCGCTCCGCACCGAGGCAGAGGCGTTCAGCTTCGTCCTGGTGGTCGGAGTGCTGTTCCTGGCCGTCGCCGTTGCCGCCGTGGTGGGCGGCGGAGAGCTTGCGCTGGCGGTGTTCCTCGCGCTCGCGATCGGCGTCGGCGTCGGGATCTACCTGCGCAGCGAGCCGAAGGTGAAGGAGGCCGCCGTCTGGGACCGCAAGCCCGACGACGACGTCCACCGGGTGCTCGTCGTCGCGAACGAGACGGTCGGCGGCTCGGAGCTGCGCCGCGAGATCATGGAGCGCGGTTCGCTCGCCGAGGTGCTCGTCGTCACGCCGGCGCTCAACTCCCGGATCCGCCACTGGACGTCGGACGAAGACGGCGCGCGCGAGGAGGCCCAGGCGCGGCTCGACGTGTCGGTCTCGGCGCTCTCAGGGGCCGGCGTGAAGGTCCGCGGCCAGGTCGGCGACGACGATCCGATCCAGGCGATCGACGACGCGCTCCGCAGCTTCCCCGCGGACGAGATCGTCATCTCGACGCATCCCGCCGGGCGGTCGAACTGGCTCGAGAAGGGCGTCGTCGTGCGAGCGCGCGAGCGCTACGGCTGCCCGATCACCCACGTGATCGTGGATCTGGAAGCGCAGAGCTAGCGTCCGCCGGTCGCGCTGACCAGGTACTCCGCGAGGGCCTGGATCTGCTCCTCGGTGAGCTGGCCCTCGAACGCCGGCATTCCGCCGCCGCCCTTGGTGATCTGCTCGACCGCCGCGTCCAGGGTCGGCTTCGCGTCGTCGAGGTTCGGACCGGTCGTGCCGGTCGTCCCGGCGTCGGCGAGCGTGTGGCAGGAGCCGCAGCTCGCCGTGAAGAGCGCCTTCGGGTCGCTCAGGTCGGCCACTTCACCCGTGCCGGCGACCGACGCGACGTACGCGGCGACGTTGATGAGCTGCTGGTCCGTGAGGTAGTTCGTCCCCTTCACATCGAACTCGGGCATCGGCGAGCCGTTCCCCGGGATCTTCATCTGCTCGAGGATGATCTCGAAGAAGGTGCTCTCGTGGAAGCCCTGCTCGCGCGAGGCGGCGAACGCGTTGTCGAGGTTCGGCCCGATCGTGCCGTTCGTTCCCGCCGCGCCGAGCGTGTGGCAGCCGCCGCACTTGTCGAGGAACTGCTCCTTGCCCTCGGTGAGGTCGGCGCCCTGCGTGTCGACGGTCTGGCCCCCGCACCCGGCCGCGAACACCAGCACGGCGGCGGCGAGGAGCGCGCTACGGAGCGGTCGTCGTCTCAACGGCCTCGGCGAGCGTCGCATGGATCGGGAACACCTTGTCCAGTCCTGTGATCTCGAAGATCTTCGTGATGTTGCGGTCGCTGCACACCAGTACGAGCTGCCCGCCCTCCGGGCGCAGCCGCTTCACGCCGCCGACAAGGACGCCGAGCGTCGTCGAGTCGATGAACGTGGTCTCGGTGAGGTCGACCACGACCGACGAGGCGCCGTTCCCGATGATCTCCACGAGCTGCTCCTTGAACTCGGGCGCCGTGTAGAGATCGACCTCGCCCGTGAGCGAGATCACGTAGACGCCGTCGGAGAGCTGCTCGGTTTTGATTGCGAAGTTCATGAGGCCAGGCGGGAAGGCCCTAGCCTAACGGAGTTGCGGGAGCGGTCGAGCTACTCCTCGTCGTCCGGCTTCACGAAGTTCGGCGCTTCCTTGAGCTGCTTGATGATGTCTTGGATCTGCTCTTCGTTCTGATCGTCGGGCGAGGCCTTGAGATAGGCCTCGTACGCGTCGACGGCCCGGTTCGGATCGTTCGCCTGCGTGGCCGCGTTGGCCAGCGAGAGGAGGAGGGACGGTTCGTCCGGCGTGAGCGCGATGAGCTTCTCCCACGTGTCCGCTTCCTTCGTCGCGGCCTCCTGCATCTTGATCAGCGCGTCCGTGTAGGCGCCCTGGGACTCCGTGCGCTGGACGCCGGTGATCTTTCCGCCGAGCGACGGGCCGAGCGTGCCGCTCGGGTCGAAGAGAAGCCCTTCGAATGCGGACGCGCCGGCGAGCGCCTGGGCGTTCTGCGCCGCCCTCTGGGCCTCGCTCTGCTGGGTGATGTAGAGGCTCGCGAGCTGCTGCAGCCCGTCGGTGTTCTCGGGCTCGATGACGAGGAACGCGGTCAGCGCGGCGATCGCCTTGTCCGTCTCCCCCTCGAGCTGGAAGGCGTTCGCGAGATCGAGCTGGGCGTCCGCGTCCGCGGGATTCTTGTCGACGCGCGCCTGCGCGTCGTCGATGGAGGGCGTGCCCGTGCCGGGCGTGCGGTTGAAGAGCTCCGCGAAGTAGTCGCCGATGCCGGAGCCGCCGGCGCCGACGCCGAAGCCGACGAAGCCGAAGGCGAACGCGAGCGCCAGGAAGAGGAAGACCCACTTCGCGCGCTTGCGAAGCCTGGGAAAGAACATCAGGTCTTCTGCGCTTGCGGCAGATCGCTGAGCAGGCGGCGGCGTGCGCTTCTTGCGTCGCGTCTGAGTCTTTGCCATGTCTCCCCTCCTTTCCGGTATCGCTCCTCGCCGTCGACGAGGGTCAGTTCCACCCGCTCGGGAGTTCCTCCGAAGACCACCGCTCCGGCTGGATCCTCCCAGGGCAGGTACGCCGTCCCGGCCAGCGAGACGACCGTGAGATCGGCCCGCTTGCCCGGTGCCAGCGAGCCCACCTCGTCATCGAGATCGAGCGCGCTTGCAGCTCGAAGGGTAGCGAGTTCCAGGGCATCTTTCGCCAGGAGCGCGCCGGGGTCGCGCTCGGACGCGCGCGCGAGGAGCACCGCCGCGCGCATCTCCTCGAACATGTCGAACGACGGCGTCGAGGCGGGGCTGTCGGTTCCGAGCCCGACCCGCACGCCTGCCGCGATGAACGCGGCGACGGGCGCGACGCCGCAGCCGAGCAGCGCGTTCGAGCGTGGGCAGTGCGCGACCGCGACGTCGTGCTCGGCCAGGAGGGCGATCTCCTCGTCGTCCACGAGGACGCAGTGGGCGGCCACCATGCGCCGGTCGAGCAGGCCGTGGCGGGCGAGCACGCGGATCCCGCTCGCTCCGGGAGGATCGACGAGGAGGTGTGCGTGCGCCGTCCAGGAACCGGTGCCGAAGCGCAGCCACTCGTCCTCGGCGGCGCTCTCGGCGAGATGCGTCTGCACCGGCAGGCCGAGCTCGAGCGCCGCTGCGTAGAGCTCCGGCGTCACCGTGTAGGGCGCATGCGGCGAGATGCCCAGGCGGACCCGGTCGGAGAGCGAGTCGGCGATCCGCTCCCGCTTGGGCTCGAACTGCTCGGCGATCGCGTCGGCCGAGCGGCCGAAGACCTCCAGGTGGACGATCGCGCGCAGGCCGAGCTCGGCGCAGGCCGGCGCCGAGGCGCCCGTGAAGCTCGCGTCCGCGACCGTCGTGATTCCGGAGCGCAGCGACTCGGCCGCGCCGAGCTTGGCGATCGCGACCGCGTCGCCGTCCTCGAGTCTCCCCTTGCGCTCCATGTGGACGATCAGCCAGCGGTCGAACGGCAGCCCGTCGCCGAAGCCGGCGTAGGTCGCGTACTCGAGGTGCGCGTGGGCGTTGACGAAGCCCGGGCAGATCACCGACTCCTCGAAGCGCTCGCCCTCGCCGAGCTCCTCCCGCGTCCCGATCGCCGCGATGAGGCCGTCGTCCCCGATCGCGACCGCGCCGTCGGCGATCGGCGGCGCTGCGACCGGCAGCACCCAGTCCGCCGAGAGGACGCGCATCAGGCCGTGCCTGCGAGCGGCTCGTCCGCGGGGAGCTTGCCCTGCCGCTTCCAGCGCTTCTCGAAGAAGAGCGAGATCCAGATCGACGCCTCGAAGAGGATGAGCAGCGGGATCACCTCGAACGCGAGCGAGATCGGGTCGACCGTGGGCAGGAGCGCGGCGCCGACCACGATCAGCGCGACCGCGATCTTCCGGTTCCTGCCGGAGGCGGTCGGTCGTGAGCACGCCGAGCCGGACGAGCGCGAGGATGAAGATCGGCAGCTGGAAGACGAGCGCGAACGCGAGCAGCGAGAGCGTGATGAACGAGATGTAGTAGCTCGCGCGGATCTGGATGTCGTAGACCTCGCTGTCGTAGTTCACGAGGAAGTCGAGCGCCCTCGGCATGACGACGAAGTAGCCGAACGCGAGCCCGCCGGCCATGAGGCCGGTCGCGATCGCGACGAAGATGGCCACGACGCGCTGGGCGTGCTCCTCGAAGGCCGGCGCGAGGAAGCTCCAGATCTGCCAGAGGATGACCGGCAGCGCGAGCAGGAAGCCGGACGCGAGCGAGATCTTGAACGAGGTGAAGAACGGCTCGGTGACGCCGAAGCGTGACGAGCTGCGTCTCGTCGGGCAGCGGCTCCATGAGCCATTCGAGGATCTGCTCGTGGAACGGGAACGAGATCGCCATCCCGCCGAGCAGGGCGAAGAAGCAGACGAACATCCGCGAGCGGAGCTCGTCCAGATGCTCCACGAGCGTGGCGCTCTCCCCGTGCTCGAGGCGACGCGGCAAACGTGCCATGGGAGTGGCCTAGCTCGAGTTGGAGACGCGCTCGGACTCGGTCTCGGACTGAGTCTCGGTGGGAGCGGGCGCCGGAGCGGTCGTGCGGGCGGGAACCTCGGCCGGCGGCTGGCTCTTCGCGGCGGGCTCGTCGTCGCCGCCGGTCACGGCCTCCTTGAACTCCCGCATCCCGCGCCCGAGCGAGCGGCCCATCTCAGGCAGTCGCTTCGCCCCGAAGAGCATGAGCAAGACCGCGACGACGATGAGCCATTCCCAGCTGAAACTCGGCATGAACCGATGGTAGCACCGCATCTTCCGGGTGCGGTCGGGCGAAACCAAGCAGCTACACTGGGACTGTCACGAGCCTCGCGGCTCACCCTGTATCTGGCAAGGGAAGGACTGTCACTAGCTTGGCCACTCTGGAGATCAGGAATCTGCACGTCGCGCTCGAGGACGGCACCGAGATCGTCCGCGGCGTGGACCTGTCCGTTTCGTCGGGCGAGGTGCACGCGATCATGGGCCCGAACGGCTCCGGCAAGTCGACGCTCGCCTACGCGCTCATGGGCCATCCGGCCTACGAGATCACCGAGGGCGAGGTCCTCCTCGACGGCGTGGACATCGTCGACCTCGGCGCCGACGAGCGCGCGCAGCTCGGTCTCTTCCTCGCCTTCCAGTACCCGCACGTCGTTCCCGGCGTGACCGTCGCCAGCTTCCTGCGCGCCGCCCTGAACGCGGTGCGCAAGGCGCGGAACGGCGGCGTCGACGATCCGGTCAAGGTCGGGGAGTTCCGCAAGGAGGTCGTGGCCGCGATGGAGCGCCTGAAGATCCCGAAGGAGCTCGCGAGCCGCTACCTGAACGACGGCTTCTCGGGCGGCGAGAAGAAGCGCGTCGAGATCCTCCAGATGGCGCTGCTCTCACCCAAGATCTCCATCCTCGACGAGACCGATTCGGGGCTCGACATCGACGCGCTGCGCATCGTCGCCGGCGGCGTCAAGGATCTCGTCGGCCCGGACATGGGCGCGCTCGTGATCACGCACTACCAGAGGATTCTCGACTACATCACGCCCGACTACGTCCACGTCTTCGTCGGCGGCAAGATCGTCGCCGAGGGCGGCCCCGAGCTGGCCAAGCAGCTCGAGAAGGACGGCTACGAGGCGTTCATCCCCGCAGGTACTGCGGTGGGAGGCGACGAGCTAATGGCCACCACCGAGACCGAGATCGTCCAGGGGATCGGCTCCGACTACGAGGTCAAGTACGGGTTCTCCGTCCCGGAGGACTACTTCTTCAAGTCCGGCCGCGGCGTCTCGCACGAGCTGGTCGACGCGATCTCCGTCGCACAAGGACGAGCCCGACTGGATGCGCGAGTTCCGGCACAAGAGCCTCGACTACTTCTACGCGCGGCCGATGCCCACCTGGGGCGGCGACCTCAGCGGGATCGACTTCGACAACATCTACTACTACATCCGGCCGACCGAGAAGCAGGCGGACACCTGGGAGGACCTCCCGGCCGACATCAAGGACACCTGGGACAAGCTCGGGATCCCCGAGGCCGAGAAGAAGTACCTCGCCGGCGTCGGCGCCCAGTACGAGTCGGAGGTCGTCTACCACAAGCTCAAGGCGGAGCTCGAGGAGCAGGGCGTGCTCTTCCTCGACATGGACTCGGGGCTGCGCGAGCACGAGGACATCGTCGCGCGAGTACTTCGGGACGATCATCCCGCAGAACGACAACAAGTTCGCCGCCCTGAACTCGGCCGTCTGGTCGGGCGGCTCGTTCATCTACGTGCCGCCGGGCGTGAAGATCGACCTGCCGCTCCAGGCCTACTTCCGCATCAACGCGGAGAACATGGGCCAGTTCGAGCGCACGCTGATCATCGTCGACGAGGACGCCTACGTGCACTACGTCGAGGGCTGCACCGCGCCGATCTACTCGTCCGACTCGCTGCACTCGGCGGTCGTCGAGATCGTCGTCAAGAAGGGCGGGCGCTGCCGCTACACGACGATCCAGAACTGGTCGAACAACGTCTACAACCTCGTCACCAAGCGCGCGGTCGCGCACGAGAACGCGACGATGGAGTGGGTCGACGGGAACCTCGGCTCGAAGCTGACGATGAAGTACCCGGCCATCTGGCTGATGGGCGAGGGCGCGCACGGCGAGGTGCTCTCGATCGCCTTCGCCGGCGCGGGCCAGCACCAGGACGCCGGCGGCAAGTGCGTCCACGTCGCGCCGAACACGTCCTCGGTGATCACCTCGAAGTCGATCTCCAAGAACGGCGGCCGCGCCGGCTACCGCGGGCTGCTCGAGGTCGCGAAGGGCGCGCACGGCGCCAAGTCGAAGGTCGTCTGCGACGCGCTGATCCTCGACGAGGAGTCGCGCTCCGACACCTACCCGTACATCCGCATCGACGAGAACGACGTCGACATCGGCCACGAGGCGACCGTCTCGAAGATCGGCGAGGAGCAGCTCTTCTACCTCATGTCGCGCGGCCTCTCCGAGGCCGAGGCGTCGGCGATGATCGTCTCCGGCTTCATCGAGCCGATCACGAAGGAGCTTCCGCTCGAGTACGCGGTCGAGATGAACCGGCTGATCCAGCTCCAGATGGAAGGCTCCGTCGGCTAGATGCTCCACCGCAGGTGCGCGCCGCAATGACCGAATCCGCCGTCACGAAGCTCGACTTCGTCGCCGTCCCGTCCACGGACGCCGAGCGCACGCGTGCGTTCTACGTGGACACGCTCGGGCTCCGGCCCGACGACAAGGCGCGCTTCGAGTTCTGGGTCGGGCGACACGTGCTTCGGCATCTGGGAGCCCGACAAGCTGGGCGGCACGTTCGCGCCGCAGAAGAACGCCCACCTCGCGCTGCACGTCGAGGACATCGAGGCGGCACGCGCGAGCTCGAGGCGAAGGGCATCGAGTTCCCGGCGAGACGCTCGACACGGGCGTCTGCCACATGGCGTTCTTCACCGACCCGGACGGGAACGACCTGATGCTCCACCACCGGTACAAGCCGCGTGACTAGGGCCGCCGCACTCGAGGCCTACCGGGAGCTGCCGTTCCCCGACACGACGCAGGAGTCGTGGCGCTTCACCGATCTGAAGGGCTTCGACCCCGACGTCGTTCACGGCCAACGGCGCCGTCCGCGGTGCGCCCGGGCCGAGACGATGCTCGACCTGGACGTCGCCGGCTCGGCGTTCGTCAGCGAAGCGGGCATCGAGATCGAGCGCGCGCCGGAGGGGTCCGGTTCGAGCCGCTCACCGAGGACCACCCGCGGCTCCAGGAGCTCGTCGGCCTCGACGAGAAGTTCGCCGCGCACAACGCGGCCGCGTGGAAGCACGGCCTGCTCGTCCACGTCCCCAAGGGCGTCGTGCTCGAGAAGCCGCTCTACGTGCGGATCGCGAACTCGGTCGAGGGCGGCGTCGCTCTTCTTCCGGCTGCTCGTCGTCGCCGAGCCCGGAGTCGCGCTTCACGCTGATCGAGGAGTACGCGTCCGACTCGCCCGACCTGCTCGGGCTACACGAACGCGGCGGTCGAGCTCTTCGTCGAGCAGGCGGCGAAGCTCGAGTACGTCTCGATCCAGAACCTCTCGCGGGAGACCTGGCACTTCGCGTCGCACCACGCGCCGCGTCGAGCGCGACGCCGAGCTCGACTGGGTCGCCGGCGGCTTCGGCTCGAAGAAGGGCAAGATCGCGGATCCAGAACGACCTCGCCGGCCCGGGCGCGACCTCGCGCGTGACCGGCGCGTACTTCGCCGACGGCGACCAGCACCTCGACTACGACACGTTCCAGGAGCACATGGCGCCGTCGACCGAGTCCGACTTCGCGTTCAAGGGCGCGCTGCGCGACCAGGCGTCGGCCGTCTGGCGCGGGATGATCCGCGTCGAGCCCGACGCGCAGAAGACGAACGCGTACCAGGAGAACCGCAACCTGCTCCTCTCCACGAGGCGCACGCGGACTCGATCCCCGGCCTCGAGATCATGGCCAACGACGTCCGCTGCACCCACGGCGCGACGATCGGCCAGGTCGACCGCGAGAAGCTCTTCTACCTGATGGCCCGCGGCCTTTCGCGCTCCGAGGCCGAGCGGCTGATCGTCCGCGGCTTCTTCCAGGACATCCTCGACCGCATCGAGCTCGAGCCGGTGCGCGAGGCGCTGGGCGCGGCGCTCGAGGCGCGTATCCCCCAGGCCTAGCGAGGGCTTGCTACCCTGCGTTGACCATCTAGAGCGTGCGTTCGGTTCGGCCTATGCCCTTCCTTGCCCGTTCGTGTGTATTGCAAGGGAGGTGTTTTCATGGCAACTGGAACCGTAAAGTGGTTTTCCAACGAGAAGGGGTATGGCTTCATTACCCCCGACGACGGTGCGAAGGATCTCTTCGTCCACCACTCCAACATCAGCGGCGAGGGCTTCAAGACCCTTTCCGAGGGTGACCGCGTCGAGTACGAGGCGGGTGAGGGTCAGAAGGGTCCCGAGGCGACCGGCGTAACGGTCGTCGCCGCCTAGCGCCTTCGGCCCGTCGTTCCACCAGAATCGGATAGAAAGGCGGGCCATATGGAGGAAAAAATCGAGATGGAGGGTGAGGTCGTAGAGGCCCTCCGGAATCGAATGTTCCGCGTCCAGCTCGACAACGGGCATGAGACGCTCGGTTACACAGCAGGGAAGATGCGGCGCTACAGGATCCGCATCTTCCCTGGTGACCGTGTGAAGATCGAGATCAGCCCGTACGACCTGAACCGCGGGCGCATCGTGTACCGCTACAAGTAGTTGCCGACGAAGTCCGCCCGCTTCGCGGGCATGACGACTTTCGTCGGTCTAACCGCACAGGCTCGAACCCGAGCGGAGTCGCGCCCGCCATGTCGGTCGCGACGGTTAGCTCCGGATGTCTTGCTCCGCGTCCTTCTGGCTGATGAGACGCTGTGCCGCATGGGCGTCACCCGATTCGCGGGCGCTAGCATGGGACAGATGGCAGTTTCGTCCCAGCCCAAGCTCGACGCGCATGCGCTGCGCGAGGACTTTCCGATCCTCGCGCGGCCGATGTACGGGCAGCCGCTCGCCTACCTCGACTCGTCCAACTCGTCGCACAAGCCGCGGCAGGTGCTGGACGCCGAGCGGGAGTTCTACGAGACCTCGTACGCGAACGTGCACCGGGCGCTCTACGAGCTCGGCGAACTTGGCGACGGCAGAGTACGAGGGCGCGCGCGAGAAGGTCCGCGCGTATCTGAACGCCGCGACGACGCGCGAGATCGTCTTCACGCGCGGCGCGACCGAGGCGATCAACCTCGTCGCCTACGCCTGGGGGCTCGACAACCTCGGCCCCGGCGACATCGTGCTCTCGACCGAGCTCGAGCACCACTCCAACTTCGTCCCGTGGCAGTACGTCGCCGGCCGCACCGGCGCCGAGTTCGCGGTCATCCCCGCGGAGGACGGCGAGCTGCGCCTCGACGCGCTCGACGAGATCGCCGCCCGCGGCAACGTGAAGGTGCTCGCGGTCGGCTACATCAACAACTCGCTCGGCACGATCAACCCGGTCGAGAAGCTCGCCGCCTGGGCGCGCGGGCAGGGCGCGATCACGGTCGTGGACGCCTGCCAGGCCGCGCCGCACCGGCGGATCGACGTGCAGACGCTCGGCGCCGACTTCGTCGCGTTCACCGGCCACAAGATGTGCGCTCCCACCGGGATCGGCGCACTCTGGGGCCGCGCGGAGCTCCTCGAGTCGATGGCCCCGTTCGGCCTGGGCGGCGACATGATCCGCTCGGTCTCCGTGGAGAAGACGACGTGGAACGACCTGCCGCAGAAGTTCGAGGCCGGCACGCCGCCGTTCGCGCAGGCGGTCGGGCTCGGCGCGGCGATCGACTACCTCGAGGGCATCGGGATCGAGGCGATCGAGGCGCACGAGCACGAGCTGACCGAGTACGCGCTCGGCAAGCTCGAGGAGATTCCGGGCGTCTCGATCTACGGCGCCCCGCTCGAGCGGCGCGGCGGGATCATCTCCTTCGACGTCGAGGGCGTCCATCCGCACGACGTGGCGCAGATCCTCGGCTTCGAGGGCGTCGCCGTCCGCGCCGGCCACCACTGCACGCAGCCGCTCATGCAGCGCCTCGGCGTCGCAGCCACGACCCGCGCGAGCTTCTACCTCTACAACGTCCCCGAGGAGATCGACCGGCTCGCCGAAGGGATCCAAAAGGTCAGGAGCACGTTCGCGTGAGCGAGTTCGACGCCATGTACCGCGAGGTGATCCTCGACCACTACAAGAACCCGCACGGGCACGGGGTGATCGAGGACGCCGACGCATCGGCCGAGGGCGAGAACCCGCTCTGCGGGGACGAGGTCGCGATCTACGTCGAGTTCGCCGAGGACGGCGAGACGATCGCCGACGTGAAGTTCCGCGGCCGCGGCTGCGCGATCAGCCAGGCGTCGACGTCGATGCTCATGGATCTGGTCAAGGGCCGGAAGGCGGCCGAGGTCGCTTCGATGCCGCGCGACGAGCTGCTCGACGAGGTCGGGATCCCGCTCTCGCCGATCCGGCTCAAGTGCGCGCTGCTCGGGCTGGGCGTCCTCCGGGTCGCGCTCCATCGCGCCAAGGGCACGCCGCTCCCCGAGGAGTGGGCGGGCCTCGATGAGCTGACGCTCCGCTAGTGGCCGACGTCGACGTCTGCCCGGTCGAGGAGCTTCCTCCCGGCGAGATGAAGCTGGTGCACGCCGGACAGATCTCGCTCGGCGTCTACAACATCGACGGGGAGCTCTTCGCCATCGAGGATCGCTGCTCGCACGACGACGGCGCGCTCGTCGAGGGCGACTGGGAGCCCGATCGCGGCGTCGTCATCTGCCCGCGGCACGGATCACATTTCGACATCCGGACAGGGAAGGCTCTGACGTTGCCCGCCTACCTGCCGGTCGATACGTTCCCCGTCCGCGTCGAAGACGGGGTCGTAAAGGTGGCGATCACATGAGTGAGCGCGAAGAGCGGGTGGCGAAGAACGAGGCGGTCTTCCGTCTGGTGAACGAGCGGATCAGCGACATCGCGGACCACGAGGAGCTGATCGAGTTCCTCTGCGAGTGCAGCGACCTGCAGTGCATCGCGCCGGTCGCGATGACGCGGGGCGACTACGAGCGCGTGCGGGCGGAGTCGACGTGGTTCTTCGTCGTGCCGGGCCACTCGACCGAGGACATCGAGTCGGTGGTCGAGGAGCACGCGCGCTTCCACATCGTCCAGAAGCGCGCCGGCATCCCGGCGGCGGTCGCGATCGAGATGGATCCGCGCGACTGATGCTCGACGAGCGCGTCCTCGAGGTGCTCGCCCGGTTGGAGCAGGAGGATGCGGACGAACGCGAGCGCGGTCTCGGTCCGATGGAGCGCTCGCGCGCGGTTGCGTCCACGACCGGCCGCTTCCTCTTCTCGCTCGTCGCCGTGCAGGAGGGCTGCGAGGTGCTCGAGATCGGCGGCTCGCGCGGGTATTCGTCGGTCTGGATCGGCGCCGGCGTCCGCTACCTCGGCGGCCATTTGCTCTCGCTGGAGCAGGATCCGGCGAAGGTCGAGGCGTGGACGAAGAACGTGGCCGACGCCGGCCTCGAGGAGTGGGCCGAGCTGCGTCCGGGAGATGCATTCGAGACGCTCACAGGGCTCGACGACGTATTCGACGTCGTCTTCCTCGACGCCGAGAAGGACGACTACGAGGCGCTCTTCGCACTGGCGCGCGACCGCGTCGAGCCGGGCGGCCTCGTGGTCGCCGACAACGTGCTTTCCCACGTCGAGACGCTGGGCGCCTACTCGGCCGCGCGGCAGTCCGATCCGACGCTCTCGAGCGTCACCGTGCCGCTCGACCGAGGGCTCGAGCTGACGACGATTCTGACGTCGGCTTGACGGCCCCGTATCATTGGATCACCACGGAAAGGAGGTGGTCCGATCTTGGAAACCGACAGAACGGGCAGTGGAGGTACTCGCTCGTAGGGGCGTGTCCCCGGAACCCACGGGGAATCGCCTAGCCAGCGTAGGGGAGTAGCGCTCCTACGAATCTCAGGCGAGTCACCGACTGTTTAGGCGGGGCCCTTCGGGGCCCCGTCCTTTTTTGAGCGCCTCGACGCCGCCGAGCTGCAGCTCTATCTCTCGGCTGCGAGCGGAGCATCTCGTCGAGCCCGAGCGGCTTGAGCCCGAACGTCTCGATCGCCGGGCCGGCGTCACCCACGTTGTCCTCGAACTCGAGCATGGTCAGCGTGTCGCGCGTGAGCGGCGGGCCCACCGGGACTCGCTCCGCCACGACCGCTGCGCCACGCGCCAGGCCGTCGGGACGTGGAAGGTCGGCCGGCGCTTCCCGAGCGCGCGCTTGATCGCGGCGAAGAGCTCGTCCTGCGTGACCACGTCGGCCCCGACCAGGTCGAAGGTGCGGTTCGCGGCGGCGGGCTCGGTCACGGCCTTGCCGAAGAACGCGCCGACGTCGTCGGCCCAGACCGGCTGCGACTTCCGCGTGCCGAGGATCGGGACGACCGGCGCGAGTCGCACGAGCCGCATGAAGATCTGGAGCGTGCCGCCCTCGGGCCCGAACACGAGGCTCGGCCGGAAGATCACGTACTCGAGGCCGGACTCCTTCACCGCCTGCTCCTGATCCCACTTGGCCGCGAAGTAGGGGGTCAGATCCTTCGAGCGCTCTCCGGTGCCGAGCGCGCTCATGTGGACGAAGCGGCCGGATGCCGGCGTCCTTCGCGGCCGCGAGGAGCGAGCGTGTCCCTTGCTTCATGATCCGCTCGAACGCCTCGTCGGAGCCCTCGACGATCGCGACCAGGTGGGCAACCGCGTCGCAGCCCTCGACGGCTCGCCGCAGGCTTGCTTCGTCCGTGACGTCGCCGGCGACGAGCTCGCAGTTCAGGCCGGCCAGCTTGGCCGCGTGTTTCCCGTCCGGGTTGCGGACGAGCGCGCGAACCTCGTGCCCCTCGTTCCGGATCGCCCGGACGACGTGGGGACCCACGAAGCCGGTGCCGCCGGTGACGAGGACGCGCATCAGCCTGCCGGCTTCGCTTCCTCCGCGAAGTTCTGCCAGTAGCGGCTGGCCGTCGGCCCGGCCTGGCCCTGGTACTTCGAGCCGATCGACGAGCTGCCGTACGGGCTCTCGGCGGCCTCGGTCATCTGCACGAACGAGATCTGGCCGATCTTCATCCCGACGTAGATCGTGATCGGGAGGTTCGCGACGTTCGAGAGCTCCAGCGTGACGTGGCCGTCCCAGCCCGGGTCGATGAACCCGGCGGTCGAGTGGATGAGGAGCCCGAGCCGGCCGAGCGAGCTCTTGCCCTCGAGGCGCGCGACGAGGTCGTCGGGCAGCGTGATCCGCTCGAGCGTCGAGCCGAGCACGAACTCGCCCGGATGGAGGATGAACGGCTCGTCGTCGTCGATCTCGACCAGCTCGGTGAGGTCCTCCATGGGCTGCTTGACGTCGATGTACGGGTAGCGCGAGTTGCGAAAGACGCGGAAGAAGCGGTCGACGCGGACATCGACCGAGGACGGCTGGAGCAGCTCGTCGTCGTAGGGATCGATGCCGATGCGCCCCTCGTCGAGGAGCCGTGCGGATCGTGCGGTCGGAGAGCACCATCTCGCCCGCCATTCTAGGTGTGGAGAAAGAGTTCCAATGTCGGCACGGTTCCGTGACAGACACGCGCGTGCGTCCCCGGTACCGTCGAGCGTGGTCTTGGGTTCGTCACTCCCCACCCTGGGCGGGTCCCCCGCGCGACGCCGCGGCGGGATGTCGCAGCACGCACCCGCTCGCTCCTACTAAGCTCCTTCGCATGGCTACCACCGTCTCCATCCAGCTGAAGACCGAAGTTCCGGGCCCGCAGAGCCGCGCCATCCTCGACCGCAAGGAGCGCGTGATCGCGGAGCCCCTCGGGATCTACCTCCCCCTCGTCATCGCCGAAGGGCACGGCGCCGTGCTCACCGACGTCGACGGCAACTCCTTCCTCGACTTCACGGGCGGCATCGGCTGCCTCGCCGTCGGGCATTCGCACCCGAAGGTCGTCGAGGCGGCGCAGGAGCAGGCCGCGCTCTTCACCCACACCGACTTCACGATCGTCCCGTACGAGAACTACATCTCGCTCGCCGAGCGCCTCGCCGCGATCACGCCCATCTCGGGTGAGCTGCGCGCAGGCTTCTTCAACTCGGGCGCCGAGTCCGTCGAGAACGCGGTCAAGATCGCCAAGAAGTACACGAAGCGCCCCGCGGTGATCGCCTTCGACGGCGCCTTCCACGGACGGACGCTGATGGCCATGAGCCTCACCTCCAAGCCGCACCCGTACAAGGCCGGATTCGGGCCGTTCGCGCCCGAGGTCTACCGCGTCTCCTTCTCGGACTCCTACCGCGGGCCCGACACGGCGACCGCGCTGGCCGAGCTCAGGCGCGCGTTCAAGACCCGCGTCGCAGCGGAGGAGGTCGCCGCGATCATCTTCGAGCCCGTCCAGGGCGAGAGCGGCTTCGTCACGGCGCCGAAGGACTTCGTCCAGGGCGTGCGCGAGATCGCCAGCGAGCACGGGATCGTGCTCATCGTCGACGAGGTGCAGACCGGCTTCGGCCGCACCGGGACGATGTTCGCGATCGAGCAGTACGACATCGAGCCCGACCTCATGACGGTCGCCAAGTCGATCGCCGCCGGCCTGCCTCTCTCCGGGCGTCATCGGCCGCTCGGAGATCATGGACGCGCCCGAGGACTCGACGATCGGCGGCACCTACGTCGGCAACCCCGTCTCCATCGCCGCCGCACACGCCGTGCTGGACATCATCGAGGAGGAGCAGCTCGTCGAGCGCGCCGCCGAGATCGGCGACCGCACGCGGGCCCGCATGCACGAGTGGCAGGAGAAGTTCTCGTGCATCGGCGACGTACGCGGGCTCGGGATGATGCTCGCGATCGAGATCGTCTCCGACCGCGAGGCGAAGACGCCCGATGCGGCGCTCGCCACCGCGATCCAGGAGGCGGCGGCCGCCCGCGGCGTGCTGCTTCTCAAGGCCGGGCTCTACGGGAACTGCATCCGTGTCCTCTGCCCGCTCGTCATCACCGACGAGCAGCTCGAGGAAGCGCTGGGCGCCTGGGAAGCCGCGATCGAGGACGCAACCGCCGCCTAGCACGACCCCGCCGCTCCCAACGCGGCAGACTTCCCGGATGAAGATCGGCGAGACGATCGCCGGGCGATACCGGCTGGAGGGCGTCCTCGGCCGAGGCGGCATGTCGAGCGTCTACTGGGCGCACGACTCCGTTCTCGAGCGCGATGTCGCCGTCAAGGTGCTCCACGAGCAGCTGTCCGGCGACCCCGACCACGTGGAGCGCTTCCGGCGCGAGGCGCGCGCGATCGCGAGCCTTTCGCACCCGAACATCGTGACCGTGGTCGACCGCGGCCAGGTCGAGGGCTCCGAGTTCATCGTCTTCGAGCTCGTCCGCGGCCTCAACCTGAAGGACTTCCTGGACGGGAGGACCGACGTCCCGGTCGCGCAGGCGCTCGGCCTCGCGCTGCAGGCGGCGCGCGGGCTGTCGTTCGCGCACGAGCGCGGCGTCGTCCACCGCGACGTGAAGCCGCAGAACGTGCTCGTGAACGACGAGGGCGTCGCCAAGGTGACCGACTTCGGCATCGCGCGCTCCTCGGTCGACGACGAGCTGACGCAGACCGGGACGATCCTCGGGACGAGCGACTATCTCTCGCCCGAGCAGGCCGTCGGCCAGCACGTGGACGAGCGGGCCGACCAGTACTCGCTCGGCGTGCTCCTCTACGAGCTGCTCACCGGCGCGCCTCCCGTACAACGGCGAGAGCCCGGTGGCGGTCGCGATGAAGCACGTGCACGACCCGGTGCCGAGCGCACGGGCGCGCCGGCCGGACGTGTCCCTTCGCGTCGATGCGCTCATCCAGCGCGCGATGGCGAAGAACCCGGACGACCGCTACCGGTCGATGGCCGCGCTCGTCGTCGCGCTCGAGGCATGTCTCGCCGAGGAGGGCGGCGTCCCGCGCTGGCTGGCCGAGAGCGACACCGCGTCGCTCGAGCCCGTCTCCCCCGCCCGCGAGCGGCGCGCGCGGCGGCGAAGGCGGCACGTTCCCTGGCGCGGTCTGGTCGTTCTCGCGTTACTCGTCGCGGCGGCGATTGCGGTCGGAGCCGTCGTGACGGGCCGCGTCGATCTCCCGCTCCCCGCGGACGATTCGACTCCGATGCTGAACGTCGAGCTGAAGGCGATCAGCGACTACGACCCGATCGCCGGAGACGGGGAGCATCCCGACCTCGTCGATCTCGCGACCGACGGCGATCCGGCCACGGCCTGGACGACCGAGCGCTACATCAGCTTCGACAAGGACGGCGTCGGGATCATGCTCGACGCGGGCGCGCAGGTCGCATTGACGGGCCTCGTAGTCGTCTCGGACGACCCGGGCTTCACCGCCGAGATCCTCGCGGCCCGCAGGCCGAAGGGGAACTTCAGGCCGGTGTCGGAGCAGCAGGTGATCGAGGAGCACACGACCTTCGAGATCGACACGGAGGGCAAGGAGTTTCGCTACTACGTCGTCTGGATCACCGCGCTCGAGAGCGAGGCGCACCTGAACGAAGTCCGCGCGGCCGAGTCCTAGTCAGTACTCGAGCTTGGCGCGGCGCTCGTGGCGCTCGACGGCGAGCTGCACCAGGCGGTCGAGAAGCTCCGCGTAGGGGATGCCCGACGCGTCGAAGAGCTTCGCGTAGACGCTCGTCGCCGTGAAGCCGGGGATCGTGTTCAGCTCGTTCACGATCACCTCGCCGTCGTCGCGGACGAAGAAGTCGACGCGGGCCATGCCTTCGCAGTCGGCGGCGACGAACGACGCGACCGCCAGCTCCTGCACGCGGGCCAGGGCCTCGTCGGAGATGCGCGCCGGCACGACGAGGTCCATCCCGCCGTCGGCGTACTTGGCCTCGTAGTCGTACCAGTCGCTCGCGAGCGGGACGATCTCGCCGGGGATCGACGCGATCGGCGACTCGTTGCCGAGCACGCTGCACTCGACCTCGATCCCCGAGACGTGCTCCTCGAGGAGGATCTTCTCGTCGTGGGCGAACGCGAGCTCGACCGCGGCGTCGAGCTCCTCGGCCGAGCGGACGATCGAGATCCCGACGCTCGAGCCGAGCCGCGCCGGCTTCACGACGACCGGGAAGCCGAACGGGCTCTCGACCTCGTCGCGGTCCCAGCGCCGCAGCGTCTTCGAGCGCGCGACCGGCACCCCCTTGTCGCGCATGACCGACTTGAAGAGGTCCTTGTCCATGCAGAGGGCCGACGCGGCCACCCCGGCGCCCACGTACGCGACGTCTGCGAGCTCGAGGAGCCCCTGAACGGTGCCGTCCTCGCCGAACGGGCCGTGGAGGACGGGAAAGACGACGTCGACCTGTCCCAGTGGCGACGGCGGCGCTCCGTTCGCCGGGATCGGGAGCGTCTCCGCGCCGGCGCCGCCCAGCTCGGCCTGCGATCCCTCGGTGAGCTGCCAGCGGCCGTCGCGCTCGATCTGCCACTCGAGCACGTCGTAGCGCTCGGGATCGAGCGCCGCGACGACCGAGCGGGCCGACGCGAGCGAGATCTCGTGTTCGCTCGAGCGTCCGCCCATGAGCACGGCGACGCGGAGCTTCGGCATCGGCTAGCCGGCCCTCGCCCGGCGCGGCGAGACGAGCACGCCGACCGCGATCCGCACGGTGCTTCCCGGCGCGGCCTGGACGCCGCCGGACGGGTTCTGGTCGAGGACGCGGTCGTGCTGGTTCGGGTCGCTCGTCTCCTGCTCGATCACCTGCACGTCGAAACCGTTGAACTCGAGCTCGTTCTCGGCGTCCTCGCGGAACTCCCCGACCACGTCCGGAACGGTCACGGAGCTGGGTCCGGTGGAGACTCCGATCGCGACCGTCGAGCCCTTGTCGGCGGTCGTGTTCGCGCCCGGGTTCTGGGTCGCGACGAGGCCCTCGGCGACGGTGTCGCTCGGCACTTCGCTGACGGAGACCTTGAACCCGGCCGCCTGCAGCTCGGCCCGCGCGCTCGCCTCGTCCTGGTTCAGGACGTCGGGGACGGTCGCCGACTCGGTGCCCTTGGACACGCGTACCTCGACGGTCGAGCCCTCGACGACGGTCGTGTCCGGCTTCGGATCCTGGCTGATCACCGTTCCGACCGGCTGGTTGGAGAACTTGTCCACCCGTTTCGCCTTCAGCCCGGCCGTGGTCAACTCGTCGACCGCGTCCTCGTACGAGAGGCCCGCGAGTGCGGGCACGGTCGTCTTCGGCGCGCCCGTCGAGACGACGATCGTGACCTCCTCGCCCTTGGGCAGGCGCGTTCCGTCCTTCGGGATCTGCTCGGCGACTCGGCCCGCCTCCACCTTCGGATCGGCCGCGCGCTCGACGTTGACGGCGAACCCGGCCTTCTCGAGCAGCGCGGTCGCCTCGTCTTCGCGGAGCCCTTCCACGAGCGGCACCGCCACCGGCTTCGAGTCGGCGAGCTCGTCCTGGATGCGGTTGTAGAGGTACAGGCCGGCGATGACCGCGGCGATGAGGAACAGGAGCGCGACGAGCCACGGGATCCAGCGGCGGCGCTTGGGCGGCGCGCGGTAGCCGTAGTCGGGCGGGTAGGCCGGCGGTCGCCGCGCCGGCGTCGCGGGCGGCAGGACCTGAGTCCCGTCCGGCGGCGCGATCACCTGGGTCATGCCCTCGCCGGCGAGGAGCATCGTCGCGGCGGCCGCGGTCTCGGGGGAGACCGGCAGGCCCGCCTCGACCCGGTCGAGATCGGCGCTGAACTGCTCGGCCGCCTCGTAGCGTTCGTGCGGATCCTTGGCGAGCGCGCGCAGGACGATCAGGTCGAGCTCGGGCGGGATGTCGTCGCGCAGCTCCGACGGAGGATGCGGCACCTCGTTCAGGTGCTTCATGGCGATCTCGATCGGCGTGTCGCCCGTGAACGGCGTCTTGCCGGTGAGCATCTCGTAGAGGACGACGCCGGCCGAGTAGAGATCCGAGGCCGCGGTCACGGGCGCGCCGCGCGCCTGCTCGGGCGAGAGGTACTGCGCCGTGCCCATGATCGAGCCGACCTCGGTCATCTCGGACGGCCCGGTGCGCGCGATCCCGAAGTCGGTGACGAAGACGCGGTTGTCGCCGCCGAGGAGGATGTTGTGCGGCTTGATGTCGCGGTGGATGATCCCGTGCCGGTGCGCGAACCGAAGCGCCGCGAGGATCTGCTTCGCGTAGTCGACGGCGACCGCGATCGGGAGCGGCCCCTTGGCGACGATCAGCTCCTTCAGGCTGCGGCCCTCGATCACCTCCATCGCGATGTACGGGCGCCCCTCGGACTCGCCGCGGTCGTAGATCGAGACGATGTTCGGGTGCGACAGGCTCGCCGCGGACTTGGCCTCGCGGCGAAAACGCTCGGTGAAGGCCTCGTCGCTCGAGTAGCGCTCGTTCAGGATCTTGATCGCCACACGGCGTCCGAGGTCTTCGTCCTCGGCCAGATAGACGTCCGCCATACCGCCCGCGCCGAGCTTGCGGAGGATGCGGTAGCGGCCGTCGAAAAGCGTTCCGATCAGGGTGTCGGTCGTTGTCATTTGTCTCTTTGCAGACTAAGGATTCGCACGCAGGAGCGCCTCCAGCACAGCCTTGGCGATGGGCGCTGCCGTCGTACCGCCCGTTCCCGATTGGTTCTGCAGATACACCGCGATGGCGATCTCCGGATTGTCGGCGGGAGCGAACGCGATGAAACCTGTGTCGTTCTCGCCCAACCTGCCGGTTTCGGCCGTGCCCGTCTTGCCGGCCACCTCGATGCCGGAAATCTGCGCCGCAGTCGCCGTTCCCGCCTCCACGACGGCCACCATCATCGGTGTCAGGGCGGCTGCCGTGGACGCCTTCATCACGCGCCGCAGCTCGTCCGGCCGCGTGCGCGAGATCACGTTCCCGTCCGGTGCGACGATGCGGTCGACCACGTGCGGCTCCATGAGGACGCCGCCGTTGGCGATCGTCGCGACCACCATGGCCATCTGGAGCGGCGTGACGAGCAGCCGCTCCTGGCCGAAGGCCAGCCGCCCCGGGTCGATCTGGTTCGGATCGTCCGGGTCGAAGAGGCCGGCCCTTCGACCACAGGCCGCTCGGCGTGCGCTCGTCGTCGGGCGTCTCGAGCGGCGGATCTTCGTAGAAGCCGTAACGCTTGGCGTAGTCGAGGACTCGCGCCGGGCCGAGCTCCTTGCCGATGTTGCAGAAGACCGAGTTGATCGAGTTCTGCATCGCCTCGCCGAAGTCGACGTTCCCGAAGACGTGCGGGCCGGACTGGTCGGAGTAGTTCGAGACCTTCTTGCCGTACTCCATGCAGTAGCCGGGATCGTCGAAGCGGCTCTCCGGCGTGTAGCGGCCGCTGTCGAGCGCCGCGGTGGCCGTGACGACCTTGAACGTGGAGCCCGGGATGAACACCGGCGACGGGAGGCCCTGCGTCGCGCGGTTGAGGAGCGGCGAGGCGGGCTCGCAGGGCCCCGCGGCGTTGAGGACGCGCGAGAAGTTCTCCTCGACCTGGTTCGGGTCGTAGGTCGGCGTCGACGCGGAGACGAGCACGCGGCCCGTGTCCGGCTCGATCGCGACCACCGAGCCGCACTCGCCGGCCAGCTGCTCCATTGCGACCGTCTGCGCGTCCATGTCGAGCGAGGTGACGACGTCGTTCCCCTGCCGGGTCGCGCCGGTGACGCTGTCGAGCGCGCGGTCGATGAGCGTGGAGAGATCCGCGTTCGAGCCGGTCAGGTAGTCGTTCAGCGACTTCTCGAGCCCCGTGCGGGAGCGCTCGACCGTGGAGTAGCCGACGATCTGCGCCGTGAGCCCGCGCGCCGGATAGCGGCGCAGGTACCAGGTGCGGCCGGCGACCTCCTGGCGCCGGTTGCGGGCGAGGAGGGTCTTCCCGTCGCTCGCGTAGATGATCCCGCGCTTGATCGTCAGCTGGCGGACGACGAGGCTCGGGTTCCCCTGCCGGGCCTCGAGCTCCGGCGCCTTCCAGAGCCAGTACGAGGACATGGCGATGAGTGCGACGAAGAGCCCGCAGAAGACGAGGAAGACGCGGCGGATCTGCCGGTTCATTCTGCCGCCTCGTTGACGTGGTTCGAGACGATCAGGAGGAGCGCGAGCACGATGAAGTTCGCGACGATCGACGAGCCGCCGTAGGAGATGAACGGCAGCGTGATCCCGGTCAGCGGGATGAGGCCGGTGACGCCGCCGACGATGATGAACGCCTGGATCGCGATCGCCGAGGTGAGCCCGGCGGCGAGGAGCTTCGAGAAGCCGTCCTGCGCGAGCATCGCGATCCGCAGGCCGCGGTAGGCGAAGACGAGGTAGAGCAGGATGACGCCGGCCGCTCCCGCGAGCCCCAGCTCCTGGGCGAGCGCCGAGAAGATGAAGTCGGTGTCGAGGTACGGGATGTACGTGCCGCCCTCGGGCGTGATCAGCACGCCGCGACCGAGGCCCTGGCCGAAGATCCCTCCGCCCGAGATCGCGTAGATCGACTGGACGAGCTGGTAGCCCTTGTCGGTCGCGTCCTGCCAGGGGTCGAGCCAGATCGTGACCCGGTTCTGGATGTGCGGGACCATGTGGTAGACGGCGTACGAGCCGGCCGCGAAGAGCGCCGCTCCGGCCGCCACGTACGGCCAGCGGCCCGTGGCGATGTAGAGCATCGCCAGGAAGATCGAGAAGATCAGGAGGCCGCCGCCGAGGTCGTTCGTCACGACGAGCACGGCCATCGCGCCGCCCCAGAAGAGGAGCAGCGGCCCGAGGTGCTTCGCCGACGGCAGGTGCAGGCGGCCGGTTCCGATCGAGAGCATCTCGCGGTTGTCGCGCAGGTACCCGGCGAGGAAGACGACGATCAGCACCTTCGCGAGCTCGCCCGGCTGGAAGCTGACGACCCGGAGGTTCACCCAGAGGCGCGCGCCGTTCACCTCGGCGCCGAAGAACGGGAGGGCCGGCAGGAGCAAGAGGCCGATGGCGACGATCCCGAGCGTGTACTTGTAGGTGTCCAGCGTGCGGTGGTCGCGGAGGAACAGCACGGTGACCGCGAAGGCCGCGACGCCGATCACGACCCAGACGCCCTGGCGGAACGCCTGCGACGGCTCGATCCGGTAGATCATCGTCAGCCCGATCGCGGTGAGCAGGCCGCCGATCGGGAGCAGGAACGGATCGGCGTGCGGCAGCGCCAGGCGGCAGGCGAAGTGCGCGACGAGGAAGACGGCGAGGAAGAACGCCGCGTAGGTGAGCGACGCGCCCGAGAACTCCGGCACCTCCTGGCTCGCGATGTAGACGGTCGCGAAGCCGATCGCCGTCAGCATCCCGACGACGACGAGGTTCATGAGCTCGCGGTTTCGCGCGGTCACGGCATCGCTCCGGTCTCGAGCGGCGCGAGGCGCTCGCGCGCGTCGTCGAAGCTCATCAGGTCGTGATCGAAGAGCTCGGCCCGCTCCTCCTCGGAGAGCTGCGCCGCGTCGAGCAGGCTCACGTAGCGGACGCGGTAGAGCGAGATGCCGCCGCCGAGGTCGTAGGGCAGGCCCTGGTAGACGGCGAGGCTCCCGTCCTCCTCGGCGCCGACGAAGTACGAGTTCGCGAGCCCCCAGAAGCCGGCGAGGAGGAAGAGCGCCGCGAAGAACACGATCGCGCTGCCGAGGAAGATGCGGCTCGAACGGCGGCGCTTCTTGTGCGGAACCTGCGTCGCCTTCGCGTGCTCGATCGTCTCCCAGCCGTCCTCCGTGTGGTCTTCGAGCGCCACCGGCTCGAGGCCGACCAGCGTGTCGTCGAGGTCGACGGTCTCGCTCGCCGCCTCCGGCTCGCCCGCGATCGAGAAGAGGACGACGGTGATGTTGTCCTCGCCGCCCGAGCGGTTCGCGGCCTTCACCAGCGCGCGGCCCGCCTTGGCGAGGCTCGAGTTCTCGTCGACGATGCGCAGGATCTCCGGCCCCGGGACCATCGTCGTCAGGCCGTCCGAGCAGAGCAGGTAGACGTCGCCGGGCTCGGGCGCGACGACGAAGGTGTCCACGTCCACGTCGGGATCGGTTCCGAGGGCCCGCGTGATCACCGAGCGCTGCGGATGGATGTCCGCCTCCTCGGGCGTCAGCCGGCCGGTCCGCACGAGCTCGGCGACGAGGGAATGGTCGTCGGTGAGCTGCTCGAGCTGGCCGCCGCGGATGCGGTATGCCCGCGAGTCGCCCACGTGCCCGAGCGCGATCGTCTCGTCCCCGAGGAGCGCGGCCGTCACCGTCGTGCCCATGCCGGACGCGTCGGCGTCCTCGCGGGCGCGCTCGTAGATCCGGCGGTTCGCCTCCTGAACGGTCGCCGCCACGCGCTCCTCGCCGTCGAGCTCGTCGGCGTCGCGAAAGTCGCGGAACGCGGTCGCTGCGAGCCGGGACGCGACCTCCCCGGCCTGCGCGCCGCCCATGCCGTCGGCGACGACGAAGAACGGCGGATCGACGACGAACGAGTCCTCGTTGCGGCGCCGCTTGCGTCCTGCGTCGGAGAGCCCCGCCTGGTCTGCGATCGTGACGGGGCTCATCGCTCGAACCGAAGCTCCGTGCGGCCGATGCGGACGACGTCTCCCTCCTGGAGCTTGCGGCGCCCGTTCATCCGCTCGTCGTTCACCCACGTGCCGTTCGTCGAGTCGAGGTCGACGATCCAGACGCCCTCGCGCGACGACTCGATCCGCGCGTGGTGGGCCGAGGCGAAGTCGTCGTCGTCGAGCACCGCCCGGTTGTCGTCGGCGCGGCCGAACGTGATCGGCACCGCGCCGGCCTCGAGCGTCGAGCCGAGCGGAATCGTCGGGCTCGCGATCACGGTGAGCCGCGGCGCGTGCTCTGCTCGTCCTCGGCCGCCTGTCCGCGGGCCTGCGCGGGCGCGAAGACGAAGCTCTCCTGCGGGATCCGCAGATCGCGCGACGCGGACTTCACGACGCGCCAGATGAACAGGTAGAGCAGTACGAGAAACGCGATCTTCAGGCCGAGGAGAGCGGGCTCCATCGAGTCGCGGCTCCTATCGAGCTCTCGAAGAGAGCGTCCGTGCGTCCGATGACGATGCGGTCCTGGTTCAGAAGCTTCGTGCGCTGGACGCGGCGGCCGTTCACCTCGATGCCGTTGGTCGATTCGAGGTCGACGATCCAGAAGGCGCCGTCCTCCCGGCGGATCTCGGCGTGGCGGCGCGAGATGTTCGCGTCGTCGATCGGGATGTCGCATTCCTTCGAGCGGCCGAGCACGGTCGTCCCGCGGGTCAGCTCGTGGCGCTTGCCGGCGATCACGAGCACGGCCGGTGTGCGGGCGAGGCCGAGCTCCTCCGCGTCGGCGGCGGAGACCGCGGCGGTCTCGGCGGGCGGCGGCTTGAAGATCTTCGTCGCGCCGATCGCGGCCGCGGGAGCGACCGGCGGCACGGGCGGAGCCGACGGTGCGGCGGCCGCAGGCGCGGAGGCGGACGCCGCCTTCGGCGCCTCGGGGGCCTCGGGCCGCTGGCGCTGCACCATCCGCGTCGCGATCCCGAACTCGCCGATCTCGAGGTCGGAGTCGGTCTCGAGCAGGACGCGCGGCGTCGAGAGGAGCGCGTAGCCCTCGCGGCGGGCGTGCTCGGCGAGGTAGTCCGACAGCTCGGTCACGAGCGCGTCGGGCGGCGGCAGGGCCTCCTTGTCGGCCGGCGAGAGATAGAGGACGTACTCGTTCGGGACGTAGACCCGCGAGACCGAGACGGTCTTGTGCTCGTCCATCTCACGCGCCAGCTTGCGCGCCAGCTCCACGGGCTGGACGTGCGAGCGGAAGGCGCGTCCGAAAGCGCCCTCGACGAGAGACTCGATGCGGTGCTCGATGCTGCGAAGGACGCCCATCGCGATCACAGGATTCTGCCTGTAACCGCTAGTGGCCGTCAGGCACTAACGATCGGCAGCGCAGCAGACGTGGGGAGCTCCGAGGCGGGCGTCTCGGCGCGGCGGAACGTGGGTGCGACGAGCCAGGCGACCGCCGCCCAGATCCCCGGCAGGACGGCCGGCGCGCTCACGACGGTTCCCGCGGCGAGCGGCAGGAGGAGCAGCGCCGCGGCGAAGCCGGAGCCCCAGAACGCGACTCCCCAAAGCCCGTGCTGCTTCGCGATCGGCACCGTCAGCGTCGCGGCGGCCAGGACCGCGGCGACGAGGAAGAGGCCCGGCTGCGTGCCCAGGGCGCTCGCGACCGCCCCTGCGGCGACGTCGGGCCGGGTCGTCTCGGCGAGGCTCGAGGCTTGCGAACTTGTCTCCGAACGGGAGGAGCCCGCCGGCGAGCGTGGCGAAGGTCGCCGCGGCGAGCGTGGCCATGACGACGGTTGCGACCTGGCGCACGCGGTTGTCGACGCGCTGCAGCACGAGCGGCAGGAGGCCGATCGCGCCGACCGGCGCGAGCGCAGGACCGGCGAGGAAGAGGAATCCGTCGGTCGGACGGCTCCAGAAGAGCGCGAACCACGCCGCGGCCACGACCGCGTACACACCGGCGAGCCCCAGGGCGATGTTCCCCAGCGGGAAGACCGGCACGGCGAGGGCGAGGGCGAACCCGAAGCGCGGCGAGCGCAGCGCGAGCGCGCCGGCGAGCGCAGCGAGGACGAAGGGCCAGCCGTTCGGGAAGAACGGGAGCACGAAGGCGGCGACACCGGCGAAGATCGGCGGTGAGCCCGGCGTGGACCGCCCGTCCGCGCAGCGACGTGAGCGAGGCGGCCGGGCGCGGGCGGCGCTGCGTCTCGGCGAAGGCGTCGCGCAAGGCGCGCGGAAGCTGCTTCGCGGCCGGCCGGCGGCGCGGGTCGAGGTCGAGCATCCGGTCGACGAGCGTGCAGAGGTCGGCGGGAAGGTCGGGGCGCAGCGTCGCGAGCGGCTGGGCGCCCTCACGGATGCGGCGCGCGGTCTCGATCGGCGAGGACGAGGCGAACGGGTGCCAGCCGGCGAGCGCCTCCCACAGGACGACGCCGGTGGCCCACACGTCGGCGGCCGCGGTCGTCTGCCGGCCCGCGAGCCGTTCGGGCGAGACGTAGGTGAGCGTTCCCGGCACGTCGCCGACGGCGGTGAGCGTCTCGGCCTCCTCCAGGTGGGCGAGCCCGAAGTCGAGGAGGCGCACGGAGATCGCGTCGCCCTCGTCGAGCATGACGTTCGCCGGCTTCACGTCCCGGTGGACGACCCGCTTCCCGTGTGCGTGCGCGAGCCCTTCGAGGATCTGCGCCGCCGCCTCGACGGCGTCGCGGTCGCTCATCTCGCCGGAGCCGAGCGCCTCGCGGAGCGTGCGGCCGCGGACGTACTCGTAGGCGACGTAGACGTGATCGTCGTCGCGGTCGAGGGCGAGCACGCGCAGGCAGCGCGGGTGGCGCAGGCGCGCGGCGGCGTCGACCTCGCGCTCGGCGCGGGCGGCGGCCTTGCCCTCGCGGCGCACGATCTTGAGCGCGACCTCGCGGTCTTCCTTCGAGTCGTGCGCGAGCCAGACGGAGGCCGACCCGCCGCTGCCGAGCGGGCGCAGCGGGCGGTAGCGGCCGAGGATCAGGCCGGGGTCGGAGGACGTCGAAGCATGCGCGGCTCCCATGCGAAGCGCTCTTGCACGCCCGGCGGTGAACTCCTCCCATGGCGGTTCCGGACGGGCCCGGTGTTAGACTCACCGCGGCTTCTCAAGCCTTTTTTTATTGTGTCCGAGCGTGAGCAGAACGATCCCGACGGCATCGATTTCGACTTCTTCGACGATGCGCCGACGGCAGACGGCCTGCGTGACCAGGCACCGCCGCGGCGCGGTCCCCGAATCCCGCAGCGCCCGCCCGGATCCAACGCTCCGCTGCTGCGCCTCGCGGCGCTGATCGCCGGCGCGATCCTCCTCGTCGTCGTCCTCGTCCTCTGGGTGAACGCCTGCCGTTCCGACCAGAAGAACGCGCAGTACGAGGACTACATGGCCGACGTCCAGAAGATCGGCGCCGACTCGGCCCAGGTCGGCAAGGATCTGAACGCGCTGATCTTCTCGTCCGGGACGACGCTCGAGGATCTCCAGACGCAGCTCGACGGCCTGCGCGAGACGCAGAGCCAGACGGTCGAGCGCGCCGAGGCGCTCGATCCGCCCGGCCCGCTGCGCGAGCAGCACCAGGACATGATCAAGGCGCTCCAGCTCCGCGTCAGCGGTCTCAACGGCCTCTCCAGCGCGTTCGGCCAGATCACCGGCGCCGAGAACGCGGACGAGACCGGGCACGCTGCTCGCGCAGCAGTCGGCCCGCCTCATCGCGAGCGACGTGAACTGGGAGGACTTCTTCGAGGCGCCCGCCAAGCAGGTCATGGACGATCAGGGCGTGAGCGGCGTCGCCGTTCCTCCGTCCGACTTCGTGACGAACGCCGAGCTCGGCAGCCCGACCTCGTGGAAGCTCGTCGTCGAGCGGCTCACGCAGGACCCGAGCGACGGGCGGCGGCGGCCTGCGCGGCAACCGGGTCGCCGGCGTGCGCATCCAGCCGGGCGACACGGCGCTCAAGCCGCAGCCCGAGGAGAACACCGTCACGACCTCGGACGATCTCGCCATCGAGGTGCTCGTCGAGAACTCCGGCGACAGCCAGGAGACGCAGATCAAGATCACGCTGACGATCCAGCAGGCGCCCGACCCGCTGACCGGCACGCAGACGATCCAGTCGATCAACCCGGGCGACACGAAGTCGGTCACCTTCCAGATGAGCGACCTCGGCACGCCCGCCCTCGCGACCCGGACGATCCTGAAGGTCACCATCGAGCCCGTCGACGGCGAGACGAACACGAACAACAACGTCGCCGAGTACGTCGTCTTCTTCTCGCTCTAATACCTGCCAGTGTCTGACGCAGCACTCCAGATCCTCGCGATCGCCGCACTGTCGGTGGCCGCGATCTCGCTCGTCGTCTCGCTGACGCTCTTCCTGAAGCTGCGGCGCATCCGCACGGCGCAGACCGTCCTGCTCGGGAGCGGCAAGGACGATCTCGTCGACTTCGCCGTCTCGCTGCAGACGCGCATCGACGACGTCCACCGGGCGGTCGACGAGGTCGCGCTCGCGCTCACGCGCGTGGACAAGCGGATCGACGGCTGCCTCTCGAACACCTCGATCGTGCGCTACGACGCCTACGAGGACGCGGGCGGGTCACCAGTCCGCCTCGCTCGCCTTCCTCGACGCTTCGCGCAACGGGCTCGTCGTCAGCGCCATCCAGGGGCGCGACTACGCGCGGATCTACGCGAAGGAGATCGACCGCGGGCGCTCGTCCGTGACGCTCTCCCCCGAGGAGCAGGACGCCGTCGACCGCGCGATGGCGGCGACGCCGTAACGGGCTTCGGCGCCGCTACGATTTCGGCGTCATGAGCCACGTCCTCGTCCTCAACGCGAGCTACGAGCCGCTGAACGTCACGAGTGTGCGGCGTGCGCACGTGCTCATCTACAAGGGCAAGGCCGAGGTGATCGAGAAGCTCGGCAAGCCGCTCCGCTCGGCCGCGACCGAGCACGTCTGGCCGCACGTCATTCGGCTCCTCAGCTACGTCCGCGTTCCCAAGTCGGTGCAGCGGAAGATCTCCCGCCGGGCGCTCTTCGCGCGGGACAACTGGAAGTGCCAGTACTGCGGAACGGAGGCGGGCAAGCTCACCCTGGACCACGTGGTGCCTCGAAGCCGGGGCGGCGAGTCGATCTGGGAGAACGTGGTCGCCTCGTGCGCGCCGTGCAACCTCCGGAAGGGCAACCGGACGATCGAGGAGGCCGGCATGCGGCTCGCCCATCCTCCGCGGCGGCCCGCGCCGACGTTGTTCGTGACGCTCTCGGCGCCGCGGATCCCGGACGCCTGGGATCGCTACCTGGCCGCGTTCTCGTAGCGCATGACCTGGCGGCGCGCGGCCGTGCTCGTCGTCGCCCTCGGCGCGTTCGCGTTCTGCGTCCTCGCCCTGTTCGGACTGTCGGGCTTCGCACTGCATGAGCGGGCCATGGAGCACTGCGTCTCGCTGAACGGCGGCTGGAGCGGCGCGATCACGGGACCGGAGATGACGTGGGCCGGCCCGGTCTGGTCGTGCTCGGACGGTGATCGAGCCGCATCCGGAGCCGTGCGATCTCGTTCTGGGAGCTCGGGCCCGAAGACGCGCTGATCCCTGCCGCGCTCCTGCTGGGCGGCTTCGTCTTGTTCTCGCGCTTCTCGTGCGCCCGCGTCGTCTGGGCGCGCCTGACGTCCCTAGGACGTTCGAAACCGGCCCGAACTCGGCACAGACTCGTATCGCCTTTCGAGCTACGTTTTCGGTGGGTGGCGGGTGGAGGGCACCGCCCCTCCCATGGTCGGGTGGGGCGAAGTGTTAAGGGGGACATGTCCCGAGCGGCCGAGCAGGCTTGAGGCCGTCCTCGGACTTCGCTACTCTCAGACCAGTTGTTGAGGCGACGAAGCCTCGGGCTCAAGCGGCCCGGGGCTTTTTGCATTTAAGGGAGGCGGTCATGGCGATGGTCGAAAGCGAACGCGATGCAGGCAGGGCAACGAGCGATCCGAAGGCGCGCCGCGAGGTGCTCAAGCGGGTCGCCGACGAGAACGTCCGGTTCATCCATCTGTGGTTCACCGATCTCGAGGGGCACCTGAAGAGCTTCTCGATCACCCCGTACGAGCTCGAGGACGCCCTCGACGACGGCATGGGCTTCGACGGCTCGTCCGTCACCGGCTTCAACCGGATCGAGGAGATCGGACATGGTCGCGATCCCGGATCCGGCCACGTTCCAGCTCATGCCGAACGGCGACACGAAGGTCGCGCGGATGATCTGCGACATCGTCACGCCCGACGGGAAGCCGTACGCCGGCGACCCGCGCTACGTCCTCAAGCTTGCGATCGAGCGCATGCAGTCGATGGGCTTCGACACGTTCAACGTCGGCCCCGAGCTCGAGTACTTCCTCTTCGAGGACGACAAGGGCACGGTTCCGCTCGACGAGGGCGGCTACTTCGCGATGACGGCGCTCGACGCGGCCTGGGAGCTGCGCAACGAGACGATCACCGCGCTCGAGTCGATGGGCATCCCGATCGAGTACGTCCACCACGAGGTCGGCCCGTCCCAGCACGAGATCGACATGCGCTACTCGAACGCGCTCGACATGGCCGATCACACGATCACCTACCGCCTGGTGGTCAAGGAGATCGCCAAGAAGGCCGGCTACCACGCCACCTTCATGCCGAAGCCGCTGTTCGGCGAGAACGGCTCGGGCATGCACACGCACATGTCGCTCTTCAACGGATCGAAGAACGCGTTCTACGACGCCGACGACGAGTGGAACCTCTCCGAGGTCGGCAAGGCGTTCATCGCCGGGCAGCTCCAGCACGCGCGCGAGATCTCCGCCGTGTTCGCGCAGTGGGTCAACTCGTACAAGCGGCTCGTGCCCGGCTACGAGGCCCCGTCTACGTCGCCTGGTCGCGCCGGAACCGCTCGGCGCTCATCCGCATCCCGCTCTACAAGCCGGGCAAGGAGCAGGCGACCCGGGCGGAGATCCGCTGTCCCGACCCGGCCTGCAACCCGTACCTGACCTTCGCCGCGCTCCTCCACGCGGGCCTCGAGGGAATCGAGAAGGGCTACGAGCTGCCGGCTCCGATGGAGCAGAACCTCTACAACCTGACCGCCGAGGATCGCCGCGAGCGCGGCATCGTCGCCCTCCCCGAGACGCTCGGCGAGGCGATCGACGAGCTGGCTACGTCGGAGCTCGCACGCCGCGCGCTCGGTCAGCACATCTTCGACGCCTACGTGAAGATCAAGCGCAAGGAGTGGGACGAGTACCGCATCCAGCTCACTCCCTGGGAGATGGAGAAGTACCTGAGCGTCCTCTAGGACGTCCTGCCTAGGCACCGCGGGCCGTCCTTCGGGGCGGCCCGCGCCGTGAGCGCGCGTACCCGCTTGAGCCGAGTGCGCAATGCGTAATAGAGTCGTCCCAGTCCGCGTGTCCCGATCGAAATGCGGGCTGACTGACGGCCGACTGCGAGCTACCTGCGGGTGGCTCGCTGTCGTTAAGGCCTAGGTGGGCTTCGCGCCCATCGCCCAGACGGCGATGAGGTACACGACGAAGAGCAACGTTGCGAGGACGGTCGTGATCTTGCCCATGGTCCCCATCGTGCCGCCGTCCTTGCGCAGCTTCCGCGCGGAGAGGCCGCCGAGGACGATCGCGATGAGGAGAAGCAGTGCGCCCGGCTCGGCGGCGATGAAGCCGATGCCGATCCAGGTCGGATCCGAGTCGACGTCGCCGAACTCCTTCTCGTAGATCCAGCCCGGCGCCGACGCGCATGATGATCCAGGCCGGAAGCGCGACGTAGAGCAGGCTCTTGAACGCGAGCCGCGCGTACGAGAGCGAATCGCTGGCCGTCTTGCTGCCCCAGCCCGCGTAGAGCACGAGCATGGAGGTCATGAGCGCGCCGATCAGGAGGAACGCGCCGAGCACGTGCGTGAAGAGCGCGAGGTTCCAGTCGTCCGGGCGGATGGCGGCGAGAACGCTCATGCGCCGGGCTTCCAGATCATGTCGATGAGGATCAGCAGGACGAGCGCGCAGGTGACGAGATGGAGCCAGAGGCCCGAGCTTCCGCGCATGAGCGTTCCGAGCTCGGCGTCGGGCGCGTCGTTTCCGGCCGCGATGAGCGACTGCGCGCGCTCGCCCGCCGCGGCGTAGGTCTTGCCGCTTCGGCCGCCGGCCGCCATCGCGATCGCCCAGAGGACGATGGCGCCGATCACCCAGCCGTCCCAGACGCTGTACGCGTCGATGTCGACCGCGAGCCAGATCCCGAAGATGAGCGCGCCGAGCGACCCGATCCCGATGACGATGCTCCCGATCCGCGAGATCGACATCATCCGGGCGGCGCTCGACGGGACGTCGGCCGTCTTCCAGCCCGAGACGATCAGGCTGCTGAACAGGACGAGCGCCGCAACCAGCAACGCGGCCGCGATCAGATGGAGCGCCAGGATCCAGTCGGTGAGTTCCATCGCGCGCCAGAGTAACGCAGAAGGCCGCGACCTACAATCGGCGGATGGACACCTCGGCGCGCCATCTGCGGCTCATGACCGAGACGATCGCGGCGGTCAACTCGACGCTCGACATCGGCGAGGTGTTCGAGCTCGTCGCCGCCAAGGTGGCCGAGGCGCTCGAGGCCGACGCCTGCTTCGTCTACCTCTACGACGAGAGCGCCGGCGAGCTCGTCCTGCGGGCGTCGTTCGGAACCCGCGTGGAGGACATGACGCGCGTCCCCAAGATGCGGCCCGGCGAGGGGATCACCGGCGTGGCCGCGGCCGAGCGCGCTCCGGTGATGATTCCGCGCGCCGCGCACCTCGATCCGCGGTTCAAGGCGTTCCCGAACCTGCGCGAGGAGCAGTACGAGTCGATCCTCGCCGTGCCGATCCTCGCCAAGAAGCGGCTCGAGGGCGCGCTGAACGTCCGCACGCAGCTTCCGCGGGAGTACTCGGACGCCGAGATCGAGCTCCTCATGGCGATCGCGGGCCAGGTCGCGCAGGCGATCGAGAACGCGAAGCTCTACGACAGCGCGCAGCGGCGCGTGGCCGAGCTCGAGGCGCTGTCCCGGATCTCGGAGGCGGTCTCCGAGTCGCTCTACCTCGAGGAGTCGCTCTCGGCGATCGTCCAGACGACCATGGCCGCCGTCGAGGCGACCGGCGCGGCGCTCGTGCTCGAGGACGGGCGCATCGCGTGGCCCGAGGGTCGCGCCGGCGAACACGCGGTCCGGCTGCCTCTGCGCTGGAAGGGCCGCGAGGTGGGCGAGCTCGTCTGCGACCGCGACACGCCGTTCTCCGACGACGAGAAGAAGCTCCTCGCCTCGATCGCGAACCAGGCGGCGATCGCGCTCGAGCACGGGCGCGCGGTCATGCGCGGCGTCCTGGCTCAGGAGATCCACCACCGCGTGAAGAACAACCTCCAGACGGTCGCGTCGCTCCTGCGGCTCCAGGCGCGCTCGCCGGGAACCGACGCGCGGAAGGCGCTGGAGGACTCGGTCAACCGGATCCTCGCCATCGCCGCCGTCCACGAGGTGCTCACCGAGCAGCGCGACGACGACGTCGACCTCGGCGAGCTGGTCGAGCGGCTTCGGGCCACCCTCGTCCAGGGCGTCGGCGGCGACAAGCACGTCGAGTCGCAGCTCGAGTCGATCTCGCTCCACGGCGTGCAGGCGACGGCGCTCGCGCTCGTCTTCTCGGAGCTTCTCCAGAACGCGCTCGAGCACGGCGGCGACGAGGTGCGGGTCGAACTCGGCCGCGAGAACGGCGCGGTGCGGCTCGCCGTGTCGGACGACGGCGAGTGGTCGTCCTCCGCCGAGGACGGGACGGGCCTCTCGATCGTGCGCGCGCTCGTGCGCGAGGAGCTACGCGGCGAGCTGACGATGACCGACCGCGGCGGGCTGTGCGCCGAGGTCGTGTTTCCCGGCTAGTCGGACCACCAGCCGAAGACCGGCTCGGTGTCGTTCTCGGTGTGCGTGCCGAACCCGACGTACTCGAGCCCTTCGGGGCCGGCTTCGAAGCAGCGCATCGTCTCGGGCGCCACGCGAATGGCGTCCCACTGCTCGAGCGCCACGAACTCGTCGTCGAGCTTCACCCGGCCTGCGCCGGCCACGACGACGTAGATCTCCTCGTCCTGCTCATGCTGGTGGCCGAACGGCTGTCGCGCGCCGGGTGCGAGCCGCTGGAGGCTGATCCCGATCCGCTCGGCGTCGAGGTCTTCGCGCGCAAAACGGGCCGAGAGGTTCGGGCGCGAGCCCCGCATCCTCGGCAACGTCCTTCACGTCGCGCAGGTTCGTCTTCGTCCATCCGGCCATCGGCGGGAACCTACCCGCGCGACGAGTTCCTAGACTCCGCCAATGCGGATCCTCATCGCCGAGGACGAGACGATCATCCGCCTCGACCTGCGCACGACGCTCGAGGAGGCCGGGTTCGACGTCTGCGCCGAGGCGCGCGACGGCGAGGAGGCGGTCGAGCTGGCCGCGGCCGAGAAGCCCGACCTGGCGATCCTCGACGTCCGCATGCCGAGGCTCGACGGGATCGAGGCGGCCAAGCGGATCCTGGCCGACCGGCCGATCCCGATCGTGATGCTCACCGCGTACGGCCAGGAGGAGCTGGTTTCCCGCGCGGTCGAAGCGGGCGTCTTCGGCTATCTGGTGAAGCCGTTCCGCGAGGCCGACCTGCTCCCCGCGATCGCCGCGGCGAAGGCCCGGCATGCGGAGCTCGAGGCGCTCAGGGACGAGGCGGAATCGCTGGCCGAGGCGCTCGAGACCCGCAAGGTGGTCGAGCGGGCGAAGGGGCTCCTCATGGAGCGCGAGGGTCTCACCGAGCAGGAGGCGTTCGCGCGTCTGCGCAAAGCGAGCCAGACGGCGAACCGTCCCATGAAGGTCGTCGCCGAGGCCATTGTCGCGACCTTCGGCGCGGAGTAACAGCCTCCCGACGCCGGTCGCAACGGGTCAGCACAACTCTCGCTTGTGTTGCGTCGCCTGACGTCCCTTGGGGACAGGTAGGCCCTGATGAACAAACGGGATCCGAGCCGCGGTGATGTAACACAAGGCTCTGCTTGTGCGCCTCGGTTGGTAGCGTCGCGCCGTGGGCTTCCTCGACGAGACGAATCCGGCGCCCGCGCGCGTCGTCGAGGTCAAGGACGAGAGCGCCGGCCTCGACGCGGTCGTCGTCGTCGATCACGAGCTCTTCCCGAGCTACGCGGGCGGGACGCGGATGCTCGCCGACGTCACGACCGACGAGGTCGCACGGCTGGCGCGCGCGATGACCTGGAAGCTCGCCGTCGCGCGGCGGCCGCTCGCGGGCGCCAAGGCCGGGATCCGCTTCGCCGGCGGGGACCGCGAGGCCGTGCTCGCCGCGTACTTCGACCGCGTCCGCGAGCTGGACGGGTTCCTGACCGGCCCGGACATGGGCACGAACCCGGCGGACTTCCTCGCCCTGCGCGACGTCGGCGACGACCTGCCGATGTGGGCGCGCAAGCACGACGGGATGGACATGGACGATCTCGCGGTCGGCTACGGGATCCTCGGCGCGTCGCGCGTCGTGGTCGAGCGGCTCGGTGGGCGGCTCCCCGGGTCGACGTTCGCGATCGAGGGCTTCGGCAAGGCGGGAGCGGGCACGGCCAAGGCGGTCGCGGATGCCGGTGCGCGCGTAGTGGCGGTGAGCACGGTCGCGGGGGCGCTCGTGGACGAGAACGGGCTCGACGTGGAAGAGCTGCTCGCCCTCAAGGAGGAGCACGGCGACGACCTGGTGACGCACGGCCCCGTCCGGGCCCGCCCACGCGCGGAGCTCTTCGACGTCCACTGCGACGTGCTCGTCCCCGGTGCGCGGCCCGACGTGATCACCGCAGGATCCGCCGGGACGCTCAGCTGCCGCGCGGTCGTGCCGGCGGCGAACATCCCGTATGCGCCCGGCGCGATCGAAGCGCTGGCCGCGAACGGCATCCTCGCGCTCCCCGATTTCGTCACGAACGCAGGCGGTGTGCACCTCTACGAAGCGCCCGGCTGCAAGGACGATCCCGCCGCATGCCTGGCCGAGATCGACCGTCTCGTCGCCGACGCGGTCGAGCGTGTGCTCGACGCCGGAGCAGCGACGCCGACCGCCGCGGCGCTTGCCGTCGCCCGCGAATTCCTCGCTTCATCCGGTAAAGCGGCGTAATCTGAGCACAGGCTTGTGCATTCCCGTGGCTGGGAATGTCAAAATATGGAATGGCGAAGACTGTCCTCATCGTCGACGACGACCCCGACATCCGGGGCCTCCTCGATCTAGAGCTCCGCGCGTCGGGGTACGAGACGATCTTCGCCCGGGATGCGCACGAAGCGGTCGCGATCGCGTTGACCGAGCGGCCCGACCTGATCCTGCTCGACCTCGCCCTCCCGGGCGGGAGCGGCTTCACGGTGATGGAGCAGCTGAACACGACGCCGGGCGGGTTCAACGCGCCGGTGATCGTCGTCTCCGCCGCCGAGCCGCGCGAGAACAAGGACAAGACGGAAGAGCTCGGCGCGATCGGCTACTTCCAGAAGCCGTTCGACGCGGGCGATCTGATCGACGCCGTCGACGGCGCGCTCGCCGTCTAGCCGCGGCTCGCTCCTGAACGCGTGTTTCGGAAGCGCGGCCTGCGGAACGGGACCCGCATGGAACCCGCATTCGTCATCTCGGTCATTGCGATCGCCATCGTCGCCGTCCTCGCGTATCGCGTCTGGGGCTAGCTACGGCGCTTCCGCCGCGGGCGGCAGTTCCATCGAGGCGCGCACGTCGACCAACGGCGCGTCCGGCACCTCCACCAGCCCTCGGGCCGGCCGGTCGAGGTCGAGGGTCAAGAGCAGGAGAATGGAGATGAACAGGGCCGCGAGGATCACGGTCAGCACGCCTCGCGACACGATCGCCAGGTAGAAGGCGAGCAGCCCGAGCGCGACCGCGGCGCCGAGGAACTCGATCACCAGCACGACCGTCGGAACTCGGTTGTTGCGCGCCGAGACCTGCACCGTCTCCATGTCGATCATCTCGTTCAGGCTCTCGACGTAGAGGCGCGGTGCGCTGTCTTCCGGCGAGCCCGCAAGCGCCTCCCCTGCGAGGCCCCAGAGCGAGCGCTGCAGCTTCTCACCGTCGATCGCCGCAGCGCGCGCGGCCGTACTCCCTGGGACGGTGTCGTCCACGAGGATCGCGGTGTCCGCGTAGCTCTTGAGATCCTCGATGGACTGCGAGCGCATCGGCTCCTTCAACGTCTGGGCGCGGAGAAAGGTCGTGCCGATCGCGTTGGCCTCGGCGACGACCGCGGCGCGCCGGGAGTCGTAGCGTCCGACCGCCATCGTGAGCCCGAACGCGAGGATCAGAGCGACGAGCCCGAGGAGCGCCGCCTGGAGCACGCCGAGCGGCTCGCGCAGCCGCTCCGCGTGGTGGCTCATCCGCCGTCCCGCGTAGGCGCCGGCGAGCGTCGATCCGAGGACGATCGCGAAGACCAGAAGCCCCAGTTCGACGCTGCTCAGGCGAAAGAACATGCGGCTGATCATCAGTGAGGGGTCAGATGGAGCGGTCGCCTAGCCGGCCACCTCGTCGACCATCGTCTCCCACTGCTCGAACATCACGGAGAGGTCGTCCCGGGCGCGCTTGTGGGCGGCGATCGTGTCCACGTCCGTCCAGTCCTCGGCGAGCTTCGCTTCGAGCTTCTCGACCAGGCGCTGCTGCTTCTCGATGTCGGTCTCGAGCTGCGTGAGCTTCTGCGGCGTGCGGGCGGGCTTCTCCGGCTTGGAGGGCTTCTCCGCCTTGGGCGTCGGCGCGGGCGCGGTCTCCACCCGCTCCGCTCGGGCCTGGGCGTAGTCGGCCCAGCCGCCCTCGTACGACGCGATGTGCTGATCCTCGATCGCGAGCGTGCGCTGCGCGACCGCATCGAGGAGCGCGCGGTCGTGGGACACGAGCAGCACCGTGCCGGGAAACGCGTCGAGCGCGCCTTCGAGCGCCTCGCGGCTCTCCAGGTCGAGGTGGTTCGTCGGCTCGTCGAGCACGAGGAAGTTTGCGCCCGAGGCGACGACCAGCGCCAGCGCCAGCCGCCGCCGCTCGCCGCCGGAGAGCGCACCGACCTGCCGCTCGTGCATCTCCCAGCCGCTGAAGAGGAACTTGCCGAGGAGGTTCTGCGCCTCGGGGCGGTTGAGCCCGGTCGCGCTCTGCGTCATGCCGAGCACGGTCAGGCTCTCGTCCAGCTCGATCTCGTGCTGGGAGAAGTACGCGGTCACGACGCCGTGGCCGGTCTTCGCCGAGCCGGCCGTCGGGCTCGCGGCGCTCGAGCATCGTCTCCAGCAGGGTCGTCTTGCCGGAGCCGTTCGGGCCGACGAGCGCGACGTGCTCGCCGCGCTCCAGCGCGAAGCTCGTGTCGGCCAGCAGCGGCTTGTCGCCCGCCTGCACGCCGAGGCCCTTCGCCTCGATCACCGTGCGGCCCGAGCGCGGCGGCTTCAGGAAGTCGAACCCGAGCGACCGCGTGCGGCGCGTTAGGAGCGCGACCTCGGCGTTCGCGGCGCCGCGCTCCTTCTCCAGGCGGCCGATGTGCGTGATCTTCGCCTGCGCCTGCTTGGCCTTCGACTTCTTGTAGCGGAACCGCTCGACGAAGCGTTCGAGGCGCGCGATGTCGGCGGCTGCGCGGGCGGCGGACTTCTGCGCATGGAGTGCGCGCTCGGCCTTCTCGCGCCGCCAGGCGTGCCACGGGCCCGCGAAGTAGGTGGAGCGCCCGGCGACGAGCTCCATGGTCGCGTTCGTGACCGCCTCGAGGAACCAGCGGTCGTGCGCGACCAGCACGACGGCGGCGTCGATCGTGGTCAGCTCGCGCTCGAGCCATTCGAGGCTCTCGACGTCCAGGTGGTTCGTCGGCTCGTCCAGGAGCACGAGATCGGGGTCGCCGCCGAGCGAGCGCGCCAGCGAGGCGCGCGTCAGCTCTCCGCCGGAGAACGTGTTCAGGCTGCGGTCGAGATCCTTGTCCGCGAAGCCGAGGCCGCGCACGACCGAGGCCGCGTGGTCGCGCCAGGCATAGCCGCCCGCGTGCTCGAGCCGGGCCTGCGCCTCGGAGTAGCGGGTCATCGTTGTCGCGTCATGGACTCCGCCCGCCATCGCCGTCTCGAGCGTCTTCAGCTCCTCCTCGAGCGCGACCAGGTCGGACGCGCCCGAGAGCACGTACTCGCGGAGCGAGAGCCCGCGGTCGAGCGGCGGGCGCTGGTCGTGCAGCGCGACCCGCGCGCCCTTGTCGAGGACGATCTTCCCGGAGTCCGGGCGGATCTCCCCGGCGATCAGGCGCAGCAGCGTCGTCTTGCCCGCGCCGTTCGGCCCGGAAAGCGCCAGCCGGTCTCGCCGCTCGACCTTGAACGAGACCTCGTCGAAGAGCACGGCGCCGCCGAGCTCCTTCGTCAGATTCGTGACCGTGAGTACCGCCATCCCACAAGGATGACGGTCGCGGCCCGTCCGTGGAGCTGCCTCGCCGCTCCTCCTGCCATGTCGAGCCACGTCACGGCCGAACCGGACATAATCCCACCTTCTCGGATCGGTCACTCCTCACGTATGCCGCCACCTTGCGACGGCTCCTCGCTCCGTCTCCGGCCACGTCCGTTCGGCGCCGCGACCGGCAGTTGACCACCTTCGCCATCATGCTCTCCCTTGGTCGGTCGGCCGAGCGGCTAGCCCACGAGCCCTTTGACCGCCGCGACGATCGCCGCCGCGTCGATTCCCGGCCTCCGCGAGCAGCTCGTCGGGCTTGCCCGAGCCGGGCATGTCGCGCACCGCGAGGATGGTCACCGCGCCGCCGCCGAGCGCGGACATGACCGCCTCGCCGATCCCGCCTTCGGGCCAGTGGTCCTCGACCGTCACGATCGGGCCGAGCTCCGCGGCGTCGCGCAGCGTCGCCGCATCCACGGGCTTCACCGAGTACAGGTCGATCACGCGCGCCGCGATGCCCTCGCCGGCCAGAGTCTCCGCAGCCTCGAGCGCTTCGTGCAGCGTGATCCCGGCGCCCACGATCGTGACCTGTGTCGTCGTCGGACGAGCGGACGACCTTGGAGCCGCCGACCGGGAAGTCCTCGTCGGGGCCGTAGATCACCTTCGTCGCCGCGCGCGTCGAGCGCATGTACGAGATCCCGTCCAGGTCGGCCATCGTCGCGACGAGCTTCGCCGTCTGGTTCCCGTCGCACGGGTAGAGCACGGTCGAGCCGAAGACGGCCCGGAACTCGGCGAGATCCTCGAGCGCCATCTGCGACGGGCCGTCCTCGCCGATCGAGACTCCCGCGTGGGAGCCGCAGACGGAGAAGGTCGCGCGCGAGATCGCCGCCATGCGGACGAAGTCGTAGGCGCGCGAGAGGAACGCCGCGAAGGTCGAGGCGAACGGCCTATAGCGGCCGCGCACCTGGATCCCCACCGCGGCCGCGAGCATCTGCTGCTCGGCGATGTAGCTCTCGACGTACCGCTCGGGATGCGCCTCGCGGAAGATCTCCGAGTAGGTCGAGTTCGAGACCTCGCCGTCGATCGCGATCACGTCGCCGCGCGCGCCGCCCAAAGCAGCCAGCGCGTCGCCGTAGGCCTTGCGGGTCGCGACCTCGGCGCCGAGCTCGTAGCGCGGCAGCTCGAGCGCGCCCGTCTTGAACTCATGAGGCTTGCCGTCGCCCTCGGGCTTGCCGACCTCGATGGTCAGGTTCCGCTCGCCGCCCAGCTCGGCGATCGCGGCCTCGGGATCGTCGAGCGGCTTGCCGTGCGCGCCGTTCTTGTCCTCCACGGCGGCGACGCCCTTGCCCTTCTTCGTCCTGGCGATGATCGCGGTCGGCTTCGCGTCGATCGCCAGCGCCTCGGCGTAGGCCTCGTCGATCTCGTCCACGTTGTGGCCGTCGATCTCGATCGTGTGCCAGCCGAACGCCTGCGCGCGCTTCGCGTAGGAGTCGAGATCCCAGCCGTGCATCGTCTCGCCGGTCTGGCCGAGACGGTTCACGTCGATGATCGCCGTCAGGTTGTCGAGGCCGTAGAACGCGGCGTGCTCGAAGGCCTCCCACATGGAGCCCTCGGCCATCTCGCTGTCGCCGCAGAGCACCCACACGCGGTACGGAAGGCGGTCGAAGCGCTTGCCCGCGAGCGCGACGCCCACGCCGATCGGCAGGCCCTGGCCGAGCGACCCGGTCGCGACGTCGACCCAGGGGATGATCGGGGTCGGGTGTCCCTCGAGCCGGCTGCCGAGCTTGCGGAAGGTGAGGAGCTCCTCGTCGGTGATCGCGCCGCACGCCTTGAAGAGGGAGTAGACGAGCGGCGACGCGTGGCCCTTGGAGAAGATCAGGTGATCGTTTCGTGGATCGTCGGGTGCGTCGAAGTCGTAGCGCAGGTACTTGTCCGCGAGGACGGCCATGAGGTCGGCCGCGGACATGGAAGACGTTGGGTGGCCGGAGCTCGCTGCGGCGCTTGCGCGCACGGAGTCGACGCGCAGCTGCTGGCCTAGCTCGCGCCAGCGTTCGGCGTCGTTCGTGGTCATTGCGAAGGCCTTTCCGTCGGAGAGATTCGGAAACGCGATTCTATGGCTCCGCGAAGGGGTAGCCTTGGCCGCATGAAGGTCGCCGTCGCGTTCGACCACCGTGGCGTGAAGCTCCGCGAGCGTCTGCTCGCCGAGCTCGCCGCCCTGGGGCACGACGCGCTCGACCTCGGCACCGACGCACCCGAGCCGCGGATCGACTATCCGGACAAGGCGCGGGAGCTCGGCGACGCGATCCTCGTCCGGCGACGCCGAGCGCGGCATCCTCGTCTGCGGATCGGGCGTCGGAGCGTCGGTGGCGGCCTCGAAGATTCGCGGCATCCGTGCCGCTGTTTGTCATGACACCTACTCGGCGGCCCAGGGCGTGACGCACGACGACATGAACGTGCTCTGCCTCGGCTCGGAGGTCGTCGGCGAAGAGCTCGCGGTCGAGCTGGTCCGGGCGTATCTCGCAGCCGAGTTCGACGGCGGCGAGCGCTACGTCCGCCGGCTCGAGAAGGTCCGCGAGCTCGAGGAAGGAGCATTGATCGATGGCTGATTCACGACTGCACCAGATGGCGGCTCTCGGGCAGAGCCCCTGGATCGACTACCTGTCCCTCGAGCTGATCGAGAGCGGCGAGCTCGAGCGCCTCATGCGCGAGGACGCGATCGCCGGCGTCACCTCGAATCCGACGATCCTCCAGAAGGCGATCTCCTCGGGGAACGCGTACGACCCGCTGCTCCGCGAGCTCCTGCGCGACGAGGACGACCCGCGCGAGCTCTTCATCGGGCTCGCGACGGACAACGTGCGGCGGGCGTGCGACCTCTTCCGGCTCCTCTGGGAGTCGGGGGCCCGTGGGCGCGACGGCAACGTGTCGCTCGAGGTCGACCCCGGCCTCGCCTCCGATACGAATGCGACGATCGAGCAGGCCGCCCGGCTGTCCGAGGCGGTCGACCGGCCGAATCTCTACGTGAAGATCCCGGCGACCAAGCCCGGGCTCCCCGCGATCGAGGAGATGGTGAGCCGCGGCGTCCCGATCAACGTGACTCTGATCTTCTCGCTGGAGCGCTACAAGGAGGTCGTCGAGGCATACCTCCGCGGCGTCGAGCGCCTGGTCGAGGGCGGCGGCGATCCGTCGACGGTCACCTCGGTCGCGAGCTTCTTCGTCTCGCGCGTGGACACGGAGGCCGATCGCCGGCTGGACGAGGTCGGCCATCCCGAGCTGAAGGGCAAGCTGGCGATCGCGAACGCGAAGCTCGCCTACCAGCACTACCGCGAGATCTTCGCGGAGCGCGCGCTGGGTCTCGCTTGCAGCGAAGGGCGCGATCCCGCAGTACTGCCTCTGGGCGTCCACGTCCACGAAGAACCCGGAGTACCGCGACGTGCTCTACGTCGAGGAGCTCGCTCGGGCCGGACACGGTGGACACGATGCCGCAGGAGACGATCGAGGCGTTCCAGGATCACGGGCACGTCGAGCCGCGGCTCGAACGCGGGCTCGACGAGGCGCACGAGGTCTTCGAGCAGATCGCCGCGGCGGGAGTCGACTACGACGACGTGGTCGCGACGCTCGAGCGCGAGGGCGTCGAGAAGTTCGCCGAGTCCTTCGACGAGCTGATCGCCGGGATCGAGAACTCGGCCCGCGAACTCGCAGCCGCGTAAAGCGCGTGGATCTCCCCGACCGGATCTGGGCGCGCGACGCCTCGGTCTGGACCGGCGCGGACGAGGCCGCAATGGCTCGGCTGGCTCGAGGAGCCGGCGCTCATCCGCGCCAAGGTTCCGCTCATCGAGAGGTTCGCGCGGCAGGTCGACGAGGACGGGTACACCGACGTCGTCCTCGCCGGGATGGGCGGGTCGAGCCTCGCGCCCGAGGTGTTCCGGCGCACGTTCGAGGCCGACCGGTTCCACGTCCTCGACACGACCCATCCGGACGCGATCCGCGCGCTCGAGGCGCAGCTCGACCTCTCGAGGACGCTCTTCGTCGTCTCCTCGAAGTCGGGAACGACGCTCGAGACGCGTAGCCACCTCGACTACTTCTGGGACAAGACCGGCGGGCGCGGCGAGCAGTTCGTCGCCATCACCGATCCGGGCTCGGAGCTCGAGAAGCGCGCGCTCAGGTGCGGGTTCCGCACGATCTGGGAGGGCCATCCGGCGATCGGCGGGCGCTACTCCGCCCTGTCGGTGTTCGGGCTCGTTCCCGCCGCGCTGATGGGCGTCGACCTCGAACGGCTGCTCGAGCGCACGCACGAGATGATGGAGGCATGCCGGCTCCCGGTCGGGAATCCCGGGCTCGACCTGGGGCTGCGGATGGGCGCCGGGGCTACCGACGGACGCGACAAGGTGCTCATCAACCCGACGCCGGGCGGCTTCGGGCTCTGGGTCGAGCAGCTCATCGCCGAGTCGACGGGCAAGGGAGGGAAGGGCCTGGTTCCGGCGCCGGGCGAAACGATCGACGGGCCGGATCGCCAGAGCGAGGACGTTCGCGTCGCCGACCCGTACGAGCTCGGCCAGGAGTTCTTCCGCTGGGAGTTCGCGACCGCCGTCGCGGGGTCGCTCATCGGGATCAACCCGTTCGACCAACCCGACGTGCAGGCCGCGAAGGACCGCACCAACGCGATCCTCGACTCGGGCGACGAGCCGGCGGTCGAGCCCGGAGGGCTCGGTCGACGAGTTGATCGCGCAGGGCGGGCCGGGCGACTACTTCTGCGTGCAGGCGTTTGTCGAGCCCACCGAGGAGGCCGAGCGGCGCATCGAGGAGATCCGCGAGCGAGCCCGGGCCGCGGGAATGGTCACGACCGCCGGGTTCGGGCCTCGCTACCTGCACTCGACGGGCCAGCTCCACAAGGGCGGGCCGCCGAGCGGGCTCTACCTCCAGATCGTGGACGAGCCCGAGGAGCTTCCGATCCCGGGCCGAACCTTCGGATTCGGGCAATTGATCCGCGCGCAGGCGGCCGGCGACTTCGAGGCGCTGCGCGAGCGAGGCCGTAGGGTCGCAAGGATCCGCTGGGAAAAGGAGACGGCATGAAGCTCGGAATGGTCGGCCTCGGGAAGATGGGCGGGAACATGGCCGAGCGGCTCATCCGCGGCGGTCACGAGATCGCGAGCTTCGACCGCAGCGGCGCCGGCACCGCCCAGAGCCTCGAGGAGCTCGTCGGCCAGCTCGAATCGCCGCGCGTCGTCTGGCTGATGATCCCCGCCGGCGATCCGACCGCAGCAGGCGGTCGACGAACTGCTCGGCCTGCTCGGCGAGGGCGACGTGATCGTCGACGGCGGCAACTCGAACTTCCGCGACTCGAAGCGCCGCGCGGCCGCGGCTGCGGAGCAGGGGATCGGCTACGTCGACGCGGGCGTCTCCGGCGGGATCTGGGGGCTCACCGAGGGCTACTGCGTGATGGCCGGCGGTTCGGACGACGCGATCGCGATCGCTCAGGCCCGCCTTCGAGACGCTCGCGCCCGAGAACGGCTTCGCGCACGTCGGCCCGTCCGGCGCGGGGCACTTCGTGAAGATGGTCCACAACGGGATCGAGTACGGGCTCATGCAGGCGTACGCCGAGGGGTTCGAGGTGATGGAGCGCTCCGAGTTCGACCTCGACCTGCACGAGATCGCCGGGATCTGGCGCTACGGCTCGGTCGTGCGCTCGTGGCTCCTCGACCTGCTCTACGACGCGTTCGAGAAGGAAGGCGCCGCACCTCGAGGAGATCAAGCGGCTACGTCGAGGACTCGGGCGAGGGCCGCTGGACGATCGCCGAGGCGATCGCCGAGGACGTCCCGGTCCCGGTCATCTCGGCCGCGCTCTACGCGCGCTTCGCCTCGCGCCAGGACGAGTCGTTCGCGGCGAAGGTGAACGCCGCGCTTCGCAACGAGTTCGGCGGGCACGCCGTGAAGAAGGCCGATTGACTGTGACAGTCACGGCCGAAAACCCGCTCCTCGAAGGCCTCCAGCGCCGCCGCACGCCCGAGCCCTGCACGCTCACGATCTTCGGGGCGTCCGGCGACCTGACGCAGCGCAAGCTCTTCCCCGCCCTCTACGCGCTCGCCGTGCGCCACCTCCTGCCCGACCGGTTCGCCGTCGTCGGCGTCGCGCGGAGCGAGATGACCACCGAGGAGTTCCAGGCCAAGATGCGCGAGGCCGTCCAGGCGCACTGCCGCGACGACCTGGGACGAGGACGTCTGGGACCAGCTCGCCGCCGGGATCCGCTACATGCAGGCCGAGTTCGACGAGGACGCGAGCTGGGAGCGGCTCGGCGCGCTGCTCGACGACCTCGACCAGGAGCGGGGCACGCGAGGAAATCGCGTCTTCTACCTCGCCGTCCCTCCGAGCGTCTTCGAGGAGATCGTCGAGCACGTCGGCCAGCGTCGCGGCGCCGGCTGGACGCGGATCGTCGCCGAGAAGCCGTTCGGCCACGACCTCACGACCGCGCGCGCGCCTGAACGCGGCGATCGCGCGGGCGTTCACCGAGGACGAGGTCTTCCGCATCGACCACTACCTGGGCAAGGAGACCGTCCAGAACATGCTGGTGCTCCGCTTCGCGAACGGCATCTTCGAGCCGATCTGGAACCGCCAGTTCGTCGACCACGTGCAGATCACCGTCGCCGAGGAGCTCGGCATCGAGGGCCGCGCCGTCGTTCTACGAGCAGGCGGGCGCCATCCGCGACATCGTCCAGAACCACCTGCTCCAGCTGATCGCGATCATGGCGATGGAGCCGCCGACCGACTTCGACGCCGAGGCCGTGCGCAACGAGAAGGTGAAGGTGCTCCGCGCGCTGCACACGCCCGGGCCGAAGCACATCGTCCGCGGCCAGTACGGGCCCGGCTTCATCGAGGGCTCCGAGGTGCCGGGCTACCGCGAGGAGGAGGGCGTCGCGCCCGACTCGGCGACCGAGACCTACGTCGCCGGGAAGCTCTTCGTGGACAACTGGCGCTGGGCCGACGTGCCGTTCTACTTCCGCACGGGCAAGCGGCTGCCGAAGCGCGAGACGACGATCGCGATCCAGTTCAAGCGCGCGCCGAAGCCGCCGTTCGAGGCGGGCTCCGAGGACGGGCTGCGCCCGAACGTGCTGCTCCTCCACATCCAGCCGGACGAGGGCGTGTCGCTCGCGATCGGCGCCAAGGTGCCGGGCCAGGGGCTCGCGATCCGCACGGTGCACATGGACTTCCTCTACGGCGGCGCCTTCCGCATGGGACTGCCCGAGGCGTACGAGCGGCTCGTGCTCGACTGCATGCTCGGCGACCCGACGCTCTTCATGCGCGCCGACGAGGTCGAGGAGCAGTGGGCGATCGTGGACGCCATGGTCGCTCCGTGGGTGCGCGACCGGCCCGAACTTCCCCAACTACGCGGCCGGGACGTGGGGGCCGACCGCCGCCGACGAGCTGCTCCACCGCGACGGCCGCTCCTGGAGACGGCACTGATGGCCGGGCCGGCGCTGAAGGACACGACGATCGCGAAGATCGAGCGCACGCTCACCGAGCTGCGGCTCGAGCAGACCGACATGCAGCACGCGCCGAGCCAGCGCACGAGCGTCATGACGCACATGGCCTGGGTGCCGGAGCAGTGGCGCGAGGCCGCGGCGCGCACGCTCGACGGGCTCGCCGAGCGGCATCCCTCGCGGACGATCCTGCTCCACCCCCATCCCGACGACGAGCGTGACGCGCTCGACGCCGACGTGGATCTGCGCTGCTTCGCGACCGGCGGCGGCGCGGTCTGCTTCGAGGTGATCGACATCACGCTCTGCGGCCCGCGTGCCCACGCGCCCGCGAGCGTCGTCTCGCCGCTCCTCGTCACCGACCTGCCTGCGTTCCTGCGCTGGCGCGGCGACCTGCCGTTCGGCTCGACCGAGCTCGAGCAGCTCCTCGGCGTGGCCGACCGGCTGATCGTGGACTCGGTCGAGTGGGAGGATCCCGATCGCGCCTTCGCCCGGCTGCCCGAGGTGTTCGACTGGATCGCCGCGTCAGACATCGCCTGGGGCCGGCTCGACCCGTGGAAGCGCGCGCTGGCCATGCGCTGGCCCGCGATCGGCGCGCTCGAATCGCTGAAGGTGACCGGCCCGAAGGCCGAGGCGCTGCTCCTCGCCGGCTGGCTCGGCGGGCGGCTTCACCGGGAGGTTCCGCTCGAGCACACGGACGCGAAGACCACCACGGCGGTCGCGGTCGACGGCGACGACGTCGCGCCCGACCATCCCGACCGGGAAGACGCGAGCGATCTGCTCTCGGAGCAGCTCGACATCTTCGCGCGCGACCCGATCTACGAGGAGGCGGTACGGAGCTTCTCGAGAGTCGCGATCTAGCCGCGTTCGCCGCGGACTGGATCGCCGAGCGCGCGGCCGCCGCGCCGTTTCGCGTCGCGCTGGCCGGCGGCTCGACTCCGCGCGCCGTCTACGAGGAGTTGGCCGCGCGCGACCTCGACTGGACGGACTGGCACGTCTGGTGGAGCGACGAGCGCGTCGTCCCGCCGGATCACCCCGACTCGAACGAGCGCATGGCCCGCGAGGCGCTGCTCGACCACGTTCCGGTTCCGGAGGAGCAGATCCATCCGCTCCGCTCGGCCGACCTCGTGCTGCCGGAGCTTCGACCTGATCCTGCTCGGCATCGGGCCCGACGGGCACACGGCCTCGCTCTTCCCCGGCGATCCGGCGCTCGACGAGACCGCGCCGATCGCGTACGTCCCCAGGCCGGGGTTGGCGCCGCCGCACCCGCGGCTGACGTTCACCTATCCGGTGCTGAACGCCGCTCCCACGGTGGCGTTCCTCGTCGGAGCGAGCAAACGGGAGTTCCTCGAGCGTGTATTGGCCGGCGACGAGTCGCTACCGGCGGCGCGAGTGAGAGCCGAGCAGACCTACGTGCTCAGCGAGGGCGGTGCTTCGAGACCGTGAAGGTCTTCGGCAGCACCTTGACGTACTGCGCGATCCGACCAGGTCATGCCGCGCATCTTGGTCGGCAGCGTCTTGTCGACGCCGCGGACGCGGTAGTACCAGACGCCGGCGCCGGGATTGATCAGGACGGACGTCGACGGCGTGGTCACGCTGCCGGCCGCCTTGAACGGGCTCTTCTTCTTGCTCCACTCGATCTGGTAGCGGGCCGCGCCGGGGGCGGGCTGCCACGCGACGCACGAGGCGGCCGTAGAACGACGGCGTGCCGTTCTGGGCGCCGCGGATCTGCCCGTCGCCGCCCATGCCCGAGACGTACGGGACGCCGTTCGCACGCTCGATCGCCGGGGCGCTCAGTCTTGCTGAAGTTGATGACCTGGCCCGCCTGGCACATGTCCTCGGCGAACTCGACCTCGCGATATTCGACCTTTGCGTCGGCGGTGATCACCGGGATGACCGGGACGGCCGTCCAGTAGTAGCGGTTGTCGTCGCCCGTGTTGTCGCACGAGCCCCGACTTGCGGTCGGGCTTGTCGCCCTCTGCAACGTCGGCGTCGCTCGGGTCGGCCGGGATGCCCGGCTGGGTGCCCGCGGCCTTGACCTTCGCTCCGCCCGCGTCGAACGTCTCGCCTTCCGTGTCGGCGTCGCCGAGGAAGACCGACGGCGCGGACGTGAGATCGGCCGGGCTCTTGGGGAGCGACAGCACGCCGCTCAGGCGCGGAACGTAGGCGGGGCTGCCGACGATGTCGCCGGCGTGGACGCGGTTCACGCAGTCCTCGTCCGTGAAGACGTACACGCGGAAGAGCGGACAGGTGACGCCGGTGGCGGCGACGAGCGTCGGGCAGGCGCCCGAGGTGCCGTCGAGCGCGAACTGGCCGCTCCACCAGAAACCGGGGAAGAGCTCGTGTGCGCTCGGGGCTCTGGGCGCCGAGCACGTCGAAGATGTCCGTCGTGCGACTGCGCGAGACCGACTGCTCGAGATCGATCGGGCCGGGGCCGAGGTTGTTCGGCTCGGTCGTGACGTTCGTCGGGCTCCACGGGCCGTACGAGACGACCGGGATCTGGTTCAGGGGCTTGCCCTCGAGCTCGCGCATCGCGCGGACCCTCCAGGACACGTTCGTGAGGCCCTGCGAGCCGAGGTCGTTCGCGAACGCGTAGAGCTCGCGGAGGTCGGCCGCGGTGGTCGACGTCTTGATCTTCTTGCTCTGGCCGTTCGGGAGGTCCCAGAGGAACGAGACCTCGTACGCGGTCGCGCCTTCGACCGGCGTCCAGCGAACCATCCCGGGCGTCGGGTTCGCGCCGTTCGAGAGGCTCGTCGGCGCGGCCGGCGCCTTCATCTTGAAGCCGTACTTCGTGCTCCAGCCGGTCGCGTCGCCGCCGACGTTGGCGCGAACGCGTGCGTAGAGCGAGTACGGGTTGCCGGTGATCCAGGGGAGCGTCAGCGGAACAGAGGTGATCGGGATTCGGCAGGTCGTCCTTCTCCCAGACGATCGAGTTCTCGGAGAAGTTCTTGCTCGTCGCGAGCTGGAACTCGTAGGAGCTCGCGCCCTTGACGTTGTCCCAGGCGAAGGCCGGCGTGCGCGGGAAGGCGTGGCCGGCGGGCTGCGGATCGTTCGCGCGCAGCAGGAATCCGCGCAGGTCGGCGGGCGCCGACGCCGCAGTAGCGACGGGGGCGAACGCAAGAAATGCGAGGACCACAGCGAGGGGACGCAGGAGCATTCCCTGTTGTTGTCGGCAGCCGCGGTGCGGCCGCCCTCCCTCATTCGAGGGACAGGGAGCGCTCCAAGGCCAGGCCGGAAGCCAGAATTTGGGAGTCGGCGTCGGGCAGCCCGATCAGCGAGATCGAGGCCGGAAGGCCGTGCTCGGCGGTGCCGCACGGGAGGGCGAGGACGGGCCAGCCGAGCGTGTTGAACGGGAACGTGAGGCGGATGACCGACCAGCGCAGGTCGATCTCCTTCTGGCCGATCGTGGGCGCCACGGTCGTGAGCGTGGGCGCGACCAGCAGGTCGTAGCTCGGCGGCGATCTCGGCGCAGCGCTCGGCGTACGCGGCGCGGGCCTTCAGGCCGGTTTCGTACTCCTCGTCGGTGGCCGCGAGGCAGCGCTCGATCTTCTCGCGGACGTTCGGGCCGTAGTCGTCCGCGCGCGCGGCGAAGAGGTCGCGGTGGATGTCGGCGACCTCGCGCATGAACACGGGCGTCACGCCCTCCGGGAACGGGAACTCGACCGGCTCGGCGTGGGCGAAATGCTCAGTCGCCTCGCGTACACGCGCGCGTACGAGCGCGTCAGCCTCGTCCAGCCAGATGACCCCGACCCGGAGGTCGAGGCTCGGATCCGGGAGCTCGAGGGCCGGGTCGAGGATGCGCTGCATGGCCACGCAGCCTTCGACGGTGCGCGCCATCGGTCCCACGTGGTCGAAGCTCGGCGCGAGCGGAAAGACGCCGTCGATCGCCACGCGTCCGTGCGTGGGCTTGAACCCGGCGATCCCGCAGCACGCCGCGGGGATGCGGATCGAGCCGCCGCTGTCCGTTCCCAGCGCCGCGTCGGCCTCGCCGGTGACGAGCGCGACCGCCGATCCGCCGCTCGAGCCGCCGGGGATCCTCCCGGGATCGAGCGGGTTGACGACGTCGCCGTAGTGGACGTTCTCCGACGTGATCCCGTAGGCGAACTCGTGCAGGTTCGTCTTTCCGACCGAGACGTAGCCCGCGTCCTCGAGCAGCGTGACCGCGGACGCCGAGCGCTCGGGGACGTGGTCGCGGTAGATCCCGGAGCCGTAGGTCGTCCGCACCCCGGCCGTGTCGAAGAGATCCTTGACCGCGAGGCGGATCCCGTCGCCGGCGGGCTCGACCCGCGTGATGAAGGCGTTCAGCTCGTCCGTTCGGGCCGTGTCCACCGCGGCCATGCTAGGGGTCTGACCCCGGCCATGGCCCAAAGCGACGAGCTGACTGGGCGTCAACGCACCGGCCCAGGCGTTTGCGGCCGCTCCGTTGCCAAGTTGCAGTCTGCAACTAAGTCGGGAGCGCCACGGCCATTCGGGCCGGGCCCGGGAGAGGCAAGAGGCGGCGGCTAGCCGACCGAGTTGTAGATCTCGGCGATCGCGATCGAGCCCGCGAACAGGATCAGCGTGAGCGCGAAGATCGCGAGGCCGAGCTTGAGGTTCTTGCGTGCGAGCTGCGGATCCATCTAGACCACCATCGGATCGAGGGCCAGGGCGACGAACAGCAGGGCGAGGTAGAGCAGCGAGTACGAGAAGAGCCGCTTCGCCCGCGCGGGCGTGGTCGAGCGCTGCAGCGCGACCGCGAGGACGAGGAACACGGCGCCGAGGACGAGCGCCGAGCCGAGGTAGAAGACGCCGACCGTCTGCGCCAGGACCGGCAGGAGCGTGATCGCGACCATGACGACCGAGTAGCGGACGATCGAGCGCGCGGTCTCCCGCTCGCCGGCCACGACCGGGAGCATCGGCACGCCGGCCGCCTCGTAGTTCCGCTTGATCAGCAAGCGCGAGCGCCCAGAAGTGCGGCGGCGTCCAGAAGAAGACGATCAGGAAGAGCAGCAGCGCCGGCAGCGTCAGCGAGCCGGTCGCGGCCGTCCAGCCGACGACCGGCGGAATCGCCCCGGCCGCGCCGCCGATGACGATGTTCTGCGGCGTCGTGCGCTTCAGCCAGCGGGTGTAGACGAGGACGTAGAACGCGCCGCCGACGAGCGCCATCACCGCGGTGAGCAGGTTGACCCAGCACGCGAGCACGACGAACGAGAGCGCCAGCAGCGCGAGCCCGAACTCGAGCGCCCGCGCGGGAGCGACGCGACCCGAGGCGACCGGCCGCGCCTGCGTCCGCTCGCCCATGAGCTGGTCGATGTCCGCGTCGAGCACGTGGTTCAGCGCGGAGGCGCCGCCGCAGGCGAGCGCGAGCCCGCCGAGCGTCGCGACGGTCAGCCCGAGCGACGGCCAGCCCTCGGAGCCGAGCACCAGTCCTCCGGCTCCGGTGATGAGGAGCAGCGACATGATCCGCGGCTTCGTCAGCGTGATGTAGTCGCGCCACGGCGCCCGCGGAACCTCGACGCCGCCGCGGAACACGAGAACGGCGGTCACGACGGAAGCCGCGAGCGACAGCGCGCCCAAAGCGATGTGCACCGGATACGCCCAGGCCGGCTCGTTCGCGAGCGCGACGATCCCGCCGACGGCGATCTGGATCACGTAGAGCCCGAGCGCGGTCTCCGCGGAGCGGACGAGGAGCGTGTCCTCGGGATGCCCGTAGCGCACCGAGAGCCACACCGACACGACGAGCGCGAGCCCGACGAGGACCGAGACCTCGTGCGAGCCGGCCCACTCGCCGGTGACGATCGCGATCCCGGTCGCGAACGCGGCCGAGACGGCGGTCAGGCGGAGCCAGGAGCCGGGACGCGGCGTCATCGCTGGGCCTCCAGCCGCCGGCGCAGGTCGCGCAGCGGGCGCTCGCTCGTGATCGGCGGCAGCGAGTCGAAGTTGTGCTCGGGCGGCGGCGAGGTCGTGTACCACTCGAGCGTGTTCGCCCGCCACGGGTCGTTGCCGACGCGCGGGCCCGACCGCCAGCTCTTGATCACGTTGTAGAGGAAGATGAGGAGCGCGACGGCCATCACCCAGGAGCCGATCGTCGAGAGCAGGTTGTAGAGCTCGAACGTCCCGACCCGGTCGTAGGTGTAGACGCGGCGCGGCATTCCCATGAGCCCGACCATGTGCTGGAAGAAGAAGGTCAGGTTGAAGCCGATGAAGATGAGCCAGAAGTGCCACTGGGCGAGGCGCTCGTTGTACATCCGGCCGGTGATCTTCGGGAACCAGTAGTAGACGCCCGCGAACAGCCCGAACGCGGTGCCGCCGAAGAGCACGTAGTGCATGTGCGCGACGACGAAGTAGGAGTCGTGCGCCTGGTAGTCGATCGGGAACATCGCGAGCATGATCCCGGTGAGCCCGCCGATCGTGAACAGCCCGATCAGGCCGAGGCAGAAGAGGAGCGGCGCCTTGAACTCGAGGTGGCCGCGCCAGAGCGTCGCGAGCCAGTTGAAGATCTTGATCGACGTCGGGATCGCGACCGCCAGGGACGCGACCGCGAAGAAGCCGTTCAGCCAGACGGGCAGCCCGACCGTGAACATGTGGTGCGCCCAGACGAGCATCCCGGCGAACGCGATCCCGATCGTCGAGAACGCGATCGCCTTGTAGCCGAAGATCGGCTTGCGCGCGAAGACCGGGATGATCTCCGAGACCATCCCGAACGCGGGCAGGATCATCACGTACACCTCGGGGTGCCCGAAGAACCAGAACATGTGCTGGTAGAGGAGCGCGCTCCCGCCCTCCTCCGGCAGGAAGAAGTTCGTCCAGGCCTGGCGGTCGAAGAGGAGCAGCGTCACGGCCGCGGTCACGACCGGCAGCGTCAGGACGAGGAGGATCGCGTAGGTCTCCATCGCCCACACGAACAGCGGGATGCGCATCCAGGTCATCCCCGGCGCGCGCATGTTGTGGATCGTGACGATCAGGTTGATGGCGCCCGCGATCGACGAGATCGTGGTCAGGTGGATCGCGAGGATCCAGAGGTCCTGGCCGACGAAGGGCATGCCGATGTTGCCGGGGCCCGAGAGCGGCGGGTACGCGTACCAGCCGGCCTGCGCCGGGCCGCCCTCGGCGAAGAAGCTGCCCATGAGGACGAGCCCGCCCGCGAGGAAGAACCAGTACGACATCGCGTTCAGGCGCGGGAACGCCATGTCCTTCGCGCCGATCATGAGCGGCACGAGGTAGTTCCCGAAGCCCGCGAGGACGGGGACGATGAAGAGGAAGATCATCGTCGTCCCGTGCAGCGTGAACAGGCCGTTGTAGGTGTCCTTGGTGACGATGTCGAGGTTCGCCTGCGCGAGCTGCAGGCGCATGAGGAGCGCCATCACGCCGCCGAGGAGGAAGAACACGAAGGCGGTGACGATGTAGAGGATCCCGATCCGCTTGTGGTCGACGGTCGTCAGCCAGCCGGCGATGCGGCCTTCGTTCCAGGCGGGGCTGCGAACGGGTGCGGCGTTGGCGCTCATTCGCCGCCCGGCCCGGCGAGCTCGGGGTTCGACTTCACGTAGGCGACGAGCGCGTCGATCTGGGCGTCCGTCCAGCCGAGCCCGGTCGGCGGCATGTAGCCCTCCACCGCGCCCTGGTCCTGGCCGTTCTCGACGAGCGCGCGGAGCGCGACCGGATCGGTGAGGATCGGGTTGCCGGCGATCGGCGGCCCGATGTCGCCCTGGCCGGCGAGGCCGTGGCACTTGGCGCACGACGCCGTCCACTCCTGCTCGCCCATCGCGACGGGATCAGCGGGCTGGTTGTCGGCGAGCCACGATTCGAAGTCGTCCGTGCTCACCACTTCGACGACCGTCCGCATCTCCGTGTGCTGGATGCCGCAGAACTCGCCGCACACGCCCTTGTCGAACGTGCCGACCGTGCGCGGCGTGAAGTTGAGCTCGTTCGTGCGGCCCGGGATCGCGTCCCGCTTGCCGGTCAGCTCGGGCACCCACCAGGCGTGGTTCACGTCCGCCGAGCGGATCTGGAGCGTCACGGGGCGGTCGACCGGCAGGTAGAGCGTGTCGAACGAGAGCGCGCCGTCCGGATACTCGTACTGCCAGTAGAACTGGTGCGCGGTCACCTCGACGACGAGCACGTCCTCGCCGGCGGACGGCACCGCCTCGACATCGGGGACCTTCGAGAACATGAAGACCGCGAGGATGAGGAGCGCGACCGCCGGGATGACCGTCCAGATGATCTCGATCCGCGTGTTCCCGTGGACCTGCGGGCCCTCGGCGTCCTTCGGCGGTGCCCTTGCGCCGGCGGTAGCGGACGATCATCGCGATCAGCGCCGCCTCGATCAGGATGAAGACGAACGCGCAGGCCGCCAGGATGACCTTGTAGATCTGATTGATCGTCTCGCCGCTCTGCGTCGCGCTCTCGGGCGGCTGCGCCCCGGGCAGGGTGAACAACACGGCCACGAGGCCGACCGGAACCCCGACGGCGACGAGGAGAAGGACAAAACGGCTCCCGGGCATCCGGCCCCGATTCTACGGCTCTGCCCGCCGGAATGACCAAGCACTCGTTCGAGGGATTGAGGTTCCCCCTTTGTGTGGTTCAGTTCGTCCTACGCGCACACCCTGGGAAGGGGCGAAACAAAGGGGATGCGCGACGCGACTGGGGAGCAGGCGCGGCGAGTGGATCGGCAGTCTAGGCTTCGGCGTTGCGGTGGCCGAAGCCTGGACTGTCCCGCTTCCTCCCGAGGCGCATGAGCCGTTCGAGGTCTACGTGAACGGCGTCTTGCAGCAGCGTGGAACCGACTACGAGGTCGAGGGTCCGGTGCTGCGGTTCACCAAGCCGATCGCGCGCGAGGGCCGGCTCGGGCTCCTTCGCTGGACGAGCATGTTCCTCGGCGTGGCGGGCACCTACCGGAAGAACGATTCCGTCGACGTCGTCTACCAGGCGGGCGGGAAGCGCCGCGTTGCGAGCGGCCTGCCGATCGTCCCGCCCGATTCGGAGGGGTTGCGCTGAACGATCTCGTCGCCGCACTGGAGGGAATCTGCGGCGAGGCGAACGTGCTCGTGGATCGCGACGAGCTGCGCACGTACGAGTCGGATGCGCTCACGTACCTGCGCGGCGTGCCCGCGGTCGTGTGCCTCCCGGGCTCGGCGGACGAGGTTCGCCGCGTCGTTCGTGCTTGCTGGGAGGCCGAGGTTCCGTGGGTCGCGCGCGGTGCGGGGACCGGTCTGTCCGGGGGCGCGACTCCGGTTCCCGGCGGCGTGGTCGTCGGGCTCTCGCGGCTGCGGCGGGTGCTCGAGGTCGACCTGCCCAACGCGCGCGTCGTCGTCGAGCCGGGCGTGACCAACCTGGAGGTCTCGCGCGCGGTCGGGCCGACGCACTTCTATCCGCCGGATCCGTCGAGCCAGGTCGTCTGCACGGTCGGCGGCAACGTCGCGGAGAACTCGGGCGGCGCGCACTGCTTCAAGTACGGCTTCACCACCAACTACGTCTGCGGGCTCGACATCGTCCTCCCGGACGGGACCGAGGTCTCGCTCGGCGGCAAGGAGCTCGACCTGCCCGGCTACGACCTGCTCGGCGCGTTCGTCGGCTCGGAGGGGACGCTCGGCGTCGCGACGCGGATCACGCTGCGCGTCTCGCCGGTGCCCGAGCGGATCCGCACGCTCGTCGCGTACTTCGAGACGATGGAGGCGGCGGGCCAGACGGTCTCCGACATCGTCGCCGCCGGGATGGTGCCGGGCGCGCTCGAGATCATGGACCGCCTCTCGATGAGCGCGGCCGAGCAGGCGACCGGGATCGGCAACCCGTACGACGCGGGCGCCGCGCTGATCGTCGAGCTCGACGGGCCCGAGGAGGAGTGCGAGCAGCGGGTCGAGGCGGTCGTGGGCCTCTGCGAGCTGAAGCAGGCGCTCGGGATCCACGTCGCCGCCGACTCGGCCGAGCGCGACCTCATCTGGCGCGCCCGCAAGGCGGCGTTCGCGGCGATGGGCCGGGTCGCGCCCTCGTACTACGTGCAGGACTCGGTCATCCCGCGCACGCGGCTGGCCGCGGTGCTCGGCCGCATCGAGGAGCTCGCGGACGAGTACGGGCTCCAGGTCGCGAACGTCTTCCACGCCGGGGACGGGAACCTGCATCCGCTGGTCGCCTACGACGATTCCCAGCCGGGCGAGGCGGCGCGGGCCGAGGAGCTGGCCGGCCGCATCGTGCTCGCGTGCGTCGAGGAGGGCGGCTCGATCACCGGCGAGCACGGGGTCGGGATCGACAAGAAGCGCTACATGCCGGCGATGTTCTCCGAGCCCGATCTGGCCGCGTTCCAGAAGCTGCGCTGCGCGTTCGACCCCGAGCAGCGGGTCAACCCGGGCAAGGTCATGCCGACGCCGCGGCTGTGCGGCGAGGTGCCCGGGCCGTACCGGCAGCATCCCGTCGAAGCGGCCGGTCTCGCGGAGCGGATGTGAGGGTCGAGACGCCCGCAACGGCCGCCGAGGCCGCCGAGCTGCTCGCGGCGGGCGGGTCGGTTCGTCCGCGCGGCGGCGGGACGAAATGGGACTGGGGCGCGGCGGTTCCCGAGCCCGACGTCGTGCTCTCGACCGAGGCGTTCGGCCGGCTCGAGCACAACGCGGGCGACCTGACCGCGGTGCTCGGCGCCGGCGTTCGGCTGGCCGACGCGCAGGCGGTGTTCGCCGAGGCCGGGCAGATGCTCGCGCTCGATCCTCCCGACGGACGGCGCAACGATCGGCGGCGTGGTCGCGACGGCGGACTCGGGGCCGCTGCGCCATCGCTACGGCGCGGCGCGGGATCTGCTCCTCGGGATGACCGCCGCGCTCGCCGACGGCTCGGTCTCCCGGTCGGGCGGCACGGTGATCAAGAACGTCGCCGGATACGACCTGGCCAAGCTCTTCGCAGGCTCGCTGGGAACGCTCGGCGTCATCACCGAGGTGGTCGTGCGGCTGCATCCGCTGCCCGTCGAGTCGGCGACGGTGGTCGCGCGCGGGGACGATCCGGCCGCGCTCGGACGCGTGGCGGCGCGCTGGTTCGCGGAGCCGCTCGAACTGGAGGCGCTCGACGTCTCCTGGTCTCGAGGCTCGGGCGCCGTGCTCGCTCGCGTCGGCGGCGTCGCCGTCGAGAGCCGTGCGGCGCGGATCGCTTCGCTCGCCGACGAGCTCGAGACGGAGATTCACGGCAATGCGGACGAGCTCTGGGCCGCGCAGCGCGCCGGGCAGCGGGGCGAGGTCGTGCTCCGCGTCTCGGCGCTTCCGTCCGCGCTGCCGGACGTGCTCGCCGCGGCCGAGGACGTGGGAGCCTCGGTGGTCGGCCGCGTTGGCGTCTTCTGGGTCAGGTCCGAGGCGCCGTTCGAGTTTCCGTTCCCCGGCGTCCTCCAGGACGCGCCGGCCGAGCTGCGCGCCGATCCCTGGGGCGTCGACGACGACGCGCTGATCGCGCTCTCGCGACGGGTCAAGGAGCGCTTCGACCCCGCCGGTGTTTGCGCGCCGGGGATCTTCGTGGGCGGCATCTGATGACGGCCTTCGACGCCCTGCGCCCGCCGAGCCAGGCCGATCTCGACACCTGCGTCCACTGCGGCTTCTGCCTGCCGACGTGCCCGACGTACGTCCTCTGGGGCGAGGAGATGGACTCGCCGCGCGGGCGGATCGTCCTGATGGAGGCGGCCCGGAACGAGACGGACGAGATCTCGGACGCCATGGCGCTCCACTGGGATCGCTGCCTCGGCTGCATGGCCTGCGTGACCTCGTGCCCGTCCGGCGTGGCGTACGACCGGCTCCTCGAGGACACGCGCCCGCAGCTCGAGCGCAACTACCGGCGGGGGTTCGGCGCCCGGCTCTCCCGGCGGATGGCGTTCGCGACGTTCACGCATCCCGGGCGGCTGCGCGCGGTGCGCCCGCTCGCGAGCGCTGCGGGGCGGCTCGGCGCGCGGCGGCTGGGCCGGGCGCTGCCGGATTCCTCGCGGGCCGGCGCGATGCTGCGCCTGACGCCTCACGCGCGCGGGCGCGCGCGAACCCCGGAGCTGACGCCGGCGATCGGCGAGCGCCGTGGGCGGGCCGGTCTGCTCCAGGGCTGCGTCCAGCGGGTGTTCTTCGGCGACGTGAACGCGGCCACGGCCGAGGTGCTCGCCGCCGAAGGCTGGGAGGTCGCCGCCCGCACGAGCCCGCGCTGCTGCGGTGCGCTCATGCTCCACACCGGCGCCGAGCCCGAGGCGCTCGAGCTCGCGCGAGCCACGATCGCCGCCTTCGAGGACTGCGACACGGTCGTCGCGAACGCGGCCGGCTGCGGCTCGTCGATGAAGGAGTACGGCCGCCTGCTCGCCGACGACCCGGACTGGGCCGAGCGCGCGGCGGCGTTCAGCGCGAAGGTGCACGACGTGACCGAGCTGCTCGCAATGGCGGAGCCGCGCGCTCCGCGTGGACCGGTCGAGCTGCGGGTCGCCTACCACGACGCGTGCCACCTGGCCCATGCGCAGGGCGTCCGCGCCGAGCCACGCTCACTCTTGGCCGCGATCCCGGGACTGGAGCTCGTCGAGCCGGCCGAATGGGAGCTCTGCTGCGGCTCGGCCGGGCTCTACAACGTGCTCGAGCCGAGGGCCGCCGCCGAGCTCGGCAAGCGCAAGGCGGCGAACCTCGCGGAGACGGGCGCGCAGGCGATCGCGGCCGCGAATCCGGGCTGCACGCTGCAGATCGCGACGTACCTCGAGGGCATGGGCCGGCCGACGCCGATCCTCCATCCGGTCGAGCTCGTCCGCCGCTCGATCGCCGCCGCTCGCTAAGGACACCGCCGCGCCGCGCCGAAGACAACTGCGCGGCACTTCCAAGCCCCCTAGCTATCCTCAGCACAAGTGGATTCATCGGCCCTCGAAGACCTCAATCTCGGCTATGTCCAAGAGCTCTTCGTCGAGTACCTGAATTCGCCGGAATCCCTGCCGCCTGAATGGCGCGCGTACTTCGAGTCCAATCCCGACCTGGCCGCGCACCTGCCGGCCGCGCAGCGGCTCCATGAGCTCGTTCCCGCCGACGGGAACGGCGCCTCGGCACCAGCGGCTGCGCCCGCCGAGCCCGCCGAGCCCGCCGCGGTCGACGAGGAGCTGCTCGGAGGCGTTGCCGCCGCGATGGCGCTCGTCAAGGCGCACCGGATGCACGGCCATCTCGCCGCGCACCTCGATCCGCTCGGCTCTGCGCCGCCCGGCGATCCCGCGCTCGACCCCGACCGGCTGATCCCGCAGCTGACGCCGGAGCTCCAGTCGCGCATCCCGGCGCGGCTCCTCCGCCTCTACTGCGAGGGCGACTCGCTCCGCGAAGTCCTCCCGAAGCTCCGCGCGACCTACTGCGGGACGATGGCGTACGAGATCGAGCACATCTCGAACCACGAGCAGCGCGTGTGGCTTCGCAACGCGATCGAGTCGGGCCGCTACCGCCAGCCGCTCGACCCCGAGGAGAAGAAGGGCCTTCTCAATCGCCTGTCCGAGACCGAGGGTCTCGAGACGTATCTGCGCCGCGTGTTCCTCGGCCAGAAGTCGTTCTCGCTCGCGGGCCTCGACGTGATGATCCCGATGCTCGACGAGGCGCTCGAGCTCTCCGCGGCGAACGGCGCCAAGGACGTCGTGCTCGGCATGGCCCACCGCGGACGGCTGAACGTGATCGCCCACACGCTCGGGCGGCCGTACGAGGTCATCCTCAAGGAGTTCGAGGGCGAGCGGACGCTCGAGGCGGTCACGCACGACCCCGAGGGCGGCACCGGCGACGTGAAGTACCACTACGGCTCGCAGGGCGTCCGGCTCACGAAGCACGGCGAGATCAAGGTGCTGCTCGCATCGAACCCGAGCCATCTCGAGGCGGTCGACCCGGTCGTCGTCGGGACGGCCCGCGCGCTGCAGACCGGTCTCGACGAGCCGGAGCTGAGCCACGATCCGACCGCTGCGATGGCGCTCCTCATCCACGGGGACGCGGCCTTCGCCGGCCAGGGGATCGTCGCGGAGACCCTGAACCTCATGGGGCTCGCCGGCTACTCGACCGGCGGCACCCTCCACATCGTCGCGAACAACCAGATCGGCTTCACGACCAATCCGGAGGACGAGCGCTCGACCCGCTACTCGAGCGACATCGCCAAGGGCTTCGACGCGCCGATCATCCACGTGAACGCCGACGATCCCGAGGGTGCGCTGGCCGCCGTTCGCCTGGCGATGGCCTACCGCGCCGAGTTCCAGCGGGACGTGATCGTGGACGTCGTCGGCTACCGGCGCTTCGGCCACAACGAGGGCGACGAGCCGGCCTACACGCAGCCGCTCATGTACGAGCGGATCGAGAACCACCCGACCGTTCGGGAGCTCTACGCCAAGGATCTGATCGACCACGGCGTCGTGAGCGAGGGCGACGTCGCGGCGATGCTCGCCGACGCCGACGGCCAGATCAAGGTCGCGCACGACGCGCTGCGGCAGGCGATCTCCGAGGGCGCGATGGGCCGGCGGCAGGAGCGCAAGCCCGGCCGCGCCGGGGGCGACGTGCCCGAGACCGCGATCCCGCGCGACCGGCTCGAGACGCTGAACGACCAGCTCCTCGTCGTTCCGCCGGACTTCACGGTTCATCCCAAGCTGCTCTCCCAGCTGGAGCGCCGCCGCGACATGCTCGGCCCCGACGGCGGCATCGACTGGGCGCTCGCCGAGGCGTTCGCGCTCGGAAGCCTGATCGAGGAAGGCACGCCCGTGCGAGTGTCGGGCCAGGACACGGAGCGCGGCACGTTCGCGCACCGCCACCTCGTCCTCCACGACGCGAAGACGGGCGCGAAGTACGCGCCGATCCAGCACCTGCCGAACGCGGTCGCGCCGCTCGAGGTCTACAACTCGCCGCTCTCGGAACAAGGCTGTCTCGGCTTCGAGTACGGCTACGCGGTCGCGCGCCCGGACGCACTGGTCATCTGGGAGGCCCAGTTCGGCGACTTCGTGAACGGCGCGCAGATCATCATCGACCAGTTCATCGTCTCGTCCCTCTCCAAGTGGGGGAAGACGTCGCGGCTCACGCTGCTCCTCCCGCACGGCTACGAGGGGAACGGGCCCGAGCATTCGAGCGCGCGGGTCGAGCGGTTCATGCAGATGGCCGCCCAGGAGAACATCCGCATCGTCAACTGCACCACCGCGGGCCAGCACTTCCACCTCTTGCGGCGCCAGGCGCGGCATCCGAAGCCGCGGCCGCTCGTCGTGCTGACGCCGAAGAGCCTCCTGCGCCTGAAGCAGGCCACGTCGAACGTGGTCGAGCTCTCCGAGGGCGGGTTCCAGTCGATCATCGACGACTCCTCGCTCGACGAGGAGGCGCGGGCCCGCACCGAGCGCCTCATTCTCTGCACGGGGAAGATCTACTACGACATCATCGGCCACGAGGCGCGCGCCGAGGCAGAGGGCGTCGCGGTCGTGCGGCTCGAGCAGCTCTACCCGTTCAACATCGCGGCCTACGACGAGCTGCTCGCGCGCTACCCGCGCATCAGCGAGCTCGTGTGGACGCAGGAGGAGCCGCAGAACATGGGCGCCTGGCGCGCGATCCGGCACCGCCTCGAGGAAGGGCTGCCGGAGGACGTGCAGCTTCGCTACTGCGGCCGCCCCTGGCGTGCGAGCCCGAGCGAGGGCTACCCGACCGCCCATCTCGTCGAGCAGAACCGGATCGTCACCGAAGCTCTCGGGGTGTAGTGGGCCGCGCCGGCGACGGGCTCACCGCCGGGGCCGTCGCGGCGGTCGTGAGCGGACTCCCGTCGACCGTGCACGCGCTGGCGACCGGCGGCGATCCTCTGGAGGCGACGCGCGCCGCCGGATCGATCGTGCTCGGCGAGGACGCGGCGGACGACGAGCTGCTCCTCGCCGCGATCCCGGTGCACGTCGCCATTTCGCTGGTGTGGGGCGTCGTGCTCGCGTACGCGCTGCCGGCCCGGCCGTCGACCGCGCGCGGCGTGCTCGCGGGCCTCGGAATCGCGGCGCTCGACCTGGGTGTCGTCGGGCGGCGCTTCCCTCGGATGCAGCGCCTGAACGCCGGCGCCCAGATCGCCGATCACGTCGCGTACGGGGTCGTCGTGGCGGCGGTTCTGCGCCGCCGGGCGCGTTAAACGTCACACGCGTCTAGCTGGGGACCCCCGCCTCTCCCGCCCTCGACGCTATCGCGGATTTCCCTACGCGTGGTGCGCGGAAGTGCGCCGAAAGTACCCCGGGTTTCTCCCCGGCGCGACGACCTGTGCAAGGCTGTTGCCATGGCTGATGAAGCCATGCCCGCCGAAGTGAAGTCCGCCGAGGCCAAGCCCAAGAGGAGCTGGGGCGCCGGGCGGATCATCCTGCTCGTCCTCGGCTGCATCGCGATCCTGATCGCGGTCGGCCTGCTCAGCGCGGGTTGCACGCTGCTTTGGGCCGACCAGGCCAAGCGCGACTCCGACGGGTTCATCTCCACTCCGACCGAGCGGTTCGAGTCGGCCGGGTACGCGATCGTGTCCGGCTCGATCGACTTCGGGGACTCGACGAGCGTCGACGCGATCGGCCGGGCCCGGTTGCGCGGCGAGTCGGCGGACGGCGGCGAGCTCTTCCTCGGCATCGGTCCGTCCGACGACGTCGACGGCTACCTCGGCTCGGTCTCCCGCGACAAGGTCGAGGACTTCGACGCCTGGCCCTTCGAGGAGAAGTACGAGACGTTCTCCGGCGGAGCGCCCTCCGGACCGCCCGACGACCAGACCTTCTGGACCGCCTCCGAGAGCGGCCCCGGCGAGCAGGTGCTCACCTGGGAGGTCGAGGAGGGCGACTGGACGCTCGTCGCGATGAACGCCGACGGCTCCGAGGGCGTCGCCGCCGACATCGGGATCGGCGCCGAGCTCGACTGGTTCATCTGGGCCGCGATCGTGCTTCTCATCGTCGGCGGGATCGTCCTCGTCGTAGGCGTCCTCTGCGTGTTTCTCGCGCTTCGCCGCCGACGGACGGCCGACGCCGAGCCCGAGAAACCTCCGACCGAGCTCGTCGTCCCCGTCCCGAGCGTCTACCCGGTCGCCGTCCACGGCGAGATGGACGCGGATCTCAGCCGCTGGATCTGGGCGTTCAAGTGGCTGCTGATCATCCCGCACATCCTGGCGCTCTTCTTCCTCTGGATCGCGTTCATCGTGCTCACCTGGATCGCCTTCTTCGCGATCCTCTTCACCGGCCGCTACCCGCGCGACCTGTTCGACATCAACCTCGGCGTCATCCGCTGGACGTGGCGCGTCTACTTCTACTCCTACGGCGCGCTCGGCACCGACCGCTATCCGCCGTTCACGCTCGAGCCCGAGCCGGACTACCCGGCCAGCGTCGAGATCGCCTACCCCGAGAAGCTCTCCCGCGGACTGGTGCTGGTCAAGTGGTGGCTGCTCGCGATCCCGCAGTACTTCATCATCGGGATCTTCGTCGGCGGCTGGTGGCTCTGGAGCTGGTCGCCGGACGTCTGGGTCCCGGTCGGCTGGAACGGCCTGATCGGCATCTGCGTCCTGATCGGCGGGTTCGCGCTCCTCTTCGCCGGCACGTACCCGCGAGGCCTCTTCGACTTCGTGATCGGCCTCGAACCGCTGGGTGCTTCGCGTCGTCGCCTACGCGGCGCTCATGACCGACGAGTACCCGCCGTTCCGGCTCGATCAAGGGCCGGACGAGCCTGCCGCGCAAAGGATGGAGTGGGGAGCCTGGACGTCGACTCGACACACCTGCTCTGGGCCGCGACCCAGGACGAGGTCGTCCGGCACGTGCTGCAGCAGGTCGGCGCCGACCCCGCCGCGATCGCGGCGCAGATCGAGGAGGAAGCAGACGTCCAGGAGCGCACGGACGTTGCGCCGTCGCTGTCGCCGGACGCGAAGGCCGCCCTGCTTGGCCGCCTACGAGGAGTCGCGTCAGATCGGCGCGTCGTACGTGGGGCCCGAGCACGTGCTGCTCGCGCTGGCCCAGGACACCGAGACCGAGGCGGGCGAGCTGCTCGAGCGGTTCGCGATCAGCGCACACCAAGCTGCGCGGCGCGGTCATCCGCGGCGTCGAGAGCGGCGAGGCGGGTGGGCGCCCGGCGAGCACGACGAAGACGCTCGACGAGTACGGCCGCGACCTCACGGAGGAGGCCCGCCAGGGCAAGCTCGATCCCGTGATCGGCCGGGCCGATCAGATCGAGCAGACGATCGAGATCCTCTCGCGCCGCACGAAGAACAACCCGGTGCTGCTCGGCGACCCCGGCGTCGGCAAGACCGCGATCGTCGAGGGCATCGCCCAGCGGATCGTCAACGACGACGTGCCCGAGACGCTCACCGGCAAGCGCCTGGTGGCGCTCGACATGGCGGGGATGATCGCCGGCACGAAGTACCGCGGCGAGTTCGAGGAACGCCTGAAGGGCGTGATCGACGAGATCACCGAGAACGCGGACAGCCTGATCGTCTTCATCGACGAGATCCACACCGTCGTCGGCGCGGGCGCGGCCGAGGGCGCGATGGACGCCGGCAACATGCTCAAGCCGGCGCTCGCGCGCGGCGAGCTGCACATGATCGGCGCGACCACGCTCGACGAGTACCGGAAGAACATCGAGAAGGATCCCGGCGCTCGAGCGGCGTTTCCAGCCCGTGCTGGTCTCCGAGCCGACGGTCGAGGAGACGATCGAGATCCTCACCGGCCTCAAGGACCGCTATGAGGCGTTCCATCGCGTGCGCATCACCGAGGAGGCGATCGTCGCAGCGGCGGAGCTGTCCGATCGCTACATCCGCGACCGCTTCCTGCCCGACAAGGCGATCGACCTGATCGACCAGGCGGGCGCCCGCGTCCGGCTCCGGTCGAAGGCGAAGCCGGAGGACACGCGGGCAGCCGAGGAGGAGCTCCGCCGCATGGGGCGCGAGCGCGACCAGGCGATCTCGGCCGAGGACTACCAGCGGGCGGACGAGCTGAAGGCGCAGATCGACGAGCGCCGCGCCCAGCAGGAGGGGCGCAAGGAGGCGCGCGCCCGGGCGCCCGAGGTCACGATGGAGGACATCGCCGACATCGTCTCGCGGCGCACCGGCATCCCGGTCTCGCAGCTGACCCAGGAGGAGCGCGACCGGCTCCTGAAGCTCGAGGAGCGGCTGCACGAGCGCGTCGTCGGCCAGGACGAGGCCGTCGAGGCCGTCGCGGAGGCGGTTCGCCGCGCCCGCGCCGGGCTCGCCGACCCGAGCCGTCCCGACGGGAGCTTCCTGTTCCTGGGACCCACCGGCGTCGGCAAGACGGAGCTCGCGCGGACACTCGCGGAGGCGCTCTTCGGCAGCGAGGACGTGATGGTCCGCCTCGACATGAGCGAGTACCAGGAGCGGCACACCGTCAGCCGGCTCGTCGGCGCGCCACCCGGCTACGTCGGCCACGAGGAAGCCGGACAGCTGACCGAGGCGGTCCGCCGCAAGCCGTACGCGGTGCTCCTCTTCGACGAGATCGAGAAGGCGCACGCAGACGTCTTCAACATCCTGCTCCAGATCCTGGACGACGGCCGGCTCACCGATTCGCAGGGCCGGACGGTCGACTTCAAGAACACGATCCTGATCATGACCTCCAACCTCGGCGCCGACCGCATCCAGGCCTTCGCGCGGAAGGAGAGCGGCTCGTTCTTCTAGCCCTCCCGAGCCCAGCTGAACACGGTCTCCGCCTTACGCGGTTTGCCGTCGATCAGCGGCTGCCAGGCCTTTGCCGCGCGCCAGAAGGTCGGGTCGCCGGCGCTGACGTGGAGCGTCGCCGGGATGTCCTCGGGCGTCGTGAACACGAACACGACCTCGCTCTTCGTCAGGTGGACCTCGTGGTGCTCGAACGGCGACTCGCCGAGATCCATCGGTGGTCCGTCGGCGAGGAGGCGCTTGGCCTCGTCGTACGTGCCTTCCTTCAGTGGAACGACGACCACGAGTGACGGCATAGGACGAGGCTAGCGCGTCCAGCGCCGGAACTGCTCGGGCACGAAGCGGGCGTCCGAGAGCGCGAGGCCCGCGATGGCGAGACCGGCGCCGCCGACGACGCCGACGATCCCCCAGAAGCCGAACCAGGACATCTCGAAGAAATCGCGCGTCGGCTCGAAGGCGAACACGGCTACGAATCCGAGGAAGAGGCCGGTGCAGAGCATCCCGACCGCCAGCGTCCGGCCGCTGCGTCCGGGCCTCGAGGACGAGCACGTAGTAGAGGCCGAGCACGACGAGCGTCGACAGCGCGACGGTTCGCGCCTCGACGAGCGGCTGCTGGATGACGTTCAGCGCGAAGAGGTACGCCGACAGCACGCCGAGGCCGGCCGCGGTCCCGGCCGGGAGGGAGAAGCGCGCCACCTCGCGGAGGAACCCGTCCGTGCGCCACGGTCCCGAAGCTCGGACCGAGCGCCAGGAAGAACCCGGGGATCCCGACGGTCAGCGCCGCGGCCAGCGAGAGGTGCCGCGGCAGGAGCGGGTACGGCGTCGTGGTCAGCCCGACGACGAGCACGAGGAACGCCGCGAACACCGACTTGGTCACGAAGAGCTTCGCGACCCGCTGGACGTTGCGGAGGATCTTCCGGCCCGACGCGACCATGTCCGGCACGGCCGCGAAGTCGCCGCGCACGAGCACGACGTCGGCGACGCTGCGCGCCATCTCCGAGCCGCTTCCCTGCGCGATCGCGAGCCGCGCGGCCTTGAGCGCCGGGACGTCGTTCACGCCGTCGCCGACCATCGCCACGTAGCGGCCCTGGGCGCGCAGCCCCTCGACGAGCTGCCGCTTGCCCTCGGGCGAGATCCGGCCGACCACGCGGGCGTCGAGCGGGATGTCGCCGTTCGATCCGTCCACCGGGCCGTCGCCGACGTCGATGCCGGCGTCGCGGGCGATCGCGCCCACGGTCGCCGGCGCGTCCCCGGAGATGACGCGCAGCTCGACGCCCTCGGCGCGCAGGAACTCGACCGTCTCGCGCGCGTCGGGCCGCAGCGCCTCCGACAGGACGACGAGCCCGAGCGGCTCGAGGCCGGCGGGCGGGCCGTCGTTCGCGCTCAGCGCACCCGTCGCCGTGCCGAAGGCGACCACGCGGCGGCCCTCCGCCTGCTCGCGCGCGGCGACATCGGCCAGCGGCCCGAGCGGAAAGCGCTCCGGCGCGCCGAGCACGTACGAGGTGCCGCCGAGCCGCAGCCCGCTCCAGCGCCGCGCCGACGAGAACGGGACGTACTCGCCGGGCTCCTCGGCGGGCGCGCCGACGGCGACGGCGATCGCCTCGAGGGTTCGGTTGCGCGCGGGCGAGCTCGACGCGAACCGCCCGACCTCGCGCCGCACCTCGTCCGGGTCGCCGCCGTTCGCCGCCTGGAACGAGACGACGCGCAGGTCGGCCGCGGTCAGCGTCCCGGTCTTGTCCAGGCAGATGACGTCCACGGACGCGAGCGACTCGATCGCGTTCAGCTGCTGCGCCAGCGCGCCGCGGCGGGCGAGCTGCAGCGCCGCGGCCGCGAAGGTCAGGCTCGCCAGCAGGATGAGCCCCTCGGGGACGAGCGTGACGATGCCCGCGACCGCCGTCGTGACCGCGTCGTGGATCTGCGATGTCGCGCTGCCAGAGCGCGTAGATGAAGATCGTCCCGAGCGGAACCATCACGGCGACGAGCACGAAGAGGAGCCGGTTCAGCGAGCGCTCGAGCGGCGAGCGCGGATGGCGGAACTGGCGCGCCTCGCCGGCGATCCGCTGCGCGTAGCTGTCCGGGCCGACCGCGCTGACGACGAACGCCCCGGCGCCCTCGACCGCGTACGAGCCGGAGCGCACCTCCTCGCTGACCGCGCGGGTCACCGGGCGCGACTCGCCGGTGAGGATCGACTCGTCCACCGCGAGCCCGGCCGACTCGACGAGCGTTCCGTCCGCGACCACGCCGTCGCCGGCCGTGACGCGGACGAGGTCGCCGACGACGACCTGCTCGACCCCGACCACCCGCGGCTCGCCGTCGCGTACGACCGTCGCATGCGGCGCCACCTCGGCAGAGAGCCGGTCGAGCGCGCGCTTGGCCCGCAGCTCCTGGCCGATCCCGATCGCCGAGTTCGCGACGAGGATCCCGAGGAAGAGCGCGTCGCGCCAGTCGCCGAACCAGAGCGTGAGCGCGCCGAAGACCGCGAGGATCAGGTTGAAGAACGTGAAGACGTTCGCGCGGACGATCGACTTCAGCGAGCGGCTCGTCGCGGGCGGCGCGAACGGCCCCCTCGCGGCGAGCAGGCGGCCGGCTTCGGCCTCGGAGAGCCCGTACGTCGTCACGGCGCGATTGTCGCAGGGCGGCTCGTCACGTAGCGTAGGTCGCCGGTAGCGAGCCAAGGGAGGAGCAAATGTCCGGCGGGTTCCCACACGTCCCCGGTGTTTCCAAGGAGTACCAGCAGACCACGGCGGCCGATCCGCAGAGCCGCGGCGAGGGCTGGGGCGGTCGCAGCACGCTCGCCGGGATCTGGCTCGCGATCGTCGGCGGCCTGCACGTTCTCTGGGCGATCGTCGCGCTCGCGAAGCCCGAGTACTTCTCCGAGGAGCAGCTCGTCTGGGAGAACCTCGACAGCTGGGGCTACATCTTCCTGATCATCGGCGCGGCGCAGATCGCGGTCGCCTGGCTCGTGCTGTCGCGCAAGTCGGCGGGCCGGATCCTCGGCGTCCTCATGGCGTCGTTCGGGATCCTCTTCAACTTCTTCACGATCGGCGGCAGCCCGGCCCGCTCGATCGTCCTCATCGCGGGGAGCGCCCTCGTCATCTGGGCTCTCGACCGAAGACGTCGACTGACAGGAGAACCATGGCGCTGGCGAGCAATTTCTGGGACGCGTTCTTCCTCCTCATCATCTTCCTGCCCCTGGCGATGATCTGGGCGTTCGCCCTGATCGACGTCTTCAAGCGCGACGACATGGAGGGCGGCTGGAAGGCGATCTGGGTGCTCTGCATCGTCTTCGTCCCCGTCTTCGGGACGATCGTCTACCTGGTCTTCCGCAAGCCGGGCATGACGTACGAGAAGGCCGCGGTCGACTCCAGGAAAGAGGACACCGCGTACATGCTGAAGACGCTCTCCGACCTGCACGACAAGGGCAAGCTCTCCGACGAGGAGTTCGCCGCCGAGAAGGCGCGGGTTCTCGGGATCTGAGCCGCGCGCGTCGAGCCCCCCGCGGCTTCGCTGCATCGTCAGAACCCCCTAGAGAAGGAGAGAGACATGGCGCGACCCAAAGGAGAGGTCTGGCTGACATTCGCCGGCATCGTGATGATCCTGAGCGGGGTGCTCGGCATCCTGAACGGGATCACCGCGCTCTCGATCGACAACGAGACCCTGGCGGGGCTCGTCAGCAGCAACATCCATGCCTGGGGCACGACCTACCTGATCTACGGGATCGTCCTCGTGTGCGCCGGCGTCGCCGTCTTCGGCGCGCGCGAAGTGGGCCGTTTGGACGGGGATCGTCGTCAGCATGGTCGGCGCGGCGATCAACATGCTCTGGGTCTTCGACTACCCGATCGTCAGCCTGATCATGGTCTCGCTGCACGTGCTCGTCCTCTACGGCCTCGTGGTCTACGGCGTAGCCGACGAGCAGGCGGCGTAACCGACCGACGGGAGCCGGGCGCATGAAGCCACCACCCGCGCTCGGCTCCTGGCTCCGGTCGCCCGAGGCGGACGAGAAGGACACGTGAGCCCCGGCTTCGCAGCGGCCGCGTTCCCCGGCAAGCACGAGGCCGAGCGGGCGCTCGACGCCCTGGAGGAGCTCCAGCACGAGAGCGTGGTCTCGCTCGACGACGCGGTCATCGTCGTGAAGACGGCGAAGGGCGTGAAGCTCCACCAGCAGCGGCAGGTGTCGATCGGCGAGGGCCTTATTGCCGGCGGGGTCCTGGGCGTGATCGTCGGGCTGCTCGTCGGCTATCCCGTGATCGCGCCGATCGTCGGGATGGTGCTCGGCGTCGTCACCGGCGTCTTCTTCGACTCCGGCATCGACGACGCACGCATCCGCGAGATCGGCGAGAAGCTCGGCACAGGGTCAGGCGGCGCTCTGCATCCAGGTCAGCACGGCCGACTGGGAGCTCCTGCAGGAGCGGCTGGCGGGCCACACCGCGGATCTGATCGTGGCCGAGGTGACGCCGGATCCTCCCAGCTAGGGCTGCCATACTTCGCGCATGAGCAGAAACGCACTTGTCGCGCGCTCTTGTCGTCTGATCAGCGCCGCCGCGTTCGTCGCGGCGCTTTCACGATCCGATGACGCTTTCTGGCTCGATCGCAGCCGGCGTGGTCGGGCTCATCGCCTGGCCGTGCTGTTCGGGATCTACGTCCTCGATGCCAGAGTTCGCGCCGGCAAGGCTGCGCGCGACATCCGTGACGATGAGCGCAGCGCCTAGCCCGGGAACCGCCGCCGGAAGAGCCAGTACGCGGCCGGCCCGGCGGGAATCGGGAGCCAGAACGACGCGAGGCGGTACGCGAGCGTCGCGACCACCGCCGCGCCGGCGGCGACGCCGGCCAGGGCGAGCAGGCCGGTCAGCCCGGCCTCCACGAAGCCGAGGCCGCCGGGCGTGAACGGAACCATTCCGAGCATCGACGCGCCGACGAAGGCGAGCAGGACGAGCGACGGGCTGGGCGTCGCGCCGACGGCGAAGAGCGCTGCGATCAGCGCGAGGTAGTCGAAGAGCCAGCGTCCGACCGACGCCGTGAGCGCCATCTTCCAGCGGGCGCCGAGCGCGGTTCGGATCGAGTTGCGCTCGCTGCACGAGCCGCTCGGGCAGCCCGGCGCAGATCTCCCGTCCATGCGGGATGATCCCGGCGACCGCGACGATCCCGTTCGCGACGAGCACGAGCGGGCGCGTGAACGCGAACGCGACGGCGCCGAGCACGAGCAAGAGGCCGAACGCCACCGCGCCGAGCCAGGCGGAGCGCTCGAGCGCCTGGTCGACCGAGGTCCCCGTGAGGACGGCGGGCAGCGCGAGGATCGGCAGGCCGAGGAGGATCGCGAACATGAGCGCGGACGAGGCGGTGATCCCGGAGGCCGCCCGGCCGCCGGCCACGCCGGTGCGCACGAGCATCCGGTACTGGAGCGCGCCCGCGGTGGCCGCGCCCCCGGGCACGACCTTGGAGAGCGAGTTGCCGGCCAGCTGCGACGTCCCGACGACGAACCAGCTCCGCGTGCCGACCGCGATCCGCTGCAGCGCCCAGGTGGAGAGGAAGCTCGCGCAGATGAAGCCGACCGAGCCGATCAGCCAGACGGGCTTGAGGTCGAGCACCTCGCGCCACGAGGTGAACACCTCGAGGAGGCTCGGGAAGAGGATGTAGAGCGAGACGAGCGTGACGGCCAGCGCCGCGAAGCGCATGAGGATCTTGCGGCCCGTCCAGGTGACCCGCCAGCCGCGGGCCTCGGTTCCGAGGTCGCCGGTCAGGACTCGCCGATGAGCAGCGGGCGGAGCTCCTCCTCGCCGCCCGGCTCGAGGAGCGCGAGCACCTGGTCGCCCGGCCGCAGTTCCGTCGCGCCGACGGCGATCTCCGCCTTGCCGTCGCGCATGACCGAGATGAGCCGCACGTTCCGCGGCAGGTGGAGGTCCTCGATCTTCTTGCCGGCCGCGGATGCCTTCGCGCCGATCTCGACCTCGACGATCTCCAGGTTCTCCTTGCGGAGCTCGAGGAGATGGACGAGCTCGTGCTCGGGCACCTCGTGCTGGATCAGGGCGAGCACCATCGAGGTCGCGCTCACGGTGGGCGAGATCTCCAGCAGGTCGAAGTGCTGCTGGTTGCGCGGGTCGTTCACGCGCGCGACGACGCTCGGGACGCCGTACGCCTCCTTGGCGAGCTGGCAGATGACGAGGTTGTCCTCGTCGTCCCCGGTCACCGCGACGACCACGTCGGCAGGACGCCGCATTCCGGCCTGCTCCAGGACGAAGAGCTCGGTGGCGTCGCCGAGGATCGCGGCGTGCTCGAACTCCTCCTCGAGCGTCGCGTAGCGGTCGCGCTCCTGCTCGATCAGCACGACCTCGTGCTTCAGCTTGCGGAGCTTGCGCGCCACGTTCGAGCCGACCTTGCCGCCGCCGGCGACCACGATGAACATCAGGCGCTCGCCTCTTCCTTGGCCCAGGCGGCGAGCCCGTTGATCGCGTCGCGCGTGGGCGAGACGACGTGCAGGCCCTTGGTCGCGTAGAACTCGGCGCGCGCCGGGTCGAGCAGGCGCACGGCGACCGACTTGATCCCGTAGCGCTCCTTCGCGACCTGGGAGACGACGATGTTCGTGTTGTCGCCGCTCGTCGCGACGATCACGGCGTCGGCGCTCTCGATGCCGGCGCCCTCGAGCACCTTGATGTCCATCCCGTGCCCGACGTGGAACTCGCCCGGCCAGTTCTCGCCGAGGCGCGCCAGAGCGTCCTCGCTCGCGTCCACGACCGACACGTCCCACTCGGCCGCCTGGAGCTTTTTCGCGAGGGACGAGCCGACCCGTCCGCATCCGACGATGAGCGCCTTCACACGCTCACTCTAGTGTCCTCCAGGACACCCCGGGGGTAGACGACGACCATCACTTCGCACGGCGCCTTGCGCAGGACGTAGTCGACGGTCGGGCTGAAGAAACGCGACTGGCGGCGCCAGCGCGGCGCGGATCCCATGACGATCAGGTCGGCGCCCTGCTTCTCCGCCTGGGCGACGATCGCCTCGCCGAGCGCGCGGGCGCGGACGACGGCCCCGTCGATCTCGAGCTTGTGCTCCGCGGCCAGCTCGGCGATCTCGGTGAGCGACTCGGACGCGCGCTGCTCCTCGCTCGGGCATCGGCGCGTCGAGCGCCAGGTCGAGCGGCACGCGGAGCACGAGCAGGACGCTGACCTTCGAGTCGCGCTCCTCCGCGAGGCGGACGGCGGTCGCGAGCACCTCCTCGCCGATCGGGCCGAGCTTCAGCGGGACGAGGATGTTCGAGTAGGCGCCCTCGATGTCCGGGACGAGATCCGCCTCGGCCGGCTCGATCCGCTCCATGAGCGCGTCGCGGGTGTGGCCGCGGACGAGGATGTAGACGACGGCGCCGGCCGCGAGCCAGAGCGGTCCGGCGATCTGCGCCGCGCCATGGGTGGCGATCGCGGCAACCCAGAGGCCGAGCACGAGCGGCGCGCCGACGAGCGCGGGAAGCGGAACCTTGACCCCGCGGATCGAGATGTCGAGCGGCGCGCGGAACGGACGCTCCAGGTCGGGCTCGCGTCCGGCGCAGGCGCAGCACGGCCATCTGTGCGGCGAAGAAGGCGAGGAGGACGCCGAAGCTGTAGAGGCTCGCGAGGAAGCTGAGCTCGCGGCCCGCGATGTCGGCGACGAGGAGCAGCGCGCTCGAGAGGAGCGCCGCCGAGACGATCGCGATCGGCGCGATCAGCGTGCGCGGGCTGAGCCGGGCGAAGCGGCGCGGCAGCATCCCGTGCTTGCCGAGCGCATGGGTCAGCCGCCCGACGCCCGAGATCGACGTGGTCACCGCGGCGACGAGGACGATCACCGCGCTCGTCGCCACGAACACCGTGAGCACGTCGGCGAACGTGTCCGAGACCGATCCGCGCGCCGCGTCGACGATCGCGTCGAGCGGCGCGCCCCGCCCTGTACCGCCCAGCTCGGGCACGGACGTCCCGACGAGGCCGAGCAGGAACGCCATCACGACGACGGCGCCGACCGCGCCGAAGAGGCTCTTCGGGATCGAGCGCCCGGGCTCGGTCGTCTCGGACGCGTAGTTCGCAACCGTCTCGAGCCCGGTGTAGGCGAGCGTGGCCACGGCGAGCGCGAAGAAGAGGTCGTGCCAGGTCGGGTTCGTCCCGATGTCCACGCCCGCGCCGACGTCGCTCGGGTCGAAGACGAACGCGAAGCCCACGACGATCACGACGAGCTGGGTCACGAACGCGAGCCCGGCGACGCCACTGCGCGATGCGGTAGAGCGACGAGCGGCGCAGGAGGCGGGACGCGGCAACGCCGAGGATCACGAACACGCCGATGATCCCGTCCCACGGCTCCTTCGTGAGCGACTCCCAGCCGGCGGCGGCGCCGACGTAGTGCGGCACGAAGAGCGCCGCGAGCGCGATCACGACCAGGTAGTCGAGGAGCAGCACCCAGCCCGTGAAGAACCCGGCCGGGTCGTTGTAGGCGCGGCGCACGAGCATCGGCCCGCCGCCGGCCTCGGGGATCGCGGACACGCCCTCCGCGTACGAGAGCGAGACGAGGAAGAAGATGCAGCCGACGCCGAGCAGCACCCACGGCAGGAGCCCGCCGGCGAGGAACGCGACGATCCCGAGCGCGATGAAGAGCGACGAGCCGATCTCGCCGTAGGCGACGGCCGCGACCGAGCGGGCGCCGAGGACGCGGGTGAGGGCCGGGCGCTTCTTGGCCACTAGCCGGTCCTCCGCAGGAGCCAGATCCGCAGCGCTCCCGCTCCGATCACGAGGACGCCGAGCAGGTAGCCGATGCCGCCGCCCTGGATCGCCGTCTGGACGAGCACGACGATCCCGAGCACGACGAGGAGCGACGAGAGGAACAGGGTCGTGCCGCCTCTGGTCACGCCGCCCGCTTTCCGGCCGTGACGAGCACGCGCACCGGGCTGGCCTTGAGGATGTAGTCGACCGTCTTGCCGAACACCGGCCCGCTGCGGCCGAAGCGGCGGCGGCTTCCGACCACGATCAGCTCGGCGTTGCGGCGCTCGGCCTCCTCCACGATCGCCGGTCCCGCGCGGCGCGCCCACACGAGCCGTGTGATCGCCTTGACGCCGTAGCCCTCGACGATCGCGCGCGCCTCGTCGAGCAGCGCGTCTGCGACCGCTTCCTCCTCGGGCATGTCGGCGGCGAGCGGCAGCGACAGCGGGATCTCCACGGCGGTCACGAGCACGATGGTGGCGCCACGCTCCGCGGCCAGGCGCGCGGCGGCGACGAGCGCCTCCTCCGTCTCGGCCGAGCGGACGACGGGCACGACGATCGTCCGGTAGTCGATCTCGAGCGCGCCGGCGAGGACGATCTGCGGCGCGCGCACGGTCTCGCGCAGCGGAATGTGGAGGACGCGCAGGCGGTAGAAGGCGTAGGTCGCAAAGCCGCCGACGAGCCAGGCGATTCCGACCCAGCGCGTGAGCGGCTGCTGGATCACGACGACGAGCCAGGCGAGGAGCGTCGCAGCGCCGCCGACGAACGCGAACACCGGCCAGTCGATCCCGCGGAAGCGGATGTTCGGCCGGGCGCGGTAGACCAGCTCCTCGTCGGGCCGGCGCGCCCGCAGCGCGATCACCGAGGCGTGCGCGATCGCGAACGAGAGCATCGCGCCGAACGAGTACATGGTCGCGAGGAAGTCCGTCTGCCCGGGGAGGATCACGAGAATCGAGAGGAACCCGGCGAAGAAGAGGAGCGCGATCCACGGCGTCCGGAAGGTCTTGTGCAGGTGGCGGAACCGGTCGGGCAGCTGCCGGTACGTCGCCATCGAGTAGGTGATGCGCGAGGCGCCGATGACGCCGGCGTTCGTGGCCACGATGAGGATCGTCGCGGCCAGGATCCCGACGTAGATCTCGAGCGTGCTGAGGAACGCGCCGCTGATCCCGAGGTTGTCGACGAGCCCGAGCACCGGGTCGTTCGCGAAGCCGCCCTCCTCCGGCGGCAGGCCGAGCACCGTCTGGTACTCGCCGTTGCCGGCGAGCGTGACCGGCATCGCCGAGAGGGCGATCGCGGGGAGCGTGAAGTAGATGGCGAAGACGGCGATCGAGACGAGCCGGATCGCGTTCGGCACGGAACGCGACGGATCTCTGGCCTCCTCGGCCAGGTTCGAGACGGTCTCGATCCCCGTGTAGGCGATCATCGCCACCGGGATCGCGAGGAAGAAGTTCGACCACGTCGGCGCCGCGCCCCAGTGGACGTTCGACGTGAGCACGTCCGGGCTGAAGATGAGCGCGAACCCGATGCAGCACGAGCAGCAGCTGCGTTGCGAAGTCCAGGACCGCGAGGAAGATGTTCAGGCTCGCGGCCTCGCGGACGCCGACGATGTTGATCCCGACGAGGACGACGATCACGACGACGCCGCCGATGATGTCCCAGGGGTTCTCGCGCAGCGGCTCCCAGAAGATCGACAGGTAGTGCGGCACGAAGAACGCCGAGATGGCGATCGTGATGATGTAGTTGAGCATCTGGGCCCAGGCGGCCCCGAAGCTGACGAGCTCGTTGAACGCGTGCCGCGCGAAGCTCGCCGAGCCGCCCGCCTCCGGGTAGCGCACCGTCCCCTCGGCGTACGTGGCCGCGGTCGTCATGAAGATGAGGCCGGCGATGAGGAAGACGACCGGCGTGAGGCCGAGCGCGAACGCCGCCGTGACGCCGAGCGCGTAGTAGATCGACGAGCCGACGTTCCCGTAAGCCGTCGCGAAGAGCGCGGGAGCGCCGAGGACCCGCTCGAGTCCCTGGTTGCGCCTGGGCATCGTTGGAGCTTACGACTCGCACTTGCGCGCGGGCAGGACGCTTGGAGCCTTTTCCGAGACGTTGATAGGGTCGGCGCTTCGCCGCCCTAAAGGAGGATCCCATGCGCAAGCTTCTCGTCCTCGCTCTCGCCCTGACGTTCGTTGCCGCGATCGCCGGCTGCGGATGGACGACGACGGCACCACGACTGCGCCCGAGGCGGCACCCCCGACGGACACGCAAGACGCGTCGACGACGCCCGAGACGCCGGACCTCTCCGGGATCCTCAAGACCGACGGCGTTCTCACGGTCGGCGCGGAGCCTCCGGCGCCGCCGTTCATCATCCCGCCGTACCCCGACAACCCGACCGGCTTCGAGGTCGACATCGCCAAGGAGATCCAGGAGCGGCTCGGGATCCCCGAGACCAAGTTCATCGAGTTCGTCTGGACGAACCTCTTCTCCCCGGCGCCGAAGCCGTTCGACTTCGACATCAACGAGACGACGATCACCGACGAGCGCGACGAGGTCGTCGACTTCTCCGATCCGTACTTCGAGGCGAACCAGGCGATCCTCGTCCACACAGGACTCGGCCGCCGCGGACGCGACCACAGTGGCCGACATCCAGGGCCTCCTCCTCGGCGCGCAGGACACGACGACCGGGTCTCAGCTACATCAACGACACGATCCAGCCGTCGCAGGATCCGCGGGTCTTCTCGACCACGGCCGCCGCGAACCAGGCGCTCCTGAACAAGTCGATCGACGCGTTCATCATCGACCTGCCGATCGCAGCCGGGCTCGTCGGCGAGAACCCCGACGACCTCGTCGTCATCGGCCAGTTCGTGACGAACGAGGAGTGGGGCATCGTCTTCGAGGAGGGCAGCGAGCTCGTCCCGTACGTGAACGAGGCGCTCGCCGCGATGCAGGAAGACGGGACGATGGACGCGCTGCAGGAGCAGTACCTGCCCGGGACCTCGGACGTCCCGGTATTTGAGTAGTCCTCGGTGCCTGACTGGGGCGTGAGACGGCGGTTGCGGGCGGCCTCGCGCCGCCATGCCCTGCTGATCTCGATCGTCTCGACGGCGCTCTTCTTCGCGCTGCTCTTCGGGCTGTTCGTCCTCACTCCCGGGTCGGGCGAGGTGCGCGACCAGTTCGCCTCGCCCGAGCACTTCCGCGGGAGCGCCGACTCGGTCTGGCACGGCTTTCTCGTGAACATCAAGATGATGTTCATCGCGGAGGCGCTCGTCCTCGTCTTCGCGCTGATGATCGCCGTCGTGCGGAGCATCCCGGGCCCGGCGGCGCTTCCGCTGCGGATGCTCGCGATCGTCTACACGGACTTCTTCCGCGGGATCCCGCTCCTCCTCGTGGTGTTCATGGTCGGACTCGGCGTCCCGGCGCTCGGCGTCGACGCGCTCTACACCCGCAACCTCTTCATCTACGGCGTCGTCGCGCTCGTGCTCGTCTACTCCGCGTACGTCACGGAGGTGTACCGCGCCGGGATCGAGTCCGTGCACTCGAGCCAGAACGCGGCCGCCCGGTCGCTCGGGCTCTCGCACTTCCAGACCATGCGGTACGTGATCGTCCCGCAGGCGGTGCGGCGCGTGATCCCGCCGCTCCTCAACGACTTCATCGGGCTCCAGAAGGACACGGCGCTCATCTCGATCATCGGGGTCGGCGAGTCGGTCCGCGCCGCGACGACCTACGCCGGCTACGAGTTCAACTTCAGCGGCTACACGGTCGCGGCCGTGTACTTCCTGCTCCTCACGATCCCGCTCGCGCGGCTGACCGACTACCTGGTCGAGCGCGACCGGCGCAAGATGCGGGCGCTGGGCGGATGAGTACTCCGACGGCGACGCGCTGCGGCTCGAAGGCGTCCACAAGACCTTCGGCAAGAACGAGGTGCTGAAGGGCATCGAGCCTGACGCTCGCGCCGCACGAGGTCGTGTGCCTGATCGGCGCGTCGGGTTCCGGCAAGTCGACGCTTCTCAAATGCGTGAACCTGACCGAGGCCGTGACCGAGGGCCGGATCTTCGTGGACGGCGAGGAGATCACCGATCCCGACGCGGACGTCGACCGGATCCGGCAGCACATCGGGATCGTCTTCCAGTCGTTCAACCTCTTCCCGCACATGAGCGTGCTGCGCAACGTGACCCTCGGGCCGCGGAAGGCGCTCAAGGTCAAGCGCAAGCAGGCGGACGCGGAGGCGGCCGAGCTACTCGAGCGCTTCGGACTCTCGGACAAGCTCGGCGAGTACCCGGACCGCCTGTCCGGCGGCCAGCAGCAGCGGGCCGCGATCGTGCGCGCGCTGGCGATGAAGCCGCGGCTGCTCCTCCTGGACGAGGTCACGAGCGCGCTCGACCCGGAGCTCGTCGGCGAGGTCCTCGACGTGATCCGGGAGCTGGCCCAGGGCGGCATGACGATGCTGATCGCCACGCACGAGATGAGCTTCGCCCGCGAGATCGCGAACCGGGTCGTGTTCCTGGACGAGGGCGTCGTCTGCGAGGTCGGCACGCCGGAGGAGATCTTCGCGGCGCCGAAGAACCCGCGGACTCAGCAGTTCCTGCAGCGGATCATCGACGCCGGGCGGCTCTAGATGGTCGAGGTCTTGCGCGCCGGGTTGAAGAACGGCAGCTCCACCACCGTCCCCGCCGTCCGGCTGCGCCGCGCCTCCACCGTCCACTCGACGTCGATCGTCGTGCCGAGCCTGCTGTGGTCGGCGGCGATAGAGGCCAGCGCGACCACCTTCTTCAGTGTCGGACTCCACGTCGTCGAGGTCGCCTTGCCGATCTGGCTGCCCCCCGCGTACACGGGAACGGGGACGCGCGAGGCGGCCGGCTCGAGCGCCGCCGTGAGTCCCTGCTCGCTGTAGAGCTCCTCGAGCGGCTCCCACTCGAGCTCGAGGCCGACGAGTCTCCGCGGAGGGCCGCCGCGAGCCTGCTCCCGCTCGAGCGCGCGACGGCCGACGAATTCCACGGGCTTGTCGAAGTCGACGAAGCGGCCCAGGACGCCCAGCTCGAAGGGCGAGTACGACTGCTCGGGGATCAGCGCGCGCCGCGCAGAGTCGAAATCGGCTTCGATGAGGACGAGGCCCGCCTCGATCCGCGAGATGTCGAGGGCGAGCATCCCGGCCGGCCGGATCCCGTAGGCGCTCCCGGCTCGCACGAGCGCGTCCCAGAGCTCGACCGCCCGGGCGCTCGAGACCCACACCTCGTAGCCGAGGTCGCCCGTGTAGCCCGTCCGGGAGACGTCGACCGGGATGCCGCCGATCTGCGCGGCCCGCCGGCCGAAGTACTTGAGGTCGCCCCAGGACGTCTCGGTCGCGGCCTCGAGCACGGCCCGGCTCAGCGGTCCCTGCACGGCCACCGCGGAGAGCCTCTTCGCTCACGTCCTCGATCTCGACGTCCAGCCCGCGGGCGTTCATGCGGAGCCAGCGGAGCGTGGGGTCGGCGGCCGTCCAGCGGTAGACCTCCTCCTCGAGGCGGCCGACGGTGCCGTCGTCGATCACTCGGCCGTCCTCGTCGCACCAGGACGTGTAGTAGACGCGGCCGACGGCGAGCTTGCTCGCGTCCCGCGTGATCACGCGGTCGACGAGCCGCGTCGCGTCGGGCCCGGAGACGACGTACTTGTAGAGCGGCGAGACGTCGATGAGCGCCGCCGCCTCCCGGATCGCGTTGTACTCGATCTCGTGGGAGTCGGAGTAGGCGCTCGCCGCGAGGTAGCCCGACCATTCGCGCCACTGCAGCTTGGTGTTGAGCGGCGCCGTCCGGGGATAGAACGCGGTTCCGACCGACACCGCGACCTACGACTTCGGGATCTGCTTCTCGGGGTCCCAGAAGGGAAGCGACGCGATCGTCCCGTCCCTCGTGCCCTCGGGCGTCTCGACCGTGACGTTCGTCCCGAGCTCGGTGTGCTCGACGGGGAGCCACGCGAACCCGATGTTCTTCTCGAGCCGTGGCGAATAGACGGCCGAGGTCACCCGTCCGCTCGCGCCGTTGACCGAGACCGGCCAGTCCGTCGCGTTCATCGCCAGCTTGTCGCCCTCGATCTCGACGCCGACGATCTTCTGCTTCACGCCCTCGTCGCGAATCCGCGTGAGTGCCTCCCGTGCGACGAAGTCCGCGTCGCTGTCCAGGTCGACGAGCCGGTCGAGGCCGAGCTCGTAGGGGTTGTTCCGGTAGTTCATGTCGGCGCCCCAGTTGAAGATGCCGCCCTCGATCCGGCGGATGTCGACCGGCCCCGTCGGCCGGATCTCGTGCGGCTCGCCGGCCGCCATGATCCGGTCCCACAGGTCCGTTCCGCGTGAGGCGTCGAGCAGGTAGATCTCGTAGCCGACCTCCGACGTCCAGCCGGTGCGCGTGATGATGATCGGGATGCCGTCCAGTTCCAGGCGGCGGAACCGGTAGTAGGCGAGGTCGAGGATGTCGTCGCCGAAGAGGGCCTGCACGACGTCCTTCGACTTCGGGCCCTGGATCTGGAGCGGGTACGCCTCGGCCTCCGAGAGCTGCACGTCCAGTCCGGCGTTCGCCGCGAGGCCCTGCGCGTACGGCAGCACGTCGCTGTCCGCGAGCGCGAACCAGAACGTGTTCTCGTCCAGGCGCAGCATGACCGGGTCGTTGAGGATCCCGCCGTCGGGCGCCGTGATCAGCACGTACTTGCCCTGGCCGACCTCGCACTTGCTGAGGTCGCGGCAGGTGAGCAGCTGAGCGAAGCGGAAGCCGTCCGGGCCCGTCACCTCCACGTTGCGCTCGACGGAGACGTCCCAGAGCGTCACGTGGTTCAGCAGGTGCCAGTACTCGGCCTCGAAGTCGTCGAAGTTGATCGGGAAGAGCGTGTGGTTGTACACGGTGAAGCCCTTGGGGCTGTGCCGCTGCGTCGCCTCGTAGAAGGGGCTGCGGCGGAGGCGTGCGCCTCGCTGGACGGTCGTCATGTCAAACATGCCGGCAAGCATATTCGGGCGTGCCTCGCCGAGCACGCTGGAACGGGTCGCTACTCCGTCGTGTCGACCGGTCGTTTCAGACGGACACCCGGCGGAGCCGTGTGTCCTGGGGTCGGCGCCGTAAGCGGCGCCTTTGAGCCGTATCGCCGTTAGGGTCGCCGCTGATGGCGACCTCGAATGGACGCACCTACGACGCCGTGATCGTCGGCGGCGGGCACAACGGGCTCGTGGCCGCGGCGTACCTCGCGCGGGCCGGGCTCAAGGTGGTCGTGCTGGAGCGGCGCCACGTGCTCGGCGGGGCGGCGGTCACCGAGGAGGTGTTCCCCGGCTTCCGGTTCAGCGTGGCCTCGTACGTCGTCTCGCTCCTGCGCCCCGAGATCGTCCGGGAGCTCTCCCTGCCGCAGCACGGGCTCGAGATCCTGCCGCTCGACGGGACGTTCACGCCGCTCGACGACGACTACCTCTGGCGCGTGAACGACCACGGCCGCACCGTGCGCGAGCTCCGGCGCTGGTCGGCGACCGACGCGGAGGCGTACGAGGAGTACAGCCGCCTGATGTTCGAGATGGCGAGGTTCATCAAGCCGATCCTGTCCATCGCGCCGCCGGATCCCGGCCGGTTCCGCCCGCGCGAATGGCTCCCCGTCGCACAGCTCGCCCGCTCCTTCAACGGCCTCTCCGAGGAGCAGCGGGCGGTGTTCGTCCAGCTCATGACGATGAGCGCCGCCGACTTCCTCGACCAGTGGTTCGAGACCGACCCGCTGAAGGCGACGATGAGCGCGTCCGGGATCATCGGCACGTTCCAGGGGATCCGCTCGCCCGGGACGGCCTACGTCCTGCTCCACCACTACATGGGCGAGATCGACGGCGTCCTGCGCGCCTGGGGCATCCCGCGCGGAGGAACAGGCGCCGTCAGCGAGGCGATCGCGAGCGCCGCCCGGTCGTTCGGGGCCGAGATCCGCACCGAGACGGCCGTCGAGCACTTCCTGACCCGAGGCGACGAGGTGACGTGGCGTCGTCACGACGTCGGGCGAGGAGGTGACCGCGCGGGTGACGCTGTCGAGCCTCGACCCGCGGCAGACGTTCGTCCGGCTCATGCCGCCCGGCGTCCTCGACGAGTCCTTCCTGGAAGGGGTGGAGCGCTACCGCTACCGCGGCTCCAGCGGGAAGGTGAACCTGGCCCTCGACGGTCTGCCCGAGTTCACGTGCCTGCCCGGCGCGGGCGACCACCTGCGCGGCGCGATCAGCTTCAGCCCGAGCATCGACTACATGGAGCAGGCCTACGACGACGCCAAGTCGGGCCGCTTCAGCCGGCGGCCGTACATCGACTCGGTCATCCCGACCCTGGTCGACCCGTCGATGGCGCCTCCGGGCAAGCACGTCATGAGCTGCTTCGTCCAGTACGCGCCGTACAGCCTGGCCGAGGGCGACGAATGGGACGACGCCCGGCGCGCCGCGTTCGGGGAGACCGTCATCGACACGATCGCGGAGCGCGCGCCGAACATCCGCGACCTGATCCTGCACGCGCAGGTGCTCAGCCCCAAGGACATCGAGGAGCGGTTCGGGCTCTCCGAGGGGAACATCTTCCAGGGCGAGCTCTCGCTCGAGCAGCTCTTCTTCAACCGGCCCGTGCCGGGCTGGGCGCGCTACCGGACGCCGCTTCAGAACCTCTGGATGTGCGGTTCGGCCACGCACCCCGGCGGCGGGATCATGGGCGCGTCGGGGCGGCTCGCGGCGCTGAGGGTCCTGCGCGGGCTCCGCGGCAGGAAGGCGGCCTGAGCGTGGCCGCCGCGGAACGCTACGACGCGATCGTCGTCGGGGCCGGCCACAACGGCCTGGTCACGGCCTCGTACCTGGCGAAGGCGGGCCTGCGGACGCTGGTGCTCGAGCGTCGAAGCCGGGCGGGCGGCCTCCTGGCCACCGAGGAGCTCGCGCCCGGTGTGCGCGTCGCCGGTTGCGGCCGACCGCGTGGGAGGTCTCCGCGGCGACGTCGTCCGCGACCTTGGGCTCGGCTCGCACGGCTTTCAGGCGATCGAGCCGGAGGTTGCGGCATTTGCTCCTTCCTCGGACGGGCCCGGCCTCACGTTGTGGCGCGACCCGGTCCGGACGGCGACGGAGCTTCGGACGACGCCCTATCCGCGCGACGCCGATGCGTTCGTTGCCTTCGACAGCAGGATCCGCTCGCTGGGCGCCTTCCTCGCCCGCATCCAGGCGACCGAGCCGCCTGATCTTGCCGCGCCTTCTCTCGGGGACGCCACCGGCGCCCTCCCGCTTCTGAACGGCGTGCGCCGCCTGGGGAAGGAGCAGCTGCGCGAGGCGCTGCGGGTGCTCCCGATGTCCGTCGCGGACCTCGTCGGCGAGGCCGTCGAGAGCGAGACGCTGCGCGGCGCCCTCGGCGCGCGAGGCGTCCGGTACGCGGCCATGGGCCCCCGGTCGGCCGGGACGGCGCTCAACTTCCTGTGGGACTCGGCCTCGGGAGGAGGAGCGTCGGGCCGCACGGTCTTCGCGCGCGGCGGGCCGGACTCCCTGGTGGAGGCGCTCGTGGCCGCTGCGCGGACATGCGGCGCGACGATTCGATGTGATGCCGAGGTCGCGGCCATCCGAACCGGGGGAGGCACGGTCGAAGGAGTAGCGCTCGCGAGCGGCGAGGAGATCGACGCGCGGATCGTCGTGTCGAACGCCGACCCCAAGCAGACCCTTCTTCGCCTCGTCGACCCGGCCGAGCTCGGCCCGACCCTCGGCTGGCGGGTCGAGCACATTCGCACGCCGGGCGTGGTGGCGAAGGTGTCCCTCGTCCTCGAGGGCTTGCCGGCGTTTGACGGCGTCGACGCCGAACGCCTGCACGGGCGGATCGTCCTCGCACCGAGCCTCGACGACCTCGAGCGGGCCTTCGACGACTCCAAGTACGGCCGGATCTCCGAGCACCCGTATCTCGAGGCGACGATCCCGACGCTCTCCGACCCCTCGCTCGCCCCCGATGGGACCCACGTCCTGACCGCGCTCTTCCAGTACGCGCCACGGAACCTGCGCGACGCCGAGTGGGACGAGGCGGCGCGCGATCGTGTCGCGGACGCGGCCATGCGGACGCTCGAGGTCTATGCGCCGGGGATCGGGGACCGGGTCGTCGCCCGCCACGTCGTCACGCCCGCGGACCTCGAGCGAGAGTACGCGCTCAGCGGCGGGCACCCGATGCACGGCGAGCTCGCCCTCGACCAGTTCTTCGCCTGGCGGCCTCTCCTCGGCCATGCCCAGTACCGGCTCGCCGGGATCCGCGGCCTCTACCTGTGCGGGGCGGGCGCACACCCCGGCGGCGGCATCACCGGCGGCCCCGGGAGGAACGCAGCTCGCGCTGTCCTGGGCGACGCCAAACGAGGGCGTCGCAGCCTGAGACGCCGCGCGACTCTGTGAGCTCCTAGCCGAGCGCCGCCGCGACCTTGAGCTGGAAGTCGTGGATCAGCGCCTCGCTGCGCGGCATCAACCGCCCATGCTCGATCATTCCGGAGCGCAGCCCGCGCTGGACCGAGGCGACGAGCGCCGCGTCCTCGCGGCTGACCCGGTCGTCGAACGCCAGCAGTTCTTCCACCCACGCCTCGTCGGCGTCCGGGGCGAAGAAGTAGTCGAGGAATCGCGAGGCGCGCTCGGGGCCCGCGGGGAAGATCGGGCCGATCGAGAGGTTCGGCCGGCCGGGCTGGATGTTCACGACCGTGTTCGGCCACAGGAAATGGAACTGGCCGCGCTCGATCTCGCCGGACGGGTCGTACGAGCCCTTCGGGTTCTCGCGCACCGGCGCGTACTGGCTCGAGAACGTCTCGGAGACCTCCAGGAGGTAGTTGTCGGGGTCGACGTCGAGGATCCGGGCCAGGTCCTGGTGCGCGGTCGGGCAGTGGTAGCACTCGAGGAAGTTCTCGCACGAGACCTTCCAGTTCGCCTCCACCTCGAAGTCCTCGCGCTTGCGGAACTCCAGCGCGTCCACGTCGACTCCCCCTTCCGCGACGAGCCGTGGCAACTCCTGCAACGTTTCACCCAACGGCGCGGCGTCCGCGGACGGATTCACCCACACGAACGGCCCCCACGTGTCGACCGCCGCCGGGATGAGCCCGAGCCCGTCCTTTTCGAAGCCCGTCCTCGCGGTCGGAGCGCGGTGCGTTGCGAAGCGAGCCGTCCAGGTTGTACGTCCACGCGTGGTAGCCGCACTGGAGCGTCTCGCGCTTGCCCTCGCCCTCGACGAGCACCGAGGCGCGGTGGCGGCAGACGTTCACGAAGGCGCGCAGCTCGCCGTCGGAGCCGCGCACGCACACGATCGGAACGTCGCCGGCGCGGGCCGTGAAGAACTGCCCCGGCTCGGCGACCTGCTCGGCCCTGCCCGCGTAGACCCACGAGCGGCGGAAGATCCGCTCCTGCTCGAGGCGCAGCACGTCGGGGTCGGAGTACCACCCGGCCGGCAGGGTCAGACCCAGGGCTAGTGACTCGGCGTCCATCGGCCGAATGTAGCCTCTAGCACGTGGAGGAGAAAGCCGAACAGCTCACACAGGCGCAAAAGACGCAGCTCGAGGCCGAGCTCGCCGAGCTCGAAGGGCCCGGCCGCGCGGACGTCGTCCAGGCGATCAAGACCGCCCGGGCGTTCGGCGACCTCTCCGAGAACTACGAGTACCACGCGGCCAAGAACGAGCAGGGCCTGCTCGAGCGCCGCATCACGATCCTCCAGGATCGCCTCCGCCGCGCGGTCGTCGTGGACGAAACCGCGCTCGCGCCAGACGTCGTCGGGGTTGCCTCCAAGGTGACGGTCGAGCACGAGGACGGCGAGATCATGGAGGTCGAGATCTCCTCGGTCGGCGGCGTCTCCCCGGAATCCCCGCTCGGCAAGGCGCTGATCGGCGCGAAGGTCGGCGACAAGGTGAAGGTGCAGGCGCCCAAGGCGACCTGGACCGCGAAGGTCATCGCCATCGGCCGCTAACGGCCCGATTAGGATCACGCGTCATGGCCGAGCGCTTCAGAGTCGACCCGGACAAGGTCGTGCACGAGACGATCGAGGGCGAGGCGATCCTCATCCATCTCGACAACGGCTTCTACTACTCGCTCGACGGAGCCGGGGCCGAGATCTGGGGGCTCCTCGCCGAGTCGCGCTCGGTGGACGAGACGGCCGGGGCGCTCGCGCGCGAGTACGACTCCGACGAGGTCGCACCCGAGGTGCGGCGGATCGCGGACGAGCTCCTCGCCGAGAACCTGCTCGAGCCGACCGACCTCGCGCCTGCCGTGGCCCTGAACGGCGACGACCCGGCCGAGCGCCGCGCGTTCACCGCGCCGGTGCTGAAGAAATACGAGGATATGCAGGACTTTCTTCTCGTCGATCCGATTCACGAGACGAGCGACGCCGGGTGGCCCGAGACGAAGCCTGATGGTTAGCCGGGGACTGCCACACCCGCGGCTGGCGGCTGCGACACGGCGCTGGACGCCACGCTCGCCCTTGCCCGTGCTACCAGCACGGGCTGCAGCCGATCGCGCCCCCCAGCTTGGTCGCACCCGTCCCCGACGAGCGTGCCAGTCCCCGGCCAACCATCGGTCCTGAGCCCGGCTCGGGACTACTTCGGCGAGGTACGCGACGCAGCCGAGGAGGCCGCCGAGCGGGCGGGCGGCTGGATCGAGCGCGACCTGCGCATCGCCGACGCGGCGCTGCGGCTCCGCTTCGCCGGGCCCGCGCTCCTCGACGCGTTCTACGGGCCGATCGCCCACCTCGAGGTCGACTCGGTGGAGGATCCGGTCACGATCTCGCTCTTCGACTCGGCCACGACCGGCACGGAGTACCCGACCGTGCCGTGGAGCCGCGAGAGCCTCGACCCACGCGGCCACGTCCGCGAGCCGGTCGGCGACGGGATCACCGCGTACCACCTCGTCCACTTCGGCGCGATCACGCTCTTCGACGCCGCGTCGAGGACCGGCTTCTACTGGGTCGAGTCCCCCAACGTCATCCCCTGGTACGAGCTCGGCTCGCCGCTGCGCCAGGCGCTCCACCTGACGCTCCCCGCGGAGAACCGGCATCTGGTTCACGCGGGCGCGGTGGGGATCGGCGACAAGGGCGTCCTGATCGGCGGTCGCAGCGGCTCGGGGAAGTCGACGCTCACGCTCGCCTGCGTCGAGGCCGGGTTCGGCTACGCGGGGGACGACTACGTGCTCGTCACGCTCGATCCGCGGCCCGTGGCCCACACGCTCTACACGACCGCGAAGGTGAACCCCGACGGGCTCGACCGGCTGACCACGCTCGTGGGAAAGGCCGGCCTCAGGCGCACGGTCGACAAGGCGCTGCTCGACCTGCGCGGGTGCGTGGAGATCCTCGACTCGGTGCCGGTTGTGGCCGTGGTGATGCCGAGGGTTCGCGGCGGGGCCGTCGGAGCTCTCGCCGCTCAGCCCTGCCGATGCGTTTCGCGGGCTCAGCCCGAGCACCATCCTCCAGATGCCCCATCGAAGCGCCGAGGTCCTGGAGACGACGAAGAAGCTGCTGACCGCCGTCCCGAGCTACCGGCTCGAGCTCGGCGACGACCTGCCGGACGCGGTCGGCCTCGTTCGGGAGCTCGTGCAGTGAGCGGGCCGCTCGTCAGCGTGATCGTCCCGGTCTGGAACGGGGAGCGCTTCCTCGCCGAGGCGCTCGACTCGATCCTGGCGCAGGAGTACGAGCCTCTCGAGGTGATCGTCGTGGACGACGGCTCGACCGACGGCAGCGCCGCGATCGCCCAGGCGCGCGACGTGCGCTACTACGTCCAGCCGAACCGCGGCCCGGGCGCCGCACGCAACACGGGTGTCGCCGCCGCGCAGGGGGAGCTGCTCGCGTTCCTCGACCAGGACGACGTCTACCTGCCGGGCAAGATCGCGCGCCAGGTGGAGACGCTGGCCGACCGGCCCGAGATCGGGTTCGTCTTCACGCGCATCGACGTCTTCCTCGAGCCCGGGGTCGAGCGTCCGGCCTGGCTCCCGGCGGACTGGCTCGTCGCGCCGCCGATCGGGTACTGCCCGAGCACGCTGATGATCCGGCGCGACGCGTTCGCCGCCGTCGGCGAGTTCGACACCGACTACTCGGCCTTCAGCGACGGCGAGTGGTTCGTGCGCGCCCGGCGCGCCGGGGTCGAGAACGTCGTGCTCGAGGACGTCGCCGTCCGCTACCGCATCCACGGGAGCAACCAGTCGAACGACCGGCAGACCTTCGTCTCGGAAGTGCTGCGCTCGCTGCGACGCCCGAAATGACGGAGCACGAGGAGCTGCTGGGGGACGTCCTCGCCCGCTGCGAGATCGACTGCGTCATCGACGCCGGCGCGCACCTCGGGCAGTTCGGCGAGTTTCTCCGCGGCCTCGGCTACGAGGGCGAGATCGTCTCCTTCGAGCCTGTCCTCCCGGTCTTCGCCGCACTTGCGAAGGCCGCGAGCGCCGACGAGCGCTGGCAGGCGCACCGCCTGGCACTCGGCGACGAGGACGGAACCGGCGAGCTCAACGTCCCCGAGGCGACCGACTTCGCCTCGTTCCTCCTCCCGAACGCGTACAGCCTGGCCGAGTTCGGCGGGCACACCGAGGTCGAGCGCACCGAGCAGGTGCCGGTGCGCCGGCTCGACGGCGTGATCGGCGAGTACGCGCCGGCGATGACGCACGTCTCTTCCTCAAGCTCGACACCCAGGGCTGGGACCTCCGGGTGCTCGCGGGCGCGGAGAAAACGCTCGAGCGCGTCGCCGCGCTCCAGGTCGAGCTGACCTTCCAGCCGGTCTACGAGGGAAGCCCGCGCGCGGGTGAAGTTCGTGCCTTTCTCGCCGAGCGGGGCTTCGCGGTGGCAGGGTTCTTCACCGTGACCCGCGACCGCGACCTGCGCCTCATCGAGGCCGACTGCGTGATGATCCGGCATGGTTAGGAGGTTTGGCAAGAGCAAGCCTGGGCCGCCTACGCGCCGCGTCGGGCGACGCGATGCAGCGTCGCCGTGCCGCGCCCGTATTCCCGATACGAACTCGGCATGCCTCCTTGCCTCCCACCGCCCAGCGCACCCCGACGGGAGACGTGTCTTGCCAACCCTCCTAGCCCGCTCGTCAGCGTCGTCATCCCCGTGTTCAACGGGGAGCGCTACCTCGCCGAGTCGATCGAGAGCGTGTTCGCCCAGACGCGCGACGACCTCGAGCTGATCCTCGTGGACGACGGCTCGACCGACGGCTCTCGTGAGATCGCCGGGCGCTACGACGCGACGCTCCTGCTCCAGGACCGCGGGGGGCCGGGCGTGGCGCGCAACCTCGGCGTCGCGCACGCGCGCGGCAAGTACCTCGCGTTCCTCGACCACGACGACCTCTGGGTTCCCGAGAAGCTCGAGTGGCAGCTCGACCTGCTCGCATCCGATCCGGCGATCGACCTGCTCTTCGGCCACGTGCAGAACTTCGTCAGCCCGGATCTCGATCCCGCGGAGGCGGCGCGGATCGAATGTCCGCCCGATCCGCTCCCCGGGCCGCTGCCGGCGACGATGCTCGTCGAGACCGAGACGTTCCGGTCGGTCGGAGAGTTCGGGACGAGCGACCGGTACATCGCCGAGTTCCTCGACTGGCTCGTCCTCGCCGACCGGCGCTCGCTGCGGCAGGTGATGATGCCGGAGGTGCTGATGCGGCGCCGCCTGCACGAGACGAACCAGCACCGGGTGAACCCGACCGGCCGGCAGGACTACGTCAAGTCGCTGAAGACGATGCTCGACCAGCGCCGCGCAGGCGAGGCGACGTGACCGCGTACCGCTTCCTCGCCCAGCTCTTCCGCGACTCGCGCGGGCTCGTGGCCGCGAGCGTGGCCTCGGCGGTCGTCCAGTCGCTCTTGCTCCTGCCGATCGCGCTGCTCGTCCGCGACATCTTCGACGAGGTGATCCCGAACGAGGACGTGTGGGAGCTCGTCGCCTACGGCGCGGGGATCCTCGGCCTCTTCCTCGCCAGCTCGCTCTTCGGGCTCGGCGCGCGCTACTGGGCGCTGAAGGCGACGAAGGGCGCGATCACCGACCTGCGCGGCCGCGTGGTCGAGCGCCTCTACGCGCTCCGCCAGTCCTACTTCGACCGGGCCGACCACGGGCGGCTGCATTCGACGATCGTCCAGGACACCGAGCGGCTGGACATCATGAACAACGGCTTCCTCGGCCAGCTCCTGCCGGCCGCGCTGATCGGCCTGGCGCTGAGCGCGATGCTCATCGTCCTCAGCTGGAAGCTCTTCCTGATCCTCGCCGTCCTCCTGCCGCTGCTCGTCCTCACCGGGCGGTTCCTCGGCGGGCGCGTGCGCACGCGTATGCGCGTGTACCAGTACACGTTCGATTCCTGGAGCTCGCACATGGGCTTCGTCCTGCGCTCGATGTTCCTGACCAAGGCGCAGGCGGCCGAGGAGCGGCAGCTCGACCTCGCCCGCGAGAAGATCGGGGACGTCGGCGAGGTCGGTCGCGGGATGGTCTGGGCGATCGCGACCTACACGCTCGTGACCGGCGCGGTCGCGGCGATCGTCGGGGTGGTCGTGCTCGTCGCCGGCGGCGCGTTCGTGGCCGAGGGCCAGATGACGCCCGGCGAGCTGCTCGGCTTCTTCGCCGTCCTGGCGCTCCTGCGCGCGCAGGTGAACATGATCCTGATCATCGTCCCGCAGGTGATCGCGGGCCTCGAGTCGCTCCGCCGCCTCGCGGAGATCCTCGACACGGACGAGCCGGAGCCGTACCAGGGCACGACCGAGCACGCGTTCGAGGGCGGCATCGTGCTCGACCACGTCGCGTTCACGTACGGCGAGAAGCCGGTGCTGCGGGAGGCGAGCCTCCAGATCGGCGCCGGCGAGCACGTCGCCCTCGTGGGCGCGAACGGCGCCGGGAAGAGCACGATCGTGAGCCTCATCCTCGGGCTCTACCGGCCCGAGTCGGGAGCGCTCACGGCGGACGGCCGTTCGTACGACGACATCGACCTTCACCCGGTCAGGCGCGCGATCGGCGTGGTGCTCCAGGATCCGCCGATCTTCCCGGGGACGATCCGCGAGAACATCGGCTTCGGGCTGGCGGACACGTCCGGAACCGATGTCGAGGAAGCGGCCGAGCGCGCCACCGCGGGCGAATTCATCCAGCGGCTCCCGGACGGGTTCGAGACCGTCGTCGGCTCCGAGGGCGTCGGTCTCTCCGGGGGCCAGCGGCAGCGGATCGCGATCGCCCGCGCGCTCGTCGGGCGGCCCGCGCTGATCATCCTCGACGAGCCCGCCACCTACCTCGACCCGCAGTCGACCGCGACGCTCATCGAGAACCTCTCGAACCTCCCCTGGAACCCGAGCCTGCTCGTGATCGCGCACGGCGAGGCGCTCTTCCCCGACGTCGAGCGCACGTATCTCCTGCGCGACGGCGTGGTCGAGGTCGTCGGCTCGGCCGTCGGCACATGAGCCGCAGCGGAGTCGGCTGGCCGCGGCCGGAGCAGGAGCTCGTCCTGCGCGCCGCGCTCGCGAACGGCGACGAGGCGGTCGCGCTCTGGGAGGAATGGAGCGCGGCCGTGCCGCTCGACGACGTCGATCCGGGCTCGTTCCGGGTGCTCCCGCTCCTCTATCGCACGCTCGCGAACGCCGGGGTCGAGGAGGAACGGCTCGCCAAGCTGAAGGGCGTCTACCGCCAGACGTGGTCGCGGAACCAGTTGCTCTTCCACCGCGCGGCGCAGCTGCTGCCGCGGCTCGCCGAGGCGGGGATCGACACGCTCCTCCTCAAGGGAGCGGCTTTGGTCGTGCTGTATTACCGCGACGTCGGCGTCCGCCCGATGGAGGATCTCGACCTGCTCGTGCCCACCGCGGACGCGCCGCAGGGCGATGGAGGTGCTCGTCGCGAACGGCTGGAACCCGGCGACGCCGAGGCCCGAAGCCGCGGGTCGCCGTGTGGCACGCGGACAGCTTCTCCGACCCGCAGGGACAGAGCCTCGACCTCCACTGGAACGCGTCCTGGGAGCTCTCGAACGACTCGGAGCTCTGGGCGGGCGCGGTCCCGACGACGCTGAACGGCGTCCCGACGAAGGCCCTCGGCCACGCCGACCAGCTGCTCCACGTCTGCGTCCACGGCCTCCACTGGTCGCCGACGCCGCCGATCCGCTGGGTCGCCGATGCGATAACGGTCATCCGGGTCGCCGGCGCGGACCTCGACTGGAACCGCCTCGTCCGGGTCGCGGTCGCCAACCAGGTGACCCTTCCGGCCGGCGCCTCACTCGCCTACCTGGCCGAGCTGGGTGCGGCGGTTCCGCCCGGCGTGCTCACCGAGCTCGCGGCCGCGAAGACCACGTATTCGGAGCGCAAGGCCTTCGAGGCCACGGGCCGGCGGCCCAACCCCGCCAAGATGCTGCGCGTCCTCTGGGACCGGCACCGCCGGCTGCGGCTGGAGGGCGGGACGATCGGCTTCGTCACGTACGTGCAGCGCCATGCCGGGCTCGAGCGCCGCTCGCAGCTTCCCAAGCACGTGGTGAGGCAGCTGCGCTACGGGCGCTGGCGCCGCGCCCGTTAGGGCATTGAAAGCGCTCGTAATCGGTGCCACGATCGAGGGAATCGCCAAGAACTGGAGGTCCGTCGTGCCCCGCAAGCTCGTCTTCTGGTCGTCCGTCCTCTTCGCGCTCCTCGTCGCAGCCCCGGCCCAGGCGGCCGTCACCTGCGCCTACACGAGCGCGAACGCGCGCGTCACCGTCACGATGGGCGCCGCGCTCGACTACGCGAACGTCTTGCGCGTCGGGAACAAGATCATGGTCAACGGCTTCGCGCTCCCCCAGGCCCAGTGCGGGACCGCGACGGTCACGAACACGAACGCGATCTACGTGAACGGCGACGCGGGGCAGCAGAACTTCAACATCGACCTCGGCGCCGGCGCGTTCGCGCCCGGCAAGACGAAGGAGTCGAGGGGCGTCTCGGAGATCGAGTTCGTCGTGAGTCTCGGCGCCAGCACGGACGCGGTCATGGTGCGCGGCGGCTCGAAGGGCGAGCTGTTCACGCTGGGATCGGGTGACCTGAACCTGACCTCGGACTCCGACGTCGACGTGATCGCGTCGAACGTCGAAGTGTGGGATCTCCTAGGGAACGGCGGTGCCGACAAGCTTTCGCTCGCGGGAGGCCGCGGGACCGGCGGCGCGTACGCCGGCAGCAGCACCCTCAGCGGCGGGAGCGGGAACGACGTCCTGACGGGCGGGCCGGTGAAGGACTTCTTCCTCGGCGGGCCCGGGAACGACACGATGTCCGGCGGCGCCGGGGTCGACACGATGTACGGCGAGGCGGGCAACGACACGATCTCCGGTGGCGACGACGCCGACAGCGTCCAGCCGGGCCCGGGGAACGACAAGGTCTCGCTCGGCGCGGGCGCCGATTCGTTCCTCGCGGAGCCGACGAAGGACGGCTCGGACGACGTGAGCGGCGGGCTCGGAAAGGACACCGCCTACTACACCCTCCGCCCCGGCAACGTGAAGGTCTCCCTCGACGGCAAGCGAAACGACGGTGCCGCGAACGAGAAGGACAACCTCCGCTCCGACGTGGAGAACGTCTACGGGGGCATGGGCAACGACACGATCAAGGGCAACAGCCTCGCCAACTACCTCGACGGCGGGCCGGGGAACGATGCGATCGACGCCGGCGCCGGCGACGACGCGCTGGGCGGCGGCTACGGAGTGCTCGACAACGATCTCCTCAAGGGCGGGGCCGGCGAAGACACGATCTATGCGAACGAGGGCAACGACAACCTCCAGGGCGGCGCAGGCGCCGACTACCTGGTCGCAAACGCCGGGAACGACACCGTCTCGGGCGGTTCCGGCGAGGACACCCTGTACGCCGATCCGTCGGCCGACGGCGCGGACGTCTACTCCGGCGGGCCGGGCGTCGATTCCATGAACTACGGCCAGCGCACCGACGGCGGTCGGGATCTCGCTCGACGACGTCGCGAACGACGGCGGGGTCGGGGAGACTCGACAACGTGAGGAGCGACATCGAGAACGCCACCGGAGGCTCGCAGGGCGACTCTTTCCAGGGGAACGCCTTCGACAACCAGTTCTTCGGCGGCGGCGGCAGCGACGCGGCTACCGGCGGCGACGGCCAGGACTCGCTGTCCGGCGGGCCCGGAATCGACGTGCTCACCGGCAACGACGGCTCCGACCTCCTGCGCGGGGACGCCGACAACGACATCCTGAACGCCGCCGACGGCGGCTACGACGACGTGTTCGGAGGCCCTGGCACCGACACGTGCAACGGGGATGCGTTCGACAACTTCAGCGAGTGCCCGTAGCGCGGCTGGACTGAATCCTCAGCGAAGCGGGTCACGGAACGCGGTTACCGACCGACACGGGCGGGCATTTGCCGAGAAATGGCAAGCGCGGAGGAGGTCACCGCATGAACCTCGGCCATCTCATCAAGGGATTTCCCGGGCATCCGACCCATCCGCCGATGACCGACGCGGCGATCGGCGCCTACACCGCAGCGACGGCGCTCATCGTGCTCGGCGCGTTCGGCGTCGCCGACGAGGCGCTCGCCAAAGGTTGGTGGATCACGCTGCTCGTCGGGCTCGCGTTCGGCGCGGCCGCAGCGCTCACGGGGTTCGTCGACTGGCTAGGGATCTCGTCGGGCACGCCGCTCAAGCGGACGGCGACGACGCACATGATCGTGATGCTCACCGCGACGACGCTCTTCGTGGTCGCCGCCCTCACCGGCTGGTCGGGCTACGACGACTCCGTGATCGAGACCGTTCCCGTCGTGTTCATGCTGCTCGGCTTCGGCGCGCTGGCGCTCGGCGGCTGGCTCGGCGGCTCGATCGTCTTCGTCCACGGCATGCGCGTGCTGAACCTCGTGGACGAGCCCGCGGTCGACGCGTCGCTTCCCGGCGGCGAGCGAAAGGAAAAGGCGGAGGGCGGCTAGATGATCGATCGGGAACTCGCGCACTCACGGCTGGCGGCTGCGACGCGGCGCTGAACGCCGCGCTCGCCCTTACCCGTGCTACCAGCACGGGCTGCGGACGATCACGACGCCCAGCTTGGTCGCATCCGTCCCCGAGAGCACGCCAGTCCCCGATCAACCATCAGCTCTTCCGGGCGGTCGCCTTGCCGCCCTTGCGGCCGGCGGCCTTCTTCTGCGCGGTCGTTCCGCCCTGTCGCGAGTCGCCGCCGGAGCCGGACTTCTGCCCGCCGTGCTTCGACGCGTTCGGCGAGTTGGCGATCTTCGCCGCCCGCTCCTTCGACATGCCCTTGTCCTTCAGGGCCTCGTACTGCTTCTCGTTCTTCACGTTCGCGCGCTTCGAAGGCATCCCAGCTCCTTTCCTAGATCTCTTCGGTGAGTCGATAGGCGCCGGCGACGCCGAGGCCGTAGACGGCGTGGAATCCGATGTCCCATGCGACCGTCGGCCCCGGGTACTCCCAGGGGGGCTTCTGCAATCCCATCGGGACGAGCTCCGCGTAGCTCAGCGCCCACACGCCGGTCCCGAAGATGAGGCCGTGGACGACCGGGTGCACGCGGACGGTGCCCTGGACGAGCCCGTATGCCGCGCCGAGCGCGGTGCCGTAGCCCCAGTGCATTCCCGGTCGTCAGCTGCGGGACGTCGGCGAGCGTCACCTTCTGCTCGAAGACGCCCTCGAGCAGGCGCTTGCCGACCACCGCCGGCGCCGGAGCGTCGGCCCAGCGGTGCGGCGGCTTCGGAACGACCTGGCCGTTCTTCAGGCGCTGCGCGAGCGTGATCGCCGCGGTGCCGAGGGCTCCTGCGACGAGCCCGCGGGCCAGGGCGCCGAGCGGCGTTGCGTGATCTCTCATCGGACGATCTCCTTCAGCTTCGAGAGGAACGACTTCTCCATCACGCCGAGCGCCTGGGGGTCGCCCTTCACCATCGCCTTGGCCATGTTCTTCGTCTGCTCGAACGGGACGTGCGGCGGCAGCGGCGGGATCTCGGCGTCGACGACGGCCTCGATCACGGCCGGACGGCCGGCGGAGAGCGCCTCGTCCCAGGCCGCGCCGATCTCGTCCGGCGAATCGCAGCGAATCCCGTGCAGCCCAGCGAGCTCGGCGAATCGCGCGACCGGGAAGTCCGGGATCCACTGCGTCGCGGGATAGGCCGGATCGCCGGCGAGGACGCGCTGCTCCCACGTGACCATGTTCAGGTCGCGGTTCACGAACACGCAGGCGACGAAGCGCGGGTCGCGCCACTCCTGCCAGTACTTGGCCACGGTGAGCAGTTCGTTCATCCCGTTCATCTGGAACGCGCCGTCGCCGAGGAACGCGATCACCGGCCGCTCGGGGTGCGCGAACTTGGCCGCGATCCCGTACGGAACCGCCGGGCCCATCGTCGCGAGCGTCCCCGAGAGCGAGGCGAGCATGCCCTCGCGGAGCTTCAGCTGACGCGCCCACCACACCGTGGAGGAGCCCGAGTCGCCGGTGAGGATCGCGTTGTCCGGAAGTCGCGAGTTGAGCTCCCAGGCCACCCGCTGCGGATTCAGCGGGTCGGCGTCCATCAAAGACTGCTCCTCGACCAGCTCCCACCAGTCGGAGATGCTCCGCTCGATCTTGGCGCGCCAGCCGCGGTCGGTCTTGTCGCGGAGGCGCGGAATGAGCTCCAGCAGCGTCTCGCGCGAGTCTCCCGCGAGGTGAACGTCCATCGGGTAACGGATGCCGAGCCGCCCCGGGTCGAGGTCGATCTGGACGCCGCGCGCCTGGCCTTCCTCGGGGAGCCATTCGGCGTACGGGAAGCTCGACCCGATCATGAGCAGCGTGTCGCAGTCGCGCATCATCTCGTAGCTCGGGCGGGTTCCGAGCAGACCGATCGAGCCGGTCACGAAGGGGAGATCGTCGGGGAGCACGGCCTTGCCGAGCAGCGCCTTGGCGACGCCCGCGCCGAGGATCCCGGAGATCTCGATCAGCTCGCGCCCCGCGCCCTTCGCGCCCTGGCCGACGAGGATTGCGACCTTCTCGCCCTCGTTCAGGATCTCGGCCGCGCGGTCGAGGTCGGGCGCCGCGGGAACGACGCGCGGTCGCTGGTAGCCCACGCTCGAATACACGGCGCCGTGTTCGCGCACTGGAGACTCGACCGCCTCCGCCTCCTGGATGTCGTTCGGGAAGATCAGCGTCGAGACCGTCCGCTCGGCGAGCGCGATGCGGATCGCCCGGTCGACCAGATGGCGCGCCTGCGACGGGTCGACGCACTCCTCGACGTAGCCGGAGACGTCCTTGAAGAGCGTGTGGAGGTCGACCTCCTGCTGGTAGCTGGAGCCGAGCGACATGCGGCGCTGCTGGCCGACGATCGCCAGGACCGGAGCGCCGTCGAGCTTCGCGTCGTAGAGCCCGTTCAGGAGATGGATCGCGCCGGGTCCCGAGGTGGCGAGGCACACGCCGATCTCGTCCGTGAACTTCGCGTGGCCGCCGGCCATGAATGCCGCCATCTCCTCGTGTCGCACCTGGACGAACCGGGGATCGCCGTCGGCGCGATCGAGCGCGCCCAGGAACCCGTTGATCCCGTCGCCCGGGTATCCGAACAGACGCTGGACACCCCACTCGCGCAGGCGTTCGAGAACGAAGTCGGCCGTCGTTCGCATTCGCACTGAGTTACCCGTGCATGCAGTCCCAAAACGGTGGGTACCGGAGCCGTTGCTCAACCACGAAGGAGGACGTCCATGCCCGCCAAGAAGCACCTGCGCGGCGTCTCCGACAAGGAGCAGCGCCAGTACGAGCACATCAAGGAAGAGGCCGAGAAGGAAGGCCGCTACAAGGGCCGCGAAGAAGGAAGTCGCCGCACGCACGGTGATGAAGCAGCACTCGGAGAAGGGCCACAAGAAGGGCCAGTAGACGCTGCGCGATGCGTCGCGCCTTCGCCCTGAGCGCTTCGAATTGCGCAACGCCGGGCGTTTGCAGCTTTCCGACGTCGGTCGTATGGTTGGCGGCTCAATTGAGGTCTGCCGTCCTGGCGCCTGACGAGGAGGGATGAGCGTGAAGAGGTCCATGTTCCGATCAAACGAAGGCGGCACGAGGTGGGGACTCCTGCTGACGCTCGCGCTCGCCTTCGCATTTGCCGCATTCGCGGCCGGTTGCGGTGGCGATGACGACGGTGGTAGCTCAGGCGCCGCCGGAGGCACCACCGGCGGCGGCGCAAGCGAAGGCAGCATCTGGGTTCTTCTGCCTGACAGCGCCAGCTCGCCTCGCTGGGAGTCCGACGACCGGCGCTACTTCGAAGAGATCTTCGACGAGGCCGGAGTCGACTACAACATCGTGAACGCCGAGGGCGACGCTGCGCAGCAGCAGGCGCAGGCCGAGCAGGCCATCGCCGACGGCGCATCCGTGATCCTTCTCGTCAGCCTCGACACCGGCTCCGGCGCGACGATCATCGACACGGCCAAGGACGCCGGCGTCAAGGTCGTCGAGTACGACCGCTTCAACACCGGCGGCTCCGGTGGAGACGCGTACGTGAGCTTCGACAACGTCGCCGTGGGTGCGGCGATGGCAGAGGTGCTCGAGCCCGCCATCGACGATCTCGGGCTCGACAAGCCGAAGGTCGTCATGCTGAACGGCGGCGAGGAAGACAACAACGCGTTCCTCTTCCGCGACGGCTACGCCGAGACGGTCGAGGCGCGGGTCGACGCCGGCGACTGGGAGCTGGTCGCAGACCAGCACGTCCCGGGCTGGGACAACCAGCAGGCGCAGACGATCATGGAGCAGATCCTGACCGACGCGAACAACGAGGTCGACGCGGTCTTCGCCGCGAACGACGGGCTCGGCAACTCGGCGATCAACGCGCTCGAGGCCGCCGGGATCGAGGGCGCACCGGTCAGCGGCCAGGACGCGACCGCGGCAGGGATCCAGAACATCCTGCTCGGCAAGCAGACGATGACCGTCTACAAGCCGATCCAGGCCGAGGCCGAGGTCGCCGCCGCCGTGGCGCTCGCGCTGCAGGCCGGCGAGGACATCACCGCCATCGACACCGAGGCCGAGTGGTCGCTGATCGGCATCCAGGCGGAGGACGGCCAGCCGTCCGACGAGGCCGAGGGCGACGGCATCGTGCCGTACTTCGCGCTCGTTCCGGTCCCCGTGACCGTGGACAACATCGCGGACACGGTCATTGCTGACGGCTTCCGCACGGTGGAGGAGATCTGCACCGGCGATACCGCAGAGACCGAGTTCTGCCAGGAGCAGCGCTGATCTGACGTGACGGTGGAAGGGGCGTCCGCGAGGGCGCCCCTTCCCGCCGCACGCCTGGAACAGGAATGTCTGACGCTCCCACTCCGCTTCTCGAGTGCCGGAACGTGTCGAAGGCCTTCGGCGCGGTCCAGGCGCTCTACCGCGTCGACTTCGAGGTCATGCCCGGCGAGGTCATGGCTCTCGTGGGCGACAACGGCGCCGGCAAGTCCACGCTCATCAAGGGCATCGCCGGCATCTATCCGTACGACGAGGGCGAGATCTTCGTCGAGGGCAAGCGCGTCTCGATCCATGGCCCGCGCGACGCCGCCAAGCTCGGGATCGAGATCGTGTACCAGGATCTCGCGCTGGCCGACAACCTCGACGTCGTCGCCAACATGTTCCTCGGCCGCGAGCGCATCCGCAGCGGCGTCGTGCTCGACGAGTCGAGCATGGAGACCTCGGCCCGGGAGACGCTCGACGGCCTCTCGGTGACGACGCTGCGCTCGGTGCGCCAGGCCGTCGCCGGCCTCTCCGGCGGCCAGCGGCAGTCGGTCGCGGTCGCGAAGGCCGTGATGTGGAACTCCCGCGTCGTGATCCTCGACGAGCCGACCGCCGCCCTCGGCGTCGCGCAGACGCGGCAGGTCTTGAACCTCGTCCGGCGCCTCGCCGAGAAGGATCTCGGCGTCGCGATCATCTCGCACAACCTCCACGACGTCTTCGAGTGCGCCGACCGCATCACGGTCCTGCGCCTCGGCCAGAAGGTCGGCCTGTTCGAGACGGCCAAGACGAACCAGGAGGAGATCGTCCACGCGATCACCGCCGGCAAGCTGGATCACGTACCCGGAATGGACACGCCCGTGGAGACCGAGGCCACTGAGACCGGGCATGAGCGACCAGATCGATCCGACCGCCGCACAGGTCGGGCTCGTCCCTGCCGGCGCGACCGTCGACACGGAAGGCACGTCCTCGACGGTCAAGGGCTACATGCGGCTCTGGTGGCAGGGCGTCCGCGCCGGCGAGCTCGGGTCGCTGCCGATCATCCTCGGCCTCGTCCTCATCTTCCTGATCTTCTCGCAGCTCGACGACAACTTCCTGACGCCGCGGAACTTCACGAACCTGATCCTCCAGATGGCGGCCGTGGCGACGATCGCGATCGGCGTCGTCTTCGTCCTCCTGATCGGCGAGATCGACCTTTCGGTCGCCTACGTGAGCGCGGTCGGCGGCGTCGTCATGACGCTGCTCCTGCGACCCGACGACCCGGGCTGGCCGTGGTGGGCGGCGATCGCGTTCGCGCTCCTCTGCACGACGCTGATCGGCTTCCTCCAGGCGCTCGTGATCACGAAGTTCGGGGTCCCGTCGTTCGTCGTCACGCTTGGCCGGGTTCCTGATCTGGTCCGGCGTCGTGCTGATCCTGACGACGCAGTACTCGACCGCCGGGACGATCCGGATCCAGGACGACACGGTGGTCGGGCTCGCGACCGACTTCATGAGCGACTTCTGGGGCTGGGTGCTCGGGATCGTCGGTGTCGCGCTCTACGCGTTCTTCCAGCTCCGCGAGGCGATCGTCCGCCGCTCGAACAACCTGGCTGCCAAGCCGATGATGCTCGTCATCATCCAGACGGTCGCGCTCGCCGCCGTCGCGTTCGCGGCGATCTGGTACCTGAACCGGGACCGCGGCGTCCCGAAGGTCGCGCTGATCCTCGGAGTCCTCCTCGTCTTCTGGTCGTTCATCGCCTCGAAGACCCGCTTCGGGCGGCACGTGTACGCGGTCGGCGGCTCGGCCGAGGCTGCGCGCCGCGCCGGGATCAACGTCGACCGGGTGCGGATCATGGTCTTCATGATCTCGAGCCTCATGGCCGGCGTCGGCGGGATCCTGCTCGCGTCGCGGCTGCGCTCGGTCGCGACCAACACCGGCGGCGGCAACCTCCTGCTCCTCGTGATCGCGGCCGCGGTCATCGGCGGTACGAGCCTCTTCGGCGGAACCGGCCGGGTGATCTCGGCCCTCCTCGGCGCGCTCGTCATCGCCTCGATCCAGAACGGGATGGATCTCCTCGGCCTGGCGTCCGGGACGAAGTTCGTGATCACCGGCCTCGTGCTGCTTGCCGCGGTGCTCGTCGACGCGGTCTCGAAGCGGCGTCGCGCGGCCCGCGGCGGCGTCTGAGGGCTCGTCATGAGCGAGCGAATCGGCGTCGGGATGCTCGGCTACGCCTTCATGGGCAAGGCCCATTCGCGCGCCTTCCGTGAGGCGGCCGCGCTCCATCCGCCGCTGGCCCCGGAGCTCGTCTCGCTCTCGGGTCGCAACGCGGAGAAGCTGGAGGCGGCGCGGCTCGAGTACGGCTGGGCGGAGGCGACGACCGACTGGCGCGAGCAGGTGGTGGACGACCGCATCGGCCTCTTCGACAACGGCGGGCCCGAACGACCTGCACATCGAGCCGACGATCGAAGCGGCGCGAAACGGCAAGCACGTCCTCTGCGAGAAGCCGCTCGGCCGCACGGCGGACGAGTCCCATGCGATCTGGCGCGCCGCCGACGAGGCCGGCGTCGTCCACATGTGCGGCTTCAACTACCGCTTCGTCCCCGCGGTCCGCCTCGCGCGCGAGATCCTCGAAGCCGGCGACCTCGGCGACCTCTTCCACTTCCGCGCGCGCTACCTCCAGTCCTGGGGCGTGAACGCGCCGCCGAGCTGGCGCTTCGACCGCGAGCAGGCCGGCTCGGGCGCGATCGGCGACCTCGGCGCGCACATCGTCGACCTGGGCCGCTACCTCGTCGGCGAGCCGGTCGCGATCAACGCGGTCACGAAGACCTTCATCGAGGGACACGGCGTCGACGACACCTTCGCGGCGACGGTCGAGTTCGAAAACGGCGTGGTCGGCACGCTCGAGGCTTCCCGCCTGGCGACCGGGCGGATCAACCACAACACCTTCGAGGTGAACGGCTCCCGCGGCGCGCTCTCCTTCGACGTCGAGCGGATGAACGAGCTCCAGGTCGCCGACGGCAAGTGGTTCCGGCGGATCCTCGTCACCGAGCCGGAGCATCCGTTCATGAACTTCTGGTGGCCGCCCGGCCACATCGTCGGCTGGGGCGACACGTTCACGCACGAGATGCACCACCTGCTCTCGGCGATCGCCGGCGAGCACGACGTCGCGCCGCACGGGGCCACCTTCGAGGACGGCTACCGGTGCGCGGTCATCTGCGATGCGATCGTCGAGTCGTCCGAGACCGGGCGCCGGGTCGAGATCGAGTACAAGGGGGCGAGCGAATGAAGACGAGCCTGGGAATCTGGGCGTTCGGATCGATGGCGACGCGTTTCGTGCCCGGCGGGTACCAGCCCGAGCACGCCGGCGAGTCCACGGCGGACCGGGTGCGCCGCGCGGTCGGCGGTCTCGGCGACCTGATCGACGACTACGAGTTCCACTATCCGCAGGAGCTCGACGAGTCGAACCTCGACGAGGTGCGCGAGGCGCTCGACGGCCACGGCATCTACTGCATCGCGACCGGGCTCCACCTCGACTCGATGTTCGGCCGCGGCGGGCTCGTCTCGCCGGATCCGGCCATCCGCGAGGAGGCGCGCCGCCGCACCAACGCGGCCGCCGACTTCGCCGGTTCCCTCGGCGCGCACTTCATCATCTGGCCCGGGATCGAGGGCTACAACTACCCGTTCCAGACGCCCTACGCGGAGAGCTGGGCGTGGCTCATCGACGGGATCGCCGAGGCGGCCGAGCGCTGCCGCGAGCACGGCGTCCACCTCTTCCTCGAGCACAAGAACTCGGAGCCCGCGATGAAGATCCTCATGCGGAACATCGGGATGACGCTGCACGTGATCCACACGCTGCGCGCCCGCGGGATCGACAACGTGAAGGTGAACATGGACTGGCAGCACCTGCTCATGAACGGGGAGAACCTGGCCGAGTACGCGGCCATGCTCGCCGCCGAGGGGCTGCTCGGCCACCAGCACGCGAACTCCGGCTGGGGCATCTTCGACGACGACAACATGGTCGGCGCGACCGCGTTCATGGAGACGCTGGAGCTCGCGGTCGAGCTTCGCCGGGCCGGGTACGGCGACAACGGCGAGCGGCTCGGCTTCGACCTCTACCCGTACACGGAAGACCAGGTCGAGGCGGTGCGCCGCAGCGTGCTCCAGTGGCGCTTCATCGACTCGGTCGCCGAGCGGATCGACGACGGAGAGCTGCGCAAGGCCCAGGCCGAGAAGGACGCCGTGCGCGCGTACGAGCTGGTCTACGCGGCGCTGGGGGCGAAGGAGTGACGCTCGAGCAGGCTCAGGCGATGGTCGATGCGGTCCTCCGGGCCGCGACAGGCCCGGTGTCGGTCTTCGTCGCGGACGACCACGGCGAGCTGGTCGCCGCGGCGACGATGGACGGTGCGGCGCCGGACACGCGGCTGAACGCGCAGCGCAAGGCGTACACCGCCGCGCGGAGCGACCAGACCTCGACGAGCGCGCTCGCCGCGAAGGTCGGCGACAAGCCCACGGAGCTGGCGAGCTTCGATCCGTTCTTCATCTTCTTCAAGGGCGGGGTGGCGGCGTTCGACGGCGAGCGGCGCGTCGGCGCGATCGGCGTGAGCGGTCTCCCGGGCGAGGTGGACGAGCAGCTCGCCCGCGACGCGATCGCAAGCGCGGGCCTCGCGACCAAATGACCGCCCTCGTCGGGCTGGACGTCGGGACGACCGGCGTCAAGGCGCTGGCGCTCTCGCCGGACGGAGAGGTGCTCGCCCGCGCGGAGGAGGAGTACCCGCTCTCGACGCCGCAGCCCGGCTGGGCCGAGCAGGATCCCGAGGACTGGTGGCGCGCGACCGCGGCCGCGCTCGACGCGCTCGGGGTGGACGACGTCGCGGGGATCGGCCTTTCGGGCCAGATGCACGGCCTCGTCGTCCTCGACTCGCGACGAGCGCGTGCTGCGGCCGGCGATCCTCTGGAACGACCAGCGCACCGCCGAGGAGTGCGCCGAGATCGAGGAGCGGGTCGGCGGTCTCCGCCGGCTGGTCGAGCTGACCGGCAACCGCGCGCTTCCGGGCTTCACGGCGCCGAAGCTCCTCTGGCTGCGCCGCCACGAGCCCGAGACGTACGACCGGATCGCGCACGTGCTGCTCCCGAAGGACTACGTGCGGCTGCGCTTGACCGGGGAGCACGCGATCGACGCGGCCGACGCCTCCGGGACGCTCCTCCTCGACGTCGCGCAGCGGCGCTGGAGCGACGAGGTCCTCGAGGCGCTGGAGATCCCCGCCGAGTGGCTGCCGCCCGTGCTCGAGTCGCCGGCCGTCTCGGGCCACTCCGGCGGCGTTCCCGTCGCGGCCGGCGCGGGCGACCAGGCGGCGGGGGCGCTCGGCGTCGGCGTCGACGGGCCCGGCCCGCTCTCGGTCGTGCTCGGCACCTCGGGCGTCGTCTTCGCCGCGCTGCCCGGCTTCGCCACGGAGCCCGAGGGACGCGTGCACGCGTTCTGCCACGCGGTGCCGGGCGGCTGGCACGCGATGGGCGTGATGCTCTCCGCCGCCGGTTCGCTGCGCTGGCTCCGCGACGCGGTCGCGCCGGGCGAGTCCTACGACACGCTGACCGCGGACGCCGAGCGCTGGGCTCCCGGCGCCGAGGGCCTCGTCTTCCTCCCGTACCTGGCCGGCGAGCGGACGCCGCATGCCGACCCCGACGCGCGCGGAGCCTTCGTCGGCCTTTCGCTGCGTCACGACCGCGGCGCGCTCGTCCGCGCGGTGCTCGAAGGCGTCGCCTACGGGCTGCGGGACTCGCTCGAGCTGCTGAGGACGCTCGGCGTCGAGCCGAAGACGGCGCGGGTATCCGGCGGCGGCGCGCGCAGCGATCTCTGGCTGCGGATCGTCGCCTCGGTGCTCGACCTGCCGCTCGAACGCACGGCGGCCGAGGAAGGCGCGGCGTACGGCGCAGCGCTCCTCGGCGGCGTCGCCGCGGGCACGTACGCGGACGTCCACGAGGCGGTCGCCGCGACCGTGCGCGTCACCGACCGGATCGATCCCGACCCCGCGTGGGTCGACGCCTACGCGCGCGGGTACGCGAGATACCGCGCGCTCTATCCCGCACTACGACCTCTGGAGGACACATGACATCGCTCGAAGGCAGGGTCGCCCTCGTCACCGGCGCGAGCCGGGGCATCGGGGCGGCCGTCGCGAAGGCGCTCGACGCGCAGGGAGTCCGGCTCGGGCTCGCGTCGCGCAGCGGAGACGACCTCGGGATCGACGGCGCGGTCGCGCGCGAGTGCGACGTGCGCAAGCCCGACGACCTCGAGGCGCTCGCGGCCGAGACGGCCGAGAAGCACGGCGGCATCGACATCCTCGTCGCGAACGCGGGCGTCGGCGCGTACGGCCCGTTCCTCGATCTCCCGGCCGACCAGCTGGAGGAGATGATCGACGTCAACGTGAAGGGCACGCTCTACGCCGCCCGCGCGGCGCTGCCGTACCTGGTCAAGAGCGACGCCGCGGACATGGTCACGCTCGCCTCCGAGGCGGGCCGTCGCGGGCTCCCGTACGAGGCCGTCTACTGCGCGTCGAAGTTCGCGCAGGTCGGCTTCACCCGCGCCATGGACCACGAGCTCCGCGAGCAGGGCGTCCGCTGCTCGAACGTCTGCCCCGGCGGTGTCGCCACCGACTTCGCCATGGGCCGCGGCCGCACGCCGGACATGCCCGAGCTGGACGGGATGATGACCTCCGAGGACGTGGCCGAGGTGGTCGTGTTCGTCCTGACCCGCCCGCGGAACCACCGCATCCTGGAAACGGCCTTCCGGCCCGTCACCGAGGAGTCGTGGGGATGAGCGACGCCGTCAGATGGGGATTTCTCTCCACCGCCGACATCAACGAGAAGCTGCTCGCCGGCGCGGCCGAGTCGGACAAGGTCGACGTGCTCGCGGTCGCGAGCCGTGACGCCGGCCGCGCCGAGGCCTACGCGCGCGAGCACGGTATCGAGCGCTCGTACGGGAGCTACGACGACATGCTCGCCGACCCGGACGTCGAGGCGGTCTACATCTCGCTCCCGAACTCGATGCACGTCGACTGGTCGATCCGCGCGCTCGAGGCGGGCAAGCACGTCCTCTGCGAGAAGCCGCTCAGCCGCCACCCGGGCGAGGTCGAGCGGGCCTTCGACGCCGCCGACCGCACCGGACGGATCCTCATGGAGGCGTTCATGTGGCGGCACAACCCGCAGACGGCGAAGCTGAAGGAGCTGGTGGACGGCGGCGCGATCGGCGAGCTGCGCCTCGTCCGCGCGGCGTTCAGCTTCCCGCTCGCCGACCAGACGAACGTCCGCCTGAACGCCGAGCTCGAGGGCGGCGGCCTCATGGACGTCGGCTGCTACTGCGTCTCCGGCTCGCGGCTCCTCGCCGGAGAGCCCGAGCAGGTGTACGCCGAGCAGGTCGTGTCGCAGACGGGCGTGGACGAGCTCATGACGGCGACGATGCGCTTCCCCGGCGACGTGCTCGCCGAGATCGACTGCGGGCTCGTCCTCACGAACCGTGACGAGCTCGAGGCGATCGGCGCCGAGGGCTCGCTCTTCCTCGACGACCCGTGGCACTGCCGCAACCCGGTGATCGAGCACCGAACGTCGCGCGGTGTGGAGCGGATCGAGCTCGAGCCGCAGGACTCGTATCGCCTCGAGCTCGAGAACCTCGGCGACGCGCTTCGCGGCGAGGCGGAGCCGCTCCTCGGCCGCGAGGACGCACTCGGCCAGGCGCGCACGATCGAGGCGCTGTACCGCTCGGCCGAGGAGGGCTCGCCGGTCGCGCTCTAGTCCCGTTTTGGAACCGAATCCCCGGGTAGCCGTTCTGTTCCGACTCAAAGGGAGGCAACAGAATGAACACGATTGAACAGACCATTGACGTCGCTGTGCCCGTGAGCACGGCGTACAACCAGTGGACGCAGTTCGAGAGCTTCCCGGCGTTCATGGACGGCGTCGAGACGGTCAAGCAGGTCGACGACACCCACCTGCTCTGGGCTCGTCGACGTCGGCGGCGAGCGTCGCGAGTGGCGCGCCGAGATCATCGAGCAGATGCCCGACCGGATGGTCGCGTGGCGCGCGGTCGACGGCAAGGAGAACGGCGGGACGGTCATGTTCGAGCCGATCGACTCCGGCACGACGCGCATCTCCGTCCGCATGGCCTGGGAGCCCGACGGCACGAAGGAGAAGCTCGGCGCTCTCGTCGGGATCGACGAGTCTCGCGTGAAGGGCGACCTCAAGCGCTTCCGCGATCTCATCGAGGAGCGTGGCGTCGAATCGGGCGGCTGGCGCGGCGAAGTCCACGACGGCCAGGTCGAGCGCGACGTTCCGGGCGACAGCCTGATTCCGTAGCTCCACGGGGCCGGGCGGCGTGATCGCGCCGCCCGGCCTCTTGCGGTTCTGGCCTCCAGCCGATACAAGCGCACCATGGAATACGCCAAGATTGCGCTGGTACCTGAGCGTCGCGGCTGCGGTGATCGGCCTTCTGACCCTGCTGAAGCAGGGCCGGCGCTCCGGCTGGATCTAGGACGGGCGGCGGCGTGAGGCCGTGCGCAAGGCCTGGTCAGGCCTTTACATTTCTCTTGATTGACACGTCTGTTACTAGCGAGTAGCCTCGCAGGCGAAATTGAAGTCGCAGGGGGGTGTGACCGTGCGACCGAGGCGGAGACTGTTTCGCCGGCTCGTGGTCTTGTGGCCCGTAGTCGGACTCCTGGCCTTCGATCCGCGTGCGGCAGTTGCGCCACCTGAGATCACGGTCACGATCACAGGTGCGGTCGGGCTGAACGGTTGGTATTCGAGCAACGTCACCGTCGACTGGCAGGTCGACGGCGAGACCTCGTCGATCGGCTGCGACACGGTGACGTTGACCGCCGACACGCCTGGCACGACGATCACGTGCACGGCAGCAAACGGCGGGGATCAGACGATCAAGAGCGTCACGATCAAGCTGGACAAGACCCCGCCCTCGGCCGCCGCGACGGCGGACCGCGTGCCCGATTCGAACGGCTGGTACACCCAGCCTCTCACCGTTTCCTCGTCGGGAACCGACGGTACTTCCGGGATGGCGAGTTGCTCGTCGGCTCAGTACTCGGGCCCCGACAAGGCGGGCGCGGTGGTCACCGGCTCATGCCAGGACAACGCGGGCAATTCGGCGGCAACCTCGCTCTCATTCAAGTACGACGCGACCGCCCCCACGCTCACCGGCTTGAAGACCAGGGCGGGAAACCGCACCGCGGAACTCGTGTGGAAGAAGTCGGGCGACGTACGAACCGTCGAGGTGGTGAGAACGCCGGGCCGCAACGGGGCCGCGGAGACCCTTGTGTTCCGTGGTCTCGCGTCCAGGTTCCGCGACAAGCGGCTGGCGGTCGGCCGCAAGTACCACTACCTCGTCACCGGTCTTGACGACGCGAGGAACAAGAGCGAACGGGCCGTCGACATCATCGCGACCGGTGCCCTGCTGAGGCCGAGACCCGGGCAGCAGATCGCTCCGACCGGACCGCTCACGCTCCGATGGATCGCCGTCAAGCGCGCGTCGTACTACAACGTTCAGGTGATCCGAAACGGCAAGATCTTGAGCGTCTGGCCCACACGCTCTCGCTTCCAGTTGCGGCGAACGTGGGTGTACAAGGGGCACCGCTATCGATTGCGGCCAGGTGTGTACCACTGGTACGTCTGGCCTGGATTCGGGCGGCTCACCGCTGGTGACTACGGGCGCCTGCTCGGACGCAGCAGGTTCGTCGTACCCGACTAGCGGGCGCCTCGGACCGTCCGTGTCGACAGCGTCAGGAAGACGTTGTCGCAGACGACGAGGACGAGAAGCGCGAGCCCGCCGATCAAGAGCATCGTGTTCCGCGAGTCCGCCTTCCTCGGCGCGGGGGTTCGGACAGTCTCCTTCGCCGTCTGCTTCGTCGTTCGCTTGGGGAGGGGCTTCGCTTTGGCCGTCTCGCGCTTTTGCACCTGTTTCTGCTCCGATCGCACGCTGGGTGGAGGTGCTGACGCCGGCGGCTGCACGACCGCCGGAGCGGGCGACGAATCGACGACGGGCGGAGGAGGAGGCGGGGGCGAGCCACCGGGCACCGGATCGGGCGTCGGCGGCTGCGAGCCAGTCGGCCCAGGTTCCGGTGCCGGATCCGCCTGGGCCAGCGCGGGAGCGCTGTAGACGGCTGCAAAGCAACACAGGAGAAGAAGAACCGATACCTGCCGTCGCAATGATCGACTGGTGCGCGTCAAGGCGCCGTTCCCCCTCGTTGCTGCTACCGCCTGTAGTAGCCGATCCGGCTGACCGTGTCAATGAAGCTGCGATCGCGGCCGACCTGGATCGTGAAAATCGGCTGGTCGTGCCGGCGTGCGGGGTTTGATACTGCGCGCCTCTGCTTCGTCCACCAGGATCCAGCTCCTCATTCCCCGCACGGTTCCGCAGTTGAGCCAGGGTGTTATCCGAAAAGACCGATGCCGATACTACCGACGCTGGGCGACGTGATATTACGGGCAATGTCTCACGCGATACTACTCGCCGAGAAGTTTGATATCACCCTGCAAATCGGGCATTTTTCAACAAACCGTAAAACTAACCGAGCGAAAATTGACGTACAACAGCGGCTCGGTATTGTGGCTAAAAGCGCCGACGTAATAGCGGACTGGTGAGGACATTTTGGCGATTGGGAACACCAGGCCGTTCGAGTCGTCGCCGGGTGGATTTCATGTCCGTAACTGCCGCAGCGGGGACAGCAAACAGAGCGTCCGGCGCGCCGCACGCCGGACGCTCTCTTGCTGCTGCTCGGCGAGCAAGAACGCAAGGCGCTTCGGCGTCGCACGAGCACGCGGACGTTTGCAGGCTCCTCCGCGAATACCATCGGGACGGCGACCTGGGAGCCCGCGCCTGCCTGATTCAGCAGTACCTCCCGCTGGTGAGGCGCCTGGCGCGGCGGTACGCCGGACACGGGGAGCAGTTCGAGGATCTCGTGCAAGTGGGCTCGATCGGCCTGATCAAGGCGATCGACCGGTTCGAGCTCGAGCGCGGAGTCGAGCTCGCGAGCTATGCGATCCCGACGATCGACGGGGAGATCAAGCGTCACCTGCGGGATCGAGCTTGGCCGATCCGGATTCCGCGCCGGCTCCAGGAGCTCGACCCGACGCTGAGAGCCCGCGTCGCCGAGCTGGTGGACGGGCAGAACGGCGAATTCGACCGCACCGGCGAGCTCGAGCACGGTTACGAGTTGGGTGAGGACCGCATTGCTCTCGCCGGCGGCTTTCACGTGCTCGACCCTCAGGAGCGGCTCCTGTTGCGCCTGGCCTACTTCGAAGGGCTCAGCCAGGCACAGATCGCGCCGCGCGTCGGTATCTCGCAGATTCATGTGTCCCGGCTGACTCGGCGGGCGCTCGGCAAGCTGCGCGCGGCGATCGGGCAGCTCGAGCCATGACACACCACTGTGTGCGGTTTGGCACTATTGTGAAGCAATGAGAAGTGAGCCTCGTACCCAACCCCCTGCAGAGGCCGGTCAATTGAGCGGCGTCGAGAAACGCGCCGGCGGGACAGTCGAGGACTACACCGCTCTGCCGTACCACCTGTTGGTGGTCCGGGATGCCGAGGACAAGGGCAAGCCCTGGACGGCGTCCGTCGAGGAGCTTCCCGGCTGCACGACCCGCGGCAAGACGGCGGACGATGCTCTCGCGGCTATCGAGTCTGCGATGGCGAAGTGGATCTCGGTCGCGCTCGAGGAGGAGCGCGATATTCCGGAGCCCAGGTCGGCAACGAGTCACAGCGGGCGCCTGCTCCTGCGGATGCCCCGAACGCTCCATGCGGACCTGACGCGTGTCTCGGAGCGGGAAGGCGTGAGCCTGAACCAGTTCATCACCGACGTCCTTGCCGCCGCCATCGTCTGGCGCGGCGGAACGGACGCTTCCCGGCCGGGCACCGGGACTTCGATCAACCAGGCGCCCGGGGCCGAGGGGCTGACCACGGAGCCCGGAGCGCGCCGACGTTCGACGCGCAACCCGACGCGGCTTACGAATGCGGCCCTGGCGGCGAACTTCGTGATCGTCGGGCTGGCCGGGATCGTCGCGATCATCGTCTTGATCGTCGCGGCCACCTAGAAACTCGGTGGCTAGGGCCGGGCGCGAAGGGGCCGAGCGAGCGCCCTCAGCAGGTCGAGGTCTTCGCGGCACGGCAGCAGAAGCGCCTTCCAGGCGAAGGGGCTCCGGCGGGCATAGACGGCGAGGGCGACGGCTCCGCCGGCCACGAACGCCGTGCTCGCAGCGGCCGCGGCGCCGGTGGCGCCGAACCGTGGGATCAGCACGATGTCCAGCGCAACGCCCACGACCAGCGACACGACGGGCCCGACTGAAGACAGCCCCGGCGACGTCGACGCGATTAGCGCGTTCGAGAACACCGCGGTCGCGGCGAAGCCGAGCGCCCCGGGCAGCAGCCAGAGGAAGGGCTCGACCGAAGCCTCGAACGCCGGCCCGAAGACGACGGGGAGGAGCAGTGGGCCCAGGATCGCGGCGACGACGACGGCGCCTGTCGTGACGAGAGCAGCCGAGCGGAACGCCCGCAACGTCTGGCGGCCTCGCTGGCCGGGTTCGGCTCGTGCCGCGGCGGGCAGCAGCGCAGTCGCAGTCGCCGCGGGGAGGTAGAGGAGTACCTCAGATGCGTTGACCGCGACGGCGTAGATACCGAGCGCGGCCTCGGACGCCAGCAAGCCCATCAGGATCTGGTCGATCCGAAAGTTGAGGAAGCGCGCGAGGCTCCCGATCCACGCGCGAATCCCGAACCGAATCTCGGTTACCAGGAGGCTCAGGTTCGGGGGGACGAGGCCGACGCCGAACGCCGAGTGCCGCAGCAGGCGGAGTGCTCGCAGGCCCTCGGTCGCCACCCAGGCGAGCGCCGCGCTGGTCACCGTCAGCCCGGTGCTCAGCCAGATGGCGGCGAGCAGGAGCGGATACACCCACGATGCCGTCGCCGTGATGAGCGCCAGCCGCCGGACCCGGCCGCAGCCCAGCAGGAACGCTGCGCCCCCCTCCACGAGCGCTGACATGAGCGTGCCCGCAACGAGGATCACGAGCTCGGATTGACCGATGCCGACGGGGCGGTCGTCGCCGAGGAGCTGGAGCGCCGCACACGCGAGCCCCGCGGCGAGCAGCGAGCTGACGAGCATGAACAGCACGACGTTCGAGAGGAGGGCTCCGCGTCGTTCGGATCTTCTGGCCGCGTAGACGGTCGTCGCCTCTCCGACGCCAAGGGCGGCGACGCGGGCAAGAACCAGCGCGGTGACGGTGATGAAGGCGATCGTTCCGCGGCCCGATGGGCCGAGGCCGCGGGCCAGCATCAAGACGGCGACGAAGAAGCCGGCGTTGCCGGCGAGCTTGGCCCAGAGCAGGACCGCAGAGTCCCTCGCGACGGAATCCGAGCTCAGCAGGTCGCCACGCTCCGGTTCGCGAAGAGCCGGTTGCCCATCGAGTACGCGACGGACCCGTCATCCCACCTGGCGCTCCTGAGCCCCACGAGAGGGTTGGCCGTCCCGCGGCACCCGAGGTTGTCCTGGACGACGTTCTTGGACGACCCCTGGAGCGTGATCGCCGGTCGCGCGACCGCCACGAAGACGTTGCCGACGATCCGGTTGCCGTCGCTGCCGACATCCACGAAAAGGCCCGATTCGGCCCGAACGACTCGGTTGAACATGAACGAGTTGTGGCTCGACCCGACGCCGTCGTGGAGCCACTCGACGTTGATCCCCGTCTTCGCGTCGACGATCAGGTTCTTCCTGATCAGCGAGCGGTTCGTCGAGTGCTCGAGGTAGATCCCGGTGCGGGTTTCGCGGATCACGTTGCCGACGATCGCCGTCCGCGTAGACGACCCGACCGTCTCGATCCCGTCCCAGCGTGCGCGCCGGATCGTGTTGCCGATGATCGCCGCTTCGACGCCGCCGGTCCAGATGCCGCCCTCGTTCGTCCCGCAGCCGCTCGTGTTCCGCGCGTCCGTGACACAGCCGTCCCGCTCGGGATCGCGGATGTCGCTGATCTCGTTGTCGAGCGCGACCCCGTGCAACGCCGCCCTGGGCTGCCCGAACTCCTTCTGGCCGAGGAGGATGCCGTACGAGCGAAAGCCGCGAATCCGGGTGCGGATCACGCTCGTGTCGCGTGAACGGTTCGAGCCGAGCGTGTACACACCCGCGTGCGCAGTTCCGTCGCCGTCGATCACCGAGTCCTGGACCGAGACGCCGGAGTGCGCTCCCCACGCATCCACCGCGTGAGTCCGCACCCGGTGGATGTGCAGGCGCTGGAGGCGTACGTCGCTCGATCCGTCGAAAACGGCGACGGCTATTCCACCGTCCTTGGCAGAGCGCGCGGCAGGCCCTCCGCCGCCGTCGATCGCGAGATCCGAGATCCGGATCTGGCTGCCCTTGGCGATGAGCAGCGCCCAGTAGGCACCGGGCGGCGGGGCGATCACCGTTCCGTTTCCGGAGCCGACCAGGCGTGTGCCGCTTCCGAGCTCGAGCTCGCGCACCTCGTAGCGCCCCGGTGCGAGCTGCACGGTGACATGTCCTCGGCGCAGCGCGTCTCTGATGCGACATGAAGCTCTCGCCGGGCGCCACCTTCACCACCTCCGACTGCGAGGGCGCGACCGTCAAGGTCGTCGGCCTGGATGACGCGCGGCGGCCGAGGCTGTCGACCGCGACGACGCGGAGCCGGTGACGTCCGGATGGAAGAAAGGCCGGATCGACGTCGAGCTCGTAGGGCTTCGTCGTGTCGGAGCCGAGCGGACGGCCGTCGAGCGTGAACGTGACGGCGACGACGCGGCTCGAGTGCGCACGTGCCTTCGCAGCGAGGATCGTCGGCTCGGTCAGGCTGGTGGGGCCGACGTACGCGACGGTCGGCGGCCTCGACGGTGCGTCGGTCGCGATCGGCTGTGTCGACGACGAGGAACAGCCGGCGCCCATGGCGAGCAGCGCGGAGAGACCTGCGAGCAGGGTTCGACTGGGTCGGGCGACGGTAGCTACAAGGAAATGGTCGATCGCGCCGACGGCCTGGCCGGGTACGCGACGCCGGCCCTCCCGCCTGACCAACCGGTCGAGACGGGCCGGTATCTGGATGCCCTTCGTCGCAGCAAGCTGCTGATCGCACTGATCGTGTTGCCGCTTGTGGGCGTCGTGTTGTTCGTCTCGCTCCTGCTCCCGAAGACGTACCAGGCGACCGCGAAGATCGTCCTCGAAAGTTCCTCCGATCCCCTCCAGGCCCGAGACGGCGACACCGTCCAGAGTCGCCTCGCGACGATCGACGCGCTGCTGACCACTCGCGATACGCGAAACCGCGCGGCGGAGAGCCTCCCGGGCGAAACCGCCGCCACGCTCGAAGACAAGGTCGCCTCGTCGGTCGACCCGAGGGCCGACATCATCGACATCGTCGCTACGGACGACACCGCGAACGGGGCGGCCCAGATCGCGAACGCCGTGGCCACCACGTTCCTCGCGGAACAGCACGCGGCTCAGCAGGGGCGGCTGAACCGAGCGCGCGCGACGCTTCGGGAGGCGCTTGCGCAGCTCGAAGGGAGGAAGGGGCTTCAGGCCGAAACGGAGCGCGCCGCGATCCGGGAGCGGCTCACGGATCTCAACGTGAGCGCCGCGGGGTCGGGCGCGGAGCTCACGCTCGCCGAGGCCGCAGAGCCGCCGTCCGCAGCCTTCTCGCCTCGTCCCGTCAGGAATGCCGTCTTCGCTCTGTTTGCCGCGCTCTTCATCGCGGCGCTCGTCGTGCTGGCGCGCGCGCAGCTGAAGCCGCGGGTGAGCGGCGCCAGGGAGATGAGCCGTCTTCTCGAGCTCCCCGTGCTCGCCGAGGTTCCCTACGTCCGCCGCCCGCTCGGGCACCGGCCCCAGACGCTCAGCTCCGCCGAGTACGAGGCCTATCAGACGCTTCAGGCCTCCCTGCGGCGGCGCCTTCCGGCGACGTCCCAGCGGACCGTGCTCGTCACGAGCGCGCTCCCCGGCGAAGGGAAGACCGAGGTCACCGCGGCTCTTGGCCTCGTGCTCTCGCAGGCGATGCACCGGACGTGGCTCGTCTCCGCGGACATGCGCTGGCCCAAGCTGCACGAGCTCTTCGACGTCGAACAGACACCGGGTCTGTCGGAAGTGCTCGTCGGAGCGCAGAACGGCGGAAGCAGCGACATCTTCCAGCTGAGCGCGGCGCGGTCGGGCGCCGGACCCTTGCATGTGCTCGCCAGCGGACGCGCGCCCGAGGATCCGGCGCAGCTGCTCGCGGGCGACGCTGTCGACGGCTTCTTCGAGGAGATCAAGGAGTTGGAGTACGACTACGTCCTGTTCGACGGGCCGCCGCTTCTCGGGCTGGTCGACAGCCAGGTGCTGGCGCAGCGCGTCGACGGCGTGCTCATCGTCTGCCGCCCAGACCGCCAGACGCCCGAGACGGCGCTCGATCTCCGGGAATTGCTCCAGAGCCTGGAGGTGGAACCCCTCGGAGTCGTGATCGTGGGTTCGAGGGCCTCGACGCACACCTACCTCCCCGGGTAGCCGGCGCGGAGCGCGGTCCCGGCCCAGATCAGGGCTGCGACGAGCCAAAGGTGACGCCAGTGCAAGGTGTCGACGAAGAAGCTGTTGGCGAGGAGGCCGCACCACGCGGCGAGAAGTCCCGCGGAGCCGATCCCGTAGGTGTCGACGCCGAGAGCGACGTTTCGGGCGGCGAAGCCGAGCGTCAAGAGGACGAGGCCGAGAATCACGGCCGCTCCCATCAGCCCCTCCTCGGCCAGCGATCGCGCGTAGGTGCTGTGGGCAGAGAGCTCGGAGATCCGCTCGAACTGGCCGGGGCCGATCCCGAGCGGGTGCTCGACGGCGACCTCGAAGCCCGAGGCCTGGGCGCCGAACCGCTGCGTGTCGTAGTCCTGGAGCGCAGCGCGCTCCGAGAGGAATTCGAGCGACGACGTCGCGGCGACGACCCCGAACAGCGCGACGCCCGCGAAGAGGGCTACGGCCAGCAGGGTCATCGCCCGGCGAGCCCCGCCTCGCCGAAGGGCGAGAACGACGAAGAGGACGAAGGCGCCGACGACCAGGTTGAGCCACGCGGCACGGGAGAACGAAAAGACGACTCCCAGGGACAACACCGAGAGGACAACGAGCTTCAGCGCGAGGCGAAGCCGCAGCAGGCGCGGCGTGACGATTTCCTCCATCAGGATCAGCGCGGCGGGCACGAGGAACGGCCCGAAGACGTTCGGGTCCTTGAAGAGGCCCTGCGCGCGCGGGCCGCGGACGAAGGCCTCGGCGCCGGGGAACGGTGCGAACAGCGCCAGGCAGGCGACGGCGGCCGAGAGTGTGGCCGCGGCGAGGTAGGCGACAAGGACGAGGCGCGCTCGTCGAGTCGTGCAGACGTAGGCGGCGAGCCAGAGCGCGAAGATCCCGAGGTAAAGCGTGATCGCGAAGTACGTGACCGCGCGGGCGCCGTCGATCGCCGCCGTCGAGGCAAGCAGGTTCAGGGCGAGGAATCCGCTCACGAGCAGCGTGACGCTGAGCGGCACGCGCTCGAGGTGCAGCCGTCCGGTGACGAAGGCGACGGCGATCACGACGCCGAAGACGAGATCGGAGGGCGCGGGCTCGATCCGGACGACGGCCAGGAGCAGCACGCCCGAGGCGACCGCGGCGTCGTACCGGCCGAGCGCGAGGGCGAGCGTCCCGAGCAACCCCACCCCGAATCCCAGGACGATCGGCACCGGCAGCGGGGAGCGGCCGAGCACGAGCCCCATCATCAGGAACAGGCTGAGGAGGGCCGCCCCTCCGGCCGCCCACGCTACGAGCGGGCGCGGGCTCGATGCGGCCGGGAGCGCGGAGGATGTGGGCGCCGTCCACGGACCGGCCTCACGTCTCCGCCAGCGGCGACCCCGAGTGCTGCTGGTCATCACGCTGGCCGAGGTCGGCGGGGCTCAGACCTACGTCGCTTCGCTGCTCCCCGCGCTCGTCCCTCACTTCGACGTGGCGGTCGCGGCGCACGGATCCGGGCCGCTCCGCGAGGCCGCCGAAGCCGCCGGTGTTCGCTTCCTTCCGCTGCGGAACGTCCGCCGCCCGATCAGTCCCTGGCGTGACCTCGCCGGCCTCATCGAGCTGGCGCGCCTGCTGCGACGTGAGCGACCGGACATCCTTCATGCCAGCAGCTCGAAGGCCGGGGTGCTCGGTCGCCTCGCCGCCGTCCTCGCCCGTGTCCCGGTCCGGATCTTCACCGTGCACGGCTGGGCCTTCTCTGCGCACTCCGGCGTCCAGGCCCGCCTCTATCGCTGGGTCGACCGGCTGGTCGAGCCGCTGACGACCGTGATGATCTGCGTTTCGGAACACGAGCGCAGAGCCGGGGTTGCGGCGCGCACCTGCGTGCGGGAGCGCACGATCGTGATCCCGAACGCGGTGGACGTCGCGGGCGCACCGCGCGCGAGACCCGCCGAGCGGGAACGGCCGCTGATCCTCGCGGTCGGCCGGCTGCAGGCGCCGAAGGACTTCCTGACGCTGATTCGGGCGCTCGACGATCTTCCGCCCGGCTCGTTCGAGGCCATGATCGTCGGCGAAGGACCTGACCGCTCCGGCCTGGAGGAGGAGATCCAGGCCCTGGACCTGTCGAGCCGAGTCCGCCTCATGGGCGAGCGCCGCGATGTTCCTCAGCTGCTCGCAGCCGCGGACGTGTTCGTCCTCCCGAGCGCATCGGAGGGCCTTCCCGTCTCCGTTCTGGAGGCGATGGCGGCGGGTCTTCCGGTGGTCGCATCCCGCGTGGGCGGCGTGCCCGAGGAAGTCTCCGACGGCGAAACCGGGCTGCTCGTCGAGCCCGGAGACTCGAACGAGCTCGCGGCGGCGCTCTACCGCCTCACGGTTGACCCTTCGCTTCGGAGACGACTCGGAGCCGCCGGGCATGCGCGCGCGGAGCGGGCCTTCGATCTCGACCCCTTTCGGCGCGCGCACGTCGCGCTCTACTCCCGCGAGCTCGCAAGACGGAGGCTGCCGGCGCCCACGCCGTAGCGCCGTCGTCGATACGCCCCACGGAGCGGCAACGGAGAATCGTGGCCGCCGCCGATCTTGGCCCGGAAGTCGAGCAGGTTGTCGCGCCGGTCCACCTGCCGGCGGCGAAGGGCAAGGCGGTCGGTGTCGCTTGTATTGACGCCGGGCTCGCACGAGACCGCGACGCGGAACCCGGCTGTGGCGACGAGCCCGCGTTCGCGGAGCCCGAAGAGCCCGGACGGGTACGAAAACGCGAGTACGGGACGGCCGAGGTGAGCCTCGAGCGAACTCTTGGAGCCCATGATCTCCTCCCACGCCGCAGCGTCGCGCGATGCGACCAGGTTCGGGTGCGTGAGCGAATGCGCCTCGAACTGCAGCGTCCCCTCGCGGTCGAGCTCGACGATCTCGTCCCAGCCGAGGACCGGCGGCTGAGACCGGTACCAGTCGAATCTCGCCCATCCGTCGACGACGGCGGGTGCGACGAAGACCGTCGCATGGAACCCTCGCTCGGCGAGGATGGGCAGCGCCTCCTCGGCGACGTCGAGGAACCCGTCGTCGAAGCTGAGCCCGACCGTTCGTGGCGGTGGCCGGCCTTGGTCGAGCAGGTCGGCGGCGTGGACCACGTCGACGACGCGGTAAGCCTCGGTTGCGAGGTAGTCCATCTGCTGTCTGAACTTGCGCGGGCTGACGGCCAGCTCGTCGCGGTCGTCGGAAACCCGGTGGTAGAAGAGAATCCGGAGGCCCTTCTCCTCTTCCTGCTCGGCCACGCGCAGCGACCAGGCTGTCGAGCGAGCTCGCGTCGCCGCGGCCTTGAGGATGTAGACGCTCACGTGAGCCTCCCGAGCAGCCGGCGCGCCGGCGCGAGCCCGTCGAAGTAGAAGTGGCGCATGGTGTCCGAGCGTTTGAGCAGCTTCCGCGCCTTGATCGCTCCCACTCGAGTCCTCGCCACGGCCGCGCCGCGCAGACTGCCCGTCAGCCCGAAGCCTTCGTAGAGCGGCTCGAGGCGATCCGCGAGGTCGAGCTTGTACCGCTCCGCGCCCCCGAGGAACTCGACCCGGTTCACACCCTCGCGGGCCGCCACCTCGATCGTGTCGAGCGTGTTCAGCCAGCCCGGCGAAAAACGTGCAAGCGTCGGGTCCGGATCGAAGCCGATGCGGTGGACGTACATCCGCCGCTCCAGTGCGAAGAAGTAGTGGAACGCGATCGGACGCCCGTCCACCTTCAGGGTGACGATCCTTGCAACGTCGATGTCGGCGAGCGCCTGGATCGCAGCACGGTGAAAGCGCATGCCGGTCGGCGTCACGAAATTCGAGCCGTCCGGACGGCCGTTCCAGCGGAGCGAGTGCAGCGCGAAGGCGTCCTCGATCGCTGCCGCGAGCTCGTCGTGCGTCCTGGCGACCCCGACCTCGATCTTCCCGTGCGCGGCGAGGTTCCGCCTCCGGCGCCGATTCTGGTTGCGCTTCTTCCCGGAGATCCTTGCGCGGTAGACGTCGTCCCAGTCGCCGTCGATGTCGAGCACGGGAGCTTCGGCCCGTTCGACGAGACGAAGCTGCGAGACGCCGAGCGCGTCCAGCAACCGGCTCCCGCCAGGCAGGCCGAACAGATCGGCGAAGTCGTGTTTCGAGCTCTCGACGCGGCCTGCCAGCGCCGCTCCGGTCGCGACGCCCTCGCCGGGTGCGACGAGAATGTCGGCGAGCGCCGAGTGCTCTCCGCCGAGGAAGGTGAGCACCCGCAGTCCGTACCGAGAACGCACGCACAGAGGAAGCGCGCCGACGAGTCGTCCGTCCCGGTAGGCGACATGGACCGCCAGGCCCCCGTCCTCACCGTAGTGGCGCCACCATTCACGCAGCCAGCCGTGGAGCAGCACGGGGCTCGGCCGTGGCATCGCCCGGACGAGGCTGTCCCATTCCGGCTCTAACGCAGCGAAGGCGTCGGCGCTCGAGATCGTCTCGAGCGTCAGTCCACCCGGAGCCACGGTCGAGCTCACGTCAAGAAGATTCCCCCGGTTGCGGGAGGTGAGCCATCAACGACCGCCCTTCCTCCTCGGTCCGAAGCACGACGATGCGCTGACGGGTCCGACGGCGGGCGAGATCCGCGAGTAGCTCCGGCCGAATCGTCCGCCGGTAGCGCCACTGCCCCCGGATGAACTTCGCCAGCGCACGGTGGAACGGCGCCGGCTCCGAGTCGGCCGGCACGTCGGGCCCGCCGTTTCCGTCGATCCTGCGGCGGCTGACCCGCCAGAGGCAGCGCAGCGGCGATGCGTCGATGAAGACCACCGCGTCGGCTCCGTCGAACCAGCCGGGGATCATGTCGTCGTACTGCGCGTCGACGATCCAGGAGTCGCGCTCGAGCTCGCGTCGCTGCACGGCCTCCCACTCCGCCGGTGGCGTCAGCACCCAGCCGGGCTTCCAGAACATGGTGTCGAGATGGAGCACCTCGATCCCGTACGCATCCCCGAGGTCCCGCGCGAGCCGGGACTTCCCGGCCCCGGCCGGTCCGGTGACGGCGATGCGTTTCACCTCTTCACTCGGTAGATCTCCACTTCCGGACTCGCCGAGTCCTGGGCGGGGAACCTCAGTTGTGTGGGCACGCGGGTAGACAACGGCGTGATCCGCGCTCGCCGGTGGTGGGCCGTAGACCTTGCCGCTGCAACCAGGGCCGCCGACCCGAACTGCCGGATCGCACTCGGCCGAGCAGTGCTCGTTTGGGTCCCCTGCTTCGCCCTGATCGGGCCTCGGTTCCCTTCACCTGCGGTGGCCGTGGGTGCCGCGTCCGTTCTCTCGGCGGTCTGGCTGATCTCGCTGAGCAGCGCCTTTTCGGCCGTGCATCTGACGCTCGGCGAGCCGGTTCGCTGCGCCGTTGGGACGGCCATGGGGATCGTGGGCGTGTCGGCGGTGGCTCTCTGGATCCCCGGGATGGGCATGGAGCTCTCGACGATCCTCGCCTTGGGCGCCTCCGTCTTCGTGCTGGCGACGATCTGGGAGGTCGTCGCCCGGCGCGGGGTCGGCAAGCGGCGCGTGCTCGTCGTCGGCACGTCGAGCTGCGCCGAGGCGGTTGCGGCTGCGGTCGAGTTCGAGGGTCACGCCACGTTCACGGTCGTCGGTGCGGTCGACGACGAGCCGGACGACACCGCGCGGCTCGGCTCGGTTGCCGAGCTTCCCCGGATCATCGACGAGCAGCACCCCGATCTGATCCTCTTGAGCGACGATGAGAACTCCACGAAGGCGCTCGATCAACTCCTCGCCGCGCCGAGCTCCAGCGTGAAGGTCATCGGGCTCGCGCACTTCTTCGACCACGCGTTCGGCCGGATCCCGCTCGAGGATCTGAGGCCGACGTGGTTCATGAGCGTCATCCACGTCTGGCAGAGGCCGTACACGCGTTTCGCGAAGCGGACGTTCGACGTCGTGTCCGCATCGGTCGTTCTCGTGCTGGCCGCCCCGCTGATCCTGGTGATCGCCGGCCTCCTCCGGCTGACGTCGGGCCCGGTCATCTATCGGCAGACCCGGGTCGGGGAAGGCGGTCGCCACTTCACGATGTACAAGTTCCGGACGATGCGCGTGGACGCGGAGGGTCCGGGCAGCCGGCCTTCGCGCAGGAGCGCGACCCACGCGTGACGCGCCTCGGGCGGTTTCTTCGACGGACCCACGCCGACGAGCTGCCGCAGCTTTGGGACGTACTCAAGGGCGACATGTCCGTGGTCGGACCCAGGCCCGAGCGACCCGAGTTCATCCCGATGCTCGAGGATGCCGTGCCGTTCTTCACGCACCGCCTGCTCGTCAAGCCCGGGATCACGGGCTGGGCGCAACTGCGTCGCGACTATGCCTCGGACTGCGAGGGCGCCGCCGAGAAGCTCTCGTATGACCTTTGGTACCTGCGACACCGGACCCTCACGGTCGACCTCGCGATCTGCGCCAAGACGTTCGCAACCCTCTTTCTGCGGCCGGGGCGATGAGTGCCCTGCGCCAAGCTGCTCCTGATTCGAGCCCTGCGACTCGGATCGAGACCATCTCGACCGAGGCAGAGTTCGCGAAGCTCGCCGGGCCGCTGGGACGAGCTCGTGCGCTCGATGCCGCGGCCGAGTCCCTTCCTTCTCCACGGGTGGCTCCTCGAGTGGTGGCGGCACTACGGAGGCGGCCGCAGCCTGGCCGTCCATGTCGCAATCCGCGGCGACCGGCTTGTCGGCGCGCTTCCCCTTTGCCGTAGTCGCAGGTTCGGCCTCCGCGTGACGGAGTTCATCGGCGGGACGGGGGCGCCGCTCGCGGATCTGATGATCGCCCCGGACGAGGATTCGGCTACCGCCGTCGGGCTCGCAGACCGCATCAGCTCCTCGGGCGACGACTTCGCGGATCTCTTCGGCATGCCGGGCGGCAGCCGCCTCACGACCGCCCTGCCGACCGGATCGCTCTACCTGCTCGAGCGCCTCGAGGCACCGGTCCTCGATCTGCGCGACGGGTGGGAGGCAGTCCAGCAGACGAGCCTCTCGTCCAAGGCCCGCAGTAACCGCTCGCGGCGGCGGCGGCAACTCGAGCGGCTAGGCGACGTCGAGGTCTCCACCGCGCGAACCCGCGAAGAGCTGCGTGCGCCGCTCGAGGAGGCGTTCCGGATCCACGCGCTGCGCTGGCGCGGCCGGCGCGAGACGTCCGAGTTCGGGTCTTCGATCGGCATGGCTTTCCATCGCGCAGCCCTGCTTCGCCTGGCCGTCGACGACGTACCTCGTCTTGTAACGCTGCGACTCGACGGCCAGCCGATTGCGTTCTCGCTCTACCTGGTGCTCGAGCGCACCGTGTACGGCGTGGCCATGGGATTCGATCCCGCGTTCGCTCGTTACTCGCCGGGCACGGAAACGCTCCTCTGCTCACTCGAGTCTTCCGCCGAGGAGGGGGCGGAGCGCGTCGAATTCCTCGGCGCCGCCGCTCCTTACAAGCGCACGTTCACCGATCGCCTCGAGCCGATCCACGAAGGAATCGGCCTGCCGTCGACGCTGCGCGGCAAGGTCGCCGCCGGGTTGCTGGTCGTCGGAATTCGCGCCCGCCGTCGCATCAAGCGCTCGGAGACCGCCCGAAGGCTGTACGACCGAGTCCCGCAGTCGGTACGCGGCAAGCCGGCAGTTCCGCCGGCGTGAATCAAACAGAGTCGCACCCTCGGACGAGAGTGCCCCCGGCAAGAATCGAACTTGCGCACGCGGTTTAGGAAGCCGTGACGCAACGCGCCGGATTGCAGGCTCTTTTCATGCCTGGGGCCGACTGCGCGCCACCGTGCGCGCCAGCTGCTTAGGAGGGTTTGTGCCGCGACCTGCCGAAACGGCGGCTGTGGAGGACCTTCACGACGCGACTCGGCGGACCCGCCTCGCGGGTGAGCGGACCTACCTCGCCTGGTGGCGCACCGGGTTGACGACGTTCGCGGTCGCGCTCGGCGCCGGGAAGCTCGTGCCCGAGCTCTCGGGTGGCGCCGCTTGGCCGTACGAGGTGATCGGCGTCGGCTTTGCCCTCGTCGGCGTGCTCTTCATCGCGTACGCGTACGTCCGGCAGAAGCGCGTGGAGGAGGCGCTGGCACGCGGCGACTACGCCCCGTTCGAGACGAAGGTCGGCCTCGTGTTCGCAGCGCTCGGTGTGCTGCTCGGCCTCGCGACGATCGCGATCGTCGTCGCCCACCCGGGCTGAGCGCCCAGCAGAGCGCGGCTAGGCGGGCCGCACGATGCAGCGGAACCCGATGTGCCCTGTGGAGGTGTCCACGGTCTCGCTCTGGCGGGCGGCCGGGCGGTAGCGAAGGCAGTAGTTCGGCGCGCACAGGTGCGAGCCGCCCTTGATCACCCGGCGCGGGAAGCGCTCGCCCGGCATGGCCGGCGGCGCGCAGCAGGGGGACGTACCGCGCCGTTGCCCTTCGCTGCGAAGAAGTCGGTCGTCCACTCCCAGACGTTTCCGGCCATGTCGTACAAGCCGTAGCCGTTCGGCGGGTAGCTCCCCACCGGCGCGGTGCCGTCGTAGCCGTCGAGGTTCAGGTTCTCCCAGGGGAAGCGACCCTGCCAGGTGTTCGCCGCCGGCTCTCCGCCCGGGAACTCCTCCTCGCCCCACACGAACGGCGCGCCCTCGAGGCCGCCGCGCGCCGCGTACTCCCATTCGGGCTCGGTCGGCAGCTCCTTGCCCGCCCACTCCGCATAGGCCGCCACGTCCTCGAAGGCGACCTGCACGACGGGATGATCGTCGCGCTCCTCGATCGTCGTTTCCGGCCCGCCCGGTCGCTTCCACGACGCACCCGGCATGTACTCCCACCAGTTGCGCACGTCGTCGAGCGGCACCGGCCCTGACGCCTTGCGAAAGACGACCGACCCGGGCACGAGCAGCTCGGGGTCGGCGCCCGGGTAATCCGACGCATTGAGGGGCCGTTCCGCGAGCGTCACGTAGCCGGTCTCGTGCACGAAGCGCCGGTACTGGGCAACCGTCACCGCGTACGTGTCGATCCAGAATCCCTGGACGTCCACGCTGCGAACGGGGCCTTCCTCGGGGTAAAAGTCCTCCGACCCCATGCGGAAGGAGCCGCCCGGGATCCAGGCCATTCCCTCCGCCGGCGGCGAACCAGGTGCGGGCATCCGCGATCGCTCCTTTCGTTCTCCCGCTATTGCCTCGCCATCGCGACCCGGAGCAGCTCGTCCGGGTCGATCACGTGATCGGCGTCCTCGGCGGCCGCGCCCACGTCGATCTCGACCCAATTCACTTCGCCGGTGAACGTGTTCGGCACCGGGTAGTCGTCCGCGACGAGCGCGCCGTTCTCCTGGCCGACGTCGCAGGTGTCGTCCGCCGAGAAGATCATCGGCGCGGTGCCGTCCACCGTTCCCTCTCCGATCTTGACGCCGTCGAGGTGGAGCGTGACGGTGCCGCCCTTGCCGAGGCCCGGCGCCGTCGTAGTCGAACTCCATTCGCACCTGATGCGTCCCGGCCGGCACCGGCTCGTCGCCCCCACGTAGAAGCGCTGGACACCGAGCAGGTTGTAGCAGTACCGCGGCTTGCCGTCCTTGACATAGAGGCTCCAGCCGCCGATGCTGCCGCCCTGGGCGATGATCACGCCCTCGGCGCCGCCCTCCGGGACCTCGATCTCGGCCGTGACGGCGTGGGACTTGTTCTTGATGCTGACCACCGAGTTCTCCGAGAGCCGTCCCATGCCGCCGTACAGGAGCTGGGATCGCCCTGGATCAGCGTCGGCCGGCCCGCGAGGTCGGGGTTGAACGCTCCATGCGCCGGTCGTCGAGCGGCAGGACGTTGTATTTCGTCGCCTCGATGAGGAAGAGCCGCTGCAGCTCGGCCAGCTTCTCGGGCTGCTCCTGCGCGAGATCGTGCGCCTGCGTCCAATCGCTCGGGTGTCGTACAGCTCCCACACGTCGTCCTCGAAGGCCGGTGCTCCTCGCCGACAGGAGCCAGGGGGTTCTGTGTCGCGTCACGGCCGTCCAACCCTCGTGGTAGATGCCGCGGTTGCAGAACATCTCGAAGTACTGGGTCGTGCGGCGCTCGTTCGCCTCGGCGTCGTCGAAGGAGTACGCCATGCTCACTCCTTCCAGCGGCTTCTGCTGGACGCCGTTCACGAGGGTCGGATGGGCAGCCCGGCTGCCTCGAGAACGGTCGGCGCGACATCGATCACGTGCGCGAACTGGGACCGGACCTCGCCGCGGGCCTCGATCCCCTGCGGCCAATGGACGATCGTGCCGTTGCGCGTGCCGCCCCAGTGCGAGGCGACCTGCTTCGTCCACTGGTAGGGCGCGCACATCGCGTGCGCCCAGCCGACCGCGTAGTGGTTGTACGCGTCGGGGCCGCCGAAGTTGTCGAGGCGCTCGATCATGAACTCGGGTGTCTCGAGCGCCGCGGCGCCGTTGAAATTGATCATCTCGTTGTAGGTGCCGTTGAGCGTGCCTTCGGCGGAGGCGCCGTTGTCGCCGATGATGTAGTAGACGAGCGTGTTCTCGAGCGCGCCGAGGTCTTCGAGCGCGTCGAGCAGCCGGCCGACGTGGTGGTCGGTGAACTCGAGGAAGCCTGCGTAGATCTCCATCTGGCGGCGCAGGACCGGCTTGAGCTCCTCCGGCATGTCGTCCCAGGCGGGGATCTCCTCGTGCCGCTCCGTCAGCTCCGCGTCGGCGGGGATCGACGCCCGAGCTCCTTCTGCTTCGCGAATGTTCGCTCGCGGAGGGCGTCCCAGCCGTCGTCGAAGGCGCCCTTGTACTTGTCCGCCCATTCCGGCGTTACGTGGTGAGGGGCGTGGGTCGCGCCCGGCGCGAAGTACACGAAGAAGGGCTTGTCCGGCATGAGCGCCTTCTGCTGGCGGACCCAGGCGATCGCGTTGTCCGTCATGTCGGCCGTGAAGTGGTAGCCCTCCTCGGGCGTCTGCTCAGGCTCGACCGGGATCGTGCCCTCGTAGATCGCCGGGGAGTACTGGTTCGTCTCGCCGCCGATGAAGCCGTAGAAGTATTCGAAGCCCTGCCCGGTCGGCCAGCGTCGTACGGCCCCATCGGGCTCGTCTCCCACACCGGCACCTCGTGGTATTTCCCGAACTGCGCGGTTGAGTAGCCGTTCAGCTTCAGCGTCTCGGCGAGCGGTGCGCACGTGTTCGGGCGGATCGAGTTGTAGCCGGGTGCCGACGTCGCGATCTCCGTGATGCCGCCCATGCCCACGGTGTGATGGTTGCGGCCGGTGAGCAGCGCCTGGCGCGTCGGCGAGCAGAGCGCCGTCGTGTGGAAGCGGTTGTACTTGAGGCCGTTCGCCGCGAGACGCTCCGCGTTCGGCGTCGCGGATCGGGCCGCCGAACGCGCTCGAGGCGCCGAAGCCGACGTCGTCGATGAGGACGACGAGGACGTTGGGGGCGCCATCGGGCGGCCGTAGCGGCTCGATCGGCGGGAACTTGGCGCCGGGATCCTTCGCGTCGAACGTCGTGAGCCCGACCGGAGTGATGTCGGGAACCGGCAGAACGTCGCGCTGCGGCTGTGATCTCTCGGGCATGGTGCCTCCTGGTTGACGTGGCTTATGGAGCCTTCATTGCTGGTACCTGATCGTTCAGGATCGTGCGCCAGGCCTTGAGCAGGTCGTGGACGGCCGCGGCGCCGATGATCGGCTCGGCGGGCACCGGTAGATCGCCGGGATAGAGGATGAACGGACGGGTCTGGAGCCCGCCGAGCCCGCCGTGGAAGGAGATCAGCTCCTCGAATGCGCAGCCTTCGTCGAGCTCGGGGTCGTAGAAGCTCCCGACCATGATGTCGGCGACGTGCTCGAACCCGTCCGTGCGACGGAGATGCAGGTGCGCGGTCGGCGAGAACGACGCGAGCGGATCCTCGCCCTCGACGCGGTCGTCCGACAGGTAGCGCGTGCCCTTGCCGCCGAGGACGACGGCGCCGTGCTCGGCGGAGCGCACGAGGAGCCAGCCGACGTGGGGATGCTCGCGGAGCGCGGGCAGCAGCTGTGGATGGCGCTCGTCGATCTCCTCGAGCGTGAGCCGCCGCGGCTCCTCCATGAGGTAGATGAGACCGAGGTTCCCGGAGCCGAGCACGACGACCTCCCGGTCCGAGACGTCGTTCTTCGGCCGCTTCTTGGCCTCTTCCCCGGTCGCCTCCTTCAGCGCAAGGCCGACCATCGCGTTCTGCTCGTCGCCGCCGGCGACCTCGGCGACGTCTCCGCCTGCGAGCGAGCGCTCGACGAGCTCGTCGAGGCCGTAGCCGTTTCGCTGCTTGAAGGTCGCGCCCTGTGTCTGGCCGTGGTCGGAGAGGACGACGATCTCGTAGGGCCGTGGCGCGTACCGGCGCGCGCGGTCGATCCGCCCGAACTGCTGGTCGAGCTTTCGTAGCGCATCGAGGGTGTCCGCGCGCTCGAGCCCGGAGTGATGAGCCACCTCGTCGTAGCCGGAGAAGGTCGCATAGATCGCGGGCCGGCCCTTCATCATGTCGGTGAGGACACCGAAGACGATGAGGTCGCGCACGATCACGCACATCGCGCCGCGGATGAAGGGATAGATCCCACCTCGGTGTCCCCGCGGATGGACGTCACGCCGGATCGCGCGCAGCGCCGCGAGCCACTCGAGGATCACCTCCCAGAAGAAGAGAACGAGAGCCCGCGTCACGTTGTGGCGTTCGCGAAGAACGCGCGGTAGCCGGGGTTCGCACCCTTCTCCGCGTCGATCCGGCTCACGGTGAGGATCAGGTGGTCGGCCTCACCCGAGAGGAGGTTGCCGCGGCTTGCGCCGCCGTTCCGAAGCAGGCCGTTCGCCCGCATGCCGGCGCTCGATCTCCGCGCAGTCGGCCGGCGCCGAGCAGGTCATCACCATCCCGCGTTCCTTCTCGACCCAGCGAAAGGCCGGGATGTCCTCGTTCGAGCCGAGCAGGATGCCCGCCTGGCTCGCCCCGGTCTGCGACGAGAGGTCGGTCTCCCATTCGAGCAAGCGATGCGTGTCCTCCGCGAGCCAGCGGGCCATCGTCGGTGCGTTGCCGTCGCGCATCGCGCGCTGGAGGACCGGCGTGGCCAGGCCGTCGATCTCGAGGTAGACGATTCCCGGAGCATCGGTCTCGACCTTCTCGCCGGAGCGCCGGGCGATGCGCTGGATCACGCGGAGCATGTAGACGTCGTCGTCGTTCGTGCCTGGATAACCTCGAGGGCGACCGAGACGGCGGAGATGACCAGCGCCGCGATGATTGCGGCCCCCGCCCCGTCCACGTCGATCGCTCCATCCGTGGCCGAGTCGATCATTCGCAGCACGAGAGCGTTGAGGGCGAGCAGCAAGAGGAACGACGTCGCCACCGTGTATGGGAGGCGGATGGCGGCCACGAGCGGCGAGAGCACGGCGTTCAGCACTGCGATTGCGAGAGCCGCGAGGAGCGCTTGCCAGAAGGCGCCCACATCGAAACGCGGCAAGATGCCCGCGGCGAGGAAGACGCTTGCCGCGCTCACGAGCAGCGAGAGAAGCATCCTCGTCGGACGAAGCTTCGGGCGGACGTCGGCGCGGCGCGGCGCCTCGCCGTACCCGTGAGCTGCAGCGGCCGAAGCGTTCATGGCGTACCCGCCGGACGCGCCCGTGGAATGCCGAGCGATTGGATCGGTTCGATGGCCATGCCGCTTCTCCCTCCGTTGGACGCCCGTGGCCGGGCGCTTCTCCCGAACGCACGCTAGGCGCATCCTGCTAGGCGGCCATCATCCGATCGGGATGATCTGTTCGCGTAACGCCGGCGAGCGGCACAATCACCCAGATCGGATGAGGCCGGGCATTCGTCGTTCGTTCACGCTCGCCCCGATGAAACAGCGCTCGGTCACCGCGTTGCACGCTTCGGAGCCGAGGGGCTAGATGGAGTTCGGCGGATCTTTCGGTTGGGGGCTTCTGGCGGGCTCCTCGCTCGTTGTCGGCGCCGTGATCGCATTCCTGTTCCGAATCCCGCTGCGCGTGATCGGCTTGATCATGGGCTTCGGAGCAGGCGTCCTGATCAGCGCGGTCGCATTCGACCTCGTCGACGAGGCGGTCGAGAAGTCACTCGGCAACGGATGGACCGTGGCGGGCCTCTTCGCGGGTTGTCTTGTCTTCTTCGCCGGCGACCGGCTGATCGACCGCCTCGGCGGGGACGACCGCAAGGATCCAAGCGGGGCGAGGGGGAGGGGGAGGGCGGCTCCCCGCTTTCGATCGTGCTCGGAACCGTCCTGGACGGGATCCCCGAGTCGATGGTGATTGGCCTCGCGATCTATGAGGGCGGGGCAGTGGGCGCCGCGTACCTGGCTGCGGTTTTCATCTCCAACGTGCCTGAGTCGATTTCCGCAACCTCGGGACTCCTGGCCAGCGGCTGGCAGAAATCAAAAATCCTCTGGATGTGGATCGGGATTGCGTTCGTCTCCGCCCTGTCCTCGCTGGCTGGCTACACACTCTTCCAGGACGCCTCGCCGGACGTGAACGCCTTTATCCTCACGTTCGCGGCAGGCGCAATCCTGACGATGCTGGCCAACACGATGATGCCCGAGGCCTTCGAGCACGGAGGGAAGTGGGTCGGGGTCCTGGTGACGTTCGGGTTCGCGGTCGCGTTCACGATTCACTTGCTGGAGGTTTAGCGCGTGAGCGAGCGGGCGCAGCCCGAGATGAGCGCGTGGGGCTACCTCCGCCTCGTGCTGCTGGGGGCCGTGATCGGAATCCCGGCAGCGCTGCTCGCGGTTGCCTTCCTCGTCTTCGTGCATGACCTCGAGCACTGGCTCTGGCACGACCTTCCCCACCATCTGGACGAAACGTCTCCGCCCTGGTACCTGGTCATCGGCCTGCCCGTGGCCGGAGCATGCCTAGTCGCCATTGCCCGCCGCTTCCTGCCGGGGGACGGCGGCCACAGCCCGCTTCATGGTTTCGCGGGAAAGCCCCCGCTTATTTCGTACGCGCCGGGCATCGCACTTGCCGCGATCGGAACGCTCTCCTTCGGTGCTGTGCTCGGACGAGGGGCCCCTCATCGCGCTCGGAGCAGTGGTCGGGATCCTCGTGACCCGCCTCGTCCGGCTCGGCGCACAGGAAAGCGCGGTGCTCGGGAACGCCGGCTCGTTCGCTGCCATCTCTGCGCTTTTCGGCGGACCGATCGTCGGTGGCGTTCTGATGATGGAGGGAGCGATCGGGTTCGGCGCCTCGACCATCGGGATCCTCCTGCCCGGGTTCGTGGCGGCCGGGGTGGGCTATCTGGTCTTCGTCGGCTTCGGCAACTGGGGCGGGCTCGAGGCGCAGGCGATCGCCTTTCCAGACCTGCCGGACTACACCGGTGTACATCCCGGCGACCTGGGCCTCGCGATCCTCGTCGGCCTGCTCACGGCGCTTCTGGTCGTGGTGGTTCGTCGATTCGCGTTCTCTGTCTCGGACGGCGAGAAGCGCATCGGCATGCCTGTGCTTCTCATCCTGGGCGGGCTCACCGTGGGCCTGCTCGCTCAGGCAGCCACTTGGTTCGGAGCCGACGCCGAGACCGTTCTGTTCTCCGGGCAGGCGGGCGTACCCGCTGTGATCGCCGAGGACTCGGCGAAGATCGTCTTGATCCTTCTCGTGGCCAAAGCCCTTGCTTACGCGATCTGCCTTGGATGCGGCTTCCGGGGAGGCCCGGTCTTCCCCGCCATCTTCCTCGGCGCTGCGTTCGCGACGTTCCCGGTGATCTGGTTCGACGTCTCGCCGACGCTCGCGGTCGCGGTCGGAGCTGCTGCCGGCATGGCGGCCGTCACCCGCATGCTCCTGACGCCCATCCTCTTCGCCGCCCTGCTGGTAGGACCGGCCGGGGTGGACGCCGTCCCGGCAGCGGTGGTCGCGGCGGCTACGGCGTGGCTCGTGATCGCGGCGCTGGAACGGCGCCGCAAGGCGCACGAAGCGGACGGGCCTGCGCCGGTGCCGGCGCCCGCCGGCTGAGCCGCGGCTACCTGCGCGACAGCTGTTCGAGCGTCCGCTCGATGCGCTCCAGCCGCTCCTCGATGCGTCGCTCGGCCTCGCCCTCGGCGACTCCTCGCTCCTCGGCCGCGCGCGCGACGAAGATCGAGGTGATTGCAGCCACGAAGATCGTCACGAAGGCGACCCCGTAGAGCATGACGACGGCGCCGATGATCCGACCGGACGGATTGGTCGGCGAAACGTCGCCATACCCCACGGTCGTCACGGTCTGCAGCGCCCACCACATCCCGACCCAGATGTTCGGATACTCGTCGTGGTCGAGCGCCCAGATGACGATCCCGCTCCCGAGCACAACGACCGCGGTCGCCGAGACGATGACCCCCGTCGCGACACGCACGGACGGCGGTTCGCGCAGCACACGCATGAGCTTGCGCTCGAGGAACAAATGGGCCGCGCGTAGCATCGGTGCCGACGCTAGCCCCGCCGGCGGACCCGCACATCATGCGATCGGGATGAAAGACCCGGCCCCGGTGCCTTAGCATCGCAGTGCCGTGACCGCCGCCAACAACTTGTTCCCGAACCTTCTAGCGGGAGTGCCCCCGGCAAGAATCGAACTTGCGCACGCGGTTTAGGAAACCACTGCTCTATCCACTGAGCTACGGGGGCTCGACCCGAGTGTAGAGCTACGGCTGAACGGCTTCGCGCTCGGTGAGGCAATCCCTCACCCAGGCGTCGACCAGCGGGACGAGACCCGCGGGCGCCGCGCCGTCTTCGAGTTCGATTCTTACGCGGTGCAGCTCGACGCCGCGCTCGGCGGAGAAGCCGACGCGCCGTTCGCTGATGATCTCGAACGACTCCAGCTCGCCGAGCAGAGTGGATCCCAGCCGGTCGACCTCAGCGTGCGTCACCTCGCGTCCTGCGTGCACGCCGAAGTTCACCACGACCTCGCCGTTCTGTGTGAAGACGAGGTCCGGTTCGCCCATGAGTGGAGCATGCCCCGGAGCGGTTCCCGGCAAAACGATCTCCGGGCGGGCCGGGTACCGTGCCGGAGTGGCGGACGCCCAGATCACGCGGAGCGAGGACGGGCTCAAGTACGTGCTCACCGTCGACGGCGCCGAGGCCGGGCGGATCGAGTCAGGACTGAAGGACGGCAAGATCGTCCTCTACCACACCGAGGTCGACCGGCAGCTCGAGGGACAGGGGCTCGGGTCGGCGCTCGTCAAAGGCGCGCTCGACGACATTCGCGGCCGCGGGCTTCAGGTCGTGCCGCTCTGCCCCTTCGTCCGCGACTACATCTCGCGCCATCCCGAGTACGCGGATCTCGTCGCCGGATCCGCCGAAACCTAAAGCTTCTTGTAGGGGCCATTGTGTGCGTCCGCATCCGGTGGGACGATGCGAGTGTCCCGCTCTTTCCTTTGGAGGTCACCCATGCTTCGCAAGTCGGCGCTCAGCGCTGCGTTCGTCCTTACTGCCCTGCTCGTCGTCGCTCCCGCGCAGGCGGCGGTCAGCTGCGCCTACTCGAGCGCCCAGGCGCGCGTCGACGTTGCGATGAGCACGCCGGGCGATCTGGTGACCCTCAGCCGCTCGGGTCTCAAGATCATGGCGAACGGAGTTCAGTGCGGAACTGCGACGGTCAAGAACACGAATGCCGTGTACGTGACCGCCGACGCGGCGCAGCAGACGGTCTCGCTCCAGCTCGGCGGCGGCGCGTTCGCGCCGGGGAAGACCAAGGAGTCGAGGGGAACCTCCGAGATCGAGCTTCGGATGAACCTCGGCGGCGGCACCGACACCGTGCTGGTCACGGGCGGAACGCAGTCGGAGACGATTCGGCTCGGCACCGGCGGCGTGAATCTGAACACCGACGGCGACGCCGACCTGCTGTCGACGGGAGTGGACAAGTGGGAACTGTCGGCCGGAGGCGGCGCCGACACGGTCTCCGGGGCCGGCGGCTTCGGAACGAGCGGAACGTTCGGCGGACTGCTCCGCATCACCGGAGACGCGGGCAACGACACGCTCACCGGCGGATCCAACATCGACGTGATCTACGGCGGATCCGGAAACGATCGGATGAACGGCGGCGCCGGGGCTGATTCGATGTTTGGCGAGGCGGGAAGCGACCGGTTGGACGGTGGCGACGGACCCGACCAGATCACGCCCGGGCCCGGCAAGGACTGGGCCAACGGCGGCGTCGGCGCGGATCTCCTCTACGGGGATCTCGGGTTCGACGGCACCGATGACATGCGCGGGGGCCCGGGTACCGACTACGCCTACTACTACCAGCGCACCGCGAACATGAAGGTCTCGCTCGACAACCACGCGAACGACGGGCAGACGGGCGAGAAGGACAACATCCGCTCGGATATCGAGTCGTTCACCTCCGGGTCGGGGAACGACCGGCTCGTCGGCAATTCGGCCAAGAACTCGTTCGACTCCGGGGACGGAAACGACGTCGTCATCGGCGGTGCAGGGGATGACTCCATCACCGGCGGCTACAGCGTGACCTCGGGGAACGACACGCTGAGCGGAGGCACCGGGGACGATTCGATCTCGGCCGGCGACGGCAACGACTCCCTCGACGGCGGTGCGGGCGAGGACATCCTCTACGGCGACGGCGGAACCGACACCGTGAAGGGTGGTACCGGCGACGACAACCTCCAGGAGGGCTCGGACCCGAACGGCGCCGATCTGCTGATCGGCGGCACCGGGTACGACTACGTCAACTACGGACAGCGAACGGCTGCGCTCCAGCTCCGTCTCGACACGGTTGCGAACGACGGCGCCGCGGGTGAGCTCGACAACATCGGCGGGGACATCGAAACCGTCTACGGCGGCTCGAACAACGACATCTTCGTCGGGAACTCGCTGGACAACCGCTTCTACGGAGCGGTCGGCGTGGACAACGCGTCGGGAGGCGCCGGCCAAGATCGGCTCTACGGCGGCGCCGGGATCGACACGCTGACTGGCGAAGACGGGATCGACTACCTCTTCGGAGAGGCGGACAACGACATCCTCTCGGCGATCGACGGCGGCTACGACGAGCTCTACGGCGGTACCGGCACCGACGTATGCAACGGCGACGCCGGCGACTACAAGGGCGATTGCCCGTAGCCCTAGCCCTCCCGCGGCTCCCAGCGGAACATCTTGAGCGCCACGACGACGCCGACCGCGCCCCATGCGACCAGCACGGCGAGGTCGGCGGCGGCGTCCCCGAACGTGCCGCCCTCGATGTAGAGGTCCCGAACGAGCCGGAGCAGATACGTGAGCGGCGAGACCTCGGCGATCGCCTGGAGGAACGCCGGGAGCGCGTCCACGCTGAAGAAGACGCCCGAGAGGAAGACGAGCGGCAGGTAGATCGCGTTCACCACCGCCGACGCGCCTTCCGAGCTGCGGACGAGCCCGGTGAGCGCGAGCCCGAGCGCGGCGAAGACCGCGGCGCCGACGAGCAGCACGACGGCCAGCTCGAGCGGCGCCTCCGGCCACGTGGTGTCCAGCAGATAGACGCCGACGAGGATCTGGGCGACGACCAGGATCGCGAGCACGACCAGCGTCGAGACGATCACGGCGCCGAGGTAGATCGAGGTCGGCAGCGGTGTTCCGCGCACGCGCTTCAGTACCCCGGACTCTCGGCGGATGACGAGGGTGATCGCAAGTCCGGCGAACGCGGTCGCGACGACGCCGTAGCCGAGGAGCCCGGCGAGCAGGAAGGTCGAGCCGGCGACTCCGTCGATGTCCTCGTCGCCGTATACCGAGCCGAGCAGGACGAGGAAGATGATCGGCAGGAGGAACGTGAAGAACGCGGCCTCGCGGCTGCGCCAGTAGAGGCGCTGCTGGGTCTGGAGCTCCCGGAAGAAGAGGGTCATTCGGTCAGCTCCAGATAGACGTCCTCGAGCGAGCGGCGCTGTACCTCGAGGCCCTCGAGCTCCTCGCCGCGGGCGAGCGCCTCGGCGGTCAGCTCGTTCAGGACGCGCGTCGGCTCGTTCGTCTCGACGACGATCTCCTGCCCGTCGCGGCGATAGCGGATCTCGACGAGCCCGTCGCCGGCGAGCAGCTCTCGGGGCGTGCCCACGCTGACGATGCGGCCGTCGCGCAGGATCGCGAGCCGGTCGGCGAGCGTCTGCGCCTCTTCCAGGTAGTGCGTGGTGAGCAGAATCGTCTTCCCCAGCTCGCGCAGGCCGCGGATCGTGTCCCAGGCCTGGCGCCGCGCGGCGGGGTCGAAGCCGGTCGTCGGCTCGTCGAGGAAGATCAGCTCGGGGTCGCCCACGAGCGCGAGTGCCAGGTCGAGGCGACGCAGCTGTCCGCCCGAGAGCGTCCGGACCCGCTGGTCGCGCTGCTGGCCGAGCCCGACGAGCTCGATCACGTCGCCCGGCTCGCGCGGGGCCGGGTAGTAGCCGGCGAAGAGCTCCACGATCTCGTGCACGCTGAGCGTCGGGTAGACGGCGGAGGACTGGAGCACGATCCCGATCCGGGCGCGATAGGCGCCGTCGGCCTTCTCCGGATCGGTGCCGAGCACGCGCACCTCGCCCTGGTCACGGCGGCGGTAGCCCTCGAGGATCTCGACGGTTGTCGTCTTGCCGGCGCCGTTCGGGTCCGAGGAGCGCGAACACCTCTCCCTCGGGAACGGCGAGGTCGATCCCGTGCAGGACCTCCCGCGGGCCGTACGCCTTGCGCAGGCCGTGCACCTCGATTGCGTTTGCCACCGCGGGCGAGCCTATCTTCTGGCCACGTGCCGATCGCGCGCATCGGCGTACCATTGGGGTCGCTTCATGCGCGCTCGGTCGACACTCTTCCTGCAGCTGCGAGCGGCGGCGGCGCCGGCGTTTGCCGTGCTGGCGTTCCTGGTCGTCTCGCCGGCCGGTTCGGCGACCGTCGATGCCGAGCAGGTGTCCGCCGAGTGCGCCAGGTAGAGGGGGACGTCGGTTCAGGGCGTGACCAGGTGCAGCCAAAGTGAGGACAGGCGTGGCGTCAGCACGGGCACCTCGATGATCAGAGGGTGTTTGCCGCGCAGCCGCGCGATACGCTCGATCATGGTCCGGTAGGTCATGATCTCGGGGCCGCCGACGTCGTAGGTCTGGCCGTAGGTGTCAGGTCGGCCGGCGACGCCGGCGAGGTAGCGGACTACGTCGTCGAGCGCGACGGGCTGCGTCTCGACGCCGACCCAGCGCGGGCAGATCATCCCCGGAAGCCGGTCGACGAGGGCACGGATGGTCTCGAACGCAGCGCTGTCCCGCCCGATGATCATCGCGGCGCCGAGCGTGGTCACCGGCACGGACCCGGCGGCAAGCCGGACGGCAGTCTCGGCGCGGCTGCGCAGGTGCGCCGAGAGATCCGGCGCGTCGTCGCCCAGGCCACCGAGATACACGATCTGCTTGGCGCCGCCGCCTGCAGCTGCGGCGGCCACGGTGTCGGCGGCGTGCCGGTCGCGCTCCTCGAAGTCCTTCACGCCGAGCGAATGAACGAGGTGGTAGACGACGTCCACGCCGGCAAGCGCGGCACGCATGCTTGTTTCGTCCGTCACGTCGGCCGCGCGCCACTCGGTGCCGGCTGTCTGCTGCTGCTCCGGCAGATGACGGGCGATCGCGACCACGTTGTGCTCCTTCGCCAGTACGGGCACAAGAGCGCTCCCGATCGTTCCGGTCGCTCCGAGAACGGCGACCTTCATTGCGTTCTCGCGCCGGTCAGGCCTGCGAGGAACCGCCGGCCGACCGCATCGTGGATACGGGCCTGGCCGCGCGCGTACAGCGCTCCCGTCCAGGCGGGGAAGCCGGGCCGGGCGGCCAGGCTCGGGTGGAAGCCGGAGACCGTGGTGCGAACCTCGGGCTCGTCGCCTCCGGACTGGGAGAGCGTCAGCGCGCCACCGGGAACGCGGGCGAGAAGACCGCCGGTGATCGGGTAGGTGCACGATACGAAGCTCGGCCCGGCCTGCAGCCGCGGCCGGTCGAAGCGAAGCAGGGACGGCCCGCCCAGGAGCCGCAGCTCGATCGCGCCGCCCCGTTCGTGCACGCCGACGACGCCGTGTGTGACCTGCACGACTTCGCGCCAGTAGGTGCGGGCGAGCTCGCGGGCGCCCGCGTCGCTCCACGGAACGGCCCGGCGCTTCAGTTGAAGGCGCTGCTCGGTGGTCACGGCGCCGTCGGCAGCGAGCGACGCGCTGATGTGAATGGTGGGCATCAGGGTGGGGCCGGCCGGCGCGTTCGCGGCTCGGCCGGCCCCTAGGGTGCCCTACGCAGCGCTCGCGTGGGGTTCTGAGGTCCAGCGGCGGCGAATCGCGGCCTGCTGAATGATCTGGTAGACGGCCGAAAGTCCGACGAGCCCGTATACGACCCGGCTCGCGGCGTTCGTCTCGCCAAACTCGAGACCGACGGCCCAGGCGACGAGGTCGAAATCGGCGATCGCGACGAGTCCCCAGTTCAGGCCGCCGACGATGAGCAACACCGCGGCGAGAATGTCGAAGTACTTCATGACGGCTCCTTCCTGTAGAGGTCTTGTCCAAGTAAGGTAGCGACTCCTGGTGGGGCTGTCAAGGGTATGTAGAAGTTCTGTACACTAATGCCATGCAAGACGGACTAGTGCGAATCGGTGAGCTCAGCCGGCGCGTTGGCGTCGCCCCCGAACTCCTGCGAGCGTGGGAGAGCCGCTACTCGCTGCTTGAGCCGTCGCGCTCGCCTGGCGGCTTTCGCCTCTACTCCCGTGATGACGAACAGCGCGTCCGCGCCATGCGCGCCAACCTCGACCGCGGCTACTCGGCGGCCGAGGCCGCCCGGCTTGTCCTCGTGGCCGGCCCTGAGCCTACGGTGGCTCGGGTGAACGCAGGCGACGCCGAGGCGGACGCCCGCGATCTGCGCGCCGCGCTCGACGAGTACGACGACGCGCGGGCGAACCACGCACTGGACCGGATGCTCGCGGCACTGAGCCTGGACACCGTCCTCCGCGCCGTTCTCGCGTCGCGCTCGAGAACCGCGACGTAGCGAGGCGACTCGTCGCGGATGATCCGGGCCACGTGCCAGCCGGTGCCCTCTGCCTGGGCCTCGAGCTCCTCGGGCGCGAGCATCAGGTAGCGAAACCACGGCGTCGCGAGATCCTGGAAGCGCACGCGGAAGCGGCGTCCGCTCTCCGGATCCGGATGCCGGGCGGGGTCGACGCTGTCGGTGATGAGGCGGGCGTCGTCGGTCGTTATCGCCAGCAGCCGACGGAGTGTGGCGCGGCCCTTCGCGGCGCTTCCGGCCAGGCCGAGGTTGTTGCGGAGGATGAGCACCGTGTCGAAGACGCCGAGTCCGTCCAGGTCGGCGAGCGCACGGGTCTCGGTGCGCTCGACACCGCGCCGGCGGCAGACCTCGAGCGCGAGCGGCGACGTGTCGATCGCGACCACCTCGTGGCCGCGCTCCTGGAGGTGCAGGGAGACACGTCCGGCGCCGGCGCCGACATCGAGCGTGCGCCCGCGGACGAACCGCATCGCCTTCCGCTCGGCGGCGGGCCAGCGCCGAAACGGCGCGAAGTAGTCGGACGGATCGCCGACGTAGAGCAGGCCGTCGTCGCGCTCCATCACCTCGTGCGCGGCCCGGCCCTCGTAGGCGGCGAGGAGGAGCTCGCCGTAGGCGTCTGGATCGATCCGCACCGGCCGCATCGTATTTACTGACGGCGTGCCGACCTTCCGCTACGTCATCGCCGACGTGTTCACGGATACGCCGCTCGAGGGCAACCAGCTCGCCGTCTTCACCGACGCGCGCGAGATCCCCGAGGACATGCTCCAGCGGCTCGCGCTCGAGACGAGGTTCTCGGAGACGGTGTTCGTGTATCCGGCAGAGGCCGGCGGGCACGCGAAGATCCGCATCTTCACCCCGACGGCCGAGACGCAGTTCGCGGGACATCCGACGCTCGGCTCGGCGTTCGTGCTCGGCGGCCCGCTCCAGCTCGAGGTGATCAACCTGGAGACGGGCAAAGGCATCGTCCCGGTGAGGCTCGAGCGCGAGGGGGCGAGGATCACGTTCGGGTGGATGAGCCAGCCGCTGCCCGAGATCACGCCGTACGAAGACGCCGAGGCGCTGCTGGCCGCGCTCGGAGTCGAGCGCTCGGAGCTGCCGGTCGAGCGCTACGACCTCGGGATCAAGCACGTGCTCGTGACGCTCGACTCGCCCGATGCCGTCGCGCGGCTCGAGCCCGACATGACCGGGCTCGCGCGGCTCACCGGCCTGGTCGGCGCCAACTGCTTCGCCGGTTCGGGAACGCAGTGGAAGACGCGGATGTTCGCGCCCGGGGACGGCATTCCCGAGGATCCGGCGACGGGGTCGGCCGCCGGGCCGATCGCGTGCCACCTGGCGCGCTACGGACTCACGTCGTTCGGGGACACGCTCGAGCTGACCCAGGGCGTCGAGGCGGGGCGGCCGTCGAAGCTCTACGCCCGGGCGGAGGGAACGGCGGAGAAGATCGAGGAGGTCGTGGTCGGCGGCTCGGCGGTGATCGTGGCGCGCGGCGAGTTCCGGCTCTAGACGACGCGGCTCCAGCCCTTAAACGCTAGACGCGTGTAACTGGGCTCCCCCCACCCCACCCTTCAGACGGTATCGAGGAAATCCGCACGCGTGGGACACGAAACTCGGGCCAAAAATGTGCCGAGTTTTCCCCAGCGGCCCGCTCGAGCGGACGAGGCGCTACAGGCTCTCGGTGACGACGATCTGGCCGGTCGCGTGCGCCTGCCGGATCGCGAGCACGGGCGCGTACTCGGCCGACGCATGCCAGGCCTTCGCGTCCTCGTAGGTCGGGAACTCGAGGATCACGAGCCGGCTCGGGTTCCAGTCGCCCTCGAGTGTCTCGGTCTGCCCGCCGCGCGCGAGGTAGCGGCCGCCGAACGCCTCGATCGTCGCGGGCACCGCATCCACGTAGGCCCGGTAGCCGTCGGGGTCGTGCACGTCGATGTTCGCGATCACGTAGCCGGGCATGGCCCGACCCTATCGCGGCAGCGCCGCGCCGAGCTCCCGGATCGTCGCGACGAGCAGATCGACGTCCTCGTCGCGCGTTCGCCAGTTCACGAACGCCGGGCGGAACGCGACCGCGCCGCCGTAGCGGGTCGTCCCCGTGTAGACGCGGCCGTCGGCGAGGACGGCCTCGCCCAGGCGCAGGTTCAGGTCGTCGAGCGCGTCCTCGGCCACGTCGTCGGGCCGGTAGCGGAAGCAGACGATGTTCAGCGGCACGTCCGCGAGCCGTTCCAGCTCGGGCGCCCCGTCGACCAGGTTGGCGCAGCGCTGGGCATGCGCGAGGTTTCGCTCCACGAGGTCGCGGTAGCCGGAGCGGCCGTACGCGTCGAGGGTCGCCCACACCGCGAACGACCGGGCGCGCCGCGAGCTCTCCGGGGTGAGCTGGCCCCAGTTCGGGCGCTCCTCGTCCGCGTCGGGGAGATACGCGGCGCTGGCCGAGAAGATCTCCGGCAGCGGGGACGGATCCTTGAAGAACGCGAAGCCGCAGTCGTACGGGACGTTCAGCCACTTGTGGCCGTCGGCGATCACCGAGTCCGCTCGCCCGACGCCGTCCAGCAGGTGCGCGGTCGACGGGCTCGCGCCGGCGAAGAGGCCGAACGCGCCGTCCACGTGGAGCCACGCGCCGTAGCGCTCGGCCAGGTCGGCCATCTGCCGGAATCGGGTCGAAGTCGCCGGCGTTCACCTCGCCGGCGTTCCCGATCAGGATCGCGGGCGCGCCGTCGAGCTTGGCGAGGGCCGCCTCGAGCGCCTCGAGGTCGAGCCGGCCGACCTTGTCCCGCTCGAACGTCTGCACGCGGTCGCGGCCGAGTCCCGAGCATCGCCAGCGCCTTCCGTGCCGTCGCATGGACGTAGCCGCTCGTCATGATCGGCGCCGCCGGCAGGCCCGCGAGGCCGTCCGCGTTCACGTCCACGCCGTGCCGCCCCGCCCACCAGTGGCGCGCTGCCGCGAGCGAGGTGAAGTTCGCCATCGTCGCGCCGGTCGTGAGCACGCCGCCCCACTCCGCCGGAAGGCCGAAGAGGTCGCGCAGCCAGGCGAGGGAGATGCGCTCGAGCTGCGAGGCGAGCGGTGTCTCGATCCACGCGAACGAGTTCTGGTCGAGCACCGACGCGAGCCAGTCGGCGCCGAGCGCCGCGGGCGTGACGCCGCCGGTCACGAAGTGGAAGTTCCGCGGGCCGGCCGAGGCGACCGTGCCGTCGAGCGCCGGGCCGGTCAGCCGTGCGAGCGTCTCGAGGGCGCCGTGCCCGTGCTCGGGGATCGCGCCGGTGAACGACCAGGCGGTCTCCTCGAAGGTCTGGCTGTGGAGGGGAGAGTCGTCGAGCGTGGCGAGGTAGGCGCGTGCCCGCTCGGCGATGAGCGAGATCGTCGGCTCGAGCTCGTCGCGGCGCATGACCTGACTCTATCCCCAGGCGACATCGCGAACTTCGGGCAGCTCGACCCCGAGCACGCGCCAGAAGATGCCGCCGTTCCGCGAGACGTAGAGCCGGTTCCGGGCGCCGTAGAGCAGGTCGTCGGGGTTCTCTCCGACCGCGACGGCCTTCCCGGCCGGGAGTCCGCCGCCGACCTCCTGCCAGGTCGAGCCGGCGTCGTGCGAGATGAGAAGCGGCGGCTTGCGGTCGACGAGCACGACGACCGCCGAGCCGTTCGCGTCGACGTCCACGAGCAAGGCCGAGACCCAGTCGGGAGCGAGCTCGACCGGCCGCGGCCGGTCGACCGACGCGCCGGGCTCGTGGCCCGCGACTTCGTCCTCGTCGGCATCCGCGCCGACCTCGATCAGGTAGAGGCCGTCCGCGCATTCGGCGACGGCGATCATCGCCGGGACAGTAGCCCGAAGCCGAGCGCCAGCGCGAATGCGAGCGCGAAGCTGGGGAGCGAGGAGCCGATCTGGGTTGCAGGCGGGTTCGTCCGCTCGACGAGGTCGACCCACCATTCCGGGCCGAGTGGGTGCAGCCACTGATAGAGCGCGAATCCGGCGAGCCAGGCGACGATCGGGCCGATGCGCGCCCGCGGCCCGGCGAAGAAGTCGTGCTTTGCATAGCTCGCTCCGGCGAGCAGCCAGTCCGCGAGCAGCACGCCGAAGAGCGGAACGAAGAACGAGCCGAGCAGGAGCAGGAAGCTCTCGTAGCTGTCGATCTCGAGGACGAGCGCGCCGAGGGTGGCGAGAGCGGCGACGCCGACGACGAGCGCTCGCTGGGACACCTTCGCGGCGACGTTCTGGATCGAGACCGCGGTCGAGTAGATGTTCGCGAACGCTTCGTCGGCCTCGTCGATCGTGACCGCGAGGAGAGCGAACGCGCTCGCGGCGCCCGTCGCGGCCACGGCTGCGGGGATGGCGGTCGGGTCGGACACGCCTTCGCTGAGGACGAAGACGGCGCCGAGCGCCAGCATCCAGATGCCGCCGAGGAAGTAGCCGAGCCCGGTTCCGACGAAGGCGCCCCGGCGGGTCTGCGCGAAGCGCGTGTAGTCGGGCGCGAGCGGGATCCAGCTGACCGTGATCGCGATCACGATGTCGACGCCGATCACGAACGGCATCGAGCTGTCGCCGGGCTGATCCCAGAGCGCGCCGAGGTCGGCGTTGGTGAGCGTCCACCAGGTGAGGTAAAGGAGCGAGGCGAGCACGAGCCAGACTGCGAACTTCCGGATGACGCGGCGCACGACCCCGACCGGGCCGAGCAATGCGAGCGCGAGGGCGATCGCGCCGGTCACGAGCGTCCAGAGCGTGTTCCCGGCGAAGCCGAAGAGCTTGTCGGAGAGGGCGCTCGCGGCCGCGGCGATGATGATGATCTCGAACACCGCCCAGCCGAGGCACTGCGCGATGTTGAGGCCGGTCGCGAGGTAGGAGCCGTCGCGGCCGAGCGGCGCGCGCATGAGCACCATCGCGGGCACGCGGCCGTCCGCGCCGATCATTCCGGCCAGGCCGAGCATGAGATTCCCGGCCACGCAGCCGACGAGGATCGCGAGCAGCGCCTTCGGAAGCGACATCGATCCGACGAGCAGACCGGCGGTGACGAGGACGAGCAGGCTGACGCCGAGGTTCGACCAGAGCAGCGTGAGGTCGAGTCCCGAAAGCGTCCGCAACCGCTCGGGGACTGGCGTGACGCCCCAGGATCCTTCCGTGCTCATCGTCCTCCCTTCGCCGGCATTACCCGAATCAGGTTCGACGGGTCGGAGCTCGTTCCCAGCTCCCTCTCAGCCGCCGGCGGGCGGCTCCCCGGTTTCGTCGGGCGAGTCTAGTGGGGTTTTTGGGCGAGGGTCCCGCCCAGGGTGGGGAGTGGGACCCGCGGTGCGGTTCGACGGTAGCGAGAACGGGCGCGCGTGTCTGTCTCGGAAGAGCGCCGATTGTGTGCCGATTCGTCCCCAGGCTCAGGGCGTCGGCGTGAGCTCGCGGATCCGCGCCACGGCTCGCTCGAGGCGCGGTTCGTCGAAGACGTACGGCGTCGCGTTCGCGATCTCGTGTACCGGGCCGTCGAGCTCGTCCGAGCCGCCCGCGCCGTTCAGCGCATAGCGCAGCGGGATCTCGTGCGTGACCACGAAGACGACCTGCGCGTCGAGGCCCACGATCGCCTCGAGCCCGTCCGCGAAGCGCAGCGCGGCCTGGTCGAGGCTCTCCCCTCCCGGGAAGGGGACGCTGCGCGGATGGCCGTGCTTCCACGCGCGGTACTTCTCGAGCGGCTCGCCGTCGAGCTCGCCGATCTTGATGTCGTCGAGGAGCGGCTCCATGACGAACGGGATCTCGCGCCCCGCGAGCGTCAGCTCGGCCGTCTCGCGTGTGCGCGGGAATCGAGTGTGGACGCAGACGTCGATCGGAATCCCGGCGAGCTGGACTCCGAGTTCCGATGCCTCCAGCCGGCCGCGTTCGGTGAGCCCGACCGGCCTGCTCGGGTCGCCGTTCACGCGGCGCTCGACGTTCAGCGTCGACTCGGCGTGGCGCGCGATCACGAAGAGCCGCATCAGATGACGAACGCCTCGGGGCGGGACTCGCCGCGGGCGAAGCGGTCGAGCGCGAACGGCGAGAGATCGAGGGTCGGCTCGCGGCCGGCGATCAGTTCCGCGAGATGCTCGCCGACCGCCGGCGCCTGCTGGAAGCCGTGGCCGGAGAAGCCGGTGGCGTAGAGGAACCGCGAGAGCTCCGGCGCCTCGCCGACGAGCGCGTTGTGGTCGGGGCTGACCTCGTAGAAGCCGGACCACGACGCCTGGATCGGGAGCTCCGCGAGCAAGGGCAGACGCGTGACGATGTGCGGCGCGAGCTCGTCCAGCGTCTGCTCGCGTCCGCCGAACGCGACGCCGGGTCCCTCGCCGTGGAAATAGAAGCTCGTGGTGAAGTCGATCGTGAGCGGCAGCGGGCTCGGAAGGTCGCCGCGCTCGGGTGAGTACCACATCCAGCGCGGCTCGCCTGTCACGGGGACGTCGAGGCCGACGAGTGCGCCGACGTCGCGCGACCACACGCCTGCGGTGCACACGACCGTGTCCGTCGAGATCTTCCGCTTGCCGGTCGAGACCGATTCGATGCGCCCGTCGCGCACCGCGATCGCCTCGACGGGCTCGCCCTGATGGACCTTCGCGCCGCGCCGTACCGCCGCAGCCGCGTAGCCCGAGACGACCGCCTCGGGCGTCGCCCGGCCGTCGAGCGGACAGAACGTCGCGGCCAGGAGACCTTCCGGATCCAGCTGCGGGACGATCCCGAGCGCCTCGTCGACGGTCAGCTCGCGCGACGGGACGCCGAGCGAATGCTGCAGCTCGAGCGCGGCGCGGAACCGCTCGACGTCGCCGGCGTTGTCCAGGAGGAACAGGTAGCCGGACTGCTCGAACTCGATCTCCGCGTCCAGCCGTTCGCCGAATGCGGCGAACTCCTCGATCGAGCGCAGCGCCACGCGAATGTTCAGCTCGTCCGCGAACTGTGCGCGGATCCCGCCGGCCGACTTGCTCGTCGAGCCGGAGGCGAGCGTCTCGCGCTCGAGCAGGACGACGTCGGTGATGCCGAGCTCCGTCAGGTGGTAGGCGACGCTCGCGCCCATCGCGCCGCCGCCGACGATTACGACCTCCGCGGTTTCCACTCGGCGATCGTACGCTCGGTTAGGGTCGCGGCGTGTCCGAGGTCCTCGTCACCGGCGCCACCGGATTCATCGGCCGGCGGGTTCTGCCGCTGCTCGTCGAGCGTGGGGACGACGTGCGGGCGCTCGTGCGCGCCGGGTCGGACGCGCCGGCGGTCGAGGCGCTCGGCGCGCGTGTGGTGACCGGAGACGTTCTCTCCCCGGAGGACGTGCGCCGCGCCGCCGAAGGCTGCGGGCTCGTCATCCACCTGGCGGGCCTGGTCGCGTACCGAAAGCGCGACGTCCCGCTGCTGCGGCAGCTGAACATCGACTCGGTGCGGAATGTCGTCGGCGCGCTCGACGACGGAGCGCGGCTCGTGCATGTGTCCTCCGTGGCGGGGATCGGGCCTGCGCCGGCGCGAGACAGGCCGGCGACCGAGGAGCAGGAGTTCCCCGAGGTCGCGAAATCGCTGCCGTACCCGATGACGAAGCACGAAGGCGAGCAGGTCGCCCTCGCCGGTGTCGCCGAGGGGAAGGACATCGTGATTTCCAATCCGGCGTTCGTGCTCGGCCCGGGCGACGTGAACCGCTCGTCCACGTTCATCGTGTGGCGCTACCTCCAGGGGTCGCTGCGGATCCATGTGCCGGGCGGGCTCTCGTTCGTGCACGTGGACGACGTCGCCGCCGGGATCGTCACCACGGCCGACCGTGGCCGGACCGGCGAGCGTTACGCGCTTGCGAACCGCGACGGGAACCTCAGCTACGCGGAATTCTTCCGGCGCGTCGGCGACGTGACGGGCGTGCGGCGGCGGATGGTCGGGCTTTCCCCGCGCGTCGCGATCGCCGGTGCGACCGTCTTCCCGTGGCCGGTCGGCCGGGGCGAGGCGCAGTCGAGCGTGAACTGGTGGTTCTACGACCAGGCGAAGGCCGAGCGCGAGCTCGGCTACACGAACCGCCCGCTCGACGAGACGATCGCGGAGACCGCGGCGGATTACGGCGTGAAGTCGTGACACTTTCGCGCTCTTAGCGGCTGGTCAGCGCGTGTGCTCCCCCGCTCGAGCGCGGCGGATCCGTTGTGGCCGAACGGTGAATTGCGACGTGTGATTCCGGACGCGGACGCGTGGGTGGTGGGCTGGGGTGCCCCGAAGCTCGCTCGCAAATTGCGGAAATCGAGACCGGCGGGCCGGCTACGACATCGGGATCTGCCGCAGCACCTTCGGCTCGATGCGATCCAGGATCTCCGTCAGGCTCTCGCCCGTCGCGGTGATGCCGTGGTTTCGCAGGCCGATGACGGCGTGCGCCGGATCCGGCTCCCGTGCCAGCAGCTCGGCCACCGAGGTGGCCAGTTCCGCCGTGCCGCACGGGTAGTTGATGTCGGTCGCGACGATGTCCTGCATCCACGCATGGACGTGGAGGATCGCGCCGACGTCGGGGTGCTCCTGGTAGATCATCCAGTGCTCGATCGCGTCCACCGAGACGCGGCGCGGCTCGACGTTCGGCGGCACGCTCATGATCATCGTGTGCCGCTCCGGCGCGTAACCGGAGACGAGCAGGATGTCGCGGCCCGGGAATGTCGAGCTTCGTCTTGTCGACGCCGCTCGCGCTCATCCAGAAGCGCGTCTCGTCGAGGCGCTGCGACAGGTTCCCGTACGACAACCCGCCGATGCCGTAGAGGCGCTTCACGTGCCGGAGGTCCTGCTCGTTCAGCAGCTCCTCGATCGGGAACGGCGCCGGGAGAAGATCGAGGTCGCCCATCCGGACGCCGGCCTCCTGGATCTCCTTCGTGTTCTCGTCGCCCTCCCACAGCTCTTCCTCGAGGTCGGTCAGGAAGTCGTTGTCGATCACGAGCTTCGACAGCGCGAGCGGGGTCAGCCGCTCGACCACGCCCTCGGCGAGCTCGTGCTGGCCGTTCGTCGCCTCGACGCCGTAGTGGCCGCGCTCCATCGTCGTGAACCAGGCGCCCTCGCCCGGCACGTAACAGATGACGATGTTCGCGAGCGCCCGCACGAGTAGCGGGTAGTTGGTCTTGAGGATGTCGTCCGGCATGACCGTCTGCTCGTGGATCGCCGCCACGAACGTCCCTCGCGCGCTGCGGCGGAACGGCTTCGGGTTGTCCGGGTCGATCAGGTTCAGGACGAGGTCGGCCTCCAGCGCGTCGTCGCCGGTCAGACGCTCGAATCCCTGCGCCTCGAGGGCCGTTGCGAGCTCGGTCGCGAATTCGTCGAAGTTGGCGGACGTGGGCACGCCTGTGAGCGCGTAGTTCATGTTCGCAATCCTATCCGCGCGCTATTCCGCGGCGAGCCGGCGCAGGACGTACGGGAGGATCCCGCCGGCCTTCAGGTAGTCGTGCTCGCGGGGCGTGTCGAGCCGGACGCGCGCCTTGAACTCGACCTCGGTTCCGTCGTCGCGCGCCGCCACCACGGTCGCCTCGCGGGCGGCGCCGTCGTCGAGGTCGCGGACGGCGAACGTCTCGCGGCCGGTCAGGCCGAGCGTCTCGAGGTTCTCGCCGTCGGCGAACTGGAGCGGCAGGATCCCCATCCCGACGAGGTTCGAGCGGTGGATGCGCTCGTAGCTCTCCGCGATCACGACCTTCACGCCCAGGAGCCGCGGGCCCTTCGCGGCCCAGTCTCGCGACGAGCCCGAGCCGTACTCCTTGCCGGCGATGACCATGAGCGGGACGCCCTCGGCCAGGTAGCGCTCCGACGTCTCGTAGATCGTGCGCCTCGTCGCCGCTCGGCAGATGCACCGTCCACGTCCCTTCGCTGCCGGGGACGAGCAGGTTGCGGAGGCGGACGTTCGCGAACGTGCCGCGCACCATCACCTCGTGGTTTCCGCGCCGTGAGCCGTAGGAGTTGAAGTCGCGCCGCTCGACGCCGTGGTCGGTCAGGTACTTGCCGGCCGGGCTGTCCGGCTTGATCGCGCCCGCCGGGGAGATGTGGTCGGTCGTGACGCTGTCGCCGACCTGGACGAGCACCCGCGCGCCCTCGACGCCGTCGATCCGGCCGGGGCCGTCGCCCTCGGAGAAGTACGGCGGAAGCCGGACGTACGTCGAGTCGTCGCGCCAGTCGTACAGCTCGCCCTCGGGAACCGGCAGCGCGCGCCAGCGCTCGTCGCCCGTGTAGACGTCGGCGTAGGTGCGGCGGAACATCGCCTGCTGCACCGCGTCGGCGACGACCTCCTGGATCTCCTTCGAGGTCGGCCACAGGTCGCGCAGGTAGACGTCGTTGCCGTCCGTGGTCCTGCCCGAGCGGCTCGGTCGTCAGATCGATGTCGATGCGCCCCGCGAGCGCGAACGCGACCACCAGCGGCGGCGACGCGAGGTAGTTCGCCTTCACCTCAGGGATGGATGCGCGCCTCGAAGTTCCGGTTGCCGGAGAGCACCGAGGCGACGACGAGGTCGTTCTCGAGGACAGCCTTCGAGATCGGCTCGGGCAACGGCCCGGAGTTCCCGATGCAGGTGGTGCAGCCGTAGCCGACCGTCTGGAACCCGAGCGAGTCGAGGTAGCGCTGCAGGTCGGCGCGCTCGTAGTACTCGGTCACGACCTTGGAGCCCGGCGCGAGGCTCGACTTGACCCAGGGCTTGCGCTCGAGGCCGAGCTCGACCGCCTTCTTCGCCACGAGGCCGGCGGCGATCATCACGGACGGGTTCGAGGTGTTCGTGCAGCTCGTGATCGCGGCGATTACCACCGCGCCGTGCTCGAGCGAGACCGTCTGTCCGTCGTCGAGCGTGACCTCGACCGACACCGGCGCGGGCGCTTCGGCAACCGCGACCGGGGCGGGCGCAGGCTCCTCGACGTGCTCCTTGCTTCCGGGAGCGGTGTCCGCGGGCGGGTCGCTCGCGGGGAACGAGTCGGCGCTCTCCTTGTCGTGCGAGCCGTTCGCGTACGGGATCCCGAACTGCCTCATCGCGTCCTCGAAGGAGTCGCGGGTGTTCGGGAGCGGCACGCGGTCCTGCGGGCGCCGCGGCCCGGCGAGGCTCGGGACGACGTCGCCGAGGTCGAGCTCGACGACCTGCGAGTACGTCGGCGTGTCGGTCGGCTCGTGGAAGAGGTTCTGCTCGCGGCAGTACGCCTCGACGAGCTCGATCTGCTCCTTCGAGCGCCCGGTCATCAGCAGGTACGTGAGCGTCTCGTCGTCCACCGGGAAGAAGCCGCAGGTGGCGCCGTACTCGGGCGACATGTTCGCGATCGTCGCGCGGTCGGCCACGGGGAGCCCGACCAGGCCGGGCCCGAAGTACTCGACGAACTTCCCGACGACGCCGGTCGCGCGCAGGATCTCGGTCACGGTCAGGACGAGATCGGTCGCGGTCGCGCCCTCGGGCAGCGAGCCGGTGAGCCGGAAGCCGACGACCTGCGGGACGAGCATCGAGACCGGCTCGCCGAGGAGCGCGGCCTCGGCCTCGATCCCGCCGACGCCCCAGCCGAGCACGCCGAGCCCGTTCACCATCGTCGTGTGCGAGTCGGTGCCGACGAGCGTGTCGGGGAACGCCTGGACGACGCCGTTCTCCTCGCGCCGCTCGATCACGCGCGCGAGGTACTCGAGGTTCACCTGGTGGCAGATGCCCGTGTTCGGCGGCGCCACCTGGAAGTTGTCGAAGCCGCGCTGGCCCCAGCGCAGGAAGGCGTAGCGCTCGCCGTTTCGCTCGTAGTCGCGGTCGACGTTCGTCCGGATCGCGAGCCGGGTCGCGAACTCGTCCACCTGGACGGAGTGGTCGATGATCGAGCTCCGCCGGGATGAGCGGGTTGACCTTGGCCGGGTTGCCGCCGCGGTCGAGCATCGCGTCGCGCATGGCGGCGAGGTCGACGATCGCGGGAACGCCGGTGAAGTCCTGGAGGAGGACGCGTCCCGGCCGGAAGGAGATCTCGCGCGAGGGCTCCGCCTTCGGATCCCAGGTGGCGATCGCCTCCACGTCGGCGTCGTCGCCGTGGCGCAGGACGTTTTCGAGCAGCACGCGCAGCGTGTACGGGAGCCGGTAGATGTCGAACTTCGACTGCAGCGCCGGGAGGTGGAAGATCTCCGGTTCGCCGCCGGAGACGATGAGCGTCCCCCGAGCCTCGTCGCGCCATCTGGAACCGGCTCCGGCCTGCGTCATCTGCTCTCCCTTCGTCGTCGTCTCCTACCTCATTTGTACGTGCTGCGGCTCACCTCGTGTCGGACGCCACCGCTTAACGGTCTCTTAACCGGGCTCAACGGACGGTTCAAGAGCCCGGGGCTATAACGAGCTTCGTGCGAGCAAAACTCGTGCCCATTCTTGCGTTGCTATGCGCCGGACTGGTCGGCGGAGGCCTCGCGATCGCTGTGTTCACGTCCACCTGGGGGGTAGGCGGAACGACCACGGTGATCCGCGAGAGCGCCGCTGCCTCCGGGGCGCCTGCGGCCTTCGAGACCCCCGGTGACGGCCAGGGCGGCCTCAGCGTGGGCTCGATCTACGACCGCGCAGCGCCCGCGGTCGTCCAGGTGACCTCGAGCGTCGTCACGCAGACCTTCTTCGGAGAGCAGCGCGGCGAGGCGCTCGGCTCCGGCTTCGTGATCGACAAGGACGGCCACATCGTCACGAACTACCACGTGATCGCGGGCGCCGAGGAGGTCTACGTCAACTTCTCCCACGAAGACCGGATCAAGGCGAAGGTCGTGGGAACGGATCCGCAGACCGACCTCGCGCTCCTCAAGATCGACGCGCACCGGCGCGCCCTCGCGCCCAGCTCGCTCGGGAACTCCGCCGCCGTGAAGGTCGGCGACCAGGTCGTCGCGATCGGCAACCCGTTCGGCCTCGACCGCACCGTCACGGCGGGGATCGTGAGCGCGCTCCAGCGCCAGATCACCTCGCCGACCAACTATCCGATCGACAAGGTCATCCAGACCGACGCCGCCATCAACAAGGGCAACTCGGGCGGCCCGCTCCTGAACGCCGACGGCGAGGTGATCGGCGTGAACACGCAGATCGCCACCGGCGGCACGGGCGGCGAGGGCAACGTCGGCATCGGCTTCGCGATCCCGATCAACACGGTCATGGACGTCGTGGACGACCTGATGAAGAGCGGCCGCGTCGAGCACGCCTACCTCGGCGTCGAGATGCAGGACGTCACGGAGCGGATCGCGAGCCTCGCGAACCTTCCGGAGTCGGGCGCGATCATCGCGCGCGTCGTCCCGGGAAGCCCCGCCGAGAAGGCCGGGCTCGTCGGCGGCGACCAGAACGTCGTCGTGGACGGCCAGTCCTACGTCCTCGGTGGCGACGTGGTCACGCTTGCGGACGGCCAGCCCGTCGCGTCCGCGGACGAATTGCGCTCGCTGATCGGCACGCTCAAGCCGGGCGATTCGCTCGAGCTCGAGGTTCGCCGCGGCGACGAGACGATGACCGTCACGGTCGAGCTCGCCGCCCAGCCGACCACCGCGCAGCGCTAGAAGATGTAACACTGCGGCGGTGATTCCGCACGCGTTCGGAGCGCGCAAACCGCTCACGCTGGGCGTCGAGGAGGAGCTCTTCGTCGTCGATCCCGGCTCGCTCCGCCTGGCCGCGCCGCCCGAGGAGCTCTTCGACGGCACGCGGCTCAAGGCGGAGCTCCACCGAGCGGTCGTCGAGCTGAACACCGGCATCTGCACGACCCCCGAGGAGGTCGCCGTCGAGCTCGCCGAGCTGCGCGTCGAGGCGCAGGCGCGAACTGCCTCCGCCGGCCTTGCCGTTGCGCCGACCGCGACCTGGCCGACGGCGCTCGTGGCCGAGCAGGAGATCACGCCCGAGCCCGGCTACCTCGCATTCGCGGAGTACGCGGGTTCCACGGCGCAGCGGCAGGTCTGCTGCGGGTTGCATGTCCACGTCGGGGTCGAGAGCCCCGAGGCGTGCATGGCCGCGCTCGAGTTCGTCCTTCCGTGGTTGCCCGCGCTTCTGGCCGTCTCCGCCAACTCGCCCTGGTTCGAGGGGAACGAGACGGGTCTCGCCTCGACGCGCGCCGAGCTGCTCACGCTCCTCCCGCGCGCCGGCGGGCCGCCCGTCTACGACTCGTACTCCGACTGGGAGGCGTTCGTCGAGCGGCTCGTCGATCTCGGCCTCGCCGACTCGTTCCGCCGCCTCTGGTGGGACGTCCGCCCGCATCCCGGCTTCGGGACGCTCGAGATCCGCATGCCGGACCAGCCGCGCGAGTCAGAGACGTCGGCCGCGTTCGCCGCGCTCCTCCAGGCGATGGTCGGCGCTGCGGAGCCGGGCCCGCCGGCCGACCGCGGCGTGTACGCGCAGAACCGCTGGGCGGCGCTCCGCTTCGGGCCCGAGGCGCTGTTCATCCATCCGGAAGCGGACAAGCTCATCGGCGCGCGCGAGCTCGTGACCGAGCTGGGCTCGCGGTTCGATGTAGACGTCTCCCGCCTCGTCGCCCTCGACCAGGCCGCCGAACAGCTCGAGCTCGGCCGCCGCGACGGGCTTCAGGCCCTGTGCCAGCGGCTAGCATCGAAGCCGTGACCCTCCAGTCCGAGACGCTCCAGGTGAACGGCATCCGCTGCGAGCGGTGCGTCATGCGCCTGGGCGCAGCGCTCGAGGGGATGGACGGCCTCGAGGCCGCGAACGCGAACCTGATGGGCGTCGTGACGCTCCAGTGGGACGAGGATCGCGTCACCCGCGAGGAGATCGTGTCCCGCATGAACGGGGCCGGCTTCGCGGTACTCGCGGAATAGCGGGACCGCCCGCGCCGTTCGTTGCTAGTGTCGGCGCCCTTATGAGCGAGGCTCAGGAGGCGGAGGCGAGAAAGATCGCAGCGGATGCTCGCGATCGCGTGCGGTTCGAGGAGGAGGCGCTCGAGCTGGCCGATCAGGTCTATCGAGTAGCCAGGCGACTCGTATCCACGAAGGAGGAGGCAGAGGACTTGGTGCAGGAGACGTACGCGCGGGCGTTCCGCAGCTGGCGTTCCTACACGCCGGGCACGAATCTCCGGGCCTGGATCTTCCGGATCCTCACGAACCTGAACATCGACCGCGGCCGACGCGTCCAGCGCACGCCCGACATGCAGCCGATGGAGGAGGGCGACTACTACCTCTACAACCGGCTCGCGGCGACGGCGCCCGAAGACGACGAGGAGCGGGTCGTCGAGCGGCTCTCCCAGGACTCGATCGTCGACGCCCTGGCCGCCGTGCCGCACAATTACCGCGATGCCGTGGTGCTCGTGGACATCGGCGACTTCAGCTACGCGGACGCGGCCCAGATCCTCGACGTCCCGATCGGAACCGTCATGTCCCGCCTGCATCGTGGACGGCGCATACTGAAGCAAGAGTTGGCAACGACCGCAGCGGAGGAGAACTGAGATGGATCCCTGCGACAAGTGCGAGGAGATGCTCCAGCCGTTCCTCGACCGTGAGCTGACCGATTCCGAGGTCAACGAGGCCGAGGCGCATCTCAATTCCTGCAGCTACTGCCGCAAGCGCTACACGTTCGAGGAGTCGCTCCGGCGCTACGTGCGAAGCGCCTGGGACGAGAGCATGCCGCCGGAGCTGAAGGCCAAGCTCTCGGCCCTGCGGACTCCGCTCGCGGACTAGCCCGGGGCCTGGTCGGTTCCGACGATCACGAGCAGGCGGTTCGGGTCCTTGCCGCTCGGGAGCTCCGTGATCTCGAGACCCAGCGCGTCGGCCAGCCGCTGCGCGATGGCTTCGCTGCCCGGTGCGTAGTAGACGCGCGTCTGCACGTAGTCGAGCCGCGGGGCGTTCCCGACGGTGCCCATGCGGTAGGCGAGCGGCCCGCCGATCTCGTTCGAGAGGCTCGTTGCCGCGCCGGGCGTCGACGTTCCGTTCAGGACGTCCACGCGGATCTCCCACGGGGGCGGCAGCTTCGTCTGCGCCTCCACGGCCGGCGTGGACGGGGCCGGTGTGGCCGCCTCGCGAACCTCCGGGACGACGAAGAGCCAGCCGGCGAGCGCGGCCGCGGCGACCATGGCGGCGATCGCGGCGATGCGCCGGTACGACCACGATCCGCGGCCGCCGCGAAGGCCGGCGAGCTTGCGGGCCTCGCGCTCCGAGATTCCCAGCGCGGTCGCGTAGACGAGCGTGGCGGCGAGTGCGTCCGAGACCGAGGGGAAGCGGTAGATCCGTCCCTCCTCGAGCGAGCGCACCTCGTCGGCCGCCTAGGCCGGCCCGTGCTGCGGCCTCCTCGACGGTCAGCTTGCGGCGTGCGCGGGCCGCGCCGAGCGGCGAAGGCTCGAGCGCCGGAGGCGCGACGGCTTGCAGGACAGACGCCATGGGCTTCCGGATTTCTGCGGCAGTGCTTTCCACCCTGCCTCGTCCATCGGCAGGTTCGCGCGCGGGTTTTAGCCGTCTGCGGTGACGGTTTCGATCTGCGCGAGGTGGATCAGCCGGAAGGTCGCCCGGCGCAGCCGCAGCCGCTCGGCCTCGTCCTCGGGCTCGAACGCGTACGGCCACAGGTCGCGGGCGCACGCGACGAGCTCGACGATCCGGTCGCGCTCGTCCGCGAAGCCGTCCCGCTCGCGGCACGCGTTCATGGCCAGGCCGAGCACGCCGATCTTGTCCTCCTGGCTCGTCCAGAGGAGCGTGGTCGCCATCGTCAGGTAGCCCATGATCCGCGTGAACGTGACCGGCTGCTCGAACATCCGGCGCTCGCTCGGATCCGAGAACTCCGGGAGCGGCTCCCCGTCGGCGATCTTCGCCGCGGTGCCGCCGAGCATCCCCCGCATCTGCTCGTCGGTGAGTCCGGCGGCGCGGGCGGTCTTCAGGGCGATCATGAGCGCCGTCGGCTGCTGGCCGTACGGGAAGTCGGAGGCGAAGAGCGCCTGCTCGGGGGAGAAGCGCCGGTACACGTCGAGCAGGTCGACCGGGCTCCACACGGACGTGTCGTAGAAGACGCCGGGGTGTCCCGCGAACGCGTGCGCGAGCGCGCCGAGGTCGGCGATGCCGCCGTGGGCGATGATCAGCTTCGTCCCCGGGTTCCCGTTCGACGAGGCGCTCGAGCTCCTCGGCGATCGGCGGCAGGCCGCGGCCGCCGTGGATCAGGATCGGGACGCCGCGCTCGGCCGCGACGGCGAAGACCCCGCCGAGCCGCTCGTCGTTCAGGTGAAACGCCTGCGCGCGCGGATGGAGCTTGATGCCGCGCGCGCCGAGGTCGAGGCAGCGGGTCGCCTCGGCGACCGGCTCGGCGGACAGGTCGAGGCGGACGAACGGGATGATGACCCCGTCGCTCGCCTCCGCGGCCGCGAGCGTGCGGTCGTTCGCCGCACGGAAGCCCGGTTCGCGATCGGGCTCGTCCAGGCAGAAGGCGAAGCCGCGCTTGATGTTCGCCCGCCTGAAGTTCTCGAGCAGCACGTCGAGCGGGCCGACCATCCCGTCGATGTCGGTTCCGACGTGGACGTGGGCGTCGAAGAGCTCGGCCCCGTCCGGAGCGAGGCGCGCGGCCTCGGCCTCGTAGAGCTCGACGAGGCGCTCGGACCGTTCCCACACGTCCGCAAAGGGCACGGTGGCGAAAGCTACTAGAGGACGAGCGCCTGGTACGCGAAGCGGAGCGGATCGCCGTGGGCGACTCCGCCGCAGGAAACCGTCGTTCCCTTCCAGCAGTCGAGCCTCGTGTCGGCGTTCGTCAGGACGAGCTCGACGCGGCGCACCTCGCTGTCCCCGAACGGGACGGTGACGCTGGCACGGCCCAGGGAGTCGAACTGGATCCGCCGCTTCGAGATCGCTCCGGACTCGCGCCGGACGATCACGGTCGCCGCGGCGTACGTCCTCGACGAGACGGCGAGGTCGATCCGCAGATTCGAGCGGCCGCCCGCCGGCCGGAACGCGACCGTGCGGTTGGCGAGGCGCCGCACGGAGACGGTGTGCGGCCCGACGCTCGACCGTCACGGCGACCGCGGACACCGAAGGCGCCGGGTACGCGCTCCCTTCCTCGTACGAGCTGCCGGGCGTCACGTTCGCCGCGCCGAAGCCGGCGAAGACGTCGCGGAAGGAGCGGCCGCGGGCGGCCAGCGCGCCACGTGTGGCCGCGAGCGAGTAGGCGTTCCCCGAGCCGGTCTCGACCGCGCGGTTCCAGACGGTCTTCACGAGGCCCGGGCCGAAGCGCTCCGAGAGGTAGCGCCAGAAGATCCAGGCGCCGTACTCGTAGCCGCCCCGGCCGAGGTCGACCGGCGTTCCGGGAGAGACGATCGGGCTGTGCCTGCGCGCGTACCGGAGGTTGTCGTTCACGCCGTCGAAGACCTCGTCCTCGATCCAGGCGGCCGTGCCCTCCATGAGCCAGAGATCCTCGAGCCAGTCGTAGCCGAACTGCACCGCGTGGAAGAACTCGTGCGCCGCGGTCGCCTTGAGCGCCGGCAGCGGATCGATGCCGAAGGCCTTGTTCGCATAGTCCTCGTCGATCACGCAGAACGCGGACACGCGGTAGGTCGCGTAGGACGCCGGGTCGTCGCTCGTGCACCAGCCGAAGAGCGACTCCGCGCCGACGTCTGCCAGGTAGATGTCGAGCCGCCCGTCGCCGCCGTTCTCGTCGGACTCGAGGTCCGAGAGCGGCGCTCGGTAGCCGAGCTCGCCGATCTCCGCCGCCCAGGTCTGCGCGAACACGGCGAGCGTCGTCTCGACCCAGTCGGGCGCGCCCGAGGAGTTGCCGTCGGCGAGGCGCGGCGCGTCGGGCCCGTCCTCGACCCAGTGGACGCAGAAGTGCGCGTCGCAGAGCCGTTCCGATAGCCGGAGCCCCAGCCGGGATCCTCCGGGTCGTAGTCGTTCGTCGGGCGTGCAAGCAGCACCTCGGCCTCGGCGCGCTCGGCGACGGTCAGCCGGGGAAGCGCTACGCGGAGGTCGCGCAGGACGAGCGTCGCGGCATGCGGATCGCCGGCCGTCGCGCTTCCGCGCGCGTGGACCTCGGAGCCGCCGAAGAGCGCGCGGGCGCGCTCGAGTGCCGGATGGGCCGCGAAGGCGGCAGGGCAGACGAGGAGGGCGGCAGCGACGGCGAGTAGCGTCACGGCCGCTCTTGGAAAGAGCGAGGCGCGCACGGTGAACAGTTCGCATCGGCCGGCCGCTCCGGATTGCGCACCCCTCACGAGGGTGGATCGACCGGCGCTAGGATCGCCTCATGTCCGACGTCGTCATGTACGCCGACACCGTCCGCTCGCCGGAGCTTCGGCACGAGGTCCCGCTGCTCGTCTCCGACCCGTTCGTCTACGTCGAGACGAACGGCACGCGCACGATCTTCGTCGGCTCGCTCGAGATCCCGCTGCTCGAGGCGATCGACGGGCTCGAGTGCTTCCCGTTCGAGGAGCTCGGCGTCGACGAGATGATCGCCTCCGGGCTCGGCCGCCGCGAGCGCGATCCCGAGTACGTGCTGCGCGCCTGCCGGAAGCTGGGCGTCACCAGCGCGGCCGTCCCGTGGGGCTTCCCGCTCTACATCGCCGACCACCTGCGCGCGAACGGCATCGAGCTCGAGGTCGACGGCCATCGTTTCGACCAGCGCCGCCGGGCGAAGAACGCGTCCGAGCTGGCCGGGATCAAGCGCGCGCTCCGCGCGACCGAGCTCGCGTTCGCGCAAGGCGAAGGAGCTCCTCGCCGCGGGCCCGCAGACCTGCGAGGGCCTCAAGGCCGCGATCCACCTCGTCTTCGCGGAGCAGGGGATGGCGGTTCCGGATCCGCCGATCGTCTCCCACGGCCCGCAGACGACCGTCGGCCACGAGCCGGGCCACGGCCCGATCGCCCCCGGCGAGCCCGTCGTGCTCGACCTCTTCCCGCAGGATCCCGAGTCCGGCTGCTTCTCCGACATGACGCGGACGTTCTGCGTCGGCGAGGCGCCCGAGGAGCTCGTCCGCTACCACGCGGTCTGCGAGGAGTCGATCGAGCTCGTCCTCGCCGCGATCCGCCCCGGCGTGACCGGCGCCGAGCTGCATCGGATCTCCTGCGAGCCGTTCCACGAGGCCGGGATCAAGACCCAGCTCTCGAAGGCCCAGGACGAGGTGCTCGAGGAGGGCTACTTCCATTCGCTCGGCCACGGCGTCGGGCTGGAGCTCCACGAGGAGCCGGGCCTCGGACGAAACGGCGCCGAGCTCGTGGCGGGCGACGTGATCGCGATCGAGCCGGGCGCCTACCGGCTCGGCTTCGGCGGCTGCCGGATCGAGGACTGCGTGCTCGTGACCGAGGACGGCTGCGAGGTGCTCTCGAACTTCCCGCACGACCTCGTCGTCCAGGTCTAGGGAACCTTTCGCCCGCCGCGAACGTCAAAGCGGGCATGAAGGCTCTCGCGCTCGCTCTCGCGTCCCTCGTCCTCGCCGCCGGCTGCGGCTCGGACGATCAGGTACAGGCATCGTTGCCGCCCACCGCGGATCCCCAGTACCGGGGCGCCGTCATCGAGGTCGAGCGCGATTCGATGCTCGTGCGGGCGGAAGGCGACTGCGGCATCTGGGTTTCGACGGACGAGTCGACCGACGTCCGCGGCGTGACGATCGACAGCTACGACGACCGGTCGTGGCTCGACCTCGAGCCGGGGATGACGGTCGACCTCTACATTCCGGGCCCGATCGCCGAGTCGTGTCCGATGCAGGCGACGGTCGAGCTCGTCGTCATCGACGAGAGCTAGGCCTCTCGACCCGCGACCGAGGCAAGGCGCCGCCGAGGCCGTCGTCGTGACGGCCCCGGCTTAGCCTCCCCTTCCCTTCGACTCAGTTCTTCCGGCGCCGTAGGACGAAGACGAGCGCAACGGCGGCCAGCGCGAGCGCGACGATCGAGAGCGTCCGCGCGAACGTGTCCGAGCTCGACGACGAGTCGGTCGCCGAAGCGGCGGTCGTCGTGGCCGGCTCGGTCTCGCTGCCGGTCGTGGTCCCGGCTCCTCGCCGCCTTCTGCGATTTCGTCCCCTTCGCCGCCCGCGTTCTGCTTGGGAGCATCCGCGGTGATCTCGGTTGCCGCAGCGGGCTCCTCCGAGCCAGGATCGCCGATCCAGCGCACGACCGTCCCGTCGGAGTACTCCTGGAGCGTCTTCCACAGGATCGTCCCGGGCTTCTCCGGCGTACCGGCGAGGAACGAGAACTCGGCGAAGCCGTCTGCCGGGAGCTCGCCCGTCCACTCGATCGTCTCGATCGAGCCGTCCGCGGCCTCGTTGTTCTTCCGCGTCCAGCCGGGCGGATCCGAGAACGAGAACGGCAGCACGTCGGCCGGCATCTGGAGGGTGACCTTCGTCGTCTTCGCGTCGCTCTCGCCGGGGACGAGCAGCGTGAACTTCACGCTGTCGAGCGGCGCGGCGACGGTCGGGCTGACCTGGATGTGGGCCTGGGCGGCGCCGGCGCTCAGGACGAAGAGCGCCGCGCCGGCAACCAGACCGAGGAGGGGTCTCGATCGCATCAGTTCTTGAGCCTGAACGTGAAGGAACCGCTCTGCTTGTGGCCGTCGGCGGCGGTGATCGTCCACTTCGCCGTGTACTTGCCGACCTTGAGGCCGCTCTTCAGGGCGACCGTGAGCCGCTTGATGTTGCGCGGGTCACGCCCGCCGTTGCCCTTCGACACCTTGCCGCCCTTCGGCCCGTACACCTTGAGCGTGCCGCTGCGGATCGTGCCGCTGAACGTGACCTTGACGGTCTTCAGCGACTTCTTGACCGTCGACCCCTTCGCCGGGGACGACGACTTGAACGTGACGTGTGCCAGGGCGCTTGTGGCCCCGAACGCGAGGACGAGCGCCGCGATCAGCGCGATCAACCCCGGGTGCTTCATGTGCTTCATCTCGTTCCTCCTTGTGGAACCGCCGGGGCCGGCTCACGGCGAGCCGGCCCCGACGCCTCGGAAATTAGTGGATCGAACCCGACGCCGAATCCGTCGACGCGCCGGAGGTTGCCACCACGGTGATCTTGGTTGCGGCGCTGCGCTTGGCAATCGCCTTGGCTGCCTTGGAGCCCGGGGTGAGCGTCACGATGACCGCTCCCTTCGAGCCGAACCCGCGGGTCGCGGACGCGATCGTGCGCGATGCGAGCTTGAGCTTCTTGCGGTCGGCCTCGCTGATCTGGAGCTTCACCGAGGTCGAGCTGTTGAACCGGCCGGACACCATGACCACGACCCTGCCCTTGGACTTCGATGCGCTCAGCACCACGTCCAGCGGGCGGTTGAGGAGCGCGTCGCGCTCGTTCTCCGCCTGCCTCGAGATCGGCCTCGAGCTGGGCCTTCTCGGCGGTGAGCGCGTTCGCCGTGGTGAGCGTTGCGTTCTCGGTCGTCAGCGTGGCGTCTGGCGTCACGTTTCACCCCGGTGACCTTGTGTCGGTTTCAGCCGTGAGCTGGCCGTTGAGCGTTCGAGCGGCGTGGTGGCAGCGGTGCCGCCGCGGCGATCTGTGCGCTCGCCTGGCTACCGCCCTGCGTGTCGGACGGGACGTAGACGCCCTGTCCGCCGTTGAGCGCCTCACACGCGGCCCGGAACTCGGCGACCGTGTTCAGGGAGCTCAGGTTCACGCCGACGGCGTTCTGGACGACCGCGATCCACTTGGCCGGATCGGCGTCGCCGCCGATACCGCCGGTCACGCTCGTCTTCTGCCACGGGACGTAGTTCCAGAACGGATCGCCCTGCGCGTTGATGCCGAAGAGCTCCTGCACGGCCTGGGCGTTCGCGTCGGTGTTCAGCGCCGGGACGTTCTGGCACGTCGCGTGCGTCTGGATCCCGGTCTGGATGTTCGCGTAGTTGAGCCACTGGAGGCCCGTCATCGGCGCCCGGAACCCGCCGGGAGCGAACTTCAGGTTCAGCCAGCCGTGGTCGGTGAGGCCGTTGGCCTCGGTCCACATGGTCACGTTGCCGTCGTTCGCGATGACCGCCTGCTGGGGCGTGTCCTGCAGGGTTGCCCCGGTCGGGTCGCCTGTGTAGGTCGTGTTCGTGGCCGTCCCGTCGATCACCGGGGTGATCGATGCGGTCGCAGTGCCGCCCGTGAGGCCGGTCGAGTTGGGTGCGAGCGGAGCGACGTTCGTCGTCGCGAGCGAGCCCTGGAAGCGGATCGAGTACGGCCCGCCGGGGTTGCCGGTGACGAGCACGTTCGCCTGGCTCGTGGTGGCGTTGCGGCCGATGGCCGCGTCGGCGCCGAGTGCGTCCTGGACCTGCCACGAAGGCGCGTTCCAGGGAATCGTCTTCGCGTTCACGGACGGCTTGTAGGTGCCGCCTGTCGCGTCGACGGTGAGCGTTTGCGTTTCGGCCTTGTTCGCGATCTTGCCGACGATCAGGTAGAGACTCGGGTGCGCCGAACCGGCCGCAGGGATCGTCAGCGCGACTCCTAGTGCGAGCGCTGCGATCGTGGTCTTCAGGTTGACGATCTTCATTTCTTTGGTCTCCTCTTGAACTCCGTTGGGCGCACTGGGCGCCGATCAGTGGGCGGGGTCGTTTCAGAAGGAGAGGAGCTGGAGGCCCGCGGGGTACGCACGCTCCGGAGATCTGCACCGGTAGCGGTCGCTTCGAAGGCGTGAACCAGGTGCGGGCGAGCGTGTCGCGCCCGCGCGGGCGAACGGCGCGGGCGGCAAGCGCGGCTCCGATTCGGTCGGCGGCGCCGAGCAGCGCCCGGGCCGCGAGGTAGGCCAGGAGCCCGAGCGGGACCTGCAGTGCGACCCCGACGAGGAACGCGGCGCTCAGCGAGGACGACGTCGCTCCCGTGAAGTTCGCGAAGTACTGGTGGAGCACGAAGCCGAGCGGCGCGAGCACGCCGAACGGCCACGCGGAGATCCGCGCGCCCGTCTCTCCACGGAGGCTCTGCAGCGTGCGGACGACGAGGCCGCCTGCGAGAAGCGTCAGGCACGAGAAGAGGAACGGCGCCGCGCAGAGGAACCCGACGAGGCTCGTCGTCCCCTCGTGCGCCGCGTGGTGCGCCGGCGAGAGGATCGCGAACAGGTAGCAGTGCGTCGCGAACGTCCCCGCGAACATCAGCGAGGCGGCGACGAGCCAGGCGGTCAGGCGGCGCGTGGTCAACGCTTGTACCTCACCGTGTTCGACGTGGAGCGCTCGGCCCGGTGGTTCGCCGGGACGAACACGACCTGGTAGCCGCCCGGCTTCGGGCGCTTCAGCAGGAAGCTGAACTTCCCGTTCTTGAGCTTCGTCGTGGTCTGGGACGGCTTGGACGCGCCGCTGCGCAGGAGGAGCAGCTTCCCGGGCAGCCAGGGCCCGACCTCGCCGGAGATCCGCGCCTTGCCGCCTGCGAGCTTCCGCAGCTTGATGTGCACGGTCGAGTAGGAGGTGATCGTGCGCGTCTCGGACGAGATCGTCTCGGCCGTACGCCTGGACGCGCGTCGTCTCCTTGATCGGGATCGTGACGCTGAACGATGCCGTCGGCGGCGGACATCAGGTTCGTGATCTGGGTAGTCGTGGTCGTGCGCGTGAGCTGCACCGGGACGTCGGCGCGGGCGGGGACGACATGACCGGAGATCAGTGCGGTCTTCTTGCCGCCCTTCACCTTGGCAGGCGCGGTGAGCTGGACGGCTACGGTCGTCTCGGGGTCGTCGTCGCAGGAGCCGACGACGTAGTCGGCGCCGCGCGCGGAGTCGGTCGGTGCCGTTCCGCCCGGTGCATGGTCGACCTCGGTCGGGTCGCCTCCGATGATCCCGTCGTACGTAAGGACGAACGGGTTGTCGAGCACGGCGTCGGGTACGGCTCCGGTCGCGGCCGGGATGTCGATGATGACCGCGCCGCCGGTGCCGACGGCCGTGTAGACCTCGCCGGTCGTCGATCCTGCGGAGGTGTACGTCTCGGTCGACGGGTACGTGCCGTAGTCGAAGACGGCCGCGCCGCTCGGGTACGGGATGGTCGCCCGGACGAACTTCGTCTGGCCGCCGACCGTGAAGAGCATGACCAGGCCGGCGCCGGTGATGTCCGCGTCGTCGTGCTCGGCCCCGGGCGTGGCGGCCTGCACCTTGATCACGGCCTGGAGATGACCGGCGTCCTCCGAGAACCATGCAGAGATCACGTCGGTCGGAACGTGGTGCCCATCGCCGGTCGGATCGGTGATCTGCGCGACTCCGAGGCACGGCTCGGGCGGCACGGCGAGCGCGCTTCCCGACGAGGGCGCGGGCGCGGCGAGCAGCGCAAGCGCGATCGCGAGCAGGCCGAGGCCGGCGATGACGATCCGGTTGCTGGTTGTCGTTTCGTGCGCGCGGGTGCGCAGGTGCTGCATCGCGATGCTCCCTTCCAATCCGTTGCAGGCGCGCGGGTGCGCGCTGCGGAACTACCGGGACTGGAAGGCGAGCGGGGGCGCGCGTGGCGCCGCGAGATGTGCGAGGGCCGCGAGGCGCGGGGTGTGCGCCGCGAACGAGAGCTTCGGCAGGCGCCGGATCGCTGGAGATGGCGCGGCGGGGCTTGCGGAGCTCGGCGAGCGTGACGCCGAGGCGGTCTGCGAAGCGAAGCAGGAAGCGGACGACGAAGAAGGCCACGATCCCGAAGGGGATCTGGAGCATCAGCCCGAGCAGGAACGCCGGCGCGGTGAGCGCGGCGAGCGAGATCGACCCGCTCGAGGCGAGCTGCTCGAAGTGCTGGTGCGCGAAGAAGCCGAGCGCCGGAACGACCGCGAACGGCAGCGCCGACATGCGGGCCGAGCCGTGTCCCGCGAAGGAGAGCCCGACGCGGAGGACGAGCGCGAGCGCCAGAAGGGCGAGGCACGTGAAGAGGAACGGCGCGGTGAAGACGAACATCCGTCCCGCGTGGCCCGTGTGATGCGCCGCGGCGTGCGTGGACGGATCCACGGCCGACAGCGCGTAGCAATGCGACAGCCACGTTCCGGCCGCCATGAGCGGGAACGCGACCAGCCAGGCTGAAGCGCTGCGACGCATTACGCAGATTGTTCCAGGTTAAGGGGTGGTTTGCCTACCCCTTGGAAAACCCTTTACGAGAGCGAGAGCGCCTTTTCGAAGCGCTCTGCGTCGTCGAACGGGCCGATCACGGCCAGATTCAGGCGGTCGTCGCGGATGATGTCGCCCGCCACGCGGAGGACGTCCTCGACCGTGACGGCGTCGATCGCCGCGAGCACGTCGTCCGGTTCGCGGACGGTGCCCTCGAGCACCTCGCTGCGCAGGCCGTACATGATCGTCCCGCGCGGATCCTCGAGCGAGAGCACCAAACGGCCGCGCGAGAAGCTCTTCGCCTTGGCCAGCTCGTCGTCGGAAACCGGCTCGCTTCCGATGCGCTTGAACTCGTTCACGACCGTCTGCACGGCCTCGTCGATGCGCGCGATGTCGACGCCGCCCTGCGCGAACAGCGTCCCGGCGTCGGTGTAGCCCTGGTTGTAGCCGTAGATGTAGTAGGCGAGCCCGCGGCGCTCGCGCACCTCGCTGAAGAGCCGCGACGACATGCCGCCGCCGAGGATCGTCGCCAGCACCGAGAGCGAATAGCGGTCGGGATGGTCGATCGGGTACGAGTGCACGCCGAGCCGGATGTGCGCCTGGTCCGACTGCTTCGTGTGGATCTTCACGCTCGGCTTCTCCTGCGCCCATTCGACCCGGAGCGGCTCGTCCGAGGCGCCGTCGCCCACGTCGCCGAGGAGCTCCTCGAGACGCTGCACGACGTCGTCGCCGACGTCGCCCGCGATCCCCGCGACCATGCGGTGCGCGCGGTACCAGTGGTCGAGGTACCCGGTGAAGGTGTCGCGCTTCGCGGCGCGGACCGTCTCCTTCGTGCCGATGATGTCCCAGCCGAGCGGCTGGTCGCCGTAGAGGAGCTCGTCGTAGACGCCCTCGAGGTAGTCGCGGGGCGTGTCGTAGTACATGTTCATCTCCTCGACGATCACGCCCTTCTCGCGGTCGATCTCCTCGGGATCGAACTTGGAGTGGCGGAGCATGTCGACGAGCACGTCGAGCGCGGTGTCGCGGTGCTCGGCCGCGCACTTCACGTAGTAGCCGGTGTACTCCTTGCCGGTGAACGCGTTGAACTCGCCGCCGATCGTGTCGATCTCGCCGGCGATCTCGCGCGCCGACGGGCGCCGCTCGGTGCCCTTGAAGAACATGTGCTCTGCGAAATGCGCGATCCCGTTCGTGTCCTTGGTCTCGTAGCGGGACCCTGCGGCGAGCATCACGAAGCACGCGACCGACTTGGCCTGCGGCATCGGTGCGGTCAGCACGCGGAGCCCGTTCGGGAGGACTGTTTTCTCGAAGATCTTGCTCATGTCGTTGCGAGCGATTCCGCCTCGTAGGACTCGATCCTGCTTCGCCACTCGTCCGGAACCGGCTCCGGCTTGCGAATTTCGTAATCGAAGCACACGTGGACGCTCGAGCCGTCGGCGACCGCCCGGCCGTCGGCGCCTTCGACCGCGAACGCGAACTCGATGCTCGTCGTCCCGATGCGCGCGACGCGGATCCCGAATGCGAGCGTCTCGCCGAGGAACGACGGCGAGCGGAAGGCGATCTTCACGTCCGCCACGATCCCGAGCCGCTCGAGGTCGACGTCGCCGATCACCTGGCGGAAGTAGTCGATCTTCGCGTTCTCGAGGTAGTTCAGATAGACGGCGTTGTTCACGTGCCCGAGACCGTCGATGTCCCGGAACTGAACCTCCTGCGCGTGCACCAGGCGATATCCGTCCACGGGCGGGATGCTAGCGTCACGGCCCATGGCTGCCGGAGAGCACATGCGCGCGGCGATCGCGGCCCAGCCCGAGTGGCTCGCCGGCGTCGCCGAGCGGCTCGGCGGCCGGCGCTTCCCCGAGGGACGCGTCGTCGTCACCGGCTGCGGCACGTCGTTCCACGCCGCGCAGACCTCCGGCGACTCGATCCAGGCGCTCGAGGCGGTGCTCGCTCCGCCCAAGGCGGACCTCATGGTCGCGATCAGCCACGAGGGCGAGACGCAGCTCACGATGGAGGCCGCGCAGGCGTTCGACGGGCCGGTCTGGCTCGTCACCGGCAAGGCGGAGAGCCCGTTCGCCGAGATCGCGGACGAGGTGTTCGTGGTCACGCCCGAGATCGAGAAGTCCTGGTGCCACACCGCGAGCTACACGTGCGCGGTCGCCGCGCTCGCCGCCCTGCGCGGAGAGGACATCCACTGGCTGGCCGAGGCCGCCCGTCGCGCGCTCGACGAGCGCCTGCCGGTCTCGGATCACACGCGGATGCTCGTCGCCGGCGCCGGCCGCGACTGGCCGACGGCGCAGGAGGCGGTGCTGAAGCTCCGCGAGGGCGCGTGGATCGCGGCCGAGGCGCACGAGACCGAGCAGCTCCTGCACGGACACCTGTCGGCGATCGACGAGACCGTCCGCTGCTTCGTCCTCGAGGGCGAGGGCCGCGCGGCCGAGCGGGCGCGCCAGACGGTGGCGGCGCTCGAAGCACTCGGCTGCGACGTGACGCTCGTCCCCACGAAGGATCCGGTCGTCGACATCGTCCGCTTCCAGCAGCTGACGCTCGACCTGGCCGACGCGCGCGGGATCGATCCGGACTGGATCCACCGCGACGACGAGCGCTGGAAGAACGCCGCCGCCGCGCACAAGGGCTAGACCAGCTTCTGTAGCTCCGCGAGGACGCGGTCGACTTCCTCGGCCGTGTTGTAGTGGACGAAGCCGATGCGCACGGCGCCGTCGGGCAGCCCGAGGCGCTGCATGATCTCGACCGCGTAGTAGTCGCCCGCCCAGACGGCGATGTCCTTCGCGGCCAGCTCGTCGGCGACCTCGAAGGACGAACGCCCGGGGATGTTCACGGCGAAGGTCGGGGTGCGGCCGTCCGCGCTCGGGACGCCGTAGAGCGTCACCCCGTCCGGGAGCCCGGCGAGGAAGCGCTCCGAGAGGTCGCGCTCGTGCGCGCGGATCGCGTCCCAGCCCGTCTCCTCCACGTACTCGACCGCGGCGACGAGGCCCGCGAGGAGCTCGTGCTGCTGCGTGCCGGTCTCGAAGCGGGCGGCGAGCGGATCGTCGGGCGCGGGCCGCACCTTGTACGGGCGCAGCTCGGCGAGCAGCTCGGCGCGGGCGAAGAAGAGGCCCAGGTGCGGCCCGAAGAACTTGTACGGCGAGCACAGGAGGACGTCCGCGCCGGAGGCCGCCACGTCGATCGGCCCGTGCGGCGCGTAGTGGACGGCGTCGATCCACGCGAGGGCGCCCGCATCGTGGGCGAGGGCGGAGATCCGGGCCACGTCGCTCACGGTTCCGACGGCGTTCGCCGCCCAGGGGAACGCGACCACGCGGGTCTGGTCGGAGAGCTGCCGCTCCAGGTCGTCGAGGTCGAGCGTGCAGTCCTCGCGGATGTCGACGAAGCGCACGGTCAGCCCGCGGTCCTCGGCAACGGCCAGCCAGGGCGACACGTTGGCGTCGTGGTCGAGGCGCGTCACGAGGATCTCGTCGCCGGCGCGCAGGCGCTCGCGCGCGAGCGCGCGCGTGAGGCCGAAGTTGAGCGTCGTCATGTTCGGCCCGAAGCCGACCTCCTCCGCGGAGGCGCCGAGGAAGCGCGCAGCAGTCGCCCGCGCGTGATCGACGAGCGCGTCCGTGGCCACGCTCGTGGCGAACGATCCGCCGGTGTTCGCGTTCGACTCCTCGTAGTAGGAGACGAGCGCCTGGATGACCGTGTCGGGCACCTGGGTTCCGGCCGGCCCGTCGAGGAACGCGGTCGGGGAGGCCAGGGCGGGGAAGCGCTCGCGGTTCATGCCGCGCAGCTTCCCACGCGGCGAGGAGCTCGCGCTCGCGGTCCGGCGTCGAGGCCGGCGGGCGCATCGCGACGCCGATGTCCTTCGGGCCGGGCGTCTCGCGCTGCGCCCATTCGAGCGTCGCGCGCACCGTCTCCTCCAGCGGACGGAAGCGCAGCCCGGCGGCGATCGCCTTCGAGGCGTCCATGCCGAAGAACGCGGCCCAGTCGGGATCGACGGTCGGCGCGAGCCAGAGCGGCAGGTCCTGGAACGGCTCGACGCCCTGCTCGTGGAGCCAGCGCTCGTCCGCCCAGACGAGCTCGGCGTCGCCGCGCATCCGCTCGAGGAGCTCGCCGAGCGTGAACGGCTCGGCCGGGCCGATGGCGTTGAAGACTCCCGCGAGCCCGTCCTCGGCCGAGCGGAGGATCCATTCGGCCAGGTCGCGCGCGTCGATCCACTGCACGGACTGCGAGCTGCGGCTCCGGCGCGAGCGTCGGCCCGCCGCGGGCGAGCCGCGTGACCCAGTACGTGAAGCGGTTGGTCGGGTCGTACGGGCCCGACGATCACGCCGGCGCGCACCGCGAGCGACCGTTCGGGGAGCGCGCGCTCGCAGAGCACCTTGAAGCCGCCGTAGGCCTCCGGCGAGCCGAGCCCCTCGGGCTCGTCGGCCGGAAGCTCGATCACCCGCGCGTCCTCGGCCCGCCCGCCCACGCTCTGGTCGGCGTACACCGAGCCGCTGGAGATGAACGTGTAGTGCCCGACCCGGCCCGGCCAGCGCCTCGGCCGACGCGCGCACCTGGCGCGGGAAGTAGCCGGACGTGTCCACGACCGCGTCCCATTCCCCGGTCGCAAGCGCCGAGAGGTCGCCGTCGCGGTCGCCGCGCAGGCGCTCGACGTCTGGAAAGAGCTCCGGGCCGTGCTGTCCGCGCGTGAAGATCGAGACCTCGTGCCCGGCCTCGAGCGCGGTCTCGACGATGTGACGGCCGACGAAGACCGTGCCTCCCAGGACGAGCACTCTCACCCGCTCGACCCTATCGTGCGCCCCGTGTCCGCCGTTCCCGAGGTGCTCGCGCCCGATCTCCGGCTGGTCTTCTGCGGGATCAACCCCGGCCGCGCTTCGGCGACCGCGGGTGCCCACTACGCGAATCCGCGCAACGACTTCTGGCGGCTGCTCCACGACGCCGGCTTCACGCCGCGGCTCTACGACCCGTCCGAGCAGTACGACCTGCTGGAACTCGGGATCGGGCTCACGAACGCCGCCTTCCGAACGACCCGCGGCTCGAGCGACCTGCGCGCCGGCGACTTCGCGGGATCGGCCGAACGGCTCGAGGCGCTGGCCCGCGATCTGAGCCCGGGCGTGATCGCCTTCGTGGGCAAGGCGGGCTACCAGGGAGCGTTCCGCGAACGCCCCGATCTCGGCCTTCAGGACCGGAGGCTCGGCGACACGCCGCTCTTCGTCTTGCCCTCCACGTCGCCGGCGAACGCGGCCGTCCCGTACGAGGAGCGCCTGCGCTGGTTTGACCGGCTGCACACGTTCGTTGCCAATCTCACGTAACTGAGTCATCATCGAGGCCCTGATGCTCCGCGGCCTTCCCACGCGGGCGAGCGTTTGCCTCATCGTTTTCCTCGTTTCGCTGGCGTTTGCGGGAGCTGCGCAGGCGGGCCAGTGCGATCCGGTGATGCCGGTCGCCGATGTCACCACCGGGATGACCGGAACGGGCTGGACGGTCGCGCAGGGACGCACCCAGGTTCCGTTCGACGTCGAGATCCTCGGCGTGGCCCAGGACGGGATCGCGCCGGGGCGCGACATGATCGTCGTCGAGGTCTCGAGCCCCGAGCTCGACGAGGCGGGCGGCATCTGGGCCGGCATGTCCGGCTCGCCGGTCTACGTCGGCGGCGAACTCCTCGGAGCAGTGGCGTACGGCTTCTCGTTCGGCCCGTCGATGATCGGCGGCGTCACGCCCGCGGAGGACATGGTCGACCTGCTCGGGATCCCGTCCCTCGCGCCCACCGCGATCCGCGAACGGCGCAGCGTCCGGCTGCCGTCGGCGCTGGCACGGAAGATCGCGAGCCGCACCGGCGCGTCGCTCCAGGAGGCCGGAACGCTCACGCAGCTGCGGGTGCCGCTCTCGATCTCCGGGATCAGCACGCGCGGTCTCCAGGCGCTCAACGCGAACTTCAAGACCCATCCGGCGAACTCGTTCATCCCGTACGCGGGAACCTCGACTACCCGGGCCTCCGGCTGCGCTGCCGGTGACGGTCGAGCCGGGCGACAACTTCGCCGCTGCGATCTCGTACGGCGACGTGACCGCGGCGGCCGTCGGCACCACCACGTACGCCTGCGACGGCAAGGCGCTCGCGTTCGGCCACCCGTTCCTCCACAGCGGCCAGACCGTCGCAGGCGCCAACGCCGCCGACGCGTTCGCGATCGTGCCCGAGACGCTCGGCGCACCGTTCAAGTTCGCGCAGATCGCCGAGCCGCTCGGCGTGGTCGACCAGGACCGCCTCGCCGGTGTCCGCACCACGCTCGGCGGCGCGCCCGCGGCGATTCCGCTCGAGACGGTCGTGAAGGTGCCCGAGCTCGGCGCCCGTCGCACCGGTCTGACCGAGGTCGTCGCGAACGACTGGAGCGGCTACCTCCTGTTCCTCAGCCTGCTCGGCTCGATCGACTCCACCTTCGACGCGTCCGGCAGCGGCACCGACTACGGCGGACGCGGAACCGCTTCGGCCTGGTGGACCTTCGAGGGATTGCGCGACGACGGCACGCCGTGGAAGCTCAGCCGCGGCAACCGCTGGGTCTCGAAGTTCCAGGTCGGCCTCGCGGCCGCGCTCAATCCCGGGTTCCAGCTCGACACCCTGATCTACAACCCGTGGGAGCAGATCACCGTCACGAAGGCGAAGGTCACTCTCACGCTCGAGAAGGCGGTCAAGCTCTACACCATCAAGGAGATCCTGGTCGCGAAGGGCAACGGCGCCTTCCACGCGAAGAACCGGGTCTCGGTCCAGCGCGGCTCGAAGCTGCGTGTGCGCGTCGTCCTGCGCAAGTTCCAGGGCGGAACGAAGACGATCGACTACGCGTTCCGGATCCCGAAGAAGGGCAAGATTCCCGGCCAGCTCGTCTTCTCCGGCTCGTCGGTGTTCTTCGAGGATCAGTGCTACGGCGGCGGCTGCTTCGTGGACGGCGGCGACTACAGCTTCCTGGACGGCTTCGACGGGCAGCTCGACGGCTACAAGAGATCGCCGCGCAACGACCAGCTCTACGGATCGCTGCGCTACGGCCGGAAGCTGGCCGCGAGGCGCAGCACGCGGCTGGACGGCGTGGTCGTCGGCTTCCAGGGGATCGTGCTTCTCCCCGGCGGAGTCGTCGGCGGGCCGATCGGCATCTTCGACCGGCCCCGCTAGCTCGAGCTCTCAGCCCTTCCAGCGGTTCGTGATCGGCGTGCGGCGGTCGCGGCCGAACGCCTTCGTGCGCAGCTTCACGCCCGGCGGCGCCTGCCGGCGCTTGTACTCGGCGCGGTCGATGAGGTCGAGCGCGCGCGTGACCACACCGGCGTCGAAGCCGTCCGCGATGAGCTCCTCGCGTGACCGGTCCTGCTCCACGTAGGCCTCGAGCACCCGGTCCAGCTCGGCATAGGGCGGAAGCGAGTCCTCGTCACGCTGGTCGTGCCGCAGCTCGGCGCTCGGGGCGCGGTCGATCGTCGTCTGCGGGATCAGCTCGTGCCCGGCGCGTTCGTTCAGGTGGCGGGCGAGGCGGAACACGTCCGTCTTGAACACGTCCTTGAGGAGCGCGAACCCACCGGCCATGTCGCCGTAGAGCGTCGCGTAGCCGACCGCCAGCTCGCTCTTGTTCCCGGTCGCGACCACGAGCCAGCCGAACTTGTTCGAGAGCGCCATGAGGAGGAGGCCGCGGGCGCGTGCCTGAACGTTCTCCTCCGCAAGGCCGGGCTCGGTGCCGGCAAACGGCTCCGCGAGCGTGGCGGCGACGCTCTCGACCACGTCCTCGATGGGCAGCTCCAGGAAGCGGATGCCGAGGTTCTCGGCCAACTCGCGCGCGTCGGCCTGCGTCTCGGCCGAGCTGTAGCGCGACGGCATCGAGACCGCGATCACGCGCTCCGGCCCGAGCGCCTCCACGGCCAACGTGGCCGTGAGCGCCGAGTCGATCCCGCCGGAGAGACCGAGGACGATCTCACGGAATCCGTTCTTGTCCAGGTAGTCGCGCAGGCCGAGCTCGAGCGCGAGGCGCATCTGCTCGAGCTCCGGGAGCGGCTCGGCGAGTGTCGCGACGACCGGCTCCTGCTCGCGGACGTCGCCCAGCCGCAGGACGTTCTCGGCGTTCCCCGGCGCGTCGATGTCGGCGACGAGCAGCGCCTCCTCGAAGGACGGCGCGCGCGCCACGACCTCGCCGCCGGGAGCGATCACGACGCTGTGCCCGTCGAAGATGAGCTCGTCCTGCCCGCCGACCGCGTTCACGAGCGCGACCCAGCAGTTGTTGTCGCGCGCCCGCTTCTGGAGCATCTCCTCGCGCTCCATTCCCTTGCCCAGGTGGAAGGGCGACGCGGAGAGGTTCGTGATCACCCGCGCGCCCGCGTGCGCGAGGTCGGTGATCGGCGGGCCCTCGAGCCAGATGTCCTCGCAGATCGTCGGTCCGATGACCGTGTCGCCGAGTCCCAGAAAAGGAGCTCGCGACCCGTTCTCGAAGTAGCGCTCCTCGTCGAAGACGCCGTAGTTGGGGAGGTGGTGCTTGCGGTAGATCGCCTTCACCTCGCCTCCGGCACACACCGCGCACGCGTTGTAGAGCTTGCCGTCGTGGAGGTCGGGGGTGCCCACGAGCGCCGCGATGCCGACGGTCTCGGCGGCGATCGCCTTGACGCTCTCGTCGGCGGCGCGCAGGAACGCCGCGCGGAGCAGCAGGTCCTCGGCCGGGTAGCCGGTCGTGGCGAGCTCGGGGAAGAGGACGAGGTCGGCGCCGGCCTCACGCGCGCGAGCGAGCCAGGCGAGGATCTTCTCCCGGTTCCCCTCCAGGTCGCCGACGACCGTGTCGATCTGCGCGAGCGCGAGCCTCATGCAGCCAGGATAAATGTTTTCGCCTCAGTGGCGAAAACCGGCGGTTAGTCAGAGATCGTGGCGGTGCGCGTGACCTTCCGGGCGTTCCCGGCCGCGTCCTTCGCCGTTACGACGAGGGTGACTCGCAGCGACTCGATCTTCTTCAGCTTCTTCTTCGCCGCCGGCTTGAGCCTGATCCCCAGTTTCACCGTCCCCGAACGCGTCATCGTCTTCGTCGCCGACCCGACCACCGCCGGCAGCTTCAACTTGCGCGCCGTCGCCGCGGACAGCCGCACCTCGTACTTGAGAACGCAGGCTTCGTCGACGGTCGCCTTGGACACGACCCCGAAGCGAAGCACGCCGCCCGCGCTCTGCTTGCCGAGCGTGACCTTCAGCGCCGGCGCCTTCGTGTCCGGAGGGCTGAACGTCACGCCCACCGTCTTGTTGGCGCCGAGGTCGACGATGCAAGTGTTCGCGGTCGTCCCTGCGCACGCGCCGCTCCACGCCGCCTTCCACGTCGGCGTCGTCGGGCTCGCGGTGAGGGTGACGACGGTGCCGTCCAGGAAGCTCTCGGAGCAGTCGGCGGGACACAGGATCCCGCCGGGATTGGAGGAGACCGTTCCTCCGGTTGTCGCCGTGACGCTCAGTGTGCGCATGATCGGCTGCAGCTTCAGGTTCAAGGCGCTCGGCTCGTCGAACTCGAACGTTCCGAACACGGGGCTCGTGGTCGTGGCGTACCCGGGCTTGGAGACCGTGATGTACCAGCAGCCGGCCGGCTCCATGAACCACCCGTACGCGCCGGTCGCGTTCGTGGCCATGGGATTCGCGGCCGGATCGATCAGTCCCGACCGCTCGTCCACCACGACGCCGAGGCCGCTCGGAGCAGCCTGGCTCCAGGCTGTGCCATCCGGCTTCGTCGCCGTCGACTCGCAGGTCGCCGGAACTGCGTCTTGGTGTGTCCCGATGCGAGGCATCCAGCCGGGAACGCGGTACAGCGTCGCCGACGCGCCGGTGATCGGCGCGCCCGTGGCGGCGTTCGTCACCGAGCCGACCGGGTCGAAGAAGTCGATCGTGCCGATCCGATTCTGCGTGGCGGACGCCTCGGGCGCGCACTGGACACGGCCGTAGAAGCGCACCTCGTCCACCTGGGAAGCCGTGTACGTCGCCTCGAATCGTCCGCCCACGGGGGTCGCGGTGCGGATGATGCCCGCCTGGGAGAACGTGACCGGATTTGCTCCGATCGGGCCCCCGCCCGGGCATTGGGCCGCGGCTCCGAGCGTGAGCGGGCCGACCGAGTCGGCGGAGGCGATCACCTGGACCTCGCCGGTAGCGGGATCCGTGATGCTCTGGGCGCCCGGCATCGTCGCGGTTGGAGCGCTCACGACGGCGCTCACGATCGTCATCCCGATCAAGAGCCCGTTGTCGTTCGTGGCCGGGTCGATGCTCGGCGACTGCTCCGCGACGCTGCCGATCACCGTGACCGGCCCGAGGGCGGTGGGCGTGGCGATCACGGAGGCGGCACGGGCGTCGTCGGCCGGGATCGACCCGAGCGCGCACGTGACGAGTCCGCCCGTGTTCCCGCAGCTGCCGTACGGGCTCGACGCGGAGACGAAGGTCATGCTCGCCGGGAGCTGGATCGACGCCGTAACTCCTTCCGCGGTCGCGGGACCGTCGTTCCCGGCCCCGAAGCGCAGGCGCATCGGCATTCCCTGCGGCGTGAATGCGCTCTGGGTCCACCAGAAGCCGTAGAGGCCGGCCGTTCCCGCGGCGACGACGCTCGACTGGATCGACTCGGTGTTGTCCCCCGGCTCGAGCTCGAGGGCGTAGGAGATCGTGAAGGCGGCCGAGAGGGTGCCTGTGGCGGCCCTCCGCAGGACGACGTCGAAGGCGAGGCCCGTGGACGAGGGCAGCGTTCCGAGCGTGCAGGAGACGACGCGGGTTCCACCGTCGTAGGAGCAGGCGACCTCCGAAGGCGTCGTCGAGCTCACGTATTCGACGCCTGCGGGGAGCGTTCCGGCGATCGTCGCGCCGGAGACCGAGCTCGGGCCCGAGTTCCACGCGATGAGCGTGTAGCGCGCGTCGGCGTTCGCGAGAACGGTCTCCGGACCTGTCCAGAAGACGGCGAGGTCGGCCGACCCGGCCGGGAAGACGTGGATGGTGCCGGCGCCCGAGTTCCCGTCGGGATCCGGGTCGGCCGGGCCCCCGGCGTTCGCCTCCACGGCGTGCGTGAACGTGCCGACGGCCGACGGCGTCACCGTGACCTTGATGTCGCGGGAGGAGTCTGCGGCGAGCGCGCCGAGCAGTGAGCAGGTGACGGTGCCCGCGTCGTGGCTGCACGTGCCGCCGGTCATCGACGCGCTCACGAACGCGAACCCCGCCGGGATCTTGTCCACGACCTGGACGCCGGCCGCCGCCTGGGGTCCGTCGTTTTGGACGTCGGTGCGGAGGACGACCGGGATGCCGACGACCGCGGATGCGCTCGAGGCGTATGCGTGGAGGTCCGCCAGTGGCACCGAGCCGACCACGACGACCTGGGCGTCTTCGTTGTTGTCCGGGTCTGAATCTGCCGGGCTCGCGGCCGAAGCCTCGGCGACGCTCGTGAGGATCCCCGCGGTCGCGAGGCCGCCCACGGTGACCGTCAGCATGGGCGGGTCGAGGTGCTCGGCCAGGCGCGGGAGCGTCGGAACGGAGCAGGTGAGCGTGTGGCCGGCGGGAGTGCAGGTCATTCCAGCCGGTGCGACGTGGGACACGTAGTCGGTCTCCTCGGGAAGATGCACCGTGAGCGACACGTCCGTTGCCGGCTTCGGTCCGTCGTTGCGGAGGAAGACGCGGAACGTAGCCGGCTCGCCGACGGCGACGTTCGAGGCGGTCTGGAAGACGCTGACCTCGGCATCGGAGCGGACGTCGAATGACGTCGTGTGGCTGTTGTCCTCGAGGTACGGGTCGGCGGGTGTCTGCGCGGTGATCGCGACGTGGTTCGTGGCTGGTCCGTCCGCGGCGGGGGCGAGCACGTTCAGCGCGACGACGACGCTGTACTCCTCGCCGACGCTCGCCGCGGTGCACGTGACGACGCCGGCGGCGTGCGAACAGGAAACGCCTGAGGACGCGCTCTTGACCGACTGGAACGTCGATCCGGCCGGAAGCGTGTCGGCGAACGTGACGCCGGTCGCCGTGTCGGGACCGTCGTTGGACAGGAAGATGTAGAGGACGAATGGGTCGCCTGCCCCGAGCGGCTCGTCCGCTTCGGCGAAGATTTCGAGATCGGCGCTCGCCGCCGCCGCTGCGGTTGCGCGGGCGCTCGTCGGCGACAGCGGCTCTGCGGAAGAGGACACTGCGCGTTCCGACTCGTTCGGCGTTACGGCGGCGGCCGGTCCTGGCAACAGCAGGGCGATCGCTACGAACCCGATCGTCGCCGCAAAACGAGCCAGGTTGGGAGGTTCAGGCAACGCCCGGCGAATTGTGGCAGCAGAGACTTACGCTTTCAATGGCGCCGGCTAGCGGCGCAGGCGGATCGCATTCAGGTCGTTCTCGACGATCTCGTCCGCGCGGCGCTCGATGTCGTCCAGGTCGTCGTGCTCGGCGTGGAGGTAGCGGCCGGCGAGCGCGTCGAGCGCGGCCGGTCGCGATCCGGTGGACGAGCCGCGGGGCGCACTCGTCCGGCGTCCACGGCGCGTCGTCCGAGAAGTACGGCTCGGTGAGCGCCGTGCGCACCAGGCCGGGGCTGATCGAGAACACGCGGACGGGTGTGTCCCTCAGCTGGTTCGCGAGAACCTCGCTCATCCGGTGCACCGCGGCCTTCGAGCCGCCGTACGCACTTCCCGGCGATCCGGGCAGATAGGCCGCACCGCTCGCGACGTTCACGATCCGGCCGCGCCCGCGGGCGAGCATTCCCGGGATGACCGCGCGATCGGTCAGGTAGACGCCGCGCACGTTCACCTCGAACACGCTCCACCACTCGTCGGGATCCGCCGCCCAGCCGCCCTCGGGCTCCGACGTCATGATCCCCGCGTTGGCGACCAGGAGGTCGATCGGCCCGAGCTGCGCCTCGGTCTCGACGACCATCCGCTCGATGTCCTCCGGCTTGGAGACGTCGGCCTCGATCGCGAGCCCGCCGGTGTCGGCGGCCGTCTCCTCGACCTGGGAGCGGCGTGCGCGCGCGACACCGCGACCTTCATGCCGGCCTCGGCCAGCTCGAGCGCGACGTAGCGTCCGATTCCGCGTCCGCCGCCGGTGATGAGCGCGACTTGTCCAGCAAGGTCAGATGACATCGGCGATCGCCTCCAGCGATTCGGGGTTCTCAACGGACGAAAGGTCGCCGGGATCCTCGCCCATGGCCTGGGCGCGCACGGCGCGGCGCACGATCTTGGCGCTGCGGGTCTTGGGCAGGGCGGGCACGAAGAAGCACGCGGTCGGGCGCGAACGCCTTGCCGAGATCGGCCGCCACGGCCGCCGCGCACCTCGGCTGCCAGCTCGTCGCTCGGCTCGGACCCCCGGCGCCGGGACGCAGAACACCCATGCGACCTCGCCCTTCACCTCGTGCGGGATACCCACCGCGGCCGCCTCGGCAACCGCGGGGTGCGCGACCGCGGCCGACTCGAGCTCCGCGGGCCCGATCCGCTTGCCGGCGATGTTCAGCGTGTCGTCGGAGCGGCCGTGCAGGAACCAGTAGCCGTCCTCGTCCACGGAGGCCCAGTCGCCGTGCACCCAGATCCCGGGGAGGCGGCTCCAGTAGGTCTCGAGGTAGCGCTGCGGGTCGCGCCAGAAGCCGCGCGTCATCCCGGGGAACGGCTTGCGGCAGACGAGCTCGCCGACCTCGCCGCGCACCGGGTTGCCCTCGGCGTCGACGACGTCCATCGCCATGCCGAGCGCGGGCCCGCCGAGCGAGCACTCCTTGATCGGCTCGGCCGGAGTCGGGGAGAGGAAGCACGCGCCGACCTCGGTGCCGCCCGAGCAGTTGATGATCGGGCAGCGGCCGCCGCCGACGTGCTCGAAGAGCCAGCGGTACGGCGCCGGGTTCCACGGCTCGCCGGTGGTGACGATCGTGCGCAGCGGCGGACAGATCGGCTGTCGGCTCGCCGTGCTGCATGAGCGCGCGGATCAGCGTGGGCGAGCAGCCGAGGATCGTGACGTCCTCCTCGGCGCAGAGCGTCCAGAGGCGGTCGTTCGGCCAGTCGGGCGCGCCCTCCATAAACACGAGCCGCGAGCCCATCGCGCCGCCGCCGACGACGGTCCACGGCCCCATGATCCAGCCCATGTCCGTGGAGAAGAGGATCGTGTCGTCGGGATGCGCGTCGGCCTGGTAGGCGACCTCGCGCGCGATCGAGACGAGGAAGCCGCCCTGGACGTGGACGATCCCCTTCGGCCGGCCGGTCGTGCCCGACGTGTAGGTGAGGAGGTACGGCGCCTCGGAGTCGACCTCGAGCGGCGCGAGCGTTCCCGGCTGGGCGGCGGCGAGCTCGTCCCAGAACACGTCGCGGCCTGCCTCCATGGGGACGTCGCCGCCGAGCCGACGCCAGACGACGACGTGCTCGACCGAGGGCGATTCCGCGAGCGCCTCGTCGACGACCGCCTTCATCGCGAGCTCCTTGCCGCGGCGTAGCGACCCGTCGGCGGTGATGACGACCTTCGCGTCGGCGTCCTGGAGCCGCGCGGCCACGGCCGGCGCGGCGAAGCCCGGAGAAGACCGGGACCTGGATGGCGCCCAGGTGCGCGCACGCGTGCGAGGCGATCGCCACCTCGGGCGACATGGGCAGGAAGATCGCGACCGTGTCGCCCGCGCCCACGCCGAGCGACGCGAGCCCTTCGGCGAGGCGCGTCACCTCGGCGCGACATCTCGGCGAAGGTCACCTCGCGGCGGTCGCCGTTCTCCCCGCGGAACACCGCCGCGATCGCGTCGGGCCGCGCTCGCGCCCAGCGGTGCACGCAGTTCCAGGCGATGTTCAGCTTGCCGCCGTCGAACCAGGTCGCCCATTCCGGCCCGCGGGAGAGATCCATGACCGTCTCCCAGGGCTTCGAGAACTCGAGCCCCATGTCCTCGATCGCGGCGGGCCAGAACCACTCGGGATCGTCCTGGGAGCGCCGAACGAGCTCCCGGTAGGAGTCGATTCCGTGGCTCCGCATGAGCCGCACGACGTTCGCGTGTTCGAGCACCTCGGGAGTCGGACGCCAGATCGGATCGGCCACCGCGAGAGCTTAGTCCGCAGGTAGCTTTCTGCGACGTCGTGAAAGCGCGCATCCTCGCCGAGCACAACCGCAAGTGGCTGACGCTTGCCGCCGTCTCGTTCGGGCTGTTCATGATCATGCTCGACAACACGGTCGTGAACGTCGCCCTGCCGTCGATCGCGAGCGATCTCGGCGTCGGCCTGTCGGAGCTCCAGTGGATCGTGACCGGCTACGCGCTCGCGTTCGCCGCGTTCATGCTCACGGGCGGGAAGCTCGCCGACCTCCTCGGCCGCCGGCTGATCTTCGTCGCCGGGCTCGTGCTCTTCACGCTCTCGTCGCTCGCCTGCGGGCTCGCGACCAGTGGCGACATGCTCATCGCCGCGCGGATCGTCCAGGGAATCGGCGCAGCGCTCATGAATCCCGCGACGCTCTCGATCATCGCGGCCACGTTCCCGCCCGCCCAGCGCGGGATGGCGATCGGCATCTGGGCCGGCGTCTCGGCGCTCGCGCTCGCGATCGGCCCGCTCGTCGGCGGTCTCCTCACGGAGCACGTCGACTGGAGCTGGATCTTCTTCGTGAACATCCCGGTCGGGATCCTCGCGATCGTCGCGAGCTTCCTGTTCATCGACGAGTCCAAGGACGAGTCCGAAGTCCAACGGCTCGATCTGCCCAGGCCTCACCACGTCCGGAATCGGCCTCTTCGCGCTCACGTACGGGCTGATCGAGGCGAACACGTACGGCTGGACGTCGACCCGCATCGTCGGAGCCTTCGTCGTCGCGGTCGTGATGCTCGTCGCGTTCGTCCTCCTGGAGCGGCACCAGAAGGTTCCGATGCTCGACCTCTCGCTCTTCAAGAGCGGGACGTTCACCGGGTCGATCCTCGTCGTCCTGCTCGTCGCGCTCGCGATGTTCGGCGTCTTCTTCTTCGTGTCGCTCTACATGCAGAACATCCTCGGCTACTCGCCGGTGCAGACCGGGGCCGCGTTCCTGCCGATGACGATCATGGTCATCCTGGTCGCGCCGATCGCCGGAAAGGCCTCCGACCGGATCGGGTCGCGCGTGCTCATGACCGTCGGCATGTCGCTGCTCGCGCTGCAGCTCTTCTACTTCTCGCGCCTCGGCCTGGACACGACGTTCTGGAACCTGCTCCCGGGATTCATCATCGGCGGCATCGGCATGTCGCTCACGATGACCCCGAGCGCCGCCGCGGCGATCCGCTCGGTGCCCGTGGACAAGTCGGGCGTCGGCTCGGCCGTGCTGAACGCCGGACGCCAGGTGGGCGGCTCGGTCGGGCATTGCGCTCATGGGCGCGATCGTCGCGTCCTATCTCAGCCCCGGAATCCCGAATCCGGACGAGTTCATGGACGGCTTTTCGGCCGCATTAACGGTTGCGGCCGGAATCGCGTTGGCCGGAGCGTTCGTCGCGGCCATTCTCGTCCGCCCGCACGAGATGCACGGGCCCGACGAGGAAGCGTCGGCGATCGAAGTCGTCGAAGCCGCTCTTTAGGAACGCTCTAAGCCTCCAAAGAGGGATGGACGAAAGCGGCCTTCAGGCCGACCCTTCGTTCTATGCCGCAAGCCGCAGCTTTTAAAGGCGACGACCCGGAGACATCGGCTCTGCGGCCAAGCCGCGCCTCCGGGTACGTGTCGCCCATATGTAGTGCTCCCCGTATCAGCCTGGCGTCTGGCGATACGGACACTCCGGACTATAGGTACGAAAGTAAAAAAGTCAAGTGGGGTTGTGAAGTAATTATTCCTCCCTATAGTTCACCGTAAGGACTGGAAATGTCGACCACGCCGCTGAGCCTGCATACCCGTACGCACCAAGCCACGAGGCCGAGCCTCGGTGAGCGCGTGCGCCAGCTCCGCATCAACCAGGGGCTGACGCAGACCGATCTCGCCGGCGACCGTTTCTCCAAGGAGTACGTGAGCCAGATCGAGCGCGGCAAGACGCGCCCGACGAATGAGACCGTCACGTGGCTGGCCGAGCGCCTGAGCGTCGACGCCGGGTTCCTGCTGAACGGCGTCTCGTCCGGCGAGCGCGAGCGGGTCGAGAGCGTCATCGCACGCGCGGAGGCCGCGCTCGAGTCGTACGACTACGACGGCGTGGCTCCGATCCTCGGAACCGTCGCGGATGCGCTCGCGCGCGTCTCGGCTCCGGATCTCGAGCTTCGTTCGCTCACGGCCGAGGCCTGGGCGCAGATGTACCTCGGCGAGGTGCGCGACGCGATTCGCCTCCTCGAGCGGGCCCGCCAGCTGGCAGAGGACGTCGCCTTCACGGACGTGGATCGCGCGGACGTGCTCTTCCGCCTCGGCGCCTGCCGCTACAACCTTTCCTCGATCGCGACCTCGGTCAGCCTGCTCTCGCAGGCGCTGAAGCTCGCCGACGAGTCCGGCATGCCGTGCGACCGGCTTCGGTCGCTGATCCTCGAATGGCGTTCGCGCTGCTACCAGCGCCAGCGCGACTTCGAGGCGGCCCGCGAGGACATCGAGCGTGCGCTCGAGCTCGCGAACGCGATCGACGACCGCTACGCGATGGCGCAGGCGCACTTCCAGGCCTCGCTCGTCGCCGAGCGCCAGGGCCGCTGGGTTCTGTCGCGCACGCACGCGGAGCAGGCCAAGACGCTCTACGAGGAGATCGCCCACCAGGCGAACGTCGGCAAGCTCCTGAACAACCTGGGCGGGCTCAACTTCCTGCTCGGAAAGCCGGACGAGGCGAAGACGTACCTGAAGGACGCCTTCCGCGTCGCGCTCGAGACGGGCAGCGACCTGGACGCCGGCTTCGCCGTCTCCTCTCTGGCGCAGGTGCATCTGCGCACCGGCGAGCTCGATCTCGCCGAGGAGCAGGCGCGCCAGGCGCTCGAGTTCCTGGACGGTCGCGACGACTACATGGACGAGATCGGCAACGCGCAGCTCGTCCTCGGTCGCGCGCTCCTCGAGCAGGGACGGCTCGACGAGGCGCAGGCGACGTTCGACGACGCCGAGTCGAGTCTCGGCCAGCTTTCCTCCGCAAGCCATCGAGCAGCGGCCTGGATCGCCAAGGGCGATCTCGAGGCCAAGCGTGGCGAAGACCGCGCAGCTGCAGACCACTATCGGCGCGCCGCCGAGGCGCTCCAGGACTTCCACTTCTAATGAATGGGAAAGGAGGTGTGAGAATGAGGGGTCGTTCGATCACCGCGCTTGTCGCGCTCACCACGGCATCGCTGTTCCTCGCGAAGCTGCACATGTTCTTCCCGGGCTTCTGCCGCGGCGGCTAACCACGAAGGAGACGCCGGCTCCGAGGCGAAACCCTGCGCGTCATGGTCATCGTGACGTTCACGCCTCGCGAATCCCGTCCGTCTCTTCGCCCGCTCGCGCCGGTGCTTGTGTCGCTTCTCGTCGTTTGGGTCGCTGTCGGCGTCCTGATCCTCGGGCAGCTCATCTAGCACCAGGCAAACGCTCCGGCTAAGAACCTTCGGCGCAACCAGCTCCCCGGCGCCCGCTGCGGTCATATTCCGACCCTGCGGGCGCCGATGCATTTCGGTTACGGTTCTCCCACTTCATTAGGTAAAGCATTCTGGGGAGGATCGATGTCGGAGGATGGATACGCAAAGGAAGTGCTCGTCACCACCGAGTGGCTGGCCGAGCACCTTTCGGACGACGGCCTCGTCGTCGCCGAGGTGGACGAATCGCCCGAGCTCTACGACGAGGGGCACATTCCCGGCGCCGTGAAGCTCCACTGGCGCGACGACCTTCAGGATCCGGTCGAGCGCGACGTCGTCGACCGCGAGACCTTCGAGGCGCTCCTGGGCGCGCGCGGGATCGGGAACGACACCTCGGTGATCCTCTACGGCGACAAGAACAACTGGTTCGCCGCCTACGCCTACTGGTACCTGAAGCTCTACGGCCACGAGGACGTCCGCATCCTCGACGGCGGCCGCCAGAAGTGGATCGACGAGGGCCGCGACATCACCGCCGACGTTCCGTCCCCGGCTGCGGCGTCCTACAGCGCGTCCGAGCAGGATGCATCCCTTCGCGCCTACCGCGACCAGGTGCTCGAGGGTCTCGGCGACGCCTCCCGTGCGCTCGTCGACGTCCGCTCGCCGGGCGAGTTCGCGGGCGACCTGATCGCGCCGCCCGGCTACGAGCAGGAAGGCGCCCAGCGCGGCGGCCACATCCCGACGGCCGCGTCGGTGCCGTGGGCGACCGCGGTGGCGGACGACGGCACGTTCAGGACCGCGGACGAGCTGCGCGAGATCTACGGCGGCAAGGGCGTGACCCCCGACAAGGAAGTCACGGCGTACTGCCGCATCGGCGAGCGCTCGGCGCACACGTGGTTCGTCCTCCGGGAGCTCCTCGGCTACGAGAACGTCCGCAACTACGACGGCTCGTGGACCGAGTGGGGCAATCTCGTTGACGTTCCGATCGAGCGCGGGGCCTAAGAGCTACCCGCGCAGAAGCGGACGCGTAAGACAGGTGGGGCCGCCGTCGCCGAGGCGCGACAGGTGGTCTCCCGCGTAGACGCGGACGTCCACGCCCGCCGCCTCCATGCGCTTGCGCGTGACCGGGTTGCCGTCGAGCGCCAGCCCGACCCGCGGCGCGAGCGCGAGCACGTTCGGGCCCATGCTCTCGAACTCCTCGTCGGGCACCTCGATGAGCTCGATGCCGCGCTCGAGGAGGAGCTCGACCATCGGAACCGGCATGAGCGGCAGGTAGACGACCGCGAGGTTCGTGTCGAGCATGGAGATCAGCGACATGCAGGTGGAGCACCTCTCCTGCGCCGTGCCAGTGCGGCAGGTCGAACGGGATCACGGTCGAATCGGGCAGCGCCGCTGTCAGACCGGTGACGCCGGCCTGGTTCGTGCGGTAGCCGCGGCCGACGAGGAGCGTCGTCGAGTCGAGCCAGAGCGTGTCGCCACCCTCCACCGTCGCCGGCCCTTCGAGCCGTCCGGCGATGGGCACGCCCGCCTCGACGAAGTCGACCGCCATCGCGTCGACCTCGGCGCGGCGTCCTTCCTTGCCGGGGCGCAGGAGCAGCGCGCCACGGTCGGTAACCAGCGCGGGATCGAAGACGTAGATCGCATCGGGCGACATCGGCACGGGCGTCTGGGCCACGACCACCTCGGCGCCTGCGTCGGCGAGCTGCTGCCGGAGCCCTTCGTGCTCCTCGGCGATGCGGGCCGGGTCGGGCTCGCCGCGCCAGCCGAACGCACGCCAGGCGACGATCGAGTCGGCCGCCGGCGGCCGCACGAGCACGCGGCGCAGGGGCAGCGTCATGTCAACGCCGCCGTAACCGAGCTCGCTCCCCGTTAGTGTCATCGGCCGGATCGTACGTGTCAGCATCGGTCGTACGGCGCAGTGGTACGCTCGCCGCATGGGCGCCGTCGACGATCGCACCGGCGTGCGTCTGTTTCGCTACGCCGCCTGGGCGGCCCTCGTCGCCCTCTTTCTCGTGACCGTCACGGGCGCGACCGTCCGGTTGACGGGTTCGGGCCTCGGCTGCGAGAACTGGCCGCGCTGCGGCGAGCAGGTGCTCCCCGAGGCGGAGGCCGGCTACCACGCCTACGTCGAGTTCGGGAACCGCGTGGTCGGCTTCGCGGTCGGGCTCACGACGCTTGCCGCGGCCGCGATCGCCTGGCGCGCACGCGTTCCGCGCGGGATCTTCCGCCTTGCCCTCTCGCTGCCGTTCCTCGTCCTGGCGCAGGGCGTGCTTGGCGGCATCACCGTGCTCGTGGAGCTGAACCCGATCATCGTCATGTCGCACTTCGTGCTCTCGCTCGTGGGCGTCGGGCTCGGCGTGATCCTCGTGCTCGAGACCGAGCGATGGCTGCGCCGCTCGCCTCCCCCGCGGGAGCCTCGCGAGGTGCGCTGGTTCGCGTACGGCCTCGTCCCGCTGGCGCTCGCGCTCGTCGTGTCGGGCACGTTCGCGACGGCAGCCGGTCCGCATTCCGGCGGGGTCGAGATCGACCGGCTCGGCACGCTCGTGGACTCGGTTCACGTTCACGTGCGCGTGACGGCGGTCTTCGGGATCGCCTTCCTGGTCTTCTGCGCGCTGCTCCTGCGCCGGCGGGCCTGGTCTCGGCCGGAGGGCGTTCTCACGGGGCTGACGCTGGCCCTCCTCGTGGCCCAGATGATCGTCGGCGAGACGCAGTACCGCCAGCAGCTCCCGTGGTGGCTGGTGCTCATCCACGTCACGCTCGCGACGCTGGTTTGGGCCGGAGTCGTCGCCGTTGCGGCGCTCCTTCGCGCCCGCCCTCCGGCGAGCCCCGCATAGACTCCGGGCATCGGAAAGCATCTGCGCATCGACGCGCGACCGGGGCTCCGCAGGCCCGTGCTCGTGGCCGCCTTTCGCGGCTGGAACGACGGCGCGCAGGGCGCCACGCTGGCCGCCGGCTACCTGGCTCAGGCCTGGTCGGCGACCCGCTTCGCCGACATCGATCCGGAGGAGTTCTACGACTTCCAGGTGACGCGGCCGCACATCGCGCTCGAGGAGGGCCTGACGCGGAAGATCGACTGGCCCGAGACGGCGTTCTTCCACGCCGAGCTGCCCGAGATCGACCGCGATGTCCTGCTCCTCCTCGGCGTCGAGCCGAACCTCCGCTGGCGCACGTTCACCGCCGAGATCGTCGATCTGGCGCAGGAGCTCGGCGTCGAGCTCGTGATCACGCTCGGCGCCCTCCTGGCCGACGTCCCGCACACGCGGCCGTCCCCCGTCACCGGCTCGGCGACCGACCCCGACCTGGTGCAGGAGCTCGGCCTGGCCGTCTCGCGCTACGAAGGGCCCACCGGGATCGTCGGCGTCCTCCACGACACGTGCCGCGAGGCCGGCATCGCGTCGGCGAGCCTCTGGGCCGCCGTGCCGCACTACGCGTCGCTCGCGCCGAGCCCGAAGGCGGCGCTCGCGCTCTGCACGCGGCTCTCCGACCTCCTCGGCGCCGAGATCGACTTCGACGATCTCCAGCGCGCCGCGGACGCCTACGAGCGCCAGGTGACCGAGGCCGTCGCGCAGGACGAGGACACCGAGGCGTACGTCCACGAGCTGGAGCACCGCCGCGACACGCTCGGCGACGAGATCGACATGCCCTCGGGCGACGCGCTGGCGGAGGAGCTGACGCGCTTCCTCCGCGAGCACGAGGCCCGAACGAAGGACGACCCGGAGGAAGAGAGCTAGCTCGGCGTCTCGGCCGGGGCCGGCGTCGAGCCCTCGGCGGCCTTCGGCTCGGCGGTATCCGGCTTCTTGGCGGGTGAGCGCCTGCGCTGCGGCCGCCGTCCGTTCTGCTTTGACTGTTGCTGCTGCTTCTCGCCGTCGGGCGAGCCGGGCGTGGCCGCCGTCTTGGCTGCCTTCGCCGCCTCGGCCTGGCGCTTCTTGCGACGCCGTCGGCGCCGGGACTTGCCGCTCGGCGCCTTCGCCTGCGGAAGGTTGTCCGCGAGCGCGTTCGCGACCTCGCCGATCGTTCCGAGCCGCTCGCGCGCGCCGTCGATCAGGCGCTGGGCGGTCGGCGTGTAGGCCTCGGCGGATGCGAGCAGTGCCGCTCCGACGTGGATCGGCTGCTCGAGCGCGACGTTGACGAGCCGCGCCGCGTTCTCCTCGTGCCGGTGACCGCGCGAGTTCGTGAGCGCGCCCAGGAGCCGCTTCGCGTCCGGCAGGTCCGCGCTCGCGCGCCGGTCCTGGAGCTTGCGGGTCGCCCGCGCGAGCTTCCACGTCCAGCGCGACATGATGTCCTCGGGCGCATCGGCCTTCCCCTCGCCGATCGCCCGGAGCAGGATCCGGATCCCGTGCATGCGGTCCTTCTCCCAGGTCGGCGCGGAGGTGACCATGGAGACGAGATCGTCGAAGCTCGCGCGGTCGACCGAGATCGCGACGCGGTCGCCCAGCGCGGAAAGTCGCAGCCGGCGGTTCGGGTTCTCGGCGGCGCAGCTCATGAGGAACGCCTCGCGGCATTCCCGGCTCGCCTTCGGCGAGCTTCTCGGCGAAGGCCTGGCGCTCGTCGAAGCGCAGCTGCCGGCCCGCGAGCGCCGCCCAGAGCATCTGCTCGTCGTCGGCGAGCTTGCCGGGGTTGATCCGCTCCCACTCCCGCTGGATGACGAGGACGCGGCGGCGCGGATCCGACGTGACCGGAACGAGCCAGGCCGCGGGAGAGAGCTTGCGGCGCGCGCGGCGCTGGACGCGGCGGCGCGGCGCCGGCGTGACTCGCGCGCCCGGCCGGTAGAAGTCCGAGTCGAGCAGCGAGTGGATCGTGACCGTGCGGTCGTTGTGCGTCGCGGCCGGATCGACGAAGTCGACGACGACGCCGGCTTCCTTGCGGGGATGCGTGCGCATGACGCGGCCGATGCGCTGCTGGTAGACGCGGCGGCTGGCCGTCGGCGCGAGGTGCATGCAGACCGTGGCGCGCGGTGAGTTCCATCCCTCCGCGAGAAGCTGCGCGTTCACGAGGACGTTGATCTCGCCGCGCTCGTAGGCGGCCAGCGTCTCCGCCAGCTTGAGCGGCGGCGTCTTCCCGCTCACCGCTTCGGCCTTCAGCCCGGCCGCGCGGAACTCCCGCGCCAGGTTGTAGGCGTGCTCGACGCCGGCGGCGTAGACGATTCCCGGCGTCTCGGAGAAGCGGTCGCGGTAGAGGCTCGCGGCCGCCTGGTTGATCAGCTCGTGGTCGAGCACTTTCGCCAGCGCCTCCTGGTCGAAGTCGCCGCCGACGATCGGCACCGACGAGATCGCGGCAGCGGGCGGAATTCGTAGCGCAGCGCAGCGGCGCGATCAGCCCGCGCCGGGCGGCGTCGCCGAGCGGCAGGTCGTCCACCGAGGCCGGGAAGACGTCGGAGACCTGCTTGGCGATCAGCTGCTCCGTGGCGGTCATCCCGACGTAGAGCGGCTCGGGGAAGCTGCGGATCGCGGCGCTCGTCTTCTCGCCGAGCGCGGTGTGCGCCTCGTCGCAGATGACCAGCTGGTACGCCGTACGGGAGAGCGTGCCGACGTGCCGCGCGAACCAGGCGTACGTCTGGATCGTGATCGGATTGCCGTCGAGCGGCTCCGAGCCGGTCTCGATCGCGGGGCGGAAGCGGCCGCCGTAGCCCTCGGTGGTGAGATCCGTCGTGAACTGGTTCACGAGCAGGCGCCGGTGCGTGAGGATCAGGATCCCCATCGTCCGCGCCGCCTCGACGAACCCGGCGGCGGCGATCGTCTTTCCCGAGGCGGTCGGATGCCGGAAGCGGAAGCGCCGCTCGGCGCCCGGGTCGTCCTCGGGCTTCACCTCGGGCTCGAGGTCGTCCTCCTCGTCCGCGACCTCGACGCTCGACCGGCTCGTCGAGCTCGTCCTCGAAGTCCTCGTCGTCCCCGTTCAGGCCGTTGCCGTTCTCCTCGTGGCGCTCGTTGCGGGAGATCAGCTCGGTGAGCATCCCCGCGAGCGCGTCGATCTGGTGGCGCCGCAGCTCGGTGCCCGAAGCGAGGCGGGCCGGATGATCCGCGATGACGCGCTCGAGGCCGAGCATGAGCGAGTAGCGAACCTTCCACTCGGCGGACGGCGCCTTGAGCCCGGCTTCCATCTCCGCGAGGGCGTCGTCGAGCGCCTCGCGGCGGGCATGGCCTTCGCCGAGCACCTCGGCCGGGTCTTCGTCCTGCCGGAGGAAGGGCTCGCCGGACCATGACTCGGCGCGGAGGGCGGCGGCCGCCAGGCCGTCCGTCGCCTCCGACCCATCGGTCGGCTGCCGGATCGCTTCTTGCATGGGTGCAGCGCCAAGTCGTGCGCTGCTCGAGTGAGGTCTGCCGGCGCGGTTGCGTTGTGCGCGCGGCTAAGCGGAACTATACAAGAGAAAACGCCGGTTCAGGCCGATGCGCGGCGCTTCGGCGCCGAAGTCTGCTGGGCCGAGATGGCGCGCTTCATGTAGCCGTAGGCCTCGTCGGCGCGTCCTTCGGCCTCGAGCGTCTCCGCGAGTCTCGCGTAGAGGTCGACGAGATGGCGCTGGGAGCCGTTCTCCTCCAGGTACTCGGCCGCGGTCTCGTAGTAGGAGATCGCCCGCTCGCGCTCGCCGTCGCCGGCGGCGACCTCTCCGAGCACCGCGTACACCTGGCCGATCATCTCCTTCGGCTCTTCGTCGCTCAGGAGATCCGTGACCTGCTTCGCGAGCGCCTCGACCTCGGCCCGGTCGCCGAGCTTCGCCTGCGCCCGTGCCTGCTCGACCAGGAATCCCGCGCGATCGACCGGCGAGCCGGTGCGCTCGATGATCGGGAGTCCCTCCTCGAGATGCGTCAGCGCCTCCTGGGCGTTGTCGCGCTCGAGCTCGACCTGGGCGATGAGAAGGTGGGCGACGGCCGTGTAGTGGAGATCCTCGGTCAGCTCGAGCGCGGCCAGCGCCTGGTAGGCGTAGCGCAGCGCGCCGTCGGCGTCGCCCTGCTCGCCGCGGAGCTTCGCCTTGGCCCAGTACACACGTGCACGCGTGTACGGGTCGAGGCTCTCGCGCCCGGTCGCGAGGGCGTTCGTGACGACCTCTTCGGCGCGGGAGAATTCGTTCTGGTCGGAAAGCGCAGCCGCGAGAAGGCAGGAGAAGCGAATCGCCTCGACCGTGTCGCCGCGCTCCTGGAAGGCCTTGAGGCAGCGCTCGAGGATCGCGACCGACGGCTCGAGCTCGCCCATCGTCGCGTACGCGCGCGCCAGGCTTTCCGCCAGCGCGGGGCGCTCCCACTCGGCCGAGCCGGACCCGACGAGTGCGTCCTCGAAGAGCTTGACCGCCTCGCGCAGCTCGCCGCGGCGGACGGCCAGGTGGCCGAGACCCTCCTCGGCGCTCGAGCGCTCGCGCGGAGTCGCCGCCCGGTCGAGTGCCTCCGAGTAGAGGCGCTGGGCGGTCGGCTGGTCGTCGAGCCGAAGCGCGATCTCGGCCTCGAGCATGCTCAGCGTCTGGAACTGGGTCTCCTCGCCCGTCGCCAGGAAGTCCTCGCTCACGCCCAGCCGCCGGCCGAGCTCACGAAGGAGCTGGAGCGACGGGATCCGGTCGCCGGCCTCGATCCGCGAGATGTACGCGGGCGAGCATCCGGTGAAGGCGAGCTGCCGCTGGCTGAGGCCGGCTTCGAGCCGGGCAGCCTTCAGGCGCTCGCCGACTGCGCCGGGATCGTCTACGTGAGTGGACTTTTGTCGTGGCATAGATTTCTTCCGCTCAATTTTCCCTTATATACTTCAGTTTGCAATATCGGGACACGAAGTGCGATCGAAAGGACGGTTACGCATGAGGCTCCGCTTCCTCAGCCTGCTGGTCGCAACCGCTGCGCTCGTCGCCGCGTTCGGCGGTTTCGGGCTCGTTTGGCCCCCGTAACGCGCAGAAGATTGTGAGTGAAGGATCGAGGGGGGCATGAACAGGCAGTTTAGCGCCTTGTCTGCTTCCTAGAGTCGTCGTTTCCTTCGCGAGGCGCAAGCCCCCAACGGGGGGCCTTCAGACCAAAGAGACACGGAGGCCCGCCTGCGGGACGGGCCTCCGTCGACGGGATAGGAGGACGGACACGCCGGACGTTCGGATGGGAGGACGTTCCGACGGCAAGAGCCAATTCCGTTCTCATGACTTAAGTAATCGCTGCGTGATTCGGCGCCGTCCCCCGTCCGGGGGAACCGGAACTACGCTGGGAGCGTGGATTGGGAGGCGCATGCGGCCCGGGGAGCGGCGCGCTACGAGGACGGCGCGGGAAGGCTTCCCGACGACCCGAGACGGCGTGAGCGGCAGCTCGTTCGCATGGCGATGGCCGCGACGAGCGCCGGCCTCGCGCGCGAGATGCAGGACCTGGACGGGTCGGAGTGGTTCCGCCGTTCGGCCGCGGCCTACCGCGAGAGCTTTGCCGGCGACAACTGGGGCCGCGTCGTCGGAGCGGTGAAGGCGGGGATCCTCGCCGGGGATCCCCGGAGACGACGCCGGGTGGGCGCTCGCGCAGCTCCCCTCGGACTCCCCGACCGCGCGCTACGGAGAGGCGTTGGCCCGGCTCGCGCTCGGCGAGGACGACGTGCCGTCCTTGGCCACGGATCCCGAGTTCCCGGGCGACGTCGCGGCTGCGCTCGACGCGCTGGCGGCTCGCGACGCTGCCGCCTATCGCAACGCCGCCGCCTCGGTGCTCGCGTCGTTCGAGTCTCGGCAGGAGTTCCTCGACGACCTGCCCGTGGCCGACACGGTGCTCGTGCTCGAGTTGCTCGCGGCCGAGCGGGGAATCGCGGCCAAATTCCGCTCCGGGCTCCTCCCTAGACGAGCAGGCCGGTCAGGTACATGACCGCGAGCCCGGAGAAGAAGCCGCACACCGACGTAGGGCGAGCGTGCGCCGCCGGGGGCCTTGCGGACGACGTAGCGGCCGACCTCGGTGACGACCTCGAGCGCGGCGCCGGCGGCGGCGGCGAAGAACAGGACCCCGAGGAAGTCGCTCGTCACGAACCCGCCGAGCCAGGCGCCGAGGATCGCGGGCGCGCCGGCGATGAGCGCCAGCGCGGCGAGCCTGGCGATGCTTGCGTGGCGGCTGTCCTCGGCGGCCGGGGCGGCGATCCCGAGTCCCTCGGTGATGTTGTGGACCATGAAGCCGACGATGAAGAACGTGCCGAGCGCCAGCTCGCCGAGCGCGAACGACGAGCCGATCGCGAGCCCCTCGCCGAGGTTGTGCAGGCCGATGCCGATCGCGACCAGCGTCGCCAGCGCGAGCCCGCCCGAGCGGTGCTCCGCGCTCCGCCGACTCCTCGCCGAAGCGACCTGAGATGAGCACGAGCGTCAGGTAGCTCCCGGCGACGCCGAGCAGGACGAGCCCGGGCCCGCCGAGCCCGCCGGGAAGCGCCGCCTGCAGCTCGAGCGCCTCGCCGAGCGCCTCGAGGGCGAGGAACGTGAGCAGTCCCGCGGTGAGCGCCATGAACGCCGCGAGCCACTGAGGCGCCGCGCGGCGAAGCGACGGAAGCCAGAGCAGGCCGAACGCGATGGGAACGACGCCGACGAGGAAGCCGATCAGCGCGTAGCCGAGCACGCTGCGACCGCCGACGCGACGGCGTCTCGACGGCGGCCGCGATCTCCTCGGTCGTCTGGATCCCGGTCGAGGTCGTGACGCCGACCGAGATCGGCTCGTCCTGCGACCCAGTCGAACGGCGACGACGATCGTCGACGAGCGGAGGCGGCCGAGCGTCTGCGGCCCGTCGAGCGTGAACGGGACGATCGCGTCGTCCACGGTCACGACCGCGATCGTCAGGTCCTCGGGCTGCGGGTTGGTCACGCGGATCCTGATCTCGCCCGGCTCGAACTCGACGCGGCGGATGTCGAACGTCGTCCGCGGACGGCGGGTTGTCCCGGACGAGGCCGGTGAGCGAGTCGCCCGAGGCGACGAAGAGCGAGACGCACGCCGACGAGCAAGAGGATCGGCAGCGAGCGCCCAGAGGCGCCAGCGATTAGTCGACGACATCGAAGAAGCCCATCCAGCCGAGCTCGGCGAACTCGGACTGGTGCGCGTGGAACATGAACTTCCCGGTGTTGTGGAAGTCGATCTCGATGATCCCGCGCTCGCCCTGGCACTGGACGACCGTGTCCGTGTACTCGAAGTGGTCGGTCGAGCCGGTGGGGTAGTAGCGGAAGAACTCGCCGTGGAGGTGGAACGAGTTGATGAGGTCGAACTCGGTCAGGTTCGCGAGGTAGATGCGGACGGTCTCGGAGCGGCGCACCTGGATCGGGTACTTGGCGTAGTAGAACGCCTTGCCGTTCACCGTGTAGAAGTTGTTCTCGCCGTCCCCGTCGGTGTCGTAGCCGTTCATCACCATGACGAGCTCGTGCGCGGGCTTGCGCGGCGTTCGGCGGGTCGATGATGAACGCGCCGTAGAGGCCCTTGTGGATGTGCTTCTTCAGCGGCGTCGCGTGGCAGTGGTAGAGGTGCATCCCGTACGGGCGCGCCGGGAACTCGTAGGTGAACGAGCTCGCCGGGGGCGACGATCTCGAAGACGCCGTCCATGTTCGACGGGTGGATGCCGTGGAAGTGGATCGTGTGCGGGTGCGAGCCGGCGTTCGCGAACTCGACGCGGAGGAGGTCGCCCTCGGTGGCCCGGATGATCGGGCCGGGGACGGTGCCGTTGTACGTCCAGCGCGGGGAACGTCACGCCCTGCGCGACCTCGATGTCCTCGTCGCGGGCGACGAGGGTGTACTCGCGCACGCGGCCGGGCTCGTACGGGAGCGCCGGCGGCGGGATGAGCAGGTCGTCGAGGTCGTTCGGGCCGCCCGGGGCGGGCACGCCCTCGCCGATCATCGCCGCGTGGCCGAGGTGCGCGTCGCCGTGGATGTGCGTCGCGGACTTCTCCGCCGCCTCGCTCGCGCTCGCGAACTTGGCCAGCGGAACGGCGGCAGCCGCGGTTCCCGTCGCGGCCAGGAGCTGCTTGCGTGTGAGAGAAAACTTAGACACGACTAAATCTCAGTGTAGACGCACCTCCATCGTTCGGCTACTCGTCGCCGGTTAGAGTCCCGGCCATGGGAAGAGGTTCACGACCGATCCGCCGCTGGCGCAACGACCGCCAGCGCAAGAAGAAAGAGCGCGACAAGCGCCAGCCTCGGCGTCGCCGCTCCTAGGAGCCGCCGTGAGCGTCTTCAGCGCGATCCACTTCTACGTCACCGACCTCGACCGGTCGATGGACTTCTACACCCGCCTTCTGTCGCGCGGGCCGCAGGCCGCCTACGACGAGGGCGAGAACGCGCAGTCGGCGTTCTTCGTGATCGACGGCAACACGCACCTCGTCCTCACCTGGGATCTCGGCCGGGGCAGTGAGGTCGGCGCGGGGGTCAGGCTCGAGCTCGCCGCCGAGGATCTCGATGCGGAGATCGCCGGCCTCGAGGCGCGCGGCCTCAGCGGGACCCGCACGGATACGCGCGTTCGGGACCGAGGTGTACGACCTCGCCGATCCCGACGGACATCTGGTCCGCGTGGGGCCGCCGTGGGCGCTGAAGGCGATCGAGGGCGCCGTATAGAGCATCGCCACGGCGGGCCGGGGATGGGTGAGGCCGGCCGGCCGTTTCTGCTCGTCAACCCGCGCGCCGGTTCCGGAAGCCCGACGGCGGCGGAACTGGTCGCCGAGGCCGGCCGGCTGGGGATCGACACTCATGTCCTCGAGCCGTCCGGCAACGCCGCTGCGCTGTGCGAGGCGGCCGTGGCCAAAGGGGCCTCTGCACTCGGCGCCGCCGGAGGCGACGGAACGCTTGCGGGGGTCGCCACGGTCGCGATCGCATCGGACCTGCCGTTCGTTCCCGTCCCGTTCGGCACGCGGAACCACTTCGCGTCCGACGTCGGGCTCGATCCCGAGGATCCGCTCGCAGCGCTCGCGGCGTTTGGCGGCGGCCGGGAGCTGAGGGTCGACGCGGGCCGCGTCGGCGAGCACGTGTTTCTGAACAACGTCTCGCTCGGGGTCTACGCACAGCTCGTCCACGACCCACGTCACAAGACGAAGAACCGGCTCGCTGCGTTAGCGCGTCTGGCAATTGCCGCGTTCGGACGCTCGCGCCGGCTCGACGTCGTGTTCGAGGCGGAGGGAACCCAGGAGCGCCACGACGCGCTCGTCCTCCTCGTGGCGAACAACGCCTATGCGCTCGAGGCCGGCGAGGTCGAGCTCGGCCGGCGTGAACGGCTCGATTCCGGGCACCTCACCGCCTATGTCGTCGAAGCAACGACGCGACGTGCGCTGCTGCGGCTACTCGCGCTTGCCGCGCTCCGGCGAGTCGAGGCGAGCGCCGACTGGGCCGAGTACACCGCGCCGTCCTTCCGGGTCTCCCTGAACCGGCCGCGGCTGCATGCCGCGATCGACGGGGAGCCCGTTCTCCTCGGTCCCGATCTCGAGTTCGAGATCCTCCCGCAGGCGCTACGGGTGCTCGTCCCGACCGGATCGAGGGATTTCGGCGGTGACCCGGACGGCCGACAATGATCTCGTCAAGCGGCAAATGAAAGGCGGCTTTCATGACGAAGATCCAGCTCCAGAGGAAGTTTCGTAACTTCCCGGAAGCCGAGCTTCGCAGGCGCATCGCGACTTCGAAGATCGGCTAGGGCTCGATCGGGACCAGTAGGTCCCCAGGTCGGACCCCGCGCCGTTCGGACTCCCCGGAAGAGAGCTCGAGAACGGCGCGGGCCCCTCTGCAACCCGCGGTTCGCCATGGCCTCAGTTCGGCCGCGACCCGCAGGACTCGGAAATCCTTGTCCAGAAACACCGCGTCGATCGGAAAGCGCATGAACGCCGTGTGAATGGACGAGGCGGGACGAAGGAGAATTCCCTCGTCCCGCCCCAGAGATGCTCGCCCGAGAAGCCCCCGAAGCCGGGAGAGCGGTGAGGCGGCGACGACGCACCGCTCACACAGCGCCCTCCCGTTCGGAAGCTCGAGGCGAACCGGCATCTAGAACCCGACGTGGATGTGGTCGTCGTGGTCGGCGAGCGGGAACGACGCTCCGCCCAGGCCGAGCAAGGAGATGACCTGTCGCGGGCTGATCTCGGCCGGCAGCGCCAGGATGTTGCGCACCGCCTTCTCGGTGATGCCGCCCACCTGCTGGTGGCCGTAGATCGCCTGGTTGTCGAGCACGGCGATGTCGACGGCGAGGCCGTAGACGTGCGCCGACACGGTGCCGGGCCGGGAGTAGAAGCGGTGTCCGCTCACGAGTGACGACACCGTTACCTGGCCGTGGGCCTCCGCCATGTACTCGAGGAGAACCAGGACGCGAACGTCGATCTTGTTGGCTGCGATGTCGTTGGCGCCGCCGCCGTAGATCGTGATCCGGCGGTCGTTCAGCACCTTCCGGCCGAGGCTCTTCTTGGAAGCGTCCAGGCCGCGGACGAGCGCCTTCAGGCCGACCGCCCGGTTGTAGTGCGTGAGCGCCTCGGCCTGGTCGGCCCAGGACGTCTTCCCGCGCAGGGCGAGGAAGGTGAGCCAGGCCGTCTTGCCCTGCACGGCGGCGAGGTTCGTCCCCAGAGCGTGCACACGCGCGCGCGTGGCGGGCCAGCGCCCGTCACGGCCGTCGGCGCGGAGCGTCGCCATGATCATCGCCCAGCCGGCGCCGGTGGCCTTCGCCTCGGCGCGGAGCATCTTCGCGAACTTCGGCGCGAGGCGCTTGGCCGGCGGGGTCGGGTCGGGCAGCGTCCGGTGGAGCCAGACCGTGGAGGCCTCGTACTGGTCGGCCTCCGGATCGACGCCGTCGAGCGCGTCGTCGTCGGCGTGCTTGTGCGGGGTGACGACGGGCGTGCCCGTCTTGCCCTTGTCCGGCTTGCTCGAGCCGTGGCCGCCCGAGCCGGGAGCTGCGCTGCCGCCGTCGTCGGGCGCCTCGCCCGGAGTCTCGGGAGCTTCGCCCGGAGTCTCCGGATCGGTCGCGCCGTCGTCGGGAGTGTCGACCGGATCGGTCGTGCCGCCGGCGGGATCGTCGGCCGGAGTCTCCTCGGCCGGCGTTTCCTCGGCGGGAGTCTCCTCGGCGGGCGCCTCCTCGGCCGGAGTCTCCTCCGGCGGAGCGCCCTCGTCGGGAGCCTCGCCCTCGTCCTCGGGGCCGGTCGTCGTGGCGGTCGCGTCGGTGCTCGTGCCGTCGTCCGGGTTGACGAGCGAATCGCCGGCGATCGCCGACAGCGATGCACCCGCGAAGAAGAGGGTCGCGAACGCGAGGCTCGTCGCGAGCCGGCGCTTGCGGCTGCGGACGCGCTTGCGCGGAGCGAACAGGGTCATCCGCGCGGCGGTGACGCGGCCGGTCTTGGTCGTCTCGCTCGCCTCGTCGCCGGAGCGGTGGAGGATCGAGAGCGTCCAACCGAGGACGGCGAGGAAGAAGAGCCGCGCGATCGACGTGCGCGACGAAGGATTCTGCTGTGGCATTCCTTGCTCCTGTGGTTCAGGCGCCGTGGCCGCCACGTGGCGCGATTTCAGCCTTGATTCCGCGCCGCCACGGACCTGAGGTCTCTATCGCCCGTGTTAGGTGAGCAGGCATCCCTCGAATAGATGAACCCACTTTCGAATCACCACGACGAGGGATGGGCTGATTTGGAAACCGGGGCGATAGTCGGGCTACTGAGCAACTACGGCGGCGCGGTCACGCCACGGAGTTCGGAGGTTTCACGACGTGACCAGTTCGTATTCGCCCGCCGTTCGATCGCTCGATCGATCCACTGATTGCCTCACCCCTCAGGGCATGGCTGTCACGGACAAACGCGGTTCGTGGCGGGTGCATGAGTTGAGGAAGGGAGGTGAAACAGTGACGAGTTTCTTCACCAATCTGATCGAGCTCCGCAAGCGCGAGGAGGGACAGACCATGGCCGAGTACGGCGTGGTTCTGGCCGTCATCACGCTCGGAGTGGTTCTCGCGCTCGGCATCCTCTCGGGCGCCATTAGCGATGCGATCGAGCGGGTCGCCAGCTTCCTCTAGATCGCAAGCGTAGGCACATGGCCGGGGCGGGCTCTTCTTCGGAGGAGCCCGTCCCACAGAAACACCCAATTCAACTCTTCAACGAAAGCGACCAAACAATGATCAAGGGACACGCGATTCGAAATCAACGCGGTCAGACGATGACCGAGTTCGCGATGATTCTTCCGATCTTCGCGCTGCTCCTTTTCGGGATCGTGCAGTTTGGGATCGCGTTCAACCATTACCTGACGGTCACCGACGCCGCCCGGGTGGGAGCCCGGAAGGCGGTCGTCAGTCGTACGGCAACGAATCCGAACGGCCAGACGATCCAGGCGGTCCGCAACTCGGCCGCCAATCTCGACCAGTCCAAGCTCAACGTCACGGTCTCCACGTCGTGGACGCAGGGCACGGACGTGACCGTCAGCGCCTCCTATCCCTATGAGATCAGCCTCCTCGGCATCGTCATGAAGTCGGGGTTCCTGACGAGCTCCACCACGGAGCGCCTGGAATGAAACACGGGGGTTCCGCCGGCCGTCATGGCCGTGCGGGCCGGTCAATTAGCGCAACGAGAAAGCGGGTCCGATGACGTACAGGGTCAAAAATGTTGGGATCGCAGTCACGCTCGCGCTGGTCGCGGGCCTGCTGACGGTCTTCTACGTGACGAACTACAAGCGCGACGTGCGCAGCGCCGAAAGAAGCGTGACCGTGTACGTCGCCGCGAAGGACGTTCCCGCAGGGACGTCCGGTGAGCAGATGGCCGGCGACGGCTATCTGACGCAGCAGGACATCGCCCAGCGAAGTGTTACGCCGGGCGCCATCTCCAGCCCCGAGCAGCTCGCCGGCCTGGTGGCCTCGGGCGAGATCTTCGCGGGCGAGCAGGTGACGACGCGACGCTTCACCACCGAGGAGACGCGGGGCATTCGCGCCCAGATCTCCGGGACGGAGCGCGCGGTGTCGGTCGCCGGCAACAAGCAGCAGACGCTCGCGGGCACCTTGAAGGCAGGCGACCACATCGACGTGGTCGGGAGCTGGAACGTGCCGGAGCAGATCCAAAACCACGTTTCGCGCGTGATTCTTCGCAACATCCTCGTGCTCGAGGTCCCGGAAGCCGCAGCCACGGATCAGAAGCTGACCGAGCCGGGCGAGGGCGGAAACACCGTCATGCTCGCGCTCACCGACGCGCAGTCTCAGAAGATGTTCTGGATGGCCCAGAACGGGGCCTGGACCTTCGCGCTGCGCCCGCCGGACAAGGACGCAGACAGCCCGAACAGCGCCGAGGGATCGCTCACGATCCTGAAGGACGGCCTCGGAGCTGCTGAGTTCGCATCGCTTCTTCCCGAAGAAGGAGGGCAGTAACGATGGCGGTCGACGTTCACAACAACGAAGCCGCGACGCGGGAAAAGGTCCGCGTCTTCATGACCGGTGACTGCGACGGCCTCGCGGATCTGCGCGGCGCCCTCGAGCGTCACCTCGAGATCGACTTCGTCGGGGCCTCACCGAGCCTCGGCGAGGCCGCTGCCGCCCTGCGCGGCGGACATCTCGCCGTCGTGCTCCACGGCACGCGCAGCTCCACGCTTCCCGAGGCGGAGCTGGCCGCGATCCGCGAGCACACGAACGCACCGATCATCCTCCTCGCCTCGGGCGAGGCGTCGATGCTGCTCGAGGAGGCGCTCGAGGCCGACGTGGCCGACGTGCTCCTCCTGCCCCAGATGACCGAAAACCTCGTCTTCGCCATTCGCAAGGCGAGCCATTCCGGCCGTCGCGCCCGCGGGCATTCCGGGCGCCGCGGCCGGGTTGTCACCGTCTTCAGCCCCAAGGGCGGGACGGGCAAGACCGTGATCGCGACGAACACCGCCGCGTCGGTGGCGAAGTACGAGGGCAAGCGCGCCCTCCTCGTCGACCTCGACCTGCAGTTCGGCGACGCCGCGATCATGCTCGGCATCGAGCCGGAGAAGACGATCTACGACCTGGTCGTCGCTCCGGGCGAGCTCGATACGGAGAAGCTCGCGGGGTACGTCACCCGTCACGGCTGTGGGCTCGACATCCTGCCGGCGCCGCTTCGGCCCGAGGACGCAGAGCTCGTGACCGAGACCAAGCTGGCGCAGCTCCTGGATGTGGCGCGCGACCTCTACGACGTCATCGTCGTGGACACGTCGCCGTTCTTCCACGGGCCGATGCTCGCGACGCTCGACCGCACGGACGAGCTCCTGCTCGTCTGCTCGCTCGACGTGCCGACGCTCAAGAACGTGAGGCTCGCGCTCCAGACGCTCGAGCTGCTCTCGTTCCCGTCGGAGCGGATCCGCCTCGTCCTGAACCGCGCCAACTCGAAGGTCGGGATGAAGCCCGGCGAGGTCGAGAGCGCGCTCGAGGTCAAGGTGCGCTTCAGCGTTCCGAGCGACCGGGCCGTGCCGATCGCGGTCAACCGTGGCAACCCTGCCGTCCTCGCCGACGCCCGGGCCGACTTCTCCCGCGCCGTGCGCGACATGGCGAAGGCGGTCAGCCCGGTCGAATCCGCCGCGGCCACGCCCAAGAAGGGTGCAGCCGCACCCAAGGGCGACCGCCGCTGGTTCGGAAAGGCGGCGTAATGGTGCACCGTCCAGCACTGTCCACCGCGTCACGGCAACAGCACTGGAAGGAGCACTAATGGGCCTCCACGACCGCATCAACGGCGGAGGCAACGGGAACGGATCGAACGGCGACCACGGTCCCGAGCCGCTCACCGCGCTCGCGGCCGCCGCTCCCAAGCGGGCCGAAAACGGCGGTACCCCCGTCGATCCGTACGCGGAGCTGAAGACCCGCGTCCACCACGCCTGCATCGCGAAGCTCGGGCCGCAGCTCTTCTCCACCGACTCGGCCGCCGATCTCAGCGACCAGGTGCTCCGAACCGTCACCGAGCAGGTGGCGCTCGACCGCACGCCCCTCACGAGGGACGAGCGGCGCAAGATCGTCCGGGAGATCTCGGACGACATCCTCGGCTACGGCCCGCTCGAGCCGTTCCTCCGCGACGACGCCGTGACCGAGGTCATGGTCAACGCGTCCGACCGGATCTTCATCGAGCGCGCCGGCAAGCTCGAGCGCACGGACGCGGCGTTCGCCGACAACGCGCACCTCCTGCGGATCATCGACAAGATCGTCTCGCAGGTCGGGCGCCGCATCGACGAGTCGTCGCCGATGGTCGACGCGCGTCTCCCCGACGGGAGCCGCGTCAACGCCATCATCCCGCCGCTCGCGCTCCAGGGTCCCACGCTCACCATCCGGAAGTTCTCCCGTGACCCGTTCACGATGGACGACCTCATCCAGTTCGACTCGATCACGCCCAAGGCGGCGCATTTCCTCTCCGCCTGCGTGCGCGGGAAGCTGAACATCCTCATCTCCGGCGGTACCGGTACCGGTAAGACGACCACGCTGAACGCGCTGTCGGCCTTCGTGCCGGACGTGGAGCGGATCGTCACCATCGAGGACGCCGCCGAGCTCCAGCTCCAGCAGGAGCACGTGATCACGCTCGAATCCCGGCCGCCCAACATCGAGGGGAAGGGCGAGGTGCGCATCCGCGAGCTCGTCCGCAACGCCCTGCGAATGCGTCCCGACCGGATCATCGTCGGAGAGGTTCGCGGCCCGGAGACGCTCGACATGCTCCAGGCCATGAACACGGGCCACGAGGGCTCGCTCACGACCATCCACGCCAACTCACCACGAGATGCACTTTCTCGCGTGGAGACCCTCGTCCTCACCGGCGGCGTCGAGCTGCCGCTCAGGGCCATTCGCGAGCAGATCTCGAGTGCGTTCGACCTGCTCGTCCAGATCAGCCGGCTCGTGGACGGCTCGCGCCGGATCACGCACATCTCGGAGGTCCTCGGGATGGAGTCCGACGTGATCACCCTGCAGGACGTGTTCCTCGCCAGGCCGCCGGACGAGGAGTCCGGCGCCTCCGGCATCCACCGGCTGCTCGGCCCGCTCCTTTGCTCGGGCCTCAAGCCGCACTTCCTGGACAAGATGGCCACGCACGGCGTGACCATGCCGGGTGGCTTCTTCGAGCTCGAGGACGACATCGAGCGGCCGACGTTCGCGACGGCCAGTTTCGGCGGGTTCTCGTGATGACCAGGGGGATCCGGCTACTCGCGCTCGCTCTCCTCCTCGCGCTTCCCGGCGTCGCGTCGGGCGCCGAGATCAAGGGCGTCGACACCTCCAACTACCCGGAGGTCCGGTTCACGGTCGAGACGGCCAAGCCGGAAACGAAGGCTCCCACGGTGACCGAGAACGGCCTGGCGGTCGCGGGGCTCGAGGCCGAGAACATGGGCCGGGCCCTGAGCTTCGTCCTCGCCGTCGACCGTTCGGTCTCGATGAAGGGCGAACCGCTCACGAACGCGGTCGCCGCGGCCCGCGCATTCGTCGCGGCCAAGCCGGCCGCCGACCGGATCGCGGTCGCCACCTTCGCCACCAGCCCCGTCATGCTGACGGACTTCTCCACGTCCACGATCGACGCGGACGACGCGCTCGGCTCGCTGGTCGTCGACTCGGTCCAGGGAACGACCCTCTACGACGCGCTCGTCATGGCGTCGGGGTCGCTGGACGCCGAGCCGCTTCCGGCGCGCGCGATCATCGTCGTCACCGACGGAAACGAGACGCGGAGCGAAGCGTCGCTCGACGACGCGATCGCCGCCGCCCAGGACGCGGGCGTGTCGGTGTACGTGATCGCGATCGAAAGCGGGCAGTTCACGCCCGAACCGCTGCGCGAGCTCGCGGCTTCCACAGGCGGCTCCTACTACGGTGCGGCGTCGCCCGCGGCGCTCGCCGGCGTCTACGAGTCGGTCGCCGAGGAGCTCAAGCGCACCTGGCAGGTGCGGTACTTCACCGCGTCGCGCCCGGGCGCGGAGCTCTCGCTCGAGGCCGGGGTCGGCACCGACACTGCGACCTCGTCGTTCGAGCTGCCCGGATCGGCCACCGCCGCCACGGCGAAGCCGGAGTCCATGCTTCCGTCCACGTTCCTCCAGGGCTGGTGGGGCGCGGGCGTTCTCGGGCTCGCGGTCATGATGCTCGTGCTCGTCGCCGTGCTTCTCGCGACCTCGATTCCGCGGGGCAAGCGCCTCCGCGCCCAGATCGCACCGCACACGGGCGAGAAGGAGCGCAACGTCGCTCTGAGGTCCGAGCGGGACCGGCTGGCGGCCGCAGCGGGACTCTTCCGGGTCACCGAGCGGACGTTCGCCCACCAGCGCTTCTGGAAGCACATCGAGAACGTGATCGCGCGCGGCGACATTCCGCTGCGCACGGTCGAGCTGCTCTACATCATGGCCGCGGCGGCGCTCGTCGCCGGGATCATCGCGTCCATGTTCAGCCCGCCGTTCTTCCTGCTCATCGGTGCGCTCGCGCTCGGGGCATACATCCCGTACGGCTGGGTGAACCTGCGCGCCAAGCGCCGCCTGAAGGCGTTCGACGCGCAGCTTCCCGACCTCCTCACGACGGTCGCCGCCTCCCTGAAGGCGGGACACAGCTTCCGCCAGGGCATCCAGGCGGTCGTCGAGGAAGGCCAGGAGCCGGCGTCCAAGGAGTTCCAGCGCGTACTCACCGAGACGCGCCTGGGCCGCCCGATGGACGGCGCGCTGGCCGAGATGTCACGCCGAGTCGGCTCGAAGAACCTCGAGTTCGTCCTCACGGCAGTGACCATCCAGCGCCAGGTCGGAGGAAGCCTCGCGGCGATCTTCGACATGGTCGCCGAGACCGTTCGCAACCGGCACCAGTTCGCGCGCAAGGTGAAGGGGCTGACGGCCATGGGCCGTGCCTCCGCCTACGTGCTGATCGGCCTGCCGTTCTTCGTCCTTCTGGCCGTGACGGCGATCAACGCCGAGTACATGGCTCCGCTCTACCACACGTCCACCGGTCACAAGCTGATGATCGGCGGGCTCGTGATGATCGGGATCGGGTCCCTGTTCCTCAAGAAGATCGTTTCCTTCAAGGGGTGATCGAATGCTGCTACTGCTACTCGCACTCGCGTCGCTGGCACTCGCCGTCTTTCTGATCGGCGAGGTCGCGACCTTGCCGACGCGACAGCGGCAGGGCTCGATCCGCCGCGCCGCTACGTACGGCACCAAGAAGAAGAGCGTCAACCAGATGGTGGCCCAGGCCGGGATCCGCGAGCGCGCGGTCGGCCCCGCGGCCACCGCCATGGCGCGCGTCGTCCTCCGGGTGAGTCCGAAGGCGTCGCTCGACGGAATCAACGCCAAGCTCCTCGCAGCCGGGCTCGGACGGCGGCTCTCGCCGACGACCTTCCTGGCCGCGAAGGGAATCTGCGGGATCGGAGGCCTCTTCGTCGGCCTCATGCTCGCCGGGGCGGGAGAGGGCGCCGCGAGCAAGAAGTTCATGATCGCCGGCGGACTCGCCCTCATGGGCTTCTTCATCCCGGACACCGTGGTCACGTTCAAGGCGCGGGCGCGCAACGAGCAAATCCAGGCAGAGCTGCCGGACGCGCTCGACCTGCTCGCCGTGAGCGTCGAGGCCGGCATGGGCTTCGACGGCGCGATCACGAAGCTGACCGAGCACATGGACGGTCCGCTCGCCGAGGAGTTCGCGCTGACGCTCGGCGAGATGCGGATCGGCGAAAGCCGGCAGGAGGCGCTGCGGAAGATGTCCGACCGCGTCCGCTCGCCGGAGATGTCCTCGTTCACGAGGGCCGTCATCCAGGCCGACCAGCTCGGCATCTCGCTGGGCCGGATCCTCAAGCTGCAGGCCTCCGAAGCGCGAAACCGGCGTCAGGCAGCAGCCGAGGAGCGGGCGATGAAGGCGCCGATCAAGATGCTCTTCCCGACGGTGGTCTTCATCTTTCCGGCCATGTTCATCGTCATTTTGGGTCCCGCGTTTCTCAATCTTTCCAAGCTCTTCTAGGAGGAAGACACGGCGCTGACGCGACGCCGCAACAGAAAGGACAGCAGCATGAAGAGGTACAAGAGCAAGCTGCTGCGGCGCACTCGGGGGGAAACCGGGCAGGTGCTCGTGTTGTTCGCGGTCGCGCTCGTCGTCCTGTTCGGGATGGCGGGCATGGTGATCGACGTCGGCTACGCGTTCTACGCGAAGCGTTCCATGCAGGCGTCGGCCGACGCGGCCGCGCTGGCAGGCGCGTCGCAGCTCCCGAGCGCGGCGGCGGCGACGTCGGCCGCGATGGCCTACGGGGGCGCCGCCGGGGCGAAGAACGAGAACGGGAACGTCCCGGGCGTGAACACGAACGTGTCGACGAAGTGCGCGCCCGTCGCGCCCTGCAATCCGATCAACGCGATCACGGTCACGCAGACGTCGAATGTTCCCACGAAGTTCGCTCGGCTCCTCGGGATCAACAGCTTCAACATCTCGGTGAAGTCGACCGCGTGCTCCCCGTGCGGGATGCGCCCGCTCGACATCATGCTCGTGCTCGACCGGACCGGCTCGATGTGTCAGACCTCGAGCGGCTCGAGCGATCCGGGCTGCACCGACCTGAACAACGCGAAGCAGGGTCTGCGCGACTTCGTCCAGTTCATGGATCCGACGATGGACAAGATCGGCCTGACCGTGTTCCCGCCGGCTCGCAACATCAGCTCGCGGTGCAACACGCCGGACGAGGACGACTACGACTCGACCTCGACGCCGTACACGGTCGTGCCGCTCTCGACCGACTTCAAGATCGGGAACAACCTGAACGAGTCGTCGCAGCTCGTCTCGACGATCACGTGCCTGAAGGCCGCCGGGATCACGGCGTACGCCACTGCGATCGAGAAGGCCCAGACCGAGCTCGACGCACGCGGCCGTTCGACGGCCCAGGACATCATCGTGTTCTTCTCCGACGGGGCTGCGAACTACGGGCCCAGCTACTACGGCAACTCGTCCCAGTACCGGACGAGGCCGTGTCGCCAGGGCATCACGTCGGCTGCGTCGGTCAAGAGCCGCGGGACGAAGATCTACTCGATCGGCTACGACCTGAACGCGAGCGGCGGAGGCGCCAACGTGTGCAAGTCGTACACCGGCTCGAACGAGTCGCCGTCGATCACGGCGTTCTCGACGATCTCGCAGATCTCGAGCGGTTCCGGCTACTTCTTCAACCAGCCGGCCGCCGGTGAGCTCCAGACGATCTACACGCAGATCGCCGCTGAGATCTCGGGCGCCCGCCTGATCGACAGCCTGGACGACTAGACCGAAGGGGTTGCGCTGGCTCGGCCGTGGTCACGGGTTCGCCCGGGCCGCGGCCGAGCCGTTTAAGGCTCTGTTGGTAGACGCGCGTGTGGCCGGGACTCCCGCCGCACCCACCCCGACGCTATCGAGGAAACGCGCACAGATGGTGAACGGAAGTGCGCGGACTTCCCATGCGACTAGCATGCGGGCCGTGCGCGAGTTGCAGCCTGGTCTTTGGCATTGGGAGGCACCGCACCCGGACTGGTCGGGGCCTGAGAGCGAGGCGCTTCGCCGGCGCCTCGCGGTGACCGTTGAGACGCCGAGTCACGCGGGAGTGTTTCGTCGTACGCGATCGACGACGGCGACCAGGTGCTGCTGTTCGATCCGCTGGCCCCGCCGAGAGAGATCGTCGAGCTTGCGGCCGATCGCCGGCCGGCGATCGTGCTGACGTGCCCGTGGCACGAGCGCGACACCCGGAGCCTGGCGGAGCAGCTCAGCGCCGCGGTGTTCGTCCCTCCGCCCGACGAGGGCAGCCCTGACGTGGACTGGCTGCTTGCCGGCGACACGGTCGAGGGGCATCTGTTCTCGGCGGGCGACCAGCTGCCCGTCGGAGTCGAGGCGTTCCCGGGAAAGGAGCCGAACGACGTCGTGCTGTGGGTCGAGAGCCGCGGTGCGGTCATCGCCGGCGACACGCTTGTCGACTTCGGCCAGGGCCTCGAGATCCCGCCCGAGTGGTTACCCGACGGCGTGACGCCCACGCAGGTCGCCGAGGGGTTGCGCCCGCTGCTCGAGCGCCCGGTCGAGCATGTGCTCGCCACGCACGGTGGGCCTAGCGACCGGGCCGCCCTCGAGCGCGCGCTCTCCTAGAACCTCGGCTCGGCGGGCGCGGCGGAAGAGGGGCGTCTAGATGACGCCGCGGCTCTTGTTGATCGCCGTCTGCACCTGCGCCACGTACTCGGCCAGCTCCGTCTCCTTCTGCTGGAGCCGGCGCTCGAGATCCTTCAGCTCGGTGTCCCACACCTCGAGCTTGTCCTCGCGCAGATCCTGGTCGGCTTGCACCGTCGCCTCGCGGGCGTCGAGCACGGCTTCGCGCTCGTCCAGCTCGCCGACACGGCCGTTCAGATCTTCCTCGACCTTCATGACGCGCTGCTCGCGCTTCACGATCCGGGTCGTGTCGCGCTCGACCGTGGACTCGCCGCTCGTGACCATCGACTCGCGCTCGGCGATGTCCCGCTCGCGCTCGGCAAGCTGTGCCTCGAGCTCGTCGAGGTCGCGGCCTCGCGTGACGTCCTCTGCCGAGCGTGCGGCGGCTGCCTCGGCCCGGTGGACTTCGGCCTCGCGCGCGGTGATGTCGTTCTCGCGGCTGTCCAGCTCGAGGACGCGCCGGTCGAGCTCGACCAGCCGCGCAACGGCCTCCTGCGCCTCGTCCTCGCGGCCGGCCAGGTCGCGCTCGATCCGGTGGCGGTCGACCTCGAGCTGCTTCTGGGCGGCGATCACCTTGTCGCGCATCTCGGCCATCTCTTGCTGCGCGGCCTGCACGGCGGCCTCGCGCTCGGTGAGCGTCGAGCCGCCCTTGTCGAGCGCCGACTCGCGCTTCGTCAGGTCGCGCTCGCGCGCCTCGAGGCCCTTCGCCTCGTCGGCGAGCTCGCGTGCCCGGGCAGTGACTTCCTTGGTCAGGCGGGCGAGATCGTCCTCGCGGGACACGATCGTCCGCTCGTTGGCCTGGCGGGCGGCCTCGATCTCGGCCTCGCGCTTCGTGAGCGCGGCGGTCTGCGCGGCAACCTTGCGCTCGGCCTCGGCCAGCTGCGCCGCCTTCTTGTCGAGCTTGTCCTCGGCGGACGAGCGCTCGGTGTCGGTGAGCTCGAGCGACCGGAGCTTCTGGTCAACCGCGGAAAGCTCGTCGTGGAGCTGCTGTTCGCGCTCTGCGGTCGCCTCGGTCTGCTTGGCGACGGTGGCGCGGGTCGCGTCGAGGTCCGCGCGCTCCTTTTCGAGCGCGGCGGTCTGCTTGGCGACCGTCGAGCGCGCGGCGTCGAGCTCTGCGCGCTCCTTCTCGAGTGCCTTCGTTCTGGTCTGCGACGCTCGTGCGCGTCCCGTCGAGATCCGACCGTTCCTTCTGGAGCGCGGCGAGCTCGTCGTCGAGCGCACGCTTCTCCTCGGCGATGCGGTTCTCGGTCTCGCTCAGCGTGGCCGTGAGCTTGTCGATCTCGGCCTTGCGCTCGCTCAGCTCGCGCTCGACGTCGAGACCTTCGTCGACGGTCGCGATCTGATCGGTCAGCGCCGTGCGCAGCTCCTCCTCGCGGGCGAGGGATGCCTCGAGCTCCTTGCGGATCTTGTCGACGTCGGCCGGCTTCGCATCGCCGTTGCCGTTGCTGTTGCCGTTCGTCAGCTCGGCGGCTGCGGCAGCGGCCTTTTCGGCGCCCTTGCCGTTCGACGCTGCTTCGAGGTTTGCCCGGCGGCGCTCGAGTTGTGCGCGCAGGCCGGTGCCGAACTCCTGTTCGGCATTCTTGTCAGCGGCGATTGGTTCTTTCGGCATGCGGCAAGCCGTCCTGTGAGCGGAATCGGCGCAAATGCACCCAGCCACCATCCCCCAAAGGGTGTTTCGGAGTGCTAATTCCCTGATTCCAAGCGGGCTTCGCGAGCCGCTCCGAGCGCCGCCCACGCCGCGAGCGTGTCTCCGGACACCTGAGCCCCGATTTCGGACGGTGCGGCCGCCCAGTGCAGCTCGGCGACTTTGGTCTCGTCCGGCACCGGTTCGGCGCCTTCGCGGAGGCCCGATCGGTAGACGACGAGCGCCGATCCGGTGTCGTCGTTCACGCAGATCGCCACGGGCCGGAGGTTGGGCAGATCGTCCTCACGAAGGCCGATCTCCTCGGCGGCGTCCGCAAGCACGGCCGCGCGCGCCTCTTCGCCCGGCATGACGCCTCCTGAAGCGGAGGCCGTCCAGAGCAGCGGATCGCGGCCGATCGAGCGTCCGCGCAGCTGGAACAGGAAGATCCCCTCGTCCCGTTCGACGAAGAGCTGCACGCCGAGCGCGAACCCGAGCCGGTAGGCGAGCGACGGCTCCTGGAAGACCACCATCGCCTCGGCGTAGCGGCCGGCTCGCCGGAGGATGATCCCGTCCGGCGTAACCCCGTGGCAGAACGCGATCGGCCCGTCGAAGCGCCCGTGCGTGCGGGCGAGCGTCTCGCGCGCGTCTGTAACCGCACGCGCAACGGCGCCTTGGAGCGGCAAGCCAAACGGGAACGGGCGAAACCGCGGCTCTCCCTCGAGCAGGACGACTGCGTGCACGAGGCGAGTTTCGCCGCCGTGCCGGACACGGGCAACGGAGGCGGCGGGCGGAGAGGGACGCCCGCCGCTCCGTCGTGCCCTCGCTCAGCCGCCCGTGGTGGCGACGTTCGCCGCTCCGCGCGTGAGCGTGGTCGTGAAGACCCAGTCCGCGGAGGCGTTATTCGTGTCCTTGCCGTCCGGATTGCGGATCAGCGAGCCGTTCGCCGTGTTCGAGTCGACGACCGTCGCCGCGAGCGCCGTGCCCTCGACGAGGTTGTACGTCTTCGTCCCGACGAGCGCGCTCGTGATCGCTCCCTCGTACGAGAGCGCATCGAGGAGGGATCCGCTTCCGGATGTGTCGACCAGGGCGAGTCCATCGGGCGACCCGTTCTGCGGATCGACTGCGATCACCTGGTAGGCGCCTGGAGCGATCGTCCCGGTCAGGGACTCGCGCCGGTACTCCTCCGAATCGGCCCCATCCACGAAGACCAGGGCGATTCCCGTGAGGGTGATTGCGGTCGTACCGGTGTTCTTGATCTCCACGAAACCCGCACCGTCGGCACCGACCTGGTCGTAGTCCACCTCGTTGATCACCAGCTTCACCGCAGGTGGAGGAGGGGGCGTCGACCCCGCGATGCAGCGGAACAGCACCGTGTCGTCGCCGGCGAAGTCGAGCTGCACGGTTCCGGCCGCACCGCTGTCGGTCGTGCAGTCGATGCCGCTCAGGTCGCCGAGCTTCGTGATGCCGCCGCCGCTTCCGGCCGCGTTCCACGAGACCGCCTGCTCGCGTGAACGGCAATCAGACGCGGCGTTAACCAGGCGGATCCAGCCGCCGTTCGGGTGCTTGCACGCCGTGATGACGCCGTCCGTCGCCGCGAGCGTGCTCCCCGTGACCGCGAACGCGCCGGTCGCCACCGCAGCGACCGCCGCCGCCGCGGCGAGCACGGCGAGCACGTGTGTCCATCGGATCTTCATGTGGCTCCTTCCGAGTCGAGTGACCCGACTGGAATAGCCCGCGCCGAGCGGTCGCCACCAGTGGCCGAAACGGACGTGGCCGCGAGGGAACCCGCATGGACCGGGCGACGGTGGACGGCCCGTGACGAAGCCGTCGCTTTATAGGATCGAAGCCGTGCAGGTTCGAGCCGCAGTCCTCGAGGAGTTCGGTGCTCCGCTCGTCGTCCAGGACGTCGAGCTCGCCGACCCCAAGGCCGGGAGAGGTGCTCGTCCGCATCGAGGCGTGCGGCGTCTGCCACACCGACCTCTACACGGCGTCGGGCGCCGATCCCTCCGGGTACGCGCCGGCGGTGCTCGGCCACGAGGGCGCGGGCGTCGTCGAAGCGGTGGGCCCTGACGTCACCCTCGTCGCGCCGGGCGACCACGTGGTCACGCTCTTCGCGCCCGAGTGCGGGAAATGCGCCCACTGCCTCAGCCCGCGGACGAACCGCTGCACCGCGATCCGCGACCAGCAGGGGCTCGGCTACCTCCCCGACGGCACCGCGCGCTTCGGCCGCGGCGGCGAGGAGATCCGCCATTTCATGGGCACGTCGACCTTCGCGGATCACACCGTCATGCCCGAGATCGCGCTCGCCAAGGTCAGCCCCGAGGCGCCGCTCGCCGGCTGCGCGCCGTTCGCCTGCGGGCTCTCGACCGGGATCGGCGCGGCGCTCTACACCGCCCGCGTGGAGCCCGGCTCCACCTGCGTCGTCTTCGGCTGCGGCCTCGTCGGGCTCGGCGCCGTCATCGGCGCCCGCCTGGCCGGTGCGGAGCGGATCATCGCCATCGATCTCTCGGAGGAGCGCCTCGCGGAGGCTCGCCGCCACGGCGCGACCGACACGCGGATCGCCGGCGACGACACGGTCGACTGGATCCGCGAGGAGACCGGCGGATTCGGCGCCGACTACACGTTCGAGGCGACCGGAAACGTCCAGGTCATGCGCCAGGCGGTCGAGTCCGCGCGGGAGGCCTGGGGCCTCGCGACGATGATCGGCGTGGCCGGGAAGGGCGAGACGCTCGACATCGTCCCGCGCTTCCTCATCACCGGCCGCCGCGTCACCGGCTCGTCGTTCGGCGGCGTGAAGGGCCGCAGCCAGGTGCCCGAGCTCGTCGACCGCTGGCTCGCCGGCGAGATCGACGTGGATGCGCTCGTCACCGACCGGATCCCGCTCGACGGCGTGAACGACGCGTTTGCGGCCATGGAGCGCCAGGAAGGGATCCGAACGGTGATCGAGTTTTGATCGTCGAGCGCACCGAGCATCCGAGCTGGCTCTCGAACGCCTATCTCCTCGGCGACGAGCCGGGCGGGCACGGCGTGCTGGTCGACTCGAACGGGATCAACCAGCCGCTGCTCGAGGCGGTCGAGCGCTACGAGCTCACGATCACCGAGGTGCTGATCACGCACTCGCACCCGGATCACGTGGTCACCTGCGCGGACGACGCCGACCGCTTCGGCGTCGAGGTTCTCGCGCATCCGCTCGTCCGCAACGCCGGCGTCCGGGTCGACCAGACGCTCGAGGACGGCGACACGCTCACGGTCGGGGGCGATGGAGATCGAGGTCATCGCGACGCCGGGCCACTGCCTCGACCACCTCGCGTTCCTCGCGAACGGGAAGCACTGCCTCACCGCCGACTGCCTCTTCAAGGGCACCGTCGGCGGGACGATGGGCGGCGGCGAGACCGGCTACTCCGACCAGGTGAACTCGATCATGGAGCGCCTGATGAAGCTCCCGCCCGAGACGCAGCTCCATCCGGGCCACAAGGAGCCGACCACGGTCGCGAAGGAATGGGCCGAGAACCCGTTCATCCGCACGTGGCGCGGCGCCGACCCCGAGGGTTCGGAGGCGTGCCGGGTGAAGGGCGAGGACGCCACGCTCGTCCTCTGGGGCCCGGACTACGACGGCACGAACAAGGCATGGGTGCGCTACGCCGACGGCCGCCAGGCGATCGTCGGCGGCTCGCAGGTCGAGCGCTAGCCCGTTCTTCGGTTCCGACGCGCTCCGACCCGCGTCACGAACTCGACTTTGTGTTCCATCACCACGCCGGTGCCGTTCGTGAACTCAAGCGGTTTCATGGACGCGGACATGTCCTGAAGCGAGGTCGGGCGATGGAACACAAGCTCAAGCTTGTGACGTGGGTCGTTGCCACGCCGGTTGGTGGGGCTAGCCGGCGTTCGAATCCGTCTGCCAGAGGCTGAAGATGTTCCCTTCGCTGTCCTTGCACTCGGTGAACCAGCCCATGCCCGGCACCGGGGTCTTGTCCTCGGCCGAGCCGCCTAGCTCCACCACCTTCGCGCGCGCGGCCTCGATGTCGTCGACGTCGAAGTAGTACGACGGGTGGCCGGTTCCCTTGTCGGAGTTCCACACCGCCACGCCGGAGTTCTCGCCGGTGCGCGCCATGCGGTAGTCGAGGTCGGGCATCTGGGACTCGCCGAACTCCCAGCCGAAGAGACCGCTCCAGAAGCTCTGCGCGCGGTCGACGTCCTCGGCCGGGAACTCGACATGGACGATGTCGCCTGCCATCGGTTTCCCCCTTAGTAGAGCGCCTTGATTCGCTTGCGGAGATCCTTCGCCTCCGCCTTCGTGAACGCCTTGCCCGTCTCGAGCTTCACGGTCACGTCGGCGACGATCAGCGCGAGCGTCTTCACGAGCTCGGCGCCGTGCGCGTCGGCCGTCTCGGCCGCCTGGAGCGCGGCGCAGACGAGCTTCGCGACCGAGGCCTTGGACGAGTACGCCTTCGCGAGCGCGCAGACCTCGTCGTACGGGCTTGTCGTCGGCGGAACCGCCGTGATGACGACCGTGTCCCGGTACTCGGTGACGCCGCCGTCCTTGTCGCGGATCTGGCCGCCGACCGAGCGGGTGCCGGCCGTCGGGGCCGAGCACGTCGCCGAGGCGGCTGAGCCGAACGCGCCGTAGCCCGAGCCGCAGTCGAACGCGTACGTGAATCCCGCGGTCGTGTCCGCCGTGGACGGGTCGGTCTGGCCGGTGAACGTCAGCGTGAACGTCCCCGTGGGCGCCGTGTCCGGCGCGGTGAACGTCGCCTGTCGGAGCCACGTTCGTCACGGTGACGGTCGAGCTCGCCGTGGCCGTGGCTCCCGATGGATCGGACGCCTGCACGGTCACCGTCCGCGTGGCCGGGCCGTCGTCCCAGGTGAAGCTCGGCGACTGGCCGGTCGTCTCGAACGTGCCGTTGTCGTCGAGATCCCAGGCGTAGGCGAGCGTGTCGCCGTCGGGATCGGATCCCGAAGCCGAGAGCCCGGTCGAACCGCCCTCGGCGACCGTGTACGGCCCGCCGGCCGAGACCGACGGCGCGCGGTTCAGGACGAGCTTCACGAGCTGCGGGTCGTGGTCGGAGGCCTGGTCGGCGAACTCCGCGTTCACGTGCACGACGTCGTAGGCGAACGGCTTCGCGAAGATCGCGTCGCTCACGAGGATGTGGTCGAGCGACTGCGAGTTCCCCTCGAAGACGTACGTGTACTGCTCGTTCGCCGGCAGCGTCTCGAGCAGCGTGTGCAGCGGCGTGGCCTCGAGGATCGAGACCGTCTGGGAGAAGTGGAAGTCGTTCAGGTCGCCCAGCACGACCACGTTCCCGGACGGGTTCGCGGCCAGGATCGTCTGCGAGAAGTCGCGGACGATCGTCGCCTGCTGGTGACGCTGCGTCTCGGACGGGCGTGCCGGCGGCTGAGCGTGGCCCCAGAGCGGTTCGTCCCCGCCCTTCGAGTTGAAGTGGTTGACGATCACGAACAGCTTCTTGCCCGCGTAGGTGAACTGGCCGGCGAGCGGCTTGCGGCTCGCGTTGAAGGCCGTGCTGGCCGGCTCGATGCGGCCCGGGCTGAACGCGAGGTCACCGCTCGGGAGCACGGAGTTCGCCGTCGTCGAGCCTCCGCCCGGAGCGTCCACGAACGCGAGCCCGCGGTCGGTTCGGTAGAAGAACGCGACGCGGATGTTCCCGCCCGGCTCGCCTCCGTCGGCGCCGTTCACCGGGTTGACCTGGCGGTAAGAGTACGCCGGGCCGCCCGCGGCGACGACCGCCGCCGCGAGCCGGTCGAGCGTCACGTTCGCGTCGACGGTGCCGTCGTTCGTGCGCGCCGGTGTTGTCCTGGACCTCCTCGAGCCCGAGGAGATCCGGTGACTTCATGTTCGCGACGACGATCTGCGCGAGCCGGTCGAACTTCGACTGCGGATCGCCCGGATCGAGGTTCTCGACGTTGAACGTCGCGACCGAGAGCTCGTTCGCGCCGGCCGGGGTCGTCGACTCGGGCGTGACGCCGTCGTGGACGGCCACGAGCGGCGTGGTCGCCTCGAGCACGAAGAGGCCGAAGTTGTAGTCGAGCACCCCCTGGACCGGGCTCGCGTAGTGGTCGCCGACGTTCAGGACCGCCGCGGGGACGATCTGGTCGTCGATCACGACCCGTTCCGGGTTGAAGTCGCTCGCGGTGATGAGGATCCCGCCGCGCGGCGTGCGCCCGGTCGTGCCGGCGCCGTTCTGCGCCAGCACGGGCGTCTCGCCGAACGAGTTCGTCGGCCCGACGGCGACCGCGTTGCCGAGGTCGAGCCGCATCATCTCGAGGCTCTCCCAGAAGTCGATCCCGTCGGTGGTCGCGTCGAACGTCCCGCTCGTCTCGACGTCGCCCATCGCGTCGTTGTCGATCACCTCGGTCGGCGGCACGCGGCCGCCGGGCCCGATCACCGTCGCCGCGGGAAGCGGGTTCCCGGACGAGAGCGTGGTGATCGCAAGCGGCGCGACGAGCTCGGTGTTCGTGAGCCCGGTCGCGCCGGGGCGGAACTCGCTCACGCGGCCGCTCACCTGGAGGCTGTCGCCCACGAAGACGGTCGGCGTGGAGCTCGTGAACACGAAGATCGCCTCGGATGTGGCCGAATTCGCGTCCGGGGCCGGATCCTGGATGTAGAACCCGTTGCCCTTCACGGCCGTGACGACGCCGGTGGTCGCGACGGTCTGGTTCGCGCGCGGCGAGATGTGGGCCGCGCCCTGGATGTCGTGGATCGGAATCGGGACGACCGGCGCGGCGATCGTGAACGAGAACACGTAGTCGGCCGGCAGGTTGTCCGGCGGATCCGACGTGTCGACGTCGTGGATCATCGTCGCCGTGACGGTGACGGTGCAGGCCTCGCCCGGCGAGAAGTCGATCGCGCTGTCGAGCGTGTACGTCCTCTTGTCGACCGACGAGGAGACGGCCGGCGAGCGGAAGCCGGACGGGCACGCGATCGAGAACGCGTCCACGTCGGCGTTCACGGCCTCGCTGAAGACCACGGTCACGTTCGCATTCGTCGCGACGCCCGTGTCGCCGTTCGCGGGCGTCGTCGAGGTCACGGTGGGGCCGACCTCGGGAGGAGGCGTGCCGCACGGCGCCGCCGCGGTCGCCGAGTTGCGCGGTGCCGGAAGCCCTGCCGTGAAGTCGGCTGCGTTCGAGTCGGTGTCCGTGCAGCCGTGCTCGGCGCGCACTGCGGCCGTCGAAGCGGCCAGCGTCGGCGCCGGAGCGGTCTCGGAGAAGTTCGCGTTGCCGTATCCGACGAGATCGAGGATCAGCGCGGTCTGCGCCGCGGAACAGGGCGTGGAGCTGCCGTTGCACGCGAGCGAGGTCGCCTGCTGGATGAGCCCCACCTTCCCGGCGGTCGCGCTCATGGCGATCGCGCCCGACGCGTCGGTCGGCGGAAGCGGTGCGCCGACGGCGCCCGCAACGGTGCCCTCACCGACGAGCAGGTAGCCGCCCGCCGGGATGGTCACGGCCGGAAGCGCAGTGGCGGTGAAGTTCCCGGTCCCGGTCGCGCTGGCGTACTGCACGGACCAGCCCGCGACGGACTGCGGCGTCGTGCCGCGGTTGAAGAGCTCGATGAAGTCGGTGTTGTAGACGGCGCCCGATGCGGCGCTCGTCGATCCTCCGCCTCCGTAGACCTGGCTGATGACGATGGACGGCGAAGGGCCGTTCGGTGGCAGTGCTGCCGCTCCCCCGACGGCGAACAGTGCGACGACGGCGACTACGGTGATGCGCGAAACCAAGCTGGGCACGGCGATACCCCCTCGTTTGCGGCAGATGTCGGACTCTAGGCAACGCCAGCATCCTCCGCGACACCCGGAGGGGTCAAGTGGCAATGCGGGACCGACACCGTTTCGACACACCCTGGGCTAGCCTGGATGGCATGACCAGATCGCGAAGACGGCTCGTTGCGCTGGGTGTGCTCGTAGCGGCATCGGTCTTCGCGGTCGGGCTCGACGCGCTTCGGCTCTCGCTCAGCGCGAACGAGCACTACGCCTGGCTCGCCTGGAACCTCTTCCTCGCGTGGATCCCGCTCTGCGTGGCGCTCTTCGCCTACGACCGCCATCGCCGCGGGGCGCGCACGGCGGCGCTCGTCGCGCCGCTTCTCGTCTGGCTCGCGTTCCTCCCGAACGCGCCGTACATCGTCACGGACTTCGTCCACCTGCGGCGCCCGACGGACATCCCGCTCTGGTTCGACATCACCGTGCTCACCTCGTTCGCCTGGACCGGAGTGATGCTCGGCTTCGTCTCGGTCTACCTCGTCCAGGCGATCGTCCGCGACCGGTTCGGCTCCGTCGCCGGCTGGGCGACGGTGGTCGCTGCGTTCGGGCTCTCCGGCATCGGCGTCTACCTCGGCCGCGTGCTGCGGCTGAACAGCTGGGATCTCGTCGTGCGGCCGAACGGCGTGCTCGGCGACCTGGCCGCGCAGCTCGACTCGGCGCGCTTCCTGGGCATGAGCCTCTTCATGGCGACATTGCTAACGCTCGGTTACGCGATGCTCTACACGGTCACGCACGCCGTGGCCGACGACTTGCCGTAGCTACCCTCGTTCGGTGGCTCTGAGAGAGGACATCCGCAACGTCGCCATCGTGGCGCACGTCGATCACGGCAAGACGACGCTCGTCGACGCGATGCTCTGGCAGTCCGGCTCCTTCCGGGCCAACCAGGACGTGGCCGAGCGGGTCATGGACTCGATGGATCTCGAGCGCGAGAAGGGCATCACGATCCTCGCCAAGAACACGGCCGTCCGGCACGGCGGCGTGAAGATCAACATCGTCGACACGCCCGGCCATGCGGACTTCGGCGGCGAGGTCGAGCGCGGCCTCACGATGGTCGACGGCGTGCTGCTCCTCGTCGACGCGAGCGAAGGCCCGCTGCCGCAGACGCGCTTCGTCCTGCGCAAGGCGCTCGAGGCGCGGCTGCCGCTCATCCTCGTCGTGAACAAGGTCGACCGCCCCGACGCGCGGATCGCCGAGGTCGTGGACGAGGTCTACGCGCTCTTCCTCGACCTCGACGCCGACGAGAGCCAGATCGAGTTTCCGATCGTCTACGCGAATGCACGGGCCGGCCAGGCCGGGCTTCTCCGCCGACAACCTCGCCGACGATCTCGAGCCGCTGTTCGAGACGCTCCTGCGCGACATCCCGGCGCCGTACTACACGGACGGCCATCCGCTGCAGGCGCTCGTGACCAACCTCGACGCGTCCCCGTACGTGGGCCGGCTCGCGCTGTGCCGCGTGTGGGAGGGGACGATCCGCCAGGGCCAGCAGATCGCCTGGTGCCGCGCGGACGGAGAGATCGAGCGCGCCAAGGTGACCGAGCTCTACGTGACCGAGGCGCTCGACCGCGTCGAGGCCGCCGAGGCCGGGCCGGGCGAGCTGATCGCGGTCGCCGGCATCCCCGAGGTGACGATCGGCGAGACGCTCGCCGACCTCGACGACCCGCGCCCGCTCCCGGTGATCGGCGTGGACGAGCCGAGCCTCGCGATGACGATCGGGATCAACACGTCCCCGCTCTCCGGGAACGACGGCGACAAGCTGACCGCGTCGATGGTCAAGAGCCGGCTCGACCAGGAGCTCGTCGGCAACGTCTCGCTGCGCGTGCTCCCGACCGAGCGGCCGGACGCCTGGGAGGTGCAGGGCCGCGGCGAGCTCCAGCTCGCGGTGCTCGTCGAGCTCATGCGCCGCGAGGGCTTCGAGCTGACGGTCGGCAAGCCGCAGGTCGTGACGCGCGAGATCGACGGCAAGCGCCACGAGCCGGTCGAGCGGCTCGCGATCGACGTCCCCGAGGAGTACGTCGGCGTCATCACCCAGCTCCTCGCGCTCCGCAAGGGGACGCTCGAGCAGATGGTCAACCACGGCACCGGCTGGGTGCGCATGGAGTACCGCGTCCCGGCGCGCGGCCTGATCGGCTTCCGCACGGAGTTCCTCACCGAGACGCGCGGGACCGGGATCCTCCACCACGTCTTCGACGGCTACGAGCCGTGGCACGGCGAGCTGCGGACGCGGCCGACCGGTTCGCTCGTCGCCGACCGGCGCGGCCCGACGACGGCGTTCGCGCTCATGAACCTCCAGGAGCGCGGCCAGATGTTCGTCGGCCCGACCGTCGAGGTCTACGAGGGCATGATCGTCGGCGAGAACGCGCGCGCCGAGGATCTCGACGTCAACGCCACGAAGGAGAAGAAGCTGACGAACATGCGCGCCGCGACCGTCGGACGAGACGGTGCGCCTGATCCCGCCGCGGCCGTTGTCCCTCGAGCAGGCGCTGGAGCTGATCCGCGACGACGAGTGCGTCGAGGTCACGCCGGAGCACATCCGGCTGCGAAAGGTCGAGCTGAGCGCGACGAAGCGGCAGAGCTCCGCGTCCAAGAAGGCTCGGGCGCTGGCTTCTAGCTAGACGTCTGAGCGTCAGGGCGCTAAGGTCGGATCAGATGGCGCCCGCCACCAAGACACCACCGCGGAAGCGCATCCGGCCCACGGACGGGAGCGGCGGCGGCGATGCCTGAAGGTGATCGTCCTGAACGACGACCACAACTCGTTCGACGGCGTCGCGTTCGCGCTGGCGCGGACGATCCCGGGCGTCTCGTACGACCGCGGGCTCGAGCTCGCCGACAAGATCCACCGCTCCGGCAAGGCGATCGTCTGGTCGGGCCATCGCGAGCAGGCCGAGCTCTACTGGGAGCAGCTCAAGGACTTCGGCCTGACGATGGCGCCGCTCGGCGGCTAGCGGACGCCGCCGTTCTCAGTGCGCGGCGGCCGCGGGACGCAGGGCGACGAACGCCCAGACCGTTCTCGCGACGGCCCACACGAGCGCGACCACACCGCTCGCCAAGAGCAGATACGCGAGGTCGGGAAGGCCCTGCGCGAGGGTCGTGAGCGGCAACCCGAGTTGCTTCGGGACCAGCACCAGGACTAGGAACGCCCAGGCGAGGTTCGTCACCAGGGCCAGGCCGATGCGCGACTTCCGTCCGAACCGGCCGGTGGGGACTCGCCGGCGCCGCAGCGCCGAGATCGACGCGCACCATCCCGCTGATCTGAGGGCGACGGCGCCGAACAGGGCCGCGTAGACGATGAAGATGGCGATGCCCGACGGCGGGCGGCTCGGGCTCCTTGCCGGCCAGGAGGCTGCGCGACGCCCTCGGCGACGGTGCCCATGCGGCCCGCGAACGAAGAGATCGAGCGAGTTCTCGGCGTTCATCAGCACGACCACGCCCTGGCCGCTCTCGGGCATCGGCACGACTGTTCGAGTGGAACGTGAACGTCTCGCCCTGGTGGAAGACCGCCGGGATGCCGTTCACCGGGCCGACGAACCAGCCCATGCCGTAGGAGGTGTCGGCCTCCGGGGTCGGGGACGGCCGGCCCTTGCAGCTCGGCGATCCCCTCCGGCGAGAGCACCGACGCGCCGTCGTATTCGCCGTCGTTGAGCTGCGCGATCACGTAGTGCGTCATGTCCTCGGCGCTGGAGATGAGGTAGCCGGCGGGAGGAGGCCGCGGTTGTAACGGCTCGTTGGAGGCTCTCGGGCGGCTGAACCAAGTAGTTGTGGCCGGTGGCCAGGTCCTCGGGCATCCGCCTCGGACGTGAACGAGCCGTCCATCTCCAGGGGATCGAAGACGTTCTCCTGGATGTAGCTCCTCGTACGACTGCCCGCTCACGGTCTGGACGATCAGCCCGAGCACCGAGTAATTGATCGTGCTGTACTGGTAGGTCTCGCCCACCGGCTCCGTCAGCTCGGCGGTGCTCAACTCGCGGACGGCCTTCTCGAGCGCGTCGTCGCTCGTGTCCCCGTCGCCCTGGAACGACCTTCCCGTCTTCGTAGAGATGCCGCTCGTGTGGTTCAGGAGGTCGCGGACGGTGATCTTCGCGGACGCTTCCTCGTCGGCCACTCGGAACCACGGGATGTGTAGCTCTGCACCGGCGCGTCGATTCGACCTCTCCCGCCTCGACGAGCTGCATGACCGCCAAGGCGGTGACGGACTTGGCGACGGAGCCGATGATGAACGGCGTCTCGCGGCTGCGACGGGCCGCCCCGAGTCGGCCTCGCCGAAGCCGCGCAGGTGGACGATCTCGCCGCCCTCGACGATGCCGAGCGCCAGGCCGGGGATGCGCTGGGCGTCCATCTCGTCCTCGACGTATGCGTCGATCGCTGCGAAATCCGGGTCGGCCTCGCCGTGGGCGGCGGTGCTGCCGGATCTCCCGGAACAGCTCGCCGCGAAGGCCGCGAGGAAAACTAGAACGGTGACCAGCACGGCGACGGCGATCCTCCGCCGGCGCGGGCTCCAGCGCCCTGCCGCGGCATTGGAGTCAGATGTCTGCGATCTCCCATCCTGCGCCGGTCGGAGCACCGAACGCAAGCAGCGCCTCTTGCCTACTCCTCGAGCGGAGCCAGCCCGAGGCACTCCCGGAACGTGTTCTCGATCGTCGCGGCGCGGTCGTGGGTGCCCATCGAGCCGGTGACGAACGCGATCGCGTAGCCGCCGACCGTCGACGCCGCGGCGAAGCTGCCGCCCGTGCCGCCCATGCCGTAGCCGTCCTCGTCCACGGAGAAGCCGAGGCCCCACGAGATGTCGTGGCCGAAGACGCGGTCGACGCCCGAGCACTGCGCCCGCGTCGCCTCGGCCAGCAGCTCCGGCGACAGGAGCTCGCCCTGGAGGAGCGCCGCGTAGAGGCCGGCCGCGCCGCGGGCGGTGCCGTGGCCGTTGATCGACGGGATCTCCGCCGCGCGCCAGGCCGCGCTGTTCACGACGGCCGTCGTCGCGGGCGCCGGGCGGATTGCCGATCGCCTGCGGATAGATCTCCGGCTTGCCCTGCATGTTCTCGCGCGCGAAGTCCTCGTCGAGGCCGGTGATCTCGACCGCGCGCTTCTGCTCCTCCGGGGACAGCCCGAACGCGAACTCCAGGCCGACCTCCTCGCGGAGGAACGTGCCGAGCGAGCGCCCGTCCACGCGCCGGACGAGCTCGCCGACGAGGTGTCCGTAGAAGAGCGCCGACTCGCCGTGCGCGGTGCCCGGCTCCCAGAGCGGCTCCTGCGCGGGCTAGCAGTGCGCACAGCCCGTCCCAGTCGTAGAGCACCTCGGTCGGCGCCGGGTCGTCGAGCACGACCACGCCGGCCTGATGCGAGAGCACGTGCCGAACAGTCGCGGGCGCGATGAACTCCGGCCAGTACGTCTGCATCGGCGCGTCCAGCTCGAGCTGCGCCGCGGTCGACCAGCACGAGCGCGCACACCGCCGCGAACGGCTTGCTCACCGAGTAGGGCTGGACGATCGACTCGCGCGCCCACGGCCGAGTGCGCGCGGCGTCCGCCCAGCCGCCCCACAGGTCGACGACCCACTCGCCCTGGTACCAGGCGGCGACCGCCGCGCCGGTGCCGGCCTGATTCTCGACCACCTCGGCCAGCGCCTCGCCGACGACGGCGAAGCGAGGATCGATCGTTCCGCTCACGGTCACGGCCGCATTCTCTCGGACAGGAGTATCCTCGCCGGAGAGGCGTCTCCTTTCATCCGTGCCGCGCGCCGCGCCTGAGAGGTCCGTCCGCATCCGACGGCATCACGGGTCAGAGAGGAAACCATGGTCGTTGCCGCACCGGCGCCGCACGAGGTCCGGCCGCCGCGACCCTGGGTGCTCGTCGCGATCGCTCTTGCCGGATGCGTGGCCGCCGTCTCGTCGTTCCTGCTCGGCCTGACGAGCGACACGATGGGCCACGAGGTGGGAGAGCCGATGGTGATCGCGATCCTCCTCAACTGGATCACGCTCGCCTACGTCTGCTGCGGCGCGCTCGCCTGGTGGCGTCGGCCCGAAAGCCGCTTCGGCCCCCTCATGATCGTCGCGGGTTTCGTGAACTGCGCGGCCACGCTTTCGTGGACGACCAACGACCTCACGTTCACGCTCGGACAGTCGCTCGACCTGGTCGCGCCCGTGTTGTTCCTCCACGTGTTCCTCGCGTATCCGAGTGGGCGGCTCCGCGGAACCTTCGAGCGGACCCTCGTCGCCGTCGCGTACGGAGTCGCGATCGGATTCGAGATCGTCCGGATGATGTTCGGCGAGTTCGGGCAGCACAACCTGCTCGCGGTCGAGGTGAAGCCGGGGCTGGCGGAGGCCGTAGCGCGGGCCCAGTTCGCGATCGTCGGCACGCTGTGCCTGACCGTCGTCGGCGTGCTCGCCCTACGGCGATGGCGCGCGGGCCGGCCGCTGCGCCGGTCGCTCTCGCTGCTCATCGATTGCTTCGCGCTCGGGCTCGTCATGATCGCCGTCCTCTTCCTGACGCTGGCGCTCGAGGGCCCGTTCGTGCGCGAGATCCGGTGGGCCGCGTTGATCACGCTCGGGATCGCGCCGATCGCCTTCCTGATCGGGCTGCTCCACGACCGTCTTGCCCGCTCGGCGATCGGCGACCTGGTCGTCGAGCTCCAGGCCGAGCCGGCCCCCCGCGATCTGCCCGATGCGCTCGCGCGGGCGCTTCGCGATCCGTCCCTGACGCTCGCCTACTGGCTTCCCGAGTTCGAGACCTACGCCGATCTCCACGGCCGGCCGGTGGATCTGCCCCAGCAGCCGGGCCCGAGAACGACCACGCTGATCCACGACAAGGACGGCGGTCGAGTCGCGGCGCTCATCCATGATCCGGCGCTCCTCGACGAGCCCGAGCTGCTGGCTGCGGTGACCGCGGCGGCCGGTATCGCAATCGAGAACGCGCGCCTCCAGGCCGAGCTGCGAGCGCGCCTGGAGGAAGTCCGGGGATCGCGGGCGCGGGTCCTCGAAGCAGGCCAGAAGGAGCGGCAGCGGCTGGAGCGCAATCTGCACGACGGCGCGCAGCAGCGGCTGGTCGCGCTGTCGCTCGAGCTGAGCGTCCTTCAGCGGCAGCTGGATGGCGATCCCGAGGTGAGCCGGAGTCTCGACCGCGCCCGGAGCGAGATCGCCTCGTCGCTGGAGGAGCTCCGCGAGATCGCACGAGGGATCCACCCGGCCGTCGTGAGCGGGCATGGTCTGTCGATCGCGCTGGAGCAGCTCGCCGTTCGCGCGCCGGTTCCGGTCTCGCTTACGGTGGATCTCGACGAGCGCCTGCCCGAGCCGCTCGAGGTCGCCGCGTTCTACCTGGTGTCCGAGAGCCTCGCGAATGTCGGCAAGTACGCCCAGGCGTCATCCGCCACCGTGGACGTCGGCCGCAGCAACGGGACTCTCGTGGTCGAGATCACCGACGACGGAATCGGCGGCGCCGACACCGAGCTCGGCTCGGGGCTGCGCGGGCTCGCCGACCGGGTAGAGGCGCTCGACGGCCGCCTGCGGATCTGGAGCCCGGCCGGCGGCGGCACGCGCATCCGGGCCGAGATGCCGTGCGGCTCGAACCACCAGTAACCCGCCCCGTCGAAAGCCAGATACCCGCCTGGCGTGTCCGCCCGCCGGCTGTGAGCCTGGCGGTGTGATGACCGAAGCCGTATCGCAGCCGATCTCGACCCCGGGTTCCACCGCCTGGACGCGTCTCGCGACCGAGGTGGGAGTGGCACGCGTCGCGCTCTCCGCCGTCGCCCTCCACATCGTGGACGATGCGTTCCTCCAGCCCGAGCCGGGCATGTCCGCGTTCGACCACCCCGGCGGCGCTCGTGCCGCTCGGTCTCGTGATCGGCGCTCGCGGTCGTCTATCCGCCGCCTGCGGGCCGGCGCCCGTGCGGCCCTGGCGCTCGTGTTCGGCATATTCGCGATCGCATCGGGGATCGAGGCCGCGTACTACACGCTGAACGGCGGCCCGTCCGGCGACGACTTCACCGGGTGGCTGTCGCTCGCCGCCGGCGTCGTGCTCGTCGCTCTCGGCGCCGTCACCCTCTGGAGGACGCGCCGCACGGACGACAGTCGCCGCCGCCGCTACCTGCGACGTGCGCTGCTCGTGCTCGCGGCGCTCGTCGTCGCGACGCAGGTCATGTTCCCGCTCGTCATCGCGCAGGTCATGACGCACACCGCGCGCGCGCACGTCCCGACGCCCGATCTCGGCGCTCCTCATGAGAACGTGTCGTTCACGACCTCGGACGGGCTGCGGCTCGAGGGCTGGTTCGTGCCGTCGCGAAACGGTGCGACCGTGATCGTCGTTCCCGGGCCGCTCGGGCCCGCAGAAGCAGACGCGGATGCTCGTGGAAAACGGCTACGGCGTGCTGCTCTTCGACCGTCGCGGTGAGGGCGTGAGCGACGGCGATCCCGAACATGTTCGGCTGGACAGGCGAGCGCGATCTGCACGCCGCGGCCGCCTACCTCCAGTCCCGCCCCGACGTCGACCCGGAGCGGATCGGCGCCATCGGCCTGTCGGTCGGAGGAGAGATGCTGATCCACGCCGCGGCGCATTCGGATGCGTTCAAGGCGGTCGTCTCCGAGGGAGCGAGCGCCCAGTCCGTCCGCGACGAGATCGCGAACCCGGGCACCGGCGGCCGGCTCGGCGAGCTCGCACCCATGACCGTCCTCGCCTTCGCGCTCGCCGCCTCCACGAGCGAGCTCCCGCCGACGCCGCTGCGCGACGAGGTCGCCGAGATCGCGGCTCCCGTGTTCTTCATCTACGGCGAGCACGCCCAGGAGGGCGCCGAGACGAAGCCGAACCAGGGTTCTACGCGGCCGCGGGCGAGCCGAAGCAGATCTGGGAAGTTCCCGAACGGCCAGCACGTCGCCGGGATCACGACCGAGCCGGAGGAGTACGAGCGCCGCGTGATCGCGTTCCTCGACGGCGCACTCCTACGAAAGGAACCCCGATGACCCGTGTCCTGCGCCTCATCTTCCTGGTCGGCACGCCGCTCGCGCTCGCCGTCATCCTCTGGTTCCACCCTCCGGGCGGCGAGACCGTCTACGAGGGAATCCGCGACGACGTCGGCGAGTGGCTCTTCGTGCACACGGCCTTCCTGTTCTTCATCCCGCTGATCGCCGCCGTCGTCTACCTGCTGCTGAACGGTCTGCAGGGCCGCGCCGCCACCGTGAGCCGTATCTCGCTCGTCTTCTTCCTGGTCTTCTACACCGCCTACGAGGTGACCGTCGGGCTCGTGTCGGGAATCCTGATCGACTACGCGAACGGGGTTCCCGCTGCCGAGCAGGCCGCCGTCGCCGACGCGATCGAGTACCTGAACCACGACGACATCCTCGCCGACCCGATCTCGGTCGCGCTCTTCCTCGGCTTCTTCGGCTGGGTGGTCGCGCTGATCGCCGCCGCGGTCGCCTTCCGGCGGTCGGGGTCCGGCTGGGGCGTCACCCTGCTCGTCGGGTTCGCGGCGGTCTTCGCGATCCACCCGCCGCCGGTCGGCCCGATCGCGCTCGTCTGTCTCGCGGTCGCGGCGTTGCTGATCGACCGGGCGCGGACTGAGAAAGCCGTGGCCGTTCCCGCTCCGGCCTGACCGCTCAGTCGATGTCGGTGCGCCGGTAGCGCAGCGTCGCGACGACCCAGCCGGCGATCGCGATCAGCGGCAGCGCGATGAACGCGTTCGTCGCCGAGCGGCCGTCGAGCGGGACGTCGACGCCCTCCTGCGCGGAGACGATCGAGCGCGCCCAGCTCGTGACCGTGAAGCGCGCCGTGCCGTCCGATGCGGTCGCGCCGACGTTCTCCCACAGGAGCAGGAACGCGAGGCCCCACCAGACGGCGCGGCGGAACCACAGGCCGGCGGCGACGAAGAGGCCCGAGTAGGCGAGCGCGGCGAGCGACGCGGCGATGAAGCTCCGAACGGCGAGCTCCCCGTCCCCCGCCGCGGCGCCGACCGCCGTCGGGAGCGCGGCCAGCGGAATCACCAGCGTGACGGTCGCCAGGATCGCCGCCGCCGGAAGCTGCCAGCGCGGGACCGGCTTCAGCCAGAGGTAGACGAGCAGCCGGTCCTCGACGAGATCGCCGATCGCGGCCGTGCCGAGCCAGAGCGCGGCGAGCGGAACGAGGATCCCGAGCCCGTAGGCGGCGACGACGTTGCGAGGCGGCGTCGAGCGGATCGTCCGCCCAGGCCGAGAACGAGCCGAGCAGGATCGCGAGTCCGCCGAGCGCGCCGATCCCGAGGAGACGAGCGAGTGAAATTTGCGAGCGCAGCACCAGGCTGTAGAGCGCGGCGAGCGTCGAGCCCGGGCGGGAGGCGGATGCGGCCGGAGCGCTCATCGCTGCACCAGGTAGCGGAAGACGCCTTCGAGGTCCGCGTCGAGGGGGACGACCTCGAGCAGGCTCGCGTCGCGGTCGCGCGCGGCCGGGGCGAGCGCGCGGGAGAACGCGCGGGCGTCGCTCGTGTCGATCTCGATCGCGTCCTCGCCGTCGAGCCGGACGCCGACGACCGTGCCGGCCTCGAGCAGCGCGCCGGCCAGCTCGCGCGGACGGTTCGAGCGCACGCGGACGCGCATCGGCCGGTCGTCCATGAGCGCGCGCAGCTCGTGGAAATCCCCCGCGGCGGCGAGCCGGCCCTGCGACATGACGAGGATCTGCGAGCCGAGCCGCTCCACCTCGTCGAGCACGTGGCTGGAGACAAGAACGCAGCGCCCTTCGGCCCCCAGTGAGCGGAAGAGCGTGATCATGTCCTGACGCTGCCGCGGATCCAGCCCCGTGAGCGGCTCGTCCAGCATCACCACCTGCGGGTCGTGGAGGAGCGCCTGGGCGACCTTGACCCGCTGGCGCATCCCCTTCGAGTACGTCGGCAGCCTGCGCGTGTCGGTCGGGTCGAGCGCGACCCGCTCGAGGGCCGCGGTCGCAACGTTCGGGGCGTCGCCGATCCCCTGGAGCGTCGCCGAGATCTGGAGGAACCGGTGCGCGGTGAGGTGCTCGAAGACGCTCTCCTGCTGGGGGACGAGCCCGATCGAGCGGGTGATCTCGACGTCCGCGGCGGGATCCTTGCCGAGCACGCGCACGGTTCCCTTGGAGGGACGCGCGAGGCCGCAGAGCATGCGGAGCATCGTCGACTTCCCGGCGCCGTTCGGCCCGAGGAGCGCGGTCACGCCCGGGCCGATCTCGAAGCTCACGTCGGACACGGCGACGAGCGGCCCGAACCACTTCGACACGTTCTCTGCGACGAGGCGCGGCTCGGTCATTTCGTCGCCTCGATGCGGCGGTAGCGCAGCCACGTGAGGAGCGCGCCGCCGAGGACCCACGCTCCCGCCCCGACAGCGAGGGCGGCTGTGGAGAGCGTCTCGATCGGCTCGCCCTCCAAGGAGGACTCGCCGAAGATGCGGTACGAGAGCTCGTGCGCGATGAACGGCAGCCCGGCGAGCGAGAGCCAGTCCGGCGCCTCGACGGTGTCGATGGCGACCCCGGCGACGATCGGCGGCACGAGCAGCACGAGGATCACGCCCACCGCCGCGGCCGCGCGACGGGTCGTGAAGCTCGAGACGGCGAGTGCGACCGAGGCGTACAGCGCACCCGTCACGAGGCCGGTCACGAGAATGCGGCCGAGCGTCGAGAGCGTCTCGCCGAACGACGGCCCGAATCCTCCGACGAAGTACGCGAGGAGCATGAAGAGCATCGGTCCTGCGGTGATGAGGAGCATGACGCCGAACACCGCCGCGGCCTTGGCGATGAGGTAGCGGTTCCGGTCGAGCGGGCCGGCGAGGTAGAGCCCGAACATGCCGGAGCGCCGGTCCGGGCAGAGCGCTTCCGGCGCGACGAGGGCCGTGAAGAGCGCGATCGCGAGCGCGATGTAGCCCGTGTAGTCGCCGTAGCTGATGAAGTCGTCGAGGTTGAGGTCCGAGAGCAGCGCCGCGACGAGGACGTTCACCAGCGCCGGCGTGAAGGCGATGAAGAGGACGATCGCCGGCAGCACCTTCGCGCGCGCGCCGCGACCGAGGCCGAGCACGCGCCTCGCCGTGAAGATCCCGAGCGTGAGAATCGCCCAGGCGGGCCGGCGGCGCGGGCCGTCGTAGCGGCGGTAGCCGAGGTCGAAGAGGCGTGCGTCGCGTCATTCGCCTCTCCCCATGTAGACGTCCTCGAGCGTGCGCCCGCGCGGGGCGAGCCTGCGGATGCCGACGCCCGAGCTCGGCCACCGCGTCGCGCACCGCGTCGTGGTCGCCCTCGGCCAGGAGCAGCGGACGCTCCGTCGGCCGTGACCGCGAGACCGCGCCCGCGCAGGAGCGCCGCGAGCTCCTCGGTGCGCTCGTCCACCTCGACCACGAGGCCGGCAGGTCCGCGCCGCAGGTCGGCGAGCGTGCCCTGGTGGACGACCTTGCCCCCCTCGACGATCACGACCGAGTCGCAGATCCGCTCGACCTCCTCGAGGTGGTGCGACGAGATGAGGATGTGCATCCCGAACTCGGAGCCGATGCGGCGGATCAGGTCGAGCATCTCCGTCCGCTGGACGGGGTCGAGCCCGTCGGTCGGCTCGTCCAGGAGTACGAGCTCGGGGTCGTGCGCGATCGCGCCGGCGAGCTTCACGCGCTGGCGCTGGCCCGTGGACATCGTCCCGACCTGGCGGAAGCGCTCCTCGCCGAGCCCGACGAGCCAGAGCGCGTCGTTCGCGCGCTGCATCGCGCCCCGGGCAGGGATCAGGTGCATCTCCGCGAGGTGGCGGACGAGGTCGGCGGCGGCCAGCTCGGACGGGAGGTCGTGGTGCTCCGGCGCGAAGCCGATGCGCGCCCGGACGTCGATCCCCGCCGTGGCGGGGTCGGCTCCGAGCACCGTGAGCGCGCCTTCCGTGCGGGTGCGAAGCCCGAGGAGGAGCGAGAGGAACGTGGTCTTGCCGGCGCCGTTCGAGCCGAGGAGGCCGGTGATGCCGCCGCCGATCTCGGCGTCGAGGCCGTCGAGGGCAACGGTGCGGCCGTACCGCTTGACCACGCCGCGCGCGGAAACGATCGGCTGCGTCGGTGGGATGGGCGAGTCCGACACGACCTCTCCGAGCCTACAAGAGCAGCTGCCCACGACCGCGTGGCTAGGCTGCGATTCGTGAGCGAGCGAGCCATCGAAGCGGTCGGGCTGGTCATGGAGTACAAGAAAGGCCCGCGCGCCGTGGACGGGATCGAGCTCGAGGTCGCCCCCGGGGAGATCTACGGATTCCTCGGCCCGAACGGCGCGGGGAAGTCCACGACCGTCCACATCCTCACGACCTTGCTGCCGCCGACGGCCGGGACCGCTCGGGTCGCCGGCTTCGACGTGGCGAAGGAAGGGCCGAAGGTGCGCACGCAGATCGGCGCCGCGCTCCAGGAGGCCGCGCTCGACGGGCTCCTCACAGGCCGCGAGCACCTGCGGCTCCAGGCGACGCTCCAGAACATGCCCAGGTCGGAACGAAAGCCGCGCGCGGACGAGCTTCTCGCGCGCGTGGGTCTGACGCAGGCCGCCGACCGCAAGGTGCGCGGCTACTCGGGCGGCATGAAGCGCCGGCTCGACCTCGCGATGGCGCTCGTCCACCGACCGCGCGTCCTGTTCCTCGACGAGCCGACGACCGGCCTCGACGTGCAGAGCCGCACCGCGCTCTGGGAAGAGGTCGAGCACCTCGCCAAGGACGACGGCGTCACCGTCTTCCTCACGACCCAGTACCTGGAGGAGGCCGACGTCCTCGCCGACCGGGTCGGGATCATCGACCACGGCAAGATCGTCGCCGAGGGGACTCCTGGCGCGCTCAAGGCGGAGATCGGCCGCCCGACGATCGAGGCGGTTCCGGTGAAGAAGGACGACCTCGCCGCGGATGGAGTCGGTGCTCGCGCGCTTCGGCGAGCCGTGCGAGTCGGCTCACGGCGCGGCCGTTCGCGCGGAGCAGGGCGCCTCGGTGCTCGCCGACATCGTCCGCGCGCTCGACGCCGAGGGGATCGAGGTCGAGCAGCTCGAGCTGCACCAGCCGTCGTTGGACGACGTCTTCCTCGCGAAGACCGGCCGCTCGCTCGAGGGCGCCGGCGAGCCCGAGCCCGAGGAGCCCGAGGACGAGGAGGCCGCGTGAACGCGTCGCAGCGAGCAGGCGCTCCTCCTCGCGCGCCGCTCGGTCGTGCGCACGGCCCGACAACCCGCGAACGTCGTCTTCCCGCTCGTCTTCCCGCTGCTCCTGCTCGCCGTCAACTCGGGCGGGCTGGACTCGGCCACGAACCTGCCCGGCTTCCCGACGCACTCGTTCGTCGCCTTCGCGCTCGCGATCCCGTTCATCCAGGGCGCGCTCTTCGCGACGATGAACGCGGGCACGGACCTCGCGCGCGACATCCAGACCGGCTTCCTCAACCGGCTGTCGCTGACGCCGATGCGCGCGCCGGTGCTCCTCGTCGGCCAGCTCGGCGGGATCGCCGTGATGGGGATCATCCAGGCGCTCGTCTACATCGTCGTCGGCCTGATCGCCGGCGTGCGCTTCGAGTCGGGCCCGCTCGGGATCGGCGTGCTGCTCCTCTTCGCCGTCATCGTCTCGATCGGCTTCGGCGCGCTCGGCGCCGTTCGCCGCGCTGCGCACCGGCTCGGGCGAGGCGGTGCAGAGCCTCTTCCCGCTCTTCTTCGTCTTCCTGTTCATCTCGTCGATGAACATGCCGCGGAACCTGATCGCCGTCGACTGGTTCCGAGCGGCCGCGACCGCGAACCCGGTCTCGTACCTGATCGAGGCCGTCCGCAGCCTCATCATCCTGGGCTGGGACGGCCAGGCGCTCGCGCTCGGGTTCGGGATCTCCCTCTCGATCATGGCCGTCTCGCTCGTGCTCGCGTCGATGGCGCTGAAGTCGAGGCTGACCCGCTCGTGAGGAGCACGCTCGCAGTCGCGCAGGGAGTCGCGTGGCGCACGCTCCACAACGTCTTCACGAACCCGTCGCTGCTGCTCCCGTCGCTCATCTTCCCGCTCTTCTTCTTCATCGCCTTCGCCGGCGGCCTCTCCCGCGTCGCCGACGTGCCCGGCTTCGAGTATCCGCCGGGCTACACCGCGTTCCAGTACGTGTTCGTCCTGCTCCAGTCGGCGGCGTTCGGTGGCGTCTTCACCGGCTTCGGCGTCGCGCGCGACTTCGAGAACGGCTTCGCGCGGCGGCTGCTCCTCGCCGCCCCGAACCGCTCGGGGATCGTGATCGGCTACGCCGCGGCCGCGCTCGTGCGCTGGCTCGTCACCGCCTCGTTCGTGACCGTGCTCGCGCTGGCCGTGGGGATGAACGTCCGCGGCAGCGGGATCGACCTCGTCGGGCTCTACACGCTCGCGCTGATCGTGAACATCGCCGCCGTCCTGTGGGCGAGCGGCGTCGCGATGCGGCTGCGGACGATGCAGGCCGGGCCGGTGATGCAGATGCCGGTGTTCCTGCTCCTCTTCTTCGCGCCCGTGTACGTGCCGCTCGCCCTGCTCGACGGCTGGATCCACGCGGCCGCGCAGGCCAATCCGGTCACGTTCATCCTCGAGGCCGGACGCGGGCTGCTCGCGGGCGCTCCGACGGAGCTCGCCGAGGCGTTCCTCGCCGCGTCGGTTCTAGGGATCCTCTTCGCCGTCTGGGCGTACCGCGGGCTGCTCTCCGCCGAGCGCGCCGGTTAGCTCGATCCCGCGGTGTTCGACTGCCAGAGGTGGAACTCGTTCCCCTCGGAGTCGGAGCACTTCGCGTACCAGCCGTGCGTCTCGACTTCCTTCTTCTCGTCCGCCGTGCCGCCGAGTTCGACGACCTTCGCGCGCGACGCGTCGATGTCCGGCGTGTCGAAGTAGTAGCTCGGGTGGCCCGGCATCCGCATCTCGCCCTTGAAGACGGCGACGCCGGATTTCTCGCCGGTGCGCGCCATGCGGTAGTCGAACCCCTCCATCGCGGGCCCGAACTCCCAGCCGAAAAGGCCGCCCCAAAAGCGCTCCGCGCGGTCGACGTCGGTGGACGAAAACTCGATGTGGACGATCTCTCCGGCCATGTCGGCTTCCTTTCCTAGTCGGAAACTCGGTGCGTACTTTGGCACGGATGGTGCTAGGGTCGGGCCCCCGTCGAGCAGAGAGCTGGTGCGCACGTGACCAACGGCGCCGCGAGGTTGTTCCGCCGACCGTCCCTCGCGCTCGGCGCGGCGTTCGTCCTCGTCCTCGCACCCACCGCCGCCGGCGCCGCGAAGCCGCGCGTCACCAAGACGGCCAAGCCCCCGCTCGTCGCCGCCCAGGGCGACACGCTGAGCGTGACCGCCACGGTCGCGGGGACCGGCGCGCGGATCAAGGTCGGGCTCGTCCTCGGCAACGCGAAGGGCTCGCCGAAGGGCGGCCTCAAGCTCGGCAACGGCGTCAGTACGTCCCATCGCGGCTCGAAGAAGATCGTCGTCAAGGGGAAGGTGCCGGTGAAGACGACCGCGGGCCAGCTACGGACGCTCCTCGTCTGCATCGACCCGGCGAAGGCGGTCAAGGGCAAGAGCACCTGCAAGCTCGCGGCGAAGATCGCCACGTCGGGCCGCAGCGCCGAGGAGCGCATCGGCGGCGCGCTCAAGGCGAAGCGGATCACGAAGGCGCAGGAGACGCTCTACGGCCTCTACGCCCTCAGCCACGATCCGCGTCTGCCGGTCGAGCTGCGCGGCGACACGTCGGGCCCGGGCGGCGACCAGGACGCGATCAAGGACGCCGCCAACTCGTTCTCGACCCTGCCGGCTGCGATCCAGAAGCAGGTCTTTCCGTACTTCGTCCCGCCGCAGGCCGGCGGCAGCGCCTGGCAGTTCAAGGGGCGCAACTGGAAGCCCAAGACGTCGTCGTCGCCCCGCCTGGCCGCGGCCGACGCTGCGGATTGCTCGGGCTACAGCTCGCTCGACGCCGGCACGGGCCCCGCGGAAGACCGGTTCCCCTGGACCGGGGTCCCGACCTCGGACAACAAGGCGATCGTCTGGTACGGGACGACCGAGACGCCCGTGTTCGAGCACTACGAGGTCGAGGACGCGGCCGCGGCGGCGCAGTACGCGGCGTGGATGCCGGACATCTGGAAGAAGCTCTCCGACGAGTTCGGCGAGCCCCAGTCGGACGCCGGCGAGGAGTGCTATCACGGCCCCGACGGGAAGTTCGACATCTACGTGGGCGGCTCGGTCGTGGCGATCGCCGGCGGCTTCACCACCAGGGCGCTGGCCGTGACGTCGCCGTACCCGGCGGTGGGGACCTTTCCCGTCGTCGGCAAATGGTGCACCGACCGACCCGCGTGGATCGCGATCAAGCCGGGCCTCTCCAAGTGGGCGCTCGCGCACGAGTTCATGCACGCGATCCAGTTCTCGCACCGCTACGTGAGCTGCGACGAGCCGATCTCCTGGTGGGACGAGGGCGGCGCGAACTGGGCCGCGGACTTCGTCGATTCCGACGACGACGCCGAGCAGACGGATTGGGGCGGCCTCGTGAAGGCGCCGCTCTCGGGCGACCTCCTCGGCGCCGGCTACGAGGCCTGGCCGTTCTGGATGATGCTCGAGGAGACGAGCGGCGGCACGGGCGTCCTGAACTCGATCTTCACGCAGCTGCAGACGAAGAAGTCGCCGCAGGCCGTGGACGGGGCGGTCTCGGGCGGGCTCGACAAGCAGGTGCCCGAGTTCTTCCTCCGCGTCTACAACCAGTCGCCCATCGGCGATCCCGGATTCTCGATCGACGAGTCCTTCAAGGCCTGGGACGACTGGAGCCAGACCCCGACCCTGCCTGCCGCGACGACGGTGAACATGGGCGCGCTGCCACAGCGGACGCTGAACCTGAAGATCCAGCGCCCGAGCTTCCCGGCGCTGAGCGCCGGCTCGTACCACCGCGTGAAGCTCCCCGACGAGAACGTCCGCGAGGTGGTGTTCAAGAACCTGCTGTTCGGCAAGCCGGGCGGCCACGTGGACGCTCTGGTGAAGCGCGCCGACGGATCCTGGAAGCGCGAGGACTGGACGTCGAAGAAGACGGTCACGTTCTGCCGCGACGATCCCGCCCAGGACGTGCGCGAGCTGGTCATCCTGAGCACGAACGCGAGCCTCAGCACGCTGGCCGGCTACACGCACACGCTCAAGGTGCGCTCGAGCTGCCCGCGCACCTACAAGATCATGGCGGCGACGCTGAACGAGACCTTCACCGGACACCACGACGTCGCCTTCATTCCGGGATGTGTTCTCGGGGGCACGCAGACGAACACGATGACGCTCGGGCCACAGCCGTTCGTGCAGGGCATGAACTACCTGCTCGCTGGGCCGGCCGGCCACGTGGGGGTCATCATCGCGAACGGATCGAAGGCGGCCTCGACGAGCATGAACGGCTGCGATCTCATGACGGCGTCGCCCTGCTCGAAGATGGGCACGGGAACGCAAGGCGCCTCGGTGATGATCCAGGTGACGATCCCGAAGAACAGCCCGACCGCCCAGGTGCAGTGGTTCTTCACCGACCCGATCGCCGGCCTCGGGTTCGAGGGGGCGGGGACGACCTGCTTCTGCTCCCCGATCGGCACGACGGCCGACGATCTCTCGATGGGGATGAAGACCGTTCCGGCCGCGATCTTCCAGTCGGATACGCCGCAGACCGTCTCGCTCGACATCGACTTCGATCTCGGCCTCCCCGGCGCCTTTGGAGGAACGATCTCCGCGTCGGAGACGTATTCGCTCACGATCCAGCGCGTGAACGACGACGGCACGCCGCTCGGCTGATGAGCGACTTCGAGCCGCGCGACCCGGGCTACGAAGAGCGCGTGCGCGGGAGCTTCGCGCGGCAGGGGTTCATGAAGACGCTGGGCGCGGAGATGGGCTCGGTCGACGCGGGCGCGGTCGACGTCGTGCTCCCGCACGGCGACCACCTCGGCCAGCAGCACGGATTCCTGCACGGCGGCGTCGTCGCGGCGCTCGCCGACACGGCCTGCGGCTACGCGGCCATGACGCTCGTCGAGCCCGGCGCGACCGTGCTCACCGTCGAGTTCAAGGTGGATCTGCTCCGTCCCGCCGAGGGCGAGCGGTTCGTCGCGCACGGGCGCGTCATCAAGAACGGGCGGACGCTGATCGTCTGCCACTGCGACGTCTTCGCGGACGAGCGCCACATCGCCACGATGGCCGCGACGATGATGACCGTCCGCGACCGCGGCATCTCCGACTGAACGAGATCCGCGCCGCCGCGATCCACGTATGTCTGGGCGGAGCTCTCCCAACCCAGAAGGAGCAGTGATGTCCCGCCGAACCTCCCTTCTCCTAGTGGCCGCGCTCGCGCTCGGCCTGGTCACGAGCATCAGTGCCGCGCCCAGGGACCGCACCCCGCCGACCACGCCGAGCGGACTTCGCATCACCGCGACGACGCCGACCTCGGTCTCGCTCGCCTGGAATGCGTCGACCGACAACTCGAAGAGCTTCTGGTACTGCGTGCAGACGAGCGGCTCCGGCTGCATGCGCGTCGACCCGCCGCGGACGACCCTCACGCGCCCGCTGATGATTCCGAATACGACCTTCTCGTTCTCCGTGTACGCGGTCGACGCGGCCGGCAACCGATCCGGCAATAGCAACACGGTCTCGTACACGACGCCGCCGGACACGACCGCGCCGAGCCCGGCGCCTGTGCTCACCGTTAGGGACGTGAAGCCGACACGGATCTCGGTCGCCTGGACGGCCGCGAAGGACAACGTCAGCCAGGTCTTCTACACGCTCCTCGTGGACGGCAGCCCGCACGTCGCCAACTCGATCGGAGCCAGCGGCTACACGATCCTCGACCGAACGCCGTCCACGACGTACACGTTCCAGGTCCTTGCGCGAGACGCCTCGGGCAACACGGCGCAGAGCAACGTCCTGTCCGTGACGACCCCAGCGGTCACCGACACGACGCCGCCCAGCGCGCCGACGAACCTGGCGCTGTCGTCCGAGAGCTCATCGCCCGAGATCTGGCTCGACTGGACCCAATCCACGGACGACACCGATCCGCCGTCCCAGCTCATGTACGACGTCTACCTGAACGGCGTGCGCGACCACGCGGCGATGGGAACCGGCGAGACGATCACGTACTGCGTCGGCTCGGGGCCGACGACGATCGTGCTCCGTGCGGTCGACTCGTCCGGGAACGTATCCGCGCCCTCGAACACGATCGTCTTCAACTGCTGATGGGCCGGCGCATCGTGCTTAACGGCGCAAACACGTTGGCTATCGTCATGTATGACTTTTGTAAACAACTAGAGCAGGGGCACTTCTGCGATGGCAAGCGATACCTCGATCGCTGCGGCCACCTCCATTCAAGAGCCCCGCTGCGCGAATACGTCGCACCCGGGACGACATGGGCGCTGATCCGGCCCGCCTCCTCGTGGTCGAGACGGGGCCGCGCGGCACCGAGGAGATCAGGCGCGCGCTGGCCGTCGCCGGCTACGAGGTCACACTCGCCGCCGGCGAGGACGAGGCGCTGCGCATCGTGGGGGGCGGCGCGCAGGACGCGGTGATCGTCGACGCTCCCGCGGAGGAGACGGAGCTCGTCAGCCGCCTCCGGGAGGAGCAGAGGGACGTGCCGCTGCTCGTCGTCACCTCGAGCGACAGCGCGCAGGAGCGCGTCGCGGGTCTCGACGCCGGCGCCGACGACTACCTCGTCCGCCCGTTCGCGGTCGAGGACCAGCTGGAGTTCCTCGCGCGCGTGCGCGCGCTGCTTCGCCGGGGCAGCGGCGACGAGGTGCTCGAGTTCGCCGACCTGAAGCTCGACCCGGAGACCCACCGCGTGGAGCGGGCCGGCCGGGCGATCGAGCTCACGCCGATCGAGTTCGGGCTGCTCGAGCTGCTGCTCCGAAACGCGGGCCGCGTCGTGCCGCGGCGGGAGATCCTCCGGCGCGTGTGGGGCTTCGACTTCGGCGCGTCCTCGAACTCGCTGAACGTCTACGTCGGCTACGTGCGGCGCAAGACCGAGGCGGCCGGCGAGTCGCGCCTCATCCACACGGTTCGCGGTGTCGGATACGTCCTCCGCGAAGCCTGAAACCTCCAAACGCCGGATTCTTAGCGGTTTCTTCGCGGATTCTTAGGCTCGGCCGTTGACTTCGCGGGTGGCGGACGGACAATGGTCCGAAGGCCTGGGGCGTCGTGTGTGGTGCGCCCCGTCACCAGGCGGCACATCGTCCATCGCCTGCGGCCTGTCCTTTTTGAGGGAGGCACAACATGCGCAAGCTTGCGCTCATGTCGCTCGTCGTCTCGCTGACGCTCGCGTTCGCGGGTTCGGCCGGTGCAGCGGAGATCCGCACCCTGAACGGCAGTGGCAACAACAAGGCACATCCGAACTGGGGCAAGACGAACATCGAGTACGTGCGCGTCGCCAAGGCCAACTACGCGAACGGGATCGGCAAGCCCGTCGCCGGCCCGTCGCCGCGCTACATCTCCAACCGCATCTTCAACGACGCCCACCAGAACCTGTTCTCCGAGAACGGCGTCACGCAGTGGGGATTCGTCTGGGGCCAGTTCATGGACCACACCTTCGGCCTGCGCCGGGAGGCGGGCGGCGAAAACGCGCCGCTCGCGTTCAGCGCGGCCGACCCGCTCGAGTCGTTCACGAACACGCTCGGCGGGATCTCGTTCATGCGGACGCCCGCCGCACCCGGAACCGGGACGGCGGCCAAGCCGCGCCAGCAGATCAACACCGTCACGAGCTACATCGACGGCTTCACCGTCTACGGCGGAACGCCCGAGCGGCTCGAATGGCTCCGCGAGGGTCCGGTGGACGGGAACATGGCGAACAACGGAGCGAAGCTCCTCCTCCAGAACGGCCTGCTCCCGCGCGCGGATTCCCGTGGAAACGCCGCCACGGCGCCGGTGATGGCGCTCATGGGCCGGCTCGAGGCTCCCGGCGGAAACGCGAAGGCGTACGTCGCCGGCGACCAGCGGGCGAACGAGAACACGGCGCTCTCGGCGACGCACAACCTGTTCGCCCTCGAGCACAACCGGATCGTCGCCGCGCTGCCGGCCGCATTGACCGCCGAGGTGAAATTCCAGATCGCCCGGCGCATCGTCGGGGCCGAGCAGCAGTGGATCACCTACAACGAGTTCCTCCCGGCGGTCGGGGTGAAGCTCCCGGCCTACAAGGGCTACAAGCCGGCCGTGAACGCGACGCTCGGCAACGAGTTCGCGACCACCGGCTACCGCGCCCACTCGATGATCCACGGCGAGTTCGAGTCGATCGGCGAGGCCGCCGACTACACGCCGGCGCAGATCGCCGCGATCGAGGCGCAGGGCATCGAGGTCGAGTCGGACGGCGACGAGATCGAGTTCGTCATCCCCCTGAACAGCGCGTTCGGCAATCCCGACGTGCTGCGGATGGTCGGCCTCGGCCCGGTGCTGAAGGGCCTCGGCGGAGAGCCGCAGTACAAGAACGACGAGATGATCGACAACCAGCTGCGGTCGGTCCTCTTCCAGGTTCCCGTGCCCGGGAACGAGGGTTGTCTCGACGGGCCGACGCTGCCGCAGTGCTTCAAGGGCGTGCAGGACGTCGGTGCGCTCGACATCGCCCGCGGCCGTGACCACGGGATGCCGCTCTACAACGCCATGCGCAAGGCGTTCGGGCTCCCGGCGAAGACGTCGTTCACCGCGATCACCGGGGAGTCGACCGCCAACTGGCCGAACGACCCGCTGATCACGGGCAAGCCGATCGACGACCCGAACATCCTCGACTTCACGGCGCTCTTCGACGCGGCGGGCAACTCGCTTCCGCTGGGGAGCGAGGAGGCGCAGGCCGAGGCAGTTCGCGGCGTTCGCCGCACGACGCTCGCGGCGCGGCTCAAGGCGGTCTACGGCGACGTGTCGAAGATCGACGCGTTCGTCGGGATGGTCGCCGAGAAGCACGTGGCGGGCACCGAGTTCGGCGAGCTCCAGCTCGCGATGTGGAAGCAGCAGTTCACGGCGCTTCGCGACGGCGACCGCTTCTTCTACGCGAACGACCCCGAGCTCAGGGCGATCGAGGTCCTGACCGGGCTCACCCACAAGCGGACGCTCGCGCAGGTGATCGAGCAGAACACCGGCATCGACGTGCAGGCCGACGTGTTCGAGGCCGCCGCCGAGTAGGGGCACGCGGGACACCGGAGTGCGGGGCCCGGGGCCAAGCCCGGGCCCCGCACTGTTGGCGTACTAGAACGACGCCAGCGTCACGCCGTCGACGAGGAAGCCGTTGCCCAGGTTCAGCGGGCTCGGGATTCCGCTCTGGCGGAACAGCAGCTGGTCGACCTGCGGGATCTGGTTCCCGTTGCCGGCCTGCTCCGGGTCGTAGCGGTAGTAGTCCTCCCACGTGCGGCCGGTGACCTTCACCCTGCCGTCCACGACGATCTGGACCACGTCGTTGCGCGGGCCCTTCTTGAAGGTGATCGCGAACGCGAGCAGATGCGGCTTCCCGCGGCTGAGCGTCGCGATGTCCTTCTCGTTGAAGGTGGACACGGTCGGGAACGGGCCGCGGTTCGTCACGTCGTCGAAGAAGACGTGGACGCCGTCGGCCTGGTCCTCGAGGCGCAGGTAGCTCATGCGCCCGCCGTTGCCGTCGTCCGGGCTGACCGACATGTGCAGACCGGGCTGGAGCGTGGTCTGCGTCGTCCCGATCAGGAACCCGGCCGCGAAGCTCCGCTTGGAGCCGGTGGCCTCGCCCGCCGGGCTGGCGAGCCCGGGCGAGAAGGTCTGGTCGGCGAAGCTGCCGCTCGTGACCGCGTCCGAGATGCGCAGCGCCTGCGCGCCGAACCCGTACCGCGCAGCGGCCGGGTAGGCCGAGGTGGCCGCGACTTTCACGTCGAAGAGCGGATTGAGCTTCGACCAGCCCTGCTGGCCGTTGATGTCGCCGGGCACGTAGCCCTGGGACGACTCGAACGTGATCGGGCCGACGACGTCGGCCTCGGCCGCCGCCGCAAACGTTGCGCTCAGGGCGACGAGTGCCGCGACCACGGTGATGAGCAGGCGGCGCGTGCGCTTGCCGCCCCTGTGGTTGACCTGCATGTGATTTCCCCCACTTCTTCTGGTTGGGCGGCACACCCCGCCTCGGAGTGCGTGCCCACCGCTTCCCGGCCTAAACCCGAGAACCAGAACCGTCACAATTGGCGGCCCGCGCTGTCCATACTTGAGCGATGCGAGGGTCTAGCGAATGAGTGCGCCCGCGCTGGCCGGGACGGGCCCGCCGACGCTGCGGATCCGCGGCACGTCGTACCCGGTCCTGCTGCCGACGATCCGCGATCCGCGCCTGCACCTCGCGGCGGTGATCGTCTCGCTGCAGATCCTCGGGCAGGTCGCGTTCGACTTCCGCCTCTCGATCGCGCAGATCCTCGTCTCGATCGGCACCTGCGCGGTGCTCGAGGTCGGGATCACCTTCTTCCGCCAGCACGTGATCATGTGGCCGGCGAGCGCGCTCCTCACCGGGAACGGCGTCGCGTTCATCCTCCGGGTCCCGGGAACGGAGCACGGCGACTGGTGGAGCCTGCACGGCTGGTGGATCTTCGCGGGCACCGCGGCCGTGTCGCTGCTCTCCAAGTACATCGTCGTGTGGAAGGGCCGGCACATCTTCAACCCGTCGAACTTCGGGCTCGTCGCCTGCTTCCTGATCCTCGGCTCGGCGTACGCGGAGCCGCTCGACTTCTGGTGGGGCCCGATGTCCGTGTGGCTCGCGCTCGCGCTCGCGATCATCGTCACCGGCGGGTTCGCGATCCTCAGCCGCCTCCACCTGGTCGGGCTCGCGGCCGGCTTCTGGATCGCGTTCGCCGGAGGGATCGCGGTGCTGGCCGCGAGCGGCCACGCGATGACGGCGCGCTGGCATCTCGGCCCGATCTCGGACGCGGCCTTCTGGCGGGCGCTCGTCTTCTCGCCCGAGATCCTCGTCTTCCTGTTCTTCATGATCACCGACCCGAGGACCGTTCCCACGGGACGCGTCGGGCGCCGCGTCTTCGGCGTGTCGGTCGGGGTGCTCGCCGTGCTGCTCATCGCGCCGCAGGGAACGGAGTTCGCGAGCAAGGTCGCCGTGCTCGGCGCGCTCGCGATCGTCTGCGCGGCGCGCCCGTTCGTCGAGGCGTTCGCGCCTCGGATGTCCTTGCCCGCCCTTCGACGCCCCGCGGCCGGGGCGCTCGCGCTCGCCGGCGTCGCGGTGTTCGCGGGGCTCGTCGTCCTCGCGGGGATTCCCGCGCGTTCGTCCGCAAGCGCGGTCGGCGGACAGGGACTGGACGCGGCCACGCTCCCCGAGGTCACGGTCGTGTCCGCCGAAGGCGTCTCGGCGCAGATCGACGAGAGCACGGCGCAGCAGATCGCCCACGACGTCGTCGCGAACCTGGGCGCTGCTGGCGACGCGCTGCGCGAGCGCGACATCGACCGGGCCGCCGCGGGCGCGGACGGAGCCTGGCTCGCGAGCCTGCGCAACCAGATCGAGGGCGCGGCCGGCCGGACGATCGCCGTTCCCGCCTACACGCTCGACACGATGCGCGTGACGCTCGAGCCCGGCGAGGGCCAGGGCCCGCCGAAGGTGATCGCGACGGTCGAGGGGACGGTCGAGGTCGCGACCTACGCGGTGGCGTCCTCGGAGGTCGAGGAGCGCAGCGAGCCCGCGCCCTTCGAGCGCACCTTCGTCCTCTCGCTCGACGGCGACCGCTTCGTGATCGTCGACTCGCGCGGATCCGCGGAGACGCCGCTCCCGCCGACCGACGCCGCGCCCGAGGGCTCCCGCGAGCACGACCGGGTTCGTCAGCGCCAATCTCGAGAACGTCGCACCCGCGGCCGGGCTGAACTTCCACCACAGCTCGTTCCAGTTCAAGGTCACGCCCAGCGACCCGGAGGCGATGATGGGCGGCGGGGTCTGCTGGCTCGACTACGACGACGACGGCTGGATGGACCTCTTCGCCGTGAACTCCTACTCGGAGCTCGACGTCGCCCAGTGGAAGAAGCGCGGCGGCCTGCCGCGCAGCGCGCTCTTCCACAACGTCGAGGGGAAGTTCGTCGACGTGAGCCGCGGGTCCGGCGCCGATCTCGCCGTGCGCGGGAACGGCTGCGTCGCGGCCGACTTCGACCAGGACGGCCGCACCGACCTCCACGTCACGTCCGCGACCTACGACGCGCTCCTCTGGAACAACGGCGACGGCACGTTCACGGACGGCGCGCGCGATGCCGGCATCGCCGACTACGGCTGGCACACCGGCGCGGCGGTCGGCGACGTGAACGGCGACCGCAGGCCCGACCTCTACGTCGCCGGCTACACGAACCCGAACGCGCCGATCCCCGAGTCCTTCGAGGGCTTCCCCACGAACCACCTCGGCGTTCGCGACCTCCTGTACCTGAACGAGGGCCGCGGGCCCAACGGCCGGCCGACGTTCCGCGAGGTCGGGGTGGAAGCGGGGCTCGAGTCGGCCGAGTTCGACCACAGCCTCGGGGCCTCGCTCTCCGACCTGAACGGCGACGGGCGGCTCGACCTCTACGTGGCGAACGACGAGGATCCGAACCGCCTCTACGTGAACGTCGCGAAGCCCGGAGGCCTCGGCTTCCGGTTCGAGGATCGCGCGCCGGCGGAGGGCCTCGACGACGGGCGGGCCGGCATGGGCGTCGCGGTCGCGGACTACGCGGGCGACGGGGAGCCGGACGTGCTCGTCACGAACTCACGCGGCCAGGGGCACGTGCTCTACCGCAGCACGGACGGCTCGTTCGAGAACGCGAGCTCCGACCTCGACGCCGCCCTGCGCAAGCACCTGACCGGCTGGGGCGCGTCGTGGCTCGACCTCGACCTCGACACGGATCTCGACCTCGTCCTCGCGAGCGGCGCGATTCCGATCTCGAATCTCGCCGAGGACGCCGAGCCGATCCAGGTGCTCGAGAACGTCGCCGCCCCGGGCCGGGATCCCCGGTTCGACGACATCGCGGAGACGGGAGAGGCGCTTCGCATCAACGGCCGCGGCGTCGCGGCGGCCGACTTCGACAACGACGGCGACGCCGATCTCGCGGTCAACTCGATCGGCGGCCCGCTCCTCCTGCTCGAGAACACGGGCGCGGTAGGCAACTGGCTCGAGGTGTCGCTGGGCGGGTTCCATCCCGGCGCGCGGGTGACCGTGGAGCTACCCGACGGACGCAAGCTCGTCCGCGAGGTGCTCGCCGGGCTCGAGCTACCTCTCGTCCGAGGACCCGCGTGTGCTCTTCGGCCTCGGCAAGGCGAAGCGCGTGCGCACGCTCACCGTGACGTACCCGGACGGGAGCACGACGCGGCTGACCGACATCCCCGCCGGCCAGATCCTCACCGTCGGAGGGAACTAGGCGGGCTTCGGCGGCTGCGAGGTGTAGCCGTGCTCGAGGACGCGGTAGACCATCTCGTCGTAGTCGGCGGGATCGGTCGGCGTCCACGTCGCGAGGCCGTCGACGTAGCGGTTGAACATGGAGAAACAGGCCGCGATGAGGACGGTGTCGTGGATCTCCGTGTCGGTCGCGCCCAGGTCGCGGGCGGCGGCGACGTCGGCCTCGGTCACGAGGCGGCCGCTCTCCTGCACCTTCCCGGCGATCACGAGGAGCGCCTTGAGCTTGTCGCTGATCGGCGCGGACGCGGGATCGCGCTTCACCTGCTCCACGAGGTCGGCGCCGCCGTCGAGCTGCTCGGCCGCGAACCGGCTGTGCGACGTCTGGCAGAACGTGCACTCGTTCAGGTTCGAGACGTAGGCGGCGATCAGCTCCCGGTCGCCGCGGCTCAGCGTGTTGTCGCCGCGCAGCAGCACCTCGGTGAGCTCGCGCATCGGCCCCGCGGTCTCGGGGCGGAACTCGAACCCGCTGCGGATGCCGGGAACCCCTTCGGGGAGGGCGATGTGAGGCACCGCCTCAGATTACTCAAGGACGATTAGGTGCTGGAGGCCGACCCTTGTACTCTCGACGCGTGGGGTCTGCTCGAACCTTCGGCGTCGTCGCCGTGATCACGGTTGCGCTTCTCGGCCTTGCCGGGACCGCCGCCGCGGGCTGGACGCCGGTTCGGAACCTGTCGACCGGGACGACCGATTCGTTCGAGCCCGTCGTCGAGGTCGCGCCGAACGGGACGGCGACGGCCGCCTGGACGCTCGACACGGGCCCGGGAGACAGCCGTGCGGGCGCGACGGCTGCCGCTGACGGGTGTTCCGGGTCGCCAACGCGACCTGCTCGTCTCGAACAGTGCGCCCGACGTGGCCGTGACGCCGAAGGGGATCTCCTTCGTCGTCTGGACGACGCCGGCCGGAAAGGTTCTGCTCCGGCGAATCGCCGCCGACGGCCGCATCGGCCCCGCGCGCGAGATCGCCCCCAGCGGGCAGTTGGCGCAGGTCGCAGTCTCCCCGAGCGGCCATGCGATCGTGGCCTGGATCCAGTTCACGCGGTATGTCGTTCGTCGCGGTGGCGCGGAGGGTGGCGCCCAACGGGACTCCCGGCGGCACGACGTTCTCGCTCGGCCAGGCCTTCTTCAACACACCGGCCGTGGTGCTGGCGCCGAACCGGACGGCGACCGTGCTCTGGCTCGGCTCCGACGGCACGAACCAGCGGGCCCAGAGCCGGCGGATCGCCCGCAGCGGCTCGCTCGGCCCGGTCCGCAATCTCTCCGCCCGCAGGCGGGAACGCCTTCCAGGGCCTGCTCGGCGTCGCCTCGGACGGAACGGTCACCGCGGGCTGGATTCGGAACGACGGTGCCGTCTCGTTCGCACAGACGCGCCGGATCAGCGCCGCGGGAGCGCTTGGACCCGTGCGAACGCTCTCCGCCGCGGGGCAGAGCGTCTCGACGGCCGACCTCGCGGTCGCGCCGAACGGCACCTCCACCTTCCTCTGGAACCGCTCGGACGGCTCGGTGCTGAGGATCCAGTCGCGCCGCAGGGCGGCGAACGGCACGCTCGGCCCGATCCGAAATCGCTCGGCGGCGGGCCAGCCGGCATCCGACCTGACCATCTCGGCCGGCTCGACCGGCGTCGTCTTCATGGCCTGGCGCCGGCTCAACGGCGGAGCGTTCGACGTCGCGCAGGCGCTCCGTTTGTCGCCGGCCGGCCAACCCGGAAAGGTCAAGAACGTCTCGGCGGCCGGGCGAAACACCAACGATCTCGACATCGCCGTATCGCGAGCGGGATCGGCGACGCTCGTCTGGTACTCGAACGACGGTTCGAAGGACGTCGTTCAGGCGGCGCGCTTCCGCCCGTAACGCGCCGATCGGCGGCACTGAATCTCACACGCGGGGCCCTACGGCCGTTTGACACAGTGATGGCGATGCGGAGCGAGGCTGCGACGACGCCGGTTGCGGGCGGCACGGACGTTCCCGCACTGGCCGCCGCGCTCGTGACCGTGACGGCGTGGGCCTCGGCGTTCGTCGGGATCCGGGCGGCCGGCGAGGCGCTGTCTCCGGGAGCGCTCGCGCTGGGGAGGCTGCTCGTTTGCTGCGCCGTCCTCGGCGCCGTCGCGCTCGTGCGCCGGGAGCCGTTGCCCGGGCGGCGCGACCTGCTGGCGATCGGGGCCGTCGGGATCCTCTGGCTCGGCGTCTACAGCGTCGCGCTGAACGAGGCCGAGCGGCGCGTGGACGCCGGCACGGCGGCGATGCTCGTCAACATCGGCCCGATCCTGATCGCCGTCCTCGCCGGGTACTTCCTCCGCGAGGGTTTCCCGCCGGGGCTCTTCGCCGGATGCGCCATCGCCTTCGCCGGCTGCGCGGTGATCGCGTTCGCCACGTCCCAGTCGGGGACGCGCGCCGGCCTCGGCGTCCTGCTCTGCGTCCTCGCGGCCCTGTCCTACTCCGTCGCCGTCATCTTCCAGAAGCCGGTGCTGAGGCGTGTCTCGGCGTTCCAGGTGGTCTGGCTCGCGTCGGTGGCCGCCATGATCGCCTGCCTGCCGTTCGCGCCGACGCTGGCGAGCGAGGCCGCCGACGCGGATACGTCCGTGATCGCGTGGGTCGTCTACCTCGGCGTCGTCCCGACGGCGCTCGGCTTCGCGACCTGGGCGTTCGCTTTGAATCGAACGAGCGCCGGGCGCATGGGATCGGTGACGTATCTGATTCCGCCGATCGCGATCCTGCTCGGCTGGGCGCTGCTCGCGGAGACCCCGCCCTGGCTCGCGGTCGCCGGCGGCGCGCTGTGCCTCGGCGGCGTCGCCCTCGCTCGCCGCTAGCGCCTGTCGAAGATCCCGCCGAACTGGTCGAGGAGCGACGAGCCGCCCTCGATCAGCCAGTCGAGCGGGGCGCGCTCGAGAACGGCCCGGATGATCCCGGCCTCGATGCTCCCGATGTCGTCGCGCTCCTCCGCGTCGGCGATCGCCTCGTCGAGGCCCGAGCGGATCGCGCGCTCGAGCGTCTCCTTGTCCCATTCGACGTCGCGGCCGAGGTCGGAGTCGAGCGAGAGCACGAGCTCCTCGCGCGTGGTGTCGAGCTCGCACGCGGCGCCGTCGAGCCCGTCGAGGACGATGCGCTGGACGGTCGCGTCGAGGCCCGCGCCGGGGAACATCTCGCGCGGCTCGCACGGGTCGGCGACCTTCGACTCGCCGTAGCTGAGCGCTCCCTGGGCGAGCTCGAACGCGATCAGCAAGACCGCGAAGAGCCCGAGCGCGCCGAGCGCGAGTCGTCCCTGGCGTTCGCGGGTCACGCCGGTTTCCTCCGTGCGAAGAAGAACCCGGCGACCGCGGCTCCGAGCGCGAACGCCGCGGTGAGGAAGAACGACGAGCGGAACGAGCGCGTGAGCACGGCCTGCACGGATTCGAGGAGCGAGTCGCGGGCCGCCGCGATGTCGTCGTTGTCGGCGGCGCCGTGCTCGTCGAACGGCCGGGCGAGGTCGGGCAGCTCCCCGTCCGGCACCTTCTGGAACTCGCGGTAGATGTCGAGCGCGATCGGAACCTTCTGGGTCAGCGGCAGGTCCGCGTCGAGGACGACGGCGGTCGCGTTCAGCGTCGCGGTCTCCTCGGCCTGGTCGAGCTGGGAGGACAGGAGCGGCGCGATCGCGAGCAGGCCGATCACGAGCCCGACGTGGCGGACGCCGACCGAGGTGGCGCCGCTTCGCGTGAGGTCGCCTTCGCGCGCCAGCGACGCGCGGGTGAGCGGCGGCAGCGCGAGTCCCAGCCCGGCGCCGGCGAGCAGCAGGGCCGGCACGGCGTACGCCGCCTCGCTCGCCGGAAGGAGGGCGAGCGCGATGAGCCCCGCGGCGAGCAGGAGCGAGCCGCCGACGACGTCCAGCGGCGCGGAGAGCCGCGCCGAGAGCGGCCTGGCGGCCAGCGCCGCGAGCGGCAGCGCGCTGACGACCGCCGCGCCGGCGAGCGGCCCGTAGTCCCAGGCGGTGACGACGAGGAGCACCGAGAGGAAGAGCGCGCCGACGAGGGCGGCGTAGGTGAGGATGAGCGCGAGGGCGGAGCCGAGCGGCGCGCGTCCCCGCTCGGCCGGAGGCGCGAGCCCGCGGGCGATCGGATGCAGCGCGGCGACGATGGCCGCGGCCGCAAGAGGCGCCTGCACGGCGAAGATCGCGCGCCAGTCGAACGCCTCCGTGAGGACGCCGCCCAACGCGGGCCCGACCGCGGTTCCCAGCGTTCCGGCGGCGACCCAGAGCGCAATCGCGCGTGCGCGGTCGCCGCTGAGGACGACGAGCAGCGGCAGCGACGCGCCGAGAAGGAACGCGGCCCCGATCCCCTGGGCGACCCTCCCGCCGACGAGCAATCCCAGGCTGTCCGAGACCGCGCACACGATCGAGGACACGAAGAAGACGCCGAGCCCCGCGAGCGCGAGCCAGGCCGGCCGAACCCGCCGCAGGAACGGCAGCAGCGCGAAGGCGCCGACGACGACCGCGAGGTTGTACGCGGTGACGACCCAGGAGATCTCCGGAATGGTCGTCTGCAGCTCGAGGAAGAGCTCGGGCAGCGCGAGCACGACGATCGAGGAGTCCGCGAACGCGACCGCGACCGAGACGACGAGCGCGATCTCGAGCGCTAGGCGGTGCCTGGGTGGGGCGGGCGCGACGTCGATGCCGGGCAGCCTAGTGACGGTACAGTGGTGCGGTGGCGCTCATGGAGCGCGAATTGCAGCTGGAGGCGCTCGCTACCGCGTTCTCGGCGAGTGCGTCCGCCGGCTCCGTGGTGCTGGTCGCCGGCGAGGCCGGAATCGGCAAGACGGCGCTCGTGCGCGAGTTCGCCGAGCGCGCCCCGCGCCGTGCGCGCGTCGTCTGGAGCCGGTGCGACGACCTCGTCGTGCCGCGGCCGCTCGGCGCCGTGCGTGATCTCGTCGCTCCAATCCGAGCCCGCGCTCGGAGAGGCGCTGCGCGCCGGACGGCGCGCCGAGCTGCTCGAGGCGGTCCGGGCCGAGGTTGCCCGGGTTCCGGGGACGGTTTGGATCGTCGAGGACGTCCACTGGGCGGACGGCGCGTCCCTCGACGTGCTGACGTTCCTGGGGCGCCGGATCGAGGACGCTCGCCGCGTTGATCGTGCTCACGTTCCGCGACGACGAGCTCGTGGCCGACCATCCGCTGCAGCGTGTGCTCGGCTCGCTCCCGCCCGCGGCGGTCCGGCGGGTGCACGTACCGGCGCTTTCGCGCGAGGCGGTGGCGTCTCTGGCCGGTGCGCCCGCCGACGAGCTGTACGCCGCCACCGGCGGCAACGCGTTCTTCGTCACCGAGGCGATCGCCGCCGGCGGAGAGCTGCCGCCGCCCTCGGTGCGTGAGGCGGTGCTCGCCCGTGCGGGCAAGCTCGCCGAGGACGCGCGCACGACACTTGAGCTCGTCGCGGTCGTGCCGGGCGCCGCCGAGCTCTGGCTCGTGCGGGAGGCCGACGCGACGGACGGGCTCGCCGAGTGCGAGGAACGGGGGCTGTTGGTCGTCGAGGGCGGGGTCGTTCGCTTCCGGCACGAGCTCGCCAGGCGAGTGATCGAGGAGTCGCTGCCCGGTGGGCGTCGCGCCGAGCTCCACCGTCGGGTCGCTCGACTGCGCTCCTCAGCGGGGACGTCGATCCGGCGCGGCTGGTCCACCACGCCGTCGAGGCGGGGGACCCGGCGAGCACCGTCGAGCTCTCGCTGCGGCGCCGCCCGCGCCGCGGCTGAATCACGCGCCCACGCGGAGGCCGCCGCGCACTACGCGCGGGTGCTCGACCATCGCGAGCTGCTCGACGGGAACGCCCTCGCCGACGCGCTGGAGGCCTTCGCCGTCGAGAGCTACGCAGGCCGGCCGCGCCGATCCCGCTCTTGCCGCGTGTCACGAGGCTGTCGCGCTTCGACGGGCGGCGGGCGACGCCGAGCGGTTGGCCGACGATCTGCGCGTGCTCTCCCGGCTCCTCTGGTGGGCGAGCGGCGACGGCGCCGCCGCGGCGCAGGCGGGTGACGAGGCGGTCGAGCTCCTCGAACCTCTCGGCCCGAGCCTCGGCCTGGCGCTCGCGTATGCGAACCGCGCGCAGCTGCTCATGCTGTCGCAGCGGGAAGAGGAGGCGGTCGAGGTCGGCGAGCGCGCGATCGCGCTGGCCCGCGAGTTCGGCGACGACGCCGCTCTCGTGCACGCGCAGACGACCGTCGGCTCGGCGCTCATGCTACGCGCGCGGGCTCGAGGTCGGGGGTCCCGTGCTCGCGGACGCGATCCGGCTCGGCATCACCGTCGGAGCCGACGAGCAGGTCTGCCGTGCCGCCGTCAACGTCGCCTGGTCGGCCATCGACTGGCAGTTGCTCGACCGGGCAGAGGCCGACTGCGCGCTCGCCCTCGCGCTTGCCGACGCGAGGGAGAACCGGGCCTTCCGACTCTATTCGCTTGCCACCCGAGCGCGGCTTCACGTTGCGCTCGGCCGATGGGATGCGGCCGTCGCCGACGCGGAGGAAGTGCTGGCGCAGGCCGAGGGCCCGGCCGTCGCGCGGATTCCGTCGCTCATCTGCCTCGGCCTCGTCGAGGGACGTCGCGGCGAGGCGCGCGCAGAGTCTCTGCTCGCGGACGCAGACGGCATGGCGAAGGCGACCGGCGAGCTCCAGCGCCTCCGGCCCGCCGCCTGCGCTCTCGCCGAGCTGGCCTGGTTCCGCGACGAACGGGACGCGGTCGACGAAGCGACGCGCGCGGCGTACGCGCTCGCGCGCGAGATCGGGAACGTCTGGGACGTCGGGGAGCTCGCGAGCTGGCGCTGGCGGGCCGGCGTCCTCGATGACGCTCCGGACTGCGCCGAGCCCTACCAGCTCTTGATCACGGGCGATCCGCTCGCCGCCGCCGAGTGCTGGCGTCGCCATCGGCGACCGCTATCAGGCGGCGCTCTGCCTCAGTGAGACCCACGACCCGGAGGCGCTCGCCGAAGCGCTGGCCATCGCCGAGAGCCTCGGCGCCGAGGCTCTCGCGCCGCGGCTGCGCCGGCGGCTACGGGCGCTCGGCCAGAGCGTCCCGCGTGGGCCGCGGCCGTCCACCCGCGCCAATCCGGTCGGGCTCACGAGCCGGCAGCTCGAGGTCCTCGAGCTCGTGGGCACGGGTGCGACGAACGCCGAGATCGCCCGTCAGCTCTTCCTCAGCCCGAAGACCGTCGAGCACCACGTGGGCGCGGTGCTCGCGAAGCTCCGCGTGACGAGCCGTGCCGCGGCCGTGGCCCGGGCGCATGAGCTGGGCCTCGCCGAATCGACCGGAGCGACGACGCCAACTTAGGGGTGACCCCCGATGCCACGGCGGGCGAGGCGTCGTAGTGTCGGTGATCGCCGCAGTAACACATCAAGGAGGACCCACTCATGGCAACGTCCACATTCGACCCGGCCGCCTACAAGGAGACGACACGGGCGCAATGGCAGGAAGCAGCGGAGGCCTGGCACCGCTGGGGGCCGACGCTCGAGGCAGTGGCTCGGCGAGGCGACGGAGCTGATGCTCGACCAGGCCCAGATTCGGCGAGGGAGCGCAGGTGCTCGACCTGGCGGCCGGCGCCGGGCGGGCAGACGATCGCCGCGGCGCGTCGCGTCGGCCCGGACGGGCGCGTCGTCGCGACCGACATCTCCCCGATGATCCTGGCCTACGCCGCCGATGCCGCCCGCGAGGCCGGGCTCGAGAACGTCGAGACCCGGGAGATGGACGGCGAGGCGCTCGCCTTCGAAGACGACACGTTCGACGCGGTCATCTCGCGCGTCGGGCTCATCTACTTCCCGGACCAGCAGGGCGCGCTGCGCGAGATCCATCGCGTGCTGCGGCCGGGCGGCCGTCTCTCCGCGATCGTCTACTCGACCGCGGATCGCAACCAGTTCTTCTCGATCCCGGTCGGGATCATCAGGCGCATCGCCGGCCTGCCGGCGCCCGCGCCCGGGCTTCCCGGGCCGTTCAGCCTCGGCAACCCCGGCGTGCTCGACGCCGCGTACGAGAACGCCGGGTTCGAGGACGTCGACGTGCGCGCGGTCGACGCACCCGTTCGCTTCCCCACCGCAGCGGACTGCGTCCGCTTCGAGCGCGAGTCGTTCGGCGCGCTCCACGCCATGCTCGCCGGCGTCACCGAGGCCGAGCGCGAGCAGGCCTGGAGCGAGATCGAGACGGAGCTCGGGCAGTTCGAGAGCAGCGACGGATTCGAAGGCCCGTGCCAGCTCCTCGTCGGAGGCGCTCGCCGGGGCTCCTGATCGCTGACGAGATCCCTATATACGTCCGCCGGGCCGGGGAGGGCCCGGCGGACGCGGGGGAGGGGAACGTTGCGGCTCGCTCGTGAGCCGCGAATCTAGGCGGGCGCGGCCTCCCCGGGATCGGGCCGCTGACCCACGAGGTCGCGCTCGGGATCCTCGGAGTCCGCGATGGCCTGCTCGGTCGTCCGGTCGAGGTTTCGCGCGAGCAGGTAGTAGACGACTGCTGCGACCGGCAGCCCGATGAACACCGAGATGTCGGCGCCGTCGATCTCCTTCGCAACCGCGCCCGTGTACCAGGCCGTGCTGAAGAACGGGATCATGCAGGCGAAGCCGACCGCGTAGGCGAGCAGCCCGCGCCACTGCCAGCGGCCGTAGATGCCGTTCGGCTTGAAGATCTCCGTGATCGCGTAGTCGCCGCGGCGGATCACGTAGAAGTCGACGAGGTTCACCGCCGTCCACGGGATGATCAGGTAGAGCAGGATCGCGAGGAAGTTGGTGTAGTCGCCGAGGAAGTCGTCGGACGCGGCGAGCGCGATCCCGGTCGCCACCACGCCGATCACGCCGAGCGTGACCAGACGCAACTGGACGCTCGTCTTCACCCGCTTCACGGAGTCGGAGATCGTGATGAGCGTCAGCGAGCCGCCGTACATGTTCGACGCGATCACCGGGATCAGCATCAGGTAGGCGAGCGCGAGGGCGACCGTCCCGAAGCCGTCGAAGATCGCGTCGCCACCCTCCTGGATGACCCCTGCCGGAGAGGCATCCGGGAACGCCGAGAGAAGGAACGCTCCCAGTCCGATCATCCAGAGCGCGCCGAGGGTGGCGCCGGTGTACGTCCACCAGAAGCAGGCGCGCGAGCTCTCGTCCGGGTGGAGGTAGCGGGAGTAGTCGGAGACGTACGGCGCCTCCGAGATGACGTAGCTGGCGGTGGCGAAGACGACGATGAGGAACACCGACCAGTCGAAGCCGCCGCTCGTGGCGGTCGTCCCGGACGGGAGATCGACGTTCACGAGGACGCCGACCGTGTAGATCGTGAAGACGACGAGGAACGCCGCCGTCCCCCAGCGCTGGACCTTGTGCAGCCAGTCGTAGCCGCCGAACGCGAGCACGAAGCCGGCGAGTGCCGAGATGACGATGCACACGTCGTTGTTGAGGTCGAAGAGCGTCGCCAGCGCCTGTCCCGCGAGGATCGTGTTGAAGACGTTGAAGCCGACGTAGAGGAAGACGACGATCGCCTGCGGCCAGAGCGCTCCGAGGAATCCGAACTGCGGGCGCGTCTGGATCATCTGCGGGATCCCGAGGCGCGGGCCCTGCACCGAGTGCGACGCCATGAAGAGGGAACCGAACGCGAGACCGAAGGCCACACCGACGAGAGTCCACGCGAGGCTGAGCCCGAGGCTGATCCCGATGAGGCCGACGACCAGGGTTGCGATCTCCGCGTTGGCCGCGAACCAGAACGTGCCCTGGTGCCAGGCCTTTCCGTGGCGCTCTGCCTTCGGGATGTAGTCGATCGAGTGCCGTTCGACCTGCGACTCGATCGCGTCGAGCTGCGAGGTTGCCGCTCGCGTGTCGGTCATCGTTCCTCCTTGCGGTTCGCTGGTTGAGGGTCGCGGCTGGGACCCGAGCCGCCTCCACCCGGGCGGTCGGGCGGCGGCAACAGGTTCATGCGGATGAACTCGTCGGTGAGCGAGCCTTCGGGCTGTTCGGGCGACGGAAGGCCCTCGACGAAGGGGAGCAACTGGGGACGGGCGATGGTCATGATCCGCCGAAGCTCCGCGACCGGTTCCGGGTGCTCGTCGACGCGGATGTCCCACAGCGGATACGGATCGCGGTCGACGACGTAGAGGGCGCTGCATTGCCGGCCCCGCTTGTCGCCGCCCGCCGCCTGGCCTGCCTCGAGCGCGGTCAGCAGGCGCTCGGCGAGGTCGTCCTCGGGCCGTTCGCCGAAGGTTCGCGCCAGCTCGTCCACGGTCTCCGGGTCGACGAGCATGTTCCCCTGCGCGGCAAAGCCGCCTCCCGTCACATGAACCGCCCACGGAGTGCACTCGTCGCCGGTCCATGCCGCCGCGCTGCCCTCGGCATCGACGACTCCCACCTGGCGGAGAGCGCGGTCCGGGTCATCGGGCCAGCGTCTGGGCGAGCGCGGTCCCGGCGTTCGTCGCCTGCTTCCAGCCGGTCGAGCGTCTCGATTGCGGCATACAGGCTCGGCCACGACTGCATGGCGACGGCGCCCACGCCGGAGCGCGCCCAGGTCACGAGCCTGCCCGGCCGCCACGTCGGCGGTCGACACGGCGACCCCGAGCTGGCCGGTCCGGTCGCAGCGGGCCGCGAGCGAGAAGGTCGAGAGCACGTGCATGCTCACGAGCCGCCCGCTCGCTGCTCCCGCTGCTTGAACACCGCACCGAGCACGTCGAGGATCACGCGCGCGGCAGTCTGGGGGGTTACTTCGGTCGGGTCGTACTGGGGGGCGACCTCCACGAAGTCGAGTCCGACGACGTCGCCCTTGGCAGCGACGCCGCGGAGCAGATCGACGACCTCGTGGTAGGTCAGCCCGCCCGGCGACGGCGACCCGTTCCCCGGCATGAGCGCCGGGTCGAAGCCGTCGCAGTCGATCGTGATGTAGTACTGGGCCGCGTCCGGAACCTGGGCGATGACGGCGTCCACTCCCAGGCGCCGGAACTCCCGCGGCCCGATGATCACGCTTCCGTAGCCCCGCGCGTCCTCGAAATCGCTGGGATCGCTCGAGCCCGGGCCGCGGATCCCGATCTGCGCCAGGGAGGTCACGTGGTCCATCTCGGCGATCCGCCGCATGACGTTGCCGTGGCCCTCGCGCACGCCGAACCGCTCGTCGACGAAGTCGAGGTGTGCGTCGATCTGCACGACGCAGATCGGGCCGAACCCCGCGGTGCCGAACGCCCGCATGATCGGGATCGGCACGGCGTGGTCGCCGCCGAGCACGACCGGCATCACGCCGCGCTCGAGGATCTTCCCGACCGCGGCCTCGATGTTCGCGAGGCACTGCTCCGGGCTCGAATGGATCATGTCGATGTCACCGACGTCGACGATCCGAACGCCGTCGAGGTAGATCTCGTCGAACTCGGCGTCGTAGTACCGGACGCTCCTCAGCCCGTAGATGGTCGAGGCGTTTCGGATCGCCCGCGGTCCGAGTCGCGGTCCCCGATCGAACCTGTGTCCCGAGGTCGTACGGAGCGCCGATGATTGCCACATCGGCCTCCAGCGTGGAAAGATCCTCGTGGATCGGCACCTTGGCAAAGGATGCGATGCCGGTGAAGGGAAGATTCAGTTTTTCGTCACTCATCACCGGCTCCCGGTTCGGTTTCGATCATCAAGAACCGGGATTCTTACGAAATTCGACACCTTGATGTCAAACGTAGCTCGATATCGATACGCTGGCCGTCATGAGTGAGCTCCGCGAACTGGACACGATCGACCGCAAGCTGATCGCGCTCCTCCAGGAAGACGGCCGCATGTCGACGCAGTTGCTGGCCCGCCGCGCCGGATGCAGCGAAATCACCGCGCGTCGCCGCCTCCGCAGGCTGCTCGGCGACGGGATCGTCCAGATCGTCGGGGCTGTGGATCCGTTCCTGATTGGCTACGAGTCGCCGGTGATCATCAATCTCAAGGTCGACCGAGGCCGTGTCGACGAGATCGCCGAGAAGCTCGGCGAGCACCCGTCGGTTCGCTACATCGGAGCCGCGACCGGCTCGGCCGACCTGATCATCGAGATCGTCGCCCGGTCGAACCACGATCTCGCGGACTTTCTCCTCGAATACCTCGCGAAGATCGAGGGGATCACGGAGACCCAGTCGTCGCTCATCGTGCGCATCTACAAGCAGAGCTGGGACTGGGGCGTCAAGGGTCTCGACGAGGACGCGGAAGCGGCCGACGCGTCGTCGAAGCCGTAGCGAGTTTCGCCATGCCGACGCTCACCGGAGTCTCACCCGTTCTGCTCGTCGCCGACATCGACCGGGCGGTGACGTTCTACCGCGACCGGCTCGGCTTCGATTGCGAGGTGTTCGGCCGGCCGCCGAACTTCATGTCCGCGCGACGCGACGAGGCGACGCTGCTGTTCGCTCTGTGTCCCGATCCGGCCCGGATCGTCCCGAACTGGAGGATCGTCGACAAGACCTGGAACGCCTACATCCGCGTGGACGACGCCGACGCGATCTACGCCGAGGTGCAGGAGCGCGGCGCCGAGATCGACTACACGATCTACGACTCTCCGCATGGATTCCGCGAGTTCGGCGTCCAGGATCCTGACGGCCACGACATCGCATTCGGACAGAAGCTCTAGGCGCCGTCGCGTAGCCCGACGAGATACCACGCCTCGACGTCGCCCTTCCCCTTGACCGCGATCGTCCCGCGGGGCTCGAACTCGAACTCCTCGGCCAGCAGCTCGTAGGTCGTCCGCGTGGTCTGGATCCGTCCCGGCGTGCCGTAGGACTCCATGCGGCTGGCCGTGTTCACGGCGTCGCCCCAGAGGTCGTAGAGGAAGCGCTTGCGGCCGATCACGCCGGCCACGACCGGGCCCGAGTTGATGCCGATCCGGAGCTCGAGGCCGAGGCGCCCGACGTCGTCGTTCGCCCGCATCGCGTCGATCATGTCGAGCCCCATCAGCGCGAGCGCGCGAGCATGGTCCGGGCGGGGCGTGGGCACGCCCGCTGCGACCATGTAGCAGTCCCCGATGGTCTTGATCTTCTCCAGGTCGTACCGCTCGGCGAGGGCGTCGAAGTGGCTGAACAGCCGATCGAGGCAGCCGACCACGTCGGCGGGCGTACGCCGCTCCGACCAGGGCGTGAAGTCGACGACGTCGGCGAACAGGATCGAGGTGGACTCGAACTGGTCCGCGATCGGCCGGGTCTGGGCCTTGAGCCTGTCGGCGACCGTGCGCGGGAGGATGTTCAGCAGGAGGCCTTCGGATTTGGCCTGCTCCACGCGCAGCGCTGCCAGCGCATCGCGGCGTTCGCGGGCGAACACGGCGAGCAGCGTGAACATGATGGCGCCGCCGACCGCGATGTTCAGGGCGAGCATCGTGCTCGTGAACCAGGTGGGCACGGGGGAGACCGGATCCAGGAGCTCGCCGGCGATTCCCGATCCGAGGAACACGACGACCCAGGCGACGTACCAGCGGACCGCCGACCGGACCTCGCTGAAGACGAGCGCACCGAGCGGCGCGACGATCCCCCACAGACCGACCCCGCCGGAGGCGAGGAATCCGCCGAGCGGAATCATCGACAACGTCGGCGCGAGCAGGATGTCCACCTGGCCGACGCGGAGCAGCCACGGGAAGTTGCGCGTCCGCGAGAAGACGACGATCGCCCCGAGCAGGACGGCGAAGTACACGAGCGGCACCAGTCCGACCCAGGCTCCGAACGCGAGATACAGAGCTCCCCACAGCGCCGCGACCGGCAGGATCAGCACCGAGATCTGGACCAGCAGCGCCTTGCGGGCGCGCAGGTCGTCGTCGTCCCGGGGATCCGCGCCGACAAGCGCCAGGCGCGCGGTGAGGCGATCCACGACGTGCATCGCGGGAGACGTTACTCGCGGAGCCGTAGGGATACGGGGCCCGAGCCGGAGCCCGGGCCCCGCTCGTCGGTCAGTGGACCTTGCGGAGCTGGACGACCGAGTAGGTCGTGTCCGGCGTCGGCGGCGTCGTGAACCTCGCGTTCACGACGTAGAGCCGCCTGCCCTTCTCGGCGATGGTGGTCGGGATGTCGAGCGCCGGATCCGTCAGCCGCGCGACGATGCGCCCGGAGTCGAGCCGGTGTCCGAGCTTCACGACGGCGACCTCGTTGTTCTGGTTCCGTACGACGTAGAGCTTGTTGCCGTCGAGCAGGATCCCGTCGCCGTTCGGCACGGACTGGCCGCCGGCAAGCTCGATCTCGTCCGTCACGCCGGTTCGGGCGTTTACGCGGAAGAGCTTCCCCGTGTTCGACTGGACGACCACGAGCCACTTGCCGCACGGCGTGGCGTCGATCCCGTTCAGGTTGAAGCCCGGCGTGACGACGAGATCGCCGGTGAGCGGGATCGTCTTTGCCTGTCCGAGTGTTCCATGCCGGCCGATCGCGACCTTGTAGAGCGCCTGGCTGCGAGAGTCCGTGAACCAGGCAGCGCGGCGCGTCACGACAACGTCGTTCACAAACGTGTCCGTGGAGGTCGTGAACTGGTACATCGCCACGTCGGCGCCGGTCCGCAGGTCGTAGACGTAGCCCTGGCCCGTCGAGGCGCCGGCCACCCAGAGGAGCCGGTGGCGGCGGTCCACCTTGAGCCCGGTCGCGATGCGGCCCGGGTGTGCCGGGACGAAGACCGCACCCGCGCCCGTGCGCAGGCTGCCGCGGTACACGGCGCCACTCGCGCGGGAACCGGCGTAGAACGTCGAGTGCGGCCCGGTGGCGATGCCCTCGGGCAGCCAGCCGTTCGGCAGCGCGATCGTGTGCGGGAACGACGACCCCGATCCTGCGGCGGCGGAGGTCGAAAGGACGGCCGCGGCAATCGCGACCGCAAGGGTGAGCGTGCGTCGCATGTTGTCCCCCCTAGATCGTTGGTGTCCTGCACCCATTCCTACCGAAACGGACCCGGACCGGTTCAGATCATCGACAAGGTCAGCGCGAGTACTCGCGGGGCCGCCGGCGCTGCATCGCATAGCCTGTCGACCATCTGAAGGGAGGGAGGCAATGGCGAGCAACGATCCCTTTCGGGTGACCGATCAGCTCGATGACGTCGTTCTCGACGCCATCGCGGCGCGGCTCGAGGTTCGCGGGCGGCACCCCGTCTTCGTGGACATGCTCGACGACTACCTCGACGCGATGGGAGTCGACGACGCCGGCTCGGTCGTCGACCTTGGCTGCGGCACCGGTGTCGCGGCGCGCCGGATCGCCGGCCGCTCAGCATTTTCGGGGCACGTCACGGGCATCGATCGGAGTCCATTTCTCGTTCGCGCGGCGACCCGCCTGGCGGCCGAGGAGAACCTCGCGGACCGCCTCGAGTTCCGGGTAGGCGATACGCAGGGCCTCGATCTGGGCGCCGCCGAGTTCGATGCCGTCGTCGCTCACACGCTGGTCAGCCATGTCGAGGACCCCGCCGCCGTGCTCGCCGAAGTCGCACGCGTCGCCAAGCCCGGCGCCTCGATCGGGATCTTCGATGGGGACTATGCGTCCCTGACCTTCGGCAATCCCGACCACGGACAGGGAAAACGCGACGACGAAGCTCTGATCGCAGCCATCGTCACCAACCCTCGCGTCATGCGGCAGATGCCGGTCCTCGCTCGCGAGGCCGGACTGGATCTGATCGCGTACTTCCCGTACGTCCTGGCCGAGGTGGGAGAGGCCGACTTCTGGCGGCCCGCGATCGATTCGTTCCGCAAGCTCATTCCCACGGGCGGGTCGATGACCGCCGACGAGGCGGACGCGTGGGCCGAGCGCTTGCTGCAGGCCTCGGAGTCGGGCCTCTTCTTCGGCGCCAGCAACTACTACGGATACGTCCTGCGCAAGCCAGCGACATGAGCGCCATCACCGACCTATTCGCCGGTGTCCCGGTATCCGATCTCGACGCGAGCATCGACTGGTACTCGCGATTCTTCGCCCGGCCCCCAGACACCCGCGTTGGCGACGAGGTGCTCTGGGAGATCGACGCGCACGCCTGGCTCTTCATCGAGCCGAATGCGGCACAGGCGGGCGCCGGCCGGATCACCCTCGCCGTGACTGAACTCGACGCGCTCCTCGAGCGGCTCGCCGCCGCGCAGATCGAGTACGAGCCGGTCGAGACGTACTCGAACGGCGTTCGGCACGTGAGCGTCCCTGATCCGGATGGGAACCAGATCGCATTCGCGGAACCGCCCGACGGTGCGGTCACACTGGCGTGATGCCTTCCGGCCTCCCAGTCGGCGGCGATCTCGAACGGGCTCTGGAAGACGTCGGCGTTCCGAGCTACGTGCTCGACACGACGGGAGTCATCCGGTGGATCAATCCGGCAGCCGAGCGCCTCGTCGGCGACGTTCGCGGTCGCCAGTTCACCTCCGTGGTCGCGCCCGAGGACGGCCGTCGCGCCCGCGAGTCGTTCTCCCGGAAGGTGCTCGGTACCGCGGCCGCCACAGAGGCCCCGGCCGTCCTGGTCTCGACGACAGGCGCGCGGGTGGCCGTGGAGATCAGCGCGGTGCCGCTCATGAGCGGGGAGCGGGTGATCGGCGTCTTCGGTCTGTTCGAGGGACACCCCCTCGATAGTCCTACGGCGCCACAGCCTCACCTCACCCCGCGCCAGGCGGAGGTGCTTCGTCTCCTGGAGCAGGGCCGCTCGACGAAGCAGATCGCGGCCGAGCTCCACCTGAGCACCGAGACGGTCAGGAACCACATTCGCCGTCTCTTTCGCGCGCTGGGCGTCAATTCTCGGCTCGAAGCCGTAGCCGTCGCCCGGAGCAGTGATCGCCCGCCGGCGAGACGCTTTCTGAGCCGTCACAGAGATGAGCCCAAACTGGGTCAAGTGACCGGGCCCCGGTCGCCCGTACCTTGAACTCATCGAGCCCGCGGCAACCTGCCAGGCGGGCAACGGGTTACCGAAAGGACTCAGATGAAGTTGAAGGGGAAGCGCTTTACGCCGGCAATGATCGTCGCCATGATCGCTCTCGCAGTCACGCTCAGCGGGACGGCAATGGCAGGAACGGCGAAGCTGATCACCAGCAGCAGCCAGATCAAGAACGGCTCGATCAGGCTGGTCGACATGAACCCGTTCGCCATCGCGGCGCTGAAGGGTGAGCGCGGCGCGACGGGCGCTCAGGGTGCCACGGGCACGACGGGCGACGTCGGTGCTGCCGGCGAGAAGGGCGAGACTGGTGCCACTGGTGCTACCGGGGCCGCTGGGCCTCAGGGCGCTGTCGGCGCTACCGGCCTTCAGGGACCGCAGGGCGAGCGCGGCCCCGCGGGCATCGTGGACGCAACCAAAGCACGGGTCTGTGTCGATACCAGTACCGGTGCCATGACGTTCATGCCGGGCGAGGGCCCCACGGGTCCCTGCGGCATGGGCAAGCAGATCATCAACATCTACATGGCGGGCTAACAAGCCCACCAGTTGAGGGTTGGAAGGGCCGGGGTTGCATTTACCCGGCCCTTCTTGCTGCCCGGACGAAATGCTGCGGGTGAGCAGCCTCTTGCGCAAAGCTGCACGGCTTCGCCGGATGTGCACTGCAAGACCCGCCTGTCCTCTTGAGATTGTGATTCTTCGCACGATTTCGTAGGCTCGGGCCACACCCCCGGTTCGAGTCAGAGGAGGAGGAACATGACGCACCTACCTCGGATCACGCCGTCTCCGGCGATCGTCGTCGCGTGCATCGCACTTGCCGTCGCGCTCGGCGGGACGAGCTACGCCGCGATCAAACTGCCGAAGAACAGCGTCGGAGCGAAACAGCTCAAGAGGAACGCTGTCACCTCGGCGAAGGTAAAGAACAACGCGATCATCTCGTCGAAGGTGAGAAACAACGCGATCACCTCGCTGAAGGTGAAGAACAACGCGATCACCGGCGCCGATGTGATCGATGCTGCGCAGGCCACTGGGCTCCGAAAGGCCGACATCGGGGCAGTCTCGACCACAGCCACCGTTGATCCGCCGAACATTGCCGCCCACTCCTGCGCCTCGGATTCGGTGAGCGTCCCGGGAGCTGTCACCAACGACGTGGTCGTCGCCCATCCCGTGAACTCGGTGTGGAGCAACCTGATGTACGCGGTGTGGTTGGCCCAGACTGACCTCGTGTCACTCAGGATCTGCAATCCGACGGGCGCGGCGATCGACGGCCCCGGGCTCGCCTTCCACTTCCTGCTGATCCGGTGAGTGGCGTCAACCGGGCCTCGGGTTCAAGCGGCGCGAGCGGGCCCTAACTCGCAAACGCAGACAGGATGCGGGCCGCGCGAAACGGGAGCGACGGGACTCGAACCCGCGACCTCCGGCGTGACAGGCCGGCGTTCTAACCAACTGAACTACGCCCCCGCGAGCCGGGGCATTCTATCGACGCGCAGACGGCGGCCGGGCCGCAGGGGTGGTGACATGGGGGGACCACCGCTACGCTTCGACCTGGTAATGCGGAAGGGGGCTCTCCTATTCGTCCTGGCGTCGGCGCTAGCCGTGCCCGGAACTGCTGCCGCAGGCGGCGCCAAGTCGTACCCCGCGTACGGCCCGGTCATCGCGCCTGCCGTCCACGTTCGCGCGAACCCGAGCACCCATTCCAAGAGCCTGCTGCTGCTTCGCGACTACCGCGCCGACGGACTCACGCAGTACGTCCTCGCGGTCTCGCAGAGGCGCGTCGGGTTCCTCGCTGCGAAGCGCGCCAAGCTCGTCCTGAAGACGACGCTCGGCGAGAACGGGCTCGTCCTCACCGCACGCGTGGGTGGATTGAAGGGAAATCTGCTCTCGGCGATCGTCCGGGACGATCCGCTGAGCTCCGACCCGGCGATGGCCGAGCTCGTCATCCGCCACCGGACGAGCGTGCTCCGGACGATCCAGTTCTCGCAGAACGACCTCGTGTCGCTCGCCGTTGCCGTGAACAATCTCGCCCTGCCGCTCACCGCGCACGCCTCCACGCCCGGGACGCTCGCCTTCGTGACGGCGCGTCACCTCGCCGGAGGGAAGAACGGCAAGGCCGGAAAGCTCTGGCTGCGGATCGTCATGCCGACCCGCCCGCTCAACCGGAAGGGCTGGCTGCCGGCCTCCGCGGCGCGGATCAAGCCGGCCGTGAAGACGATCGTCGTCAACCGGACGACGCACTACCTTCGGGTGTACAAGGCCGGGAAGGTCATCTTCAAGACGCGCGTCGCGACCGGTCGCCCCGACCGCCGCACGCCCGCCGGGCTCTTCTACATCGCGGCCAAGTACAAGCCGCCGGAGAACGCGGCAGTCACCGCGTATGCGCTCGAGCTGAGCGCGCCGGCGGGGCTGCCCGACTTCGACTTCGGCGGCGTGATCGGGATCCACGGGACGCACCTGCTTTCGTCCCTCGGGCACAACGCGTCGAACGGCTGCATCCGGGTTGCGCCCAGCGCAGCGCTGCGCCTGAAGACGCTCATCCCGACCGGAACGCCGATCCGCGTCATCGGCTAGCCACCGCCTGGTGACAGGGGTGTTTCGGCCCGGTGAACGGGCCTATCGGACTGCTTCGCGCGTGCCTACAGTCGAGGCATGGGCATGCATGAATGGATCGCCGGAGCGCTCGCGCTTCCGGTCGTCATCGGTCTCGCGCTCGTCGAGCCCGCGCTCGGACTCGTCGCCGGCTTCGTCGTCTACGTGGCGGTGCTGAAGACGCTTCCGCTTCTCCGTCGCGCGCGCGTGCACCGGCTCCCCGTCGAGGAGCCGGAGCAGCGTCTCGCGGCCTGAAGTCGCAGCTCGCTAGGCGTTCGGATCCGGCGCTTTGCCGTACTCCTCATCGGTGACGTGATCGCCCCACGTCGCCGGGCTGCCGTCGTCGCCGACCTCGAGCATCGCCAGGTGGGTCATGAACCGGTCCGGCGTCGCGCCGTGCCAGTGCTCCTCGCCCGGCTCGAAGAACACGCGGTCACCCGGCCGGATCACCTCGACCGCGCCGCCCCGGCTCTGGGCGAGCCCCACACCCTCGGTGACGTAGATCGTCTGGCCGTTCGGATGCGTGTGCCACGCAGTCCGTGCGCCCGGCGTGAAGTGGACGCTGCTCGCGGTGATGCGCGACCCGTCGGTCGGTGCCGCGACCGCGTCGAGGAACACGGTGCCGGTGAACCAGTCGCTCGGCCCCGGCTGGGTTTCGTGACGCTTCGGGTGATCTGCATGACGTCTCCTCGTGACTCGTCGGGAGTGGGCCGCTGGTGTTTCAGACCTGATTCAGGGCGAGCTGATGATCTCGCTGGCGAGCCAGGTTGCCGGGCTGACCTGACATCGATCACCGGTCTCTGGCGTGATCCCGCCTCCTAAGTGGACTGTGTCACCGACTGTGGCTACGAGTTCTCCGCTTGGTCCGTAGACACGTAGAGGATCGGTTCGTCCTGAGAAGCCTTTGGGCCAGACGATCGAAAGCCGCCCGTCGATTGCGCCCTCGATTGGATCTACGAGTTGCAGCCAGAGGCAGCTGGTCGCGAGGTCGCCCTCGAGCGTCCCCGTGATCTCCGCGGCCATGCCCGTCCCTTCATCGATGCCGGACGTTGGCAGGCCGAACGTCCCAGGCCCACTTGGCCCTGAAGTCTCCGTAAGTGAGTCGTAGGATGCCCAGAGGTAGAACAACACGATCGCGAGCCCGAGGATCACGAGTGCGATGACGATCTTCGACCGGGGCGGTCGAGTTGCCTTCGCTTCGTGCTTTGCTTCGCGCTTCGCTTTGGCTTCGTCGGCGTTGTTCCAATCGAACGGCACGCTCCGAATCTACTCCTGGCCCTACGCGGCGACCAGCGACAGGTAGTCGGCCTCGCGGAATCGCAGACGAGGGTGTCAGGTCTTGCGTTGCCACATCGCCGCCGCGACCGGCACGACGGGCGCGGTTCGTGAAGGCTCTCGATAGAGAGGAATCCCGACGGAAGTCGTCATGGTCGCCGAAGGCGGCCGGACTTCCGTCGGTTCAGTGGGCCGGGCTGGACTCGAACCAGCGACCTTGGGATTAAAAGTCCCCTGCTCTACCAGCTGAGCTACCGGCCCCGCGGGCGAGTCTAAGCGTCGTCGAGCGCGCAGGGCTCGTCGTCGGCCGCGCCCGGCAGACGGCTGAGCAGCTCGGCGAGCGTCTCGAGCTCACCGGGTTTCAGGCGGTCGCCGACGAGTTCCGAGAGCGTCGCGTGGTAGACGCAGAGCGCCTCCTCGAGCGTGCGCCGGCCCTCGTCCGTGATGACGGCGTAGGTCACGCGCGCGTCCGCCTCGCAGGTGCCCTTCTCGACGAGGCCGAGCTTCTGGAGGCCGTCGAGCAGGCGCGTGATCCCGGACGGGCTGAGGAGGAGTCGCGCCGAGAGATCGACGCGGCGCATCGAGCCGTGCTCCTCGCGCGCGAGAACGAGCAGGGCCTCGTAGTCGCTCACCGTGAGGTTGTGGGTCTCGAGCAGGCGCACCTCCAGGCCGCGCCGCAGCGTGGTCTGGACGCGCAGGAGACGGACGAAGAGCGTGACCTCCGCCGGAGTTTGAGTGGTCAATGTTTGACTAGGCAAGTTTCTGTGGTACAGTTGATTGCGTACTCAAGTATACAGAAGCGAAAGGAAGATGGAATGAGCGCAACAGCAATCAGCACGGAGATCCCGACCGGCACCTGGGGCGTGGATCCCGTCCACTCGACGATCGGGTTCGCCGTCCGGCACAACGTCATCGCGACCTTCCGCGGCACGTTCGGCCAGGTCGAGGGCGCGCTCGGCCCCGACGGCCTCACGGGCGTCGCCAAGGTCGAGTCGATCGCCGTCGACGAGCCGAACCTCAAGGGCCACCTGCTTTCGCCGGACTTCTTCGACGCCGAGCGCCATCCCGAGCTCACCTTCCGCTCGCGGGACATTCGCGTCGCAGACGGCGCGGTCGAGGTCGAGGGCGAGATCACGATCAAGGGCACCACGAAGCCGATCGTCCTGACCGGCTCGGTCACGGGCCCCGTCGAGGACCGGATCGGCCTCGAGCTCGAGACGGTCGTCGACCGCCGCGAGTTCGGTCTCGACTGGAACGCACCGCTTCCCACCGGCGGCTTCGCCGTCGGCAACGACGTCACCATCCGCGGCGAGCTCGAGCTGGTCAAGGCCGCCTAATGCGCGTCCTCGGCATCGCCGGAAGCCTTCGGAGCGGCTCGCTGAACCGCGAGCTGCTCCGCCTGGCCTCCCTCTCGGCCCCGGACGGGATCGAGCTCGAGGTCTGGGACGGGCTCCGCGACATCCCGCCGTTCGACGCCGATGCCGAGGACGACGAGCCGGCCGCCGTCGCCGAGTTCCGCGACGCGGTCCGCTCGGCCGACGCCGTGCTGATCTCCACGCCGGAGTACAACCACTCCGTCCCCGGCCAGCTGAAGAACGCGCTCGACTGGGCCTCGCGGCCGGAGCTCATGACCTGCGTGTTCCGCAACAAGCCCGTCGCCGTCGTCAGCGCCAGCACCGGGATGTTCGGCGGCGTCTGGGCCCAGGAGGACGCGAAGAAGATCCTCGGCGCCATGGGCGCCCGCGTCGTCGACTCCGGGCTCGCCGTCGCGAAGGCGGACGAGCGGCTCGCCGCGGCCGACGACGACCTCGGCGCCGAGCTGCGCGCGGTCGTCGAAGGCCTCGCTGCCGAGTGCGCTCCGGTCGCCCTCGTCGCGTAGCACCGGTGCTAGCCTGGCCCGGCTGGGCCCCCATCGACTAGCGGCCCAGGTCACAGCCCTTTCAAGGCTGTAGCGCGGGTTCGAATCCCGCTGGGGGCATCGGGCGGTTAGCTCAGTTGGGAGAGCGCCTGCTTTACACGCAGGATGTCGGCGGTTCGAGCCCGTCACCGCCCATGGTCTAGGTGAACGCGTTGACGGCGCGCGCGACGATCAGGGCGAACAGCGCGAGCGCGATCGTCGCCTGCACGAGCATCGCGTACTTCGCTCGATGTGTGAGCGGCATGACGTCGGTCGGGCTGAACGCGGTCGCGTTCGTGAAGCCGAGGTGCAGGTAGTCGAGGAAGACCGGACGCCAGCCGGCGGGCGCGAGCTCCGGGCTCATGTGCTGCGTGAACGCGAAGTCGACCGGGGCGGGATGCTCGGCCCGCGCGATCGGGCCGCCGCTGTCCATCAGCCAGTAGAAGAGGGCGAAGGCGAGGTTGTTGCCGAGCCACGCGAGCGCGCCGGCGGCGAGGAGCGTCCCGGGATCCTCGCTGACCTTCGCTCCGGTGATCAGGTCGTAGATGAGGAGCGTCGTCGCCCACAGCGCGCCGACGACCAGCAGGCTCACCAGGGCGAGCGAAATGCGATGGAGCCGTCGCCGCCGCTTGACGACGCTGCCCGGGTCGGCGGCGAGCAAGACGACGATCAGCAGCACCTCGAGCAACGGCATGAGCCACGGCACGGCGAAAACCCGGTCGCCGGGCAGCCAGATGCGCAGGCCGATGTTGAGCCCGAGGAACAGCAGCAGCGCGACCAGGGGCGGCCAGCGGGGCTCGCCGATCGGTCGCGGGGGCTTCGCGAGAGACCACGGCGGCAATCGTCTCACAGCGCCTTCGGGTGAGTCGGCTCGGCTCCGACGTCAGCTTCGACCCTCATGCTCTCGTCGTGGAGGTTCGACGCATGGCACAGGCGACCAACCGGATGACCGAGCCGACGCGCGGTGAGGGGTGGCTGGAGGTGATCTCCACGGTGCTGCTCGCCCTCGCGACGGTCGCGACCGCGTGGTCTGCCTACCAGGCGCGGCAATGGACGGGTGAGCAGTCGCAGGGGTACAGCCAGGCCACGGCACTCCGGATCGAGGAGAACCGCGTCGCCGCGCTCGCGGATCGACAGGTTCAGATCGACGTCGCCACGTTCATCCAGTGGGTCGACGCGAACGAGGAGCAGCAAACCCGCCTCGCCGATCTCTACCGGGCACGCTTCAGAGATGAGTTCAAGCCCGCGTTCGCGGCGTGGCTCGCGACCGATCCGTTCGGAGGACGCAAGCGCACCCGGCACCCCCTTCGACATGCCCGAGTACAAGCTCGCCTCGTCGGCCAAGGCTGAACGCCTGGAGGTCGCGGCTGCGGCGAGCTCGGAGCAGGCGAGGAAGGCCAACGAGCGCGCGGACAATTACATGCTCGCCGTCGTCCTCTTCGCCTCCGCCTTGTTCTTCGCGGGAATCAGCATGAAGCTGCGAGACGTGCGTGCGCGGACGTGGTCCTCGGCCTCGGGTGCGTGCTCTTCCTGGGAACCGTGATCTGGATCGCCGCGTCCCCTGTTCAGCTGACGGGCTAGCTACGCCGGCGCGACGGATACGTCTGCGTCGGTCGGAGCGGGTTCTCCCCGTGCGCCCTCGCGCGCGAGCGAGATGGCCACCGCGCCGCCGAGTGCGAGGCAGAGGCCGATCACGGCGAGGAGGATGTGCCAGCCCGGCCGGCTGAGTCGCTCGTCCAGGAGAAGGATCCCGATCAGGATCCCGACGACGGGGTTCGCGACCGAGACCGTGGCGACCGACGGTGCGAGGCGACCCGTGCCGAGCGACACCTGCTGCAAGCACGAACCCGAGCAGCGCCGGCGAGCGCGAGCGCGTAGCACTCCCAGTGCGAGAGCATCGTGCCCACGCTCTCGTGGAGGTAGTCGAGCGTCGGCTTCGTCAGCGCAGAGGACAGCCCGAAGAGCATTCCCGCGACCGTGCCGTACACGGCCGCCTTCATCGGGAGGCCGCCGCCGCTCCCGAAGACGAGGACCACGACGGAGAGCACCACGATCAGGCCGATCGCGATCGCCCACTGAGAGTTGGACGCGTTCTCGTTTCCGCCGGCCGGGTCGCCGAAGTACACGAACAGGCCGAGTCCGGCGATGATCACGAGGGCGCCGATCACCTCCCGGCTACCGACGTGCTGCTTCGTGAGGAAGTAGCCGAGCGGCAGCGCGAAGACGACGGTCGTGACGAGCAGGGGCTGGATGACCGAGAGTCGGCCACGGTCGAGCGCGCCGGCCTGGAAGAGGTATCCCGTGAACAGCGCGAGCGTGCCTAGGAGCCACATCGTCTGGCCCGCGAGCCGCACGAGCGACATCGGGTGGGCCAGCGAGATGGTCGAGAGGTTCAGCGCCCCCTTCTGCTGGAGTGTGGCCGCCAGCGCGAAGAGGAACGCCGCCACGAGCGCGAGGGTTGCAGCCACGCGCGAAGCCTAGAGCGCGTGCGGGATAGAGGCAACGAGCGCTTCAGCGCACGCGAGCGCGATCACGGGCAGCTGTACTTCTTCACGTCCAGGCTCCAGCCGCTCAGGGTTCCCGTGTCGTCACCCGCGTTGTCGACCACCTTGAGCTTCCACGTCCCGCCGAGCGAACTGTGGTCGAACGCGGAGAGCGCCTGGAACGGACGGAAGCTGCCGGTGAAGGGCGCCACGCCGGCGGAGATTGCGGTCGCGGCGGAGTCGTCGAAGACCGTGTTCGTCAGGTTGTCGCCGCTCCCGCCGTGTCGGTTGAACAGGCGGACAGTCGTTCCCGACGGCGAGGTGAGATCGATCGTCAGATCGCCGGCGAATGTGTGCGTGATCTGCCCGATCTCCACATCCAGGTCGCTGACGACGCCGGCCCCCGGGACGACGAGCGTGGACGTCACGCCGGTCGCGACGGCGTCCGGAATCGCCTTGGGCACGTCGGTCGAGGTGAACGTCGTCACCGACGTCCCGGGAAGCCCGGTCGGGAGGATCGGGCTGAACGTCAGGCTCTCGTCCTTCGAGGTCGCCTTGATCGTGAGGCGGACGTTGCTTCCGCAGCGGACCGACGTCTTGATCTTCCCCTTGAACGCCTTGCTCGCACGGGTCTTGCCGGGCTTGATTGGCTTCCACGCGGCGCGGGCGGTCGTCGTCTTCACCTGGGAGGAGGACAGCCGGCCGGCGATCGACGTCGACGCCTTCGAGCCGACGTTCTTGAGCTTCTGGACGATCGAGAACGTGTCGCCGGGGTCGAGGTGTCCGTCGTGGTCGGCGGTCGTGAGCTTGAACCCGGCGTCGACGAGCAGCGGGGCTTTCTTGACCGGCGCGCCGACGTTGGAGATGACGAGGGCGTAGTCCTGGTCGGTCGTATCCGCGTTGCCGGGGACGCCGTCGCCGGCGATGTTCTTCGCGACGACGCGAATCCGCACCGTGCCCGTGCGGCCCTTCGGCAGGTAGACGCTCTCGACGTTGTTGGCGGGATCTGCGGCGCCGCCGGCGATCGAGCGCCCGTTCGCGAACACGTTGCCCTTGTAGATCCCGCCGCCGGTCGTGACCTCCAGGTCGAGATCGTTCACGAACGAGTTGCCTGTCGTCGGGCCGATGGCGTCCGTCCACACGAGCGTGACCCGAAGCGGCTGCTTCTTCGACGCGAGCCGGAAGAACTGCGTCTTCGACTTGCCCGACGCGCCGAACACCGTCGTCTGGTTGACGAAGCGGCGCTTGGTTCCGTTCACGAGCGTCGCGAGGTTCGGCCGGCCCCAGCCCTGGACCTGCGACGGCAGGTGTCCGAGCGCCGCGGCGCCGTCGCTGCCGCCTGCCAGGTCGGTGGCCGTGTTCAGGAGGAGCGCCTTCACGAGCGCGGGGCTCGGCGCGGCTCCGTGACCCGGGGCCCGACGTGTACCAGTTGCGCATGAGCGAGACGACGCCGGTGGCGTTCGCGGTCGCCTGCGAGGTGCTCGACGTCAGCGTGTAGAGACTGCTCCCGGCCGGGAACTGCGGATTGCAGACGCCGGAGCCGTTGTAGTCCGCGCCGGTCTGCGGCTGTGCTCCGGCCAGGTGCGTTCCGGGCGCGACGACGTCCGGCTTCGTGCGCCCGTCGTCGGTGGGGCCGCGGCTGGAGAAGTTGACGACGTCCCGGGCGCTGTTTGCGGAGGCGTCGGTGACCCCGCAGCCGTCCGTCGCGCCGATCGCACGAACGCTCTCGGAGGCGCCGACGGTGATGACGTTCTTCGCGGTGCCGGGCGAGTTGACGGTGTTGGCGCCCGAGCCGGCGTTGCCGCTGGAGACCACCTCGACCATCCCCTGGTTCCCGGTCACGCCGGGGCTCGCATCGCGGGCGAGGCCGTCGAACTCCTGCGCCGTCGTGTTGTAGGCGCCGCCGACGTTCGAGCCCCAGGAGTTGTTCGAGATCCGGGCGCCGGACGCGTACGCGGAGCTCTGCAGCGCCGTGATCGAAGTGGTCACGTCGAAGCTCCCCAAGCAGTTGAAGATCTTGGTCGAGCCGATGCGGGCGAACGGGTTCACGCCCATGCCGTAGTTGAACCCCTGGGCGTCCTCGAGCGTCGCGCCGGTTCCCGTCCGGTAGCCGGCGATGAGCGACGCGACCCCTGTGCCATGTCCGTCGCAGTCGCGGTTGTCAGCGTCGGCCGCGGACGCTTCGTGCATGTAGAGGAGGCGGGACGCTAGCGATCCGTTTCCGGACACGAAGAAGTCGGGATGCGAACCCGCCGGCGGTGGGAGCAGGCCCTTGTCGAGGCCGGAATCGGTCACGTCGATGAGCCCGATCGCGTTGTTCAGATGCTTCGCGTTCAGGAACGCGAGGTGGCCGCTTCCCAGCGTCGGAACGAAGGAGCTCAGCGCGCCGTCCATGATCCGCGAGCTCCGCTCGTCGAGCATCTGCGGCTCGACGAAGGGCTCGATCGCGACCACGCCGCCCAGCGCCGCGAGCCCGTCGATCTTGCTCGCGTCGAGCCGGATCCGCTGGTGGACGACGCCCGCGACCGCGACGTCCTCGGCGGCTCGGTCGGACACCGCCTCGACCTCGGCGCGGGCCGCTGCGCCGGCGGCTCCCGCCACCGTCGAGACGACCACCTTGGACGCGCCGGTTCGGTCGAGTCCCGGAAGCTTCTTGTCGGCCGCCGTGTACGGGGTGAGCGCGCGAACGAACGACGCGCCGTCCGCCATGTCCGCGAGCGCGCCGAGTGCGTCGTCGTCGCCGCTCACGAGCTGCCCGTTCTGGGCCATGTAGCTGACGACCGTGACGCCGGTCGCCTCGACGGCGGCGATCCACGAGTCCTTGAGCGGGCCGGCGTACTGGACGACCGCGAGGCCGGTCGGGCCCTCGCCGGCGCTTGCGAGCGCGCCGCGCGACTTGCCGAGAAGCGACGGGCGCCGCGTCGGGATCTGAGGTCTTCGTCCCGATCCGCACCGTGCGCATGTCGTCGCGGAGCTCTCCTCCGGCGGCGAGGAGCGGCGCCACGTCCGCCCCGGAGGCCTCGACCAGCGTGAACGCGTCGTACGCGGCGACGGTGGTCGCGTTCGAGCGCTGCGAGCGCGGCGCGTCCCTCCTCGGAGGCGGGCACGACGACGAGATGTCCGGCCGCCGGCCGGCTCAGAGCGCTGTCGGTGAAGCTCCTCCTGCGACTGCGAGGCCGAGTGCGGCGGCGACGACGAGGAGCGCTCCGCCTCGGATCCAGGAACGCTTCATGCCGGCTGAAAGTACTCCGTCGTGCTCAGCGGTTCAAGGAGCGGCGCCCGATCGAATGCCACGGCAGCACCTTGACCCGGCGGTCGGCCTTGGTGCCGCGCAGGATGATCGTCCGCCGCGCGACGTTGTTGAACGTCGACCGCTCGTGGAGGAGCCGCTGCGGGTTCACCTCGATCTCGATCTGGTAGCGGCCGTTGGGGAGCGACGTCACGTCGAAGGCCTGGCCGGCGACGACCTGGAAGTACGTGTCCGACCAGCCGACGGGCATCGCCTCGCGCAGGTGCTTCGCGCTGCGCCCGCCGCAGACGCTCGTGAACGACAGCGACCACGGAAGCCAGGCCGCGCCGGGGACGGTCAGGTCGACCGGCTCGGTCGGGGCGAGGCAGAACGACTGCTTGCGGCTGCGGAGGATCGCGCCCTTCTCCGGGTCGATGAGGCTGTAGCGGGAGAACTGGAGGAAGTGCCAGTGGTCGTGGCCCTGGCGGGAGTCCCACGCCATCGAGCCCGCGCGCGTGCGGCCGACCGGCGTCTCGCCGTCGTAGAAGTACTGGTACGCCTCCATCGTCCCGGCGCTCGTCGCGCGGAAGCCGTCGACGACGAGCGGGCCCGGCCCGGCGTTCCACGGGCTGGCGGCGAATCCGAGCAGGTCCCGGGCGCCGGCCTCGATGAGTGTGATGTTCCAGGCCGGCAAGGCGACCAGGTCGGGCAAGAGCGCCGGATCCGGGTTGGACATGTCCGGCGGGGTGATCTCGCCGAGCGCGGCCCGGGTCTCGTCGCGGCGCGGCTCGCTGCGAGCCTGGCGCAGCACTTCCGCCGGCTCGACGGTGAAGTCGACGACCACCTCGGCGCTGGAATCGGGAATGGCGAAGAGCTCGCGGTAGCGGTCGTCGATCGCGACCTCGGCCGTGTAGGCGCCGGGCGCGAGCTTCACCGCGTACGCGCGCGTGGAGGTTTCCTGGAGGAACCCGAACGCCGTGACCGCCCAGCCGTCGTCGATGCCCCAGACCATCCCGCGGACGAACGGCAGGCTCGAGCCGCAGGCGTCGGGATAGCGCGGAGCGACCGATTCGCCGCTGAGCGGGATCTGGTCCGGGTTGTTCGGGCAGAACCGGAAGTACTTCTCGGCGACGACCTCGCCCGCGTCGTCTCGCACGGTCACGACGAAGAAGCGCCGCAGCCCGCTCCAGCGGCGCAGGACCGCGTTCGGCAGCTGGCGCATGATCGCGCCGGTCCTCGCGTCGACCTGGACGATCTCGGGATCGGAGTCGTAGTCCGGGCGCCGAACGCGCAGCTCGAACGCGCCGCCGGTCGCCGCGACCGAGACGCCGAGATCGAGGAGCACGCTGCCGTTCCGCGACGTCAGGGCGATCGTCTCGCCCGGCCCGTGAAGCTCGAGCGATGCGGGCGCCGCCGCGGCCGGACCGGCCGCGAGAGCCGCGACGAGCGCGGCGCCGAGGGCGGCTAGTACGTGATTCCGTGCCACGGCTGAACGATCACCGTCCTGGCGCCCTTGCGGCCGCCGAGCACGATCGACCTGTCCTCGATGTTGTTCGCCGTGGACGTTTCCTTGAGGATCCCGAGCGGGTTCATCTGGATCCGGATCCTGTACGCGCCGTTCGGGAGGCCCGTGATGTCGAAGGCCTGGCCGGCAACGGACTGGTAGTAGGTGTCGCCCCAGCCGGCCGGGAGCGCCTCGCGCAGCCACCGCGCCTCCAGGCCGCCGCAGATGCTCGACATCTCGGGCAGGTACGGGAGGTAGACGGCGCGCGGGACGGTCAGGTCGATCGGATCGGTGGGTGCGAGGCAGAACGACTGCTTCGTCGAGCGCACGATCTCGTTCGTCGCCGCGTCGAGAATCGAGTAGCGCGTGAACTGGAGGAAGTGCCAGTGGTGGTGGCCGTTTCGGTGGTCGAACTCGAACGTCCCCACCGGCGCCCTCGAGACCGCGTCCCCGTCCTCGTCGTAGAAGTACTGGTAGGCGTCCATCGTCTCGGCCGAGCCCGACCGGAAGCCCTCGACGAGCATCGGCGCCGGGCCCGCGTTCCAGGCGGTCGACGCGAACGAGAGGTAGTCGCGGCGCCCCTGCTTCCGGGTCGAGATCGACCAGGCGGGCAGCGCCTCGAGGTCGGGCAGCAGGCTCGGGTCGGGGTCCGGGTCGATCGGGATCTCGGCGGCCGCCTGGGTGGGCCGAGCCGTTGCGCGCAGCGCCTCGATGCGGCCCTTGACCGGCCCGTCCGGCCCGCTCGTGCGCAGCCGGCGCACGACGAAGTCGACGGTCGTCTCGGCGTCCACGTCGGGGACGGCGAAGAACGTGCGGAAGAACGGCATGAGCTCGACCTTCACGCGGTACTTGCCGGGCTCGAGGCGGATGCTCGAGAAGTGAAAGTTCGTGTAGTAGGCGTCCTGCGCGAACGCCGGCGCCGCCCAGCCCTCCTCGATCCCCCAGACCATCCCGCGCGTGAACGGGGAGAACGACCGGCAGGAGTACGTGTACTCGACGGCGGCCGGCCCCTCGCTCGAGACGCGCGTCCGGTCACCCGTGTTGGGGCAGAACGGCCGGTAGCGCTCGGCCACCGGCTTCCCGGAGCGGGTCGTGATCGTGTACTTGAAGAAGCGGCGCAGGCCCTCCCAGCCCTTCATCCTCCCGGCCGGGAGCGGCTGGAGCGGACTCGAGGTCTCGGGATCGATCTGCCAGGCCTCGAGCGGACCTTCGTAGTCCGGGCGCCTGACGCGGAGCTCCACGTTCCCGCCGGTCGCGCCGACGAGGACGCCGAAGTCGAGCGGCGCGCGGCCGCGGTACGAGTAGAGGGTGAGCGGCTGCGCGAGCGGCGGAAGGAGCTTCAGCGACGTCGCTCCGGCCGCCGGGGTCGCAGGCGCGGCGCCCAGTGCGGCAAGCGCAAGCGCGGCAGCCGCCAACGCGCGGCGCCGGTGAAGCCGGAAACGGGGGGGTCGGCGCACCGGCCCGGATCGTAGCTGGAAAGCCCTGGATTTCTAGGTGGATTTTCCGTCCGAGGCGTCCGCCTCGAAGTCGAGCGCGGCGGAGTTGATGCAGTAGCGAAGACCGGTCGGGTTCGGCCCGTCCGGGAAGACGTGGCCGAGATGCCCCTCACACGTGGCGCACATGACCTCGGTGCGCCGCATGAAGAACGAGCGTGTCCTCCTCGGTCTCGACCGCGGTGTCGATCGCCGGCGCGTAGAAGCTCGGCCAGCCGGAGCCCGACTCGAACTTCGTGTCGGACGTGAAGAGGTCGGCGCCGCAGCCCGCGCAGCGGTACGTACCCTCGGCCTTGTTGTCGTTCAGCGGGCCGGTCCAGGCGCGCTCGGTGCCCTTCTCGCGAAGGACGTGGAACTGCTCCGGGGAGAGCTCCTCGCGCCACTCCGCATCGGTCTTCTGGATCTTGTCGGCCAATGTTTCCTCCTCTGCTATTCTCGGTATACAAAGTATACGTAGTAGCGCAAGTAGCCCAGGCATCCGAGGAGATGATTTGGTGAGCACCACCCTGTTGCTCGTTCCGCTCGAAGACATCGTTGTCTTCCCCAACATGGACGTCACGCTGACCGTGGACGTCGGCGACGAGGAGCGCGTGCTGCTCGTTCCGCGCCACGAGAACGATTTTGCCGCCGTCGGCACCGTCGCGGATGTCGTCGACACCGTGCGCCTCCCCGGCGGAGGCCGCGCCGTGTCGCTGACCGGCCTGCATCGCGGGATCGCCGGCGCCGCCCACACGGACTCCCAGGGGCGCCTGCGCGTCGAGGTCGAGGAGCGGCCCGACGAGGAGCAGCCCGTCGACGGGCGCGTGAAAGAGCTCGAGCGCGAATACCGCGCGATCGTCGAGGAAGTCCTCGAGGTTCGCGGCGACGACGGACGCATCTCCGCGTTCGTCCGCTCCATCTCGGATCCGGGCACCCTCGCCGACACGGTCGGCTACGCGCCGGACTTCTCCTTCGAGCAGAAGGTGCAGCTCCTCGAGGCCGTCGACCTGCGGGAGCGGCTCGAGCTCGCGGTCGACCTCCAGCGCGAGCGCCTGGCCGAGCTGCAGGTGCGCCGGCGCATCCGCGACGACGTCGAGTCGGGCGTCCAGAAGCAGCAGCGCGACTACGTCTTGCGCAAGCAAATGGAGTCGATCCGCAAGGAGCTCGGCGAGGACGAAGGCTCCGTCATCGACGAGTACCGCACGAAGATCGAGGAGGCCGAGATGCCCGAGGAGGTCCGCGGGCAGGCCGAGCGCGAGCTGAACCGGCTCGAGTCGATCGGCGAGCAGAGTCCCGAGGCCTCGGTCATCCGCACCTACCTGGACTGGCTCGTCTCCGTCCCGTGGGCGAAGCGCTCCGAGGAGCGGCTCGATCCCGCGCACGCGCGTGAGGTCCTGGACACCGACCACTACGGGCTCGAGGACGTGAAGGACCGCATCGTCGAGTACCTGGCCGTGCGCAAGCTCCGCGAGGAGCGCGGCATCGCCGAGGACAAGAAGTCGGGCGCGATCCTGACGCTGATCGGGCCTCCCGGCACCGGGAAGACCTCGGTCGGCGAGTCGATCGCCCGCGCGCTCGGACGCGAGTTCGTGCGCATGTCGCTCGGCGGCGTCCGCGACGAGGCCGAGATCCGCGGCCACCGCCGCACCTACATCGGCGCGATGCCGGGCCGCCTGGTCCGCGCCCTTCGCGACGCCGGGACGATGAACCCCGTGATCATGCTCGACGAGGTCGACAAGGTCGGCGCCGACTGGCGCGGCGATCCCTCGTCGGCGCTGCTCGAGGTGCTCGACCCGGCGCAGAACCACTCCTTCCGCGACCACTACCTCGACGTGGAGCTCGACCTCTCCGAGGTCGTCTTCATCGCGACCGCGAACATCGCCGACACGATTCCCGGCCCGCTGCTCGACCGGATGGAAGTGATCCGCTTCGACGGCTACACCGTGGACGAGAAGCGCGCGATCGCGCGCGGCTACCTCTGGCCGCGCCAGCGCGAGCGCAACGGCCTGCTGGAGGACGAGGTCGAGATCCCGGACGAGCTGCTCCAGACGATCGTCTCGGAGTACACGCGCGAGGCGGGCGTCCGCCAGCTCGAGCGCGAGCTCGGAAAGCTCCTGCGCAAGACGGCGACTCGGATCGTCTCCGAGGAGGCGAAGCCCCCGGTCGCCCTCGACCTGGAGCTCGTACGCGACGCGCTCGGGCGCCAGCGCTTCTTCCAGGAGGCGGCCGACCGCACCGCGGTTCCCGGTGTCGCAACCGGGCTCGCCGTGACCGGAACCGGCGGCGACGTCCTCTTCGTCGAGGCGACGGCGATGGACGGTCCCGAAGGGAAGCTGATCCTCACCGGCCAGCTCGGCGACGTCATGAAGGAGTCGGCGCAGATCGCGCTGTCGTACATCCAGGCGCACGCCGACGAGCTCGGGGTCGACCACTCGCTCTTCGCGAGCAAGTGCTTCCACGTCCACGTCCCGGCGGGCGCGATCCCGAAGGACGGGCCGAGCGCCGGCATCACGATGGCCACCGCACTCGCGTCGCTCCTCACCGGGCGGGCCGTGCGCCACACGGTCGGCATGACCGGCGAGGTGACGCTCCAGGGCCGCGTGCTTCCGATCGGCGGGCTGAAGCAGAAGGTGCTCGCCGCGCACGCCGCGGGGCTGACCGACGTGATCATCCCGGAGCGCAACCGCCCGGACATCGACGACGTCCCGGAGGAAACGCGCAACGAGCTTCGGTTCCATCCCGTCATGAACCTCGGCGAGGTGCTCGAGCTCGCTCTCGAGCCGGCCCGTGATGCACGAGCATCGCTGTCGTCAGTGTGAGCCGGTGCCCGAGGACGTTCGGCGCGCAGCCGAGGTCCTCGAGCGCCGCTGGCTCCTGCAGATCGTCTACGCGGCGCATCACGGCGCCGTGCGCTTCAACGAGTTCCGCCAGGCCGTCGGCGCCGTGCCTCCGCGCACGCTCGCCGCGCGCCTCGTGGAGCTCGAAGCGGCCGGCGTGCTCGAGCGGCGCGTCATCGACGCCCGTCCTCCGCGCGTCGAGTACCTCCTGACGGACGAGGGCCGTCGCCTGAAGATCGTCGTCCAGGCGCTCGGGAGCTGGGCCGCCGCGCGTTAGCCCTTCCGCCGTTGGGTACTACGGCTCACGACCCTACGGAAAGGAAGGACATGGGAATCATCGCGTGGATCGTGCTCGGCCTCGGCGCCGGTCTGATCGCACGGGCGATCCTCGGCGGCGCGCCGGGTGGACTCATCCTCACGACGTTCGTCGGCATCGTCGGCGCGCTGCTCGGCGGCTTCAATCGCCCGGGCGCTCGACCTGGGCGACCCGATCGACGAGTTCTTCGACGTGAGCACGTGGATCGCCGCCATCGTCGGCGCGGTGATTCTCCTCGCGATCTTCCAGGCGGTCGCTAAACGGACTAAGCGCCTGACGGAAGGACCTTGAGCCGTCCGGCAGCGTCCAGCGCACCCGGCCGGCGAAGCGTCATTCCGTCAGACGCTCTTGACGCCCGCGATCAACCGCTCGATCGAGTCCTTCGCGTCGCCGAAGAGCATCGCCGTCTTCGGGATCGAAGTAGAGCTCGTTCTCGATCCCGGCGAACCCCGGGTTCATGCTCCGCTTGAGGACGACGACGTTCTTCGCCTTGTCCACGTCGAGGATCGGCATCCCGTACAGCGGGCTGTCCGGGTTCGAGCGCGCGGCGGGGTTCGTCACGTCGTTCGCGCCGACCACGAGCGCCACGTCGGTGCGCGGGAACTCGGGGTTCGCCTCGTCCATGTCGAGGAGCTGCGGGTACGGCACGCTCGCCTCGGCGAGGAGGACGTTCATGTGGCCCGGCATGCGGCCCGCGACCGGATGGATCGCGTACTTCACCTTCACGCCGCGCGCCTCGAGCAGGTCGGCGAGCTCCCGGGCGGCGTGCTGGGCCTGCGCGACCGCGAGTCCGTAGCCGGGGACGATCATCACCTGGTCGGCGTAGGCGAGCATGACCGCGGCGTCGTCGGCGGTGACCTCGCGCGCGACCTGGCCGTCCTGGGCGACCGCCGCTCCGCCGCCGCCTGACGGCGCGGCGCCGAACGCGCCGAAGAGGACGTTCGCGAGCGAGCGGTTCATCGCCTTGCCCATGAGGATCGTGAGCAGCGTTCCCGAGGCCCCGACGAGCGTTCCGCCGATGATCAGCGCGTTGTTCGAGAGGACGAAGCCGGTCGCGGCGGCGGCCAGCCCGGTGAACGCGTTCAGGAACGAGATGACGACCGGCATGTCCGCGCCGCCGATCGGCATGACGAGCGTGACGCCGAAGATGAGCGCGCCGACGACGCAGCGCGACGAGCCAGATCTGATCCTCGGTGATCGCGGCGGCGAACCCGGCGGCGATCGATCGCCGCGAAGAGCAGCGCGTTCACGATGTTCTGGCCGGGGAAGACGAGCGGCCGCCCGGGGAGGAGCTCCTGGAGCTTCGCGAACGCGACCATGCTCCCCGAGAACGAGATCGAGCCGATGAGCGCCGAGAACATGATCCCGATGACGACGTCGCCTGCGAGGTCGCCGGGGAGCGGCGCCAGCCGGTGGAACTCGGCCGCGGCGATCAGCGCCGCCGCGCCGCCGCCGACCCCGTTGAAGAGCGCGACCATCTGCGGCATCGCGGTCATGCGCACCATGCGCGCCGACGCGACGCCGATCACCGTGCCGACGGCGATCCCGGCGAAGATCAGCCCGTAGGAGTCGACCTCCGGGGAGAAGAGCGTGACGACGACCGCGATCGTCATCCCGACCGCGGCGACGATGTTCCCCGAGCGCGCGGTCGCGGGAGAGCTGAGCCGCTTGATCCCGAGGCAGAGCAGGATCGCCGCGAACGCGTAGATCAGGTTGACCCAGTTCTGGCTCACTCGTCGCGCTCCGGCCGGCGCTTGAACATGTCGAGCATCCGGTCGGTCACGAGGAACCCGCCGACCACGTTCACGGTGCCGAAGACGATCGCGACGAACGCGAGCACCTGCTCGAGCGTCGAGTCCGCGGAGCCGGCGACGATCATCGCGCCGACGAGGATGATCCCGTGGATCGCGTTCGTGCCCGACATGAGCGGCGTGTGCAGGAGCGCGGGGACGCGGCCGATCAGCTCGAGGCCGAGCAGCGCGGCGAGCGCGAAGATCGTGAGGCTGGCGACGAGCTGGGCGGTCATGCGGGCTCCTTCAGGACGCGGCCTTCGTGGGTGACGCAGGTGTCGCGGACGATCTCGTCCTCGAAGTCGAAGACGAGCTCGCCGTCGTAGACGATCAGCCCGAGGAAGCTCATGACGTTGCGCGAGTACATCTGGCTCGCGTGGAACGGCATCGTCGCCGGCAGGTTCGTCTCGCCGACGATCGTGACGCCGTTCTTCACGATCGTGCGGCCCGCCTCGGTTCCGGCGGCAGTTTCCGCCCATCTCGGCGGCGAGGTCGACGATGACCGAGCCCGGCTGCATCGCGGCGACGGCGTCCTCGGTGAGGAGGAGCGGCGCGGGCTTGCCCGGGATGAGCGCGGTCGAGATGACGGCGTCCGACTCGGCCGCGTGGAGCTTCAGGAGCTCCTGCTGGCGCGCCTGCTCGTCCTCGGCGAGCGCGATCGCGTAGCCGCCGACGCCCTCCGCGCCCTCGACGTCGAGCTCGAGGAACTGCGCGCCGAGGCTCTCGACCTGCTCCTTCACGGCCGGGCGCACGTCGTAGGCGGAGACCACCGCGCCCAGGCGCCGCGCGGTGGCGATCGCCTGCAACCCGGCCACGCCGGCGCCGAGCACCATCACCTTCGCGGGCCGGATCGTCCCCGCCGCGGTCGTGAGCATCGGGAAGAACTTGCCGATCGAGCCCGCGGCGATCAGCACGGCCTTGTAGCCGGCGACCGTCGCCTGCGAGGAGAGCGCGTCCATCGGCTGCGCGCGCGTGATCCTCGGGATCGCGTCCATGGAGAAGCTCGTGACGCCGCGCTCGGCGAGCGCCTTGGCCAGCTCGGTCTCGACGAGCGGCTGGAGGAACGCGACCAGCGTCTGGCCGTTTCGCAGCGCGCCGACGCCGTCGACCTTGCCGATCCGCAGGACGAGATCGGCCTGGGCGTAGAGGTCGTCCGCGGAGACGATCTGCGCGCCGGCGTCCGTGTAGGTCTCATCGGGATACGCGGCCGCCTCGCCCGCGCCGCTCTCGACGAGCACGTCCACGCCCGACTCGGTCTGGCGCCGCACGCCGTCCGGGACGAGCGCGACACGCTGCTCGCCCGGAGCGGTCTCCTTGGGCACCCCGATCTTCATCGCGCGGAGTCTAAGAGGATGTTCAGGAGGGATGCCTCGTCTTCGGGGTTCAGCGCAGCCCGAAGGCTCAGGGCTTCGCTCCTGGACAGACTTACATTGCGCCGGGCTGTAGGTTCTCCTCCAATGGATGCCTGGCTCGAGGAAGCGATCGGAGGCTCGGCGGCGATACCGGCGAGTACGCGCTCACGGACGCCGAGGTCAAGACGCTGCTGTCGCTCGCGCGTGTGGCCGCGCACGAGAGCGGCGAGCGGATCAACGCGCCGCTCATCTGCTACCTCGTCGGACTGGCGGCCGGGCGCACCGGCCGCTCGCTGGACGAATTGGCCGAGGCAGCGGCCGGCGAACCTCTGTAATTCCCTCCAAACCGAACTAAAGCGTCTCCCCAATTCGGGGGATTAGCAGGCATTTTTGCTATTCGTGCGGTTTGCATCGGGCGCCGGGCGGCTATTCCGAACGCCAGGTGTGCTCGCAAGGTTCCCAAGACGACGACAGTCGGCTTGGGTCTCGCCGCAGCCGCGTCCTTCTCTCGACCGACGTTGCCGCAGCGAGTTGGGGGTCGTCGCAACAGCCGCGACGGCAAGCCGCAGGCCCCCGGGGTGGTCCCTCTCCGTTCCGCCTCGGGGGCGGCCCCTGCCCCGATAAGCTCGCCGACGTGCCTGACCTGGACGGACGCACGGCAGTCGTCACCGGCGCCTCGAGCGGCATCGGCCGGGCGACGGCGCTGGCGCTTGCGGGCGCAGGCGCGCAGGTCGCGCTCGGCGCCCGCAGGGTCGAGAAGCTCGAGGGCGTTCTCGCCGAGCTCCCGGGCGAGGGCCACTTCGCGCTCCCGCTCGACGTGACCGACGAGGAGAGCGCCGAGGCGTTCGTCGCCGGCGCGGCCATGCAGCTCGGCGGGCGGATCGACATCCTCGTGAACAACGCCGGCCTCGCGCTCGGGCGCACCGCGATCGCCGACGGCTCGAGCGAGGACGACGCGGTCGTCTGGGAGACGAACGTCATGGGCCTCGTGCGCCTGACGCGCCTGACCCTCCCGCACATGGAGGACTGGCGCGGGCACGTCGTCAACCTGGGCTCGTGGGCCGGGCGGGAGGCGTACCCGATGGGCGGCATGTACGTCGCCTCCAAGTACGCGGTGCGCGCGCTCACGGCGGTGCTGCGCAAGGAGCTCGTCGGCCGCATCCGGGTTTCCACCGTCGATCCCGGCATGGTCGGCGACACCGAGTTCTCCGACGTGCGCTTCCGCGGCGACGCGTCCAAGAAGGACGCGGTCTACGCGGGCGTTCGCTACCTGACGCCCGAGGAGATCGCCGACTGCATCCTCTGGGTGGTCACGCGGCCTGACCACATGGTCATCGACGAGATGGTCGTGAAGCCGCTGCAGCAGGCGACACAGGACTCCATCGTTCGCGATCAGGGGTAAGGGCGCTTCATGGCGCTGACGATTCTCGAGGGGTCGACCTTCTGCGTCTGCGACGAGCTCGGCGATCTCGACGAGACGACCGCGGGCCTCTTCGCGAGCGACACGCGCTTCCTCTCGCGCTGGATCCTCACCGTGAACGGCGAACGGCCGCTGCTCCTCTCCTCCGACCGGGTCGACTACTTCTCGGCGGCGTTCTACTCGAGGAACCCGATCGCGGGCGGGCTCGGCCAGGACGAGCTCTCGATCGCGCGCGAGCGGTTCGTCGGCGACGGGATGCAGGACCGCGTGGTCGTCCGCAACTACTCGCCTCGCCGGCTCGAGTTCGAGCTCGCGTTCGAGGTCGGGACGGACTTCGCGGACATCTTCGCGGTGAAGGACTGGGACTTCGCGCTCGGAGATCCGGAGAACGCCGACCCGCTGCCCGACCTCGCGCCGCTCGCCTTCGACGCGGCCGAGTCGGCGGTCACGCTGGCCGACGCGGACGGGACTCCGGGCGTGACGCAGCTCTTCTTTTCCGAGCCCGGGAGCGTGAACGGCTCGACGGTCAGCTACCAGCTTGCGCTCGATCCCGGCGAGGAGTGGCGGGTGCGCGTCGACGTGGCCGTTTCGCCCGACGGGGCGCGCGGCGACAGGCAGCGGCGCCGAGCAGCGCTTCGGCGCGGAGCTCGAGCAGGTGCGCGCGTCGCTCCAGGCCTGGCGGGTGCAGGTGCCACAGCTTCGCGCGAGCTGGCCGACGCTCCACACGACGTTCGACCGCTCCGTCGCCGATCTCGCCTCGCTGCGCATGCACGAGAGCGCCGCGGGCGGCCAGCTCTTCGCCGCCGGGATGCCGTGGTTCATGGCCGTGTTCGGCCGCGACACGCTGATCACGTGCCTCCAGACGCTCATCTTCGGACCCGAGCTGGCGCGCAACGCGCTCACCGCGCTCGCGGGCCTGCAGGCGACCGAGGACGATCCGTTCACCGACGCCGAGCCGGGGAAGATCGTCCACGAGGTCCGCGCCGGGAAGGCGGCGACGACCTGGTTCCCGCGCTACTACGGCACGGTCGACGCGACGCCGCTCTTCCTCGTGCTCCTCTCCGAGGTCTGGCGCTGGACGGACGACGCCGCGTTCGTGCGCACGCTGCGCGAGCCGGCCCTGCGCGCGCTGAACTGGATCGACGAGTACGGCGACCTCGACGGCGACGGGTTCGTCGAGTACCACCGCCGGTCGGAGCGCGGGCTCGAGAACCAGTCGTGGAAGGACTCCCACAACTCCCAGCTCTTCCACGACGGACGCCAGGCGACCGGGCCGATCGCCGCCTGCGAGGTGCAGGGCTACGTCTACGACGCGAAGCTGCGGATGGCCGAGTTGGCGCGCGAAGTCTGGCGCGACCGCGACCTGGCCGACCGGCTCGAGCGAGAGGCGGCCGAGCTGCGCGACCGGTTCGACGAGGCGTTCTGGGTCGAGGAGCGTGGCGGCTTCTACGCGCTCGCGCTCGACGGGGAGAAGAACCGCGTCGACTCGCTCACCTCGAACATCGGCCATCTCCTGTGGAGCGGGATCGTCCCGGATAACCGGGTCGACGCGGTCGTCGACGCGCTCATGGGCGAGGAGCTCTGGTCCGGGCTGGGGCGTGCGGACGATGTCGTCGGGCGACGCCGGCTACAGCCCGCTCACGTACCACAACGGAACCGTCTGGCCGCACGACAATTCGCTCATCGCGCTCGGCCTCGCCCGGGCCGGCCGCTGGCCCGAGGCGCACCGGATCGCGCGGCGCTCGATCGAGGCGGCCGCGCACTTCGGCCATCAGCTTCCCGAGGTGTTCGCGGGCTTCCCGCGCACCGAGACGCCGTTCCCGATCGCCTATCCCACCGCGGCGCGGCCTCAGGCCTGGGCGGCGGCGACGCCGGTGCTCCTCCTCCAGGTGCTGCTCGGCCTCCGGCCGGATCACGCGCGCCAGGCGCTCGAGACGGTCGCGCCGCCGGAGTTGCCTTCGTGGGCGGGCGCGCTCAGACTCTCCGGCGTGCGCGCCTTCGACCGAGTCTGGAATGTCGCCCTCGCCGACGGGCACGTCCGGGTCGAGGAGACCGAGGCGCCGGAGCTCGAGTGAGGATCGCCGTCCTCAGCCCCGTGTGGTTCCCGGTTCCGCCCACGGGCTACGGGGGGATCGAGTGGGTCGTGTCGCTCCTCGCCGACGGGCTCGCGGACGCGGGCCACGACGTGACGCTCTTCGCCTCGGGCGACTCGCGCACGCGCGCGAAGCTCGTTTCCGCCTTCCCCGAGCCGCCGCTGAACCCGATCGGGACGTCCTGGATCGAGCTCCACCACGCGCTGCCCTGCTACGAGAACGCGGACGAGTTCGACGTCATCCACGACCACTCGTCGCAGCTCGTGTCGATGATGGGCGGCCTCATCCCGACGCCGGTCGTCCACACGGTTCACGGCCCGCTCGACGACATCCAGCTCGGGAACTACCGCGGCCTCGCCAAACTGGCTCCTCAGGTCGGGCTCGTCTCGATCTCGATGAACCAGCGCAAGCCCGGGCCGGATCTCCCCTGGGTGGCGAACATCCCGAACGCGCTCGACCTCGACGCCTTCCCGTACCACTCCGAGCGCGGCGAGTACCTGCTCTACCTCGGCCGCCTCTCCCCGGACAAGGGCGCGCACCGGGCGATCGAGATCGCGCGCGAGGCCGGGCTCCCGATCAAGCTCGCCGGCAAGAAGCGCGAGCACCTCGAGCAGGAGTACTTCGACGAGCTCGTCGCGCCGCTCCTCGGCGACGATGCCGAGTACGTCGGGGAGACGAGCCACGCGACGAAGGTCGACCTGCTCCAGAACGCGCGCGCCACGCTCTTCCCGATCGACTGGGAGGAGCCGTTCGGCCTGGTCATGATCGAGTCGATGGCCTGCGGCACGCCGGTGATCGCGACCCGCCGCGGCGCCGTGCCCGAGGTCGTCGACCACGGCCGCAGCGGGATCATCGTGGACGACTATCGGGAGATGGTCGCCGCGATCGCGGAGGCCGACAGGATCGAGCCCGAGGAATGCCGCCGCGCCGCCGAGGACCATTTCTCGACCGGGCGGATGGTCGCCGACTACGTGGCCGTCTACGAGGAGCTGCTCGCGAAGTGATCTCGAGCCGACCGGCTCGAGCTCGAAGGTATGTAGGGCGCGGATCGAGCCCCGGCCGGGACCGGAGCCCGATCCGACTGATGGAGGCGCTATCCCGTGTAGGGCACGAGAGCGCGGGCGACGAGAATCGCCATCTCCTCGTCGTGCGCGACGATCGTCACGACGAGACCGTTCGACTTGAGGAGCGCCACGTTGCCGGAGAGGAGCGCGGTTCCCTCCTTCGGCACGTAGTTGTGGACGCCGGCCAGCATGGTCAAGCCCTCGGTGGCCGTCGCGGACTCGATGATCTCGACGTGCGGCATCTCGGGCGTGCCGTACTCGAGGCGCAGGGCCGAGACCGGGCCCTCGCTGGACGGGAAGCTCACCTTCTCGGACCGAGTCGAGCGGAAATCCGTGGAGGTCCGCGCCGGCCCAGACCGCGTCGCGACCGAGTACTGACGCTGCGTCGGCGAGGTCGATCGTCCCAGCGGGCTTCGGGCCGACGTTCGTCAGACCAGGCATGCCGCTCTGCCCGCCGGCCGGAGCCGAGCCGGACTCGAGCGTCTCGTAGGTGAGGATCCGGTTCAGCAACGGCATCTCGCCCGTGGAGATGCGGATCGTGACGGGCTTGTAGGTCTCCTTCGAGACCGCGACCTCGTGGCCGTCGGCGATCTGGATCCAGAAGACGGGCGTCCCCTCGAACGTGCCCTCACGGGTGACGCGTGCGTCGCCGGACTCGAGCGCCTCGCGGTAGCCGGCGCCGAGGCTCGCGTACACCTCGGTTGCGTGCTCCGGGATCTCGCCGGCCGCGGAATACGCCGTCGGACTGCACGGCACCGTCGAAGGTCTCCGTCTCGCGGAGGACCTTGGTCGGCTCGAACCAGACCTCGTGCTCCGCGCGGATCTCCGTCCGCTCGCCGGTCTCGAGATCGACGAGCGCGTGCTGCAGGTCGCTCTCGTAGACGATGTGGAGCACCGAGCCGGTCCCGGTCGCCGCGAGCGCGCGGTCGATCACGGTCGGGCTCGATCCGCCGGCCGGCCAGAACGCGACGGTGGCCGCGATGAGCGCGACGAACGCCGCGGCGAAGCCGAGCCGGACGGGGGCGTAGAGCGGTCGCCGGGCGACGCCGGCGTCGGCCACGACGCGGCTCCAGTCGCCGGCGCCGGTGTAGGGCGGGGTCATCAGGTCGAGCTGTCTGCGCAATGTCGGTCATGTCTTGATCTCCTCGAAGATGCTCTCCAGGTTGGCGAGGGCCGCGTGCAAGGTCGCGGACACGGTTCCGACCGCGATTCCGAGGGCTTCTGCGATCCCTGCGTAGTCGAGGTCGGCGTAGTAGCGGAGGAAGAGCGCCGTCCTCTGGCGCTCCGGCAGCGCTGCGACCGCGGCTGCGAGGGCGCCCGGCTCGTGATGGCCGTTGGGCGACTCGGCGCGGTCGAGGCTCTCGTCCGGAGTCGGGACGTAGCGGGCCTCGGCGGTGCGGCGCTTGCGGGCCTCGTTCAGGACGATCCGGCACACCCAGCCGGGGGCGGAGTCGCGATCGCGCAGCTTCCTGCGCTTGCGGACGGCCTTCACGAACGCGTCATGGACGGCGTCGAGAGCGGCCTGCTCGTTCCCGGTGATCGCGGTCGCGAGGCGAACGAACGATGCGAACCGTTCGCGGTAGACGGCCTCGATCGCTGCGAGATCCGGATCGGAATTGCGTCGCCACACACCCAAACGATCCCCTCCCGGGGCCGCGGTGTTTAGTCCGAGGCTGCGCCGGCCGCGGCCGGGACCTTCGCGAGCGCCTGCTCGAGATCCGTGATCAGGTCGTCCGCGGACTCGATCCCGACGGAGAGGCGCAGAGCGTGTCGGGCACGGCGAACGGCGAGTCGGCCGTCGACGCGTGCGTCATGAGGCCGGGATGCTCGATGAGGCTCTCGACGCCGCCGAGGCTCTCGCCGAGCTGCCAGATCTTCGTGGCGCCGGCGACGGTCAGCGCGTCCTCCTTGGTGGCGAGGAGGAACGAGATCATCCCGCCGAAGTCCGACATCTGCGCGGCCGCGAGCTCGTGGCCGGGATGGTCGGCGAGACCCGGGTAGTAGACCTTCGTGACCGCCGGGTGCTCGTTCAGGAACGGCGCGATGCGGTGTGCGTTCTCGCAGTGCTGGCGCATCCGCACGGCGAGCGTCTTCAGGCCGCGCAGCACCAGCCACGAGTCGAACGGTCCGGGAACGCCGCCCATCGAGTTCTGGAGGAACTTGATCCGCTCGGCGACGGACGGGTCGTTCATCGCCGCGAAGCCGCCGATCACGTCGGAATGGCCGCCGATGTACTTGGTGGTCGAGTGGACGACGATGTCCGCGCCCAGCTCGAGCGGGCGCTGGAGGTACGGGGTGGCGAAGGTGTTGTCCACGACGACGAGCGCGCCGACGGCATGCGCCGCGTCCGCGACCGCGCGGATGTCGACGATGTTGAGGAGCGGATTGGTCGGCGACTCGAGCCAGACCATCTTCGTGTTCTCGTCGAGCGAGTCGGCCAGGCGCGTGTTGCACTCCTCGGTCGTCAGGTACTCGAAGAGGAAGCCCTTGGGCGCGAGCACCTTGTCGAAGAGCCGGTACGTGCCGCCGTAGACGTCGTTCACGGCCACGATCCGGTCGCCCGGGTTGAGGAGCTGCGTGATCGTCGTCTCCGCCGCCATCCCCGAGGCGAACGCGAAGCCGTGGTCGGCGCTCTCGAGCGACGCGAGGCAGTCCTCGAGCGCCTTCCGCGTCGGGTTGGCGCTGCGCGCGTAGACGTAGCCCTTGTGCTGCGCGACCTCCTCCTGGATGAACGTGGAGGTCTGGTAGATCGGCACCGCTACGGCGCCGGTCGTCTCGTCCGGCTCCTGCCCGTCGTGGATGGCGCGCGTCTCGAAGTCCAAGGTGCGTCGATCGTAGCAACGCCGATCAGCGCCGCCAGGCGCGCGAGAGCGCCCTCGAACGCGGTGCGAAGCGCCGCCGAGTCGCGCACGCCGGGCTCCGGATGGAAGGCGATCGCGCGCAGCGTGTCGGCGGGGCGGTCGGCCTTCAGATCGGCCCGGCCGACGAGCCGCTCGCCGCGCAGGAACGGGAGCACGTAGTAGCCGTACTGCCGCTGATGCGCCGGCTTGTAGACCTCGATCATGTGGCGGAAGCCGAAGATCCGCTCGGTGAACGCGCGGTCCCAGATCAGGTTGTCGAAGGGGGAGAGGAGGACGGCGGCGGTGTTCCGTCCCCGGCTCCGCGCCCGGGACGACGTAGAGCGGCGCTCCGCCGTCCTCGGCCTCGTGGCGCTCGAGCTCGCCCTCCTCGACCAGCGCGTCGAGATGCGGGCGGATCCGCTTCGTGCCGCCGGTGAAGCGCCAGTGCTCGACGATCGCCGAGTCGGAGAGACAGCCGCGGGCGCGAACGGCCCGCACCGCGAGCGTGCGGAGGTACGTGGCCTCGTCGGGCATCGGCGCGTCGAGCACCTCGGCCGGGAGGACGCGCTCGGGCAGGTCGTAGAGCCGCTCGAAGTTCCGCCGGCCGGCGACCGCGAGGCGGCCGGAGGTCCACAGCGCCTCGAGCATCCGCTTCGCCGGCTTGTAGTTCCACATGCCGCCGCCGCCCTTGCCCTCGAACTCGCGGGAGGCCATCGGCCCGCGCTCGCCGATCTGGGCGAGGACGAGCTCGGCCAGCTTCGGGTCGCCGCCGATCACGTCGCCGTACCAGTGGTGCACCCGCCGCCCGACCATGCGCCGCTTGAGGAGCGGGTAGTCGGCGACCGGCATGACGCACGCCTCGTGGCCCCAGAACTCGAACAGCCGGCCGGCCGCGGTCAGGTCGGAGACGGTCGCGCGCGGATATGTGCCGACGCGCGCTCCGAGCACGATCCGGTGGCTTCGCTCGACGGCCGTGATCGAGTCGAGCTGCACGCAGCCCAGGCGGCGGACGACCGCCTCGACGTCATCCGCGTTCCCGCGCCGCGCGCGTCCGGCGTAGCCCTGAGCCGAGACGGCAAGCGCCCGCGCCGCCGCGAGCGTCAGCGTCACGCGCGGGCGAGGTACTCGAGCAGATCCGCGCGGGTGAGCACGCCGATCGGCTTGCCCGACTCGGCCACGAGCACCGCGGGTGCCGTCCCGGACAGATCCGTGAACACCGTCTCGACCGACTCGTCGATCTCGACCGCGGGGAGCGGGGGCTCCATGGCCGCGGCGACGTCGTCGTTCAGCGCCTCGTGGTTTCCGAACACCCGCTCGAGCAGGCCGCGTTCGCGCACCGAGCCGACGATGTCCGCGAGCGAGTCCACCGGGTCGTGCCGGACGACCGGGATCTGCGAGATGCCGTAGCGCTGCATCAGCTCGACCGCGGCGCCGACCTTCGCGTGCGACTCGACGACGACCAGCCCGGGCACGCCGTTCTTCCCGGCCTGCTTGAACGCGAGCACCTGCTCGATCGTCGGCGAGGTCGTGCCGCGCTCGAGGATGCCGTACTCGGCGAGCCAGTTGTCGTCGTAGAGCTTCGAGAGGTAGCCGCGGCCGGAGTCCGGGATGAGCGTCGCGATCGTCGTGTCCTTTCCGAAGCGCTTCGCGACCTCGAGCATCGCCCACACGGCCGTGCCGCCGGAGCCGCCGACGAGGATGCCCTCCTCGCGGGCCAGCCGGCGCGCGGTCAGGAACGAGTCGCGGTCGGAGACGGTCACGTACTCGTCCACGAGCGACGGGTCGTAGGTGGTCGGCCAGAAGTCCTCGCCGATCCCCTCGACCAGGTACGTGTGCACGGTCTCCGACGAGTAGATCGAGCCCTCGGGATCGGCGCCGACGACGTGCAGGTCGGGCTTTCTCTCCTTCAGGTACTTGGCCGTGCCGGAGATCGTGCCGCCCGTTCCGACCGAGAAGACGATCACGTCGAGGTCGCCGCCGGTCTGCTCCCACATCTCCGGGCCGGTGGTCGCGTAGTGCGCCTCGGGGTTCGCCTGGTTCGAGTACTGGTCGGGCTTGAACGCGCCCGGGATCTCCTCGGTGAGCCGGTTCGAGACCGAGTAGTAGCTCTCGGGCGACTCGGGCGCGACCGCGGTCGGGCAGACGATCACCTCGGCGCCGTAGGCGCGCAGCAGGGCGATCTTCTCGCGCGCGACCTTGTCGGGCATGACGAAGATGCAGTGGTAGCCGCGCAGCGCCGCCGCGATAGCGAGGCCGACGCCGGTGTTGCCGCTCGTCGGCTCGACGATCGTCCCGCCGGGCTTCAGCTTCCCGTCCTTCTCGGCCGCCTCGATCATCGCCAGGCCGATCCGGTCCTTCACCGAGCCGCCGGGGTTCATGAACTCGAGCTTCGCGAGGAGCAGCGGCTCGAGCTCGGCGCCGACCGACTGGAGGCGCACGAGCGGCGTGTTGCCGACGAGGTCGAGGATGGTGGGGTATTCCATGGGCGCTAAGGGTATTCGCCGCGAATCAGTGGCGGAAGTGCCTGCGACCGGTGAGCACCATCGCGGCGCCGGCGGCCTCGACCGCTTCCGTCACCTCGTCGTCGCGCTTCGAGCCGCCCGGCTGGATGATCGCGGCGATCCCGGCGTCGAGCGCGACCTGCGGCCCGTCGGCGAAGGGGAAGAACGCGTCCGAGGCGAGCGCGGAGCCCATCGGGTCGTGGCCGTGCTCACGCGCCTTGTCGAGCGCGATCTTCGTCGCGTCGACGCGGCTCGGCTGGCCGGTTCCGATCCCGATCGTCTGGAGGCCCTTGGCCAGCACGATCGCGTTCGACGAGACGTGCTTGGCCACGCGCCAGGCGAAGAGCAGGTCGCCCCACATCGGCTCGTCGGGGACGTTGACCGTCGGGACCTCCATCGCGTCGCGGTCGTCCGTCTCGCCGTCGGTGTCCTGGACGAGCATCCCGCCGAGCACGCGCTTGTAGTGGCGCTCGCCCGGCGTCGCGCCGCGGCGCTCGCGGTCCTGGAGGATCCGGGTCGTCTCCTTGCGGCGCAGGATCTCGATCGACTCCTCGGTGTAGTCCGGCGCGATCAGCACCTCGACGAACTGCTCGGCGAGCTTCTCCGCCAGGCCCGCCTCGACCCTGCGGTTGACCGCGACGATGCCGCCGTACGCGGACACGGGATCGCAGGCGAGCGCCTTCTCGTAGGCCTCCTCCGCCTCGGTCGCGAGCGCGACGCCGCACGGGTTCGCGTGCTTCACGATCACGCAGGCCGGGACGGTGAACTCGCGCAGGAGCGCCGCGGGCCGCGTCGAGGTCGTTCAGGTTGTTGAAGGAGACCTGCTTGCCGCCGAGCTGGTCGACCCGCGAGAGGAGATGCCGCCGCGCGCCGGCCTCGGCGTAGTAGGACGCGCGCTGGTGCGGGTTCTCCCCGTACGGGAGGTCGACGACGCGGTCGAGCGAGACGATCAGCCGGTCGGGGAACGTCTCGCGGTCGGAGAACCACTGGGCGATCGACGCCTCGTAGGACGCCGTGTGCGCGAACGCCTCGGCCGCGAGCGCGCGCCGGGCGGCCATCCCGATGTCGCCGCGCTCCTTCAGCTCGGCCACGATCGAGCCGTAGCGGTCGATCGAGCACACCGGGACGACGTGGATGAAGTTCTTCGCCGCCGCGCGCAGCATCGAGGGGCCGCCGACGTCGATCATCTCGACGGCCTCCTCCTCGCGGACGTCCTTGCGGGCCGCCGACCTGCTGGAACGGATAGAGGTTCACGCACACGAGGTCGAAGGGGTCGATCGCGTGCTCCTCGAGCGCGGCGACGTCGTCCTCGTTGTCGCGGCGGGCGAGGATCGCGGCGTGGATCTTCGGGTGGAGCGTCTTCACGCGGCCCCCGAGGAGCTCCGGGATCTCGGTCAGGTCGTCGACGCGCGTGACCGGCAGGCCGAGCTCCTTGACGAAGGTCGCCGTGCCTCCGCTGGCCACGAGCTCCATCCCCAGCTCGTGCAGCTCGCGGGCGAAGACATCGAGCCCCGTCTTGTCGAACACCGAGAGAAGGGCGCGTTCAAGCACTGCGAGGAGAGCGTAGTTCGCCTGCCAGATAGAGGCGCGCCGCTTCGGGCAGCAGCCGGTGCTCGACCTCGTGCATGCGCGCGTGGAGCGTCTCGGCGCGTGTCGCCCGGCTCGATCGCGACCGGCTCCTGGAGGATCACCGGGCCGGTGTCGATCCCCTCGTCGACGAAGTGCACGGTGACGCCGGTCTCCGGGATCCCGGCCCCGAGCGCGTCCTCGAGCGGGCGCAGGCCGGGGAAGGCGGGGAGGAGCGACGGGTGGACGTTCATGACCGCGTCGAAGCGGTCGAGGAACCCGGCCGTGAGGAGATGCATGTACCCGGCGCAGACGATCAGCTGGGCTCCTTCGCCGGCGAGCCAGTCGGCCATGGCGACGTCGCGGGCCTCGCGGTCGGCATGATCCGCGAGCGCGAACACGGCGGTGGCGGCGCCCGCGTTCGCCGCCGCGTTCGAGCGCCCGGGCCCCCGGAACGTTGGACGCGACGGCGACCACCGGCAGCCCCGCGTCGAGCAGCGCCTGGAGGTTCGTTCCCTCCCCGGAGACGAGAACGCCGATCACCTGCACCCCCGTGTGCGAGGATGGGGGCCTATCGCTTGGAGGAACCGATGCAGGTAGTACCGACCACCGAAGCGCCGATCGTGCGTGTCGAGATCAAGAGCAAGCTCGGTTTGGACGGGCCGAAGCCGACCGCGCCGCACCGGCGCGCCAAGCATCCCCCGGTCGTCCTGGGCGAAGTTCCGGCGAGCGGTTCGCGCGCCCGCCTCCGCCGCAATCACTAGCCGTCTCGTCATCGGTCGGTGAAGACGACGCCGTCGAGCCCGGACTCGACTCGGCCGATGACGGCGAGTCCGGACGCCTCGGCGTCGGCGGCGGGGACGACCGCGCAGTAGCCGATCCCGAGGTTGAAGACGCGGCGCTGCTCCTCTTCGTCGACGCCCTGGCCGTCGAGCCACTGGAAGACCTCGGGCCGTTCCCACGCCGCGGGGTCGATCCGGGCGCCGAGCCCTTCCGGCAACACGCGCGAGAGGTTCCCCGGGATGCCGCCGCCCGTGATGTGCGCGAGCGCGCGCACGTCCGCGACGGCGCGCAGCCGGCGCACCGGCTCGAGGTAGAGCGCGGTCGGCTCCAGCAGAAGATCCGCGTCGAACTCGCCGTCGCCGATGAGGCGCCGCACGAGCGAGAACCCGTTCGCGTGCAGGCCCGAGGAGGGGAACCCGAGCACCACGTCTCCTTCGGCGACCCGTGTCCCGTCCACGAGCCGCGCCCGTGAAACAAGCCCGACGCACGTCCCGGCGAAGTCGAGCTCGCCGGGCTGGTACACGCCCGGCATCTCCGCCGTCTCGCCGCCCGAGCAGCGCGCACCCGGCCTCGCGGCAGACGTCCGCGGCGCCCTCCACCAGGGCGGCCACGTCGTCGAGGCTCAGCTGATCCGACGCGACGTAGTCGAGGAAGAACAGCGGATCCGCCCCGGTCGTGAGCACGTCGTTCACGCAATGCGCGGCGAGGTCGCGCCCGGCGTCGCGCAGCCGCCCGGCCTTGCGCGCCAACACGAGCTTCGTCCCGACCCCGTCCGTGGAGGCCGCGAGCAGGCGCTCGTCGTCGAGCGCGAAGAGCCCCGCGAACCCGCCCAGGCCGGCCGCCACACCGGGCGTGCGCGTCGACTCCGCCGCGGCGCGCAGCCGCTCGACCACGGCGTCCGCCGCGGCGAGCGAGACGCCCGAGTCCTCGTAGCTCGCCACCGGGTCGGCATCGTAGCCCGCCGGGAGGAAAGGCCCGCGCGGGCGCGAACCCCGCCGACATGTCAACTCCGCCTCCGCCTCCTCCGCATCAGCAGCCGTACTACGGCTCAGGCACGCCGCCCATCCCGTCGGTGAACCCCGAGCTGATCGTGTATCTGCTCGCGCTCATCGCCGTCGGTCTCGTCGTGATCATCGACGACAAGACGTTGGTCGCGAAAGACTGGGTGGGCTTTGCCGGGATCGCGACTGCCGCGTACCTGATCTCCCGCGGTCTCGCGAAGCTGCGCAACGTCAGCGAGTAACCGCCCTCGCCCTGGCATGATGCGCGGCATGGCCGTCGCATCCGATCGTCTGTGGCGCCACTTCACCACGGCCGGCGCCGCATCGAACCCGATCGTCATCGACCGCGGCGAGGGCTGCTACATCTGGGACTCCGAGGGGAACCGCTACCTCGACGCGCTCGCGGCGCTCTACTGCGTGAACATCGGCTACGGGCCGTGGCCGGAGATCGCCGAGGCCGCGCGCGCCCAGCTCGAGCGGCTCCCGTTCTTCACGAACTGGGTCGGCTTCGCGACGCAGCCGTCGCTCGATCTCGCCGACAAGCTGGCCGAGCTCGTCCCCATCGACGTCGGGCGCGTCTTCTTCTGCTCGGGCGGGTCGGAGGCGGTCGAGTCGGCCCTGAAGGTCGCGCGCCAGTACCACCGGCTGCGCGGCGAGCCGACGCGCTTCAAGTACATCAGCCGCCGCAGCGCCTACCACGGCACGACGATGGGCGCGATCTCGATCAACGGGAGCCCGGCGCTCCGCTCCCAGTTCGAGCCGCTGCTTCCCGGCTGCCTCCGCGCGCCGATGCCGTACCGCTACCGCTGCCCGTACTGCGCGGAGAACTCGGCCTGCACGCTCCAGTGCGCGGACGAGATCGACAACATCATCCGCAACGAGGACGCGTCCACCGTGGCCGCGGTCATCCTCGAGCCCGTCCAGAACTCGGCCGGCTCGATCGTCCCGCCCGACGGCTACTTCGACCGCGTCCGGGAGATCTGCGACGAGCACGGCGTCCTGCTCGTGGCCGACGAGGTCATCTGCGGCTTCGGCCGCGTCGGCGACTGGTTCGGCTCGACCCGCTACGGGATCAAGCCGGACATGATGACCATGGCCAAGGGGCTGACCTCCGCCTACGCACCGCTCGGCGCGCTCGTTGCGAACGAGAAGGTGATCGAGCCGTTCTTCGCCGATCCGGGCTCGATGTTCATCCACGGGATCACGTTCGGCGGCCATCCGGTCTCGTGCGCGATCGCCCTCGCGAACCTCGAGATCATGGAGCGCGAGGACATGATCGGCCACGTCCAGCGGATGACGCCGGAGTACCAGAGCGTCTTCGGAAAGCTCGGCGAGGAGCACCCGCTGGTCGGCGACGTGCGCGGCGACGGCGCGTTCTACTCCTTCGAGCTCGTGAAGGACAAGGAGACCAAGGCGACGTTCACGCCGGCCGAGCGCGACGTGCTGATCAAGCAGTTCTTCGTCCCTCGCGCGCGCGAGCTCGGCGTCTACATGCGCGTCGACGACCGCGCCGAGACCGCGGCGCAGTTCTCTCCGCCGCTCGTCGCCGGGCCGCGCCGAGCTGGACGAGTTCATGGGCGTGTTCCGCCAGGTCCTCGACGAGGCGTACGACCGCTTCGTTCTGAATCCGTCGTGACCAGGACGCTCCAGAACTTCGTCGCGGGCGACTGGGTCGACGCGACCGGGGAGGACGCGCGCACGGTCGTCTCCCCGGTGACCGGAGAGACGCTGGCCGAGGCGCCGAACGCGAGTCCCGACGACGTGCGCCGCGCCACCGCCGCCGCTCACGCCGCGCAGCCGGCGTGGGCCGCGCTCTCGGTGTTCGACCGCGCCGAGGTGATGCACCGCATCGGCGACCTCCTCGAGGAGCGCAAGGAAGACCTGGCCCGCTCGCTCACGCTCGAGAACGGCAAGCCGTACAAGGCCGAGGCGCTCGACGACATCCACGAGATGGCGGACAACTTCCGCTCGTCGGCCGAGGACGCCAAGCGGCTCGAGTCGTCGGTCATCCCGACCCAGGACGCGGCCAAGCGGATGTTCACGATCCGGGTTCCCAACGGCGTCTACGCGGCGATCACGCCCTGGAACTTCCCGGGGATGATCCCGGCCGAGCTGGTCGCGCCCGGGCATCGCGGTCGGGAACACGTTCGTCGTGAAGCCGTCCGAGTGGACGCCGATCGCGATGGCCGACTTCATGCAGACGATGGCCGACGCGGGGCTCCCGGACGGGGTCGTGAACGTGATCTACGGCGGCGGCGACGTCGGCGAGTGGCTCGTCACCGACGACCGCGTGAACGGGATCGCGTTCGTCGGCTCGCACACGACGGGCGAGAAGATCGTCCGCGCGGCCGGGCTGAAGCGGACGCTGATCGAGGCGTCCGGCAACGGGCCGGTGGTTGTGTGCGCGGACGCGGATCTCGAGCTGGCCGCGAAGGGCGCGGTCTACGGCGCGTTCTACTGCGCCGGCCAGGTGTGCGCCGCGACCGAGCGGGTGCTCGTCGACAGCTCGGTGTACGAGGAGTTCCAGGCGGCGGTCGTGCAGCGAGGCGGAGGGCTGGATCCTCGGCGATCCGTTCGACGACGCGACGCTCGTGGGGCCGATGCAGAACGAGCCGACCGCGCAGAAGATGGACGCGCACCTCGAGGACGCGGTCGCGAAGGGCGCCGAGGTCGTCGTCGGCGGCGTCGCGCGATTCCGGGCGGCCGACCGAGCTCTACTACCAGCCGACGGTCGTCGCGAACGTCGGCCGCGACACGCTCGTGAACCGCGACGAGACGTTCGGGCCGATCGTGCCGCTCATCTCCGTGGACGGCGACGACGATGCGCTCGCGGTCGCGAACGAGTCGCACCTCGGGCTCCAGGCGGCGGTGTACACGCGCGACCTGGCGCGGGCGTTCCGCTTCGCGAACGAGCTGCGGGTCGGGAGCGTCGTCGTGAACGACTCGACCATGTACTGGGAGACGCTGCAGCCGTTCGGCGGCGCGGCCGGGACGAAGACCGGCTGGGGCCGAGTCGGCGGCCGGCATGCGCTCGAGGACATGACCGACCTGCGGACGATCATCCTGGACGTGGGCGGCTCGTAGCTCGTCCCGGGGGCGCTGCGCGCGGCTGTTCGCAACTCGGCACAGAATCGGCACGGTTCGGCGCCAGTCACGCGCGTCTCTCGCCGCTAGCGTTGATCCGCCGGGTCCGCGCGGTGTCACTCCCCACCCTGGGTGGGTCGCGCGCGTGCGAGTGCGGATAGACGCGGGACCTTGTCGGTGAGCCGCGACGGTCGCGCGCTCAGCCGAGCTAGCAGCGGCTCGACCGGATCGCCCACGCGGATCCGCCCGGGCTCCTCGACCTGGGCGAGCACGCCGAAGTCGATCGAGTCGCCGTCGCGCACCCCGCGGTAGTTCTTGATCGCCCGCAGCGTGTCGAAGTCGCGGCTGCCCGAGTCGGGGTTGTGCGTCGTCGTAGCGCAGCGCGCGGTCTGCTCGATCACGCGGAGGAGCACCTCGCCGATTCGCACCTGGCCGCCGATCCACTCGTCCTCTTCGTGCGGCTTCGTCCCGGCGAGCGCGATCAGCATCCGGAACCGCCGCGCGTCGAAGCCGCCGTTCGTCCCCGCCTGCCGGGCGAGCTCCTCGACCGATGCGTCGCCGAGGATCGTCACCGGGCTCGAGTCGTAGCCCGTCCGGTCGTCGTCGACGCGGACGATGCGGAGGAACTTCCCGGCGAAGTCCGACAGCGCGTCGGCCCACGGCCCCTCGACGTAGCGGCCGCGCACGGGCCGGCCCCAGAACGGCGTCACCTTCTCGTCGCCGAGCCCGACCTCGCCGTCGACGACCCGGCCGTCCGGGAACGTGAGCGACAGACGCGTACCGGCGGGATCCGATTCGGAGACGACCTGCACGAGCGGCCCGTAGTCGATCCCGCTGAAGAGGCGCCCGTCCTCGTTCACGAGGAAGAACCGGCGGTCGCCCGGAACGCCGTCCGCGGCCACGGAGATCTCCTCCGGGTAGTGCAGCCCGAGCCCCTTCACGGGCGCGACCTGGAGACGCGAGACGGAGATCACAGCCGGGTCGGCTCGAAGCGGTGCTTGGCGAGCGTGCGGTCGTCGGGCACCGCGGTCGGGTACTTGCGCGTGAGGCAGGCGCGGCAGAACGTCCCCTCGGGCCGCCTGGTGGCCGCCTGTAGACCGTCGAGCGAGAGGTAGGCGAGCGTGGTCGCGCCGATCTGCTCGCGCACGTCCTCGACCGAGCGGTTGCCGGCGATCAGCTCCTCCTCGGTCGCCATGTCGATGCCGTAGAAGCACGGCGAGACGATCGGCGGCGACGACACGCGCACGTGCACCTCCTCGGCGCCCTCCTCGAAGAGCATCGAGACGATCTTGCGCGTCGTCGTGCCGCGGACGATCGAGTCGTCGACGACCACGACGCGCTTGCCGGCCACCTCGGCGAGCGGGTTGAACTTCGTCTTGATCCCGTGCTCGCGCAGCGCCTGGTCGGGCTGGATGAACGTCCGGCCCACGTAGCGGTTCTTGATCAGGCCCTCGTTGAACGGGATGCCGCTCGCGCGCGCGAAGCCGATCGCGGCGGGCGTGCCCGAGTCGGGGATCCCGATGACCATGTCTGCGGTGACCGGCGCCTCCTCGGCGAGCCGCTCGCCCATCCGGACCCGGGCGCCGTGCAGCTCGACGCCGCGGAACTTCGAGTCGGGGCGGCCGAAGTAGATGAACTCGAAGATGCAGAGCGCGCCGCCGCCCTCGTCCTCCGGCACGACCTGGAACCCGCGCAGCCCGTTCTCGTCGCACACGACCAGCTCGCCGTGCCCGATCTCGCGCTCGAACTCGGCGCCGAGCAGGTCGAGCGCGCACGTCTCGGACGCGATCACGAGGTCGTCCTCGAGGCGCCCGACGACCAGCGGCCGGATCCCCTGCGGGTCGCGGAAGCCGAGCAGCTTCCCTTCCGAGAGGACGACGGTCGCGTAGGCGCCCTCGAGCTTCTGCATCGTCGCGGCGACGGCCTCCTCGAGCGGGCGCTCGTCGTAGGCGAGGAACGCGGCGATCACCTCGGTGTCGGAGGTCGTCCGCAGCTTCACGCCCATCGCGTCGAGCTCCTCGCGCAGGGCGGTCGTGTTCACGAGGTTGCCGTTGTGGCCGAGCGCGACCCGGCGCGCGGGGCCCTCGAGCACGACCGGCTGCGCGTTCGTCCAGTTGACCGAGCCGGTCGTCGAATACCGGCAGTGCGCGATCGCGGCCTGGCCGCGGAGGCCCTGGAGGCTCTCCTCGGAGAAGACCTGGGAGACGAGCCCCATGTCGCGCATCGCCGTGAGCCGGCCGTTGTCCGAGACCGCGATGCCGGCCGACTCCTGGCCGCGGTGCTGGAGCGCGAAGAGCCCGAAGTACGCGAGCCGCGCGACGTCCCGGTCGGGCGCGTGGATGCCGAGGATGCCGCACATGGCTAGGCGGCCTTCCCGTGCTCGTGCGCGTCGGCGAGATCGTCGAGCGCGAGCCCGAGGATCGAGTCGCCGCCGACCACGCCGATCTGCCGGAGCGCCACGCCGTCGAGTTGTCCGGCGTCCTCGGGCCGGCAGGTGACGACCGCGCGGCCGCCGCCCTCGCCGAACCACGTCACCGTGTCGTCGTCGAGCTCGATCTCCGCGCCGAGACCCGACCAGATCGCCAGCTCGGCGAGCGCGACCGCGAGGCCGCCGTCGGAGGCGTCGTGCGCGCTCGTCAGAACCGCTGCGTTCGCCGCGAGGAACCGGATCAGCGCCGTCTCGGCGTCGAGGTCGGGCCGCGGCGGGCACCCGGCGACTCCGCCGAGGAAGCGCGCCTGGAACTCGGAGCCGTCGAGCGCGACCGGAGCGTCCCCGGCGAGCAGCACGACGTCGCCCTCCTGCCACCGCGACGGGATCGTGCGCACGTCCTCGACCGTCCCGACGCAGCCGACGACCGGGGTCGGGTCGATGGCGCGCCCGTCGGTCTCGTTGTAGAGCGACACGTTCCCGGAGACGACCGGAACGCCGAGCGCCTCGCAGGCGAGCGCCATGCCCTCGATCGCCTCGGTCAGCTCCCAGGCGACGTCCGGCTTCTCGGGATTGCCGAAGTTCAGGCAGTTCGTGATCGCGAGCGGCGTGCCGCCCGCGCAGGCGACGTTGCGCGCCGACTCGAGCACCGCGTTCATCCCGGCCGTGCGCGGATCGAGCGAGGCCGCCCGGCCGGGACCGTCCAGGGAAACCGCGAGCCCGCGCATGGACGGGCGCAGCCGCAGCACCGCGGCATCCAGCCCGGGACGCCGAACCGTGCGCGACCCGACGAGGTGGTCGTAGCGCTCGAAGACACGGCGGCGGCTGCGGATGTTCGGCGAGCCGAGCAGCTCGAGGAGCTGGAACGGCTCGGCCTGCGCGGGCGCGACGTCGACGGGTGCAGCGGACTCGCGCGCCTCGGTCTCGAGCTCGTAGCGCGGCGCCTCGTCCGTGAGGAAGCGCGCCGGGATCTCGCCGACCGCCTCGCCGTCGAAGAAGCAGCGCAGCTCGCCGGTCTCGGTGACCTCGCCGATCACGGTGCAGGCGAGCTCCCAGCGCTCGCACAGCTCCTCGACCTCGCCGAGCCGCTCGGGCTCGACCACCGCGACCATCCGCTCCTGGCTCTCGGAGATCATGATCTCGACCGGATCCATCGCGGTCTCGCGCTGGGGCACGCGGTCGAGATGGACGTCCACCCCCGCACCTCCGCGCGCGGCCATCTCGGCCAGCGAGGACGCGAGCCCGGCGGCGCCGAGATCCTGGAGCGACACGCAGAGCCCGCTCTCGACGAGCGCGAGCGAGAGCTCGATCAGCTTCTTGCCCGTGAACGGATCGCCGATCTGCACGGTCGGCCGCTTGTCCTCGTCCGCGTCGGAGAGCTCCTGGCTCGCGAGGACGCTCGCGCCGCCGATGCCGTCCCGGCCGGTCGTCGCGCCGTAGAGGACGATCAGGTTCCCGGTCCCTCGCGCGCGGGAGGCGAGGACGCGCTGCGCGGGCAGCACCCCGACGCACATCGCGTTCACGAGCGGGTTGGCCGCGTAGACGTCGTCGAAGACCGCCTCGCCGCCGACGGTGGGGACGCCGACGCAGTTCCCGTAGTGGCCGATCCCCGCGACCGCGCGCCCGAAGGCGAAGCCCGGGTCGCCGAAGCGCAGGCCGTCGAGCAGCGCGATCGGCCGCGCGCCCATGGCGATGATGTCCCGGAGGATCCCGCCGACGCCCGTCGCGGCGCCCTGGAACGGCTCGACCGCGGACGGATGGTTGTGGCTCTCCACCTTGAAGGCGACCGCCTGGCCGTCCCCGACGTCGACGACGCCGGCGTTCTCGCCGGGGCCCTGGAGCACGGCCGCGCCCTCGGTCGGAAATCGGCGCAGGAGGAGAGCCGAATGCTTGTAACCGCAGTGCTCCGACCAGAGGAGGGAGAACACAGCGAGCTCGAAGTCGTTCGGCTCACGTTCGAGCAGAACGCAGATTCGATCCAGTTCCCCGTCCGTCAGGCCGAGCGCGCGGTGGAGTGGTTGCTCCGCGACCGGGCTCAAGGCTCGTAGGTTAGCTCCCTCGTCGGCGCGAGGTGTCGCCTTGTCGCTAGCGTGGCGCCGATGGCCCGCGGCTACCTTCCCTTGCTCATCTTCGTGGCCGCGATCTGGGGCGCGTCGTACATGTTCATCAGCGTCGCGGTGGACGAGATCGACCCGATCCCGCTCATGGCGCTCCGGCTTCTGCTCGCCTCGCTCGTCCTGATCCCGATCCTGATGATCCAGCAGGGAGCCCGCGGCGCGATCGCCGACATCCGCGCCGCCGGCTGGGGGCTCGTCGTCCTCGGCGTGATCAACACGGCGCTCCCGTTCACGCTCATCGCCTGGGGCGAGCTGCACGTGACCTCGTCGATCGCCGGGATCGCCAACGCGCCCGTGCCGATCTTCGTCGCGCTCCTCGCGATCAAGTTCCGGCCGAGCGAGACCGTCTCCGGGATGCGGCTCGTCGGGATCATCCTCGGCTTCCTCGGCGTCGCCGTCCTCGCGGGACTGCACCCGGAGGGAGGCTGGTGGGCGGTCGCCGGGACGCTCGCGGTCGTGCTCGCCTCGCTCTCCTACGCCTGCGCGAACCTGTTCACGCAGAACCACTACACGACGACGAAGCCGCTCGTGCTCGTCACCGGCTCCTCGATCGCCGGGTTCCTGATCCTCGCTCCGCTGGCGCTGTTCCGCCTGCCGGAGGAGACGCCCAGCGCCAAGGCGTTCGCGTCGGTGGCCGTCCTCGGCATCGTCGGGACCGCGTTCGCGCTGCTCCTCTTCTTCCGGATGCTCATGGCCTACGGCGCCTCGCGTACCGCGCTCGTCACGTACCTGATCCCGCCGTTCGCGGTCGCCTACGGCGTGACGATCCTGAACGACCCGCTGCCGCTGAACGCGATCCTCGGCCTCGCCCTGATCCTGGGAGGCGTCGCGCTCGGATCGGGCGCCTTCCGTCTCACGCGCACGCGCGAGGCGGTCGCAACGCCGCAGCGCCCGTAGTTTTCCGCAGGTTCGGCGGCGACTACAGGAAACAATTGCGCATTGCAACTCGGGCGATTCGCTTGAAAACAGCCGGAAAACCTGTTCTCATTGCCCGTCCCACCAGGAGAGGAGAGGGGAATGCGGAGACGTATGGGGAGCCTTCGGGGCCTGATGGTCCTGCCGGCTCTCGTCGTGCTCGTCGCCCTTGCGCTGACAGGAGGCGCGGCGGCGATCACAGACGAAAATGGCATTGAGCAGGAAAGTTTGGTCGAAGTAACCGTTCCGAGTCGCGCGCGCTCGACGCGCTGGTCGCCACCGGAGCGGACGTGGCCGAGTACGTTCGCCACAACGACGACGGCACGCTGACCACGCAGGTCATGGGTACCGAAGAAGAAATTCGCGGCGCTCGCCGAGATGGGCTACGACGATCGGCGCCACGATCCAGGACTACAACGACTACCTCGCTCGGCATGTCCGAGCGCCAGGCCGCGATCGACGCGTCGAACGCCGCTCAGAAGGCGGCCGAGACCGGCGCAGGCTCGAGCCTCCAGAAGTTCGGACTGCGCACGGGCGTCTTCGCAAACGCCGCGCCTGAAGTCGTCATCCAGCGGATCGACTACTTCCAGAACTACGCCGGCCGGTTCATGTCGGTCGAGGCGTTCGACTCGGCGACGAACGTGTCCGGCACCGCCGGGCCGACGCTGGCCATGTCCTGGGCGGCGGACGGACGGCATCTATTCGGCGCGCTCAGAACATGACGCCGCTACATCGACGGCGATCCGACTCCTGACACCTACCTGTACCACCGCGATCACGGTTCGGATCGGTGCGGTCGGCTCGACGACTCCGGTGCCGAAGACGGTGCGCATCGCGACGAGCACGGTAGGCGAGCCTCCCGTGAGTTGCCCCGGTGACCGAGTTCATCACGGGCAACCCGCAGGGCGAGCCGTATCCGCTCGGGTTCCAGAGCCATTTCTTCGATCACTACATGGATCCGACGGAGGTCTACAACGCCTTCGAGAACATCGCGACGGAGTACCCGAACATCACGCAGCTGATTCCGCTGCCGAACCTGACGACCGGCTACCAGCGCAAGTCGGCCGCGATCATGTCCAACGACGCGACCACGATCAGCCCCGGGCTCGACCCTGCAGGTCGCATCTGCGGCAGGAGCAACGAGCATCCGGCTGGCGTCGACGACGCTGCTTCACGGCCGGCATGGTCGCTCGTGATCGACACCGGAGCCAACCAGGAGACGGCGACGATCGCCTCCATCGTGACTCCGAACCCGGCGAGCCCGGCCGCGAACGTCCTCCTGACGGCCCCGCTCACGCTCGCGCATGCGACGAACGTCGCGGTCGTCCTTCGGGCGCAGCCGCCGGCGCGACGAGCATCCGCGTTGCCAGCACGACCGGTATAGCTGCCGGCACCGTGCTGCAGATCGACACGGGTGCGAATAAGGAAGTCCGCACGGTGGCGTCCCTCGTGACGCCGAACCCGGCGGCAGCGCCGAACGTGATCCTCACGGCTCCGCTCGCGTTCGCACATGCATCGGGTGCGGTCGTCCTGCACGGCGCGACCAACATCGGCTCGGCGGCTCCAGGAGGCGCCCAGCCGAACACGGTCGTCCTGCACGGCGACGAAGTTCGGCCAGAACGGCGGCAACGCCACCCGGGCGCAGTTCGTGCAGCCCGGGCGCGGCCGACGCTCCGCTCTCGGTCTCCGTCGTCCCGAACATCCTGGGACAGCAGGACGTCATCGTCACGCTCGCCACGGAGCCGACGGGGAGCTCGACGAGCACGGCCGCGCAGGTCGTCGCAGCGATCAACGCCAGCCCTGCCGCCTCGGCGTCATGTCCGGCACAGACGTGGGCGTCGAACGCAGGTGCGGGCGTCGTGCAGCCGCGCGCGCTCGTCAACCTGTCCGACTTCCTGAACGCTCCCGCGAGCGTCCAGCGCGGTCCGTTCCGGATGAAGGTCCTCCGGATCGGCAAGCACCGTGACGGGTCGAAGACCGGTATCTACATCTACTGCCAGGAGCACGCTCGCGAGTGGGTCACCCCGCTCACGTGCTACGAGCTGGCGATGCGCGTCTGACGAAGAACTACGCAACCGACGCCGAGACGAAGGACTTCGTCGACAACCTCGACATCTTCATCGTCCCGTCCGTGAACCCGGACGGCTCGCACCACTCCTTCTAGCGACCTCGGGCCAGCGCGGGAACCTCCCGAACTACTGCGCCCCCGGCACGGCTAACGCGATGCCGCCTCGCCGCAGTAACAGCTGGGGCGTCGACCTGAACCGCAACAACTCGCGAGTACACGCTCTTCGACGGGTACTTCGGTGCATCGACGAGCTGCACGAGCGACACGTTCGCGGGCCTGTCCGAGGTTTCCGAGATCGAGACGAAGAACTCGCACTGGGTCGTGGACACCTTCGACAACATCAAGTTCTCGATGAACACCCACAGCTCGGGCGGCCTGTTCATGTGGTCGCCGGTTCCTATATCGGAGCCGGCCGGGTCACCGCGCCGTCCCCGAACATCGGGATCGAGGGCTACTTCTGGAAGACGACCGACACCACGCTGAAGCGGATCAAGGAGTACCGCGGCACGGTGATCAACCCGCAGACGGACCGGCCCGATCGCGGACGTCCTGTACTCGGCCGCAGGGAACTCGGCGGACGACTACTACTACCGCAAGGGGATCATCGCCTACAGCTTCGAGGTCGGAGCTGACCGCGACGGCGTTGCCGCTGCTCAACATCGCGACGGCGGCGGGAGTCAGCGCGATCCGGGCGCCACCACGACCGCGGCATGACGGTCGGAAACGAGATCAGGATCGACGTCGGGAAGAACCTCGAGGTCCGGACGATCACGGGCATCGTCACTCCGAACCCCGCCAGCCCGGCAACGAACATCATGCTCGACGCTCCGCTCACCCTGCCGCACGGTGTGAACACCCAGCTCGTCACGAACGGCACCTCCACCGGCTCCACGGTCGGCGTCGGCTTCATGCCGAACTTCGCCGTCGAGGGCCAGTACGAGGGCATGGAGTTCGCCAACGGCCACTACGGCCTGATCGAGGCGGCTCTGGCCTACCAGCGTGACCACACGGCCCCGACGTCCTCGATGATCACGAAGCCCGAGGGCAGCCCGATGGCGTCCCCGTCGCCGATCAGCGCGACGTTCAAGTGGGGCAACGAGCCGTCGGTGATCTACTACACGCTCGACGGCTCGACGCCGACCCTCGCGTCTCCGAAGTGGGAGGCCCAGGGTACGAGGCGTCCGGGCGTGATCTTCACCTTCGACCACACGACGACGGTGAAGTGGTTCGGAGTCGACATCGTGGGCAACACGTCCGCGGTGCAGTCCGCGACCTTCGCGGTGGACGCCGACGCACCGGAGACGAGCGCATCGCTGTCGCCGGCGCCTCAGAACGGCTACTACCGCGCTCCGTTCGTGACCCTCATCGCCGACGACAACATCGACGGCGGCGGGTCCGGGATCGCGTCCACCCAGTACAAGCTCGACGGTGCTGCGGACTGGACGACGTACTCCGGCCCGTTCCAGGTCACCACGAACGGACCGCACACGCTCGTGTTCCGCTCGACGGACAACGCCGGCAACGTCGAGGCCGACAAGTCGATCACCTTCATGGTCGACGCCACGGCCCCGACGGTCACCGTCACGACTCCGCCGAACGGCGCCACCTACACGCTCGGCCAGAAGGTCAAGGCGTCCTACCTCTGCAGCGACGCAGAGTCCGGACTCCTCTCCTGCGTCGGCTCGGTGGCGAACGGCGCCTACATCAACACCAGCACGGCCGGCCCGAAGACCTTCACGGTCACCGGGACGGACATGGCCGGTAACACCACCACGGTGACCCGGACGTACAACGTGCACTGGGTGTTCGACGGCTTCGAGGATCCGCTCGACGCGAAGCCGGGCAAGTACGTCGAGGAGAAGGCCGGCGACGATATCGACGTCATCTTCTCCCTGGGCGGCGACCAGGGGATGAACATCCTCGCGATCGGCTCCCCGTACTCGCAGAAGGTGAACTGCTCCGCCTACACCCCGTCCAAGGGCTGTGGGAAGGCCAAGCGGCTGAAGAACCGGATGCTCGCCCGTCAGCAGGGCGAGGACTTCGGCCCGCTGAAGTACGACAAGAAGAAGAAGCGGTACTCGTTCGAGTGGGAGACCGACAAGAGCTGGAGAGGCACTTGCCGGATGCTCGTCGTGCAGCTCACGGATGGCTCCGTCCATTCCGTGGTCGTTCGGTTCAAGTAGAACCACCGCTTACGTAGCGCCTCGAGAGGGCCCCGGCACACGCCGGGGCCCTCTCTTTCTTGGCTATGCTCGCGCGCATGGAGCTCATCCACACCTGCTACCGCATCACGGACGTCGACCGCTCGGTCGCGTTCTACGAGGCGCTCGGCTTCGAGGAGCGGAAGCGCCTGCCGATCCGCGAGGAGGCGGTCAACGTCTTCATGGGCCTCCCCGGCGACGGCGACCGGCTCGAGCTGACCTACAACTTCGACACGCCGCTGGGCGGCTACGACGTAGGCACCGGCTACGGCCACATCGCCGTCGCCGTGGACGATCTCGACGCCACGCTGGCCGCGCTCGCCGAGCAGGGAATCGAGCCCGAGCGCGCGCCGTACACCGTCCGCGAGGGCGGCTCCCGGCTGTGCTTCGTGCAAAGACCCGGATCAATATCGGGTCGAGCTGATCGAACGCGGCGTCTAGCCGTGTCCGACTCGGAGAAGACCGAGCAGCTCCGAGAGGCGCTCCGCAGCTTCAACGAGCACGACCTCGACGCGATCATGGCCCACTTCGGCGAGGACTCCGTGTTCGAGAGCCCGCGCGGGCCCGAGCGATGGGGCCGGCGCTTCGTCGGCAAGGACGAGGTGCGCCGCGGGCTGGCAATGCGCTTCGAGGGGATCCCGGACGTCAGCTACACCGATGACGACCACTTCGTGTGCGGAAATCGCGGCGTCTCTGAATGGACGATCAGCGGCACGACCACCGACGGCGTGCGGGTCGACGTGCGGGGCTGCGACATCTGGACGTTCGGAGACGACGGCAAGATCGTCCGCAAAGACAGCTTCTGGAAGATTCGGGAGGCGTAGCGGCGGGGAAGGTACCGGGATATGCGTGCTGGCGGGCTGGGTGACTTTTCCTGATCGTCGCCGTATGCTCGCCGCATTGAGGCCGGGACTGCGCACACCCTTTCCGGCCGCAATCGAGAGAAGGGGGAGAACATATGTCGGGACTCTCACGACCGTTGCCGCGCACCCGCACTTTGGCGCTCGCGATCATCGTCTTCGCTCTGGCGGCGATGGTGTCCGCGAGCGGCGTGGCGGCGAAGTCGGGTCACGGTCACGGCCACGGCAACGGCCACGGTCATGGCCACGGCAACAAGCACAAGAGCTGCGAAAAACGCGACAACAACACGTACGACAAGATCCTCCAGTGCGTTCGCCTGAGCGAGGTGCGAGAGCACCAGTGGGCGCTCCAGCGGATCGCCGACCGTAACGACGGCAACCGCTTCTCGGGGTTCGCCGGCTTCAACAAGTCGGTCGACTACGTCGTCAAGACCCTGAAGCACGCCGGCTACAAGCCGCAGGTCATGGCGTTCGACTACCTCGCCTACGAGGAAATCGGCCCGTCGACCCTGCAGCAGGTCGCGCCCGGCACGGTCACGTACGTCGAGGGCACGGACTTCGGGGCGATCACCCAGACCGACCCCGGTGACGTCACCGCGAACGTGACGCCGGTCGATCTGATGCTCGGAATCGGCAACACGTCGACGAGCGGCTGCGAAGCGGCCGACTTCGCGGGCTTCCCCGCGGGGAACATCGCCTTGCTCCAGCGCGGCACGTGCACCTTCGAGATCAAGGCGGAGACCGCTGCTGCAGCGGGCGCCGTCGGGATCGTGATCTTCAACCAGGGCAACACGGCTGCCGAGGATCGCAACAACATCCCGGCCGTGACGCTCACGGCGAACAACACGAGCGGCATCCCGGTGCTCGGCACCACGTACGCCCTCGGCGTGAACCTGGCCGGAACCGCCGGCCTGCGGATGCGCGTGTTCGCCAACACGCTCCGCCAGACGCTCCCGACCTACAACGTGCTCGCGGAGAAGAAGGGCAAGAACCAGAACAACGTCGTGATGGCCGGCGCGCACCTCGACTCGGTGCTCGCGGGACCGGGCATCAACGACAACGGGTCCGGCAGCGCGGCGATCCTCGAGGTCGCCGAGCAGCTCGCGAACCACAAGCCGCAGAACACGCTGCGCTTCGCGTGGTGGGGTGCGGAAGAGAGCGGGCTCGTCGGCTCGACCAACTACGTGAACGGCCTGAGCCAGGCGGAGAAGGACAGGATCGCGCTCTACCTGAACTTCGACATGATCGGCTCTCCGAACTACATCTTCATGACGCAGGACGCCGACCAGTCGAGCTTCGTCGCACCGGTCGCCGTTCCGGCGGGCTCGGTGCAGATCGAAGATCTCTTCGAGTCGTTCTACACGAAGAAGCACGAGCCGTACGACGACGCCGCGTTCGACGGACGCAGCGACTACCAGGCGTTCATCCTCAACGACATCCCCGCCGGCGGGCTCTTCACCGGCGCGGAGGTTCCCAAGACTGCCGAGCAGCAGTCGATCTGGGGCGGGACCACGGGTGAGCAGTTCGACCCGTGCTACCACGAGGAGTGCGACACGTTCGCCAACAACTCGAACCACGCTCTCAGGGTCAATGCCGACCTGATCGGGTTCGCGGTGCTCACGTACGCGTACTCGACCGAAACCGTGAACGGAGTGCCGGGGAAGAAGGTTCCCGGTCGCTTCCACATTCCGGCTCCGGCAGGCTCGCAGGGCACGTTCGTTCCGTAAACCGCATCGCAGGATGGAGGGGGCGGCCGACCGGCCGCCCCCTCGGTCTGCGCCCGCGTCGTACGCTTCCCGGGTGCTCTTCACGCCCGAGCAGCACGAGCCGCTCGTCGACGATCCGTGGGACGAGGACCGCGTCCGCGAGGCGGTGGCGGCGATCGCGGCGGACACGCTCGGTGCCCAGCAGGCGGACGGCTTCTGGCCCGTGCATCCCGACGACGACGACGGCACCGTCGTGCGCTGCGGGATCTACCTCGGCGCGGCGGGAATCGTCTGGGCGCTGCACCGGCTCGGGCACGACCTGACCGAGACGGCCGCGCGGCTGTACGAGCGCTACCTGGCCGAGCCCGACTGGCCGGGCCTGGTTCCCGGGTTCCTCGTGGGCGAGGCCGGGATCCTGCTCGCCGCGTACCAGCTTGCGCCCTCGCCGGAGACGGCCGATCGGCTGGAGCAAGCGGTGCGCGCGAACGCCGGGAACGAGACGAACGAGCTCCTGTTCGGCTCTCCCGGGACGATGCTCGCGGCGCAGGCGATGCTGGCGGCGACCGGCGAGGAACGCTGGGCGGACGCGTGGCTCGCGAGCGCCGACGAGCTGTGGTCGCGCTGGGAGCCCGAAGGGCTCTGGACGCAGCGGCTCTACGGCGCCGTGGTGCAGTACGTCGGGCCGGGGCATGGGTTCGCCGGCAACGTGCTCGCGCTCTCGCTCGACGGCGGATCTGCTCGGCGCCGAGCGGCGGACCGAGCTGGAGCGGCGCGCGGTCGCCACCGCGACCGCCCTGGCCTCGCGCGAGAACGGCCTGGCCAACTGGACGCCGGTCGTGGGCAGTCCGCTGGAGCACCGCGGCGTGATCCGCGTGCAGTGGTGCCACGGCGCGCCCGGGATGGTGACGTCGCTCGCGGGGATCGCGGCCGACGACGAGGAGTTCGACGAGCTCCTCCGCGCGGGCGGCGAGCTCACATGGCAGGCGGGGCCGCTGGCGAAGGGCGCCGGGCTCTGCCACGGCACGGCCGGCAACGGCTGCGCGTTCCTCGCCTTGTACCGCCGCTTCGGCGACGCCCTGTGGCTCGAGCGCGCCCGGCGGTTCGCCATGCACGCCCTCGCTCAGGTCGAGGCGGGCCGGGAATTGCATGGCCGGGGCCGCCATTCGCTCTGGACCGGCGATCTCGGTGCTGCGGTCTACGCAATGCAGTGCATCGACGGCCGCGACGGAGTTCCCTCGCTGCACTGGTTCTGAGCTCCGCGAAGAAATCCGCGCCCGTGTCCGTCTTACGGGCATGAACGCATCTCGTGCCCTTCGCAGCCTGGTACTCCTCATCGCCATCGCCGGGCTTGCCGGCGCACTTCCGGCAACCGGCGCGGCGGCCTACAAGGTCGGGTCCTGCGGCTCCCGGCGTCGCGACGGTCCAGCGGATGCTCGCCGCGGCCCACTACCCGACCGGCTCCGCCGCCGCCTGCTTCGGGATCAAGATGCGATACGGCGTGCTCGCGTTCCAGCGGGCGCAGGGGCTCGCGCGGGACGGCATCGTGGGCCCGCGGACCCTCGCGGCCCTTCGCAAGCCTCGCCCGCTCGTCGCCCGCCGGCCCGGGAACCACGTCGAGGTCGACCGTGCCCGGCAGCTCCTCCTGGTCGTCCGCGGCGGCAGGGTCAAGGCCGCGTACGCCGTGTCGACGGGAAAGCGCGGCTTCGAGACGCCGCGCGGCACCTTCCGCGTCTATCGGAAGCAGGTGCAAGGATGGTCGTACCAGTACGCCGTTCCGCTTCCCTGGGTCAGTTACTTCTTTCGTGGATACGCCCTGCACGCCGGGACGATCCCCGGCTATCCCGCCAGTCACGGCTGCGTCCGCGTGCCTCCACCGTTCGCGTCCGACATCTACCGCCGCACGCCGACCGGCTCGAGCGTGTGGGTCTATTGAGGCCGCGACCGGGTGAGCCCGCATGACCAGGGTTTTGCTCAGCCGGAAGGCGCCGCCGATATCGGCCGCGCCGTCATCGCCCGTGCGCGCCGAGGCGACCCGGACGCGTTCGCCCAGATCGTCGACCGCTACGACCGCGATCTGCGCGCCCTCGCGTTTCGCCTGCTGGGAGACCGGCATCTGATGGACGACGTGCTCCAGGAGAGCTACGTCAAGGCGTATCGCGCGCTGCCCGGCTTCAGAGGCGGGTCGCGCCTCGGCACCTGGCTCTATCGCATCGTCTACAACGCCTGCATGGACGAGCTGCGGCGGGCGCAGAAGGTGTCGCCGCTCCATTCCGAGGACGAGCTCGCGCTGGAGGCGCCGAACGCCGATCCGCACGACGCGATCGGGGAGCGCAGCGCGCTCGGAGCCGCACTCGCGTCGCTGCCTCCGCAGGAGCGGGCCGCGGTCTTGCTCGTGGACGCCCAGGGGTTCGACTACGCGGACGCGGCGCGGGTCCTCGACGTCCCGCCCGGAACGGTTGCGTCGAGGCTGAACCGTGCCCGGGCGACGCTCCGCGCGGCGCTGGCCGAACAGGACGAGGGGATGGACGCGGCGTGACCCGTGAGCGCGACACCGAGCTGGGCGCGGCGCTCCGCGCACTCGACGTCCCGGAGCACGGCGACGAGTTCCAGGGCGACCTCGAGCGCAGGCTGGCCCAGGAGCGAGCCGGGCGGACCCGGACGCGCTCGAACCGGCGGCTGTTCCCCGGCCGGGTTCGCTGGGGCGTGGCGGTCGCCGCGGTCGCGATGGTGATCGTCGCGGCGATCGGCGTGCCGCGGCTCGGCGACGACCGGCGTCCCGGCGTCGCGGTCGAACGCGCCTCGGCCGCGCAGGTCACGGCGCGCGTCCAGGCGGCGCTCGCGCAGGCGACGAGCCTGAGCGGCCGGCTCGTGAGCGTCGAGCTCGACCCGGAGGGCCGGCGCCGGACCTTGCGCGCGACCTTCGCCCTCACCGCGGACGGTGACTTCCGCCTCCACGGCCTGAACCGCCGCGAGGACCGCGCGTACGACGCGTCGCGCAACGTCGAGCGCACGTACGCCGTGGAGCAGGGCGGGTTCGTCATCGCCTCGGAGCGGCGCGGACTCGCCGCAGGTCTGCCGGACGCGTCTCCGCAGCAGTGGCTCCTGCCGCGCCGGCTCGGCTCGACGGTACGGGCGCTCCTCGCCGCCGACGACCCGCGAGTCGTCGAGACGACCTACGAAGGACGTCCGGCCTGGAGGCTCCAGGTGGACGTCGAGCCGAACAAGCTGGACCTCGTGTCGGCCGACCACCTGGACGTGGTCGTCGACCAGCAGACCGGTGTCCCCGTCCGGGTGACGGAGCGCCAGGACGGCAAGCTCATCAGCGACCTCCAGCTCAAGAAGCTCGAGGTCGACCGTGCGATCCCCGACTCGACGTTCTCGTTCCGGTTCCCGGCCGGGGCGGAGGTGTTCCGAAGCGACGACGGCTACGAGCGCGTCGGCCTCGACGAAGTCTCAGGTCGCGTGGGCTACGAGCCGCTCGTCCCGCAGAGCGTCCCGGAGGGGTATGAGCTCGCCGAGGTCGTCGTGGCAGAGGAGGGCTCGCCGACCGGCGTCGAGGCGATGAACCCGCCGTCGCAGAAGGTCGTCTCGCTCTCGTACCGGCGCGGGCTCGACCAGTTCCTCGTCACGACCCGGCTGCGCGACGCCCGCCCTCGCGATCCGCTGTCGGTCTGGTCGGATCCGCTGGCCTCGGGCGAGGGCTTCTTCGACCGCCCGGAAGCGGTCACGCTACGCGGAGGCGCGCTCGACGGCGTCCGTGCGGCTCTGCTGATCGACCCGCACGCCGTTCCGCACGTCTGGGCGAAGACGAACGACCTGATCGTCACGGTGTCCGGCGATCTCGACCGGCGCGAGCTCGTCGAGGTGGCCGAGTCGCTGCGCTGACCGCCTGCCTAGAGATCGGCGTACGGGACGCCGGTCATGTACTTGAAGCCGGAGTCGACCGCGAGCGTGACGATCGTCGCGCCCGGGCCGAACTGCTCCGCGAGCCGGTGCGCGCCCACGACGTTCGCGCCGGTCGAGACGCCGGCGAAGACGCCCTCCTCCTGCGCGAGCCGCAGCGTCATCTCGATCGCCTCGTCGTCCTCGATCGTCCAGACCTCGTCGGCGGCGGCCGGATCCCAGTGCGGCGGGACGCCGCCCGTCCAACCCTGCATCGCGAACGAGCCCTTCGGGCCGCCGGAGATCCCGGGCGAGCCGGCCGGCTCGAGCGCGACCACGTAGGCGTCCGGGTTGCGTTCCTTCAGCGCCTGCGAGACGCCGATCAGCGAGCTTCCGGTGCCGATCCCGTGGCAGAACCCGGTGACGCGGCCCTGCGTGTCCTCCCAGATCTCGCGGCCGAGCATCGCCCTGTGGCCGGGGACGATGTACGGGTTGCGGAACTGGTCGGTCGCGTACGTGCCCGGCTCGCGGGCCAGTTCGGCGGCGCGCTCGACCATGTTCCCGATGTCCTGCGCGGTCGGGCGGCCCTTGCCCTCGACGGCCGGGATCACGTCGAGCTCGGCGCCGAGCGCCCGCATGAGCTGGATCCGCTCGTCGCTGAAGCAGTCCGAGATGACGATCCGGGCCGGGTAGCCCTTGGCCGCGCAGACGAGCGCGAGCGCAGGGCCGGTGCTGCCGCCCGTGTACTCGATCACGGTCGTTCCGGGCTGGAGGAGTCCGTCGCGCTCGGCGCCCTCGATCATGGCGAGCGCCATCCGGTCCTTCATCGAGCCGGTCGGATTGAGGTACTCGAGCTTGATCCAGAGCTCCGCGCCGTTCGCGGGCGCGAGGCGCTCGAGGCGGATCGAGCGGCGTCGATCCGATCGTGTCCAGGATGCTTCTCGTCGGCCACGGGACAACTGTCGCATTTCGTTGCACTTTCGTGTGTGTCTTGGCGCATTTGGTGCGCGTTTCGTGCGTTTTCTCTCCCTACCCTGGACGTATGACTGCGAAGGCGACAACGGCATGGGGCGAGACGACGGTCGTCGAGCAGATCGACCTCCCGCAGTCGTCCGGCGACAAGGAGTTCACCTCGGTCGTGCAGCTGCTGGTGGGCGCTGACGGCGAGCGGTACGTCCGCTTCGCGTACACGACCGACGGAGTCGCGCGGCGCGGCCCGGTGACCCTGCGGGAGGAGGACGTGACGCGCTTGCTCGCGGAACTTCGCGACCACACCGAGCTGGCCGAGGCGCTCGGGATCCCGGCGGTGGGAAAGCGTGGAGGTGGTCGCTTGAAGCTGCGTTGAGCGGAAGCCGAAAAACCTAGGCCGCGGCGAGCATGCGGGTGCGCGCCGCGTCGACGAGCGACGCCAGGATGAACGCGCCGTCGCCGGAGCCGAGCAGCGGATCGACCGCGTGCTCCGGGTGGGGCATGAGGCCCATGACGTTCCGCTCGGCGTTGAGGACGCCGGCGACGTCGGCGAGCGCGCCGTTCGGGTTCGAGTCCGGCTCGTAGCGCAGGACGATCTGGCCGTTCGACTCGAGCTCGGCGAGAAGCTCGGGCGGAGCGAACCAGCAGCCGTCGCCGTGCTTCACCGGAATCGTGAGGAGCTGGCCTTCCGTGCAGCGCGACGTGAACGGTGTCTCGAGCTGCTCGACCCGGACGGGGACGTCACGGCAGACGAAGCTCAGAGACGCGTTGGGACGGAGGACGCCTGGCAGAAGGCCGGCCTCGCACAGGATCTGGAACCCGTTGCAGATCCCGAGCACCGGTCCGCCCTCGGCGGCGAACTCGGCGACGGCGCGCATCGCGGGCGAGAACCGCGCCATCGCGCCGGCGCGCAGGTAGTCGCCGTACGAGAACCCGCCGGGGAGGACGACCGCGTCCAGCTCCGGGAGGTCGTCGTCGCCGTGCCAGACGAGCTCCGAGTCCGCGCCGAGCGCCGCGAGAGCCCAGGCCGCGTCGCGGTCGTCGTTCGAGCCGGGGAAGACGATGACGCCGATCCGCGGGCGAAGCTCGCTCATGCGGCGCCGTTCCCGACGGAGATCTCGTAGCTCTCGATCAGCGCGTTCACGAGGAGCTGCTCGCACATCCGCTCGAGGGCGGCGCGGGTCTCGTCCTCAGCGCCCTCGGGAAGCTCGAGGTCGATCACTCGGCCGACCCGCGCCTCGTCCACGTCGAACCCGAGATGGCGGAGCGACGTGACCACCGCCTCGCCCTGCGGATCGAGGATCCCTGCCTTGGGCCGGACGAGAACCGTCGCCTTCACGCGAGCGTCCCGTTCGGGTCGGCGAGGTACGCGTCGAACGAGAGCTCGGTCAGGCGCTCGAACGCCTCGACGTAGCGCGCCCGCGTGCCGGCGACGACGTTCTCCGGAAGCTCGGGCCCGGGCGCCGTCTTGTCCCAGCCGAGCGTCTCGCAGTAGTCGCGCACGAACTGCTTGTCGAAGGAGGCCTGTCCGCGACCCGGCTCGTAGTCGTCCGCCGGCCAAAACCGCGACGAGTCCGGCGTGAGCGCCTCGTCCCCGATCACCAGCCGGTTGTCGTCGTCGAGGCCGAACTCGAACTTCGTGTCCGCGAGGATGATCCCGCGCTCGGCGGCGTGCTCGGAGCCGAAGCGGTAGAGCTCGAGCGCGACGCGCTCCACCTCGGTGAGCAGCTCGGCGCCGACCATGACCGCTGCCTCCTCGCGGCCGATGTTCTCGTCGTGGCCTTCCTGCGCCTTGGTCGCGGGCGTGAAGATCGGCTCGGGCAGCTTCTCCGACTCCTGCAGCCCCTCGGGAAGCCGGTGCCCCGAAGTCGCGCCCGTTGCGAGGTAGTCCTTCCAGCCGGAGCCCGTGATGTACCCGCGCACGACGCACTCGATCGGGAGCATCCGCAGCTTCCGCACCTCGGTCGAACGGCCGTCGTCGCGGAGCGCCAGCACGTGGTTCGGGACGATGTGCTCCGTCCTCTGGAACCAGAACGCCGAGAGCCCGGTGAGCACCCGGCCCTTGTCCGGAATCTCGGTCGGGAGGACGACGTCGAACGTCGAGATTCGGTCGCTGGCAACGAGCAGGAGCCGCTCGGCGTCCAGCTCGAAGATCTCGCGGACCTTGCCGCTCGCTACGTGGGTGCCGGTCTCAGACAATCGCCTTCTCCCTTTCGGTCGTGAGCGCCGCCAGGCGCTCGAACAGGACATCGATGTGCCGCAGCGCGTCCGTGAGGTCGAACGCCGCGGCGATTCCCTCCGGGCCGAGTCGCTCCGAGATCTCCGGGTCGGCCTCGACGAGCGTGCGGAAATCGAGCTCCTCGTCCCAGGCCTGGAGCGCGTTGCGCTGCACGAGCCGGTACGCCTCGTCGCGCGTGAGCCCCGACGAGACGAGCGCGAGCAGCACGCGCTGGCTGAACACGAGCCCGTGCGACGCGTCGAGGTTGCGCTGCATCCGCTCGGCGTTCACGACCAGCCCGTCGGCGAGCCAGGCGAACCGGTCGAGCATGTAGTCGAGCGCCAGGAACGCATCCGGCACGACGACCCGCTCGGCGCTCGAATGGGAGATGTCGCGCTCGTGCCAGAGCGCCACGTTCTCGAGCCCGACGAGCGAGGCCGCGCGCACGATGCGCGCCATGCCGCAGAGCCGCTCGGCGACGATCGGGTTGCGCTTGTGCGGCATCGCCGAGGAGCCCTTCTGCCCGGAGCGGAACGGCTCCTGAACCTCGCGCACCTCGGTGCGGGCGAGGTGGCGGATCTCCGTCGCGAAGCGCTCGAGCGAGGCCGCGGTCACCGCCAGTGCGGAGAGCAGCTCCGCATGCCGGTCGCGCGGAACGACCTGCGTCGCGACCGGCTCGACCTCGAGCCCCAGCCGCTCGCAGGCGACGCGCTCCATCTCGGGATCGCCGCCGCCGTACGTCCCCACCGCGCCCGCGATCTTGCCGACGCGCATCCCTTCGAGCGCGCGCTCGAGCCGCACCCGGTCGCGCGCCAGCTCGAACGCCCAGCCGGCGAGCTTCGCGCCGAACGTCGTCGCCTCCGCGTGCACGCCGTGTGTCCGCCCGACGCAAACGGTCGACGCGATGCTCCTCGGCCCGGCGGATCACCGCGGCGAGCGAGCGGTCGATGCCGTCGAGGATGAGCGCCCCGGCATCGCGCACCTGCAGGGCCAGTGCGGTATCGAGCACGTCGGAGGAGGTGAGCCCGTAGTGGAGCCAGCGCCCCGCGGGCCCGAGCCCTTCCGCGGTCGCGTCCACGAACGCGGCGAGGTCGTGCTGCGTCTTCTCCTCGATCTCGCGCACGCGCTCGGCCGTCGGCGGCACCGCATTCGCACGGATCTCGGCGACGTCCTCCGCGGGGATGGCGCCGACCTCGACCCAGCCGTCGAGCGCCGCCAGCTCGACGTCGAGCCAGCGCGCGAGCTTGCCCTCGTCCGACCAGATCGCCTGCATGGCCGGACGGGAGTAGCGAGAAATCACGTGAGCGATTCTAGTGAGATCACGGAACGATCACCTCGCCACCACCACCGGCGCCCGTGCCGCACGCAACGAACCGAAGAAGAGCAGGTCCGACCACGACGGGCGACCCCGATCCAACCGAGCACGATTCCGGCGGTCGCCAGGCCCTCGCCGTCGAGATTCGGGTCGCGGGCCATCTCCTACCGGGCGGTCTTGCCGAGGACGATCGCGACGATCGGCCCGATGATCGGAGAACCTCGAGAGCGCGAGAGCAGCGGCCATAGTCGCCGCAGACGAGCGACACGATCGCCGAGATGCCGCCCGTTCGAGGCGCCGGCCGTTTCGCCAGGGGAAGCGGACGTCACGGATTCCGCGAGCGTACAACGGAGTGCGGTCGGGCTACTTCTCCAGCTGGGGCCGCTTCGGCGACTCGGGATATCCGCCGCCCTGGCCGAGGATCTTCGCCGCCAGGATGGCCGCGTTCTTCGCGCCGTCGAGCGACACGCAGGCGACCGGAACGCCGGGCGGCATCTGCACGATCGCGAGGATCGCGTCGAGCCCTCCGGCCGCCGTCTTCGAGCTCGTCAGCGGGACGCCGATCACGGGCAGATCGGTGTTCGCGGCGACCGCGCCCGGTAGCGCCGCCGACATCCCCGCGGCCGCGATGATCACGCGCGTCCCGCGCATCGCGGCGGTCGAGGCGTACTCGGCGACCTCGCGCGGGTTGCGGTGGGCCGAGAGCACCTGCAGCTCGTTCGAGATCCCGCGCTCGTTGAGCTCGTCGATCGCGCCCTGCATGCGCTCGCGGTCGGATTCGGAGCCGATCATGATCGCAACCAGCGGGCCCTGCTCGAAATCGTCGATGACGGACAACGGACTCGGTGCCTCCTCGGTCGGTGGGGTCAGGTCGGTTTCAGCTCGTGACATGGATCGCGGCCTCCGCGATGTCGCTCCTGTACTGGGCGCCTTCGAGTCGGATCGAGGCGGCGGCGTCGTAGGCGCGCCCGCGCGCATCCGCGAGCGTCTCTCCGACACCGGTGATCCCGAGCACGCGCCCGCCGGCGGAGACGAGCTCGCCGTCGCGCAGCGCGGTACCCGCCTGGAAGACGAGGGCGCCGGCGTCCTCGGCGTCGTCGAGCCCGCCGATCGGAGCGCCGGTCGCGGGCGCGTCCGGATAGCCGGGCGAGGCGACGACGACCGTCACCGCCGCGCGTTCGGGCTCGCTCAGCTCGACCCCGGCGAGGTCACCGTCCGCGGCGCGCGTGAACGCCTCGAGCAGATCGTCGCCGATCACGGGCAATACGGCCTGCGTCTCGGGATCGCCGAAGCGGCAGTTGAACTCGAGCACGCGCGGGCCGTCCTCGGTAAGCATCACGCCCGCGTAGAGGAGCCCGACGAACGGCGTGCCGCGCTTGGCCAGCTCGGCGAGCACCGGCTTGTGAATCCGTTCGACGAGGTCGGCCGTCTCGTCGGCGCCGAAGCCCGGGACGGGCGAGTACGCGCCCATGCCGCCGGTGTTCGGGCCCTCGTCCCCGTCGAGCAGCCGCTTCGCGTCGCGCGCCGACGGCAGCGCGACCGCCTCGACGCCGTCGGTGAGCGCGAACACCGAGAGCTCCTCGCCCTCGAGCAGTTCCTCGACGACGACGCTGCCGCCGAACGCGCGGGCCTTCTCGAACGCCTCCTCGGCCTCGGCCTGCGTGCGGCAGACGAAGACGCCCTTGCCGGCCGCGAGCCCGTCCGCCTTGATGACGCACGGTGCCTGCGGGAGGTCGAGCGCCGCCGCGGTCGGAACGCCCGCCGCGCGCATGACCTCCTTGGCGAATGCCTTGGAGCCCTCGATGCGCGCGGCCTGCGCGCCCGGGCCGAGCACGCGGACGCCGCCGTGGCGCAGCACGTCCGCGACACCGGCGACGAGCGGCGCCTCGGGCCCGACGACGACGAGGTCGATCTCGCGCGAGCGGCAGAACGAGAGGAGGCTGTCCCCGTCCTCGGGCCGCAGCGGATGGCACGTCGCGAGCCCGGCGATGCCCGGGTTGCCGGGCGCGGCGTGCAGCTCGCCGACCTCGGGCGAGGAGGCGAGCTTCCAGACGAGCGCGTGCTCGCGTCCTCCGGATCCGACGACCAGCACGTCCATCCGGCGAGTCTAATCGGGCGCCAGCGGGTACGCTCGCGGCTGCATGGCCAACCCCCGCACGTTCGTGATCGTCGGCGCGAGTCTCGCTGGTGGACGCGCGGCGGGCGCGCTGCGAGACGAGGGGTTCGACGGCCGGGTCGTCCTCCTGGGCGAGGAGCCCGAGAAGCCGTACTCGCGGCCGTCGCTCTCGAAGGCGTACCTCGCGGGGAAGAAGGATCGCCCGTCCCCGGTGCTCGACGACGACTTCTACGAGAAGCACGACATCGAGCTGCGCACGTCGACGGTCGTGACCGCGGTCGACCGTGGCGCCTCCGAGGTCGAGCTCGAAAGCGGCGAGCGGATCGGCTACGACCGGCTGCTCCTCACGACCGGCGCGCTGCCGCGCGCGCTGCCGGTGCCGGGCGCGGAGCTCGAGAACGTGCTGCTCCTGCGGCGCGTCGGCGACTCGGACGCGATCCGCGAGCGGATCGAGCAGGGTGCTCGCTTCGTCGTCATCGGCGGCGGCTGGATCGGCGCCGAGGTGGCCGCGACCGCGCGCTCGGGCGGGTGCGAGGTCGCCATGGTCTTCCCCGAGGACGTGCCGCTCGAGCGCGTGCTCGGCACCGAGATGGGCGGGATCTTCGGACGGCTCCATGAGGCGAACGGCGTCGAGCTCTACACGGGCGCCGGCATCGCCGCGCTCGAGGGGAGCGGATCGGTCGAACGCGTCCGCCTCGCCGACGGCCGCTCGCTGGACGCCGACGCGGTCGTCGTGGGAATCGGCGTCGCGCCGCGGGTCGAGCTGGCCGAGCAGGCCGGTCTCGCGCTGTCGAACGGAATCGACGTCGACTCGCGCTTCCGCACGTCGGACGAGAACATCTGGGCCGCGGGCGACGTCGCGGCGGTCGAGCACGCGTTCTTCGGCGAGCGGATCCGCGTCGAGCACTGGGCGGTCGCGAACGACCACGGCCCGTTCGCGGCGAAGAGCATGCTCGGAAGCGAGGACTCCTACGACACGCTCCCGTACTTCTTCTCCGACCAGTTCGACGTGTCGCTCGAGTACTGGGGCTTCGCGCGCGAGTGGGACGAGGTGGTAATTCGCGGCGACGAGCAGAGCTTCGTCGCGTTCTGGGTGAAGGACGGCCGTCTTCTCGCCGGGGCGGGCTACAACTCGCCGGGCGTCGGCGAGGCGATCGAGGAGCTGATCCGCTCACGCGAGCAGGTCGACCCGAAGGCGCTCGCCGATCCGGGCACGCCGCTCGGGTCCGGCGCCGGCGCCGACGAGATGTCCGAGGTCAGCCCCGGCGAGGGCGTCGTGATCGAGCAGGGCGACGACTCGCTCGCGATCGCCCGGGACGCCGAGGGCAACCTCCACGTCCTGTCCGCGGTCTGCACGCACCTCGGCTGCATCGTCCACTGGGAGGCCGACGACCAGCTCTGGGAGTGCCACTGCCACGGCTCGGCCTACGCGATCGACGGCACGGTCATCAACGGGCCGGCGACCGAGCCGCTGCCCGAGCGCACGCTCTAGCCCGCGAGGGCGAGCAGGCTCTGCACGTCGAGGGGGCGCGTGTACATGACGATCCCGTCGCCGCCGTCGGCGGGCTCGGGCCAGTCCTCGCGCGGGCGATCCCAGTAGAGCTCGACGCCGTTCCCGTCCGGGTCGCGGAGGTAGAGCGCCTCGCTGACGCCGTGGTCGGTCGCGCCGTCGAGGCGGATCCCGGCGTCGAGCAGCCGTCGCAGCGCGTCGGCGAGCGCCTCGCGGGTGGGGTAGCGGATGGCCGCGTGGAAGAGCCCGGTCGTCCCGGGCGCCGGCGGCGATCCGCCCTTGCTCTCCCAGGTGTTGAGCCCGAGGTGGTGGTGGTAGCCGCCGGCGCTCAGGAAGACCGCCTGGTCGCCGTAGCGCACCGTCTCCTCGAACCCGAGCACGTCGCGCCAGAACGCGAGCGCGCGGTCGATGTCGGCGACCTTGAGGTGGACGTGGCCGATGTCCACGCCGGCGTCGATGGGCTCACCGAGCGGCATGCCCGGACTGTAGCCAGCTTCCTTCCCTTCGGGTTCCGAGCCGCCAAGGACCGGACCCCACCCTTGGGAGGGGTTGTGGCCCCTGTTTTGGAGCCACCCGCATTCCCGCTTGAAACCTAGCGTTGCGGGGCGCACGTGTGTGTGTCGAATGTGTGCCGATTCTCCCGCGGCGGTCGCGCTGGGAAGCGGCTCAGGCCTGCCGGGCCCAGGGACTTCGCCACGTCGGCCATGCTCTTGAACTCCGCGCCCGCGTCGCCGCAGTGGCGGATGAACTCGTCCAGCATCGCGATCCGCGAGCCGCGGCCGATCACCTGCGGGTGCATGGTGACGACGAGCACGCCGTCGTCGACGTTCGCGTGCATCCAGTCGAACTCCGCCTCCCAGATCTCGCGCACGTGCCGCGGCGGGGCGCCGCCCTTGCGGTACGGGTCGAAGTTGAACTGGAAGTGCACCCAGTCGTCGAGCTCGAAGCTCAGCGGCAGCTCCCAGAACCCGGCGTCGCGGCCGCGCACGAGCGGCTCCTCGCGGCTCACACGGTCGCCGATCCGCGGGCGAAACGGGCGGTAGTCGTCCGTCATGAGGCTCGAGTCGTAGAGGAACCCGTGCTCCTCGACGAGCTCGTGGGTCGCGTCCGACAGGTCGGCCGACGGCGAGCGGAACCCGAGCGGCGTCACGCCGATCGCCGCCAGCGCCGCGAACGCGCGGTCCATGTCGGCGGCCTCCTCGTCGCGGGCTCTGGCCGCTCGGATCGATGTGCGCATACGAGTGGTGCGCGATCTCGTGGCCCGCCTCGAGGATCGTCGCCGTCTCCGCCGGATACGACTCGACCGTGTGCCCGGGGACGAAGAACGTCGCGTCGAGACCGTGCGAGCTCGAGCAGGTCGAGGACGCGCGGCACGCCGACCCGCGCGCCGAACTCGCCGCGGCCGAGCATCGCCGGCGTCACGCGGTCGTACGCGAGCCACACCGACAGCGCGTCGAAGTCGAACGTCAGGCAGACGGTGCTCGGCATCGCGCCGCGATCCTAAGCCACGCGCGTACGATCGGCGCATGCCCGAGCCGAGCGTCGCTCCTTCGCTTCCGCCCTGGTGGCTCGACGAGGCCCTCGCCGCCGAGACCGACGCGCCCGAGGCGCCCGCGCTCGAAGGAGAGGAGCACGCGGACGTCGCGATCATCGGCGGCGGCTACACCGGGCTCTGGACCGCACTGGCGGTCAAGGATCTCGACCCCTCGGCCGAGGTCGTCGTGCTCGAATCGGAGATCTGCGGCTGGGGCCCGAGCGGGCGCAACGGCGGGTTCCTCCACGGCTACTGGACGCACCTCCACCGTCTTCGCGCGTCGCTCGGAGACGAGGACGCGCTCACGGTCGCGCGCCAGTCGGACCAGGTCATCCCTTCGGTGCGCGCGTTCTGCGACACGTGCGACTCCGACGTGTGGTTCCGCGTCGGCGGCTATCTCAAGGTCTCGACCTGCCCGGAGCAGGACGCTGCGGTCGAGCACTCGATCCGGACGGCGGCCGAGCTCGGCGTTCCCGAGGAGGCCGTCGCCCTCGACTCGGAGCAGATCGCCGCCCAGTGCAACTCGCCTCGCTTCCGCCGCGGCGTCTACTTCCGCGACGGGGCCACCGTTCAGCCCGCGCGCCTTGCGCGGACGCTCAGGCGCGTAGCGCTCGAGCGCGGGATCCGGATCCACGAGCGCACGCGCGCGACCAAGCTGAGCGCCGGCACGCCGAGCACGATCGTGACGCCGGGCGGAACCGTCACCGCCGACGAGGTCGTCGTCGCGACGAACGCGGCCGAGACCGGATGGAAGCCGGTCTCGCGCAAGCTCACGAACTTCGGCAGCTACGTCGTCCTCACCGAGCCGGTCCCCGAGCTGCTCGAGGAGATCGGCTGGACGGGCGGCGAGGCGATCACCGACGCGCGCACGTTCATCCACTACTTCCGCACGACCGCCGACGGGCGCGTCGTCATGGGCTCGGGCGGCGGGCCGATCGGACGTGGCGGGCGCGTCGACGACCGGTTCGCCTACGACCACGAGGCGGCGGCGCGTGCCGAGGCCGGATTGCGCGGGCTGCTTCCCCGGCTGGCCGACGTCAAGGTCGAGCGGGCGTGGGGCGGCCCGATCGACGTCTCGGCCGACCAGCTTCCCTTCTTCGGAACCGTCGACGGGACGCGCGTCCACTACGGCGTCGGCTACTCCGGGCACGGCGTCGGGCCGAGCTGGCTGGGCGGCAAGATCCTCGCCTCGCTCGCGCTGCGCCGCGAGGACGAGTGGAGCACCTCGCCGCTCGTGCGCATTCCGAAGGCCTCGCTTCCGCCCGAGCCGTTCAAACGCGTAGGAGGCGGCGTCATCCGGAAGGCGATGCTCTCGGTCGAGGACGCGCAGGAGGAAGGACGCCGCGCGTCCTACGTCGCGAGGGCCGTCGCGGCCGTTCCGAGGATGCTCGGAATGCCCCTCGGACGGCGATAACGCAATGCGCAGCTGAAATGTCGCATTCTGTGCTTTTTGCGCAGCACAGTGGTATGCTCGCGCCCCCAATTCGTCGCTTTGGTGGCTTCGAGACTCGCAAACAGGAACGGCCTTGGCGCGTAGCGTCACTGTTTTTCCGCGCGGTGCGGTCACCCGGCCCGCCTCGATCGACCGGCTCGACCGGCAGCTGATCGAGGCGCTCCAGGCGAACGGCCGCGAGCCGTTCCGTAAGATCGCCGGCCAGCTCGGCGTCAGCGAGGCGACGATCCGCAACCGCTACGCCCGTCTCTGCAAGGCCAACGTGCTCCAGGTCACCGGGGTCACGAATCCCGCTGGGGCTGGGCTTCGACGCCCAGGCGATGATCGGGATCAGGACGAACGGGCCGGTGGAGATGGTCGCCGACGAGGTCGCGACCTGGCGCGAGGCGAGCTACGTCGTCGTCGCGGCCGGGCAGTACGACGTCCTCGTCGAGCTCGTCTGCTCCGACCGGCACCACCTGCTCGAGATCATCAACCGCATCCGCGGGATCGAGTCCGTCGTGTCCACGGAGAGCTTCATGTACCTGGAGCTCTGGAAGCAGCTTTACGACTGGGGCGCGCTGCCCGACGGAGCGGAGGCGGACGACCAGCCCAAGAAACGCGAACGGAGGCCGAAATGAGCGTCGCCGCGTCGTACATGTCCATGTACTCCGTCGAGGAGTACACGATCGTCAAGCACGTCATGGCGAAAATCGACTGACCGTGCTCCTGGCGGCGGCACCAGAAGAGGAGCGGGAAGCGGTGAGCCGGCCGGCCGAGGCGGACGTGCGGCTCGAGGGCGTGCGCAAGACGTACGGCGACGTCGTCGCCGTGGACGACCTGACGCTCGACATCCCGCGGGGCGAGTTCTTCACCATGCTCGGCCCGTCCGGATCGGGGAAGACGACGACGCTGCGGCTCATCGCCGGCTTCGAGACGCCCGACGCCGGGCGCGTGCTCCTCGCGGGCGCGGACGTGAGCGACGAGCCGCCGTACAACCGCGACGTGAACACGGTGTTCCAGGACTACGCGCTCTTTCCGCACATGACCGTCGCCGAGAACGTCGGCTACGGGCTGAAGATCAAGCGCGTCGGCCGCAAGGAGCGCGCAACCAGGGTCGAGGAGGCGCTCGGGATCGTCCGCCTGCCCGGTTTGGGCCCGCGCAAGCCGTCGCAGCTTTCCGGCGGCCAGCGGCAGCGGGTCGCCCTGGCGCGCGCGATCGTGAACGAGCCCGCGGTGCTCCTCCTCGACGAGCCGCTCGGCGCGCTCGACCTGAAGCTCCGCCAGGAGATGCAGATCGAGCTGAAGCGCATCCAGCGGGAGGTCGGCATCACGTTCGTCTACGTGACGCACGACCAGGAGGAGGCGCTCACGATGAGCGACCGCGTCGCCGTCTTCAACCACGGCCGGATCGAGCAGATCGGGCCCCCCGCCGAGCTCTACGAGCATCCGGCGAACGAGTTCGTGGCGAGCTTCGTGGGCGTCTCGAACGTGCTCGAACGCGGGTCGGAGCGCTTCAGCGTCCGTCCCGAGAAGATCCGGATCCTCGCGGCCGGCGACGCGCCCGATCCCGAGGCGCAGGTCGAGAACGGAACGATCAGAGAAGTGGTCTACGCAGGGCCGGCGACGCGGTACGTCGTCGACCTCGACCAAGGAGGCGCGCTGATCGTGGTGTGCCAGAACCTGGAGACAACCTCGGCGCAAGCCCTCACGACGCGCGGCAAGGACGTGCGGCTCGAGTGGCGCGCCGAGCACATGCTCGCATTGGGCGAAGCCAAGAAGGAGGAGGAATGACGTACGGACGGATGGGACGGCTGCTCGCAGTCGTCGGGCTCATGGCGCTTCTCGCCACGGTCGCGGCCTGTGGAGGCGGCGACGACGCCAGCGACGGCGACCTGCCGGGCGGGCCGATGATGGAGACGCTCGGCGAGGGCGAAGGGGAGGTCAACCTGATCGCCTGGGCCGGCTACGTCGAGGACGGCTCCACCGATCCCGCAGTCGACTGGGTCAGCGACTTCGAAGCGGACACCGGCTGCCAGGTCAACGTGAAGATCGGCAACACCTCCGACGAGATGGTGACGCTCATGCAGTCGGGTGACTACGACGGCGTGTCCGCCTCCGGCGACGCGACGCTCCGCCTCATCCGGTCGGGCGACGTCTCCCCGGTGAACACCGACCTGATCCCGAACTACGCCGACGTGTTCGAGGGTCTCAAGGACCAGCCGTTCAACAGCGTCGACGGCCAGATGTACGGCGTTCCCCACGGGCGCGGCGCGAACCTGCTCATGTGGAACACCGAGGAGGTCGACGAGGATCTCGACAGCTGGGGCGCGGTCTGGGACGAGAGCTCGCCCTACTCCGGCAAGGTGACGGCGTACGACAGCCCGATCTACATCGCGGACGCCGCGCTCTACCTGAAGGCGACCGAGCCGGACCTCGGGATCGACAACGTCTACGAGCTCGACGAGGACCAGTTCAACGCCGCCGTCGACCTGCTGAAGAAGCAGAACGGGATCATCGGCGAGTACTGGTCGGACTACACGAAGCAGATGTCCGCGTTCTCCGGCGGCAACAGCGTGCTCGGAACCACGTGGCAGGTCATCGCGAACCTGCTCGAGGCCGACGACGTGCCGATCGCGACGACGCTGCCGAAGGAAGGCTCGACCGGCTGGTCGGACACCTGGATGGTCTCGTCGAAGGCCAAGAACCCGAACTGCATGTACATGTGGATGGACCACATCATCTCGCCGACGGCGAACGCAGCCGTCGCCGAGTGGTTCGGTGAGGCGCCCTCGAACGCGAAGGCGTGCGAGGAGACGGCAGACGCGAATCACTGCGACACGTTCCACGCAGACGACGAGGAGTACTTCGACCAGGTTGCGTACTGGACGACGCCTGAAGCCGACTGCGGCGACGATCGAGGTGAGGTCTGCAAGACGTATGCCGACTGGGTCAACGCCTGGACAGAGATCAAGGGATAGCTCCGCAGGAGGGCCGGGCTTCGGCCCGGCCCTCCCTCTCCGCCCATGACCGCTGCCAACCCTTCCGTCCCGCCCCGTCCGACGCTCAGCCGGCGCTTCGCGACCTACCTGTACCGGCGGCCGCGGCTCCAGCTCGGGCTTCTGCTCGCCACGCCGGTCGGTTGGCTCGTTATCGCGTACCTCGGGTCGCTTGCGGTGCTCTTCGCGGCCGCGCTGTGGCAGCTCGACCCGTTCACGTCGCAGGTGATCCACGAGTACGGCCTCCAGAACTTCCGCTCTCTCGTGGAGAACGACGTCTACCGCGCGATCACGCTGCGCACGATCGCCATCGCCGCCGCGGTGACGCTCACCGACGCGATCCTCGCGTTCCCGATCGCGTACTACATGGCCCGCGTCGCCTCCCCGCGCACGCGCGGCCTCCTCATCGTCGCGGTGCTCATGCCGCTCTGGTCGAGCTACCTCGTGAAGGTCTACGCCTGGCGGGTCATCCTCCAGGAGGACGGAATCCTGAACTGGGCGCTCTCGCCGCTCGGGCTCAGCGGCCCCGGATTCGGGAACGTCGCCACCTGGCTGGTCTTCAGCTACCTCTGGCTGCCGTTCATGATCCTGCCCGTCTACGCGGGGCTCGAACGGATCCCGGACTCGCTGCTAGAGGCCTCCGCCGATCTCGGCGCCGGCGGCCTGCGCACGCTGCGCCGCGTCATCCTCCCGCTCGCATTCCCGGCATTCGTGGCGGGCTCCATCTTCACGTTCTCGCTGACGCTCGGCGACTTCATCGCCCCGAAGCTCGTCTCGAGCACCCAGTTCATCGGGAACGTCATCTACGACACGTCGCAGGTCGGGAACCTGCCGCTCGCGGCGGCGTTCGCGACCGTCCCGGTGCTGATCATGATCCTCTACCTGACCGTGGCGAAGCGCCTCGGCGCCTTCGAGTCGCTCTGATGGTGGAAACCCCACTAGCCCGGTTCTGCCTGCGCATCGCGAGCGCCTCCACGCTCGCGTTCCTCTACCTGCCGCTCGCCGTGATCGCGCTCTACGCGTTCAACGAGCGGCGCATCCAGACGTGGCCGATCCCGGGTCTCACGCTCGACTGGTTCGGCAAGGCGTTTCGAAACCCCGGCGTGCGGGAGGCGCTGCTCACCTCGGTGATCGTCGCGCTGCTCGCCACTGTGGTCGCGGTCGTGCTCGGCCTCGTCGCCTCGCTCGCCGTGCAGCGCTACAAGTTCTTCGGGCGCGAGACGATCTCGTTCCTCGTCATCCTCCCGATCGCCCTGCCGGGGATCGTGACCGGAATGGCGCTCAACGCGACCTTCCGCGAGCTGCTCGGCCCGCTCGGTTTCAGCCTCGGGCTCTTCACGGTGGTCGTCGGACATGCGACGTTCTGCATCGTCGTGATCTACAACAACGCCATCGCCCGGCTGCGGCGCGTGTCCCGTTCGTTCGAGGAGGCGTCCATGGATCTCGGCGCGGACTCGTGGCAGACCTTCCGCTACGTCACGCTGCCGTCGATCCGCACCGCGCTCATGGCCGGCGCGCTGCTCGCGTTCGCGCTGTCGTTCGACGAGATCGTCGTGACCACGTTCACGATCGGCGTCGGCCAGGAGACGCTTCCGATCTGGATCTTCACGAACCTGTCCCGCCCGAACCAGCTTCCGATCGTGAACGTCGTCGCACTGCTCGTGGTGCTCCTCTCCGCGATTCCCGTCTACTTCGCGCAGCGGCTGAGCAGCTCGAGCGCCGGCGCGATCGCCGGAGGCGGAGCACGATGAACCCCGACCCGCAGCGTGAGGAGGAACGTTGAGCACGACTGACGCACCTGCACCCGGATTTCCCGTTCGGATGGAAGGCGCTCCCGGCGAGAAGGGCCTGAAGACCGGCGCGCTCGGGTTCGTCTCCGGCGTCGTCATCGGCGTCGCGTCGACCGCGCCCGGCTACAGCCTCGCCGCCGTGCTCGGCTTCGTCGCCCTCGCGGTGGGGTTCCAGTCCCCGGCGATCATGCTCCTGGCGTTCGTCCCGATGCTCTTCACCGCGGCGTCGTACTACTACTTGAACCGCGTCGACCCGGACTGCGGGACGTCGTTCTCGTGGGGGACGCTGGCGCTCGGGCCGTGGGCCGGCTGGCTCACCGGCTGGGCGATCATCGTCGCCGACATCGTCGTGATGTCGAACCTGGCCGCGATCGCGGGGTCCTACTCGTTCCTGCTCGTCGGCGCCGACGAGGCCGCGACCAACACGAACGCTGTCTTGTCGTGGGTGTCCTCTGGATCGTCCTGATGACGCTCATCTGCTACGTCGGCATCGAGGTCTCGGCCAAGACGCAGTGGTACCTGCTCGGCGCGGAGCTCGTCACGCTCCTCCTCTTCGCCGCGGTCGCGCTGTTCAAGGTCTACACCATGGACATCGCCGGCGAAGCGACGCCGTCGCTCGACTGGCTCAACCCGTTCGCGATCGACTCCTGGAGCGCGCTGGCCACCGGGATGATCCTCGCGATCTTCATCTACTGGGGCTGGGACTCGACCGTCACGGTGAACGAGGAGAGCCAGGATCCGACCGAGGGGCCGGGCAAGGCCGCGATCGCCTCGACGGTCATCCTGCTCTTCATCTACGTGATCGTCTCGATCGCCGCGCTCGCCTACCACGGCACCGCGTTCCTCACGGACGAGGAGCACCAGAGCGACGTGCTCGGGGCGCTCGCGGGCGACGTGTTCGGCTCGCCGCTCGACAAGCTCCTCATCATCGCGGTGCTCACCTCGGCCGCGGCGTCGACGCAGACGACCATCCTGCCGACCACGCGCACCGCGCTCTCGATGTCCGTCGAAGGGCGCCGCGCCCAAGTACTTCGGCCGGGTCCACCAGCGCTACCTGACCCCGTCGACGGCCACGATCTGGATGGGCGTCCTCTCGATCGCCTGGTACGTCGGGCTCACGCTCATCTCGGAGAACATCCTCTTCGACGGCCTCCTGACGCTCGGCCTCCTGATCGCCTTCTACTACGGTCTCACGGCGATCGCCTGCGTCGTCTACTTCCGCAAGCTGCTCTTCAAGAGCGTGAAGAACTTCCTCTTCATCGGGCTCGCACCGCTCATCGGCGCCGCGATCCTGGCCTGGGCGTTCGTCAAGTCGATCATCGACCTCTCGAACCCGGCCAACTCCGAGTCGGGCGAGTCCTGGTTCGGCCTCGGCCCGCCGCTCGTGATCGCGATCGGGTTCCTCATCCTCGGCGTGATCCTCATGCTCATTCAGTTCGCGCACATGCCGGCGTTCTTCAAGCGCAAGATCCAGACCGCAGCGCCGGACGCACTCGACGCACCCGCACCGGAAGGAGCCGCCTCGTGAGTGAACCAGGATCCGTTCAGCTCGAGCGTGTCACGAAGCAGTTCGAAGACGCGCCCGCAGTCGACGACATCTCGCTCGAGATCGAGCACGGGAGCTTCTTCGCCCTGCTCGGCCCGTCGGGCTGCGGCAAGACCACGACCCTGCGCATGATCGGCGGGTTCGAGGAGCCGACGGCCGGACGGATCATGCTCGGCGGCACCGACATCGCCGGCCTGCCGCCCTACAAGCGCGACGTCAACACGGTCTTCCAGAGCTACGCGCTCTTCCCGCACCTGACGATCCGCGACAACATCGCGTTCGGCCTGAAGCGCAAGGGCGTGAAGGGCGACGAGCTGAAGAAGCGGGTCGACGACGCGCTCGAGCTCGTCGACCTCGGGGCGCTCGGCAAGCGGAAGCCGAAGCAGATCTCGGGTGGTCAGCAACAACGCGTAGCCCTGGCTCGCGCGCTTGTAAACCGGCCGCAGGTGCTGCTCCTCGACGAGCCGCTCGGCGCCCTCGACCTGAAGCTCCGAAAGCAGATGCAGCTGGAGCTGAAGGGCATCCAGTCGGAGGTCGGGATCACGTTCGTCCACGTCACGCACGACCAGGAAGAGGCGATGACGATGGCCGACCAGATCGCGGTCATGCGGGCGGGGAAGATCGAGCAGCTCGGCACCCCGTCGGAGCTCTACGAGCGGCCGCAGACGTCGTTCGTGGCCGGCTTCCTCGGGACGTGCAACCTGCTCACCGGCACGGTCGAGGGCCCGGGCCGCTTGAAGCTCGTAGACGGGACGGTCATCCAGGTGCCGATGGACGGCGCATCTGGATCGGTCTCGGTCGGCGTCCGGCCCGAGAAGGTGCGACTCGGGGACACGGGCGGGAACCAGCTCACAGGCACGGTCCGCGAGACCGCCTACATCGGCGTCGCGACCCAGGTGATCGTGGACACGCCGTCCGGTGGCGTCACGGTCTTCCACCAGAACACGGAGGCGGGCGGGCTCATCCCGGCCGTCGGCTCCCAGGTGACCGTGTCCTGGCCGGTGGACTGCACATTCGTTGTCGATCAAGGAGGAGGGGAGAGCTCATGACCTCGCGCATCACCAGGCGTGAACTAATGCAGCGAGGAGCGGCAGGGGCGGCGTTCCTTTCGGTGCCGGCGTTGATCGCCGCGTGCGGAGGCACGCCGACGAATCAGGCAGGCCCCGCAACGGGCAGCACGACGCCCGACGAGCTCAGGGACAACCTGCGCTTCGCCAACTGGCCGCTCTACGTCGACTACGACGAGGCGACCAAGAAGTACCCGACGCTCGACGCGTTCACGGCGGACACGGGGATCAAGGTCGACTACACCGAGGAGATCAACGACAACGCCCAGTACTTCGGAAAGATCCAGGGGCCGCTGTCGCAGGGCCGCGGGATCGACCGCGACATCATCGTCCTCACCGACAACTCGCGGTTCCCGGGCCTCATGATCGAGCGCGGCTGGGCGCTTCCGCTCGTCCCGGACCTCATCCCGAACATGTCCAACCTGATCACGGCGCAGCAGCATCCGCCGTTCGACCCGGACCGCAAGTACTCGCTTCCGTGGCAGTCCGGCATGACCGGCATCGCCTGGAACGAGGACGTCACCGGGCCGGTCGAGTCGGTCGACCAGCTCCTGACCGACCCGGCGCTCAAGGGCAAGGTCACGATGCTGATGGAGCTCGCCGACTCGGTCGGGCTCGTCATGCTCTCGAACGGCGACGACCCGACGGCGGTCACCGACGAGACCTACAACAAGGCGATCGACACGGTCCAGAGCGCGGTCGACAACGGCCAGATCCGCAAGTTCACCGGCAACGACTACGCGCAGCCGCTCACGCAGGGCGACATCGCGGCCGCGGTCGCCTGGTCGGGCGACGTCGTCCAGCTCCTCGCCTCGAACGACAAGCTCAAGTGGGCGATCCCGTCGGACGGCGGGATGATCTGGACGGACAACATGCTCATCCCGACCGGCGGCAGCCCGTCGACGGCCTCCACGTACATGAACTACGTGTACGACCCGGCCGTCGCCGCGCAGATCGCCGCCTACGTGAACTACGTGACCCCGGTCGCGGGCGCGAAGGAAGAGCTCGCGAAGACCGATCCGGACACGGCCAACAACCCGCTGATCTTCCCGACCGACGAGATGCTCTCGCAGGTCAGCCAGTTCGACTCGGAAGCGCTGAACAACGAGGACTACATCGAGGCGTGGCAGACGGTGCTCGGAGCCTGATTCGATGAAACGAACCTCGCGAAGGCGGCTCACGCCGTACCTGCTCCTCATCCCCGGGCTCGCGTGGCTCGCAGTCTTCTTCCTGGTCCCGCTCGGATTCCTCGGCTTCCAATCCCTCCAGTCCGGGAGCTTCGAGCGGGGCTACACCTTCACCTGGGAGTTCGGCAACTTCTCGGACGCGATCAGCAACTACCACGAGCAGCTGATCCGCTCGTTCCTCTACGCGGGGATCGCGACGATCCTCGCGCTCCTCATCGCGTATCCGCTCGTCTACTGGATCGCGTTCCGCGCGGGCCGGTGGAAGAACCTGTTCCTCCTCGCCATCGTGGCGCCGCTCTTCGTCACGTACCTCGTGCGGACGCTCGCGTGGCTCAACATCCTGGCGGACGAGGGGCCGCTCGTCCGCCTGCTCGACAACCTGCACCTGCTCGGCGAACAGGGACGGGTCCTCGCGACCTCCGTGGCCGTGATCGCGGGGATCACCTACAACTTCCTGCCCTTCATGGCGCTCCCGATCTACGTCTCGCTCGAGCAGGTCGATCCGCGCCTCATCGAGTCGGCCAAGGATCTCTACGCGAATCCGGTCAAGGCGTTCCTGCGCGTCACCCTGCCGCTCTCGGCGCCCGGGATCATCGCCGGGACGCTGCTCACGTTCATCCCGGCGGCCGGCGACTTCATCAACGCGCAGCTCCTCGGCACACCGAGGCAGTCGATGATCGGGAACGTCATCCAGTCGAAGTTCCTCGAGCTGATCGACTATCCGTCCGCGGCGGCGCTCTCCTTCGTCCTCATGGCGACGATCCTCATCGCGCTGCTCGTCTACGCGAAGATCGTCGGAACGGAAAGGCTGACCGGCTGATGGCCGCCGAGGCTCCCACACTGGCACCGCCGGTCCAGCATCGCGGCGGCGTCCTCGCGTTCGTGAAGCGGCACGCCCTCACCGTCTACGCCGCACTGGCGTTCGCGTACCTGATGCTCCCGATCGCGGTCGTGATCCTGTTCTCGTTCAACGACCCGAGCGGGCGCTTCAACTACATCTGGGAAGGCTTCACGATCGACAACTGGGTGAACTGGAACGCCGTTCCGAACATCCAGAACGCGCTCGTCAAGTCGCTCGAGATCGGCCTCATCTCGACGATCATCGCGACCGTCCTCGGGACGATGATCGCGCTGGCGATCGTCCGGCATCGGTTCCTCGGCCGCGGCGCGACGAACATCCTCGTGTTCCTGCCGATGTCGACGCCCGAGATCGTGCTCGGCGCCTCGCTCCTCACCCTGTTCCTGAACCTCGGAACGCAGCTGGGATTCGTGACGATCGTGATCGCGCACATCATGTTCGTGATCAGCTACGTGGTCGTGACGGTAAAGGCGCGCCTCATCGATTTCGATGTACATCTCGAGGAGGCAGCGATGGATCTCGGCGCCAACGGTTTCACGACATTCCAGAAGGTCACGCTCCCGCTGCTCGCGCCGGCGATCCTGGGCGCTGCGCTCCTCGGCTTTGCGCTCTCGATCGACGACTTCGTCATCACGTACTTCAACGCCGGCTCGACGTCCACGTTCCCCGTGTTCGTCTGGGGCGCGGCGCGCGTTTCGGTGCCGCCTCAGGTAAATGTGATTGCAAGCGCGATCTTTCTCGCCGCGCTTTTGCTGATGGTGATCAACATCCTCGTCCAGAGAAGCCGCACGAAAGGACCCGCATGAGCACGCCCACGACTGCCATGTCCGCTGCCGAGCTCCAGAAAGCGGCGCACGACCACCTCTGGCTCCACTTCACCCGCATGGGCGGTCTCAAGGACGCCGACGTGCCCGTGATCGTGCGGGGGGACGGCTGCTACCTGGAGGACTCGAACGGGAAGCGCTACCTCGACGCGCTGGCGGGGCTCTTCGCGGTGCAGATCGGCTACTCGTACGGCGACGAGGTCGGAGAGGCGGCCGCCGCGCAGCTGCGCGAGCTGCCCTTCTACACCAACTGGAGCTACGCGCATCCGCGCGCGATCGAGCTCGCGGCCGAGCTGGCCAAGCTGGCGCCCGGCGACCTGAACCGCGCCTTCTTCGTGAACGGCGGGTCCGAGGCGGTCGAGTCGGCCTGGAAGCTGGCCCGGCAGTACCACGCGGCCCGCGGCGAGCGGCGCTGGAAGGCCGTGTCGCGCCGCGTCGCCTACCACGGGACGACCATGGGCGCGCTCTCGATCAACGGGATCGCCGCGCTGCGGACGCCCTACGAGCCGCTCGTCCCGGACGTGATCCACGTCCGCAACACGAACGCCTACCACCGGCCCGCCGGCGAGACGGAGGAGGAGTTCACCGCGTTCCTCCTCGAGGATCTCGACTCGGCGATCGAGCAGACCGGCCCGGAGACCGTGGCGATGGTGATCATGGAGCCGGTGCAGAACGCGGGCGGCGCGTTCACGCCGCCGGCCGGCTACTGGGCGGGCGTCCGCGAGATCTGCGACCGCTACGGGATCCTGCTCTGCGCCGACGAGGTCATCACCGGCTACGGCCGGCTCGGCGCCTGGTTCGGCTCGGAGCTCTACGACATCCGGCCCGACCTCGTCACCTGCGCGAAGGGGCTTTCTTCCGCGTATGCCTCCATCGGCGCGGTGCTGACGACCGACGCTGTCATCGAGCCGTTCCTCGAGGGGGACGCGATGTACACGCACGGGATCACGTTCGGCGGCGCGCCGGTGCAGGCGGCGATCGCGCTGAAGAACCTCGAGATCATGCAGCGCGAGAAGATCGTCGAGCACGTCGCGGCCGAGAGCGACGCGTTCGCGGCGACGCTCGGGCAGCTGCACGACCTGCCGATCGTCGGCGACGTCCGCGGAACCGGCTTCTTCTACGCGATCGAGCTCGTGAAGGACAAGGAGACGAAGCGAGACGTTCACGGACGACGAGTGCGAGGAGCTCCTGCGCGGGTTCCTCTCCCCGGCGCTCTTCGAGCGCGGCCTCATCTGCCGCGCCGACGACCGCGGCGACCCCGTGATCCAGATCTCGCCGCCGCTCGTCGCGACGCAGAAGGAGTTCGACGAGATGACGGGGATCCTCGGCGACGTGCTCTCGGAGGCGTGGAGCCGCCTGGACGGCGGCGGCAGGGCGCAGCCGAAGACGGTCGAGACGCCGTCGTCCGCGGCTGAGCCTGGCTTGCGCTCCCGGGCGGCGCGCTCTCGAAAGGCCATGTCCGGGGTCAGACCCCTACCATGGCCGCCGCGGACATGGCCAGGGGTCGCGAGCCTTTTCGTGGAGCCAAACGCTCCGAGTCTTCGTTACACGCTCTATTGACTTTGTGGAGAATGGAGGCGTGAGGGTCTCCGCCAAGGTCGATTACGCGCTCCGCGCAGCGGCGGAGCTGGCGCGCGCCGACGCCGGGCCGGTCAAGGGCGAGCGCATCGCGCAGGCGCAGTCGATCCCGCTGAAGTTCCTGGAGAACATCCTCCTGGAGCTCCGCCACGACGGCATCGTGCAGAGCCAGCGCGGAGCGGAGGGCGGCTACTGGCTCGCCCGCCCGGCCGACCAGATCACGCTCGCCGAGGTGATCCGCGCGGTCGAGGGCCCGATCGCGAACGTCCGCGGCGTCCGCCCGGAGCAGGCCGAGTTCGAGGGGCCCGCCGATCCTCTGAAAGAGGTCTGGATCGCCGTGCGCGCGAGCATGCGCTCGGTGCTCGAGGTGGTCACGCTGGACGACCTCGCGCACAACCGGCTACCCGGATTCCGTCCGCGAGCTGGCCGCCGACCCCGAGGCCTGGCAGCCGCACTAGCGTCCTCAGCGCACGCTCGGCCAGGGGTAGAACGCCAGGTGGAGCAGGAGGATGACGAGGAGCGCCGCGACGAACGCGGCGACGAGCTGCAGTCGCTGTCCGAGGCAGCGAACGGTGAAGAACACCGTGCAGAACGGCACGTCGCGCTTGAACCAGTACGAGGCCACGTTCGGCACGACGAGCCAGAACACGAAGATCAGTGAGTAGAGGACGTAGCCGACGAGGAAGCGGTTGTTGCTCGCGGACGCGACAGCAGTGGCGGCGATCAACGCGACCGTCACGAACACGAAGTAGGGGACGACGCCGACCTCGCGGCGGCCCTCCTTCGCCGGCACGCCGCCGCGCTCGAGCTGGTCGAGCGAGACGTCCTGCTTCGCGAGCCTTCCTTCCGGGGTGCGGCCCAGCCCCTGGTAGTCGGCCTGCATCGCCGTGTCACCTGCGCCGACGCGATAGAGCGAGAACGCGCACATCACGATCACCGCCACCGGGATGAGCGCCACGACCGGCCAGCGATCCTCGAGGTGCCCGACGGTCGTCGAGATCGTCGGCCAGACGAAGTCGCTCCCGGAGACCGCGGCCCAGACCTCCGGCACGAAGACGACGAGGCCCATCGCGCTCCAGACGACGTAGCCCCAGCCCTCGGCGCGGCTGACGTTCTTGAACCGGGCCGCGAAGTACCGCTTGATACGAGCCACCGCGGCGAGGGTACTCCTCGCGTCTGATGGCCTAGATCTCGGCGTTCTCCTCGGCGAACACCGTCGTCCGGCTCGGCCGGACGAACACGATCTGGCCCGTCGTGCAGCTCGAGCTCCTCGGCCTCGTCGCGCGTGACCTGCGCGGAGACGTGCGCGCCGTCGTCGAGGACGAGCTCGACCCGCACCTCGAAGCCGAGGTGGACGATCCGCTCGATCATCGCCTCGCTCGTCGCCCCGTTCGGCTCGATGAGCAGGTCGAGGTCGTGCGGGCGCACCCAGTCCTCGCCGAGCCGGTTGACCGGGCCGACGAACGACATGACGAACTCGTTCGCGGGATGCTCGTAGAGGTCGCGCGGCTTGCCGGTCTGCTCGATCTTGCCCTGGTTCATGAGGACGATCCGGTCGGCGACGTCCATCGCCTCCTCCTGGTCGTGCGTGACCAGCACGGTCGTCACGTGGACGTCGTCGTGCAGGCGCCGCAGCCAGGTGCGAAGCTCCTTGCGGACGCGGGCATCGAGGGCGCCGAACGGCTCGTCCAGGAGCAGCACCTCGGGCTCGACGGCGAGCGCGCGGGCCAACGCCATGCGCTGGCGCTGACCGCCGGAGAGCTGCGACGGGTAGCGCTCGGCGAGCCCGTCCAGCTGGACGAGATGGAGCAGCTCGTCGACGCGCTTGCGGATCTCCGCCTTCGGCTCCTTGCGGATCGACAGGCCGAAGCCGACGTTGTCGCGCACGGTCATGTGCTTGAACGCGGCGTAGTGCTGGAAGACGAAGCCGACGCCGCGATCCTGCGGCGGCACGCCGGTCGTGTCCTGGCCGGAGATGACGACGTCGCCCGTGTCCGGCGTCTCGAGGCCGGCGATGACGCGCAGGAGCGTCGACTTCCCGCTAGCCGCTCGGGCCCGAGCAGCGCGGTCAGCGAGCCGGTCGGGATGGCGAGCGACACGTTGTCGAGCGCCAGGAAGCTGCCGAAGTGCTTAGTCGCCTGCCGGACCGCTATCCCCACGTGCCACCTCCTTGTGCTCGCTCGGCTTGAAGACGTTCATCGCGATCAACGTGCTGACGGCGAGCAGCGCGAGCACGAGGGACGTGGTGTAGGCGGCGACCTCGTTGAAGCGCAGGTACTGCTCGTCGACGTGAAGCGTAAGCGTTTCGGTCTTGCCGGCGAGGCGGCCGGAGACGACGGCGACAGCGCCGTACTCGCCGAGCGCTCGCGCCGTGGTCAGCACGACGCCGTACGCGACGCCCCAGCGGATCGACGGAAGCGTGATCCGCCGGAAGGTCTGCCATTTCGACGCGCCCAGCACCCAGGCGGCCTCCTCCTGGTCGGTGCCGATCTCGCGGAGCACCGGGATGACCTCGCGCACGACGAACGGCAGCGTCACGAAGATGGTCGCGAGCACGATCCCCGGGGTCGAGAAGATGATCTGGATCCCGAAGTCGGCGAGCCAGCTTCCGATCCAGCCGTCGTTTCCGTAGACGAGGATGAGGGCAAGGCCGACCACGATCGGCGAAAGCGCGAGCGGCAGCCCGATGGCCGCGCTGAAGAACCACTCGCCGCGGTTCGACTCGCGGCGCACGAGCGCGATCGCGCACAGCACGCCGAAGACGGTGTTCAGCGGCACGGCGATCAGCACCGCGATGATCGTCAGCTTGAACGCGCTGAGGAAGAGCGGATCGGTGAGCGCGGCCCAGACCGGTGCGAGCCCGTCCTGGAACGTGCGGAAGAGGATCATCGACAGCGGCAGGACGAGCACGAGCGCCAGGTACGCTGAGCGCCGTGTAGCGGATGACGTACTTACGCATCGTGCCTCCGGCTGCGCCGCTCGAGGAGATCGGCGGCGATGAGCACGAGCAGCGAGAGCAGGAGCAGGACGACGGAAACCGCCGCGGCGCCGGCCGGATCGTCGCTCTCGATCGCCTTGAAGATGTTCACGGAGGCGACCTCGGTGTCGAACGGGATGTTTCCCGAGATGAGGATGATCGAGCCGAACTCGCCCACCGCCTTGCCGAAGGAGAGCGCGGCGCCCGAGAGGATCGCGGGCATCAGGTTCGGGAGCACGATGCGCCGGAAGGTCTGGAAGCTCGAGGCGCCCAGCGAGCGCGCGGCCTCCTCCATCTCCTGGTCGAGCTCGAGCAGCACGGGCTGGACGGCGCGGACCACGAACGGCAGCGTCACGAAGAGGAGCGCGACGACCACGGCGGCGCGCGTGTACGCGAGGTTCAGGTTGATCGGGCTGTTCGGCCCGTAGATCGCGAGGAGCGTCAGGCCGGCGACGATCGTGGGGAGCGCGAAGGGCAGGTCGATGAGCGCGTTCACGACCGCCTTGCCGCGGAACGAGTCGCGCACGAGCGTCCAGGCGACGAGCGTCCCGGTGATCGCGTTCACGAACACGACGAGGAGCGAGGCCGCGAAGGTGAGCTTCAGCGCGGCGACCGCGGCCGGCGCGGTGATCTCCGCCCAGAACGCGGAGAGGCCGCCTGAGAGCGACTCGGCGACCACCGCGGCGATCGGGATCAGGACGATCAGGCTCAGGTAGGCCGTCGAGATCCCGAGCGCAAGCCCGCCCGAGCGGCGAGGTGAGGCCGCTCGGGCGGGAAGTGCGACTGCGCTGGTGCTATCCGTCAGTTGGGACTCCAAGCTCCTCTTCGATGCCGGCGAAGATCCCGTCCTCGCGGTCGAAGAACTCCGATCGCACGTCCGCCCATCCGCCCAGGTCAGCGATCGTAAAGAGGCCGGGCGGCTCGGGGAAGTCGAACTCGCCGGCGACGGCCTCGTTCACGGGCCGGTAGCCGTTCTCGCCGAAGATCTTCTGCGCCTCGTCGCCGCGCAGGAAGTCGATGAACGCCTGCACGGTCGGGGTGTTCTTGGACGTGTTCACGACCGCGACGGGGTTCTCGATCAGGATCGTCTCGTCGGGGACGACGTACTCGAGCGGCTGACCCGCGTTCTTGGCGAAGATCGCCTCGTTCTCGTAGGCGAGGAGCACGTCGCCCTTGCCGCCGATGAACGTCTGCAGCGCCTCGCGCGCGCTCTTGTCCTGGACGGGCACGTTGTTCAGGAAGAGGTCGCGCAGGTACTCGACGCCCTCCTCCTCGCTCTTGCCCTGCTCGAGCTGCGCGCCGTACGCGGCCATGATGTTCCACTGGGCGCCGCCCGACGTGAACGGGTTCGGGGTGATCACCTCGAGGCCCTCCTGCAGGAGGTCGTCCCAGGTCTGGATGTTCTCCGGGTTGCCCGGGCGCACGGCGAAGACCACGACCGAGTCGGTGACCATGCCGTTGTAGGAGTCGTCGGCCCAGTTGGAGTCCACGAGACCGGCGTCGACGAGGCGCGTGACGTCGGGCTCGAGGGAGAAGCCGACGAAGTCGGCGGGGAGGCCCGACTCGACCGCGCGGCTCTGCTCGCCCGATGCGGCGTAGGACTGCTCGAACTCGACGCCCTTGCCCTCGGCCGTGTCCTGGAAGGCGGGGATGATCGCCTCGTAGGCCTCGCGCGGGGTCGAGTAGGCGACGAGCGTGATCTTCTTGCCGCTCCCTCCGCTGGCTGAATCCTCGCCTCCGCACGCGGCGAGCGAGAGCACGGCGAAGGCTGCGAGTGCGAACGGAACGAGCAGGCGACGAATCACGGCTAGTCCTCTTTCTCTACGGTTTGAATAGACAACGTGGGAATTACTACCGGTGTTGTCTTCGCCGCGTCAAACCCGAACCGTCTAGAGCCGCGTGACGAGCTCGTCGAGCGAGCGGCGATTTGCCTGCTCGCTCCACGTTTCCGCGTCATGCGCGGTGGCGTCCGCCGGACGGGTCGGATAGCCGAAGGAGAGGACGATCGCGATCCGCTCGTCCTCGCCCAGCTCGAGCAGCTCGCGCGCCTGGTCGGGTTCTTGGAGGCCGTTCGGGCACGACGCGACGCCCTCGTTCCAGGCGGCGAGGAGCATGTTCTGCGACACCCGGCCGGCGTCGAACCGCGACCGCAGCCCGTCGGGGACGACGATTGCGACCACGAGCCCGGCGGTGGCGACGTTGTCGTGCTCGTAGACGAGGTCGGCCAGCTGCGCCTTCCGTTCCTCGACCAGGATGAAGCGCCACTGCTGGCGGTTCTTGGCGCTCCCGCTCAGGCGCCCGGCGTCGAGGATCCTGCGGACGCTCTCTTCGGCGACGGGCCGGCCGTCGTAGTCGCGCCGGTCGCGCCTGCTCGCGATCGCGAGGTAGGTGTCCATCGTTGCGAGCCTAACCCCTCGAGCCCGTATCGCGACGGCCGCGATCCTAGCGGTGTCACAAACCCGACTTTGTGTTGCATCACCCCGCCGCCCGATCGTGCTCTCATGCTGGCCGGAGGGATCTCAGGTGTCCATTCGGGACCTGCGAGTGATGCAACACAAGCGTGAGTTTGTGACGCCCGGGTCAGCGGCGGGTGGCGGCGAGGGCGCGCTCGGCGGCGAGCTGGGCGGCCGTTGCTCGCTCGCGCGCCTGGAGCACGATCGCGTCGTCGCCCTGGGTTCCCATGTTGATCGCGACCAGGTGCGCGGCGACCGCGTGCCGCCGAAGCGGCGAGCGTGGCGCCGCCGGCGGCGTCCGAGCGGAGGTTCGGATTGCCGTTCTCCGCGACGAGCGCAGCCAGCTCGGCGACCTCGACGGCGCAGCCCGCGATCTCGTTCGGGATCTCGGCGGCCCGGGCCAGCGCGTTCCCGATCGCGGCTTCGCGGACGACCGGCTCGAGCGTCTTCGGCAGGCGGAGGGCGGTCAGCACCTCCTCGTAGGCGGCGCCGTCGGCGGGTGCGAGCGGCGCGACGCGGGCGACGAGCGCATCGGCCTGGAGCGCCGCGTCGGCAGCGCCGTCCCAGTGGCTCACGGAGAGCCGGGCGGACATGGCGGCCAAACCAGCGGCCATCGCCACGACGAGCGCGGCGACCGAGCCGGCGCCCGGCGCGGGCTTCTCAGAGGCGATCTCGGCGAGCAGGTCGTCCAGGCTCTGCGACAGGAAGGCCTCGATCGTCGTCAGAACAGTCCGATCGTCTTCCCGGTCTCGTCGATGTCGACGTTGAACGCGGCCGGCGAGACGCCGTAGCCGGGCATCGTCTGCATGTCCCCGCAGAGCGCCACGAGCCAGCCGGCGCCGGTGTAGGCGCGCACGTCGCGCACGGTCACGGTGAACCCGGTCGGCGCGTTCGTGAGCGCGGGATCGTGCGAGAGCGAGAGGTGCGTCTTCGCCATGCAGATCGGGAGCTTGTCGAAGCCGGTCTTCACGGCCCGGGCGATCGAGTCGCGCGCGGCGGGCAGGAAGTCGACGCCGTCCGCCCCGTAGACGCGCTTGCAGATCGCCTCGATCTTCGCCTCGATCGGCTCGTCCAGCTCGTACAGCGGCTTGAACTCGGACGGGGACTCGGCCGCGGCGACGACCGCCTCGGCCAGCGCCTGCGCGCCTTCGCCGCCGTGCTCGAAGCCCTCGTTGAGCTCGGCCGCGGAGGCGCCGTGCCTCGAGGGCGAGCCGCCGGACGAGCTCGACCTCCTCGTCCGTGTCGCCGGGGAACCGGTTGACGCGACGACCGTGCTCGGCCCGAACTCGCTGACGATCCCGAGGTGGCGGCGCAGGTTCTCGGCGCCGCGCTCGATCGCGTCGATGCCGCCGTCCGGATCGCCGCCGTGGTGCTTGAGCGCCCGCACGGTCGACGACGAGCACGACCGCGTTCGGCCGCAGGTCGCCGACGCGGCAGACGATGTCGAAGAACTTCTCCATCCCCATGTCCGAGCCGAAGCCGCACTCGGTGACGCAGTAGTCGCCGAGCTTGAGGCCGACGCGGTCGGCGACGAGCGAGTTGTTGCCGTGGGCGATGTTCGCGAACGGCCCGCAGTGGACGAACGCCGGCTGGCCCTCGAGCGTCTGCACGAGATTCGGCTTGATCGCGTCCTTCAGGAGGACGGCCATCGCGCCGGCGGCGCTGGATCTGCTCGGCCGTGACCGGCTCGCCCTCGCGCGTCTAGCCGACCGTGATCGCGCCCGAGCCGCTCGCGCAGGTCGACCAGGTCGCGCGCGACGGCGACGAGCGCCATGACCTCGCTGGCGGCGGTGATGTCGAAGCCGGTCTCGCGCGGATAGCCGTTCACGCGGCCGCCGAGCCCGATGACGACGTCTGGCGGAGCGAGCGGTCGTTCATGTCCATGCAGCGGCGCCACGAGATCGCTGAGCGGGTCGAGCCCGAGCTCGTTGCCGTGCATGAGGTGCGCGTCGACCAGCGCGGCGAGGAGGTTGTTCGCGGCGCCGATCGCGTGGATGTCGCCGGTGAAGTGGAGGTTGAGGTCCTCCATCGGGACGACCTGCGCGTAGCCGCCGCCCGCCGCGCCGCCCTTGATCCCGAACACCGGCCCGAGCGACGCCTCGCGCAGGCACAGCACGGGGTTCTTGCCGATCCGCCCGAGGCCCTGGGTCAGCGAGACCGAGGTGGTCGTCTTCCCCTCGCCGGCCGGCGTCGGCGTGATCGCCGTGACGTTGATGAGCTTCCCGTCGGGCCGGTCGGCGAGCCGGTCGAGGACCGAGAGGTCGACCTTCGCCTTGTAGCGGCCGTAGGGCTCGAGCTCGTCGTCGAGGATGCCCGCGTCGGCGGCGACGTCGGCGATCGGGCGAAGCGTCGCGTCCTGGGCGATCTCGAGGCTCGAGGGCATGGGCGTGGCCAAGTGGTTCCTCCTAGTGCGAGACGGCAGCTGCGGCGAGCTCCGAGACGAGCGTGTCGGTGTAGAAGCGCTCGAGCGCGAAGGGCTCGATCAGCGGCGGGGTCTTCCTTCGTCGCGATCGAGCTCCGCGAGCGTGTGCCGACGATCGGCGCGGCCTTGAAGCCGTACGTTCCCCAGCCGCAGTCGACGAGGAATCCTTCGACCTCGGTCACGCCGATGATCGGGCTGTAGTCGGGGCTGATGTCGCAGAGACCCGTCCAGTGGCGGAGGACCTTGAGCGGCGTCGAGCTGCGGGAAGAGCTCGAGCATGTGCCGGGCGGCGTACTCGAGGAACGGGAACGTGCCCTTGTTCGAGGTACGTCGTGTACGGCTCGATCTCGGCGCCGATCAGGAACTCGCCGCGGTCGGTCTGCGAGACGTAGATGTGCATCTGGGACGAGACGATGATCATGTCGAGGAACGGCTTCACCGGCTCGGTCACGAACGCCTGGAGGATGTGCGTCGTGATCGGCAGCGGCACGCCGGCCAGGTCGCCGACGAGCGTCGACCAGCCGGCCGTGCGCGCAGATCACGATGTCGCAGGCGATGTCGCCGCGGTTCGTCTGCACGCCGGTCACGCGGCCGTTCGCCCGGTCGATCCCTGTCACCTCGGTGTCCTGGTGGATCTCGACGCCCCGCCGGTCGGCGCCTCTTCGCGAAGCCCCAGACGACCGCGTCGTGGCGGATGATCCCGCCGCGGCGGGTGGTACAGCGCGCCGAGGATCGGCCAGGTGACGTCGTCGGAGAGGTCGATCTCGGGGCAGAGCTTGCTCGACCTCGTCGCGCGTCGACCACGCGGCTGTCGATTCCGAGCAGCTGGTTCACCTCGGCGCGCTCGGTCTGCACGATGAGCGAGCGGTCGGAGTGCGCGAGCGTCAGGTGGCCCGTGCTGCGAGAACATGAGGTTGAAGTCGAGGTCGGCGCGAGAGCTTCTCGTAGAGCTTGACGCTCGCCTTGTAGAACGCGGCGCCCTCGGGCGTGCGGTAGTTCGCGCGGATGATCGTCGTGTTCCGCCCGGCGGCGCCGGAGCCGATGTAGCTCTTCTCGAGGATCGGCGACGTTCGTGATCCCGTGGTGCTTCGCCAGGTAGTAGGCGGTCGCGAGCCCGTGCGAGCCGCCCCCGACGATCACGACGTCGTAGTGCCGCTTCAGCTCGTCGCGCGGGCGCCACATCCGGCGCACTGAAGATGTCCTTCACTCCTGGGCCCCCAGTCCTGCTCGTGCATCGAGGACGACCTCGGCCACGTAGTCGCCGAACTCCTGGCGGAAGAAGAGCCTGAAGCGCTCGCCGTCGCGGAAGAGAACGGCCGTGACGTGCGCGACCGAGCCGCCCGCGGGAAGCCGGTCGAGGTCGAGCTCGGTCAGGCGGCGCAGGACGCGTTCGCCCTCGACCTCGAGCCCGGCGAAGCCGGCGGTCACGTCCACGGCCACGAGTCCGCGTTCCGTTAGCGAGGCGGCGTGGGCGAGCGTGTCGTCGTACGGAAGGAAGACGAGCGCGCGCCCGGACGAGAGGTCGGACGATCTCCGCGCGTTCGATCTCCAGTCGCATCGACGTCGCCGCGGACGTCGAGCGTGCCGTACGCGAGCGACAGGTCGCGCAGCCCGGAGCCGCTCCAGCGCGTGCGCGAGCGGCGAGCGGGGCCGCCGCGTCGGAGAGTCCCGGAGACAGGAAGTCGAGGACACCGCTCATGCGCGCAGCCGCTCTCCGGCAGGATCGAAGAACGGCCGCAGGCGAACCTGTGCGCGCTGCAGCCGGCCGTCCACGCGCAGCGAGATCTCGGCATCCTCGGCGGCCAGCGCCTCCGGCACCCAGGCGAGTCCGATCGTCCGGCCGAGCGCCTGGCTGAAACGCGCACTCGTCACGCGGCCGGCGATCTTGCCCTCCACGACGACCTGGCCGCCCTCGGCCGGGACGACCCCGTTCGCCAGCTCGAACCCGACGAGCATCGCGCAGGCCGCGCTCGCGCACGTGCTCGAGCGCCCACTTGCCGACGAACTCGTCCTTGTCGAACTTCACGATCCACGGCATGCCGGCCTCGAGCAGGTTCGACTCGGAGTCGGTGTCCTGGCCGATGATGACGTGCCCCTTCTCGAGTCGGAGGATCCGCTGCGGCTCGAGCCCGAACGGGACGGCGCCGGTCGGCCGCGATCGCGTCCCAGACGGTGCTCCGCGTGCGGGCTCGGGAAGTGGAGCTCGTAGCCGAGCTCGCCGACGAAGCCGATCCGCAGGAGCAGCGCCGGCACGCCGGCGACCTGTCCCTGCTTCGCGTCGAGGTACTTGAAGGCGTCCGGCGCGAGGTCGTCGTCCGTGAGCGGCGCCAGCAGCGTCGCGCGCCTGCGGGCCGGCGAGGTTGAGGGCGGCGAGCGCGCCGGTGACGTTCACGATCTCGACGTCGAGCCCCCAGACCGCGTTCCACCACTCGAACCACTCGATCACCGCGTCGGCGCCGGTCGAGGTGGTCGTGACGTAGAAGGTGTTCGTCGTCGAGGCGGGCGACCGTGCCGTCGTCCATGATCCGGCCCGCCGTCGGTGCCGAGCACGCCGTAGCGGATGCGGCCCGGCTTCGAGGTCGGCGAAGCGGTTCGGATAGATGCGCTCGAGGAACGCGGCCGCCTCCGGGCCGCGCAGGACGAGCTTGCCGAGCGTCGAGACGTCGATCAGGCCGACGGACTCGTGCACGCGCCCGGGCCTCGCCCTCCGGGTCGCCGTAGGAGTGCGGGCGCCGCCAGGCGCCGGTCCACATCATCGTCGCGCCCAGCGTCCTCGTGCCGGTGGTGGAGCGAGGTGCGCTTGGCCGGCTCGTGCGGCCGCCCGGCGAGCAGCGCCGAGCGAGACCGGGCGTCCACGGCGGGCGCGCGGTCGTCGTGCCGATCGCGGCCTCGTCGAGCCGGTCGTCTCGCGCGCATACATGCGGATCGAGTCGAGGTGGCAGAGCCGCCCCTGGCACGGGCCCATCGTCACGGTCGTGTAGCGCTTGGCGAGCTCGATCGAGTCGAAGCCCTCGGCGATCGCGCGCTTCAGGTCCTTCGTCGGTGACGTCCTCGCAGATGCAGACGAAGCACTTGTCGCCGCCCGGGGAGGGAGCGGGCGCGACCGCCTTCGTTCCCTCGCCCGTGACGGCGCCGACCGCCTCGACGCCTGCGGGCAGGTCGGGCGGGACGAAGACGCCGCGGGCCGCGTCGTAGACGACCCGCGCGCCGGCCTGGGCGAGGAGCGAGTACGCCGGTTGGCGTGCCGCCCGAGGCGACGAGGAGGTCGCAGGCGACCGGCCTGCCGTCGAGCTCGACTCCGGTCAGCCGGCCGCGCTTCCTGTCGCCCGGATCCGGGGCGGCGCCGCCGCGCAGGTCGACGGTCTCGACGACCTCGTGCCGGCCGCGCGAAGATCCGCGGCGACGCCGAGCCCGCCCTCGTCGGCGCCGAGGACGACCGCCCGCTCGCCCGGCCGGATGGAGAAGTCGCGCACGAGCCGGCGCACGGCGTCGGGCAGCATCGACCCCGACGAGGTCGTTGCCGGGGAAGACGAGCGGCTGCTCGACGCGCCGGTCGCGACGACGATCCGCCCGGCGCGGAAGCGGTGCAGAACCCGTCCGGCGGCGACCGGCACGAGGCCGCCCTCGAAGATCCCGAGCGCGACCGCGGGGGCGAGGATCTCGACGCCCGGCTCGTGCGCGCCGGCCAGGCGAGGGCTTTCGTCCACCAGGACGACGTTCGGACCGCCTGTCGCGGCTGCCTCGAGCGCGGCGGCGAGACCGGCGGTTCCGCCGCCGATCACGAGCACGTCCGCGCGGCGGTGCTCGACGTCGAAGCGCCCGCTGCGGCGCGCGTGCTTGTCGAGCCGGCCGAGGCCGGCGGCGTTGCGGAGGAACTTCTCGTACAGCGGCCAGAGGCGGCGCGGCCGGATGAACGTCCGGTAGTAGAAGCCGACCGGCGTGAACGGCCCGCCGATCTTGTCCGTCACCGCCATGAGGTCGCGCTCCAGCGAGCCGACGACGTTCTGCGCCTTCACGACCGCCCCCTCCCGGACGGGCTCGACGCAGACGCGGACGTTCGGGACGCCGTCCACCGTCATCATGCAGTTCGGGCATGCGCCCGAGCAGCAGAGGAGCCCGCGCGGGCGGTGGTACTTGAAGCTGCGCGAGAACACGCGCCGCCCGGACGCGTAGAGCGCCGAGCCGATCGTGTCGCCCGCGTAGGCGGAGACCGGCTTCCCCTCGAAGGTGAAGGAGAGCGTCTGCGAGCGGTCGATCCGCTCCCCTGGCTGCGGGGCGATCCTCACGAGGGGAGCTCCGTCTTCAGCACCTCGTTCGTGCGCGTGTCGCGCTCGGCGAGGAACCACTCCTCGCAGCCGAGCCGGTGGTACCACCACTCGCGCTGCACCCCCGCGACGTTGCCGCGGAAGTAGATGTACTCGGAGAGCTCGCGCCGGGTCGGCGACTCCTTCGGGCGGACCGTGACCTCGCCCTGGCAGTGGAACTCGTTCACGTCGCGCGGCCCGCAGTTCGGGCACGAGAGGAGGAAGGACATCAGGCGATCGCCTCTTCGCCCGGCGCGTCGCTCTCGTCCAGCATCCGCCCGAGCTCGGTGAGCACCCAGAGGAGCGCCTCGCGCGTCGAGGCCTCGGCGGCGGCGCCGTCCCGGGCCCGCGCGGCGTCGATCAGCCGGTCGGGGTGCTGGCGGAGCTTCGCGGCCGCTTCCACGTCCGCGCAGAGGAAGAGGACGTAGCGCTCGACCCGTGCGCGCTGGTCTGCGAGCGCGCGCTCGAGGCGCGGACGCCCGGCGCAGCGGTAGCACGCGTCACGCACGCTCCAGAACGTCGTCAGGTACGCCTCGAGGTCGCCGCGGGCGTGGGCGCGCTCCATCTCCTCGCGGCGCTCGGCCATCTCGGCGACCGCGTCGTCGGTGCACGCCTCGGCGCCGTGGCGCGCGAGGAAGGGCTCGAGCCCGAGTCGCACCAGCTGGATCTCCTCCAGCTCGGCCACGGTCAGCGGCGCGACGCGGGCGCCCCGGCGCGGGACGCTGACGACGAGCCCTTCCGCCTCGAGCCGTCGAAGCGCCTGGCGGATCGGCGTCATGCTCACCCCGTAGCGGGCGGCGAGCCCCTCGAGAAAGAGCCGCTCGCCGGGAGCGAGCGCAAGCCGGGTGATGTCGCGCCGGAGCAGCCGGTAGACGGATTCCTCGACGGACGGGATCTCGAGCGCCTGCGGCGGCATTGACCTTTGATCAAATCCGAGCCGGGCGCCCGTGTCAAGGGGAAAACGCGCGTTCGGCGCCGCGAGCGGCTAGTGCCCTTCGGGCGGCTCCCAGCCCTCGAGCACGGAGTGCTTCCAGTCGGTTCCGACCGTCTTCGAGCCGTCGACCCACGGGCCGAGCTCGGGCTGGGGGAACTTCGCGTGCTGCTCCTTGAGCTGGACGCCGTAGGACATGCCCGACTGGAGGTGCTTGATCAGGACCTTGCGGGCGAGCTCGTCCTCGCGGCCTTCCGGAATCGGGAAGTAGATCTTGAGGAACGAGTTCGAGTAGCGGTCGAACACGGCCGGCGTTCCGTCCTCCTGGAGCAGCTCGACGTCCTCGAGCCAGTTGAGGTCCTCGTCCCGGCGTCGCCGCCAGGAGGTCGACGTCCTCGACGAGCGAGATGTCCTCCTGGTACGGGAACCGCCGCCCGGCGAGCCGCTCGGCGTCGAGCGCGAGGAAGCGCTCCTCGGCCATCAGAGGCCCTCCGGCGCCGTCTCGCGCTCGGGCAGGTAGTCGACCGGGTTGTCGAGGTAGCGCTCGAGCATCCGCTCCATCCGGGCGAGCGTGCGTTCCTCGCTCACCCCCGGGATCCAGTTCGTCCCCGCGAGCGGAACCTTCGCCATCGCCGCCGCCTCGACCGTCAGGGCGCACAGGTCCTCGGGCTCGAGCGAGTGGACGTTGGTCTTGCCGCACGCGCGCGCGAGCATCTGCAGCTCGAGCGTCATCGTGTGGAGGAAGTTGTAGACCCGCTCGGCCGCCTCGTCGACGAGCAGGCGCTTGCGGAGCTCGGGATCCTGCGTCGTGATCCCGACCGGGCAGCGCCCCGTGTGGCAGTGGTAGCACTCGCCCGCCGGGACGCCGATCGTGCCCTCGTAGTCGGTGACGCCGGGGATCTCCTTGTTGCAGTTCAGCGCGATCAGGGCCGCGTGGCCGATCGCGACCGCGTCCGCTCCGAGCGCGATGCACTTCGCCACGTCGGCGCCGTTTCGGATCCCGCCGGCGACGACGAGCTGGATCTCGTCGGCGAGCCCGACGTCCTCGAGCGCACGGCGTGCCTCCGGGATCGCCGCCAGGAGCGGGATGCCGGTCTCCTCGGTCGCGATGTGCGGCCCGGCGCCCGTGCCGCCTTCGGCCCCGTCCAGGTAGATGACGTCCGGGCCGCACTTGGCCGCCATGCGCACGTCGTCGTAGACGCGCGCGGCGCCGAGCTTGAGCTGGATCGGGATCTGGTAGTCGGTCGCCTCGCGGATCTCCTGCACCTTGAGCGAGAGGTCGTCGGGCCCGAGCCAGTCCGGGTGCCGCGCCGGCGAGCGCTGGTCGATCCCGGCCGGGAGCGAGCGCATCTCCGCGACCTGCTCGGTCACCTTCTGGCCCATCAGATGGCCGCCGAGCCCGACCTTGCAGCCCTGGCCGATGAAGAACTCGCACGCGTCGGCGAGCATCAGGTGGTGCGGGTTGAACCCGTACCGGCTCTGGATCAGCTGGTAGTACCACTTCGTCGAGAGATCGCGTTCCGGCGGGATCATCCCGCCCTCGCCCGAGCAGGTGGCGGTGCCGGCCATCGAGGCGCCCTTCGCGAGGGCCATCTTCGCCTCGAGCGAGAGCGCGCCGAAGCTCATGCCCGTGATGTAGATCGGGATGTCGAGCTCGATCGGCTTCTTCGCGAAGCGGGACCCGAGCACCGTCTTCGTCTCGCACTTCTCCCGGTAGCCCTCGATCACGAACCGGGTGAGCGTGCCCGGCATGAACATGAGGTCGTCCCAGTGCGGGATCTTCTTGAACATCGAGAAGCCCGCGCATCCGGTAGCGGCCGAGCTCGGCCTTCATGTGGATGTCGTTCAGGACCTCCGGCGTGAAGATCGGGCTGCGCCCGAGCCGCGAGCGGTTGTCCGGCTGGTCCTTCCCGACGTTGCCGTGCAGCTGGTCGTAGCGGTCCGAGGTGGTCACAGCACCAACTTCCTCTCGGCAGGCTCGAGGTTGTCGTAGTTGTAGAGCTTCTTGCCGCAGACGAACTTCTGGAACTCCGGCGGCGAGCCGAGGCCGTAGAGCGAGAACTTCCGCTCGACGAGCTCGGTGTCCGCGTCCGTCCACTCGCCCGGGACGCAGTCGATCCCGAGCGACTTCACCTTGCCGGCGACGTAGATCGTCCCGTCGTACATCGAGTCGCCCAGGCCGGGGCCGGCGTCCCCGCAGATGATCATGCGGCCGCGCTGGAGCATGAAGCCGGTCATCGAGCCGGCGTCGCCGCCGACGATGATCGTGCCGCCCTTCTGGTCGATCCCCGTTCGCGCGCCGACGCGGCCCTTGACGACGAGGTCGCCGCCGCGCATCGCGGCGCCCGTCTGCGAGCCCGCGTTCGACTCGATCACGACGACGCCCGACATCATGTTCTCGCAGGCCGCCCAGCCGACCCGGCCGGTGACCGTGACCTCCGGGCCGTCGATCAGGCCGAGCCCGAAGTAGCCGAGGCTCCCTTCGAAGCGAAGCTTGCAGCGCGTGAGGATCCCGACGCCGAGCGAGTGCTTCGCCCCCGGGTTGCGGACGGTCACGTCGGCGATTCCTTCCTCGTAGAGCAGCCTGCGCAGCTCGAGGTTGATCTGCCTCGTCGTCAGGTCGCGCGCCTCGAAGACCGCGCGTCCGTCGGCGATCGCGGCGATACGCGGCGCCTCGGCGTTCGGCTCCGCGAGGCCGCGCGCGTCGTACGTGATCCGGTTCTCGCCTACCGCTGCCATACCAGGACTTCCGACTCGTACGGGTCGTACGTCTCGATCTCGCGGTCGAACACGGCCCGGATCGCGATCTCCTCGGAGGCCAGCGCGACGACCTCGTCGGATTCGTAGAGGACGAGCGGCTTGGCGGCCATGTCGTCCTTCGCCACGCCGAGGGCTTCGTCCGTGACCGCGATGTACGTGAAGACGCCGTCGAGCTCCTCGAGCGACGTCCGCATCGCGTCCTCGAGCGACGCGCCCTCGCTCATCTTCTCGGCGAGGTAGACGGCGATGATCTCCGAGTCGCATTCCGACTGGAACCGGTGCCCGGAGCGCTCGAGGCGGCGCTTCCACTGGAAGTAGTTCGTGAGCTGGCCGTTGTGGACGACCGCGACGTCGGAGAAGGGATACGCCCAGTACGGGTGCGCCCCGGAGATGTCGACATCCGACTCGGTCGCCATCCGGACGTGCCCGATCGCATGCGTGCCCTGGAAGCCCGAGAGCTCGTACTGATCGGAGACCGTCTCTGCGTCGCCCAGGTCCTTGACGATCTCGAGCGAGTGGCCGAGCGAGAGCACCTCGCAGTCGGGGATGTCCTCGAGGCGGTCGGCGATCCCCTTCAGGTCGGGGCTCCCGCCGTTCTCGGACGGGAGCTCGAGTTCGACGCGGTATGCGTACTCGGTTTCGGCCTCGACGTCGTGCACGGTCGCGCCGAGTCCGCGCAGCCGCTCGAGCACCTGCGCCTGATGGCGCCTCAGCCGTTCGGGGAACTCGAAATCGCGCGGGGTGTTCGCGTCCGCGAGCGTGTAGCGCATGAGGATCCGGTTCCCGCGTGGGCCGTAGAGGGCGTACCCGGTCGAGTCGGGGCCGCGGTGCTTCATCGATTGGAGCATCCGCGTGAGATCACGACCGATCTCGTGGGTGCCGTCGCGGTAGATGAGTCCTGCGATCCCGCACATGGCGCGTTCCCCCTAGGGAAGGATGTCGAGGTAGCGCTCCCGCTCCCAGTCAGTGACCGCGGCGAGGTAGCGCTCCCACTCGTCCTTCTTGTAGTGAAGATAGACGTCGAGGAGCCGGCCGGGCAGCGCGCTGCACACGACCTCGTCGGCCTCGAGCGCCTCGATCGCCTCGCCCAGGTGGGCAGGGACGCGCTCGACCTCCGCGCCCTCGTCGATCACGTCGTAGATGTTGCGCTGCTGCGGCGAGCCGGGGTCGAGCTTGCGCTTGACGCCGTCGAGGCCCGCGCGCAGAAGCGCCGCCTGGGTGAGATACGGGTTGCACGAGGAGTCCACGGCGCGAAACTCGAAGCGCCCGCCGCTCGCCACGCGGACGAGGGTCGTGCGGTTCTGCCAGCCGTAGTCCTTGTAGATCGGCGCCCAGAAGCCGAAGTCCCAGAAGCGCTTGTACGAGTTGACCGTCGGCGCGGTGATCCCGCACAGGCCGCGGGCGTGCTCGAGGATCCCGCCCATGAACTGGAGCCCGAGCTCGGAGAGCTTCGCCGGTCCGTCGGGGTCGTAGAAGACGTTCCTGCCTTCCTCGTCCACGAGGGTGAAGTGGTGGTGCGCTCCGTTGGCCGAGACGCCGGTGAACGGCTTCGGCATGAAGGTCGCGATCACCTCGGAGCCGGCGCCGTACGTGCCGAGGCGCGTGTGCTCGCGCGCAACCGCGGCGCAGATCTGGCGGTAGGTGGAGAGGTTGTCCGCCGTTCGCACCGCCCGGTCGAAGAGGAAGTTCAACTCGAGCTGGCCGGGCGAGTCCTCATGGTCGCCGTACGTGGGGTGGATCCCGAGCTTCTCGCCGTAGTCGATCACGTCGAGGATGATCGGGCGGAGCTCCTCGAACTGGTTGATGTGGTAGCACCAGGGCTTCGTGATCCCCTCGGCCGCGTCGGGGCCGGAGCCCGCCGGGCGCTTCATCCACATCATCTCGGGCTCGATCCCGCAGAGGAACGTGTAGCCGAGCTCGGCCTCGATCTCGTTCGCCGTGCGCTTGAGGTTCTGGCGCGGGTCGGCCTCGAGGAGCTTCCCGGTCTCGGTGTCGTAGCAGTCGCAGAAGACCCGCGCGACGCGGGGATCCCAGGGGAGCGGGGCGAACGTGTCGAGGTCGGCGATCGCCGCCAGCTCGGACTCCTCGGGCCCGAAGCCGATATAGCGGTCGGCGCGGTCGACGAAGAGGTCGGCCGTCGCGCCGTAGACGAGCTGGTAGCCCTCCGTGGCGACGTGCTCCCACATGGAGGAGCCGACGCCCTTCCCGTTCACGTGGCCCGAGATCGAGACCTGCTGGAAGAAGATGTACTTGATCCCGAGCTCGTCGATGAGTGCGCGGATGCGACGAATCTTGTCCTGGCGCTCCGGGTCGGACCGCGCCTCCTCGAGCGTGGGATGCGGATCCGGGATCGGGCCCCGGGCGAGCACCTCCTGGACGAGCGACGGCCGCTCAACGACTGCCACTGCGGACCTCCCTTCCTGCCGCTTGCGTGCCCCGGAGCCACCTTACCTCCGGGTTCTCGCCCCTCCAAGGCGCGGCGGCGACCAGGCGCGCCATTGTGGACTTTCCGCCCACGTCGCCTCGCGCGCGGTGGAGGATCTCGCCATGGAGGCGGAGCCGGGCGCGCATCAGTCCCGCACGATCCAGAAGAGGAGCGCCTCGCGCTCGCCGACGTTTCGCCAGCCTTCGACGACCGCCTCGTCCGCGAGCAGCACCTCGCCCTGGCGCAGCACGGCGGGGCTGGTCGAGGTCAGGACCTGGACGAGCCCGCTGCCGACGGCGACGAGCTCCACGTGCTTGTGCGCGAGGTGCGGCCGCCCCGTCGCCTCGGCCGGGAGCGTCAGGACGTAGGCGCGAAGCCCCTGCCCGGGATCGTCGAGGAGGGCGAGCGGCTGGCCGCGTCCTTCCCGGCCGGCCTCGCGGAGCCGGCCGATCCGGTAGCCGGGCGCCTGCTCCCCGCGCAGGAGCTCGTCGAGCGACAGGTCGAGCTTCGCGCTCAACTCGATCAGCGTCTCGAGCGAGAGCCCTCGCCGGCCGCGCTCGGCCTGGGAGATGGCGCTTGCCGAGACCCCGGCGAGCCGCGCCAGGTCGGCCTGGCTGAGCCCGCGGCTCACCCGGGCGGCCCGGAGACCCAGGCCGAGCCGGCCCGAGACGGGCGCCGGTTCGAGCACCGGCTGTCCGTCCTCGATCCGGTAGCGAAACACGCTGCCCTCGGCCCCCGGCGGGCGACCCTGGGCCTTGGCGATCCGGATCCGGTCGCGCGTGACCGACACGACGCACTGCGTCACCTCGTCCACATGACGGCGAAGGGCCGGGTCGGCGTCCGCGTCGAGCGACCAGTGCGCGATCACGCCGAGCTCGAGGAGCCGCGGGCAGCAGCTTCCGAAGAACCGCCGTGCCGCCTCGCTCCCCCAGCGCGTCACCATCGTGTCGAGCGGGTCGAAGAGAAGGAGGTTCCTCAGCGTGGGATCGCATCGGTGGGCGAGCTCGTCGAGCAGCGCCCCCGGGCTGCCGAGTGCGGAACCGGCATGCGCGTGGATGATCCGCAGCCGCGGATGAGCCGCGGCGATCTCGTCCGGCGGTGTCGCGAGCGCGACGTAGGCGGCGAAGTCGTACTCGTCGGCACCGCTCCCGGCGGCTCGAAAGAACGGGGCGATGGACGCGCCCGCTCCCAGCTCCCACACGACGTTGTCGCCCGAGTAGAGCCCGCCGAGGCCCTCGTCGAGCGCCGGAACGCCGGTGCGAGCCACGAACGCGGAGGGTTGCTCCGTAAGCACCGCTTCCATCCTTTCATGCGGTGCCAACCGTTGCTATCGGTCGTGTGACCGGACTACACGGTCGGCGCGCAAACGATGGGAGGGAGGAACGTGCGCCCGGCGCGACACCGGCCTTAGGCTCGCACTCGTCGCATCCTCCCAGGGGCAGCGGCCTCGACGGCGTTCTCGGGCCCGGGATGCGGCACGGCGTCTCACCGACAGTTGTAGGGAGGGCTGGCCGATGGCTACCAGGAGAAGGGAGCGCGCATGGACGACCAGCTAAACGCGCTCACCACCATTTTCACGGAGTTCTACTACTGGGTCACGATCGTCTTCATGTTCCTGATCCACCTCGGGTTCATGATGTACGAGGCGGGCTACGCACGAAGGAAGAACGTCCAGCACACGATCCTGAAGAACGTGTTGCTGATCCCGCTCGTCACGATCACGTTCTTCTTCTTCGGCTGGTGGATCTACAACTCGTCGATCACGACGGGGCCGTGGCTCTACGGAGGGATCGAGTTCACCTCTCTCGACCAGGGCCTTCCGTGGAACGAGTTGATGGCGCCACACATGCAGGATCGGATCAACGGCGTCTTCTGGGCGGCGTTCCTTCTGTTCTCGTGGACGGCGGCCTCGATCGTGTCCGGAGCGATGATCGAGCGGGCGCGGATCGCCGGCTTCCTGTTCATCGCGGTCATGCTCGGGTCGGTGACGTGGATCATCGACGCCGCCTGGGGCTGGCATCCGGCCGGCTGGATGGTGCAGATCATGGGCTACCACGACGCGTACGCGTCCGGCGTCATCCACGCGATCGCCGGGGGCACCGCGCTCGGGGTGATCATCGTTCTCGGTCCACGGATCGGGAAGTTCGGCCCGGGCGGGTTGATCCGGCGGATCCTCCCGCACAACATCTGGATGACCGTTCTCGGCATCTTCATGATCTACACGGGCTTCTGGGGCTTCTATGCGGCCTGCAACATCCCGATCTTCAACGTCGGAACGGAGGGCGAGCCCTTCTTCTCGGCGACGAACATCTACCTGATGCCGACGACGCTGTCGGGGGTCACGTTCAACTTCCTCATGTCGCTTTCGGGCGGGCTTCTCGCCGGCTACGTCCTCAGCCGCGGGGATCTCTTCTGGACGTTCTCGGGCGGTCTCGCCGGCATCATCGCGGCCTCCGCCGGAAACGACCTGTACCACCCGTTGCTCGCGTTCATCGTGGGCATGGCCGGCGTCACCGTCGCATACTTCGGGCACCACTACGTCGAGCGGCGCTTCAAGATCGACGACGTCGTCGGGGCGGTGGCGGTTCATGGCTACGCAGGCTTCTTCGGCGTGGTCATAGCCGGGTTCCTGCTCTGGGGGTACCCAGCGGCAGCTCCCGTCGAGGAGGGGCTCGCGTGGTTCACGACCCCGGAGGGCTATCCGGCGATCAACCCGATCGGAAACATCCTCGGCGCGATCATCATGTTCTTCGTGCTGGGGTTCCTGCCAGGCTTCATCCTGGCGAAGATCCTGATGAAGTCCGGGCTGCTCCGTGTTCCCGCCTCGGTCGAGGCGGCCGGGCTCGACGCACACGACGTCGGCGACGTCTATCCGTACCTCCCCCAGCGCGACACGCAGTTCGAGGTCGTGGAGCGTGAGGACGCCCTCGCGGCGATCCAGGCGGAGAACGGGCGCGGGGCCGAGAGAAAGGAGACCGTCCAATGACGGCACTTGCGGTAAGCACCGGGCTCGACTCGTTCTCGAACCCGAGCGAAATCGGCCCCCTCTACCCGTTCGTCGGCGCCGAGTGGCTCTTCCTGGTCGTCGGCGTCGTCCTCTGGATCGGGTGGCACGTGCTGCAGATCCGGATGGAGAACCGGGACAACGCGCGGGCCGTCGAGACGTACGAGCGGATCGGGCTCGACCGCGTGATGTTCTACGGCGGCAGCGCGGACGTGCCGAGCGACGAGGAGTGGGCGCTGCGCGAGCAGCGTCGCCGCGTCACGAGCCCGTCCGCGGGCGAACCCTCGTCGGAGCTCGACGAGCCGGACGAGCACCAGCGTCCACCGGTACCACCCGGACGGACCGACTAGGCGAGTGCAGACGCGGAGGAAGGCAGTGGGCGGCGGAGGCCGCCCACTGCCCCTCCGTGGAAACCGGGACTAGGATGGAAGCGTGACCCCGCGAAGTGCGCGCTACGTCGTGATCGGCGCCGGGATGCACGGCCTCTCGACGTCGTATCACCTCGCCCGCGAGCTCGAGGCGCGGGGCCTCGGCTCGGGCGGCGACGTCCTCGTGCTCGACAAGAGCGAGCCCGGCGCCGGCGCCACCGGCATCGCCTGTGGCGTCATCCGCAACAACTACTTCCAGCCGGCCATGTCCGAGCTCATGCAGGCGTGCGTCGAGGTCTGGGAGTCCGATCCCGAGGGCTATGCGTACAACCCCGTCGGCTACATGGCGCTCGGCGCCCAGCGCCAGGAGGCCGACCTCGTCGCCGTCCACGAGCGGCACGAGCGGATCGGCTACCGCTCGCGCCTCGTCACCGGCGAGCGGGAGGTGGCCGAGTACATGCGCGGCCTCTTCCCCGACTGGCGCGCGCGCGGCGTGACGGTCTGCCTGCACGAGCTCCAGGGCGGCTTCGCGTTCAACAAGGATTCGGTCGCGGGGCTGGCGCGCAAATGCGAGGAGGCCGGCGTGCAGATCGCGACCGGCGTGGAGGTGACCGGGTTCGACTCTGCCGAGGACGGCTCGGTGCGCGCGGTCGAGACCTCCGAGGGCCCGGTCGCGGTCGGCGAGCAGGTCGTCCTCGCCCCCGGGCCGTGGGCGAAGCACTTCTGGGCGCTTCTCGGGCTGCCGCCGACGATCGACGTCCGGCTTCCGTCCGGAGAGGTGGAGCGGGACCGCCCGATGTGGACGTTCTGGAACCTCCAGGAGGGCGAGGTCGCCATCGACCCGAAGGTGTTCGCGCTCGCGGACGGGAGCGCGCCGCCGGTCATCCACCTCGACAGCGATGCGCCCCTCCACACCGACGACGGGCGGCTCGTGACGGACGAGCTCTGGGGGATCTACTTCAAGCGCGACCGCGAGGGCGTGCAGGGCGGGGCCTCGCCGCTCGTCGTGGACGGCGATGTCGAGCTCGACCCCTACCCGCTGACGACCGACGTCGATCCCGACTTTGCGGACATGTGGTGCGCCGCGCTCTCACACGCGATGGCGCGCTTCGAAGGCGTGCGGCCGCTCTATCGCAAGGCCCGGTCCGGCGGCGTCGGCTCCTTCACGGCCGACAACTTCCCGGTGTTCGACTACCTGCGGCCGAACCTCTACGCGATCCTCGACTCGAACCACGGCTACAAGATGATCGGCGTGGGACGCGAGGTCGCGCAGGTGCTCGTGGGCGAGCACTCGAGCCTCCTCTACCCGTTCCGCTTCGAGCGGTTCGAGACCGGCGATCTGCACCCGGTCTCGAGCTCGCCGTATCCCTGGTCCTAGCGGCCGTCCGTGCCGGGGGCGCCCGGAATCCAGTCGGTGCCGGCGAGCGGCACGCGGGCCATTGCGGCGGCCTCGATCGTCAGGGCCACGAGATCCTCGGGCTCGAGGTTCAGCACGTGGGACTTCCCGCAGGCGCGTGCGAGCGTCTGCGCCTCGAGCGTCAGGACGCGAAGGTAGTTCGCGATCTTGCGCCCGCCGACCTCCGGGTCGAAGCGGGCGGCGAGCTTTTCGTCCTGCGTGGAGATCCCCACGGGGTCGCGGCCGGCGTGCCAGTCGTCGTAGTACCCGGCCGCGCTGCCGATCTTCTCGTACTCGCGCTCGTACTCGGGGCTGTTGTCGCCCATCGCGATCAGCGCCGCGGTGCCGATCGAGACCGCGTCCGCGCCGAGCGCCAGCGCCTTCGCGACGTCCGCGCCCGTCCGGATCCCGCCCGACACGACGAGCTGCACCTTGCGATGCATGTCGAGTTCGGTGAGCGCGTCCACGGCGAGCCGTACGGCGGGCAGCGTCGGGATTCCGACGTGCTCGATGAAGACGTTCTGGGTCGCCGCCGTGCCGCCCTGCATTCCGTCCACGACGATCACATCGGCCCCTGCCTTCACTGCGAGCCCGACGTCGTAGTAGGTCCGCGTCGCCCCGACCTTGACGAAGATCGGCTTCTCCCAGTCGGTGATCTCGCGGAGCTCGCCGATCTTGATCTCCAGGTCGTCCGGGCCGGTCCAGTCGGGATGGCGCGAGGCGCTGCGCTGGTCGATTCCCTTCGGTAGGTCGCGCATCTCGGCGACGCGGTCGGAGATCTTGTGCCCGAGCAGCATTCCGCCGCCACCGGGCTTCGCGCCCTGGCCGACGACGATCTCGATCGCATCCGCGCGGCGGAGGTCGTCCGGGTTCATCCCATAGCGCGACGGGAGAAGCTGGTAGACGAGGAGCGCGGAGTGCTCGCGCTCCTCTTCCGTCATGCCGCCGTCGCCGGTCGTCGTCGACGTGCCGACCGCGGTCGCGCCGCGGCCGAGCGCTTCCTTCGCGGGCGCCGACAGGGCGCCGAAGCTCATCCCGGCGATCGTGATCGGGATCTTCAGGTGAAGCGGCGTCTTCGCGTGCCGCGTGCCGAGGACGACATCCGTGTCGCAGCGCTCGCGGTAGCCCTCGAGCGGGTAGCGCGAGATGCTTGCGCCGAGCAGGAGCAGGTCGTCGAAGTGGGGGACCTTTCGCTTCGCGCCGAACCCGCGGATGTCGTAGATCCCTTCGCGCGCCGCTCGCTGGATCTCGGCGATCACCGGACGGTCGAAGAGGTACGACTCGCGCAGCTCCCAGGGACGGCCGTTCGCGTCGGCCATCAGTAGGCGCCCGCGTTGTCGACCTTGAACGTGTAGAGCTCGCGCGCCGAGCCGTAACGGCGAAAGTCGGCCGGGCTCGCGTCGTCGATCCCGGCGGCGGCCAGGAGCTCGGCGAGCTCGGCCCGATGCTCGTCGCGGAGCTCCTTCTCGACGCAGTCGGCCCCGAGGCTCCCGACCGTGCCGCGGACGTACAGGCGCGCCTCGTAGAGCGAGTCGCCGAGCGCGTCGCCGGCGTCGCCGCAGACGACGAGCCGGCCGCGTCTGGGCCATGAAGGCGCTCATGTGCCCGACCGAGCCGCGGATGACGATGTCGACGCCCTTCATCGAGATCCCGCAGCGTGCGCTCGCATCCCCGTGTACGACGACCAGCCCGCCGCGCCCGGTGGCGGCCGCGTACTGGCTCGTGTTCCCGTCCACGATCACCCGCCCGGACATGATGTTCTCGGCGAGCCCGGGGCCCGCGGTCCCGTGCACGCGCACGGTCGCGAGCTTGTTCATGCCGGCGCAGTAGTAGCCGACGTGACCGTCGATCTCGACTTCGACGTCGGCGTCGAGCCCGCACGCGACCGCGTGGGCGCCGTTCGGGTTGACGATCCGCCAGCGGCCGGGCTCGTTCGCGCCGCCGGCGAGCTCGTGCAGACGTCCGTTCAGCTCGCGCAGCGGAGTGACGGCGAGGTCGACGATCTCGACCGCAGTCGTTTCCGCGGCCCCCGCCGTCACGCGACCCTCGCGCGCTCCCAGACGTACGGAACCGCCGGAGCGGGATCCCACATCCGCGCCGAGGCCGCGCCCGGGAGGACTGCGATCGCACGCCACTCGGAGGCCATCGCGACCCAGTCGTCCGTCTCGGCGAGCACCGCCGGCTTGCAGGCGATCGGGTCGCGGAGAACGGCGAAGCCGTCGATCGTGCCGACCAGGAAGGTGTAGAAGCCGTCCAGCTCGTCGAGGCAGCCCTCGAGCGCCTCCGTGAGCGACGCGCCCTCGCGCATGCGCCAGGCCACATACCCGGCGGCGACCTCTGTGTCGTTCTCGGTCTGGAACTCGATGCCCTCACGGCGCAGGCGTTCCCGCAGGCGGTTGTGGTTCGAGAGCGAGCCGTTGTGGACGAGGCAGACGTCGTGTCCGGTGGAGAACGGGTGCGAGCCCTCGGTGGTCACGCGGCTCTCCGTCGCCATGCGCGTGTGCCCGAGCGCGTGCGTGCCGCTCAGGTCCTCCAGCTGGAAGCGCCGGACGAACTCCTCTGGCCGCCCGGTTTCCTTGTAGATCTCGATCGTGCGGCCGGCGCTCATCACGCGCAGCTCGGGGTGCGCTCGCCGCACCCAGGCCTCCGCCTCGGCCGCGTCGGCGTCGACGACGAGCACGGCGTGGCTGGCGCGGACGCTCACCGCGGGCGAGCCTCCGAGCGCCTGTCCGAGCCCGGCGGCGACCGCCTCCCAGTCCTGGAGGGGATCGGGGGAGAAGAGCGTCAGCTTCCCGGAGCCGGACGAGACGGTGTCCCGGTACACCGCGACGCCTGCGCTGTCGGGCCCGCGGTCCGACATCTGGGCCAGCATCGCGGCCAGGTGCGCGCCGAGCGATTCCTCTATCTCGGGCGACTTGGCGAAAAGTCCGACGATTCCGCACATATGTTCAGAATCTACACCTCGTCTGCGGGCTTGGGCCCTTGGAATAGCCAAACTTCTGGATCATGGGGTGTTCATTTCCTACATACGGCCTAGAAGCGTGTGAGGTACTCGCGCACCTCCCAGGGCGTCACCTGCTCGTGGTAGCGGGCCCACTCGTCGCGCTTGACGCGGATGAAGTAGTCGAGGTAGTCCTCGTCGCGTCCCCGGCCGAGCGCCGCGCGCAGCACGTCGTTCTCCCTCCAGCTCGTGCGTGGCCTCGAGCAGGTTCGCCGGGAGCGTCTCGAGTCCCCGGCCCCGCAGTTCGTCGTACGGGATCGTGTAGAGGTTCTCCGAGTTCGGCTCGCCGGCGTCGAGGCCGTTCTCGATCCCGTCGAGGCCCGCGGCGAGGACGGCCGCGGCCGCCAGGTAGGGGTTGCACGACCCGTCGATCGTCCTGTCCTCGATGCGCCCGGGGGCGGGGATGCGCAGCATCTGCGTCCGGTTGTTGTAGCCGTACGAGATCCAGACCGGTGACCACGTGGCGCCCGAGCTCGTCGAGCCCAGCTTGAGCCGCTTGTACGAGTTGACCGTGGGCGCGGTCACCGCGCTGTAGGCGCGCGCGTGCTTCTTCAGGCCGCCGATGAAGTGGTAGGCGGTCTCGGACAGCCCGAGGCCGCGCGCATCGTCCTCGTCGAGGAAGAGGTTCGTGTCCCCGTTCCAGAGCGACATGTGGAAGTGGCAGCCGTTCCCGGTCAGGTTCGAGAAGGGCTTCGGCATGAAGGTCGCGAGGAGGCGTCGCCCGACCTTGCGGCCCCACTCCTCGGCGAGCTGGTGGACCATGAAGCGGAAGAAGATGGCCCGGTCGCAGCTCGTGAGCGCGTCGGTGTACGTGAAGTTCTGCTCGAACTGACCGTTCGCGTCCTCGTGGTCGTTCGCGTAGTTGCCCCACCCGAGATCGTCGTTCACGTAGCGCGAGACCGTGGTCAGGAACTCGTAGTGGCGGGCGAGGCCGTTCAGGTCGTAACACGGCTTCTCGAGCGTGTCGAGCTCGTCGGCGACCCGGATGGAGCCGTCGTCGCCGAGCTCGACGAGGAAGTACTCGAGCTCGAGCCCCATCTTGAACTCGAAGCCCTTCTGGCGTGCGCGTTCCATCTGGCGGCGCAGGATCGTCCGCGGGTCGTACGGCCACTCCTCGCCCTCGACGTGGATGTCGCAGGCGAAGCGCGCGACGGTCGGCTCCCAGGGGACCGGAGTGAACGTCGCGAGATCGGGGATCGCCGCGATGTCGGGATCGGCCGGAACCTGGCCCAGGTCGCCGGCGGCGAAGCCCGCGAACCCGGCGCCGTCGGTGACGAGATCGTCGAGGTTCTGGGCCGGGACGAGCTTCGCGCTCGGGCGCGCGTGCATGTCGACGAACTGCGCGAAGAAGAACTCGATGCCCAGGTCGTCGACCTGCTTCCGTATCTCGTCGATCGTGGGTGCTGCGTCCACGGCCATCTGAGCTCCCTCCTCGGTGGCGTATCTGCGGTGACGATAATCGCGGCCTCGCCCGGGGGCGATGGTCGCTCGCTACACCAGGTCGAGGCGGATTGTGTTGCCCGCGACCTGTTCGAGCCTCACGATCTTCACGGCGATCTCGACCATGAGCCAGTCGTCGCGGCGCAGGTCTATCCCCGTGAGCTCCTGGATCCTGCGCAGACGCTGGCGAAGCGTGTTCGGGTGGACGTAGAGCGCCTCGGCGGTCGCGCTGATGTTGCCGCGGCGGCGGAGGAACTCCTCGAGGGTCTTCAGGAGCGCGGTCGAGCGGCGGCGATCGTACTCGGCGAGGCGCGAGACGGCGTCGCGGTGGGGGTCGCGAACGCCGGAGTCGAGCGACATCCGCAGGAGGTACTTGTACGGCCCGAGCTCCTCGTACGTCATGACCCCCGGCTCGCCGCGGACGACCGAGCTGCCGAGCAGCGCGTGCGTCGCCTCCTCGAAGCCGGCGGGGAAGCTGTCCGCACCGCGGCACGGGCTCGACAGGCCGACCGCGGTCTCGGCGCGCGCTCGGCCTCGCGGACCGTGGCGACGAGCGCCTCCTCACCTGAGCTCGGCACACGCAGGAGCGCGCGCAGCGCGTCGTCGCGACGGTCGAGAAGCGAGTCGGGCACCAGGCGCCCGAGCGCCGTTTCGAACGCGTCGTCGGGCGGGGCGGCGACGAGGACGAGATGCCTCTGTGCCAGGTCGCAGCCGAGCCGCGTGGCCCGTCCCTCGACTGCTCCGGGATTGGAGCCGCGGGCGAGCGCGTCGAAGAAGTCCCGGATGCGGTTCTTCTCCGTGAGGCGCTCGATCAGCTCGATCTTCTTCAGCGCAACCGCGGCCTGGTTCGCCGCCGCCCGTGCGAGATCGACAGCGGAGGTTCCCTCGGCGCGCAGAAGCCCGAGCAGCTCTTCGTTCGCGACGAGCGGGACCGCGACCGATGCCGACCGTCCGCTGCGGGCGACCTCCGGCCCGAGCTCGGCGAGCCCGACGCGCGCCGGGGCTTCGGCTCCGGCCGGCGCCGAAGCGCGCAGGTGAAGCTCCTCGGAACCCGCGTCGAGGAGGTAGAGGTGACAGGCGCGGGCGCTCAGGAGCGCGAGGCTCCGCTCGCTCACCGCCGGGAGCAACTCCTCGACCGTCTCCGCCGCGGCAATCGTCTCGCCGAGCTCGGTCAGGTGCTCGAGCTCGTCCACACGGCTCCGCATCTCCTCGTAGAGGCGCGCGTTCTCGATCGCCCCGGCGACGAGGGACGCGCTCGAGACGAGAAAGTCGATCTCGGCGTCCGTGAACTCCCGTGGCGCCTCGGTGTGGAGCGTGATCACGCCGACGATTCCGTTGTCCTTGCCGACGATCGGGACCGAGAGGAGCGACTGGAAGCGCTCCTCCTCGAGCTCCGGGACGAGCTTGAAGCGCGGGTCGGCGAGGGCGTTGTCGAGGATGAAGCCCGGCTCACGTCGCTCGGCGGCCCACCACGCGAGCCCTTCGCCGCGCTCGAGCGCGATCTCGTTGACAAGTGGCCGTACGGCTCCGAGGCGGCCTTGAGCACGAGCCGCTCGCCTCCGTCCTCGATCAGGTAGACGAAGCAGGCGTGCACCGCGCTCGCGTCCGAGAGCAGCCGGACCACCGCTTCGAGGACCTTCTCGAGATCCAGCGACGAGCCGACGGTCGAGATGATCTCGTAGAGGACGCGGCTCTCGTCTGCATGCGCAGCGTGTGTGCCGATCCCGGGATCGTAATCGGCCTGCCCGGGTTCGTCCTAGCGGCGGGCCCTAGAATCGTCGCCGTGGCTGTCGACGGGAACGGCGAGGGCGGCGTCCGGGCGGCGGTGTTCGACGGCCCCGGGCGCGTGACGATCGAGGAGCTCTCGCTCGAGGGCCCGCGCCGCGGCGAGGTGCTCGTCAAGCTGGGCGCGAGCGGCGTCTGCCATTCCGACCTGCACGTGGTCGACGGCGACTGGCCGCGGCCCGCGCCGGTCGTCATGGGCCACGAGGGCGCGGGCGTCGTCGAGGCGATCGGCGAGGGCGTCGAGGGCGTCGAGGTCGGCGACCACGTCGTCTGCTCCTGGTTCTACTCGTGCCGGCGCTGCTCCCATTGCCTCGCCGGTCGCGCCTGGGCCTGCACGGGGACGAAGGCGGGCCAGTGCGTGATGGACGACGGCACGACGCGGTTCAAGCGGGCTTCGGGGGAGGACGTGTTCTCGTACCTCGCGGTCGCGTCGATGGCCGAGCGAACCGTCGTCCCCGAGGCAGGCGCGATCCCGATCTCCCGCGAGGTGCCCATGGACGTCGCCGCCCTCATCGGCTGCGCGATCACGACCGGGGTCGGCGCCGTGTGGAACACCGCCGGTGTGGAGCCCGGCGCGTCGGTGGTCGTGATCGGCTGCGGCGGAGTGGGGCTCTCCGCGGTGATGGGCGCCGCGCTCGCGGGCGCGGATCCGATCGTCGCCGTGGACGTCTCGCCCGAGAAGCTCGCGCTGGCTTTGGAGGTCGGGGCGACGCACGCGGTCGGCTCGCTCGACGAGGTTCCCGGCGGCGCGGACTACGTGTTCGAGGCGATCGGGCTCGTGCGAGACGATCGAGGCGATTCCCGGGCTCTTGCGATCCGGCGGCGTCGGCGTGCTCGTCGGCCTGGCCGCGTACGACGTGCGCGCCTCGTTCGACGTGTACTCCTTCGTCGACTCCGGCAAGACGCTCGTCGGCTCGATCTACGGCGGCGCGGTGCCGGCGCTCGACTTCCCGCGCATCGCCGATCTCTACCTGGCCGGGAAGCTGCCGCTCGACAAGCTCGTGTCGCACCGCATCGGCCTGGACGAGGTCGAGGACGCGTTCGCGGCGATGCGCCGCCGCGAGCGGGCGCGCTCGGTCGTCGTCTTCTGACCGGCCGATACAGTCTCGGCTGATGACCGAGAAGGGCTATCAGGCGATTCAGGTCTCGGATCTTCCCGAGGTTCCGATCACGGACACGCTGGTCTGGCGGCCGGTGCGCCGGACGCTCGGGATCGAGGCCTTCGGCATGAACGCCTACACGGCCGCGAACGCCGGCGACGAGATCGTCGAGGACCACGACGAGCTCGGCAACGCCGCCGGCGGGCACGAGGAGGTCTACGTCGTCCTCAACGGACACGTCACGTTCACGGTCGGCGGCGAGGAGATCGACGGGCCCGTGGGGACGCTCGATGTTCCTCAAGGATCCGGCCGTGCGCCGCTCCGCGGTCGCGAAGGAGGCGGGCTCGACCGTGCTCGCGGTCGGCGGCGAGCCGGGCAAGGCGTACGAGATCTCCGCGTGGGAGTTCTACTTCGCCGCGATCCCGTTCGCGAAGTCGGGCGAGTGGGACAAGGCGGTCGAGACCGTCGCCGAGGGACTCGAGCGCTTCCCGGACAACGCGTCGATCCTCTACAACCTCGGCTGCTACGAGGCGCAGGCCGGCCGGCACGACGACGCGGTCGCGCACGTGCGCCAGGCGCTCTCGCTCGATCCGCGGCTCGGCGAGGTCGCGACGAAGGATTCGGATCTCGATCCGATCCGCGACCGGCTCGCCTAGGTCACCCGGCTCAGCTCGGGCGGGAGCTCGAGGTGCTCGCCGCGCTCGACGAGCCGGCGCGTGCGCTCGACGATCTCGGTGACGTCGGCCGCGCTCGTGTAGAGCGGCGGGAAGCCGAAGCGCACCGTGTCCGGGGCGCGGAAGTCCGGGATGACGCCGGCGCGCTCGATCAGGGCGCGGCAGATGCGCCACGCCTCCTCGTGGCGGAACGCGACGTGCGCGCCGCGCCGGGCCGGGTCGCGCGGCGTGCCGAGCGTGAAGCCGAGGGGTGCCAGCCGCTCGTCGTGGAGCTCGATTGCGTGCTGGGTCAGCGCCCGGGCGCCGGCCTCGATCGCTTCGATTCCGGCCTCGGCGGTCAGCTCGACGCCCGCCTGAACGCACGCGAGCCCGAGGATCGACGGCGTTCCGGCCAGGAAGCGGCGGATCCCTTCGGCCGGGTCGTACGCGGGGCCCATCGCGAACTGCTCGCGCTGCCCGAACCAGCCCTGGATCGGCGAGCGGAGCTCCTCGATGAGATCGCGGCGGACGTAGAGAAAGCCGGGCGCTCCCGGGCCTGCGTTCAGGTACTTGTAGGTGCAGCCCACGGCCAGATCTACGCGCGCCGCGTCCAGCTCGATCGCGACCGCGCCGGCGGAGTGGCTGAGATCCCAGATGACGAGCGCGCCTGCGTCGTGCGCCGCGGCGGTGATCCCGGCCAGGTCGGCCAGCGCGCCCGAGCGGTACGCGACGTGGGAGAGGCTCACGATCCCGACGTCGCCGCTCGCGCAGGCGCGCTCGACGTCGGCGGCGGTCGGGCCCTCGACCGGATCGGCCTCGAACTTCCGCACCTCGCCGATCCCTTCGAGCACGTAGCGGTCGGTCGGGAAGTTGCCCCCGTCCGTGACGATGACGCGTTCGCTCGGGCCTCGCGGCCAGCACGGCGCCGGCGAGCTTGTAGAGGTTGACCGTGACGAGTCGCAGACGAGCGTCTGGCCGGGAGCGGCGCCGAGCACCGCCGCGCCGAGCTCGTCGCCGATCCGCTCGGGCAGCTCGATCCAGCCGTGCCAGCCGCGGACGAGCTCGGTGCCCCATTCGTCGAGCAGCGTCGCGAGGCGGTCGCGGGTGCGGAGCGGCAGGCGTCCGAGCGAGTTGCCGTCCGCGTAGATCGGCCCGCCCTCCTCGTGCGCGAACTCGGCGCGAAAGCGGGCCAGCGCGTCGTCCATGGATCGATTCTAAGGTTCACCAATGCGGGACGAACTGACCGATCTGGCGCGCGAGCTGGTCGCGATCGACTCGGTCAACCCCGGCCTCGCGCCGGGCGCCGCGGGCGAGGAGGAGATCTCGCGCTTCGTCGCGGCCTGGCTCGAACGGCGCGGGCTCGAGGTCTTCCGCGACGAGATCGCGCCGGGCCGCTGGAACGTGACGGCGTTCGCGCACGGCTCGGGCGGCGGCCGGTCGCTGCTCCTGAACGGCCATCTGGACACCGTCGGATACGGCGGGATGGAGCGCGCGCTCGAGCCGGCGCGTCGAAGGCAACCGGCTGTACGGGCGCGGCGCCTACGACATGAAGACGAGCGTGGCCGCGGCGATGCTGGCCGGCGCGCGAGCGGTCGAGCTGGGGCTGCGCGGCGACGTGATCGTTTCCGCGGTCGCCGACGAGGAGGTCGCGAGCATCGGCTCGCAGGCGGTCGTCACGGCGCTGCGCCCGGATGCGGCGATCGTGACCGAGCCGACCGAGGAGCGCGTTGCGATCGCGCACAAGGGCTTCGTCTGGCTCGAGGTCGAGACGCGGGGCGTCGCGGCGCACGGATCCCGGGCGGATCTCGGCGTCGACGCGATCGCGAAGATGGGGACGATGCTCGTCGGCATGGCGGCGCTCGACCGCTCCCTGCGCGGCTCGCCGACGCATCTCCTGCTCGGGAGCGGCTCGCTGCACGCGTCGCTCGTCGAGGGCGGTGTCGAGCTGTCCACGTATCCCGACCGGTGCCTCGTCCAGGCCGAGCGGCGCACGATCCCGGGCGAGACGCCTGCGATCGTCGAGGAGCAGATCCGCGAGATCGTGGAGGACGCCGACGATCCCGGATCTCGACGCCGACGTCCGCGTGACGTTCGTCCGCGAGCCGTTCGAGATCGCGCCCACGGCCGAGATCGTGGAGCTCGTGCGCCGCCATTCGGGGAGCGAGGTCGCCGGCGCTCCGTTCTGGGCCGACGCGGCGATCTTCTCCGCGGCCGGGATCCCGACGGTCATGTACGGGCCGGCCGGCGAAGGCGCGCACGCGGACGTGGAGTGGGTCGATCTCGATTCGGCCACCCGCTGCGCGGAGACCTACGTCGCGGTCGCGACCGAGTTCTGCGCGTAGTCGCTGCGCAATGTTGGCGCTACTTCTTCCTGCAAATCGGCATATTGCGCGCGTCTCTCGCGCGGATTTTCTCGATAGAGTCTTGGGTGGGGAGGGGGGAATCCCTGACAGACGCGCGCACTCGCGTGTTAAGGGCGCGCGACACTCCGGCCTACGCTTAGGCCATGCAGACGCCGCCCGCCAACACCGCGGGCCGGGTCGAGGTCCTTCGCCTCCCCGGGGGCCGCAGCGAGCCCGACGAGGTTGCGGTCGAGGAGCCGCTCGAGATCCGCGTCAACGGCGAGCCGGTCGCGGTCACGATGCGGACGCCCGGCCATGACGAGGAGCTGGCGGTCGGGTTCTGTCTGTCCGAAGGGATCCCGGCTGCGGCGGCCCGGTTGCCCGACGACCTGGCCGCGAACACCGTCGAGGTCGACGCGCCGGGCTTCGACCCGGCCGGGCTGAAGCGGAGCTTCTACACGACGTCCTCGTGCGGGGTCTGCGGCAAGGGCGCCCTCGAGGCGATCGCCGTCGAGGCGCCGCGGGTCGAGAGCGATCTCACGGTCCCGGCCGCGCGTGATCTCGGCGCTCCCCGACCGGCTGCGCGAGGGACAGGCGACCTTCGCCGCCACCGGCGGACTCCACGCGACCGGGCTCTTCGACGGCGCCGGCGAGCTGCTCGCCCTGCGCGAGGACGTCGGCCGCCACAACGCGATGGACAAGGTGATCGGCTGGGCGCACGGCGCCGGCCGGCTGCCGCTGGCGCGCTCGATCCTCTGCGTCAGCGGACGCCTCTCCTTCGAGCTCGTGCAGAAGGCCGCCGTTGCCGGCTGCCCGCTGCTCGTCGCGGTCGGCGCGCCCTCCTCGCTGGCGGTGGATCTCGCCGCCGACCGCGGGATCACGCTCTGCGGCTTCGTCCGCGACGGGCGGATCAACGTCTACACGGAGCCGTGGCGCGTCACGACGTAACCGGCGTCCTGCTCGTCGGCGGGGCCAGCAGTCGTTTTGGATCGCCGAAGGCCCTGGCCGTCCTCGACGGCGAGACGCTCGCCGAGCGCGCCTGGCGCACGCTGGGCGAGGCGTTCGAGCATCGCATCGCGGTCGGCAAGACCGCGGACGAGCTGCCGCTGCCGTTCCACGTCGAGGACGACGGCTCGGAGCTGCGGGCGGCGCTGGTCGGCCTCGTCGCCGGTCTGCGCCTCGCGCCGACCGAGCTGATCGTCGCCGTGCCCGTCGACCTGCCGTACGTGACTCCCGAGTTTCTCGCCGAGCTGGCCGCGGCGGCCGAGGGTGCCGATGCGGCGCACCCCGACAGCGGACCGCTCCCGGGCGCCTACCGCCGGACTGCGCTTCCGGTGCTCGAGCGCAGGCTCGCGGCCGGCGAGCTGAGGCTGCGCGACGCGGCCGCCGAGCTGAACGCCCGCGTCATCGCCGGGAACCCCGAGCTCCTCCGGAACGTAAACACTCCGGATGACCTCTTGGGCGTCTAGGGCATCGCTCGCCTGCCTCTGCCTGCTCGCGGCCTGCAGCGGCGGCGGAGGAGGAACGACGGCTGCCGATCCGCCGGCGCGCGACGACGGCCGCCGAGCCTCGGCTCCTCCTTCCGCTCGACGTCGAGGTCGACGCCGACGGGCGCATCTACGTCGCCGACGCGGAGCTGCACCAGGTGCTCCGGTTCGATCCGGAGTCCGGTGAGACCGAGGTCGTCGTGGGGACGGGCGAGCCCGGATCGGCCGGAGACGGCGGTCCGGCGGTGGATGCGCAGATCAGCGAGCCGACCGGTCTCGCGCTCGCCGCGGACGGAACGCTGTATCTCTCCGACTTCCCGGAGAACCGCGTCCGCCGGGTCGATCCGGACGGGACGATCTCGACCGTCGCCGAGCTCATCGCGCCGACCGAGGTCGCGCTCGATCCGACCGGGCGCCGGCTGGCCGTGCCGCTGATCGGGCACGTCGTGTTCCGCATCGATCTGCGCACGGGCAAGGCGACGCGGATCGCGGGCTCCGGCAATGGGGAGACGACCGGCGACGGCGGGCCTGCGCGCGCAGCCCACGTCGAGAGCCCGCACGGCGCGGCCTACGACGCGGACGGGAACCTCTTCATCCCGGACGGGAGCTACATCCGCCGGATCGACGCGAAGACCGGCGTGATCACGACGATCGCGGGCACGGGCGCGCCGGAGAACTCGGGTGACGGCGGGCCGGCGCGAGAGGCAGGGCTCATCCCGGTGAAGCTCTTCTTCGGGCCCGACGGAGCGCTGTACGTGGTCGGCGGCGACCCGACCGGCGGGACGGTCCGGCGCATCGCACCCGACGGGACGATCTCGACGGTCGTCGGGAACGGCTTCATCGGCGAGAACGGCGACGGAGGCCCGGCGACCGAGGCGGGAATCCAGCCGAGCGGCGCGGCGCTCGCTCCCGACGGCTCGCTGATCGTCGTCCAGATCGAGCCGGAGCCGTCCGTGCGGCGGGTCGATCCCGAGACCGGGATCATCACGACGATCCTCCGCTGAGGAACCTTTCCCCGCCGGGGAGCGTAGAGGCGGAGATGAAACGAACGCTCGGCACGCTCATCGCTCTCGCCGCCCTCGTCGCCGCGCCTGCGGTGCAGGCGAAGGGCCCGGCCTCGATGACCATCTGCGGCGCCTCGGAGTGCCGCCAGTTCATGAGCCAGACCCATCAGGCGCTCGTGTTCGGCGTTCTCGAGACGTACTACGGTTCGCGGGCACAAAGCGCGCCTCCGCTCGCGCCGTACTACACGCTCGAGCTCGACGGCTGGGACGAGTGGGACCCGTCGATCTACGTGCCGTCCGTCGAGCTCGTGGGCAGCGCCGCGGGTTGGTCGAATCCGACCTCGCGCACCGAGACCAGCCTGGAGCGGGCGACCAAATGGCTCGAGCCGTTCCCGGCGACGATCGCGAGCGTGACCGTCGACGGCGTAGCCGCCGACGACGCGGCCGCCTTCGCCGCGCTCTTCGACGAGCTTCCCCCGACGCAGGCGGTGCTCGACGTGCCGCCGGTGAAGATCAGGGTTCGCGGACTGCCGGAGGCCTGGGTCGACCGGGTCCGCGCGATCGAGTACTTCCCGAAGCAGCAGGTCCTGCGGCGCGACCACGAGTGGGTGAAGGTGTCGCCGGCGGTTGCGGACGTCATCGCGGGCCGCCCCGAGGTCGTCGCCGTCGAGAACGCGGCCGATGGACGAACCTGGCCCAGCCCTCTCTGGCTCGTGCTGCCCGCTCTCGTCGTGCTCGCCGCCGCCGCGGCCGTTACGCCGGGCCGGCGACGCTCTCGAGCTCGCGGGACGTGAGGACCCGCTCGCGGTCGGGGCCGGTCCCGACCATGCAGATCTCGACGCCGAGAGAGTCCTCGATGAACCCGACGTAGTCGCGCGCGGCGGAGGGCAGGCCGGCGAGCGTCTCCACGTCGTCCAGCGGTTCCTCCCAGCCCGGCAGCGTCTCGTAGACCGGCTCGGCGTGGTGGAAGTCGCTCTGGTGCGCCGGGAACTCGTCCGTCTCGGTTCCGTCGGGGAGCCGGTAGCGGACGCAGACGGGCAGCTCGGAGAACGCCGAGAGCACGTCGAGCTTGGTCACGGCGAGCGACGTCAGGCCGTTGACGCGGACGGCGAAGCGCAGGCCGACCAGGTCGAGCCAGCCGCAGCGGCGCTCGCGCCCGGTCGTCGTTCCGTACTCGGCGCCGAGCTCGCGCACCTTCGCGTTGTCGGGCCCCTCGATCTCGGTCGGGAACGGGCCCTCGCCGACGCGGGTGAGGTACGCCTTGGCCACGCCGATCGCGCGGTCGATGCGCGTCGGCCCGATTCCGGTCCCGGTCGCGGCGGCGCCGGCCGTCGGGTTCGACGACGTGACGAAGGGATACGAGCCGTGGTCGAGATCGAGCAGCGTGCCCTGGGCGCCTTCGAGGAGGACGCGCTTGCCCTCCTTGAGCGCCGTGTCGACGAGCAGCGAGGTGTCGGCGATGTACGGGCGCAGCCGCGTCGCGTACTCCTCCATGCGGTCGGCGAGCTCCTCGAGGCGCAGTGGCTCGGCGTCGTGGAGGCGCTGGAGCCGGATGTTGTTCTCGGCGAGCGTCGTCTCGAACTTCTGGCGGAGGATCTTCGGGTCGAGCACGTCCTGCATGCGGATGCCGATGCGCGCCGCCTTGTCCGCGTACGCGGGCCCGATCCCGCGCCGCGTCGTCCCGATCTGGAGCCGCCCGAGTCTCCGTTCGCTCGCTGAGTCGATCGCGACGTGCCACGGCATGATCAGGTGCGCGTTGCCCGAGATCCGCAGGTCGCCGGTCGTGATCCCGCGCGCCTCGAGCCCGTCGATCTCCTCGACGAGCAGCCGCGGGTCGAGCACGCAGCCGGCGCCGACGACGCACATGCGGCCGGCGTAGAGGATCCCGGACGGGATGTGGTGGAGCTTGAACGTCTCGCCGTCGCGCACGATCGTGTGCCCGGCGTTCGGCCCGCCCTGGTAGCGGCAGACCACGTCGGAGTGCTCGGCGAGCAGGTCGACGATCTTGCCCTTGCCCTCATCGCCCCACTGGGCGCCGACGATCACTGTGGCGGGCATCGGTTGGAGCTTAGTCGCGCGCGCCGTCGGTGCCGCTAGACCGCAGCCAGATCGGCGAACTTCGCGTACTGCGAGATGAAGGAGAGCTTCACCTTGTCGGTCGGGCCGTTGCGGTGCTTGGCGAGGATGACCTCGGCGACGCCCGGGTCCGGGGAGTCCTCCGGGTTGTAGTAGTCGTCGCGGTAGATGAAGGCGACGATGTCGGCGTCCTGCTCGATCGAGCCCGACTCGCGGAGGTCGGACAGGATCGGGCGCTTGTCGTGGCGCTGCTCGACCGCGCGGGAGAGCTGGGACATGGCGATGATCGGCGTCTCGAGGTCGCGCGCGAGGATCTTCAGGGAGCGGGAGATCTGCGAGACCTCCTGGACGCGGTTCTCGGCCGACGTGCCGGACGTCATCAGCTGGAGGTAGTCCACGAGGATCAGCCCGAGGTCGGGGTGCTTCGACTTGAGCCGGCGGGCCTTGGCGCGGATCTCCATCATCGTGATCGAGCCGGTGTCGTCGATGTACATCGGCGCCTTTGCGAGCCGGTCGCACGCGGCGGTCAGGCGCGGCCAGTCGTCGCCGCCGAGCCGGCCGGTGCGCAGCCGGTGGAGCTCGACCTTCGCCTCGGCGCACATGAGCCGCTGCGTCACCTCGGCCTTCGACATCTCGAGCGTGAAGAGGGCGACCGGGATCTGGCTGCGTACGGCGACGTTCGCGGCCATGCCGAGGCTGAGCGCCGACTTCCCCATGCCCGGGCGGGCGGCGACGATGATCAGGTTCCCCTCCTGGAAGCCCGACGTCAGCCGGTCGAAGTCGCGGAAGCCGGACGGGACGCCGGTGATGTCGGCGCCGAGCTCGTAGAGGGCGGTGATGCGCTCGAAGCTCTCCTTGAGGAGCGCCTCGATGTGGCTGAACTCGCTGGCGGCGCGCTCCTGGCCGAGCTCGAACACGATCTGCTCGGCCTGGTCGACGAGCATCGTCGCGTCGCCGGGCCGCTCCCAGCCGAGCCGGGAGATCTCGCCGCCGGCGCGGATGAGGCCGCGGAGGATCGACGACTCGTGGACGATCTGCGCGTAGTGGCGCGCGTTCGCGCTCGCCGGGACGAGGGCCGCCAGCTCGTTGACGCGATCGGCGCCGCCGGAGCCCTCGAGGTCGCCGCGCTCGTCCAGCTCGTCCACGAGCGTGATCGCGTCGACCGGCTCGCCCTTCGCGTAGAGGCCGAGCGCGGCCCGGTAGATCTTCGCGTGGCTCTCGCGGTAGAAGTCGCGTCCGCCCGCGTCCAGCACCTCGCTCACCGCGCCGATCGCGTTCGGCGAGAGCATCATCGCGCCGAGAACGGACTCCTCGGCGTCGAGGTTCTGGGGAGGAACGGGAGCTGTCTGGAGGGCTTGTGCCATGCCGCGGGGCGCTCCATTAGCCATGACTTGACCGGGCGTGTCAAGAGATCTGGGGAACGCGCCGTGCACAGGGTCAAAAGGGCTGTTTGCAGCCATTATGGAACATAGGTTCGCAGGCAGGCCGGATGGAAGTGTCCGTCCACACACAGGGGCGGTGGACAGTCCTCCCGCTTAGAGCGGGAACTTCTCGCGTTCGCCCACAGGCCTGTGCACAGGCCGGTGAACAAGTTCCTACGCGGGCTGGACTCCTCGACCGCTTCGGCCGCGGGCTCTTCGGCGGGTGCCTCGTCGGCCTCGGCCGCGGGCTCCGCGTCCGTCTCGGCCTCGTCGGAAGGCTCCTCGACCGGCGCTTCCTCGGACTCCTCGGACGGGGCTGCGTCGGGCTCCTCGGTCGGAGCTTCGCCCTCGCCCTCGACGGCGTCCTCGGCCGCGGGCTCCTCGCCTTCGGCGGCCTCGGCATCGGCCTCGACCGCGCGCTCGGACTCCTCCTCGGCGAGCAGGGCCTCGAGCTCCTCGGCGCCTTCGACCTCGTGCTCTTCGGGCTCTTCCTCGGCGCGCTCCTCGGCCTCCCACGCGGCCACCTCGGCCTCGGACGGCAGCTCGCCGCCCTCGGGGATCACGAGCGTCCGCACCTCGGCGTCGACGTCCTCGAAGATCCGGATCGAGACCGTGTGCGCGCCGATCGCGCTTGATCGTCTCCTCGAGCTCGATCTTGCGACGGTCGACGCGGATCTTCTGCGTGGCCCAGATCTCGTCGGCGATGTCGGTCGGCGTGACCGAGCCGAACAGGCGCCCGCGCGGGCCGGCGCTGCGCTCGAAGCGCAGCTCGACGCCGCCGAGCTTCGCGGCGATCTCCTGGGCCTGCTCCTGCGTCTTCGCCTCGTGCCGGGCGCGGTTCTCCTCGCGCTTTTGGTGCTCGGCGAGGAGCGCGGGCGTGGCCGCCTCCGCGAGCTTGCGCGGCTCGAGGTAGTTGCGCATGTACCCGCGCGCGACGTTCACGACGTCGCCGCGCAGGCCGACCTTCTCGACGTCCTTCAGGAGGATGACTTCCACTACTGCCCCGTCACGTAGGGGAGAAGTGCCATCTCGCGGGCGCGCTTGACCGCGACCGCGACCTGCTCCTGGTGCCGCCGGCAGGCGCCGGTGATGCGGCGCGAGCGGATCTTCCCCTTCTCCGAGATGTAGCGCCGGAGCTGGTTGTAGTTCTTGTAGTCGACGACTTCGACCTTGTCCTTGCAGAAGTAACAGCTCTTGCGCCGGCCGCCCCCGGGGGGTGCGGGACGCCTGCTTCCGCCGCGTGAAGATTGCTGCTTTGCTTTCTGGGCCATCGGGCTTTCGGGCTCCTTCCTAGAACGGAATGTCGTCGTCGCCGGCGGCCGGCGCGAAATCGGACTGGTCGGCGGTCACGTCGCCGGCCGGGACGTACTGCGGCTGTCCGCCGCCGCCCTGGCCCTGGCCGCCGTCCTCGCGCGAGCCGAGGAACTGGACGCTGTCGGCGATGATCTCGACCGCCTGGCGCTTGGAGCCGTCCTGCGCATCCCACTCGCGCCAGTCGAGGCGTCCGTCGACGCCGACCGGGCGGCCCTTGGAGAGGAACTGCGCGCAGCTCTCGCCCTGGTTGCCCCAGACGGTGACGTCGAAGTAGTTCGGCTTGTCGCCCCACTCGCCGGTGGCGCCGTCCTTCTGGCGCGTGTTCACGGCCAGGCGGAGCTTGCAGACGGCGGTTCCGCTGGGGGTGTGGCGCAGCTCGGGATCCTTGGTCAGGTTCCCCACGAGCACGACTCGGTTGATGTTGGCCATGTGGGCCTCCTTACTCCTTCGCCTCTGCGGGCTCCGGCTCGGCTGCGGTCTCCGTCTCGGGCTCCGGCGCGGCCTCGGCGGCCGGCTCGACCTCGGGCGCGGGCTCGACCTCGGGCGCGGGCTCGGCTTCGGGCTCCGGCGCTGCCTCGGCGGCGGCGGGTGCCTCGTCGGCCTCGTCCTCGATGGGCTGGGACACGGCCTCGGTCTCGGCCGGAGGCGGAGGCGGCGGCGTCCGCGTGGCGGTCGCAAGCCGCCGCACGGCCATGTGCCGCATCGCGCCGTCGGTGATCTTGAGGATCCGCGTCAGCTCGTCGAGCGTCGCGGGCTCGCAGTCGAAGTGCAGCAGGTAGTAGATCGCCTCGGGCTTCTTGTCGATGTCGTACGCGAGCCGGCGGCGGCCCCAGGATTCCTGGCCGACCCACTTGCCCCCGTCCTTCTCGACGAGCTCGCGGGCGCGCGTCAGGATCTCGGTTTGGCGCTCTTCGGTCAGCTCGACGTCGAGCAGCAGCATGATCTCGTAATCGTTCAGTTCCCGTTCCTCCTTGGTTCTTCCCTTGGTCTAGTGGCTTCGCCCTTCGTGCGCCGCCCGGGTTTGGCGGGGCCCGACGAAGCAGGAAGAACGCCGAGTATAGCCAGACGCTTCGAGGTTGCCCGCCCGGTAGCCCGCGTGGAAGAGTGCCGGGTGTGAGACGAAAGCTCGCACTCTTCGCAGGGGCCACGATCGGGGCGGCCGCCGGCGTCCTCTGGCGCCGCGGCCAGAAGCCCGCCGCGCCCGCGGAGCCCGACGAGCGCACCGAGGAGCTGCGCCGCAAGCTCGCCGAGGCGCGCGAAGCCGAGCCCGCGCTGCGCCCGAGCCGAAGACCGAGGCCGAGCCCGAGCCCGGAGATCACGGTCGACCTCGAGGAGTCGCGCCGCCGCGTGCACGACGAGGCCCGCGCGGCGATGGACGAGATGCAGCGCTCCGGCGAGGACGAGAGGTAGTGCCGACCAACGAGTACACGGTCGAGATCGACCGCCCCGCCGCGCAGGTGTTCCCGCACCTCGTGACGGGCGAGCGGCGCATGCGCTGGATGGGCGCCCTGAAGGAGTCGAAGCAGGTCACCGACGGCCAGCCGGGCCAGGGGACGCGCTTCGAGGACGTCTTCGAGGATCACGGCCAGCGCTTCGAGATCGAGGCGGAGATCGTCGAGTACACGCCGCCCGAGGTGATCAAGCTCGAGCTCGAGGGAAGCGCGTTCGAGTCGGTCGTGACGCAGACGCTCGCCGAGAAGGACGGCAAGACCACGCTCACGACGACGATCGACACCGAGTACCACAGCGCCCTGGCGCGGCTCATGAGCGGCGTCGTCACCGGGCACGCGCAGAAGCAGCTCGAGGAGGACCTCGAGCGGCTTAAACAGCAGCTAGAGACCTAGTCGAACCCCGTAAACGCCTCGGCAGCGTTCGCGAGACCGCGGGCGATCTTGGCCTGGTAGGTCGGGTTCCGCAGCTTCTTCCGCTCGGCGGGGTTCGTCATGAAGCCGGTCTCGACGAGGCACGTGGGGACGTTCGACCAGTTGAACCCGGTCAGGTCGGAGCGGCGTACGAGGCCGTTGTCCTTCGCGCCCGTCGTCGCCAGCACCTTCTGCTGAACGAGTCCGGCCAGGCGCCTCGAGGCGGGCAGCACGTCGTCCGTCCAGCCCTTCCGCTTCGCGGGGAAGAGCGTCGAGAGGCCGTGCGTGGACGAGCTCGTCGAGCCGTCCGCGTGGATGCGGATGACGAGCGCGGCGTGCCTGCGGTTGCAGAACCGGGCGCGTGCGACGTTGCCGCCGCCCTTCAGCTTCATCGTCGGCCCGGTGCGCGTCATCGCCACGCGGAAGCCGCGGGCCGTGAGCGCCCGGCGCGTCCGCTTCGCGATCTGGAGGACGACCTCGGCCTCGCCGGCGGTTCCGCCCGGATCCTTGACCTTCATCGTCTTCGAGTTGGGGCCGATCGGCTCCTTGCCGAGATTCGCCTTGCTCGCGTGTCCCGGGTCGAGGCAGACGAGCGGCGCCGCGGCCGCCGGGGCGGCTGAGCATGCGAAGACGACGAGGGAAACGAGCAACAGGCGCATCGACTCATGGTAGGCGGGTCCGCGGGAGATTTGGCCCCCAGGGCCGCCCGGATCCACCGGCGACCCTGAGCTAGCCTTCACCGCATCGAGGCCGGATCGCTACCGAATCGACTCGTCGCCTCGCCGAGGCGCCTGCTCCGCTGGGCCGCGCCGGTGGCCTACGTCGCGGTGCTGTCCGTCTTCATCTACCGCGACGGCGTCCCGGTCTCCCGCGAGCGGCTGCTCATGTGGATCCTCCTCGGGCTGTTCGCGGTCTCGATCGCCAACCTCCGCGGCTGGGCGCGCGGCGTGCTGCTCGAGTGGCTGCCGCTCGCGGGGATCCTCTGGCTCTACGACCTGTCGCGCGGCGCCGCCGACGGGCTCCTCTTCGCCACGAACGTGACCCCGCAGATCGACGCGGAGAAGCTCCTCTTCTTCGGGACGGTGCCGACCGTCTGGCTCCAGGACCACCTGTGGCACGGGTCGTTCGACCTGCGCTGGTACGACTACGCCGCCTGGATGGTGTACGTGAGCTACTTCCTCGCGGTCTACGTGCTCGCGGCGGTGCTCTGGTTCTTCGCGCGCGAGCGTTTCCGCCGCTACGTCGCCTGTGTCTCGCTCCTCGCGCTCATGGGGTTCGCGACCTACGCGCTCTTCCCGGCCGCGCCGCCGTGGATGGCGAGCCAGCTGGGGGAGATCGACCACGTGACCCGCTCGATCGGCCTCATCTCGGGGCACATCCCGATCATCGACGGCCGCTCGCTCTTCGACCACGGGACGCGGTACGCGAACCCCGTCGCGGCGGTGCCGTCGCTCCACGGCGCGTACACGCTGCTCATCTCGATCTTCCTCTGGAGCTTCGCGCCGCGCTGGGCCAGGCCGCTCCTGGTCGCCTATCCGCTCGCGATGGCGTTCGCGCTCTCGTACACGGCCGAGCACTACCTCGTGGACGTTCTGCTCGGCTGGGTCTACGCGGTCGTCGCCGTCGTCGCCGTGAACTACGTCGCGGCCGCTCTGGCCGCACGCCGGGAGCGGTCCGAGGAATGGAGTTTCGCGTCCGACTAGCGTAGTTTTCTCCCATGAGGCGCATCGCGCTGGCCCTCTTCGTCGCCTTCGTCGCCCTGGCGGTCGCGGGCCCGGCCGCGGCGGGCTACAAGGGGAAGATCGCCGGCGGGACGCTGACGCTCACCGGGGACAAGAAGGGCGGCAAGGTCACGCTGCTCCTCAAGAAGCGCGCGCCGGGGACGCTCGTCGTGGACGTCGGCTCGAACGGGTCGGCCGATCTCGCCTTCGCCCGCTCGCGCTTCACGCGCGTCACGCTGAACGCGGGCGCCGGGAACGACGTCGTCACGATCTCCGGCAAGAACGGCGTCTTCGCGAACCAGGAGCTGACGCGCGTGAACGGCGGCCCGGGCAACGACAAGCTCACCGGCGCCAAGGGGCCCGAGATCTTCACGGGCGGCCCCGGCAAGGACACGATTGCCGGAGCGGGCGGCGACGACGTCTTCGTCTGGGATCCCGGCGACGGCGCCGACAAGGCCGACGGCTCCACGGGCTTCGATGCGCTCGACTCCGCCGGAGGGTCTGGCAACGACACGTTCTCGGTCGATCCGGCGGGCTCGCGGGTGCATGTCTCCATCAACGGCGCGGTCATCAACCTGAGCGGTACCGAGATCGTGAGCATGTTCGGGGCGGGCGGAAACGACACGATCGCCTCGGGCCTCGTCCCGGGCGTGACGATCGCCGCCGACGGAGGGCCGGGAAACGACACGGTGAGCGGCGCGACCGAGGACGACTTCCTCTTCGGCGGGCCCGGGAACGACACCGTGGACGGCAACGGCGGCGACGACATCGTGCTCCTCGAGGACGGCGACGACTCGTTCGTCTGGAACCACGGCGACGGCAACGACTTCCTGGACGCCGGAGGCGGTACCGGCGACACGTTCGCGTTCAACGGCTCCTCCGCGATAGAGACGATCGCCGCCGCCGCGAACGCCGACGGGGATGGGCTGCAGGTCACGCGCAACGTGGACAGCGTCACCGTCGACGCGTTCGCGTTCGAGTCGCTCGCGGTCAGTCCGCTCGAGGGCACCGACTCCGTGACGGTGGGGAATCTGGCCGGCACCGGCATTACGTCCGTCGCGGTCGACCTGGGCGTCGCGGCCGCGGGCGATGCGGCCGGGGACACCGTGATCGTCCAGGGCACGGCGGGGAACGACGTGATCTCCGCGGCCGCGAACGGGACCGTCGCGCAGGTGACCGGTCTGGCGGCGCAGGTCGACGTCTCGAACGCCGAATCCGTTTCCGACGTGCTGCGGATCGAGGGCACAGGCGGGAACGACACCCTGACCGGCGGCACGCTCGCGAGCATCGTGAGCCTCGCGCTCGACGGTGCCGACGGCAACGACACATTGATCGGTGGGAACGGCGCGGACGCTCTCTCCGGGGGCGTGGGCGCCGACTCGGTCGACGGGAATCAGGGCGCGGACACCGTGCTCCTCGGCGCGGACGACGACACGGCGACCTGGGACCCCGGCGACGGCAGCGACATCGTCGAGGGTGAGGGCGGCGACGACACGCTGGTCTTCAACGGCGCTCCCGCCGCCGAGACCTTCGCGTTGTCGGCGGTCGGCGTCCGGCTCCAGCTCACCCGCAACCTCGGCGCGATCGTGATGGACATGGACGATCTCGAGACCGTCACGCTGAACGCGTCCGGCGGCGCCGACACGATCACCGTCAACGATCTCACGGCGACCGATGCCGACGGCCTGTCCGTCAACCTCGGAGCCGCCGATCTGTCCACGGACACCGTCGTCCTGAACGGCACCTCAGCGGTCGATCTCGTCGGCATCGCCGGCGGCGGGGGATCGGTCGCAATCGGCACGACGTCGCTCCAGATCGCGCTCGCGAACTCCGATCCGTTGTTCGACCAGTTGACCGTGAACACCCTGGCCGGCCCCGATCAGATCGGCGCCGCGAGCCTCGCGGTGACGAGCATCCACGTCACGCTGAACGGCGGAAACGATGCGGACATCCTCGCCGGGAGCCCCGGCAACGACACGCTGAACGGCGAGGCGGGCGACGATTTGATCCAGGCCGGCGACGGGGGCGACATCATCGACGGCGGCCCCGACAACGACATCTGCGACGGCGGGCCGGGCATCGACGTCGGGTTGAACTGCGAGACCATCTTCAACATCCCCTGAGGAGCGAAGCAATGAAGCGAACGGTCGTCGTCTCTGTCTGCTTGCTCGCCGCGCTCGCGCTCGCCGCACCGGCCGGCGCGGCCGTCGTGAAGGCGAAGGTGGCCGGCGGCAAGCTGACCGTCACCGGGACCTCGAAGGCGAACAAGATCACGCTCCGTCTCAAGGCGGGCGCCGCGGGGAAGCTCGTGGTCGACGTCGGGTCGAACGGCACGGCCGACTTCACGTTCAACCGGAGCTCGTTCACAGCGATCGTCGTGAACGCCGGCGCCGGCAACGACACTGTCACGCTCTCCGAGAAGAGCGGCGTCTTCACGCTCTTCGAGAACACGACGCTGAACGGGGGCACGGGCACCGACAAGCTCACCGGCGGCACCGGCGCGGAGAGCTACGTGGGCGGAACCGGGAAGGACACGATCGCCTCGAAGGGCGGTGCGGACGTCTTCTCCTGGAAACAGGGCGACGGCAACGACAAGGTCGACGGCGGGACCGGTCTCGACCAGCTGAACATGACCGGGACCGGCGCCGTGGACGGGTTCCAGCTCCTCGGCGCCGGAGCCCGGGCGATCGCCGGCGTCGGCGCGTCGGCTCTCAGCGTCGCGACCACGGAGACGATCCGGTTCTCCCCGCTCGGCGGCGCCGACTCCGTGACGGTCTCCAACGCGCAGCCGCAGGGCGTCCTGAACCTCCTGGTCGACCTCGGCGTGAGCTCCGCGGGCGATCTGTCGGCCGATCTCGTCGACGTCATCGGGGACGCAGGCGTGAACACGCTCACCGCGGTCGCGGCCGGAGCCGACGTCCAGGTCTCCGGAAACGGGACCGGCGTGACGCTCTCGCACACCGAGGCCGCGAACGACCGGCTCGAGCTGTCCGGGCTCGGAGGCGGCGACACCCTCTCCGGCGGCGCGCTCGCAGCGCTCATCCAGGCGACCATGGACGGCGGCGACGGGAACGACTTGGTGAACGGCGGAAACGGCGCCGACACGCTCATCGGCGGCGTGGGCAACGACACGGTCGACGGCAACCAGGGCAACGACACCGCCTTCCTGGGTGGCGGGAACGACACCTTCGTCTGGGATCCGGGCGACGGGAGCGACATCGTCGAGGGCCAGGACGGCTCCGACACCCTGCTGTTCAACGGCTCCGCCGGCGCCGAGATCTTCGCGGCGTCGTCGAACGGCGGCCGACTGCTCTTCACGCGAAACGTCGGGAACATCGTGATGGACACCGACGACGTCGAGGTGCTCACCGTGCGTGCGCTGGGCAGTACCGACACGGCGACGATCAACGACCTCGCCGCGACCGACATCGTGTCGGTCGCCGTCGATCTGGGCGTCAACGGCCTCGTAGACGGCGCCGTCGACGCGGTGACCGTCAACGGGACCGTCGGGGCCGACGTGGTCAGCGTCGCCGGCTCGGCCGGATCGGTCGGCCTGGTTCTGCCGGCGTTCTCCGTTTCGCTCGCCAATGCCGAGCCCGCCAACGACACGCTCACGATCAACACCAGTGCCGGGGTCGACCTCGTGAACGCCTCGGCCCTCGCCGCCACGAGCCTCCTCCTGACGATCAACGGCGGAACCGACGGCGACGTCCTCGTCGGGAGCGCCGGGAACGACACCGTGAACGGCGAGGCCGGCAACGACGTCATCCAGACGCTCGGCGGCAACGACACGATGAACTGCGGCGCCGACACGGACTACGGCGACGGCGGGGCCGGAGCCGACGTCGGCGCGAACTGCGAGACGCAGGTCGGCGTGCCGTAGTGAGATTGAACAATTGAGCACAAAGGCGTAGCGTTTCGTCGCATGAAACGGGGCCTTTTGGTCGCGCTCGTCCTGGCCGTCGCCCTGGTCGCGGCCGGACCGGCGGCGGCGAAGTACAAGGCCAAGATCGCCGGGGGGAAGCTGACGCTCACCGGCGACCGCAAGAGCGACAAGCTCACGCTGAAGCTCAAGAAGGGCGCGCCGGGGATCCTCCAGGTCGACGTCGGCTCGAACGGCTCCGTCGAGTTCGCCCTCCGTCGTAGCCGGTTCACGCAGATCGTCGTGAGCGCGGGCGGTGGCGCCGACACCGTCACCGTCTCGGAGAGGAGCGGGGCGTTCACCAATACGGAGTTCACGACGCTGAGCGGCGGCCTGGGGAGCGACAGGCTCACCGGCGGATCGGGTCACGAGACCCTGGTCGGGTCCGCCGGCAACGACGTTCTCAGCGGGAAGCTCGGCAACGACCTCGTCGTCGGAGGACGAGGGAAGGACACGCTGCTCCTCGGCGGCGGAACCGACGCCGCCACCTGGAACTCGGGCGACGGCAACGACACGGTCGACGGGCAGACCGGTGCCGACACGCTGTCGTTCCAGGGCTCGGTTGCGGGCGAGGGCATCTCCCTGACGGCCTCCGCGGGACGGGCGCTCGTGAAGCGGAACTTCGACAACGTCACCGTCCGAACCGACCGACTCGAGGAGATCGTCCTCGCCGCCGCAGCGGGGGCGGACACGGTGACCGTCGGCGACCTCTCGACGACCGATGTGGTCACGGTCGACGCAGCTCTCGACGTGGCGGCAGCCGGGGACGGCGCCGCCGACCAGGTGAAGGTGCTCGGGACGAACGGCGCGGAGACGCTCACAGCGACGGGCAGCGGGTCGAGTGTTCTCGTGGCCGGCCTGGGGGCGCAGATCATCATCAGCGGCTCGGAGGCCCTGAACGACGAGCTCCAGCTCATCGGGCTCGGCGAAGGCGACACGCTCACCGGCGGATCCCTCGCGGCGCTCATTCACCTGACGCTCGACGGAGGCGCGGGCGCGGACGAGCTCCTGGGCGGAAACGGCGCGGATCTCCTGATCGGGGGGACGGAGAGCGACGTCATCGACGGCAACCAGGGCAACGACACGTTCCTGATGGGCGACGGCGACGATCTGGCCGTCTGGGATCCCGGCGACGGGAGCGACGTCATCGAGGGTCAGGGCGGCGACGACTCGATGACCTTCAACGGCTCGGTCGGCGCGGAGATCTTCACGGCGTCCGCGAGCGGCTCCCGGCTGCTGTTCCAGCGAAACATCGGGACGATCACGATGGACGTCGACGACGTCGAGCACGTCAACCTGAACGCCCTGGCAGGCGCGGACACGATCCAGATCAACTCGCTCCTGGCCACCGACGTCGACTCGATCGCCGTCGACCTGCGCGCGAGCGGAATCTCCGACGGGGCCACCGATGTGGTCACGGTGACCGGGACGTCAGGGGTCGACCTGATCAGTGTCAGCTCGGTGCTCGGAATAGTCTCGATCGATTTCGCCGCCATCCACGTGTCGGTGTCCGGCTCGGACTCGAGCACGGACTCGCTGACCGTCAGCGCCGGAGCGGGCGCAGACATCGCGAGCGCATCGACGCTCTCGCCCGGCATCCTCAACCACCTCACGCTGAACGGCGGCTCGGAGAACGACATCCTGGTCGGCAGCTCCGGCGCCGACACGCTGAACGGCGACACGGGCACCGGCGACTACTGCGACGGCGGGCCGGGAACCGACGCCGGCTCGGGCTGCGAAACCAGCGTCAACATCCCGTAGACCGCGTTGGACCAAAAAAATAGGGGGCGACTATTGCCGCCCCCTGCGGGTCCGTAGGCTGCGGCCTCCCACGGATCCGCTTGAGCCGGGTAAACGCCCCTCAGTGCCCCGGCAAGGATCACCATGGTCGATTTCTCCCGGCTTCGCGTAACCCTTAAGGGTGAAAGTGAAGTGAGTTGGTGAACCACCTTTCGAGCCATGGAATCAAGCGGTTCCTCCTGATGAATACTGCAGACATACGGCACTGCGGCTCATAGAGAGTCGGGCCCCGATGCGGCGGGGGCTCGATATGAGACGAGGGCGAGCCTGCGGCGGGCTCGCCCTCAGTCATTTAATGGCCGCCTGTCTCGGAACGAAGCCCTGAGTCCCCGGGCCGCGCTGGACGGCGCGAGGACACTGCGTCCTCGGTTGCGCCCGTATCCGCTGGATACGAACGCGCCCTGCGTCCTTGCCTCGCACCGCCCAGCGCACCCGGGAACAGAGCCTTCGTTCCGAAACGAGGCTCTAAATTTGTTGCCGACCGCTTGGATGCGCGGGCCAGGCCTTATAGGATCACGCGCCGTGCAGCCGAACGCCGCCACTCTGCGTCTCGCGGTCTTTCCGCGGTCGGATGTCCTCACGAACGTGATGCTCGTGGTCGGCGGCGCCGGCTTCGTCGCGCTCTGCGCGTTGATCTCGATTCCGCTGTCGTTCACGCCGGTTCCGATCACCGGCTCGACGTTCGGCGTCTTGCTCGTCGGAACGGCGCTCGGCTCGGCGCTCGGAGTCGCCAGCCTGTCGCTCTACGTCTTCGCCGGCCTGTTCCTGCCCATCTACGCCGAGCACAAGCACGGATGGGACGTGTTCACCGGTCCGACCGGCGGCTACCTCGTCGGCTTCATCGTCGCCGCGCTGGTCGCGGGCTGGCTCGCCGAGCGGCCGCACTGGGACCGGAAGTTCGGCACGGCGGTGGCCGCCATGCTGACGGGCAGCGTGATCATCTACGCCTTCGGGCTCGTCTGGCTCCAGCACACGATCCACACGGATCTCGAAGGGACGCTCGAGGCGGGCCTCTACCCGTTCGTCCTCGGCGATCTGATCAAGCTCTACCTCGCCGCCGCGCTGCTTGCCCGCCGCCTGGCTCGGCGTCAAGCGCTTCCGCGGGAACTAGGCGAGCGCCGCCAGCGCGACTTCGCCTCGCGCCTCGACGGTCTCCGTGAGGACGTCGAGCATCGCTCCGGCTGCCGGTGAGCGTCCGTCGGCGCGGTGGATCGCGAACACGCCCCGCTTGAGCGGACGCAGGGCGACCGGCCGCGCGGTGACGCCGGCGTAGACCGACTCGAGCGCCAGCGCGGGAGCGAGCGCAACGCCCATCCCCGCGGCGACGAGGCCCTGCCAGACGCCGTGGTCGTCGCTCTCGAAGCCGATCTGCGGCTCGAAGCCCGCCTCGCGGCACGCCCGCGTGACGAACTGGTGGCAGGAGGAGCGCCGCGTCGAGCTGATCCACGACTCCTCGGAGAGCTCGCCCAGGCTGATCGCCCGCCGCTTCGCCGCCTTGTGGCTCGACGGGACGAGCACGTAGATCGGGTCGTCGAGGAGATCGGTGCGCACGATCCCGTCCTCCTCCGGGAAGTCGACGAAGTCGTACTCGAAGCCGAGCGCCAGATCGAGCTCCCCTGACTTCACGCGCGCGAGGCTGATGAGCGGATCGGCCTCGGTCAGCGAGAGCTCGACGCCGGGATGGCGGTCGGCGGAACTCGCCGATCGCGGCCGGCATGAGCGTCGCGTAGGCGGTGGGGAACGAGGCCAGGCGCAGCATCCCGCCGCGCACGCCCGCGATCGCCTGGATCTCCGCTTCCGCGGCGGCGAGGCTCGCGACGATCCCGTCGGTGTGCGCGACCAGCGCGCGGCCCGCGTCGGTGAGGCGGATCGAGCGTGGTCCGCGCTCCACCAGCGCTACGCCCGCTTCGCGCTCCAATGTGGCGATCTGCTGGGAGACCGCGGACGGCGTGTAGCCGAGCTCGAGGGCGGCCGCGGCGATCGAGCCGCGCTCCGCGACCTCGCTCAGCACGCGCATGCGCCGGACATCGAGCATAAGCAGAACTTACCACAGCTTGTAGAAGGATCAGTGGTCGTGAGCCTCAGCTTCTGTCAGCGTGTATTCGTGAACACGACCCGCCGGATCGGCTATCCGCTGCGCCTCGCCTGGAACAGGCTCGTCCACGGCGCCGGGCGGGCGGGACTCCTCGCGCTGGGGATCGCCGCTGCCGCCGCGGCGCTGGCCGCGGTGATCGGCGGAAGCCTCGTCGCGCAGGACGAGGCGCTCGCGCGCGCGCTCGAGCGCGTGCCGCCGAACGAACGCTCGGTCTCGGTCGTCTACTCCGATCTCGGCGTCACCCGCAACGGCGTCACGCGCGAGGATCTGGAGCCGCTCGTCGACCGGACGCTCGAAGGGCTCGTTCCCGGCGACCCGGTTCGGGCGGTGCAGCTGAAGCTCCTGCGGATCGGCGGCCAACTCGTGAACGTCGGCGCCACCGACGACGTGGGGCGCTTCGTGCGCCTGACCTCGGGCCGTCTGCCGGAAACGTGCACGCCCGAACGGTGCGAGGTGGTCCAGCTCGGCGGCTCCGGTCGCGTCCCGAGCGTCGAGGGGCTTCGCTTCGTGAAGGTCGGCGAGGGGACGCTCGTCTCGCCGCTCCCGTTCGGCCGCCTGCCCGGCGCGAACGCGACCCGCCTGGGCGACTCGTTCGGGATCGCCGAGCCGCCGTTCCTCGTCGCCGAGGGCTTCGACGAGTTCTCCACGCTTCCCGGGCTCGACGGCTTCTACCGCACGTACGCGTGGACGTCGCCGCTCGCCGCGGACGGCGTGCATCCGTGGGAGATCGACGAGTTCGCCGCCGCCTCGGCGAGGGCTCGCTCGACGCTGCGGTCGGAATCGCTCTTCCTCGATCTCGCCGCGCCCGTGGACGAGCTCGCCGCCGCACGGGAGACCGGACAGGTCGCAGGTGAGCGGCTGCTGCTGGTCGGCGGCCAGGCCGCGGCGCTGCTGCTCGCGTTCGCGATCCTCGCCGCGGCCGGGATGCGGCGCGACGTCGAGGGTGTCTGGCAGCGGCTGACGTGGTTCGGTGCGCGCCGGTACCAGCTCGGTGTCCTCTCGGGTGCGGAGACGGGCGCCGCCGCGCTCGCGGGCGTGGTCGCCGGCTGGGGGCTCGGAGTGCTTGCCGTGGCCCTCCTCGCCGACCGGGCCGGTGCGCCCGCCGGGGAGATCCTGCGCCACTCGGTGCTCGCCGCCGGCGGGCTCGCAGCCGCCGCGCTGCTCGCGGTCGCGGCCGTGGTCGTCCTGCTCCTCGCCCTGCGCGCGCCCGGCGCTCCGCTCGGCGGCTGGCGGATCACGGCGCTCGACGTGGCCGCGCTGGGCGCTCTGGGCGCCGTGCTCCTTGCACTGGCGCGCGGCGACGTGAACGCCGACGCGGACGCGGGGACGGGAACGCTCCTGCTCCTGCTCCCCGGCCTCGTCACGTTCATCTGCGCGGTCGCGTTCGCGCGGTTGCTCGGTCCCTTGCTGCGCTTGCTCGAGCGCATGTCGCGCCGCTCTTCGCCGGCGATCAGGCTCGCGTCGCTCTCGCTGGCGCGCAACCCCGGTCGCGCCGCCGTTGCGGTGACCTTCCTCGTCGCGAGCCTGGGACTCGGGCTCTTCGCGGCCGTGTACCGCTCGACCCTCGACGAGGGGCTCGAGGCGCAGGCCGCCTACGCGGTGCCGCTCGACTTCCGCGTCCAGGAGGACTTCTCGCAGGCCGGGCTGGTCGCGCCGCTCGAGGCTGCGCCGCTCGCCGACTACGAGGCGCTCGGCGCCGACGCGGTCGTCCCGGTCATTCGCCAGACGGGAACCGTGGCCGGAGCGGGCCAGGCGACGCTCCTCGGCGTCCCGGCCGAGACCGCCGCGGAGGTCTCGAGCGCGGACCTCGACGGTTCGGACGTCGAGCTCGCCGGGCCCGATCTCCCGGAGGACGCCGCCGGGCTCGAGCTGCCGGTCTCCACCGACGGCGGCGACGTCTCGATCACCGCGATCGTCCTCGACCCGGGCGGAGGCTTCACCCGGATTCCGCTGGGCGACACGAAGGGCGCGACCGAGACGGTGCTCACGGGCGAGCTCCCGGACGAGGCCCGAGGTGGACGCGTGATCGCGCTGACCCTGGCGCGCCCCGACGCGGTCACGGGGCACGGCGACTTCGAGCGCGCCGACGGCACGCTCACCTTCGGCGATCTCGCCGCCGACGGCGAGCCGATCCTCGCCGGCTATGCGGACTGGGTGGGCCTGGACGGCGTCGAGGCGGACGGCGACGAGGTGACGTTCCTGCTCTCGAACGAGGCCGCGAACCCGCGCTTCCAGCCGCGTCAGGCCACCGACGGCGAGCCGGTACCAGTCGTCGTCACGCCCGGCCTCGCCGCGCGGGCGGGCGAGGGCGACGTGCTCGCCGTCCGCGTTCCCTCGGGCCAGATCTCGGTGCGCGTCACGGGCGTCGTCGACCGGTTCCCGACCGTCTCGGACGACGTGATCCTCGGTGACGAGCGGGAGCTCTTCGTGGCGCTCAACTCGGCGAGCCCGGGAACGACGGTGCCGGACGAGCTCTGGCTGGAAGGGCCCGAACCGGTCGGGGCGGCGCTCGAGGAGCCGCCGTTCGACGTGCTCGACGTGAGCTCGCGCGCCGAGGTGCAGCACCGCCTCGAAAGCGACCCGCTCGCACGCGGATCCCTCGCGACGCTGACCGGCGCCGCCCTCGCCGCCGCGCTGCTCGCGTTCTTCGGCCTCGCGCTGCTCCTCGCCGGGGATGCGCGCGACGAGGGCCGCGAGCTGTTCGACCTCGAGGCCCAGGGAGCCGGGCCGCGGACGCTGCGCCGTCATCTGCGTCTGCGGGCCGGGCTCGTCGCCGGGCTCGGACTGCTCGGCGGACTCGCCGCCGCGGCGCTGCTGTCGATCCTCGCGGTCGATCTCGTCACGCTGACCGCCAACGCCACCGCGCCCGAGCCGCCGCTTTCGCTCTCGGTGAACTGGCTCGTCGTCGGCGTCGCCTGTGTCGCCTACGCGTTCGCCGCCGGCGCGCTCATCGTCACGTCCACGAGGAGAGCCGTATGAGCGCGATCGAGGCCAAGGATCTCTTCCGCGTCTTCTCCACGCCCGAGGGCGACGCCGCCGCGCTGCAAGGGCTGACGCTGTCGGTGGAGGAGCGCGAGGTGCTCGTCGTCCTCGGCCCGAGCGGATCGGGGAAGTCGACCCTCCTGCGCATCCTCGCCGGGCTCGAGCGGCCCTCCGCCGGGTCCGCCCGCGCCTTTGGCGCCGACCTCACGCGGCTCGGCGGCCGCCGCCTTGCGGACTACCGCGCTTCGACGCTCGGCTACGTGGAGCAGCACTACTCCCGCTCGCTCGATCCCGACCTCACCGCACGGGAGCTCATCGGCGTGCAGCTCGGCCTCTCCGGCGCGACCCGCAAGGAGCGCGACCGCCGCGCCGACGAGCTGCTCGAGCGCGTCGGCCTCGCCGCGAAGCGCGACGCCTACCCGCGCGCGCTCTCGGGCGGAGAGCAGCAGCGGGTCGCGGTCTGCGCGGCGCTCGCGCACCGGCCCAAGCTGCTCCTCGCGGACGAGCCGACCGGCGAGCTGGACGCCGTGAACGCCGGTCTCGTCACGGGCCTGATCGGCGAGCTCGCCCGCGAGCACGGCTGCACCACGGTCGTCGTCACCCACGACGTCGAGACGACCGCGATCGCCGACCGGATCGTCCGCGTCCGCGACGGGCGCGTCAGCGAGGAGTCCCGTGGGAACGGCGACGGCGACGAGGCGCTCGTGATCGGCAAGGGCGGCTGGGTGCGGCTCCCCGAGGAGCTGGTCGTCCGCGCCGGCCTTGCGGATCGTGCGCGGGCGTCGCTCGGCGAGGAGGGGATCGTCCTCAGCCCGACCGGCGAGGCGAGTCCGGCCGGCAAGGAGGAACCCGCGGCCGTCGTCGCGGCGCAAGGCGACGACCGCGTCCTGGCCGAGGTGCGCGGGCTGCGGAAGATCTACGGGAGCGGCGAGCGCGAGTCGGTCGTCCTCGACGGGCTCGACGCGACGTTCTCGGCCGGTCGGCTCGTCGCCGTCACGGGTCCGTCGGGCTCGGGGAAGACGACGCTCCTGCACCTCATCGCCGGTCTGGCCGATCCGACGGCGGGCGAGGTGGAGGTGCTCGGCACGGGGCTGGGCGCGCTCGACCGCGAGGCCCGTGCGGCGCTGCGGCGCGAGCACGTCGCCGTGATCGGCCAGGATCCCGGGCTGACGCCGTTCCTGTCGGCGCGCGAGAACGTCGAGCTCGCGCTCGCCCTGCGCGGTATCCCCGAAACCGACGCGAGCGAGCAGGCCCTGGACGCGCTCGCGGCCGTCGGTCTGGGGGAGCGAACCGAGCAGCGGGTCGCCCGCCTCTCCGCCGGCGAGCGCCAGCGGGTCGCGATCGCCCGGGCCCTTGCCTCGGGGCCGAGCCTCCTCCTCGCGGACGAGCCGACCGCACGCCTCGACGAGGCCAATGCGCTCGCCGTCGGCGCTCTCTTCGCTCGCCTCGCGCGCGAGTCCGGTGCGGCCGTGATCTGCGCGACGCACGACCCGCTCGTCGTCGAGCAGGCGGACATCGAGCTGGCGCTGCGCTAACCCTCCTAGCCGGCCGCGAGCCGGTGCTCGTGCCGCTCGACCACCGTGCGCACGGCCTCATCCGGATCGTCCGTGATGAACAGCTGGTCGATGTCCTCCTGGCTGACCATTCCCTCGACGAGGAGCGTGTCGCGGATCCACGCGAGGAGCGGCGCCCAGTAGTCGACGCCGAAGAGGACGACGGGGAAGTCGAGGATCTTCTCGGTCTGGATGAGCGTGAGCGCCTCGAAGAGCTCGTCGAGCGTCCCGAAGCCACCGGGGAAGATCACGAACGCCTCGGCGGACTTCACGAACATCACCTTGCGCGCGTAGAAGTGATTGAACGTGACGTCGATGTCGAGGTAGTGGTTGGTGAACTGCTCGTGGGGGAGCTCGATGTTGAAGCCGACCGAGAAGCCGCCGCCTTCCTTGGCCCCGCGGTTCGCGGCCTCCATCGCTCCCGGCCCGCCGCCGGTGACGACCGACCAGCCGGCCTCGGCGAACCGCCGTGCCGTGGCGCGGGCGGCCTCGTAGGCGGGATGACCCTCGCGCACACGCGCGGAACCGAAGATCGAGACGGTCGGATTCGGGATCTGCGCGACGGCCTCGAAGCCCTCGAGGAACTCGTTCGCGATGCGCGCGACCGCCCGGCGGTCGCCGTCTTGACGTTCTAGGAGTTCCCGGTCGTTCACTGTCGCATGGTAGCCCCGGAAACGACGAGGGGCGCCTTGCGGCGCCCCTCGGATTCATTCGCGAATTGGTGCGTTAGGGCAGGTCGTACTCGATCTCGACCGAGCAGAACGCCACGCCGGTGTTTGCTCCCGGGTTGGCGGCCAGCGTGTACGAGAACCTCGAGTTGTCGATGACGCCGAGGCTCGGGTTGAGGTCGCCGATCGTGTTGTCCAGCGCCACCGCTGCATCGCCCAGGCCGATGTTGCCGAGCGTGACGTTGGCGAGGTCGCCCGCGGTGCCCGCGGCGTCCGTGTTGAACAGCGGCATCCGAGACAGGATGACCGTGCCGTTCGCGTTCGTCGTCCCAGCGTCGTCCTTGTAGTCGACCGTCATCTGCGTCACCGTCGCACCCTGCGGGAGATGGACACCCGCGTAGGCGGCCGGCGTACCAGAGCCGGGAGTCGTGCACCACTGGGTCTTCGCGCCCGAGGCGCCCGTGTACGTGGCCTGGACGGCGTTTCGCATCAAGCCGTCACGGTCAGACCAATCGCCACCGGACACGACGTACGCGTCAGAGCCTCCACCGGCGCTGGCCAGCTCGAAATCGCTGGCAGGATGGCCGCCGAGGAGAGCGGCGTTCACGCCTGTGATGGAACCACCGGCAAGAGTCGACTCGTTGATGTCGGAGCCGGTCAGTGAGTTGTTCGCGACCTTGTTGGTGCCCACGGCGTTTGCCTTGATCTGTGCCGAGCCAACGCTGTTCTTGGCCAGCCCCGCTGCATAGCCGACGCCACTCAGGGTGACGGCAAGGGCAATGCAGGCGACAACCATGGCGGGCGACGGCGCGCGCAGACGCTTCCGCTTCGAGCCTCTCTCCATCAAGAAACCTCCCGTGCTGTCGGTCGTTCTCGTGCGCTCCACGATGGTTCGCTGAGCCGAGCCCGCGTAGTGTCCCACATCCGGGCCTCCGAGAAAAGGCCCATACGACGGAAATTCTGGGCTCCTGCTGGGCGCGCGGCTAGGAGCCTTTCCCGATCCACTCCTCGCCGCCCTCGTAGAGTTCCTTCTTCCAGACGGGGACGCGATCCTTCAGCGCGTCGATGGCGTCGCGGCAAGCGGAGAGCGCGTCGGCGCGGTGCGGACCGGAGACGGCGATCACGACGCTCGCCTCGCCCAGCTCGACGCGGCCGATCCTGTGGTGGATGGCGACGGCGGAGATCTCGTAGCGCTCGCGCAGCTCGGCAGCCACTTCGGCGAGGACCTGCTCGGCCATCTCCGTATACGCCTCGTATTCGAGCGCGAGCACCTCGCGTCCGCGGGAGTGCCTGCGCACGGTGCCCGTGAACGTCGCGATCGCTCCGGCTTCGTCCGAGGCGACCTCCGCGACGGCGGCGTCGAGCGACAGCGGCTCTTCGCCGATCCGGAAGGCGCCGCCGGAAACGGGCGGGATGAGCGCGACCTCGTCCCCGTCGGCAAGCGCGTGGTCGCGCGGCGCGTAGCTGCGGTTGACGGCGTAGAGCAGGCCGTCGGGCTCGTCGCCGAGCTCGAGCGCAGTCCAGACGTCGCCCACGGTGGCCGCGTCGACCTCGCGCTCCGAGTAGCCGGCCCGCTCGCGCAGGCCCGCGAAGAGCTTCACCGTCACCTGCACGCCGAGTAGCCTAGTCCCGCCATGGGCACGGAGGAGAATCGGCGCGAGACCGACTCGGGGATCGAGATCAAGCCGGTCTACACGGCCGAGGACGTGAGCGCCCCGCCCGAGGCGCCGGGCGAGTTCCCGTTCACGCGCGGGCCGTACCCGACGATGTACCGCGGCCGGCCGTGGACGATCCGCCAGTACGCGGGCTTCGCGTCGGCCGAGGAGACGAACGCGCGCTTCCGCTACCTCCTCCAGCGCGGGCAGACCGGGCTCTCGGTCGCCTTCGACCTGCCGACGCAGCTCGGCTACGACTCGGACGACCCGCGCGCGCTCGGGGAGGTCGGCCGCACGGGCGTCGCGATCGACTCGCTCGCCGACATGGAGATCCTGTTCGACCAGATCCCGCTCGGCGAGGTCTCGACCTCGATGACGATCAACGCGCCGGCCTCGCTCCTGCTGCTCCTGTACGAGCTGGTCGCGGAGGAGTCAGGGGACGCCGGGCGACCAGCTCCGCGGCACCGTCCAGAACGACGTCCTCAAGGAGTACGCGGCGCGCGGCAACTACATCTTCCCGCCGCGCCCGTCGATGCGGATCACGACCGACCTCTTCGCGTACTGCGACGAGCGGCTGCCGCGCTGGAACACGATCTCGATCTCCGGGTACCACATCCGCGAGGCGGGGGCGACGGCCGTGCAGGAGCTCGCGTTCACGCTCGCGAACGGGATCGCCTACTGCCAGGCGGCTGTGGACGCGGGTTTGTCTCCGGACACGTTCGGGGAGCGGCTCTCCTTCTTCTTCAACGCGCACAACCACTTCTTCCAGGAGGTGGCGAAGTTCCGCGCGGCGCGGCGCCTCTGGGCGTCGATCATGCGCGACCGCTTCGGGGCGACGAACCCGAAGGCGCAGGCGCTGCGCTTCCACGCCCAGACGGGCGGCTCGACGCTCACCGCGCAGCAGCCGGAGTCGAACATCGTCCGCGTCGCGATCCAGGCGCTGTCCGCGGTCGCGGGCGGCGCGCAGTCGATCCACACGAACGGCTACGACGAGGCGCTCGCGCTGCCGTCGGAGCGCTCGGCCCGCATCGCGCTGCGCACGCAGCAGATCCTCGCGGCCGAGGCGGGCGGCACCGACACGGCCGATCCGCTCGGCGGCGCCTACTTCATCGAGGCGATGACGGACGAGCTCGAGGCCGGGGCCCGCGAGCTCATCCAGCGGATCGACGACCTGGGCGGCGCGGTCGCGGCGATCGAGGCCGGGTTCGTCCAGCACGAGATCGAGGACGCCGCGTACGCCTACAACCAGTCGATCGAGTCGGGCGAGCGGACGATCGTCGGCGTGAACAGGTTCGTCGAGGACGACGAGGAGGAGATCGAGCTGCACCGGCTCGATCCCGAGGCCGAGCGGCGCCAGGTCGAGCGCACCGCACGCGTTCGCGCCGAGCGCGATGCCGACGCTGCCGCGGCCGCGCTCGAGCGGGTCCGCGAGACCGCGCTCGGCGACGGGAACCTCCTCCACCCGATGCGCGAGGCTCTCGCGGCGCACTGCACCGTCGGCGAGATCTGCGGCGTCCTTCGCGCCGAGCTCGGGACGTACGACTCGCATCTCGCGCCGGGCTGAACCGGTTCCCCACACATTCCGTACGGGTAGCTGGCACCTTGTGCGAGCAATCTATGAGGGGGATTTCATGCGCAGAGTTCTTCTAGTGGCCGCGCTTGCGTGCGCGGCGCTACTCGTTCTCTCGGCCGCCGCCATGGGAGCGACCAACGCGAAGGCTGGGCCGCAACTCCAGCCGACCGGACCGGACTACAACGCCGGCAAGGCCAAGCCGCTACCCGCGGGCGCCATGAGCAAGATGCTCCAGCGCACGGCTCGTGGAGCGACTCGAACCGCAGCTGCGAACACGACGCCGGCCGTCGGCACGCAGCGCACCTGGTTCGCGAACGACGACACCGACTTCGTCTACCTCAAGGTCTTCACGCTCCGGGCGGTCAGCGCCCACATGGAGGTCTGGGTCGCGAACGACATCCAGTTCCCGGCGGGCGACTGCCGCAACGGCCCGCGTACGGTCATCACCGACGCGGACGTGAACTACTTCGTGAACGAGTTCGAGTCGAACATCTATCCGAAGGAGTCGGCGACCTTCAGCATTCCTCCGGCGCGCGACGGTTCGCAGATCAACGAGAGCCTGCTCCCGCTCACGGGCGGCGACGAGGACGCGCTTCGGTCGTTCCTCTTCCCGGGCGACGGGGCGAAGATCGTCACGTTCATCGACAACGTCCGCGACGACAACTTCTACGACACGAACAACGCGAACGGCCTCACGTACATCGGGGGCTTCTTCTGGTCGTTCTTCAACGAGCTCGGCGACCGGAACATGATGACCATCGACGCGTTCGACTGGATCCACCGCACGCGCGAGAACCCGCCCAACGAGCCGTCCAGCGACCTCTGCACGAGCGCGCCCGCGCGGCCGCTCCTCTACGAGGGAACGTTCGCGCACGAGTACCAGCACCTGCTCGAGTACTACGCGGACGCGGACGAGACGAGCTGGGTGAACGAGGGTCTCGCCGACTGGGCGCAGACGCTCACCGGCTACGTGGATCCGTCGATCCCGATCACGAAGACCGGCAACGACTCGCACATCCAGTGCTTCCTCGGGTGGTCGAGCGTTCTGACGCCCGCAAACCCGAACCCGAGACCGGGAGGCCCGGAGAACTCGCTGACGCTGTGGGGTGACCAGGTGCCCGACAACGAGGCCGAGATCCTCTGCGACTACGGGGCCGCCTACTCGATGATGGAGTTCCTCCAGGGGCGGTACGGCAACAAGTTCATGACGGCGCTCCACCGGGCCCAGGGCAACGGGCTCGAGGGGCTCCAGGAGGTCCTGAACAAGTTCCGCACGCACAAGACGTCCGAGCAGATCCTCCACGAGTGGGCCGCCGCGGTCGCGCTCGACGGCGTGATCGACGACGGCGGACGCTTCGACGGGAACTGGTGGAACTTCCGCCGCCACTCGAGCGGACACGGGCACGGCCACAAGCCGAAGATCGGCAAGGACGAGAAGCCGTACTGGATCCCGACGCTCGACGCGATCATCAACTGGGACACGCCCGATGCGTACGAGTCGCCGGGCGCGCCCCCGAACGGATCCGACTACGTGCGGCTCCGCGATTCGCGCGGCAAGTACGTCTCGGCCTCGCAGCTCAAGTGGATCTCGTTCGACGGCGAGACCCAGCACGAGCCGAAGCCGGTCGAATGGACCGTCGATCCGAGCCCGGCCGGGCACACCGGCAACCCGTCGCTCTACTCGGGCGCCGGCGACAACTTCGACCGGGCGATCATCCGCTCGGTGACGATCCCGGCGGCGCCGGCGACGCTCACCGCGGACATGCAGTGGGACACGGAGTTCGGCTTCGACTCCGGCTACGTCCAGATCTCCACCGACAACGGTGCGACCTGGACGAGCCTCGGCAACGCCGACACCGTGGACGAGCTGGACGCAGGCGCCGACGACGTGCTCGTCGACAACCTGCCCGGCTTCAACGGCGACTCCGGCGGCTGGAAGGCAGAGAGCTTCGACGTCTCCGCCTACGCCGGCCAGACCGTGCTGCTCTCGTTCCGCTACATCACGGACATCAACACGGGCGGTCTCGGCTGGTGGGTCGACAACGTCCGGCTGAACGGCACGCTCGTCTCCGACGGCGCGTCGCTCACCGGCTGGCAGTCGGCCACGCAGCTCAACCCGGTCGCGATCGACGGGTACACGCTGCAGCTCGTCGCCTACACGAAGGACCACAAGAAGATCTCGCGCACGACCCTGAAGCTGAATCGGCGCAACGACGGCTTCTGGACCGAGCGGGAGCTCGACAAGGCGGTCACGAAGAAGGCCGACACGGTCGCGATCCTCGTCATGTACGACGAGCCGACCGAGTCGATCTTCGACTACGCGCCGTACGCCCTGCGGGTGAACGGCATCCTCCAGCCCGGCGGAAGCTAGGCCGGAAGGAGAAACGGACGCTCTCGGAGGGCCGGCAGTCGCCGGCCCTCCGCGTTTCCGGGATTAGGCGCCGCTCCCTCCGGGGTAGGAGGTCGCGCATGGCCGAAGTGGAGATGGATGTCCAGAAAACCGTGAAGTGCCTGAACAAGGCGCTCGCGCTGCAGCTGCGCTCAGTCGCCGAGTACACGCTCGCCGGCGGAAGCGCCACGGGCGTCGAGTTCACGGGCCTCACCGACACGTACACCGAGTGGGCGCTCGCCGACCTCGAGGACGCCGGGATCCTGGTCGAGAAGATCGTCTCGATCGGCGGCAAGCCCGCGACGAAGCCGGCCGAGCCCGGCTGGAACGCGGATCCCGTGAAGATGGCGAAGCGGCTCGTCGAGTCCGAGGAAGAGACGATCGAGGCGCTGCGCGAGGCGATCGCTCCGGCCGGCGACTTCGGCCCGGGCGAGGCGCTCGAGCACACGATGGAGCACATGATCATGCGGAAGCAGCTGCAGGTCGACCGGCTGCGCCGCGCCATCGCCTAGGCTCCCCGCATGCCCAAGGAAGAGGACGCGCTCGCGAAGTTCGAGCGGCTGCGCGACGAGGCGCTCCACGCCGGGGACGAGAAGGCGGTCAAGCGCCAGCGCGACCGCGGCAAGCTCCTCGCGCGCGAGCGGTTAGAGAAGCTCCTCGACCCGGACTCGTTCGTCGAGCTCGATCGCTACGTGCGCCACCGCAACCCGGCGATGATGGACAAGCGGCCGTGGGGCGACGCGGTCGTGACCGGGTACGGGACGATCTTCGGCCGCAAGGTCTTCGTCTTCTCCCAGGACTTCACCGTGTTCGGCGGCACGCTCTCGGAGGCGTTCGCCGAGAAGATCTGCAAGGTCATGGACCTGGCCGTGAAGTACGGCTGTCCGCTGATCGGGATCAACGACTCGGGCGGCGCGCGGATCCAGGAGGGCGTCGTCTCGCTGGGCGGCTATGCGGAGATCTTCTGGCGCAACGTCCAGGCGTCGGGGGTCATCCCGCAGATCTCGCTCGTCATGGGCCCGACCGCCGGCGGGGCGGTCTACTCCCCGGCCATGACCGACTTCATCCTGATGGTGAAGGAGACCTCGTACATGTTCATCACGGGCCCCGAGGTCGTGAAGACGGTCACGGGCGAGGAGGTCACGTTCGAGGAGCTCGGCGGCGCGGACACCCACGCGTCCAAGTCGGGCGTCGCGCATTTCGCGGCTGCGAGCGAGGAGGAGTGCCTCGAGGACGCGCGCTACCTGCTCTCGTTCCTCCCGCAGAACAACGTCGAGCCGCCGCCGTACTTCGCGCCGACCGATCCGGTCGATCGCGCCGACACGGAGCTCGACTCGATCGTCCCGGAGAGCTCGAACAAGCCGTACGACATGCGCGACGTCGTCCACCGCGTCGTCGACGACGGCGAGTTCCTAGAAGTCCAGCCGCTCTGGGCGGAGAACATCCTGTGCGGGTTCGCGCGGCTCGGCGGGCATCCCGTCGGCGTGGTCGCGAACAACCCGAGCGCGCTTGCCGGGACGCTCGACATCGACTCGTCCGTGAAGGCGGCGCGGTTCGTGCGGACGTGCGACGCCTTCAACCTCCCGCTTGTCACGTTCGTGGACGTTCCGGGCTTCCTCCCGGGCACGGAGCAGGAGTGGGGCGGGATCATCCGCCACGGCGCCAAGCTCCTCTACGCGTACGCGGAGGCGACCGTGCCGAAGATCGCGGTGATCACGCGGAAGGCGTACGGCGGCGCGTACGACGTGATGAGCTCGAAGCACATCCGCGCCGACTTCAACTTCGCGTGGCCGACCGCCGAGGTGGCGGTCATGGGGCCGGAGGGCGCGGTGAACATCGTGCACCGCAAGGAGCTGGAGGAGGCCGCCGACCCGGAGGCGCGCCGAGCCGAGCTGATCGCCGACTACCGCGCGCAGTTCGCGAACCCGTACACGGCGGCCGAGCGCGGCTACGTGGACGACGTGATCGAGCCGCGGCGAACTCGCGCCGTGCTCTGCGACGCGCTCGAGACCGCGCTCACGAAGCGCGAGCCCCGCCCGCCGCGCAAGCACGGGAACATCCCGCTCTAAACAACGGCTCAGCCAGAGCGGGCAAGCCCGTGTGCCTGAACGCGGACGCGTGTCCACCCGCCACCCACGATCGAAGGTAGCTCGAAACGTCGCACGTGTCTGTGCCGGGTTTGTGCCAATTTTCCGCGGGCCGAGCGAGTCCGCCGGCCGATCTAGCCGTCGCGCCGCTTGATCGCGCTCAGGTCGCCCGCGGAGACCGCCTTGCGCCGCTCGACGTCGGCCGGGTCGACCATCTGGCCGTCGCGGCCGACGTAGCCGTCCTTGCCGCCGACGATCAGCAGCACGAGCTCCTCGTCTCCGGCGTTCCAGAACCGCCGCGGCGTCGTCGACTCCACGTGGACGAGTCCGCCGGGGCCCAGCTCGAACGACGAGCCCTCGATCGCGAACCCGGCCGACGCCGGAGTGGACGAAGTAGAGCTCGTCCTGCTGCTCGTGGTAGTGCTCGAACCACTCCTGTCCTGGTTCCAGGACGAGACCGTTCACCCCGAACGCGGTCACGCCGAGGGCCTGGCGGACCTTGCGGAACGGCCCGTCGCCGAGATGGAGCAACGAGCCGGTGGAGTAGCTCACGTCTACGAAGCGACGATGCTGAGCGTCGGCAGGCCCTCGGGAGAGCCCAGCGCCGCGACCTCGGCCTTGAACGCCTCGACCACGTCCGGGTCGAACTGCGTCCCGGCGCACCGCTCCAGCTCGCGCACCGCGTGCTCGTGGGACAGGCGGCCCCGGTAGACGCGCTCGGTCGTCATCGCGTCGTACGCGTCGGCGACGAAGAGGATCCGTGCGCCGAGCGGGATCGTGTCGCCGGCGAGCTTGTTCGGGTAGCCGGCGCCGTCCCAGCGTTCGTGATGGTGGAGCACCCACGTCGCGACCGGCTCGATGCCGAGCGAGTCGAGCATCCGGAAGCCGATCTGGGGGTGACGCTCGAGCACGAGCCGCTCGGGTGCGCTCAGCGGGCCCGGCTTGCGGAGGATCTCCTCGGGGATCGCGAGCTTGCCGACGTCGTGCAGGCTTCCGGCGAGGCGGAGGAGCTCGACCTCGGTCGCGTGCAGCGCCATCCGGGCGCCGATTCGGGCCGCGAGCTCGCCGACCTCGGCGGAATGCTCGCCGGTGTAGGCGTCGCGCGCGTCGACGGCTCGGGCGAGGCCGGCGGCGGCGAGGAAGCGCGCCTGCCGGTCGTTCCCGGTCGCGAGCAGGTGGAGGTCGCCGATCTCGGGCGCGCCGGGCCGGTAGACGGTCACGCTGCCCTTCGCCTCGTTCTTCGACGTGTAGAGCGCGTTGTCCGCCACGCGGACGAGCTCGCTCCGGTCGAGACCGTGGTCGGGGTAGACGGCGACGCCCGCGGAGACGGTCAGCCGCTCCCCGTGCGCAAGTTTCATGGCGGCGACCCGGTCGATCACGGATCTCGCAATAGCGAGTGCCTCGGTCTCGGTCCGTCCCGGTAGGAGCAGCGCGAATTCATCGCCGCCCAGCCTGAAGGCCTCGCCGCCTTGCCGCAGTCGCGTCGCAACCTGCGCGAGCACGTCGTCTCCGACGGGATGCCCGTGCCGGTCGTTCACGCGTTTGAAGTCGTCGATGTCGACGAGGCAGAGCGCGAGGCGGGTGCCGCGCTCGGTGGCCCGGTCGAGATCGGTCTGGAGCCGTTCGTGGAAATGCCGGTGGTTGCCGAGCCCGGTCAGCGGATCGGTCAGGGCGAGCCGCATGGCGCTGAGCGCCTCGTGCACCGAGCGCTGGTAGAGCGCGACGGCCACGAGCGGGCCGACGAGCGCGACCGAGAGGAACGGCGAATGCGGCCACAGCTCGGTCAGGATCAGCGTGATCGAGGCCATGATCGCGAACGGGATCGCCGTCCGGCGCAGCGAGCGCATGACGAGCGCGACGACCGACTCGTGGGCCGCGCGCGCGACGACGATGCCGATCAGGGCGACGTTCGTGATGTAGAACGCGGTCGCTCCGGCGCAGACGGTGAGCACGAGCGCCACGACGCCTTCGTCCGATTCGAGGCCGAGCGAGCCCACGCCGGCTGCGGCCGCTCCGGCGATTGCGGCGCCGATCACGTAGACCGCGCCGTTGTAGAGAAGCTTGTCGAGCCCGCGCCGCTGCACGAGCTGGATGACGGCGAGCGCCACGAACGCGACGAGAACCGCCGGCGCCCAGCCGTAGATGACCGCCGCTCCGACGATGAAGACCGCTGCGAGCGAGACGCCGCCGGCGGCAACTCCCTCGAGGTCGATCGGAACGGGGAACAGCTCGGCGAGCATCGCTCCGACGACGAGCAGGCCGATACCGGCCCAGTCGTGGAACGAGAGGCCCAGGGTCGTCAGCGTCGCGGCGGCCGCGACGAGAACGACGAACCCGACCGCCGTCACGGGCACGAGTACCCAGAGAACGCGCGAGGACGGGTTGGTGGACTCGGTGGAGGGGCGGGCCGAGCGCAGCCTTTCGGCCGCGTCCGCGCCCGGACCGCGATCCATCCCCGAATTCGGCTCTGTTACAGCCGCCACGTCCATCCGGCTCCGATTGCGCTAATGATCGAGAGCGCCGCAATCAGGCCGAAAAGAAGCCTGCTCTTCCAGTGCAACATGTAATTCCTCCTAGTACCGCTGGAGATGCCAGTATCCGGGCAGCGGTAGGCCCACGGCATCACTCGAACGGGGGATTAGGAGATTTAGCCTAGACCGGCTTCGCGGAGGGGCCTTCGAGCCCAGGCGAAGCCGCTCTGGTACCAGCCGGTGAGGGGCGCGATCGTCGTCCCCTGGCCGGATGAATGGACGAACCAGCCGGCGCCGAGCGCCAGGCCGGTGTGGTTGATGTCGTTCGGCGTCGACTTCGGGCCGCGTCCGTAGAAGATCACGTCCGCCGCGCGAAGCTTTCCGAGCGGGATCCGTGCCTTCTTCTTCATCTCGCCGGCCATCTGGTAGGTCGTCCGCCCGTGGATGGTCGTGCCGAGCGTCGGCGCCTTGCTCCAGGCTTCGAGCTTGTAGACGCGCCAGACGAAGCCGGAGCAGTCGAAGCCGCCGCGCGAGGTGACGCCGAAGAGCGTCTGCCGCCCCTCGGACATGCCGCCCCACACGTACGGGTACCCGACGAACTTGACCGCGCGCGTGAGAACGCGCTTCTGCCAGTCCGTGTACTTCGGCAGGTGGAACGCGGCGGTGAGGTCGTTCACGCGCTCGAGGTCCCACTCGGAGATGTTGAGGAGCCGCCAGACGGAGAAGGCGGCCTCGGCGCGCGTGGCGACGTCGTTCGGACGCAGCTCGAGATTGTCCCGGGTGGAAGGATGGTTGTAGCGAAGCGCCAGCAGCCGGGCGACGGTCTCCCAGCCGGCGCGGGCGGTCGGGCTGAGCCCCGCGCGGCGCAGCTCGGCGCGGAAGGCGGCCGAGGCGGGCGCGAGCCCGACGGCGTTCACGAGCGCGCGGTTCAGCTCGGTCATCGTCACCTTCTCGTCGGGCTTCGAGACGACGCGCTCGCGCTGCGTGATGCCCGCGACGATCAGGCCGAGGTCACGGCGTGTCAGAGCTGCGTCCGGGCGGAACTTGGCGACGGTCGGGCCCATGAGCCCGCTCTTCACGGCCTCGCGGATGTACGGCTTCGCCCAGGAAGCGGCAGAGGCCGACGGCGCGAGCGCAAGAGTCGCGAGCACGGCGAGGCAGATGGCAAGGCGACGCATCCCTCCCCGTATCGTCGGAGCCCCGGAACGGCTTTAATCCGCGCATGGCCGCCGACCAGTCACGCGAAGGGTTCGAGATCCAGCCCGAGCCGACGCCCGAGGAGCTCGAGGCGCTGCAGAAGGTGCTGAAGAAGCCCGAGGAAGAACGGCGCAGCGAGTGGTGGCGCGAGGGCGTCCGCGAGAACGTCGAGCCGGATTTCTAGGTCGCTACAGCTCGAGCTTGAACGTCTGGAGCACGAGCCACGGCGCGAACCCCTGGCGCCGGTAGAGCTTGATCGCGGGGACGTTGTCGGCGTCCACGTCGAGGCCGAGCGACTGGCCCGGGTGCTGCTCCCAGTAGTCGGCCAGCGAGCGGCTCAGGAGGTAGGAGCCGACGCCGCGGTTTCGCTCGCTCGTCGTGACGCCCACGTGGTAGATCCAGCGGTCGCTCGGGTCGATGTTCAGCACGGCGACGAGCCGGCCCTCGTCCTCGGCGGCGTAGACGGTTCCCGTGGAGACGTTCTCGCGCCACACGGCGTCGGGGAAGCTCCCCGACGGGAAGCACTCGTGGTAGAGCTGGAGCGCCGACGGCAGGTCGTCCTCGCTCGCCCGTCGCACGACGACACCCTCGGGCTCGTCCTCGGCGGGGCGGTGCGAGCCCGGCTGGAGCTTGAACGTCGCCTGCGGGCGCCCGCGCACCTGGAACCCCTGGCGCTCGAGCAGGATCCGGCCGGCCGCGTTGCGCGTTCCGACCGCGGCGTAGATGGAGTCGGCGCCGTCGACGCGGGCGCGTTCGACAGATGCCTCCAGGAGGCGCGTCCCGAGCCGGTGCCCGCGCGCCTCCGTCGACACGAGCGGACCGAACAGCTCGGCATGGGGAAAGCCGGCCGGGCGCTCGACGCCGCCGAACGCGACGATCTCGCCGCTCTCGTCCGTGACCGAGTAGAGCGTCTCCTCGGCGGGCGGATCCCAGTCCGCGATCTCGCTCTCGAGCTCGTCGACGGTCGTCCAGATCGGGTTGCCGACCTGAAACTCCGCCCGGGAGAGCGTCACGCGGCTCAGGGCGACGACCTGTTCGGCGTCCTCGCGGGCGAAGTTACGCAGGTTGGCGGCCACGGAGCACGCTCGGGGCGATGCGGGCGTAGTCGAGCCCGGACACCCAGGTCAGGATCAAGGCGACGAGCAGCGCGACCCAGGCGATGTCCTCGTTGATCGCCCCGCCCGCCGCGAGCCCGCCCAGCCCGGCGGCGATCGCCTGCGACCACGTCTTCAGCTTCCCGAGGTCGCGGGCGCTCATGACCACGCCTCGTTCCAGCGCGGCGAGGCGGAGGCCCGAGACGAGGATCTCGCGGACGACGATCAGCGAGACCATCCAGGCGGGGAACGCGTCGCCGATCAGCATGATCAGCGCGGCGAGGACGAGCACCTTGTCGGCGATCGGGTCGAGCAGGCCGCCGAGATCGGACGACTCGCCGACCCGGCGCGCCCACCAGCCGTCCAGCCAGTCGGTCGCCATCGCGACGCAGAAGACGGCGGTTCCCCAGTAGTAGTGGTTGGGGAAGTCCCAGGCGAAGAGCAGGATCACGACCGGGACCGCGACGGTGCGTCCGACGGTCAACTGGTTCGCAAAGCTCATTCGGACAGAATACGCCGCGTGCCCGTGGCCGCTCCGTTTTCCAAGGTCCTCGTCGCGAATCGCGGCGAAATCGCGATTCGCGTGTTCCGCTCGCTGCGCGAGCTCGGGATCGCGACCGTGGCCGTGTACTCGGAGGCCGACCGCGGCTCGCTGCACGTCCGCTCCGCCGGCGAGGCGTTTCTCGTCGGCCCGGGCGCGCCCGCCGAGAGCTACCTGAACGTCGAGCGGATTCTCGACGCCGCCCAGCGCTCCGGGGCGCAGGCGATCCATCCCGGCTACGGGTTCCTCGCGGAGAACGCCGCCTTTGCGCGCGCGTGCGAGGAGGCGGGGATCGTCTGGATCGGCCCGCCGCCCGAGGCGATCGAGGCGATGGGGTCGAAGATCGAGGCGCGGCGGCTCATGTCCGGCGCGGGCGTTCCGGTCATCCCGGGGACGACGGATCCGGTGACGACCGCCGAGGAGCTGGTCAGGCTCGGCGACGAGTACGGCTGGCCGCTCGCGGTGAAGGCGTCGGCCGGCGGCGGCGGCAAGGGCCTGAAGGTGGTCGAGTCCGCCGAGGAGGCCGAGCGGGCGCTCGCGTCCGCGCAGCGCGAGGGCGAGGCGTACTTCTCCGACGCGACCGTCTACGTGGAGAAGCTGATCCGCGACCCGCGCCACGTCGAGGTGCAGGTGCTCGCGGACTCCCAGGGGAACGTGATCCACCTGGGCGAGCGCGACTGCACGATCCAGCGCCGCCACCAGAAGCTCGTCGAGGAGACGCCGTCCCCGGCGGTCGATGCCGAGCTGCGCGAGCGGATCGGCCGGATCGCCGTCGACGCCGCGCGCGCCGTCGGCTACCGCAGCGCCGGCACGATCGAGGGCCTCCTCGATCCCGACGGCAACTACTTCTTCCTCGAGATGAACACGCGGATCCAGGTCGAGCACACGGTCACCGAGCTCGTCACCGGGATCGACCTCGTGCGCGAGCAGATCCTCATCGCGGCGGGCGAGCCGCTGTCCGTGCGGCAGGAGGACGTCTCCTTCCGGGGCCACGCGTTCGAGTGCCGGATCAACGCCGAGGACGTGGCCAGCGGGTTCCTCCCGGCGCCGGGGACGATCACGGCGTACCGAGAGCCGGCCGGGCCCGGGGTGCGCGTCGACTCGGGCGTCGAGGCGGGCTCGGAGATCCTGGCGCTCTACGACCCGATGGTCGCGAAGCTCTGCGTCTGGGACGCGGACCGCGAGCAGGCGCGGATGCGGATGCTGCGGGCGCTCGAGGAGTTCGTGGTCGAGGGCGTGACCACGCTGATCCCGTTCCACCGGGCGCTCCTCTCCCATCCGTGCTTCATCGCCGGGGAGACCTGCCACGGCGTCGTCGAGTCGCCCGAGCTGGCGGCGCAGGCGGCCGAGTTCGTCCCGGCGGTGTCGGGCGTGGCCGCTTCCGGCCGCGAGCGGGGACGCTCGGTCGGCGTCGAGATCGAGGGGCGCCGCTTCGACGTGACCCTGGTCGAGCCCGAGCCGCCGCACGCCGAGCTCGCCCGGCGCCGCCGCGACCGCGAGGCCGGCGCGGCGAGCGGAGCCGGCACCGAGGCGGTCGTGAGTCCGATGCAGGGCACGGTCCTCGCGGTCGAGGTCGCGGACGGCGAGGAGGTCACGGCGGGCGTCGTCCTGTGCGTGATCGAGGCGATGAAGATGGAGAACGAGATCCGCGCGCACCGCGACGGAACGGTGAGCGGGCTCACGGTCGCGGCCGGCGACGCGGTGAAGGCCGGCCAGCTCCTGTGCATGGTCGCTAGCTAGCGTTCCGCGGGTGGCGAGGCCGTTTTGCTCCGAGGTCGCCCGGGATTCCGGCGAGTCGCTCACCGCGACCGCGAGCCGCATCGACACGTGGCTCCTGGTCGAGTACCGGGGCCGCTGGGACCGGGACATCCTCGGTGGCAGCGTCCTGTCGGAGCCGTTGAAGGAGCACCTGCGCGACACGCTGGCGCGGCTGCCGCACTCGCGGCTCCTCTTCATCAAGCGCCCCGAGCGGCGCGGGCCGCGACGGCGGAAGCTCTACGTCGCCTCCTCGAAGCCGGGGAAGGAGCGGCTGCACGCGCTCGAGTTCGAAGACCACGACGACCTGCTCGCGCTCGACCTGGTTGCGCTCGCGCGCGGGAAGGAGCCTGCGGTTCCGGTCGACCATCCGCTCCTCGTCGTCTGCACGCACGGAACGCGCGACCGCTGCTGCGCCCGCTACGGCCAGCCGCTCTACAACGCGCTCAACCAAACGGTCGATCCGTCCTGGTCGTGGCAGTCCACGCACGTCGGCGGCGACCGCTTCGCGGCGAACCTGGTCGTGCTCCCGGAGGGGCTCTACTTCGGGTGGGTCGAGGAGGACGATCTCGACGGGATCCTCGGCGACCACGACCGCGGCCGGATCCGGCTCAAGCGCTACCGCGGACGCTCGACGTACCCGTTCCCGGTGCAGGCGGCCGAGCGGGCGGTCCGGGCGAAGACGCGGTCGCGCGGCATCGACGACGTGGTCTTCACCGGCGCGGACCGTGAGGGCGACGGCGTCCGCGTCCGCTTCCGCGACGAGCGCAAGGGCGAGCTGCACGAGGTCGACATCCGTCCCCGCCTCCGCGGCCCCGAGCGCTACCTCACGTGCGGGAGCGCCGACCCGAAGCGCGCGCTCCACTGCGCGGTGGTCGGCCACCGCGTCGTCTCAGACGAGCGTTAGGAACCCCTCGCGGACGAGCCTGGTTACGAGAACGAGCCGGCTCGCCTCGTCGAGCTCGCCGGGAAGATCGGCGGCGGTCAGGGGCCCGTCGCCGAGCGCGAGCGCCTCGATCTCCTCGCGCGCGTGCGCGGGAAACGCGATCCGCTTGCCCTCGAACGCGAGCTCGATCGAGCCGTCGCGCCGGTCGTGCAGCTCGGCGATCACGGTCGGACGCCGCTCGACCTCCGTGTCGGGACCGAGATCCTCGAGCGCGCGCAGCTCCGAGATCCGGTTCTCGAGGATCGGCCGGCGCGACCAGATGAACTTCCGCCGCATGCGCCGCGCGACCGACTCGGGATCGAGCCGGGCCGCGAGGAGCTCCACGAGCTCCGCGCCGCCCTCGCCGTCGGCAGGAACCGAGCGCCGTAGCTCGACCTCGTTCTCCGCGGCGTGGAGCGCCGCCTTCAGCGCGTCGATCCAGGTGTAGACGTTCACGCCCACGGTCAGGTGGAGCGAGTCGGTCTCCGACGTGACCGCCTGATGGAGCCAGCCGCGCGGGAGATACAGCGTGTCGCCCGCCCGCAGGACGACGTCGTGGACGATCTCGCCCGGGCCGCCGAGGTCCTTCGAGTAGCGCTGGTCCTTCAGCGGCAGCTCCAGCACGGGCTCGTAGACGAGCCAGCGCTTCTCGCCGGCGATCTGGAGCACGAAGACGTCGTGCGTGTCGTGGTGCACCGGCAGCCCCTGCGAGTCGCGCGGCGTCCAGTACGCGTTCCCCTGCGCGGGATGCCCGAGCTCGGCCTCGAGGTTGCGGCAGAACCGGGCGATCGGCGGCCACCAGTGATGGAGGCCCTGCGCGACGATCGAGGCGCCGCCGGCGAAGGCCTCCGCGACCGCGCCCGGATTCGCCACGCCGGTGAACGGAAGCGGCCGCCACGGGATGTCGATCGCGTGGTCGCGCAGCCGTAGCTGCTCGCCCGCCTTGACCAGCCGGAACGCCGGCGAGCGCAAGGCGCCCGAGCAGACCAGCTGCTCCAGGTCGTCCTCGGAAACCAGGTCGTCGAAGCCGGAGCGGCCGCCGCGATCGACTACGAGCGGCAGCCGCTCCCAATGCTCGGAGAGGAACTCCTCGGCCGAGACCGGCTCGACGCAGCGCTGGAGCGCCGAGGCGGTTGCGCTACTCGCCGGAGTCCGCAGGTCCCGTGTCCGCGTCGTCGGCGTCCGAGTCGTCCGACCCGTCCGCGTGATCCGAATCGTCTGCGTCGTCCGCGTCCGCGTCGTCTGAGTCGGCAGGCTCGGCCTCGGACGTCGGGGTGACGCCTTCGACAGTCTCGATGTCGTCGTCGTGCAAGCTGGACATGCGGCCTCCTTCGATTTTGCGGTGGCGACCCCTGAGCAGGCGACGATATGCCCGATTCGCCTTCCGTGCGAACGTTGTTCACCACTTCGCATAGACTCGCCCGCCGATGGACCTCTACGAATTTCAGGGCAAGGAGCTCTTCAAGCGGTTCGGCATTCCCGTCTCCGAAGGCCGGCTCGCCGAGACCCCGGAAGAGGCCCGCGCCGCCGCCGAGACGCTCACCGGCCAGGTCGTCGTCAAGGCCCAGGTGCTCACCGGCGGGCGCGGCAAGGCGGGCGGGATCAAGCTCGCCGAGAGCCCGGACGAGGCGGCCGCGGCGGCCGAGGCGATCCTCGGGCTCGACATCAACGGGCACGTCGTCAAGAAGCTCTGGATCGAGCGCGCCTCCGACATCGCCAACGAGTACTACCTCTCGGTCACATTCGACCGCGGCGAGAAGAAGCCGCTCTTCATGCTCACGAGCGAGGGCGGGATCGACATCGAGGAGGTCGCCGAGAAGACGCCGGACGCGCTCGCGAAGCTCCACATCGACCCGCTCGTCGGGTTCGAGCCCTACCAGGCGCGCTGGCTCTGCTTCCACGGCGGCATCACCGACCCGGGCGAGCAGAAGCAGGTGATCGCGATCATCGGGAAGCTCTACGAGGCGTTCGTAGGCCGCGGACGCGATGCTCTGCGAGATCAACCCGCTGATCGTCACGCCCGACGGCGAGGTGCGGGCGCTCGACTCCAAGTTCACCGTCGACGACAACGCGCTCTACCGCCACGAGGACATCGCGGCGATGCGCGACCTCGACGCCTATCCGCCCGAGGAGCGGGCTGCTCGTGCGAAGGACGTCACGTACGTGAAGCTCGACGGCGAGGTCGGGATCCTCGGGAACGGCGCCGGGCTCGTCATGTCGACGCTCGACGTGATCGCCCAGGCGGGCGGGAAGCCGGCGAACTTCTGCGACCTCGGCGGCGGCGGCGACGCGCAGGGCGTGGTCGACGCGCTCGAGATCATCTCCGCAGACCCGCAGGTGCGCTCGATCCTCTTCAACATCTTCGGCGGGATCACCCGCTGCGACGAGGTGGCGCGCGGGATCCTCACGGCGCTCGGCCAGCTCGACCTGAAGCAGCCGATCGTCGTGCGCCTCGACGGCACGAACGCCGAGGAGGGCCGGCGCCTCCTGGCCGAGGCCGCGCCTCCGAACCTCTACGTCGAGGCGACCATGCTCGACGCCGCCAGGAAGGCCGTGGAGGTCAGCTAGTGGCGATCATCGTCACCAACGAGACGCGCCTCGTCGTCCAGGGGATCACGGGCCGCGAGGGCTCGTTCCACACGACGCGGAACCGCGACTACGGCACGAACGTGGTCGCCGGGGTCACGCCGGGGAAGGGCGGCGAGGACGTCAACGGCATCCCGGTCTTCGACACGGTGCGCGACGCCGTCGGCGAGGCGGGCGCGAACACGGCGATGGTCTTCGTCCCGGCGCGCTTCGCCGCGGACGCGACGTTCGAGGCGATCGACGCCGGCATCGAGACGGTCATCTGCATCACCGAGGGCATCCCGGCCCACGACATGCTGCGCGTCTACAACCACGCGCGGCCCAAGGGGATCACGCTGATCGGCCCGAACTGCCCCGGCTGCCTCTCGCCGGGCAAGGCGAACGTCGGGATCATCCCGGCCGAGATCTTCAGCGCCGGCAAGGTCGGGCTCGTCTCCCGCTCGGGGACGCTGACCTACCAGATCGGCCACGAGCTGACCCAGCTCGGGATCGGCCAGTCCACGATCGTCGGCATCGGCGGCGACCCGGTGGTCGGCTCGTCCTTCATCGACATCCTGGAGAAGTTCGAGGCCGACGACGAGACCGAGCTGGTCGTCATGGTCGGCGAGATCGGCGGCTCCGAGGAGGAGAAGGCCGCGGCCTACATCGGCGAGAACATGAAGACGCCGGTGATCGCGTACATCGCCGGCTTCACCGCTCCGCCGGGCAAGACGATGGGCCACGCGGGCGCGATCATCTCCGGCTCGGCCGGCACGGCGCAGGCGAAGAAGGAAGCCCTCGAGGCCCAGGGCGTCCGCGTCGGGACGAACCCGACCGAGGTCGCGGCGCTCGTCGCCGAAGCCGTCGGCGCGTAGTCGCGCATCCCCCCGCCCTGTCCTTCGTAGCCACGTCCTCGAGGGGCCACACAAACCCGACTTTGTGTTGCGTCGCTTACATCCACTTTCCGATCGAGTACGGGAACTTCCCGACCAGGAGATCGCCCGCGATCTCCTCGAGCATCTCGGCTCGGATCGCCTTGCGGCGTCTCTCCTCGATGAGAAACCGGCGAACCCGGAAATAGGTTGGGCGCGGTTCGCCGATCCGCTTGGAAACCGGAATCAGGCGCCGCCAGAGCTCCGCGTACGGAAGTCCGGTCGCGTCGAGCGCACGCAGCGCGATCACGAATTCGGGATGAAGCGGCTCCCAGCGAGGCACGCTTCGATGGTCGCCGGGAAAGGCGCGCGGGTGGGTGCCGGGGATGGAACACAAGCGTGACTTTGTGCGCCCGAATTCGCGCGCCGGTTCGCCGGAGCGCTTTCGAGCCGCGTCAGTAGACTCGTGGCCATGAGCGTCATCTCCTTCGCGCGCGGCATTCCCGGCCCGGACCTGCTTCCGTCGGAGGCGTTCGGGGCCTGCGCCAAGGCGGCCGCGGAGAAGGACGGGGCGCGCGCGCTGAACTACGGGCCGCCCTCCGGCTACCCGCCGCTTCGCGACTGGGTCGCCGCGCGGCACGACGTCGACCCGAACCGCGTCGTCCTCACGACCGGCTCGCTCCAGGGCTTCAACTTCGTCGCGCGCACGTTCGTGGAGAAGGACGCGACCGTCTTCGTCGAGGCGCCCTGCTACGACCGCTCGCTCGGCATCCTCCGCGGCATCGGCGCCCGCGTCGTCTCGATTCCGCTGCGCGAGGACGGGCTCGACGTGGACGCGCTCACCGTCGCGGTCGAGTCGACGCCCGGGCCGAAGCTCATCTACACGATCCCGACCTTCCAGAATCCGAGCGGGCGCACGCTCTCCGCCGCAAACCGCGGCCGCCTGCTGGAGCTCGCGACCGCGACAGGCTCCACGATCCTCGAGGACGATCCTTACGGCCTCCTCCGCTTCGACGGCGAGACGATCCCGACGCTCTTCGAGACGTGCGGCGGCGACGGCGTCCTCTTCCTCAGCTCGTTCTCGAAGACGATCGCGCCGGGGATCCGCGTCGGCTACGTGATCCTCCCCGAGGAGCTCGTCGGCGCGATCGAGCAGCAGGTGCTCGAGAACTACGTGTCGCCGTCGATCTTCGTGCAGGCCGCGCTCCACGAGTTCGCGAGCCAGGGGATCTTCGAGCCGAACCTCGAGCGCACGCGCGACGGCCTGCGGATCCGCCGGGACGCCATGCTCGCGGCGCTCGAGCGGGAGGCGCCGAAGAGCATGCGCTGGAACCGGCCCGAGGGCGGCTACTTCCTCTGGCTCGACCTCCCGCCCGGCATCGACGCCGGCGAGCTGCTCGGCCGCGCGACCGAGGCCGACGTCACGTTCGTCAAGGGCTCCGACTTCTACTTCGGGCCCGGCGGCGAGCACTCGGCGCGGCTCGCGTTCAGCTTCGCGACCGCCGAGGAGATCGACGAGGGCATCGCGCGCCTCGCCGGCCTCGTGCGCGAAGCCGCCTCGGTTACTGCTTAGCCAGCGCGTCGATCGCTTCGTCGAAGTTCGAGACCGCGACGATCTCGAGCCCGTCCGCGTACTTGCGCGCTTCCTCGGCGTTCGCGTCCGGGACGATGAACACGTCCGCGCCCGCCTCCTTCGCGCCGATCGTCTTCTGCTTGATCCCGCCGATCGGGATGACCGTCCCGTCGAGCGCCAGCTCGCCGGTCACGACGACCGTGCGGCCGCGGTCGATGTCGTCGCCCAGCTCGTCGACGATCCCGAGCGCGAACGCGAGGCCGGCCGAGGGCCCGCCGATCGAGCCCGCGTCGATGGAGACGTCCACCGGCAGGTCGAACGTGGCCGCGTCGGCGACGATGATCCCCGTCACCGCCTGGTCGGGATCCTCGGGCGACTCGGACGTTCCCACCGTGACCGGCGTCCGCTTGCCGTCGCGCATGACGACCATCTCGATCTCGTCGCCCGGCTCGACCTCGTCCGAGCGCCTTCACCAGGTCGGCGTGGCCCTTCACCGGCTCGCCGCCCGCCTCCACGATGATGTCGCCGACCTCGAGGACGCCGTCCGCCGGCCGGCCCGGGACGACGGTGTCGATCTGCGCGCCCTCGCCCTTCACGTCGATGTCGTAGCCCAGGTGCTCGAGCGCGACCGCGGCCGCGATCTCCTGCGAGCGCGACATCTGGTTCTTGCCCTCCTGCCGCCGGTCGTCCTCGCTCACGCCCGCGGGGTTCAGCGCGTCGGCCGGGACGAGCGTGCCGTCCGAGGCGATCGACGGGAAGAGCGCCTCGAGCCGCGAGGCCTTCCGGATGAGGATGTCGACCATGTAGACGCCGCCGTCCTCGTCGCTCGTCGCCGGCTTCTCGCCCTCGACGCGGATGAGCGGATCGACCGGCCGCGCCTTGTCCGGCACGAACAGGTACTGGTCGGACGGGGCGAAGATGAGGAACGCCGCCAAGCGCGAGGACGACCGCCAGGAGGGCGATGACGACCCCCTGGAAATGGCGACGCTTCACCCTCGTATTGTGCGGACGGCGCTACGAGCCGTGGCGGAGAACCGCTACGACCTCGCGGACGGCCTCGGTGGACGCGTCCAGCTCGGCCCGCTCGGAGTCGTTCAGGTCGAGCTCGACGATCGCCTCGATCCCGGCCGCGCCGAGCTTCACCGGCACGCCGATGTAGAGGCCCGTGACGCCGTACTCGCCCTCGAGGAGCGCCGTGCACGGGAGGACGCGCTTCTGGTCGAGGCAGATCGCGTCGACCATCTGCGCCACCGCCGCGCCGGGCGCGTACCAGGCGGACGTGCCGAGCAGCTCGACGATCTCGCCGCCGCCCTTGCGGGTGCGCTCGACCATCGCCTCGATCTTGTCCGCGGACGCGAGCTTCGTCAGCGGGATCCCGCCGACGGTGGTCGCCGAGACGACCGGAACCATCTGGTCGCCGTGCCCGCCGAGCACCATCGCGGTCACGTCCTTGGAGGACGCGCCGGTCTCCCACGCGATGAAGGTGGAGAAGCGCGCGGTGTCGAGGATCCCGGCCATGCCGAACACGCGCTCCCGCGGCCAGCCGGTGGCGGCGCGGGCGACGTGGCACATCGCGTCGAGCGGGTTCGAGACGATCACCAGGATCGCGTCCGGCGAATGCTTGGCGGCCTCGAGGGCGCAGGAGCGGACGATCTCCTCGTTCGTGGTGACCAGGTCGTCGCGGCTCATCCCCGGCTTGCGCGGAAGGCCGGCGGTGATGACGACGACGTCGGAGCCGGCGGTGGCCTCGTACGAGTTCGACCCGGAGGCGTTCGGCTCGTAGCCGAGCACCGGGGCCGGCCTGGTTGATGTCGAGCGCCTTCCCCTGCGGGAGACCCTCCTTGATGTCGACGAGGACGACGTCCGCGTAGTCGCGCCGCGCGATCTCCTGCGCCGCGGTCGCGCCGACGTTCCCCGCTCCGACCACCGTCACCTTGCGTCTCAAACCGTCACTCCCATCCGTTTCGATGATTGCGTCTGCGACCTGGGACGTTCCCACCGAGGTGGGGTCGTCGCGGGTCGGCTTCATGTCGTAGGTCACCGACTTGCCGTCGGCGATCACCTCGGCGATCGCGCCTTCGAGCGCGTCGGCGGCGTCGCGTTCGTCGAGATGGCGGAGCATCATCACGCCGGAGAGCATCATCGCCATCGGGTTCACCTTGTTCTGGCCCGTGTACTTCGGCGCCGAGCCGTGCGTGGGCTCGAACACCGCCGCCTTCGTGCCGAAGTTCCCGCCGGGCGCGAGGCCGAGCCCGCCGATCAGGCCCGCGGCGAGATCCGAGACGACGTCGCCGTAGAGGTTGGGGAGCACGAGCACGTCGTACTCCTCGGGCCGCTGCACGAGCTGCATGGAGAGGTTGTCCACGATGCGGTCCTCGAACTCGATGTCCGAGTTCTCCGCGGCGACCTCGCGCGCGACGCGCAGGTAGAGCCCGTCCGAGAACTTCATGATGTTCGCCTTGTGGACGGCCGTGACCTTCGAGCGGCCGTTGCGGCGCGCGTAGTCGAAGGCGAACTCGACGATCCGCCGCGTCCCGGTGATCGAGATCGGCTTGATCGAGATGCCCGAGTCCTGGCGGAGCTTCGTGCCGGTCTTCTCCTCGATCCAGTCGAGCAGCTCGTGCGCCTCGTCGGTGCCCTCCTCGAACTCGATCCCGGCGTAGAGGTCCTCGGTGTTCTCGCGGACGATCACGAGGTCGACGTCCTCGTAGCGCGAGCGCACGCCCGGGTAGCTCTTGCACGGCCGCACCTGGCCGTAGAGGTCGAGCGCCTTGCGCAGCGCCACGTTCACCGAGCGGAAGCCGCCGCCGACCGGCGTCGTGATCGGGCCCTTGATGGCGACCGTGTTCGCGCGCGATCGACTCGAGCACGTGCTCCGGGAGCGGATTGCCGCCGTGCTTGTCCATGACGTCGGCGCCGGCCTCCTGGACGTCCCAGTCGATCGAGACTCCGGTGGCGTCGATCACCCGGCGCGTCGCCTCGGCGATCTCGGGGCCCGTGCCGTCGCCGGGGATGAGGGTTACGCGATGCGTCACGGGCGCTGACTCTAACGAAGCGTGGAAGAACGGCCGCCGGGTAGATTGCGCACGTGAACGACTTCAAGCCAGGACTCGAGGGCGTCGTCGCCGTCGAGACGGAAATCGCAGAGCCCGACCGCGACGGCGGCCAGCTCCGCTACCGCGGCGTCGACATCGAGGACCTCGTCGGCACGTACCCGTTCGAGAACGTCTGGGGCCTCCTCGTCGACGAGGACCTGAACTCGAAGATGCCCGATCCGGAGCCGTACGAGCCGGCCAAGCTGACCGGCGACGCGCCGGCCGATCTCCAGGCCGAGACGGCTCGCCTCTCCGGCGAGTGGGGCCTCGGGAAGCTGAACGAGATCACCGACGAGCAGGCGCGCTAGCGACCTCGGCGCCGGCTCTCGGCGCTCATGATGGCGATCGTCGCCCAGTCGGCCCGCGTCGCGGACGGCAAGACCGACGTCGTCCCGAACGACGTGGTCGCCGAGGGCAAGACCGCGGCCGAGAAGTTCCTCCTGCGCTGGCGCGGCGAGCTGAACCCGGATCACGCGAAGGCGATCGACACCTACTGGATCTGCACGGCCGAGCACGGGCTGAACGCCTCGACCTTCACCGCGCGCGTCGTCGCCTCCACCGGCGCCGACTGCGCCGCGGCGCTCTCCGCGGCCGTCGGCGCGCTTTCGGGCCCGCTGCACGGCGGCGCGCCCGCCTACGTGAAGCCGATGATCGAGGAGGCCGCCGCGATGGGCGACGCCGACCAGTGGGTCGCCGACGCGCTCGCGTCCGGCAAGCGGATCATGGGCTTCGGCCACCGCGTCTACCGCGCCGAGGATCCGCGCTCCCGCGTCCTCAAGGAGACCGCGAGGGAGCTCGGCTCGCCGCACATCGAGACCGCCGAGAACGTCGAGGCGCGCCGCGCTGACGGCGCTCCAGGAGCGGCACCCCGAGCGTGTGCTCGCGACGAACGTGGAGTACTACTCCGCGGTCGTCCTCGACTTCGCCGAGATCCCGCCGCCGCTCGCTCCCGCCATGTTCGCGTGCTCGCGCGTCGCCGGCTGGTCGGCGCACATCCTCGAGCAGAAGCGCACCGGCCGTCTCTTCCGGCCCTCCGCCACATACGTCGGCCCGGGCGCCCGCCCGGCCTCCGAGGTCGGATCGACGCCGGTCGCAGGTTGAACCTCGCCGACGCTCTAGCCGCTGCACCCGCCATGGCCGACGAGCGCGCGCTCGCCGATCTGCGGCGCGAGGTGGACGAGGAGCTCGAGGCGGCGATCCGGGATCAGGACTTCCGGACGCGCGCGCTCGCCTACCGCGCGATCGGCACGCTCCACTTCGCCCAGAAGACCGAGCTCCTGCGGCGCGGCTTCGACGACGAGAGCCCGGCCTGCCGCGGCTCCGCGCTCCTCTCCCTGGAGCTCCTCTCGCGCGACCACCCCGGGCTCGTCAACTCGAACCGGCCGATGCTGCACAAGCTCGTGAACGCCGACCCGAACGAGGCCGTTCGCCGGCTCGCGGTGATCTGCCTGAAGAACGGCTCGCCCGCGCGCGACACGCTCGTCTTCCTCGACCACCTGACCGACTCGGACGAGGAGAAGGATCTGCGCGACGCGGCCGCCACGACGCTCAAGGCGCTTCGCGCGAAGGCCCGCGAGAAATAGTTGACAGCGCGTTACTTCAATTGGTAAAGATTCGGGTAGATGCCGCTCCGCGACGAGATCCTCGAGGCGAACCACTGCCTACGCCGCCGCGTTCGACAAGAGCGAGCTGCCGATGCCGCCCGGCGCGGCGCTTCGCGATCGTCACCTGCATGGACGCGCGCATCGATCCCGGCCAGGGCGCTTCGGGATCGACGAGGGCGACGCGCACGTGCTCCGCAACGCCGGCGGGATCGTGAACGACGACACGCTGCGCTCGCTCGTCATCTCGCACTCGCTCCTCGGAACCGAGGAGGTCTTCGTGATCGGGCACACCGGTGCGGGATGCTCGGCTTCACGAACGAGTCATTCCGCGAAGCTTGGCCGAGGAGACCGGCGCGGACGCGTCGGACATCGACTTCCATCCGTTCCCGGATCTCGACGCGAGCGTGCGCGAGAGCGTCGCGCGAATCGCCGACTCGCCGTTCCTCCAGGGAATTCAAAGCGAGCGGCTGGGTCTACGACGTCGGCTCGGGCGCGCTCCGCGAAGTTCCTTCGTAGACTCGCGGCCGTGCGGCGTTCAAGCGTCTTCCTCGTCGCCGCGCTCTGTGCTCTGACGCTCGCCGCTGCAGGGTGCGACGGCGACGACGATGCGCTGAAGAGCGCTTCCGCCTACGGCGAGCCCGAGGTGACGGGCGTCGTGGACGAGATCGACGCGGACGGCCGCGTCCTCATCAGGTCACCGGGCGACGACTGCGGCATGTGGTTCACGGAGCAGGATTCCACCGTGGTCGTCCACACGTTCGGAGGTGTGGCGAGCTGGTCGGACATCACCGTCGGCACGCCGGCTCAAGGGTGGGCAACCGGGTCGATCCGGTTGTCCTGTCCCGCGCAGACCGGCGCCGCGAAGATCGTGATCGGCGACTAGCTCGACCGACGCTTAGCGTGCGGGTGCGAGCTGAAGTACGTGTCGCGGCGCCGCTTGTCCGACACGTGCGTGTAGATCTCGGTCGTCCCGAGGTCGGCGTGGCCGAGCATCTCCTGGACGCTGCGTAGGTCGGCGCCGCCCTCGAGCAGGTGCGTCGCGAACGAGTGGCGCAGGAGGTGCGGGTGGACGCGCTCCGGCTCGAGGCCGGCCTTCATGGCGAGCTTGCGGAGGATGAGGAAGGCGCCCGCGCGCGTGAGCGCTCCGCCCTGGGCGTTCAGGAAGAGATCCTGGCGGTGGCGCTTGTCCAGGTACGGCCGCCCGCGCGAGAGGTAGCGGCGCACGCGCCTCGACCGCCTCGCGGCCGAGCGGGACGATCCGCTCCTTGTCGCCCTTGCCGATGCAGCGCACGACGCGGTCTTCGAGGTCGATGCTCGAGCAGCTGAGCCCGACCGCCTCGCTCACGCGCAGGCCGCCGCCGTAGAGGAGCTCCACGAGCGCGCGGTCGCGGAACGAGCGCGGCGTCGTCCCGTTCGCGGCCGAGATGAGCCGCTCGATCTCGGCGGGCGCGAGCGAGCGCGGGAGTTTCGTGCGCCGGCGCGGCAGGGGGATATCGGCGGCCGGGTTGTCCGGGCGCAGGCCGAGGAGGACGAGGTGACGGAAGAACGTCCGCGCAGCCGAGGCCTTGCGCGCGACCGAGCTCGGCGAGAGCCCGCGGGCGCGAAGCTCGGTGAGCCAGTCCTGCACCTCCTCGCCGGACGCATCCGTCGGCGGCCGGCCGAGGAACACCGTGAAGTCGAGGAGGTCGCGGCGGTACGCCTCCACGGTCTTCGGAGCACGTCGGGCGGCCAGGAGGGCGAGGAAGCTCTCGCCCGCGGCGTCAAGCTCGGGGGTGGGCGGTGTCATAGACCTTTCGCAGGCGCTTGGCGTCGACGTGGCTGTAGATCTGCGTGGTCGAAAGGGACGAGTGGCCGAGCAGCTCCTGGATCGTGCGCAGGTCGGCGCCGCCCTCCAGGAGGTCGGTCGCGAACGCGTGCCGGAGCTTGTGCGGGTTCGGGAGCAGGCGGCGCAGCGTCGAGGTGTCGAGCGCGTTCCCGCGCGTGGACAGGAAGAGGTGATCCTCGGCGCCGCGAGCCAGCGACGGCCGGGCGCGTTCGAGGTAGAGGCGCAGGCGGAACGAGGCCTCCTCGCCGAGCGGCACGGCGCGCTCCTTGCCGCCCTTGCCCTTCACGTGGACGAGCTCGCTCTCGAAGTCGACGTCGGCGAGCCGCAGGTCGACGGCCTCCTGGGCGCGGAGCCCGGCGGAGTAGACGAGCTCGAAGAGCGCCCGGTTGCGGATCGCGAGCGGCTCGTTCTCCTTGAAGGCGTCGATCAGCGCGTCGGTCTCGGCGGGGCGCGGCGCATGCGGCAGCCGGCGGCGGCGGCGTCCGCTCAGGGCGAGGTCGGGAACGCGCGCGGGCCCGAGCGTGGCGCGCAGGAACGAGCGCACCGCGGCGAGCTTCCGTGCGAGCGTCGAGGGCGCGAGCTTGCGGGGCGTCCGTCCGGGCCGGTCGGCGCCGAGCATGGCCGCGTACGCGGAGAAGGAGCGGGCGTCGACGTCGTCGATCTCGATGCGGCGCTCGCGCATCCACGAGCAGAACTCCTCCAGGTCGGAGCGGTAGGCGCGGCGCGTCGAGTCGGAGAGCGCCGGGCTCTCGAGAAACCGGTCGATGGCGCGTGCGGAATCCACGGACCAGGACCATTCGCCGCGCCAGGCTGCGTCCCCCCTTGCGTGACAACGGCCGCACGGTCTGCCACAATCGCGCCCGCTGTGAGCGAGTACGAATCGACACAAGGCGACGCGCCGGCCCCCACCGTCTCGGACGAGCGGTTCCGCGACCTCGTCAGAAGCGGCGTAACGCGGTTCGAGATGCCCGACGTGCTCATCCGCAACGGCGTCCAGGAAGCGGACGCACACCGGATGGTCGACGAGCGCTACGACGCTGTCGCTCGTGAGCTCGAGGACGAGCGCTGGACTATGCGCTCCTACCTCCCGGTCGCAGGCGCTGGGTTCGCCGCCGCGATCGTCGGCGGCGTCGCCTGGGGTCTCCTCGTCAGCAAGACCGACTACGAGCTCGGCATCGTCGCCTGGGGAATCGGCGGGCTCGCCGGCCTGGCCACCCTCTGGGCGGCCCGTGGGAGGATGGGCCTTCAGGTGCAGCTGACCGCCGTCGTGGCCGCCGTGCTCGGCATCGTGCTCGGCAAGTACCTGAGCTACGTCGACCTCGTCAAGGACACGCTCAGCACCGAGTTCGGGCCGGGCGCCGAGGATGTCGTCGAGACGTTCTCGTCGACGACCGTCCGGTTCTTCATCGAGGACCTCGACCAGATCGTCTCCGCGTTCGATTTGCTCTGGGTCGGCCTCGCCGTCGTCACCGCCTGGCGCCTCCCGATGCGCCACTGGGCCGCCCGTACGGCGAGATCTAGTCCGCGAGCAGCGCCGGTAGCCGCTCGGTGCGGTAGTCGAAGATCCGCTCGAGCTTCGGCCGGACGAGGAGCCGCTCGACGAGCCGTCCGCCGGGGACTCGGTAGCGCACGTTGTCGTAGACCTCGGTTCCGCCGGCGACGGATGTGAAGCGGTGCGTGTGCTCCCAGAAGCTGTACGGCCCTTCGATTTGCCGGTCGACGAATCCGCGCGGCGGGTTCCACTCGGTGATCTGCGGTGAGCCAGCGAACCGGCACGCCCGAGATCCGCAGTCGGTAGCGCGATCAGCGAGCCGGCTCGAGCGAGACCGGCGCCTCGACGATCGCGAAGCGAAGCTCGGGCGGCGTGATCGCTCCGAGGTTCCACGGGTCGGAGAAGAACGCGAACACCTCCTCGAGCGGGCGAGGGATCGTCTGGGTCCGCTCGAGCGAGAAGTCGGCCATCAATCGAGGCTACCGTCACGAGGCGCAGATCCCGCCCTGTGATGTAGCGTCTGCATCCCGTGGAGGCACAGCACGACGTCCTGGTTGTAGGTGCCGGCTGTGCCGGCATGCGAGCGGCAATCGAGGCCCACGACGCGGGCGCCGATGTCGCCCTCCTCTCGAAGATCCATCCGGTTCGCAGCCACTCCGGCGCGGCCGAGGGCGGGATCAACGCGGCGCTCGGAAACGCGTCCGAGGACGACCCGGAGCAGCACGCGTTCGACACGGTCAAGGGCTCCGACTACCTGGGTGACCAGGACGCGATCGAGATCCTCTGCGACGAGGCGCCCGGCGACGTCTACGAGCTCGAGCACTGGGGCGCGGTCTTCTCGCGCACCGAGGACGGCCGGATCGCGCAGCGCCCGTTCGGCGCGGCCGGCGCGCCGCGCACCGCTTACGCGGCGGACATCACCGGGCATGTGCTCGTCCATGTCCTCTACGAGCAGGTGATGAAGCGCTCCATCCCGGCCTACGAGGAGTGGTTCGCCTGGAAGGTGATCGAGGAGGACGGCCGCTGCCAGGGCGTGATCGCCTGGGACATCATGAACGGCGGTCTCAAGGTGGTCGGCGCGAAGACGGTCATCCTCGCCACCGGCGGCGCGGGCCGCCTCTACACGGGCACGACGAACGCCTACGCCTGCACCGGTGACGCGATGGCGATGGTGCTGCCGCTCGGCGTCGCGCTGAAGGACATGGAGATGATGCAGTTCCACCCGACGACGCTCTCGCCGACGGGCGTGCTCATCACCGAGGGCTGCCGCGGTGAGGGCGCCTACCTCCTGAACTCCGAGGGCGAGCGCTTCCTCAAGGACTACGCGCCGAACGCGATGGAGCTCGCCAGCCGCGACGTCATCTCGCGCGCGGAGCAGACCGAGATCGACGAGGGCCGGGGGGTGGACGGGAACGTCCTGCTCGACCTGCGCCACCTCGGCGCGGACAAGATCATCGACCGCCTGCACGGCACCCGCGAGCTGTCGATGGTGTTCGCCGGCGTCGACCCGATCCACGAGCCGATCCCCGTCCGGCCGGGCGCCCACTACCACATGGGCGGCATCGACACGGATCTCTGGGGCAAGACGTCGATCGACGGGCTCTACGCCGCCGGCGAGTGCGCCTGCGTCTCCGTGCACGGGGCGAACCGCCTCGGCGGAAACGCGCTGATGGAGACGATCACGTACGGCAAGCGTGCGGGCGCGGCGGCGGCGGAATGGGCGCTCGGCGCTCCGGCGCCGGACGTTCCGGACAGCATCGTCGCCGACTCCGAGCGCGAGCTGAAGGCGCTCCTCGGACGCACCGACGGCGAGCGGCCGCACACGATCCGCGACGAGATGGCCTCCACGATGCACGTGAACTTCGGCGTCTTCCGCCGCGAGGACCAGATGCTGAAGCAGGGCGAGATCATCGCCGGGCTGCGCGAGCGCTACCTCCGGGTGACCGTGGACGACAAGGGGACGGTCTTCAACAACGACGTCACGCAGGCGCTCGAGCTCGGGTTCCTCCTGGATCTCGCGGCCTGCATGGTCGAGTCGGGGCTGGCGCGCAAGGAGTCGCGCGGCGCGCACGCGCGGCCGTACGACTACCCCGACCGCGACGACGAGAACTACATGCGCCACACGCTCGTCACCTGGCGCGACGGCGGCCCGTCGCTCGACTGGGCGCCCGTGCGGATGACCAAGTGGCAGCCGCAGGAACGGAAGTACTGATGCTCCGCGCACTGGCTGTGCTCGCCGCCCTGCTGGCCGTCGCAGGCTGCTCGAGCGACTCGGGAGGCTCCGGGTCCTCCTCGGGCGCCGCATCGGAATCCGCCGTCGCCGACACCGCAGCCAAGACCGCGGCGGCGGGCCCGGCGAGCGTCGAGATCACCGGAACCCTCACGCCGACGGGCGGCGATCCGACCGGCACGAAGATCGAGGGAGCGGTGGACGGGGAGACCGGGAACGTGACGCTGACGCCGCTCCGTGGGCGGCGCCGCGGCGGTGACGAAGATCGCCCACGACGGAACGGTCTTCTACATCCAGCCCGCGGCCGGCGCCGAGATCCCGCAGGGCAAGGAGTGGGTCAGGATCGACATCGCCCAGTTCTCGCCGGGCACGCGCGACCTGAGCGGGCTCCTGCAGTTCCTCCAGTCCGATCCGATCCGCCTCCTGGCTTCGTCAGCGCCGGGATGGAGAACCCCGAGAACGTCAACACCGAGGACGTCCACGGCGTCGAGACCACGCACTATCGGGGGACGGTCGACGCGAAGCAGGGCGCCGAGGCCATGACCGACCTCGGCGAGCCGTTCACCCAACTGGTCGCCGAGGCCGATTTCACCGAGTTCACGGCGGATCTCTGGATCGACGAGGACGGTGTCACCCGCCGGCTCATCTACGAGATCCCGAACTCGGCGGCCGCCGGGGGCGGTACCGCGAAGACCACGATCGAGTTCGTCGACTTCGACGACGGCATCGAGATCGAGGTGCCGAGCGACGATGACGCCTACGATCTAGGGCAGCCCACTCTTCCACCCACGAGCACCGGGGAGGAACAGCGTTGATCACTTCGTCTCGAATCCGGCTTCTCGCGCTGGCGGCGGCGCTCACGTTCGCGGCGGCAGGCTGCGGCGGCGACTCGAACTCCAGCGGTACGGACGCCTCGAACCCGCCGCCTCCGTCGGTCACGGGAGACTCGTCCGACGTGCTCGCCCAGGCGGCCGAGGCCACGACCGCCGCGGGGACCTACAAGACGACGTTCGAGATGGCGATGGAGGGCGGCCCGAACGGCTCGATCACGCTCAGCGGAGAGGGCGAGTTCCAGGCCGATCCGCCGCTCGGCAAGGTGACGACCGACTTCTCCGCGATCACGGGCGGCGCGCTCGGCGGCGAGGCGGTGGTCATCATGGACGGGTCGACCATGTACATGCAGGTCCCGGCCCTCAGCTCGGGGGCCAAGCCCTGGATCAAGATCGACACCGAGTCGCTCGGAGGCATCGCCGGCATGAGCCAGCTGTCGCAGATCACGCAGGGCGACCCCACGCAGACGCTCCAGTACCTGAGCGGCGCGACCAAGGACGTGGAAGAGGCGGGCACCGAGGAGATCCGCGGCGTCGAGACGACGAAGTACACGATGACCATCGACCTGAGCGAGGCCACCGAGCTCGAGACGACGGGCGTGACCGAGGTTCCGGCCGAGGTGTGGATCGACGGCGACGGTCTCGTCCGCAAGACGGTCACGCACTTCGACGGCATCACGGCTGCCGGCGGGCCGACGAGCATGACGGTCACGCAGGAGATCTACGATTTCGGGGAAGAAGTGGACATCGAGGTTCCGGGCGACGACGAAGTGATGGACTTCGGCGATCTCGGCGGCCTCATCCCGACGGTGACGAGCCAGCAATGAGCGAAGGAGGACGGATCTAGGTGGACGTAGCTCTCAAGATCTGGCGCTCCGACCCGGACACGGGGAAGCCGGAGCTCAAGCGCTACGAGGTCGACGCGCCCGAGTGGTCGACCCTGCTCGACGTCCTCGACATCATCAAGGACTCCGTCGACGGGACGCTCGCCTATCGGAAGAGCTGCCGGATGATGATCTGCGGCTCCTGCGGGATGCGCATGGACGGCCGCGCGATCCTCGCCTGCCGCGAGCGCATGAAGCCGATCGTGGACGCCGGCCACGTCCCGACGATCGCGCCGATGGGCAACCTGCCCGTCCTCAAGGACCTCGTCGTCGACATGGATCCGTTCTGGAGCAAGGTGCGCTCGATGCGGCCGTGGCTCGAGCCGGGCTTCGAGGAGTATCCGGAGCGCGAGTTCGTCCACTCCCAGGAGGCGATGAACCCGATCCAGAAGGAAGCGCTCTGCATCATGTGCGGCTGCTGCGTCTCGGAGTGCAACTCGATGGAGGCCGATCCCGAGTTCCTCGGCCCCGCGGCGCTCGCCAAGGGCTTCCGCTTCGTCGGCGACCCGCGCGACCGCACGACGAACGAGCGGCTCGAGACCTACAACTCGGATCACGGGATCTGGGACTGCACGCGCTGCTACTTCTGCAATGAGCGCTGCCCGAAGGGCGTCGACCCTCGGGATGCGATCGCGAAGCTCGGCGCCGAGTCGATCAAGGCCGGCATCGACCGCGACATGGGCGCGAAGCACGCGAAGTGGTTCGTGAAGTCGGCCGAGACGACCGGCTGGCTGCGCGAGACCGAGCTCGTCCCGAAGACCCAGGGCGTGATCGAGGCGCTGAAGCAGACCGGCTTCGCCATCTCGCTCGCCAAGCGCGGCAAGGTGCCGCCCCCGTTCCCGCCCCATGTGGCCGCCGACGTGAAGGAGTCCAGGATGCTCCGCGACCTCATCAAGACGCAGGGCATGGACGGCGCCGCCGGCCACGTCCAGGGCGAGCGCGCGCTGTCGCGGATCGAGCACAAGCAGTCCGAGACGAAGGAGGCGCCCAGTGAGGGTCGCGTACTACACCGGGTGTCTGGCGACGCTCTCGGCCAAGGAGCTCGACACGTCCACGAAGGCGCTCGCGCCGAAGCTCGGGATCGAGCTGGAGGAGCTCGAGTCGGTCACGTGCTGCGGCGCCGGCGACATCCACGAGGCCGAGCCCGACTACTACCTCCACCTGAACGCGCGGATCCTCGCCTACGCCGAGGCGACGGGCGCCGACACGCTGATGACGATCTGCAACGTCTGCACGCTCAACCTGCGCCAGGCGAACCACATCCTCCAGGGCGACGAGGCCGTCCTCGCGCGCGTGAACGAGAACCTGCGCTCGGTCGGCGCCCCGCGCTACAAGGGCGGCGTCGAGGTGCGGCACTTCCTCTGGATGATCGCCGAGGGCGAGGGCTACGAGAAGCTCCAGCACATCGCGCACAAGGGCCTCAAGGGGCTGAAGATCGCGCCGTTCTACGGCTGCCAGATCCTGCGCCCGTCGAAGCTCATGGGCTTCGAGGATCCCGACAAGCCCTGGTCGCTCGAGGCGATCATCGAGGCCTGCGGCGGCGAAGCGGTCGACTACCCGGCGAAGATCAAGTGCTGCGGGTTCCCGATCATCCAGGCGCGCGAGGAGACGGCGCTCGCCGAGCTGATCCAGCCGATCCAGCAGTCGATTGAGGCCGGCGCCGACGCGATGGTGACGCCCTGCCCGCTCTGCCATCTCTCGCTCGACGCCTGGCAGCAGAAGCTGGAGAAGAAGACCGGGAAGAAGCTCGGCATGCCGATCCTCCACCTCTCGCAGCTCGTCGGCGTCGCCGCCGGGCTCGAGGAGTCCGAGCTGAAGTTCAAGCGGCACGTGGTTCCGGTGACCCCGATGCTCGAGAAGGTCGAGGTCTCGTAGCGATTCGTCCGTTTCGCCTCGGTCTGCCGGCGCTCGCCGCCGCAGGAGGCTGGGGGCTCTACGAATCGCAGCGGCTCGAGCGGCTGAGGCTCGACGTCCCCGTGCCGGGGCTGCCGCCGGCGCTCGACGGGCTCCGCATCCTCCATCTTTCGGATCTCCACCTGGGGTCGTTCTCGCTCGCCGGGCGCACGCTCGACCAGGCGCTCGACTTCGCGGACGAGACCGATCCCGACCTCGTCGCGATCACCGGCGATCTCGTCACGCGAGACCGGGGCCGCGCGCCGCTCGAGGCAGCGCTGCGGCGGCTGAAGCCGCGCCATGGGACGTTCCTCACGCTCGGCAACCACGACGTGGACGACTCGCGCGACCCCTTCCAGCGGCCTGCCGACCTTTCCGACCTGTCCGTTCCGGGCTCGGCGCTCCTGCGCGACGAGGAGATCGCGGTCGTCACCGGCGGCGTGCGGATCCAGATCGTCGGCGTCGATCCCGAGACGTACGTCACCGGCCGTTCGCGCCCGGTCGAGCGCGCCGACCGCGACGCCGACCTGCGGATCCTCCTCTGCCATTACCCCGAGGTCGTGCGCATGCTGCCGCTGGACGTGTTCCACCTCGTGCTCTCGGGCCACTACCACGGCGGCCAGATCCGACTGCCGACGCCGTGGGGCCGCGTGCCGCTGAAGGAGTTCAACGCGCCGTACCTGCACGGCCTGTACGAGACACCTGCCGCGCTCCTCCATGTCTCGCGCGGCCTTGGCACGAGCTTCGTCCCGGTGCGGTTCCTCGCGCGCCCCGAGGCGACGCTTCTTACGCTTCGCCCATGAGCGAGCTCGACATCGCGGCCGCCGATTTGGCCGCGCTCCATGGAGCGTCGACCACCGCGGCACAGCATTTTCGGCGGAACCACTTCCCGGTTCCTTCGACGCCTCCGGGCACCGTCGATCTCAAAGGCGCGGTCGCGAACCCCTTGCGGCTCGATCTCGCGGCGCTCCAGCAGTTCGGCGCGGTCGAGCTCGACGTCGTGCTCGAGTGCGCCGGACATCGCCGCGCGGAGCTGGATCCTCCCGTGGAAGGCCTCCCGTGGAAGGAGGGCGCGGTCAGCCAGGGGCGCTGGGGCGGCGCTCCGCTCGCCGGGGTGCTAGCCGCGGCCCAACCCGGCGCCGACGCCGTCGAGGTCGTGTTCGCCGGGGACGAGAGCTTCGCCCGGTCGATCCCGATCGGCCAGGCCCTGGACGGGCCCGCGATCATCGCCTGGTCGCTCGACGGCGAGCCGATCCCGCGCGAGCTCGGCGGACCGCTCCGCGCGATCGTCCCGGGCAACTACGCGGTCGACTCCGTCAAGTGGCTCCGAACGATCGTCGTGGCGACCGAGCCGTTCGACGGCCTGTTCCAGGTGGACGACTACTGCCTCGTCGGCGCCGACGGGATCCCGGACGGGACGCAGCTCCACGAGCTCCCGGTCACGTCGCTCGTCACCACCACCGAGCGGACGCGCATCGCCGGCGTCGCGTGGGGCGCCGAGGTCGCGCGTGTCGACGTCGAGGTGGACGGTGCGCAGCACGAGGCGACGCTCGCGAAGCCGCTGGGCCCGTACTCCTTCGTCCCGTGGGAGCTCGAGGTCGACCTGGCGCCCGGGCCTCACGCGGCCGCATCGCGGGCGACCGACACCGCCGGAAACACGCAGCCCGAGCGCCCGCTCTGGAACGCGCGCGGCTACGCGAACAACGCCGTGCACCGCGTGATCTTCGACCTGGGAGGGTCTGGCGAAACAGCCTGAGCTCCTGGGCCGCGCTGGGCGGCGCGATGCGGCGTCCCTGGGCCGCGCCCGTATTCCCGATACGACCGCGGCCTACGTCCTTGCCTCGCACCGCCCAGCGCACCCCAGCAGCGAGGCGATTCCGCCAAACCCTCCTACACTGAGCCCGTGCCCTACCGCCTGGTGCCCGTCACGGCCGCCTCGGCCGGCGACACGCCCCCGCCGTGCGTCGAGTGCACGTTCTGGCAGGCGCGGGAGGGCCGCCGCACCGAGAAAGGCCGCTGGGCCGAGCGCGTCGAGGACGACTGGGGCGCGTGGGGGACGCTCTACTTCGCCGAGGACGACCGCAAGCTGGGGTTCGTCCAGTTCGCGCCGTCGGGCTACTTCCAGCGGGCCAGGTCGCTCCCGGCCGGGCCGCCTTCCGAGGACGCCGTCCTCATCACCTGCGCGTACCTGCTCGACCGCTCGTCGCCGTGGGTGCTCCAGAGCCTCTTCCTGTCGGTGATCGGCGAGGCCCGCGACCGCGGCGTGAAGGCGATCGAGGCGTTCGGCTACCGCTACCCCGAGGGCGAGAGCGGCTACGAGCGGTTCTGGGTGCACAAGACGATCTTCCCGAGCGACTTCCTCGCGGACTTCGGCTTCAGGGCGCTGCGCTGGGAAGGCCGCGTCGCGCTCGGGCGCCTCGAGCTCGGTGGCATGCAGCCCGTGCTGGAAGGGACGCGCGCGAAGGTGCTGCGGCAGGTGCAGAAGGCGTTCACGCCCGCACCGGTTCCGCACCGGCCTGCGGGCTAGTAGAGCTCGGCGCGGTAGCGCTCGACCATCTCGTCCTGCGACTCGGGCAGGTCGTGCGAGCCGATCTGGTCGCGGAGCATCTCGCCGAGCGTGGGGAGATCCGTGCGCTCGATGTGGCGCGCGGGATCCCAGAGGTGCGAGCGCATGAGCGCCTTGCCGCAGTGAAGGAACGCCTCGAGCACGTGGATCGTGAGCACCGTCGCCGGCGGGCTTGCCCTCGGTGAACCGGCGCCCGAAGCCCCTCGTCGTCGCGGATCTCCGCCGTGCCGTTCACCCGCAGCGTCTCGTCCACGCCCGGGACGAGGAAGAGCAGCCCGATGCCGGGCGTCCTCACGAGGTTGGACATCGTGTCGAGCCGGTTGTTCCCCGGCCGGTCCGGGATCAGGAGGGTGCGTTCGTCGGCGACGGTCACGAAGCCGGGCTCGCCGCCGCGGGGCGTGGCGTCGGCCGTCCCGTCCGGATTCGTCGAGGCGACCACGACGAAGGGCGAGTGCGCGATGAAGTTCCGGCAGTGCTCGTCGAGGTGGTCGAGCTCCTTGCGAAGGGACCGCTCCTTCGGCTCGTTGTAGATCCGGCGGAGCTCCTCCTGCGAGTTGACCGCGGCCACTAGGCGGCGAGGGCCTTCGCGGACAGCAGCCGCTCGGCGATCTGGACGGCGTTCAGCGCTGCGCCCTTGCGGAGGTTGTCGTTCACGATCCAGAGCGCGAGCCCGCGGTCGGTCGTCGTGTCGGGACGGATCCGGGAGACGAGCACCGTGTCGCGCCCGGCGGCGTCGCCCGGGCGTCGGGAGGTCGGCCAGCTCGACGTGCGGAGCGGCGCCGAGGATCTCGGTCGCCTGCTCGGCCGAGAGCGGCTCCTCGGTCTCGACCCAGACCGCCTGCGCGTGGCCGACGAGCACGGGGATCCGGACGCAGGTCGCCTGGAGCGCAAGATCCGGGAGCGACAGGATCTTCTGCGTCTCGGCGCGGAGCTTCCACTCCTCGCTCGACTCGTCGCCCGTGAACTCCCAGTCCATCGCCAGGTCGGCCTCCATCGGCTTCACGGAGCGGAGGCGCTCGATGCCCGCGTCGCCGGCGCCCGACATCGACTGGTAGGTCGCGAGACGCACGCGCGCGAGGCCGGCCGCGTCGTGCAGCGGCTTGAGGACGCAGGTGAGCTGGATCGCCGAGCAGTTCGGGTTCGCGACGATGGGGCCGTCGCCGATCGTCTCGTCGTTCACGCCGGCGACGACGAGCGGGATCCCGTCCGTGAGCCGGAACGCGTCCGACTTGTCGATGCAGGTCGTCCCGCTTTCGGCTGCCGGGCGGCACGAGCTCGCGGCTCGCGTCGGTGCCGACGGAGAAGAGCAGCAGGTCGACGTCGGCGTCCGCGAGCGTCTCGGGCGTCGCCTCCTCGACCGTCAGCTTGCCGTCGAGGTAGGTGAACTCGGTGCCGGCCGAGCGCGCGCTCGCGAATGCGCGGACGTGCTCGTAGCCGCGCTCGGCGAGGAGCGCGAGCGTCACGGTTCCGACGGCGCCGGTCGCGCCGACGACGCCGATGCGGGCGTCAGGCATGGGCGCGCTCCGCCTCGGGATCGGACAGCTCGAAGGTCTCGTGGAGCGCCTGCACCGAGCGCTCGACGTCGTCGCGCGGCACGAAGAAGGCGATCTTGATCGGCGAGGTGGAGACGTAGCGCGGCTCCACGTCGAGGGAGCGCAGCGTCGCGAACGCGCTGGCCGCCACGCCGGGGTTGCTCCGCATGCCGGCGCCGACGACGCTGACCTTGCCGAGCTCGGTCTGCTCGGTCCAGTTCGCGCCGAGCTTGGCGAGCGTGTCCTCGACGTCCGGCTTGTCCTCGATCGGCGTCGAGAACACGATCGAGCCGTCGATCTGGATGACCGTGTCCACGTTCACGCTCGCGCCCGAGAGCGCCTCGAAGAGATCGGCGGGCGCGATGTCGCGCACCTCGTAGACGGCCTCCTCGACCGTGTGGGTGACCCCGGAGATCATGGCCTTCTCGAGCATCCGCTCGTCCTCCTCGCGGATCCACGTCCCGGGCTCGTCGGTGAACGTCGAGCGGACGTGGAGCATCACGTCGTGGTTTCGCGCGAACTCGACTGAGCGTAGCTGCAGCACCTTCGCGCCTGAGGCGGCCATCTCGAGCATCTCGTCATAGGAGACGGCATGGAGCTTGCGCGCGGTCGGAACGACTCGCGGGTCGGCCGTGAACACGCCGTCCACGTCCGTGTAGATCTCGCACGCGTCTGCACCTACAGCGGCGGCGAGGGCGACCGCGGTCACGTCCGAGCCCCCGCGGCCGAGCGTCGTCACCTCGTAGTCCGTGGAGACCCCCTGGAAGCCGGCGACGAGGACGATCTTCCCGGCGTCGAGCGCCTCGTGGATCCGGCGGCCGCGAATGTCGACGATCTTCGCCTTGCCGTGGACGGTGTCGGTGACGATCCCGGCCTGCGAGCCGGTGAGCGAGATCGCGTCGTGGCCGAGGTCGGAGATGGCCATGGCGGCGAGCGCGCCGGTGATCCGCTCGCCGACCGAGACGAGCATGTCGAGCTCGCGCGGGTTGGGGCGCGGCGAGACCTCGTAGGCGAGCGCGAGGAGCTCGTCCGTGTGGAGTCCCATCGCCGAGCAGACGCCGACGACCCGTGCTCCGGCGGCTTTCGCCGCCACCATCCGCGCGGCAACGCGGCGGATCTTGTCGGGGTCGGCGACGGACGTGCCGCCGAACTTCATGACGACCGTGTGGACTCCGGCCGGGAGCGTCTGGGGGGCGGTTTCCGACATCGCCGAAGATTGTAGGGACGCGCCAAGAAGCGGCCCTTCCTTCGGAGACTTCGTGGGCCTGGCCCGTATCCGTCTCCTTAAGCGCCGAACCGACAGGCCCGAGGGCCCATCGGTTCAGCAAGCAGATTTATATCGGCGTCCCAGACCCTTGGCAAGGACCCTCGAAAGCAAATGTTCGCACTTTGCGAACAACTTGTTTCGAACTACATCTCGCGGCGCCCGGCGAGTGCCCGGCCGAGGGTCACTTCGTCCGCGTACTCGAGGTCTCCGCCGACCGGAAGGCCGCTCGCAAGGCGGGTGACGCGGGTCTTTCCGCGCAGGAGATCCGCCAGGTAGGAGGCGGTCGCCTCGCCGGTCATGTTGGGGTTCGTGGCGAGCACGACCTCCTCGACGCCGTTGCGCTCGACGCGGCGCAAGAGGTCGTCGATGCGCAGGTCGCCGGGGTCGACGCCGTCGAGCGGAGAGAGCGCGCCGCCGAGCACGTGGTAGACGCCGCGGTAGGACGCGGTGCGCTCCACCGAGACCAGGTCGGCCGGCTGCTCGACCACGCAGATGACCGCGCGGTCGCGCCGTGTGTCGGTGCAGATCGCGCAGAGCTCCTCCTCGGTGAGGTTTCCGCACTCGTTGCAGGTCCGGATGCGCTCCTTCACCTCGCGGATCGCCGTCGCGAGCGCGAGCGCCTCCTCGTCCGAGACGCGGAGGATGTGGAACGCGAGGCGCTGGGCCGTGCGCGTGCCGACCCCCGGCAGACGGGAGAGTTGCGCGACGAGGTTGTCGACGACGGGGCCGAACACGCCGCCCATTGTCGCCTAGCGGGTGGCGGTTCCCGCAGCGAGAGCCGCCGTGCCGAGCACGACTGCGGCGAGGGAGAAGAACAGGCGCTCGCGCTTCGTGAGCCCTTCCTGCACGAACGTGATCAGGAGCACCTCGATGAGGATCCCGCCGATGACCGCGGCGCCGCGGTCGCGCTGGGCGATCAGGAAGAAGACCCAGGTCGTGACGGCGAGGCCGAGGATCACCCCGGCTCGCGGCAGCCCGATCGCGCGGAGGCGTCTCAGAAGCCGGGAAGTCCGAGCCCGCCGGCGCCGCCGAGCGCGCCGCCGAGGCGGGACTGCATCAGATCCTGGGCGTTGCGAAGCGCCTCGTTCACGCCGGCGAGCACGAGGTCCTCGAGCGTCTCGGGATCCTCGGGGTCGATCGCCTCGGGCGAGATCTTGATGCTCAGGATGTCGCCGGAGCCGTTCGCGGTCACGGTCACCATTCCGCCGCCGACGGAGGCCTCCACGGTCTGCTGGGCGAGCTCCTCCTGCGCCTTCGCCATCTCGGCCTGCATCTGCTGCACCTGCTGCATCATCTTGTTCACGTCCATGCCTTTGGCCATGCCCTGAGCCTAGCTCTCCTCGATCTCGCGGGCGTCGAAGGTGCTCTTGAACAGCGAGACGAACTCCTGCTCGCTCGTCGGCCCTTCCTCCGCAGGCTCCTCGGGAGAGCCCTCACCCACGGCGTACTCGACCGCGAGCCGGCGGCCGATGACCTCGTTGAGGATGTCGCCGAGGAGCGTCGCGTTCTCGGGCTTCTCCGCCACGGTGCGGTGGAACGAGGCGGCCTGCGGGAACTCGACCGTGAGCCGGTCGTCGTCGAGGCCGATCGGCTTCGCCTCGGCGAGCACCGATCCGAGCGGGATCGAGCGCTCCTGCACGGCCGGGAGGACCGGCCTGCTTCCAGAGCTGCTGGATCTGGTCGAGGCCGAGCGCCTCCACCGGCTCGTGCTGCTGTGGCGACGGCTCGGGCTCCGGCTCCGACGGCGCTTCCGCGGCTTCTGTGGCTTCGGCCTTCGGCGGCGCAGCCTTCGGCTTCGGAGCCGGCGGCGCGGCGTCATGGCCGCGCGCCTCGAGCTGGTCGAGCCGGTAGGCGATCGACTCCCGGGTGACGTCGGATCCGGGCCGCGTGACCTTCACGAGCGCGAGCTCGAGCGGAAGCCGCGGATCGCCGCCCTGGCGCGCGTCGTCCACGGCGACCATCGAGCAGGTCGACGAGCCGGATGACGGTCGCCTCGCCGAGCTGGTTCGCCTGGGAGCGCAGCCGCTCGCGCGTCTCCTGGGTCACGGGCAACGACTCGGGAACCTCGCCGAGGTGCTGGACGAGCAGGAGGTGGCGCAGGTGCTCGAGGAGGTCGGTGACGAGCCGGCCGAGATCCTGGCCCTGGTCGGCGAGCTCCTCGACGAAGAGCAGCAGTCCGGCCGTGTCGCCGTCGACGATCAGGTCGCCGATGCGGAAGAGCGCCTCCTCCTCGACCGCGCCGAGGAGCTGGAGGACGCCCTGCACCGTCACGGCACCGCCTGAAGCGGCCGAGAGCTGGTCGAGCGTCGAGACCGCGTCGCGGAAGCTCCCGCGCGCGCTGCGGGCGACGAGCGCGAGCGCTGCGTCGGGTGCGTCGATCTTCTCCGCGTCCGCGATCCGGCGCAGGAGCTTCGTCAGCTCCGGCAGCCGCGGGCGGGCGAACATGAAGGTCTGGCAGCGCGACCGGACGGTCGGGAGCATCTTCGACAGGTCGGTGGTGCAGAAGACGAAGACGAGGTGCGGCGGCGGCTCCTCGATCAGCTTCAGCAGCGCGTTGAAGGCCGCGTCCGTGAGCTGGTGCGCCTCGTCGAGGATGTAGACCTTGTAGCGGCCCTCCGCCGGCTGGAGGACGACGTGGTCGCGGATCTCGCGGATGTCGTCGATCCCGCGCTGGCTGGCGGCGTCCATCTCGATCACGTCGAGCGAGGTTCCGCTCGCGATCGAGACGCAGGAGTTGCAGGTGCCGTCGGGCGTGACGGTCGGCCCGAACGCGCAGTTGAGCGCCTTCGCGAGGATGCGGGCCATCGACGTCTTCCCCGTCCCGCGCGGCCCGGCGAAGAGGTAGGCCTGGCGCACCGAACCGGCCTCGATCGCGTTCTTCAGCGTGCGCACGATCGCCTCCTGGCCCACGACCTCGTCGAAGGTCTGAGGCCGGTAGGTCCGGTAGAGAGCGCCGCTCACGTCACCATCTTAAGGGAGGGGGAAGGGGGAACCGCAGGTCCCCGAGAGAAGGAGGGGCCGTCAGGGGAACCATGGGTTCCCCTGATTACCGGCCGCGCACCCTCCGTCGGTGGCGTCTTCTGGGGCGGTGCCCACGCCGCTCGCTCGGGCCAGGCTTGGCCGCGGCACCTGAGAAGCGCTGCTTAGCGCTGCTTCCTTCCGGACCTGACGCGGTTCGCAAGCTCTCAGTGCGCGGGACCTGGCCTTCAACACTCGCGGGCGCTAGCCCTACCTCGAAGCCACCCTCTCGGGAGGGAGTTCGGCCCCGCTAGAGCGGATTGCGGGTTCAGGGAACCGCTAGCTCCCCACCTAGCGCGACCGGCCGGGCGATGGTACCGGCTATCGTCCGACACGCGGGGCGCATAGCTCAGCGGGAGAGCGCTCGCTTCACACGCGAGAGGTCGCTGGTTCGATCCCAGCTGCGCCCACTTCAGAAGGCGCCGTCCACCTTTGGAACGTTTGTAGGATCGCCGCGTGGATGAATCCCGTACGACCGGGTTCCCGAACGTGCTCGAGGGAAAGAAGGCGCTGGTGATCGGCGGCGGTGGGGGTGGCATCGGGCGGGCGATCACACGAGGGCTTGCCGGAGCCGGAAGCGCCGTTGCCGTCGCTGATGTCGATCAGCACCGTGCTGATGAGACGGCGGCAGAAGCCGTTGCCGCTGGTGTCAAGGCCGTCAGTCTTACGGGCGACGTGAGATCGAGCACGGAGGTTGAGGACGTAGTGACACGCGCTGCTCATGAGCTCGGGGGTCTCGACATCCTCGTGACGGTTGTGGGCGGGCAGCTGGCCTTCATCCCGGCGAGTCTCATCCACGAGACGAGCGATGACGACTGGGATCTCATGTTCGAGCTCAATCTTCGCTATGTCGCCCGGGCGGTCAGAACGGTGCTACGCGTGTTCCTGGAGCAGGGCGCCGGCGGGACGATCGTCAGCGTAGGTTCGATCACGGGACTGGCGGGCAGTCCGATGCAGGCGGCCTACGGCGCAGCCAAGGCCGGCCTGGCGAGCCTCGCCAGGTCCGTTGCGGCCGAATACAGCCGAGACAGCATCCGCATGAACGTCGTTAGCTGTGGCCCGATCGCGACCCCCGTAGCCCAGGCAGCTGGGGTGAACGAGGTCGGCTGGATACCCATGGGCCGCTCGGGCTCAGTTGACGAGGTCGCACACGCAGCAGTCTTTCTCGCTTCTCCGCTCTCGTCGTTCATCACTGGCCAGAGCCTGGTCGTCGACGGTGGCGCCACAGCGGTCGGGCCGTTCCCGACTCTTGTAGCCGGATGAGCACCTGTCAGCGGATGCGCCAGCTGCGCTTGGCCGCCGTCGCGTCGATGTTCCCGGCCTTGTCGATCGCCCGCACCAGGAACGTGTGCTTGCCCTTCTTCAGCTTCTTGTAGGACTTCGGCGACTTGCACGACGCCCAGGCCTTCTTGTCGAGCTTGCACTGGAACTTGGAGCCGGCCTCGGTCGCGGAGAAGGTGAAGCGCGCCGTCCGCGCCGTCTTCGATCCCGTGGGACCGCTCTTCAGGCGCGTGTTCGGCTGGGTCGCGTCGACGGTGAAGGTCAGCTCGGCAGGGGTCGCGTCCCGGTTGCCGGCGGCGTCGAACGCGCGGGCCCGGAGCGTGTGCTGGCCTGCCGCCAACCCTGACGCGGTGTAGGCCGCAGGGCAGGCCGCGAACGCCGCTCCGTCCAACGCGCACTCGAATGTCGCCGTGGGCTCTCCCGCGGCCGACAACGTGAAAGCGGGCTTCGACGTGGTCAGGGTCTTGCCGCCGATCGTCGTGTTCGGCGCTGTGCTGTCGACGCGGAACTGGAACGCCGCCGGAGTCGGATCCGGTCCGGTGGCGTTCGTCGCCGTCACCGTGAACGTGTGCAGGCCGTCTGGAAGCGCCGGCGACGTGAACGGCGAGGTGCACGCCGCGGGCGCGCTGCCGGCCACCGAGCAGCTGAACGTGGCGGTGGCGTCGTCCGAGACGAAATAGAAGGCGACCGTGGGGTCGGTGCCCGAGGCCGGTGGCGTGCCCGTGATCGTGGTCTGTGGGACGGTGGCGGGGCGACGCTCGTCGGCTCCAACGTCTGGAATTCCGGCGCCTGCGCGGCTGTCGCCTTCGAAGTCCTCGGTCCCGACGAACGAATCCGTCACGCCCGCGTTCTCTGCGGCGGCGCCCGCCGCCAGGTGGTAGTCGCCTCCGGCGAAGTTCACGAACCCCGGCGCGGCGATGCTGTTGTTCCCAGCGTCGACGTAGCCGGCGCCGTTCGTCGTGGAGACGAACGAGTGATCCAGCGTCACGGTGCTGTTCGTGCTGACGAAGACGTCGGCGAAGGTTCCCCTGGCGATCACGTTACGACCGGTCACGGCCACCGTCTCGGTCGGGGATCCGTCGATGAGGATGCCGGCCGTCGAGGCGCCGACGGCGATGGCCGTGACGTTTCGTAGCGCGAACTGATTGCCGAAACTGGACGCCGGGTCGAAATGCACGCCGGCCACGGCGCTGGCGCTTGCGGCCACGGCGAGCGTGTCGGTGATGCGGCCGGTGCCGTTGCGGATCAGCATCGCGCTGCTTGTCATGCTCGTCATCCGCGCTCCGCGGATCTGCAGGTTCGTCACGAAACCTGACGTGGGCGAAGACGCCATCGGGGGCCCCGCGTAGAGAGCGGGCTGGTTCGAGGTGACATCGATCCGGCGCAGCGTGAGGTTGTCGGCCGCCCAGGCCTCGATTGCTGAATCGTCGTGCTGTCCCGACGTGGTCGACGTTTCGAGAGCTGTCACCTTCATGCCTTCGATGGTCGTGTGGTGGCTGCCGATCCGCACGCACTCGACCGTCGCCTGGGCGCCGGACGGGCCGTCGACGAACTGCGTCACCGTCAGGTTGCGCAGCGTGCTGCCGGCCGAAGCCGAGCCGCCGAACAGTCCGAGGCACCGGCCCGCCGTCGTGATCGTCGCCCCGTCGACGTCGAGGATCGCGTCGGCGGCGCCGACGTCGGATCCCACCGAGATCCCCGCAAGTCCCGGCGACTCCCTCCGCCACGTTGCTCAGGACGAGGTCGCGAATCTGCAGGGTCCCGTGCACGGTCTCGACGAGCCCGGTGCCGTCATGGCCCAGGAATCCGGCATTCGCGTTGACGGTCGCCCCGCGCAGGACCACCGGCGCCGCGGTACCTGCCGGCAGGTCGACGAGGAACGCGCGTCGACGCTCCGCCGTGCCCATGAATGCGTTCAGCGTGAACGCGACATCCTCGAAGGTCGCGGGCGTCGTCCACTTTCACCGCGGCGGAGCCGGCCACGGCGCCTCCCGGCAGGCTGAAGTGGAGGTGGCTGAAACGGCTTCCCGCGGCGGCTCCCCCGACGGTCATCGCGTCGATGCCCATGCCCGGCAGAAGGTCGATCACCGGGCGGGGATCGCCGACCACGCCGTGCAGGTCGACCTCCTCCGTGATGTCGAGCGTCGACGAGCTGGGTGTACGTGCCGGAGGCCACGATGATCTCGTCGCCGGCGCCGGGTCGGGCGACCGCGAAGGCGATCGACTTGCAGGGCGACGCCTGTACGCAGTCGCCGGCGTCGTTGCCGGCGATCGCATCGACGTAGCGGACAGCGCCCCAGGCGGAAGGCGCCACGGCGAGGAGCGAGGTCAGGACGGTGATGAGAACCGCGGCGCGCAAGAGGATCTGCTCAGGACGTTACAACGTGCTGGTCGCGAGACCAACTCTCCGGCCCCACCCGTTTGACCGACGCGGGCGGAAGGAACAGGATCGCCTGGACGATGGGCGTCTCACCGGAAGCGGAGCGGTCCGAGCGGCGGTCAGGCCGGCGTTCTTCGCAGCAGCGCGGCCGCATCGTCGTGATCGCGGTCGTCGCCCTTCTGGTCGTGTTCATCCTGTGGTGGCTGTTCGGGCGGTCGGGTGACGAGCAGGGCTCGCTCGCGAGCAAGACAGGGTGAAGCGGTGAGCGCGCCGGTCACGGCGGGCTCGGTGGTATCGGTCGGCACGCTCGAGCTCACGAACGACGGCGGCTCGGCGATCGTCATCGACGCCGTCTCGCTCGTCGATCCGACGGCCGGGATGCGGATCGTGGGCATGTACGCGCAGCCGATCGGGCAGAGCCCGCTCGGGTTCGGAGGGGGCTTCAAGTGGCCGTCCGGCGCGGTCGAGGTCGAAGGGCTCACGCTCGAGCCCGACGCGGCCGGCTACAAGCTCGTCGTCGGCGTACGCGTGGACGCCCAGGGGATCTTCCGTTCGCCGGGGTTCCGGATTGCGTACCGCTCGGGCGACAAGAGCTACGAGCAGTCCTTCCAGTCCGCGATGACGCTCTGCGCGCCGCCGCGCCTCTATCGCGCACGCTGCGCCGATTCGGCCTGAGTCCGAACAGAAGCGTCACAAGAGCGTCACGAACGATCCACAACGTGGCTTGTCTGCACGTGTTCCGGCCCCTCCTGTCCTAAACGGACGAATTGACGGCCCCTGCCTCCGGTCGCAGTGTGTCCGCATGGCCCGCGCGATCTCGAAAGCGATGAACTGGAGGCGGCGACGATGGAACTGCGACTACCCCGCGCGGGCGCGGAACTGCGATGTCTTTGTGTAGGAGTCCTCACGCTCCTCGGCCTTTTTCTGTGGACTGCGGGTGCCGGTGCGCAGGTCTATCCGGCCACCGAGACCGTCCAGCTCGCGTCGTGGGGCGGTCCACCGGATGACGGCCTGCTGCATGTCGGTCCGAGGACGATCGACGGACCGCTGTATCGAGCGCTCGTTCGGTTCGACGTCCCGGCGTTCGACTCCGAGCGGCTGCTCCGGGCGACGCTCGAGCTCCACGGCGGCTCTTGCTATCTCGGGGAGTCGCCGTTGGTCGCCGCGAGGCCGGTCCTCACCGAGTGGGGGCCGGATTCCAATTGGGACGACCAGCCCGAAACCGGAGCCGGCATCGCCGTTGGTTCCGGCGGCGTGTGTCCCGACCGTGACGAGCGGATCGACGTCACCGCCCTCGTTCGGCGACTGGTCGACGGGCGTGGCCGCGAACCTCGGCCTCGAACTGCGTGGCGACGAGTCATTCGACGGTCCGCCCGTGTACGAGACGCCGGACGGGCCCGCGGACGGGCTCGATCGGCGCTTCGATCGCGGCGGCATCTTCCTCGAGATCGAATTGGTGACCGTGCCGGCCCCGCCCGTCGTCGTGGCCGATCCGGTCACTCCTCACCGGTGTCCTCTTGGACGAATTCGGGCTGCCGGTTGCGGACGGCGTCGTGTCCGTCTCGCAGACGGTGGACACCGAGGCCTCCGTGGACACGCCCCAGCTGGCCTCGGCTACGACCGATTCGTCGGGGGCGTTCGTGCTGCGCCTCTCTCCGATCGATCCCGCGATCGCAGCGATCGCCGCGGCAAACGACGGATGGGTCAACTTCGACGCCGCGTTCATCGCGGGCAACCGCGTCCAGTCCCGGTCGTTCGCCCGGCAGGCCGTCGGCGGCGCCTGGACGTCGGGCGAAGCCGGGGTCACGATCCAGTTCGATTCCGCGGCGGCGATCGGGGCGCATGCGCCGGGCGTTCGCACGGGGTTCTCCGAGGTCGATCCTTCACACGCGCGCCCGGTCTGCTTCGTCACGACGACCAAGCTGGGCGAGGCCGACAAGTACATGGTCATCGGCGAGGCGCACGCCTGGAAAGACCAGGCGATGACGATGGACCTACGGCGAGCAGGCCGACTCCGACATCGGCGTCGGGTACTCGACGGACGGCGTGCACTGGAGTCTCTCCGGCTCGGTTCACATCTCGAGCAGGCGCGCCAGCCAGATCACGGACACGATCTCGAACCTCGGGGACGACAACGCGAACTTCGGACGGCGCTACAGGACCGAGTTCCGGTTCGTGAAGGAACGACAGCGCCGCGTGTGCCTCGGTCGCGTCACGACCACGTACCGGATCAAGGCGACGCGCTGGAACGGCGGCTTCGACTACTACGACGACGTGAAGGATCTGAACGGGCACTGCGGCGACCGCTACGAGAGCAACGCCGTCTACTTCGCGCCCGCGTCGGGGAGCGGCACGTTCAGCAGGACGAACGGGAGACTCAAGAACTACACGGCGGCGGTCACCGTCTTCGGCGTCAGCCTGAGCGGCCAGACCGGCGCGTCGAAGTCGGCCTCCCAGTTCTGGCGCTTCGGCCGGAGGTTCGCCCGCTACTACCTCTGCGGCGACACGGGCAAGCCGACCGTCTCCGAGCGGATCTTCGCGGGGTTCTGAGGTGGCTCGTTCGAAACGCCGCCGATGGGTGTCGATCGCGCTGGTCGTGGCGTTGGCCGGCGCGATCGCCGTCTGGGCGCTCGACCGCTCCGATCCGGTCGAAGGCGGACCTCTGGCCTACGACGAGGGCTACGGGGACAGCCTCGCTTTCACCGTGCCGCTCGACACGGTCTACTCCTGGGGGCTCCCCGTGCTCGAGAACTCGGGCAAGGTCGAGGCCGTAGTCGAGCGTGTCTCTCTGGTGGACGACAATGGATCGATCCGTGAGGTCGGCGTCCGGGCGGTTGCGGAGACGGCCGAGGACGCGGTCGGCTTCGCACCGGGGTTCGACGACGACGCAGGCCAAGACGTCACCGGGCTCGTCGTCCCGCCTGGCAAGGACAACGGCTTCCAGCTCGTGTTCGGGCTCGAGGTGACGGATCCCGGGATCTCGCGGTTCCACGGCGTGCGGGTCGAGTACCGCGTCGGCGGCAGGCATTTCGCGACCACGCTCAATCACGTTGTCGCGCTCTGCGCGCCGGTCGAGCAGTACGACGAGTGCGAGTGAATCGGCAGGGCTGCCCCTCGATCGAGGCATTGCAGGGTTCAGCCGTCGACCGTTCGATCCGACTTGGAAATCACATCCGATCTGCGGCAGAGCGGAGTGTTCAGCGTGGCCCGTGTGCGTCGCAGTCTCGAAAATTTCTTCCTGAAGAACGCCTCCGGACTCGTGGAGGGCATGAGCGAGGAGCAAGGCGGTCGCCTGGCCGACGCGCTCGAGGATCTCGAAGCGCGCAGTACGCGCGCCGCCGTCGCCGAAGTCCGCGCGGCCGAGCTCGACCGCCGCATCGCACGGTTCGGGCCCGCCTACGAGGACGACCGCGCGCAGATCGAGCATCTCCTCGCGGAGCTCGAGGAGCGCGACTCCGAGGTCGCTCGACTACGACCCGAGCTCGCGGACCTCGAGACCCAGCTCGACAAAGCCCACGCCGAGATCCAGTCCCGCGACCGGGCACTTGCCGACCAGGCGAGCGCGCATGCAGACCAGGAGGCCCGAGTTCGCGAGCTCACCGAGGTCGCGTCCACCGCGGCCGCGGCCGTCGAGCGGGCGGAGACATCGCGCGAACGCGCCGAGGCGTCGCTGCGCGCATTCGAGGACACCGAGCGCGAACGCGCCCGGGCCAGCCTGGAGATCGGCCGGCAGCGAACGGCCCTGGCCGAGCGCGAAGCCGGCGTCGCCCGTCGCGAGCTGGAGCTCGTCCGGCTGGCCGAGCGCGAGCGCGAGCTCGAGCAGGTCGCCGCGCGTCTTGCCGAGCGCGAGCGGCGCGCTGCCGAGCGCGACGTGAAGGTCGCAGACGCCCAGCGGCTCGCAGTGACCGAGCAGGAGCGGATCGAGGGCAAGGCCCGCCGGCTCCAGAAGCTGGAGGCGACGCTCGAGGCGAAAGCCGAGCAGCTCAAGGAACGCGAGGCGACACTTACCGCTCGGGTCGTCGAGCCGGTCGCCGAGGAGCGCGCCGTGGACGCACGAGACGAGGCCCGCGAGGTTCTCGAAGAGCTCCGCACGCGCGCCGAGCGCCAGCGGGCCCAGCAGTCGACGCCTCCGCGCTGGCCGTTCGCCGGCGCGGGCGCCTAGAACCCGGCCGCGCGCCAGCCGGTCGTGATCGCGAGCACCACGAGCACCGCGACGACCAGCCGGTAGACGACGAACACCGTGTACGTGTGCCGCTGCACGTAGCCGATCAGCGCGCCGATGGCGACGATCCCGGCTGCGGCTGATGCCAGCATTCCCACGACGAACGGCCCGGTCGAGCCGGCCGGCAGGTCGGCGAGCAACACGTCCGTGACTCCTTTCCAGACGACCGCGCCGAGCGTCGTCGGAACGAGGAGGAGGAACGAGAAGCGCGCCGCCGATTCGCGATCGAGCCGCAGGAAGCGGCCGGCGGTGATCGTGACGCCGGAGCGCGAGACGCCGGGCATGAGCGCCAGCGTCTGCGCCAGACCGATCCCGAGCGCGTCCTTGAATGACATGTCCGTGATCTCCCGGTCCGCAGGTGAGCGATCGGCGAGCCAAAGGATCCCGGCGAAGACGAAGAGGAGGATCGCGATCTGCCAGGGCTCGCCGAGGTGCTCGGCGATGAGGCTCTCGCCGAGTGCGCCCGCGAAGAGCGCCGGCACGGTCGCGACCGCGACGAACCAGGCGGCACGCTCGGTCGGCGTGCGGATCGCCCGTGCGCGCAGGCTCGCCAGCGCCGCGGTCACGAGCTCGACGATGTCCTTCCAGAAGAAGAGCACCGTCGCGAACAGCGTCCCGACGTGCAGGGCGACGTCGAACGTCTGGTTGAACTCGTCGTGCGCCTCGAGGTACGTCCAGTCCGCGGCCCAGGGAAGCAGGATCAAATGGCCTGAGGACGAGATCGGCAAGAACTCCGTAGCGCCCTGCACGACGCCGAGCGCCAGCGCTTGCCAGTTCGTGAGAGCGCCGGGCGACTCGCCCGCGCCGACGATCGCCAGCACGACCGCGACGGCGAACGCCGCGCCGGCGCCGACGTAGAGTCCGACGCGGCTCATGGGGCCGGATATCGTATGCGAGCCCATGAGCCGCAACGAGATCATCCTGACCGTCGCCGCCGGCCTGCTGATCGGGTTCAGCCTGATCGTGTCGCTCCTCGTGCCGCGGTGGAGGCCCGACTTTCCCGGCCGGCGACTGGGACTCTTCGCGGTCGTCGCGGCGCTGTTCGTCTTCGGAATGCTCGGCGCGGTCGAGGTATTCGGCGCCGAGGATCACGGCGAGGAAGCCGGTCACGAAACGGTCGTCGAAGGACCGGGAGGCGGAGAGGCGACGGTCGAGGAGCCGGACACCGGCCCGGCCGACACGGGCGGCACCGACACGGGCGGCGGCTCCGGCGACGCCGAGCAGATCGCGGAGGGCGAGGAGGTCTTCGCGTCCAACGGCTGCGGCAGCTGCCACACGATGGAGGCGGCAGGCTCGACCGGCACGAGCGGGCCCGACCTCGACGATCTCCAGCCGAGCTTCGACGCGGTCGTGGGCCAGGTCACCGATGGCGGCGGCGGAATGCCGGCGTTCGGCGGCCAGCTCTCGCCGGAGCAGATCGACGCCGTCGCGGCCTACGTCGTCGACTCCACGAGCCGGTAGCCGAAGAGAACCCACGGGCTCGCAGGCTCTCCTTCGTAAGGCGGAGAGGGCGGGATTTGAACCCGCGACCCACCTTTCAGCGAGTACGCGATTTCCAGTCGCGCTCCTTAGGCCACTCGGACACCTCTCCAAGCCGCACCATCGTGCCACACGCGCGGCGGATCACTCGTGGACGACGCGGCCCTCCATGCCTCCGGCGACCGTGACGACCTGGCCGGTCACATGGCCCGAGACGACATCGGAGGAGAGTGCGACGATCTGGTTTGCGACGTCCTCGGGCTGGGCCACCTTGCGGAGCGGCATCGTCCTCGTCACTCGTTCGATGAGCGCAGGATCCTCGAGCGAGTCACGCGTCATCGGCGACTCCGTCCAGCCCGGGCACACGGCGTTGACGCGCGCCAGAGGAGCGACTCGGACGACCTCGTTCTTCAGCGACAGGAGCAGTCCGCGGACGATTGCCGACTTCGCCGCCGCGTAGTCCGCGTGCCCCGCTTCCCCCACGAGCCCGGCGGTCGAGCCGACGAGGACGAGGCTCCCGTGCCCCGACTCCGCGACCTCGCGGAGGAACCCGCGCGCAGTAAGGAACGTCACCGTCAGGTTCGCGTCGAGCGTCGCGCGCCAGCGATCCAGCGAGAGCTCCCAGACAGGCGTGTCCGCTTCGGGCCACACGCCCGCCACGGCCGCGCACACGTCGAGCCCGCCGAACGCGTCGCGAACCTCGGCGAACAGCCGGTCCGTCTCCTCCTCGTTCGTGAGATCGGCCTGGACGACGACCGCCCCGTCGAGCTCGGCGGCAAGCGCGTCGGCCCGCTCGCGGCCGCGGTGGTAGTGGACCGCGACCCGGCAGCCCTCGGCCGCGAAGGCACGCGCGGTCGCAGCGCCGATCCCGCCTGACGCGCCGGTGACGAGAACGCGCTTGCCCTGGAGTCCCGTTTCCACCTAGAGCCGTCCGGCCTGGGAGCGGGCCTGCACGACCGGATCGGCGGCCCGAGCGGGTGCGCAGGCCTCACGAAGCGTCTCCGCGAGCAGCTCTGCCGAGCGCTCCCATGTGAACCCCGCGGCGCGCTCGAGGCCGCGCCGGACCTTGTCGGCGCGCAGGGCGTCGTCGGTCATGGCCACGACCAGCGCCGCGGCGATCTGCGTCGCGTCCGCGGACGGATCGAGCCAGATCGGCGCATCACCTCCGAGCTCGACGGCGGCTTCGATCCGTGTCGCGACGATCGGCACTCCAGCGCCCATCGCCTCGAGCACGGGCAGCGGGAAGCTCTCGATCGTCGAAAGGTGGAGCACGACGGACGCGGTGCCGTAGAGCTCCGCCATCCGCTCGTAGGGGACGTTGCCGAGAAACGTCACCCGGTCGCCGACTCCCCGCTCTGCGGCCAGCGCCTCGAAACGCAGAAGGCGCTCCTCCGCGGCCCGGTCCGGCGATCGCGAGCTCCGTGCCGGGTAGTGCCGCGAGCGCGAACGCCTCGATCGCGAGGTCGATTCGCTTGTGGGTCCAGAGCGAGGCGACGACGAGAACACGGTTTATCGCCTCAGTGGCCGAGGCTCGCGCAGCCCAGTCCGCGGGCAGTCCGAGCGGAATGACGACGAACTTGCCCGGATCGGAGTCGGGCAGCTCGGCCAGGATGCGGCCTCGGAGGTACTCACTCACCGCGACGACGCGCTGCGACCGGCGGAGGGATGACCGCAGCGCCCGGATCCGGTACCAGGCCTTGCGCCTCGTGACGTACGGCGAGCCGCTGGGGAGTGCGAGCAGGTTGTGCTCGACCACGACCGCGCGGCCGCGCCAGAGGTGCGGGACGAAGTTCAGCGGCGCGAGCAAGACGTCGAATCCGCGGCCGGCGAGCGAGCGCGCCACCCGAGCCTCGGCGGCGATCCGGCCGATCGTGCCGAGGCGGCGCGGCACCCGATGGCGCACGACGCGGCAGCCCGGAGGCGGGTCGAAACGCGCGTCTCCGAGATGGAGCTCCAGCTCGATCCCGGGACTCGCCGCGAGCGGTCCGAGGATCCCGGCCAGGTAGCTGCGCCCACCGGTGTCGGCGCCCACTGCTCCGAGCGCGATCACGGCGACCTTGATGGGGCGGGGCGACGTCATCGCGAGGAGTCTAGTGGGGCCCGCGAGCGGCTCGGTTGTACGCTTTCGTCGCTTTGAAGCAGGTCACGCATCGGCTTCGCGACGGGCGGATCGAGGTGCTCGACGTCCCCCGGCCCGAGCTGCGTCCGGAGGGCGTGCTCGTCGACGTCCGGGCGAGTCTCGTGAGCGCCGGCACCGAGCGCCGCACCGTCGAGACGGGGCGCAAGAGCCTCCTCGCCAAGGCCCGTGCACGGCCCGACCAGGCACGGCTCGTGTTCGACAAGGCTCGGCGCGACGGGCTTGGCGCGGCGGCGCAGGCGGTGCGCTTCCGGCTCGGACAGCCGGCCCCGCTCGGGTACTCCGCAGCCGGAGTCGTGATCGCCGCCGGGAGCCGCGTGAGCGATCTCGCGCCCGGCGACCGCGTGGCCTGCGCCGGCGCCGGCTTCGCGACGCATGCGGAGATCGACTACGTGCCCGCGAATCTCGCCGTGCCTGTCCCGGACGGTGTCTCGCTGGATGACGCCGCGTTCGCGACCGTCGGGGCGATCGCGCTGCACGCCGTCCGGCAGGCGGACGCGCGGCTGGGCGAGCGGGTGGCCGTGATCGGCCTCGGTCTGGTGGGCCAGCTCGCCGGCCAGATCCTTCGCGCGGCGGGGTGCCGGGTCGTCGGGATCGATCTCGACTCCGCGCTCGTGGAGCGCGCCCAGGGAGACGGCGCCGCGGACGACGCGTATCCGCGCGGCGCGCTCGACGGTGATCTCCCCGCCGCGGCGAGCGACTGCGACGCCGTGGTGATCACTGCCGCGACCTCGTCGGCCGATCCCGTCGAGCTGGCGGCACGGCTCTGCCGGGATCGCGGCCGGGTCGTCGTGGTCGGCGACGTCGGCCTCGACGTGCCGCGTGACGCGTACTACGACAAGGAGCTCTCGCTGGTCGTCTCGCGCTCCTACGGCCCCGGCCGCTACGACGCCGAGTACGAGGAGCGCGGCCTCGACTATCCGATCGGATACGTGCGCTGGACCGAGCGGCGCAACCTGGCGGCGTTCCTCGATCTCGTCGCGACGGGCAAGGTGCGAGTCGCGGGGCTCGTGACCTCGCGGATCGAGATCGACGACGCGCCCGAGGCCTACGACGCGCTCGTCGGCGCGGACTCGTCGCCGCTCGGCGTCCTCATCACCTACGACGCGGTCGCGGAGCCGCCCGAGCCGGTCGTCCAGGCCGCCGCCGCTCCCGGGCCGCCCATGGCCGCCGGCGTGATCGGCGCGGGGAGCTTCGCCGCCGGCGTCCTCATTCCGGGCCTCCAGAAGGCGGGCTTCACGCTCGAGGCGGTCGCGAGCGCGAGCGGGCTCTCGGCCCGCGGCGCGCAGGAGCGGTTCGGGTTCGACCGGGCGCTCGGCGCGGACGAGCTGCTCGCCGATCCGGGAATCGGCCTCGTCGCCGTCGCGACGCGGCACGGCTCGCACGCCGAGCTGGCCGCCCGCGCGCTCCGGGCGGGCAAGTCGGTGTTCGTCGAGAAGCCGCCGGCGCTGACCGAAGAGGACCTCGCTGACCTCGCCGCCGCGCGGTCGGCAAGCGCGGGCACGCTCACCGTCGGATTCAACCGGCGCCACGCACCTCTGGCCGCCCGGATGCGCGAGCATCTGGCCGGCCCGTTCGAGCTTCTGTACCGCGTGAACGCCGAGGCGCTCGAGCCCGGCCACTGGACGAACGATCCGGACGACGGCGGAGGGCGCCTTGTCGGCGAGGGCTGCCACTTCGTCGACTTCGCGTGCTGGCTCGCCGGCGAGCTCCCTGCGCGGGTGACCTGCGCGCTGCGCGCCGATCCCGGCCGGCCGCTCGCAAGCGCGGAGAGCTTCACGATCCACCTCGACTTCCCGGGCGGCTCGACGGCGACGATCGTCTACGGCTCCCGCGGCGACCCGAAGCTCGGCAAGGAGCGGATCGAGGCCCAGTCGGCCGGCCGCTCGGCGGTGCTGGTCGACTTCGAACGGCTCGAGCTGCACGGGGACGGACGTTCGCGCACTACGAAGTCACGGCGGGACAAGGGCCACGAGGCCCAGTTCACGGCGCTGGCAGCCGGAGCCGAGATGAGCCCGGATCCGCTCGCGACGATGGCGGTCACGCTCGCGGCGCTGCGCTCCGCCGAAACCGGCGCGACCGTCTCGCTCTAGAGAACGTCGACGATCCGCTCTGCCGCGTGCCCGTCCCAGAGCGGCGGCACTGACGAATGACGCGGCGAGGCGAGGAGTGCCGGCACGTCGCGAATCCGGGTCGGATCGAGGCCGAGCAGCGTGTTCGTCCCCAGCTCGACCGTGACCGGCCGCTCGGTGGTCGAGCGCAGCGTGAAGCACGGGATGCCGAGGTAGGTCGTCTCCTCCTGGATGCCGCCCGAGTCGGTCAGCACGGCTGCGGAGCCGGCGACGAGGCCGAGGAACTCGAGGTACGGCAGCGGGTCGAGCAGCTGGAGCCCGGCCGGTGCGGCGAGCCCGAGGCGGTCGAGCGCCGCGCGCGTCCGCGGATGCGCGGGGAAGACGACGGGCATCTCAGCCGCGAGATCGCCCAGCGCCGCGAACGCTTCGCCGAGCAGCGGCCCGTCCACGAGCGCCGGCCGGTGCAGCGTCACCACGACGTATCCGCCCGGCGTGAGTCCGTGCCGCCCGGGCGCGTCGAGCTCGTCGATCCGCGGCCGCAGCCGCACGAGGGTGTCGATCATCGTGTTGCCGACCTCGTGGATCGCGCCGATCGCGCCCTCGTTCTCCAGGTTCGTGCGAGCTTCCGGGCGAGTGCGTGAACAGCAGGTCGGAGATCGCGTCGGTGAGGATCCGGTTCAGCTCCTCCGGCATCGTCCGGTCGAACGAGCGCAGGCCCGCCTCGACGTGGCCGACCGGGATCCCGAGCTTCACCGCGGCGAGCGCGGCCGCGAGGGTCGAGTTCACGTCGCCGGGGACGAGCACGAGATCCGGCTCGGTCTCCCGCAGCACGGGCTCGATCCGCTCGAGCACGCGGGCGGTCTGCTCGGCATGCGTCCCGGAGCCGACGTCGAGGAAGAAGTCGGGCTCGCCTGCTTCGAGCTCGTCGACGAAGACGCGCGACATCGCGTCGTCGTAGTGCTGGCCCGTGTGGACGAGCACATGCTCGAACCCTGGCCGCCCGCCCAACGCGCGGGCAACGGGAGCCATCTTCATGAAGTTCGGCCTCGTCCCGACGACGAGCAGGACGCGCGTCATTCCCAGACCCGCTCGTCGGCCATGCCGAAGGTGTCCACGAACGAGCGGTAGAAGATCTCGGTCATCGCCATCGTCCAGGCGACGTGCGCGTAGTCGCCGCGCCCGGCGCGATGGCGCTCGAGCACCGTCATCGCGCCCTTCGGGTCGAACACGCCGCGCGAGGCGAACGAGTCCGACGCCAGCACGCGTCCGATCTTCTCTCCGAAGGGGCCGCGCATCCAGTCGCGCATCGGCGTCGAGAGCCCGGTCTTCGGGAGCCGCGAGATCTCCTCCGGGAGCCGCCGCCGCGCCACCTCACGGCCGAGGATCTTGAGCGCACGGCCCTGGCCTTTCCATTCCGCGGGCAGGCTCGCCGCGAACTCGACGACGCGCGGGTCGAAGTAGGGCGAGCGCGCCGCCATGCCGCCGTAGGCGCACGCACGGTCGACTTTCATCATGTCGTTGGGCGGGAGGTCCCAGCGCGCCTCGGCGTAGATCACCCGGCTCAGATGGTCGGGCGCCGTGCAGCGGTCGTAGTAGGCGAGCGCCTCCGCCTCGGGATCGATGCCGTTCTGCTGCCAGACAGGCGTCGCGAGAAGGCCGGCGTGGCGAATCGGCATGTCGTGCTGGCGCATCACGAGCCAGCGGCTGCGCTGGGGAACGCGCGCGCCGTGGAATCCTTTCGAAAGCCGTCGCGCCGTGCGGTTTCGCGTGAGCCCGTGAACGGCGTCTGCGGCGAGCGCGCCGACCGGCGCCAGCGGCCGCGGAACCTTCTCCGCGAGCGCGTCGCCCATGTGGACCCAGGTGCCGGAGAACGCGTGGTCGCCGCCGTCGCCCGTGATCGCGACCGTGACCTCGTCGGCGAGGGAGCGGGAGAGGAGGAGGTTGCCGATCAGGCCGTCGTTCATGAACGGCTCGTCGAGCATCCACGGGATCTTCGGGGCGACCTCCACCGGGTCGACGTCCGAGAGCGGGATGACCGTGTGCTCGGCGCCGACGTGGCGCGCGACCGCGGTGGCCGCGTCCGTTTCGTCGTCGACGCCTCCGGTCGCGACCGTGTACGTCCGCAGGCCGGGCGCCTGCTCGGCGATGAACGACGCGAGGAGCGACGAGTCGATCCCGCCCGACTGGAGGAGTCCGTACGGGACGTCCCCGCCGATCCGCGCCGCCGTGGCGGCGGCGAGCACCTCGGTGAACCCGTCGATCGCCTCCTCGAAGCCGCCCTCGAACAAGGGGACGTCGTTGCAGTCCCAGTACAGGTCGTCGGCAACGAGCCGGCCGTCCTCGAAGACGAGCCGGTGCGAGGGCTTCACGACCGAGACGTCACGGAACATCGTGCGGCTCTCGACCGTGGTGCCGAAGCGAATGATGTCGATGAGCGCGCTCTGGTCGATCTCGCGGGACATCGCCGGGTCGGCCAGGATCGCCTTCACCTCGCTCGCGAACCGGACGACCCCGTCCTTCAGGCTCCAGGCGAGCGGACGCCGGCCAATCCGGTCGCGCGTCAGGACGAGCCGGCGGCGCCGTTCGTCCCAGAGGCCGATCGCCCAGTTGCCCTGGAGCGCGTGGACGAAGTCGATCCCGTGCTCCTCGTAGAGGTGCGGGATCACCTCGGTGTCGGTCTGCGTCACGAAGCGGTGCCCGCGTCCCTCGAGCTCGGCCCGGAGTGCGCGGAAGTTGTAGATCTCGCCGTTGAACGTGACCCAGACGGTTCCGTCCTCGTTCGAGAGCGGCTGTTTTCCGGTCTCGAGGTCGGTGATCGCCAGGCGGCGGTGCCCCAGCCCGGCGGCTTCGCGGACGTGAATGCCGGTCGTCCGTCCGCGGTGCTCGATGAGCGAGCACATGCGCTCGATCGACTCTCGCTCCACGATTGCGCCCGGGCGGAAGTCGACGATGCCTGCGATCCCGCCCATCGGCTACGCGCGGCGGAATCGCCGCAGCGCGATCTCCTTGCCCGCGATGCCGATGAACTGCGCGTTCGTGACGACGTAGCGGCGGCCCAGGCGGCGCGGCTCCTGCGCGAGCCGGAAGAGCCACTCGAGCCCGGCCGAGCGCATCCAGCGGGGGGCGCGGCGTGTCACCCCCGCGACGATATCGATCGAGCCGCCGACGCCCATGATGAGCGGCACGCCGAGCGTCCGGCCGTGCTCCGCGAGGAAGATCTCCTTGCGCGGCGACGAGATGGCGACGAAGAGGATGTCCGGCTTCGCGGCCGCGATCTCCGCGGCAACGGCGGCGCTCTCGGAGTCGGGGAACCAGCCGTTGCGCGCGCCCGCGATCCGCAGGGCGGGATGGGCGGCGCGCAGGTTCGCGACCGCCTGGTCGAGCACCTCCTGCTTCGCGCCGAGGACGAAGACGCCGTAGCCGCGCCGCTCGGACTCGGCGAAGAGCCGGTGCATGAGGTCGGTGCCGTTCACGCGCTCCGGGAGCGGGTCGCCGAGGAGCTTCGACGCCCAGACGACCGGCTGGCCGTCGGCGCTCACCACCTCGCACTCCTCGACGATCGCGCGCAGCCTGGGATCGCCGCGCAGGGCGACGAGCTTGGCGGCGTTCACGCACACGTGCTGGACGAGGCGCCGCTCGTCGATCGCCTGGACGAGCAGCGTGACCGTCTCGTCCATCGTGAGCCGGTCGATCTCGACGCCGAGGACGTCAGCTCGCGGCATAGGTCACTGGTCTCCAGCCAGGTCGCGAGCGCGAGCAGCATGTGCGCGTCCGACCACCGGATGTAGGGCACCGAGTTGCGGCCGACCCGGTGGCGCTGGAAGGCGAAGCGGCCGTCCCGGCGCCGCATGTGCGCGAGCGTCCAGGCGAGGATCCGCTCGGCGGTGGGGAGCGCTCGCGGATCGCGCGCGGCCAGTCGGCACAGGCCGGTGACCGCGATCGCGCACGCGTGCGTGTCCACGGGGAAGCGGGAGTCGAGGCTCGCGCGGGCGGCGCCGTCCGGGTCGACGAGCCGCGTGAGGAAGAGGTCGAGCCCGCACTCGATCGCGTCGTCCACGGACGGCGCCTTACGCGCGCGGGACCACCGGTCGAGGCTCTCGAGCACGTAGACGGTGTGGTAGCCGTCCACCCAGCCGAGCCGTGGGTCGTCGCCGTACGGCCACGATCCGTCGGGGCGCTGGCGGTCGAGCGAGAAGGCCACCGCATCCGCGGCGATCGAGTCGAGCGTGCTCGTCCGCGCCATGAGCCCGGCGACCAGGAGGCTCGCGTTGTGGACGGGGATGGTGGAGCCCGGGTAGTAGGCGAACCAGCGCCTGCCGTCGCGCTCCACGGGGAGGTCCGCCGCCGCCCAGGCGACCGCCCGCTCGACCGGCTCGCTGATGCCGATGTCGAGCAGCGCGTGCGCGGCGAACACCGTGGCGACGGCGTTCGGCTGGCCCGCCGGGTAGAAGCCCCAGCGGGTCTGCACGTCGAAGCCGTACGCCCAGCCTCCCGCCTCGGTCTGGCGTCCGACGAGGTCCGCGGCCAGCTCCTCGGCGCGGGCCGTCTCGCCCGAGGCGCGTGTACGCGGAGACGAGCAGGGCCGTCGCCTTCGTGTGCCGCTGCTTCGGCACGCGGAAGAGCGGGCGGAGATCCACGGGCGAGTACTTGAACGTCTGCGTCGCAGCGCCGCGGCCGAACCGGCCGCGCGCGACCGTGCGCACGAGCGGGGACGAGAGCCCGTCCCACGGGTCGTGGCCCGCGTAGTCGGCCGCTGCGAGCGCGTCGGACAGGCGCTGCGCCGCGAGGCGAGCCTCGTCCGGGTTCATCTAGTACGCGCCCCGCACCGAGAACAGCACGGGGATCGTCCGGGCGAGGAGCTTCAGGTCGTAGCCGAGCGACCAGCCGGTGACGTAGAGGTAGTCGAGCTTCACCATCTCGTCGAACGGGATGTCCGAGCGGCCGAGCACCTGCCACGGGCCGGTCATCCCCGGGCGCAGGTCGAGCCGGCGCCGGCCCCAGCTGCCGACGTTGCGGTCCTCGTCGAGCGGGAGCGGCCGCGGCCCGACGAGGCTCATCTGGCCGCGCAGCACGTTCCAGAGCTGGGGAAGCTCGTCGAGCGACGTCCTCCGGAGGAACCGGCCGACACGGTTCACCCGCGGGTCGTTTCTTGCCTTGACCTCGGCGCGCTGATCCTCCGCGCCGGTGGCCATCGTGCGGAACTTGACGATCGTGAACGTCTGGTCGCGCGAGCCCATCCGCACCTGGCGGAAGAACACCGGGCCCGCGCGAGCCGATCTTCACCGCGACCGCGATCCCGAGGAAGACGGGAGAGAGGAGGACCAGGCCGAGCGCCGAGAGCGTGAGGTCCAGCGAGCGCTTCAGGAGCCGTGACGAGGGCGAGAGGCGGAGCGGCGGGAGGCTCACGAGCGGCATCCCCTCGAGCGTGTGGATGCCGGCGTTCGACGAGACGAGCTCGAAGAGCCGCGCGACGACGTCGACCTGCACGTCCACGTCCTTGAGCGACCGGATCAGGTCGAGCGTCTCCTCGCTCGACGCCTCCGAGAAGCCGACGATGACGCGCTCGACGTCGAGCGCGCGGACGATCTCGAGCAGGCCGTCCGGCCGGCCGAGCACCGAGAACTGCGCCATGTCGCCGTCGAGCTCCCTCGGCGCCGAGTCGACGAAGCCGACCAGGTTGATCCCGTACTCCGGGTGCCGGAGGATCTTCCGCGCGGCGAGCTGGCCCACCTCGTCGGCCCCGACGATGACCGTGTTCTGGAGGTAGTTCACGGTGCGCCGGCAGATCGCTCGCGCGGCAGAGCGGCCGAGTGTGATGAGGGCGATCGCGAACGCCCAGAAGAGCCCGAGCTTGAAGACGTCCGGCGACGCGATGTCGGTGGCCCAGCCGCCGATGATGAGGAGCCACGCCCCGACCGTCAGCAGGTGGAAGATGCCCCAGAGGTCGTCGACGGTCGTGTGGTCGGTGCGCTCCTCGTCGCGGTCGTAGAGCCCGTAGAGCTTCGCGAGCACGATCCAGGCGGGGAGCGTCGCGATGAAGAGGAGGGTCTCCGTCCCGCGCGAGATCTCGCCGGTCGCGTCGGTCTGGCCGGCCGCGATCGCCTGCGCGAGGAGGTAGGCGGCGACGAGCCCGAGGACGTCGGCGCCGAGCAGCAGGCGCCGGATGAGCCAGCCCCGGTGTCTCCAGTGGGTCCTCGCGCGGTGCTCGAGGATCGCAAGCGTCCGCTCGTCGGCGTTCGCCAGAACCCCGGATCCCATGACGACCTGCTCGTCGCCCGAGGCCGGTTCGAATCCTCTCGTCACGCGCTCCCCTTCTGCGAATTCCGCCTCGTCGAGGCCCGAAATTGACCCTACTACGGTCGTTGGCGCCTCGTCGCGGCGTCGTCGCGGATCGTGCGAACCGGCACGATGAACCTACGCAGGGCTTCGAAACGTTTCGCTAGGGTCGCGCGGACTGGCGCCACGACAGGTGCCTCGGCCCGGTGTGGATGCGGACTTCGCGCATCGGGTCTCCGTCCGTTCTCATCGCCCACCCAGAGCGGACGTGTCATGCAAGCGAACGAAGGGGGTCTATGCGTACACGAAGCCTTGTTCTACGCCGGATTGCGGTCCTGGCAGTGCTCGTCGGGGTTCTCGTCCCGTCGGCTCAGGCAGCGACCGTCGAAAAGCAGGTCTCGCCACGCGTGGTCGACCGGATCGAGGACTACCGGAAAGAGACGTGGCGCTGGCAGAAGCTGATGGGCGTGAAGCTCGCACCGGCCCGGCGGCTCGCCGAGCGCTCCGACGAATCGCGCGCATCACAGGTGGACGCTCACGAAGTGGCGCCAGCGGGCCCGGCAGGCTCGCCGCGCCGCGACGCATCCGAAGCGCCTCCAGGCCTGGCTTTGCATCCACCGGCGTGAGGGACCGTGGAACGCAAACACGGGGAACGGCTACTACGGCGGTCTGCAGATGGACATCTCGTTCCAGCGGACGTACGGCCGTCACCTTCTCCAAAGGAAAGGCCGCGCGCACAAGTGGGTTCCGCTCGAGCAGATCTGGGTGGCCGAGCGCGCGTATCGCAGCGGACGCGGGTTCTACCCGTGGCCGAACACCGCCCGCGCCTGCGGGCTCATCTAGCGATCCTAGCGAGGACTTTGGGGCGGGTCGGCGTATGCCGACTCGCCCCGTCTCTTGGATTCCGGCGCGGCGTACCCGGATGCGCAAGACGATCAGCCGCAGACCGTCCGTTCTCCCGTGCGCCATCGCGGCGGGTGCCTTTGCATTGGCCGCGGCCGGTCCGGCGCAGGCCGCGTGGACGCGCGTCATGGACGTCTCCGGATCCTCGCGGCGCAGCGCGCTCGAGGTGCGGGTCGACTCGGGCCCGAAGGGGACGCTCGCCGTCTGGACGCGGCTCGTCGGGTCGCACACCCGGATCCAGGCGCGGCTCGTCGGGCCCCGCGGCTCGCTCGGCGCCGTGAAGACGCTCTCCGCCGAAGGGCTCGAGGCCGGCTACCCCGAGGTCGGCGTCGCCGCCGACGGCTCCGCGGTCGTCGGCTGGTGGGTCGACCGCGCGGCACCCGTCGTGCAGGCGCGCCGGATCGCACCGAACGGAAAGCTTGGGCCGGTTCTCTCCATCTCCGGCGGCTACGCGGATTCGTTCGACGTCGCCGTGGCGCCCGACGGGACGGCGACGTTCGTGTGGGTGCTCCTCGCCGCGGGCGACGAGAAGTTCGCGTCCGTGCGGACCCGGCGGCTCGACCCCGACGGCACGCTCGGCCCCGTCCGCGAGCTCGACGCCGACACCTACGAAGCCTGGGGTCCCTCCGTGGCCGCGGGCCCCGACGGGTCTGCGGTCGCCGCCTGGCACCGGCTCGACGCCGACGGTGCGGGCGAGCTCGTCCTCGCGCGCCGGATCGGCCCGGGAGGAGGAATCGACCCGAAGCGGCGGCTCTGGGCCGGGCTCCTCTCCTACGAAGCGCCGAGGGTGGCCGTGGGGTCGAAGGGGCGCGCGACCGTCGTGTGGACGTCGGTCTCCGAAGAGCTGCGCGCACGCCGCGTCGACGCCGGCGCTCCGCTCGGGCCGGTGCTGGCGCTGACGAAGGGCGCCGTCGGCGTGCTCGGGCCGAACGTGGCGATGGGAGCGGGCGGCGCGACGACCGTCGTCTGGGGCCGCGCGGCCGGCCGCGGCTACTCGGTCGAGGCGCGGCGGATCGGTCCCGGAGGTTCCCTCGGAGGTCTGCGAACGCTCGCTCGAAACGGGCCCGACACCGCCTGGCCGGACGTGGCCATGACCACGAAGGGCGTCGCGGTCGTCGTCTGGCCCGCGGGCCAGCACGACGTCTTCGTGCGCCGGCTCCGTCCGGGCGGCTCGCTCGGCGCGTCGCGCAAGCTTCCCGCGCGCGGACGGGTCGACCAGCCTCACGTCGCGCTCTCCGCATCGGGCGCGCCGACCGTCGTGTGGACGAGCCAGCGTCCCGGAACGACGTCCGGCGCGCGCTACGTGGTCGAGGGCGCGACGGAGCGAAGCACCGTCCGGCGCATCGCCGAATCACCCTCCGTGCAAGCGACCGCCGCACGGCGTAGGGTGCGCTGATGCTCTACGCCGCCACCCTCTTTGCGTACCGGCCCGGGACGCTCATCGGAATCGCCGCGATCATCGCCTGGATCGTCTGCTGGGTGGTCGGCGCGATCGACATCTTCACCCGCCGTCCCGACCTCGGCGTCGTGGGCAAGATCGTCTGGCTCCTCGTGATCATCCTCTTCCCGATCTTCGGGCTGCTCGTCTACTACCTCGGAAGCGCGTTCGCCGGCACCAGCCAGCGGTAGCCGCAGGACACCGCCTCCTTAACGCGAAATCCTCAGGTTCGTCGGCCAATCTCCCGATGGAGAACCTGTGCGACCCCGCCGCATCGTCCAGACCGCACTCGTCAGTGCGGTAGCGCTACTCGCCTTTCCCGCGCTCGCGAGCGCGGCCGTCGGCTGCGTTTTCGGTGGGACCACGGCGACGATCTCGATGACCGCCGCCGGCGACTCGGGCTCGGTCTCGATCGGATCCGCCGGACGCATCATGGTCGGGATCGCCCAGTGCGGCATCGCGACGACGGCGCTCACCGACACGATCGTCGTCACCGGCAACACCGGCAACGAGACGCTCACGCTCGACCTGAGCGGCGGCTCGTTCGCCCCGGGCGCGCTCCTCGAAGGACTGGGGCTCTCCGAGATCGAGCTCGCAGTCGACCTGGGAACAGGGACGGGCGACCGCGTCGTCGTCACGGGCGGCGCCGGCAACGAGAGCCTGAGCTTCGGCTCGGCCGGTGCGAACCTGAACGGCGACAACGACGTCGACATGACCCTCGCGGGCGTGGAGCTCGGCACGGTCAACGCGAGCGGCGGCGACGACACGTTCACGGGCGCCGGTGACGCGGTCACGGGCAGCCCCTCCTCCATCCTCTTCACCCTGAACGGCGAGAGCGGCGACGACGCCCTCACCGGCGGCTCGGGCGACGACACGATCACCGGCGGAACCGGGACGAACGCCCTCGCGGGCGGCGCCGGCGACGACACGGTGACCGGCGGCCAGGGCAACGACACGCTGAGCGGCGGCCCGGGCGGCGACACGCTCGTCGGCGGGCTCGGCAACGACACCTTCGACGAGGGCGCGTCTGCGAGCGGCTCCGACTCGATCGCCGGCAGCGGCGGAATCGACACCGTCACGTACGGCTCCCGCGCGAACGGCGTGACCGTCACGTTGGACGCGGTCTTCGACGACGGCGAGACGGGCGAGGGCGACAGCGTCGCCGCGGACGTCGAGAACGCGACCGGCGGCGCCGGCGACAACACGCTTCTCGGCAGCGCGCTCGCGAACACGCTCACCGGACAGGGCGGCGCCGACGCGATCGACGGCGCGGCAGGCGACGACTCGATCTCCGGCGGCCCGGGCGCCGACCGCCTCACCGGCGGCGCGGGCAACGACACGGTCTCGGGCGGCGCCGACGCGGACGCGATCCTCGAGGGCGCGGGAAACGACAACCTCGACGGCGGCTCCGAGAGCGACGTGCTCGACTACTCCGGGGTCACCGGCGCGCTCACGGTCAGCCTCGCGCTCGCGACGCCCCAGCTCACGGGCGGCGCCGGAACCGACACGCTCACGGGCTTCGAAAACTTGATCGGCGGAACCGGGGCGGACGTCCTCTCCGGCGACGCCGGGGTGAACCTCCTGTCCGGGAACGCCGGGAACGACATCCTCCTCGGCGACCTCGGCAACGACACGCTCATGGGCGACGCCGGCACCGACACGGTCGACTACTCCTCCTTCCTCGACCCCGTCACCGTCGTGCTCGGCGCGGGCTCGAGCACCGGCGCGGCCGACACCGACGCGCTGACCGGGATCGAGAACGCGACCGGTGGCGGCGGCCAGGACATGCTCATCGGCGACGCCGGCGCGAACGCGCTCGTCGGAAACGGCGGCGACGACACGCTTGACCGGATTCGAAGGCAACGACACGCTCGACGGCGGCGGCAGCTCCGACGTGGTCGACTACTCGGCCGCCGCGGCGGGAATCACGCTGAATCTGGCCTCCACGGCCGCCCAGAACACGGGCGGCGCCGGGAGCGACACGGTCCTGTCCACCGAGTCCGTCATCGGCTCGTCCTTCGCCGACGTCCTCACCGGGAACGTGGCCGACAACGAGCTGCTCGGCGGAAGCGGCGACGACACGCTCTCCGGCGCGGTCGGCGACGACACGCTCAACGGCGGCCCGGGAACCGATACCGCTGACTACACGTCCTCCGGATTCGGCGTCACCGTCGATCTTTCGAATGCCGCTCCGCAGGCAACCGGCGCAGGGACCGACACGCTCAGCGAGCTCGAGAACGTGACAGGCGGCGCAGGCCGTGATGTCCTCACCGGCGACGGCGGGAACAACGTCCTCACGGCCGGCGCGGGCAACGACATCGTTTCGCGACGGCCGGGAACGACCTGCTCGACGGCGGCGCCGGGATCGACGTGGTCGACTACTCGCTCGAGTCCGACCCCGTCACCGTCAGCCTGACCACCGGCTCGGCGACGACCGCGGGCGGGAACGACACGCTCACGACCTTCGAGAACGTCACCGGCGGAAGCGGCAACGACACGCTGACGGGCGACGGCGCGGCGAACACGCTCGCGGGCGGCGACGGCGCCGACGTCCTGCGCGGACTCGCCGGCGACGACACGCTCTCCGGCGGGCTCGGCAACGACCGCCTCTTCGGATACGCCGGCGGCGACACGCTCGCGGGCGGCGACGGGACCGACACGGCCGACTTCTCCAGCTTCTTCCCGACCAACCAGCGCATCGGCGTGGTCGTGAACCTCCCGGCCGGCCGGGCGACCGGCGACGGCGCCGACCTCGTCTCGACGGTCGAGAACGTGCTCGGCTCGAGCTTCGACGACCGGCTCACGGGAACGAGCGGAGCCAACGTGCTCGACGGCGCGGAGGGCAACGACGTGATCGACGGCCGCGACGGCGCCGACACGATCCGCGGCGCGGACGGAAACGACACGCTCACCGGCGGCGGCGGGGTGGACACGATCGGCGGCGGGGCCGGAAACGACACGCTCTTCGCCCGCGACAAGAAGGCCGACACGGTGAAGGGCGGCACGGGCCGCGACAGCGCCCAGTTCGATGCGAAGGACCACCGCTCGAGCATCGAGCGGCGGCTGCGCTAGGCGTCACCCGTTCGGATGTAGCGGCGATTCCCGCTCTCGCGCATAACGAGAGGGAATGGTTCGACGGGGTTTCGCCGCCTTTGTCCTCGTAGCCGCAGTCGCGCTCGCGCTTGCTCCGGCCGGTTTCGCGACGACCAAGACCGCCCTTTCGCTCACGAGTTTCGCCGACCTGGTCGTGGACGACGCGCACGGGCACGTCTTCGTTTCGGGCGGCACGGGCACGTCGTCGGTGGTCGTCGTCGACTTCTCCGGGCAGGTCGTGACCACGATCGCGGACGAGCCCGGAGCTTCGGGCATGGCGCTCGACGCGGCGAACTCGACTGCTCTACGTCGCGCTGCGCGACTCGAACGCGATCGCCGTGATCGACACGGCCACTCTCACCGAGACCGGCCGCATCTCGATCGCCCCGGCCGCGAGCCCGCGCACGCGTCGCCTTCGCCGGCGGACGCCTCTGGTTCTCGCACGACTGCAACTCCGCGAGCCGGTTCGGCTCGATTGCGACCAACGGGACCGACCTGCAGCAGTTCGAGCTCGGGCACGGATATCCGTTCCAGTGTCCGATCTTCGCGGTGGATCCGTCCGACGACGACGTCCTCGTTGCGACCGGTCAGGGGACGACCGGCCCGACGGTGTTCGTCTACGACGCCTCGACCGCGGTGCCCACGTTGACGCTGTCCAAGCAGATGAGCGACTCGGACGACTTCGAGGACATGACCCTCACGCCGGACGGATCGGGCCTCCTCGCAGCTGCCGGGTCGCCGTACTTCGTGCAGAAGTTCAAGACCTCGGACCTGTCGTCGACGGGCTCGTTCCCGACCGGGGCCTACCCGGTGGCCGCAGCCGTCACCTCTGACGGCGCGTACGCCGCGGCCGGTATCGACACGGTCTCGGGGAAAGAGGTCGTCGTCTTCCCGTTCGGAAGCACCACCGCGCTGCGCGGTTACGAGTTCGGGCTGACGACGGGAACCGAGATCTACGACGCGTCGCTGGCCTTCAGCAACGACTCGACCAAGCTCTTCTCCGTCGCCCATCCCGAGCAGTCGGGCGGGATCGTCTTCCGCGTGCACGGGAGCCCGACCTTGCCTCCTGTCGTCACGACGACGACGCTCACCGTCTCGAAGTCGACGATCCCGTACAACGGCTCTGTGAAGCTGACCGCGCGCGTGAACGGTACGCAGACGGGGACGATGGCGATCTACGCGACGCAGCCCTACGTGGGGCGTTCGCTCATCGCCTCCGGCCCGGTGAAGGCCGGGGTCTTCACCAAGACCCTGAAGCCCCAGGCGATGACGATCTACGACGCCGTGTACACGGGCAACGACGACCAGGAGGATTCGGCGAGCGGCGGGCGCGTCGTCAAGGTGCGCGTACGGACGACCGTCACGCTCACGGGCTTCTACAAGAAGTCGGGCAAGTACCGCCTCTACCACCGCGGGCGCAATCCAGGGGTCAAGGGCACGGTCTGGCCGAACCACGCCGGGCTGAAGCTCAAGTTCGTGGCGCAGGTCCTTCGCAACGGCCGCTGGCGGGCCGGGACCGTCTCGACGTTCGAGATCCACGAGAACGGCTCGGTGCCCGCGACGCTCTACCGGACGACGATCGGGCGCTATCGCACGCGCGCGGTCTTCGCGGGAGACTACGACCACGTCGGCAGCGCCTCCGCCTGGGCCTACATTCAGGTCACGAACTAGCCGGAGGACGCCAGAGCGTCACCGTCGCGAGCGCGACGAGGTTCACGAGCGTCGCGACGGCGAAGGCGACCGAGATCCGCATGAGCGGCTCGCCCGGAACGGCCACGTAGAGCCCGACGAAGAGCACGGCCGCGATCGCCCAGCATGCGGCCGCCCGTCCTCCCGCGTCGAGCGCGAGCAGGGCCTGCGAAAGCGTCGACGCGGCGAGGTAGAACCCGACCCCGGCGCCCAGCAGCACGAGCTCGGAGCGCCCGGCGTCGAAGCCGCTGCCGTAGAGGATCCCCATCGACTCCGGCCCGAGGATCGCCGCGGCGACGACGATCACGCCGCCGACCCCGAGGAGCATCCCCGTCGCCTGGACGACCGCGCGGCGAAACCGCCCCGCATCCGCGACGACGTTCAGGTGCGTGAGGTTCGGAAGCAGCGACGCCGCGAGGCCCTGAAACACGTAGGTGGGGACCCGCACGAGCATCGTCGCCGCGAAGACGATCCCGGCCGTCTTGCTCGCGTGGGTGCCGCCCTCGACCATGACGAGGAGCGAGCCTCCGTTCACGAGGAGCTGGTCGGACGCGGCGATCACGCTCGCCGGCGCCGCGAACTTCATGGCCGAGCCGAGCTCGAACCGGGTTCCGCCCGCGCCGTGCAGAGCACCCTTGACGCGCGCGCGACCGACCCAGAGCGGGACGAGCGCGCCGATCGCGCCGGCGGCGATGACCGCCGTGGCCGCCGTGAGCTTCGACGCGACGAAGAGGAGGGGGACGGCGATCGCCAGGCGCGCGAACGAGTCGACGACCAAGCTGGCTCCGTAGCCGTTGAACCAGCGCACGCCCGCGAGGACGCCGCGAACGACGTAGGCGAGCCCGTAGCCGGCGATCCCGAGGACGAGCAGCGCCGTCATGGCGGAGTCGCCGAGGAAGAGCCGGTCGCCGATCGCGTTCCAGGCTAGGGCGGATGCGGCGCCGAGCACCGCTACGAGCGCAACCGCCAGCAGGATCGACCGAGCGGAGCACCGTCCGGACCTCCTCGCCGCGGGCGAGCCGGTCGGCGAGCGCACGCGAGACGGTCTGCTCGATCGGCCGGAAGAGGACGATGACCGCGAGGAACATCGCCGCCCAGAGAACCGCGATCTGGCCGTAGGCCGCCGGGCCGAGCGCGCGTGCCGCGAGCACGTGGAAGAGGTAGATCAGGACGCCCGAGAGGAGCATCGAGCCCGACAGGAGCCAGGCTCCTCTGAACACGGGCCGCCGTTCGACGACCGCTGCAGGGGCCTGGAGCGCGGAGGCGTCGGTGCTCACGCGCGTCCCCTTTCCGGAACGCGAGCGCACCGTCGACGGGCTGGCGGCGCGCACAGTCACGGTCGTCAAATCATGGGCGCAGGGCCGTTCCGGCGGAATTCCCCGGAGGAACAGGTTCGCGGGCGGCCTCGCAGCTCCCAACTACCCGAAGGGCTAGCACCCTCGCCGGGTGGCGGGTTTTCTAGTTCTGGCCTGGTTTTGCGGCCTCTCGAGACCCAAGATCGATAGCTCTGGCGGACGTCTCTGGGGAGGGACGAGGGTTCCAATGCGGTTTAGGGATCAAGGGGATAGGGAAACGGCGCGCGTCGCCGTGTGCGGAGGGATCCGATGACGAGCGTTGCGCTGCCCGTCGTCGCCCCCCTCGCGGAGCCTGCGTTCCTGACGCCCCAACTGCCCGCGGAGACGCCCGGCCAGCACGTCTTCGTCATCCCGGCGTACAACGAGGAGGAGAACCTTCCTCGCCTCCTCGCGGACTTCGAGAACCGGCCCGAGCTCTTCCCGCTCGGCAGCCGCGTCCTCATCGTCGACGACGGCTCGGCGGATCGCACGGCCGAGGTCGTCGAGGCCTACCGCGGCCCCGTGCCGGTCGAGCTCCTGCAGATGGGCCAGAACCAGGGGCCCGGTGCGGCGTTCCGGCAGGGTTTCCTCGCGGCGCTCGGCAACTGCGACGACGACGCGCTCGTGATCACGCTCGAGGCCGACACCACGAGCGATCTCGACGCGCTGCCGGAGATGATCGCCGAGGCGTCCCGCGGCTCCGACGTCGTCCTCGCCTCCTGGGTGATGGTGAACGTGAAGCCCCTCCGCCGCTTCCTGAGCGCAGGCGCGGGCTGGACGGTGCGCCGCACGCTCGGCCTCGAGGCGCACACGGTCTCGTCCTTCTTCCGCGTCTACCGCGCGTCCGTCCTGCGCAGCGCGCACGGGCGCTACGGCGACCAGCTGATCCGCGAGCCGGGCTTCGCCTGCAAGGCGGAGGTCCTCGCCAAGCTCGCCCACATCGGCGCGACGATCACCGAGGTCCCGGTCGCCCTGGATTCCACCCGTCGCGTGGGCAAGAGCAAGATGCCGATCCTGAAGACCGTTCTCGCGTACTGGCGCCTACTCGCACGGGCGCGGTTCGCGCGCGGGCTCGCACCCGGATGACCCCCTCTGTCGGCATCGTCGGCGGCGGCATCCTCGGAATGACCGCTGCGCTTCGGCTTGCGCAGTCCGGGGTTCGCGTCGCGCTGTACGAGCGCTCGCCCGATCTCGGCGGCCTCGTCGGGTCGTTCCCGCTCGGCGGGATGCCGGTCGACCGCTTCTACCACGTGATCCTCCCGACCGACGACCGCGTCATCGGCCTCGCGGAGGAGCTCGGGCTGGGCGACCGCTTCCGCTTCCGCCCCACGCGCGTGGGCTTCTACGGCGACGGCCGGCTCTTCTCGATGACCACGCCGAAGGAATTTCTCCGCTTCCCGATCCTCAGCCCGCTCGGCCGCGCCCGGCTCGCCGCGTTCGTCGCCCGCTGCCAGCTGAAGCGCGACTACGACGACCTCGACGACATCCCGCTGCAGAAGTGGCTCACCCGGCTCTGCGGGAAGAAGGTGGTCGAGCGGATGTGGGCGCCGCTCCTCGACTCCAAGTTCGACGGGCGCTACGACGACCTCCCCGCCACGTACATCTGGTCGCGCTCGCGGCGCATGGCGACCACGCGCGACTCCAGCGGGAGCGAGGTCATGGGCTGGCTCGAGGGCGGCTACTCCACGCTGATCGACGCGCTCGAACGGGAGATCCGCCGGCTCGGCGGCGAGGTGCACGCGGAGACGCCCGTGCACCGCATCGTGGGCGACGACGCCGTCACGGGGCTGCTCGTGCCCGACGGCTTCCGCCAGTTCGACCAGGTCCTCTGCACGCTCGTGCCGCCGCAGGCGCGGTCGCTTCTTTCTCCGCAGATCGCCGAGCGCGCGACCGACCACTGCCGCTACCTCGGCGTCATCTGCCTCGTGCTCCGGACGCGCCGCAGCGTCAGCCCGTACTACCACCTGAACATCACCGACCGGCGCGTCCCGCTCACCACCGTGGTCGAGACGACGCACGTCGTCGATCCGGACGCCGTCGGCGGAACGCTCCTCTACGTCTCCAAGTACGTCGACCCGGGGCATCCCGACCAGGAGCGTCCGGCCGCCAAGGTGGCCGAGGAGTACCTGGATCACGCGCGCGCGATCTTCCCCGACCTGACCGACGAGGACATCCTCGACTCGAGCCTCCAGCGGGCTCGGGTCACGGAGCCCGTCCACCTCATCGGCGGCGCGAAGCGGCTGCCCGACATGTTCCCGGCGCCCGGGCTCGCGATGGCGTCGACCGCGCACGTCTACCCCGAGATCGTCAGTGGCCAGGCCGTGATCGGCGTCGCCGACAAGGTCGTGCCCGGGATCCTCGAGCGGCTCGAGGCGCGCAAGCAGGAGGCGGCATGACCGTGCACGCCCTTCCGCAGCGCGTGAAGACGAGCCGGCTGCGGATCGCTATCGGTGCTGACGCGTTGGCGCTCGGCGGCCTCGCCATCCTCTGGATCGCGCTCGCCGCCGTCGCGTGGGGAACGTGGGGCGACCTCGACAGCGACACCGGCTACGACGTCCTCTCGGGCTCGCTCGTCGCCGACGGACAGTTCCCGTACATCGACTTCGTCTACTACTACGGCCCGCTCGCCCCGCTCCTTGCCGGCCTCTTCTCTGCGGTCGCCGGACCGGGGATCGGGACGATCGTGGCCCTGGGGCTCGCGATCACGGCGGCCATCGTGGCCGCGACCTATGCGCTGGCGCGGACGTTCGTCGGGCCGCTCGGCGCGTTCCTGGCCGCCGGCGTTGACCGCCGCGGTCGCGTTCACGCCGAACAACTACTCCTACGTGCTGCCGCACACCGTCGCGGCAACGCTCGGCACGCTCTTCCTCCTCGTCCTTCTGCTCTGTCTGCGGCAGCTCGGCGCCCGCGAGACGATCCAGTGGGCCGCTGCCGCCGGCGCGGCGCTCGGCCTCCTCGCGCTCACCAAGCCCGAGCCTGCACTTGCGGGCGTCGCTGCCGCAGCAGCATGGCTCCTCGTTCGCCGCTGGAGCGGTAGCAGCATCCGCCGCGACGCAACGGCCCTCATCGGGATCGGCTTGGCGATCCCGGCGGTCGTGTACGGCGCGTTCCTCTGGTCGGTCTCGCCGCGCACGGCTCGTGTTCGAGAACCTCTATCCGTCCGACACGCTCTCGGGCGGAGGCGACGTGCTCATCCGCGCACGGATGCCGCTCACCCTCGAGAGCTTCGTCGAGATCGGCGGGCGCGCGCTCCTCTACGCGCTCGGCATCGCGGTCATCCTCGGAGTCGCCCGCCTGGCGGAGCGGCCCGGCCGCTCGCGGCGGATCGCCTGGGGGCTCGTCGTCGCAGGCGGCCTGCTCGCCGTCGCGGCCGCGCTCGTGAACCCGGAGGCGCTGCGCCACGGCCTTCAGTTCGTCTACGGCTGGGTTCCTGTCGGCGCCGCGGTCGCCGCGATCGTGCTGCTCGTGCGCGCCCGGCGCTCGCCGGTCTCCGAGACCGGTCTCGTCCGCGTCGCCGGCGCCGTCGCGCTCGCCGTCGTGGCGGCGACCGCCTACAACGGCTTCTTCCTCCACGCGCCGCGGCCGCAGATGGCCGTCTACTACGCGCCGCTCGTCGCCGTCTTCCTCGTGCACCTCCACCTGAGGACGCTCGCGAAGAACCGGGCGGCGGTCACGATCGGGGCGGCCTGGCTCGCCTTCCTCGTCGCGGCCGGCGTGGGACTCACCCTGAAGGACGCGAACGCGGAATCGTCCGTCGTGCGCGGAAGCAACGGATCGCTGGCGGAGACGCCGGACGCGGCAACGATCTACGCGGGCGCGATCGCGTGGATCGAGCGGGAGACCGAGCCGGGCGAGCGCATTCTCGTCCTGCCGCTCCTCACTGGACTCGAGGCACTCACCGGGCGCACTCCGGCTCTGCCGGAACTCTCCGTGCTCCCGGGCGTCCTCGAACGGCCCAACGGGGAACGCGACGCGATCGCGGCCCTCGAGGAGAACCCGGTGCGGCTGGTCGTCACGGACGACCGGACGTGGCCGGCATACGGACAGGGAGCGTTCGGCGACGACTTCGGCCAAGAGCTCGCGGCCTGGATCGCATCGAACTTCGAACGCGTCGCGACGGTCTCGGCGGGCACCGCCGATCCGCGGACGCTGACCATCTGGAGGAGAGCAGGGGAATGAGACGCGTAGGGGTCACCGGGGCAGCAGGATTCATCGGGTCGCATCTGTGCGAGCGGCTCGTCAAGGAGGGATGCGAGGTCGTCGGAGTCGACGATCTCTCGTACGGGTCGATTGCGAACCTGCAGCCGATCCTCGGAAATCCGAAGTTCACGTTCGAGGTGCTCGACTGCACCCGGCGGCGCTCGCTTCGCGCGGCGTTCGACGGCTGCGACGCGATCGCGCACCTGGCCGCCAAGAAGATTCCGCGCTTCGGCGGGGTCGTCTCCACGCTCGAGACGAACGTCGCCGGCGCGAACGTCGCCTGCGGCGTCGCGCTCCAGCTCGGGGCCGATCTGGTCATCACGTCCACGTCGGACGTCTACGGAAACGCAACGCCGCCGTTCGCGGAGGACGGAACGCTCGTGCTCGGGCCTCCGACCTCGAAGCGCTGGTCGTACGCGGTCTCGAAGATGTACGACGAGCATCTCGCGCTCGCCCTCGCGGAGGAGCGCGGCCTCAAGGTCACCGTTCTGCGGTTGTTCAACGCCTACGGCCCGCGCAACCACCTGAGCTGGTGGGGCGGCCCGCTCGTCACGTTCATCGAGGCGCTCCTCGACGGGGAGCAGCTGGAGATCCACGGCGACGGCCACCAGACCCGCACGTTCACGTACGTGAGCGACACGGTCGACGGCTTCGTCCGGGCGCTGCGCAAGCCCAAGGCGCGCGGCGAGGTCATCAACGTCGGCGGGACGCAGACGCTCTCGATCCTCGAGCTGGCCGAGAAGGTGCAGGAGTACCTGGAGATCCCGGGCCCGCTGCGGGCGCAGTTCATCCCGTACGCCGACTTCCCCGGCAACTACCAGGACGTCCGCCATCGCGTGCCCGACACGACGAAGGCGAAGGCGGTCCTGGGGTTCGAGGCGAAGGTCGGGCTCGAGCAGGGTCTCGCGAAGACGGTCGCCTGGCACCGCGCCCAGCGCGGCGAAGAGCGCGTCGCGGCTCGGCGCTAGTCCGAGAGGCTTAGCTCGTCTCCACGAATCTGTTGTACGTCGTGATCAGCCAGATCGCGGACCACACGACGACCACCAGAGCAGCTACGGCGAGCGCAGCGACGATCGTGCGAACGACCTTCGAACGGGTCGTTCGAGGAGGCCTCTCTTCCTGAAGCTCGGCCTCGTCGTGTTCGGAAGGGGCGCGCGGCACGGAACCACCCTCTCAGCGGATCGTGAGCCGGTCTACAGCTCGGTCACAACGGGAGCAGCGACCGGCGTGGGTTCAGGCCGGTCGCGCAGCGAGCGCAGTTCGCCGAGCACCTCGGGCTCCCGCCAGGCGAGCAGCGGAAGGTAGACGGCGATCCCGAGCGGGATCAGCGTCAGGAGGAGCACCACGTTCGAGGCGCCCTGCCCGATCAGGGCCTCGCGGGCAGCGAGGACGATGACCGCCATCGCGCCCGCCGCCTGGGCGACACCGCTGATCGACGACCACAGCTCGCGGAGCGACGCGTCGATCGAGCGGGCCGTGAGCCAGGTGTAGTACGGCTCGACGATCGTGCTCGCGATCGCGTAGGCGGCCGCGACGCCGACGACGCCCCAGTGGATCCCGCCCAGGAACGACGCGACCGTGGCGGTCGCGACGATGACGGCGTAGCGCAGTAGCGTCCCGGTGCGGTCGCGCGCCAGGAGGATGCTCGAGTTGAGGCCCTGGAGCGACTGGAGGAGCCCGACCCAGGCGAGCAGGCGCACGAGCGGGATCGCCGGGCTCCACTTGTCCCCGAGCACGACGACCACGAACTCCGGCGCGACCACGATCAGGCCGAGCATGGCCGGCACGGTCACCGCGCCGATCGCGCGGGTGACGCGGAACCAGGCCTGCGCCACTCGGCGCGCGTCGTCCTGGATCTCCGAGAAGGCGGGGAAGAGCACGTCGGTCACGGGCCATGTGAGCCGGCTCGACGGGACGAGCATCAGGTTGTAGGCGAGCGCGTACATGCCGAGCGCGGTCGAGCCGAGGACGCGGCCGATGAGGAGGTTGTCCGCGTTGCGGTTCACGTAGAAGAGGAGGCGCGTGGAGAAGACGTTGGCGCTGAACCGGAACATGCTGCGCAGGCTCGCCATCGAGAACGTGAAGCTCGGCGTCCAGCCGGTGAGGAACCACAGGAGCGCCGTCGTCACGACCGCGGCGATCACCTGCTGGCCGATGATCGCCCAGGCGCCGTAGCCCGCGACCGCGAGCGCGATCCCGCCGATCCCGGCGGCGAGGTTCGCGCCGACATGAGCATCAGCTCGAGCCGGCGGAAGTTCATGTCGCGCGTGAGAAGCGCCTTCTGCGTCCCCGAGAGCGCGGTCACGACGAACGTCAGCGAGAGCGCGGCGAAGAGCGGCTGCACCTCGGGCTCACCGTAGAAGTCGGCGATCGGCCACGACGCCAGGAAGCCGAGGACGGTGAAGGCGAGACCCACCCCGGTGCTCGTCCAGAAGACGGTCGACTTGTCCGCCTCGGTCAGGTTGCGCCGCTGCACGAGCGCTGCGCCGAGGGCCACGTCCGAGAACACCGGGACGACGGCCGCGAAGACGATCACCATCGCGGCGATCCCGTAGTCGGACGGGACGAGCAGCCGCGCGAGGATGATCGCGACGATCGTCGAGGTGCCCTGGCCGAGGGCCTGCGAGATCGCCTTCCACACGACACCGCGGAGGACGCGGCCTCGAAGACTCGAGGCTGGCTTCTCCGCCATCGCTTACTCCGTCGGCCGCGGTGCAGCGGTGACGCGGCCGAACGACACCTGCGCCGGGCCGTTCGCATGCGCCGGCACGCCGCCGCCCGATTCGAGGTACTGCTCCACGGCCGCCGCGGCCCTGCCTCCCGGCGAGGCCGTCCCAAAGCGGGGGCGTCGGCGTCGGGCGGTGGGTCGCGATCCGGGCGGGGATCTCGAGGATCCGGTTCGGGTCGAGCCCGAGGACGCAGTTCGTCCCGTGGCTCACGGTGATCGGCCGCTCCGTGTTCTCCCGCAGCGTGAAGCAGGGGACGCCGAGCACGGTCGTCTCCTCCTGCACGCCGCCGGAGTCGGTGATGACCGCGGCCGCGTCGGCCTCGAGCGAGAGGAAGCGGAGGTACGGCTGCGGCTCCACGAGGCGCACCGAGCCGGGCGCGATGCCGAGGTCGTCGAGCCGGGCCCGCGTGCGCGGGTGAACCGGGAAGATCGACCGGCAGGTCTCCGCTGATCCGCACGAGCGAGCGCATCGTGGCCCGCAGGAGCTCGGGGCTGTCGACGAGCGCAGGCCGGTGGAGCGTGACGAGCGCGTAGCCGCCGGCCTCCAGCCCGTAGTCGCGCCACGCCGCCAGCTCGCGGGCGCGGCCCACGCTCTGGAGCAGGGTGTCGATCATCGTGTTGCCGACGTAGCGGATCGAGCTCGGCGCGATGCCCTCGCGCGCGAGGTTCTCGAAGGCCTCGGGCGAGTGCGTGAGCAGCAAGGTCGAGAGGTGGTCGGTCAGCCGGCGGTTGTGCTCCTCCGGCATCGACCAGTCGAAGCTCCGCAGGCCCGCCTCGAGGTGGCACACGGGAATCCCGAGCTTGGCGGCGGCGAGCGCGCCGGCGAGGGTCGAGTTGACGTCGCCCGGCACGACGACCAGATCCGGCCGCAGCTCCTGGAACACCTCTTCGAGGCCCGCGAGCGCCCGCGCCGTCTGGGCGCCGTGCGCGCCGGAGCCGACCTCGAGCTGCACGTCGGGGACGGGGAGCGGCAGTTCGGCGAAGAAGACGTCCTTCACGGCCGCGTCGTAGTGCTGGCCCGTGTGGACGAGCCGCTGCTCGACGGCGCCGCTCTCCTCCAGCTCGACGTAGAGCGGGGCGATCTTCATGTAGTTCGGCCGGGCGCCGACCACGTGGACGACGAGAGGAAGGCTCATGCGACCGTCTCCCGGATGAGGGCGGCCGTCGTGGCGCCGATCTCGTCCCAGCCCAGCTCGTCCACCCGTCTCGTCACCGCGGCGCGCTTCGCGTCGAGCGTCGCCGGATCGGCCGAGGCGGCCCGCTCGAGCGTGCGCGCGAGCGAGTCCACGCCGCCGGGCTCGAAGAACCAGCCGGCTTCCTCGTCGCCGAGGAGATCCTCGTACGCAGGCCGGCGCGCCGCCACGACCGGAAGCCCGAGCGAGAGCGCCAGGATGAGCGAGCCCGAGGTGCCGCCGTCGCTGCGCGAGACGAGGACGGCGTCGCAGGCGCCGAAGAGCTCGGCGACCCGCTCGTCGGGAACGAAGCCGAGGCGCTCGACGATGCGCGCGTCCTTCGACGCCGCACCTTTCACCGCGTCGGCCTGGCTCTCGTTCTCGGCTCCACCTGTGACCACGAGACGAAGGTTCGACGCCGTCGTCGCCGCTACTGCCTCGAGCGCGAGCGAAATGCCCTTGTAGACGCGCAGGTCGCCGAACGAGAGAAACGCGAATGCGTCGGGCTCGAGGCCGAGCTCGGCGCGCACGATCTCACGGTCGCGGCCGGCGGGATAGACGCCTTCGTAGGAGCCGTGCGGGACGATCGTGCACTTGTCGACGTACGGGCCGAGCTCCCGTTCCATCGACGCGAACGTTCCGCGGTCGTGGGCGAGGAGAAGATTGCTGTAGCGGGCGAGCGCCCTGGCTCCGAGGTGGTCGAGGCGGCCGGCCGAGCGCTCGTGCGGATACACCTGGTGCACGGTCCACACGATCCGGTATCCGAGTGCGCGCGCCATCCTGAGCCTGAACGCGAACACGCCGACCTTCAGGTACGAGAGCGGCCGCCGCAGGATCCGCGGGCCGCGCTCGTGGAGCCAGAACGTCTGCGGCCAGTGGAAATGGAGCACGCGGACCGATCCGCGGTTGCGGTAGAGCCAGCCGAGCTTGAACGGCGCCTCGCCCGCGAGCACGACGCCGTGCCGGGCGAGCTCTCCGTAGAGGAGCCGCTGGTACGGATTCGAGAGCAGCACCGGCGGATACGAGACGATCCCGATCGACTCGGCCGGCTTTGCTACCGGGTCCGTAGGCGTGGTCTTGGGCTCGGCGAGCACGTTCGTCATCCGACGACCACCCGGTCGCGCGGCTGCGACGGTTGGGCGACCGCGCGCGGCAGGTAGGTCGTCAGCCAGATCTCGAGGAGCAGGATCGCGATCAGGAGGTGGACGTGCCGGTCGGCCTTGCCCGTGCGGTAGTCCGCGAGCAGGCGCTCGAGCGTCCCGCGGTCGAGGAACTCCGCGCAGCGCGGCGACGGGCCGAGCAGGTAGTCGGAGACGGCGCCCGGCATCTGCGCCTGGAGCCAGCCGACCGAGGAGCGCCGGAAGAAGCCACGCTTGCGCTTGTCCACGACCCGGTCGGGAACGAGGCCGCGCGCAGCGTGCTTCAGCAGGTACTTCTGGGTGCTGCCCTTGATCTTGAGGCCGGCCGGAATCGGTCGCGCAGAACTCGACGACCCGGTGGTCGAGGAACGGGACGCGAACCTCGAGCGAATGCGCCATCGAGGCGCGGTCGAAGTAGTGGACCATGTCGTCGGTGAGCGCGAGCTGCCCGTCCAGGTAGAGCATCGCGGGGAGCGGATCGTCGGCGACGTCGCCGAGCATCGCCCGGATCGCCCTCGCGGGAGCGCCGGGCGGGATATCGGCGACGGGGCCGCGCACGAGCTCGGCACGAAGATCGGGGTCGAGCTGGCCGCTCGTGGCGAGCAGGCGCTCCACCGGATCCGCAGCAGCGAGTGCGGCCGTCGCGCGGCCGGGAAACCGGCCGGCCAGGCGGCCGAGAGGTCGTGCGGCCGGGCCGAGCGTTCGCTGCCAGCGTCCGACCAGGGCGGCCGCGCGGTGCTTGCGGTAGCCGCCGAAGAGCTCGTCCGCGCCCTGGCCCGAGAGCGCCACGGTCACGTGCTCGGCCGCCATCCGCGAGAGGGCGTGGAATCCGAGCGCGGAGAGGTCGGCCACGGGCTCGTCCAGGTGCCAGAGGAGATCGGGCAGGTCGACGACGTCGCTCTCGTAGGAGAGCTCCAGCTCGTGGTGATCGGTTCCGAGCGTCTCGGCGACGAAGCGCGCGTCGGCGAGCTCGTTGTCGCCGCCCTCGTCGGAGAAGCCGATCGCGAAGGTCTTGACGGGTTCCGTCATATGTCGCGCCATCAGGGCCACGACGAGGCTCGAGTCGAGGCCGCCGCTCAGCATCGCGCCGAGAGGGACGTCGCTCATGAGCCGGTCTTTCGTGGCCTCGTCGAGCAGGTCGAGCAGCATCTCCGACCATTCGTCCTCGGAGCGCGCCACCGGATCCGGCGCCGGCTCGGGGAACGTCCAGTAGCGCTCGACGCGCACGTCGCCGTTGCCGATCAGGAGCCGTTCGCCCGGCTCGAGCTTGCGCACGCCGGCGAGCGGTGTCCGCCCGCCGGGGAAGAAGCTCATCGCCAGATAGATGTCGATCGCCTCGTAGTCGAGGTCGGTCGAGACGAGGCCGCTCGCGAGCACGCTCTTCAGCTCGGAGCCGAAGACGACGAGGTCGCCGCAGCGCGCGTAGTAGAGCGGCTTGATCCCGAGGCGGTCGCGCGCGACGACGGCGGAGCGGCGGCGCTCGTCCCAGACGGCGATCGCGAACTTGCCGCGCAGGCGCTCCTCGAACGCGGGCCCGGAGGACTCGTAGAGGTGGGGGAGGATGTCGGTGTCGCAGCCGCTGCGGAAGCGGTGGCCCTCGCGCTCGAGCTCGCGGCGCAGGTCGACGTGGTTGTAGAGCTCGCCGTTCTGCACGGCCACGACCCGCCCGTCCTCGTTCGTGACGGGCTGGTGGCCGCCGGCGACGTCGACGATCGAGAGGCGCCGCACGCCGAGGGCGACGCCGTCGGCCTCGTACGTGCCGCGGTCGTTCGGGCCGCGGTGCGTGACCGCGTCGGTCATTCGGTCGAGGACGCCCGGCGCGAGCAGGCGCCTGGGCTCGCCGGAGACCTGGACGACGCCGCAGATTCCGCACATGGCTAGGCCCGTCTCCCCATGGCCTCGCGGGCCCGAAGCGGCAGCGCCCGTGCGCGCTGGAGGTTGCGCAGGTACTCGGTCGCCTCGTCGTCGCCCCAGTGCGGTTCGCGCGCGATCGCCGCGGCGCCGTAGCCCCAGAGGAGCCCGAGCGCGGCCGGCTGGCGGTCGCGGACGGCGCAGTAGAACGAGCGCGCCGTCAGGTAGCCGGGGCGGTAGCGCATGTAGTGCGCGAGCTTTCCCTCGGCGATCCAGGTGGCCCGCGCATGGGAATCGCGCGCGCCGACGCGCCGGTGATGGCGGAAGGGCAGGTCGAGGAATGTCTCCGTCTCCCAGCCGCGCACCGTCGCGACGAGCTCGTCGAGGCCGTCCCAGCCGAGGCGCTGCTCCAGGGGAGAGACGTCGTCGAGGCATTCGCGGCGATACGCCCGCGTCGCGCCCCAGACCGTCTTCCGCGTCGCATACCGCTGCCGCCATTCGCCGTTCTCGAGCTCGAAGGCGCTGCCGCTCGCGATGCCCAGTGCCGCGTTCTCGTCGAAGTGCTCGAGGAGCCGCTCGAAGTAGTCGGGCTCGAAGGTGACGTCCGCGTCGAGATTCACCACGATGTCGGCGCTGTCCGTAAGTGCGGCGACGCCGGCCTCGAACGCGCGGACGATCGCCCCGCCGCGCACGGCCTCGGGATCCTCCTCGCGCCGGATGACGTGGATCCACGGGTGAGTCGCGGCCAGCTCGGCGGCGAAGTCGGCGGTGCCGTCGCTCGACCCGTTCTCGACGATCACCCACTCCGCGGGAAGCACCGTCTGCGCGGCCACGCACGGAGCGAGCGCCCGGAGGTTCTCGGCCTCGTTTCGGGCCGGGGTCACCAGGGCGTACGCGAGACGTGTCCGCGTCATTGGTCCAAGGCCTCGCGACATGGCTTGTACGCTAGTGATCCAGGGCTTCGATTCCGACCCTCGATGGGCCAGAACGTGAGCCCTCGCGGCTAGCCCGATGGCTAGGCCCGAAGCGGGATCACCGACGAAGGGGGAGCGGACAGGGCCGCGCGCCGTTCCTATCATCGTTCCATGGGCACTCCGAGACGGCTCGTCGGGCGCGGTTTCCTGGCGCTCGTGTGGTTCGTGCGGCGCGCCTGGCGGCGGTCGTTCTCGCTGCTCGCGGCCGGGGGCTTCGCCGAGTTCGGAAAGGGCAGCGTGCTCGAGCCGCCGGTCCGCCTCGAGAACCAGGGCCGCATCGCGATCGGCCGCGACGTGTTCGTCGGCCCGGGCTCCTGCCTGCAGACGCTCGACCCGCGCGGCGAGGTCGCGCTCGAGATCGGCGACGGCACGAACATCGCCGGGACGTGCGTCATCTCCGCAGCGCTCCACGTCCGCCTCGGGCGCTCGGTGCTGCTCGCGCGCAACGTCTACATCGCCGACCACGCGCACGCCTTCGAAGACCTTTCGCGGCCCGTGCTCGACCAGGGCGTCAACGACATCCGGCCGATCGAGATCGGGGACGGCGCCTGGCTGGGCCAGAACGTCGTCGTGTGCCCCGGCGTTCGCATCGGCCGCGGCGCGGTCATCGGCGCCAACGCGGTCGTCAGGGACGACGTGCCCGACCACGCCGTGGCCGTCGGGGTTCCCGCCCGGGTCGTCCGCGAATTCGGACGCGTCCCGGAACCGTCGCTGTGAAGCGCGTCCTCTTCCTCGCCTACCACTTCCCGCCGATCGGCGGCGCCGGGGTTCAGCGCTCCGTGAAGTTCGTGCGCTACCTGCCCGAGCACGGGTACGAGGCCGTCGTCGTGACCGGGCCCGGGCTGGAGGCGAGCCGCTGGACTCCCGCCGACACGTCGCTCGCCTCCGAGGTGCCCGCGGGGACGGTCGTCCGGCGGATCGAGGGCGCTCCGCCCGAGACGGCCGGGCGGATTCGCGGCCGCGCCAACCGCTGGCTCGGCCGCCAGGACGACTTCTTCCGCTGGTGGGAGGAGGGCGCCGAGGCCGCTGTCCAAGGGGAAACCGCCGATCTGGTCTACGCGTCGATGTCGCCGTTCGAGTCCGGCTTCGTCGCCGCCAGGGTCGCGGCCCGGCTCGGCGTGCCGTGGGTCGCCGACCTCCGCGATCCGTGGGCGCTCGACGAGATGCAGGTCTACCCGAGCCGGTTCCACCGGCGGCGCGAGCTCCACCGGATGCGCAAGCTGCTCGCATCGGCGTCCGCGGTCGTCATGAACACGGAGGAGGCCGCGCGCCTGGTGCGTGCGTTCCCCGAGGTGACCGCGCCCGTGGTCGCGATCCCGAACGGCTTCGACCCGAGCGATTTCGCCGGGCCCGCACCGCAGCGGACGGATGACGCCTTCCGCATCGTCCACGCCGGCTACCTCCACACGGAGCTCGCGCGCGGGACGCTCGCGCAGGCGACCCGGCGGCTGCTCGGCGGCGCGACGCCCGGCGTTGACGTCGGCACGCGCTCGCACGTCTACCTCCTCCGCGCGGTCGACGAGCTCATCGCCGCGGATCCGTCGCTCGCGGACCGAATCGAGGTCCACCTCGCGGGCGTCCTCTCCGACGCCGACCTCGCCGAGGCGCGCTCGAGCGTCGTGCGCACCCCCGGCTACCTCTCGCACGGGGAGACGATCGGCCTGCTGCGGTCGGCCGACCTGCTCTTCCTGCCCATGCAGAACCTGCCCGAGGGCGTCCGGGCGACGATCGTCCCGGGAAAGACCTACGAGTACCTCGCGGCGCGGCGGCCGATGCTGGCCGCGGTCCCCGACGGCGACGCGCGCGACCTCCTTGCGGAGGTGCCTGCGGCGCTGCTCACCCGTCCGGCGGACGTCGGCGGCATGGCGGACGCCATCTCCGCCGAGATGCAGCGCAAAGAGGCCCTGCCGGAGGCTCCTGCGGAGCTCCTCGCGGCCTTCGAGCGGCCCCGTTTGACGGCCCGGCTCGCGGACGTGTTCGACGACGTTTCGGGTGTCCCCGAGCCCCGTTCGTCGACCGCTCGGATTGCCGTCTGACGGCACCCGCGAAAACGTTCGTCAACACCCTTCCAGCCTTGTGGCTAGGCGGAAAGCCTCTACTTCCGGGCGTTGTCTGGAAAAGCCTTCCTCGGGATCATTGCTGCGGGCGAGCCGACTCGCCTCTCAGGCCGTGCACGTCGCTTTTTCAACATCAGGGGTCCGGCGGCGAATTCTTGAATCCGCGGCTCTTGTCGCGCTCGCATTCGGCCTCTCGTTCGCCTTCGCACAGCCCGCCGACGCGGGCACCGTGCCGGCCGGCTTCCAGGACGCGGTCGTCTTCAGCGGCCTGACGAACCCGACCGCGGTGCGCTTCGCCGCCGACGGGCGGGTCTTCGTCGCCGAGAAGAGCGGGATCATCAAGGTCTACGACAACCTGAACGACGCGACGCCGACCACGTTCGCGAACCTGAACGTCACGACCCACAACTTCTGGGATCGCGGCCTCCTCGGCATGGCGCTCGCGCCGAACTTCCCGGCCGACCCGTGGGTGTACGTCCTGTACACGCACGACGCGAGCATCGGCGGCGTCGCCCCGCGCTGGGGCGTCCCGGGCGTCCTGTCGGACGGTTGCCCGACGCCTCCCGGGCCCACGACCGACGGCTGCGTCGTCTCGGGCCGGCTCTCCCGCCTCCAGGCGCTCGGAAACCAGATGACCGGAACCGAGCAGGTGCTGATCGAGGACTGGTGCCAGCAGTACCCGAGCCACTCGGTCGGCTCGCTCGAGTTCGGCTCCGACGGGGCGCTCTACGTCTCGGGCGGCGACGGGGCGAGCTTCAACTTCATGGACTACGGCCAGGCCGGGATCCCCAAGAATCCGTGCGGCGATCCTCCGGGCGCGCCCGGCTCGACGCTCACCCCGCCGACGGCGGAAGGCGGCGCCTTGCGCAGCCAGGACGTCCGCACGATGTCCGATCCGCTGTCCCTGGACGGCGCCATCGCGCGCGTCGATCCGGCGACCGGCGCCGGACGCCCCGACAACCCGCTCTTCCTCAGCTCCGACCCGAACGCGCGGCGGATCATCGCCCACGGCTTCCGCAACCCGTTCCGCATCACCGTGCGCCCCGGGACGAGCGAGGTCTGGGCCGGCGACGTCGGCTGGAACACCTGGGAGGAGGTCGACCGGCTCGGCAGCCCGATCGACTCCGTCGTCGACAACTTCGGGTGGCCCTGTTACGAGGGGCCCGAGCGCGAGGCGAGCTACGACGCGGCCAACCTGAGCATCTGCGAGAACCTCTACGGGGCCGGGTCGAGCGCCGTCGTCGCGCCGATCCTGACCTACGACCACGGAGCGAAGGTCGTGCCCGGCGAGTCGTGCCCGGTCGGCAGCTCGTCGGTCTCCGGGCTCGCGTTCTACACGGGCGGCAACTACCCGGATCACAACGGCGCGCTCTTCTTCGCCGACTACTCGCGCAGCTGCATCTGGGTCATGAAGACGGGCACGAACGGCCTGCCCGATCCCTCGCGCGTCTCGACCTTCGACGCCGGCGCGGCCGGCCCCGTGGATCTCGAGATCGGGCCCGGAGGCGACCTCTTCTACACCGGCTTCGACGAGGGCACGGTCCGCCGGATCCGCTACTTCGCCGGCAACCAGGCCCCGACCGCGATCGCGCTCGCGAACCCGCAGAGCGGGCCGATCCCGCTGACCGTGAACTTCGACGGGCGCACCTCCTCCGACCCCGAGGGCGGCGCGCTCACGTACTCCTGGGATCTGAACGGCGACGGCACGTTCGGCGACTCGACGGCGGCGCAGCCCTCCTTCACGTACACGCAGACGAAGACGGTCACGGTGCGGCTGCGCGTGACCGACGGCCCGGGCGCGACCTCGGTCGGCGCGGTCGTCGTGAACGCGGGGAACAACGCGCCGCCGGTGCCGGTCATCAACTCGCCGAGCGCCTCGCTCACCTGGCGCGTCGGCGACCTCGTCTCGTTCTCGGGCTCGGCGACCGACCCGCAGGACGGCGCCCTCCCGGCGTCGTCGCTCTCGTGGGAGCTCGTCATGAACCACTGCCCCTCGAACTGCCACGCGCATCCGCTCCAGTCCTTCGCGAACGTCGCGAGCGGCTCGTTCAACACGCCCGACCACGAGTACCCGTCGCACCTCGAGCTCCGTCTCACGGCCACGGATGCGGACGGTGCGTCCACGACGACGAGCGTCCGCCTCAACCCGCAGACGGTCGACCTCTCGTTCCTCTCGAACCCGTCCGGCCTCGAGATCGCCGTGAACGGGACGTCGGCCGTGGCGCCGTTCACGCGGACGGTCATCGTCGGCTCGTCGAACACGGTGAGCGCCGTCTCGCCGCAGTCCCACGGCGGCAACGGCTACACGTTCCTCAACTGGTCCGACGGCGGCGCGGCGACGCACGGCCTCACGGCCGGTGTGAACCCGGCGTCCTTCACGGCCAACTTCGACGTCTCGGTTCCGGGCCCGGTGGCCGCCTACGGATTCGAGGAGCCGAGCGGATCCGCGATCACGGACAGCTCCGGCACCGGGAACAACGGGACGCTCACGAACGCCACGCGGACGGCCTCGGGCCGCTTCGGCAGCGCTCTCACCTTCAACGGATCGAACGCGTGGGTGACGATTCCGGACGCGCCGAGCCTCGACCTGACGAGCTCGATGACGCTCGAGGCCTGGGTCCGGCCGGCCACGCTCGCCGGGGCGTGGCGCACGGTGCTCATGAAGGAGCAGGCCGGGAACCTCGTCTACGACCTGTACGCGAGCCGCACGGGCTCTCCGGCGGCGCCGCTCAGCGAGGTCTTCGCGGCCGGATCGCCGACGTCTGCGCAGGCGACGACCGGGCTCGCGCTCAACACGTGGTCGCACCTCGCGTCCACCTACGACGGCGAGGTCGTGCGGCTCTACGTGAACGGGATCCAGGTGGCGACGCAGGCCGCGGTCGGCGACATGCCGAACTCGACCGGCGCCCTGCGGATCGGCGGCAACAACATCTGGTCCGAGTGGTTCGACGGCCTGATCGACGAGGTGCGCGTCTACGGCCGCGTCCTCACCGGCGCGGAGATCCAGGCGGACATGAACAAGGCGGTCGTGAATCCGGACACCGGGCCTCCGACCCAGCCTTCGAACCTCGCGGCGATCGGCTCGGTCAGCTCGGTCGCGCTCGCCTGGTCGAACTCGAGCGACGACGTGGGCGTCGTCCGCTACAACGTCCACCGCTCGACCACGCAGGGCTTCACGCCGAGCGCCGCCAACCGCGTCGGCCAGCCGACGAGCGCCGCGTTCACGGACAGCCCGCTCTCGGCCGGCACCTACTACTACCGGGTCACCGCGGAGGACGGCGCGGGCAACATCAGCATCGCGTCGAGCGAGGCGAGCGCCGTCGTCACGGGCGACACGTCACCGCCGACGGCCCCCTCGGGTCTCACCGCGAACGGCTCGCTCAGCTCGGTCGCCCTCGCGTGGACGGGCTCGACCGACAACGTGGGCGTCGTCCGCTACAACGTCCACCGCTCGACCACGAACGGCTTCACGCCGAGCGCGGCGAACCGGATCGCCCAGCCGGCCGGCACCTCGCTCACGGACACGGGCCTCGCGGCGGGCACCTACTACTACCGCGTCACCGCCGAGGACGCGGCCGGGAACCTGAGCGCCGCGAGCTCCCAGGCGACGGCGACGGTGACCGGGCGACACGACCGCTCCGACGACCCCTGCCAATCTGACCGCGACCCCGGGCTCGGGCACCGCCACGCTCGGCTGGACGGCCTCCACGGACAACGTCGGCGTTGCCCGCTACAACGTCCATCGCTCGACCGTGAACGGCTTCGCGCCAACTGTGGCGAACCGGATCGCGCAGCCGACCGGCGCCTCGTACGCCGACTCGGGCCTCGCGCCGGGCACCTACTACTACCGCGTCACCGCGGAGGACGCCGCGGGGAACGTGAGCGCCGCCTCGGCGCAGGCGACCGCGGTCGTGAGCGCGCAGCCCGCGGGCCTCGTCGCCGCGTACGGCTTCGACGCCGGGAGCGGAACCGCGGTCGCGGACGCGTCCGGATCGGGCAACAACGGAACGCTCGCCAACGGCACGTGGTCGGCCGCGGGCCGCTACGGCGGAGCGATCTCGTTCAACGGGACGAACACGTGGGTGACCGTCCCCAACGCGACCAGCCTGAACCCGACCGCGGGCGTGACGATGGAGGCCTGGGTCAATCCGACGGCGGTGAACGGCTGGCGGACGGTCATGTTCAAGGAGCAGACCGGCAACCTGACCTACGGGATCTACTCGAACACGAGCGCCAACCGGCCGAACGCGCAGGTGTTCGTCGCCGGCACCGACCGCAACGTGAACGGCACCGCGCAGGTCGCCGCGAACACGTGGACGCACCTCGCGGCCACGTACGACGGCGCGAACATCCGGATCTTCGTGAACGGCACCCAGGCCGCGACCGTGGCCCAGACCGGGGCGATCACGACCGGGACGGGCGTCCTCCACATCGGCGGCAACGCGGTCTGGCCCGAGTGGTTCCAGGGCCTCATCGACGAGGTGCGGATCTACAACCGGGCGCTCAGCGCGGCCGAGATCCAGGCCGACATGGCGACGAGCATCGGCAACCAGGACACGAGCCCGCCCACGACACCTTCCGGCGTCACGCCGACCATCGGCCTGAACTCCGTCGCGCTCGCGTGGACGCCCTCGACCGACAACGTGGGCGTCGTCCGCTACAACGTGCACCGCTCGACCACGGCCGGCTTCACGCCGAGCGCGGCGAACCGGATCGCGCAGCCGTCGGCGCCCTCCTACTCGGACAGCCCGCTCTCGCCCGCGACGTACTACTACCGCGTCACCGCCGAGGACGCCGCTGGGAATCTGAGCGCAGCTTCCGCGGAGACGACCGCGGTCGTGACCGGCGACGTCTCGCCGCCCACGCAGCCCGCGAACCTCGTCGCGAACGGCTCGCTGAGCTCGGTCGCGCTCACGTGGACGGCTTCCACCGACAACGTGGGCGTCGTCCGCTACAACGTCCATCGCTCGACGGTGCCCGGGTTCACGCCCGCCGCCGGAAACCGGATCGCGCAGCCCGTCGGCGCGTCCTTCACGGACACGGGTCTCGGGGCCGGGACCTACTACTACCGAGTGATTGCAGAAGACGCGGCCGGGAACCTGAGCCCGGCGTCCGCGGAGCAGGGTGCGGTCGTGACCGGGGATGTCACGCCGCCGACCGCGCCCTCGAATCTCTCGGCGATCGGATCGATCAGCTCGATCGCCCTGGCCTGGTCGGGCTCGACCGACAACGTGGCCGTGCTCCGCTACAACGTGCACCGCTCGACGACGCCGGGCTTCACCCCGAGCGCCGGCAACCGGATCGCACAACCTTCAGGAACGGGGCTGACGGACAGCCCGCTCACGGCCGGCACCTACTACTACCGCGTCACCGCCGAGGACGCCGCGGGGAACATCAGCGCCGCCTCCGCCGAGGCGAGCGCGGTCGTGACCGGCGACGTCTCGCCGCCGACGCAGCCGGCCAACCTGGTCGCGACGGGCTCCCTGAGCTCCGTCTCGGTCTCGTGGACGGCCTCGACCGACAACGTGGGCGTCGTTCGCTACAACCTCCATCGCTCGACCACGAACGGCTTCACGCCGAGCGCGGCGAACCGGATCGGCCAGCCGACCGGGACGTCCTTCTCGGACAGCCCGCTCGGCCCGGGGACGTACTACTACCGCGTCACCGCCGAGGACGCCGCGGGGAACATCAGCGTCGCGTCCGCGCAGGCGACGGGCGTCGTCACCGGCGACATCACCGCGCCTTCCGTCCCCGGCTCGCCGGGCGCAGTCGGCGGCACGAACTCGGTCTCGCTCACGTGGACGGCGTCGACCGACAACGTGGGCGTCCTGCGCTACAACGTCCACCGCTCGACCACGAACGGCTTCACGCCGAGCGCGGCCAACCGCGTCGCCCAGCCGACCGGGACGTTCCTTCACGGACAGCCCGCTCGCGCCGGCGACCTACTACTACCGCGTCACCGCCGAGGACGCCGCGGGGAACATCAGCGCCGCGTCGGCCCAGGTGAGCGCGGTCGTGACCCTGCAGGCGCCGGGCCTCATCGCTGCGTACGCATTCGACGAGGGGAGCGGCTCAACGGCCGGCGACTCGTCCGGCGGCGGCAACAACGGCACGATCGCGAACGCGACCTGGACGGCCGCGGGCAAGTACGGCAGCGCGCTCAACTTCAACGGCTCCAACGCCTGGGTCAGCGTCCCCAACGCGGCGAGCCTGAACCCGACCGCCGGCGTGACGATGGAGGCCTGGGTCAACCCGTCGTCCAACACCGGCTGGCGCACGGTCATGTTCAAGGAGCAGGCCGGGAACCTGACCTACGGCCTCTACGCGAACACGAGCGCCTCGAGGCCGAACGCGCAGGTCTTCGTCGGCGGCTCCGATCGCAACCTGAACGGCACGGCGCCGGTCGCGATCAACACGTGGACGCACCTCGCCGCCACCTACGACGGCGCGAACATCCGGCTCTTCGTGAACGGGACGCAGGCCGCTGCGATCGCGCAGACGGGCGCCATCTCCACGTCGACCGGAGTGCTGCGGATCGGCGGCAACAACGTGTGGGCTGAGTGGTTCCAGGGCCTGATCGACGAGGTGAGGATCTACAACCGGGCGCTCACCTCGACCGAGATCCAGGCCGACATGTCGGCGAGCATCAGCACGCCGGACACATCGGCACCGACCGCGCCGGCCAGCCTCGGCGCGGTCGGGTCGATCGGTACGGTCACGCTCAACTGGACGGCCTCGACCGACGACATCGGCGTCGCGCTCTACAACGTCCACCGCGGCACGACGCCCGGCTTCACGCCCACCGCGGGGAACCGGATCGCGCAGCCGACCGGGACGAGCTACGCCGACGCCGGGCTCACCGCGGGCACCTACTACTACCGCGTGACCGCGCAGGACGCGGCCGGCAACGTCAGCGGCGCCTCGAACGAGGCGAGCGGCACGGCGACCGCGGACACGACCGCGCCGACCGTGTCGATGTCCGCGCCGGCCAACGGAGCGACCGTCGCAGGCACCACCAACGTCGCGGCGAGCGCGAGCGACAACGTCGCGGTCGCGGGAGTCCAGTTCAAGCTCGACGGCGCCAACCTCGGGAGCGAGGACACGTCCGCGCCGTTCTCCTTCGCCTGGGACACGCGGACGACGACGAACGGCTCGCACCAGCTCTCCGCGGTCGCGCGCGACGCCTCCGGCAACCAGACGACGTCGGCGCCGATCATCGTGACCGTCGACAACACGGCCGCGCCGCCGCCCGGGCTCGTCGCGGGCTACGGCTTCGACGAGGGCTCGGGGACGAGCGCAGCCGACGCCGCGGGCAACAACAACACCGGGACGGCGAGCGGGACGACCTGGGTGCCCGGACGCTTCGGCAACGCGCTCAGCTTCAACGGCACCTCGAGCTGGGTCACCGTCCCCGACTCGGCGACGCTCGACCTGACCAGCGCGATGACGCTCGAGGCGTGGATCTACCCGACCGCGCTCGGCACCGACTGGAAGACGATCCTCTTCAAGGAGCAGCCGGGGAACCTCGCCTACGGCATGTACGCGAACACGACCGCACAGCGGCCGAACGCGCAGGTGTTCGTCGGCGGCTCCGACCGGAACGTGAACGGCTCCGCGGCGCTCCCGGTGAACACGTGGACGCACCTCGCGGCCACCTACGACGGCGCGAACATCCGGATCTTCGTGAACGGCGCGCAGGTCGGCGTCACGCCCCAGACCGGCGCGATCACGACCTCGACGGGCGTGCTGCGCATCGGCGGGAACAACATCTGGCCCGAGTTCTTCCAGGGACGGATCGACGAGATCCGCGTCTACAACCGGGCGCTGACGGCCGACCGAGATCCAGAACGACTCGCTCGTCGCCGTTGCCCGCGACACCACGCCGCCTTCCGTCGCCTCGACCACGCCCGCGAACGGCGCCACGGGTCTCCCGGTCGCAACGGTCGCGACGGCCACCTTCAACGAGGCGATGGATCCCACGTCGATCACCGGCTCGACCTTCGAGCTGCGCGACAGCGGCGGCACGCTCGTCCCGGCGACGGTCACCTATGACGCGCTCGCGGCCAGGGCGACGCTCACGCCGACGACCGGCCTCCTCTACGGGACGACGTACACGGCCACCGTGAAGGGCGGCGCGAGCGGAAACCGGGCGCGCGACATGAGCGGCAACTTCCTTCCGGCGAACGTGACCTGGTCGTTCACGCTCGAGGCGGGCCCGCCGCCGATCCTGCTCGTCACGTCGAACGCGGACAAGTTCAGCTCCTACACCGGCGAGATCCTCCGCGGCGAGGGCCTGAACGAGTTCACGACCGTCGACGCGTCGCTCATCTCGCCCGCGCTCCTCAACTACTTCGATGTCGTCGTGCTCGGAAACGCCGGCCTGAGCGGCTCCGCAGTCACGGCGATCACCGGCTGGGTGACGGCCGGCGGGAACCTTGTCGCCTTGCGGCCCGACAAGCAGCTCGCCGGCCTGCTCGGCCTGACCGACGCGGGGACGACGCTCGCGAACGCGTACATGCTCGTGAACACGGGCTCCGGGCCCGGCGCCGGGATCGTCGGCCAGACGATGCAGTTCCACGGGACGGCCGACCGCTACCTCCTGAACGGCGCGACGTCGGTGGCGACGCTCTACTCCAACGCGACCACGTCGACGGTGAACCCCGCGGTCACGCTGCGCTCGGTCGGCTCGAGCGGCGGCCAGGCGGCGGCGTTCACGTACGACCTCGCCCGCTCGGTCGTCTACACGCGCCAGGGGAACCCGGCGTGGGCGGGCCAGGAGCGCGACGGGATCCTGCCGATCCGGCCCGACGACCTCTTCTACGGCGGGGCCGCGGGCGACCCGCAGCCGAACTGGCTCGACGTCTCGAAGATCGCGATCCCGCAGGCGGACGAGCAGCAGCGGCTCCTCGCGAACCTGATCACGAGCATGGCCCGCGACCGCAAGCCGATGCCGCGCTTCTGGTACCTCCCGCGCGGCGAGAAGGCCGCGGTGGTCATGACGGGCGACGACCACGCCGTCGGCGGCACCGCCGGGCGCTTCGACCACTACTCAGCGCTCAGCCCGGCCGGCTGCTCGGTCGCGAACTGGGAGTGCATCCGCGGCACGTCCTACGTCTACGCGAACAGCCCGCTCACGAACGCGCAGGCCTCGTCCTACGTCGCCAACGGCTTCGAGGTCGCGCTGCACGTGAACACGGCCGGCGGCCCGTGCGGCAACTGGACGCCCGCCGAGCTGAACGCGTACTACACCATCCAGCTCGCCGCGTTCTCGACCAAGTACACGAGCGTTCCGGCGCCCCTCACCGAGCGCACCCATTGCGTGGCGTGGAGCGACTGGTCGACGCAGCCCAAGACGATGCTGAACTTCGGCATGCGGCTCGACACGAACTACTACCACTACGGCCCGTGGATCGCCGGCAATCCCGGCTTCATGACGGGCTCTGGGCTCATTCAGCGCTTCGCCGACCTCGACGGGACGATGCTGGACGCCTACCAGGCGCACACGTTCATGACGGACGAGTCCGACCAGACGTATCCGTCGACGGTGAACGCGCTCCTCGACAAGGCGGTCGGAGCCGAGGGCTACTACGGCGTATTCACCGCGAACATGCACACAGATCTCGTCGACTCGCCCGGCAGCGAGTCGATCATCACCTCGGCGCTCGCGCGAAGCGTCCCCGTGATCACCGCGAAGCAGGCGCTCGACTGGACGGAGGGGCGAAACGCCTCGTCGTTCAAGGAGTTCACCTGGAGCGGGAACACGTTGACGTTCCGCATCGTCACCGGGTCCGGATCGAACGGACTCGAGGCGATGCTGCCGATGGACGGCCCGAACGGCCGGCTGTCGGCGCTTTCGCGCGGCGGATCCCCCGTGTTCTTCACGACCCGGGTGGTCAAGGGCGTCGAGTACGCGGCCTTCACGGCGGTGTCCGGCGTCCACGCGGCGGTCTACGGGGGCTAGTGGATGCGACCGTCGTCCTCAAGGAGCTCTCCGGCGCCGCTTCTCGGTGCGGAACTGCTCGGCCGCGCTGCTACTCGCCGGCTGTCTCGTTGCACTGAGCGGCGCGGCCGCCGGCGCACCCGCACCCGGGCTCATCGCCGCGTACGCGTTCGACGAGAGCTCCGGCACGACGGCGATCGACTCCTCCGGCAACGCGAAGGACGGCACGTTCGCAGGGAGTGCGACGAGGACCGCGGGGCGCTTCGGGTCGGCCGCCTCGCTGAACGGCTCGTCGGCGCGCGTCGACCTTCCGGGACTCGGGACGTTCTACAAGGCGGGATTCACGCTCGAGGCCTGGGTGAAGCCGCGCGTGGCCGCGACCGACGTGACCGTCCTGGGAAGCTGGGTCGGCGGCGACGACGGCGGCCCGATGATCTGGGTCGACCACCTCGCGGGCCGCTACCGCCTGACGCTCAACAAGGGCGCGGTCGCCGACTACCTCGACTCGGGCCAGGCTCCGGTCGCCGGGCAGTGGCAGCACCTCGCCGCGACCTACGACGGCGACGTGGCGCGCTTCTACGTGGACGGCGTCCTGACGGCGAGCAAGGCATTCATCGGCAACGTCGGGGACTCGAACACCTGGCGCGTCGGCGCGTACGGGCCGGGGCCGGGAGGCTTCTACGACGGCGCGATCGACGAGGTGCGGGTCTACGACCACGCGCTCTCGGCGACGGAGATCCAGACGGACATGGCCGCGCCGGTCGCCGACCCGGACGGAACGCCTCCGAGCGCGCCGGCGAACTTCGTGCAGACGAGCTCGACCGGATCCGAGATCGCGACGTCCTGGCAGCCGTCCACGGACAACGTCGGCGTCACCGGCTACCGCGTCTTCCGCGCCGGCGTCTCGGTCGCGGTGGTTCCCGGGACGACCTACACCTTCACCGGCCTCGCCTGCGGCACGCCCTACTCGTTCGGCGTCGAGGCGCTCGACGCGGGCGGGAACGCTTCCGCGCGTACGACGCTCTCGAGCCAGACGGCCGCGTGCAATCCGCAGCAGCCGACGGGTCTCGTGGCCGCGTACCCCTTCGACGACGCGGGCGGCGCCACCGCGATGGACGTCTCCGGCCACGACCGGATGGCGACCGTGGTCGGAGCGGCCTGGACGGCCGGGCGCTTCGGCTCGGCGCTCTCGTTCAGCGGCTCGGGCGAGCGGGTCGACGTTCCGGCGCTCGGCACCTTCTACAAGACGGGCTTCACGTACGAGGCCTGGGTCAAGCCGCGGTCGGCCGCATCCGATGTGGCCGATCCTCGGAAGCTGGAGCGGCGCCGACGACGGCGGCCCGATGATCTGGGTCGACCACGTCTCGGGGCGCTACCACCTGACCCTGAACAAGGGCTTCGGGAACTACCTCGACTCGGGCCGGGCGCCCACGGTCGGATCCTGGCAGCACGTGGCGGCCACGTTCGACGGCCTGGTCGCGCGCTTCTACGTCGGCGGCGTCGAGGTCGCGAGCCGGGTCTTCGCCGGGAACGCGGGCGACTCGAACGTCTGGCGCATCGGCGCCTACGGACCCGGGCCGTCCGGCTTCTTCCCGGGCGACCTCGACGAGATCCGGATCTACGACCGGGCGCTCGGAGCCGCGGAGATCGCTTCCGACATGGTGCGGAGCGTCGGCCCGCCCGACACCTCTCCGCCGACGGGGCCGGCGCACTTCGTCTCCACCGGCACGGCCGCGACCTCCGTCTCGGTCGACTGGGATCCGTCCACCGACAACGTCGGCGTCGCCGGCTACCGGCTCTTCCGCAACGGGACGAGCGTCGGGACGACCACCGACACGGCGTTCACGTTCACCGGCCTTGCCTGCAGCACGGGCTACACGCTCGGCGTCGAGGCGTTCGACGAGGCGGGCAACGCGTCCGCCCGCTCGACCGCGACCGCCGACACGAAGCCGTGCGACGGCAGCCCGCCGACGGTGAGCGTGACCATGCCGATCGGGGGCGCCACCGTCTCCGGCAACGCGACGGTCGCCGCGGTCGCCGTGGACAACGACGCGGTCACGGGCGTCCAGTTCCTCGTCGACGACGAGCCGATCGGCCCGGAGGACACGAGCGCACCGTTCGTCGTCGACCTGGAACACCCACGCGAGCGTTCCGGGCCCGCACATCGTCACCGCGGTCGCGCGCGACCCGTCCGGCAACTCGACCGCGTCGGCGCCGGTCTCGGTCACGGTCGACAACTCCGCGACGCCGCCGCCGGGCCTCGTCGCCGCGTACGCGCTCGACGAGTCGGCCGGCACGCTCGCGCTCGACGTCTCCGGCCATGGCCACACGGCCACGCTCGCGGGCGGGACGTGGACGGAGAGCGGCCAGACGAACACCGCCATTTCGCTGAACGGGACGAGCGACCGCGTCGACCTGCCCGCCCTCGGGACGTTCTACAAGACCGGTTTCACCTACGAGGCGTGGGTCAAGAAGCGCGGCGAGAAGACGGACGCCGCCGTCATGGGCACCTGGGCGCCCGGCGACGACGGCGGACCGATGATCTGGGTCGACCACGTCGCGGGCCGCTACCGCCTGACGCTCAACAAGGGCACCGTCGGCGACTACCTCGACGCCGGACAGAGTCCTGCGGTCGGCCAGTGGCAGCACGTCGCCGCGACCTACGACGGCGCCGTGGCCCGCTTCTTCCTCGACGGTGTCCAGACCGCGAGCAAGCCCTTCACCGGCAACGTGGGCAACTCGAACGCCTGGCGTCTCGGCGCCTACGGCGCATCGCCCGCCGGGTTCTTCGACGGCGCGATCGACGAGGTCCGCATCTACGACCGCGCGCTCTCCGTCGAGGAGATCCAGGCCGACATGGCCACCGGCGTGGCGCCTCCCGACCACCAGGCGCCGAGCCAGCCCGACTCGTTCACGACCCTCGGGAGGACGACGTCCACGATCACGACCTCCTGGGAGCCCTCGACCGACAACGTGCGCGTCTCCGGCTACCGGGTGTATCGCAACGGCTCGCTGGCCGTCGTGACCACGGCGACCGAGTACACGTTGGACGGCCTCAACTGCGCGACGTCCTACCAGATCGCCGTCGAGGCCTACGACAGCTCCGGCAACACGTCTCGCGCGCTCGACCCTGAACGCGTCGACGACCGCCTGCGACACGACGCCCCCGACCGTCTCGGTCTCCCAGCCGGCGTCGCGGCTCCACGATCGCGAACACGGTCACGCTCCTCGCCTCGGCGAGCGACGCCGGAGGGATACGGAACGTGCGCTTCACGATCGACGGCACGCCGGTCGGCACCGAGATCACGAGCCAGCCGTTCTCGTTCCTCTGGGACTCGCGCTCCGTCTCGAACGGCCTCCACCTGATCCGCGCGGTCGCGACCGACAACTCGGGCAACGCCACGACCTCGAGCCTCGTCTTCGTGTTCGTCAACAACACCGGCCACGTCGGTCCAGGGCCTCCAGGCGGCGTACTCGTTCGACGAGGCCTCCGGCTCGACGGCCACGGACGACGCGGGCCGCGGGAACACCGGCACGTTCCAGGGCGCCGGCTGGGGCGTCGGCCGCTTCGGCTCGGCCGCCACGTTCGACGGCTCCGCGCTCGTCAACGTCGCCGACTCGAACTCCCTCGACCTCACGAACGCGATGACCCTCGAGGCATGGGTGCTGCCCACCACGATCGACGACGCGTGGCAGACCGTGCTCTTCAAGGAGCAGCCCTCGAACGTCGTCTACTCGCTCTACGCGAGCTCCTCGGGCGCGATCCCCGCGTCGAGCGTGTTCGTCGCCGGTTCCGAGAACGACGTGCGCGGCACGGCCGGCATCCCGGCCGGAGCCTGGACGCACCTGGCGTCGACCTACGACGGCAACGTGCTGCGCCTCTACGTCAACGGAACGCTGGCCGCCTCGGAGCCGATGACCGGCCCGCTGACGGCCTCGAGCGGGATGCTGCGGATCGGCGGCAACACGATCTGGCCCGAGTGGTTCGAGGGCCGCGTGGACGAGGTGCGGATCTACAGCCGAACGCTCACCCAGGGCGAGATCCAGAACGACATGGCGACGCGGGTGGCCACCGACACGAAGCCGCCTGCGGTGCTCTCGACGACTCCCGCGGCCTCTGCGACCGGCGTGAACGTCGGCGCGACGCTCAAGGTCCGCTTCAACGAGGCGATCGATCCGACCACCGTGACGGCGACGACCTTCCGTGTGGACGGCCCCGGCGGCGCCGTGCCCGCGACGGTGACCTACGACCAGCTGAGCGGAACGGCCACGCTCACGGTCTCGAGCGCGCTCCTCTACGGGACGACGTACACGGCGACGGTCGCCGGCGGCTCGAGCGGGACCCGGGTGCGGGACCTCGCCGGGAACGCGCTCGCGTCCTCGAAGATCTGGACGTTCACGACCGAGGCCACGCCGCCACCGATCCTGGTCGTCGAGACGCCGACGAATCCGTACGGCGCCTACGCGGGCGAGATCCTGAAGGCCGAAGGGCTCCCGTTCACGACGATCGGCCTGCCGCTCGTCACCAGCGGACTGCTGTCCTCCTTCGACGTCGTCGTGCTCGGCGAGACGCAGCTGACCGACGCGCAGACGCAGATGCTGACCTCGTGGGTCCTCGGCGGCGGCAACCTGGTCGCGTTCCGCCCGGACAAGCGCCTGATGCCGCTCCTGGGCCTGAACGACGCCGGCGGCACCGTCCGCGACGGATACGTCCTCACGGACACGTCCAGCGCGCCGGGCGCCGGGATCGTGAACCAGACGATCCAGTTCCACGGAACGGCCGACCGCTACGTCACCTCGAGCGCCCGGACGGTCGCGACCCTGTACTCCGGCGCCGCGACGCCCACGCCGAACCCGGCGCTGACGATCAACGCCGTCGGGGCGAACGGCGGCCAGGCGGCGGCGTTCACGTACGACCTCTCGCGCTCGATCGTGCTCACGCGCCAGGGCAACCCGGCCTGGATCGGCCAGGAGCGCGACGGCGTGCTGCCGATCCGCCCGGACGACCTCTTCTTCGGCGGCGCCCTCGGCGACGACCAGACCGACTGGGTCGACACGACCCGCATCGCGATCCCGCAGGCCGACGAGCAGCAGCGCCTCTTCGTGAACCTGATCGAGGACATTGCCTCCGACCGCGGGCCGATCCCGCGCTTCTGGTTCCTGCCGCGCGGCGAGAAGGCGGCGGTCGTGATGACGGGCGACGACCACGCCCTCGGCGGCACCTCGGGCCGCTTCGACCGCTACCTCGCCCTCAGCCCGGCCGGCTGCTCCGTCGTCGAATGGGAGTGCGTGCGCGCGACCTCGTACATCTACCCGGTGAGCCCGCTGACCGAGGCGCAGTCGCTCGCCTACGTCGCGCAGGGCTTCGAGGTGGCCGTCCACATCTCGAGCAACTGCCAGAACTGGACGCCGTCCTCGCTCGCCGCCGACTACTCGGCGCAGCTGAAGACCTTCGGCGAGCGCTACCCGGGCACGCCGGCTCCGGTCTCGAGCCGCACGCACTGCGTCGCCTGGAGCGACTGGGCCACGCAGCCGAAGGTCGAGCTCGCAGACGGAATCCGGCTGGACACGAACTACTACCACTACCCCGGCTCCTGGATCGGCTCCAAGCCCGGCTTCATGACCGGCTCGGGCATGCCGATGCGCTTCGCCGACCTCGACGGGACGCCCATCGACGTCTTCCAGGCGGCCACGCAGATGACCGACGAGTCCGGCCAGTCCTACCCGTCCACGGTGGACGCGCTCCTCGACAAGGCGCTCGGGCCCGAGGGCTACTACGGGATCTTCACGGCCAACATGCACACCGACCACGCCGAGCACGCGGGCTCCGAGGGGATCGTCGCCTCGGCCCAGGCCCGCTCGGTGCCGGTCATCTCCGCCAAGCAGCTCCTGACCTGGCTCGACGGCCGCGAGGCCTCGGCCTTCCGGGCAGTCGCGTGGAACGCGGGGACGCTGACGTTCACGATCGACGCCGACGCCGGCGCCAACGGCCTCCAGGCGATGCTCCCGACGCACTCGGCCGGCGGCACGCTGACCGCGCTGACCCGAGGCGGAAGCCCCGTCGCCTACACCACGGCGACGATCAAGGGCATCGAGTACGCGCTGTTCCCCGCGGTGGACGGCGGATACTCGGCTACGTACGGCTAGTAGTCCGACCGCGGCTGGCGGGACGTGCCCAGCTAGGACGGCTGTGGGACGATTGTCTCACTCTTGGTGCGAACTGCCCTTGACACGAAAGGGTGTCGGACACCCATTTCGAACCGATTTCACCGCGACTGAAGGCGCTGGTCGAGGTCAGAGGTAGGAGACGGAGTTCCGGCGCTTCTCGACGCCTTTGACGCGTCGCCCGAAGACGACCCGAGGTACCAGGTCGGAGCAGTCCTGGTCTTTGGTCAGCTGGGGACTTGTCGAAGCGATTCCGCAGCTCGAGGCTCTACTCGACTCCAGGACATGCTCGTTCGCTCCACTGCTGCCGCGGCCCTGGGCACGCCGCTCCATGGAGAACCTACGCGTGATGATCGCGATGCCTGAGGTCGAGCCCGAGCGAAGTGAACGCGCCTGGCCGCGGACGCCGTTGCGACTCGCTCACGAGCATCACTCGAGGCCTCGACCGCCGTCTGACGCCGTGATCGCAGCGTCGACGGATGCACTTCGGGCGGGAAAGCACGATGGCGATGGCGTCGCGAACGGGCGTGTGGACCATGCGACGTCACGGGGCGCAGATGCAGGCAGTGCGACCGGGTCGCTGACGTGCCGTGGGCGCGGAGCGTTCGCGGCCGCGTGCGCACCGGGAGATCAGGGCGTCGTGCTGGCGCTGTGGCAGACCGTGCGCCCTTAGCTCGCTACAGTCGAGCGCATGGCGATCCAGCGCATGGACCACGTCGGCATCAACGTCGACGACCTCGCGGCCGCGGTCGAGTTCTTCGTCGCGCTCGGACTCGAGCTGGAGGGCGAGGCGCAGGTCGAGGGCGAGTCGGTCGACCGCGTGGTCGGGCTCGAGGGCGTTCGGTCGGACATCGCGATGCTCCAGACGCCGGACGGCCACGCAAAGCTCGAGCTGGTGAAGTTCCTCTCCCCGTCGGCCACCGGCGGCGACGCGCACGCGCCGCCGAATGCCCTGGGCATTCGCCACGTCACATTCCAGGTGGACGACGTCGACGCCGCCGTCGCGACCGTGCAGGCCCGCGGCGGTGAGCTCGTCGGCGACGTGGTGAACTACGAAGACTTCTACCGGGTCTGCTACGTCCGCGGCCCGGAGGGGATCATCGTCGAGCTGGCGGAGCGGATCGGCTGAGGCTCGGACCGATGGGTTCGACTCGACTCCTCGGGTAGAGGGTGCTCAGAGAGAGCTCCACCGACCAAAGGAGAAGCGAATGGGAAAGCTGATCGCGACCACGCAGGCCACCGTCGACGGCGTCATCGATCCGGTCGGCGAGTGGGTGCAGCCGGACGGAGACCACGGCGTCTACTCGTTCGAGCGCCAGGCGAGATCCGGCGGGATGGTGCTGGGCCGCAAGACCTGGGAGGGGCTGGCGGGCTACTGGCCGAACGAGACGGGCAAGTGGGCGGACATGGTCAACGCGATGCGGAAGTACGTCGCGTCCAACTCGCTCTCCGGAGATCTCGAGTGGAATTCGACCCTTCTCGAGGGCGACCTCGAGGACTCGATCCCGAAGCTGAAGGACGAGGTCGACGGCGACCTGTTCATGCACGGGAGCGGCGAGCTCGCGTACGCCCTCGCCGAGAAGGGCCTGATCGACGAGTTCGAGATCTACCTGAACCCGCTCGTCTGGGGCAAGGGAAACGTCCACGTGCTCGGCGACCGGGGAACCATCCGCATGGAGCTCGAGGACGTGAAGCGGTTCGACTCCGGCGTCGTCCTCATCACCTACCTGCCGGCGTCCTGACCGCTTGCGAACGAGCTAGTACGCGCCGCGCTTGCCGAGCACGACCGGGATCGTCTGGCACAGGATCTTCAGGTCCCACCAGAGCGACCAGTTCGTGACGTAGACGTAGTCGAGCTTCGTCATCTCGTCGAACGGCATGTCGTTGCGGCCGAGCACCTGCCAGAGGCCCGTGATCCCCGGGGTCATGTCGAGCCGGCGGCTGCGCCCAGCCGGTGATCTGGTCGGCCTCGTAGACGACGAACGGCCGCGGACCGACGAGGCTCATGTCGCCGCGGAGCACGTTCCAGAACTGCGGGAACTCGTCGATGCTCGTCTTGCGGATGAACGCGCCCACTCTGGTCACGCGCGGATCCTCGCCCTTGATCTTGAAGAGCGGCCCGTCCACCTCGTTCAGGTGAAGCACCTCGGCGCGCTTGGCCTCGGCGCCGGTGTACATCGACCGGAACTTGACGATCTCGAACGTCGAGCCGTTGCGGCCCCGCCGCTTCTGGCGGTAGAGCGCCGGGCCGGGGCTGTCGAGCTTGATGACGACCGCCACCGCGGCCAGGAGCGGGCGCCAGGACGATCAGCGCGGCGCCGGCCGCGCAGACGTCGAACGAGCGCTTGAGGACGCGGGAGCTGCGGCCCAGCCGAAGCGGCGGCAGCGTCACGACCGGCATGCCCTCGATGTCGTCGAAGGTCGCCTGCGAGGTGAAGATCTCGAAGTAGCGCGGGACGATGGAGATCTGGACGTCGTGCCTGCGAACCGAGCGCAGCAGGTCGAGCATCTGCTCGTGGCCGTCGATCGACGTCGCGATGATCACGCGGTCGATCTCGAGCTCGTCGACGAGCCGCGCGACGTCCCCTGACGCGCCGAGCACGGGGCCCGGGACGTCGTCCTCTTCGGCCGCGAGGAACCCGACGACCTCGAGGCCGTACTCGGGATGCGCGCCGAGCTTGCGGTGGACGAGCAGCGCTTCCTCGCCGCCGCCCACGATCAGCGTGCGGCGGCGCTCCATGACGCGCGGGAAGACCCAGGAGCGGATCGAGCCGCGCAGCACCGGCACGAGGACGAGCGAGGCGCTGATGAACAGCGCCGCCTCCACGGCCGTGTAGACCCACCAGTCGAAGAGAAAGCGGACGCCCTGCGAGAGGATCAGGTACGCGAGCGACCCGGCGAGCATCGCGTGGAAGATGCTGCGCACCTCGTCGAAGCTCGAGACCGAGATCTGCAGCGCGTCGGCCTCGTAGAGCCCGTAGCCGGTGAAGATCGCGAGCCAGATCGGCACGGCGCTCAGCACGAGGAGCGTCAGGAACCACGACGGCGCGGACACCGGCGGCAGCGGGCCGAGCATGTCCGCGGCGACGTAGGTGAGCACGTACGCGACCGTCAGGGCGAGCAGATCGCCGCTCGCGAGGATCCAGGTCCGGCCGTGTCCGAGACGGCCCCGCCGGGGCGCCGTCCGTGTTGCCGGAAGGACGTGATCGACACCGGTGCTCATCGGCCGCAGTTCCTCCAGATCCCGTTTGCGTGCAAGTGATTCACGCAGCACCGAGGGTACGAGCGAAAGGGCCGCAAATACAGACCAGAACTGGAAAACCGGCCCTGCGGAGAGGGGCTAGCCGAGCGGCTAGGACGCCGTTAGCCGCCGGCGCCAGCGCCGCTTCAGCCAGGGCGCGATGCCGGTCTTCGCCGCGACCGCCTTGGCGCCGGTCGCCGCGCCGAGAACGGCCGTCCGCGTGGCGTTGATCCGGACGCCGCGGAAGGTCGGCGCGAACACCAGCACGTCCTCCTCTTCCCACGACTCGCTGCCGAAGCGGCGCTTGTACTCGGACTCGCCGAAGCCGTAGTCGAGGACGTCGATCTCGGGGTCGGCGATGAGATCCTCGATCACGCGCATGAGGACGTAGGTGCCGATCGAGTACTCGGCGAACGCGGGGTCGTAGCCCGGCGTGCCGACGTGGAAGGTGCGGTCGTAGCCGGCGCCGGACCAGAAGGCGATCGGCCGGCCGTCGAGCGACAGGACCCAGGCCCGGTACCAGCCGCGCTCGAAGGCGAGCTCCGTGAGCATCCGGTCCTCGTCCGTGTCCGCGGCGGCCACGCCGAGGCCGCGCTGGTACGTCAGCGCTGCGACCGTCTCGATCTCGGCGAGGAGCTCGTCCATCTCCGCCGGATCGCGGTAGACCCGCAGCGAGAGCCCGTCGCCGTGATCGCGCTGGAGCCGGTTGCCGTAGACGCGGACGTTCTCGCGCGTCTTCTTGGAGCGCGACTTGATGAATTCGTCGTAGGAGTCGGGCAGCTGCAGCGACCAGTGCGTGCTCCGGTGGCGGAAACGGCCGCGCAGCGCCGAGGGAACGGCGATCGCCGCGGTGTGGAGCGGCGAGCCGACGCGAAGCGCCGGCAGCGAGAGGACGTCGGCGTCGCCGTTCGACAGCGACGTCCGCAAGGAAGCGAGTAGCTCGGCGGCCTGGCCGGCCGACTCGACGCCGGACACGCCGCCGTGCACCAGCGTGATCGCGCGAACCTTGGGGCTGTAGACGGTGCGGTAGCCGACCGACACGCTCAGCGGAATCTTCTCGAGCCGCCCGGCGAAGACGATGTCTCCGGGCAGCCGGGCGATGTGAGGGCGGATGACCTCCGGCCTCGTTCCGACCACGGCGAGGAAGTAGTCCGGAACGGGGTCGAGCCGCGTCCACGGAACCGCTTCGAGCTCGTTTCGCGCCGCCGTGACCTCGAGCTCGGAGCTCAGGATGCCCGGCGCCGACGGGACTCGCCGGGGGCGTCTCGAGTAGGCGCGCTGCGCTGATTTCGGCCACGCCACGACACTAGTTCGCGCTGGAAGCCGTGACCATCCCGCATTACGCCAGATCGCGCTAGCCGAACGGCTAGCTGGGGCCGAAAACGCTAGGCAATCGGGGCGTAGCCCCAGGGCCGGGCCGCTTTTAGCATCGGAGCCAGTGTTGGAACCACTCCCTGTGCCGTACCGAGCAAGCCGATCCCCGGGCGGTTCTGTCTGCCCGTGAGGTCGAGGTGCTGGAGATGACGTCGCTCGGGCTCACGAACGTCCAGATCGCCGGCCGGCTGCACGTGAGCATCCACGCGGTCAAGTTCCACCTCGCGGCGATCTACCGCAAGCTCGGCGTGGCGAACCGCACCGAGGCGGCCGTGCTCTACCTGCGCTCGGCCTCCATGCAGGCGGCCCGCCAGGAGGGCGTCGACTGATGGATCTTCCGCTCTTCTTCCGCGTCCTCTGGCGCTTCAAGTGGCTCGTCCTCCTCGGCGTCTTCGTCGCGACTGCGCTCGCCTTCCTCTCGGTCTTCCGGATCGACATGGAGAACAGCACCGTCGAGTACCGGCAGAACGAGCAGTGGGTGAGCGTCGCGACCGTGCTCGTCACCGAGCCGGACTTCCCGCTCGGCCGCGCCGTGTTCCAGCAGGACGTCCCGCCGAAGAACTCGGAGGAGCCGGGGGCGTTCACGCCCGAGTTCGCGCCGTCGTCGCGGTTCATCGAGCTCGCGAACGTCTACGCCGAGCTCGTCACCGGAGACGCGGTCAAGCAGCTCATCCTCGAGGACGGCCCGCTCATCGGCGCTGTCCAGGCGGTTCCGCTCGTCGCATCGAACGGCTCCGACGCGGCGCTGCCGATGGTCGCCGTGCGCGGGCTCTCGACGACGCCCGAGAAGGCGGTCGTCGTCGCCCAGCGCGCAAGCGCCGCGTTCCAGGAGTACCTCGAGGCCGAGCAGGGCCGCGGCGGCATTCCTGCCGAGCAGCGCGTCGTGCTGAGCGAGGTGCGACACCCGTCGCTCGCGACCACCGTGATGCTCGAGGGACGCTCGAAGACGATCCCGATCGTCGTCTTCCTGACCGTGATGCTCGCGTTCGTCGGGCTTGCGTTCATCCTCGAGAACCTCCGGCCGCGCGAGAAGCCGGTCGCGATCTCGGCCGAAGTGGTTCACACCGTCCGGGCCCGCAGCTCGGGCTGAGCCATGACCGTCGCTCCCACGGGGACTACCGGTAGCGCCCAGCGCGGGCTCTACATCTCGTCCGCGGTCGTCCTGGGCTCGCTCGCGCTCCTCGCCGCGACCGTTCTCACCAACACGCGGCCGCTCGAGGTGGCGCCCGTGATCGCGCTGGTCATCCTCTTCACGGTCGCCTACCGGACGCTGCTCGCCTGGGACACGCTGCTCGCGCTGCTCGTCCTCGTCATCCTCTTCATCCCGATCCAGCGCTACGTGCTGCCGGGATCGCTGCCGGTCGAGCTCGAGCCGTACCGCCTGCTCGTCGCGTTCATGATCGCCGGCTGGATCGCGTCGCTCCTCGTCGACCCGGCCGTGCGCCTGCGGCGCAGCGGCTTCGAGGTGCCGATCGTCCTGATCCTGCGTCGGCGTCTTCGGGTCGGTGCTCGCGAACAGCGCGAGAGTCGCCGAGCGCGATCCCTTCGTGGTCAAGGGGATCACGTTCCTCCTCAGCTACATCCTCCTGTTCTTCTTCATCGTGAGCGTCGTCAAGACGACGAGCCAGATCGAGCAGCTCCTCAGGTTCATGGTCGGCGGCGGCGTCGTCGTCTCGCTGCTCACGATCGTGGAGTCGCGGACGCACTCGAACCTCTTCGACCACCTGTCGACGATCGTCCCGATGCTCGACGAGGCGCCGTTCTCGGTCGCGTCGTCGGTGGAGGAACGCGGCGTGCGCGCCTTCGCGTCGGCGCAGCATCCGATCGCGCTCGGAGCGGCGCTCGTCCTCTTGATCCCGCCGGCCGTCTACCTGATGCGGCGCTCGGCACGCGCATGGCTCTGGTGGATCGCCATCATCCTGCTCGCGTGCGGCTCGCTCGCCACGCTCTCGCGGACGAGCGTCCTCATGCTCGTCGCCGTCGTGGCCACGTTCCTCTGGCTCCGCCCGCGCGACACGCGACGCCTATGGCCGCTGCTCCTGCCGGCGATCCTCGTGATCCATTTCGCCGTCCCCGGGACGATCGGCACCCTCAAGGCGTCGTTCCTCCCGGAAGGTGGGCTCCTCGCCGAGCAGCAGTCGAACCAGGGGAGCCGCGGCCAGGGACGGATCGCCGACCTCGGCCCGAGCCTGCGCGAGGTCGCGCACCAGCCGCTCGTCGGCCAGGGCTACGCCGACCCGGGTCGCGAACCGCCCGGGCCCGAGCGACCAGATCCTCGACGACCAGTGGCTCGGCATCCTCATGGAGACCGGCCTCGTGGGCCTCATCGGCTGGCTCTGGCTCGTCGGCCGCGCCGTACGTCGGCTCGCGAACGCCGCGAAATGGGATCCGTCGAGCCGCGGCTGGCTGATGGCCTCGCTCGCCAGCTCCGTCGTCGCCTTCGGAGTGGGGATGCTCACCTTCGACGCGTTCGCGTTCATCCAGGTGACGTTCCTCTTCTTCATGCTCCTCGCGCTCGGCGCGGCTGCGCTGAGAACGCCGGTCGAGCCCGTCACCTAGACGGCGGAGAGCGTGCGCGGGCGGGCGCGGCTCGGCGCCGTGCCGCCGAGCTCGACCAGCAGATCGCGCCGCGCCGACCAGGCGAAGAGGATCCAGCCCGGGTGGTACGAGCGGCATTCGCGGTTGATCGCGACGCCGCGGCCCTCGGCCGGGACGGCCGGGCGGCCGGTCGTGATCCCGCGCACGGCGCGTGCGTAGCGTCCCGCACGCGGAAAACGGTCGCTCCGCTGGATCGAGCGGTACGCGCGGAACGGGTCGTCGACGTACATCGGCTCCTCCAGCTCGTTCGCGCCGAAGCACCAGGCCAGGCTGCGCTCGATCGCGGGGCGCACGCCGGGGATTCCCTGGTCGAGCGCGGGGAGGAGGAAGAGGTGGGCCATGCTGTCCTGGTGGACGGCGTAGACGGGGTAGAGCTCCGCCGGCTTCCCGGTCGCGACCGAGTAGAGCCACGGCCATTCGCCCTGCGGGCCCTGGCCCGCGAGCATGTGCTCGACGCCGCTGCGGAAGAGGCCGCGCGTCCAGGAGTCGCCGGTGCGGCGTCCGTGCTCGTACACGGCGCGCAGGAAGTAGACGATCGCGCCGAACGAGACGACGTTGCGGCGGTAGAGCGTCGAGCTGTGGCGCGGCAGGAGCGAGCCCGGGTGCACGTACTCCTCCCGGATCGTCGTGAAGAGCCGGTCGGCCACGCCTGCCGCCGTCCTGCTCCCCGACGCGGCCGACGACGTCGAGGCCCCACTGCATCCACGAGAGCGTCTGGACCGGCATCTTCGTGCCGGGCCCGTTGCCGACGATGCGCGCGATCCGCGTCACCGCCGCGGCGACGGCCGGGTGGTCGGGCCGGTCGCGCAGGAGAACGAGGAGAAGCCCCAGGTCGGCCGGAGACGTGACGTCGTCCAGCCGCTTCGCGAGGAACTCGTCCACGCGCGCCGCGACCGCGTCCTCGCCGGGGCTGCCGCCCGCCCGCGCGTACTCCTGCAGGCCGAGCAGCGAGTTGATCGTGTAGCGGAGCGAGCGCGAGCCGTAGTCGTTCACGTAGCGCCCGTCCTCGTCGATCGTGGTCGAGAAGGGATAGAGCGCAAGCTCGCGCGAGTAGACCTCCTCGAGGAAGGAGGCCGACCGGTCGAGCAGTGTGCCGGCGCCGATACCGCTCACGATTCGAGGCTACCGAGGCAGGGACTGCGTTTCGACGCCCTTTCGTCCAGACCTCGGCCCGATACCTCGCCGACCGGCTAGGAGAGCGGCCTGCCGCAGCGAGCGAAGGTGCCCGGCGCGGGTCTCGCGCCCGCCGCTCGAGACGACGGAGTGCGTGAGCGCGCCGAGCCCGATTCCGACCCGCTCGAGGAACGCCGAGACCCGGCTGCAGTGCTTGCTCGCGTAGCGCACGCGGCTCGTCACGAGCACCGGGATGAGCGACGGCCGCGGGGCGGAGGCGCCGCCCTCGTGGACGGCGGTCGCGCCCGGCTCGAACCGCACCTCGTGACCCGCGTCCCACAGGCGCCGGCAGAGATCCGTGTCCTCGCAGTAGAGGAAGAAGCCCTCGTCCATCCCGCCGAGCTCGTCGAGCGCGTCGCGGCGCACGAGCATGCACGCGCCTGAGATCCACTCGGCCGTGCCCGGCCGCTCGTAGTCCTCGTCGCGGCGCACGGTCTCGTCGGCCCAGAGCGCCCGCGGGAAGATCCGGTGCAGGAAGAACGCCTGCGCGTACGTCGAGCGCAGGCGCGGGAACCGGCGCTGGGAGAAATCGAGCTCGCCCGTCGAGTGGAGGATCTTCGGCCCGACCGCGCCGACGCGCTGGTCGGCGTCGAGCACCGCGGCCAACCGGCGCAGATCCTGCTCCGCGATGGTGGCGTCGGGGTTCAGGAAGAGCACGTAGTCGCCCTGCAGCGGCCCGCGACCCGGCGTTGCATCCGACCGCGAAGCCGCCGTTCGTATCCAACTGGAGACCGGTGACGCGCAGATCGGCGACCGCATCTAGGCTGCCGTCGGGCGAGGCGTTGTCGACAACCACGACCTCGATCTCGGGCCGGCCCGCGAGCCCTTCCACGCAGGCGCGAAGCCGGTCCCGGCTGTTGTACGACACCACTACGACGCAGATCGAGGTCACTTGCTCGACCGTAGCAGCGGTTTTTCCCGTTGACGACTGGACCTGAGGCTGGTCTGGGAGATCCTGGATCCCTCGGAGTGGCGATGGCCCGATGTTTGCCGTCCGCCGACAAAGGAACCGTTCGCAGGATGTGGGGAGCCGCACCCCTATCCAAGCGCCGCGCTGCGCATGTTCTCGCCGCTGCTGACCGTCCTGGTCGTAGCGGGGCTGCTCGCCCTGCCCGCGCAAGCCGCGCCGAACACGTCGACCGCACCCGTGACGCAGCCCGCGTCCTACTGGGGTGTCGAGATCGACCGCACGTCCTACCGGCTGCTCACCTCCAAGCTCGTCACGCGCCTCCGCAAGGCCGGCGTGAACACGCTCGTCGTCCGGCCGGGAACGCTGACCGCGGCGCAGACGGCGAAGGTTCGCACGCTTGCTTCGCGCGGCGGCCTGAGCGTTCTCGTCCCGCTGGCTGAGGGCTCGCCCTCGTCGGCCGGGACGGTCGCGACCGCGCATACCGCGTGCCGCGCGCTCAAGCTCGCCTCGGCCGGAAGCCGCTGCGCGGTCTACGCGCAGACGGTCGCTCTCGGCGCGCGCCATCGCAGCGCGCGGAGCCGCCGACGTCGTTCTCGTCAAGGCCGGCCTCGGCTCGCTCAAGGGTCTTCGCACCGCGCCGGGCCGCATCGTCGCCACGGCCACCCTCTCGTCCGTCTTCAAGAAGAACGGCTGGCGCAAGGGCGCGATGGTCGCCCGCTCCGGCCGCGCCGTCGACCTCTCGGTCGCGCTTCGCACCCGCAAGGCGGCGCTCGGCGCCTACCTCGCGATGCTCAAGCCTCTGGCGACCATGGGCGACCGCCGCGCTCCCGCGAGGCCCGCCGGGCTCGGCACCACCGACCTGACCGGTTCCACGACCGCGCTCGCGTGGGGCGCCGCCCGGGACAACCGCGGCGTCACGCGCTACGGCGTCTACCTGGACGGGATCCGCATCCGCGAGGTCGTCGGACGCGCCGCGGCGCTGCCGGGGCTTCCGTGCGGCGGCGCGCACCTGATCGAGGTCGACGCAGCCGACGCCGCGGGCAACCGCTCGGCGAAGGCCGCGATCACCCGCTCGGTCGGCGCGTGCTCGCCCACGCAGTCGGTTTCCGGCCTCGTCGCCGCCTACGGCTTCGACGAGACGACCGGCTCCGGCACCAACGATGCTTCCGGCCACTCGAACCACGGGACGCTGACCGGCGCCGCGAGGACGGCGAGCGGACGGTTCGGCCGCGCGCTCAGCTTCGACGGCGTGAACGACCAGGTCGCGGTTCCCGACTCCGCCTCGCTCGACCTCGCGGACGAGATGACGCTCGAGGCCTGGGTCCGCCCGACCTCGGCGAACGCCGGCTGGCGCACGGTCGTCCTGAAGGAGCAGGCCGACGACCTCGTCTACGGGCTCTATGCCGCCGCGACCGGCTTCCGGCCGAGCGGCCACGTCTTCGTCGGCGGAGACGACGAGCGCGTGCAGGCGCCCTCCGCGCTTCCCGCCAACCAGTGGTCGCACCTCGCGACGACCTACGACGGCTCCGCGCTCCGCATCTACGTGAACGGCTCCCTCGCGGACACCTTCGCCACGACCGGCGTGATGACCGCCTCGAGCGGGACGCTCCGGATCGGCGGCAACACGATCTGGAACGAGTGGTTCGACGGCTCGATCGACGAGATCCGCGTGTACGAGCGCGCGCTCACCGGCGACGAGATCCAGGACGACATGGACGACCCGATCGGCGCGCCCGCCGGAGACACGACGGCGCCCACGGTTCCCGGCAACCTCCACTCGACGGCCACGACGGCGACGACCGTGTCGCTGGCCTGGAACGCCTCCACCGACGCCGTCGGCGTCACGGGCTACGGCGTGTACCTGAACGGCAACCTCGTCGCCTCGCCCACGGGGACGACCTCGACCGTGTCGGGCCTCACCTGCGGGACGAGCTACACGTTCGCCGTGGACGCCGCCGACGCGGCCGGGAACCGCTCCGGCCCGACGGGAGCCACCGTGTCCACGAGCGCCTGTCCCGCGGGCCCGGACGTCGACGCGCCGACGACGCCGACCGGCTTCGCCAAGACCTCGTCCACGCAGACCGCCATCTCCGTCTCCTGGTCGGCCTCGACCGACAACACGGCGGTCACGAGCTACCGCACCTACCGCGACGACGCGACCGCCGGCAACCCGACCGGCACGACGTACACGTTCACCGGCCTCACCTGCGGGACGAGCTACCCGCTCGCCGTCGATGCCGCGGACGCCGCCGGCAACCGCTCCGCCAAGGCGACGATCACCGCCTCGACGAACGCGTGCCCGGACACGACCGCGCCGGCCGCGCCGACCGGGCTCGCGACGGCCGCGATCGGCCAGACGACGATCTCCGTCTCCTGGACCGCGGCCACGGACAACGTCGCCGTCACCTCCTACGGCACGTACCGCAACGCCGCGCCCGCGGGGAATCCGACCGGCACCTCGTACACCTTCACCGGCCTCACCTGTGGGACGAGCTACACGCTCTCCGTCGACGCGGCCGACGCCGCCGGCAACCGCTCGGCGCAGACGTCGATCACGGCCGCGACGGCGACCTGTCCGCTCCCCGACACGCAGGCGCCGGCCACACCGGGCAACTTCCGCTCGACCGGCCAGTCGACCACGAGCGTCTCGCTCGCCTGGAACGCGGCCACGGACGACACCGGCGTCACCGGCTACGGCGTCTACCGCAACGGAAACCTGATCGCGTCGCCGACGGGCCTGACGACGACCGTGACCGGCCTCGCGTGCGACACGAGCTACACGTTCGCCGTGGATGCCGCGGACGCCGCGGGCAACCGCTCGCCGCAGTCGTCGGTCTCCGCGTCGACGAGCACCTGCCCGCCGGCGGGTACGGCCGATCTCTACATGGCCGCGAACGGCTCCTCTACGAGCAACTGCACGCAGGCCGCTCCCTGCTCCACCTTCAACCGCGCCTACTCGGTGGCTTCGCCCGGCAACGTCGTCCAGATGGCCGCGGGCAGCTACGGGGGCCAGAACATCAACGGCGCGCCCAAGCCGGCCGGCGCCGCGCCGATCGTGTTCAAGCCCGCCACCGTCGCGTTCGGTGACGGTCTCGAGCGTCCGTGTGAACCAGGGCAGCGGGATCGAGTTCCGGACTTCACGGTCTCCGGCGACACGTACAACGGCTGCAACTGCGCCTCGTCGGGCCAGTCCGGCGCGGTCGTCCGCGAGATCACCTACCGCCGGATCAAGATGCAGCAGTTCTTCGTCCGCGGGGCCGACAAGATCAGCTACATCGACGGCGAGGTCGGTCCGAACGACTCCGACGACGGCATGAACTGGATCACCGAGCCGTACCAGTCGACGACCCGGCGACCGACATCCTGCTCGACGGGATGCGGATCCACGACTTCACGAAGCACAACGCCGGCGCGCACATCGACTGCGTCGGGATCGGACAACGTCGAACGGCGTCATGATCCGCAACAGCCGGATCTGGACCTGCGCGCACTTCTCGATCATCTTCGGGACCGACCGTCCGGCGAGTGCACCGCGGAACCTGACGATCGAGAACAACTTCCTCGACTGCTGCGACCCGTCGGGCGGAGGCTTCTACTCGATCGGCCTCGGCGACGGCGCGAACGTGATGATCCGCTTCAACTCGATGACGCTCGGCATGGGCTGGCTGAACCCGAACGGCGACGGGGTGACTAACGATGTCATCGACTCGAACGTCATCTCCGAACAACTCGTCCCAGAACTGCTCAAGGCGACCTGGCGCTACAACGTCGTTGCCTCGGGGAGCGCGTGCGCCAACGGCATCCTGGCCGCAACCGGCTTCGTCTCGCGATCCGCTCGACCTCCATCTGATGGCGGGGGCCGCGGCGATCGGCTCCGGCAACCCGACGTCTACCCGGCGACGGACATCGACGGCGACGCGCGGCCCGCAGGCGGGCGCGCCGACGCCGGCGCCGACGAAGCGAAGCTAGGCGTGCGCGCGTGTCCGGCGAAGGCGGCACCGGACTGCTTCTCGCGTAGGACCAGCAGGAGGAACTGCGTGTTCCCGACCACGTAGCGCCCGGCCATGCGCCGCGGCTCCTGGATCAGGCGGTAGAACCATTCGAGCCCGGCGCTGCGCATCCACGTCGGCGCACGCTTCTTCTCGCCGGCGAGGACGTCGAACGAGCCGCCGACGCCCATCACGAACGGGAGCTGCATCCGCTCACGGTGGCGCGCGAGGAAGAGCTCCTTCGCGGGCGTCTCGAGCGCCACGAACAAGAGGTCGGGCTTCGCCGCGGCGATCGACTCGACCACGTCGTCCTCACCCTCGGCTCCGAAGTAGCCGTGGTGGCGCCCGGCGATCTCGATCCCCGGGTAGAGGTCGCAGATCTCGGCCTCGGCCCGGGCGAGCACCTCGGCGCGCGCGCCCAGCAGGTAGACGCGGAACCCCTCGCCGCGCGACAGGTCGAGCAGCGCGTGCATGAGGTCGATGCCGGCGACCCGCTCGGGCAACGGCCGGCCGAGGAGCCGCGCCGCCCAGACGATCACCTGGCCGTCCGCGGTCGCGAGCTCGCAGCCGTCGATCGCGGCCCGCAGCTGCTCGTCGCGCTGGTACTTCACGAGCTTCGCGGCGTTGATCGCGACGTGCTGGATCGAGTCGCGCTCGACCACCGCGGCCTGCACGCGCGCGACGGCCTCGGACATGGTCACGGCATCGACCGGGCAGCCGAGGAGTTCGATGCGCGTGTCGTCGCTTCGGGTCACGGCAGCGGATGGTAGTCCTGCGGTTTTCCCGCGACGACCCTCATCCGGCTGGTCCGGGAACGGGAGGTTCGACCGGGGCAAGCTGCTACCGTCCCTCGATCGTTTCTGCTCGTCCGACTCACGGGAACAGGCGTCTCCCGCTCACATTCGCTCTAGCTCTAGCCGTCCTGGCGGCGTTCAGCTGGAGCGGGACGGCCGAAGCCGCACCTGGGGCGACGCGCTTCGTCAGCACGTCCGGTTCGGACTCGAACCCGTGCACGTACAACCGGCCCTGCCGAAGCCTCGACCGGGCGTACACCGTCTCCCGGCCGGGCACCGTCGTCTCCGTTGCCGCGGGCTCCTACCCCGGCCAGCGGATCGACGCGACGCCGAAGAGGAAAGGCCCGAGGGTCCTCTTCCGCCCGGCCAACGGCGCCAAGGTCACGTTCTCGAGCATCCGCGTCGTCCGTGGCTCCTACATCGAGTTCCGCGGCTTCCGGGTCTCGAACGACACCTACAACGAGGCCGCCGCGAAGTGGATCTCGTACCGGTACATGTCGATGCGGCAGTTCTTCGTCCGCAGCGCCGACCACATCACGTACGCGAACTCGAACATCGGGCCGAACGACTCGAACGACGGGATGAACTGGATCAGCGCTCAGTACCAGAGGAACGATCCCGCGACGTACATCCGGCTGAACAAGGTTCGGATCCACGACTTCAAGAAGCACAACCCGGACGCGCACATCGACTGCGTCGCGATCGACGACGCGAACCATGTCTCGATCACGAACTCGCGCGTTCTGGAACTGCGAGCACTTCGCGATCCTCTTCGGCCTCGACTCCACGACGAACCGCGGCGCGCGCAACGTCCTCATCCAGAACAACTTCCTCGACTGCTGCATCTCGGGCTACTACTCCATCGGCCTCGGCGATGTCGGCGGGCCGATGAAGATCCGCTTCAACTCGCTGACGCTCGGAATCGGCTGGCTGGGAGGCACCGTCCGCAACGTGACCGTCGACTCGAACGTGATCGCGAACAACAACGCTGCGAACTGCAACGACGCGACCTGGCGCTACAACGTCGTCGCGCGCGGGAGCGCCTGCGGCGGCCGCCGGGCGGCCACGGCGTTCACGAATCCGCCGGAGAACCTCCACCTGAGCCGGCGCAGCGCGGCCGCGAACGCCTACGGGAACCCGAAGAGCTACCCGAAGACCGACATCGACGGCCAGAAGCGCAAGAAGGGCCGCCGCGCCGGAGCGACGCTGAGGAGCCGACGAGGCTGGCGAACCATTCGCCAGCTCAAGCGGCGTAGGACCGGTCGAACGGCGGGCGGACGGAGCCTCGCGACGGTCCTATCATCGAATTCGTGCGGCTTTTCTACAGCTTCCCGCACGCCGTCGGCCGGCCCGGGATCGGGACGACGGCGTACCACCAGGTCGCCGGCGCGATCCGACAGGGGATCGACGTCACGCTGGTCTGCACGACGCTCGCGCGCGAGCTTCCCGGGCATCCGCGCGTGATCGAGACGCTCCAGGTGGGAGGGCGCCGCATCCCGCACCGTGCGCTCGGCGTTCGCCGCGCCTACCGGCTGCACGACCGGAAGGCGGCGCGGATCCTGCGCCAGATCGGGGATGGGATCGACGTCGTCCACGGCTGGCCGGCCGGCTGCGTCGAGACGCTGCGCGCGGCGCGCGAGCTCGGGATCCCGGCGGTGCGCGAGGTGCCGAACACCCACACGGCCTACGCCTTCGACGCCGTCGCGCGAGAGATCGACGGACTCGGCCTTCCGCCCGTCCGCGGGCACTCGCACACGTACTCGGCGCGCGTCCTCGCCGAGGAGGAGCGCGAGTACGAGCTCGCCGACGCGCTGCTCATCCCGTCCGAGTTCTCGCTCCAGACCTTCCTCGACCACGGCGTTCCCGCCGAGAAGCTGGCGCTGCACCGCTACGGCTACGACGCCGGCGCGTTCGCTCCGGGCGACAAGCCGGACACCCCGGGCCTCACGGCCGCGTTCGTCGGCGGCTGCGAGCCGCGCAAGGGGCTCCACTACGCACTCACCGCCTGGATCGACTCCGGCGCCGCAGAGAACGGGCGCTTCGTCATCTGCGGCGGCTTCGTCCCCGGCTACGCGGAGGCGCTCGGTCCGCTGCTCGAGCACCCGAGCGTCGAGATCCTCGGCTTCGTCGACGACCCGGCCGCCGTCCTGCGCGAGGCGGACGTGCTCGTCCTCCCGTCGGTCGAGGAAGGCAGCGCGCTCGTCACCTACGAGGCCCAGGCATGCGGGTGCGTGCTGGTCGTCTCGGACGCCGCCGGCGCCCGCTGCGACCACGGCCGCCACGGCCTTGTCCACTCGGCCGGCGACGTCTGCACGCTCACGACGCACCTGCGGATGCTCGATCAGAACCCCGGCCTGCTGGCCCAGATGCGGACCACCGTGATCGCCGAGCGCGAGCGGCTCACCTGGGATGCCGCGGCTGCGGATCTCACGGGCGTCTACCTGGGACTGCGCTCGGAACGCCCGGTGCGCGAGCGCGCGCTCGTCGCCGTCTAGCACCTGACCGATCGGCTAGGTACTCGTCCCCCGAACGGTCTTTCGGGTCTGGCCTTCAATGCGGCCTGCGCGGCTCCTACGCTCGTGTCCAAGGGGGTCGCGCGAGGCCCCGGCGTCCAACGGAAGGAGCGACGCCCTGCAAGGCCGCACCACCGAGGAAGGGGAGAGATGAAAGGCGGAAGCATCACCGCCGCCGAGCTAGCGGCGGCCGCTGCGCGCCCGATTCCCGTTCCCGCTCCGGTCCCGGCCGTGGCGCCGGTGATCGAGGCGCACGAGCTGATTCGGAGCTTCCCCGGGAAGCTCGCGCTCGACGGCGTGTCGCTCGCCGTCCGTCCCGGCGAGATCGAGGCGCTCCTCGGCCCGAACGGCGCCGGGAAGACGACGCTCCTGCGGCTCCTCGCCGGCCTCATGAGCCCGAGCTCGGGCTCCGTCCGCGTGCTCGGCCAGGAGGTCGAGCGGCGCAACCGCGAGGCGCGTGGGCTCGTCGGCCTCGTCCCCAGCGGCGACCGCTCGTTCTACCTCCGCATCTCCGGGCTCGAGAACCTCGCCTTCTTCGGCCGCCTGAACGGCCTTCGCCGCCGCGCCGCCTTCGAGCGCGCGGCCGAGCTGCTCGGCCATGTCGGTCTCGCCGACGCAGCCGAGCGCCCCGTCGGGGAGTACTCCCACGGAATGCAGAAGCGCCTCTCGGTCGCCCGGGCGCTCATCACCGATCCGGCCGTCCTCCTCGTGGACGAGGCGACGCACGACCTCGATCCCGAGGGCGCCCGCCGGATTCGCGCACTGATCGAGGACTGCGCGACCCGCGGCGCCGCGGTCGTGTGGGCGACGCAGCGCCTCGACGAGATCCGCGGCTTCGCGGGCGGCGTCACCCTCCTCCACGAGGGCCGCGTCCGCTTCGCGGGCTCCGTTCCCGCGCTGCTCGAGCACTCGAGCCCGAGCCGCTACGTCGTCCAGCTTCGCAACGGTCATCTTTCGGCCGGCCGCCTGGCCGCCAAGTCGCAGGAGGCGCTCGGCGTGCTCGCGACGGTGTCGTCACTGGGTGACGACGACGCCGAGCACTTCCTGCTCCAGCTCGGCCCGCACGCGCTTCTCGGATCGGCCTTCGTCGCGCTCGCCTCGGCGGGCATCGACGTGATCGCCTGCCGCGAGGACCGCTCCGACATCGAGGACGCGTTCGTCGCTTTGACCACGGAGGAGGGCGCATGACCTCCCTCGCCTTCGGCCGCCCGGGCGTCGTCCTCGGGGAGGCGCGCAAGCTGAACGCCTTCGTGCGGCGCGACTTCCTCGTCGCGTGGAGCTACCGGATGGGCTTCTTCTCGGACGCGGCGAACCTCGTCGGCCAGGCGCTCGTCTTCTCGTTCATCAGCCTGATGATCGATCCCGACGTGCTGCCGACCTACGGCGGCAACGAGGTCTCCTACCTCGAGTTCGCGTCGATCGGCATCGCGCTCGGCGTGTTCGTCCAGTTCGCGCTCGACCGGGTCGCGGTCGCCGTGCGCGGGGAGCAGCTCATGGGGACGCTCGAGTCGGTGCTCATGACGCCGACGTCGCCCGTGACGATCCAGCTCGGCTCGGTCTCGTTCGACCTCCTCTACATCCCGCTGCGCACGGTGATCTTCCTCGGCGGGATCTCGCTCGTCTTCGGCCTCCATTTCCAGGCGTCGGGGATCCTTCCGGCCATCCTGATCCTGCTCTGCTTCATCCCGTTCGTCTGGGGACTCGGGGTGCTGAGCGCGGCCGCGATCCTGACGTTCCGGCGCGGCGCGGGCCTCGTCGGGCTGGGAACGCTCGGGCTCGCGCTCATCTCCGGCGTCTACTTCCCGATCGACCTCCTTCCGGACTGGCTCGTGCGCATCGCCGAGGTGAACCCGATCGCGCTCGCGATCCAGGGGATGCGCGAGGCGCTCCTCGGCGGCGCGTCCGCGGTCGACGGCGTGCGCACCGCGGCAATCCTGCTGCCCATCTCGCTCGTATCCCTGGCCGTGGGGATGTACGCGTTCCGGCTCGCCGTGCGGCGCGAGCTGCGCCGCGGGAGCCTGGGGCACTACTAGTCATGGCGTGCGCCGAGAAGACAACCAACGGATCCGCGCTCGCCGAAGCGGCGGTCTCGCCCGCGGGGTCGCCCGAGCTCTGGGCGCACGTCGACCGGCTCGATCGATCGCGCGCCGCGTGAGGCCGACCTGCGCGCGCACGGGATCCACCTGCTCGCGGCGCAGCGGTTCCGCTCGCTCGGCCGTCCCGTGTCCGCGCAGCTCGAGGAGGACGCCTGGTCGGCCGCCGTGCTGAGCCTCGTGGCGCCGTTCGTCCTCGAGCGCGTCCGCGAGTCGTGCTCGGGCCAGCTCGTGCTCATGAAGGGCCCCGAGGTCGCGCTTCGGTATCCCGGCCCGGCGCTGCGCGGATTCCGCGACCTCGATCTGCTCGTGCCCGACGCGGCCGAGGTGCAGCGCGAGCTCCTGGCTGCCGGCTTCGAGCCCGTCGGCCTGCCGGAGAAGTACGCGGCCATCCACCATCTGCGGCCGCTCGCGTACCCGGGGCTGCCGCTGCTGGTCGAGATCCACGATCGCCCGAAATGGCCGGAGCATCTGAGGATGCCCGCGAAGGAGGAGCTGCTCGCGGCGGCCGTTCCGTCCTCGGTCGGGGTCGACGGCGTCGACACGCTTCCGCCTGCGGAGCACGCGCTCGTGCTCGCGGCGCACGCCTACGCGCACGGGCCGGTGACCAAGCTCGTCCACGCGATCGACGTCGCGGCCATGGCGGGCGAGTCGGAGCCGGACGAGCTCGCGGCGCTGGCCCGCCGCTGGCGGATGGAACGGCTCTGGGAGACGACCACGGCGATCTCCGACGCGCTCTTCGCGGACGCGCGGAAGCCGCTGCCGCTTCGCCTCTGGGCCCGGTGCCTGCCCGCGGTGCGGGAGCGCACGGTGCTCGAGTCGCACGTCGAGGAATGGCTCGCGCCGTTCTGGACGTACCCGCCCCGCGTCGCGGCGCGGGCCACGCTCGCCTCCTTCGCGGACGAGCTCCGTCCGCTCGACGGCGAGACCTGGCGGGACAAGCTCCGCCGCGCCGTTCGCGTCGTGCGCCATCCGTTCGCCCGGATCTCCGACCACCGGCGCGAGGACGCCGAGCCGCGATGATCCTGCGCCTGCGACCCGAGGCGCTGCAGTGGCGCGAGATCGAGGGCGAGGTCGTCGCGGTCGACCTGGAGACGTCGTCCTACCTCGGCGCCAACGAGTCCGGAGCGGTGCTCTGGCGCGCGCTCGCCACGGGAGCGACCAGGGAGGAGCTCGCGGCGCTCCTCGTCGCCGAATTCGAGATCGACGCGGAGCAGGCGGCCCGCGACACCGACACGTTCATCGACCAGCTGCGGGAAAACGACCTGCTCGCCGAATGAGACGCCCGCCCGATCTCCCGACCGTGCGCGCCGCCTGGTGGACGCTCCGGGCCCTGCGCGAGGCGCGCCGCGGCCTCGCTCAGCCCGCGCTCGCGCTCCCTGCGCTGTCGGAGCCCCCGTCGCTTCCTCCGTCCTCCGCGCGCGGCGTTCGCGTCGTCCTGCGCAACCGGCCGAACAGCTGCCTCGAGCGCGCGCTCGTCCTCCAGCGCTGGGAGGCGGCTCAGGGCCACCCGCGCGACGTCGTGATCGGCGTGACCTCGCCTGACGACTTCAAGGCCCACGCGTGGCTCGACGGCGATCCGTCCGAGGCCGGGGAGTTCGCGGAGCTCCTGCGCCTGCCGGCCGAGTGACCATGGAGCTCACGCCGCTCGAAGTCGCGTGTGGACTCGTGCTCGGGCGCGCACCGCGGCCGCTTCCGCCCGCGGACGGGCTCGACCCGCTCGCGACGCTCGAAGCGCTCGTGCGGCCCGCGCTCGAACGTCCGCCGTGCCTCGTCAGCTTCTCGGGCGGCCGCGACTCGTCGGCTGTCCTTGCCGCCGCCACCGCGCTCGCGCGGCGCGAGGGGCTCGCGCTTCCCGTTCCGGCGACGCACCGGTTCCCCGAGGCGGAGGAGACCGACGAGCGGGAATGGCAGGAGCAGGTCGTCGGCGCGCTCGGGCTCGACGACTGGCTGCGGATCGACAACACGGACGAGCTGGATCTCGTCGGCCCCGTCGCGGCGCGCGCGCTGCTCCGGCACGGTCTCCTCTGGCCGCCGAACGCGCACTTCCACGCGCCGCTCCTCGAGGCCGCGGCCGGAGGCTCGCTCCTGACCGGGATCGGCGGGGACGAGGCCTTCTCGGAGTCGCAGTGGAGCCGCGCGAGGGCGGTCGCGTCGGGAGGCGCACGGCCCGAGCCGCGCGACGCGTTGCGGCTCGGCGTCGCCGTCTCGCCGGCGCTGATCCGGCGGCGCGTGCTCCGCCGGCGGATGTCCGGTGGGTTCGGCTGGCTTCGGCCCGAAGCCAACGACGCGGTCTGGGACGCGCTCATCGCCGAGTCCGCGACGGAGCCGCTCGGCTGGAGCCGGCGGATCCGGTGGCTCGCGGGCGCGCGCTACCTCCAGGCGGGGATCGACAGCCTCGCTCTGCTCGCCGCCGATACCGGGACGCAGATCGTGCACCCGCTCGCGACCCCGCGCTTCCTGGCCGCGCTTGCGGCGCTTCCGCGCAAGGAACGCCTGGCCGACCGCACGGCTGCGATGCGGGCGATCTTCGGTGATCTCCTTCCGCACGCGATCCTCGAGCGCACGAGCAAGGCGTCCTTCGACGGCGCGTTCTGGCATCGCCACAGCCGGGCGTTCGCGGCCTGCTGGGACGGGGAGGGGGCGGACACGGCTCTCGTCGATCCGGAGGCGCTGCGGGCGGAGTGGGCGAAGGAGCGTCCCGACGCGCGCACGTTCACGCTGCTCCAGGCCGCCTGGCTCGAGCGGGCGGGAGCTTCAGGCCGCGTCGAGCACGTCGAGCAGCCGCTCACCCGAATCGGCCAGTGAGGCCCAGTCCGGCGGGCGCCGGACCTCCCAGGCGGGCAGCGCGGCGAGGCCGAGCAGCGCCTCGTGGCTCGCGGGCGGCAGGCGGACGCCGCGATGGTGGATCAGCCGCGCGAGCCGCTCGCCCGGCTCCACCGGCGTGACGCTCACGTCCTCTCCCCATTCGAGGAAGACCCAGCCTGCGAGCGGAACCTCGGGCTCGACCGGCGGCAGGACGACGCGCCACCGTTCCCGCGCGCCGATCACCCCGAGCTCCTCGCCGGCGCCCAGCCGCTCGGCCGTCTCGCGCCGCAGGTCGACGGAGCGCGGCCCGGCGAACACGGTCTCGCCCGAGACGACGAGCATGTCGTCGCAGACGACGTCGCGTCCCTGGAGCGACAGCCAGGCGAGCAGCGAGCTCTTCCCGGCCTCGCGCTCGCCGAGAACGCCCCAGGCGCCGCCGGCCAATGCGAAGGCGCCGGCGTGGAACGGCTCCCGGCCGAGCCACCGCGCGATCACCGCCGCCGCGGGCGCGAGGTAGGGGTGCACGAGCGCCTGGTCCGACACCGGCTCGGGGACGGTGAAGACGACCTCCGCCGCGGAGCGGTCGATCGAGATCTCGCCGCCGTTTCGCAGCAGGAGCCGCGCCTGCTCGTCCGTCGCGAATTCGCCGCCGGACGCCGTCCCGAGACGCGATTCCACCGAGTAGAGAGGCCAGTCGGAGGGCGCGGAAACGAGGAGGGGGGCCGCCTCTGCGACCCCCCGAATCCGCAGCCCGTACGCCCCGAAATCGCCTGTCACGAGGATGGCAACTCTAGCCAGGTGGTCAGTTGCCGCCCACCCTCGATCGCGCTAGCGTTTCGGCATGGATAGGAAGTCTCATCCAAGCAGTGGCGCGACTGCATACGTGCCGCCGGCGATCCGGCACCTCGGCTCGGTTTCTGCGCTTACGCAGCAGACGATCGACAAGAAGGTCGGACCCACCGACGGTTTCACGTTCCAGGGCGTGCCCATCGCCAACGCGTCGCCGTAAGGCGTCGCGCATGCGGTAACCACGCGCACTCGGCAACCCCGGGTGCGCGTCGTTGCGCGCAGACCCTTTGGCCGCCGGCGAGCGGCTCAGCGAGAAACGGCTCCTCAGGGGCCATTTTCGTTGCCAACTGACAGCAATATGCAGCCTCTGGAGGGTTTCGCTAGACCTACGCGGGGGTAATGGACGGGGTTGGCCGCCCGTCCCCGGATGCCTCCACCGGCCAGGGAAACCGCGTAGGGCCAGGGTTTCCCACATACCTGTGGACAGTCGACTAGCCGAATTGGGGAAAACTGGACGGTCTAGAGCCCCCGCAGCTGTTTACCTGAGAGGGGTAACCCGCCAGAATGGTGGTGGGGTTTTCCACAAGGGGAGACCATGAGAAAGGCGGCTTCTCATGACGAGGGAACGTAGATCGGCAGTACTACTGGATCACCATCCGCTTTGGTTGGATGCGATCCAGCCGGTGCTCGACAAGGCAGGGGTCGACGTGGTCGGCAGATCGGATTCTGCGGCCACGGCACTCGCCCTCCTAAAGGAGCACTCACCGGACCTTTTCGTGGTCGAGCCGGGCACTACGACCGGGGAGTTCGACACCGGGCGGGTGCGTGACGCGCTTCGCGTCTCGCCTCGCACGAAGGTCCTCGTCCTCTCGGACTGGGCGGATGCCCGCGAGATCGACGAGGCGCTTTCGGCCGGTGCTTCGGCGTTCGTCGTGAAGACGGCGCACCCGGACGATCTCGGCGCGGCTGTCCGGCAGACGTTCGAGCACTCGGTGTATCTCGCCGGGGGCCGGACGGTGGCGGCGGCACGGCCCAGAGACCTCGAACCGGCCGCGGATCTGACGCGGCGCGAGCTCGAGATTCTGCGGCTGGTGGCGGAGGGTCACTCGAATGCAGGACTCGCGAAGATGCTCTGGGTCACGGAGCAGACCGTGAAGTTCCATCTCTCGAACATCTACCGCAAGCTGAACGTGGCGAATCGGACCGAGGCGAGCCGTTGGGCACAGCTCCACGGAATCCTCTCCGACGGGCCTGCACAGGCTCGGATCGACACCGGCGAAGCAGCGATGGCGAGCAACGGAAACGGCAACGGGTACCACTCGAGCGAGAACGGTTCGAACGGCGTGGGTCGCGTCCTCATCGGCGCGGCACGGCACTAAGCACACGCCGTAGCAAGCGGGGAGAGGTCAGGGGAGAGGGGTCAGAGGGGTCGACGCGGAGCTTCGCGGCTTTCCAGGGCAGTAGCGCCCTGGCCCCTCGCCCACTCCGCCGCCTCGGCGCGTCCGGTGACATCGAGCTTCCGGAACGTGTTCGACAGGTGGAACTTGACCGTTTGCTGCGTCACCCAGAGGCGCTGCGCGATCTCCGGGTTGCTGTAGCCCTCGGCGACGAGCCAGACGATCTCGCGCTCCCGCTTGGTGAGCAGCTCGGGGCTTCGGTTCGCCGCGTCGAGCTTCTCGACCGATCCTTCGCCCGAGGAGAGGTAGATCGACCGGTGCAGCGCCTGGCGCACCGCGAACACGAGGTCGGAGAGCTCCTCGCTCTTCACGACGTACGCGACCGCTCCGCTCGCGAGCGCACGCCGGGCCGCATTCGGATCGTCGTTCTCCGAGAGCACGATCACCTTGCAGCTGCCGAGCGACCGCGTCCGGCGCAGGAACTCCGTCGCCTGGAAGTCGTCGTCGGGAGCAGAGACGCCGAGCACGAGCAGGTCGGCGCGGGACTCGCGGAGGATGCGGAGGCCCTTCTGCATCGACTCCTCACGGCCGACGACGTCGACGCCGGTGCGGCGCAAGACCTGGGTGACGGCGTCGCGCCAAAGGCGCTCGCGGTCGATCACGACGGCTGTTCGCCGGCGCGTTCCACTGCCGCTTGTCGTGCCGCTTTCGTTCCCCATCCGTGCCGCCCTCGGTTCTACCTCGTTTCATAGCGGCTGGCCCGCCGATCGGCAAGGGGGTCAGTACCCGAGAACGAGATTCGGCGACGGCGCGGCGGCGGTTTTTACCGCCCCTTTACGAGATCGTCACCGTGAGAACCGAGAAGCGGAGGGGGAGGGATTCGAACCCTCGATCCGCCTAACGACGGATAACGGTTTTCGAGACCGCCGCATTCGTCCGCTCTGCCACCCCTCCAGCGCACCGCATCGTAGCGGCGCCGGTTGGATTCCAGGCGGGTCGGTAAGAACCTCTCGCACATCGACGAGGAGGTTTTCATGACCCACTCCAGGCACCGTGCAGGCCGGTTCGCGCTTGCGGTCGCGGGTGCGCTCGCCGTCGCGTCGCTGGCCGCCGGCACGGCCGTTGCCGGGCACGGCCACGGCCATGGCAACGGCCACTCGCATCACGGCCAGTCGCTCTGGCGCGTCTACGACGACACGCTCTCCAAGGCGAAGTACGTCGACCTCACGCACACGATCACGCCGTCGATCCCCGTCTGGTCGGGATTCGGGCCGTCGGTCTTCTCGCCGACGGTGAACCCGTCGACGGGCCAGCCGTACACCTACGCGAACGACGGCTTCGAGGCGACCGCCTACAAGCTCCAGACGGATCAGCTCGGCACGCAGCTCGATCCCCCGGCGCACTGGGCGCCCGAGTACGCCGCGATCGACGAGCTCCCGCCCACGTTCGCGGTCCGGCCCCTGGTCGTGATCTCGATCGTCGACCAGGTGCGGATGAACTTCAACTACCACCTCCAGGTCTCGGACATCCTGCGGTGGGAGAAGAAGTACGGCCGCATCCCGAAGGGGAGCGTCGTGATGGTGCGCTCGGACTGGTCGAAGCGCTGGCCGGATCCGGCCCTCTCGACGCTGACGCAGTTCCCGGGCGTCTCTCTTGACGCGCTCCAGTTCCTCCACCTGCGGAGGCACATCCTGTTCCACGGCCACGAGCCCCTGGACACCGACTCGACGCCGACGCTCGAGGGCGAGTTCTGGCTCATGCACAACGGCTTCGCCCAGGCCGAGGGCGTTGCGAACCTCAGCAAGGTGCCCGCGACGGGCTGCCTCGTCGAGATCGGCTATCCGAAGTTCGGCGGAGGCCTCGGCGGCTACGCGCGGTTCATCGCGATCTGCCCGAGCAGCTGGCGCTACGGCGTCAGGGTCGGCGAGCTCCCGGAGGCGCCGTTGCAGCGCTACGACGACCTCCTGCACTGGGACGCCGCGCTCGGCATGCGCATCCGCGGCTGACCTCACCGGTCCCGGTCGGCGGAAACCCCGCCGGCCGGGATCGCCCTCCTAGCAGGCGATCGGGCCGCCGCAGCCGAACGGGTTCACGAACCGGTCTTTCGCGTACGTGAGCGAGAACGGGATGCTCGTCTCGCCGCTCGCGATCGCGCGGATGTGCCCCTTGCGATACGGAACCTTGTAGGTCTTCTGGAAGATCCCTGCCGCGCTCGACTGGAGCGACGAGAGGTTCTTCCAGGCCGAGCCCGTCTTGATCTGGACGCGGACCTTCACGCTCGAGCTCAGCGGTGTCCGGCCCCAGACGAGGATGCCCTTCTTCTGGGTGAGCGCGACGACCGGGAAGCGGAAGGCCATGAGCGACTGTTTCTTGGCGCCACCCGTCGTCCAGAAGCCCGACTGATACGGCGTCGAGCCCGGGCCGGTGAGCGGGTCGTCCTCGTAGCGGAACCAGGTCACCAGCGTGACGCCGTCGACCCACATGCGGTAGAGCGCCTCGGCGATCCAGCGCCGGTGGAGCGTCGCGGCGAGCGCATCGGGATCAGGCGGCTTCGAGTCCCAGGAGAACTCGGTCACCCAGAAGTCCACGGCGCCGACCGACTGGATCTTCGCGTCCCTCGCCTTGAGCAGGGCCTTCATCTTGTCCAGGTTCCCGAGCGCGATGTCACCCGAGCCGGGCGGCCGATGGAGCGGGCCGCCGGACGTGTACGGGTGATGCGCCCAGATATCGAACTTCGTCGTGGACGCGAGCAGCTTCTGCATGAAAGTCAGCGGCGCGGGCTTTCCCTTCCGTCCCAGGGGTGCGAGACCGCCCGCGATCACGCGGTTCAGCGGGTTCACGTCGTGCACGGCCTCGGAGAACCGGTTCACCATCGCGCGGTACAGGGCGGGGGAGACCATCGTCTTGCCTTCGAACTGGGGCTGCAGGAAGTAGTCGCGGTTCGGCTCGTTCCACACCTGCCAGTACTTGACCCACGGCTTCGCGCCGACATCGCCGGAGTAGTGGCGCGAGGCCGCGCGCGCGAACTGGCCGAGCTTGGTCGCGTCGGGCTTCCTGGCCCCGGGCGGCCCGGCGGTGCCGGTCTCGGCCCAGTCCGGTGCGTTCACGATGCAGATGAACGGCGTCAGGCCCGCTGCGACCGCGCCCTCCACCTGAAGGTCGAACGTCGTCCACGAGTAGCCGACGGTGGGATCGGTGGGATCGAGGGGTTCGGTGACGGGAGCGACGTGGCGCCAGTCGAGAACGAGGCGCACGAACGTCGCGCCCGTCTCGCGCGTCTTCGCAAACCCGTCTGTCGGATCGGTCGCAAAACCGCCGGGATCCACGATCGCGGTCCGCAGCGGCCGCGCCGCGGACGCGGGAGACGCTGCAACGAGGCAGCTGAAAACGCAGATCAGGATGAGCGCCGCACGCAGCAAGCACGGAAGTGTAGCCCCGGCTTTCGCCGGAGCCTCACCCCTACGAAGAATGCTCACAAAGACTTGACGGTGTCCGAGAGACGCGCGAGATCGGCGTCGACCATCATCGTCACGAGCTGGTCGAACGAGGTCTCGGGCGCCCATCCCAGGCGCTCGCGGGCGAGCGTCGAATCGGCCAGCAGGTGGTCGACCTCGGCGGGACGCAGCAGCGCGGGATCCTCGATCACGTGCCCGGAGGGGTCGATCCCGGCGTGAGCGAAGGCCGCCTCCACGAAGTCGCGGACGGAATGATCCTTGCCCGTTCCGATCACGAAGTCGGCCGGCTCGTCCTGCTGGAGCATCAGCCACATCGCCCGGACGTAATCGCCGGCGAAGCCCCAGTCGCGCCGGGCCTCCAGGTTCCCGAGCGCCAGCTCGTCGGCGAGCCCGAGCCTGATGCGCGCCACGGCGTCCGTGATCTTCCGGGTCACGAACTCGAGGCCGCGCCGCGGCGACTCGTGGTTGAAGAGGATCCCGGAGACGGCGAAGAGACCGTACGCCTCGCGGTAGTTCACGGTCGTGTGGTGCGCGTACGCCTTGGCGACGCCGTACGGCGAGCGCGGATGGAACGGGCGTCCGCTCCGTCTGCGGCACCTCGGTCACGCGGCCGAACATCTCGGACGAGGACGCCTGGTAGAAACGCGCGTCCGGCGCGGCCGTGCGGAGCGCCTCGAGCAGCCGGGTGACCCCGACCGCGGTGAACTCGGCCGTGAGGACCGGCTGGCGGAACGAGGTCGGCACGAAGCTCTGCGCAGCGAGGTTGTAGACCTCGTCCGGCCGTGACTCCTCGAGGGCGCGCACGAGCGAGGCCTGGTCGAGGAGGTCGCCCTGGACGATCAGCAGACGGTCGAGGAGATGCTCGATCCGCTCGACGCTGTCGGTCGAGGCGCGCCGGACCATGCCGGCCACCTCGTAGCCCTCGGCGAGGAGCAGCTCCGCGAGGTACGAGCCGTCCTGGCCCGTGACGCCTGTGATCAATGCTCTGCGCGCGCTCATCGCCCCTCCTCTCTGCGTGCCTCGTCGAGTGCGTCCGCCAGCGTCTGCTCGAGCGGGATCTCGGGCTTCCAGCCGGTTGCGGACTCGAGCCGCGTCGCGTCGCCGACGAGGACGCCGGCGTCCACCTCTCGGACTCGCGCCGGATTCTGCCTGACCTCGACGGGACACTGCGCGAGGCCCACGAGGATCTCCACGACGGAGGCCAGGGACACGGCGCGGCCCGAGGCGACGTTGTAGACGCCGGCGGGAACGGCCGGCTCGAGGAGGAGGCGGTAGGCGCGGGCCACGTCGCGGACGTCGGTGAGATCGCGCTCGACGGTCAGGTTGCCGACCTCGAGGATCCCGCCGCCTTGCTTTTCGAGGCGCGCGATCTGGCGCGTCCACGACCCGATCGCGAAGCGCTCGTCCTGGCCCGGCCCGATGTGCTGGAACGGACGGGCCACGACGACGTCCTGCTGCTCGACGCGCGCCGCCCGCGCGCACTCGAGCTCGGCGGCCGCTTTCGAAGCCGCGTACGGGGAGAGGGGAACGACCGGGTCGTCCTCGCCGGCCGGGTGCCCGCTCGAGTTCCCGTACACCTCCCCGGTCGAGACGACCAGCGTGCGCGCCGCCGGGATCTCGGCGCGAACGGCGTCCAGGAGCGTCACGGTCCCGAGCGCGTTCACGCGCCAGAACTCGGCGGCGTTCGCCCACGAATCGCCCACCGAGGAGACGGCCGCCAGATGGACGACGGCGGCGGGCCGGGCGGCCCGAAGCTCGGCCGCCAGGGCGTCTGCATCGGTCACGTCGGCCGATCCGGGCACCGCGGCGCCGTCGAGGTCGCGAACGACGTGGGCGCCGACGAAACCGGCGGCCCCGGTGACGAGGACGGGCGCGAGCATCGCGGTCACTCTAGAGCGGCGCGTCCAGGCGCGATCCGTTCGCAATACTGCGGCGTGTTCACGCGCCAGTACGTGAAGCTCTGCGACCGGCGCGACTTCGACGATCCCGCGGTGCGCGACCGGATCCACGACATCGTCCCCGGCGTCGAGCCGCCCGCGGACCTGCGTCGAAAGCTCTGGGAGTACGCCTACCTGACGCTGTTCCTCGAGGAAGCCGGGAAGCTCACCGACGACGCGGACATCCTGTCCGTCGGGGCCGGCCACGAAGAGGTGCTGTTCTGGCTCGCCAACCGAGCAGGCCGCGTCGTTGCGACCGACATCTACGGGGACGGAACATTCAGCGGGGGCGAGGCGGATTCGTCGATGCTGACCGACCCGGCCGCGTTCGCTCCGTATCCCTACCGGGAGGACCGGCTCGAGGCGGCCTGGATGGACGCGCGTGACCTCCGGTTTCCGGACGCGAGCTTCGACGCGGTCTTCACGCTCTCGTCGATCGAGCATTTCGGGAACCAGCGCGAGGTCGCGCGGGCCGCCCGGGAGATCGGCCGCGTGCTTCGTCCGGGCGGGGTCGCGTTCATCGTGACCGAGTGCTTCGTGGGGCGCCATCCCATGAACTCGAAGCTGCTCCAGACCGCGATCCGTGGGGCGACGCTCAACCGCAAGCTTCCCAAGGCCTCACCGTTGCGGCGCGGGATCGACGTCTTCACCCCAGAGGAGATCCGGTTCTGGATCGTGCGCTCGTCGGGCCTCGAGCTCGTGCAGCCGCTCGACCGCGACCTGAGCCCCGAGACGTTCGAGAACGTCATCCGCTGGCACGGCGACGGCCGGTTCGAGTCGACGACGGGCGCCGAATACCCGCACATCGTCCTGCGGCCGGAGGGCTCGTTGGGCCCTCTGAACATGGGCGGGGCGCCGTTCACGTCGGTCGCGCTCGCCCTGGCCAAGCCGTCCTAGGTCTGGACGCTCCGGACGACGTCGAGCATCTTCGCGAGGAAGCGCTCCCGGGAGAACTCGGCGGCGCGGCCCGCGAGCGCGCCGGGATCCCACGTCCGCTCGGCCAGCGTCCTAACCGCCGTGCGGATCGTCTCCGGCTCGGCATCCGGGATGAGCAGGCCGTCCTCGCCGGGCCGCACGATGTCGCGTGCGCCGCCGCCGTCGAGCGCGATCACCGGAGTGCCTGCGGCCAGCGACTCGGCCATCGTGATCCCGAAGTCCTCCTCCCCGACGTGGATGAAGCCGGCCGCGCGCTCGTATCGCCGCGCCAGCTCCTCGCGCGGGAGCCAGCCGAGCAGCTCGACGTTGTCGGGCAGGGTCTCGCGCAGTGACTTCTCGAGCGGCCCGACTCCGACCATCGTCAGCCGGTACGGGAGCCCGCGAAACGCCTCGACGACCGCCTCGGGTCGCTTGTAGGAGACGAGCCGGTGCGCCCACAGGAACCGCCCGGGCTCCTTGTCCGCCCGCGGATCGAAGTCGTGGACGTCGACCGGCGGATGGACGACCGTCGAGTCGCGGCCGTAGAACCGCTCGATGCGCTCTTGCACGGCGGTCGAGATGGCCACGTATGCATCCGGGCGGCGCGACGCTGCGAGATCCACCCGCCGAAGCCGGCCGCTCACCGCGCGCAGGCGCGAGTCGGTCTCCGGCATCCAGGCGTAGCGGATCGGCGTGTAGCAGTAACAGACGTACGCGGCGTCCTCCCGCGGCCGCGCCTGGACGGCAAACGCATGCGACGACGCGATGACCACGTCGTAGGCGTCGAGGTCGAGATGGGAGAAGTAGCGCGGCATGAACGGCAGCAGGAGCCGCCAGCGGCCCGGGTCGTGCCCGCGCTGCCGCAGACCCGGCAGGGCGGCGACGCGCGACTCCTGGCGAATCGACGCCGCCAGCTCCGGCGGCAGCAGCTCCCGCGCGGCGTGGAACGTGAAGACGTCCGGCGCGTTGCCGGGCTCGAAGAGGCCCGAGCGCATCGCCTCCACCACGCGCTCGGCGCCGTGGAAGCCCTGGAACCAGTCGTGGACGATCGCGGTCGGCTGCTCGATCAAGCTACTCACGGTAGAGCGCTCTCGGCGCGGCCAGGAGGAAGATGCCCGCCGCGAGGGCCCAGGTCGTGATCGGTGTCCCGAGCACGTCCTGCAGGAGCCCGATCGCGACTGCGCCGAGGAGGAGCGGCAGCCCCGTCCAGTCCCCGAAGCGGTACGGCCGCAGCAGGGTGACCCAGAGCATCGCGCCGACGAGCGCAAGCCCGACGAGCCCGCCGACGCCGAGGAGGTAGAAGACGGTTCCGTCGAGCGTGTCCGGGTGGATCCCCGCGCCGAACAGCGGGTGGTCCCGGAGCATCACGAGCGTGTCCTTCCAGCCTTCGTACCGGACGTCGAACGAGCTCACGGAGCGGGTCACCCGGGACTCCACGAGCTCGCCGGTCGCGACGGACAGCCACAGCGCGACCAGGCCCAGCGCGGCCGTGAGCGCAGCGCCGATCGCGAGCGGGATGCGAAGGCGCGGCGTGCGGACGCCGATGACGACCACTCCGATGAGCACGGCGAGCGCGGCGGCCCGCGAGCCCGAGACGGCGATGGCGAGCGCACCGAGCACCGCGGCGACCGTGTAGAGGCTCGCCCAAACCGAGGCGGCGCGCAGCCGTTCCAGCGTCACGAGCGCGACGATGACGACGTACGAGCCGTACGGCCCCAGGTTCCCCGGGTACGAAAAGGCGCCTTCCTCGCGACGAGACTCGATGTACACCTGGGATTCGTTCGGACGGCTGGGGCCGAAGGGGTCGATCGAGGAGAACATCGCGTGGAGGGTCGCGAGGCCGCACCCGATGAGCCCGCCGATCAGGAAGAGGCGGATCCAGAGGTCCCGGTCGGCGTCGCGCAAGAGCACGGCGCAGGCGCAGAACACGACCACGACGCTGATCGGCCGGTAGACGTTTCCGAGCACGCCGGGGGCGAGGTCTCCCCGGAGCAGCCCTGCCTCGAGCACGTAGGCGGCCGCGAGCGCCCACGCGACGAGCACCCAGCGGTAGCGCCCCTCGAGCACCGGCCTGATGCTGCAGACGACGGCGAGGAGCGCGATCGGCAGGCCGAGGTAGACGCGCTCGTCTCCGGGGTTGTAGACCGGCGGGTTGAAGAGCGGGACGGCGAGGAAGAGGAACGCGAGCGCCAGCCGGCCGACCGCGACGTCCAGCGGGACGCCGAACGGCATGCGCCACGAGCCGAAGGATGGGCGCCGCGCCTGCGAACGGCCCGCGAGGAACGCGTAGGCGCTCACGTGCCTAGTGTTTCACGATGACGCGCGGGAGTGCGTTGATCGCGACACTAGGGTGAGATCGCTCCGATGGCCGCGCACCTCCCATGAGTAGGACACTCACTCCTGAGCCCGGTCTCGACCGGCGGAAGCCAACGGCGCTCGGCTCGGTGTCGGACGCGCTCGCCCGGATGACCGGCGCGGCGCGCCTCCTCGACGCGGTCGTCATCGCCGCCCTCTTCGTGGTGCTCCCTATGGATCGCGTGGGCACCTTCGACGTCGCGGACTTCACCGTCCGTCCCGCGTATCCGCTCATGGGGCTCTTCCTGCTGCTCCATCTCCGGTCGGTCCGCGCGGGTTTCCGCGCGATGCCGACCGTCGCCCTCGTCGCGCTGGCGATCGCCGTCTCGCTGCCCCTCACGTTCGACCCGAAGCGCTCCCTCAGGTACACGGTGTGGGCGCTCTTCACGATCGGCTTCGCGCTCGCGGCGACCGGCTACCTTCGCGAGGACGGACGGCGCATGCCCGCCTGGATCGAGCTCTACTGCGCCACCGCCGCCGGCTGGGCTCTCGTCCTTATCGGGGAGTGGTTCGTCTCGTTCAAGGACGCGAACATCCCCTACGGCTGGCTCGGTTCGCTCCCCCGGCTGCACGGGCTCTCGGTCGAGTCGTCGTTCATCGCCTTCTACCTCGTCCCGCCGCTCTTCCTCTGCCTCGCGGCCAGGCGCAAGATCTGGGCGATCCCGATCCTCCTCGCGCTGGTTCTCACGACGAGCCGCACGGGGATCATCGGCGTGGCCGTCGGAACGCTCGTCCTGCTCGTCGTGGGCAACCGCTCACACCGGATCGCCGTTGCCAAGGCTGCGGTCGTTGCCGCCGTCGCGGTGGTCGCGCTCGCCGTCCCGGTCGCCCTCAACTACCAGCCGATCGGCACGGTCCCGGGCGCGGTCTCGCCCGAGGACGCGAGGCTCGGGTCGAAGGCGAATCGGATCGACGAGGACTTCCTCACGTTGAACGACACCGCGTCCACGGCGCTGCGGGTGAAGTCGGTGAAAGACGCCCTGGCCACGTACCGCCAGGCGCCCGTGACCGGCGTCGGGATCGGTGCGTACGGCCAGGCCTCGCACGAGCGGGGCGCCTACCTCGAGGAACCGACCTCGCGGGTCCTGGCGATGAGCCTCTGGCTCGAGGCGCTGGCGGAGCTCGGGCCGTTGGGTCTGCTCGCGCTCCTCGTCTGGGCGTTCGTCCCCGTGCCGTTCCTCTGGCGTCTTCGCGCGAGCGCGCCCGTCGCGGTTCCCCTGATCGTCGCGATCCTCGCCTCGGCCGCCATGTTCGCGGCCGCGCAGACCTGGTGGGTTCCGTACCGCTGGATCCCGTGGATCCTCGCCTACGCGCTCGTCGCGCCCATGCTCGCCGCCACGCTGGCCCGCTGGACGCGCAGAGCTCCGGCCGCCTAGCTGCGGTCGAGCGCGGCGCCGAGCGCGGCGAGGACGACGCCGACGAACGCCGGCTCCTGCCTCGGCCAGGGCGCGTGTGCGGGACGCGCGAGCGCCTCGTCGAGCGCCTCGCGGACGGCGGCCTCGTCGTGCGGGTCGAAGAGGACGGCGTCGGCCGGGGAGAGCGTCGTCATCGCGCCGGTTCTGCTCGCGGCCACGGGGAGCCCGGACGCGGCAGCTTCGAACGCCGGGAGGCCGAAGCCCTCCTCGAATGACGGGAGGGCGAGCGCCCGGCTCGTCGCAAGAAGGCGGTCGAGGTCGGCTTCCTCGCAGGCCGGGCTAGCCTCCGCGCCGTCGATTCCCGCAGCCTCGAGCCAGGCAGCGAGCCGCTCGGTCTCGTCGCCCCAGCCGCCGACGAGGAGAAGGCGGCCCCCGGCGGCGGCGAAGCGGGTCGCGGCAAACGCGCGGGCGAGGCGTTCGAGGTTCTTGTGGGGCGCAAAGCGTCCGAGGTAGAGCAGGCGGTCCTCCTGGCCCAGCTCGTCGCGGAGGGCTGCGATGCGGACAGCCCTCTCGTGGTCCGGCGGGAACGTCATGACCGAGACCCGTTCGTGGGGAATACCGAGGTCGCGCTCGAGGCAGCTGCGCGCGAACTCGGAGTCCGTGAGGACGTGGTCGGAAAGGCGCGCGGCGGCCGACAGGTAGGTGCGCTTGGCCCTGCGGCTCATAGCGCTGCCGCCGTAACGGAGCGGGATCGTGTCGTGGATGACGGTCACGGATCGTCCCGGCCGAAACGGCCGAATCTGATGGGCGTAGAGGACGACGTCGCCGCGAGGGACACGGCCGATGTCACGCTGCCCCATGGCCGTGCGCGGGTCGCCGTCCCAGGCCGCAGTCGCCGCGTCGCCGAAACGGAGCGGCGCGATTCGATCCGGGCGTCCCCAGAGGATCCAGTTCCCGGCCGGCGGCTCGTCGCCGAGGCGTCTGAGTAGGAGCTCGATCACCCGGCCCGGACCGCCGAAGCCCAGCCAGCGGCAGTCGAGGACGATCCGCCGTCCGGCGAGCGCCGTGGTCATCGCCACTCTTGGGGCGCCGCGGTCACCAGCTCGCCGACCGGGGCCGGCACGCTCGCCGGGGTCGCGCGGTAGGCCAGGAGCAGGAGGCCGTCGACGACGAGAGCGCTGATGAGGATCCCGAGGACCGCGCCGTTGACGCCGAGCCGGGAGATGAGCGGCCAGCATGCGCAGAGCGCCACGACGGCCGCGACGGCGTTCGCGCGGAAGATCGCCCTGGTCGCCCGCCGCGCGCTGAGCGCCGCCGCCAGGAGTTGCTGTGCGTGGAGCACGAAGTAGAACGCGGCGAAGAGCGCGACCGCGACCCCGTACGAGGCGTAGGTGTCGCCGTAGAGGCCACGAAGGATCTGCGGCGCGAAGACCGCGACGGCGGCGCAGTAGAGGAGGACGACAGGAGCCGTCAGCACGTAGGCGCGGCGCAGGTCGAGCCGCAGCGCCTCGTCGCCGCCTCGCTCGCGCGTGCGGGCGAACCGGATGGGCAGGATCGTGAGCAGGAACAGGTAGAAGACATTGAGCGGTCCGAGCACGACCTGGGCGGCCTTCAGCGCGCCGCTCGCCGTCGGGCTGTCGAGGACGGCGGCGGCATAGAAGAAGATCTGCACCGCGATCCACGAGGCGACGACGGACGCGCCGAGCCAGCGGCCGAAGTCCCAGTTCTCGCGCAGGAACGACCGGCGGATCCTGCGGACCAGGGCGTCCCGAATGAACCAGCCGGCGAGAAGCGCGCCTACGGCCGAGGTGGCGGCGACCAGGAGGAGCGCGCGGGCGGGGGTCAGCCCGCCGGCGGCGCCGAGCGCGACGATCGCGGCGAGCTGGCCGCCGTAGCTCACGACGTCGGCGACGAGCGCGGAGCCGAGCCGCCGCTCGGTGTAGAGGATGCGGCGGCCGAACTCCTCGAGCTGCCAGAAGAAGCCGGCCGCCCCGAGCGCGAAGAGGATCGGTGCAGCCCCTCGATGCCCGGTCGCGAGCGTGACCGCCCCGGCGATGAACGCGAGGCCGGCGAACGCGACGCTGAATCCGAGCTGGGCCGTCCCGGTGGAAGAGGTGTAGACGCGGTAGTCGTCGCCGTGCTTCACCTGTCCGAGGACGTTGTGAGGCTGTGTGATGAGCGCCGCCTGGAGCGCCCCGACCAGCAGGAGCGCCGTGTACGCGAGCACGAATGCGCCGAACTCGTCGGGAGCAAGCTCCCGGGCGAGGTAGACGACGGTCCCGAAGTTCGTGAGCGAGATGACCGCCTGGTCGGCGAGGCCGAGGCCGCCGAGCCGCAACAGCCGGCGACGTCCGGGCGCCGGGTCGTCGGACGCCGTGAGGCTCATGGAATCGTGAGGGCGACGCACGCGACGGCGCGCGCGCAGGCCGCGAGGTCGTCCGGCAGGGGGTCGGTGTCCGGGTCGCGGTACCGCGCGTCGTCGGCCTCCGCGCGCGAGCTTCGCTGCCAGCCCTCACGGGTGTAGCGGAAGAACGTCGCCGCCACCTCGTCCGTCCCCGTCTCGTCGACGAGCCGGTCGAGCGCTTCGCTGTCGAACTGGAGGAGCCAGCGCAGGTCCTCGCGGACGCCGTACGGCACGGTCACGAGGAGTCGGCCGCCCGGCGTGAGCACGCGGCAGAGCTCGCGGGCGGCACGCTCGGCCTCGTGCTCCGGCTCATCCTCCCGCTCGGCGTCGGGCGCGTAGCGGGAGTTGTCCATCCCGACGTGCTCTAGCGTCGAAGCGCAGATCACGGTGTCGAACGTCCCGTCGCGGTAGGGAAGGTCACGGATGTCCGCATAGACGTACGAGACGCCCCGGCCGGGATAGGAATGACGCTCGGGGGCGAGCGTGACGATGTGCAGCTCGTCGGCCTGGGCGAGGAACCGGTCGAGGACGTCCGGCCGATTGAGAACCGAACCGGCGTCGAGCAGGCGCCCGTACGGGCGGTGCGCATAGAGCCACGGGTACTCGACGGCGCGTTCGTCCACCCCGACCCCGTAGCCCGGCGGAAGCGGTTCTTCGCCGTCGAAGCGCGAGGCGAACGCGGGATCTGCGAGTGCCTTCTCGACCAGGCGATGCTGACGCCACCGGCGGGGTCGGAGGAGCGGGTCGAGGAACCGGGGGAGCCGGTCCGCCACGGCCGTGACCCGCGCGTGCCGCCGCAGGGCCCCCAGGCCTAGCGGGTCGGGATTGTCAAGCATCGGCGATGGATCGTAGACGGGCGGGCTAGTACGCGCCCCGACCGGCCCAGACGGCGGAAACGGTGAGCGCGAGCAGGTGGAGATCCCGGCGCAGCGAGAGGTTCTCGATGTACTCCCGCTCCACGGCCAGGCGCTCGTCGAACGTGAGCCGTCCGCGCCCGTACACCTGCATCGGTCCGGTGAGCCCCGGCTTCACCATGAGGCGGAACCGCTGCTCCGGCTCGTAGCGCGCGACGAGCTCGACCTGCTCGGGACGCGGGCCGACGAGGCTCATGCTCCCGCCGACGACGTTGAAGAGCTGCGGCAGCTCGTCGAGGCTCCAGCGGCGGAGGAAGCGCCCGATGCGGGTGACCCGCGGGTCGTCCGCGAGCTTGAACATCGGGTCGCGGAGGCTGTCGAACGGCACGAGCTGCGGCAGGCGCATCTCGGCGTCCACGTCCATCGTGCGGAACTTCCGCATCCTGAACGGCTTCCCGTCCATGCCCGCGCGAAGTTGCGTGAAGATCACGGGACCGCGGTTCTCGAGGCGAATCGCGATCGCGACGAGGGCGAAGATCGGCAGGCAGAGGAGCAGCGCGACCGAGCCCAGGACGAGGTCGAGGACCCGCTTCAGGAAGAGCGTGGAGCGCGAGACGTCCCAGGTCGTGAACTCGACGACCGAGAGGTCGGCGACGTGGTTCAGGCGGACGGCGGTGCCGAACATCCCGCGCGCGGGAGGTACGACGCTCAGCTTGATCCGCGCGTCCCGGCACAGCTCGAGCAGGTCGGCGAGGAGATCCTCGTCGATCGCCTGGGACGCGACGATGATGCGGTCGACGTCCGGCATGGCGTGCGGGTCGAGCTCCTCCACCTGGTCGACGACGTCCACGTGGATGTCGGGGAAGAGCTCGAGCTTGCGCCGGGTTGCGTCTGCGAGCGGGCCGACGCCGACGATGAGTGTTCGCTCCCGCGGGACGATCCCGCGCCAGAGCCAGCGCGAGAGCCCGCGAAAGAAGACGGCGAACGCGACGGCGAGGACCCAGCTACGCAGCGCGACCGGGATCCCGGGCGACCCGGCCGGCGTGAAGGAGAGAAAGACCATCGTCGCCGTAGTGGCCGCAAGGGTCCAGACGAGAATCGCCGGGAGCTCGTCCACGGTCAGGTGTCTCAGCGAGCGCTGGTCGCGGTCGTAGAGACCGGCGAGCTTCGCGGCAACGATCCATACCGGCGCGAAGACTCCCGCCCACAGCGCATCGACGAGCGTGCCGCCGGGGAAGAGCGCGAGCGAGCCTGCGACGGCGAGGGCGGTCGCGAGGTCGGCGATCGCGAGCATGCGGCGAAGCAGCGAATCCCGCCAGGGGTTCAATCCGCGGTCGAGCGCGAACCCACGCGGCGGCCGCTTCGGATCGCGCCGGGGTCCTGGTCCCGGCTGCGGTTGGTGCACTGTGCGCGGTCTGGTTGGTTCGCTCATGCTTGCCGCTTCCCCCCGCACCCACTGTTTGGAACCGCCGAGAATAGATGAGAAGGCAGCAGGGTTGTCAGCGCTTCACGGAACGTTTGCGAATAGCGGCGAGCGAGGGTTGAGCGCCTGGGCGCGCGCCAGGCTCTCGCGGGCGGCAGCGATGTCTCCGGAATTGGTCTCGATGCGCGCGCGGGCAAGCCAGAGTCGCCAGTCGAGCGGGTCGCGGTCGGTCGCCTGCCGGATCGCGACCAGCGCCCCGGGGAGGTCGCCGATCGCTTCGCGGACGAGCGCGATCTGGAGGTACGGAGAGGCCGCCCACGGCTGAAGCGTGCGAGCGTCTTCGGCGTTTCCGAGCGCGGCGGCGGCGTCTCCGTTGCGGACGGCCTCCTGGCTCGCGGAGATCTTCACCGAGGCGAGCAGCGGCACCGCCTGCGCGAAGATCAGCGCCCAGACGACGAGGACGGCGACCACGCCGGTCGTGAACCGCCGCCGGCCGGTCGGCCGGCCCGTGTCCGCGGACGCAGGTGAGGACTGGGCCGTCGCCGGCCCGGTGAGCAGGCCGAGGAGCAACATCCCGACGACCGCGACGGCGGTGAGCTCCCAGATCCAGTCGATCCCGACGGCCACGAGCCACGCGGCGAAGCTCGCGAGGAACGCGGCCACGAGCACGCGTTCGCTCCCCTCGCTGCGGCGCAGGCGGCACACGCCGGCGACGAGGCCGGTGACGAGCGCCCCGACGAGGCACACGAAGCCGAGCGCGCCCAGCTCCCCGAGCGTCTCCAGGTAGAGCGAGTGCGCGTCACGCAGGAAGTAGGAGAACGATCCGTTCTCGGCCCACCACGCCTCGTACGACCCGGCGCCGCGGCCTTCGACCGGCCGGGTCTTCCACTCGTCGAGCGCCGTCTCCCAGAACTGGCAGCGGCCGCTGCCGCTCCCACTCAGGAGGTGCGCACGGACGAGATCGTCTTCCTCCGCCTGCGCCGCGGTGCCGGTGCCCGGCGTCTCGCAGAACGTCTCGACGCGGCCGACCGGGTGCGAGGACACGACGGCTGCGACCGCGACGAGCGCGACGAGGCCGGCGGCGATCCAGGTCACCTGGCCCGGAACCTCGATCCCGCCGAGGAACCGCACGCCCAGGGCCCACACGACGCCGGTGCAAAGGCACACGAGGACGAGGAGCAGCGCGGCGCTTTGGCCCTGGCCGACCGCCTCGGGGACGAACGGGTCGTTCACGAGCTCGTCGCGCGCCAGGAGCACGCCGAGCGCAGCGGCCGAGCCGGCCACCGCGAGCACGATCCCGAGCCCGGTCTGGAGCCGGCGTGGCGTGAGGATCCAGAAGCACGACGAGCCCGGCGAACGCGGTCGCGAATCCGCCGCGCGAGGACGTGAGGTAGAGGACGGCGGCCAACGCGGGGACGACGCCGATCGCAAGGCCACGGGCGCCGAGGCTCTTCGCGTCGGTGGCGATCAGCAGGAGAAGCGGGAGCGCGAGCGCGACGAGGATCGCCAGCCCGTTCCAGTACTCGACCGGCCAGCTGAGCCGCGCGAACGCGCTCGGCAGGAAGTCGGGAATCTGTCCGGCGGGCAGCCAGTCGGGGAAGAGCCGGCTCGCCAGCGAGAGTAGCCCGACCGCGACGACCCCGATCGCGAGTCCCTCGGCCCAGCGGCGTGCGTTGCCGCGGCTTCCGGCGAGGACGGCGAGCGCGAAGACGCCCAGGAGGAGCGCCACGCGGTTGGCCTCCGCGAAGGCGCGTTCCGCCGAGGCGGCCCAGACGATCGACGCGGCCGTGACGACGCCCAGCGCCGCGAGAAAGCCGCCGGCGACGTAGGCGGCACGGCCCGGGCGGGCCAGCGGCCAGAGGCCGAGGACGATCGTCATGAGGATCGTCCACCACACGACGATCGCGAGCGTCGCCCGGCTTTCGAGGCCGTAGGAACCGCCGTCGAAGGCGATCCAGAAGATGCCAAGCGCGACGACGGCCGTGACGACCGCCCCGGCGCCAAGCGATTTGACACGTGCTACGGGCGTCGCAACCATGGCTCGGAGTGGGTCTCGATGTACACGGAAGGATTGGAATCGGCGGACGGCGCCGATTGGCCATTGTTGCCGCCGTCTTCGGCGCCACCCTACTCGCTTGTTCCGGCGCGTATGCGCAGACCTCCGGGGGCGTCGACCAGTACGTCGAAGACGTCCCGAGCGCGGGCGGCACGACGCATCCCGGCAAGGACAAGCCCAAGAAGGACTCGCTGACGCCGTCCGTCGAGACGCAGATCGAAGAGCAGGGCGGCTCGGACGCGCCCGTGCTCACCGAGGTCGCGACTTCCTCCGACTACGGCGCGGGTCCGAAGCTCCAGTCGGCGCCGAAGATGACCGTGCGCGAGGGCGAGATGTCGAACGCCGATCCCGAGGCCGACGTCTCGAACGGCGCCGTGGCCGCCTCCGCCGTGAGCGCGGTGTCGGGCGCCGAGACCGTGCGCCTCGTCGGCTTCCTGCTCGTCCTCTTCGGGATCTCGGTCGCGGCGCTCACCGCCGCGGCCCTGCGCCAGCGCGAACGCCAGCGCCCGTAGCACCGGCGCGATCTCTAAAGCGGAGAAGGAGGGATTCGAACCCTCGAGGGAGGAGTTCACCCCCCTAACGCCTTAGCAGGGCGCCGCCTTCAGCCACTCGGCCACTTCTCCGTGGAGGGCCCATCGTAGCCAACGCTTCCGGCTCCTTCCGTGACGAAGCCCGCCTCGCGCGAGCCATGGGGAGCCGCGTTTGCCGAGTCGGGCGTCGTCGTGCCGGGGGGGATATAGAGGGGAGCCGGCACCCAGCATCATGGAGTGCGTATCGGATTGCACACACCCTCCGATGGGGGATCGCTCGCTAGGCTCGGCCGCGTGAGGATCGGACGCCGCGACGTCAAGCTGACGAACCAGGAGAAGGTCTACTTCCCGGAGATCGGCGTGACGAAGGGCGACCTCGTCTCGTACTACGTCGATCTCGCCCCGTGCGCGCTGAACCACGTCGAGCGCCGGCCGATGCAGATGAAGCGCTATCCGCACGGCGTCGAGGGCGAGTTCTTCTACCAGAAGCGCGTCCCGGTTCCCCATCCGGACTGGCTCGAGACGGTGCACATCGTCTTCCCCGGGGAGCGGGCGCACGGCCGACTTCCCGGTGGTCACCGACGCGGCCGGGCTCGCCTTCATCGCGAACCTCGGCTGCATCGAGCTGCACACGTGGCACTCGCGCGTGGACGACGTCGAGCGGCCCGACTACATGCTGATCGACCTCGACCCGACCGAGGGGAACCCGTGGAAGCACGTGCGCACGATCGCGCTCGTCGTCAACGAGGTGCTCGAGGAGCTCGGGCTCGCGAGCTTTCCCGAAGACGTCGGGCGCGACCGGCCTGCACATCCTCGTGCCGATCAAGCGGGAGCTCCGCTTCCCCGACGTGCGCCGCTTCGCCAAGGCGCTCGCGCAGGAGGTCGAGCGGCGCATCGACGACCAGGAGGTCGCCACGACGACGTGGAAGGTGGCCGACCGGCGCGGCGTGTTCGTCGACTTCGGCCAGAACTCCCGCGACCGGACGATCGCCTCCGCGTACTCGATCCGGCCGACGCCGGACGCCCGCGCCTCGGCGCCGCTTCGCTGGGACGAGGTCGCCGACGTCGAGCCGGAGGCGTTCACGATCCAGACGATGCGCGACCGCGTCGCCGAGGTGGGCGACCTCACGAAGGGCATGTGGAAGCGCAAGGCGAGCCTCGTCCCGCGCTTCGCCGACCTGGAACTGGAACCGCCTGCGGGCGATTGAATCGTCCGGCCTGCGCTGCCATTCTTGGGGCATGAGGGGTCTGTTCTGCACCGCCGTGCTCGTCGTGGCTGCGGTCATCGCCGCGCCCGCAGGCGCGGGGACCGTGACAGCCGGTGGCTTCCCGATGGCGGTGACGTACACGGCGGGCGCGGGTGAGACCAACAACGTGGTGATCCAGCAGGCGTCTTCGCCGACCCATGTGATGTCCATCTCCGACACAGCCGGAGTCACCGCGGGAGGCGGCTGCACGCAGATCGACGCGACGCACGCCAACTGCGGGAGCCTCAACGCCGGTCCCCTCACTGCCAACCTCGGGGACCAGAACGACTCGCTGACCTACGGGGAGACCGGAATCTCGTTCACGATCACCGCCAACGGCGGCACGGGGAACGACACGATTTCGACGAATGGGATCGGGATGTTCGGTCCGGCAGGGCGCTCCGCGACGCTCAACGGCGAGGACGGCGACGACACGCTGACGGGCGGCTCGAACAACGACACGATCGACGGCGGCGCGGGCGCCGACACCCTCTCGGGCGCCGGCAACAACGACACGGTCAACGGCGGATTCGACGGGGACATCGTGAACGGCGGCGACGGAAACGACACCCTGAACGGCGGCTACGGCGCCGACACGCTCCAGGGGACGATCGGTCACGACACGCTGGAGGGCGGCCCGGGGCCGGACGCCTACTTCGGCGGCGACGGCGACGACCTGCTGAAGAACAGCTACGACAACGACGACCTGAACGGGAACGCCGGCACCGACACCGTCGACTACTCGACGATCGGGGAGTCGATCGACTCCAGCTGCTTCCCCGTCCCCGTGCCCGATCGGCGTCGAGGTCACGCTTCGACAACGTCGCGAACGACGGGAGCTGGGATCTCGACCAGACCGGCAACTTCGTGGCCTCCGACAACGTCCACTCCGACGTCGAGGCGGTCATCGGCACCCCGCAGGCGGACACGCTGAACGGCACCGCGTCCACGCTCGACCAGCGGTTCACCGGCGGGCGCGGAAACGACACGATCACGGGCGGAGCGGGAACGGATCTCCTACTCGAGAGCGCGGCGGCCGAATCGGCGGGTCTCACGATGACGCTTGGAACGAGCACGCTCACCGGGTTCCTCGGGAGCGACACGTTCACGGGGATCGAGAACTTCGATCTCAGCGGCGGGGCCGGAACCGACACGCTGAACGCCTCCGCAGCCACGGTCGGCGTCACGCTCCGCGGCAACGCCAACGACACGGTGATCGGAGGCTCCGGCAACGACACCCTCATCGACGGAGCCCTGCTCACGGGCGGCCCCGGGGACGACAGCATCAACGGGGGCGGCGGCACGAACACCCTCGTCGAGACCGTCGACGCGAACCTGACGCTCACGAACACTGCGCTCACCGGCGGGCTTGGCACCGACACGCTTGCGAACATCTCCAGGGCGACGCTCACCGGCGGCGCCGGGAACAACACGCTCAACGCGAGCGCCTTCACAAATGGGCCGGTCACGCTCGACGGCGGTGCGGGGATCGATCTACTCCAGGGCGGCTCGGGTGCCGACACGCTGACCGGCGGCCTCGGCAACGACACGCTGGACGGCGGCGCGAGCAACGCAGACACGCTCGTCGAGAGCGCGAACGCGAACATGACGCTCGCGAGCTCCTCGATGACCGGCGTCGGCAGCGACTCGCTCGCGAACATCGAGCTGGCGACGCTCAACGGCGGCGACTCGGCGAACGTCCTGAACGCGGCCGCCTTCGGCAGGCCGGTCACGGTGAACGGCGGCGGCGGAGCCGACACGATCACCGGCGGCCCGCTCGCGGACACGCTGAACGGCGGCGACGACAACGACACGCTGATCGGCGGCGACGCCATGGACATCCTGAACGGCGACGGCGGCGCGGACACTCTCAACGGCGGACTCTCGCTCGACGTGCTGAACGGCGGGGACGGGGACGACTCCCTCGACGGCGGCGCGGACGCGGTCAACGACATCCTCGACGGAGACGCGGGCGAGAACCGCGTCGTCGCATCGGGGGACACGAACTTCACGCTCACCGACACGAACCTGGTCGGGCTCGGGAACGACACGCTCACGGAGATCACGCGCGCGACGCTCACGGGCGGCGCGGGGGACAACGCGCTGAACGCCTCCGCGTTCACGCTCGGCCCGGTCGTCTTGAACGGCGGCGCGGGCGCGGACACGCTCCTCGGCGGCTCCGGAGGCGACACGCTGACCGGCGGGCCGGGCCTCGACGCGTTCGACGCGGGCGCCGGCGCCGACACGGTTCAGGCCCGGGACGGAGTGAACGAGAGCTCGATCGTGTGCGGCACCGAGACCGACACGGCGGTCGTCGATATCGGCGATACGCCGAACACCGACTGCGACATCGAGCAGCTCCCGGACACGAAGGCGCCGAACACGAAGCTCACGAAGGCGCCCAAGGCGAAGACCAAGTCGCGAACGGCCACCTTCCGGTTCGCGTCCACCGAGGCCGGCTCGAAGTTCCAGTGCAAGCTCGACAAGAAGGCCTGGGCGTCGTGCAAGGCGCCGAGGACGTACAAGCGCCTCAAGAAGGGCAAGCACACGTTCCAGGTCCGCGCGAAGGACGTGGCCGGCAACCTCGACAAGACGCCCGCGAAGAAGACCTGGCGGATTACCTAGCGAGCAGGCTCTCGACGGTCGGGTCGCCCTTCTTCGGCTTCTGCTCCACCTGGGCGACCGTGCACTTGTCCGGATCCTTGTCCTCGCGGAAGCGGAGCAGCTTCGTGCCGTGGCGGAAGCGCTGCTTCTGCCACTTGTCGTAGCGCACCTCGACGACCAGCTTCGGCTCGACCGGCGACCACTCGAGGACGACGTTCGGGCGCCAGCGGCTCGGCTCGCCGCGCGGCTTGCGCTCCGGGTTCTTCCCGAGCAGCGGGGCGAGGCGGCGGTCGATCTCCTCGCGGTTGCCGCCCGCGGCCGCGGTGCCGACCGGCCGCAGCTTGCCGTCGTCGTAGAGCCCCAGCATGAGGCTCGCGATCCCCTCGGTCTTCTCCGCCCAGGTGACGCCGAGGACGACGGCGTCGGCGGTCTGCTCGCGCTTCACCTTCATCACGGCCTCGCGCGAGCCGGGCTTGTACGAGACGCCGAGCCGCTTGGCGATGACGCCGTCGAACCCGGCCGGCTCGAGGCGGTCGACCCACATCGACGCCTCCTTGAAGTCGCGGGTCGCCGGGGAGAGCTCGAACGGAATCTTCTCGAGCAGCTTGCGCCGTTCCTCGAGCGGCTGCTCGTGGATCTTCTCGCCGTCCCAGAGGAGCACGTCGAAGGCGACGAACTGCGCCGGGATCTCGGCGGAGAGCTTCTGCACCCGGCTCTCGGCGGGGTGGAGGCGCATCTGGAGCGCGTCGAAGTCGAGCCGCCCCTCCCGCGTGATCACGATCTCGCCGTCGAGCGCGGACTTCGGCGGGAGCTTCTCGCCCAGGGCCGCCAGCTCGGGGAAGTAGCGCAGGAGCGGCCGCGCGTTGCGGCTCCAGAGGGCCACGTCGCCGCGCAGGTTCTCGAGGACGCCGCGGAAGCCGTCCCACTTCGGCTCGTACTGCCAGCCGTCCCCTTCGGGCAGGGTCCGAACGAGTTCCGCCTCCATGGGCGGATAGGGCAGTCCGCGCGGCGGGTCGGCCATCTCCGGCAGCCTACGCAACCGGTTTCGCACTTCGTCCGTCTAACGAGGAACGATGCGGCGTGTAGCCATCACTGGGGTCGGTGCCATCACTCCCGTCGGGAACGACGCGAAGTCCACGTGGGATGCCCTGCTTGCGGGGAAAAGCGGGATCGACACGATCGCGACCTTCGACCCGAGCGACTTCCCCGTGCGCATCGCCGGCGAGGTGAAGGGCTTCGAGGTGACCGACCTGATCCCGCACCGCCAGGCGCGCCAGGTGGACAAGGCGATCATCTACTCGCTCGCGGCCGCGAAGGAGGCGCTCGAGGACGCGGGGCTCACGAGCTTCGAGGCCGACCGCGTCGGCGTCGTCGTCGGCTGCTGCGTCGGCGGGATCAACCAGACGATCGACCAGTACCAGGTGCTCCAGGATCGCGGCTGGAGCCGCCTCTCGCCGTTCTTCCTCGCGAACTTCCTTCCGGACTCTGCGAGCGGCTACATCGCGATCGAGCTGGGGCTCAAGGGCCCGAACTGCGCGGTCAACTCCGCGTGCGCGTCCGGGTCGCACTCGATCGCCGAAGGAGCGCACCTGATCCGCTCCGGCCAGGCCGACGCCGTTCTCGCCGGCGGCACCGAGGGGGCGATCAACCCGCTCGTCCTGGGCGGCTTCTGCGCCATGCGCGGGCTCGCGGTGAACAACGAGGAGCCGTGGCGGGCGTCGCGGCCGTTCGACCTGAACCGCAACGGCTTCGTCATGTCCGAGGGCGCCGCGATCCTCTGCCTCGAGGAGCTGGAGCAGGCGCAGGCACGAGGCGCGACCATCTACGCCGAGGTCGTCGGCGCGGGCTCGTCGAACGACGCCTACAACATGATCACGCCCGATCCCGAGGCCCAGGGCGTGGCGGCGATGATGAGCCGCGCGATCGCCGACGCGAACATCGATCCCGAGGACGTCGGCTACCTGAACGCGCACGGGACCGGCACGCCGCTGGGCGACTTCGCCGAGACGAAGGCGATCAAGCGCGTCTTCGGCGAGCACGCCTACAAGCTTCCGATCTCCTCGACGAAGTCGATGGTCGGCCACCTCTTCGGCGGCGCGGGCGCGCTCGAGGCGATGGTCTGCGTCCTCGGGATCCACCACGGGATCGTCCCGCCGACGATCAACCTGGACGACCCCGACCCGGAGTGCGACCTCGACTACATCCCGCACGAAGCGCGCAAGCTCGACATCCGCTACGCGCTCTCGAACGCGATGGGCCTCGGCGGCCACAACGCGTGCGTTCTGCTGGGCCGCGTTTAGGCCGAGGTCTGGATTCTGCAAAGTCCTGTGGTTCTGCCGTAGCGCGGCGGGATCTTCGTGTCACACTGATTCGTAGTGCGGAAGTCCCTCGTTGCCGCGGTCCTGGCCGCGTTTGCCGTCCTGACCGCGCTCGCGGGTGCGAGCACGCAGGGCGACGCTTCGCTTGCCCCGGCCGAGGCCGAACGGCCCGCCGCGGCGGAGTTCGTCCCCGGTGAGGTGCTCGTCCGCTTCCGCGACGGCGTCTCGCGCGCGGAGCAATCCCGCACGGTGCGCAGCGAGGGCGGACGCATCGACCGAAGCCTTCCGCTCGAGGACACGAAGGTCGTCCAGCTCGCGGAGAGCGCAGACGTCGAGGCCGCCGCGGACGCGCTCGAAGACGACCCGGACGTGCTCGCGGCCGAGCCGAACTACATCCGCCACGCGAGCGCCGTTCCCAACGATCCGCAGTATCCGGCGCTCTGGGCGATGCCGAAGATCGGCCTCCCCACCGTGTGGAACACGAATACCGGCAGCTCGAGCGTGATCGTCGCCGTGATCGACACGGGCGTCGCGTACGACCATCCGGATCTTGCGCCGAACCTCTGGACGAACGACGACCCGGTGGGCGGCGGCGACGACGACGGCAACGGGTTCGTCGACGACACGCACGGCTGGGACTTCATCCAGAACGACAACGCGCCGCTCGATTTCTACGGCCACGGCGTCCACGTCGCCGGGACGATCGGCGCCAAGGGAAACAACCTCGTCGGCGTCGCGGGAGTGAACTGGAACGTGTCCCTCATGCCCGTCCGCGCGGGCGACACCTACGGCAGCTTCCCGATTTCCGAGGGTATCGCGGCCATCGAGTACGCCTGCAAGAACGGCGCCCGCATCGTGAACGGAAGCTACGGCGGCGGCGGGAGCTCGAGCATGGAGCTGGACGCGATCAACTCTCCGGAGTGCGCGAACACGCTCTTCGTCTTTGCGGCCGGGAACGCCGACGAGAACAACGATTCCAATCCGAGCTTCCCGTGCTCGTACTCCAGCGCGCGCATCATCTGCGTCGCCGCGTCCACGAGCTCGGACACCCTCGCGGGGTACTCGAACTTCGGAATCTCAGCCGTCGACCTGGCAGCGCCGGGTGGGGGCGGCGGGCCCGGGAACTCGATCCTGAGCACGTACCCCGAGCGAGCCCAGGTCGGCACGACCGACGATTTCGACGCAACGTGGGCCACCCGCTGGACCCCGTACCTCGCCGCGGCGCCCTGGACTCGCGACGCGACGTTCGGAACGTCCGGTTCCGACAGCCTCGCCGATTCGCCGGCACTCGACTACGTGGCTGACTCTCACGCGTCGGTCAAGAACGAGATCCCGATCGATCTGACCGGCAAGTCGGGCTGCATCGCCGACTACAACCTGGCGCTGGACTCGGAGGTCGGCCTCACCGACGCCACGACCGACTGGTTCCGCCTGTACGTCGGAGAATCGCCGACGTCCATCGAGGGCGATCCCGTCGACGAGTTGAGCGAGGAGAACGGCGCGTTCCATCCCTGGTACTCGGACATCTCGAACGTCGACGGCGTTGCCACGGCGTACCTGCGGTTCGCGCTCGACGCCGACGACGACGCGAACGTCGGTGCGGGGGCGAATATCGACCAGCTCAAGATTCGTTGTCTCGTGCCGGGCGCCGAAGAGTACGAGTCGCTGATCGGCACTTCGATGGCCGCCCCGCACGTCTCCGGCGTGGCCGCGCTGATCCTCGCGGCGCATCCCGTTGTGGAGTCCCGCGCGCGTGAAGGCGGCGATCCTCAACACGGTCGACAAGAAGTCCGCGCTCGCGGACGTCGGCACGAGCGGGCGGCTGAACGCAGCCCGGGCAGTCGTCTACACGGCGCCGAACACGATCCTGAAGAGCGGGCCCGCCGCGCGGACGAAGAGCCACCGGGCGACGTTCAAGTTCGCCTCGAACGGATTCAAGTCGCGCTTCCAGTGCAGGCTCGCCAAGGGCCCCTGGAGGTCCTGCTCCTCGGGCAAGACCTACACGAACCTGAAGAAGGGCCTCCACACGGTTCGGATCCGCGCGATCGACCAGGCCGGGAACATCGACCCCAGTCCGATCGTGCGTTCCTGGCGAATAACCCGATGAAACTTGAGATTTTCCCCATAAATAGGGTGCTAGAGTCCGGTTCAAGGAGGTCTCGCCCAATGCGCAAGCTCACCGCTCTCGTCGCAGCCTCGGCCGTCTCTCTCGCAATCCTCGCGGGCGTCGCCGGTGCCGTCGCTGCGCCGAACACCAAGCTGCACTACAACATCACGCACAAGAAGACCCAGTACTTCCACGTCCAGGGCTACGGCGGCGCGACGACGGCCAAGTGCAGGTTGGACAAGAAGGCCTGGTACACGTGCGGCCTCGGCGGCGAGACGTTGAGGAACCTCAAGAAGGGCAACCACACCTTCCGCGCGAAGGCGATTCGCAGCGGCAAGGCGGATCCGACGCCGGCCGCGAAGACCTGGAAGGTCAACTAGCCGCTTCGACCAGTTCCGTGCGTCAGCTCGTCCGGTGAGCGGATGACGACGCGCGCGTGCGCGAGGGCCTCGTCGCCCGGCGGATAGAGGGCGTTCGGGAGAGCGATCACGCGCATGCCCGCGCGCGAGGCGCTCAGGATGCCGCTGCGCGAGTCCTCCACCGCCGCGCACGCCGCCGGATCGACGCCGAGGAGCCGCGCCGCCTCGAGGTAGACGTCGGGCTCGGGCTTCCCGCGCGCGACCTCCTCCGATGAGACCGTCGCGGAAAAGCACGGCGCGAGGCCGGACAGGTCGAGCACGAGGTCGATGAGCTCGCGGTTCGACGACGACGCCAGGCCGAGAGGCCAGCGGCCGGCAATCCGGCGTACGGCCTCGGGCGCACCGGGGATGAGCGGCAGCTCCTCGCGGTAGAGCGCCTCGAGCCTGCGGACGACCTCGGCGGAGATCTCCTCGGGCGATTCGGCGAGCCCCACCGTCTCGTGCATGTAGCGAGACCACTCGGGCGAGCTCATCCCCATCATGTCCCGCTGCGCGGTCTCGGGCCATGGGCGGCCGCGTTCGCGCGCGAGCGCTTCCCGGGCCTCGTCCCAGACGTGCTCGGAGTCGACGATGACCCCGTCGAGATCGAAGACGACCGCCTGGATCAGCGGCGTCGGCGCAGCGACAGGGCGCTGACGGAAGCTCCCTCGCGCTCGTTCGCGTCGCCCGCGCCTGCGAGGAGATCCTGGAGCGTCGCGGCGACGTCGCGAAGATCGTCGAGGGCCCGCTTGCGGCGCTCCTCGAGCGCGCGGGTCTCGTCCGAAAGGCCTTCGCGGGCGCGGCGCGCCTCGGCCTCGAGCTGGCCGGCCATCGCCTGCGCCGCCTCGCGCATCGCGCGCGCCTCGGCCTGCGCGCTCTCGAGTGCGTCGCGTGCGTCGCCCTCGGCCTCGCGGCGCTGCTTCTGCGCGTAGGAGTCGACCGCGTGCCGGACGTCGGCCGCGTACGCGTCGGCCTCGGAGCGAATGCGCTCCGCCTCGAGCTCCGCGTCGCCGCGGATTTGCTCCGCCGCCTGCTCGGCCGCCGCGAGAACGCTCGCGATCTGGCCGCCGAACTCGTCGTAGCCGGACCGGGGCCTGACGGCGCCCGGGGTGTCCGCAGCGCCGAAAACGGGAGTCTTGGACGGTTGCACGGGTCGCCGAGTCTAACCCATCGCTCCTGCGAAGGCAGCAGGCACGCCCGATAGGCTCATGGTTTCCATGGAGCCTCCCGCGAGCCGCCCGTGACCCTCGAAGAGCTCGCGATAACCGTTGCCGTCCTGGCTGCGCTCGGCCTCGTGGCCAACCGCTTCGGGCTCAGCGCGATCCCCGCCTACCTGCTCGCCGGCATCATCCTCGGGCCGCACACGCCCGAGACGTTCACGCTCGTGCACCCGACCGAGGTGACCGAGTTCGTCGCCGAGCTCGGGCTCGTCTTCCTCCTGTTCTTCCTCGGCCTCGAGTTCAGCTTCGACCGCCTCATGCGGACGGGGCGCCACATCGGGCTCGGCGGCACGATCGACCTCGTCGTCAACGGCCTCATCGGATTCGCCATCGGCGTCGCGTTCTTCGGCTTCAGCTTCGGCGCGTTCATCGTCGCCGGCGCCGTCTACGTCTCGTCGAGCGCGGTGGCGGTGAAGGGCCTCATCGACTTCCGCCGCCTGGCCGACGACGAGACCGACGTCGTGCTCGGCGTCCTCCTCTTCGAGGACATCGCGATCGCGTTCGTGATCGCGATCGCCGCGAGCGGCGGAACCTCGGCGGAGGAGACGGTCTGGCTCGTCGTCAAGGCGGCCGTCTTCATCGTCGCCACCTTGGCCGCGTCGCGCTTCCTGCCGCGCTTCCTCGACGAGGTGCTCGACCGGCTTCCGCGCGAGTTCTTCCTCCTGGTCGTCTTCGCGCTCGTGATCGGGCTCGCCGCGATCGCGAAGGGGATCGGGCTCTCCGAGGCGATCGGCGCGCTCATGGCCGGCGTCCTCCTCGCCGAGACGAAGGCGCGCAGCGAGATCGAGGAGCGCTTCTTCTCGTTCCGCGACCTCTTCGCGGCGCTCTTCTTCTTCGCGTTCGCGCTGACGATCGACGCGGGCACGTTCTCGAGCGTCGGCTGGCTCGTCGGGCTCGCCGTCGTGGGGACGGTCGTGGGCAAGCTCGCCGCCGGCTACGCGGCCGGGCGCGTCGGCGGTTTCACGTCGAGACAGAGCGTGAACGCGGGCGCGGCGCTCGTCGCCCACGGCGAGTTCACGATCATCCTCGCCCAGATCGGTGCGGCCAACGTCGCCCTCGCGGTGAGCGACCGCGACGACCTCGTCGCCTTCGCCGGCCTCTACGTGCTCGTCACCGCCACGCTCGGCGTCGTCTTCATGAAGGAGTCGAAGCGCGTGGGCCGCTGGCTTGTTCCCGCCTAAGATAGAAGGGAGTTCCGCATGACGTCTGAGCTTCGAGAAACGCGACTCCCCGGCGTGGGCGTGAAGTACACGGCGCTGCCGGCGCACGGCGGGCGGCTGGCCGTGATCCTCCACAACGACGGGATGCGCGAGCTCTACTTCTTCCGCCACCGCGACGACGACGAGCCCACGGCGGTCATCCAGCTCGAGGACGACGAGGCGCGCCAGATCGGCGCGGTCATCGGCGGCGCCTACGAGCGGCCGAAGATCGTCGAGGAGCTCGAGATGGCGATCGGCGAGCTCGCGATCGAATGGGTGGCCGTGCCGGACACGAGCCCGTCGATCGGGAAGTCACTTGCGGAATGTGGATTCCGCGCCCGGACGGGGATCACGATCATCGCCATCCTCCGCGAGCCGGAGCCGATCCCTGGCGCACAGCCGACGGACGTGATCCAGCAGGGCGACACGCTCGTCACCGTCGGGCGGCTCGGGCAGTACGCGGAGTTCCGGCGCCTCCTCGCCGACGGGCCCTTCTAGTCGGTCTTGCCGAACTGTTCCTGACGCCGAGCCACGCTGGGCGGCGCGATCCAGCGTCCTCGGTTGCACCCGTATTCCCGATACGGGCGCGCCCTGCGTCCTTGCCTCGCACCGCCCAGCGCGCCCCGACGGTCAGACCCAGTTCGCCAAGCCCTCCAAGCCGTCCGGCGCGCGTCCTACCCTGCGCGGCATGCAGGGAGACAGCTTGCAGCGCGCGGCCGCCGAGTTCGTCGGCGCGTTCACGCTGATCTTCGTCGGAGTCGGGGCGATCGCCGCCACGGCGGGCGGCGATCTCGTCGCCATCGCCTTCGCACACGGCCTCGCGATCGCCGTCATGGTCTCCGCTGTCGGGCACATCTCGGGCGGGCACTTCAATCCGGCCGTGACGCTCGGGTTCCTGCTCACCGGCCGGCTCTCGACGGCGCACGCGATCCTCTACTGGATCGCCCAGCTCGCCGGCGCGGTCGTGGCCGCGCTCGCGATCTCGTGGCTCCTGCCGAACGCGGTCACCGATCCGGTCTCGCTCGGCATCCCGGCGCTCGGCGACGGGGTCGGCGCGGCGCAGGGCGCGGTCATCGAGGGGATCCTCACCTTCTTCCTCGTCTGGGTCGTCTTCGCCACGGCCGCCGACCCGCGCGGCACCTTCGCCTCGATCGCCGGGCCTCGCGATCGGGTTCACGATCACGCTCGACATCCTCATGGGCGGCGCGTTCACCGGCGCCGCGATGAACCCGGCGCGCGCGTTCGGCCCCGAGCTCGTCGACGGCAACTGGACGGACGCCTGGGTCTGGTACGTCGGCCCGCTCATCGGCGGCGCGGTCGCTGCGATCTCGTACCAGTGGCTGTATCTCGGGCGGCCGCAGCCCGCGCAGCAGCGGCAAGAGCCCGCGAAGGGCTAGAACCCCAGCGCTCGTTCCATCACGCTGCGGGCCTGGGCGAGACCGGCCTGGGTGATCGTGTGCCCGACCGGATCCTCGCGGTAGGTCGACGTCGAGCCCTGCAGCCATGAGCCGGTCGCGCGCGTCATGGCCGAAGCCGACGTCGATGATCGGATCGGCCGACCCGTGCGCGATCGAGACGGGAAGGCCCGCGCGCGACTCGGGATCCAGGGTGAACCCGTTCACGGTGGGGATGAACCCGCTGAACGCCAGGATCGCGGCCGGGGCCGGCCGCTTGGCGCCGAGCCCGAGCGCGTACGACATGACCGCGCCCTGGGAGAAGCCGGCCAGAACGAGCTTCTCCGGGCCGATCCCGGTCTCCTCGAGCGCGCCCTGGAGCCAGTCGTCGACGAGCTCGAACGTCGAGAGGAACGTCCCGGTGTCCGGGAAGCCGATCTCGCGGACGACGTACCAGTGCGCGCCGCCGGGCGGCAAGGCCAGCGGCCCGCGCGGAAGGAACGCCTGGAGGCGCCGGTCGGGGTCGAGCGCGTCGGCGAGCGGCTCCAGGTCGTACTCGTCGGAGCCGCGGCCGTGCAGGAGCACGAGAACCCCCTCGGCGTCGCCGGCGGCGGGTCGCGTGCGCACGCGGAGCTCCGGCGTCATGCGGCCTTCCTTCCCGCGCCCAGGAGTTCCTTGAACGTGAGCGCGTTGAGCGGCGCCTGCGCAACCCACTCGCGGCCCTCGTTCATCGTGGGCGCCGCCGGGGAGCGGCCGTTGTTGTTGAACACCGCGAACGCCTGCTCGGCGCCCTCGGCGACCTCCTCGAGCGGCGCGACCCATTCGGCGAGCTCCTCGTCCGAGTACAGGTAGTCGAACCGCTGCGCCGCGCTCGTCCCGCGCACGTTCCAGGTGTCCGCGTTTCGCCCGTGGAAGCGCAGGTAGACGGTCTTGCTCGTGCGCGCGAGAACGGTGGGGACGAGGTTCTTCGCGTCCGTCTTGGGCGCGTCCACGATCACGTGCGCCGCGCCGAGCTCCTCCAGGAACGACAGGGTTTCCGCCGTCTGCGCGCCCTCGAACCAGTCGCGATGGCGGAACTCCACCAGCGGCTCGTCTCCGCGCAGCTGCTCCACGGCCCAGGCCAGGTACTCGTTCGAGGCCGGCTTCGGCACGACGTACGAGGGGAACTGGAGCAAGATCCCGCCCAGCTTCCCGGCCTCGCGGAACGGCTCGAGCGCCTCGTGGAAGCGGCGGAAGACCTCCTCCCGCAACTCCCGAGGCGGCCGGTCGACCCGGCCGCGGTCGTCGGTGGGCGCGCCCTCGCGTAAATCGGGCGGAAGCTGCTCGAGCCGCACGGGATGGCGGGTCATCATCCCGAACGCCTTCACGTGGAAGAGAAACCCCGGCGGCGTGCGCTCGACCCACGTCTTCACCTGGTCGATCTCGGGCAGCCGGTAGTAGGTCGCGTCGAGCTCGACGGTGTCGAAGCGCTCCGCGTAGTGGCGCAGCCGCTCCTCCGCCGTGCGGATCCCTTTGGGGTACCACCATTTGGAGAGGGATTCGTCCGCCCAGGAGCAGGTTCCGACCCTGATGGAAACGGCCATTTTTCGATCCTAGCCCCGTATCCCTCGGTCGAGTGATCTTTGGCGTGACCCCCATTCGGGGGACGTGCCTCAACCCCCGTCTCCGTAGCCTTTCGCCTGCAAGTACGGGATGGGATCTGCGGCCCGCCTGCGGAGGCGGAATTGGGAGGAATTGAATGCGGACTGAGGTCGGTACTAAGGGCGAGAGCAGGTCGAGCGCCCTCTGGGGCAAGCGCTCCGGCTCGCGTGGCAATGCAGCGCGTTCGAGCAAGGGTCGCGGCTTCGCAACCTTCCTCGTGCTGCTCCTCGCGATCGCTGGCCCGCTGGCATCTACGGGCACCAGCGCCACGCAGAAGGACTACAAGGCGTACGTCACGCCGACCCTTCTGACTTCGGCGCAGTCACACCCGAACAAGACTTTCAAGGTCATCGTCCAGGGCGATGGCACCACTTCGAGCGCCGGCGTTGGCAACGCCGTCGCGTCCGGCGTCGCGCAGACGCTGGGCAAGGGCCGCATGTACGCGCAGCTCTTCTCGAAGAACCGGATTTCGGACAAGTTCCGCTCGATCAACGGCGTCGCGGCCACGCTGACGGGCCGCCAGATCGTCAAGTTGGCGGATCGCGCGCACATCGTCGCCATCACCGCCGACGCGCCGATCGAGCTCTCCGGCTGGTACGGCTCGCGCTACGAGAACAAGCAGAAGTGGCCGTCGACCGCCGACGTGACCAAGTTCTGGCGCAACGTCGACAGCCTTGCTCTGCCGGCGATCGCGATCGTCGACTCCGGTATCGACTCGAACCGCTCCGACTTCGCCTACGGCCAGGTCGTGGCGAAGCAGACGATGACGAACCTCAAGCCGAACTCGGCTGGAGATGGACGGGGTCATGGAACGTTCGTGGCGTCGATCGCGGCGGGCGTGGGGCGCGGGTACGCAGGTGCCGCTCCCGGTGCGCCGATCGTCTCGATCGACGTCATGGACGACAAGGGCATGGCCATGACGAGCGACGTCATCGCCTCGGCCGACTGGATCCTCGCCAACAAGGCTCGCTACAACATCAAGGTCGCCAACTTCTCGCTCCACTCGGCGGCGCCCAACAGCTTCATGTACGACCCGCTCGCGAAGGCGGTCGAGAAGCTCTGGTTCGGCGGCGTGACGGTGGTCGCGGCGGCCGGCAACTACGGCGTCAACGGCGAGCAGTCGGGCGTCTACTACGCGCCCGCCAACGATCCGTTCGTGATCACGGTCGGCGCGACGGACGTCGGCAAGCACTGGGGTGCCTCGGACGACAAGGCAGCCCCGTGGTCGGCGTACGGCTACACGCTCGACGGCTTCGCCAAGCCCGAGCTGAGCGCTCCCGGCCGCTACATGGTCGGCGCGATCCCCTCTGGCTCGACGCTCGCGACCGAGCGCCCCGAGCAGATGCGCGGCGCCGGCTACATGGAGCTTTCGGGCACGTCGTTCTCGGCCCCGGTGGTCTCCGGCATCGCCGCCTACCTCCTGGCCGTGCATCCGACGTGGACGCCGGATCAGGTGAAGGGCGCGCTGATGCTGACGGCCTCGAACGTGCCGGGCGCGAGGGCGCTGAGCGTCGGCGTCGGCGAGGTGGACGGCGACAGGGCCAACAAGCTCCAGGGCACGCCTCCGAACCCGAACGCCGCGCTCAAGCCGTTCATCACGGCTGATCCGGCCGGAAGCGCAATCCCGGTGTTCGACGCGGCGAGCTGGGCGAACTACGCCCAGGCCAACGCCTCGTGGGCGAACGCTTCCTGGGCGAATGCCTCCTGGGCGAACGCTTCTTGGGCGAACGCTTCTTGGGCGAACGCTTCTTGGGCGAACGCTTCTTGGGCGAACGCTTCTTGGGCGAACGCTTCCTGGGCGAGCGCCTCGTGGGCGGCAGCCTCCTGGGCGGCAGCCTCGTGGGCCAGCGCCTCGTGGGCGAGCAACGCCCCGCAGGACGGCGCCCAGGTCGAAGCGCGGCGTCGGCGGAGTCTTCCTCACCCCCGAGGAGATCCTCGCCCTCGGCCTCGTCGAAGAACCCACGACTCCTTAGTTCCTCGAGCGTGAGCACTGCCAGGACGCCCGCCGGCTCAGCGGGCGTCTTGGCTTTGGCTCTTTACAGATCCGGCGTATCGTTTCGTCGGTCTACTCCGAGGAGCTCCAGATGAGAACGATCGTCGCCGTTTCCCTCGCCGCTGCGTTGGCCGCTGCCTCTCTCGCCGCCGCCGCGCCCGCCGACGCCGCCTACAAGGCGAAGGTCAGCAAGGGAACGCTGAAGATCACCGGGAACGGCGCGGGCGACAAGCTCGCTCTCCGGTTGCAGAAGGGGAACAAGAACGTCCTCGTCGTGGACGTGAAGGCGAACGGCACGGCCGACTTCTCCTTCGCCCGCTCCGCGTTCAAGCGGATCGTCGTGAACGCGGGCGCCGGCAACGACACGGTCTCGATCGTCGAAACCAGGGGCGCGTTCACGAACACGGAGAAGACGACGCTGAACGGCGGCGCCGGCAAGGACCGCCTCGTCGGCGGACGCTTCGCCGAGACCTTCGCGGGCAACCGCGGCGACGACACGATCTCCGGCCGGAAGGGCAACGACCGGGTGCTCTGGACCGCCGGCGAGGGCAACGACAAGATCGACGGCGAGGCAGGCGCCGACCTGCTGACCGCCCAGGGGATCCGCGGGCGTCGACACGTTCCTCATCGCGCCGGTCGGCGTTCGCGTCGCGCTCACGGCCGGGAGCGGAAATCCTCAACATCGGCAAGGTCGAGCGCATCGTCGCGAACGGCCGCGGCGCAGGCGACATCCTCCAGGGCCAGGCCGGCCTCGCCGGGCTGACGGCGCTCACGCTGAACGGAGGGCCGGGCAACGACATCGTCGGCGGCGGCGACTCGTCAACGACGTGGTGATGCGGCGGCGACGGGGACGACATCGTGACCGGCGGCGAGGGCAACGACACGATGCTCTGGTCGCACGGCGACAACACCGACGCGATCGACGGCAACGACGGAACCGACGTCCTGAAGGCCACCGGCTCCGCCGGCATCGACAACTTCACCGTGACCGCGAACGGGACGCGCGTGCGGATCGACCAGCTGAACACCGGCGCCGCGCTCGATCTCGGAACGAGCGAGCGGCTCGAGCTCGCGACCCTCGGCGGGAACGACACCGTCTCCACCACGGGGAACCTGGCCGCGCTGATCGGGATCACCGTCGACGGCGGGGCAGGAGCCGACACGATCCTCGGGTCGAACGGCATGGACACGCTCCGCGGCGGAGACGGCAACGACTTCGTGGACGGCCAGCAGGGCAACGACTCGGTCGCTCCTGGGCCGTGGCAACGACGTCGCCCAGTGGGACCCGGGCGACGGGAGCGACAAGATCGAGGGCGGCCTGGGGACGGACCGGCTCGCCTTCAACGGGAGCAACGGGAGCGAGATCACCGAGGTCTCGGCCATCGGGCAGCGGGTGCGCTTCACCCGCAACCTCGGGAACATCGTCATGGACCTGAACGACCTCGAGACGCTCGACAACTCGCTTCTCGGAGGCATCGGATACCGCCCTGGTCCGCAGTCTCGCCGGAACCGACCTGAAAACGGTGAACGTCCGCCTGGCCGGCACGCTCGGCGGCGCCTCCGGCGACGCGCAGGCCGACATCGTGGACGTCACCGGCACGCAGTCGAAGAACACGGTCAAGGTCGCCGTGAGCGGTACCCGCGTGGACGTCACCGGCCTCGCGGCCGTCGTCCACGTCTCCTCGCCCGAGCCTGCCGACCGGCTGCAGGTGAACGGCCTCGCGGGGGCCGACGAGCTCACGGCGGGTACCGGACTCGCCCCGCTGATCGGTCTCACGCTGAACGGCGGCGATGGCGACGACATTCTCACCGGCGGCGACGGCGCCGACATCCTCGACGGCGGCGCAGCGAACGACGTGATCAAGGGCGGCGCGGGCGGAGACATGATCATCGGCGGCGCCGGCTCGGACGCGATGAACGGCCAGGCGGGCGCGGACAACTACACCTGCCTGACCCCCGGCGACACGTTCGTGCAGGACGGCACGGACACCGTCGGGCCGGCCTGTCCGTAGACCCTGAAAAGGGGGACTCCGCGGCTCCGCGCGGCGGCGTATCGTCAGACGAGAAGGATGGGAAAGTACGCCGCCCTCGCCGCAGCCGTTGCGATCGCAACGGGGCTCTCAATCGCCGCGCCCGCTGACGCCGCCTACAAGGCGCGCATCTCCAAGGGCACGCTGACGCTGACCGGAAACGGGGCCGGCGAGAAACTCCAGCTGCGCCTGCGGCCGGGAAACAAGAACGTCCTCCAGGTCGACGTGGGGCTGAACGGAACGTCCGACTTCTCGCTCGACCGGCGCCGGTTCAAGCGGATCGTCGTGAACGCGGGCGGCGGGAACGACACGCTCTCGATCGCCGAGACCTTCGGCGCGTTCACCAACACGGAGAAGACGACCCTCAACGGCGGCGCCGGGAACGACCGGATCACGGGCGGCCGCTACGCGGAGACCTACTCGGGCGGGCCCGGCGAGGACTGGCTCCTCGGCAAGGACGGCGGCGACCTCTTCGTCTGGGCGTCTCCCGACGGCGACGACCGCGTCGACGGCCAGGGCGGCTTCGACGTCTACGCGCTGTCCGGCTCCGGATCGGTCGACGTCTTCGACATCTCACCCGTCCTCGGCCGCGTGCGCATCGCGCGCGGAGCGGACACGCTGGACGCAGGCACGACCGAGGTCGTCTCGGTCAACGGGCTCGGCGGCGACGACCAGCTCGCCGGCGTGCCCGGGCTCGCCGCGCTCGTGACGCTCGATCTCGCGGGCGGCGCAGGCGCCGACACGATCACGGGCGGCGACGGCGCGGACGTCCTGAGCGGCGGACCGGGCAACGATTCGCTCCACGGCGGGCCCGGAAACGACTTCATGCTCTGGAAGGCGGGCGACGGCAGCGACACCGCCGACGGCGACGGCGACAGCGACACGTTCGCCGCCGACGGCTCGGCAGGCGCCGACACGTTCGCGATCCAGGCCAACGGCAGCCGGTTCGCGCTGCAGAGCCCCGGCCCGCGCTGAACGACGTCGGATCGACCGAGAGGCTCGAGGTCCGGGGTCTCGGCGGAAACGACACGGTCACGGGCACGAACGGCATCCCTGCGACCGGGCTCACGGCCATCGACACGGACGGCGGGCCCGGCAACGACACGCTCGGAGGGACCGATCTCGGCGAGACGATCCGCGGCGGCGACGGCAACGACACCGTCGATCCCAACCGCGGCGACGACAAGGCGTTCCTCGGCGCCGGCAACGACACCGTGCAGTGGGATCCCGGCGACGGAAACGACACGGCCGAGGGCGACGCCGGAACCGACCGCCTCCTCTTCAACGGGTCGAACGCGAGCGAGAACATCGACCTTTCCGCGGTCGGCAAGAAGCTCCGCTTCTTCCGCGATGTCGCGGCCGTCACCATGACGCTCGGCGGAGTGGAACGCGCCGACTACAACGCTTTCGGCGGCGCCGACACTCTGGTCGTGAACGACCTTTCCGCGACGCCGGTGAAGCACGTGTACGGGAACCTCGCCGCAACGGGCGGGGCGGTGGGCGACGGCGCGGTCGACGACGTGCACGTGCTCGGGACGACCGGCGCCAACACGGTCGCCGTGTCGCCGTCCTCGACCACCGTCAACGTCGCCGGCCTGGGCGCCGCGGTCCACATCACGACCGCGGAAGCCGCGAACGACGACCTTCTCGTGTTCGGCCTCGCCGGCGCGGACAAGCTGTCCGCCTCGAGCGGTCTCGCCGTGCTCATCGGCCTCACGCTGAACGGCGGAGCCGGAGCCGACACGATCACCGGCGGCGACGGCCCTGACCTCCTCCAGGGAGACACCGAGAACGACACGATCCTGGGCGGCGCCGGCACCGACCTGATCACCGGGGGGCTGGGCGGAGACTCGCTGAACGGCCAGGGCGGCGCGGACAACTACACGTGCCTCACCGCGGGCGACACGGTCGTGCAGGACGGAACCGACGCCATCGGCCCGGTCTGCCCTTGACGCGCTGACGGGGACGACCGCACGATAAGACTCGCGTGATGGTCAGGGAGTACGCTCAGGATGGTTAGAAAGGGCACTATCGCGCTCACAGTTGTCTTGGTACTCACCTCGGCGTAGTACCACGGCACTCCTCTCGCCACTTCGACACATTCGCGCCTTGCCGTTTGCGGGCGCAAACACTTAGGATCGCGCGGTGGCCGGGGCTGCCTCACGGCGCAGCACGGTGCTGATCCTCGGCGGCGGGTTTGGTGGGATCGGCGCTGCCCGGAAGCTGAAGGACGCCGACGCGGACGTCGTCCTCGTCGACAAGCACGACTACCACACCTTTCAGCCGCTCCTCTACCAGGTCGCCACCGACCTGCTCGAGCAGGCGGCGGTCGGCCATCCGCTGCGCGACCTCTTCCACGAGCAGCCGAACGTCGCCGTGCATCGCGGACACGGCGACCGCGATCGACCTCGCTGCGCGCACCGTCCAGTTCGATGAGTTGGCGCCGATCACGTACGACTACCTCGTGCTCGGCCTCGGCGCCGACGTGAACTTCTTCGGGACCGAGGGCGCCGAGGAGCACGCGTTCCCGATGTACACCCTCGCCGACGCTCTACGCCTGCGCACGCACGTGCTCGAGAAGTGGGAGGCGGCCGACAAGGATCCGTCGCTCATCGAGGACGGCGCGCTGAACGTCGTCGTGGTCGGCGGCGGGCCCACCGGGATCGAGAGCGTCGGCGCGCTGGCCGAGCTCTACCGCCACATCTTCTCCAAGGACTATCCGGCGATCCCGCAGGACGAGGCCCGCCTGACCCTGGTCGAGGCGGGGCCGGAGCTCTTCGCGATGTTCAAGCCCGACATCCGCGAGTACACGCATGACGTCCTCGAGGAGGTCAGCGTCGAGGTGAGAACCGGCGAGGCCGTCTCGAAAATCGCTCCCACGCGCGTGACGCTCAAGTCCGGCGAGGAGCTGAAGGCGCACACGCTCGTGTGGGGCGCGGGGCTTCAGGCGAACGCGATCTCGAAGTCTCTCGGCGTCGAGCTCGAGCGCGGGAACCGCGTCCCGGTCGGTCCCGACCTCAGCATCGTCGGCCACCCCGAGGCGTTTGCGACCGGCGACGTCGCCTGGATCAGCGAGGGCTCGGACGCGATCCTGCCGCAGCTCGGATCGGTCGCGCTCCAGTCGGGCGAATGCGCCGGCGAGAACATCGCACGGCTCGTCGCAGGCAAGTCGACGAAGCCGTTCTCCTACAAGGACAAGGGCACGATGGCGACGATCGGCCGCGGGGCCGCCGTCGTGCAGTTCAAGCACGGCAGGACGATGAAGGGCAAGTCCGCCTCCCTCGCGTGGGGCGCCGTCCATCTTGCGCTGCTCTCGACCGGCGAGGACCGCGCGAAGGCGATGGTGGACTGGACCTGGGCCGGGTTCTCGCACGAGCGGCCGGGCCGCATCAGTGTGGACACCGACGAGCGGCGACACGCGTCGCAGGCCGTCGAAGAGGAGGGACCATGACGGATCAGAAACCTTGCGACGTTCTCGTCGTGTTCGGGATCACGGGCGACCTCGCGCGCGTGATGACGTTTCGCTCGCTGTACCGGCTCGAGCACGCGGGCTCCTCGACTGCCCGATCGTCGGCGTCGCGTTCGACGACTGGACGCTCGACCAGCTCATCGAGCGAGCGCGCGACTCGATCGTCGCGACCGGTGAGGAGCTCGACGAGGAGGTCTTCGCCCGCTTCGCCAAGCGGCTCTCCTACCTCCACGGGGACTTCACGGACGACGCCACGTACGCCCAGGTCGCGGAAGCGGTCGGGGACGCGCAGAGCCCCGTCTTCTACCTCGAGGTGCCGCCGTCGCTCTTCGGCACGGTCGTCGGAGGACTCGCCAAGGCGGGCGTGACGGCGAACGCGCGGGTCGTCGTCGAGAAGCCGTTCGGGCACGACATGGCCTCGGCTCGTGCCCTCGCCGACGAGCTGCACCAGTACATCGACGAGTCGCAGCTCTACCGGATCGACCACTACCTCGGGAAGATGGGGATCGAGGAGATCCTCTACCTCCGCTTCGCGAACACGATGCTCGAGCCGGTCTGGAACCGGAACTACGTCGAGTCCGTCCAGATCACGATGGCGGAGGACTTCGGCGTCGAGGACCGCGGCCACTTCTACGACCCGGTCGGCGCGCTGCGCGACGTCGTCGTCAACCACCTCATGCAGGTCGTCGGCATGACCGCGATGGAGCCTCCCGCCGGCGGCGACACGAAGACGCTCCAGGACGCGAAGGTCTCCCTCTTCCGCGCGATCGCCCCCGCCGACCCGGCGCACTACGTCCGTGGCCAGTACGACGGCTACCTCGACATCGACGGCGTCGCTCCGGACTCGACCACGGAGACGTACACCGCGCTGCGTCTCGACATCGACAACTGGCGCTGGGCGGGAGTCCCGTTCTTCATCCGCGCAGGGAAGCGGCTGCCGGTCACCCAAACCGAGGTCCGGCTCGTCTTCAAGCATGCGCCTCGCCTCGGGTTCGCGGCGTTCGAACGCCGGCCGGAGCCCAACCAGTTCGTGATCAAGCTCGATCCCTCCACGGGCGCTCGCATCGTCCTCGACGCACATCGAGCCGACGCCGCCACCGCGGCGCCGATCCTGTTCGACGTCGAGTTCGCCGAAGAGGGCGGCGAGGGCGCAACGCCGTACGAGGTCCTGCTGCACGCGGCGCTGGTCGGCGACAGCATGCGGTTCACGCGCCAGGACGGCATCGAGCAGACGTGGCGGATCATGCAGCCGCTGCTCGACGCGCCTCCGCCGGTCCACGTCTACGCGCCGGGATCGTGGGGCCCCGAGGCCGCCGACAAGCTCGTCGCGGGGCACGGCCGCTGGCAAGAGCCGTGGATCGCGTCATGAGCGACGCCGAACGAAAGCCGCCGCAGAGCGCCGCCGCACCGTCGCCGTTCCCGCCGATCGCGGACTACGCGTTCCTCTCCAACTGCCACACGGGCGCGCTCGTCGCGCCGGACGGGGCGATCGACTGGCTCTGCGTCCCGTCGTTCGACTCGCCGAGCGTCTTCGGGAGCCTGCTCGACCGCGAGGCCGGGTCCTTCCGGCTGGGGCCGTTCGGGATCAACCATCCGACCGCGCGAGTCTACGACCCGGGCACCAACGTCCTCGTCACGACCTGGAAGACGCCGACCGGCTGGATCGTCGTGCGCGACGCGCTGACCATGGGCCCGCGCGAGCACGAGGACGAGATCACGCCGCACACGCGGCCGCCGGCCGACGACGACGCCGACCACATGCTCGTCCGCACGGTCGAGTGCCTCGACGGATCGGTCGAGATCGAGCTCATCTGCGAGCCCGTCTTCGACTACGGCCGGGCGCCGGCCGAGTGGGCGCTCGTCGACGGCGGCACGAACGCCGCGGACGCCACGCGGCAAGGGGCAGACGATCCGCCTCCGCTCCGACCTCGCGCTCGGCATCGAGGGCGGTCGCGTGCGCGGCGCGTCACGTCCTCGGCCCGGGCGAGCGGGCCTACTGCGCCCTCTCGTGGGCCGAGGAGCTCGCCGCGCCCGAGGATGCCGAGGACGCCGAGTCGCGGATCGACGCCACGGTGCGCTTCTGGCGCGGCTGGCTCGGGCGGGCGCGCATTCCCGACCACCTCTGGCGCGATCCCGATCCAGCGCTCGGCGCTGGCGATCAAGGGCCTCACGTACATGCCGACCGGAGCGACGGTCGCCGCGCTCACGACGTCACTGCCCGAGACGCCGGGCGGCGAGCGCAACTGGGACTACCGCTACACGTGGATGCGCGACACGACGTTCACGCTGCAGGCGCTCCACTACCTGAACCTGGAGTGGGAGGCCGACGAGTTCATGCAGTTCGTCGCCGACGATCGAGCCGAACGAGGACGGCTCGCTGCAGATCATGTACGGGATCGACGGGCGGCGCGACCTGACCGAGTCGACGCTCGACGACCTCTCCGGCTACGCGGGAGCCCGCCCCGTCCGGATCGGCAACGGCGCCTTCGACCAGCGCCAGAACGACGTCTACGGCGCGGTGCTCGACTCGTTCCTCCTCCACACCCGGCGGAGCAACCGCCTCCCGCGCGCGCTCTGGCCGATCGTCCAGACGCAGGCCGAGTGCGCCACGAACGTCTGGCAGGAGCCCGACCAGGGGATCTGGGAGGCGCGCGGCGCGCCGCAGCACTACGTCTCCTCGAAGCTCATGTGCTGGGTCGCGCTCGACCGGGCCGCGAAGCTCGCCGAGATCCGCGGCGACCCCGAGCTGCAGGCGACCTGGAGCGCGACCGCGGAGGAGATCCGCGAGGACATCCTCGAGCACGGCGTCAGCGAGCGCGGCGTGCTGCGCCAGCACTACGAGACCGACGCGCTCGACGCGTCGACTGCTCCTGGCGGCGATCTTCGGGTTCCTGCCGCACGACGACGAGCGTCTGCAGAAGTCGGTGCTGGCCGTCGCCGAGGAGCTGACCGAGGACGGCTTCGTCCTGCGCTACCGGACCGAGGAGACCGACGACGGCCTCTCGGGCGAGGAGGGGACGTTCCTGATCTGCTCGTTCTGGCTCGTCTCCGCGCTCGCGATCGTCGGCGAGAAGCAGCGGGCCCGCGACCTGATGGAGCGGCTCCTGCGGATCGCCTCGCCGCTCGGGCTCTACGCGGAGGAGTTCGACGTCGCGACCGGCCGGCACCTGGGCAACTTCCCGCAGGCCTTCTCGCACCTCGCGCTGATCGAGGCGGCCGGGCGGATCATCTTCGCCGAGCAGCTCGAGGAGATCACATAAGCGCCAAACCCGCTGAGGGGGGACTGACATGGAGACCTATGACGTGATCATCATCGGGACGGGCGCGGGCGGCGGCACGCTGGCTCGTCACCTCGCTCCGTCCGGCAAGCGCATCCTGCTGCTCGAGCGCGGCGACTGGCTTCCGCGCGAGTTCGAGAACTGGGATCACGCAGGCGGTGTTCGTGGACAACCGCTACGTCTCGCCGGACACCTGGTACGACGCGAGCGGCAAGCCGTTCCAGCCGGGCGTGCACTACTTCGTCGGCGGCGCGACGAAGATGTACGGCGCGGCGCTGTACCGGCTCCGCAAGGAGGACTTCGGCGAGGTGCAACACCACGACGGCATCTCGCCGGCGTGGCCGATCTCCTACGACGAGCTGGAGCCGTACTACACGCTCGCGGAGCAGCACTACCACGTGCACGGCGCACGGGGCGAGGACCCGACCGAGCCGCCGTCGAGCGCGCCGTATCCGCATCCCGCCGTGTCGCACGAGCCGCGGATCCAGCAGCTCTCCGACGACCTCGCCGCGCACGGCTTCCACCCGTTCCACGCGCCGTGCGGGATCATGCTCGACGAGTCCAACCCGCCGTTCAGCACGTGCATCCGCTGCGCGACGTGCGACGGATTCCCGTGCCTCGTCCATGCGAAGTCCGACGCCGAGGTGCTCGGCGTGCGCCCGGCCCTCGAGCATCCGAACGTCACGCTCATGACCAACGCGAAGGTCGCGAGGCTCGGAACGAACGACGCGGGCACGGCGATCACCGAGGTGGTCGTCGAGCGCGACGGCGGGGAGGAGCGGTTCGCGGCCGACGTCGTGGTCGTCGCCTGCGGCGCCGCGAACACGGCCAAGCTGCTCCTGCAGTCGGCGAGCGACAAGCACCCGAACGGCCTCGCGAACGGCTCCGACCAGGTCGGCCGCAACTACATGTTCCACGACTCGACCGCCGTCCTCGCGCTCTCGCGTGAGGAGAACCACACCTCGTACCAGAAGACGCTCGGCCTGAACGACTTCTACTTCGGAAGCGACGACTTCGACTTCCCGCTCGGGAACGTCCAGATGGTCGGCAAGTCGACGGCGCCGATGTTCCGCGGCGAGCGGCCGCTCGAGACGAAGCTCGCCCCCGAGTGGACGCTCGAGCGGATGGCCCGCCACGCGATCGACTTCTGGCTCTCGACCGAGGACCTGCCGCGGCCCGACAACCGCGTCACCGTCGACGGCGACGGCAACATCACGCTCAGCTACTCGGAGACGAACGCCGAGCCGAAGAAGCGGCTGTACTCGAAGGTGAAGTCGATGCTCGGCGAGCTCGACATGAACCCGGACCACCTGATCCACCGGTTCGCGTACATGAAGAACGACATCCCGATCGGCGGCTGCGCGCACCAGGCGGGCACGGCCCGGTTCGGCGCCGATCCGGCCACGTCCGTCGTGGACGTGAACTGCAAGGCGCACGAGCTCGACAACCTGTACGTCGTCGACACGAGCATCTTCCCGAGCATCGGCGCGGTCAATCCGGCGCTCACGGCGATGGCGAACTCGCTCCGCGTGGGCGACCATCTCCTCGAGCGGATGAACTAGCCCGGGATCGACAGGGGCGGGCCGATGGCAACACGGGCGGAGAAAAACGTCGTCTACCTCGCGGGCGTCGTGCAGGGGATCGCGCTCGTCACCTTCCCCGCCGCGAGCACGATCCTGACCGACCCGTCCGAGTACGACCTCTCGAGCACGCAGTACGGCGCCCTGTTCCTGCCGCAGGTGATCACCGCCATCTCGGCGGCGCTCCTCGGCGCGGGCCTGGGGAGCCGGTTCGGCACGAAGCGCGTCTACCTCGTCGGCCTCGCCTTCGGGCTCCTCTCGATGGCGCTCCTCCTCGCGAGCTCGTTCCTCACGGACGACAAGTCGCTCGCGTACGCGCTGCTGCTCCTCGCCACCGCCTGCCTGGGAGCGGGATTCGGCTTCACCGTCCCGGCGCTCAACACGTTCACGGCCGCGTTCAACCCCGGCGCCGTCAGCCGCTCGATCCTCGTCCTGAACGCGCTGCTCGGGCTGGGAACGGTCCTGGCGCCGGTCTTCGTGGCGATCTTCGACGGCCTCGGCTTCTGGTGGGGACTGCCGCTCCTGTCGGGTGCTCTCCTCACGATCCTGATCGTGACGAGCCTGCGCCTGCCGCTGGAGACCGCGCCGCAAACGGCGGCAGCCGGGTCGGCGCGGTTCAGCGTCCCGCGGCGGTTCTGGGTCTACGCGGGCTTCGCGGTCCTCTACGGCGTCTGCGAGACGGCGAACGGCAACTGGGCCCAGCTCGACATGACGAGTGAGCTCGGGGCGTCGACGACGGACGCGGCCCTCGCGCTCACGGCCTTCTGGGCGATGGTGACCGTCGGGCGGGTCTTCTTCGCCGCCGTCGAGCGCGCCGTTCCCGCGAAGCTCACGTACCACGTCCTTCCGTTCGTCCTCGCCGGCGCGTTCGTCCTCATCGCGCTGCTCCCCGACGACGAGCCCCTGCTCGGCGTGGCCGCGTTCGGCCTGGCCGGGCTCGGGTGCTCCGCGCTCCTGCCGCTCACGATCAGCTTCGGCCAGGAGGAGCTGACCGCCGTCTCGGCCGCCGTCGCGGGCGGCGTGATCGCCTTCTACCAGCTCGGCTACGGGATCGCGGCCTTCGGAATCGGCCCGCTGCTCGACAGCGGCGTCGAGCTGTCCACCGTCTACGCGTTCGCCGCCGCCATCGCCGCGGCCATGGGCCTGTGGTCGTTCGCAGTCGCCGTGCGCCGTCCGGGGACGCAACCGGCATGAGCGGGCGCAGCCCTTCCGGCGAGCAGTTCGAGATCTCGTTCGAGGAGCAGCGGGCCGTCGTCACCGAGGTCGGCGCGGGGCTTCGCGCCTACACGGTCGGCGACCGCCACTTGCTCGACGGCTACGACGCCGGCGAGATGAGCCCGTCGGGCCGCGGCCAGGTGCTCATCCCGTGGCCGAACCGCATCGCGGAGGGAAGCTACGAGTTCGGCGGTGATGTCCACCAGTTGGCACTCGACGAGCTCGGCACGCAGTCGGCGATCCACGGCCTCGTTCGCTGGTCGTCCTGGCGCGAGACGGAGCGGGAGGATCACCGGGTTGTCCTCGAGCACGACCTGCACCCGCAGCCGGGCTACCCGTTCGCGCTGGCGCTTCGCATCGAGTACGAGCTCTCCGCGGAGGGGCTCAGCGTTACGACGACCGCGACGAACGTCGGCGCCCGCCCCTGCCCGTACGGCGCCGGGGCGCATCCCTACCTCTTCCCGGGCGATCCGACGGTCGACACGGCGACGCTCCGTCTCCCGGCCCGCAGCGTGCTCGGCGTGGACGCACACGGCATCCCGACCGGCACGAAGCCCGTCGAGGGAACGGAGTTCGACTTCAGGGAGGCGAAACTGGTCGGCGCGACGAAGCTCGACACCTGCTTCACCGATCTCGAGCGGGACGGAGACGGGCGTGCACACGTCGAACTCGCGAGCGCGGACGGCGCAACGAGGGCCGGGCTATGGGTGGGCGACGCCTATCCCTATCTGATGGTGTACACGGGCGACGACCGACCGGACGTGCGGAGGCGGAGCATGGCCGTCGAGCCGATGACCTGCCCGCCGCAAGCTTTCCGGACCGGGGAGGCGATCATCGTCATCGAGCCGGGCGACTCGGTCGAGGCGACGTGGGGCGTGTTTCCACAGTGATCACGTGCCATCACCGCGGGCGTGCCGGAGAGCGACCCTGTCATAGACTCCGGCGGGTCAGGCAGTCACCTCGATCGGATCGGCGGTGGTGATGCTCGCGTCAACACTCGATGCTGCGAGAAGCCAGATGGCCTTCACGCTGGGCTTTCACATCATCCTGGCGTCGGTCGGCGTGGCGCTGCCGTTCATCATGCTGGTCGCCAACTACCGCGGCCTGCGCCGTAACGACCCCGACGCCCTGAAGCTCGCGCAGCGCTGGTCGAAAGCGGTGGCGGTGACGTTCGCGGTCGGCGCCGTGACCGGAACCGTCCTCTCATTCGAGTTCGGGCTGCTCTGGCCGGCGTTCACCGGACGCTTCGGGGAGGTCTTCGGCGTGCTCTTCGCGATGGAGGGGATCTTCTTCTTCCTCGAGGCGATCTTCATCGCGATCTACATCTTCGGTTGGAAGCACCTCTCGCCGTGGACACATTTCTGGTCGGGGGTGCCCGTCGTGATCGCCGGTCTGGGCGGTGCGGCCTCGGTCGTGGCAGTGAACTCGTGGATGAACCAGCCTCAGGGGTTCTCGCCGACGACGGGCGACGTCGAGTCGGTCGACGTCATGAAGGTGATCTTCAACCCCGCGGTGCCCTACGAGGTCCCGCACATGATCCTGGCGGCGTATCTCGTCACCGGATTCCTCGTGGCCTCCATCTACGCGGTCGGGATGCTTCGCGGCCGGCGTGACCGCCTCCACCGGCTGGGGCTGCTGATTCCGCTCACGGTCGCCTGCATCGTCACGCCGATCCAGTTCATGGTCGGCGACACGGCCGCCCGGGCGATCGCCAAGGATCAGCCGATCAAGTTCGCCGCCATGGAATGTGTGCAGACGACGTCGACCGACGTCACCGAGTACATCGGAGGCCGGTGCACCCCCGACGGCATGGAGGGCGGCATCGGGATTCCAGGGCTCGACTCGATCCTGGTCGGCGGGAGCACCGGCACCCAGGTGATCGGTCTCGACTCCGTGCCGCCCGAGGATCGCCCGAAGGCCACCACGCTGCTGCACTGGGCCTTCGATGCGATGGTCGGCATCTGCACGCTGCTGATCGGCCTCGGCCTCTGGTTCGGCATCGGCTGGTGGCGGAAGAAGGACTTCCCGCAGTCGCGCTGGTTCCTCCGTGCGGTGGCCGTCTCCGGCGTGCTCTCGATCATCGCGCTCGAGTGCGGCTGGATCGTGACCGAGGTCGGGCGCCAGCCGTGGATCGTCTACAACGTCATGCGAACCGAGGACGCAGTGACACAGGCAAGCGGCATCTGGGTCACGTTCGGCGCGGTCGTCGGGCTGTACGCCGCGCTCGGCGTGACGCTGATCGTCACGCTTCGGGCCATGTCACGCCGCTGGCGCGAAGCCGACGAGAACGAAGTCGAGGTCCCCTACGGCCCGGATGCCGGTCCGCCGGCCGATCTCGCGGCGGGAGCCTCCGGGTGAACAAGGCCGACGCTGTCGCCGTCGTCCTCGTCGTCGGAGTGACCATGTACGCCGTGTTCGGCGGCGCGGACTTCGGAGCCGGGCTGTGGAGCCTGCTTGCGGGCGGGAGCGAGCGCGGCCGGCGCCCGCGTGAATTGATCGACTGGGCGATCGGGCCGGTCTGGGAGGCCAACCACGTGTGGCTGATCTTCGTGCTGGTGGTGCTCTGGACAGGCTTCTCATCGGCGTTCGAGGCGGTGTTCTCGACGCTCTTCATCCCGCTGAGCCTCGCCGCGCTCGGCATCGTGTTGCGGGGAGCCGGATTCGCGTTCCACCACACGGCACGTCGTGCCCGTGGGCGCGCCCTCGCAACGCTCGTCTTCGGGCTTGCCTCGGTGCTCACGCCCTTCTTCCTGGGCACGGTGGTCGGCGCAATCGCCGGTGGCCGAGTGCCGGTCGGCAACGCGACCGGCGATCCCGTGACCAGCTGGCTAAATCCGCTGTCGCTCCTGATCGGGACGCTGTTCGTGGCGACCGGCGCCTACCTCGCGGCCGTATTTCTGGTCAGCGACGCGCGGCGTGCCGGCAGTCCCGATCTGGTCCGATACTTCTCCACGCGCGCGCTCGTCGCCTCAATCGTGACCGGGGTGCTCGCGGCGGTCGGCCTCGTCGGCCTCCATCGCGACGCCCGGTACATCTTCGACGGCCTCACCGGCGACGGGTTGCCGCTCGTGATCCTCTCGCTTCTCTGCGGGTGCGGTGTCCTCGTGCTGCTCCGCCGCGGGGCCGGGCGGGGAGCCCGCGCGCTGGCGGTCGGCGCGGTGGCGGCCGTGATCTGGGGCTGGGGCGTCGCGCAGTGGCCGTATCTCCTGCCCGAGACGCTGACCATCTCCGATGCGGCCGCGCCGGGGGAGACGCTGACCAGTGTGCTGCTCGTCTTCGGCGTCGCCGTCATCCTGGTGCTGCCGTCGATCGGGCTGCTGTACACACTCGTCCAGCGCAACCTGGTCGAGGAGACTTCACGGCCGGAGCCTGGGCCATCGGCCGGCCCGCATCGCTGATACCAAGGCGGCGGGGGTGGGATTCGAACCCACGGGACGCTTTCACGCCCAACGGTTTTCAAGACCGCCCCTTTCGGCCGCTCAGGCACCCCGCCGCGGGCGAGTCTAGTTCCTAGGCGCCGGGCTCGATGCGGGCCGGGGCGCCGAACGGGACGAGCGCCTCGGGCACCGCGACCGCGCCGCCTTCGTCCTGGAAGTTCTCCAGGATCGCCAGCATGTGCCGCGCGGTGACGGCGGTTCCGTTCAGCGTGTGGAGCACCTCGACGCCGCTCTCGGAACGGAACCGAATGTCCAGCCGCCGCGCCTGGAAGTCGGTCGTGTTCGAGGTCGACGTGATCTCGCGGTAGCGCTGCTGCGTCGGGAACCACGCCTCGACGTCGTACTTCTTCGTCGCCGACGCGCCCAGGTCGCCCGCGGCGACGTTCACGACGCGGTAGGGCAGGCCGAGCTCGGCGACGAGCGCCTCCTCGATCGCGAGCAGCCGCTCGTGCTCGTCCGGCGAGTCCTCCGGGCGGCAGAAGACGAACATCTCGACCTTGTCGAACTGGTGGACGCGGAACATCCCGCGCGTGTCCTTCCCGGCCGCGCCGGCTTCCCGGCGGAAGCACGTCGAGTAGCCCGCGTAGTGCAGCGGCAACGCATCCGCGTCGAGGATCTCGCCCGCGTGGAACCCGGCGAGCGCGACCTCCGACGTTCCCGTGAGGTACAGGTCGTCGCGCTCGATGCGGTAGATGTTGACCTCGTCCGTGGGGAGGAAGCCGGTGCCGTACATCGCCTCCTCGCGGACGAGCACGGGCGGCAGCACCGGGATGAAGCCCTGCGCGCCCACCCGGTCGAGTGCGAAGCGGTAGAGCGCCAGCTCGAGCATCGCCGCGGCGCCGACGCGGTAGGCGAAGCGCGACCCCGAGATGCGTGCGGCGCGCTCCATGTCGATCCGCGTGAGCTCCAGGTGATCCTTCGGCTCGAACGAGAACTGCGGATGCTCGCCGACGCGGCGGATCTCCTCGGCGTCGTCCTCGCTGACCCCGTCGGGCGCGGACGGATCGGGCGGGTTCGGAACCTGTGCGATGCAGCTCGTCCCGGCGGGCCTCGGCGGCGGCCAGATCCGCTTCGACCTGCTGGAGCTCGGCCTTCACGGCCTTCATCTCCTCGAGCTGCTCGGGCGTCGGCTTGCCCTTCAGCTTCGTCTTGGAGCGCAGCTCGTCCGCCTTCGGGACGAGCGCGAGCCAGGCGGCGTCGGCCTCCATGAGCGCGTCGAACGCCTCGGCGGCGCCCTTGCGCTCCAGCGCGGAGCGCCAGGCGGCCGGGTCGGTGCGGGCTGCGCGGACGTCGATCACGGCGACGAGTCTAGAAGGGCTCTCGATCGTTTGGGCGACTCCCTCGTCGTCCACGGAGGCGCAGACCTCGTCCGCGGCGGCGAGCGCCCGCGGGTGCGCGTTGGCCACCGCGACCGAGCGGCCGGCCCACTCGAGGAGCTCGACGTCGTTCTCGCCGTCCCCGAACGCGACCGTCTCGGAGGCGGAGAACCCGAGCCGCTCGGCGACGAACGCCATGCCCGAGCCCTTTGTGACGCCGGCCCGCGCGAACTCGAGGAAGTACGGCAGCGACTTGGAGATGAAGAGGCGGTTGCCGAAGTGCGCCTTCAGCTTCAGCTCGAGCTCATCGAGCGCGAGCGGGTCGCCGATGGTGACGAGCTTCGTCGGCTCGTCCTCCAGCCAGTCGAGGAGCGGCCCGACCGTGTGGATCGGGATGGACTGGAACGTGGCGTAGCGCATGGACTCGGGCGTCTCGGCGGCGACGTAGAGCTCGTCGCCGACGTAGCAGTTGAGCCCGAACCCCTCGGACTCCACGGCCGCGATCGCCTCGCGCGCCTCGGTCAGCGGAATCGGCTCGTGGCGCAGGAACTCGCCGGTCGCGGAATCGGCGACGACCGCGCCCTGGTAGCAGACGAGCGGATCGGTGAGCCCGGCCTGCTCGGCGTACGGCCGCACCGAGCGGAACATCCTCCCGGTCGCGATGATCACGTGCAGCCCGGCGTCGCGAGCCGCGGCCAGTGCGGCGAGCGTGCGGGGCCGCAGCACGAGATCCTCGCCGATCAACGTGCGATCGAGGTCGCAGGCGATCGCCCGCAAGGACGCGGGGAAGCTAGGAGCCGGCAGACTCGGCGACGTACGCGGAGACGTCTGCGATCTGCTGCTCGGAGAGCGTTCCACCGAACGCCGGCATCGAGCCGCCGCCGTTCGTCACCTGCGCGTTGACCGTGGCCTCGTCAGGTGCGAGCTCGTCGAGATCGGGGCCGACCGAGCCGGTCGTGCCGGCGTCGGCGAGCGCGTGGCAGCTGCCGCAGTTCTCGGTGAAGACGGCCTTCCCGGCGGCCGGATCGCCCGCCGTGCCGCCGCCGCCGGTCGTCGCGGCGCCGCCCGTCTCGGCCGGAACGCTGCCGACGACGGTCTCGGGCGCGGTGTTCTTCTCGTCGCCACCGCCGCACGCTGCGACGAAGACCGGAAGAGCGAGAACCAGAGCGAGGATCAGAGCGCGGCGCACGGCTCGCAGTCTAGCGACGGTACGCGGACGGTGGGAAGCATTCACGCCGGTACTATTTCCCACACGATGCAAAACGAAGCGTACGGACGAGACCGCGGCCTCACGGGCCGTATCTACCTCACTCTTTTCCTGCTCGGGCTGCTCTACGTCCTCTTCTTCGCGGTCATGATCAGCCTGTTCAAGGTGAACCTCGCGTTCGCGGTGGTGCTGCTCGGCGCGCTCGCGTTCTTCCAGTTCTTCACCTCGGACACGCTCGCGCTCAAGGCCTCCCGCGCGCAGGTCGTCACGCCGGAGCAGGCGCCCGAGCTGCACGAGATGATGGATCGCCTCTCGGAGCAGGCCGGCATTCCGAAGCCGAGGAAGGTTGCGATCATCCCGACCGCTGCACCGAACGCGTTCGCGACCGGCCGCAGCCGCAAGCATTCCGCCGTCGCCGTGACGCAGGGCCTGCTCGACCGGCTCGACGCCGGCGAGGTCGAGGGCGTGCTCGCGCACGAGCTGTCCCACATCCGCAGCCGCGACGTCATGACGATGACGATCGCCGGGTTCTTCTCGATGGTCGCGTCCTACCTGACGCAGATGGCGCTCTTCTCGAGCATGTTCGGCGGTCGCAACCGCGACTCGGGCACGCCGGTCTACCTGATCGTGATCGTGGTCTCGATCGTGACCTACATCCTGAGCTACGTCCTCATCCTCTCGCTCTCGCGCTACCGCGAGTTCGCCGCCGACCGCGGCGCGGCCCGCATCACCGGCGCACCCGAGAACCTGATGAGCGCGCTGCGGAAGATCGCCAGCGACATGACGCGGATCCCGCAGAAGGACCTCCGCGAGATGCAGGGCATGAACGCCTTCTACATCATCCCCACGAACGTCAAGAGCTCGTTCGGCCAGCTCTTCCTGACCCACCCGCCCCTCGAGAAGCGGCTCGAGCGCCTCGGCGCGATCGCCGCCGAGATGGGCCGCCCCCAGTCCTTCTAGCCGGCGTCGCCGAGCGGGATGGGGCTCCTCGGACGCGGCGGTACGAAGGTCGGCAAGCTCGGCGCGCTCGCCGCAGCGCGGCCGGTGCTCGAAGGTGAGGTCGACCTGCATTCGACCGGGCTCGCGGGCGTGTGCTTCAAGCCGAAGGGCGCGGCGGACGCCTTCAAGGCCGAGCAGGAGCTGGACGACCTCCTGAGCTTCGCCGGGATGAACTCGAGCGCGGCGGTTCGGCGCCGCTCCGACTCGTACGGGTTCGAATGGCTCGTCGTCCGCGCCGGCGGGCTCGAGGAAGCGGTCGAGGGCGTCGAGCTGGTCGCGTCCCAGCTCCAGAACCGCGGCTTCAAGGGCCAGCTCCTCGCGGCGCTCTTCCGCTTCAACGGGCCGGTTTCGCCGACCTATCTCGTCTACGGCTTCAAGCAGGACCGGTTCTGGCCGTTCGTCCCCACGGGCGAAGGACAGGAGCGGGACAACGACGAAGAGATCCGCCTGCGCGACGCGCTGAAATCGCAGCTGCCCATCGAACCGCGGCTCGAGCTGTGGCTAGGTCTCTTCGACGCACCGATCGAAGACTGAACCGCGCTACAGTCGAGAGCCCATGTCACGTAATTCCGAGGAGATTCTCATCCGCCGCCAGGCCAAGAAGCGAGCCGTTCGCCGCCGCCGGGGCACCGCCCTCGGCGGAGTCGTGCTCGCGATCGTCGCACTCGGGATCTCGCTGCGCGTCGTCGTGGGCCCGTCGGCCTCGGACGCGATGAAGCGCGCCGCCGAGGCGATCGGCGCGCCCGATCGACGCCGACGCCGCGGCCGCTGCGGCGGGAATCGGCCCCGGGCTGCCGCACGACGAGCTCCTCGAGAAGACGATCTCGTTCGCCGCGGTCGGCGACATGGCGTTCAACGACGACGGACGTCTACCGAGCGACGGCACCGTCTACTTCAAGCCGCTGAAGAGCGCCCTCTCGACCGCGGACGTGACGATCGGGAACGTCGAGGGCACGCTGGCTACCGGGCGGCTCCTCCAAGTGCGGGCCGAACGCCTCGCGCTACTGCTTCGCCTTCCGCGCGCCGCCGAGGTACGCGAAGGCGCTGCGCGGCGTCCGGCTTCGACGTCGGCAACACCGCGAACAACCACGGCTTCGACTACGGGACGACCGGACGGCAGCAGACCCTGAAGGCGCTTCGCAACGCCAAGGTGCGCCCGACCGGCGCCGGCACGGGCGCCGACGCTCTTCCGCGCGGACGAGGTTCGCATCGCCGTTCTCGGGTTCGCGCCGCAGATTCCCAACTGGGATCTCCGCAACATCGCCGCGGCCGTGAAGAAGGTGAAGACGGCCGCGAAGCAGGCGGACATCGTCGTCGTCACGTTCCACGGCGGCGCCGAGGGAGCCGACAAGCAGCACGTGAAGCCCGGCACCGAGACGTTCCTCGGGGAGAACCGCGGCAACCTGATCAAGTTCTCGCACGACGTCGTCGACGCCGGCGCCGATCTCGTCGTCGGCCACGGGCCGCACGTCCTGCGCGGGATGGAGTGGCGCAAGGGCCGCCTGATCGCCTACAGCCTCGGCAACTTCGCGGGGCACGACAGCCTCAACTGGGACGGCGTGCTCGGCGTCTCGGCTCTCCTCCGCGTCACGCTGCGCGGCGACGGAACCTGGGTGCAGGGGAAGGTCGTCCCGGTCCGCACGAACGGCGTGCCGAAGCGCGACTCGAAGAAGGCCGCGCTGAAGTCGATCCGCAGCCTCTCGCAGGCCGACTTCGGGTCACGCGGCGCGCGGATCCGCCAGACAGACGGCGGGATCCGCGCACCGTCGTAGCCGCTACTTGATCTCCATCCGCTCGACGTAGAGCTCGGCGATCATCTTCCTGGCGGCCGCGGCCGCATCCGCCGCCGCGCCGTTGTACGACAGCTTGTGGATCCCGACTCCGAAGAAGGAGATCGTGCAGAGCGTGCTCTTGAGGCTCGGCCCGAGGAGCTCGAGCGTTCCCTCCTTCTCGTCCTCCTGGTTCCCTGCGATCACCATGTTGGTGAACCACGCGTCCCAGAACTTGAGGTCGGACTCGGGGAACGTCACCCTGAGGTTCGGGAACTCCAGCTTGCCCGGTTCCTTGTGGTAGTAGCGCGTGTCGCCGATCTGCTCGGTCACGATCGCCTGCTTGATCGTGAAGGCGTCGATCTTCGAGACCCTGCGCGCACGGCAGGTCGCCGATCTTCAGCCTGAAGTTCGACGGGAGCCACGTCTTCTGGCTCTTCGACGACGTGAGCTTGCCCGACGCCTTCTTGCTGGAGATCACCTCGGGAGCGAACTTGACTCCCATGTACCCCGTCTCCTTCGACGAGGCGTCGCAGGCGGGGATCCTGATCTCCGAGAGCAGGGCCTCCTCGAACGTGATCGACCGCTTCGCGTTGAAGTCCTGGTCGGCCAGGACGATCGCGCCGGACTCGCGGACGTGCTTGCCCGACCAGCTCGAGTTGATCCAGTCGTACATCGCCTTGCTCTGCGAGAAGCCGATCTGCACCGTGAAGTCCTCGTACTTGACGTTCCCGATGTGCTTCTTCGCGATCAGCTCCTCGGGCCCGGCCTCCTCCTCGACCACCTCGGCCGAGATCGCGCCGCCGTCGAACGACTTGAGCAGCCCGATGAGGATGCCGCCCAGATCGAGCTGGAAGTGCCCGGACGTGTAGCTGCGCACGTCGCCCGCGGCCTCCGCGCTCGTCGCCTTCACCATCCCGCCGGCCCAGACGCCGGCGCCTACCGCCAGGCCTGCAATTCCCGCGCCGCGCGCGAGAAACTCGCCGCGCGACGATCCGTTTTCGACCAACTCCTCCGCCACAGCCCCTCCTTCGCTTTGGTCTGGCGCCGGACTTTACGCCGCCGCGGGGACGCCTTCAATGGCCGGACGGGACCAGGAAGCCGAGCTGGACCATGCGCCGCAGCGCGGGAACTGCCGCTTCGCCGAGCGCCTCCGGGGTCACGCCCTCGGGCAGCAGCGTCTCGGCCGTGTCCGCGATCGCCTCGCGCACGGTCCGCTTTCCGTCGAGGCGCGACACGATGTGCGCGGTGTAGACGTCGATCTCGGCCTGGAACCCGAGCCCGTCGACGAGGCGGATCGCCGCCGCGCGCACGCCGAACACGCCGTCGTCCAGGTGGAGCGCCTGGTCGAGCTGGTGCTCGTCGACGAGCACCAGCCGCTCGTAGAGGAGGTCGCGCCCGCCCGCGAGGAAATCCTGCGCCTCGAACAGCCGCTCCACGTGGTGCTCGGAGGGCTCGATCCGCTCCGGCGCGTCCTCGGCGAGCACCCAGTTCGCCCCGCTGCGGCGGCGCAGCGCGATCGCGCCGTAGGCGAGCGCCTCGATCCCCAGCTCGGCGTAGTAGGCGAGCCAGCGGTCGAGCGTCTCGGGGAGATCGGGCGTCTGCGACGGCGGGTTCCAGCGCGCCGCGTACGTGACCGGATCGTCGGTCGTGTAGCGCAGGACGACGAGATCGCAGCCGCTTCCCTCCGCCCAGGCGCGCACCGGCGCCGACCAGTCGCCGCCGGGTTCGTGCGCCCAGGTTCCGAGCAGCTGGGCGAAGCCGCCCTCCTCCACGTGGGCGGCCGCCTCGCGGAGGACGAGCTCGGTGACGGCGTCGCCGCGCAGGCCGGCGTCGCGGTAGGTGAGCGCCGTGTCGGGCGAGACGACGAACGGCGGGTTCGAGACGACGAGGCCGAAGCGCTCGCCCTCGACGGGATCGAAGAAGCTCCCCTGGCGCAGCTCGACGTTGTCGAATCCGTTCAGCGCCGCGTTGAACGCCGTGAAGGCGAGCGCGCGCTCGCTCACGTCGGTCGCGATCACGAGATCGGCGTGCCGCGCGGCCAGCACCGCCTGGATCCCGCTGCCGGTCCCGACGTCGAGCGCCCGGTCGACCCGGCGGCGGATCGTGAGGTTCCCGAGCAGGGCCGAGGACGGCGCGACGCCCATCACCTGCTCGCGGCCGGTGCGCCGGTCGGAGGCGAAGGTCAGCTCGCCGGAGGGGACGAGACGGATGAGCGGCTCGACCTCGCGGCCGTTCTCGGCGACGAGCCCCAGCGCGGCCGCGCCTTCGAGGCCGAGCGGCTCGAGCGCCGCTGCCGCATCCGCCCGCGGAACGGCCCGCTCGAGCAGGAACAGCCGGATGATCGTCGAGATCGCCTCGCCGTCGGGCAGGCGCCGCTCCGCCACCGGCGCGTCGCCGGGCGTGGGCGAGGGCCCGTCGGTTCCGATCGTCTCGGCGAGGCCGTCGTGGGAGTACCGCGCCAGGGCGAGCGCCTCGCGCAGGCGCGCGAGTGCCTCCGGGTCGTCGCTGCGCGGGGGAGGCGGAAGCTCCACGCCGCGAGCTTCCCACAAGGAACCGCCTGGACGCGACCGAACCTGGGACGTGCTGCCGCCCGGAATGCTCCTGCGCCTCGAAGGCCTCGCCCTGTTCGTCGTGGCGGCGGTCGTGTACGTCGACCGCGACTACAACCTCTGGCTGGTGCTGATCCTCTTCCTGGCGCCGGACCTCGGTCTCCTCGGCTATCTCGCCGGCCCGCGGATCGGCGCCGCGGTCTACAACGCCTTCCACACGACGACCGTCCCGCTCGCGCTCGGCGGGGCCGCGTTCGTCACCGACTGGACGCTGGGGATCGAGATCGCGCTCATCTGGCTCGCGCACATCGGTATCGACCGCGCCATCGGCTACGGGCTCAAGTACGAGGACGCTCCGAAGCCGACCCACATGCAGCGCGTCTGACCTTTTTCGCCGCTCGGCGTCCTAGTGAGGGCATGAGCGTCTTTCGGCTCGATCTCGCTTCGAAGTTCAACACTCTCGGCCGGGCCGGTGCTGCGGCGCGGCAGGACAAGGACGCGACGCCCTCCGAGGAGGGTCTGGCCGAGAACCCGCCGCCTGACGAAGACGACGATCACGACGCAGCTGCCTAACCGTCGATGAGCGACGTCAAGCTCGATCGCCGGACCGCCCTGGTCTCGGCGGGAGCGACGCTGGCCGCGTTGGCCGCGGGCGGCTGTTCGCTCGGCAAGGACGAGCAGGCCGCGCCGCGACCACCACGGCGAAGGCGCCCGAAGGCTGGAAGGGCGTGCGCGGCCTCTTCGAGCTCGATCCGGAGATGGTCCACCTGACGACCTTCGTCTTCGCCGCGCATCCCAAGCCGGTGCGCGACGCGATCGAAAAGCACCGCGCCGAGTTCGACAAGAACCCGGCGGTCTACCTCCGCCAGACCGAGCCCGGCATCGAGGAAGCCGCGCGCCAGGCGGCCGCCGACTACCTGGAGTCGGGCCCGGAGCAGGTCGCGCTCACCGACTCCACCACGATGGGCCTCGGCCTCGTCTACTCGAGCCTGCGCCTGGAGGAGGGGGACGAGGTCGTCACGACCGAGCACGACTTCTACTCCACGCACGAGTCGCTGCGGCTGCGCGCCGAGCGCGACGGCGCCAAGGTGCGGCGCCTTCGGCTCTACGACAACCCGGCCGAGGCGTCGGTCGACCAGATCGTCTCGGCCGTGCGCGACGGCCTTGGCCCGAAGACCCGCTGCCTCGCGATCACCTGGGTCCACTCCGGGACGGGCGTGAAGCTCCCGGTGCGCGAGATCGCCGACGTGGTCGCCGAGGCGAACGACGGCCGCGACGAGGAGGAGAGGATCCTGCTCGCCGTCGACGGCGTCCACGGGTTCGGCAACCAGGACGCCTCGCCCGAGGATCTCGGCGCCGACATCCTCGTCTCCGGCTGCCACAAGTGGCTCTTCGGCCCGCGCGGCACCGGCTTCGTCTGGGCCAACACCTCCGCGTGGGCGCGTCTGCGTCCGACGATCCCGTCCTTCGACACCGCCCCGATCGTCGGCTGGCTCGGCTTCGGAACCGATCCGGGACTGCCCGGCCCGGTCAACAGCCCCGGCGGCTACCACTCGTTCGAGCACCGCTGGGCGCTCCCCGAGGCGTTCGCCCTGCACGCGGACCTCGGCCGCGGCGAGGTCGCCGCGCGCACCGAGGAGCTCGCGACGCGCCTCAAGGAAGGCCTGTCCGAGAACCCGCAGGTCACGCTCGCGACCCCGATGGATCCCGAGCTCTCCGCCGGCCTCGTCTGCCTGGACGCGGGCGGCCGGCAGCCGGGCGAGATCGTCGATCTCCTCCGGGAGGAGCACCAGGTCGTGGCGAGCGTGACGCCGTACGCGACCGAGTACCTCCGCTTCGGGCCGTCGATCGTCAATTCCGAGGAGGACGTGGACGCGGCCGTAGCCGCCGTCAACGAGATCCTCTGAACGTAATCTCTCGGCGTGCCGACCTCCGGACACGACGAGCTCGTTCTCTTCGTCCTCCTGGTCGGCGTGGGCGCGCTGCTCGTGCTCTCGCGGCTCGTCCGGATCCCGTATCCGATCCTGTTCGTGCTCGGCGGGCTCGCGCTCGGGTTCTTCCCGGGGCTGCCCGACATCGAGCTCGAGCCGGAGATCGTCTTCGTCGCGTTCCTCCCGCCGCTGCTCTACGCGTCGGCCTACTTCACGTCGCTGCGCGAGCTGCGGACGAACGTCAAGCCGATCGCGGTGCTCTCCGTCGGGCTCGTGCTGGTCACGATGGTCGTGGTCGCCGTCGTCGCGCACGCGGTCGTGGACGGGATGCCGTGGGCGGCCGCGTTCACGCTCGGTGCGATCGTCTCGCCGACCGACCCGATCGCCGCGTCCACGATCGCGCGGCGCCTCGGCGTCGGCCGGCGCGTCGTCTCGATCATCGAGGGCGAGTCGCTCATCAACGACGGAACCGCGCTCGTCGCCTACAAGTTCGCCGTCGCCGCGGTCATCACCGGAGCGTTCTCGATCACCGAGGCAAGCCTCGAGTTCGTCTGGAACGTGGTCGGCGGCATCGGGATCGGCCTCGTCGTCGCGTACGGCATCCGCCAGGTTCGCAGGCGGATCAACCATCCGCCGACGGAGATCGCGATCGCGCTCCTCAGCGGCTACCTCGGCTTCCTGCCGGCGAGCGCGCTCGGCGTGTCGGGCGTCCTCGCCGCCGTCGTGGTCGGGATCTACATGGGCTGGTACACGCCCGAGCTGACCGACGCGGAGACCCGCCTTCAGGGCGTGGCGGTGTGGGAGATCGTCTCCTTCTCCCTGAACGCGGTGCTCTTCGGGCTCGTCGGGCTGCAGCTGCCGGCCGTGCTGGACTCGCTCGACGGCTACTCGACGCTCGAGCTGCTCGGCTACGCGGCGGCCGTCAGCCTCGCCGTGACCGCCGTGCGCTTCGCGTTCGTCTTCCCGTACGCGGGCATGGTGCGGATGATGCAAGTGCGCCGCGGCATGCACTACATCTACAAGTGGCGCAACACGACGCTGATCTCGTGGATGGGCATGCGCGGGGCCGTCTCGCTCGCCGCGGCCCTCGCCCTCCCGTTCACGACGGACGCGGGGGAGCCGTTCCCGTTCCGCAGCCTGATCGTGTTCCTGACGTTCTGCGTGATCCTCGCGACGCTCGTGCTCCAGGGGCTCACGCTGCCGCGCCTGATCCTCGCGCTGCAGCTGCCCGCGGACGTGGAGGAGGAGCGCGAGGAGATCGAGGCCCGCCTCGCCGCCGCCGACGCCGCGGTCGTGCGCCTGGACGAGCTCGAGGGCGAGGACTGGGTGAACGAGGACACGGTCGACCGGCTGCGCCGCTTCTACGCGTTCCGGCGGCGCCGCTTCGAGCTGCGCCTGGACGACGGCGACGAGGACGACGACGGCATCGAGGAGCGCTCGCAGGCGTACCAGCGCCTGCAGCGAGAGCTCCTGAACGCGGAGCGCGACGCGTTGCGAGACCTCCAGCGCCGGCGGGTGATCTCGGACGACGTGATGGCGCGAGTGGTGCGAGAGCTCGACCTCGAAGACACCCGTCTCGACATCTAGAGCCCCGCTAGAATGAGGCCTCGCGGGGCTATAGCTCAGTTGGGAGAGCGCCTGGATCGCACCCAGGAGGTCGCCGGTTCGAGCCCGGCTAGCTCCATCAGCCGACCGAAATCTCGCCCGCTTCGCGGGCATGCGATTTCGGTCGGTATTGCTGTCTCCGAGGGCCGACGTGAGCCGCGCCCGTCATGCCGGTCGCGGCGGCGATGCGATCGCACTCTGGATCGCACGAGCGCAGAGCTCAGACCCGGTACTCAGGCGAATGCGATCCGCCGATGCTGCCTCCGTCGGACGGTACTCCGTCGCTCGTCGACGACGCCGACATCTGATCGCGCCGAGTGTGCTGCGATCTCGCGCGACAATCGTCGGCGAAACTCGCATGAGCGGGATCGGTCGGCGGTATCAGCCGCTTGATCGATCTCGTCAGTTCGCAACTCGTGACTTTCCGACGTCGGAGCTCAGCTTCGACGAACTGGCCCAGGCAGTGCCGAGCTCATCAAGCTCAAGCGCCGCAGGCTCGATCCGGCGGAAGAGCTGATCCGCGCCTCAGAGAACGGTCGTGAGCCGTTTCGAGAAACCAGTTCGAATCGTGATCAAGAGTGCTGGACTCTGGAGCGCCGCAGTGAGCCACGCGATCTCGCGAGTCACCATGAGTCATCTCAGCTGCGTCGGGCAAAGTGCGCGAACTCGGGAGTCGCGGCGAGCACGAAATTCTGCGGGGAGCTAGTTGAGAACACATCGATCGCAGCGCCATCGTCAGCCCGGTGGTCGCGGCGCTTCGCGCGAAGCCACTCGAGGACTGTAGGGCGCGAGACGCGGCTGACGGCATCCTTGGCGCGATTCGACGGAGAGACGTCCGAGACAGGCGCTGCGAAGAGTCTCGATGCTCGGGCGACGTTCGATGCTTGTCGAATAAACGAGCTGGTCGGCGTAGCGGCTCGACACGGGACATCGAATCGGCTGGCGCTTCGCTGTGATCGGCTGAACAACGCGCGGATCAGCTACGCGACGAGTCGCAGCGTCCTCGACGAGCACCCGCGCGACAGCGATCGAGGGCGTCGTGCTGCCAGACGGACTGCTTCATCGATGCGCCAATCGACCTGAGACAGCGATGAGAGATCAACGACGTCGCTTCGAGCGTCTGCGTCAACGCAGATGGGCAGTCGTGAGCGCCTTGCGCCTGGTCGAGTCCGACGAGTCCGCCAGTCCTCGAGATACGCGTCGTAGGAGAACGACGCTGAAGCCGGATGCGGGATGATCTCAGAGGCGCAGCCGTGGTCGTTCGCATGTCTCTCGTGCTCGCGGACGATGCGACATCCAGGACGCGGCGTGCGGAGGGTCTTGCCGTTCGGGCAGTTCGCTCAGCCGGCACGGTCGAAGCATCTGGCGCGGACTGCGCCTCAGGGTGCTCGAGCTCCCGATCGCGTCCCAAGCGTTGCCGCCTCGATGCCGCCAGCCGGGATCGTCGATGTCGTTCCGGCGGATCGAGTCCGACGCGATAGCGATGGCCATTCAGCCATCGGATCGTCGCTCGTGAGTGCTAGCTCGTCGAGGACTCGTCAAGCCGTCGTCTGACGTCGAGCGTACTTGCTCAACATGCAGCTGGCACTGAGCGAGCTGCGCGCACGAAGGTGGATCGATGTCGCCCTCATGGCAGAGGCGCGAGCCGCGCAGAAGCCTGCGGCCGATGTCGGCCCGCGCCGAGGTGGCGCTCGACGACGGCGATCTTCACGAGGTCGCGCGACGGGTCCGCGACCGCGAGTCAGCGGCGGCAGGACACCGCCGCTGACTGCGAAAACTCGGCCGTCGACTAGCGCCGCACCGTGAACGATTTCGTCATTTCCGCGCTCGAGCTGTTACCGGCGTAGACATCGATTCGGCCGGGCTCGACGACGAACTTGCCTCGGTTGTCGTAGAAGCCGAAGTCGCTCCTGTCGAGCGTGAAGGTGACCGTCCGCGTCTGGCCCGGGCTCAGCGTCACCCGCTCGAAGCCGCGGAGACGGCGGACGGGTTGCGAGATGCTTGCCACCGGGTCGTGGATGTAGAGCTGCACGACCTCGTCGCCCGGGATGCTCCCGGTGTTCGTCACCTTGACCGAGGCCTTCAGGCTCCCCTTCGACGACACGCTCGCCGAGCTGAGACTCAGGTCGGTGATCTCGAAGGTCGTGTAGCTGAGCCCGTGGCCGAACTCGAACTGCGGTGCGCAGCTCGGGATGTCGCGGTGGCGGGAGTTCCACTTGACGTCCGGGTTGCAGGGTCGCCCGGTCCGCTCGTGGTTGTAGTAGATGGGCGTCTGGCCGAGCCGGCGCGGGAACGTCACGGGCAGCTTGCCGCCCGGATTGACCTTGCCGAAGACCACGTCTGCGACCGCGGGCCCCGCCTGCACGCCGGGGAACCACGCTTCCAGGATCGCGGGCGCGTCTCCGACGATGTTCTCCAGCGCCAGCGGGCGGCCGCTGAAGAGCACGACCGCGAACGGCTTGCCGGTCGCCTTGATCGCGGCGATCAGCTCCTCCTGCCTGCCCGGCAGGTCGAGCGTGCTCCGCGAATTCGCTTCGCCGCTCATCTCACGCGTCTCGCCCAGGGCGAGCACGACCTGGTCGGCGGCCTGCGCCACGGCGACGGCCTCGGCGAACCCGGCGTCCGTGCCGCAGCCCTCCGGGTCGACGTGCGGCGCCTCGGTGTTGGAGAGCGTGCAGCCCTGGGCGAACGTCGCCCCGGGGCTCTGCTCGTTGATGCCGTCGAAGACGGTCACGACGTCGGCGTCGCGGCCGACGCCCCACCACGGGCCGAGCATGTCGTGCTGGTTCCGGGCCAGCGGCCCGATCACGGCCGTCTTGCGGGAAGGATCGAAGGGCAGGATCCCGCCCTCGTTCTGGAGCAGGACCATCGAGCGGCTCGCGGCCTTTCGCGCGGCGGCCCGCGCGTCGGGCTTGAGCATCTGCGCCTCGGCCTCCGCGGGCTGGAACGGCGAGTACGGGTGCTCGAACAGGCCGGCGCGGAACTTGACGCGCAGGATCCTGCGCACCGCGTCGTCGATCCGCTTCATGCTGATCCGGCGCTCCCTGAGCAGCTGCTCGCCGTGGTCGCGGATGAGCGTGCTCGTCATCTCGGAGTCGACGCCGGCATTCAGCGCCAGAGCCGCGGCGGCGGGGCCGTCCTCGGCGACTCCGTGACCGCATTCCCCGGTATCGGGATTCTTCGGCGGGCAGGCGCGCAGCTCGGCGACCGCGGTCCAGTCGCCCTCCACGAAGCCGTCGAAGTCCCACTCGCCCTTGAGGATCTCGTTCATCAGGTAGTCGTTCCCGCAGCCCGGCACGCCGTTGAGGGCGTTGAAGGAGCACATGGCCGTGTCGGCGCCCGCGTCGATGGCGGCCTTGAACGGCGGGAGGTACATGTTGCGGAGCCGCTGCTCCGACATGTCGGTCGTGTTGTAGTCGCGCCCTGCCTCGGGCTGTCCGTAGGCGGCAAAGTGCTTCGGGCTCGCGATCAGCTTGTCGCGCCCGCTGTAGGCGTGGCCCTGGGTGCCCTTGACGCGCGCGGCCGCGAGGACGGCGTTCAGGTACGGGTCCTCGCCGGCGCCCTCGGCGATCCGGCCCCACCGCGGCTCGTGGGAGACGTCGACCATCGGGGCGTACGTCTGCTTGAGGCCGACGGCGGCCGACTCGCGCGCGCCGTACAGCGCGTCGTCGTAGGCGACCTGCGGGTCGAAGCTCGCGCCCGCGCCCAGTGGAATCGGGAAGACCGTCCGGAAGCCGTGAATCGTGTCGAAAGCGAACAGGATCGGGATCTTGAGTCGCGACTCCTCGACGGCGATGCGCTGAAGCTCCCTGATCCGCTGCGGGTCCGTGACGCTCAGGACCGAGCCGAGCCCGGCGCGAACCTCCCCCTCGGTGACGAGGAAGTCGGGCAGCAGCTGGATCTGCTCCAGCTTCTCCTCGAGCGTCATCTTCGCGAGCAAGCGGTCCACGCGTTTCTCGACGCTGCGATCCGCAGACTGCCGTGTCGGCTGAAGCGCCTGCTCGTCGCTCGACGTCGTGGTTGCGACGACACCGCCCGCCACTGCCGTACCGAGTGCGACGATCGCCACGGCGATCGAGGCACTGAGCCTGAGGCTCCTCATGATGTCCCCCTTCGGCGTGAACCCGGTTCTACGGGTGCCGTCCCCGCCCTGTGAGAGCGTGAAACTCGAGCCTCGCGGACGAGCGCGCATGCCGCGACGCGGGCGGCCGGGAAGGGTGTCCCAGTACCCATTCTCGCCGTCCGGGCCCTAGCCCGGACGGCGAAAACGAGTGACGTGGAAGCTGTCTAGCGGCCGCGCTTCGCCGGGAGAAGGATCTTCTTCCAGGCGGAGACGTTGCCGGCGCCGTCGGCGATGCGCACCCAGATGAAGGGCTGCTTGGTGCGGTTGCTCGTCGTGCCGAGGAAGCTGCGCCAGCCCCGGGGGTGGTTGCGCTTGGACGCGAACTCGATCTGGGCGACGCCGGAGCCCGCGTCGACCGCGGCGACGCTCACCCAGACGCGGCCGTTGCGGCGCTTGACGAAGCGAGCCTTCGTGATCGTCGGCGCGGTCGCGTCCACCACCGGCGGAGGCGTCGGCGCGGCCGCGCGCGTGACCGTGACCGTGTACGTCCGCGTCGTCGTTCCGTCCGCGGCCGTGACGACAACCGTGAACACGTTTGCGCCCACCTCTAGCGCCTCGGCGCTGGCGGAGCCGGAGCTCACTGTGGAACCGTTGACCGTCACCGTCGCATGCGAGTCCGCGACCGTCGGGGTCAGGTTGAACGAGCTCGTGCCGTTCGGGACAGAGACCGTGTAGGCGTCCGTGTCCGTGTCGAAGGCAGGGGCGAGCGTCCCCTCGTCGACGGTCAGGCCGGAGAGGTTGGCGCTGATCACCGTCCAGGTGGCGCTGGCGGGGGCGGAGACGTTCTCGGCCGCGTCGGTGGCACGCACCTGGTAGCTGTGGCCTCCGAGGGTGAGGCCGTTGTAGCTCTGCGGGCTCACGCAGGCCGTCCAGGAGCCGTCGTCGAGCTTGCACTCGAACGTGGCGGCGGGGTCGTCAGCGTGGAAGCTGAAGCTGGCGACGGTGGCGCTCGTGCTGCCGGAAGGGGCGCTGTCGAACGTCACGGCCGGCGCGGTCGTGTCGATCGTCCACTCCCAGACCGGGTCGGTCGTGTCGACGCCGCTTTCGAGACCGAGGAAGTCGGTTGCGTGCACGGAGAAGCTGTGCTCGCCCTCGGCCAGGTCGGTGTAGCTGGCCGGGCTCGTGCACGACCCCACCGAGACTTCGTCGAGGAAGCACTCGAAGTCGACGTTCGGCTCCTGCGGCGAGGAGAAGGTGAAGGTCGCGGAATCGGCGTCCGCCAGGTCGTTCGGGCCGCTGTCGATCGACAGGAAGATGTCGGTGTGTGCGACCGGGTCGGTCCGGACGGCGTTGCTCAGGTTCGAGCTGACGCTGCCGCCGGCGGTGCTGGCGGTGACGACGACCGCGAGCTTGTAGCCGAAGTCGGCCTCGACCGGCGTGTAGGAGCTGGCGGTGGCGCCGCCGATCAGAGTGCAGCCGGTGCCGCAGCGGTACCACTTGTAGCTGAAGTCGCCGGCGCCAGGGACGGGCGGGCCTGTCCAGGTGCCGGTCGTCGCCGACACCTGCGTGCCGACGAGCGGCGAGGAGGTGTCGATCTGCGGCTGGACGGTGTTCGCCGGCGCGGTCGGATCGACGCTGTCGGAGGGAGACGAGCTCGCATGCGTGGAAAGCCCGTCGCTGTTGATGGCGGCCATGTCGAGGACGATCGTGCTTCCGATGTCGCTCGGCTGCACCGTGTACGTCGAGGCGTTCGCGCTGGGGATCGGCTGGCAGTTCAGTCCGTCGGTGTCGCAGCGCTGCCACTGGTAGCTGTAGCCGGAGATGTCTCCTATCCAGCTGCCGCCGTCGGTGCGCAGGACGTTCCCGCTGACCGGATGGCCGCCTGTGTCGTTGAGCCTTGGTGGCGCGATGTTCGTCGGCGGAGCGTGGACGGCGCGCCTCGTTGTGGGCCCGCTGATAACCGTCTGGCCTTGCTCGTTCGTCGCGGTGACCTCGACGGCGAAGGCCCAGCCCCGATCCTCCGGCTGCACCGTGTAGGTCATGCCGGTTGCGCCGGCGATCAACTCGCAACCAATCTGGCCGCCCGACTCGTGCCGCTGCCAGTGCTCATAGCCCGGCGTCTCAGGGCATCTCAACCACTGGTAGCTGTCGATGGTCGGGTTGCCCGACCAGTCGCCGGAGTCGGCGGTCAGCGTCTCGCCGAGCCAGACGTCGCCGTTGACCGTCGGCGGCGCCGCCGGGTTGCTGTGCGGGCGACCGTCATCTGCGACGTAGGCGGTGCCGGTCCAGTGCGTGCAACCGCCGAGGTGCTGGCAGATGACCACTACCACGCGGTCGGCTCCCCAACCCTCACCGGGGACATGGTTGAAGCCGCTCACGAGGAACTCGGCACGCGAGACGACGCTCGGGATCGTGGTGTACTCCAAGAAGCAGTTGCCGCCGCCGATGTCGCACCCCCACGACTGGACGCTGTAGGTGAGCGGGTTCTGCTGGTGGTAGTCGGACCAGCCCTCACAGGTGGTAGTGAAGACCGTGTCGTCGGCGTCGCCGACGTTGGGGACGAGCTGGCAGGTTCCGCCGGAGGGCGCCGGGTAACGCACGATGCCGGTCGCAGCCGACGCGGCGACGGTTGGGCCGTTGAGAGCAGTGACCTCGACAATGATCGTGGCCCAGAGGTCGCCGTCATCTGGCGTGTAGGTCGGGTTCGTTGCTCCGGAGATCGGGTTGCAGTTCGCTCCTTGCGTGTTGCAGCGCTGCCACTGGTAGCTGAAACCGCCGGAGGTGTCGCCCGACCAGCTGCCAGGGTCGGCGGTCAGGATCAGGCGTGACTGCGCAGTGCCGCTGATCACGGGCGGGGACGTGTTCACCGGCGGGCCGGCCGCCGCGGCGGACGCCGTGCCGACGCCGAAGACGGTTGCGAGCGCGAGCAGCGCTCCGACGACGAGCAGGCCGCGCCGCCTCCGGAGATGTCCGAGTGGGTTGATGCGGTCCAGCTGTCGTCTGCCGGCCAGAATCGAAATGCGAATCACTTGTAGCCTCCGTAGTCGTCGTCGAATCGGAGGCAAATGCCACCGGGTTGCTCCGCGGCAAGACTTGAATCAGGTAGTCCAAACGCGTCAAGTCCCTTGCCGCAGCCGTGAAACAGCCTGGTGTTCATCGGTGGCCGTCGCTCGTAAGTGATGAAGATCGTGTTAGAGGCGACCATGCGACTCGCGTTGGAATCTCCGTCGCCGACACGTGCCCGTGCCCGAATCAGAGACGGCTAGGCGACGCCGCCCGATCGCTCGCCGCGGAGATCGACAATCCGGCGCTGGACGATCTCCTCGTCATGGCGTAATCGGCGTAAAGCCGAGCATCGGAACCCCGTGCGCGGCTGCGGTGTAGTGACTTCCGAGTGGAGCGACGTAGACGCCACCCAATCGTGCTGCTCGCGACGGTTCTCGTGGTGGCAAGCGCGGTCGGTTGTGACAGGGCGAGCGAGTCCGGTGAAGTCGATGCGCCGTCGCCGGCCTCCGAAGGCCGCGATCAAGACGGCATGGTCCCGGTCGTCAAAGGTGAGCCGATCGACGTCTCGACACTCGACGGCCGGATCGTCTTCGACGACTTCGAGGACGTATATGTGGTGCAGGCCGACGGGTCCGGCGTGCGACCTGTGACGCGCCGCGCGGGTTCCGAGTTCGACGGTGCTTGGTCTCCGGACGGCAAATCGATCGTCTACCGGGACTCGCGTCGCGGGATCAACGACGACGACGAGATCTTCATCGTCCGAGCGGATGGCCGCAAGGCACGAAACCTGACTCGCGTTCCGGCGAACGACTGGGGGCCGGACTGGTCTCCGGACGGACGCACGATCGTCTTCAACTCCGACCGGGACGGAATCCTGCGCGGTTACCTCGTGGCGCCCGACGGCTCGAACCTCCGCGCCATCGACACCGACGTCTGGTTCGAATACCCGTCCTTCTCGCCGGACGGGACGAAGATCGCGTTCATGGCACACGAGGACGGGGACTACGACATCTACGTCACGGATCTGAGTACCGGTTCGACCGCGCGGCTCACGGATGCTCCCGGGGGAGACGGATATCCCGCGTGGTCACCGGACGGATCGACCATCGCGTTCTCATCCGAGCGGGACGACTGTCTCCACGTGCCGGCGCCCTCTCCCTGCTGGGGCGATCCCGAAGGCGAACCGGGCGAGTTCAACGACGTCTGGGTCATGGATGCGGACGGGACGGACGAGCGCCGCGTCTCTCACGAGTACGGTCACTTCGTGACGTGGTCACCCGACGGGTCGTACATCTTGGTTTCCGGCCGGTCGCTCTACGTCATCCGTCCCGACGGAACCGGCCGGGTCGATGTCGTGCCGCGGGGTGGTGGCATCCCGGACTGGATCGCCTCGCGTTGATGCATGCCGCTAGTCGCGTCTAGCCGACGACGAGCGGTACCAGTTCGAACCGGTCGACGTCCACGAGCCCGCGGTCGGTGATCTTCAGGCTCGGGATCACCGACAGCGCCAGGAACGCGAGCGTGAGGAACGGCGCCGTGCCGTTCCAGCCGAGAGAACGCGCGGCGTCGTTGCACGCCAGGCTTCGCTCGATCACCTCGGCGAGCGGGAGGTCGGCGAGGAGGCCTGCGACCTCGAGCGGTAGCTCGGCGACGACTGCGCCGTTCTCGACGACGGCAATGCCGCCGCCGATCTCCGCGAGGCGGGTGACTGCGAAGGCCATGTCCTCGTCGGTCACGCCGACGACGACGATGTTGTGCGCGTCGTGGGCCACCGAGGACGCCAGCGCGCCGCGGCCGAGGCCCGATCCGCGCACGAAGCCGCGGCCGATGCGGCCCGTGCCGAGGTGGCGCTCGACGACGGCGATCTTCACGAGGTCGCGTGACGTGTCCGCGACCGCGGCTCCATCGGCGACGGACGGAGCCTCGACGAGGTGCTCGGTGATGATCTGGTCGGTGACGAGCCCGATCACGCGCGCGTCCCCGCCTTCCCACGGAATCGCGAAGTCGGCCGCCGCAACCGGCTGGATCCGCACCGAGTGCTTCACCCACTCCGGCACCTCCGGGTGCGGAACCTCGCCGATCTGCCGGCCTCGCTTCAGGACGACCGACGGATCGAACCGCTCGAGGTCGGGGAGGACGAGCAGGTCGGCCTGGTAGCCGGGCGCCACCGCGCCGAGATGCTCCAGTCCGTGCCACAGCGCGGCGTTGTGGGAGGCGAGGACGATCGCGTCCTCGGGCGCGATTCCCGACGCGACCGCGACGCGCACCATCCCGTTGATGTGGCCGTTCTCGGCGATGTCCTCGGGATCGCGGTCGTCCGTGCAGAACGCGATGCGGTTCGTGCCCAGCTCCGAGACGAGAGGCAGGAGCGCTTCGAGGTTGCGCGCCATCGACGCCTCGCGGATCAGCAGCCACATGCCCGCGCGGAGGCGCTCGCGTCCCTCCTCGACCGTGAGCGCCTCGTGGTCGGAGCGGATCCCTGCGGCGACGTACGCGTTGAGCTCCTTGCCGAGCACGCCCGGCGCATGGCCGTCGACGTGGTTGCTCTCCTCCAGGAAGAGCTTGGCGAGCTCCGACTCGTCGCCGGCGATGACGCCCGGGAAGTTCATCATCTCGGCCACCCCGAGCACGCGCGTTCGCCGGAGCAGGCTCTCGAGATCTCCGGTCGTGAACGGGCGGCGCGGCGACTCGAAGCGCGAGGCCGGAACGCAGGACGAGGCCATGAAGTAGAAGTCGAACGGCAGGTCCTCGCACGCGTCGAGCAGCCAGTGCACGCCGTCCGTGCCGAGCACGTTCGCGAGCTCGTGCGGGTCGGCCACGACCGCCGTCGTCCCCAGGGGCAGGACGAGGCGCGCGAACTCGTCCGGCAGGAGCTTCGTCGACTCGAGGTGCATGTGCGCGTCGATGAAGCCGGGCGCGACCCAGTGCCCTGACGCATCCAGCGTCTCCCGGCCCTCGTAGCTGCCGAGCCCCGCGACGACGCCGTCCACGATCGCCACGTCGGTCTCGAGCCACTCCTTGGTGAAGACCGAGAGGACGCGTCCCCCTCGCACGACCAGATCGGCCGGTTCGTCCCCGCGGGCGACGGCGAGGCGGCGACGGAGGGTTTCCATGGGGGGAGCGTAATACGCTTCGGGTCGTGGACGTTCTCACCCCGCGCACCCTCGAGGATGCGCTTCGGCTCAAGGCCGAACATCCGGGGGCGCTGCCGATCCAGGGCGGCACCGACGTCATGGTCGCCTTGAACTTCGACCGCGCCCGGCCCGAGGCGCTCCTGAACCTGAACGAGGTCGAGGAGCTGCGCGGCTGGTCGCGCACGAACGGCAGCGTTCGGCTCGGCGCCGGGCTCACGTACACCGAGGCGATGGAGGAGTCGCTCGCCGCGCTCATGCCCGCGTTCGCGGAGGCGGCGCGCACGGTCGGCTCGCCGCAGATCCGCAACCGCGGAACGATCGGCGGGAACCTCGGCACGGCCTCGCCGGCCGGCGACGCGCTACCGCCGCTGCTCATCGAGGGCGCGGAGGTCGAGGTCGCGAGCGTGCGCGGCTCGCGGCGGATCGGGCTCGCCGACTTCCTCGTGGGCGTGAAGAAGAACGCGCTGGCCGAGGACGAGCTGATCGTCGCGGCGCACCTCGACCCGAGCGGCGAGCCGCAGACCTTCATGAAGATCGGGCCGCGCAACGCGATGGTCATCGCCGTCTGCTCGCTCGCGGTCGTGGTCGATCGTGTGCGCGGCGAGATCCGCGCTTCCTTCGGATCGGCCTCGCCGGTGCCTGGACTGGTTTCATGCGCCGCTCGACGAGTCGGACGGCTTCCCTGAGCGTGTGGCCGCGGCCGCGAGCCCGATCGACGACGTCCGCGGCACGGCCGCCTACCGCCGGCATGCGCTCCGGGTTCTGGCCGGCCGCGCGCTCGAGAGGTGCCAGGCATGAGGATCGAACTGACCATCAACGGAGAGCCGCACGAAACCGACGTCTGGGCGGGGGAGAGCCTCCTCACGACGCTCCGAAACAGGCTCGGCCTGCCCGGCTCGAAGAACGCGTGCGAGCAGGGCGAGTGCGGCTCGTGCTCGGTGCTCCTCGACGGCGAGCTGGTCTGCGCGTGCCTCGTCCTCGCGGCGCAGGCCGACGGGCACGAGGTCGTCACGGTCGAGGGCCTGGCGGTGGAGGGCGGTCTCCATCCCGTGCAGGACGCGTTCGCGGAGACGGGCGCCGTGCAGTGCGGCTTCTGCACGCCCGGACTGGTCGTGGCCGCCGCCGATCTCCTGCGCCGCAACCAGGAGCCTTCCGAGGACGAGATCCGCGAGGCGCTCTCGGGGAACCTCTGCCGCTGCACCGGGTACCAGAAGATCCTCGACGCGGTGCAGCTCGCCGCGGAGCGATGAGCACGCCCGCCCGCATTCCGCACGGCCGGGCCGAGGTCGGTACCCGCCGCCACGACGCCGTTCCCAAGGTGACGGGCGCCTTCGCGTACTCGAGCGACCTCGAGGTCGCGGGGATGCTCTGGGGCCACACCGTCCGCAGCCCTCACGCGCACGCGCGGGTGCTCTCGGTCGACGTCTCGGAGGCGGTTCGCCTGCCGGGAGTCCACGCGGTGCTCACGCACGAGGACGTTCCCGGCCAGAAGACGTACGGGCTCGAGTTCCAGGACCAGCCGGTGCTGGCGGACGACCGCGTGCGCTACTTCGGCGAGCCGGTTGCGGTCGTGGCCGCGGAGGAGCCTGAGCAGGCGCGCCGTGCCGCGGCGGCCGTCCGCGTCGAGTACGAGGAGCTCGAGCCGATCGTCGATCCCGAGCGCGCCACCGAGTTCGAGCCGCTCCATCCCGACCGGCCGACGATGGGCCACGGCTACCGCGACGACCCGCGGCCGAACGTCGTGCGCTCGATCGTCATCCGTCGCGGCGATCCCGATGCCGAGAGCGACGTCGCCGTCACGGGGGAGTACGTGATCGGCCAGCAGGACCAGGCGTTCCTCGGCCCCGAGTCCGGGCATCGCGATCCCGGACGGGGAGGGCGGCATCGACATCCACGTCGCAACCCAGTGGCTCCACGTCGACCGCGACCAGGTCGCGCCGTGCCTCGACCTTTCTCCCGACATGGTTCGGATCCACCTCGCCGGCGTGGGCGGCGCGTTCGGCGGGCGCGAGGACCTGTCCATCCAGATCCACGCCGCGATGCTCGCGCTGCGCACGAACCGTCCGGTGAAGATGGTCTACAACCGCGAGGAGTCGTTCGTCGGGCACATCCACCGGCACCCCGCCCGAATTCGTGCCGAGCACCGCGCTACGAAGGAAGGGCGGCTCGTCTCCGTGCGGATGCAGATCCTCGTCGACGGCGGCGCCTACGCGTCGAGCACGACGGCGGTGATCTCGAACGCCTGCGCGTTCGCGGTCGGGCCCTACGCGGTCGAGAACGTCGCGATCGAGGGCACCGCCGTCTACACGAACAATCCGCCTTGCGGCGCGATGCGCGGCTTCGGCGCCGTGCAGTCGTGCTTCGCCGCCGAGGCGCAGATGGACAAGCTCGCGGCCGCGCTGGAGATCGACCCGATCGAGCTGCGGCTCCTGAACGCGCTCGAGCCGGGCGGCTCGCTGCCGACGGGGCAGGTCATCACGGGCTCGCTGCCGACGAAGACGTCATCCGCCGCGCCGCCGCGATGCCTGTCCCGGAACCGGAGGAGCTACCGCGCGAGGCGATCCGCCTCCCCGGCGGCTCGGGCAACACGACGCGCGGCGAGGGCGTGCGCCGGGGCGTCGGGTTCGCCGTCGGGTTCAAGAACATCGGCTACTCGGAGGGCTTCGACGACTACTGCACGGCTCGGGTCGCGCCTGTTCGAGGACGGCCATGCCGAGGTGCATTGCGCGGCGGCCGAGGTCGGCCAGGGTGTCTCCGACGTCGTCCTCAAGATCGCTCGCACCGAGCTCCGGACGGACGAGATCGTGCTCGCCGCCGGCTCGACCGCGAACGTGGGCTCGTCCGGCTCGACCTCGGCTTCGCGGATGACCTGGATGGCCGCCGGCGCGGTGCAGCTCGCTTGCCGGGCCGCGCTGGAGGAGCGCGAGCGAAGCGGCGGCGAGGTCGACGTCGAGCGGGTCTACCGCCATCCACGCACGACGCCGCTCGACCCCGAGACCGGGCAGGTCACGGGTGAGCGCGCCCACGTCGCCTTCGCCGTGGCGGCGATGCGCGTGGTCGCCGAGGTCGACGTCGACCTGGGCCTCACGCGGGTCGTCTGGATCGGAACGGCGCAGGACGTCGGCAACGCGCTGTCGCGGACGGCCGTCGAGGGTCAGATCGAGGGCGGCACCGCGCAGGGCCTTGGCCTCGCGCTCATGGAGGAGATCCAGACGCGCGACGGCGTGATCACGAACGCGAGCTTCACCGACTACCTGATCCCCACGTTCCTCGACATGCCGCCGGTGCACTCCGAGCTCGTCGAGGATCCGGAGCCGGACGCGCCCTACGGCGTGAAGGGCGTGGGCGAGCCGCCGACGGTCGTCTCCACAGCGGCGATCGTCGCCGCGCTGCGTGACGCGACCGGGCGTGACCTGGCGCGTGTTCCCGTGCGTCCCGACGACATCGTCGGGCTCTGATTCCGCTACCCCTGACTTCAACCTCTCACCCACCAGTGCAACGCAGATCCTCCTCTCCCAATTCGCCGTGGTCGCACCGGCGAGGTACGCGCTCTGGAGGAAGTCGAGGAGCGTCTGCCGGGGATCCGCGGAGCGGCGCACGTCGTCGTAGGGGAGATGCGCGAGGTGGCCGGCGCCGGTGGGCCGCCAGGTCGCGGTCGCCGGGCAGCAGCGGTTGGTCGGCGAGGTCGGCCGGCTCCGGCGCCGTGTAGGCGTAGAAGGCGGGCTCGCGGACGTTCTGGTCGCCCGGCCAGAACCCGAAGCTGATCACCTCGTGGGAGTAGGCCTCGCGTGTCACGCGATCCGCGTTCGGGATTGGTCGGCGCGCGCCTGCCCGAGAAGCGGGTCAACGCCAGATCGAAGCCGTGCCAGAAGAGGTGGACCGGGGTCGTCTTTCCGCAGAACCAGCCGGAGAACTCCTGGAGCGTCCGGTCGACCCAGCTGAGCGCGACGAAGTAGCGCTCGACAGCCGCGCGATCGTAGGAGGCGTGTTCCGTGTCCTCGGCGAACGGCGTCGTCATCGGACCCCGTACGGCTCGGCTTCGATCTCGACGCCGATGCCGAGCCCGGCGAGCAGCCCGAAGAACCGCTCGTGGAAGCCGGCGACCGAGAGCCCGTCCTCGAGCGGAACGACTCGACCTCGCCCTTGCTCGTACGTACGACGAGCTCGCTGAGCGATGAGATCGAAGTCGATCTCTAAGGCTCCCTCTCGGTAGGGCATGCGGCGCGTCGTCAGGCCGCGCGCGTCGAGGTAGAGCGTGACGTTCCACCAGTGGTTCTGCGCGGCGTCTGCAGCGAGCCGAACCTTGCCGACCACCTGCGTCCAGAGATGGAGCGTCCATCTCGTCGGCTCCCAGGACTCTAGCGCGATCTCCGGCAGAACTGTACGCCCTGAAACGTCGACCATGCCCGGATGGTAGGCATGAGCGGTCTAGCTGCGGTCGCCTACGTTGCTCTTCAGCCGGTCGAGCAGCCCGCGCAGCGCCTGGAGCTCCTCGGCGCCGAGAGCCCGCTGTCAGCCGCCGGTTCAATCGCTATCACCGCTTCGAGGAGCCGGCCGTGCAGCTCGGTTCCCTCGCGCGTGAGCTCGACCTGGACGGCTCGCCGGTCTACCCCGCCGCGGTTGCGGACGACGAGCCCGGCCTTCTCGAAGCCGTCCAGGTGGCGGGTCAGCGTGGGGCCCTCGATGCCGACGGCGCGCGCCAGGTCGAGCTGTGTCCGGCGGGGCTCCGAGGTGAGCGCGTTCAGACGAGCCACATCGGGATCGAGCCTCCCGCTTCGGCCAACGCGTCGTTGAAGGCGCGGCCGACCGTCTTCGCCCACATCGCGAGGAGCAGGCCTACCGGCGGTCCGTCGCGGCGCAAGCCGCCAATCGTAGGGGGCGCCGGTCGAGCGTGAGCTAGCGATTCGTGAGCGAATAATTTGTATACTAACGATCTCAATAACGAAGAAAGGTGGAGATCGCTTTGCTCACGTTGCTCGCGTCGAACTCGGATTGGGACGGCCACGGCTGGTTCTGGTTCTGGCCGCTCGTGCCGCTCTTCTGGTTCTTCATGATCTTCCTGTTCGTCCGCTTCGTCGTCTGGCGCGCCCCGCGCGGCCCGTGGAGGCGCTACGGTGCGCCCGTTCCGGATGCCCGCGCGATCCTCGCGGAGCGCTACGCCCGCGGCGAGATCACCAACGACGAGTACCGGGAGCGGCTCGGCAACCTCCAGGACTAGCGTCAGACGTACCCCTTGCGGCCGAGCCAGGCCAGGGAGAAGTAGCCCCAGATCGGTGGCAGGTAGTACGTGCAGAGCCGGTGCGTGAACGCGATCGCGAACGCGGTCGAATCGTCGACGCCGAACGCGACGAGGCCCGCGGTCAGACCCGCCTCGGCGGCGCCGATCCCGCCGGGGACGGGGAGGAGGCCGGCCAGCGCCGACGCGGTCAGGTTGACGAAGAGGAGCTCCGCGAAGGACAGATCGACGCCGTACGCGTGGCACACCGCGCCGAGCATGAGCGCGAAGATCGCCTCGGTCGCGAGGCTCCCGCCGAAGAGCTCGATGCGCTTGCCCCGGTTTCGCGCGACCGCCCAGAGGCTGGACAGCCCGTCGCCGATCGACGGCACGACCCTTCGGCGCAACGGCGGAATCGCCATGACGAAGACGACGGCGAGGATGAGCACGGCGAAGATCTCGACCACCGTGTCGCTCGACGGAACGATGCCCCCCAGCGAGCTCGTGTCGAGATCGATGTCGACGAAGGCGAGCAGCACGAGGACCAGCACGATCTGGATGACCGTCTGCGAGATGTCGTCCACCGCACCGGCGGCGACCGCCTCGGCGCGCGGCGCGCCCATCTTCTGGAGGAAGCGCACGTTGATCGCGATGCGGCCTGCCGAGCTGGGAACCGTGAGGTTGATGAACTTGATCGCCGCCTCGAGGACGACACACGGAAGGAGAGCGAGCGGCGTCGCGACGGCGCCGCGCAGCGCGACGGCCTGCGTGACGAACGTCGTCTGCGCGAGGACGAGGCCGAGGGCGACCCAGGTGAGGTTCGCCTGCGTGAGCTCGTCCCAGATCGTCCCGAACCCGATCGACGCGAGCTGGGTGATCAGCAGGTACGCCGCGAACCCGATTGCCGCGGTCATCAGGAGGTCGCGGAAACGGAAGCGGCGGAGCGGCGCGATCTCCGGCAGCGTCGTCCCGGTCATCTCGGCCGCGGCGGTCCGTAGTTCCTCGAGCGCGACGTCCTCGTGGCGGGCGAGATCGCGGACGTGCGGCGTCAGCGCGGCGCGCTGGACGTAGGGGAGCGCGCCTGCGACGGCGTCGGTGCCGGCCCCGGCGACGGCGGTGGCGAGCGCCCGGTCGGGCCCGACGAGGACCGTGCATGCGACGAGCAGCTCGGCCACGTCGATGTCGAGCGACGACTGCGGCGCTCCGAGGGTGGCCTCCGCGAGTCCGACGAGCATCGGCGCGCCGTCCACGACGATCACGTTGCCTGCGTTCAGGCGCCCGTGCGCGATCCCGGCCCGGTGCAGCCCGGCGACCTGGTCCCAGAGAGTCGCGGAGCAACTCGTCGGAGACTTCGTCCGCCTCTTCGAGCGGCGGGACGTCGGGCCGCTCCGTGACGAGGATCGCGTCGCCTTCGGGGCCGAGCGCCGCCGCGAGAACGTCGGGCACGCGGACGCCGGCGCTGCGGGCCATGAGCGTCGCGAGCGCCTCGTGCTCGACCTGCTCGAGCCGGCCGATGGCGACGCCGTGCGGAGGGTTCCGGTAGGCGAGCAGGCGCCAGCGCCGCGCCAGGCGCTGGGTGTCCTGCGCGTCCCGGCCGAGGACACGCACCCTGATCGGCCTGCCGTTCGCGTGTCCGACGTACTCCGCGGCGCCGAGGTGCTGGCGCTCGACGGCGCGCAGATCGCTCGCCTCGACGCCGAGCGCGGCGAGCGCGTCGCGGATCCTCTCCGCCGGCGGCACGCCTGCGGCGGAGCCGAAGACGAGGCGGACGATCGCGGCCGCGCCGAGGCCGAGCGACAGGCCCGCGAGCGCCGCGGCGGGCAGCGCCGCCTCGAGGGCCACCACGCCGAGCGCCGCGGACAGGACGAGCCAGATCGCGACGAGGCGCACCGGCCGCACGAGCTCCGGGCCCACGACGACGAGTACCGCCGCTACGGCGGCGAGGCGCAGCTCCGGAAATCCCCACAGCGACAGCAGGTGGTCGTCCACCGGAAGCCAGTCGGCCTCGACGGCGCGGCCGAGCAGGCTTCCCAGGGCGGCGACGATGCCGAGCGCGAGCACGATGTCCCGCAGGAGCGCCCAGCGCCGCCGGAAGAGCACGTCCACGGCGATCGCGAGGGCGAGAACGAGTGCGCTCACGAAGACGAGACGCCAGAGCGCGCCGGCCCAGCCGAGAATCGTGACCAGGGCCTCCGCAACCTGCTCGTCGATCTCGGGCACGGAGTTCGCGACGACGGCCGCGAACCCGACGACGATCGCGGTCAGCGCCAGGAAGACCCCGTCGACGACCCGGCGGTTCCTCCTGACCGGCCTCGGCGTCGGTCAAGCAAGACAAGGTGCCTCGTGCTCGGAGCACGCATGACGGGGCGAGTATGCGCGCTCTAGCCGGCGGCCGGGGCGAGCGAGTACAGCGTCCACGCGCCGGGCACGCCCTTGAGCTCCGTGGCTCCGCGCTCCTCGAAGCTCAGGCTCGACCCCGCGACGAGATCCTTCACGGTGCTCGAGACGACCACTTCGCCGGGGCCGGCCTCGGCCATGATCCGCGCGCCGATGTGGACGGCGATGCCGCTCACGCGGTCGCCGCTCACCTCGGCCTCGCCGGTGTGGACGCCGGCGCGGATCTCCATCCCGAGCCGCGCCGCCTCGCGGCCGATCTCCTGCGCCGCCAGCACCGCCCGGCCCGGCCCGTCGAAGACCGCGAAGACGCCGTCGCCGGTCGAGTCGACGAACCGGCCGCCGAACCCGTCCAGCGTCGCGCGTATGGCCAGGTCGTGCTCGGCCAGGAGCTCCTTCCAGCGCTGGTCGCCGAGCCGGGCGAGATGGCCCGTCGAGTCGACGATGTCGGTGAAGAGCACCGTCAGGAGGACGCGGTCGATCTCCGCGGGCGGGCGTGTGCCGGTGCCGAACGCGGCGATCTCGGCGACGAGGGCCTCCTGGTCGCCGATCCACGGCAGGTAGTCGCGGCCCGGGATGGTGACGAGCTTCGCGTCGGGGATCCGCTCGGCGATCCAGGTGCTCTCCTCCAGCGAGTTCACGTCGATGCCGCCCTTCGGCGCGCGCGTGTCCTCGCGCTGGAGCACCATCGTCGGGACGCGGATCAGCGGCAGGAGGTCGCGAACGTCCAGCTCGGCGCTCGACGCGGCGAAGCGGCGAAATGCACCGGGATTCGCGGCCGCGCGCATGATGCGCTGGTACCACCCGACCAGGCGCGCGTCGTCGCGAGGCGCGCTGGGCGCGAGGCGGGCGAGCCACTCGCGCGCGAACTCCTCGGTGCCCCAGTTCGCCTCCGAGTACGCGAGCCAGTCCTCCTGCTCGGCCGGCGTCGAGCCCCATGGGTACTCCGTCGTCCTTCTCGCCTGTCTTCGCGACCGGGTTGTAGAGGATCAGCGACCGCAGCCGCTCCGGGCAGCTCGCGGCGAGCGTGATCCCGTAGGGAGCGCCGTAGCCCTGCGCGAAGACGACCGCCCGCTCGCTGCCCGCCGCGTCGAGCACGTCTCTCGCCTCGTCCCTGCGCTGCTCGAGCGTGGGGAACTCGTCTCCGATCCGGTCCGAGAGCCCGGTGCCGCGCCGGTCGAACAGGATCAGCCGGAACGTCGCCGCGATCCGCCGCAGGAACCGCACACCGGAAGGCTCCTGCCAGTAGAGGTCGAGGTTCGAGACCCAGCCCGGGATGTAGAGCAGGTCGATGGGGCCGTCGCCGACGACCTGGTAGGCGATGTTCGCGTCGCCGCTGCGGGCGTAACGGACTTCGGGCGCGTCCACGGGCGGCAGTCTCGCATGACCTTCTTGAACCCCCGATGCGATGGTTGTAGCTTCCGGCGCATGCGGGGTCGCTATCTCCTCACGCCTGCTGGGGCGAGCTTGGTCGCACTGCTCATCCCGTTCGCGGCGGCGACGTCGCCGGATCCCGGCGGTGCGGCCTCCTCCGCCATGGCGGTCACGGCCGATGCGCCGATCTCGTTCCCATCGATTCGAAGTTCTTTCAAGAGCCATCGGGTGCACGCGAAGACGAAGACGGTCGTCATCTCCGGGAAGGGCGGCGCGACCGCGGCGAGGAGCAGGGTCGTCGGCGGGAAGGGCGCCCGGAAGTTCGTCGTCAAAAACAACGCCAAGGGCTTCTGGACGATCAAGGGCGACGGCAAGGACACACTCGACCTCAGCGCCGTCAAGCGGAAGGTCAAGCTCAACCTCGGCGGCAAGAAGCACCAGAAGGTGTTGACGGGCCTGCGCCTCCGGCTGCAGGACAAGTTCTCGCTCGTCAGGGGCGGAACGAAGCGCGACACCATCCAGGGCGGCAAGTCGGCCGAGAGGCTCGATGGTCGGAAGGGCAACGACGTCCTCAAGGGCGGAGGCGGCGCCGACACGCTCCTGGGTGGCCCCGGCAACGACAACCTCGCCGGTGGCGCCGGGAGCGACACCCTCGATTCGGGCCCGAGCACCGCCCGCGAGTTCACCTATGGCGGCGCGGGCAACGACACGCTGACCGACACCGACGCGAACGACGACACGCTTTACGGCGGGAGCAAGATCGGCCCGGGCAGTTGCGGCGACGGGAGCGACAAGATCTCGTCCGACAGCGCGGGCAACGACACCGTCTACGGCGGGAACGACCACGCGACCACGACGGGGAACTGCAAGGACGTCGGCGACGTCATCGCCGTGAAGACGTATGCCGGCAGCAACGACACCATCTACGGCGGCAACCGCAACCACGGAGGTCTCACCAGCGGCGGCGCCGACGGTGCCGACAACGTCAAGGTGACCGGCACCGGTGCCGTCACCGCGTTCGGCGGCAACGACAACGACAGCGGGGGCGGGGCCGACGGCGCGGACTTCGTCGATTTCTTCTTCGGTAGCGCGAACCCCGGCAACGCCATCTACGGCGGGAACCACAACCACAATGCCGGCGTCGGCGCGGACGGGGCCGACTCCCTCAACGGGAGCGACAGCGCCGACTTCATGTGGGGGGGAAACCGTAACGAGGACACGGGGTCCGTCGGTGCCGACGGCGGCGAAACGTTGATCTCCGGCCAGCTCGGAACCGACACGATCTACGGCGGAAATTTCAATCTGAGCGGCCTCGGCAGCGACGGCGGCGACACGATCACCGCCGGCGGTGATAACGACACCATTTTCGGTGGCAACCTCAACACCAACGACCCGGCGGTCGGCCATGACGGGGGCGACACGCTGAGCGGTGGCGCGGGAGCCGACTCCGTCTACGGCGGCAACCTCAACGTGGCCGGCGACGGGACCGACGGCAGTGACGTGCTCAACGGCGGCTCGGGCAACGACACCGTCTACGGCGGCAACGTCAACGGCAACACCTTCGGCCCAGGTGCGAACGGCACCGGTTCGGATATCGGCGACTCGATCGTCTCCGACCCGGCGAGCGGGGTCGACAATGTCTGGGGTGGGAACTTGAATCAAGCCGGGTGCACGGGCGCGGTCTGCGGCGACGGGGACGACACGATCGACGTCGGTGACGGCGAAGGCAACGACAAGGCGACCGGCGACAACAACAACTCCGGCAACGAGGGCGTCGACACCTTCCCCTCGCCCGACGCCGGCGACACGTTGAACCTCTTCAACGGGACGTAGGCCGCGCTTCCGCCGGACGTCTCGTCCCAAACCGTCCTGGAGTTGGGGTTCGACGCGCGCGAGGCGTCAAGAGACGAAATGTCGATGCCCGCCGGAGCTCGTTCGTCTATAGGTCGTCCACTGACGAAGGAGGAAGCGATGAAGTACCTGCTGTTCATCCACCAGGAGACGCGCGCTCGAGGCGCTCGAGACGCTCTCGCAGGAGGAGCAGGACGCGTTCCAGGGCGCCTGGCAGGGAATCAACGAAACGCCCGGCGTGACCCCGGGGATGTGGCTCCAGCCGCCCGAGACCGCGACCACCGTGCGCGTGAAGGACGGCAAGACGCTCACCACCGACGGCCCGTTCGCGGAGACGAAGGAGGCGATCGGCGGCTACTTGATGTTCGAGGCCGACGATCTCGACGCGGCGATCGAGCTCGCGTCGCGGATCCCGTCGGTCGCGCTGGGTGGCGCGGTCGAGGTGCGGCCCGTCGTCGAGTGGTAACGCTCTAGGCCGCGTCGCCGAGCGCGCGGTCGACGGCGTCGGGCGCCAGTACGTGCTCGATCGCCATGGTCGCCGCGCCGGTGACGCCGGCCCGGTCGCCCAGGCGGCACGGGACGATCCGCAGGTCGCGCGTCGCGAGCGGAAGCGACCGGCTGAAGATCCCCTCGCGCACGCCCGCGAGAAGCTCTGCGTGCGCCTCGGCGATGTCGCCGCCGATCACGATCACCGCGGGGTTGAAGAAGTTGACCGTTCCGGCGAGCACCTCGCCGAGCGTGCGGCCGGCGTCGCGCACCATGCGGATCGCGCCCGCGTGGCCGGCCTGGACGAGGCGGACGACGTCGCGGCTGCGCGTCGCGTCCTCACCGTCGTCGGCGAGCCGGCGCGCGAGCGCCTCGCCGCCGGCGATCGCCTCCAGGCAGCCGACGTTCCCGCAGCGGCAGACGACGTCGGTGCTGTCGGTCGCGCGGACGTGGCCGATGTCGCCGGCCGCTCCCCGCGCGCCGCGGTGGATGTGGCCGTCGGCGACGATCCCGCAGCCGATGCCGGTGCCGACCTTGATGAGGAGGAGGTGCTCGGTCTCGGGCCAGTGCATCCGGTGCTCGCCGAGCGCCATGATGTTCACGTCGTTGTCGACGAGCACGGGCGCGCGGAAGCGGGTGCCCCACCACTCGGGAATGTCGAACCCGTCCCAGCCGGGCATGATCGGCGGGTTGACCGGCCGGCCGCTCGAGAACTCGACCGGGCCGGGCACGCCGATCCCGATCCCGTAGACGTCGTCGGGTGAGCGGTCCACCTCGGCGAGCAGCTCGTTGAAGACTCCGGCCACCCAGCCGAGCGCCTCGTCGGGGCCGACCGCGATGTCCAGGTCGGCGGCCCGCTCGACGAGCGGCGTGCCGTCGAGGTCGCTGAGGGCGATCCGCGCGTGGGTCGCTCCGAGGTCGGCCACGAGGACGACGCCCGCGTCGCGGTTCAGCGCGAGCACGGTCGCCGGGCGGCCGCCGGTCGAGGCGCCGCCGCCGGCTTCGTAGACCAGCCCGAGGGCGAGCAGGGCGTCGACGCGCTGGGCCACGGTGGAGCGGGCGAGGCCGGTCTGGCGGGCGAGGTCCGCTCTGGTTACTGCGACGCCTTCGCGGATCAATCGGAGCAACGCGCCTGCGCTGGTCGGGGATGACTGCGCGGCTTGAAGTTTTGCTCCCATGACCGGCCTAAGTAAACCACGCATAGGACGAAGTGCGAGTACTTTTGATTGACAGTTGGACTAAGTCGGTCTAGGTTCCCCCGGGATGGCCTCTCTCCGCACGGCGATCGCAGGCACCGGGTTCATCGGGCGCGTCCACGCGAGGTCGGCTCGCCTGGCCGGCGCCCAGCTCGTCGGCGTCGCCGCATCGTCGCCCGAGAGCGCCGCAGCCGCGGCCGCGGAGCTCGGCGCGGAGCGCGCCTACGCCTCGGCCGAAGACCTCGTTCGCGACCCGGACGTCGACGTCGTCCACATCTGCACGCCGAACAACCTCCACGTCCCGCTCGCCGAGGCCGCGCTGGCCGAGGGCAAGCACGTGATCTGCGAGAAGCCGCTGGCGCTCGACGCGGCCGGGGCGCAGCGGCTCGTCGACGTCGCCGCCTCGTCCGATCGTCAGGCCGCCGTCCCGTTCGTCTACCGCTACTACCCGACGCTGCGCGAGGCCCGCGAGCGCGTCACGGCGGGGGAGACCGGCGCGGTGCGCCTGATCCACGGCACGTATCTGCAGGACTGGCTGCTGCGCTCCGACGACGCCAACTGGCGCGTCGACGAGCGCCTCGGCGGCGCCTCGAGCGCGTTCGCCGACATCGGGTCGCACTGGTGCGACCTGGTCGAGTTCGTCTCCGGCCATCGGATCGAGCGCGTCTTCGCTCGTCTCCTGACGGCGCTCGACGAACGTCCGGATGCGGGCGGCCGTCACGCGTTCGCCGCGGGCGACGACGAGAGCGAGAAGCGCCAGGTGACGACCGAGGACGCCGCCCTCGTGCAGTTCGAGACCGATCGCGGCGCCATTGGCTCCCTCGTCGTCAGCCAGATCTCGGCCGGCCGCAAGAACCGGCTCTGGCTGGAGCTCGACGGAGCCGACGAGGCGCTCGCCTTCGACCAGGAGCGTCCGGAGGAGCTGTGGTGCGGCCGGCGCGAGTCGCTCGCGATCGTCCGCCGCGATCCCGCGGCGCTGAGCGCGCCCGCGGCCCGTCTCGCGTTCCTCCCTGCCGGACATCCCCAGGGCTATGCCGACTGCTTCGACCTGTTCGTGGCCGACGTCTACGAGGGAATCCGGACCGGCGCGCTGCCGGACGGGACGCCGACGTTCGCGGACGGACTGCGCGCAGCGCTGATCACCGACGCCGTGCTCGCGTCCGCGAGCCAGGAGCGCTGGGTCGACGTCCTCGGCAGCCGGGCGGTCGCGGCATGAAGCTCGGCTTTCTCACCGCGTGCATGCCGGAGCGCAGCCTCGAGGACGTCGCCGCCTGGGCGGCGGCCAACGGCTACGAGGCGCTCGAGCTCTGCGCCTGGCCGTCGATCGGCGACCGGCCCTTCACCGCGAGCCACATCGCCGCGGACGCCTTCGACGAGGCGGAGGCCGAGCGGGTGCGGAGCGCCCTGGCCGACAACGGCCTGCAGCTTTCCGCCCTCGCGTACTACGACAACAACCTCGCGCCGGATCCGGTCGAGCGCGACGCCTACCACGCCCATGTTCGGGCGTGCATCGATGCGGCCGCAGCACTCGGTGGCGTTCCGGTCGGGACGTTCGTCGGACGCGACCCCGGCCGGAGCGTCGCCGAGAACCTGCGGGAGGCCGAGCGCGTTCTCCCGCCGCTCGTCGACTACGCGGGCGAGCGCGGCGTGAAGCTGATGATCGAGAACTGCGTCATGGAGGGCTGGCACCCCGACGGCTATCCCGGCAACCTCGCGTACTCGCCCGAGCTCTGGGAGTGGATGTTCGGGCTCGGGCTCTACCTGAACTTCGACCCGTCGCACCTCCTCTGGCTCGGAATCGACCCGGTCGAGGCGCTCCGCCCGTACGTGGACAGGGTCGCGCACGCGCACGCGAAGGACGCGGAGACGTTCCCGGCGGAGCGCAACCGCTACGGCTTCTTCGGCCGGATGTCCACGCGCGAGGAATCGCCGTGGGACATGGGCTGGTGGCAGTACCGGATCCCCGGTCTCGGGCAGGTCGACTTCGGCCGCTACGTCGATACGCTGCGCGACGGCGGGTTCGACGGCGTTCTGTCCGTCGAGCACGAAGACCCGGTCTGGGGCGGCACGCCCGAGCTGGTCGAGGAGGGCCTGCGCATCGCCCAGGACAACCTGAAAGGGCTGATCGCGCGATGACCAAGGTGCTCGAGGTTCGCAACCTGGTGAAGGAGTTCCCCGGCGTGAAGGCGCTCCAGGGCGTCGACCTGGAGGTGCTCGAGTCGGAGGTGCACTGCCTGCTCGGCCCGAACGGCGCCGGCAAGTCCACGCTCATCAAGTGCGTCTCGGGCGCGCTCGAGCCGACGAGCGGCGAGATCCTCTTCCAGGGCGAGCCGCTGCCGCCCGGCGATCCGGCCGGTTCGCTCAGGCGCGGCGTCGCGACCATCTACCAGGAGCTCGACCTCGTCCCCGACCTCAGCGTGGCGGAGAGCATCTTCCTCGCGCACGAGCCGCGCCACTGGCCGCTGCTCGACCTGAAGCAGATGTACCGCGAGTCCGAGGCGCTGCTCGCCCGGCTCGGACACGAATCGATTCCCGTGCGCGCGAAGGTCGGGCAGCTTCGCCCCGCGGCGCAGCAGGTCGTCTCGATCGCGCGGGCGCTCTCGGGGAACGTGCGGCTGCTGATCATGGACGAGCCGTCCGCGATCCTCGACGAGGCCGAGATCGCCACGCTCTTCGAGGTCGTGCGGCGCCTGAACGCGGAGGGCGTCGGCGTCATCTACATCACGCACCGCCTCGACGAGATCCGGCGCATCGGCGACCGCGTCACCGTTCTCGCCGACGGGCAGACGACCGCGACCGGCATCCCGGCCACCACCCCCACCGAGGAGCTCATCGAGCTCATGATCGGCCGGCGCGTCGAGCAGCTCTACCCGGACCCGCCGGCCGGAGCCGAGCAGGTACTGCTCGCTGTTCGCGGCGCCAGGCGGCTTCCCGCGGTGCGCGAGGCGAACCTCGAGGTGCGCGCCGGCGAGATCGTCGGGCTCGGAGGACTCGTCGGATCCGGCCGCACCGAGCTCCTGCACCTCATCTACGGGCTCGACCGCATGGACGAGGGCGAGATCGTGCTCGAGGGCAAGCCCCTGAAGCCCGATCCGCGGAGAGCAATCCGCCGCGGTCTGGGACTCGCTCCCGAAGACCGCAAGTCGCAGGCGCTCGTCCTCGACTGGAGCGGCACGAAGAACGTGACGCTCGCCGATCTCGACCGGTTCTCCCGCGGGACTCCTCGACATCCGCAAGGAGCGCAAGGCGGCGCACGAGCAGCTGCGCGCGCTGAACACCGTCCCCGACGATCCGTCGCGCCCGGTCCGGCTCCTCTCGGGCGGGAACCAGCAGAAGGTCGTGCTCGCGCGCTGGCTCCTCCACGAGTGCCGTGTGCTGCTCCTCGACGAGCCGACCCGAGGCGTCGACATCTCGACCAAGGCGGAGATCTACCGGATCATCAACGACCTCGCGAACGCCGGATTCGGCGTGCTCGTGGTCTCGTCGGAGCTCGAGGAGCTCGCCCACATCTGCACGCGGATCCTCGTCATGCGCGAGGGTGAGATCGTGGCCGAGGTGGATGGAAAGACCGCTACCGAGCGCGAGCTCCTGCGCCACGCGGTCGCTCCCACGGATGCCCCGGTGATGGTGGACGAGGTCGCATGAGGGGCTCGGCGTTCACCCAGCGGATGAAGGCGCTCGAGTTCCAGGAGTACGCGCTCGCGCTCGTCGTCATCGGCCTCTTCGTCGCCGGCGCGATCCTGCGGCCCGACACGTTCCCGACCACCGACAACGTCCGGAACATGCTCACCCAGGCGAGCGTCGTGGGCGTGCTCGCGATCGGCATGACGTTCGTGATCGCGACCGCCGGCATCGACCTCTCGGTCGGCTCGATGGTCGCGGCGGCCGGCGTCTTCGGCGGGATCCTGCTCGGGGACGACGGCACGAGCACCCTGATCTTCATCGTCGGCGTGATCGGCTTCGCGGCGTTCCTCGGGACGGTGAACGCGACGTCCATCGCGTACGGGCGGGTGGTGCCGTTCATCGCCACGCTCGCGATGTTCTCGATCGCGCGAGGTCTGGCCTTGCTCTTGAACGACAAGCTGCCGGTCAGCCTGCTCGACCTGAACGGCGGCTCGTTCGGCCGTCCCGAGGCGTTCTCGCTCCTCTGGTTCGGCAGCGGGCGGGTCCTCGGGATCCCGCCGTCCGTCTACATCTTCATCGGGATCACGATCCTCGGCTGGGTCGTGCTCAACCGGACGCGCTACGGCCGGTACGTCATCGCCGTGGGCGGAAACCGCGAGGCGGCGCGCATCGCGGGCGTCCCCGTCCGGCGGATCATCTTCAGCGTCTACGTGCTCTCGGGCGTGCTCGCCGGCGTCGCCGCGGTGCTCCTCTGCGCCCGGCTCGGAAGCGCGTCGCCGGTGAGCGGAAACCTCTACGAGCTGGACGCGATCGGCGCGGTCGTGATCGGCGGGACGGCGCTCTCGGGCGGGCGGGCGACGATCGTCGGCACGTTCCTCGGCGTCCTCACGTTCGCGCTGATCTTCAGCCTCATGACGCAGCTCAATCTCTCCACCGAAGTTCAGCAAGTCACCAAGGGCCTGATCGTCCTTGGAGCCGTTCTCCTTCAGCGCCCGGAGGCGAGGTACTAGATGGGCACAGACGGCTGGTTCAGGCAGGAACAACAACCACGGGAGGTAGCAGACATGTCGCGGAAGCGACTCATCATCTCGATTGCCGCAGCCGCGCTGCTTGCGATCGGCACCGCCGGCTGTATGAGCGGCAGCACCGAGACGGTCACCGTCGGCGGCGGCGGCTCGACGACCCCGTCCGATACGACGGGCGGTTCCGGCGAGACGGTCACCATCATCGCCAGCGTGCCGCCGACCGACCACGGCTGGCTCGGCGCCATCTCGAAGAACGCGCAGGCCGCGGCGGACCAGTACGACGACGTGGACTTCCAGCTCCTCGAGGCCGCGGACGCGGACTCGCAGGCGCAGCAGATCGAGCAGGCGATCGCGCAGAACCCGGACGCGCTGGTCGTCCTCCCGCAGGACGGCGCCGCATTGACGCCGGTTGCGCAGGCGGCCGAGGCGGCCGGAATCCCGGTCATCAACATCGACCGGCTCTTCACCTCGCCCGACGCGGCGACGGCGACGATTCTGGGCGACAACTACCAGATCGGCGTGCTCGCGGCGGAGTACATCACCGAGGAGCTCGACTGCGAAGGCAACGTGGTCGAGATCCAGGGCCTCGCCGGCATCTCGGTCACCGAGGACCGCACGGCCGGATTCGAGGACACGGTCGAGAAGCTCTGCCCTGACGGCGGCCTCGAGGTCGTCGCCCAGCAGCCGGGCGACTTCAATCCCGACAAGGGCCTGACCGTGATGGAGAACATCCTCCAGGCGCAGGATCAGATCGACGCCGTGTACACGCACGACGACGACATGGCCCAGGGCGTCGTCCAGGCGATCCGCAACGCCGGCCGCGAGGACGAGATGTTCCTCACGGGCGTCGGCGGCTCCCTGAACGCCATGGAGCAGATCGAGGAGGGCGGTCTCTACCGGGCCACGTTCCTCTACAACCCGAACATGGCCGCGTCGGCCGTGAACATGGCGCGCCTGATCGCCCTCGGCCAGGGCTTCTCCGATCTGGTTCCGCCGGAGGTCCCGCGCCAGGTGATCGTGCCCGCCGCGGTGGTCACGCAGGACAACGTGGCCGACTACAAGCAGTACGCGTTCGACTGAGTCTCCTCCCCCGCGCGAGCGGCCCGCCGGAGACCGAGCGTCCCCGGCGGGCCGCATCGCGTATCGAATTCGCACGTTTTGGGTAGCGGAGTGACGTGATCGCCTTCCAGACGAGCATCGAGATCGACCGTCCGCCCGCCGACGTGTACGCCGTGGTCGGCGATCCCACGACGTACTCCGTCTGGAACTCGGCGGTTCGATCGGTCGAGCAGATCGAGGACGACGGCTATCGCATGGTTCGCGAGCTTCCGACGGGAGTCGCGGAGAACCAGCTCGAAGTGGTCGCCGCCCGGTCGCCCGACCTCGTCGTGGTCGCGGCGAGCGACGGCCCGACGCCGTTCACGTACCGCTACGAGATCCACGAGTCCGGCTTCGGGACGGAGCTCGAGCTCGACGCGGAGGTCGAGCTCGGCGGCGCAGCCGAGCTGCTCGGCCCGCTCGCGACGAGGGCGGTCAAGCGCGGCGTCGACGAGAATCTCGCGACGCTCAAGCAGCTCCTCGAGAGCTGGACCCCTAGAGCGCCTTCCAGAAGTACGTCGTGTCGCAGTAGCGGCCGTCCGGATAGAGCGCGAAGTTCGGGACCTCGCCGACCCGCACCCAGCCCATGCGTGCGTAGAGCCGCGCCGCGTCGCCGTCCGTGACCGCGTCGAGCACGAGGAGCGTCTTGCCCTCGGCGCGCGCCTCCGCCTCGGCGCCCTCCATGAGCTTTCCGGCGATGCCGCGCCGGCGGGCGGAGCGGTGGACGAGCATCTTCGTGATCTCCCCGCGGTGCGGCTGGTTCGGCGGCAGCGCGAGGATCACCTGCACCGTGCCGACAAGCTCCCCGTCCGCGAACGCGGCCAGGAGTGCGCGGCGCCCATGCTCGACTTCGTCGGCGACGCCGGTGAAGACCGCGCGCGCGTCGTCGAGCGAGAACGGATCCATGAAGCCGATCGAGGCTCCGCCGGCGACGCAGTCGGCGAGCACGGCCGCGAGCCCGTCGAGGTGCTCGCGCGCTTCGGTCGCGGTCAGGCGGCGGATCTCGATGTCGGCGCTCATCGGCCGCAACCTACACTCGCTCGCCGGGGCGCAGGCTAGCGTCCTGCGCCCCGGCGGAGAACACGAGTCAGGGCGCTTGCGCGACCGTGCGCCGGTCGTCCCTCAGGATCGGAGACGACGCCTTGAAGCCCCAAACGGCCGCGTAGATCCCGAGGAACAGCTCCCACAGGAACTCGGGGATCACGAGGATGCTGACCGCGCCGGTTTGATCCCACCAGTCGAAGAGCACGCCGACGTTCCCGATCAGGAGGAGCGGCCCGCCGATCAGTCCGAGCCAGGGCATCCATCGCGGGACGAGGCCGGAGGTGTACATCAGGTAGCCGAGGATCAGCCCGTTCCCGAAGGGGACGATGAGCCCGGGGCCGAACAGGAACGTCCAGTCCTTGAGCGCGGCGAGTGAGACGGCAAGGTCGCCCGCGTCCGGAGAGTCCTGGCGCAGGCTGACGACCCCGAGCACGAGGATGATCCCGCCCGCGATGAAGACGCACTCGATGATGCGAGCGGCGACGTAGCCGATGGCGAGCAGCTCGTTCTGTCGCCTCACGATCGGGTAGAGCACAACGGCCGTCCCGACGTTGGCGACGATGAGCAGCAGTTCGAGGAAGGCGCCCAGGTAGATCTGGCTGTCCTTCCCGCCGCCGGCGATGTATCCGGCCGGGTCGTCGAGAACGGACTGGAAGAGAGCCAGCGCGGCAATCGACGTGACGAACGTGATGAGGAAGAGCACGCCGAAAATGCGTGCGGCCTTCTGATCTGAGCTCACAAGAGACCCCCTCGTCGTGGACGGAAACCGCGATTCATAAGGGGTATCGCACGACGACTCAAACGCCAATCGTGCGGGCTCGAATCTCGGCGGGGCCGCCGCCGCGTTGACTTTCCCCGGCGTTTTTCTACGCTGTAGATCCATGCGCCGCACCGTCGAGAGCCCGAACCGCTTCTTCTTCGCTCTCTTCGCGCGCGCCTTTACGCGCTAGCCGGCGCTTTCGACCTCCGCGGTCGCCGGCTAGCTGCACATCAGGCGGATCCACCCAGCGAAGGGACGACGCATGTCGAGCACAACCGAATCCACCGTGACCGTTGCCTATCCGGGCCGCGAGGGCGCGCACAGCGCCGCGGCCGCCGACGCGCTGTTCGGAGGCGGGGAGGAGCTGCGGGCGCTGCCGAGCTTCCAGGCCGTGGCCGACGCGGTCGCCGGCTCGGCGGTCGAGTTCGGCGTGCTGCCGATCGAGAGCTCGCTCTCGGGCCCGGTCGCCGAGACGCACGACCTGCTCTACGCCTCGCCGCTCTCGATCGTCGAGGAGGTCGTGCTCCCGATCCGCCACTGCCTGCTCGCGCCGAGGGAGGTACGGCTGGAGGACATCCGGCTCGTCCACTCCCACCCGGTCGCGCTCGACCAGTGCCGGCAGCTGCTCGCGCGGATGCCGAACGCGCAGGCCGTGGCGGCGCCGACCACCGCGGACGCGGCGAATGCCGTCGCTGAGAAAGGCGACCCCACCGAGGCGGCGATCGCGAGCGAACGGGCCGCGCAGCTCGACGGGCTCCATGTCGTCGCCGCGGACGTGGGTGACCATCCCGAGGCGTACACGCGGTTCGTCGCGGTTGCGACCTACACGCGGCTCGATCGCAACGGCCACGCGTTCCGCACGGCGTTCTCGTTCGTCACCGACCACACGCCGGGAAGCCTGCTCCGCGCGCTCGAGCCGTTCGACCGGCTCGGCGTGAACCTCGTGCAGCTCGTCTCGCGCCCGATCCCGCGACTCGCCGTGGCGCTACCGCTTCGACGCCGTGCTCGACGGGCATCCGCTCGATCCGGCCGTGGGCGAGGCGCTCCGTGAGGTGCGCGCAAGTGCCCGGCGCCTGACGGTGTTCGGCTGCTATCCGGCGGGAGCCTTGAGGCCGACGCCCTTGAAGAACGTGTAACAGAAGACGCCGTCCTCCTCGGCCGTCCGGTTGAGCGCGCGGAGGCCTGCGTCGAACTCCGCGGGCTCGATGAGGCCGGCGGCGATCGCATCGTCGCGGACGCCCTCGACCATGGCGTTGAACGTCCGCCGCGTGAAGCTCTCGACGAGCTCGGGCCGGCTCGAGTCGACGTAGACCATCCGCGGCGAAACGCTGGACGTCCTGGAAGCCCGCCTCGACCATGAGTGGATAGACCTCTCGGCCGATGTTCGCGTTGCCACCGGCCGCGGCCTGGAGGTCGACCTGGCACTGGATCGCCGCCTGCGCCTCGTCGCTCGCCGGGTGGTAGTAGGCGGAGCCGTGGTCGCCCTCGATCACGGTCATCGTGCCGCCGGGCTTCAGCAGGCCCCCGAGCGTGACGAGCGCCTCGACCGGCTTCGTCAGGTGCTCGAGCAGGAAGCAGACGAAGACGTGGTCGAACGCCTCGGGCTCCAACGGCAGATCGAAGACGTCGGCCTGGAGGAACTCGACGTTCGTGTGGCCGGCCGCTGCGACGCGCGCCTCGGCCTGCGCTAGCGACTCGGCCGAGATGTCGACCGACATGAACCGCGCCTCGGGGCTGTTCGCGCGCCAGCGTGACCGTCTGCGCCCCGACGCCACAGCCCGCCTCGAGCACGCGGGCTCCGGCCGGGTAGGCCGTGTCGTGGTGGAGGAGATCGACAAGCGAAGCCGCCTGGTCGAGCAAGTCGGGCGTTCGCGTGCTCGTCGTAGCCGTGGACGTATCCGGTCACGGACCTCTCTTAGCCACGATTGCGGCGAATCGGCGCGGTTCCGTGACAGACGCGTGCGGATCTCCTCGATAGCGTCGGGGTGGGAGCGGCAACGCGTCCGCGTCCGGTGAGACGCGCACGTTGCCTGCTATGCGGTCGCGACTTCGAGCGGCCGCTCTTCCGTGACGCCGAGCTTCGTGACCGCGACCGCGATGACCTTGTACTCGGGGCAGCTCGTGTTCACGTCCGCCGACGGGCCGACGAGCAGGTTCGTCCGCACCTCGGGGAAGTGGAACGCGGTGAACACGTGGCCCGGGTCGATGCGCTCCGTGACCTCCACCTCGATCTCGATCTCGCCGTTCTTCGAGCGCACCTTCACCGCGTCGCCGGTCGCGACGCCCAGGTCGGCGGCGTCGTCCGGATGGATCTCGAGCCAGTCCTTCGGCAGCAGGTCGAGGTTGCCGGTGCGGCGGGTCATCGTGCCGACGTTGTAGTGCTCGAGCCTGCGGCCGGTGACGAGGATCAGCGGGAACTCCTCGCTCGCCTCGTCGCCGGGCTCCTTGTACGGCAGCGCGGCCAGATGCGCGCGGCCGCCGGGGAGGAGGTCGAACGTCTTCTCGTAGAGGATCGGCGCGTCGGTGCCGTCGGGCGCAACCGGCCACTGGAGGCCGCGGCCTTCGAGCCGCTCGTAGGTGACGCCGGCGAAGTCGGGCGTCAGCTCGGCGATCTCGGCCATGACGTCCTCGGGCCCGTCGTAGCCCAGCTCGTAGCCGAGCCGCGACGAGATCAGCGAGCAGATCTCCAGATCGGTCTTGGCCGCGCCGGGCGGGTCGACCGCCGCGCGCACGAGCTGGATGCGGCGCTCGGCGTTCGTGAACGTCCCGGTCTTCTCGAGGAACGACGACGCCGGAAGGATCACGTTCGCGAACTTGGACGTCTCGTTCTCGAAGATCTCCTGGACGACCAGGAACTCGAGGCTGCCGAGCGCCTCCATCACGTGCTCGACGTCGGGATCCGACTGGACGATGTCGTAGCCCGTGATCCACATCGCCTTGAGGCTGCCCTCGATCGCAGCGTCGAACATCTCGGGCATCTTCAGGCCGCGCTCGCGCTTCATCTCGACGCCCCAGCGCTCCTCGAACATGCGCGAGACGTCTCCTCGTCCTCGACCGAGCGGTACGCGGTGTACGTGTCGGGCAGCGCGCCCATGTCGGACGAGCCCTGCACGTTGTTCTGCCCGCGCAGCGGCATGAGCGCGCAGCCGGGCCGGCCGAGCTTCCCGGTCAGGAGCGCGAGGTTGCAGATGAGCTGCACGCACTCGGAGCCGTAGAGCTGCTCGGTCACGCCGAGGCCCCAGGCGATCGAGCCGGTCTCGGCCTCGCCGTAGATGTGCGCGGCGCGCACGATGTCCTCGGCGGGAACGCCGGTGAGCTCCTCGGTCGCCTCGGGCGTGTACGCGGAGACGACGTCGGCGATCGCCTCGTAGCCGTCGGTGCGGGCGTTCACGTAAGCCTCGTCCACGAGCCCGTCGCGGATGACCACGTGCGCGAGTCCGTTCAGGAAGGCCGCGTTCGTGCCCGGGATGGACCGGGCAGTGGAGGACGCCGTAGTCGGCGAGCTCGATGCGGCGCGGGTCGGCGGTGATGAGCTTCGCGCCCTTCAGCGCCGCCTGCTTCATCCGCGCGCCGGCGACGGGATGCGCGGCGGTCGGGTTCGCGCCGATGATCAGCAGCACCTCGGTGCGCTCGATGTCGTCGAAGGAGCCGGAGCAGCCGGAGCGGCCGAGCGACTTGCGCAGCGCGTACGAGGTGGGCGAATGGCAGACGCGCGAGCAGTTGTCGATGTTGTGCGTGCCGATCGCGGCGCGGAAGACGCGCTGCATGGCGTAGCAGTCCTCGTTGGTCGCGCGTGAGGAGGCGAGGCCCGCGATCGCGTCGGCGCCGTGCTCGGCCTTGATCGAGAGGAACGCCTCGGCGACGCGGTCGAGCGCCTCCTCCCAGGAGGCGATGCGGAAGGTGCCGCTCTCGCGGACGAGCGGAGCGGTCAGGCGGTCGCGTGAGCGCGTGAACTGATGGGCGAAGCGTCCCTTGAGGCAGGTGTGGCCGCGGTTCGCGGGGCCGTCGCCGGGGCTGATCGTCACGATCCGCCCGCCGCGCTGGTGGGCGTCGAGTCGGCAGCCGACGCCGCAGTAGCCGCAGGTCGTCTCGGTTGTGGAATCGAATCGCGGTTCAGCCATCCGAGTTCTCCTCGATCAGGTCGACGAGCAGATGCTCCGTGATCGCGTCAGTGGGACAGGTGTCCGCACACGCACCACATGATACGCAGGAACTTTCCTTGAAACCTGAATCCAAACCGGCCGTGACGTTGGCGTGGAACCCGCGTCCGGTGGCGGTCAGCGCGAAGGCTCCCTGCACCTCGTCGCACGCGCGCACGCAGCGCCCGCACGAGATGCAGAGCTCGTGCTGGAACACCAGGTACGGGTGGCGCTCGTCGTGCTTCACCGGATGGACGGCGCCGGTCCAGCGCGGGGCGCCGACGCCCAGCTCGCGCGCCACGGTCGCGAGCTCCGTGTGCGGCGCGGGCGGCTCCGGCAGCTCCGAGAGGACGAGCTCGACCACGTTCGCGGCGATCCGGCGGGATTGCTCGTCGGTCGGTGACGATCTTCATCCCGTCCTGGCACGGGCTCGTGCAGGCGGGAATCGGTTTCGGCGCGCCCTCGACGCCGACGAGGCAGACGCGGCAGGCGCCGAACGGAACCATGCGGTCGTCGAAGCAGAGCGTCGGCACCCAGCGGTCGACGAGCTTCGCCGCCGCGAGCACGGTCGTCCCGGGCGCGACCTCGACCTCGATGCCGTCCACGTAGACCTGCATCAGGTGATCCCCAGCTCGTCGGGGAAATGGGCGATGAGGCTGCGGATCGGCGCGGGCATGCCGCCGCCGTGCGCGCAGAGGCTCGCGACCTCGAGCGTCTCGAGCAGCTCCTCGAGCTTCGCCTGGTCGACCGCGGCCTCGGCCTCGACCAGCTCGAGCGCGCGGGTCAGCCCGATCCGGCAGGGGAAGCACTTGCCGCAGCTCTCGTGGGCGCCGAAGTGGAGGAGATGCCGCGCGAGCGCGCGCATGTCGGTGCGCTCGTCGAACGCGACGATCCCGCCGTGGCCGACCATGCAGCCCTGCGCCGCGAGCTCGTCGAAGTCGAACGGCGTGTCGAGCAGCGTGCCGGGCAGGATCCCGCCGAGCGGCCCGCCGATCTGGAGCGCCTTGATCGTCGTGTCCGTCCACGAGCCCGCCGCCGATCTCCTCGCAGATCTCCCGCATGGTCGTGCCGAAGCGAACCTCGTAGACGCCGGGCTTGGAGAAGCGCTCGTTCAGGCAGACGAGCTTCGTGCCCGGCGTCGCGCCGGGGCTGAGCGCCGCGTAGGCCTCGGCGCCGTTCGCGGCGATGAACGGCGCGTTGCAGAGCGTCTCGACGTTGTTCACGACGGTCGGCAGCGAGTGGTAGCCCTTCTCCGCCGGGAACGGCGGGCGCGCGTTGACCACGCCGCGCAGGCCCTGGAGCGAGTTGAGGAGCGCGGTCTCCTCGCCGACCACGTATGACCCCGCGCCCTCGAGCACGTGGACGTGGAAGCGAGAAGCCGCTGCCGTAGATGTCGTCGCCGAGGTTGCCCGTCCGCGTAGGCGCGCTCGATCGCCGCGTCCAAAGCAGGCTTCGAGCGCGGGTACTCCGAGCGGACGTAGACGAACCCGAGCTCGGCGCCGACCGCGAAGCCGGCGACGGCCATGCCTTCGAGCAGGAGCGCCGGGTTCTGCTCCATCAGGTACTTGTCGATGTAGGAGCCCGGGTCGCCCTCGTCGCCGTTCACGACGATGAACTTCTCGCCCGGGTTCTTGCGCGTGAAGTCCCACTTGAGCCCGGCCGGGAAGCCGGCGCCGCCGCGGCCGCGCAGGTTCGCCGCCTTCACCTCCGCGACGCAGATCGTCGGGCGTGGAGGCGAGCGCCGCGCGCAGCCCGCTCCAGTCGCCCGGCCGGATCAGCACCGGCTCGTCGAGGACGCTCGACCACTCGGGCTCGCGCGGCGGGCTGCGGCTCCCCGGCGAGCACCCGCTCGAGCGCGCCCGGGCCCGCGTCGACGACGTCGCCCTCGCGGAAGGACGGGCTCGAGTGGCAGAAGCCGAGGCAGACGGTCTCGTTCAGCGCGACCGCGCCGTCGGCCGTGCCCATGCGACACGCCGAGCCCCGCCTCGAGCTCGCCGACCTGCTCGTCGAAGCGCGCCGCCCAGCACGCGGTTCCGGTGCAGACGCGCACGACCCGCTCGGCCGACGCGCTGTACGAGGTCGTCGTAGAAGGTCGAGATCGCCGTAGACGGTCGCCTCGGGAAGCCCGGACACCGCCGCCGCGTGCCGGCGGTCGTCGTCGGTGATCTCCCCACGCTCCGCTGCGGCTTCCCGGAGGACGTCGAGCGCCGTCACCGGGCCGTCGCTACCTCCGCGCCGCTTGAGCAGCTCGATCAGGTTCTGCGACATCGCAAGGCGACACTAGCGCACGCCTCCCCTGCATAGGCGATGCGTGCTCGTCGCGGGCGTCACATACTCCGACAGTGAGGCTCTGCCTGCTCGCCGCCGTACTCCTCCTCGTCGCGCCCGCTTCGGCCGAGGCCGCGACGTGGAAGCAGATCACCGGGAACGGAGGATCTTCGAGCGACCAGGTCGGGCTCGTGCGAACCCCGGACGGCGCGCTGCACGTCGCGTGGTCGATCCGCAGTGGGCCGAACACCGACGATCTCAAGCACACTGCGATCGGCGCGAACGGGACGGTCGGCGCGACGAGCCCAATCGTCACCGGCTGGGCCGAGATCGGAAATCCCGCGATCGTCTACACGGGAATCGGGATCAGCGTCTTCTTCGGTGGCTTGCGGACGACCGACCCGGGCGAGACGCTCGACGAGATGAGCACCGCGGGATCCGTGAACAACGGCGTCTCGTGGGAGCTCCAGTCGACCAACGTCGTCCCCGACGGCGCACAGGCGTACGGAAGCTCGGTCGCCGCGGTGATGCTGAACGACGGGACGTTCTACCAGGCCTGGGCCGGAACGCTCGGCACCTGGGTGCACAGCGGCCTCAGCGCTGCGAGCCCGAACCACGACTACCAGGCTCCGTTCGGCAACTACGGCTACGACCCCGGTTTGGCCGCGAGTGGTACGCAGACGATGCTCGCCTGGTACTCGAACGCGGCCGGCCATCTGGGCGTTCACGCGCAGGCGGTCGGCGCCGGCGGCGCGCCCGTCGGCTCTGCGGCGCTGATGCCGGGGACCGGAAACATGAACGTCGGGATGCTGGGCCGGACGCCGATCGTCGCCCGCCCCGGCGGCGGGTTCTACGTCGCCTACGGAACCGGGTATCCGTCGATCAACCGCGTGAAGGTCTGGAACGTCGGCGCGACGGGGACGACGGACATCGCCAAGACCGTCGGCAACAACACGACGGCCACGATCGCGGCGGCGCCCGACGGGCGGCTCTGGGTCGCGTGGACGACGCGCGTCGGCTTCCTCTACCACGTCTACGCGCGCCGCTCGAACAAGGCGGCGACGAAGTGGGGCGCGGTCGTCGACGTCGGTCGCCCGGGCGTGGTCGCCATGTACCACCTCGACGCGAGCGCGACCGCGAAGTCGGTCGACCTGTTCGTGAACGCGACGCCCAACCTGAGCTCGAACGAGGTCACGTACTACGCGCGCGCGTTTCCGGGGCTCTCGCTCACGTCGAGCCGCGCGAAGCTTCCGCGCGGCAAGCGCGTGTCGGTCACGTTCACCGTCCGCGACGCCGGCGACGCCGTGAAGGGCGCCAAGGTCAAGGCCGGCGGCAAGTCGGGCACCACCAACGCGCAGGGAAAGGTCACGCTGCGCATCACGGGGTCGGGCAAGTCCCTGAAGGCCACCGTGGGCAAATCCGGGTACGCCGGCGGGTCGCTCGGGCTGAAGGTCCGCTAGCTACTCGAGCCACTCGGTCGCGAACGTCGGGCTCATGTGGATGTCCACCTGGCGCAGCCGTCCCTCGCCCGAGTTGACGAATTTGTGCGGCTCGCCGGTTTCCGCGACGACGACGTCGCCGGGCACCGCGACGATCTCCGCGTCGCCGCACCGTGAACGTCGCCTCGCCCTCCTGGACGACGAAGATCTCGTCGTAGGGATGCTTGTGGAGCCGAGGGCCGCCGCCGGGCTCGTTGTCCACGAGGATCAGCGTGATCGTGAGCCCGTGGTCGGCGCCGACGATCTCCCGGGCGATGGTTTCCGGCGCGCCGTCTAGCTTGATCAGCTTCATGCCTCGATTGTCGCAGGGCCGCTGATGGGTGCCGCGTTCGGCTGGGGGCTCCTCGCCGCGTCCTCGCTCGTCATCGGCGCACTGCTCGCCTTCTTCCTTCCGATCAACCTGCGGGCGATCGGCCTCGTCATGGGCTTCGGCGCGGGCGTCCTCATCAGCGCGGTCGCATTCGACCTCGTGGAGGAGGCGTCGAACATCGCGTCCGGTGAAGGCGCCGCGCTCGCCGGGCTCTTCGCCGGCTGCCTCGTGTTCTTCGTCGGCGACGGGCTCATCGACCGCTTCGGCGGCAGCATGCGCAAGGACGCGACCGGCGCCCAGGAGAGCGGCTCGGCGCTCGCGATCGTGCTCGGGACGGTGCTCGACGGGATCCCCGAGTCGATCGTCATCGGCCTGACGCTCTACGAGAGCGGGAGCCTTGGCGTCGCCTATCTCATCGCCGTCTTCATCTCGAACGTGCCGGAGGCGCTCTCATCCACGGCCGGGCTGACCGCGGGCGGCTGGAAGCGGATGAAGATCCTCTGGATGTGGATCGCGATCGCGGTCGTCTCCGGGCTGTCGTCGCTCGTGGGGTACGGGCTCTTCCAGAGCGCGTCGCCCGACGTGGTCGCGTTCGTGCTCACGTTCGCGGCCGGCGCGATCCTCACGATGCTCGCCGACACGATGATCCCGGAGGCCTACCGGCACGGCGGCAAGCTGGTCGGCGTCGTGACCACGCTCGGCTTCGCGGTCGCGTACGTGATCCACACGATCGAGTAGGGAACCCGACGCCGGGCTTCGGACATGAACGGCCGATGGAGCCCGAGGACTCGATCCTGTGGGCGCGCTCGCGCGCCGGGGACGCGGATGCGTTCGGGCTCCTCTTCGAGCGGCACGCGAAGGCGATCTACAACTACTGCTTCCGCCGCACCGGCGACTGGGCGCTCGCCGAGGATCTGCTCTCGGTCGTCTTCCTCGAGGCGTGGCGCCGCCGCAGGAAGGAACTGGAGCCGGGCAAGGTGCTGCCGTGGCTGTACGGAATCGCGACGAACGTCGTTCGCAACCAGCGACGCTCGCAGCGGCGGTTCGCGGGCGCCTTGCGCCGATTCCGCGACCGCAACCCGAGCTGGGATTCGCGGATCTCGCCGACGCGCGGACCGACGACGAGCGACGCATGCGCGAGGTACTCGCAGTCGTCGCGCAGCTACCGCGCCGCGAGCAGGACGTCTTCGCGCTCTGTGCGTGGGTCGGGCTGAGCTACGACGAGACGGCGGCCGCGCTCGGCATTCCCGTAGGGACGGTTCGCTCCCGCCTCTCCCGTGCCCGGGCGCGACTTCGGGAACTCGATCCCCGGCTCGGACATGAAGAGGGCGAGGGGTCATGAGCACCAACACCGTCCCGAACGAGCGCGATCTGCCTTCCGGCCGGCTGGCCGCGCGCAAACGCGCCCTGCTGGCGGAGCTCCTCCGGGAGCGAGGGCCGTCGCGCGGCCGGCTGGTCGCGCTCGCAGTCGGGACGGCCTGCGCAGTAGCCGCCGCCACCGCGCTGGGCGTCGCGCTCACCGGCGGCCGGACGACGACTACTGCGACATCCGCGTACGTGCTGGTCTCGCTCCAACGAGCGTCCGACGATGAGGGCCGGCCGACCAACACGTTCTGCCTGGACGCGAGCGCTCCGTGCGCGTTCTTCATCGTTCCGTACGCGGGCCCGGACTTCATCTCCGGGCGGCCGGAGCGATTCTCCGAGACGACGAAGATCACCGGCGGCAGCGCCGAGCAGCGGGCGCTGCTCTCCTCGATCGTCGCCGCGACCCGCCCCAACTCGATTGCGCGAATCGAGATCGAGTCATCGCCGCGCCGCGTGATGCTTCGCCCGCGCGCCTTCGACAGCTCCGATCTGACCCGCTGGCAGGAGCTGTTGATCGCCGCCGCATTCCGCGACCACGCGCTCAACGCCGGCGCCGACCTCGAGATCGGGACTCCATTCGAGGGCGGGTCCATCGGTGGCGGCCCCGCGACGCTCCCGGCTGCGAAGCCGGGAACGGCGGCGGCCGCGCGGCGCACGTTCGAGGACGCCGCCGACTCGATCGATGCGACCGTGGCCGACCTGAGGATCTACAAGCCGTACGGCGTCGCGGTGGACATCACGATGCGGACCGAAGGTCCGGCCCAGTTCCTCGCCGACCGGATGCCGCTGTTCCTCGCGGCGATCGGCGATCCGTGGGAGGACTACGACGGGGTCTCCATCCTCCTCGTCGACCAGGCCGGCGTACCGGTCTGGCGCTTCTCGACCGCCGCCCGCACCGGTACCGGCATGCTCGGCGTGATCGGGACGCTCGTCGACTGCAGCCCGATCGAGCCGACTCTGATGCTGGGCGAGTCGCCGCCTCCCTGTCCCGTCTCATAGCCCGACCTTGACGGATACCAACGATGCGATATAGCATTGTTGGTATGGAAGCTGGCCGAGAGGCGCCGAAGGCGGCCGGATCGTCGGCTGGATCGTCACCGGCGTGTTGCATCGCGCTCTTGCTGGGCGCCACGCTGTATACTCTGGGGCCGTCTCGACCGGCCGGATCGGCGACTCCGATCCGGACTCGTACTAGCCGCCCGGGAGACTTCCTCTCGTGGTTCGCGTATCGCTCCGCTCTTCTTCGGCGGGCTGCTGTACATGGTCGCTGCCGGAACCCGCGTCTGACGAGCGCCGCGCTGGCGACTCCGGCCCTACCGCTGGTCGGGCTCGCGGCGGTCGCTTACGCGGCGGCGCGCTTCTACGAGTACGACGACTACCGGTTGCCCGAGCTCGTGCATCGCTCGGACGTGTCGAGTCTGCCCGGCTGGTCGCTCGGCCTGCTCGTCGTGGGAGCCGCGGTCGCCGCACTCGTAGCCTTTCGGCGGCGCCGGCCCGGCCTCCTCGTCCGAGGGCCTGTTCCTCTGGGTCGTGCTCGGCCTGGGTCTTCTTGATCGGGCCCGTCTACTAGGCGTAGGCTCAGCCCCGATGAGCCTGATCACCACGCCCTTCGGCTTCCACACGACCGCGGCCGAGGTGGTCGAGGGGATCGATCTCACCGGCAAGCGGATGATCGTCACCGGCGGCGCCTCCGGGATCGGGGTCGAGACGGCGCGCGCATTGGTGAGCGCCGGCGCCGACGTGACGCTCGCCGTGCGCAACGTCGAGGCCGGATCCGAGACCGCGGCGGACATCGTCGACTCGACCTCGATGGAGAACATCCGCGTCGCCCGGCTCGACCTCGCCGACCGCGACTCGATCGCCGCGTTCGTCGCAGCGTGGGAGGGGCCGCTCGACGTGCTCGTCAACAACGCCGGCGTCATGGCCATGCCCGAGGAGCACACGGCCGAGGGCTGGGAGATGCAGTTCGCGACGAACCACCTCGGGCACTTCGCGCTTGAGCGTCGGCCTCCATGACGCGCTCGCCGCGGCGGCTCCGGCGCGCATCGTCTCGGTCAGCTCGAGCGCGCACTTCAGCTCGCCGGTGATCTTCGACGACCTGCATTTCGCATTCCGCCGCTATGACCCCTGGCTCGCCTACGGGCAGTCGAAGACCGCGAACGTGCTCTTCGCCGTCGGCGCCACGAAGCGGTGGGCCGGCGACGGGATCACCGTGAACGCCCTCATGCCGGGCGCGATCGCCACGAACCTCCAGCGCCACGTCGGCGGGATGGACAGCTTCAGCATGAGCCCCGATCTGGTCAAGACGACCGAGGAAGGCGCCTCGACGACCGTCCTCCTCGCCACGTCGCCGCTCCTCGACGGCGTCGGCGGCCGCTACTTCGCGAACTGCAACGAGGCCGAGGTCGTGGCCAAGCGCCCCGGAGACATGACCGGCGTCGCTCCATACGCGTTGGACGAAGCGAACGCCGATCGTCTCTGGGACGTTTCCGAGCGCCTGCTGGCCTAGGCCAGCGAGCGGACGTATTCGTCGAGCCGGTCGAAGGTGACCGCCGCGCCGTCGTTCATGCCGGTCGCGACCGCGGCCTCCAGGGCCTCCTTGGACGGGTAGGAGACGGACATGACCATCCGCGTCTTGCCGTCCTCGTCGAAGAGCTCGAGCGTGTTCAGCGTCTCCGCCCAGTCGCCGCCCCAGTTCTCGGTCTGGACCATGCGGGTCGGAGGCGTGATCTCGCGGTACTCGCCGGTCATCTCCATCTCCTCGCCGTCGTCCTTGCGCCAGACGAAGTGCCACGCGCCGCCCACGCGGAAGTCGATCTCGCAGACGGGCATCGTCCAGCCCTCGAAGCCGCCCATCCACTCGGGGACGTGCTCGGGCTTGGTCCACACGTCCCACACGAGCTCGATCGGTGCGTCGAAGGTTCGGGTCGCGACGAGCTCGGTGTCGGAGGTCGTCTCGAAGATCGTGGTCGTCATGCTGCTCCCTTCTGGAGATCGGCCAGGTGCGCCTCGAGCCGGTCGAAGAATCCACCGTAGCCGGACTGGAGCGGCTCGCCGTACTCCTCCTCGGGCATGTGGCCGGCCTGGTTCGCGACGATCTCGGTGCGTCCGTCGCCGAGATCGGTGAACGTCACTGTGAGCGTCTCGACGTTCGGGTTGTCGTCGTTCGTCACGTCCTCGAAGATCATCACCAGGCGCTCGGGCTCGACCACCTCGGCGTACCTGCCGCGGAACGGCAGCCGGTTCGTCGGATCCTCCTCGTGCACCATCGTCGCCGCCCACTTGCCTCCGGGCCGGACGTCCATCGAGATCTCCTCGACCGGCGTCGTCAGCGGCGGCGTGCCGAACCAGTGGGCGAAGTGCTCCGGGCTCCGTCCACGTCTTCCACACGAGCTCGCGCGGCGCGTCGAAGACGCGGGTGACGGTCATTTGCTGGCGGTTCGGATCGGTCATTCGGCGTTCCCTTTCTGAATCGCTCGGAGATGGTCGTCGAGACGGTCGAAGCTGCCCTCCCAGAACATGCGGTAATCCTCGAGCCACTCGGCGGCGCCCTCGAGCGCGGCGGGCTCGAGCCGGCACGGCCGCCACTGGGCCGCGCGGCCGCGGACGATCAGGCCCGCGCGCTCGAGCACCTTCAGGTGCTTCGAGATGGCGGGGAGGCTGATCTTGAACGGCTTCGCGAGCTCGGTGACCGTGGCCTCGCCGGTCGCGAGGCGCGCCAGGATCGCCCGGCGCGTCGGATCCGAGAGCGCCGCGAACGTGAGATCGAGCTGTGCCGTCGTCACTGCTGAACCACCTGGTTAGTTAACCGAGTGGTTTAGTATAACGACTCGAGATCGGCGGGAGTGTCGACGTCCTGCGATCCGCCGAGCGCGGTCAGGTCGACCTCGGTCACGCCGTGGTCGGCGAGGACGTCGCGTGCGCCCTGGTCGCCGGTGAGCCGCGCTACCTCGGGGAAGAGGTCGCGGCCGATGAGGACGGGGTGGCCGGGCGCGCCGTCGTACACGGCCCGGGCCGGAGCGCCGGCCGCGAGCACGGCCTCGATCGCCTCGGAGCCCACGCGCGGCTGGTCGCCGAGCGTGAGCACGACCGCATCCGCCTCGGCGAGCGCGGCGATCCCGGCGCGTAGCGACGCCGAGATCCCGTCGGCCCAGTCCTCCGCGACGACGACGTCCACGCCGCTCAGGTCGACCTCGCGAGCGAACCCGCTCGGCCTCCGAGCCGAGCGACGACCACGATCCGCTCGATCGCCGGAACGGCCTGCATCGCCTCGATCGCATGCACCAGCAAGGGGCGGCCGTCCAGCTCGGCGAGCTGCTTCGGCCCGCCGAACCGGCTGCCGCCCCCTGCGGCGAGGATCAGTCCGGCGATCAGGCCGCGGAAGCCTCCTCGAGCGCCCGCCGCGTCATCACGCGGGCGATGTGCTCACGGAACTCGGCGCTCCCGTTGTGATCGCTCGGCGGGCTCGTCCCCTCGGCCGCGCGCTCCGACGCGGCAGCCGCGTCGGCTCCGTCCGCGAGCGCCTCCTCGACGCCGCTCGCGCGCAGGGGAATCGGGCCCATGTTCGTGAGCGCGACCCGTGTCGAGCCGTTCGAGCGCACCGCGGCGACGGCCACGGTGGCCCAGTCCTGCGAGCGCCGCTGGAACTTCAGGTACGCGCCCGTCTGGCCCTTCGCCACGCGGATCTCCGTCAGCACCTCCTGCGGGCCGAGCGTCGTCTCGAGGAAGCCGCCGAAGCTCTCGCCGACCGGCAGCCGCCGCTCGCCGTCCGGCCCGCGGACGACGAGCTCGGCGTCGAGCGCCATGAGCACCGTCGGCGAGTCCGAGGCGGGATCGCGAATGCGCGACCGACCCGCCGATCGTCCCGCGATGACGCACCTGCGGGTCGCCGACAGGCCCACGACGTACGGAGATCAGCGGACACTCGCGCGCCAGCAGCTCGCTCGTCTCGAGATCGCGGTAGCGCGTGAGGGCGCCGATCGCGATCGCGTCGCCGTCCTCGCGGACGTAGGAGAGATCGCTGAGCCGTCCGATGTCCACGAGCAGCTCGGGCCGCGCGAGGCGCAGCCGCATGAGCGGCAGCAGCGAGTGGCCGCCGGCGATCAGCTTCGCGTCCTTGTCGGAGCCGAGGAGCTCGATCGCATGGTCGACCGAGCTCGCCACCTCGTAGTCGAACCTGGCCGGGATCACGACGCACCTCCTTCCTGGATCGCTCGCCAGACGCGCTCCGGCTTGGCGGGCATCTCCACGTCCGTGACGCCGTACGGCGAGAGCGCGTCGACGATCGCGTTGATCACCGCCGGGGTCGACGCGATCGTGCCGGTCTCGCCGACGCCCTTCACGCCGAGCGGGTTCGTCGGGCTCGGGGCGTTCACGCGGTCGAGCTCGTAGTCGATCGTCTCGGCCGCCGAGGGGATGAGGTAGCTGAGCATCGACGCGGTCGTCAGGTTGCCGTCCTCGTCGTAGATCGCCTCCTCCCACAGGGCCTGCGCGATCCCCTGCGTGACGCCGCCGTGGATCTGGCCGTCGACGATCTGCGGGTTGATGACGTTGCCGATCTCGTCCACGGCGATGTAGCGCTTCAGGTCGACCTCGCCGGTCTCCGTGTCGACCTCGACGATGCAGATGTGCGCGCCGCCGGGCCAGCTGAAGTTGGGCGGGTCGTAGACGAACGTCGCCTCGAGGCCGGGCTCCATCCCGTCCGGGAGGTTGTGCGCGACGAACGCCTGGAGCGCCGCGTCCTGCACGGTCATCGACTTGTCGGTGCCCGCGACGGTGAAGCGGCCGTGCTCGTAGCCGAGATCCTCCTCGGCCACCTCGAGCTGGTGCGCGACCACCTTGCGGGCCTTGCCGATCACCTTCTCGGCCGCGTTGTAGAGCGCGATCCCGCCCACGGCGAGCGAGCGGCTCCCGTAGGTGTCGAGGCCGAGCTGCATCGTGGACGTGTCCCCGTGGACGATCTCGACCGACTCGAGCGGAACGCCCAGCCGGTCGGCGACGATCTGCGAGAACGTGGTCACGTGCCCCTGTCCGTGCGGCGAGGTGCCGATGAACACCTGGATCGACCCGGTCGGCAGGCAGCGGATCGTGGCCGCGTCCCAGCCGCCGGCGGCGTAGAGGATGGCGCCGAGGATGCGCGACGGCGCGAGCCCGCACATCTCGTTGTAGGTCGAGAAGCCGATGCCGAGCTCCTTCGTCGTGCCGTTCGCACGGCGCTCGGCCTGCTCCTTGCGGAGATCCTCGTAGCCGGCCATCTCGAGCGCGCGGTCGAGCGCCCCGACGTAGTCGCCGGAGTCGACCTCGAGCCCTGAGGCCAGCGTGTGCGGGAACTCCGTGACGAAGTTCTTGCGCCGGAGCTCCGCCGGATCCATGTCGAGCTTGCGCGCGAGCGCGTCCACCGTTCGCTCGATCAGGAACGTCGCCTCGGGCCGGCCGGCGCCGCGATAGGCATCCGTGGGCGTGGCGGTCGTGAACGCGCCCACCACCTCGAGCGAGTAGCCGGTCACGTCGTACGGCCCGCCGTAGACCCAGCCGCCCAGGATCGGCGTTCCCGCCGTGACGAGCTGGAGGTACGCGCCGAGCCCGACGGTCAGCTTCGCGCGGACGGCCAGGATCTTCCCGTCCTCGGTGGCCGCGAACTCCATCTGCTGCCACTGGTCGCGTCCGTGGATCGTGGCCAGGTAGCCCTCCGAGCGCTCCTCCGTCCACTTGACCGGACGGCCGAGCCGCCGGGCGAGGACGAGCGCGAGCGCCTCCTCGGCGTAGACGTTCAGCTTCGAGCCGAAGCCGCCGCCGACATCGGGAGCGACGACGCGGAGCTTGCTCTCCGCGACGCCGAGCACGACGGCGAGCCAGAAGCGGAGGATGTGCGGGATCTGCGTCGCCGACCAGAGCGTGTACTCGTCGGTCGATGCGACGTACTGCGCGATCACGCCCCGTGGCTCGATCGCGTTCGGGATCAGCCGCTGCTGGCGGAAGCGCTCCTTCACGGTCACCGGCGCGGTCTCGAAGATCTCGTCGACGCCGCCCGCCTCGAGCTTCCACGTGAAGCAGTGGTTCGTTCCGAACTCCTCGTGGAGGATCGGCGCGTCGTCCGCGAGCGCCGCCTCCGGGTCGGTCACAGCCGGGAGCGGGTCGTAGTCGACGTCGACCAGCTCGGCCGCATCCGCCGCCAGCGCGCGGGACTCGGCGATGACGACGGCCACGCCGTCGCCCTGGTAGCGCACCTTGTCCGTCGCGAGCGGCCGGTGGTTCGGCTGCTTCGTGTCCTCGGTGACGAGCCAGACGCAGGGGAGCGTCGTGGCCCAGTCCTCGTCGAGGTCGGCGCCCGTGAACGCGGCGATGACGCCCTCGGCCTCGAGGGCCCTGGACACGTCGACGCTGTTGATCTTCGCGTGCGCGAAGGGACTGCGGACGACCGACGCCCACACCATCCCCGGCAGGGTCAGGTCGTCGATGTAGCGGGACTGGCCGGTGAGCAGCGCCGCGTCTTCCTTGCGGGCGACCGACTTCCCGATGTAGGTCTCGGCTTCGGTGGTAGCCATGTCGCCTCCCTCAGGCCGCGGCCGCGGACTTCACGGCCTTGACGATGTTGACGTAGCCGGTGCAGCGGCAGAGGTTCCCCTCGAGCGCGTGCCGGATCTCCTCGTCGGACGGGCTCGGGTTCTCCTCGAGCAGGCTGACCGTCGCCATCACCATCCCCGGCGTGCAGAACCCGCACTGGAGCCCGTGCTCCTCGTGGAACGCCTGCTGCACGGGATGGAGGCCGCCGCCGTTCGGGGCGAGGCCCTCGATCGTCGTCACCTCGGCGCCGTCGGCCTGGACCGCGAGCACCGTGCACGACTTCACCGACTCGCCGTCGAGAAGCACCGTGCAGGCGCCGCAGGAGGAGGTGTCGCAGCCGACCGTTGTCCCGGTCAGCTCGAGCTGCTCGCGAAGGTAGTAGACGAGGAGCTGCCTGGGCTCCACCTCGCTTTCGTGGCGTTCCCCGTTGACGTTGACGGCGATCTGCGTCATTTCAACTCCTTCCGAAGATGCCTCGGATCTTGCGGCCGATGCTGCCGAAGAAGAGCGAGAGGCCCGAGATCGGCTTCGCCTGCGCGGCGACGGCGGCCTCGGCCTCCTCCGGTGATTCTCCGAGCTGCGCCTGGAGGCACGTCGCGAAGCTCGTGACCATCTGGGTGGAGATGTCCTCGATCATCCCGCGGCCGTACTGGGCGAGCGTGCCCGCCAGGTCACGTCGGTGACGATGTCGACCCGCGTCCCCGTTCGTCGGGCGTGAGCGTCGAGACGATCGAGGCGCTCGCGCGGCCGCGATTCCTGGTTTCCCGCGCGTCGGCCTTGAGCGTGACGCTGCGGTTGGCCTCGTCCACGTCCGTGCGCTTGCAGTCGGTGGCGAACGTGAGCCCGATCGGGCCCAGCTTCACCTGCATCGTCGCGAGCCAGTTCGAGTCGCTGACCGTCTCGTCCAACTTGGCGCCGGGCATGCACGGGATGATCCGCGGGACGTCCATGAGGAGGGCCCAGGCCTTCTCGGGCGGAGCGTCGACCTGGAATGAGTTTTCGAGCTTCAAGCGAGCGCCTCCTGGGGTTTGGGTTTGGGTGAGCGCATGACCTGCACGATCTCGGCGGCCACCGCGACGGCGACCTCCTCGGGGAGCGGGAGCCGATCTTCAGGCCGATGGGGGCGTGGATGCGGGCCATCTCCTCGTCGGTGACGCCCTCGGCGCGCAGCCGCTCGGCGCGGTCGGCGTTCGTGCGCTTCGCGCCCATCGCGCCGATGTAGCCGGCGTTCGTCTCCAGCGCGGCCTTGAGCGCCGGGATGTCGAACTTGTGGTCGTGCGTGAGGACGCAGATGGCCGTTCGCTCGTCCACGTGCGCGCCCGCGAGGAACTTGTCGGGCCACTCGACGACCAGCTCGTCCACGTCGGGGAAGCGCTCGCGCGTGACGAACTTGGCGCGCGCGTCGCAGACGGTCACCCGGTAGCCGAGGAAGCGGCCCATCTCGGCGACCGCGGCGGCGTGGTCGATCGCGCCGAAGACGTACATGTTCGGCCGCGGCGCGAAGGACGAGACGAAGAGCTGCCCCTCGGGCGCGTCGACGATCCCGGTCTGGCCGCGGGCGAGGAGCTCCGCCGCCGGGCCGTCGTCATCGGGGCCGACGAGCCGCTTCGCGCCGACGTCCTCGCCGGTGATCCTGATCTCGAGCGCGATCGGCCGCTCCTCGCGCACCGCCTCGACGATCGGGACGACGATCTCGGGGTCGAGGCGGTCGACGAAGATGTGGACGGTCCCGCCGCACGGGAAGGCCGACCTCGAACGCCTCCTCGTCGGCGATCCCGTACGTCTTCAGCCGGGGCTCGCCGCCCGCGAGCACCTCGCGCGCCTCGCCGTAGACGGCGGGCTCGACGCAGCCGCCGGTCACGGAGCCGATCACGTCGCCTCCGTCCGAGACGGCCAACGCGGCGCCGGGATCGCGCGGAGCCGAGCGCTCGGTGTCGACCACGGTCGCGATCGCCACCGGCGTGCCGTCCGCGGCCCACCGTTCGAGCGTAGAAAGGATGTCCCTCACGGGGCCCTCAGGCTGTAGCGCTCGGGCTCGGCCTCGAACTGTGCCCGGCAGTGCGCCGAGCAGAAGACGACGGTCACCCCCTCGTGCTCGATCACCGCCGCGGCCCCTGAGACCGCAACGGTCATGCCGCAGACAGGGTCGACTCCCTCCTCGGGCGCGGGCGCGGAGTCGGAGCGCATGTGCTTCCACGCGACCAGCTCGGCGAGGATCGCAACGGCGATCTCCTCCTGGGAGGACGGCCCGAGGTCGAGCCCGGCCGGCGCGCGGACGCGCAGGACGGACTCCTCGTCGAGGCCGGAGTCCCGCAGCGTCGCCAGGACGGTCGCGGCGCGCTTCGAGCTTGCCACGAGCCCGATGTAGCCGGCCTCGGAGCCGAGAGCGTCCGCGAGCGCGCGCTCGTCTCCGTGGCCCATCGTCGCGACGACCACCGCGTCGGCGCCTGCGACGCCGTCGGTCTGGACGCGCCAGCCGACGATCCGGGCCAGCTCGCCGAGCGTGCGGGCCGCGGGGCTCTCGCCCATCACGGCGAGGAGCGGGGTGGGGAGCACGGGCTCGATCAAGACCTCCACGACTCCTTCCGAGGCGCATTCGCCTTCCATCCGGGCCACCCGCGCCTGGCCGTCCGCGAGCGCGCGCAGCGACTCGCGGATGACCGAGGGCTCGGAGCACGCGCCGCCGATCCAGCCGGTGAGCGTGCCGTCGGGCGTGACGATCGCCCGGTCGCCGCGCTTGGACGACGCGGGCTTGACCACATCGACGACGGTCGCAAGCGCGTAGGGCCTTCCGGCCGCCGCAAGCTTTCCCGCCTCGATGATGACGTCAGCTGGATTCACTCCGCGAGACCGACCTCCTGAAGCGCCGCCCACACCTTGCCGGAGGTGACCGGCATCTCGAGGTTGCGGATGCCCGCGTGCGCGAGCGCGTCCACCACGGCGTTCACGAACGCCGCGGGTGCGCCGACCGTTGCCGACTCGCCGATCGCCCTTCGCGCCGATCGGGTGGTGCGGCGACGGCGTGACCGTCGCGCCCAGCTCGAACGCCGGCGTCTCCCAGGCCGTCGGGATGAGGTAGTCCATGAAGTCGGCGCCGATGCAGTTGCCGTCCTCGTCGAAGTCGATCTGCTGCATCGCGGCGATCGCGTAGCCCTCGGTGAGGCCGCCCATGATCTGGCCCGCGACGATCATCGGGTTGATCCGGACGCCGCAGTCGTCCACGGCCACCAGCTTCGTGCACCTTCCAGGCGCCGGTGCCTCGGTCGACCTCGACCACCACGGCGTAGGTGCCGAACGGATAGGTCATGTTCGGCGGGTCGTAGTAGTAGACGGCCTCGAGCCCGTCCTCCATTCCGTCGGGGACGTCCGTGTAGGCCGCGAAGGCGATGTCCTGGATGGAGGTGGACTTGTCGGGCGCGCCCTTGACGCTGAACTTGCCCTGCGTCCACTCGAGGTCGTCCTCGGACGCCTCCAGCAGGTGCGCGGCGATCTTCTGCGCCTTCTCCCGCACACGGCGGGAGACCATCGCGGTCGCGGCGCCGGAGACCGGGGTGGAGCGGCTCGCGTAGGTGCCGAGGCCGTACGGCGTGTGATCCGTGTCGCCCTCCTGCACCTCGACGTCCTCCGGCTGGAGCCCGAGCTCCTCGGCGACGATCTGGGCGAAGGTCGTCTCGTGGCCCTGGCCCTGCGACTTGACGCTCAGCTTGAGGACGGCCTTGCCCGTCGGATGGATGCGCAGCTCGGCGCCGTCGTTCATGCGCAGGCCGGCGATCTTGAAGTCCTTGCCCTTGCCGGCGCCCACGACCTCGGTGAACGTGGCGACGCCGATGCCGATGAGCCGGCCCTCCTTGCGGGCCTCCTCCTGCTCCTTCAGCAGGCCCGGGTAGTCGAGCTTCTCGAGCGCGAGGTCGAGTGCGGCCTCGTAGTCGCCCGAGTCGTACTCGAATCCGGTTGCCGAGGTGTACGGGAACTGCTCCGGCTGGATGAAGTTCGTCCGGCGGAGCTCGATCGGGTCGGCCCCGATCTCGTAGGCCGCCGTCTGCACGAGGCGCTCGATCAGGTACGAGGCCTCGGTGACGCGGAACGAGCAGCGGTACGCGACGCCGCCCGGCGCCTTGTTCGTGTACGCGCCGTCCGTCTCCACGTGCGCGGCCGGGATGTCGTAGGAGCCCGTGACGATGTGGAAGAGCCCGGCCTTGAACGCCGTCGGCTGCGCATCGGAGAAGAACGCTCCGTTGTCGGAGAGCATCTTCACGCGCAGGCCGATCATCTTGTCGCCCTTGAGCGCCAGCTCGCCGTGCATGTGGTAATCGCGGGCGAAGCCGGTCGAGATCAGGTTTCCCGTGCGGTCTTCGACCCACTTCACCGGCCGCCCGATGAGGAGCGACGCGGCGGTGGCGACGACGTAGCCGGGGTAGATCGGAACCTTGTTGCCGAAGCCGCCGCCGAGGTCCGGGGAGATGATCCGGATCTTGTGCTCCGGGATGCCGGCCACGATCGCGAACAGCGTGCGGTGGGCGTGGGGGGCCTGCGACGTCATGTAGATCGTCGCCTTCCCGGTCGCGGGATTCACGTCCGCGACGCAGCCGCAGCACTCGAGCGGGGCCGGATGGCAGCGCGGGTAGAAGCGTGTCGAGCGAGACGACCTTGTCGGCCTCGGCGAACGCGGCCGCGGTCGCGTCCTTGTCGCCCGCCTCCCAGTGGTAGATGTGGTTGCCCTCCTGGCCTTCCTTCTCGTCGCGGATCTTGACCGCGCCTTCCTCGAGCGCCTGCTGGGGCGACGTGATCGCCGGCAGCGGCTCGTACTCGACGTCGATCAACTCGAGGGCGTCCTTCGCGATGTAGGCCGACTCGGCGATGACGGCCGCGACCTCCTGGCCCTGGAAGCGCACCTTGTCGGTCGCGAGCACGGCCTGCGTGTCGCCGGAGAGCGTCGGCATCCAGGCGAGGTTGTGCTGGGCGAGCAGCTCGCCGGTGACGACCGCGACGACGCCCTCGACCGCCTCGGCGCGCGAGGTGTCGATCGAGGTGATGCGCGCGTGCGCGAACGGGCTGCGCAGGAACTCCAGGTGGAGCATCTGGGGGAGGACGATGTCGTCGAAGTACTGGCCCTTGCCGCGGATGAAGCGCGCGTCCTCGAGGCGCGGGACGGAGTGGCCGATGCCGCGGATGACCTGGTTCTTCGGTGGCGGCCATGGCTAGCTCCCTTCCTTCATCTTGGCGGCGGCGTTCTGGACCGCCTTGACGATGTTCTGGTAGCCGGTGCAGCGGCAGATGTTGCCGGAGAGCGCCCAGCGGATCTCGGTCTCGGACGGGTCGGGATTCTCGGCGAGGAAGGCCTTGGCGGTGAGCATCATCCCCGGCGTGCAGAAGCCGCACTGGAGCCCGTGCTCCTCGTGGAAGCCCTCCTGGATCGGGTCGAGGCCGCCGGGAGGCGCGAGCCCCTCGACGGTCGTGATCTCGGCGCCCTCGGTCTGGACGGCGAACTGCGTGCACGACTTCACGGGCGTCCCGTCGACGAGCACCGTGCAGGCGCCGCAGTGAGTCGTGTCGCAGCCGATGTGCGTGCCGGTGAGGCCGAGCTTCTCGCGCAGGAAGTGGACGAGCAGAAGGCGGTTCTCCACCTCCTGCGAGCGCGACGTTCCGTTGACCGTGACGGTCAGCTGGGTTGTGTACGCGCCCGTTTCGACAGCGGTGTCAGTCATCGTCATCTCCTCACGCGCTGCGCCGTCTCGGCGGCCTTGCGGAGCCCTCGCTCCGTGAAGACCCGGACGACGCTTCGCTTGTACTCGGCGCTGCCGCGATTGTCGGAGCGCGGTTGCGCGGCCTCGGCGGCCAGCGCGGCCGCCGCCTTGATCGTGTCTTCGTCGAGCGTGGCGCCGGCGAGGGATTCCTCGGCCGCGGTCGCCCGCAGGTTGCTCGGCCCGACGCCGGTGAGCGCGATGCCGGCGCGCCCGACCTTGCCGTTGTCCATGCTCAGATGGACGGCGACGCCGGCCGTGGCGTAGTCGCCGACCTTGCGCTCGAGCTTCAGGTACGTGCCGCCCGGCGTTCTGTCCCGGATCGGGAACCTTCACGGCGACGGCGAGCTCGGTCGGCTCGATGCTCGTCTGGAACGGCCCGACGAACAGCTCGCTGAGCGGGATCGAGCGCGAGCCGCTCGAGCTGCGGACCTCGAGCTCGGCGCCGGCGGCGATGAGCACCGAGCCCCAGTCGCCCTGGGGGTCGGCGTGGACGAGCGAGCCGGCGACCGTGCCGCGGTTGCGCACGATCGGGTCGGAGATGAAGGGAGCCGCGTCGCCCATGACGCCGTAGCGCCCCTTGAGGAGCTCGGAGTGCTCGCAGTCCTTGTGGCGCACGAGAGCGCCGAGCGTGAGAAATCCGTCCTTCTCCTCGATCGAATCGAGGCCGTCGATGCGGTTGATGTCGACGAGCGCGCCCGGCGAGGCGAACCGCAGCTTCATCAGCGGGATGAGGCTCTGGCCGCCGGCGATCACCTTCCCCTCGTCGCCGTAGCGGTCGAGGATGGAGAGAGCCTCCTCGATGCTCGTCGGTGCGTGGTACTCGAACCTCGCGGGGTACATACGCGCCTCCTTGGAACCCCTTGCCTAGGCAAATATCCCGACGGGGCGAGAATACCCGGCCTGCGCCGCATGTTCCAATCGTTCCTTCATCCCGTACGCTTCGACCGTGCGGTTCGGATCGGTTCCCGAAGTCGAGACAGGCCCTCCGGGCGGAGTCGTACCTGCCCGACCGGGGGCTCGCGACCGCCGTCTATCTCGCGCTCGCGATGCGCCGGCCGCTGCTCCTCGAGGGCGAGGCGGGCGTAGGCAAGACCGAGGTCGCGAAGACGCTTGCGCGAATCCTCGGGACCGACCTGATCCGGCTCCAGTGCTACGAGGGGATCGACGCCTCGCAGGCGCTCTACGAGTGGGACTACGCGCGCCAGCTCCTCTACGCACGCGCGCTCGCAGGAGGGCGAGATCACCGCCGCGGAGCGCGTCTCGGAGTTGTACGGGCCGCAGTTCCTCGTCGAGCGGCCGCTGCTCAAGGCCGTCCGCGCGGGCGGCGACGCCGTGCTCCTCGTGGACGAGCTCGACCGCGCCGACGACGAGTTCGAGGCGTTCCTCCTCGAGATGCTCTCGGACTTCTCCGTGACGGTCCCCGAGCTGGGCACGATCGCGGCCGAGGTTCCGCCCGTCGTCGTCATCACCTCGAACCGCACGCGTGAGCTGCACGACGCGCTCAAGCGCCGCTGCCTCTACCACTGGATCGAGTTCCCGGACGTCGAGCGCGAGGCCGAGATCATCCGCCTGCGCGCGCCCGGGGTGGAGGAGGCGCTCGCGCGCTCCGTGGCCGGGACGATCGCGCAGCTGCGGACGCTCGATCTCGTGAAACGCCCCGGCGCGGCCGAGTCGATCGACTGGGCGCAGGCGCTCCAGCTCCTCGGCGCTCCCTCGGTGAACGGGGATGCCGGGCGCGAGACGCTCGGCGCCGCCGTGAAGAACCGCGAGGACCTCGCGCGCGTGGACGCGGCCTGGGCCGAGCTCGCCGAGTAGCCCGATGGCCGCCGCCGACTCCGTCGCCACGCTGACCCGCTTCGGGCGGGCGCTGCGGGCGCAGGGGCTGCCGGTCGGTCCCGACCGCGTCGCCGAGCTCTGCCGCGCGGCCGCGCTCCTTCCGCCCGAGGGCCTCTACTGGGCGGGGCGCTCGACCGTGATCGGCAAGCCCGAGCAGATTCCCGTCTACGACGCGATCTTCGGGGAGTTCTTCGGGCCTCCGCTGCCCTCGCGGGGCGAGCCGATCTCGATCCGGGTCGAGATGGAGGCCGAGCAGGACGTCGGGCTCGCGAGCTCGGTCGAGACGCTCAAGGAGAAGAGCTTCTCGCGCTGCACGCAGGCCGAGCTGGCGGAGCTCATGGCGCAGATCGACCTCGCCGTCCCGCGCCGCCGAACGCGTCGCCGCGAATCGGCCCGCGCCGGCCAGCCCGATCTCCGCAGGACGCTACGCCGCTCGTTCCGCACCGGCGGTGAGCCGCTCGACCGCGCCTGGCGCCGCCGCCGCACCCGGCCGCGGCGGCTGATCCTCCTGCTCGACGTGTCCGGCTCGATGGACTCGTACTCGCGCGCGCTCGTCATGTTCGCGCACGCGGCGCTCAAGACCGACCGGCGCTGGGAGGCGTTCTGCTTCGGGACGCGACTCACCCGAGTGACCAGAGCGCTCGAGGGCTCCGATCCCGACGAGGCCCTCACCCGCGCGGCCGCCCAGGTGGTGGACTGGGACGGCGGGACGCGTATCGGCGACTCGCTCAAGCGGTTCCTCGACGAGTACGGCCACGGCGGTCTCGCGCGCGGCGCGGTGGTGGTCATCTGCTCGGACGGGCTCGAGGTCGGCGACCCCGAGGTGCTCGCCGCACAGATGGCGCGCCTGTCACGGCTCGCGCACTCGGTCATCTGGCTGAACCCGCTCCAGGAGTCTCCGGCCTACGAGCCGCTCGCGCGCGGGATGCACGCGGCGCTGCCCTACATCGACGTGTTCGCGAGCGGCCACAACGTCGCGAGCCTCGAGGCGCTCGGCGAGCAGCTCGCGAAGCTCTAACCGCAGGCGGTGGCGGTTCCGCGCGACGAGCGGATAGACCGCCCACCGGCGATCCAGCGAAACGGCGGGACGAGCAGGACGCGGCCGCAGACCCCGCGCCAGCCTCCGGACGCCCGGAGCGCGTTCGCGATCGCCATGTGCCCGTAGGCGCGCCGGCCCTCATCGCCGATCCACATCGCGGCGGCATGGGTGTCGGCCTCGGTGAGGCCGAGCTCCTGCCGAGGCACCGAGGGCACGTTCAATCGTTGCGCGCTGGCGACGCAGAACGAGCACTCGCCGTCGTAGACGAGCGTGCCGGGCTCAGCGACCGCGGCTTCGCTCTTCGTCGACGGTGTACTCGGCGGTGGGGACGATCTCGAGTCGCTCATCGGGGATCGGCTCTCCGCTCTCGATCGACAGTCCGTAGGTTCCGTCCGTCAGGCGCTGCTCCGCTCGGCCCAGCGCTGCGAGCTGCTCGCGCAGATCCTCCGAGAGACCCTGGTCGAGTTCCTCCTGGAAGAGGTCCGTGCCGAGGTCGCCGGGGTTCGTGTCGTTCGTCTGGTCGCCGTCCTGGTTTCGCCCCAGGCGGGCGAGCTGGCGCTCGAGCCGTTCGCGCTCGGCGGTGAGAAGCTCGCGTGCTCGTTCCGGATCCATGGACGAAGAGTATGCGCTACGGGCTTACTCGAACCACACGACCGTCGCGAGGACGGCGTAGAGCGTCACCAGCGCCAGCCCCTCGTAGAGCGCCGCCTGGCCGTCGCCGGTGATCTGCCAGATCGCCAGGGCGGAGAAGACGAGCGCGACGACGAGGATCAGCCCGACGTCCGGCGCGGCGAACGTGAGCCGGGTCGAGAAGAAGAGCGAGATGATGACGAGCGCCGGATACAGGAACGCCGCGATCTGGGCCACCGAGTTCTTCACGACGGAGATGGCGAGGTCGTAGCGGCGCTTCCAGGCGAGCTGGATCCCGACGACGTTCTCGACCGCGTTTCCCGCGATCGCGACGATCACGAGTCCGGTGAACGCCTTCGAGATCCCGAGCTCCTCGACCGCCGGGTCGATCGCGGCGACGAACCACTCCGAGACGAAGGCGGCGGCGATGCCGGCTGCCGCCAGCACCGCGATTCCGACCTTGAACGTGAGCGGCGGGCCGTGCTCGTGCTGGATCGCCGGCTCGCCTCCCGCGCCCGCGCGCAGGTAGTTCCAGAGCCAGGCGCCGTAGACCAGGAGGATCAGCACGGCGCCGACGACGGAGATCTCGACCGAGTGCGCGCTCGCGTTGTCGTGGAGCGTCAGCGAGACGCTGAGGATCGTGATCAGGAAGACCACGAGCAGGAGCAGCATGGTCGTGTCGTTCGGAAGGCGGATGCCGAAGCGCATGACGCCCGTCCGGCGAGCGCCAGGCGCCGGCCATGATCGCGAGCCCGAGGACGAGCAGCGCGTTGGCGAGAAGGGAGCCGAGGATCGACGTCTGCGCCACGACGATCTCGCCGGCGCGCAGCGCGAAGATGACGATGAAGAGCTCCGGCAGGTTCCCGAGCGTGGACTGGAGCACGCCCGTCATGGCCGGGCCGAAGCGCGCACCGACCGACTCGGTTCCGACCCCGACCGTCCAGGCGAGCAGCGCGAGCGCCACGATCCCGACGCCGAACTGCGTGACCGCGCTCTGCGTCGGCGTAGTGCAGGACGCCGAGGACGACGGCGACCGCGAACGACGCGGCGATTCCGATCCAGGTCTTCATCGGCCGCGACCCTAACCGTCCGGAACGCCGCCGGGTGAAATCCGAAGCCTCCGCCCGAGCTGAAATCCGCAGCCTCGATATCCTCGCACCCTTGCCGCGATCGAAAGGAGCCGCGATGCCGCAGCCGATCGTCCTGATCCACGGACTCTGGATGACGCCGAAGAGCTGGGAGGGCTGGGCCGAGCGCTTCCGCTCCAAGGGCCACGAGGTCGTCACGCCCGGGCTGGTCGGAGGCCTTCGACCGGGCCCCGGAGGATCTGCGCCGCGACCCGTCCGCACTCGCCGGGCTCACCGCCGCGCAGGTCGCCGACCGCTACGAGCAGGCGATCCGCGCCCTGCCCGAGCCGCCGATCATCATGGGCCACTCGTTCGGCGGCCTCTTCACGCAGGTGATGCTGAACCGCGGCCTCGGCGCGGCCGGAGTGGGCGTCGACGCGGCGCAGCCAAAGGGCGTCCTGAAGCTGCCGATCTCGACGATCAAGTCCTCCTGGGGGATCATCAAGAACCCGGCGAACCGCGGCAAGGCCGTCCCGTTCACGCCGAAGCAGTTCAAGTACGCCTTCGGAAACCTGCTCTCCGAGGAGGAGTCGCAGAAGGCGTGGGAGACCTACGCGATCCCCGGCGTCGGGCACGTCTTCATGGAGGGCGCGAACGCGAACCTGAGTCCCAAGTCGGTGTTCAAGATCGACTTCAAGAAGGCCGATCGCGCGCCGCTGCTCCTGCTCGCCGGCGGCAAGGATCACGTCGTTCCGGCGGGCGTGACCCGGACGAACGCAAAGAAGTACAAGACGGGTCTCGTCGAGCTGAAGGAGTATCCCGACCGCTCGCACTGGACGGTCGCCCAGGACGGCTGGGAAGCGGTCGCCGACCACGCGCTCGACTGGGCGACGAGGAACGCCAAGAGCTAGCCCGAAACGGCTGCAATGAGAAGGCGCTGGATCGTCCTCGGGGGACTGGCCGTTGCATTCGTCGCAGCGCTCTCCACGTGCGGCGGTGGCGACAAGTCCGCCGTGACCGTCACCGAGACGGTGTCGACACCGTCGACGAGCACGACCTCACCGCCGCCGCCGCCTCCGCCCGCGACCACGACGACCGCCGCGGAGGCCTCGTGCGAGCCGGAGGCGTTCCTGCCGGTTCTCAAGGACGCGTTCGACGGCAACGCGCCGAAGCTCACGGTCGTCGAGGCGAAGGTCGAGCGCTGCCGAAACGACTACGCGCAGGTGTTCGCCGTCCCCGACCCGTCCGTCTGCAAGCCGGGCGTCGAGTTCTGTTACGAGACGGAGCAGGTCTTCCTCCGCTGGAACGGCAGCGAGTGGAAGATCGCGACGTCCGGCACGGGCATCTCGTGCGGCTCCGAGACGGAGGCCGAGATCGTCAAGATCTGCCGCGCGCTCGGCTACCCGGACCTCGACACGCCGGTGTTCAAGATGCCGTCGAAGAACATCGGCTGCGCGTTCTTCGAGGGAACGCTGCGCTGCGACATCCTCAGCGGCATGGTCCCCGAGCCGGCCGAGGGATGCCCGTACGACTGGGTCGGGCTCGTGATCACGAGCAAGGGCGCCGCCGAGCCGCAGTGCGCCGGGGACACGGTCTACGACGGGAACGCCCCGACGCTGACGTACGGCGCCACGTGGAAGAAGGGCGGCATCACGTGCGAGTCGAGCAAGGCGGGCCTCGCGTGCTCCAACGGGGCCGGGCACAAGTTCACGCTCGCGCGGGAAAGTTGGTCGGCCTCCTAGCGCGGTCAGCTCGACGAGCTTCAGCACGGTGTTCCAGTTCCGCGCGGTGCCGCGGACGCCCAGGCCCTTCTCGAACCACGACGGCGCGAGCTTCGAGCGCCCGTAGCCGTTCGGCGTGTGGATGTAGACCTCGCTGCCCTTCACGGCGAACTCGTCTCCGGGCGAGCGGTCCGGGTCGAGCTTCGCGGCCTTCGGCTTCTTGTCCAGGAAGAGCACGTGCACCTTCTTGCCGTCCGTGGTCGGAAACGGGCATGCCTTGGCGATCCGCTTCAGCTCGGCCGCGGTGCGCAGCACGACGTCGTACTCGCGCCCGAAGTCGGCGGCGATCCGCTTCTCGAGCGCGGCCTCGGTCGTCTTGCCGGAGAACACGACGTTGCCGGAGCGCACGTAGGTCTCGACATCCTCGAGCCCGAGCGCCTCGAAGGACGCCTTGAGCTCGGCCATCGCGACCGCCGTCGTCGGGCCGACGTTGATCCCGCGGAGGAGGGCGGCCTGGCGAGCCATGCCTACAGAGTAGAAATTCGGATGTGGGGCGGCCGCCGAAACCACCCCACATCGCACGCGCCGCTCAGAAGAGGATCTGCAGCGCGTTCTCGACGGTGCATCCGCGCCTGAGGAGGTCAGTCGCGAGGTGCAGGTCGATACTCGTGTCGATACCGATGAGCAGCGCCGACTCGTGGTCGTAGCCGACCTCGATCAGCCGCTCGATGCGCCAGGTGGTCACACGCTGGCGCTCGGTCTCCGCCTGGACGTGGACGTCGATGGAGGCCACTTCAGGCACCGGGGAGGGGGGTCGCGTTCATCTCGCCGACAGATGTATCCGTGAGTGGTCAAGGGCTTGTACGGAGCGATTGAGGCGGTGTGGACGCTGTGTTAGAGCTTGTTGAAGTCCGCACGTGCCGCTACCGTGAGATCGATGCGGCGGAGGGGTCTGATCGCGGTTTTCCTAGTGCTGGCGCTGCTTTGCGCGCCGGCCGCGTTCGCGGCGAAGGACACCGACAAGGACGGCCTTCCGGACACCTGGGAGCGCACGAAGACGCCGAGCGGAGTCGACCTGAAGAAGCTCGGCGCGAGCTGGCGCCACAAGGACGTCTTCGTCGAGATCGACTTCCAGAAGGGGATCTCGCGCTCGGTGGTTTCGTGCGCCGAGCTCGACCGGCTCGTACAACGCGTTCAAGAACGCTCCGCTCACGAACCCGGACAAGAAGAAGGGCGTGCGCCTGCACCTCGACGCCGGCAAGACGTGCGGCTCGCGCAAGTACAACCTGGGCGGCTCGTCCGGGTTCAGCGTGTCCGGCTGCGCCAACCCCTCGAACAACTCGAGCGGACTCAAGGCCAAGCGGCTGCGGGTGTTCCACATCGCGAGCGTCGTGAACGGCATCTGCGGCGGTCCGGCCGGCCAGGCGGGAACCACCGACTTCCTCGTGGCCGTCCACGGCGGCGGCGGCTTCGCGCACATCTTCATGCACGAGCTCGGGCACGTATTCGGCCTGGATCACGGCTCGCCGGTGAACTCGTTCAGCGTGATGTCGAAGGTCCTCTCCCGCTATCCGAGCCGCGCGCAGGCGATCGACTACAACCGCTTCCGGATCGAGGCGCTCGACGAGTCGGCGCTCTCCGAGGTGAACGGCCTCCAGTCCTCGGCCGCGGGCGAGGCGTATCTGAGCGGGTTCTATCCCCAGTTCTTCTGCTCGGGACGGCGGCACGCCGGTGTACTCGGGGCCGGAGAGCGGCGCGAGCGCGAACGTCGACTTCAACTGCAGCGGCTACCCGTTCTGGATGCCGCCTGCGAGCCAGTGGATCCAATCCGAGCCCCGTCTCGGCCGACATCAGCGGGGACGGCGTGATCGGCGTCATCCCGGCTGCGCCCGCGGAATGGCCGATGTTGCGATTCGGTAAGGGCCGGATCGGGCCATAGCCGCCCGTAGATCCTGCTGCTACCTTGTGAAAGACAGGCCGACAGCGGGTCGGCCGTGAGATGAGCTTCTCGTTCCTCCTTTGGGATTTTCGAGGTAGGCAAGTCTCGACACCGAAGGAGTAGAGCGATGTCACAGTTGTCCTTTGCCGAACTCGGCGTTTCGGACCAGGTGGTCCGCGCGCTGGCGGCCGGCTCGATCACCGAGCCGTTCAAGATCCAGTCCATCGTCCTGCCGGACGCGCTTGCCGGCCTGGACGTCCTTGCCAAGAGCCCGACCGGCTCGGGCAAGACCCTGGCGTTCGCGCTTCCGATCGTCGAGCGCACCGTCCCGTCGGACGCGCGCCCGAGCGCGCTCATCCTCGTGCCCACGCGCGAGCTGGCGCAGCAGGTCGCCGACGAGTTCGCTCCGCTGGCTGCCGCCAAGGGCCTGAAGGTCGGCGTCGCCTACGGCGGCGTGTCGATCGGCGCCCAGGCGGGTGCGGCCAAGAAGGCGCAGATCCTCGTCGCCACGCCCGGCCGGCTCGAAGACCTGGCCAACCGGCGCGCGGTCGACCTCTCGCAGATCCGGATCCTCGTCCTCGACGAGGCCGACCGGATGCTCGACATGGGCTTCAAGCCTCAGGTGGACAAGATCGTCCGCCGCATGCCGAAGAACCGCCAGACGATGTTCTTCTCCGCCACGCTCGACGGCGAGGTCGGGGAGCTCGCGCGTTCGTACACGTCCAGCCCGTCGCACTTCGAGGCCGACATGCCCGCCGAGCGGGCCTCGGGGACGATCGAGCACCGCTTCATCGCGGTCACGGACTCGAACAAGCTCGAGACGCTCGTCGACCACATCAAGGCGAACGACGACGGTCTCACCCTCGTCTTCGTGCGGACGAAGCGCGGCGCCGACCGGCTCGTCTCACGGCTGCGGCGCCACGACGTGAACGCCGTCGCGATGCACGGCGACATGTCCCAGGCGGCGCGCCAGCGCTCGCTCGAGCGGTTCGAGAAGCGGCAGGTTCCCGTCCTCATCGCCACCGACGTCGCCGCGCGCGGCCTCGACATCGAGGACGTCGAGCACGTCGTGAACTACGACCCGCCCGAGGAGGACAAGGGCTACCTCCATCGCACCGGCCGCACCGGCCGCGCGGGCAAGGACGGGATCGCGATCACGTTCGTCCTCCCCGATCAGCGAGAGGAGACGAGCCGCGCAGCCGGCCGCCTCGGCCACAAGGAGCGCTTCGAGGAGTCCGGTATGCAGAGCGCCCGCCCGAAGATCGTCTACACGAGCCGCAGAGGCCGCCGCTCAAAGTGGTAACCGCCGCGCTAGCAAAGGTAGCGACCTGGCAGCGGAGTGGTGACACGTCTGCAACGGACAATTGACTTTTGTCCTCAGGGCGCGGTATATAGGCAACGTCCAGAGGGGTCGGGGAGGTTGTCCGCATGTCCGTGCAGGAGCACACGCAACGCTTCGGCAGAAGCATCGGCATGGCGCTCTTACTCCCCGCTCTCTTGTTGCTTGCCGGCGTCCACGTTGCGGATGCCCGAGCGACGCAGATCCTCGAGGTCGACTATGAGATGACCGCGAGCTCGGGAAGCGGGCTCGGGGTCTCGGACGTGCTCGGCATTGGCCGAAGCGCTGCGGGCACGGACGCGTACCGCTCGTACGTCCATTTCGACAGCTCCGTCATCGAGCCGGAATCGACGATCTACAGCGCGACTCTGCACATCTACGAGGAGTCGTGCACCACCGGTCAGGGCGAGGTGTGGATCTACGACGTCACGAGCGAGTGGGACGGCACGGAGGGCTGGTTCAGTACCCCCGGGATCGACTCGGAGTACATCTACAACGACGGGACGCCTTGGACGTGTCCAAGCGGGGTGGACCCTGTGGTCGATGTGACCGAGCAAGTCCAGCACTGGGTCGACGAGCCGTCGGAAAACTACGGCTTCGCACTGTACGGAGACGAGCTCTACGGAACCGAGCCGAGGCTCTTCTGGGCCAGCACCGGCTCGGAACCTCCGTACATCGAGGTGGACAGCTCCTCGTCGCCGCCTCCTCCGCCTCCTCCGCCTCCGCCTCCTCCGCCTCCTCCGCCTCCTCCTCCTCCGCCTCCTCCTCCGCCTCCGCCTCCGGTCGTGACGCTCCCGGTGGATGAACAGGCGCTGCTGGTCGACACCGAGAGTGAGCCCGAGACCGACGAAGGCATGATTGCGACGGGATGGGCCAAGTCAGTCGTGGACAACCGGAATGAGCGCTATAGGACTCTCCTGCGCTTCGACCTCTCGGAACTAGACGAAGAAGATCCGATCGAGACCGCCACGTTGGTCATGCACGAGGCGGGCTGCGGCCCCGGAGAAGGATCCCCCGTCGGTATCCATCGTGTGACCTCCCCGTGGGACTTCGAGACAGTTTGGGGGGATCAGCCGACGTCTGGCGCCGAGCTGTCGGTTATCGAATCCTTCGCCTGCACTGGCATGGTGACTGCGGATGTCACAAGTCTCGTGGCGAACTGGGTTTCGGAGGAGTGGGACAACAACGGACTCTTGCTACTCGGCGACGATGCTACTGAGCAGACCGACCGCTATTTCGACTCCGCTCTCGGCGAGACTCCGCCGTACGTCCTCGTAAATGAGCTTCCTAACTTCTACGGCGCACCGCCCATTCCGTCGGAGGTTACATCGACTGCTGACACCATGGTTCTGCCTGTGACGACCGATGGTGTTTTCCGCGATGGGTGTGTTAGTAGCTGCAGCGCTGCTCCCGAAACGACAGGGGTACTAAAGGTCGGAGCCACGGATGCGCACCGATACAAGTCAACGCTGAGTTTCGACCTGTCCGGAATCCCGGATGATGCGTTTGTTGAGAAAGCGACGCTGCATGCGTACGTGACGGGGTGTCTTACGCTCACGAACAACACTTGCCCGGCTGGCAGTCATCAGCTTTCGGCAACGGGCCTCGTCGAGGAGTGGAGTCGAAGTTCCTCTCCCTGGCCGGCGCCGGAGGCAGCTGAAGAGGATGACGCGGTAGCGACCGTTCCGACCGGCGCTCCGTCGGGCTGGCGTTCCTGGGACATCACGCCGATGTTGGTTGAGTTGTGGACAGCGGGCGACGATGAAGGAGTCATGATCGATCGTCTTTCGACATCGCTCGGGTCTGGCGGTGTGAAGTTGGCGGGCAAGGATCATGCGAACGCCGGGGAGCGGCCGTATGTCGAGATCGACTACTACCCGGACGACGCTTGGTTTGCGGAGCCTGAGGAAGGCGAAGATGAGACACCGTTTGCTCGCAACTTCGAGGGAACTGAGTTCTGGTTTGGAAGTGAGGAGACAGAGGACGAGTATGGTGAGACAATTACCGTTGAGAGCACGGAGGCGGGAAGCTATGTCGAAGGCGACTCTGGAGACGAGACGCACTGGTGTCGAAGAGTGGACCCTGAGCGACTCCGAGGAGACGCCGCCCCCAACCACCGGGCCGACCATCGTCGAGGGTGGATTGAAGTCGTTCCCGTACTCCGCTCTTGTCTATATCGGCTTGCCCGAGGATTACGCTTACGGGTTGCCGTTTCCTTATTGCACAGAGCTCTCATCGGCTGGAATACAGTTTTGACTGCCGCACATTGTCTGTACCGCGGAGCGCACCAGTATCTAGAGCCGCAGACGCTGTCGCCGATCGTTCCTGGACGAAAGCTCGAGGAAAACAACACTGTTCCCACCGCTCCTTTTGGAAACTGCGATGCTACGCGGCCGGCATCGTTCCGCGCGGCTATCGAATTGGAATGGATCGTAATCCCCAGGTTCATTATTGGAAGTACGACTTCGGAGTGCTGAAGATCAAGTGTGAAGATTACGATAAATATCGGCAAGCGACGGCTTCTCTCGGCCTGTTCGCGCCTACGGAGTAATCGCTGGAAGCGAGCAAGCGAGAAGTCATTGTCACGGGATATCCGTACGAGAACATTAGTCCCTACAAGACTCAGTATCGAACAACTCGGTGGATAGAAGCGGGGGTCGCCTGCAATTTGGCATTACAAACCCGTCAGGACGGTCAGGATTCAGCGGTGCTCCGCTTTATCGTCCGAGCGACCTTTCGTATAGATGGCAGATCCTGGGAGTTGAATCGCACAAGCTAGTTGGGCCGGGTGCCAATGGCTATAACTCAGTGTGGCTACCCACCGCGCTCTCTAAACGCTCGCACCACTGCGAAAGTTGGTGCAAGAGACTGACATCGAGATTCACAAGGTGGGCGGGAAAGGGCACCCTGCTGGTGTGTGTGGGCGCCCTTCCCTTGGCCGTGGTTGCATGCGCCGGTTCGGCTGAGTCCGTGTGCCCGCGAGCCGGCGATCGCTACCCCATCGAGTGGTGAAGGCGAAGCGTCAACCGGCGCGGCTGACAAAGGATCTCCCCTCGCCTGTTACGTAACTTTTTGGGATGTGCCGTGGCGCAAGCTCGGCCGGCGACGTATGGTCGTCTTGGGGCCCAGTCGGGGAAGACAAGCAGATCGTTCAAGAATCTCAAGATCGATCTCGTGCGCCATGGCGCGGGCGTGTCGGTCTACGTGACCGCTCGGGACCGCGCGCGATCAGATGTGATTGCGCAGCACTCATACGCGCCGGCGGACGCGACCAGCCCTAGATTTGCAACCAGCTCGCCGGAGGCTACGACACTGTCCGGTCGCCCCCGCAGTTGCTGTCGATGTCTGGGACTCACCAGGCCTATGACGAGATGACCGGTCGTGCCGTCATGTACGCGTGCAGTTCCACGCCGCGCCGAGCGAGTTCGGCGACAGATGGCACCAAGATCCCGGCACAGGACGAGGCAGCACCGACTGGCCGCGTTCCAGAGCTTGAATGTCGACTTCGAGTTCGTCGCGACGCAGAGGTTCTGCGTGACAAGACGCTGAGGTTGGATGATGCGCCGAGTGGCGGCACCGTGCGGACTGAAGGCATCGTCGCCACCATTTATCGAAATCTGTTCGAGAGTGACTTCGTCGAGGTGAGGATCGCGCGAAGTGGTCTGCCGGAAGGCACGAATGCGCTCGCTATCGATAACTACGGCCTGCTCGACTACGGCAAGCAGAGGCTGCGCAATCAATTCCTTGGGCTTCCGGCCTACACCGGTGCTCTCGGGGTTCACCGGCGGGCACGCGCTTATCGATCCTGCGACGAGCATTACGGTCGAGCATTCCTGCCGAACGCTCGAGCCTGACAATTGTCGTCCGGCGGTCTCGTCGCCCTTGCGCCGGTGGAACCGTCGGTGAGCCCGTGCGCTTCCGTCCGCGCGGGCCGCCCTCTTCGCCGCCTTCTTCTCGGCGCGTGACGCCTTCTGCTCGGCGACCTTGTCCTTCGCGCCCGTGTAGGACTCCGTGACGAGGATCTTGCCGCCCGTCCAGCCGAAGACGCAGACGACCAGGACGAGCGCGACGAGCACGTTCCAGGCCGTCGTGATCAGCTGCTGCGCCGTGGAATAGGCGACCGCGTCGGCGTTCGGCACGTTGCAGCAGGCGTCGAGGGCGAGCGCGTTCGTCGCCTGCGTGATCCCCACGGCGCCGGGCGTGACCGAGACCACGTTGGCGAGCGAGCCGGAGCCCACGACCCACATGATCGACTCGAACGTGACCGGGATCGCGAACGCGGCCAGGAAGATCCCGACGACGATCAGCTTGCAGCTCCAGGAGATGAACGACGGCAGGAACGCGCGCGTGAAGTAGCGCTTCGGCGTCCCGAGGATCGCGCCGCCCTGCTTCGCCTGCTCCCAGAGCTTCTTCACCTGGCGCCAGAAGATGCGGCCGACGATCACGCAGAGGAGCACGGCGCCGACCGCGATCGACGACCGCGATCACCGGGTGCGCGTGGACGTTCCCGAGGCTGAGGTCGAACGAGCCCGGCACCGAGAGGAAGAGGTAGAGGTAGACGAACGTCCCGGCGATCGTGAAGAAGATCTTCTGGACGAGGTAGGCGGCGATCGCGCCGGCGAACGTGCAGCTCGGGATGAGCGCCACGAACATGAGCAGCGTCACGAACGTCCCGATGTTCGCGGGCAGGAAGTTGTTCATCGCGACGCCGACCGCGTAGGCGGTGACGATCGGCGCGAGCTTCACCTGGCCCGGGTAGGCCGCGCTGAGGATCCCGTAGTAGGAGAGGCCGGCGAAGACGGTCTGCAACGTCTGGAAGAAGAGCCCCGCGACGATGTAGCCGACCGGGACGTCCTTGATCTGATCCCACAGCTGGTCGAGCCAGCCGATCACGTCGATCCCGAGCAGGTTCAAGACGACGATCACGAGCGCGATCCCGACGAGCCACGTGACGACCTTGACGAGCCGGCTCTTGCGCGACGGATCCTGGAACGGGAGAACTGCCTGGGCGGCCTCAGACATCGCCGGTCACCGGCTCCGCCGAGGTCTCGATCTTGCTCTCGGCCGCGGCCTTCGCCGCGTTCAGGTCGTTGATGATGTGGACGCCGGCCGACACGAGCGGCGCGGCGAGCACGAGCCCGATCATCCCGAAGAGGCAGCCGGCGCCGATCGTCACGATGAGGACGACGAGCGGGTTCAGGCTGAGCGTCGCGCCGAAGGCGATCGGCTGGAGGATGTTCTGGAGCAGCCCGTTCGCGAGCAGTACGATGATCAGCATGATCACCGCCGTCTGAACGTCGGTCGCGCCGAGGGCGATGATGACCGCGAACGCGCCTGCGACGAACGCGCCGATGTACGGGACGTACGCGGTGATGAACGACACCAGCGCGATCGTCCCCGCAAGTGGAACGCCGAGCACGACCGCGCCGAGACCGACGACGACCGCGTTGAACGCGGCGACGATCGTCACTCCGCCGAAGTAGCGCCGCAGGGAGACGACGACGTTCCGCGTGATCGTGTCGGCGACGGGGTGCGGCACGCCGAGATGCCGGTTGACCCAGTCGCGCATCATGGGGCCGTCCTTCAGCAGGAAGAAGAGCGCGAGAAGCGCGAACGACAGGCCGAAGGCGAGACTCGTGAGCGTCTTGATCCCGTCGACCGCGCCGCCGATGAGCGTGCCCAGGATCGCGGGGACGTCCGCCTTCGTGTGGCTCGTCGCGGACGACGCTCCCGAGGAATCCACGCCGGAGTCCTTCAGCCAGCTCTCGACCTTCGCGGCGGCCTCGTTGGCGGTCGCGCCGATCTCGCCCGTCTGCGAGACGATCCCGCCGAGGACGAGGACGACCACCAGGAGCGCGATCGCGAGGAGCGCCGAGCAGCACGATCACCGCGCCGAGGGCTCGCGGAACCCGGCGATGCTGGAGCTTGGTCACGATCGGCGACGCCACGGAAGCGACGATGAACGCGGTGAGGACCGGCATCGTGATCTCGGCGGTCGCGCCGAGGAGCAGGACGAGCGCGAGGAGCAGGAAGCCGACGCCGACGAGGAACCACGAGGCGACGCCCAGATCGCGCAGCCAGCGCGGCGCCGAGAACACGGCGGACATCCGCTGGAGCTCGTCGGTATCGAGCTGGACGACGACCGGTTCCACCTCGGCGGCGGGGTCTTCTACGTTCTTCTGTTTGCGCCAGCCGAGGTTCATTCGCGTCCCACTAGGGAGCGCGATCCTATTCGAGCGGTCTACCGGCGCGCGACCTCGGCTTTCGCCGGCCCGGAGACCTGTCCCGCGCGATCGCTCGGAACTGCGAGCTCCAGTGGCGGCGGAGCTCGCAGGCCCCAGCGATCCCACGGCGTTGTGTCCCCAGCCTCACCCCGAGGCCGCCGCGTCGTGCGCAGACCTGCCTTCCCCGGTGGAAGCGAACGAAACCTCCATGCTCCTGCTGCAAACCGGCCCATGCCGGCGCGATTGACTGTGTCCCACATGCCCGGCCGGCCGCCGATTTTCCGCCGCAGCTTCGCCGCGTGGCGTAGATTCGCACGTGCGGGGCCGTTTCCCGCCCGGGCGTTGCGCGGCGTCCGGCCAATTCAGTCGCTTCCGCGCGTGACGCCGCAACGGGCAGGAGGTGGATAGATGCGAATCCTTGGTTTCCTCGCAATGGCCACGCTGGCGCTCGCCGTCGGGACCGGACTCACGGCCTGCGGCGGCGACAGCTCGGCGACGCCCGAGGAGGAGCTCTGCTCGGCGCTCGACGGCTTTCGCTCCTCGCTCGACGAGGTGCAGGGTCTGAACGTCGGCTCGTCCTCGCTCGACGACGTCGAAGAGGCGATCGGGGAGGTCGTCGACGCGGCGAAGGCCGTTGCGTCCGCCGCGAGGGAAGTGACCTCGGCCGACGTGGACGAGCTCCAGGCTTCCGCCGAGTCGCTCCAGACCGCCCTCGCGGACTTCCCCTCGCCCGGCTCGATCCAGGCGATCACCACCGGACTCGGCACGATCCGCGAGGCCGGCGACCAGGCTGTACAAGACCTCGACTGCGACACCAGTTCCTAGGAAGGGAGACACGAATGTTCGTACGACGACGACCTATTGCACGAGCCGCCGTGGTCGGCGGAGCGGCCTACGCGGCCGGCCGGCGGGGCGCGAACAACGGCCAACCGCGAGGCGGACCAGGAGGCGCAGATCGCCGACCTCCAGGCGCAGCAGGCGGCGATGGCCGCAGCTCCGCCCCCCGCAGCAGCGGCCCCGCCGCCGGCGGCATGACCGACGACAAGATCGAGCAGCTCAAGCAGCTCGCCGAGCTCCGGGATTCCGGCGTCCTCACGGACGCGGAGTTCGAGGTGCAAAAAGCCAAACTGCTCGCCTAGCCGAGCGAGAGGAGAACCGACATGGCAATTGGACCTGTGCAGATGCTCGTGGTCGGCTTCGACGATCCCGATTTCGACGGATCGATCCTGGCCGAGCTCGAGCGGCTGCGAGACGCGGATCTCATCCGCCTGATCGACCTGATGGCCGTCCACAAGGACGACGAGGGCAACGTCATCGTCCTCCAGAAGAGCGATCTCAGCCTGGACGACCGGGTCGAGCTCGGAGCCGTCATCGGCGCCCTGATCGGCGCGGGCATGGACGGCGAGGAGGGCATGGAGGCCGGCGCGATGGCGGGCGCCGAGGGCGCGCTCGAGGGCGACGGCCACATGATCGACGAGGAGGACGCCTGGTACATCGCGGACGCGATCCCGAACGGCATGGCCGCCGGCATCGCGCTCATCGAGCACCGCTGGGCGATCCCGCTTCGCGACAAGATCCTCGGCGCCGGCGGGATGATCCTCGCCGACGAGTGGATCCACGCGAAGGACCTCGTCGCCATCGGACTCGCGGCGGCGGACGAATAGAGCCACGGGCGCGCGGGCCGTATGTGCCCGCGCGCTCCGTGACCACGGATCCTCATGGCCACACCGCCGAGCCCGAGCAAGGGGGAAGCGCCCGAACGAGCGAGCGTCGTCCTCATCTCGCTCATCCTCGTCGCGGCCGTCGCCAACCTGAACCTCTCCGTCGCGAACGTCGCGCTCCCCGACATCGGGGCCGCGTTCGACTCGTCGCAGACGACGCTCAACCTGATCGCGGTCGGCTACTCGCTCGGCCTCGCCGGCTCGGTGCTGTACTTCGGCGCGGTCGGCGACCGCTACGGGAGAAAGCTCCTTCTCATCCTCGGGATGGCGCTCTCGATCCCGGCGTGTCTTCTGGCCGCCTACGCGCCGTCGGACACCGTGCTCTTCGGTGCGCGGGTCCTCGGCGGGCTCTCCGCCGGGCATGGCCTACCCGACCACGCTCGCGCTCATCACCGCGCTCTGGGCCGGACAGCCGCGGACCAAGGCGATCGCGCTCTGGTCGGCGCTCGGCGGCGGCATCGCGGCGCTCGGCCCGCTCATCTCCGGCGCGCTGCTCGAGGAGTTCTGGTGGGGCTCGGTGTTCCTCGTGACGCTGCCGCTCGTCGGCATCGCCCTCGTCATGGCGCTCAAGTTCGTGCCCGCGCACGTGAACGAGACGACCGAGCCGGTCGACAACTTCGGCGGCATCCTCTCGGTCGTCCTCGTCGGGTCGCTCATCCTCGGGATCAACTTCGCGCCGGTGCCGAGCCTGGAAACCGCGGCAATCGTGCTCGGCGTGCTCGCGCTCGCCGCCGGGATCGCCTTCTACCTCCGGGAGAAGCGCGCCGCGAACCCGCTCTACGACCTGGACGTGGCCGCGCGCCGCGTCTTCTGGGTCGCGGCCTGCGCCGGGATCATCGTGTTCGGCTCGCTCATGGCCGCGGCGTTCGTGAGCCAGCAGTTCCTCCAGAACGTGCTCGGCTATTCGACGCTCGAGTCCGGGGCGGCGATCCTGCCGGCCGTCTTCTTCATGGTGCTCGTCGCGCCGCGCTCGGCCAAGTTGGTCGGCGCCTACGGAGCGCGCTTCACGCTGATGTGCGGCTACGTGGCGCTCACGCTCGCGTTCCTCTCGATGCTCCTGCTCTGGGACGAGGGGACCCCGTACTGGCAGGTCGCGATCGCCTACGTCTTCATCGGGATCGGCGTGGGGCTGGCGGGCACGCCGGCGTCGCACTCGCTCACCGGCTCGGTGCCCGTGCAGCGCGCCGGCATGGCGTCGGGAACCGCCGATCTCCAGCGCGACCTCGGCGGCGCGCTCATGACCTCGATCTTCGGCGCGCTCCTCACCGCGGGCTACGCGTCCGCGATGAGCGCCGCGGACGCCCCCGACGACGTGACGGCGAGCACCCAGGCCGCGCTCACGAAGTCGTTCTCGAGCGCGGAGAACCTCGCGCAGCAGCATCCCTCCGACGCGGCGTCGATCACGGCGGCCGCGACCCAGTCGTTCCTCGAGGGAGACCAGTGGGCCTACACGGCCGGCCTCGTCGCCGTGCTCGGCGGCGCGGCGCTCGTCTTCTTCCTGTTCCCGAAGCACGAGGAAGAGGAGAGGCTGCTCGCCGCCTACCACGCCGAAGACACGGAAGCGGTCTCGCCGCACGAGGTCGTGGAACCCGCGCCCACCGCGTAGACAAGGAGAACCCATGTGCAGATGGCTCGCCTACTCAGGAACGCCGGTCCTCATCGAGGAGCTGCTCTACGGTCGCGAGAACTCGCTGATCGACCAGAGCCTCCATTCGAGGATGGGTGCGACGACGACGAACGGCGACGGGTTCGGCATCGGGTGGTACGGCGTCGGTGACACGCCCGCCGTCTACCACAGCGTCGAGCCCGCCTGGAACGAGCGGAACCTGAAGCAGATCGCTGCGCACACGGAGTCGGGCCTCGTCTTCGCCCACATCCGCGCGGCGACCGGGACTGCGATCCAGCAGACGAACTGCCATCCCTTCCGGCACGGGCGCTGGCTCTGGCAGCACAACGGCGCGATCCACGAGTTCCCGACGGTGAAGCGCGACCTCCAGCTCGCCGTCGATCCCGTCGCTCTTCGCGGAGATCGAGGGCTCGACCGACACCGAGACGTTCTTCTACCTCGCGCTGACGTTCGGGCTCGATGGACGATCCGCCGAGCGCGGTCGCGAAGGCGGTCGGGTTCATCGAGGAGACGGGACGCAAGCACGGCGTGGAGCATCCGATCCAGATGACCGTCGCGACGACGGACGGGACGAACGTCTGGGCCTTCCGCTACTCGAGCGAGCACGATTCGCGATCGCTCTTCTACAGCGAGCGCGTGGACGCGCTCCGTGAGCTCTATCCGGACAATCCGCTGTTCCAGCGGCTGAGCGACGAGACGCGGCTCATCGTCTCGGAGCCGCTCGGCGACCTGCCCGGCGCGTGGATCGAGGTGCCCGAGTCGCAGTACGGCGTCATCCAGGAGGGCCAGGACGAGATGCATCCGTTCGTCCCCGTCGCTCCGTGAGCGTGTGGTGGGCGCCGCGGCGCGCCGTCTGGTGGACGGGAGTCCTGTTCGCGATCGGCTCGACGTGCTTCCTCGTCGCGCCGTTTCCGGGCTACGAGGCGGCGGTCGGCTCCGGGATCACCGGGATCACGTTCTTCGTCGGCTCGATCTTCTTCACCACGGCGGCTGCGCTGCAGCTGCGGACATCCGCGTTGGCCGTTCGCGGCCGGTCACGCGGCAAGGACTGGTGGGCGAGCGCGATCCAGTTCGCCGGGACGCTCTTCTTCAACGTCACGACGTTCCGCGGGATGCAGTCGGGCTCGACGCGGACGCCTACGACAAGCTCGTCTGGGCGCCCGGACGCCTACGGCTCGGTCTGCTTCCTCGTCTCCGGCTTCCTCGCCCTGCTGGTCGTGCGCGCGCTGCGGGGCACGCTCGACTGGTGGATCGCCGCGATCAACTTCGCCGGCTGCGTGGCGTTCGGCATCGCCGCGGTCGCGGGGTTCGTCGTCCCGTCGACCGGGAGCGAGATCGACCTGATCTGGGCGAACGGCTTCACGTCGCTCGGCGGGCTGTGCTTCCTGGTCGGCTCGGTGCTGCTCCTGCCGGCTAGTGACTGAAGCTCGACCCGGTCTCCGCGTCGGCCACGGGCTCCGGCTGCTTCTCGAGCTTCGGTAGCTGGCGCTTGAAGTCCGAGATCAGCAGGTCGGCCATGTCGTGGCTGAAGCCGCGCCTGACGACGACGCGCAGCGCGGCCAGGTCGGTTCGGTTCGCCGGGAACGTGTACGCCGGAACCTGCCAGCCGCGCTCGCGCAACGCGCTCGACACGTCGAACGCGGTGAAGTTCGTGATCTCGTCCTTCACCTTGAACGCGAAGACCGGCAGCTCGTCGCCCTTCGTCAGGAGCTCGAACGGGCCCAGCTCCGCGATCTGCGCGGACAGCGTGGTCGCGACATCGCGGGCGTAGCCCTGGACGGCCGGCGAAGCCCGGTGAAGCCGAGGCGGAGGAACATGTAGTACTGCGCGACGACCTGCGCGCCCGGCCGTGAGAAGTTGAGCGCGAAGGTCGGCATGTTGTCGCCGAGGTAGTTGACCCAGAAGATGAGGTCCTCGGGGAGCTTCGAGGCGTCGCGCCAGACGATCCAGCCGACGCCGGGATAGACGAGCCCGTACTTGTGCCCGGACGCGTTGATCGACGCGACGCGCGGCTGGCGGAAGTCCCAGGGCAGGTCGGGGTCGATGAACGGCGCGACGAACCCGCCGGAGGCGCCGTCGACGTGCACGGGGACGTCGAGGCCCGTCTCCTCCTGGAGCTCGTCGAGCGCGGCGCAGATCTCCTCGATCGGCTCGTAGGAGCCGTCGAACGTGGAGCCGAGGATCGCGACGACGCCGATCGTGTTCTCGTCGCAGAGCTTCACGGCCTCCTCGGCCGAGAGCGTGAAGCGGTCGCCCTCCATCGGGACGAGGCGCATCTCGACGTCCCAGTAGTTGGCGAACTTCTCCCAGCAGATCTGGACGTTGATGCCCATCACGATGTTCGGCTTGTCCGCCGGCTTGCCCGCGGCGGCGCGCGCCTGCTGCCAGCGGCGCTTGAGCGCGAGGCCGCCGAGCATGGCCGCCTCGCTCGAGCCGGTCGTCGAGCAGCCGGTCGCCTCGTCGGCGTCGGGCGCGTTCCAGAGGCGGCTGAGGATGTTCACGCAGCGCATCTCGAGGTCGGCGGTCTGCGGGTACTCGTCCTTGTCGATCATGTTCTTGTCGAAGCACTCGGCCATGAGCTTCTCGGCCTGCGGCTCCATCCAGGTGGTGACGAACGTGGCCAGGTTGAGGCGCGCGTTGCCGTCGAGCATCAGGTCGTCGTGGATGATCTGGTAGGCGACGTCCGGGGCGAGCTCGCCGTCGGGGATGCGGTGTCGCGGGATGGTCTGGCTCTCGAGCGAGAAGAGCGGCGCGACCGAGAGCTCTTCTCGTTGCGGGCGTGCGGATTCTTGGGGTGCTTCAGGGCCACGGCTGCCACCTCTTCTTGGGGTCGTGGCCATTCTTGTCGAGCAGCGCCGCACCGTGCGTTCGGCTGAGCAGGAGTAGGGTCGTTCCAGGGGTCGTCCCGCCAGGGTCGGCGAAGGAGCAGACATGGGTGGTATCGCGCACGACGAGCCGGCTGCGCCGCGGCTGTCCGTGCTGCTCGGGCTCGCCGGCCTCGGAGTGGCGGCGGCCACGATCGCCGTCGTGCTCGTCGCCGGAAACGAGGAGGATCGCGCGCCGTGGGTGCGCGCCGCGCTCGTCGGCTGGATCATCCTCGCGTACCTCACCTGCGGAGCTGATCGCCTGGTGGCGCCGGCCGGCGAACCGGCTCGGTCCGCTGATGGTCGCCGCCGCGTTTCGGGCTGTCCCTGTCCGTCCTCAAGTGGTCGAGCGCGCCCTTCCTGAACTCGCTCGGCGACCTGCTCGACATGCTGCCGGTCGCGATGTTCCTGCACGTGTTCCTCGCCTATCCGACCGGCCGGCTCGAGCGGCGCGGCGAGCGGATCGTCGTCGCGGCGGTCTACGCGCTCGTCGTCGGCCTCGAGCTCGCGAAGATGCTGCTCGGGGGCTTCGGCCACTACGCGTCGTTCGACTGGCCGGACGCAGCCGGGCGTCGGAGCGATACAGGCGGTTGCAGTGAGCGCGCTCGCCCTCGTGGCGATCGGCTTCCTCGTGCTACGGAGACGAGTGCCGGGGCGGCCGCTGCGGCGGTCGGGGGCGCTGCTCGTCGACTCCTTCGGACTGGCGCTGTGCTGCTCGCGTCCTATACGTCATGCGGGTCTTCGGCCTGCCCGGAGCTCGAGATGCGATCCGCGATCATCTTCGCGATGATCGGCGCTCGCGCCGATCGCCTTCCTCTCGGCCTGCTGGACGCCCGGCTGGCCCGCGCCGCGGTCGGCGACCTGCTTGGTCGAGCTGGCCGAGGATCCGTCGCCCGCTGACGCTGCGAAGGCGCCGCTCGCTCGAGCGCTCGCGCGACCCGTCGCTCGCGCTCGCCTACTGGCTTCCGGATTTCGCGAGCTAGGCCGATCTCGGACGGCCGTCCGATGCGAGGTCGCCGACCGCGGACGGGCGCACCGCAACGCTGATCGACCACGACGGCGACCCGGATCGCCGCGCTGCTCCACGACTCCGCTCTCGACGACGAGCCCGAGCTGCTCGCCTCGGTGACCGCCGGCAGCCGGCGATCGCGCTCGAGAACGCGCGGCTCCAGGCCGAGCTGCGGGCCCGGCTCGAGGAGCTCCACGGCTCGCGCGCCCGGGTCCTCGAAGCCGGCCAGGCAGGAGCGGAAGCGGCTCGAACGCAACCTGCACGACGGCGCCCAGCAGCGGCTCGTCGCGCTGTCCCTCGAGCTCGGGATGCTCGAGAAGCAACCTCGCCGACGATCCCGAGACGCAGGCGCAGCTGACGCAGGCCAGGCGCGAGGTCGCGCTCTCCCTCGAGGAGCTCCGCGACCTGGCGCGCGGGCTCCATCCGGCCGTGGTGAGCGGGCACGGCCTCGCCGTCGGCGCTCGAGTCGCTGGCCGCCAGGCGCCGGTGCCCGTCGACCTGGACGTGCGACCTCGACGAGCGGCTGCCCGAGCGCTCGAGGTGGCCGCGTTCTACTTCGTGTCCGAGAGCCTCGCGAACATCGGCAAGCATGCGGAGGCGGAGTCGGCCACGGTGGACGTGACCGCGGCCGGCGACGTGCTCGTCGATCGAGGTCGCCGACGACGGAGTGGGCGGCGCGGACACCGAGCGCGGCACCGGACTGCGCGGGCTGGCCGACCGGGTCGAGGCGCTCGACGGGCGGCTGCGGGTCTGGAGTCCCGCCGGGCGGCGGCACCCGGCTGCGAGCGGAGATCCCATGCGCAGTCGCGATCGCCGAAGACAGCGTCCTGCTCCGCGAGGGTCTCGACGCGGCTGCTCGAGCGACACCGGCTTCGAGGTCGTCGGCACCAGCGGCAACGCCGACGACCTGCTGCTCAAGGTGCGCAGCTACGCGCCGGACGTCGCGATCGTGGACATCCGGCTGCCGCCGACGCACACCGACGAGGGCATGCGCGCAGCGATCGAGATCAGGCGGATCACCCGGACGTCGGCGTGCTCGTGCTCTCCCAGTACGTCGAGCTCGGCCTGGCCATGAAGCTCCTGGCCGACTCGGCCGAGGGCGTCGGCTACCTGCTCAAGGACCGGATCAGCAACGTCGACGAGTTCGCCGACGCGGTCCGGCGGGTCGGCGCCGGCGGCTCGGCGCTCGATCCGATCATCGTCTCGACCCTGCTCGCGAAGCAGCGCAGCGACGACCCGCTCGGCGCGCTGACGCCGCGGGAGCGCGAGGTGCTCGAGCTGATGGCCGAGGGCCTGTCGAACCAGGGGATCGCCGATCGCCTCGTGATCAGCCTCGCGCGCGGTCGAGAAGTACGTCTCGACGATCTTCACGAAGCTCGGGCTGCCCTCCACCGGCGGCGACTCGCGCCGCGTGCTCGCGGTCCTGCTGTACCTCCGCTCCTAGTCGGGTCTGACGAAACAAGCCTGAGCCGCCGGGCCGCGCTGGACAGCGCGATGCCGCGTCGCCGTGCCGCGCCCGTATTCCCGATACGAACGCGGCATACCTCCTTGCCTCACGCCGTCCAGCGCACCCCGACGGGAGGCGTATTTCGCCACACCCTCCCGCGACAGCCCGCCCCTACGGACACCAGAAACCCGGCCCCCGAATCCAGGGGCCCGCCTCACTACGCCCGGCGCGGGGCGGTGGGACGCTGGCCGTACCCAAACGCAAGAGGAGAAGAGATGAAAACCCGCGTCATGCAGAACGAGCCGGGCGAGCCGCAGAAGACCGCCGACCCCGGCCGCCGTCCCAGCCGACACCACCTACGAACATCGCCGGCCGCATGGGCCGCTGGAGCGCAGGCCACTGGAAGACCGCCGTCTTCGGCTGGCTCGCGTTCGTCGTCGCTCGCGGTCATGCTCGGCACGGTCGTCGGCACGAAGGCGGCCGACGGCAACGCCGGCGGCGCGGGCGAGTCCAAGCGCGCCGATCAGATCCTCGACGCGCGGCTTCAAGCAGCCCGCCGGCGAGACCGTCCTCATCCAGAGCGAGACGCTCACGGCGAGCGACCCCGAGTTCGCGGCCGCAATCGAAGACACGGCGGCCCGGCTCGACGGGCTCGACGCAGGTGATCAACATCCGCGCACCGCTCGGAGAGACCAACGCCGCGCAGATCTCCGAGGACGGGCACTCGGCGATCATCGACTTCCAGATCCGCGGCGAGCTCGACAAGGCCGTGGACCAGATCGACCCGGTCGTGGCCGAGGTGGCCGCGATCCAGACTGGCTCATCCCGCGCTCTTCGTCGGCCAGTTCGGCGACGCGAGCACGGACAAGGAGGTCACGGCGTCCTTCATGGAGGATCTGAAGAAGGCCGGGCTCATCTCCGTGCCGATCACGCTGATCATCCTGATCATCGCGTTCGGCGCGCTCGTGGCGGCCGGGATCCCGATCCTGCTCGCACTGACCGCCGTCCTCGCGACCCTGGGCTTCATGGCCATCCCGAGCCACTTCCTCCCGATGGACGAGGCCGTCTCCGCGATCGTGCTCCTGATCGGGCTCGCGGTCGGGGTCGACTACTCGCTCTTCTACCTCAAGCGGGAACGCGAGGAACGAGCCGCCGGGCGCAGCGAAGAGGCCGCCCTCCAGGCCGCCGCTTCCACCTCGGGCCGCTCGGTGCTCATCTCCGGGCTGACCGTGATGGTCGCCATGGCCGGCATGTTCCTCACCGGCGACAAGGGCTTCGCATCGTTCGGCCTGGCGACGATGCTGGTCGTCGGCATCGCGATGCTCGGGTCGCTCACCGTCCTGCCGGCGCTGCTCTCCCGGCTGGGCGACAACGTCGACCGGGGCCGCGTGCCGTTCGTCAGCCGGCTGCGGCGCGACGACGGCGAAGGGCGGATCTGGGGCGCGATCGTCGACCGCGTCCTGCAGCGGCCGGTCCTCTCGGTCGTGCTCGCGGCCGGGCTCCTGCTCGCGCTCGCGCTCCGGCGCTCACGATGCGCACGGTCGGAGCCGGGCGCGGACACGTTCCCGCAGTCGCTCGCTTCGATCAAGACCTACAACAAGCTCCAAACGGCGTTCCCGGGCAGCTGAGATCCCCGCGAACGTCGTCCTGAAGACCGCCGACGTGCATGCCCCCGAGGTGGAAGCGGCGATCGCCGGCCTCACGGAGCAGGCGCTCGCCACCGGCAAGATGCACGAGCCGATCATCGTGGACGTGAACAGCAACGGGACGGTCGTCAACATCGCCATCCCCATCGACGGCAACGGCTCCGACTCGGACTCGAACGCCGCCCTCGCAGCGCTCCGCGACGAGATCATCCCGGCGACGATCGGCACGCTCGCCGGCGCCGAGTACGGCGTCACGGGCTACACCGCGTCAGTCGAGGGACTTCACCGACTTCATGAAGTCCGTCGCACCGCGCGTGTTCCTGTTCGTGCTCGTGTTCGCGTTCCTGCTCATGCTGGTCGCCTTCCGCTCGCTCGTCATCGCGGCGAAGGCGATCGTGCTCAACCTGCTCTCGGTCGCGGCCGCCTACGGCGTGCTCGTGCTCGTCTTCCAGCACGGCTGGGGCAAGGACCTGCTCGGCTTCACGTCGACCGGCGGGATCGATCCCGGTCATGCCGATGTTCCTGTTCGTGATCCTGTTCGGCCTCTCGATGGACTACCACGTGTTCATCCTCAGCCGGATCCGCGAGCTCTACGACCGCGGCGACGAGCACGGACGAGGCGATCTCGCAGGGGATCAAGCAGACGGCGGGCGTCGTCACGAGCGCCGCGATCGTCATGGTCGCCGTGTTCTCCGTCTTCGCGACGCTCTGGATGATGATCTTCAAGCAGTTCGGCGTCGGGCTCGCCGTCGGCGATCCTGATCGACGCCACGATCGTCCGCGCGGTGCTCCTGCCCGCCTCGATGAAGCTGCTGGGCGACTGCAACTGGTACCTGCCGAGCTGGCTCGAGTGGCTTCCCCACCTCGAGCACGGCGGCTCCGTCGTCGAGCAGGTCGACGCGCCGCCCGCGCTGGCCGGTGGCGCCAAGTAGGTCGATCGACAGGCTCGTCTAGAGCTCGGCGCGGCGGACTCGCACGAACCCCGCCGCGCCGAGCGCGCTTGCGTCGAGCAGGCGGCACATCCAGCCGTGGCCGCGCTCGGGATCCGATTCGTCCTCCATCGCGCCGATCGACGCGAAGATGCGGCCGTCGCGGAAGTCCCAGACCTGGATCTCGGCGCGATCGCCCTCGACGTCGGCCCGGAAATGCGCCAGGTCGCGCACGAGGCAGGCCTTGACCGTGTCGAGCCACTCTTCGCGCGGATCGGCGTTCGGGTTGACGCCGCAGAGCTCGAGCAGGTCGTCCTCGATCTCCTCGAGGATCAGCGCGTCGATGTAGGAGGCGGCGCCGTCCCAGTCGGGATCCTCGCCGGCGTCGAGCGCGACCAGCTCGACGGCCAGGCCGCCTTCGTCGGCGCGGGCGAGGAGCGCCTGCGCCTCCTCGTGCCCGGCTCGCTCGCGTGCTCGAGCTCGTGGATCGGAAGCTCGTCGAACTCGCCGTAGTCGCGCTCGGCGAGGAACTCGAGGAACGGCTCGCCGTCGTCGTCGGTCGAGAGGTGCTGCTCCACGACCATCCAGCTGACCGGCACGCCGTCCTCGAGCGTCGTGAATCCATGGCCGACCGTCGGCCCGTCCGGCCGGTAGCGGCGCATCGCTCCGACCTCCTCGTACCCGTCCGGGCGGCGGAGCCGAAGGCGGTAGCGCGCGGGCCGGGCCGCAAGGCGAGGCGGATCTCCGTCCTCGAGATCGGACACGAGCCAGTCGCGCCCGGCGAGGCGCAGCACGTCGCCGACGTCGAGCGGATCGGCGGAGGAGTACCCGTGGACGCGTTCCCGCGCCGTCGGACCTGATGTCACGACCTCGTACTTCACCCCCACGGTCCCTGCAGCTTACGTCAGACTCGCGCGATGGAAGGGCTCGCGTTCTTCGGCGTCGTCCTCGTCGCCTACGCGCTCGTGTCGCGGCGGCTCGACGGCACGCCGCTCACGGGGCCGATGGTGTTCGTCGCCGCGGGGGTTGCCGCGCACTGCCTCGGGTTCGAGCTGCTGAGCGGGGGACGGACCACATCGCCGCCGAGATGCCGCGCCATGTCGCGGAGATCGCGCTCGTGCTCGTCCTCTGGAACGACTCCGCGCGGCTCGACATCGCTGCGCTCCGGAAGGAGTCCAGCCTGCCGGCACGCCTGCTCGGGATCGGGTTGCCGCTGACCATCGCGCTCGGCGGTCTCGTCGCGCTCGGCCTCTTCCGCGGCGACCTCGAGTTCTGGGAGGCGATTCTCGTCGCGGTCATCCTCTCGCCGACCGATGCGGCACTCGGGGCCGTGGTCGTGTCGAGCCCGAAGCTGCCGCTGCGCCTGCGGCAGGCGCTGAACGTCGAGGCGGGCCTGAACGACGGTCTGGCCGTGCCGTTCTTCGTCGTCTGCTCCGCGCTCGCCGCCGACGCTGCGCTGCACGAAACCCATTTCCTCACGGTCGCCTTCGAGAAGATCGGCTACGGGTTCCTGGTCGGCGCCGCGGTCGGGCTGGTCGGAGGCGCGCTGCTGAGACGCTCGGCGGCCGCCGGTTGGATGATCGGGGCGTTTCAGCAGATCGCCGTCGGCGTGCTCGCCGTCCTCGCCTGGTGGGGCGCCGAGGAGATCGGCGGCAGCGGGCTGATCGCCGCGTTCGTCGGCGGACTCGCCCTCGCGATCGCCGCCCGCGAGGCCGCCGCCGAAGGGCTCGAGCTCACCGAGGAGGTCGGACAGTCCCTTGCGCTCCTCACCTTCTTCGGGCTCGGAACGGTCGCCCTCGAAGCGCTCGGTGATGCGCCGTGGGAGACCTTCGCCTTCGCTGTTCTCGCGCTGACCGTGCTCCGGATGCTGCCCGTCGCAATCGCGCTGCGCGGAACGGGGCTCGACCGCTCAACCGTCGCGTACATGGGCTGGTTCGGCCCACGCGGGCTCGCCTCGCTCCTGCTCGCGCTGATCCTCGTGATCGACGAACCCGAGCTCGGCGGCGAGTCGACCATCCTCCTCACCGTTCTCGTCACCGTGCTGATCAGCGTGTTCGCCCACGGCGCGACCGCGGCGCCGCTGACCGATCGCCTCGCGCGCCGGTCTACGCTCTAGGCGTGCGGATCTGCTCGCTGCTTCCCAGCGCGACCGAGATCGTCGCCGACCTCGGGCTCGCCGATTCCCTCGTCGGCCGCTCGGAGGAGTGCAAGTGGCCGCCCGGCGTTGCGGCGCTCCCGGTGGTGACCGCGGCGAAGATCGACCTCGCGGCGCTTTCGAGCGCGGACATCGACCGGGCCGTGCGCGCCCAGATCGCCGACGGCCGCTCGCTCTACGCGGTCGACTCCGAGCTGATCGAATCGCTCCGCCCGGACGTGATCGTCACGCAGGATCTCTGCGCGGTCTGCGCCGTCTCGAGCGGCGAGCTGGCGACCGCGTGTCCCGTCGACGCGCGGGTGATCTCGCTCGATCCGCGCACGCTCGGCGGACGTCGCCGAGACGGTGCTCGAGCTCGGTGACCAGCTGGAAGCGCGCGAGGCCGCCGAGGCCGTGGTCGAGGAGATGTGGGCGAAGATCGCCGCGGTCGAGGAGGCCGTCGCGGGCCGCCCGCGCCCGCGCGTGTTCCTGGCCGAGTGGATCGATCCGCCGTTCTGCCCGGGGCACTGGATCCCCGAGATGATCGAGCGGGCCGGCGGTGAGTGCGTCCTCGGCGAGCCCGGTGAGCCCTCGCACCCGGTGACGTGGGAGGACGTGCTCGCGGCCGACGCCGGAGCTGATCGTCGTCGCCCCCTGCGGGTTCGGCGCCGAGGAGGCGGCGGAGCGCTCGGCCGAGCTCGACCTGCCCGTCCGCACGGTCGCGGTCGACGGCGACGCGTACTTCTCGCGTCCGGCGCCGCGGCTCGCCGACGGGGTGCGTCAGCTCGGACACCTGCTTCATCCCGATGCCGTTCCGGACCCCGGGCTCGACGCGATCGAACTCTTACGCGGCTCTTAAGCCCAGGTGGGAACACTCTCCCGCATGGACGGACAACGACTTTCACGACGCGGCGCGCTCGCCTGGCTCGGCGGGCTGGGGATCGTCGCGTTCATTCCCGGCTGCGGCGGCGGATCGAAGGCGACGACCGCCGTCGCAGCGGGCCCAACCACGACCGCGGCGGGCGCGCCGAGCTGCGTCCTCATGCCCGAGCTGACCGAGGGCCCGTACTACCTCGACCTCGATCTCGTGCGCGCGGACATCACCGAGGATCGCGACGGCGCGCCGCTAGCGCTGCGGGTGCACGTCGTCGACGCCTCGAGCTGCGAGCCGCTGAAGGACGCCGCGGTCGACGTCTGGCACTGCGACGCCGAGGGCGCCTACTCCGGCGTCGAAGGCGGCGAGGGCACCTTCCTGCGCGGCATCCAGATGACCGACTCGGTCAGGCCTCGCCCAGTTCGCGACCGTGTATCCCGGCTGGTACATGGGCCGCGCCGTCCACGTGCACGTGAAGGTCCACATCGGGACGAGCGAGGTGCACACGGGCCAGCTCTTCTTCGAGGACGAGACGAGCGCGGCGGTGTACGCGCAGGAGCCGTACGCCTCGCGGGGCCAGCCGGACCAGCTGAACGCCGACGACCAGATCTACGGCCAGAGCGGCGGGACGACGATCGTCGAGGTCGCGCAGGCCGACCAGGGCTACCTGGGTACCGTGACGCTCGGCGTGCAGCGCGGCTAACCGCGGTCGAAGGTGACGAGCTCCTCGCGGCTCGATCCGCCGGAGACCTGGACCGCGAGCACGAGCCCGACTCCACGCGCGTAGAGCTTGTACTCGACGACGTCGGGCTCGATCGGTGTGAACTCCTTGGTGAGCAGCCCGTTGGCGAACGACCCATAGGGAGCGGACACGAGCTCGTCGACGCTGAGGACGGTCGCTCCGTCCTCGGCCTCGCCGGCGTAGTACTCCTGCCGGTAGGTGAGACCGGACTCGGGCTCGGCCGGCATGGCGATCCCTGCCTGCGCGCCGTCGACGCCCGCCTCCCAGGATCCGGCTGTGGTCGAGACCTTCCCGTTCTCGTACTCCTTCGTGTCCTCGCCCATGTACCAGACATTTCCGTCCCCGTCCTGGGCGTACCAGTCGAGCGTGTCCTCGACCAGCTCTCCGTCCTCGGTCACCTCGTCGTGGACGACCACCGCCTCGATGCCGGCGATCGTCTTCGTGTCGCTGGTCACGGTGACCTCGACACGCTGCTCGGTGCCGTCGACGTCGGTCTCGCGGTACACCCAGTGGTCGCCGGGCCTGAAGGGTAAGTAGGGATTGTCGATCTCGGTCGTGAAGCCCGCGGGATCGAGACCGACGGTGTCGCTCCCCTGGGGAAGTGCATCGTCGTCGCCGCAGGCCGTCGCGGCAGTTGCGAGGAGCGCGGCGACGATGAGGATCGCGCGACGCATTGGTGCTCCCTTGCCGTCCTGCAATCCACGGTAGCGCGGCGGTAACCAGATCGCCACATCCTCCGCCGACTCCGCTATACCTCGCAGTCGTGGCCAAACCGGTCGAGCAGAAGGAACGGGTCGTGATTCGCTTCGCGGGCGACTCGGGAGACGGGATGCAGCTCACCGGCGGGCGCTTCGCGAGCGAGACGGCGCTCTTCGGGAACGACCTGTCGACGCTGCCCGACTTCCCGGCGGAGATCCGCGCGCCGGCCGGCTCGCTGCCGGGCGTCTCGGGGTTCCAGATCCACTTCTCCGACCACGACATCCTCACGCCCGGCGACGCGCCCGACGTGCTCGTCGCGATGAACCCGGCGGCGCTGAAGACGAACCTGTGGAACCTGCCGAAGGGCGCGACCGTGATCGTCGACACGGACGCGTTCAACGACCGGAACCTCCAGAAGGCCGGGTATGCGGCGAACCCGCTCGAGGACGACTCGCTCGCCGAGTACCAGGTCGAGCCGGTGCCGCTGACCTCGCTCACGCTCGAGGCGCTCAAGGAGTTCGACCTCACGCGCCGCGAGGGCGAGCGCTCGAAGAACATGTTCGCGCTCGGGCTCATGTCCTGGCTCTACAGCCGGCCGACCGAGGGCACGGTCTCGTTCCTGGAGAAGAAGTTCGCCAAGCGGCCCGAGCTGGCCGCGGCGAACGTGAAGGCGTTCCGCGCCGGCTACGCGTTCGGCGAGACGACCGAGGAGTTCTCCGTCCAGTACGAGGTCAAGCCGGCCGCGCTCCCGCCCGGCACCTACCGCAACGTGACCGGGAACCAGGCGCTCGCGATGGGGCTCGTGGCGGCCGGCCAGAAGTCGGGCCTGCCGCTCTTCCTCGGCGCGTATCCGATCACGCCGGCCTCCGGGATCCTCGAGGAGCTCGCGCGCTACAAGCGCTTCGGCGTGCGGACGTTCCAGGCCGAGGACGAGATCGCTGCGGTGGGCGCTGCGCTCGGAGCGTCGTTCGGCGGCGCGCTCGGCGTGTGCACCTCGAGCGGCCCCGGCGTGGTGCTGAAGGCGGAGGCGATCGGGCTCGCGGTGACGCTGGAGCTGCCGCTGCTCGTCCTCGACATCCAGCGGGCCGGCCCGTCGACCGGGATGCCGACGAAGCCCGAGCAGGCGGATCTCCTCATGGTGCTCTTCGGCCGCAACGCCGAGTCGCCCGTCCCGGTGCTGGCCGCGTCGACGCCGGGGAACTGCTTCGACATGGCGCTCGAGGCGGCGCGGATCTCGCTCACCTACCGCACTCCCGTGTACCTGCTCTCGGACGCGTACCTCGCGAACGGGTCGGAGCCGTGGCTCGTGCCCGACGCGGCCGCGATCCCGGAGATCCCGGTCGTGTTCGCGACCGAGCCGAACGACGGCGACAAGTTCCTCCCGTACGTGCGCGACGAGAAGCTGGCGCGCCAGTGGGCGATTCCGGGCACGCCCGGTCTCGAGCATCGCGTCGGCGGCCTGGAGAAGGAGGAGCGCACCGGGAACGTCTCGTACGACCCCGAAAACCACGACCTCATGGTTCGCATCCGCGCCGCGAAGGTGGCCGGGATCGAGGACTCGATCCCCGAGCTCGAGGTCGATCACCAGGAGGGCGCGCGGCTCCTGGTGCTCGGCTGGGGCGGCACGTACGGCTCGATCGCCGCCGCCGTGCGCCGTGTGCGCGAGGGCGGGGGCGTGGTCGCGCAGGCGCATCTGCACCACCTGAACCCGTTCCCGCGCAACCTCGGCGACGTGCTCCGCACGTACGACCGGGTGCTCGTGCCGGAGCTCAATCTGGGTCAGCTCGTGAAGCTGATCCGGGCGGAGTTCCTCGTGGACGCGCAGGGCTACAACCGTGTGCGCGGCGTGCCGTTCACGTCCGCCGAGCTCGCCGAAGCGATCGAGGCGATGCTGTGAAAGACCTGCCCGTGCTGAGCGCCAAGGACTTCAAGTCCGACCAGGAGGTCCGCTGGTGCCCGGGCTGCGGCGACTACGCGATCCTTGCGGCGATGCAGAGCTTCCTCCCGGAGCTGGGCGTGCCGCGCGAGAACCTCGTGTTCGTATCGGGCATCGGCTGCGCGGCGCGGTTCCCGTACTACCTGAACGCGTACGGGATGCACTCGATCCACGGCCGGGCGGCGCCGATCGCAAGCGGGCTTGCCGTGTCGCGGCCGGATCTCTCGGTGTGGGTCGTGAGCGGTGACGGCGACGCGCTCTCGATCGGCGGCAACCACCTGCTGCACGCGCTGCGGCGCAACGTGAACATCCGGATCCTGCTCTTCAACAACCAGGTGTACGGGCTGACGAAGGGGCAGTACTCGCCGACGTCGCCGGTCGGGCCAGGTGACGGGGCCGACGCCGATGGGGTCGATCGACTGGCCGCTGAATCCCATCTCGGTCGCGCTCGGCGCGGAGGCGACGTTCGTGGCGCGCTCGATCGACACGGATCGCGCGCATCTCACCGAGATGCTGCGCGCGGCGTCGAAGCACAAGGGGACGGCGTTCGTGGAGATCCTCCAGAACTGCAACGTCTACAACGACGGCGCGTTCGACCATGTCCGGGATGCGAAGGAGAACCGGATCGTGCTCGAGGACGGCGAGCCGATCCGCTTCGGCGCCGAGGGAGAGCGGGGGGTCCGGTTGGGTTCCGACGGTGCGGCGGAGTTGGTCGATGTCGCGGAGGTCGGCGAGGACGCGCTGATGGTGCACGACGTCGCCGCGGCGCAGCCGACGCACGCGTTCGCGCTGGGCCGGCTCGGCTATCCGGTGCCGGGCCCGCTGCCGATCGGCGTGTTCCGCGCGGTCGAGCGGCCGACGTACGACGACCTCCTGGCCGGCCAACTCGCCGGCTCGGTCGAGGAGCAGGGCCCGGGCGATCTGGAGTCGCTGCTCCACGCCGGGGACACCTGGCAGGTCGCCTAGCTGCCCGGCGCTCGAACGGCTTCGAGCTATTCGCGCGCCCGTGTTACTTCGGGTGTCCCTGTCCCTCCCGCCTACGCGATTGAGCGTACCGCCGAAAGGCGCGCGTGTCTGTCACGAGCTGTGACGAAAGCGTGCCGAGATTTCCCCAGTCGCCCTAGCGCGTGTTCGCAAACCGCTGCACGGCCTCGAGCAGCTCCTTCGTCTTCTCCTCCGCGGCGGCGGCGTCGCCCGACGCCAGCGCCCCGGCGACGCAGTGGCTCACGTGGTCGTCGAGCACCTTCAGCGCGACCGAGTCGAGCGCCGTCGTCGCCGCCGAGATCTGCGTCAGCACGTCGATGCAGTAGCGGTCCTCCTCGATCATCCGCTCGATGCCGCGCACCTGGCCCTCGATGCGGTGCAGCCGGGCGATCAGGGCCTGCTTGTCGGCCGCATAGCCGGTCTCGGTCATGTCGCTCCTTCCGTTCGGACGCTGCGGAACCGCCGTAGCCGCAGCGAGTTGGTGACGACGAAGAGGCTCGAGAACGCCATGGCGCCCGCGGCCACGATCGGGTTCAGGAGTCCGGCGACGGCCAGCGGGATCGCCGCCACGTTGTAGGCGAACGCCCAGAAGAGATTCCCCTTGATCGTGCCGAGCGTCCGCCGGGACAGCCGGATCGCGTCGACGGCCGCACGCAGGTCGCCGGAGACGAGCGTCAGGTCAGAGGCCTCGAGGGCCACGTCGGCACCGGTTCCGAGCGCGAGTCCGAGGTCCGCCTGGGCGAGCGCGGGCGCGTCGTTCACACCGTCGCCGACCACTGCGACGACCTCGCCCTCCTCCTGGAGCCGCTGCACCTCGGCCGCCTTCCCGTCCGGCAAGACGCCCGCGATCACGTAGCCGATCCCGACCTCCTCGGCGACCGCGCGCGCCGCCGCCTCGCCGTCGCCGGTCAGGAGGATCGGCTCGAGACCGAGCGCGCGCAGTCCCGCAACGGCCTCGGCGCTGGTCGGCTTGACCGTGTCCGAGACGACGAGCAGGCCGCGCTCGGAGCCGCCCCAGGAGACGACCGCGACCGTGCCTTCGTGCTCCGACCTCGGCCGTCCCACCGTGATCTCGCGGCCCTCGACCTGCGCCGTCACGCCGATCCCGGCGCTGGAGACGAACTCCTCCGCCTCGGGCAGCGAGCCGAGCTCCGCGCGGGCCCCGTCGGCGATCGCGCGCGCGATCGGATGCTCGCTTCCGTCCTCCGCCGCTCCCGCCAGCCGCAGCACGTCCTCCCGGGAGGTCTCGTTCAGCGGCACGACCTCCACCAGCTTCATGCGCCCTTCCGTCACCGTGCCGGTCTTGTCCAGGACGACGGTCGTCGCTCGGCGGGTGCGCTCGAGCACCTCCGGCCCGCGGATGATGACTCCGAGCTGTGCGCCGCGGCCCGTGCCGACGAGCAGCGCGGTCGGCGTCGCCAAGCCCAGAGCGCACGGGCACGCGATGATCAGCACGGCGACCGCCGCCGTGAACGCCGCGCTCGCGTCGCCGGTGAAGACGAGCCAGCCCGCGAGCGTGGCGAGCGAGAGCGCCACGACGACGGGGACGAAGACGCCGGAGATCCGGTCGGCGAGCCGCTGCACCGGCGCCTTCCCCATCTGGGCTTCCGTGACGAGGCGTGCGATCTGCGCGACGGCCGTCTCGGCGCCGATCCGGGTTGCGATCACCACGAGCCGCCCCGAGGTGTTGATCGTCCCACCGGCCACCTTTGCGCCCGGTCCGACCTCCACGGGAACCGGCTCGCCGGTGAGCATCGACTGGTCGAGCGCGGAGGTGCCTTCGACGACGACACCGTCCGCTGCGAGCTTCTCGCCGGGACGCACGACGAACCGGTCGCCGATCCCGAGCTCCTCTGCGGGGATCTCCACCTCGACGCCGTCACGCAGGACGCGTGCCTCCTTGGCGCCCAGCCTGGCGAGTGAACGCAACGCGTCGCCGGAGCGGCGCCTGGCCCGCGTCTCGAGGTACCGGCCGAGCAGGATCAGCGTGGTCACGACGCCCGCGACCTCGAAGTACGTTTCCGCCGAGTCGACCGCAACGAGCGCGACCACCGACCACGACCAGGCGGCGAGCGTCCCGAGCGAGACGAGCGTGTCCATCGTCGCCGCGCGATGGCGCAGCGAGCCCAGAGCCGCGCGGTGGAATCCGGCGCCGCACCAGAAGACAACGGGAGTCGCAAGCGCGAGCGCGACCCACTCCCAGCCGGGGAAATGGAGGGCCGGGATCATCGAGATCGCGACGAGCGGCGCGGTCAGGCGCGACGGCAACGATCAGCCGCAGCCGGAGCGGGGAGGGCGGCTCGGGCTCGTCGACGACGGCGACGTGAGCGCCGTACCCGGCCCCGACGACCGCGTCCACCAGATCGTCCACGCCGATTTCGGGTGGATACGACGACGGACGCTCGCTCGGTCGCGAGGTTCACCGAGGCCTCGACCCCGTCGAGCGAGTTCAGCGACTTCTCGACCGTCACCGCGCACGCGGCGCAGTGCATTCCCTCGACGGTCAGCTCGACGGTGGTTGCAGCCACCATTCCATCATACCCTCAGGGGGTATCTAGCCGACCGCGGCGACGATCTCGTCCGAGAGGCTCGGGAACTCGCTGAGGAACTCCCGCCGCTCGGCCTTGAACCGCTTGACCATCGCCTCGTACTCGTCGAGGCGGCCCTGCGCCTCGTAGAGCCGGTGCGGCTGGAGCACGTCGATGTCCTCCGGCTCGATCCCCGGAACCGCCGAAGCGACCTCGTAGCCGAAGTCCGGATCCGTCTCCCACGTGATCGTGCCCTCGGCGATGCCCTTCACGATCGCGGACGAGTGCCGGATCCGCACCTTCTTCGCGTTCTCGTCGTCGGCCTTGCCGCCCACCGAGCCCGTGTTCATGAGGAACACCTCGAGCGGATGCTCGGCGACGAGCTCGAGGAAGCGGTTCCCCTGGAGGTCGTGCGGCATCGGGAAGAACGGGTTCGTGCCCGGCACGCGGAGGAACTTGCCCTCCTCGGCCTTGCCGCCGGCGCTCGTGCCCGGTCGTCTCCCCGAGCATGAAAAAGGCCGCTGCTTGCGGCCCGTCGAGCTTCGCGACTGCGGGGATGATGTTCTCGTTGCGGTTCAGGATCAGGAGGAAGTGCGCGTCGTCGATCTGCTCCTTGCAGGCCGACTCGATCACCTCGAACGGGAAGGTCGCGCGCCCGTTCTTCGTGTACGAGGTGTCGTAGAAGTCGACCTCGTCGCCGTGCTGCGAGACGTTCTCGAGATACGAGTTCGGCTGCGTGACCGCGGCGTAGATGGTCGGCTCGTCGTCGGGATTGATGTTGAACGTCTTCGCGAAGCAGCCGTTCTCGGTGACGGACACGCGCCCGTCCGGCGAGCCAGGCGACGAAGTCGTCCTGCACCGGCAGCGATCCGTTCTGGCGCGTGAAGGTCGTCGTCGTCTTGCCCGTGCCGGAAAGCCCGACGATCAGGCCGACGCGGTCGCCGCGCTCGGTCGGGATGATCTTGCACCCGGCGTGCAGCGGCAGGCCGCCGCGCTCGTAGACCATCTTGTTCCACATCCGGAGGAAGCCCTTCTTCGACTCGCCGAAGTAGTCGGAGTTGAAGACGCGGGTGACGCCCTGCTCGAGGTCGACGGCGATCAGGCGGTCGTCCGGCATGCCCGGCGCCTCGAGGTTCGGCGTGTAGATGACGACGAGCTCGGGCTCGAACGTCTCGGGATCCTCGACCGGGAAGAGCAGCTGCTGCTGCATGCCGGCGATGTTCGCGTTCGCGGCCTCGATGAACAGGCGGACGGGCGTGCGCAGGTCGGGCTGCGCGCCCAGGTAGCCGTCGATCACGATCATCTCGCGGTCGGCGATGTACGCGTCCTGCTTGTCGATCCACTCGGCCGCGTCGTCGCTCGAGATCGTCCGCGGAATGCCGGGATCGTCCTCGTCGCTGATCACGAAGGTCGACGCCGTCGAACGGGAGACGACGCGCGTTTCGAGGTTGAGGTTCCCGAACTTCGTCCAGCGGGCGTTCGGCATCTTCGCCGTCATCTGCTGGAGCTCTTCGGCGGACGGATTGTCGTAGACGGCGGCCGCGGTCGGCAGCCGGAAAAGTGCCTTCACTTCTGCGCCACTCCTTCAAGGAGACGACGGGGACGGGCGAACTATAGCCCTGTCGAGATACCCGCCTGCGATCCAGCCGAAAACGAGAGGACGGCCCCGTCGGGCCGCCCTCTCGGAGATTCGAAATCTGGCGCGGAGGCTTAGTAGCGAAGCGCCCGTTCCATGATGTCGAAGAGCTCGGTCTGGTCGACGAGCCCGAGCACGTTCGCGGCCTGCGGGCCGACCGCCGCCACGCGCACGGTCGCGCCGGTGTGGGACTGCGAGGTGCTCGTGCTGGTCGCGTAGTTGACGGTGATGCAGCCGGGGGCGGTCGAAGCGCGACCGTCCGCCGGGACGACGCACGTGGTCTGGCCGGCGGCGGCGTCGGATCCGATCAGCACGCTCGTCAGGCCGGGGCTCGCACCTGTCTGCGGGATGATCTGGCTCGTGTGCGAGTGGTCGGCCGTGACGATCACGAGCGTGTCCGGATGCGTCTTCGCGTACGCGAGACCCGCCTGGATCGCCCGGTCGAACTCGACCGTCTCGCCGATCTGGGCACACGGGTTCGCGGCGTGATCCTGCTTGTCGATCGAGGCGCCCTCCACCTGGAGGAAGAAGCCCTCGTTGCCCTTCTTCGCCTTCGCGACCTTCTCGAGGATCGAGATCGCCTTGTTCGTCATGTCGACGAGGCGGGGCTCGGTCGGCGAGGTCGTCGCGCGGAACGTCTCGTTGCAGCGCTGCGGGCCGGTGCGAACCGTCGCCGCCGGCGTGCCGTTCCACTCGGTGACCATGTTCCCGGCGTTGAAGAGCCCGAGGACCTTCTTCGAGCCCGTCGCCTGGAGCGCCGCGTTGGTCTTCACGAGCGTGTAGCCCTTGCTCTGGGCGTAGGCCTCGACGTTGCCGCCCGCGCCGCCGCCGAACGGAATCGTCTGGAGCCAGCGAGCCCCGCCGCCGCCCAGGATCACGTCGATGCCGTGGTCGACGAACTGCTCGTTGATCGAGCCGGGGCCGCCTGCAGCCTTGAGATCCTGCGGGCAGGACGCCATGTTGGCCGGGCCCTGGCAGCCGCGCATCGTCACGTGGGATCCGAGCACCGCCGGCGTCGCGTCGGTGATCTCGGCGGTCGAGACGTTGCCGGTCGCGTAGCCGCGGGTCTGGGCGATCTCGAGGATCGTCTTCAGGTCCTTGTCGGTGCCCGGGCTGGTGGAGATGCGCTCGTTGGACGTCTTCACACCCGTCGCCCACGCGGTTCCCGTCGCGGCCGAGTCGGGGACGTAGTCCGGAACGAGCGGGTTGGTCTCCTGGACGGAGTAGGTCGTGACGTCGCCGGTGAAGGTCAGCGCGTCGATCCCCTTGAACTTGCCGGCCGCGCCGAGCGCGTAGTTGCGGGCGAGCGTGATCTCGCTCTCGCCCATCCCGTCGCCGATGAAGAGGATCACGTTCTTCGCCGAGCCACTGTCGATCTGCTTCTCGATCGCGCGCGAGCGGTCGCCGTCGTCGTCCCAGCCGTGCCAGGCGCCGGCTGCTCCTGCGGTGAGGCCCGCCACTGCGACGGCCGCGAGACCAAGAGTCAGGCGGCGCCGTGTCGTTCCCTTTCGCATGTCTTCTCCTTGGTGGGTTGGGTGTCGCCGCGAGTGTCCCGACGCGCGCCGGAGACGTGGGGATCACCTCTGAGTCGATCCGGTAACGATCCGGAGAAGCCGTCAGTGGGCGTGCAGGCTTGCGCGGAATTCGCTCAGCCGCGCCGCCTCGGCGGTGACCACGGCGACGAGTACCGCGACCTCGATCCCGACCAGCCACATGGCCTCGACGTCCTTCGCCGCCCAGGCGACGACGACCGCGGCGACCGCGCCGGCGACGCGCTCCCAGGCGATCCTGCGCAGCACCCGGTAGCGGCCGAGCGTCGCCGACATGAGGAAGAACGCGAACGCGAGTCCGAGCGCCGCCCGCGCGGGCCCGGAGAGCGGATCCTCCGGGTGGGCGACCGTCTGCTCCGCGGCGACCGCGTACAGGATGATCCCGAGGATCGCCGGGTAGTGGAAGTACGAGAAGACGTCGCGCGCGAGCGCGGGCCGGGTGATCTCGTCGGCCAGGCGGAGGGAACGCTCCGCGGCCAGGGCGATGATGTCGAAGTAGGCCCACCAGAGCGCGGCCACACCCGCGAAGGCGATCGTCACCGTGAGCGCGAAGGTCAGGTCGTGCTCGAGCGCGCCCGCGCCGACGCCGATCGCGACGATCGACTCGCCGAGGGCGATGATCACGAAGAGGGCGTAGCGCTCGGCGAAGTGCGAGGCGGAGACCTTGAAGCCGGACGCGGTGAGCGCCCCGAGCGTGTCGATCGCGAGGCCGAGCACCCAGACCGCCGTGCGGACGTTCTCGTCCTCGATGAACCCGCCGGCGAGCACGACGAGCGGCCCGACGAGGAAGAACGGAGCGAGCCGGATGATCGCGTGCTGGTGCTCGCGGTCGCCGCGCAGGCCCCAGCTGTAGAGCACCAGGTGGAGGATGCGCAGCACGAGGTAGGGGAGGGCGAACCAGAGCCCGTCCCTCTCGAATGCGCCTGGCACCGCGAGCGCGACGAAGAAGCTCGCGAGCGTGCAGGCGAGGAAGAGGACGCGGACGCCCGCCGACTCGATGTCGACCGCGTTCGTCATCCACGCATAGCCGCCCCAGGCCCACCAGACGAGGCCGAGCACGAGCGCGCCGCGCGCGATTCCGCCGGCGCTCAGGTCGTGGAGGATCAGTGCCGTGACCTGCGTGATCGCGAAGACGAACACGAGGTCGAAGAAGAGCTCGAGGTAGCTGGTGCGTCGCTCGCCCTCGGCCTGGGTCTCGCCGCTCAGGAGGTCCTGGAACGTGTGAACCGGGTTCACCCGGCAAGTACATCCGCCGCGTCGGACGGGTCGCTCTACGCCTGTGCTAGAACGGCCGCGTGGCGACGTTCCTCGTGACGCTCCACCGTTCAGGCCCTGAGTGGGATCCGTCGAAGCCGCTCGAGGAGCAGTCCGGCTGGACGGAGCACGCCGAGTTCATGGACGGGCTCGTGGACGACGGCTTCATCGTCCTCGGCGGGCCGCTCTCCGACGAGTTCCGCGTGGCCCATGCCTTCGAGGCCGAGTCGGAGCAGGGGGTCAGGGATGTTCTCGCGCGCGATCCCTGGAGCGGGTCGCACCTCGTGGTCGGGTCGATCGAGCCGTGGACGATCCGGCTCGACGCTCGGCGCGGGTAGCTAGGCGCCGCTCGGCTCGGGCGGCGGTGCGCCGTCCTTGTGCCAGCCGCGCTCGCCGTGGAACCGCATGCCCTGGACGAGATCGGGAACGTGCTCGGAGAACCGGTCGAGGATCTCGGTCTTCTGCTCCGCGGTGATCCGGCCGGCGGCGACTGCTTCGTCGAGCTGCTTGGAGAACGACTCGACGATGGCGTCCTCGAGCCCGTCGACGGACTTGCCTTGTTCCTCCGCGAGGTCGGCGAGCGACTCGCCTTCCATCAGCGCGTTGCGGAGCTCTGCGTCGGTGAGGCCGAGGTAGTCGGCCGCCGCGCCGAAGAACGCGGGCGGCTCGTGGTGGAACGCGCCGCCGCCGGGGCCGGACCACCGGTGGTGCGGGCCGTCGAAGCCGGGCCCGCCGCGGAGACCGGGGCCGCCGAAGAACGGGCCCTTGCCGGACTCGATCGATTCCTTCATCCGCTGCGCCTCTTCCTCGGTGATCTTCCCGTCGGCGAGCGCCTTGTCGAGCTGCGCGATCCGGGCGTCCTTGAACGCCTTCTCGAGCTCGTCGGGCGTGACGCCGAGGCGCTCCGCGACGTCGTCGAGGAAGGCCTGGCGCTCGGCGGCGAAGTCGTCGCTTCGCGTCTGCGCGACGGCGGCGCCGCCCGCGCCCAACAGGACGACCGTCCCGAGGACGGCGATGAAACGCTTGGATGGATCGGGAAAGGCCACGGTGCTCCTCCTAGAGAAGCACCGTGGCCTAAGAAACGACTAAGAGGTTTCTAAGAACTCGGGCGCGTGCCGAGCGTGACCGTGACCGTGCGGGTCTCGCCGCCGTTCACGACGGTCAGCTCGATCGTGTCGCCGGGCTTCTTCGCGTCGATCGCCTTCTGGAGATCGTCCGCGGTGTCGACCGACTCGCCGTCCGCTTCGGTGATGACGTCGCCGCCGGTGGGATACGGGATCCCGCCGACCGTCTGCTCGCCTGTCGCGGCCTTCAGTCCGGCCTTCTGGGCGGGCGTGTCGGGGCGAACCTCGGCGACGGCGATGCCGGCGGTGCCGCCGATCTCCTCGGCGATGTCCGCGGGAATGGCCTGGAGCTGGACGCCGAGGTAGGCGTGCTCGACCGAGCCGCTCTCGATGAGCTGCGCGGCGATCGAGCGCACTGTGTTCGAGGGGATCGCGAAGCCGACGCCGTCGCTGCCGCCGCCGTCGCTCTCGATCTGGGCGTTCACGCCGATGACCTCGCCCTCGAGGTTGAGGAGCGGGCCGCCGGAGTTGCCGTGGTTGATGGCGGCGTCCGTCTGGATCGAGTCGTTGATCGACCAGCCGTTCGGCGAGGTCATGTCGCGGTGCAGCGCGGAGACGATGCCCTGCGTGACCGAGCCTTCGAGGCCGAACGGGCTGCCGATCGCGACCACGCCGGTTCCGACGTCGAGCGCGTCGGAATCGCCGGTCGGCAGCACCGGGAGCTTGTCGGCCGGAGCGTCGACCTTGATGACCGCGAGGTCGGTCGAGGCGTCGGAGCCGACGACGGTCGCCGGGTAGGACGAGCCGTCGGAGAGCATCACGCGGACGGAGCTCGCGCCCTCGACGACGTGATGGTTCGTGATCACGTGGCCCTGGTCGTCGTAGACCCAGCCGGAGCCCTGCGCGGTCTGCGCGGGCTGGCCCTCGGCGTTCTCGCCGACGTCACCCGTGACGGTGATCTCGACGACGCTCGGAAGCGCGAGCTTGGCGATCTCGGAGATGGGGAGGGAGGAGGTCTCGTCGGCGACCGGCGCCGAGGTCGAGGTCTTCTCGACCGTCGTCGTCACGGTCGCGGTCGCGCCTGTGTCGGAATCGAGTCCGAGCACCGTCGCTGCGCCGATGCCGCCGCCCAGGAGGGCGGCCGCAAGGACGAGGACTGCGGCTGTAAGAGTGCGGCGGCTGGGGCGTCTCATTTCAGAATTTCCTTTCGGGAGGTGCTGACGAGCCCATGCCACCAGCGACGTCTAAGAAGATACTTAGAGAGTGGTAAGAAGACCGTAAGAGCAGGAGTTTCTTAGCGTCTTCTCAACATTGACAGACACAATGGCCCCATGACCTCCAAGGTTCTCGTTGTAGACGACGATCCCGCGGTGCGCGAATCGCTTCGGCGTGCTCTCGCGCTCGAGGGATACGAGGTCGAGCTCGCCTCCGACGGGGCGCAGGCCCTCGATCGCATCGACAACGGGGACGAGCCGGGGGCCATCCTGCTCGACGTGACCATGCCCGCTCCGGACGGTCTCGAGGTCTGCCGCCGCGTGCGCGCCGGAGGCAACCGCGTCCCGATCCTCATGCTCACCGCGCGCGGCGCCGTGGACGACCGTGTCGCCGGGCTCGATGCCGGCGCGGACGACTACCTCGTGAAGCCGTTCGCGCTCGACGAGCTCTTCGCGCGGCTGCGGGCGCTCCTGCGCCGCGGCGCCTCCGAGGAGGAGGAGAAGCTCGTCTTCGGCGACCTGGAGCTGGACACGCGCACGCGCGAGGTCGTTCGCGACGGCGAGTCGATCGAGCTGACGCGCACCGAGTTCCAGCTCCTCGAGCTCTTCCTGCGCAACCCGCGCCAGGTGCTGACCCGCTCGGTCATCTACGAGCGCGTGTGGGGCTACGACTTCGGCTTCGGCTCGAACTCGCTCGACGTCTACGTCGGCTACCTGCGGCGCAAGACCGAGGCGGGCGGCCAGACGCGCCTCATCCAGACGATTCGCGGCGTCGGGTACGCGCTGCGCGAGCAGTGAGCTTCCGGGCCCGCCTGGCCGTTGCGACCGCGCTTGCGGTCGCGATCGCGGTCGCACTCGCCGCGGTGATCGCGTACGCCGTCGTGCGGAACGAGCTTCGCTCCGAGGTCGACGACGCGCTCGGCGGCCGCGTCGAGGTGATCTCGCGCGTTCCCATGCAGGCCGTCGAGGCACGGCCGGGCCAGTTCTTCCTGCGGATCCCCGGCCCCGCGCTCGGCGAGGCCGGCGGCTACGTCCAGGTCGTCGCGTCCGACGGAACGACCATCCGCCCCGAAGGAGCCGACCTCGCGCTTCCCACCGGCGACCGCGCGCTGGCGGTCGCGTCTGGCGAGCAAGGACGTTTCTTCTCGGACGCCGAGGTCGGAGGCGTGCACATGCGGATGCTCACCGAGCCGGCCGGGAACGGGTACGCGATCCAGGTCGCGCGGCCGCTCACCGAGGTGGACGACACGCTGGCGCGCACGCGAACGCTGCTCATCCTGGTCGCGCTCGCCGGGATCGGGCTCGCGGGCGCGCTCGGGCTCGTGGTCGCGCGCGCCGCGCTCGCTCCGGTGCGCAGGCTGACCGCGACCACCGAGGAGGTGACGGAGACCGGAGACCTCACGCGCCGCATCGACGTCCGCGGCCGCGACGAGCTGAACCGGCTCGCGGCGAGCTTCAACACGATGCTCGCGGCCCTCGAGGAATCGGCTCGCTCGCAACGCCAGTTCGTCGCCGACGCCTCCCACGAGCTGCGCACGCCGCTCACGAGCCTCCGCACGAACATCGAGGTTCTCGCGCGCGACGAGTCGATGGCCGAGGAGGAACGAGAGCGGCTGCTCGGCGACGTGGTCGAGCAGCTCGAGGAGATGAGCGCGCTGATCACCGAGCTCGTGGAGCTTGCGCGCGAGGAACAGGAGGCGCCCGAGGGCGAGGACGTCCGGCTCGACCTCGTCGCGGCCGAGGCGGTCGAGCGCGCCCGGCGCAACCGTCCGTCGGTGACCTTCGAGCTCGACGCCGAGGAGACGCTCGTCCACGGCGTCCCCGGCCAGATCGAGCGGGCGATCTCGAACCTGCTCGACAACGCGGCCAAGTGGAGCCCGAACGGCGGGCCGGTCGAGGTCGACGTCCGCGACGGCCAGGTGACCGTGCGCGACCACGGCCCCGGGATCGCCGAGGAGGACCTCCCGCACGTCTTCGACAACTTCTACCGCGCGCCCTCGGCCCGCGGAATGCCCGGCTCGGGGCTCGGCCTCGCGATCGTGCGCCGGGTCGCCGAGGCGAACGGCGGCAGCGTCGTCGTCGAGCGCGCCGACGGCGGCGGCACGGTCGTGCGCCTGAGCCTCTTAGGAACTTCTTAACCGCTTCTTAGTCGCAACTCACGTGGTGCTGATTCGCTTCGGCCTCACCCGGAATCAACCCCGAAGGAGCGCCCGTGTTCTACGTCACCTACGTCATGAGCGAGCTGCGTCGTCGCGGCGGTCGCACGGTCCTGACCGCGCTCGGCCTTGGCGTCGGCGTCGGGCTCGTCGTTGCCGTAAGCGCTCTCTCGACCGGCCTCGACCGCGCGCAGGCGGAGGTGCTCGACCCACTGACCGGGGTCGGCACGGACATGTCGGTCACGCGCCCGATCGACTTCTCGAGCGCGGGCCAGGGTGGGATCGGCGGACTCTCCGACGAGGAGCGCGAGCAGCTCGAGGAGGAGAACGGGGGTCCAGGTGCGGTCGGGCTCCAGGATCTCGGCGATCCGGGCGAGGCGTTCTCCGTCGACCGGTTCACGTCGATGGCGCAACTCTCGTTCCCGCAGAGCGCAGTGAAGGAGATCCGCGGCCTCGACGACGTGACGGAGGCCGCCGGCGGACTGACGCTGAGCGTCATTCACCTCGAGGGAACGGTTCCCGAGCAGACCCAGCAGGACGGCCAGGGCTTCGGCCCGCCGGGCGGTGGTGGCGGCGGGATCCAGGCGAACATCGATGCGGGCGCCATGTCGGTTGCGGGCGTCGACCAACACTTCCCGGAGATCGGCGCGATCACCTCGGGCCAGGTCGAGGACGGCGAGTATTTCTCCGAGTCCGGCTCCGCGAACGAGGCGATCCTCAACCTCTCCTACGCGAAGACCCAGGGCCTCAAGGTCGGGGACACGATCGACCTCGGCTCGGAGGAATTCGCCGTGATCGGAATCGCGAGCCCGTCCCTTTCCGGCTCCTCCTCGGACGTGTTCGTGAAGCTCTCCAAGCTCCAGAAGATGTCCGACCGGCAAGCCCGCGTGAACACGGTCTACGCCCGCGCGGCGAACGGCGACGCGGTGACGACCGTTTCGAGCGAGATCGAAGGAACAGTCGACGGCGCGTCGGTGACAACCGCATCCGACCTCGCGGAGGACGTCTCCGGATCGCTCGTCGACGCGAAGAATCTCGCCTCGAAGCTCGGCTCGGCGCTTGGGCTCGTGGGGCTCGTCGGCGCGGTGCTGATCGCAATCCTCCTGACGCTCGCCTCGGTCGCGAAGCGGACACGTGAGCTGGGAACACTGAAAGCGGTCGGCTGGTCGCAGCGCCTCGTCGTGCGGCAGGTCGCGGGCGAGTCGCTGGTCCAGGGGCTGCTCGGCGGTGTCGTCGGCGCCGTGCTGGGAGTCGCCGCCGCCTACGCGATCGCGACCCTCGCGCCGTCGCTCACCGCCTCCGTTGCCGCAGCCGAAAGCGGCCCGGCCTTCTTCGGCGGGGGCGGTGGTGGACCCGGCGGTCCTCCGGGTGGCGGCGGTGGCTTCGGCCAGGGCGCGGTCGAGCCGCTCACGTCGAGCGTCGACCTGACGGCGCCCGTCAGCCCGAGCCTGATTCTCTTGGCGATCGCCCTCGCGCTCGCCGGCGGCCTCTTGGCCGGCGCCGTCGGCGGCCTCCGCGCAGCTCGCCTCCGTCCCGCCGACGCCCTTCGAACTCTTGGATAAGGAGAAGACGATGACCACGCTCACCGAACTCCGTGGCGTCTCGCGCATCTACGGAAGCAACGGCACGCAGATCCACGCCGTTCGCGACGTCGATCTCACCGTCGAGCAAGGCGAGCTGCTGGCGATCGTGGGCCCGAGCGGCTCCGGCAAGACCACGCTCCTGCAGCTGCTCGGCGCGATGGACCGTCCGACAGGCGGCGAGGTCCTCCTCGAGGGCCGCGACCTCGCCCGCCTGGGTGACGGACAGCTGGCGAAGATCCGTCTCCAGACAGTCGGGTTCGTGTTCCAGCAGTTCAACCTGATCCCGACACTGAGCGCCGCGCAGAACGTCGAGGTCGCGCTCGCGCCGCGGCGGATGCGAGCCTGGGCCCGTCGCAAGCGCGCTGCCGAGCTGCTCGAGTCGGTCGGCCTCGCCGCGCGTGCGAATCACCTGCCCGCGCAGCTCTCAGGTGGGGAGCAGCAGCGCGTCGCCATCGCCCGCGCGCTGGCGAACGACCCGACGCTACTCCTCGCCGACGAGCCGACGGGGAACCTCGACTCGAAGACGGGCGAGGAGATCGTCGCTCTCCTACGGTCGATCGCGGCCGAGCGCGGCACGACCGTGGTGATCGTGACCCACGACGAGAAGATCGCCTCACGGGCTGACCGGATCGTGCGAATGAAGGACGGCCGCGCAGAGTAGAGGTCGCGCTTGCGTCCGATGTAAGGCTTCCCTTACACTCGACGCATATGTTGCCGACCTTCGTAATCGGCCTGCGCGAGAGCGTCGAGGCCGCGCTGATCGTCGGGATCGTCGCTGCGTTTCTCGTGAGGCAGGGCCGCCGCGACGCGCTCGGCTGGATGTGGGCCGGGGTCACGCTCGCGATCGCGATCTGCCTGGCCGTCGGCATCCTGCTCGAGGTCCTCAGCCGCTCGCTCCCGTACAAGGAGCAGGAGGGGCTCGAGACGATCGTCGGACTCATCGCCGTCGGTTTCGTCACCTTCATGATCATCTGGATGCGCCGCAACGCGCGGCACCTGCGCGGGCATCTCGAGGACAACGCCAAGACGGCGCTCATGACCGGCTCGTGGATCGCGCTCGTGGCCATGGCGTTCTTCGCCGTCATCCGCGAGGGCTTCGAGACCGCCGTCTTCCTGCTCGCCGCCTTCGACGCGTCCACCAACCCGGCGCTCGCGGGCGGAGGCGCCGTCCTGGGGATCGCCGTCGGCGTCGTGATCGGCTACGGGATCTACACGGGCGGGGTCCATCTGAACCTCGCGAAGTTCTTCAAGATCACGAGCGTCTTCCTCGTCCTGATCGCCGCGGGCCTCCTCGCCACCTCGGTGCACACCGCGCACGAGGCCGGCTGGTGGAACTCGGGCATGGAGCAGGCGTTCGACTTCACCTGGCTCGTCGACCCGGGCACGGTTCGCGCCGCGCTCTTGACCGGGATGCTCGGCCTCCAGCCGCGTCCCACACAGGGAGAAACCGTTGTCTATCTGCTCTACGCGATTCCCATGCTGATCTACGTCCTCACCCCGCAGGGCTGGGTCTCCGGCCGTCTGCGCAGCCGTTCGTCCGCCCCGACCGCCGAGACCGCGTCATGAGCCGCCGGTTCCGATTCGCGGGCGGGGCCGCCGCCCTGGCGCTCCTTGCGCTCGGCGCGGCCGGCTGCGGCGAGGACGAAGGCGGCGCCGGCGCCAAGACCGTCGACGTGAAGATCACGAACGCCGGCTGCGAGCCGGCCGAGCTGACGATCGCCGCGGGCCCCACCACGTTCAACGTCACGAACGACGGCGCCGACGACGTCACCGAGTTCGAGGTGCTCGACGGCGAGCGGATCCTCGGCGAGGCCGAGAACATCGCGCCGGGGCTCTCCGGCAAGTTCTCGCTGACGCTCGACGAGGGCGAGTACACGACGTACTGCCCGGGCGGGGACACGTCCGAGCGCGGCGTCCTGATCGTCGAGGGCGGCGCGACCGTTGCCGCGAGCGAGGACGAGCAGGCGGCCGTGCAGACCTACCTCGACTACGTGACCGAGCAGACGCAGCTCCAGGTCGACGCGACCGAGGCCTTCGTGGCCGCGCTCGCGACCGGCGACCTCGAGGCGGCGAAGACGGCGTACGTCCCGGCGCGCATCCCGTACGAGCGGATCGAGCCGATCGCCGAGAGCTTCGGCGATCTCGACCCGGCGATCGACGCGCGCGAAGGCGACGTCCCTGCGGCGGAATGGACGGGCTTCCATCCGATCGAGAAGCTCCTCTGGATCGACGGAACGACCGAGGGAACCGACGATCTCGGGGCTAAGCTCCTCACCGACGTGAAGGCGCTGCAGACCAAGTCGGCGGACATCGAGCTCGAGCCCGCGCAGATCGCGAACGGTGCGGTCGAGCTGCTCGGCGAGGTGTCGGCCTCGAAGATCACGGGCGAGGAGGAGCGTTACTCCCACATCGACCTGGTCGACTTCGAGGCGAACGTCGAGGGAGCGCAGGCCGCGTTCGACGCGGTCAAGCCGCTCATCTCGGACGACGAGCTCGTGAACGAGATCGAAACCGAGTTCGCCGCGGTCATGACAGCGCTCGACGACTACCGCGAGGGCGATGGGTTCGTGTTGTACACCGACCTGGAGGAGAGCGACACGCGCGCGCTCAGCCAGGCGATCGACGCGCTTGCCGAGCCGCTGTCACAGGTGGCCGGGCTCATCGTCGCGGGTCAGTGAGCGAGGGTAGCGAGCGCCGCTTCTCGCGGCGCTCGCTCCTCGTCGCCGGAGGTGCCGCAGCCGGGCTGGCCGCGACGGGCATCGGCATCGAGCGCCTGAACGCGGGCGACTCGCCCGACAACCAGACATATCCGTTCTACGGCGAGCAGCAGTCCGGGCATCACGACGCCAGCCCAGGAGAAGCTCCACTTCGCCGCGTTCGACCTGCGCACCGAGGATCCGAACGAGATCCGCGAGCTCATGAAGGCGTGGACCGCCGCGTCGGCGCGGATGTGCGCGGGCGATCTCGTCGGCGACGAGAACGCGAATCCCGACGTGCCTCCCGAGGACACCGGCGAAGCGCTGGATTCTCACGCGTCCCGTCTCACGCTGACGTTCGGCTTCGGGCCGGACTTCTTCGACAAGCTCGGCCTCGAGAGCCGCCGGCCTGCGTCGCTCCAGGAACTGCCCGTGTTCCCCGAGACGGACGCGCTGATCCCGGAGAAGTCGGGCGGCGACATCTGCGTCCAGGCGTGCGCCGACGATCCGCAGGTCGTCTTCCACGCGGTGCGGAACCTGGCGCGGATCGGCCGCGGCCTGGTCGTCATGCGCTGGTCGCAGCTCGGCTTCGGCCGCACGTCGTCCACGAGCGTGACGCAGTCCACGCCGCGCAACCTGATGGGCTTCAAGGACGGGACGAACAACCTGAAGCTCGAGGACGAGGCTCTCCTGCGCGAGCACCTGTGGATCGCGCCGGACGACCAGCCCGAGTGGATGCGCGGCGGCACGTTCCTCGTCGCGCGCCGCATCCGGATGCTGATCGAGGTCTGGGACCGCGCGACGCTCGCCGACCAGGAGGCCACGATCGGCCGCGAGAAGCTGAGCGGCGCGCCGATCGGCGAGCGCAAGGAGTTCGATCCGGTTCCGCTCGATGCCAAGGGCGCCGACGGCGAGCCGATCATCCCGGTCGACGCGCACATTCGCCGCTCGAGCGCCGACCAGACGGGCATCCACATCCTGCGGCGCGGCTACTCGTTCACCGACGGGATGGACGAGCGGCTGGGGCAGCTCGACGCGGGGCTCTTCTTCATCGCGTTCCAGCGCGACCCGCTGACGCAGTTCGTGCCGCTCCAGCAGCGCCTGGGCGAGATCGACGCGCTGAACGAGTACGTCAAGCACAACGGCAGCGCCGTGTTCGCCTGCCCTCCCGGCGTCCGCGAAGGCGGCTACGTCGGCGACACGCTGCTCTAGCCATGGTTCGGCGCCCGCCCGGGTGGGAACCGTTGTCTCGTGCCCGACGAACCGGATCCGGACTACGCGCTCCACACGGAGATCGGCCAGGAGGCGAAGCGGCTCGCGACGCATCCGGTCAAGGAGCTCGAGCGGCTCGAGCACGAGGCTGCCGTCGGGGAGGCGGATACGACTCCGGCGATCCTGATCGGGGTGATCGCCGTCGTCGTGGCGATCATCGTCGGCGTGATCCTCGTCGTCGGTCTCTCCGCGGGCGAGCTGTTCGGTTCTCTCAACGGCGCCTGACGCACTCCGCTACCTTCCTGGCAATGCGTGTCCCTGCGGTTCTCCTCTGCGTGCTGCTCCTTCTCGGCCTCGCCGCGTGCGGCGACAAGTCGAAGTCGAGCGCTCCGACGACCCCGGGCGAGACCACGTCGGGCGACACCACGACGACTCCCGCGCCGCCTCCTCCGGCCGCGACGCTGGAGACGATCCCCTCGCAGCCGGTCGGCCCGGCCGGCGCGATCGCGGCCGAGAAGTACCGCGCTTACTTGAACAAGCAATCGGCGGCGCTCGACGTGCAACTCACGAAGTTCGCCGCGGCGCTCAAGGGCGGTGACCCGGAGACCGCGGTCAAGACGTACCCGAACGTGCGGGCCGCGTACGAGCGCCTGCAGCCGATCGCCGTCCGCCTCGGGCTCGACACCGACATGAACGCGCGTGAAGGTGCCGTCCCCGCTGCCGACTGGCGCGGGTTCCATCAGATCGAGAAGACGATCTTCGACACCGGGATGACCGGGGGGACCGAGGAGACGGGCCCGCGGCTCGCGGCCGACGCGAAGCAGATCCAGGACAGCATCGACACGCTCGAGATCGACCCGGCGTGGATCCTCACCGACCTGAACGTGGCGCTCCAGCGGGTGGCGACGAACATGGCGCCCGAGGAGGAGAAGTACTCGCTTCAGAACCTCGCGGCCGCATCCGGCAACGCCAAGACAGCGAATGCCGCCTGGCGGATGCTGCGCCCGCTCGTTGCCGCCGAGGACGAGGCGCTGGCCGGCGAGGTCGACTCCGCGATCGAGACGCTCTTCACGACGGTCGAGTCGCTGAAGGCGCAGGCGGGCTACCGCCGGTTCGACGACCTGGGCCCGGCCGACGTGACGGCGATCGTGAACGCGGCCGACGCTGCGCGCGCCGCGCTCATTCCGGCCGAGCAGTACCTCTCGAACTAGTCTCCGCCAGCCGCTGGTAGATGAGGGCCGCGGCGAGCAGCACGGCGCCGACGACGAGGAACGAGAACGCCCGCGCGAGCGAGCTCAGGTTCGCGAGGTCGTACGCGAAGATCTTCACGAGGGCGAGCCCGAAGAGGACGAGGCCGCCGAGCCGCAGCGAACGGCGTCCGCGGGCGAGGCCGAGCGCGAGGAGCGTCAGCCCGACGAGAACCCAGGCCGCGCTGACCGCCGTGTGCCCGCGCTGGAACGCCGCGTCGATCGCGTCCTGCGTGTTCCCGGCCGGCCACTCGAACAGCGCGAGGATGGCGAGCGAGCCCGCGAAGAGCCCCACCGCGCCGGCGACCCAGACCGCGATCCGCCGGAACGGCGCCGGGAGGCACAGCGCCAGGCCGACGACCCCGAGCCCGGCGAAGACGAGCGAGAGCAGCCCCTCGGCCGGCGTCGCGCTGACGCGGACGAGCGTGTCCGGCGGCGTTTCGAACTGGAACGTGTAGAGGAGCGCGTAGCCGACGAGCGTCGCCGCGCCGTAGAAGAAGCGTTCGTCCCGCGTCCGCGCGCCGAGCCAGGCGAGCCCGACGCCGAGCGCCGACCAGGCGAGCACGAGCCAGGGCGCTGAGAGCAGGTTCTCCGCGAACCCGATCGCGGCCACGGCGGCGCCGAGCGACCAGAGCAACGTCGTGAGATCGCGCTGGTACGTCCGCCCGAACGTGGTCACGGCGAGGATCCCGTACACGGCGCCGAGCGCCACGATCGCGAGACCCTGCGCGTCGATCGCCCGCGATCTCGCCGTCGAGGAGCCGCACCAGTCCGAACCCGGCCGCGATCGCGCTCAGCGGCAGGAAGACGGTCGCGATCCCGTTCAGGCGCGCACGATCGATTGCGGGGAGCACGAGCCACCCGGCCCGGCCTTCCGCGTAGCCGGCGCAGAGCACGATCAGTCCGAAGCCGAGGAGCGACCAGCCGCTGTAGTGGACGTCGAGCTCGGCGAGGTCGAAGGCGGCGAGCTTCGCTGCCGCGGCGCTGAAGAGCGCCAGCGAGGCCCAGTGCATGAGCGGCGAGCGGCGCCAGAGCGCGGCGACGAGGACGACGAGCCCGGCGGCCGCCCACCAGGCGGTGATCGCCGCCTCGGCACGCTGGAACGTGAGCGTGTCGAGGAGGAAGAACGATCCGGCATAGACCGCTGCCGCACCGCCGGCAACGCCTGCGGCGAACGGACCCCAGCTCGGGCGCAGCTTCCCCCGGTACAGCGCCACGGCCGCGACGGCGCCGCCGAGCGCGACGTAGAGGATCGGCGCGAGGGCGAACGTGGAGAAGCGCTCGAACAGGTCGTCGGGCCGGGCGTCGTACGCCAGCGTGTGCGCGATCGCGAGACCCAGGTAGCCGGCCCCGGCGAGCTGCAGGCGCTCCTCCCGGGCGAACACCGCCACGCATGCGGCCAACGCCGCCTGGGCCGACCAGGCGAGGACGAGACCTTCGCCGCCGAGGAGGTAGCCGAGGGCGACGGCGAGCACGGCGAGCGACGCCGCCCAGAGCAGCGTCCAGAGGTTCCGCTGGCCGCGGATCCGCAGCCCGAGCAGGATCGGGGCGGCGGTCACCGCCGAGACGACGAGCAGCGCCCAGCCGGTGTTCTTCTCGGAGGGATCGAAGACGGAGATAGCCGCGAAGAAGGCGAGGCCGACCCCGGCGAGGATCATCGAGGTGGCCGTCCGCAGGAGCTTCGGTCGCCGCGCCTCCAGCTGAAGCGCGATGCCGGCGACGAGATAGGCGAGCCAGATGGCGACGACCACGGCGACCGATCCGTCCGGTGGGCTCGGGTCGCCGAAGGTCGAGACCATCCAGAGCGAGCCGACGACGCTGATGCCGAGGAAACCGGCCCGGAGCAGGCCGGCGAACTCGCGGTTTCCCCGCGTCAGAAGCGACCCGGCCAGGAAGAGGAGGACGTACAGGCCTGCGAGGAGCGCCGCAGATGTCGACGCGCCGGGATCGTGCGTGTTCTGGAGCGCGGCGCCTTCGAAGAGACCGATCGCGCCCGCGGCGGCGAGCGTCGCGAACCAGCCGCGCCGGTTTCCGACGACGATGGCCGCAGCGAGCCCGGCGGCGACGTAGAGCGCGCCGACGGACGACGGCTCGATTCCTTCGATGATCGCGGGCCCGACCATCGCGCCGACCAGGCCGAGCAGCGCGGTCAGTTCGCTGTTCCAGCGAAACGCCGTCCAGACGCCGACCGCTGCCACGAGCGCGGAGGCGACGAGCGCAGCGGGCTCCGAGATGAGGTCGTACATCCCGGTCGCGGCGAAGAGCGTCACGTAGGCGCCCGCGATCCCTGCGCCGGCCGCGCCGAGCGCCGCCTGCAGGTTCCCGTAGCGGCGGTGAATCCACCAGGCTGCGGCGTAGAGCGCCATCGAGGCGATCGCGCCGAGCGCCACGCGCAGCTCTTCGCTGACCCACCCGCGGTTCACGGCCAGGACGAAGAAGAAGACGATCCCGAGGACGGTCACGGCGCCGCCGACCGAGGCGAGCCCGCGGGCGCCGACGAACGTCGAGAAATCGACGTCGGGCAGCTCGATGCGCGGCTTGCTCGGCGCGCGTCGCGTGGGGGGCGGCGAGGCGGGGCGCGGCTGTGAGGGAGCGCCCGAAGTCGCGTAGACCGGGGCGGCCGGCGGCTGAACGGGGCGCGGGGGTGTCGGCGCGGGCGGTGCTACCGGTGCTGGAGCGACTGGCGCAGGCGCGACCGGTGCAGGCGCGACCTCGTGACGCAGCTCGGCCAGCTCGGCCTCGAGCGCGTGGAGCTTCGCCTCGAGCTCGTCGATCCTGGTGTGGACGTCAGACACCGGGCTCCTCCTTCATTCGGGCGGCCCAGAGCAGTGCGCTGCGAGCCGGGCGCAACGACGGCGCGGCATCCCAGGGAAGCGAGCGCCGCGAGGTGCGAACCGGATGCGCGCAGAGCTGCGCGACCGGCGTTTCGTGGACGAAGAGACCGCCGGGGCGCAGCACTCGCTCGATCTCGCCGAGAGCCGCATCCGCATCGGCAACGTGGTAGCAAGTGCCGAAATCCACAATCAGGTCGAACGAGTCTGTCACGAACGGGAGACGGCGCACATCCCCGTGGACGAGCGCGGCCTGCGGCGCCGCGAATCGCGCCTCGGCGAGGAGATCCATCTCGATGTCGAGCCCGGTCAGCGAGCGCGGCCGGCAGAGCTCGGCGAGCGGCCCGAGCGCGATCCCGCGACCGCAGCCGACCTCGAGGATGTCGCCTCCGGACGGCAGTTGAAGCATCCGGACGAGGGTGGGAACTTCGAAGCGGGCCTGCACCGCATTCCGCGACTGCATGTTCGGGAACGGGGTGTAGCCGACGTCCTGAACCGCGTTTGTGTATCGCATGGACGCTATATAGCAATCCAGCGATACGAAGTCAATGACCTAAGGCCAGGCGGTCACGGGCGCCTGGCAGGCGAAGCGCTCGCAGACATAGACGGCCGCGCGTCCGTCCACGAGCTCCTTCCCTTGGAGGAGAGGGACCGAGTCGTCCGGCCCCGGCGCGAACGCGTACACGGTGTTGGGCGCGAACTCGGCGAGCACCGCCCGCCGCAGGGCGTCGTCTGAGCCGACGATCGCGATCTCGCGCGGCGGCGCCAGGTGGAAGTCGAGCACGCAGAGAAGCTGTCCCACCGCCGCGGGCGCCTGCACGAGCAGCGGGTGGGCGAGGCGCAGCACGCCGACGGCCTTCCGCTCGAGCTCGTCGTCGCCGAAGAGCCGGGCCAGCCGGAGCAGCACGGTCGCGAGCATGGCGTTCCCCGACGGAGTCGGGTTGTCGTCGAGCTCCTTGCGCCGGGCGACGAGGCTCGTGTCCTCGGGCACGACGAAGAAGCCGCCGTGGAGCGGGTCCTCGAAGAGCTCGACGGCCAGGAGAGCGAGCCGGCGCGCCTCGTCGAGCCGGCGCGGGTCTCCGGTGGCCGTGTACAGCTCGAGCAGCCCGTTCGCCACGTTCGCGTAGTCCTCGAGGTAGCCGTCGATCTTCGCCACGCCGTCGCGCCAGGACCGAAGCAGCCGCCCGTCGCGGCTGAGCGGCCCGAGCAGGAAGTCCGCGAGCGCGTTCGCGACGTCGAGGTAGTCGGCGCGATCGAGCCGGCGCCCGGCCTCGGCGAAGGCGGCGAGCGCGAGCCCGTTCCACGCTGCCAGCACCTTGTCGTCACGCGCCGGCTGCGGACGCAAATCACGTGCCGCGAGAAGCGCTGCGCGGGCCTCGCCGGGAATCTCGGCGCGCAGGATCGAGCGTCCGTGCTCGAAGGGCAGGAGCCAGTCGGCGTGCGGCTCGCCGAGCACCGCCTCGATCTCGGCCTCCGTCCACGTGTAGGTCGTTCCCTCGACGCCGTCGGTGTCCGCATCCTGCGCCGAGGCGAACCCGCCGTCCGGAAGCCGCAGCTCGCGCACCATGTAGTCGAGCGTCTCCTCGACGATCCGGCGATCGCGCTCCTCGCCGGCGAGCGCCCACGAATGGAGGTAGGCGGAGGCGAGCAGCGCGTTGTCGTAGAGCATCTTCTCGAAGTGGGGGACGAGCCAGAACGCGTCCACCGAGTAACGATGGAAGCCGCCGCCGACGAGGTCGTACATCCCGCCGGCGGCCATTCCGTCGAGGGTCGCGCGGGCCATCCCGAGCGCTTCGTCCGACCCGTCGCGGAAGAGGAACTCGAGCGTCGAGGCGGGCGGGAACTTGGGCGCGTGCCCGAACCCGCCGTTCTCCGGGTCGAACGAGCGCTCGAGCGAACGGACGGCTCCGGAGAGAATCGACGCCGTGAGCGGCTCCGAGGACGGTGCCTGGCGCGCGGCCTCCTGGATCGCCTGCGTCAGAACCTGGGCCTGCCGGTCGAGATCTCCGCGCCGGTTCGCGAACGCGTCCGAGACCGCGAGCAGCACCTGGCGAAAGCTCGGCATCCCGTGCCGCGGCTCGGGCGGGTAGTACGTGCCGCCGAAGAACGGCCGTCCCTCCGGATCGAGGAACACGGTCATCGGCCAGCCGCCGTGGCCCGCGAGCGCCAGCACCGCCTCCATGTACAGCCCGTCCACGTCGGGGCGCTCCTCGCGGTCGACCTTCACGGAGACGAACCGCTCGTTCATGAGCGCCGCGGTCTCGGCGTCCTCGAAGGACTCGTGCTCCATGACGTGGCACCAGTGGCAGGCGGCGTAGCCGACGGACAGGAGGATCGGCAGGTCGTTCTCGCGTGCGCGCGCGAAGGCCTCGTCGCCCCACGGGTACCAGTCGACCGGGTTCTCGGCGTGCTGGAGGAGGTACGGGCTCGTCTCGCCCGCGAGCCGGTTCATCGGGTCAGCGTACGGGCTACTGCAGGCCGGAAGACACGCGTGCGCAGCTCTGGAAGCCGTAGGCGGCCGCGAGCTGATCGGCCTTGGCGAGCTTCTGGCCGTACTCCGTTGCGACCGCGGTCGGGTTGGTCCCGCTCCGCAGCCCGGCGACGATCTTCGGCAGGAGGTCGAGCGCCTGGTGGTTCGTGATGTTCAGCTCGTCGATCTGCGGCCGGTCCTCGACGGGCGGCTCGATGCTCTCGAACGTCTCGGCGAAGTCGGCGGCAACCTCGTGGACGAGCTCGAAGTGGTCGGCCAGCGTCTCGAACGACTCGGGACTGTCGAGCGTGATCCCGTCGATGCGCTGCATGCTCTTCGTGAGCTCGGGATGCTGCGCCGGAAACGCCGCGCAGGCTGCGTCGGCCTCGGCGATGTACGCGGCACGCTCCGTGTTGTCGCCGCCGGTCACCGCGGCGGTCGGCGTGTCCTTCGAATCGCCGCCGCACGCGGCCAGGGCCAGGGGGACGAGAGCCAGCCAGAGGAAGCGTCTCATCCAGATGAGGCTACTCGACTCGGCGGTGGATCCCGCTGCAGAACCCACCGCCGTGTCGAAGCGGAGACGTCTAGGCGGCGACCGCAGCGCCGACGAGCTCGTCGACGGTGGTGACGTTCGCGCCGTAGGCCATCTTCAAGTACTCGAGGGCGTCGTCCTCGTCGACGCCCTCGAACGCGCAGACCGCGTCGGAAGGCACGGTCACTTCGAAACCGTTGCGCAGTGCGCCGTAGGACGAATGGCGCACGCAGATGTGCGTGTGCTGTCCGGTGATGACGACCTCGTCCACGCCGCGCTCGCGAAGCTGCTCGGTGAGCCCGGTCTCGTCGAATGCGCCGTAGTGGCGCTTGTCCGAGATGATCTCGCCTTCACGCGGAGCGAGCTGGGGGATGACCTGCGCGCCCGGCGTTCCCGCCATGCCGTGCTCGCCCCAGATCTTCATCTCCGGATCCTCGGGGGTGTGTGCGTCGTTGGAGAAGACGACGACCCAGCCGTCCTCGCGGGCGTGGTCGAGGAGCCGTGCCAGCGGCTCGACGATCTGCTGTGCCCGCGGGTTGGCGAGCTTGCCGTCGACGAAGTCGTTGAGCATGTCGACGATGATGAGCGCCTTCATTGATTCATCCTCCGTGGTAAGTTTACGACTGACGAGCGAAAACCTATGGCGAAGTCTACCACACACGATCGTCCGAGCCAGGAAGCCCTGGCCGTCGTGCTCCAGGTGCGGGACGGCGAGCTGCAGGTGCTCCTCTGGCAGCGGGCGCGCGACCCGTTCCGCGGCGCCTGGTCGCTTCCGGGCGGGTTCCTCGACCCGGGCGAGACGCTCGAGGACTCGATTCGCCGGCATCTGGCCGCGAAGGTGGACGTGCAGGAGCTCTCTCACCTGGAGCAGCTGGAGACGCGGAGCGAGCCCGACCGGCATCCGGAGGACTGGGTGGTCGCGACGGCGTTCGTCGGCCTCGTGCCGGCGCACGTCGACCCGGAGATCCCCGAGGACACGGCGTGGCATCCGGTGGCGGCGATCCCCGACGCGGCGTTCGACCACGGTTCGATCGCACTGGCTGGGCGAGAACGCCTTCGGGCGAAGCTCTCGTACACGAACATCGGGTTCGCGCTCGCGCCGCCGACCTTCACGATCTCTGAGCTGCGCACGCTCTACCGCGCCGCGCTCGGCCACGACGTCTCGGCGACAAATCTCCAGCGCGTGCTGGTGCGCCGCCGTCTCCTCGAGCCGACCGGCGAGCAGCGGATTCCCGGACGGGCCGGCGGGCGCCCGGCGGCCGTGTTCCGCTTCCGCGCCGGAACGCTCGAGGTGACCGACCAGTTCGCCGTGCTGCGGCCTCCCTCGCCGCGGTAGCCCGGCCACAGGGCGGGTTACACTTCGCCGGTGGTTTGGTACACGGTCTGGTTCCTCGTGATCCTGAAGATTCCCGTCCTCTACCTCGCGTGGGTCATCTGGTGGGCCGTCAAGGATCCGCCGGACGGCTTCGCCGACTCGTCAGGGGACGCCGGATCCGACGGCGGGAGCGGACTGCCGCCGCATCGCCCCACGATGCAGCCGCACCGCGGCCCGGACAGAAAGCCTGCGCGCCGCTCGGCGCGAACCGCGCCGGCGCGCACCTCGGAGGTCCGCTAGATGGCCGCCGACGAGAGCCGCAGCCGGCCGGAGGAGACGGCCGCCGACACCGTCGCCGGGCTCCTCGCAGCCATTGCGCTCGCGGCCGGAGCGATCGCCCTCGTCTGGTATCCCGGCCGGGTCGGCCCGGTCGCGATGCTGGTCGTCCTGATCGCCGCCGCGCTCGGTGGCACGCAGAAGCGATTCATCGCAATCTCCGTGCTATTGGTCACACTTTTCTGGTTCTTCGGCATGGTCATCGCGGTCGTAACCGAGCGCCCGATCTTTTAACGCTTCGTTACGACGCAACTCGTACGAGGTATCCCTCTAAAGGGGGGTTGCCCGGGGGTCGATAGAAGCGAAAGCTATGGGGTTCTTGGCGGCGTGGCTCGATAAGCGGTTCGGCAGCTTCAAGTTTCGGCTTGCTGCGTACTTTTTGCTGCTCTCGCTTCTCCCGATGCTCGGGGCCGTCTGGGCGTTCTCCGAGGTCGCGACGAGCGGTGAGACGGGACGCGCCGACGCGCGCCTGAACGGCTCGCTGCGGATCGCCGTCGGAGCCTTCTCCGACCGGGTCGATCGCGCCGGCCAGACCGCCGAGTCTCTCGCGCGCGCGACTGGATTCCAGCAGTCGCTCGAGCTTCCGAACCGCCGCGCGCTCGCGCGCCTCTACCGCGAGGTCCCGGGCGCGTCGCTCGTCGTCGACGGCCAGGTGATCGCCGGCTCGCCGCCGCCCGAGCTGAGCGTCCGTCGCTTCGCGACCGTGGTCGACGAGAACGGCCAGACACTCGGCCGCGTCGTCGTCGCCATCCCGCTCGACGACGAGCTGCTCGCCAGCCTGCATGCCAACCCGGCGTTCGGCGCGAACGACCAGCTCGCGCTCGTCGTCGGCGGCCGCACGGTCGTCGGCCCCGGCGGTTTCGGCGAGGCGATGTCCCCGCTGGACGGTTCGGGCGACGTGGAGCTGGACGGGACGACGTACCGCGCCGTCTCGACCGAGCTCGTCCAGGGCGGTCCGGGAACGGTCCTGTCCGTCCTCACGCCCAAGGCGGACATCGAGGAGCAGGCCGCGACGCTTCGGCGCCGCATGCTGCTGCTCGCCGCCGCGGCGCTGCTCATCGCCGGAAGCCTTGCGTACATCCTCGGCCGCACGATCGTCCGCTCCCTGAAGGAGCTGAACGACGCCGCGGGCTCGATCGCCGAGGGCGACTTCGCCTCTCGCGTCCCCGTGCGCGGCCGCGACGAGTTCGCGAGCCTCGGCGTCGCGTTCAACGAGATGGCCTCGCACCTCGAGTCGCGTCTCGAGGAGCTCGCGTGGGAGCGCGGGCGTACGCGTGACGCGATCGCTCGCTTCGGCGAGGCGCTCGCCGCGACCACCAACCCGTACTTCCTCGGCCCGTTCATCCTCGAGTCGATCGTCGAGGCGACCGGCGCGGCGGGCGGAGTCCTCATCGAGGGCGAAGCCGAGATCGCACGCACCGGAACCCCCGGCGAGGGCGGCGAGCCGCTCGAGATCCCGCTGACGAGCGAGGGCGACGAGACGCGCGTGCTGCTGCTCACGCCCGTGGGCTCCGACTTCTCGGACGAGGCCCGCGAGCTGGCGTACTGGCTCGCCGCGCAGGCGCGCACCGCTCTCGACCACGCGAGCGCGCATTCGCGCCTCGAGCTCGAGGCCGCGACCGACGGCCTCACCGAGCTGCCGAACCGCCGCCAGTTCCAGGACCGCCTCTCTGAGGAGCTTTCGCGCGTCCAGCGCTACGGCGGCCCGCTCGCGCTCGTGGTCGCCGACCTCGACGACTTCAAGAGCGTCAACGACCGCCACGGCCACCTGGCCGGGGACGACGTCCTGCGGGCATTCGCCAAGGTGCTCGAGGAGACCGTCCGCGACATCGATACGGCCGCCCGCTACGGCGGCGAGGAGTTCGCGCTGCTCCTTCCCGGCACGGATCTGGACGGCGCCGAGCTCGTCGCCGAGCGGATCCGGGTCCGCATGGCGGAGTTCGCGATCGAGACGTTCCCCGGCGCGCTTCTGACCGTCACGGCGAGCTTCGGCGTCGCCGCCTATCCCGAAGCGGCGACCGAGGGAGAGCTCTTCGCGGCCGCCGACCAGGCGCTCTACCGTGCGAAGGCCGAAGGCAAGAACCGCGTGTCCGTCGCCGGCGCCGGCGAGACCCCGGCCCGCACGCATACACAGTTTTGAGCGGGTTCCGGTTCGCGCCGTCTACCCGAGTCGTCTAGAATCCTCTGCTTCGCAGGCAAACCCCCCGACCACGGAGGTACGTGAGTGGACACCGCGTTCGCCCGAGTGATCGAGGATCACCTGGAGTTGAAACGAAGAAATTCCGGTCTCGACGCCAACATGCCGTTGAGCCGCTACCAGGTAAACGATCCGTTCGAAAATCACCCGCTCTTCAAGACCGAAGAACAAGCCCGCATCGAAGAAACGCTCGATGGGAGCCAGCCCGATCTCCAGGCGGAGACGGTGCTCGCGTGGCCCGTGCAGTCCGAGGACACCGCAGCTGAGGAGTCCAGTGAGGACAGCTTCTGGGGCCGCTCCCGCGACTTCGACTGGGGAGACTGAGCAACAAAACGGGCGCCGGTTTCATCCGGCGCCCGTTGCGACGTCTCTAGATCTCTAGGCCGGGCCTAGTACAGCTCGAGCATCCCGAGCATGTCGCCGAGGCCGAGCGTGTCGTCCCCGTCGTGCATCCACGGGTACATCGTCAGCGTGGGCGAGTCGACCGCGTGGTCGAGCCCCGCGAAGTGCCCGAACTCGTGCGTGGCGACATCGGAGACCGCCAGGCGACCGCTCGTCTCGCCGAACCACGTGCGGTCGGTGGTCGTCCAGAAGTCGTCGAACCCGGTGATGCGCTTGAGGTTGGTCTCGAAGGCGATGTCCGCCTCGATGATCCCGTCCTCGTCGTAGTCGATGATCGTGCAAGCCACCGCGCCGTCGCACCACGTGTCGGTGAGATCCTCGAACGAGACGACGTTCTTGCCGTCCGACTCGAGCTCGGTGACGAGCGTCGCGTGCCGGTTGGTGAGGCCGCCGGAGCGGATCTCGAACTTGTTCTTGCCCTTGGGCGTGCGGCAGTCGGTGCGGAACGGGCTGTCCCATGCGTCACCGGCGGTGACGACGTCCCAGAACGCCTTCCAGTCGTTCAGGTAACGCGGGGCGCTCCAGCCGTTCACGTAGTACTTGGGGTCGCGATCCCACTGCGTGCCCGCGAGGACGAACGCCCCGTCGTTGCACTCCGGCGCGTTGCTCCTGCGCCCGTGCTTCTTCATCGACATCCCGCTGTAGACGAGATTTCCGGTGCCCTTCGCGTGGACTTCGGTGACGGACGGCCCGCGCGTCTCCTTGAAGACGAGGTAGCCGGTCTCGGGGATCACGTCGGCAGCAGCCGTGCCCGCAAAGACGAGCGCGGTCGCAAAAACTGTGGCGGCGGCAGTAATGGGGCGCATGGTTCCTCGTTTCGGCAGGGGCTCTTGCCCTTCATTTCGGCCCGCAGCGCCGAATCCTCAACCTCCCGTTCGAGTGAGCCACACGGCTTCCTGCCTGGTTTGGGGTCACTCGAACGCGGTAATCCCTGGGCGATGGCCCGCCGTGTGCTCGTGGTTTCGACCGTTCGGCTCGAGGACGACCAGCTCGAGAGCATCGGCGTGGACCCCGGTTCGGATGAGATCAAGGTGGTCGCGCCGGCCGCGAAGCTGTCCCGTCTCGACTGGCTCACGAACGACGAGGACGAGGCCCGGCGCGAGGCCGCGACGACCGCGGTGCAGACGGCCAACGCCGTTCCTCATGCCGCCGAGGCGGACGTAGGCGACCCGGATCCCGTGCAGGCGATCGAAGACGCCCTGCGGGAGTGGCCCGCCGACGAGGTCGTCGTCGTGACCTCCTCCGGCGACGAAGCCACCTGGCTCGAGGAGCGGGCGGACGAGACGCGCTACCGAATCCGCGTCCCCGTCACGCGTGTCGCGCTGAACTAGCCGACGCAAGTCCGGCCACCGGTTTCGTGTCGGATCCCCATTCGGAGCGGCTACGCTTAGACGCGAAGGGGCGTTAGCTCAGCTGGGAGAGCGCCGGCTTTGCAAGCCGGAGGTCACCGGTTCGATCCCGGTACGCTCCACTAGAATTCCTTGACGGTTATATAGCCTGGCGTGTATGTTGCAGCAATGACTGCGACGACCTTCGACGTTCTTGCCGAGCCCACGCGACGCCGGATCCTCGATTTGATCCTCGACGGGGAGCGCTCCGTCGGCGATCTCGTCAAGCGGCTTGCGGATCAGCCAGCCCGGTGTGTCCAAGCACCTTCGGGTGCTCCGGGAGGCCGGGCTCGTGCAGGTCAGGCAGGACGCGCAGCGGCGGCTCTACAGCGTTCGCGCCGAGCCGCTGCACGAGATCGACGACTGGATCGCGCCGTACAGAAAGCTCTGGGAGGACCGGCTCGACGCGCTCGAACGGCATCTCGACGACATCGGCAGGGAGGGGAAATGACGCCTGACGTTCTGGAGCAGGTCGACGGCCGCACGGTCGTTCGGCTGGAGCGCTCCTTCAACCACCCGGTGGAGCGAGTCTGGGAGGCGATTACCGATCCCGACCCAGGTCGTCGAATGGTGGTGCGGCATGGTCGAGGCCCAGATCGATCTCCGCGAAGGCGGCAGCTACGTCATTCGCTGGGTGCCCGAGGTCGCAGACGAGATCTCGGCGCGCTCGCCCGACGAGCCGCTCGTCACCGAGGACAGGATCCTCCGCATCGAGCCGCCGCGCCTCCTCGAGCACACGCTCGACGGGAGTGCCGAGACGATCGTCCTCTGGGAGCTCTCACCCGACGGCGACGGAACCCGGCTCCGCGTGAGCCACACTGTCGCGCCGGACAAGGTCGGGACCGCCCCGGATTACCTCAGCGGCTGGGGCATGTGCCTGGTTTTCATGCGCCGCATGCTCGAAGGCGATCCCGTGGGTCTCCCAGGGAAGTCGCTCGCCGAAATTGTCGAAATTTACGAGGGTGCGGCCTAGGTCCGTTCCCGTACCATGGCCCGCTTGCCCAACCGAAAGGATCGCCGATGAGTCTCGACGGCCGCACGCGCTGGTTTGCCCTCTTCGTTCTCTGCGCGGGGAACCTGATGATCGTCCTCGACACGACGATCGTGAACGTCGCGCTGCCGTCGATCCGCGAGGACCTCGGGTTCACCGAGAGCTCGCTCGCCTGGGTCGTCAACGCCTACCTGCTCACGTTCGGAGGCTTTCTGCTCCTGGGCGGCCGGCTCGGTGACCTCTACGGGCACCGCAAGCTCTTCATCATCGGGATCTCGCTCTTCACCGTGGCCTCGGCCGCGTGCGGGCTCGCGACCTCGCAGGAGTTCCTGATCGGCGCCCGCGCGATCCAGGGGCTCGGCGGCGCCGTCGTCTCGGCCGTCGCGCTCTCGCTCACCATGACGCTCTTCACCGAGCCTGCCGACCGCGCCAAGGCGATGGGCGTGATCGGCTTCATCGCGGCCGGAGGAGGCTCGATCGGCGTCGTCGCGGGCGGCATCCTCACCGACCTGCTCGACTGGCACTGGATCTTCCTCGTCAACATCCCGATCGGCGTGGCCGTCGTCGCGCTGTCGTTCCGCCTGCTGCCGGCGGCGAAGGGTCTCGCGGCCGATCGCCGGCTGGACGTGACCGGCGCTGTGCTCATCACCGTCTCGCTCATGCTCGCCGTCTACGCGATCGTGAACGGCAACGAGGTCGGCTGGGGCACGTTCCAGACCCTCGGGATGCTCGCCGTCTCCGCGGTGCTGATGGGCGTCTTCATCCTCGTCGAGTCGCGCGTCGCGCACCCGCTCGTGCCGCTCTGGCTCTTCAAGCTCCGCAACCTCAAGATCTCGAACATCGTCGGCGTCCTCTGGGCGGCAGCGATGTTCGCCTGGTTCTTCCTTTCGGCGCTCTACCTGCAGCTCGTGCTCGGCTACAGCCCGCTTCAGGTCGGTCTCGGATTCCTTCCTGGGAACCTGATCATGGGGGCGTTCTCCGTCGGCCTGTCGGCGAAGATCGTCATGCGCTACGGGATCCGGCGGCCGCTCGGAATCGGGCTCACGTTCGCCGGGTTCGGCCTCTTGCTCCTCGCGCGCGCGCCCGTCGACGGGAACTACGTCCAGGACGTGCTTCCGAGCATGATCCTGCTCGGCTTCGGCGCCGGCCTCGCGTTCAACCCGGTGCTCCTCGCCGCGATGGGCGACGTGGAGCCGGGCGACGCCGGGCTTGCATCGGGCCTCGTGAACACGTCGTTCCTCATGGGAGGCGCGCTCGGGCTCGCGGTGCTCGCCAGCCTGGCGGCCTCGCGCACGGAGACGCTCGCCGCGGACGGCAGCGGAACGCTCGAGGCGCTCACGGGCGGCTACCACGCGGCGTTCCTCGTCGGCGCGATCTTCGCGTTCGCCGCGGCCGCGATCGGTGCGTTCCTCCTGCGCCCCTCGATGGCGCTGCAGGAGCACCACGCCGAGCCGGAACCGCACGGCGAGCCCGCCGCCGCAACGCACTAATCATCCCGAAAAAGGGGATGCGTCCGGCCTTCCCTTCAGGCTGAATACGAACGTGGGAAGCCGCATCCCCGTCTACTCGGGCCCATTCAAGAAGGCCCAGGCCGAGCGACTGCTTTGGCGTGCCGGCTTCGGGCCGAAGCCGGGCGAGGCCGCGAAGGTCGCGAAGAAGGGGATGACGAAGGCCGTCCACGACCTCGTCTACCCGCCGAAGGCGCGGCTCTACGGCCCGTCGCCACGTGACGAAGACGGGGCGCCGATCGCGCCCAAGGACGCCTGGGGCCACGACCACCTCTGGTGGCTCGACCGGATGGTGCGCTCGAACCAGCCGCTCGTCGAGCGGATGACGCTCGTCTGGCACGACTGGTTCGCCACGTCGAACTCCGGCGTCGGCTCGCAGAAATGGATGCTGAACCAGAACTCGCTCTTTCGCCGCAACGCGCTCGGGTCGTTCCAGACGCTGCTCCTGAACGTCACCAAGGACCCGGCGATGCTGATCTGGCTGAACGGGACTCAGAACACGAAGTGGAGCCCGAACGAGAACTACGCGCGCGAGGTGATGGAGCTCTTCACCCTCGGCGCCGGCCGCGGCTACACCGAGGACGACGTCCGCGAGCAGGCGCGCGCGCTGACCGGCTGGCGCAACGACTGGCAGGAAGGCGAGGGCGACGTCAACTTCCGCTACGACCCGAACCGCCACGACACCGGGCAGAAGACCGTGTTCGGGAAGAAGGGCAACTACGACTGGCAGGACGCCTGCCGGCTCTGCATCCAGAACCCGAAGCACGCGTCGTTCTTCGTCACGAAGCTCTGGAGCTACTTCATCCCGACGACGCCGTCGAAGACGACCGTCGCCCAACTGACCGCGATCTACAAGAAGAACGGCTACAAGGTGCGCCCGGTCGTCTCCGCGATCCTGAGGCACCCGACCTTCTACAAGGGGCCGCGCATGATGAAGCCCCCCGTCGTCCAGGTCGCCGGCATGCATCGCGCGCTTCGGCGCGGCGTCGACACCGAGTCCTGGGCCTGGATCGCCGACCTCGACGGGCAGCGCCTCTTCTTCCCGCCCAACGTCGCCGGCTGGGAGGACGACCGCTGGCTCGACACCTCGACGCTGCGCGGACGCTGGACGGCCGCGAACTACGCGGCGTACCCCTACGTGCTCGACACGGACAAGTGGACCGGGAAGCTCCCGGCCGATCCGGAGAAGCTCGTCACCCGCGCGCTCGCGTTCTGGGGCAACCCGACGATCACGAGCAACGGCCGGAACGCGCTCAAGGGATTCGTCAAGGCGGCCATGTCCGATGCCGACCAGAACTGGAAGAAAGAGACCTACCCGGTGCTGATCGTGAACGCGCTGCGCTTGCTCGTCGCCGTCTCCCCCGACTACCAGACCTGCTGATGTCCTCCTGTTCCTGCAACGAGTTCTCCCGTTCCGCCTTCGTGCGGAAGTCGGTCGCGACCGCGGGGAACGGCCTGCCCATGATCGAGCCGGGCATGCCGCTTCCGGCCGGGTCCGGACTGGATCGCGCCAGCTTCCTCCTGCGCGCCGCCGGGCTCGCGTTCGCCGTCTACGGCGCCGGCAAGCTGCCGCTCGGGCTCTTCGAGTCGGGCATCGCGAACGCGCAGACCGCGACCAACCCGATTCTCGTCTCGGTCTTCCTCGAGGGCGGCGCCGATTCGCTCTCGATGCTCTTCCCCGCGGGGAACGCGACCTACCAGCAGCTCCGCCCGGGTCTCGCGCTTCCGGCCGACCAGGGCCAGGTCTTCTCCGAGGACACGAGCCTCCACTGGCATCCGTCGCTCGCGCCGCTGGCGCAGCTCCACGGCGAGGGCAAGGTCTCGGTCATGCCGGCGATCGGCTACACGAACGCCGACCAGTCGCACTTCACGTCCCGCCACTACTGGGAGGTCGGCGCCACGAACGTCGGCCTGCGCACCGGCTGGATGGGCCGCTACCTCGATGTCGCCGGGTCGATGGACAACCCGCTGCAGGGGCTCGCGCTCTCCTACTCGCTCGCGCCTGCGCTCGCGTCGGCCAAGGTGCCCATCGCGGCCGTGAGCAAGGTGGACGAGTACGACTACTGGGGCGCCGGCGTCTGGGGCGACGTCGAGGGACGCATGCTCGACGCGCTCGGCACGTTCAGGGGCGGCACGGATCCCGCGGCGACCAAGGTGGCCAAGGTCACCCGCCAGGCCGCGCAGCTTCGCAACCAGCTCAAGCCGTTCGAGGACGGCGAGTTCGGCACCCCCGTCACGTACCCGACGGGCAACGACCCGTTCCCGGAGCGCCTGGCCGGCCTGGCCGCGCTGATCCACGCTGGGCTGCCGCTTCGCTGCGTCTCGGTGAGCGCGCCCGGCATGTACGACACGCACGCCGACCAGCCCACCGAGCTCTCCAACTCGCTCGCGCTCACCGCAGCCTCGCTGAACGCGTTCCAGCGCGACCTGGAGGCGCGCGGCATCGCCGACCGCGTCCTCGTCCAGGTCTGGAGCGAGTTCGGCCGCCGCGCCGAGCAGAACGGCTCCAACGGCACCGACCACGGCGCAGCGGGCATGGGCTTCTTGATCGGCTCGCGCGTGAAGGGGCAGATGCTCGGCGAGTTCCCCGGTCTCACCTCGGGCCTCGACAACGACGGGAACCTGAAGGCGACGTTCGACTACCGCTCGCTCTACTGCGCTCTGCTCGAGCAGTGGTTCGCGACCGACGCCGCGCAGGTCATCCCGAACGCGTCCGGCTTCGCCCGCCCGGCGCTCCTCAAGCCGTAATGCGCCGCTTCGCCTGCATCGGCTTCGCTCTGGCGGCGCTCATCGCCCTGCCGGCGTTCGGCCGGGCCGAGGCCGCGACGGCCTTCCCGACGCGGATGCAGATCTCCGGGGACGAGTTCTGGGTCACGCTCTCGCGGCTCAAGGTTCCGACCGGCAAGGTGAAGATCGAGTTCGTGAACTACGGCGAGGATCCGCACGACGTGAAGCTGCGGCGTTTTGGCAAGAGGACGGTCTACTCCATCCCGAAGACCGAGTCGGGCGAGCGGGCGATCCGCACGTTCAAGCTTGCTCCCGGCCGCTACCACGTGTGGTGCGCGATCACCGACCACAAGCAGCGGGGCATGTACGCCGTTCTGCGCGTGAAGCGCCGCTAGCGGCGCGGGTGACAGGCCTGGCCGCGGATCGTGTCGCGGAAACTGCCGCCGTCCACCGGGACGAACGTCAGGTCGTAGTCACGCTGCCGTAGGCGCAGCTCGAGGACACCGAAGGTCGAGTCGTCCGCGGCCGCGAGGTTCTCGACCGGGCCGACCGCGTAGTGGCTCGCGCCGCCAGTGCCGACCACCACCTCGCGCACGCCGGAGTGCGGATTCAGGGCGGCCGGCGCCGTCGAGTCGCAGGAAGCGCTCATAGGCGTGGTCGTGTCCCGTGAGGACGAGATCCACGCCGTTGTCGTACGCCGCCTGCCAGAGTCCCTGCACGCCGGGATCCGAGCCGTGAGGGCCGCCCGACCAGCGCGGCTTGTGCCAGTAGAGGAGCTCGCAGGGATGCTTGTCCCGGGCGAGGTCCTTGCGCAGCCAGCGCTCCTGCGGTGATCCCGGCTCGGTGGGGATCTGGGAGTCGAGGGCCACGATGTGCCAGCCGCCGAGGTCGAAGCTTCGGTACGGGGCGCTCGCGCGGTCGCCGAAGTAGGAGAAGTAGCCGGCGGCGCCGTCGGTCAGGTACTCGTGGTTTCCCGGCACCGGATAGGTGATGTCCTTGAACGCGCCCCAGGAGGGGTCGAAGCAGTCGGCGAAGTTCGCTGCGCTCCCCTCGGGATAGGCGTTGTCGCCGAGCGTGAGCACCGCGTCGGGCTCCTGCCGCTCCACGAGCGCAGCGGTCTGCTCGTCGCCGTCGCTGTCGCACGAGGCGATGTCCCCGGCGGCCATGACGACGACCTCGTGTGCACCCCGCGTAGCCGCGGCTGGGTCCCGCGCCGTATGGCCGCAGCCGACGAGGACGAAAGCAACGAGGGCGGCCACGCTCGCCGGCCAGGCGAGACTCAGCTTCGGTTGAGCAGACGGACGCCGAGCAGCTCGGCGAGACATTCGCCGCCCCAGCGCATGACCGTGTTGTGGCTCCAGGAGAACACCGGGCGGGCGACCGGAGCGACGGCGTTCATCCAGGGCTTCGTCGTGCGGACGTCCCATTCGTAGTGCACGGTAGTGACGCCGTCGCCGGAGAACGTCCAGCGGCCCATCCCCTCGAGCTCGCCGCGGGCGACTCCCTCGAGCACGTCCGGCTTCTCGACGCGGGTCGTCGTGACCTCGAAGCGCACGGTGTACGGGAGGATCGAGCGCCAGCGGTGGCTGTACACGGCGCCGACCTCGTCGCCGTTGCCGCGGGCTTCCTCCATCACGCACTGAACGCCGCGCCACCACTCGGGCCAGCGGTCGATGTCGTGGATCGCCTCCCAGACGGGATCGCGCGGCGCGTCGAGCACCCAGGTGGTCAGAAAGCGGTAGGCGGCCATCTACTCCCAGCCAAGTTCGCGCAAGCGGTCTTCTTGGATTCCGAAGTGGTGGCCGATCTCGTGGAGCACGGTGACGCGGATCTCGTGCTCGAGCTCTGCGGGATCGTCGCCGAAGTCCTCCTCGAGCGGCCGGCGGTAGATCTCGATCGTGTCGGGAAGCCCCGAGTAGTCCGACGTGCGCTCGGTCAGCGCGACCCCGGTGTAGAGCCCGTACAGGTCGGGATCCTCGGGGTTTTCGTCCTCGACGAGGATCGCGACGTTCGACATCGCCTCGCGCAGGTCGTCCGGGAGGGAGTCGATCGCGCGCCGGACGTGCTCCTCGAACGTGGCCACCGGGCCTACTGAATCACAAGCGCCATCAGCGCCTTCTGCGCGTGCAGGCGGTTCTCGGCCTGGTCCCACGCCGCGGAGCGCTCGCCGTGGAGGACGTCCTCGGTGACCTCCTCGCCGTAGTGCGCCGGCAGGCAGTGCATGACGATCGCGCGCTGCGACGCCCGGCCGAGGATGCGCTGGTCGATCTGGAAGCCCTTCAGATCGGTGAGGCGCTTCTCGCGCTCCTCGTCCTGGCCCATGCTCGTCCAGACGTCGGTGTAGAGGACGTCGGCTCCGGCCGCGCCCGCGACGGCGTCGTGGACGATCTCCACGGTTGCGTTCCACGGATCCGCGGCCGCGCGCGCCCAGGCGACGACCTCGGGGCTCGGCTCGTAGCCCTCGGGAACGGCGGCGACGAAGTTCGCGCCCAGCTTGGCGCAGGCGACCATCAGCGAGTGGCAGACGTTGTTGCCGTCGCCGAGGTAGGCGACCCGCACGCCGGTCAGCTCGCCGAAGCGCTCGCGGATCGTCATCACGTCGGCGAGCGCCTGGCACGGGTGGAAGTCGTCCGTCAGCCCGTTGATCACCGGGATCGACGCATGCTTCGCCAGCTGGTCCACGTCCGACTGCTTGAACGTGCGGATCATGATCCCGTCGACGTAGCGCGAGAGCACCAGCGCCGTGTCCTTGATCGTCTCGCCGCGCCCGAGCTGGAGGTCGTTCGCCGAGAGGTAGAGCCCGGTGCCGCCGAGCTGCCAGATGCCGGTCTCGAAGCTGACGCGCGTCCGCGTGGACGGCTTCGAGAAGATCATCCCGAGCGTCCGGTTCTCGAGGTGCTTGTCGTAGATCCCCTGCTTCAGGCGCGCCTTGAGGCGGTCGGCGAGATCGAGGACGGTGACGAGGTCCTCGCTCGTCCAGTCGTTCACGCGCAGGAAGTCGCGGCCTTTGAGCTGGACGGGGATCACAGTCGCGAGATCTTACGGAACGATCCGGGTGCCCGTTCGGCCTTCGGTGAGCGCCTCGGCGCTCGTGATCTCGACCTCGCCGCCGGTTTCCCGCGTGAAGTTGAACGCGGCCTCGAGCTTCGGCCGCATCGAGCCGGCGGGCAGGTCGTCGAGCAGGGCGTCGTCCTTGCCGGGGGAGAGCGTCTCGAACCGCTCCGCCTCGTCCGTGCCGAAGCCGCGGTAGACGCCGTCCACCTGCGTGACGATCAGGAGCTTCGTCGCGCCGAGCCCGGTGGCGAGGAGCGCCGACGCCAGATCCTTGTCGATCACGGCGTCGATGCCGTCGTGGCGATTTTCCCGCGCGACGACCGGGATGCCGCCGCCGCCGACCGCGCAGACCGACGCGCCGGTCGCGACGAGCGCGCGGATCGACTCGAGCTCGAGGATCTCGAGCGGCTTCGGCGAGGCGACGACGCGGCGCCAGCCCCGGCCGGCGTCCTCCTTCATCGCCCAGCCCCGGTGCTTCTCGAGCTGCTCGGCCTGCTGCTCGTCGTAGAACGGCCCGACCGGCTTCGTCGGGTTCTGGAAGGCGGGATCGTCCTCGGCCACGCGGACGCGGGTCATGAGGACGGCGACGGGCCGCTCGGCGATCTGAGGGAGCTCCGAGGCGACGAGCGCGCCGACCTCGGCCTGCGTCTGCGCGACGGCGACGTAGAGCGGCAGCTGCGGCGCCTCCTTCGCACCGAGTTCCTGGCGCAGCAGCTCGTTCCCGACCTGGGGGCCGTTCCCGTGCGTGATCACGACCGGGCCGGCTCGAAGGACGGGCTCCAGCGCCGCGAAGGTGTCGGCGAGGTTCGCGCGCTGCTCGGCGGCCGTGCCGCGCTCGCCTTTGCGCAGGAGTGCATTGCCGCCCAGGGCGACGACGGTCAGCTGCGGGGCGCTCACCGAACCAGGCGGCGCCCGCGTACCGAGCGCACCAGGCGCCGAGCACGAACGGGGACTTTGTGTTTCGTCACCCAGTCAGATTCCGGACCGGAAATCGGCTTCCTGCCACGATCGGCGGATCGCAGAGGCGCGATAGTGATGCAACACAAGCCTCGGTTTGTGCGGCGTCGAGCTAGGGGGCGGCTCGGGGTCGGTCAGTTCCCGATGATCCCCCGCGCCTTCGAGGATGCTCTCGATCGTCGGCTCGCCGATCTCCTCGAGCTTGTACGTGACCCGCATCGCGGGCTTTTCGATCTCCACGATCCGCCGCAGGTCGATCGGCGTTCCGATGAGGACGACGTCCGCGTCCGAGCCGTTGATCGTCGCGCCCAGCTCGGCGGTCTGCTTGTCGCCGTAGCCCATGGCGGGGAGGAGCTCGGTCATGTGCGGGTACTTGGCGTACGTATCCCGGATCGAGCCGACCGCGTACGGACGCGGGTCGACGAGCGAGGCCGCGCCGTTTGCACGTGCGGCCAAGACCGCGGCGCCGTACTTCATGTCCCCGTGCGTCAGCGTCGGGCCGTCCTCGACCGCGAGCACGTTCTTGCCCGCGATCTCGCCGGCGTCGCCCTCGACGGTGAACGGCGAGTTGGCGCGCACGATCTCGGCGTTCGGGTTCAGCTCGGCGATCGACGCGAGCACCGCCTCGACGCCCTCGGCGGGCGCGGAGTCGAGCTTGTTGATCACGCAGACGTCGGCCATGCGCAGGTTGGTCTCGCCCGGGTGGTAGCGGCGCTCGTGCCCGGCGCGGTGCGGGTCGACGACGACGATGTGCACGTCCGGGTGGATGAACGGCGTGTCGTTGTTGCCGCCGTCCCAGAGGATCACGTCCGCCTCTTCCTGGGCCCGCTCGAGGATGGCGCCGTAGTCGATCCCGGCGAAGACGAGGTTGCCCTCGGCGAGGTGCGGCTCGTACTCCTCGCGCTCCTCGATCGTGCAGTCGTTCGCTTCCAGGTCGTCGTACGTCTCGAACCGCTGTACCGCCTGGCGGACGAGATCGCCGTACGGCATCGGGTGGCGGAGCACGGCGACGCGCTTGCCGGCGTCGCGGAGCACCGCCGCCGTATGCCGGGTCGTCTGGCTCTTGCCGGAGCCGGTACGGACCGCGCAGATCGCGACCACGGGCTTGGTGGCGCTTGAGCTCGGTCGCGCGCGGCCCCATCAGCCGGAAGTCGGCGCCGGTGGCGAGCACGCGCGAGCCGATGTGCATGACGTGCTCGTGCGAGACGTCGGAGTAGGCGAAGACGACCTCGTCGGCCTCCTCGCGGGCGATCACGTCCTCGAGCTCCTCCTCGGCGACGATCGGGATGCCGCTCTCGTAGCCGGGCCCCGCCAGCTCGGGCGGGTAGACGCGCCCGTCGATGTCGGGGATCTGCGTGGCGGTGAAGGCGACGACGCGAACGTCCTCGTTTCCCCGGAAGGCCACGTTGAAGTTGTGGAAGTCACGACCGGCTGCACCGGCGATCACGACGCGTCTCATGCCCGCAGAGGCTCCTTTGCTCGTTCGACGATGGACTCCAAATCGAGGGCGGATCCTGTCACGTCGCGGAGCATCTCGTCCGCGGTAAGGCGCTGTCCTTCGTGCCAAAGCTCACGCAGGAGCGATCCGGCCTCGCGGCGCGAGAACCACGCGTTGCCGAACTGCTCGCGCAGGAAGAGCTGGATCTGCGCCTCGAACGCCCACGAGCGGACGTAGCAGGAGGCGTAGAAACCGGCGTCCACGTCGGCGAGGTAGTCCGCCGGAGAGGGATGGATCTTGGTCGCGTCGCCGAGCAGCTCGACGTAGCGGTCGGCCATCCCGGCCGGATCGGGGCTCTGGTGGAGCTCCAGCTCGTAGAGCACCTTCGCGGCGTAGCGGCGCAGGGCGTAGAGGCGGATAGCGGCGTTCTCGGCGGCGAACTCGTGCGGCCGGCCGAAGTCGAGGCGGCGCTCGAGCCAGACGGGATCGTCCACGAGCCGCTCGAGGAGCGCGGCCCAGCCCTCGGTGACCGAGTTGTCGCCGAGGCGGCGCGCCTCCAGCGAAAGATCCGCGGAGGTGTGCGCGAAGTGCTCGGTGTGCCCGGCCTCGTGGAAGAGCGCATGCCAGTCGTCGGGGCCGCCCATCGGCTGGATCACCAGCACGACGCGGCCGGGAACCTCGATCGGCGAGCAGAACGCGCGCGGGCTCTTGTTCGGCCGTGCCTCGACGTCGAGCTCCACGTTCGGCTGCGCGGCGAGGTCGATCCCGAGGTCGGCGAGCGTGCCGGTGAGCGCGGGCAGCATCGACGCGGCCGGGAAGCCGGCGTCCCACTCGGTTCCGCGCAGGAGGCGGAGGAGGTCGGGGCGCGTCGCCTGGTCGAGCGTGAGCCCGAGCCGGTCGCGGAAGAGCTTGTCGAACGAGCGCGACGTAGAGCTCCTCGGTCATCTCCAGGAGTCCCTGGCACGACTCGCCCAGCGCGGCCAGGCGGAAGTCGAAGCGCTCGTACAGCTCGCGGTAGCTCGGGGCGCCGAGAGCGGCGATGCCCTCGCCGATCGTGTCGAGCGCGCGGCGGTAGATCGGGTTCAGCCGCTCCTCGACCACCTCGGCGCGCGCGGCCTCGAGGCGCAGCCGCCGCTCGCGGTCGGGCTCGTTCGCGACCTCGGAGCGCAGCAGGCGGTAGCCGATCGTCTCGCCGTCGACCTCGACGTCGAGCGTGGCCTCGAGCTCGGCGAGCGTCTCGGTGTCCTCGCGCGTCAGGTTCCCGAGGTAGCCCTCGCACGCGAAGCGCCACAGCTCCGTCGTCCCCGCGCCCGATTCGATCGAGCCCTCGAGCGCGCGGCAGGCGTCGAGCGTCATCAGGTCGCCGTACCGCTCGTAGAGCTCCTCGAGCGCCAGCTCGTCCTTCAGGCCGGCGAAGTGGAGGTAGTACTCCTCGTCGATCCCCGCGAGGAACCGATCGGCCTCCTCGCGGTACCGATCGACCGCGCCGCTTTCCCAGGAGGCCGTGCTCATCGGTCGCGTAGGATAGCCCGCCATGTTGAGGGACTTCGAGTTGCGCACCGAGCGCAAGACGCAGGCGGTCGAGATCACGAGCCAGGTGCGCGAGACCCTCGGCGATCTCGGCGACGCGGCCGCCGTGGTCGTGTGGGTCCCGCACACGACCGCGGGGATCATCGTGCAGGAGCACGCAGACCCGGCGGTCGGCCGCGACTTCGAGCGCTCGATGCCGAAGATCGTCTCGGACGACTGGGACTGGGAGCACATCGAGGAGGGCGACGAGAACCCGTCCTCGCACGTGCGCGCCGCGCTGACCGCGACCTCGATCGTCATCCCGGTCGCGAACGGCGACCTCGCGCTCGGCACCTGGCAGGGGATCTTCTTCTGCGAGTTCGACGGGCCGCGCACGCGGCGCGTCCTCGTTGCGGCCCTGAGCTAGCCGAGCGCGATCAGCGCCACGCCGGTGAAGGCGCACACCACGCCCGCGCCCTGAAGCCTCGTCAGCCGCTCCCCGAGCACGATGCGCGCGAGCGCGACCGTCCCGACCGGGTAGAGCGACGAGAGCACCGAGACGACGCCGACGAGCCCCTTGGTGCTCGCGACGGCGAAGAACGCGTTGCCGGCCGCGTCGAGCAGCCCGACGGACATGAGCAGCACGAGCGTGGCGGCGCCGAACGCGAACGGCTTCGACGGTCGCACGACGGCGAGGGCGATGAGCAGGAGCGAGACCGATCCGATGCGCAGGACGAGCGTCGCCCAGTACGGATCGTCCGACGCGGCGTGGTCGAAGAGGACGAGGAAGAGCCCGAAGCAGGCCGCCGCGGCGAAACCGAGCCCGGCTCCCACCGCGAGGCCGGTGCGTTCGCTCCCGGCGCCCGGGGCGAGCGAGACGAGCACGACGCCGCCGAGCGCGATCGCGATCCCGAGGTTCTGGAGCGCCGCCGGGCGTTCTCCGGTCACCGCGCCGAAGAGCACCGCGGCGACGGACGCCGAAGCCGCGATCGGCGCGACCACGCTCATCATCCCGATGGCGAGTCCACGGTAGAGCGCCATCAGGCCGACGACGCCGAGCGCGGACGAGGCGAGCGCATAGGGGACGAACACCGCGTCGGGCGGCCCGTCGCCGCGGATCGCCACCAGGATCGCGATCCCCGCAAGCCCGGTGGTCTGCGACACGACCATGACGACGAGCACGCGCAGGCGCTTCGACGCGAGCCCGCCGAGGAAGTCGGCGACCCCGAACGACAGGCTGGAGCAGAGGGCGAGGACGACGGCGGCCACGGGCGCGAAGCCTCGCACACGGTGCGGAGACCGGACGCGGCTAGGATCGGCGTGTGGGCGCCCCCGTCACGAACGGCGACGAGCTCGAGCTCCGCATCGACTCCCTCGCCTACGGCGGGAACGGCGTTGCGCGCCTCGACGGCTTCGTCGTCTTCGTGAAGCGAGGGCTGCCGGGCGATCTCGTCCGCGCGCGCGTGACCAAGGTGAAGCGCAGCCACGCCGAGGCGGAGGCGCTCGAGGTGGTCGAGCCGGGCGCGCCGCGGGTCGACGCGCCGTGCCTGCATTTCCCCGCGTGCGGCGGCTGCCGCTACCAGGATCTCGCCTACGAGACGCAGCTCGAGGCCAAGGCGAGCCAGGTCGCCGATGCGCTCGCCCGGATCGGCGGGATGCGCGATCTCGAGCTCGAGCCCGCCGTCCCCGCGGAGTCGATCTTCCACTACCGCAACAAGCTGGAGTACTCGTTCACGTCCACGCCGGGCGGCGCCGGGCTCGGCTTCCACCGGGCCGGCCGCTGGGACGAGGTGCTCGACATCGAGAAGTGCTGGCTCACGACCGACCTCGGCAACGCGATCCGCGACGCCGCCCGCGCCTGGGCGCGCGCCGAGGGGCTGCAGCCGTTCGACCAGGAGACGCAGCGCGGCTACCTGCGCCACCTCGTCGTCCGCGAGGGGCGCAACACGGGCCAGGCGCTCGTCACGCTCGTCACCGCGCCGGGCGAGCTCGCGTCGCGCGACCGGTTCGTCTCGGCGCTGCGACGGTTCCCCGAGGTGAAGTCGATCCACTGGGCCGTGAACGACCGGCCGGCCGAGGTCACGAACCTGCCGACCGAGCTGCTGTGGGGGGAGCCGTGGATCGAGGAGGAGATCCTCGGGAACCGCTTCCGCGTGCGGCCGAACGCGTTCCTTCAGACCAATACGGCGATGGCCGAGCAGCTGTACGGCCTGGCGCTCGAGTACGCGGCGCTGACGGGCACCGAGACCGTGTACGACCTCTACTGCGGGATCGGGACGATCGGGATCTCGCTTGCCGCGGACGCGCTGACGGTGTGGGGTGTGGAGACGTCCGAGGAGTCGGTCGCCTGCGCGCTCGAGAACGCCGAGCTGAACGGCGTCACGAACTCCGCGTTCTTCGCCGGCGACACGGCCGATTCGCTCGAGGAGCTGCGCGAACGCTCCGGCCAGCCGAACGTGGTCGTGCTCGACCCTCCGCGCGCCGGTCTCTCCGGGAAGGCTCTACGGCGGGTCGGCCGCCTCGAGGCGGAGAAGATCGTCTACGTCTCGTGCAACCCGACGACGCTCGCGGGGAACGCGAAGGAGCTCGTCTCCGAGTTCGGCTACACGCTCGACCGCGTCCGGCCGGTGGACATGTTCCCGCACACGCCGCACATCGAAGCGGTCGCGCTCTTCACCCGCGCGTAGGCGGACCGCTCGGCCACGCCCTCGAGCGCCGAGTTCGGCGCGGCAACCCCCTAGGGGGACGAAGGCGATCCCAAGCACGAACGCTATCGAGCCGCGGCGCGCGTGTCTGTCACGGATCTGTGCCGGATGTGTGCCCGTTCGTCCCCGGGGCCGGCGGGTCGTTGCCGCTGTCCCGCTCGGCCCAGGACGTTCGGATCGACCTCCACAGGAGGTCGCAGTTCACGAGCACGAACGCGAGCGACAGGAGCGGAAGCGCGGCCACGCCGGCCTCCTCGAAGAGGACGGCGGCCGAGATCGTCGCGCCGAACGAGAGCACCATCGCGACCCAGGTCGGGCCGATCCGAAGCCCGAACTGCGCGCAGGCGCCGAGGAAGAGGGCGAAGAAGAGCACGTCCGGGAGCCCGAGCTGCGGCGCGAGCGGCGCGCCCGACTCGCTCGTCCCGGGGATCCGCATGAACACCGACAGCGCGTCGAACACCTCCGGCCGGTTCTCCGTGATCTCCTTCGTCGGCCCCTGCGCGACCGAGTAGAGATCCACGGGGATGATGATCAGCGCGACGAGCAGCACCCACCACGGCGCCTCGAAGAACGTCAGGAACCACCAGCCGACGACGGTCGCCGCCGCGAACTTGGTGAAGTTCGAGGCGTAGGCGAGGTCGGCGACCTCGAAGAGGATCGCGGCCAGGACGAGCGCCGCCGCCACGATGCCGAGCTTGACCGGGCCCAGCGCATCGCGCGCGGGCAGCGCGAGCCACACCATCGCGAACATCGCCGGCGCGACCCAGAACGCGACGATGGCCACGCTGCCCCAGTCGCCGGCGTACCCCAGGTGCGGGGCGATCTCCGACCAGACGACGAGCGCGGCGAGAAGCGCTAGTACGGCGGCAGATCGGACCACCAGGGTCCGATTGCCTTGAAGTCGGCCCAAAACGCCTTCTTCCCCGCCTGCTCGTCGAGGGCGGTGTCGATGTCCGGGACGACCAGCGCCTCCACCGTCGGCGTCAGCTGCTGAATCGTCCCCTGCGTCTCCTCGAGCTCCTTCGCCAGCGGGAAGTTCAGTCGGGTCAGGCATGCGAGCGAATCTTGCCCCATGACCACGACAAGCTTGGGCTGGACGATGTGCAGCTCCCTCGTGAGGAACCGGTCGGCTTCGGCGTCCTCTTCGTCCTCGTACTTGAAGCAGTTCGTCCCGTAGATCGCCATCGGATCCACGTGCAGCCGCTGGATCGACTTCAGCACCGCCTGGCCCGCGCGGCCGAAGAACGCGACGCCCTCGTGGATCTCCGACGTCTGCGGCCGGTGCTTCAGGAGCATGATGTCGGCGAGCGGATGGCCCGATCCGAGCACCGGCGCCCGATCCGGTCCGGCGGCCTCCGCGATCTCGTGGCCGAGTTCGTTCATCTCGGCCACGGCCTTCTTCAGATAGCGCTCCGAGATGTCGTTTGTGGACACGGGCACAGGCCTCGTGGGGGTACTTCGCGGTCCGCTCGCCCGGTTCCTACCCGCGCCTTGCAGCCGCCGTCGATTTCGTGCGCTTCTCGCGGGCCTGCGCCATCCACTTGAGCCCCTGGAGGTAGGCGAGCGACTTCGGCCGCCGCAGCACCTCGGCCGAGCGGAGCGAGATGAGGAACTCCTCGGGCCCGTCGAACGCGCGCATCCGCAGCGCGCCGGTTCCGAGCCCCTGGAGCACGTGCGCGTCCGAGCCCGCGCCCATGAGGAGGTTGTACTTGCGCGCGAAGCGCAGCGCCTCGTCGTTGTAGGCGTCGAGCAGGAGGCGGGCGTTGTAGACCTCGAACACGTCCACGTTCTCGAGCAGGCGGTGCAGCGTCCTGGCATCCGGGATCGAGTGCAGCCGGTCGAACGGATGCGGCAGGTAGACGATCCCGCCCTGCTCGCGGATCGCCTGCACGGTCACGTCCATGGGCATGTCGCGCGGGATCTCCTCCTTCAGGAAGAGGCCGATCACCTCGCCGGACGGGGTCATGACCTCCTCGCCCGGGATGACGATCAGGTCGCGGCCGCGCGCGAGCTCGACCGCTTCCTGCGCCCCGGTGAAGACGTTGTGGTCGGTGATCGCGATCGCGCCGAGGCCGATCGCCTCGGCCTGGTCGAGCAGTTCGCGCGCCGGGATGGAGCAGTCGTGCGAGTGATCGGTGTGCATGTGGAGGTCGACGACGATCTGGGGCCGGTCGGCGAGCGGCTCGGCCGGCGCGGGACGGGTGCGCCTGCGGGCGACGACGCCGCGGTAGACCTGGCGCTCCAGCGTGTCGCCGAGGGCCGTGAACGACTCGCGCTCCGCCTGGCGGCGCGCGGCCGCGGACTGCTTCTCGCGCCATGTCTCGTCCTCGGCGAGGCGCGCCATCGCCGCTGCGACCAGCTCGGGCTGTCCCGCCGCGCCGGGCGGGTCGATCGCCGGGACGCCGGCCGCGGCCGCCTCCAGCCTTGGCCGGCCCGAGCCGCCGAGCGCCGCCGCGAATCCGGCCGCGCCTGCGATCTCACGTGCGCGGGCCTCGGGGTCGATCGCGCGCGCCACCTTCACCCGGGGCCGCAGCGCCCGGGGAACGCGCGGGCGTCCGGTCAACGCGCGAGTGCGCAGGACGACGAGCTCCCAGCCGGGGAGCTCCGCGAGGGCGCCGATCGCCGCGGCGGCTCGTGCCTCCTCGTCGGGGCGCCATTCGAGCGCGAACCGCTTCCGGGCCTTCGCCGGCTTGAAGAGCTCGGTGTCGACGCCGAGCGGAATCCGGCGGAAGTCGCCGGGCCAGCGCAGCTGCGCGGCCTCGAGCACCGCGTCGTTCGTCGCCGTCAGAGCGTCCACGCGCGCGAGGAGCTTCTCGCGCTGGCGCTTCCCGGGCGGGTACGCGAGGCGCTCGGTGGAGTGGAACGTCGCGACCGTGAGCGTCTCGGCGATGCGCAGCGCCAGGTAGCTGAGGCTCGGGATGCCCGGCTCGTGGACGTGCACGACGTCGAAGTTCTCGGCCGAGAGCGCCAGCGAGAGGTTCGCCCGCGCGGTCATCGGGATCGAGACCTGGGAGCGCCGCGTCACCTGGATCGCGGGCGCGAGCGCCACGAACGGCGGCAGCGGCGTCCCCTTCTTCGCGAGACGCTTGAGCGCCTTGCGGCCGGCGGAGAGGTCGGCGGCGCGGGCCGACGGTGCGAGAACGACCACCTCGTGGCCCCGGGCGCGAAGCTCCTCGGCGGCGCCCGCGACATGCTCGTTCACGGGATGGGGTTTCGACCACGCAAACGGCGTGACCATGCAGATTCGAAGCGGTTGGCCCATCCCCGGATCGAGTCTAGCCACCTGCCGAGCCCTGCCTCGGGTTGAAAGGCGGTGAAAACTATTGATGACAAGGGCGTGACTGTTGTATATAAGGACCCGCCGGAATACCCCCTCGCTCGGCGCCGCCATTTCCATCCCGGAAGGGGGTACTTCAATGTCCATCTCCGACCAGCCCGCATTGCGGGGGCGCAGAGCGATCTGCGCACTCATCGCCGCGGGGGCCGCGTGCCTTGCGCTCCTCGCGGCGCCGCCCGGAGGCCGGGCGATCGTCTTCCTCGACGACGAGACCGTCCAGCTCCCGGACTTCGATTCGCGGACTGCCGTCGTCGAGCCCACCCAGGCGCAGCTCGACGCGGTCTCGGCGCTCGGCGCCGCCGCCACCTGGAACAGCTTCGGGACGCCGCAGTCGCTCGTGAAGTCGGGCGGCTTCCTCGCCACCGACGTCCAGGGGGCCGACGCCGCCTCGGCGGTTCAGGCCTGGGTCGACGCCAACGCCGGTCTCTTCAAGGTCGCCTCCGGCCTGGCCGTCGACCGCGTGATCGCGCTGAATGAGAACAACGCCAGCGTGGTCATCCTGCGCCAGCGCTTCGACGGGCTCGTCGCGTCTCCGGACGGGATCCTGAGCGTCGGCGTCGTAGGCACTGCCGCGTCCGGTTTCGACGTCGTCTCCGCGTCGTCGTCCCTCACGGGGAACGACGAGGTGACCGGCGACACCGAGCTGACCAAGACCGAGGCCTTCGTCGCCGCCGCCGACAACGTCGGCGCCGAGATCTCGGTCGTCGAGGTCGAGTCCGTCGGAACCGTGCAGGGCTGGACCGAGCTCGAGGTCGCAGGCCTGCGCGACACGCAACTCGTCCGGCAGGTCGGTTTCCCGACGCCCGTTCGCGGTGTCGTGAACGCCTACGAGACGTTCTACACCGACGGCGTCTCCCAGGGCTACCACCAGATCGTCGATGCCGAGTCGGGCGACGTCCTGCTCCGCCAGTCGACCGTCTCGAGCCTCGCGGACAACCCGACGTGGGAGGCGTTCCCCGGGACGCCGAAGCCGTCCACGGTCGGCGCGTACCCGTGGAACTACTCGAGCAAGGACATCCGCGAGCTGTGGTGCTGGGAGAAGCTCAGGCACTGCGACCGCGTCCTCGAGAACACCTCGTCACCGCTCGCGTGGGACGTCGACGGCATCACCGGCCTGCCGACCAACACGACGAGCGGGAACAACAACAACGCGCAGGAGGTCTGGGGCCCCGGCACCGCGACGGGCTACCGGCCCACCTCGGCGACGCGGGACTACCGCTACCCGTGGACGAACGTCTGGTTCACGAGCAAGTGCGACCCGGCGAACCTCACGACGCCCGGCGTCTCGAACGACATCGACGCGGCCGTCACGAACCTGTTCGCCATGCACAACCGGCTCCACGACTGGACGTACTTCCTCGGCTTCACCGAGATCGCGTGGAACGCGCAGCAGAACAATTTCGGAGCTCCGCCGCCGTTCCTCGGCAACGACCCGCTGATCGGGCGGGCGCAGTCGGGCGCGATCACCGGCTCGCGGGACAACGCGAACATGAACACGCGTCCCGACGGGACGAGCTCGATCACGAACATGTTCCTCTGGCAGCCGATCGCGGCGAGCTTCTACCCGCCGTGCGTCGACGGCGACTACGACATGTCCGTGATCGGACACGAGTTCGGCCACATGGTCGAGAACCGGATGATCGGCAAGGGCATCGGGCGTCAGGGCGGGAACGCCGGCGCGATGGGCGAGTCGTTCGGCGACCTGCAGGCCGGCGAATACCTCTACGAGTACGACTACGTCCCGGTGGACGGCGAGGATGCGACCGCGGTCGGCCCGTACGCCACCGGAAATCCCGAGCGCGGCATCAGGAACCTGAACATGGCCTGGACGTCGGCCGGCAAGTTCCCGGAGCCGGGGGAGACGCAGCACATCGCCTCGCTGAACTACGGGGCCTACGGCTACGACATCGTGGGCGTCGAGCCGCACTCGGACGGCGAGATCTGGAACGTGGTCAACTGGGATCTCCGCGATCTCCTGATGGACCGCTACGACCACGGCTGGGGCTGGAAGCACGGCAAGCACGACCACGACGACTGGGGCCGGCACAACTCGAAGGATCTCCAGGAGCGCTGCGCGGACGGTGAGCTCACCGCGAGCAAGTGTCCGGGGAACCGGCGCTGGATCCAGCTCTACTTCGACGCCATGCTCCTCATGCCGCGCAACCCGACGTTCCTCGTTGCGCGGGACGCGATCCTCTCCGCCGACATGATGCGCTTCGGCGGGAAGAACCAGGATCTGATCTGGCGGGCGTTCGCCCGGCGTGGCTTCGGCTCGAATGCGACCACGACCGGAACGAACGACCCCGACCCGGTTCCCGGGTACGAATCGCCGCGTCGAGGGTGAGGGCACGCTCGTGTTCGAAGGCGTCGCGAAGGACGAGGCCGGCACGCCGCCGGTCGAGTTCTCGCTCTTCGTCGGCGACTACGAGGCCCGCTCGACGGCGATCGCGCACACGTCGAACTTCGTTCCGGACAAGCGGGGCTACAACTTCATCGCCCGCGCGAACGGATACGGGCTCGTCCGCTTCCACGTGGACGGCGACGACATCCGGGCCGGGAAGACGAAGACGATCCGCATCTACTTCCCGACCAACTGGGCGTCGACCACGAAGGGCGCGGTCGCAGCCGGCGACGGCGTGAACCACGTCCGCCTGATCGACGACACCGAGGCCACGAACTGGCAGTCGACCACCGGAGCGGTGCAGGGCAAGCAGGTCACCGTCGCCCTCGGCGCTCCGCGCTGGTTCGACGTGGTCAAGGTGAGCGCCTACCTCGCGGCCGGCCAGAACCGCTTCTCGGCTCTGCGCCAGTTCGAGCTCCAGGCGTGCACGGCGGGCGCCTCGACGGCGAACCCGACGTGCGATCCGCTCATCGCGGACGGGTGGAGGAAGATCCTGCGCTCCGAGAAGGACGCGTTCCCAGGCGCACCGCCGCGCCCGGTCGCGCCCGACATGCAGCTCAGGACGTGGAACATCTGGCCGACCAGGGCGACGCACGTGAAGTTCGTCGTCCTGAACAACCAGTGCACCGGCAACCTGGACTTCCAGGGCGAGCAGGACAACGACACCCGGTCGACGACCGACTGTCGCAGCGTCCCGACCGGTTCCGAACAGGTTCGCGCGGCTGAGCTCGAGCTCCTCTCGAGCCGCGCGTACGTGAAGGGCGCCGAGCGAGAGGAGTAGAGGGGGCTTCTGAACGGCGCTGAATCGGAGGGGCCGGCCTTTGCGCCGGCCCCTCCTCGTTTCGATCAGTTCGTGACGAACAGGGTCCAGCCGAAGAGCGTGCCGACATCGGCCCCGGCGGCCGTGTCGTCGACGACCGTGAGCCGCCAGAGCCCCGACGCGTCGAGCCCGTCGAAGGCCGACAGCAGCGCGGCGTCCTCGGGATTGAACTGCCCCGAGATCACGCCGTCGGCTGGATTGTTGGCTGTGCCGATGTCGGTGCCTGCCTCGTCGTTCAAGCGGATGACGAAGCCCTCGTCGGTGCCCCCGACGTCGGTGAACAACACGAGCGACACGCCGCTCGGGACGTGCGTCATGGTGACGTCGAGGTCTCCGTTGAACGTATGGAAGATGTTCAGCCCGACGTCGAGGTCGCGGATCCGGCCGGCCGACGCGGGAACCGAGAACTCGATCGTCGTCGTCGCGTTCTCCGCCAGCGCCACCGGAAAGCCTGACAGGGTGTAGACGCTCGTTCGAACGACGGCGAACGCGACCCACGTACCGGGCAGCTTCACCGAGCTCGGCATCGCCTTGAACTGGGTCTTCGGCGCGTTGTCGCTGATCTTGCTGCCCACATCGGCGCTGTCGTCGCGGACTCTCGTCTTCTGCGCGCTCGACGATCCGCCGGGCGCCGTCAAGACCTCAACGAAGAAGCTGCTGTGGTCGGTGTCGCCGGCCGCGATGCGGACGCCCTTGGCCCATTTCGAGCCGAAGGCGTAGAACTGCTCGAACGAGGCTTCGTCCGAGACCTTCCCACTCGTGTTCGTGTCGGTGCGGATGACGACCTTCCGCCTGCCCGCGACGGGTGCCGTGATCACCTCGGCCCCGTTCCCTCCGGCGCTCTCGATCGGGCCCGCGGCTACATTGACGCCGCTCTTGAACGAGCTCGGGTAGTTCGAGAACGTCTCGAGGACGGCCTGGTCGGAGACCGCGCGGTCCGCGTCCGTGTCGGTCCGGATTCGGACCTGCCGCCCCTTGGACGCCATGCCCATGACGACCTCGTCGCCCCCGGTGTTGGTCGTATTTCCTGCGGCGACCGTCACGCCTCCCGTGAATCCGGCCGTGAAGGCCGTGAACGAGTCGGTCTGGTTGTCGAGGACCTTTCCGTCGAGGTCGAGATCCGAGAAGATCCGAACGAGGCCGGGCTTGCCGATCCCGGCGCCCACGACCAGCTCGTCGCGGCCGTCTCCGTTCACGTCGCCGGCGGCCACGTAGGCGCCGCGCTTGCCGAAGACCGACTTCGACTCGATGAAGTCGCCGATCGTGCCGTCCGCGTTCAGCGCGTAGACCTTCACGGGGAGCGAGTTGCTCGCCGCCACGACGAGCTCGTCGTTGCCGTCGCCGTCGAAGTCGCCGGTGGCGACGCGGACGCCCTCGCCGACCTTCGCGCTCCCGTACGGGAGGAACGTGCCGACGATGCGCTCGTAGTCGGTCGAGTTGTTGTTCTCGTCCGCCCGGATCTGGACGATGCCGAGCCCGGCGGAGGTTCGGCTGCCGGCGATCACGAAGCCTGCGTCGCCCGGAACCTCGGTGACCGCCTGAGCCATCGGCGCCACAACGACCGTCACTGCAATGGCGAAGACCGCCGCAGAGATCTTCCGTTTCATGAGCCCTCCTCGGAGTAAGTCGGTGAGGGCCGGATGCTCTCGGCTGGGAGAGGCCGGGTCAAGCAGGCGCGGCGCCGGGTCCAGCCCGACGCCGCGCCCGTGAGCGCCTAGACCTTTGCCGGAGCGGTCTTGCGCGCGTACTTCTTGATGAACGCCTCGGTCGACTCGTGCGCCTCGGCGTCGTGGAGCTGCTTCGGCGGCGACTTCATGAGGTAGGCGCTCGGGCCCTCGAGGGCGCCGGAGACGCCGTTGTCGAGCGCGAGCTTCGCCAGCCGCACCGCGTCGATCACGATGCCGGCCGAGTTGGGGGAGTCCCAGACCTCGAGCTTCATCTCGAGATTCAGCGGCACGTCGCCGAAGGAGGTTCCCTCCATGCGGATGTACGCCCACTTGCGGTCGGTCAGCCAGGGCACGTAGTCCGACGGGCCGACGTGGACGTTGCCCTCGCCGAGGTCGTAGTCGAGCATCGACGTGACCGCGTTCGTCTTCGAGATCTTCTTCGACTCGAGGCGGTCGCGCTCCAGCATGTTGAGGAAGTCGGAGTTGCCGCCGACGTTCAGCTGCATCGTCTTGTCGAGATGCACGCCGCGCTCGCGGAAGAGGCTCGTGAGCACCCGGTGCGTGATCGTCGCGCCGACCTGGGACTTGATGTCGTCGCCGATGATCGGAAGGCCGGCCTGCTCGAACTGCTTGCCGAAGTAGCCGCCCTTGGCGATGAAGACCGGCATGCAGTTCACCATCGCGCAGCCCGCCTTCAGGATCTGCTCGGTGTACCACTTGGTCGCCTCCTCGGAGCCGACCGGGAGGTAGTTGACGACCACGTCGGTCTGCGTCTCGCGGAGGATCTCCACGATGTCGGCCGTGTCGCCGGGCGCCTTCGTGACGATCTCGCCGACGTACTTGCCGATGCCGTCGTGGGTCATGCCGCGCGAGACCGTGATGCCGGTCTTCTTCACGTCGGCGAACTTGTAGGTGTCGTTCGGATGCGCCCAGATCGCGTCGGCGAGGTCCTTGCCGACCTTGTCGGTCGTGACGTCGAACGCCGCGGTGAACTCCACGTCGCGCACGTGGTAGCCGCCGAGGTCGACGTGCATGAGCCCGGGGACGAACTGATCCGGATCGGCGTCCTTGTAGTACTCGACGCCCTGGAGGAGGGAGTTGGCGCAGTTGCCGACGCCGATGATGGCGACGCGCACCTTTCCGTCCGAGCGCCGCTTGCCATTGGTGCTTCCGTTGGCTTGGGCCATGGTGTCCTTTCCGTTCGAAGTGAGTCCGAGCCCGTCGCCGAGGGTGTCGACGATCAGCTCGTTGGTGGTGCGCCGGCGGTCGGCCGCGCGCTCGCTGAGCCGCTCCTTGAGCTGCTTCGGCATGCGCAACAGCACCTCGCGCCCGCTACCGCGCGGGCTGCCCTTGCGGCCGGTCGGCTCGTAAGGGACGCCGAAGCGCGCGGCGAGGATCTCGACCGCGACGTCGTTCAGGTTCGAGCCCCGCTCGGCGACCTCGTCCGCCAAACGGCGCTTGAGCTCGCCCGGCATCCGGACGAGCACGTTTGTTCGCTCTCGCGCCATGTCGAGAGCATTGATAGCACAAAACTGCTATCTCTGACGGAGCTGAGTGCGAACTGCTAGCACCCGCTGCAGCACGGTGATCCACGTGCTCGCGACGAGCATCGCCACGGTGGCGAGGAGGACGTACTCGCTGAGCGGCGCCAGCACGAGCCCGGTGGTGATCACGACGACGCGCTCGGCGCGGCTGCCGAAGCCGACGTCGCCCTTCAGTCCCAGCGCCTCGGCCTTCGCGCGCGTGTAGCTACGAGGAACGACCCGGCGATCGCGGCGAACGCGAGCGCGACGCCCCATTCGCGCCCATCGCGCACGAAGCACGAGCGCGATCGCGCCGAGCATGAAGCCTTCGCCGATCCGGTCGACGGTCGAGTCGATGAACGCGCCGAACTCCGAGCCGAGGTTCTGGCTGCGGGCGAGCGCGCCGTCGAGGATGTCGAGGATCGACCCGAGCACGAAGAGCGCCGCGCCGACCCAGAACCAGCCCCAGCCCTTGTACTCGAAGTAGACGGCGACCGAGCCGGCGATGCAGAGCGTCACGCCGGCGGCGGTCAGCGCATCGGGCGTGAGCCGCGTGCCGCCGAGCTTCGACATCGCCGTTCGCGGCGCAGCGGCGGACGCCGGTCGTGTACTTCGCCTGGACTCCTTGAGGACACGCGCAGGACGCTAACAGCGTTCGTTCGGCGCCGGTGCGAGCTTGGGGTTCTTTCGGCTCTCCCACCAGGCCAGGACGACGTAGGCGACGCCGGCGATCGCGACTCCGGCGGCGATGTCGAGCCAGAAGTGGTTGGCCGTCGCCATGACCGCGAACCAGACCCAGGCCGGCCAGAGGAGCCAGAGCGCCTTGGCCCAGCGCGATTTCACGAGCCCGTACATCGAGATCCCGATGATCAGCGCGTCCGCGCCGTGCAGGCTCGGCATCGCCGCATACGGATTGGCCGCGAGCTGGATGAACCCGGTTCCGTGGTTCAGCGCGGCCGAGTCGGCGAGCGAGTCGATGAAGCCCCACTCGGGGAACATCCGCGGCGGTGCGGTCGGGAAGAGGACGTAGCCGACAAGCCCGATCAGGTTTGCGGTGATCAGCCAGTTGCGCACGCCTCTGAAGGCGTCGTTGCGGCGGAAGTAGATCCAGAGGAGCGACGTGCTCACTACGGCGAACTGGGAGAGCCAGTACGTCCAGTTGAGCGCGGTCACGAGCATGTCGCTGCGTAGCGCCCAGTCCTGCAGGTCGAGCTCGACGAGGCTGTGCATCCAGCGCTCGGCGTCGAGGATCGCGCGGCCGTTCGCGAACGCCTGCGACACCTGCTCGCGGTCGGCGATCCCGCGCGCCACCTGGTACGCGAGCACGAATCCGATCCAGATCAAAAGCTGGAGCAGAAAGTCGAGCGGACCCCTGGGGAAGACCGCGAGGATGCGAGCGCGCATCGGCGGATTGTAGTTAGGGACTAACCGCCAACTTGGGACATCGAGCGGCTCGCGCGGACGAAGCCGGGCTCGTTGATGCGGTGCTTCAGCTCCTTGTGGGCGACCGCGTTGCGCAGGAGCGCCTCCAGCTCGGCGTCGCTCGCGCCGTCGCGCATCGGCGTCTTCAGATCCCAGTCGCGGCGCGAGAAGAGGCAGGTGCGCAGCTGCCCGTCGGCGGTGAGGCGGATGCGGTCGCAGCTCGAGCAGAACGGCTCGGAGACCGGGTTGATGAAGCCGATCTCGCCCTTGCCGTCGGCGAAGCGGAAGCGGCGGGCGGTGGACGACGCCTTGGCGGGGATCTCGACGAGCGGCCAGCGCGCCTCGATGAGCGCGCGGATCTCGTCGCCGGTGAGCACCTTGTCGGCGCGCCAGGCCTCGTCGGCGTCGAGCGGCATGAACTCGATGAACCGCACGACGTACGGCTTGCGGCGCGCGAGCTCGGCCAGCGCGGGCACCTCCTCCTCGGTGAAGCCCTTGACCGCGACGCAGTTGACCTTGATCGGGCGGAGCTCCTCGAACTGCTCGGCCGTCTCGAGCCCCTTCAGCACCGCGTCGAGCGCGTCGCGCCGGGTGATCTCGGCGAAGCGCACGTGCGAGAGCGAATCGAGCGAGACGTTCAGCCGCTTGAGCCCGGCGGCCACGAGCGGCTCGGCCAGGCGGTCAAGCAGGACGCCGTTCGTGGTGAGCGAGAGATCGTCGACGCCGGGTGTCTCGGCGAGCATCCCGACGAGGACGGGCAGGTCGCGGCGCACGAGCGGCTCGCCGCCGGTCAGCCGCACCTCGTCCACGCCCATCGACGCGAGGATCCCGACGAGCCGCTGGAGCTCCTCGAAGCTCAGCACCTCGTCGCGGCGCAGCCACTCGAGCCCTTCCGCCGGCATGCAGTAGGTGCAGCGGAAGTTGCACTTGTCCGTGACCGAGACCCGGACGCTCTTGATCTCGCGGCCCCAGGTGTCGACGAGTGGCTGCATAGGCAACCAAGCTTAGCGCCGGGGACTGGAAGGACCAAGCCTGCGGCTACGTTGCAGGTCGTATGCGGATCTGGGGCGCACTCGCGATCGTCTACGTCGTCTGGGGATCGACGTTCGCCGCGATCGAGCTCGCGGTGCGGACGATTCCGCCGTCGCTCGCGATGTCGATGCGGCATCTCTTCGCCGGTGCGGTGCTGGTCGCCTGGGCGTACGCGCGCGGGCCGCGCGAACGGATCGGACGGCCGCAGATCGTCGCCGCGTTCATCTTCGGCGGCGCGCTGTTTCTCGGCGGCCACGGGCTGCTCGCCTGGGCGCAGCAGGAGATCCCGTCCGGCGTCGCCGCGCTCCTCATCGCCTCGATTCCGCTCTGGGTCGCGGTGCTCGACCGCCTCGTCTTCGGCAAGCGCCTCTCCGGGCGGGCCATCCTCGGACTCGCTCTCGGCTTCGGCGGCGTCGCGCTCCTCGTCGACCCGACGGGCGGCGGGACGATCGACACGCTCGGCGCGATCGCGGCCGTGCTCGCCGCGGGCTCGTGGGCGGCCGGGTCGTTGTACTCGCGCGACGCACCGCTCCCGAAGGGCCCGCTCCTCTCGGCCGGGCTCGCGTCGCTCGCGGGCGGGCTCATGCTCGGACTCGCCGCGCTCTTCAGCGGGGAGCTCGCGAGCTTCCATCCCTCGCAGGTCTCCGGCGAGTCCTGGTTCGGCGAGATCTACCTGATCGTCATGGGCTCGTTCGTCGGCCTGACCGCGTACGTGTGGCTGCTGAAGAACGCACCGATCTCGCTCGTCGCCACCTACGCGTACGTGAACCCGGTCGTCGCGATGCTGATCGGCTGGACGTTCCTCTCCGAGACCTTCTCGCCGATGATCATCCTCGCCGGCGGCGCGATCATCGCCGCGGTCGTCCTGATCGTGAGCGCGCCCACTCCGAGCAAGGAGTACGGATGGGGCCTGCGCCGCCGCGGGACGGTCACCGAGGAGGCCGTCACGCTCAGCTCGCACGGCAGGTGATGTAGAACCCGCGGGTGGACCAGGCCCGGACTCCCCTCCTCGACGCCGCGCGCGAGTACCTCGCCGACGGGACGATCACGCCGTTCGGGACTCCCGGCCACAAGCGCTCGGCGCACCTGGCCGACGAGTTCCTGGTCCACGATCTGCCGCTCGCCACCGGCGCCGACGACCTGCACATGTCGAAGGACGTGCTCGGGCAGGCGCAGCGGCTCGCCGCCGATCTGTGGGATTGCGATTTCTGCCGCTTCTGCGTGAACGGCTCGACCCAGGGAAACGAGGCGCTCGCGCTGTCGGTCGCGCGGCCGGGCGATGCGGTGGTCGCGTCGCGGAACATGCACAAGTCGGTGTTCGCGGGTCTCGTGCTCGCCGGGCTCGAGCCGGTCTGGGTGCGGCCCGACATCGACGCGGAGACCGGCCTGCCGCTGCGCGTTCCGGCTCGAGCGGGTGCAGGACGCGCTCGACCGGCGGCCGGACGTGCGCGCCGTGTTCCTCGTGGAGCCGTCGTACGTCGGCGTGCTCTCGGACGTCGGTGCGATCGCCGCGGAGGCGCACGGGCGCGGGATCCCGCTCGTCGTGGACCAGGCCTGGGGCGCGCACTACGGTTTCCATCCGGACCTGCCGCCGTCGACGCTCACGCTCGGCGCGGACGGGATGGTGACGTCGGCGCACAAGACGCTCGCGTCGTTCACGCAGGGCGCGTACGTGTTCGCGCGCGCCGGGCTGCTCGACCTGGAGCGGCTCGGCGAGGCGTTCGAGGCGCTGCACACGACGAGCCCGTCGGGCGCGCTGCTCGCGAGCCTCGACTACGCGCGCTGGGTGATGGCGCAGCGCGGGGAGGAGCTGCTCGGGACCACGATCGCCCTCGCCGGCTCGGCCCGGGCGGCGCTGGGCGAGATCGAGGGCCTGCGGATCCTCGACGGCGACGACCCGACGAAGCTCGTGTTCGCGCTGGGCGGAACGGGCGCCGACGGGCTCGCGGTCGAGGCCGACCTGTTCGCGCAGGGCGTCCGCTTCGAGCTCGCGAACCGCGACACGATCGTCGCGGTCTTCACGATCGGCGACACGGCGGCGAGCGCGGAGCGCCTGGTCGACCTGCTGGGCCGCTCGATCGAGCGCCACCGCGGCGAACCGCGCGGGCCGGGCGCGGCGACCGCGGTGTGGTCGGTCGAGCCCGAGGTCGGCATCTCGCCGCGCGAGGCGTTCTTCGCTCCGCGCGAGACCGTCCGCGGCGTCGACGCCGGACGGGCGGATCGCCGCCGAGATGATCGTCCCGTACCCGCCGGGCATCCCGGCGATCGCGCCCGGGCGAGGTCGTGCGCGCTCCGCTCGTCGACGGCTCTACAAGAGGCCGCCGCCGAGGGAACCCGGATCGCGTACTGCGCCGATCCGAAGCTCGAGACGATCCAGGTCGTCGCTCGCGCTTAACGTCACTCGCTGCGCGAGTCGCTGAACGCGGAGGCGTGGGGACCCCCTCTGGAACACCCCTCGCTTTTCAGCGTAGCGCGGAAAGGCGCGCGTGTCTGTCACGAAAGTGCCGGAAATGACGCCGATTTCGTGCCGACGCTAGCACGCGTCGGGCGAACCTTGCTACGATGAGACTTAGATTTCCTGATAGCGAAGAGGAGAAGCAAGCATGGCAAAGACAATCGGAATCGATCTCGGCACGACGAACTCGTGTATGGCAGTTCTCGAGGGCGGCGAGCCGACCGTGATCCCGAACGCCGAGGGCGGGCGCACCACGCCGTCCGTCGTCGCGTTCACGAAGGACGGCCAGCGGCTCGTCGGCGCGCCGGCGAAGCGGCAGTCCGTCACCAACCCCGAGAGCACGATCTTCTCGATCAAGCGCTTCATGGGGCGCAAGTTCAACGAGGTCACCGACGAGATGACGATGATCCCGTACCAGGTCGTGAAGGGCCCGAACGAGGACGTGCGCGTCAAGCTCGAGGACACCGAGTACGCGCCGCCGGAGATCTCGGCGATGATCCTCCAGAAGCTCAAGGCCGACGCCGAGTCCTACCTCGGCGAGCCGGTCACGGACGCCGTCGTCACCGTCCCGGCCTACTTCAACAACGCGCAGCGCGAGGCGACCAAGGACGCCGGCAAGATCGCGGGGCTCAACGTCCTGCGGATCATCAACGAGCCGACCGCGGCCGCCCTCGCCTACAACCTGGAGAAGGACGCCGACCAGAAGATCCTCGTGTTCGACCTCGGCGGCGGCACGTTCGACGTGTCCGTGCTCGAGTTCGACGCCGAGACCGCGACGCTCGAGGTGCACGCCACGAGCGGCGACAACCACCTCGGCGGCGACAACTTCGACAAGGCGATCGTCGACTGGATGGTCGCCGAGTTCAAGCGCGAGCAGGGCATCGATCTCGCACAGGACAAGATGGCGCTCCAGCGGCTCTACGAGGCCGCGGAGAAGGCCAAGATCGAGCTCAGCTCCACGCAGTCCACGCAGATCAACCTGCCCTTCGTCACCGCGACGCAGGACGGGCCGAAGCACCTCGACCTGCAGCTCAGCCGCTCGAAGCTGACCGAGCTGACGCACGACCTGCTCGAGCGCACCGTCGCTCCGACGAAGCAGGCGCTCGCCGACGCGGGCCTGAAGCCGGCCGACATCGACCACGTCGTCCTCGTCGGAGGCATGACGCGCATGCCGTCGGTGCAGGACAAGGTCAAGGAGCTCACCGGCAAGGACCCGCACAAGGGCGTCAACCCGGACGAGGTCGTCGCCGTCGGCGCGGCCATCCAGGGCGGCGTCCTCAAGGGCGAGGTCAAGGACATCCTGCTCCTCGACGTCACCCCGCTCTCGCTCGGCATCGAGACGAAGGGCGGCGTGTTCACGCAGCTGATCGAGCGCAACACGACCATCCCGACGAAGAAGTCCGAGACGTTCACCACGGCGGAGGACAACCAGCCGTCGGTCGAGGTGCACGTGCTCCAGGGCGAGTCGGAGATGGCGTCGTTCAACAAGACGCTCGGCAAGTTCCAGCTCGTCGGCATCCCGCCGGCGCCGCGGGGCATGCCGCAGATCGAGGTCGCGTTCGACATCGACGCGAACGGGATCATCAACGTGTCCGCGACCGACCGGGGCACGGGCAACCAGCAGCAGATCCAGATCACCGGCGGCTCGGGGCTCTCCGACGACGAGGTCACGAAGATGGTGAGCGACGCCGAGGCCCACGCGGACGAGGCGCGCACGCTCAAGGATCTCGCCGAGGCGCGCAACCAGGCCGAGACGCTCGCCTACTCCACGGAGAAGACGCTCGGCGAGCATCGCGAGTCGCTCGACGAGGAGACCGTGAAGACGATCGAGTCGCGCCTCGAGGAGCTGAAGGGCGTGCTCGACAGCTCGGACGCGGGAGAGATCCGCGCCAAGTCCGAGGCGCTCATGGAGTCCGCGCACGCGCTCGCTCAGAAGATCTACGAGCAGGCGCAGGCCGAGCAGCCGGCCGCCTCGAACGGCGACACGGCGACCGACTCGGATGACGAGGTCGTCGAGGAGGCCGACTACGAGGTGATCGACGAGGAGGCCAAGCAGTAATGACGGAGCAGCAGCCCACCCAGCCCGAGCAGCTGGAGGAGCGGCTTGCCGCCGTCGAGGCCGAGCGCGACGACTACCTCGACCAGCTGAAGCGGGTCGCGGCCGAGTTCGACAACTACCGCAAGCGGGCCGCGCGTGACCAGGAGAACCTGGTCGCGCGCGCCCACGAGCGGCTGATGAAGGCGATGCTTCCCGTCGTCGACGACCTCGAGCGGGCGCTCGTCGCCGCGAGCGAGCACGAGGAGGCGCAGCTCGAGGAGGGCGTGCGCCTCGTCGCCCGCGAGCTCGCCACGGCGCTCCAGCGCGAGGGCCTCGAGGAGATCGAGACGGTGGGCAAGTTCGACCCGCACGTCCACGAGGCGCTGCTCACGCAGCCGTCCGAGGCGGACGAGGGCGACGTGATCGAGGTGCTCCAGAAGGGCTATCGCCTGGGCGACCGGGTGCTCCGTCCTGCGCGTGTCGTCGTCTCCCAGGGGTCGCCGGAGGCCTAGTGGCGACGGACCTGTACGAAGCCCTGGGTGTCACGAAGTCGGCGTCGCAGGACGAGATCAAGAAGGCCTACCGCAAGCTCGCGCGGCAGTTCCACCCGGACAAGAACCCCGGGGACGATGCCGCCGAGGAGCGGTTCAAGGAGATCCAGACGGCCTACGACGTGCTCGGCGACGCGGAGAAGCGCGCCGAGTACGACCGCGGTCCGCAGCAGTTCTTCGGCGGCGGCGGCAACGGCCCGGGCGGGTTCCAGTGGAGCGGGAACGTCGGCGATCTCGGTGACTCTCGGCGACCTCTTCGGAGGACTCTTCAACCGCGGCGGCCGGCAGCAGAGCGCGCGGCCGGCCCGGTCGCGACGTCGAGGTCGAGGTGAGCGTCTCGTTCGAGGATTCGCTGCGCGGCGCGACCATCCGCATCCCCGTCGAGCTCGAGGCCGAGTGCTCGACCTGCCACGGCTCGGGCGCCGAGCCCGGGACGTCGCCGGTCGTCTGTCCCACCTGCCACGGCCGCGGAGTCGTGAGCGAGAGCCAGGGCCTGTTCGCCCTCTCGTCGCCGTGTCCGACCTGCGGCGGCAACGGCACCGTGATCGAGACGCCGTGCCACACCTGCCACGGCACCGGCCGTCGGCGGCGCACGAAGCGCTACGAGGTGAAGATCCCCGCGGGCGTGAAGGACGGCACGCGGATCAAGCTGAAGGGGAAGGGCGAGCCCGGCACCGGCGGCGGCCCTGCCGGCGACCTGCACGTGATCACGCGAGTGACGCCGTCCCCGATCTTCGCGCGCAAGGGCTGCGGATCTGACGATCGACGTTCCCATCACGTACGCCGAGGCCGCGCTCGGCGCCGAGGTCGAGGTGCCGACGCCCGACGGCCGCGTGTCGCTGAAGGTTCCCGCCGGCTCGCAGGACGGACGCACCCTCCGCATCCGCGGCCAGGGCGCGCCGAAGCTGAACGGCGGCGGCAAGGGCGACCTGCTCGCGCGCGTGAAGGTCGCCGTCCCGAAGAAGCTGACCAAGGCCGAGCGCGAGGCGATCGAGGCGCTCCAGAAGGTCGAGCGCGACAACCCGCGGGAGAAGGCGTTCTCGTGAGCTCGAACGAGCTCGATCTACACGCCTTCCCGTGCGCTCATGCGCGTGAGCATTGTCTGCCACGCCTGCTTCGCGACTCTTCTTTACGGCTTCCTCCTGCTGGACGACACGGGCGTTTGGCATGCGCTCGTTCTGGCTCATCACGGTGGTCGGTGTGGTCGCAATCGGCGGTCGTTCCGATCGACATCTACACATGGCTCCGAGGACGGAACAGTCCGGGCGATGTCGACTGACGAGCGCACCCACCCGCGCTTCATGATCTCGGTCGCCGCCGAGATCGTCGGGATGCACCCGCAGACGCTGCGGATCTACGAGGCCAAAGGTCTCGTCCGGCCTCAGCGCACGCCGGGCAACACGCGCCTGTACTCCGAGGCCGACCTCGAGCGGCTCCGCCTGATCAACCGGCTGACGACCGAGCTGGGCCTGAACCTCGCCGGCGTCGAGACCGTGCTCCGCCTCCAGGACGAGATGCAGCGGCTGCAGGCGCGGATGGAGCGGCTCGAGCGCGAGTTCCGCGAGGAGGTGCAGCAGGTGCACAAGCAGTACCGGCGCGACCTCGTCCTCTACCGAGAAACCGACACCAGACCGGAGAAGCGATGGACTTCAACAAGCTGACCGTGAAATCCCAGGAGGCGATCGCGGCCGCGCAGGAGATGGCGCGCCGCAACGGCAACCCCGAGATCGCGCCCGAGCACCTGACGCTCGCGCTGCTCGACCAGGAGCTGCCGCGCACGCTCGTCGAGCGCGCCGGCGTCGCCCGCGGCGGAGCTGCGCGCCAGGCCGAGGCGGCGCTGGCGCAGAAGCCGTCCGTCCAGGGCGGACAGCAGCAGCCGGGCGTCTCGACCGCGTTCTCCAAGGTGCTGGACAAGGCCGAGGAGGAGATGCGCCGGCTCGAGGACGAGTTCGTCTCGACCGAGCACCTGCTGCTCGCGCTCGACGTCGTCCCGCGCGGCGACCTCGAGGCGGCGCTGAAGGACGTGCGCGGCTCGCCAGCGCGTGACGTCGCAGAACCCGGAGGGCTCCTACCAGGCGCTCGAGAAGTTCGGCCGCGACCTGACCGAGGCGGCCGAGAGCGGCAAGCTCGACCCGGTGATCGGCCGCGACGAGGAGATCCGCCGCGTCATGCAGGTCCTGTCGCGCCGCACGAAGAACAACCCCGTCCTCATCGGCGAGCCCGGGACCGGCAAGACGGCGATCGTCGAAGGGCTCGCGCAGCGCATCGTCGCCGGCGACGTCCCCGAAGGGCTGAAGGGCAAGCGCGTGTGGGCGCTCGACATCGGCTCGCTCCTCGCCGGCTCGAAGTACCGCGGCGAGTTCGAGGAGCGGCTCAAGGCCGTGCTCGGCGAGATCGAGGCCGCGGCCGGCGAGATCGTCCTCTTCATCGACGAGCTGCACACGATCGTCGGCGCGGGCGCGGCCGAGGGAGCGGTGGACGCCGCGAACCTGCTGAAGCCGATGCTGGCGCGCGGCGAGCTGCGCGCGATCGGCGCGACCACGCTCGACGAGTACCGCAAGCACATCGAGAAGGACGCGGCGCTCGAGCGGCGCTTCCAGCCGATCTTCGTCGGCGAGCCGTCCGTCTCGGACACGATCGCGATCCTGCGCGGCCTGAAGGAGCGCTACGAGGCGCATCACGGCGTGCAGATCCGCGACGCCGCCCTCGTTGCCGCGGCGGTGCTCTCCGACCGCTACATCTCCGACCGGTTCCTGCCCGACAAGGCGATCGACCTCGTGGACGAGTCCGCGTCGCGCCTGCGGATCGAGATCGACTCCTCGCCCCTGGAGCTCGACGAGGCCGACCGGCGCGTGCGCCAGCTCGAGATCGAGCTCGCCGCGATGGGCAACGAGAAGCCCGACGTGCGCGAGCCGCTCGAGCGCGAGCTCGCCGAGGCGCAGGAGCGCCGCAACGAACTGGCCGCGCGCTGGGCCGAGGAGAAGGAGGCGCTCGGCCGCGTCTCCGAGATCACGAAGAAGATCGACGAGCTGCGCATGGAGGCCGAGCGCGCCGAGCGGCAGAGCGACCTCCAGCGGGTCGCCGAGATCCAGTACGGCGAGCTGCCGGAGCTCGAGAAGGAGCTGGCCGAGCGCGAAACCAGCGAGACCGAGCGCATGGTGAAGGAGGAGGTCGACGAGGACGACATCGCCGAGGTCGTCGCCAGGTGGACCGGGATTCCCGTAAGCCGGCTCCTCGAGGGCGAGGTCGAGAAGCTCATCCACATGGAGGAGCGCCTCCACGAGCGCGTGATCGGCCAGGACGAGGCGGTCACCGCCGTCGCCAACGCGCTGCGGCGCGCGCGGTCAGGGCTGCAGGATCCGAACCGCCCGATCGGCTCGTTCGTCTTCCTCGGCCCGACCGGCGTGGGGAAGACCGAGCTCGCACGGGCGCTCGCGGAGTTCATGTTCGACGACGAGCGGGCCATGATCCGGCTGGACATGTCCGAGTACCAGGAGCGGCACACGGTCGCCCGGCTCGTGGGCGCTCCGCCCGGCTACGTCGGCTACGAGGAAGGCGGGCAGCTCACCGAAGCGGTGCGCCGCCGTCCCTACTCGGTCGTCCTGCTGGACGAGATCGAGAAGGCGCACGCCGAGGTCTTCGACGTGCTCCTCCAGATCCTCGACGACGGGCGCCTGACCGACGGCCAGGGCCGCACGGTCGACTTCCGCAACACGGTGATCATCATGACCTCGAACGTCCGCTCGGCCGAGGCGCTGCGCGACACGTTCCGGCCCGAGTTCCTCAACCGCATCGACGAGATCGTCGAGTTCCACGCGCTCGGACGCGAGCAGCTCGGGGAGATCGTCGAGCTGCAGCTCATCCGCCTGCGCGAACGGCTCGGAGAGCGCGCGATCGGCCTGCGACTCACCGACGCGGCGAAGGAGCTCGTCGCCGAGGCGGGCTGGGATCCGGCCTACGGCGCGCGGCCGCTGAAGCGGGCGCTGCAGCGGCTGGTCGAGAACCCGCTCGCGCTGAGGCTCCTCGAGGGCGAGTTCCACGAGGGCGACACGGTCGAGGTGGACGTGGCCGACGACGAGCTCGTGTTCCGCAAGGCCGAAGTCGCCACGGCGGCAAGCGTCTAGAAAAAGAACGAGGCGACGGCTTGAAACCGTCGCCTCGAACTCCCCTTCCTGGAAACGCCGGAACAGCTAGCCAGCACGGGAGGCGCGGCTGCTCCTCGGAGGTAACTATTTCCAGGTGCTTGTGATCCTCAAACGCATCCGCGGACGGATGGGTTACGGCCTGGAGAAGAAGCGGCTAGACCGCGGAATCGACGAACTCGGCATGCCCGCGCTCGGGCGGGGCGCCGTAGGCGTAGAGGAGGAGATCCTCGGCGCCCTCGTTCGCGATCTGGAGGAGCGTGCCCGGCTCGACGTGGATGAGGCCGCCCGCCGGGACTTCCTCGCGCACCGGCGGCTCGCCGAGGTACATCGTGAGCGTCCCGGAGACGCAGACGAAGGTCTCCTCCTGGAGCATGTCCTTGTGCCGCTTGCCGTGCGAGCCCGGCTCGTAGCGCCAGAGGTTCGCCCGCGTGTGCGTGAAGCCGGCGAGATCGGTCACCGGGCCGACGTGGCGCGGCGCCTCGTCCGCCTCCTGCGGACGCTGCTCCCACTCGATGTCGTCGGGACGGATCGCGCGGTAGGCCACGGCGCGGATGCTAGCGACCGGAGGCGGAGAAGTGCTGGTAGTCCTTGGCGCCGCTCCAGTAGCCGCCCCAGCCCCAGCCGATCGACTTGAACGCCCTCACGACCTTGTCGTTCGCATGGATCATCCCGCGCTTTCGCTTCGACCGGTCGGCGTACGGCCGGCCCTTGTCCGGGGACACGTGGGAGCCGTCCACGTACGGGTTCTCGACCGGGTTGATGTCGATCGCCTTCCCGTAGGCGTGCTCGGACCACCGCGAGGTGCCGGCGACGAAGCGGCAGTTGAACGCCGACGTGTTGTCGGCCTCCATCGAGCGGTCGTCGCTCGCGCCGTACGCATCGACGAGCCAGACCTTCTTCATCCGGAAGTGCTTCCTGTAGAGCGTGCGCATGACGCCGAGCACGTCCTTCGCCTCGGTTCTGTGGATGACCAGCCGGCCCTGCTTCACCTTGTCGTCGAAGCCCCAGTGATCGAACTGGAGGAGGCGCAGGTTCTTGAATCCGACCGGGCAGCCCGCGTGCCACGAGCGTCCGGTCATCTTCTTGCGGATCTTCGGGCCGATCGTCTTCACCTCGCCGTGGAAGGCGGGAGCCGCGGCGGCCGAGGCCGGAAAGGCGAGAACGACGAGGATGAGGCCGACGGCGATGCGGCGCATCCCAAGGTGATAGCAGGTCCGCCCCGGTAGGTTCCCCGCGTGTCCGAGGAAGCACCGCAGCCCGTCGACCAGCCGCTCGCGCTCGGCGAGATCTTCCGCGCGGCGGCGGAGATCTACCAGGCGCGCGTCTGGCAGGCGTTCGGCCTCGGCCTCGTGAGCTCGGTGACGACGCTGCTGAGCCTCGCGGTGGACGTGGTGTACGTCCTGCCGGTGGTGGCGCTCGGGTTCACGGTCAGCTGGGCCCTCGGCGCGCAGATGGCCGTCGGGACCGCGCTCGGCGACGCGTGGCGCGTCGCGCTCCGCCAGGCCCCGACGCTCCTGATCCTGACGCTGCTCGTGACCGTCCCGTTCTCGTTCGCGCTGCGCCAGCTCTTCCTGACGATCGTCGCGTGCGGCTGGCTCGCGTTCGCCGGGTTCTCGATCCCCGTCTCGGTGCTCGAGGAAGGCGACCAGCGGTGGTACGCGCGGTTCGTCTTCGCGCTGCGGCGCTCGTTCGTCCTCGCGCGCGCCGAGTACCTGCACGCGCTCGGCGTGATGGCGGCGCTCCTCATCGTCGTGATCCTCGTCGGCGTCTTGCTGATCGCCCTCCTGCAGGGACTCGCGGACAACGGGCTCATCGCCGCGATCGTCATCGCGCAGCTCGCGCTCGCGCCGTTTCTCTTCCTCAGCCTCGGCGTGCTCTACCTCGACCAGCGCGCCCGCGCGATAAGCTCGCCCTGATGCCGACCTACATCATGCTTTCGAAGCTCAGCGAGCAGGGCCTCCAGACGCTCCGGGCGAATCCCGAGCGGCTCAAGGAGGTCAACCGGGACGTCGAGGAGCTCGGCGCCAAGGTTCTCCACCAGTGGTTCGTCCTCGGTCCGCACGACTTCGTGAACATCGTCGAGGCGCCCGACGCGAAGACGATCGCGCGCGTGTCGCTCGCGATCTCCGCCCGCGGCTCGGCCGAGCTGGAGAGCTACGAGGCGATCGAGGTCAACGAGCTGATCGACCTGCTCAACAGCTAGCGGACGCTCTACCCCTGCGTGAAGACGTAGTCCTGGCCGGCGACGCCGGAGTGGCAGGACTGACAGACGCCGCCGCGGGCGAGCTCCGTGAACGGCGCATCGGCCGAGTCGCGTGTCCACTCCACGAACACCCAGTCGTTCGCGCCCGGGTTGGCGCCCTCGATCTTCCGCATCGTCGCGATCAGCCCGACGAAGTCCTTGTCCGGGCGGATGGCCTCCTTCACGATCATCGCGCCGGCGGGATAGACGCCCATCACGGCCTCGTCGCTCACGTAGACGTTCTTCGTGCCGAGGTGTGGGTCGGGGCTCTTCGGCGGGATCGGTTGCTTGTTCAGCTTCACCCAGTCTCGGTACGCGGCGGTCCAGGCCGGTAGGCCGGGGAGCGGCTCGACCGCGGCGGTGGTGGTCGGCGGCTCGGCAGTCGGCGGCGGCGGCGGCGGTCGGCGCCGTCTGTTGCTGCGGACGAGGTCGGCGCCGCCTGCGTCCCGGTCGCGTCCGTCTCCGAGCCGCAGCCTCCCAATACGAGCGCCGCAATGCCGAGCAGTGCGAGCCGGTTCATCGCTAAGACGTTAGCCGAGCGCTGTGAGCGCACCGGCGACCTCGGCCGCCAGGCCTGCGTTCGCGACGACGAGCTTCTTGTTCGCCTCGACCGTCGCGCCGCCGCTCTTCTCGTGGAGGTACGCGAGGACGAACGGCGTCACGTCCTGCCCGTGGATGCTTTGCGCGCCGGCCTCGGCGAGCGCCTCGGCGATCAGCGCCTCGACGTCGAGGCTCTCGTCCGGCGGGCGGGCGAGCAAGAGCCCGCAGCCGCCGAGCTTCCAGTGGCCAAGCGCGATCTGCGCGGCCTCGGCGGCGGACTCGACCCGGGCCGAGACGGCCGGCCCGCCCTCGGCGCGGTAGAAGAGCGGCAGCTCGTCCGTGCGGTAGCCGAGCACGGGGACGCCGAACGTCTCGAGCAACTCCGCGGTGGCGGGGACGTCGAGGATCGACTTGGCGCCGGCCGCAACGACGAGCGCGGGCGTGTTCGAGAGCGCGCCGATGTCGGCCGAGATGTCGAGGCTCGTCTCCCAGCCGCGGTGAACGCCGCCGATGCCGCCGGTTCCCATGGTCACGATCCCGGCCGCCCGGGCGACGGTCAGGGTGCCGCCCACCGTCGTCGCGCCGATCGCGCCCTGCGCCGCGCAGGCGGCGAGGTCGCGGGGGCCGAGCTTGCGGGCGTCGTCGCCGAATCGAGCCAGCTCGTCCTCGGTCAGGCCGACCCGGATCTCGCCGTCGAGCACGCCGATCGTCGCCGGGACCGCACCCGCCTCGCGAACGGCGGCTTCACACGCCTGTCCGACCTCCAGGCCCTCCGGAGCGGGAAAGCCGTGCGCGACGATCGTGGTCTCGAGCGCGACGACGGGGCCGTGCTCGGCCAGCGCGTCGGCGATCTCGGGCGCGATCCTCATGCCGGGAATGCTCCCATGCGGGCGACGCACCGCGCGGCCGCGGCCAGTCCGAGCTCGATGCCTTCGACGAGGAACCCGGCGGCGAGCGCATCGCCGGCGCCGGTCGTGTCGACGACCTCGGCCGGCTCGGCCGGATACGCCGCGCCGTCGACGAGGCAGCCGTCGGCGCCGCGCTTTTCGACCACCTTCGGCGCGCGTGGGCGAGACGAGCGCGACCTCGTCGGCGTTCCCGAAGACGAGATCCGGCCCGAGCGCGGTGACGCGCTCGCGGAACGCCTCGACCCCGAGCGCCCGGATCGCGCTCACCGACGAGAGGTCGAGGCTCACCTGCGCGCCGCCCTCGCGTGCCACCGTCGGCCGCGAGCGAGGCGGTCTCGAAGACCGGCGAGCGGAGCAGCGTGTAGGCGGGCAGATGGAGCCAGGACGCAACCGGCGACCCAGGAGGACTCGAACTCCTCAGGAGCGAAGTCGGGCGAGACGCCGCGGTCGCTGAGCATCGTCCTCGTCCCGTCCGGCCCCGCGAGCGACACGACCGTCCCGGTACCGGACTCGACCTCGGGACCCTTCACCTCGATCCCGCGTCGTTCCAGTTCGTCCGCGAGCATCCGTCCGGCCGGATCGGCCGCACGCTTTCCGATGAACCGTGCCTCGCCGCCCAGTTCGGCCACCCACGCGGCCACGTTCGCCGCCTGCCCGCCGGGGCCGACGCGCGTTCGGCCGTACGTGTCCGTGTCCCCTTCGATCGGGCCGTCGAGCCGCACGACCACGTCGAGGAGCAGATCGCCGAGCGTGCAGATCACGGCGCGCACCCTAGACTGAGACGTGTGGATCACGAACGTGGAGGACGGCTCGGAACGTTCCTCATCGGCGGGGTCGTGGGCTCGATCGCCGGGCTCGTCGCCGCCGGCCGCATGCGGATGAAGGAGACCGAGCGCCGCGCGACGCCGGCCGGGCTCGCGGCGTTCGAGGACGCCCCCTGCTACCGGGAACTCGTCGAGCACGAGCGGGAGCGCGAGGAGCCGGGCGCGCGGTAGGTTCGCTCTTGCCACCGCGCCTTTTCCCATGCCTATTTACGAGTACAGATGCCCCAAGGGGCACACGTTCGACCTGCTCGCACGGATGAGCGATCCGCCGCCTGAGGTCTGCGAGATCTGCGGCGCCGCGCCGGTGGAGAAGGTGCTCTACCCGGCCGCGATCCACTTCAAGGGGTCGGGGTTCTACTCGACCGATTACGGGCGCGGCGGGCGCAAGAAGACGAAGGAGTCGCGACGGCGGCTCGTCGTCGTCCGACTCGTCCTCGTCCGATTCGTCCTCCTCCGACTCCTCGGACTCGAAGCCGGCCGTGCAGAAGACCGACAAGCCCGCCGACAAGAAGCCGGCGGCGAGCTAGCCGCCGGCGCGGCCGACGAAGCAGCCCGGCGCGTACGGCCGGCCCTTGGGCGGGCGCTGCGGTGCGCTCTGCCCGGTGATCTGGAGGATGACGCTCGCGTTGTCCTCGGACGAGACGATCACCGACGCGCCGTCGATCGTCGCCGGGTCGCCGCCGAGGCGGCAGCGCAGCGTCTTGTCGTTCGCCGCGCGCTTGCGCACCCACATGACCTGGAGGAGCTCGTTCGTCGAGAGGTCGGTCGCGAGCGGCGTGATCACGTCGTCGCCGATGAACGGCATGCGCAGGAATCCCGAGAGGCCGGTGATCTTGTCCATGATCGCCTGCACGACCCGCTGCTGGCGCTCGCCGCGGGTGATGTCGCTCTCGCCCGAGTCGAGCTGGTTCTCGCGGATCCGTGAGTAGACGAGCGCGCGGCGCCCGTCGAGATGGATCTCGCCCTTCTTGAAGCGCCAGCCTTTCCACGCCGCGCACTGGTCCGGCTTCAGCGGGCAGTCGAACGGGTTCGAGAGGATCGGCTTGGGATTGACGATCGTGATGCCGCCGATCGCGTCGACGACCTCGCCGAACGTGCTGAAGTCGACGACGATCACGTGGTTCACGGGCAGGCCGGTCAGCGCCTCGACGGTCTGGATCGCGAGCGCGGTTCCCCCGAAGGAGTAGGCGGCGTTGATCTTGTCCGCGCCGTGTCCCGGGATCTCGACGCGCAGGTCGCGCGGGATCGACACGAACGAGAGCCGGTGGTCGTCCGGGTTGGTGCGCAGCAGCATGATCGAGTCGGAGCGCCCGCGGCCGGTTCGGTCCTTGCGGTTCGCGCCGACGTCGGCGCCGAGGATGAGGATGTTGGAGGGCGTCGAGAGGAGCGAGCCCGAATCGGGCGTGAGCGCCGCGTAGGCCGACTTCTCGAGCCGTGCGTTCGCCTCCTTCACGCCGCGGTTCACCGCGAGGTAGCCGAGCACTCGCCCAGACGAGGACGACGAGCAGCAGGATCGCGAGGACCGAGAGGATGATCCGGCGCCACCGGCGCCAGCTCTTCCAGCCGCCCTTCTTCGTCTTCGCCTTCGCCCGCTTGGGCTCGCCGTCGGCAAAGTCGCCGTCCTCGCGGCTCTTGATCGGCTTGGCCGGACCGCGGGTCCGCCCGCCGCGATAGACCTTGTAGGGCTTGTCTTTCCCGGCCACGACGAGCGGCTATGGTAGCCGCGCCCTGATGGTTGATCGGGAATCACCGCACTCGCGGCTGGCGACTGCGACGCGGCGCCGGATCGCCGCGCTCGTCCTGACCCGTGCTCACCAGCACGGGCTGCGGCCGATCGCGACGACCGGCTTGGTCGCACCCGTCCCCGTCGAGCGCGCTGATCCCGATCAACCATCTGATGGCAGACCGCCACGTCATAGCGATCGACCTCGGCGGGACGAAGCTCGCCGCCGGCCTCGTGGGCGAGGACGGAACCATCGGGTCACGGCTCGAGAAGGCGACGGAGCAGGCCGACCAGGAGGTGCTCGTCCGCCAGCTCGAGGACGCGATCGCCGAGCTCAACGGGCCGTCCGTGGTCGCGCTCGGGATCGGCATTCCGTCGCTCATCGACCAGAAGGAGGGCATGGTCGGCGCGTCCGTGAACGTGCCGCTCGCCGGGATCCACCTGCGTGACCTGCTGGAGGAGAAGTTCCAGCTCCCGGTCGCGCTCGAGAACGACGCCAACTCCGCGGCGGTCGCCGAGCACCGGCTCGGCGCGGGGCGGGGGTGCGACCACATGATCATGCTCACGCTCGGCACCGGCGTCGGAGGCGGCCTGATCCTGAACGGCGCGCTCTACCGCGGCGCGATCGGCGCGGCCGCCGAGCTCGGGCACATCACCATCGACATCCGCAGCGAGCGTCCGTGCGACGGCCTCTTCTGTCCCGGCTACGGACACCTCGAAGGATTCGTGGGCGGGCGGGCTGCGGCGCGCCGGGCGAACGAGACGGCGGACGACCAGCCGGACGGTTCTCTCGCGCGTGCGCGCGCGCAAGGCAGAACGATGAACGGCGCGCTGCTGGTCGAGCTGGCCCGCGCCGGCGAGCCGGACGCGGTCGACCTCATCGAGGCGATCGGATTCGACCTCGGCATCGGGATCGAGAGCTACGTGAACGTCTTCAACCCCGAGATCGTCGTGATCGGCGGCGGCTTCGGCGAGGCCGGCGAGCTGCTCCTCGGCCCGGCGCGGCGCACGGTCGCCGAGCGCGTGTTCCCGACCGTCCGCGACTCGGTGCGCATCGTCGAGGCCGAGCTCGGCCCCGAGGCCGGCCTCATCGGCGCGGGGCTGGTCGGCTTCGACCTCGTTTGATGCTCGTCGTCTGTCCCACGCCGATCGGGAACCTCGAGGACGTCACGCTGCGGGTGCTCCGCGAGCTGGCCGAGTGCGACGTGGTGCTCTGCGAGGACACGCGCCACACGAGCGTGCTGCTCGGCCGGCACGAGATCCGGGCGAAGGAGCTCATCAGCTACCACCGCCTGAACGAGGCCGCGCGCACGGCCGAGCTGGTCCCGCGCCTGCAGGCCGGCGAGCGGATGGCGCTCGTCTCGGACGCGGGGCTGCCCGGCGTGAACGACCCGGGCGCGCGCCTCATCGCGGTCGCGCTCGAGCACGGGATCCCGGTCACGGTGCTGCCCGGCCCTCGGCGGTCGAGACGGCCCTCGTCGCGAGCGGCCTCGTCGGCGAGCGCTACGCGTTCGTCGGCTACCTGCCGCGCGGCGCCGGCGCGCTCGACCGGCTCTGGGCGGAGCTAGCCGGCTGGGCCTGGCCGGTGGTCGCGTTCGAGTCGCCGAAGCGCCTCCCGGCGAGCCTGGCCTCGCTGGCCGCGTTCGATCCGGACCGCCCCGTCGCGGTGTGCCGCGAGCTGACGAAGAAGTTCGAGGAGGTCGTCCGAGGCCCGGCGTCCGAGGTTGCGGAGCGCTTCTCCGCTCCGCCGAAGGGCGAGATCACGCTCGTCGTCGGCCCCGGCTCACCGCAGGAGCCCGCCGAGGACGAGGCGATCGCCGCGGTGGCGGAGCTCGTCGCTGCGGGCTTCACCCGCAAGGATGCCGCCAGCCTCGTCGCCCGCCTGACCGGCGTGCCGCGGAACCGGCTGTACAAGTCGTCGCTCTAGAGTTCGGCGAGTTCAGCGACGCAGCGCACGCACACCGGGCGGCCGCGGTACTCCGTGAGCGGCTCGTTGCGCGAGCAGAAGACACACGCCGACGCGGGCCGCGCGAGGACGATCGAGTCGCCCGTCATGGAGATCTCGAGCGGGTCGCGCTCGGCGATGCCGAAGCGCTTGCGGATCTCGCTCGGGATCACGATCCGCCCGAGCGGATCGACTCGTCGGACGACACCCGAGTTGCCTTTTCGGCTGCTGGAAGTTCGAGCCATCATCCAACCCTTTCGCGATTCGCAGAACCCGAAACGCGCGTCCGTATCATTGATTGCGAGTGAGCTTCTACATCACCACACCCATCTACTACGTCAACTCGACGCCTCACATCGGCCACGCGTACACGACGATCGCGGCCGACGTCCTCGCGCGCCATCACCGCCAGCGCGGCGAGACCACGTTCTTCCTCACTGGCACGGACGAGCACGCCTCCAAGGTCGCCCGCGTCGCCGCTGAGCAGGGCCTCGAGCCCAAGGAGTACGCCGATCAGATCGTGGAGCACTGGCGCGCGCTGCCCGAGCGCCTGAACGCGACGCACGACTTCTTCATCCGCACGACGGACGAAGGCCACAAGGCGTTCGTGCAGGACTTCCTCCAGCGGATCTACGACAACGGCGACATCTACGAGGACGTCTACTCGGGCCTCTACTGCGTCGGCTGCGAGGCGTTCAAGAACGAGGACGAGCTGGTCGACGGCCTCTGCCCGATCCACGGCACGGCGCCCGAGTGGATCGAGGAGAAGAACTACTTCTTTCGCCTCTCCGCCTACCAGGACAAGCTGCTCGCGCTCTACGACTCGCGCCCCGACTTCGTGCTCCCGGCGAACCGCTCGAACGAGGCGCGGTCGTTCATCGCGGGCGGGCTCGAGGACTTCTCGGTCAGCCGCGCGGGCCAGCCGTGGGGCGTGCCGATCCCGTGGGACGAGAGCCAGGTCACGTACGTCTGGGTCGACGCGCTCATCAACTACCTGAGCGCGCTCACCTTCGCGCGCCCGGGCGAGGATCTGCGCGAGACGCTCTGGCCGTCCGTGCACCACCTGATCGGCAAGGACATCCTCCGCTTCCACTGCGTCTTCTGGCCGGCGCTGCTCCTGGCCGCCGGGTACGAGCCGCCGAAGCAGCTCTTCGTCCACGGGTTCCTGCTCCTCGACGACCGCAAGATCTCCAAGTCGGTGGGGAACGTGATCGACCCGCTCGACCTGATCGACGTCTACGGCGTGGATCCGCTGCGCTTCTACGTGCTGCGCGCGGTGCCGTTCGGCCAGGACGGGAGCGCGTCGCTCGACGGCGTGCGCGAGCGCTACGACCGCGAGCTCGCGAACGACCTCGGCAACCTGCTCTCGCGGACGACCGCGATGATCGCCAAGTACCGCGACGGGGCGATTCCGATCGTGCCGGTCGCGGGCGGCGGCGAGCGGCTCGCGGCGCTCAGCGCCGGCGTGGCGATCAAGCTCGACCGCTTCGACCTGACCGGCGCGCTCGAGGATCTCTGGGCCTACGTCCGCGACCTCAACGGCTTCGTGACGGCGCAGAAGCCGTGGGAGCTGGCCAAGGACGAGGCGAACGCCGCGCAGCTCGACACGGTGCTCTTCACGCTGGCCGACGGGCTTCGGGCCGTGTCCGTGGGACTGGCGCCGTTCCTGCCGGAGACGGCGCCGCGGATCCTCGCCGCGCTCGGCCAGCCCGAGGACGTCGCGTGGTCGAACTTCGCGTACGGGCTCACGGTCGCTACCGAAGGGGTCGGGCCCGCGGAGCCGCTCTTCCCTCGCATCGAAGTTCCCGAAGCCGCTTGATCGACACGCACGCGCATCTCGACGGTGCGGAGACCGACGGGTGGCTCGACCGGGCCCGCGAGGCCGGAGTCTCCCGCGTCGTCGCCGTGGGCTGCGGGATCGAGTCGTCGCGCGCCACGTTGGCCGATCGCCGAGCGCGAGGAGGGCGTCTTCGCGGCGCTGGGCTTCCATCCGCACCAGGCGGACGAGCCCGCCGATCTCGACGCGCTGCGGGCGTTGCTCGCGCATCCGAAGGCCGTCGCCGTGGGGGAGACGGGGCTCGACTGGTTCCGCGACTACGCCGCGCGCGACGCCCAGGAGGCGCTGTTTCGCGCGCAGGCCGCGCTGGCCGGAGAGCTCGGGATGCCGCTCGTGATTCACACGCGTGCGGCGGATGAGGACACGCTCGCGGTGCTGCGCTCGGTCGAGACGCCGGTGATCCTGCACTGCTTCTCCTCGTCCGAGCTGCTCGCGCCCGCGCTCGAGCACGGCTGGTACGTGTCCTTCGCGGGGAACGTGACCTACCCCAAGGCGGGCGAGCTGCGCTGGGCGGCCGAGCGCGTTCCCGCCGAGCGGATCCTGGTCGAGACCGACTCGCCCTACCTCTCGCCGCAGGCCGTGCGCGGGAAGCCGAACGAGCCCGCGCACGTGATGCACACGCTTGCCGTCCTCGCCGAGACGCGCGGGGTCGAGGCGGCCGAGCTGGAGAGCGCAGATCGAGGCGAACGCCGACCGGGTATTCGGGCTTTCGTGAGCGTCACGCCGAAGAAGCAGCTCGGCCAGCACTTCCTCGCCGATCCGAACATCCTCGGCGTTATCGAACGTCTCGCCGCGCTCGCGCCCGGAGGACGTCGTGCTCGAGATCGGCGCGGGGCTCGGTGTCCTTACGACCTATCTCTCCGACCGCGTCGCGCACGTCCACACGGTCGAGCTCGACCGCTCGCTGGAGACGCCGCTTCGCGAGATCGCGGAGCGTCCGAACGTCGACCTCCTGATCGGCGACGCACTCGCGCTTCCGCTCGCTGAGCTCGAGCCCACGCCGACGAAGCTGGTGGCGAACCTCCCGTACAACGTGGCGACGCCGCTCGTCGCAGAGAGCCTCGACGGACTGCCGGCGCTCCAACTCTGGTGCGTGATGGTGCAGCGCGAGGTCGCCGACCGCCTGTTCGCCGAGCCGGGGACGAAGGCCTACGGCGCGGTGTCGGTGCTCGTGCGGCTGACCGCCGAGCGGACGGGCTTCCATCCGGTCGCCCGCACGGTATTTCGCCCGCCGCCGAACGTGGACTCGGCGCTCGTCGCGTTTCGGCGCCGCCGGACGTGGGGCGATGAGTACGCCGGGCTGAAGCGCGTCGTGCAGGCCGGGTTCGGGCACCGCCGCAAGACGCTCGTGAACTCGCTCGTCCTCGGGGGCTTCGAGCGGCGGCGCATCGACGCGGCACTGGCCGCGGCCGGCATCGACCCGGGCGTGCGCGCCGAGGCGCTCGAGCCCGAGACGTTCGTCGCCCTCGCGGAGGCGCTCGCGTGATCGCCGCGCACGCGAAGATCAACCTCGCGCTCGTCGTCGGCGGCGTCCGCCCCGACGGGCTCCACGAGCTCGCCTCGGTCATCCAGCGGATCGATCTCGCGGACGAGATCGAGCTGCGACGAGCGCCGCGACTGACGGTCGACGGCTTCGAGGACACGCTCGTCCGCCGTGCGCTCCAGCGGCTCGCCAGGGAGGCCGGGGTGGCAGCCGCGCTGGCACGTGCGCATCGAGAAGCGGATCCCGGTCGCGGCGGGACTCGGCGGCGGCAGCGCCGACGCCGGCGGCCGTGCTCGTCGCCGCGAACGCGACGCTGGCCAACCCGCTCTCGCCGAGGAGCGCCTCGTCGGGGTCGCCGCCTCGGTCGGCGCCGACGTCCCTTCTTTCTCGCGCCCGGCCCGAAGCTCGTCGAGGGCGCCGGCGAGCGGCTCACGGCGATCGACCTGCCGCAGGACTACGCGATCGTCCTCGCCGTGCCGCGCGACCAGGCGAAGAAATCCACCGGCGAGGTCTTCCATCGCTTCGATTCCGTCGGCGGCCCGGCCGGCTACGCGGAGCGGCGCGCGGCGCTCGACGCCGCGCTGGCCACGGGAGATCTCGCCGCGCTCCCGCCGAACGATCTCGCCCGCACCGCCCGCGTCTCGCTCGTCCCCGAGCTGCTGGAGTCGGGCGCGTTCCGCGCCGATCTCACCGGCGCCGGACCCGCGGTCTACGGGCTGTTCTGCCGAGCGGGAACAGGCCGAGATCGCCGCCGCCGCGCTGGAGCCGTCGGCACAGGTCTGGCTCGCGCAGCCGGTCTGGTAGCTTCGAACCGTGTCCGCCCTGCCGGTGATCGAGCACGGCGAGGGGCGTTTCAGCCTCTGGCTGCGGCACAACCGACTGCGCCTCGCGATCCTCGTCGCGCTCGTCGAGACGGCGCTCGTCGTCGGCAACGTGATCGGGTGGTACATCGCCGTCGGCGTGGCGGCGGTGATCGTCGCCTTCTACTTCCTGGTCGGGAGGAGATCGCGCCGGCCGTGGCTCAACCAGCTCTCCTGGTCGCTGGCCGTCTCGCAGGCGATCCCGGTGATCGTCCCGTTCGCAGCGTTGGCCCTCGGTGCCGTCGTCGTGCTCGGCTTCGTCGCGACCGTCTTCTTCGCGCTCGCCTACCTCGTCTTCGGCCGCCGGTGACCTCCGATACGCTGACGCTCCCGATGGGGCGTAGCCAAGCGGTAAGGCAGCGGGTTTTGGTCCCGTGACCGGAGGTTCGAATCCTCCCGCCCCAGCCATTCCTACCGTGACCTCTCCGCTCGCAGCACTCGTCATGGCAGCCGGCCTCGGAACGAGGATGAAGTCCGAGCGCCCGAAACAGCTCCACCCGCTGCTCGGCCGGCGCCTCGTGGACTGGCCCGTCGAGGCCGCACGCGCGCTCGGGCCGGACCGGCTCGTGCTCGTCATCTCGCCCGGCACCGAGGACGAGCTCGCGGGCGACTGGGAGACCGCCGTGCAGCCCGTGGCGCGCGGCACCGGCGACGCGGCGGCTACCGGGCTGGCGGCGCTCGGCGACTTCGACGGCGACGTGCTCGTGCTCCCCGGCGACGGCGCGCTTCTCACCGCCGCGACGCTGCGAGCGCCTCGTCGAGACCCACCGCGCCGAGGGAGCGGCGGTCACGCTGCTCACGGTCGAGACCGACGAGCCGCTGCCGTACGGCCGCGTCGTCCGCGACGCCTCCGGGAAGGTCTCCCGCGTGGTCGAGGAGCGCGACGCGAACGACGAGGAGCGCGCGATCCGCGAGCTGAACTCGTCCGTGTACGTCTTCGCGGCCGCCGACCTTCGTGACGGGCTCGCCCAGCTCGACACCGAGAACGACCAGGGCGAGCTCTACCTGACGGACGCCGTCGGCCATCTCGTCGCCGCCGGCCGTCCGGTCGCGACCGTGGCTACGCGACGACCCGGACGAGGCGCTCGGCGTGAATAACGCGCGCCGACCTCGCGGAAGTGGCCGCGCTTCTGCGCGACCGCATCCTCCACGCGCACATGCTCGCGGGCGTCACCGTCACGGATCCGGCCACGACGTGGATCGAGGCGGACGTCCAGCTCGAGCCGGACACCGTCGTCGCAGCCGTTCACGATCCTCCGGGGCTCGACCGTCGTGCGTCGCGGCGCCGAGGTCGGCCCGCACGCAGTCGTCGTCGACGCCGAGATCGGACCCGGCGCCACCGTCGGCCCGTTCGCCTATCTGCGGCCCGGCGCCAAGCTGGCCGCGGGCGCGAAGGTGGGCACGTTCGTCGAGATCAAGAACTCGGAGATCGGCGAGCGCGCCAAGGTTCCGCACCTCTCGTACATCGGGGACGCCGAGATCGGCGAGGACACGAACATCGGCGCCGGCGCGATCACCGCGAACTACCGTCCCGAGCGCGGCGGGGGCAAGGAACGCACGAAGATCGGCCGCCATGTCCACACCGGAAGCGACAACGTATTTGTCGCGCCTGTGGAGATCGGAGACAATGCCTGGGTCGGAGCGGGATCGACCATCACGGAGGACGTCCCGCCGGGAGCCCTTGCGATCGCGCGAGCCAAGCAGGTCAACAAAGAGGACTACAGAGGTGGCAAGTCTGATGAATGACGTTGCTCTGCCGGGTCTCGCAGGAGGAGGCGACTCCACGCAGGCGAGCTCGGAGCGCGGACACTGGATCCGCCGCGGGCCCGAGGGCCGGCTCATGCTCTTCGCGGGCCGCTCGAATGCGGATCTCGCCGAGCAGATCGCCAACCAGCTCGGCATCGAGCTCGGCGACGTCCACGTGAAGACGTTCGCGAACGGCGAGGTCTACAGCCGCTTCATGGAGTCGATCCGCGGCGCGGACGTGTTCATCGTCCAGTCCTGCGCCGGCCCGAAGACGAATGACCACCTCTGGGAGCTCCTGACCCTGATCAACGCGGCGAAGCTGGCCTCGGCGAACCGGATCACGGCCGTCATGCCGTGGTTCCCGTACTCCCGGCAGGACAAGAAGTCCGCGCCGCGCGAGCCGATCACGGCCAAGCTCCTCGCGAGCTGCCTCGAGGGCGCCGGCGCCGACCGCGTGCTGACGATGGATCTCCACGCGGGCCAGATCCAGGGCTTCTTCTCCATCCCGGTCGACCACATGACCGCGCTGCCGCTCTTCGCCAAGTACTACCGCGACAAGGGCCTCTGGGGCGACGGCGTCGTCGCGGTCGCGCCGGATCCGGGCCGCGGCAAGATGACCACCCGCTTCGCCCAGTTCCTCGAGGCCGACGTCGCGTACATGTCGAAGACCCGGCCCGACCACGACGTCGCCGAGGTGACCGAGGTCGTCGGCCGCGAGCGCGTGAAGGGCAAGGCCGCGATCCTGAGCGACGACCTGATCGTCACCGGCTCGACGCTCATCTCGGGCGCCAAGGCGCTGCTCGAGGCGGGCGCGACCGCGGTCTACGCATGCGCCACGCACGCGCTCATCCCGGAGTTCGCCCTCGAGAAGATCACCCAGAGCGAGCTGACCGAGATCTGCGTCACCGACACGGTCATGCTCGACCCGACGACGCTGCCGGAGAACATCAACGTCCTCCCCGTGGCGGGCCTCCTCGCGGACACGATCCAGAACGTCTTCTCGGGCGAGTCGGTCTCCGAGATCTTCGCGGGCGAGAACCAGCTCTTCTAGCGCAAGAGCCCGGAGCCATGTAGCTGGCGCCATGTTTCAATCGGCGCTATTGAACAAGAGGGAAGGAACCTCTAGCTTGAGCCGGACCTTGGGGACACGGTCAGGAGTCCTGCGGCTCAGGAAGGGGATACAGAAATGAAGAATTCACCGGCACGACGCCTTGTGCGCCGAAGGCCGTCACCCTCGATGGTGGTCGCATGCATCGGGCTCGCGGTCGCGCTGGGCGGCACAAGCTATGCGGCGGTCGTGCTGCCGCGAAACAGCGTCGGGACGCCGCAACTCAAGAAGAACGCGGTCGTGGCGGCGAAGGTGAAGAGCAACGCCATCACGGGCGCCAAGGTGCTGGACAACTCGCTCACCGGCGGCGACATCAACGAGGCGACCCTCGGGCAGGTTCCGTCGGCGGCCGACGCGGATGAGCTCGACGGCTTCGACTCTTTGAGCTTTCTGCAGGTCGGCTCGGCAGCGGGTGGCGGCCTCATTGGGACCTATCCCAACCCGACGATCGGACCCAACCAGGTCGGAGGCGGCCAGGTGGCCAGCGGCTCGCTGACGGAAGACGACCTCGGACCCAACTCGGTTGGCACGAGCGAGGCGACCAACAACTCGCTGACAGGTGCCGACATCGACGAGCCAACACTCGTCGGCGTCAACGCCGACAAGGTCAGCGGCATCGACGCGTTCGAGATCGACTACCGCTCAGACGGCGGCCCCGGCTCCACCTTGACCATCCTGAATGCCGGGGGTCTCAGTCTGGTGGCCGTGTGCAACGCGGGGGACCTTGAAGTCTTCGCCAACACGTCGCGAGACAACAGCATGATCTGGGTGTCCGCGCCCAACAACGCGTTGTCGTTCCCGGATCTCGACATCAACGAGCCCGACCCGGTGGACGTGGTCGACTCCGACGACAACACCGCGGGAACGATCGTGTACGCGCGGCCCGACGGCATTCACGTGACGATCAGCTTCCTCGCCGAGGAAGACCCGTTCGGGGCCGTCGATCCGGACGCGTTCGAGTGCGTCTTTGCCGGCACGGCGTTCCTTACGCCCTAGTTCCAGGCAGGCGGGGCGGGGCTGCGCCAGCCCCGCCCCGCCTAACACCGTCGCGGGGCTACCCGACGGCGAACGAGTCGAGCACGAGGTCGCAGGCCGCGTCGACCGAGTCCTCGTTGCCGGTGGCCGACGAGCAGTTGACCGCGTAGAAGGTCCGTCCCGTCGAAGATCCATGCCTCGCGCGTGCGGATCCCTTGGCCCTCGGTCGTGGTGCCCTCGAAGGTCACCGCAGGAAGGCCGGCGATCGTCACCTGCTCGAGGTCACCCTCGATCGTCGTCCCGGCGACGCTGTCTCGGAAGAACTGCTCCGCGCCGGTTCGAATCTCGTCCATGAGGTCGTCGATGTTCTCCGCGGTCACCTCCTGGGGCGACTCGAAGACGCCCACGCTGATCCCGGTCACCCCCGGCTCGGGAGCGATGACGACGTCGGCGCTCCCCGGCTCGGGGTCGGATTCGCGCTCCTCCCAGTCGCCGGGATAGTTGAACGAGTAGCCGTCGCCCTGGAAGGTCCTGTCGGGGCCGGCCGTCTCGCTGCCGCCGCACGCGGCGGCGAGAAACACGAGGATCAGAGCGAGAACGGGGCGCATTCGCGCACCGTAGTGAAAGTCCCCGGCACGAGGGATGTGGGATTCGAGGGCCCCTGCCGATGCGGACCGGAGCAACCCAGGCGGGGTGGCGCGCCGAAACACCTTGGAGGCGCATGCCGAGGATCGACCCCCGCAAGGTTCCCACCCTCTATGTGATCGCGATGGCGGCCTGGATCTACGGCTTCGCCGCCGCGGATCGCAGCCTTCCCGCGCTCGTCGTCTTCGTGCTGCTGCTCATGGGCGCCGCCGTTCAGGTGTGGGTGGGCTTCGAGATCGGCCGCTGGGAGGCGATCGGACTCGCCGTCGTGCCCGTGCTGCTCGCCGTCGCGGCCGCCGGCATCGATTCGAGCCTCTGGACGACGATCGTCATCCTCATGGTCTTCCCGGGCGCGCCGCTCATCGGCCTCGGCGTGTATCTGCGCACCATGGACGAGGAGCGAAACGACCGCTCGCCCGACTCCTGGCTGTACGGCGAAGAGCCGACGAACCAGTCGTAGCGCCGACCTAGAAATCGGCACGAAGTCAGCACGCTTCCGCGCCGAATCCGCGCGCGTTTGCGAGCTACGCTCGCCCCACCCACCCGGGGTTTGTCCGCCCGAGACCGCGGCCGGGACGTGAGCCGAGACCACGATGTGCACTCCGGGTGAGCGCTCGGGAATCAGGACTCCGGATAGAGGCCTCGGGAGTGAGGACTCGGGAGTGATGACCGCCCGGGGGCCAGGGGTTGACGCCGGCTCTTTAGGCCGGGTCGAACGCGTGGCGTTCGCGCCGGTGGAGCTCGCCCTGCACCTGGGAGACGTAGGTGGCGAGCTCGCTTTCCTTCTCGTTCAGCTTGCGCTCGAGCGCGTCGAGCTCCTGCTCGCGCCGGTCGAGCTGCTCGTCGCGGAAATCCTTTTCGCTCTCGAACGAGATGCGCTCGTGCTGGGCATCGGCCTCGCGCTCGTCCTGGCGGCGGGCGCGGTCGCGGAGCGACTCCTCGAGCTCCAGCATCTGCTTCTGGCGGCGTTCGAGCTCCAGCCGCTCGGCGGCGAAGCTGTGATCACCGGCACGGGAGAGCGCCTGCTCTGCCCGCTCGCGCTCGCGCTCGGCGAGGACGCGCTCGCGCTCGGCGAACCCGGCCTCGCGCTCGGCCATCTCGGCCGCCTGGGCCTCGACCTGGGCGACGCGGGCGGCGAAGTCGGCGGCCTGCGCCTCGACCTCGGCTGCTCGCGCGTCGACCTCGGCGCTTCGCGACCCGAAGGACTGTTCGCGCTCGGCGACTGCACGCTCGCGCTCGGCGATGCGCAGCTCCTGCTCGGCCAGCTCGTGCTCGCGCTCGGCGGTCGCGGCCGTCGTTTCGCCGGTCTGCTGCTCGACCTCGGCCAGGCGCTCCTCGCGCTCGCCAACCTCGATCTCGCGCGTCGTGAGCGTCGTCGCCCACTCGTCCAAAGCTTCTGCCTTCACGTCGAGGTCGGCCGCGCGCGTGTCCAGCGCAGCGGGGTCTCCCTCGAACTGCGCCGGCTGCGCCTCCATCTCGGCTGCACGCGCATCCAACGCCTCGCTCTGCACCGCGAGCTCCTCGGCCCGCGCCTCGAGCGCGGTTGCCTGCTCGGTCAGCGGAGCGGCCTGCGCCTCCACCTCGGCGGCACGCGCCTCGAGCGCTGCTGCCTGCTCGGCCAGCGGAGCGGCCTGCGCCTCCACCTCGGCTGCCCGCGCTTCGATCTCCGCGGCCCGTGCGTCGAGCTCCGCCTCGCGCTCGGCGAGCGCGGCTGCAGCCGCCTCGGCGATCTGCTCGGTGATATCGATCGACTGCACGTCGGCGGTCGTCGTCTTCCCGTTCGAGCGGGTGGACGGCTTCCGGGTGGTCGTGCGGGGCTTCTTCGCGGGAGCGTGCGCCGCGTAGATCTCCAGCCGTACGACCGGAGGCTCCGAAGGCGTCTGCTTCGAAGTTCTCGGCGTGGCGGGCTTGGTGGCCCGGGGCTTGGATTTGTCTGCGGCGTCCGGCATGAGGTGCGGCTCCTCGAGGAAGTCAATCGACGCTCGCGGACCTTCCGCGTATCCCTCGCACGAGCGGTTGCGCAATGCGAATACTTCACGCATGGTGTGTGGGTGGACGGCGGGCGTCGTCGTCCCGAAAGCGGCTACTGCGGTGAACCTAGACCCCAACACCCATGCGTTCGTCCTCGCGACGGCGTTTTTCACTTCCCTCCTGTTCGCGCTCGCGGCCTGGCTGCCGTGTGTGCTCCTGCTTCGCTATCTCCTGTTCGGCTAACCGCGGGCGGCCAAGGCCGCTTCGGTAGACTGGCCGACCGGAAATGGCTGGAGAGCGCGTCACACTGGAAGTGCAGGCCCGAGACCGGTCCGGCTCGGGCGATTCACGACGCCTGCGCGCGGACGGATTCGTTCCCGGCGTCCTCTACGGCGCGGGCAAGCCGGCCCAGAGCTTCACCGTCAACGAGCGCGCCCTGCGCGACGTCCTGACCGGTGAGCACGGGACGAACGCCATCCTCGACGTGATCATCGGAGAGGGCGGACAGCCCCATCACGCCGTGCTCAAGGACTACCAGCTCCACCCGATCCGCAAGCGCCTGCTCCACATCGATCTCCAGGAAGTCCGCCTCGACGTGGCCATCCAGTCGGCGGTCCACATCGAGCTCGTCGGCGAGTCCGTTGGCCAGACGTTCGGCGGCGTCCTCACGCAGGTGACGCGCGAGGTGCTCGTCGAGGCGCTGCCGATGAGCGTGCCCGACCGGTTCGAGCTCGACATCACGGCGATGGAGATCGGCGACAGCCTCCGGGTCAGCGACCTCGTCGTGGGCGAAGGCGTCACGATCCTCACCGACCCCGAAGAAGTGCTCGCGAGCGTCATCCAGCCGCGGGTCGAGGAAGAGCCCGAGACGGTCGAGGGCGAAGAGATCGAGGGCGAAGAGGGCGTCGAGGGCGAAGAGGGCGAGGGCGCCGAGGACGGCGAGTCCGCGTCCGAGGGCGACGCCGGCGACGAGTCTCCCTCCGAGGAGTAATGCGCTTCCTGCGCCGGGGCGGCTCCGCCTCGACGCTCGATCTGCTCGTCGCGGGGCTCGGCAACCCGGGCCGCGAATACGCCGACACCCGCCACAACGCCGGCTTCCTGGTCGTGGACGAGCTCGCACGGCGGCACGGCGGCACGTTCCGCTCCAAGTTCTCGGGCGATCTGTCCGAGCTGCGCATCGACGGGCATCGCGTCGCCCTGCTGAAGCCGCAGACGTACATGAACGAGTCCGGCCGCTCGGTCCAGCCCGCGGTGAAGTTCTTCAAGGTCGAGCCGGAATCGCTGCTCGTCGTCCACGACGAGGTCGATCTCGAGCTGGGACGGCTGCAGGCGCGGCTCGGCGGCGGCCTGGCCGGCCACAACGGCCTGCGCTCGGTCGCCAAGTCCCTGGGAACGCCCGACTTCACCCGGCTGCGTATCGGCGTCGGACGTCCGGAGCGCGGCGACCCGCGGCCCGTCGCCGACTGGGTGCTCACGCCCTTTACGGACGACGTCGACGTGGACGCTCTGGTGGCCCGCTCCGCCGATGCGGTCGAGACGCTCCTGCGCGATGGTCTGGACCAGGCCCAGCGCGACTTCAACTAGTCCAGTCTCGGAACGCCGACCTGTCCAGCTGCTCCCGCTCACTGGCGATCTCAGGGAAGGGGACGAACATGTTCAAGTCGGCCGGCAAGCACATGTCGCCGTCGCTCATGATTTCGTGCCTCGCGCTCTTCATCGCGCTCGGCTCGGTCGGCTACTCGGCGACCGGGGGCACCTTCATCCTCGGGAAGTCAACTCCGCGAACAAGACGACGCCAGCTCAAGTCGGGCTCGCAGGCTCGACGCTCAAGGTCACCAACACCGGCAGCGAGCCAGGCGGCGGCGTTCGTCGACGAAGCCGGGGAGGCGCCGTTCACCGTCAACCGCAGCACGAAGGTCACGAATCTGAACGCCGACTAGCTCGACGGCCGTCGACGGTTCGCGCGGGCGTCGCTCGGTCGACTCCGGCCGTGAACGCTGCGCCGGCGGCGACCTCGGAGCCGCCGCCGGAGGCGTCCTCGGGGGACCGTTCCACGCCCTGACGCTCGACGACGGCGCCGTCACCAGCGCGAAGGTGCTGGACGACAGTCAGGCCGGCGGCGGCCTCGGCCGCTGTGGACCTGGCGACCAACTCGGTCGCGCAGGCCGAGATCGCGACCGACGGCGTCGCCGCGACCGAGATCCAGAACGACTCGATCGACGCGGGCGAGATCGTCGACTTCGGCCTCATCAACCAGGACATCGGCGTGCTCTTCGCCGAGGTCAGCGCGACCGCCGTCCTCGACAACCACAGCGGCGGCGTGACGCGTCACGAGGGTCGGCGCCGTCGGAGCCGGGCAGTACGAGGTCGACTTCGGGCGGAACATCGCGCTCTGCACCGCGGTCGCGACGATCGGCCTGTGCCGGCGCCGGCGCGGCCGGTGGCCGGCGAGGTCAACGTCGCGGATCGCTCCGGCAACGCCGAGGCTGTGTTCGTCGACACGAACACCAGCGCCGGCGCCGCAGCGGACAGGGCGTTCCGCCTGATCGTGGTCTGCTAGCGCACGCGTACGATTGAGACAGGCGGAACCGCGCGTTCCGCCTGTCTCCATGGTCCAACCCGTTCTCCACGTGCTGGCGCAGGAACTCGCCGAGAGCGAGCGTCTTCGCGCGTTCGTGGAGCGGCCCGCGTCGGCGCGTGTCTCCGAGCCGCTGCTCCCGCTCGTCCTCGCCGCGACCTGGATCGCGCGCGAGGGGCCGCTCGTCTGCCTCTTCGCCGACGACTCGACCGCGCGCGACGCCGCCGAGGCGGCCGGTTGGTTCCTCGGGGACGAGAACGTCGGGCTGCTCGCCTCGCGTGGCGTTCGCCGCGAGACCGAGCTCGAGCCGCCTGCGCATCTCGTCGGCGAGCGCTTCCGCGCGCTCGAGGTGCATGCGGCCGGAGGGCTCGTCTGCGCGTCGGCGCTCGGCTTCGCCGACGGACTGCCGCCGGTCGAGTTGCGACCGGAGCCGATCCGGCTAGCCGTGGGCGACGAGCCGGGCGTCGACGAGCTGGCCGAGCAGCTCGTGCTCGCCGGCTACGCGCGGGTCGAGCGCGTCGAGGAGCGCGGCCAGATCGCCGTGCGCGGCGGCATCGTCGACATCTTCCCGTCGACCGGCCGCGAGCCGGTGCGCGTCGAGTTCTTCGGCGACGAGATCGAGTCGCTGCGCGCGTTCTCGGCGTTCACCCAGCGCGCGCTGCATCCGCTCGAGGAGCGTCTGATCCAGCCCGCGGCCGAGCAGCGGCTCGACGCCGATCCCGAGGAGGAGCTCGTCGCGACCCTGCGCCGCCGGCGCGATCTCGTGTGGCAGCACTCCGACGTCCGCGAGCTGTGGCGCGAGGAGCTCGGCGGCGAGATCGCGCTTGCCCGGCGTGGTCGAGCTCGACCAGCTTCCGCACGGCCAGCAGCACTCGTTCGAGGCGCAGCGGCCGGCGATCGCCGCGCGCGGCCTCGCGGAGGCCGAGACGCGATCTCGGCGCGTTCGTCAAGGCGCGGAAACCGCGTGATCGTCACGTTCGCCCACCGCGGCGAGGCGCTCCGCACGAAGGGGCTTCTGCGCAAGGTCGAGGCCGAGCAGCTCGAGCCGGAGGAGGCGCTGCCGCGCGACGGTGCGCTGCGCTTCGCCGTGTCGCCGGCCCGCCGCGGCTTCGTCTCGCGCGAGCTCGGGATCGTCCTGCTCCCCGACACGCAGGTCTTCCGCAAGCGCCCGCCGCGCGCAGGACGCACGGGTGGGGAAGGCGCTCCAGAGCTTCGCCGACCTGCGCACCGGCGACCACGTCGTCCACGAGGATCACGGCGTCGGGCGGCTGCTCGGCTTCGAGACGAAGACGGTCGCAGGAGTCACGCGCGACTACCTCTTCCTCGAGTTCAAGGGCGACGACCGGCTCTACGTCCCGCACGAGCAGATCGGGCAGCGTGTCGCGCTACGTCGGCGCCGACGGTGCGAGCCCGGCGCTCTCGAAGCTCGGCGGCAAGGCCTGGCAACTCGTCAAGTCGCGCGCGCTCGCGGGCGCGCGCGAGCTCGCCGGGGAGCTGATCGCGCTCTACGCGACCAGCGGCAGCAGGCGCCGGGGATCGCCTACGACGTCGACGGCGATCTCGTCGAGCAGCTCGAGGCGACCTTCCCGTACGTGGAGACGCCCGACCAGCGCCGCGCGATCGAGTCGGTGAAGGAGGATCTCGAGACGCCGCGCCCGATGGACCGCCTCGTCTGCGGCGACGTCGGCTTCGGCAAGACCGAGGTCGCCGTGCGCGCCGCGTTCGCCGTGGTCGCGGGCGGCAAGCAGGCGCTCGTGCTCGCGCCGACGACGATCCTCGCGCAGCAGCACTGGAACACCTTCCGCGAGCGCCTCGCGACCTCCCGGTCACGGTCGAGATGGTCTCGCGCTTCCGCAGGCCCGCGGACGTCAAGCGGATCCTGCGCGGACTACGCCGACGGGCAAGGTCGACATCCTGATCGGAACGCACCGCGTGCTCTCGCGCGACGTGACCGCGAAGGATCTCGGGCTCGTCGTGCTCGACGAGGAGCAGCGCTTCGGCGTCGCGCAGAAGGAGCTCCTGCGCCAGCTGCGCCTCGAGGTCGACGTGCTCGCGCTGACCGCGACGCCGATCCCGCGCACGCTGCACATGTCGCTCGCGGGCCTGCGCGACATCTCGGTGATCGAGACCGCGCCCGAGGGACGCCGCCCGATCCGCACGCACGTCGGCGAGTACGACGAGGAGCTCATCCAGGTCGCGCTCGAGCGCGAGCCGGCGCGCGGCGGCCAGGCGTTCTACCTCCACAACCGCGTCGAGTCGATCGAGGAGGCGGCCGAGAAGCTCCAGCAGCTCTGCCCGAAGCTGCGCTTCCTCGTCGTCCACGGCCAGCTCGCCGAGCGCCAGCTCGAGGAGCGGATGCTCGCGTTCCTCGCCGGCGACGCGGACGTGCTCGTCTCGACGACGATCATCGAGTCCGGGCTCGACATCCCGCAGGCGAACACGCTCATCGTCGAGCGCGCCGACGCGCTCGGCCTGGCCCAGCTGTACCAGATCCGCGGCCGCGTCGGACGCAGCGATGTCCCTGCACACGCGTACCTTTTCTATCCCGACGGGGAGGAGCTGACGCGCCGAGGCGCGCGCACGGCTGGCGGCGCTCGCCGACCACACGGAGCTCGGCGCCGGCTTCCAGATCGCGATGCGCGACCTCGAGATCCGCGGCGCCGGCAACCTGCTCGGCGCCGAGCAGTCCGGGCACGTCGCCGCGGTCGGCTTCGAGCTCTACCTGGAGCTTCTCGCCGAGGCGGTCGCCGAGCTCGCCGGCACGCGGCGGCCGGTCGCGCGGCCGATCCGGGTCGAGGCGCAGGTGGACGCGTTCGTCCCGGCGGAGTACGTCGCGGCGGAGGCGCAGAAGATCGACCTGCACCGCCGCGTCGCGCTCGCCGAGTCCGAGGACGAGCTGCGCGAGCTCCACGCGGCGATCGAGGATCGCTACGGCCCGGCTGCCGGAGCCGGTCGAGAACCTGTTCTCGATCCAGGAAGCGAAGCTGAAGCTGGCGCGGCTCGGGGCGGACTATCTCGTGCTGAGAGGCGGAAAGGTCACCGTCGGAGCGCTCGTCCTCGGCTCCGACGAGCTGCGCGATCTGCGAAAGGCGGCGGAAATCGCCGTGTACTCGTCCGCCAAGAAAGAGGTGTCCCAGAGGGGCGACGGTTTACCTGCCGCCGTTGCGCTGGTCGATGCTATCCTCGATGTTCGGTTGGCCGCATAACGCGGCCCTTTCTTCCCAAAATGCCTCTTCGAGCCATCTCCACCCTCATCCTCGTGTGCATGCTCGCGCTCGTCGCGACAGCGTGCGGCGGCGGCGATTCGCCGAGTCGAGTTCCGGACGACGCGATCGCGACCGTCGACGGCCAGGCGATCGAGAAGTCCGAGTTCGACGCGCTGCTCAAGCGCGCGGAGGCGAGCTTCAAGGCGCGCGGCCAGGAGTTCCCGAAGACCGGCACCGCCGAGTACGACGACCTGCGCAAGCGCGCGGTCGAGTTCCTCGTCCAGCAGAAGCAGTTCGCGCTCGCGGCGGCAGCAGCGGACATCAAGGTTTCCGACGAGGACGTCGAGGAGCGGCTCGCGCAGATCCAGAAGGACAACTTCGAGGACGACGAGACGAAGTTCGCGAAGGCGCTCGAGGACGAGGGCCTCACGCTCGAGGAGGCGAAGACCGCCTTCCACGACCAGATCCTCCAGGAGCGGCTCTACGAGTCGGTCACGAAGGAACTGAAGCCGACCGACGAGGAGATCGAGGCGTACTACGAGGAGAACAAGGACCGGTTCTCGCAGCCCGAGAGCCGCAATGTCCGGCACATCCTCGTGAAGTCCGAGGCGAAGGCCGACGAGATCCACCAGATGCTCGAGGACGGCGACGACTTCGCGACGCTCGCGAAGGAGTACTCCACGGACAAGGGCACGGCGAAGCAGGGCGGCAAGCTCCCGATCACCAAGGGCAGCACGGTCGCGCCGTTCGACAAGGCCGCGTTCGCGCTGGAGACCGGGGAGTACTCGAAGCCGGTGAAGACCGAGTTCGGCTGGCACCTCATCTACGCGATCGACGACGTGAAGCCCGAGACGACCACGCCGATCGCCGACATCAGGGATTCGATCGAGCAGCAGCTCGCCCAGGAGCAGCAGCAGACAGGCGATCAACGCCTGGCTCGAGACGCTGAAGAAGGAATTCCCGGTCGTCGTACGCGGCAGGCTTCGAGCCGCCGGCGCCGGCCGACCACGTCCGGCGAGACCGACGACCACCACCGGGTAAGTGCCCGACGCGGACGCCCTGGCCCGCGCGCTCGTCGATCTCCAAGAGCTAGCCGAGCGGCTCCGCCGCGATTGCCCCTGGGATCGCGAGCAGACCGAGGCCACGATCGTCCCGCACACGGTCGAGGAGGCCTACGAGGTCGCCGACGCCGCGCTGGCCGGCGACGACGCGAAGCTCCTCGACGAGCTCGGCGACCTGCTCTTCCAGACCGTCTTCCTCGCCCTGCTGCTCGAGGAGCGCGGCGCGGGCGACCTGACCGCCGTCGCGCGAGGGCATCCACGAGAAGCTCGTCCGGCGGCATCCGCATGTCTTCGCTCCGGTCGACGAGGTCGACTCGCCCGGCGCGGTGAAGGCGCAGTGGGAGGAGCTGAAGACCGACACAGGAAGGCCGCGAGGGGATCTTCCACGACGTGCCCCGAGACGCTCCCCGCGCTGCTCCTCGCGAAGAAGATCCAGCGCCGTGCGGCGACGGCCGGGTTCGAGTATCCGGACGCGGCCGGGCCTTCGGCGATCTCGCCGACGAGATCGAGGAGCTGCGGCGCGAGCTGCCGGCCGAGCGATCCGCGGCCCGAGACGGAGGCCGACCCGCGCCACGTCGGAGAGGTCGGCGACGTGCTCTTCGCGTCGGTCAACGTCGCGCGCCGGCTGAACGTCGATCCCGGAGCTGGCGCTGCGCGCGGCGCGCTGCGCGCTTCCAGCTCGTGTAGAAACCGCCGAGACGCTCGCCGCGGCGGAGGGGCTCGACCTTCACCGAGCTGCCGCTCGACGAGCAGGACCGCTTCTACGACCTGGCCAAGGAGAAGGAGACCGAATGAGCGCGATCGCATCCGTCCACGCGCCGCCAGATCCTCGACTCGCGCGGGAACCCGACGGTCGAGGTCGACGTCGTGCTCGACTCCGGCGCGCTCGGCCGCGCCGCGGTTCCGTCCGGCGCCTCCACGGGCGCGCACGAGGCGGTCGAGCTGCGCGACGGCGGACCCGACGCTACGGCGGCAAGGGCGTGACGAGGCGGTCGCGAACGTGAACGGCGAGATCGCCGCCGCGCTCGCCGGTCTCGACGCCGGCCGACCAGCGCGCGCTCGACGAGACGCTGATCGAGCTCGACGGAACGCCGAACAAGGGCCGGCTCGGCGCGAACGCGATCCTCGGCTGCTCGCTCGCGGCCGCGCAGGCGGCCGCCGCCGACGCGGGCGTGCCGCTCTACCGCTGGCTCGGCGGTGACGACGCCACGACGCTCCCGGTTCCGATGCTGAACGTCGTCAACGGCGGCGCGCACGCCCAGAACTCGATCGACCTCCAGGAGTTCATGGTCGTCCCGGTGGGCGCGGAGACGTTCGCCGAGGCGCTGCGCATGGGCAGCGAGGTCTTCCACGCGCTCGAAGGCGCTCCTGCACGAGCGGGGCCTCGCGACCGCGGTCGGCGACGAGGGCGGCTTCGCGCCGGACCTCGCGTCGAGCGAGGCGGCGATCGAGGCGATCCTCGAGGCGGCCGAGCGCGCCGGCCACGGCGAGCAAGGTCGCGATCGCGCTCGACCCGGCCGCGACCGAGCTCTGGCGCGACGGCGCGTACAAGCTCCCGGGCGAGGGCAGGGACGCTCGACGCGCGACGAGATGGTCGACCTCTGGGCCGCCCTCGTCGAGCGCTACCCGATCGTCTCGATCGAGGACGCGCTGGCCGAGGACGAGTGGGACGGCTGGCAGTGCGCTGACCGAGCGGCTCGGCGACCGCGTGCAGCTCGTCGGCGACGACCTCTTCGTCACGAACGTCGGATCGCCTCCAGCGCGGCATCGACGACGGGCGTCGCGAACGCGATCCTCGTGAAGGTGAACCAGATCGGGACGCTCACCGAGACGCTCGACGCGATCGAGCTGGCCCGCTCGGCCGGCTACGCGCACGTCATGTCGCACCGCTCGGGCGAGACCGAGGACACGACCATCGCCGACCTCGCCGTCGCGACCGGACGCGGGCCAGATCAAGACCGGCGCGCCGTCGCGCACGATCGCGTCGCGAAGTACAACCAGCTCCTCCGGATCGAGGAGGAGCTCGGCGACCGCGCGGTGTATCCCGGGCTGGGCCGCGTTTCCGCGCGCGACGTCCTGAGGTCACGGCTACGGTGACGCCGTGGCGCTTGCCCGGCAGACCCGCGCGGACGAAGATCGTCGTGCACGATCGGCCCGGCGACGTCGTCGCCGGAGATGGTCGACCGGCTCGTCGAGGCCGGGCATGGACGCCGCGCGGCTCAACTTCTCGCACGGCACGCACGAGGAGCACGCCGAGCGCGCGCGCGCTCGTCCGCGAGGCCAGGAGCGCGCCGGCGGCCGCTCGCGCTGATCGCCGACCTCCAGGGCCCGAAGCTCCGGCTCGGCCAGCTCGCCGAGCCGCGCACGCTCGTGACCGGCGACGAGGTCGTGATCGTCGCGGCGGAGGACGGCGACGCGACCGGCACCTCCCGGTCAGCCCGGCCGTGCTCCCGAGCGTGCTCCAGGCCGGGCCACGACGTGCTGATCGACGACGGGCTCGTGCGGCTGCGCGTCGACGCGGTCGAAGGCGGCGACGCGTGCGCGCGGTCGTCGTCGCCGGCGGGGTCGTGCCACGCACAAGGGCGTGAACGCTCCCGGGCGTTCCGCTGCCCGATCCCCTCGCTGACCGACAAGGATCACGGACGATCTCGAGTTCGCGCTCGAGCTCGACGTCGACTACGTCGCGCTGTCGTTCGTGCGCTCGGCCAACGACGTGCGCCAGCTGCGCGAGCTGCTCGCACGAGGCGGGCTCGCGACGCGCAGATCATCGCGAAGATCGAGAAGGCCGAGGCGCTCGACGACCTGGCCGATCCTCGCGCGTCGCGGACTCGGTGATGGTCGCCCGCGGCGACCTCGGCGTCGAGATCGGCGCCGGCCGAGGTGCCGCTCGTCCAGAAGCGGATCATCCTCGCCGCGCTCGAGCGCGGGAAGCCGGCGATCACGGCGACGCAGATGCTCGAGTCGATGATCAGCCACGCCGAGCCGACCCGGGCCGAGGCGAGCGACGTCGCGAACGCGATCCTCGACGGAACCTCCGCGGTCATGCTCTCGGGCGAGACGGCGGTCGGCGAGTACCCGATCGAGAGCGTGCAGACGATGGACAAGATCGCGCGCGCGGTCGAGCCGAGCCTCGGCTACCGGCACGAGCTCGAGCGCAGCCCGGACGAGCCGTACTCGTCGGTCGGCGAGGCGATGTCGAACGCCGCCTGCGACATCGCGGAGGCGCTCGACGCGGCGGCGATCCTCGTCCCGACCTACTCGGGCCGCACGGCGTCGGCCGTGGCTCGGCACCGCCCGCGCCGCCCGATCGTGGCGCGTCACGCACAAGCGCCACGCCGCGCAGCAGATCGCGCTGGAGTGGGGAGTCGTCCCGGCCGGATCGAGGAGTGCCGCGACGTCGAGGAGCTGTGGGCCCGCACGCGTCGAGGCCGCGCGCGCGCCGGGGATCGTCGAGCCCGGCGACCGCGTCGTCATCACCGCGGGCACCGCCGTGAACATGCCCGGGCACGACGAACCTGATCAAGGTCGAGACCGCCTAGCGCCGCCGCGGGGCGTTAATCGCACCCCGCGTCACTCGTTCCCCGGGACGCCCTCGGTAGCACCCCTCACGTCCAGCGTATCGCCGAAACCCGTACGCGTGTGGAAACCAAGTGCGTCGAATTCGCGCGAATCGTCCCAGGATTGCGCCGCCCGGCACTGCGCTGCGAGGGAGGAGCCCGCGCGGGGCTTGCGAACCGACGGTCCGGCTCGCCGTCGCCGCCCATCCCGCGCCCGCTCGCCCTCCGCTGGCTCGGCATCGTCGTGCTCGCGGCCGTGGCCTTCGCGTACGTCCATCCGCTGCGCGCCTACTTCGATGCGCGCGGCGAGGTCGCCGCGCGCCGCGCCGACGTCGCCGCCCTCGAGCGCAAGCACACCGAGCTCGAGGCGCGGATCAAGGTCGCGCGGACGAACGCGTTCGTCGAGCGCGAGGCGCGCAAGCTCGGTCTCGTCCGGCCCGGCGAACGGCTCTTCATCGTGGACGGGAGGGCGATGGAGCCGAGCGCAGGACGCGCCAGGGCACGGATACGATGATCCGATGGACGACGCCGGAGTCGTCTCCTGGCAGCTTGGCCGCCTGCGCGCCCGTTTCGGCGGGTCGCGGTCCGCTGCCGCGCACGGCTTTCCCGGCCGTCACCGAGCAGCCCGCCGTACACCGACGACGGCGAGCCCTTCCCGACGACCTACTACCTGACCTGCCCCTGGCTCGTCGCGGCGATCGCGCGGGTCGAGGCCGGCGGCGGAGTCGAGCGCTGGTCAGCCGCGCGGCCGCGGACGGATCCGGAGCTCGCGTGCGAGCCTCGGCGCGCCGACGCGGAGCAGCGCGGATCCGGCCGGAGTTCGACCGTCGGCATCGGCGGCACGCGGCATCCGCGAGGCCCTGAAATGCCTCCACGCCCACGCGGCGTTCGCGCTCGCCCGGCCCGGCTACGAGCTCGGCGAGCGGATCCTCGCCGAGGCCGGCGAGCGCTGGTGCCCGGACGCGCGCTGCAAGGAGCTCGAGTGACGCTCGCGGTCGCGCGGCACCAGTGGGAGGAAGGCACGCGCCGGCTCGAGGCGGCCGACCGCGACTCGCGCCGCTACCGGCAGCTCCACGCGCTCGTCGACGCCGTGCTGGACGAGCTGCGCCGGCGGGTCGGCCAGACGTTCACGCTCGACCAGCTGGCCGACGCCTACACCGGCTCCGAGGACTGGGTTCGCGACGTCGTCGTCGCCCGCACGCCGCCCAAGGCCGAGGCCGGACTGCGCGACACGGCGCTCGTCCAGGACGCGGCGTTCTCCGCGTACGCCCGAGCGGCGCAGGACTACCGGCCGTGACCGAGCCGACGCTCCGGCCCGAACGGCGCACGCGCCGGGACGAGCGGCGGGCGCGCCGCCGACGCATCGTTCGCATCGTCCTCACGCTGGTCGGCGCCGTCCTCCTGTTCGTGATCGGCCTGTCCATCGGCCGGGCGGTCGAGGACGCGCCGAAGCCCGGAGGCGAGCAGACGATCGTGCGGACCTTGACGCCCGGTACCCTTCCGCCGGTAACTCGCACCGTCACGGTGACGACTACGCCGTAACGGATCGGGTACGAGGACAGAACGTGGGGGGTTCAATGACAGACCAGGCACGAAGAAGCTCCGGAAGCGACTGGCTCACGCTGGGCCAGGCGGCGACCTATCTCGGCGTCGCGCAGAGCACGATCCGCAAGTGGTCGGACGGCGGCCGACTGCCCGCCTTCTACACGCCCGGCGGCCATCGGCGCTTCCGCCGCGGCGACCTGGACACGTTTCTCGGGAGCTCGCGCCGCGCGGCGGCGCGGCGCCTCGTGCTCGTGGTCGACGACGACGCTGGCCTCCGCGAGCTCGTCCGCGTGAGCCTCGAGGCCGACGGCTGCACGGTGCGCGAGGCCGCCAGCGCGGAGGAGGGGCTCGCCGCGCTCGCCGACGAGCCGCCCGATCTCATCCTCCTGGACGTCGAGATGCCACAGGTGGACGGCTGGGAGATGCTCCGCCTGGTCCGCGAGCGGCACGGCGTCGAGTCGATCCCGGTCGTCATGTACAGCGGCAAGGTGGAGGCCGGCTCGGTCTCGGAGGCCGAGGAGCGCGGCGCGCAGGCCTTCGTCGGCAAGCCGTTCGACCCCGAGCAGCTGCTCTCCTCGACCCGGCAGCTCCTGCGCACCTGACCGGTCTCGACCACGACCTCTTCGTCTGGGTCGTCGAGCACCGCTTCGGCCCGCTCGATCCCGTCTTCGTCGGGCTGAGCTGGATCGCCTACGCCGGGCTCGTGTGGATCGCGCTCGCGCCCGTCGTCGCGTGGCGCGTCGGCTACCCGATGCTCCGGGCGGTGCTGCTCGTCATCGCCTGCGTCTGGGCGGCCGATCTCGTCACGTCGCTCGTGAAGATGGCCGTCGGGCGCGAGCGGCCGTTCGTCGGCATCGAGGAGGCCGATCCGCTCATGGGAGGAATCGTCGGGTCGTCATTCCCCTCGGGACATGCGGCGACGAGCGCGGCCGGGGCGTTCGCGCTGGCGCTGATCGCCCCGCGGTGGGCGCCGTGGTTCGCCGCGCTGGCGGCCGCGATCGCGTTCTCGCGCGTCTACGTCGGCGTGCACTACCCGCTCGACGTGCTGGCCGGCCTGGTGGTCGGCCTCGCCGTCGCGGGAGTCGTCCTCGGCGCGGTCAGGCTTCTTCGGCGGACTTCAGAAGACCCGCCACGATCAGAAGCACCGCCGAGACCAGGCTGATCCAGATCCCGACGCTGCGGCCGAACTCGATGTAGTCGTCCGGGATCGAGATGAGGCGGATGAGGACGACGGTCGTCCCGATCGCGCCGAGCACGGCGATGACCATTCCGAAGGGCAGCGTCGGCGGCAGCGTACACGCCCGTGGCGCGGAGCGTGAGGAGCGCGAGCGTCGCGAGCCCGACGACGAGCACGAGCTTGCCGAGCACGCCCGCGTCCCAGCCGAGCGCCGAGACCTTGAGCCCGTCGATCGTCCCCGCGTACCAGCCCATGAACGTGCTGAGCGTGAAGATGAGCGCGGCCACCCAGGCGAGTCCCTCGCCGGGAGTCCAGAAACTCGCGTGCGGCCCGTGTCCTCGTTCGGTCATAGCCCGAAGAGCGCCTGAATCTGATCCCAGATGGTGAGGCCGAGGACGGCGGCGATGAAGGCGAGCGTGAGCATGAGCGCGAGGAACCTCTTGCCGGCGCGCTTGCGCTCGAGATCGTGGTGGATCTTCGCGCGGCGCTTCGCCCGCTCCTTGACGACCGCCTTCTCGAGCCGGGTCGTCTGTTGAGGGAGCGCGCGTTCCCGTTGCTGACGAGGTGCTGGGGCCGCCACGACGCACGGATTCTTGCCTCTACCCGCGTACTCCGCAAGCGGGACCGGGCCATAATCGAAGAATGCGAGCGCCTGCATCCGTGGATCGCGGGGCTGGGCAGGCCACCCAGCCGGGTGAGGCGCTGGCCGCTGTCGCACGCGCGGCCGGCCTCGCGTCGAACGCCGAGCTCGCGATCGTCCGGGTTGCGGATCCGGCCGCCGAGGAGCTGGTCGCGGCCGCGGTCTGGGCCCGTTCGGCCGTCGTGGCCGCCGAGCTGGAAGGCACGCGGGTCGCGGCCGCCTTCGAGCAGGAGCCTCGCGAGCTCTCCCCCGAAGACGCGCCTGCGGTCGTGCGCAAGGCGGCCGATCGCGTGGGCGCGAGCGCGATCCTCGTCGTCGCGGCCGGCGCCGAAGCGACGATCGAGCTGTACCGGAGCGCGCCGTTCGACGAGGCCTCCCGTTCCGCCGCGCTCTTGGCCGCGGGGCAGGTCGCGGCGGCGCTCGAGCCGGTGCACGCGCTGACGGAAGACGACCCGATCCAGGTCGCGGGCGATGCGTTGGCGGCAGCCTCCGACGAGGCCGAGCTGGCCGAGCACGTCGTCCGGCTCGCCCTGGCGGCGACCGGCGCGGCGCGGTGTGTCCTCTGGCGCCTCGAGGCGGACGCGGCGCCGACGCTCCTCGCCGCGGGCGGAGGAACCGACACGTCGGCGAGCCGCACGGTCGTGCTCCCGCTGGGCGAGCCGCCCGTCGCCGAGCTCGAGCTCGTCCTCGAGGACCCCAGCGCCGTCGACGCGCTCGCCCCGCTCGCCGCCCGCGCCGCGGTGGCGCTGCGCCGCGCCCGCCGTGCCGCGCTCGCCGAGCAGGAGCTGGAGCGCTCCGAGACGATCGTCGAAGTCCTGAGCCAGGCGATCGCCCGCCTGTCGCTCTCCCACACGCTCGAGACGGCCGTCGAGCGGATCTCCGAGCTCTCGGGGAGCGACCGCGTCGGCATCTACCTCCGCAGCGGCGACGGGCTCGAGGCCGCCGCCTCCCAGGGGCTCGGCGGCCCGCACGCCGCGATCACCGAGCGGCTCCTGGAGCTGGCGCTCGGGCCGCAGCGAACCCGCGGCTACCTCGTCGCGTCCGACCTGCGCAGCGACGCGCGCCTCGCCGGGCTCGGACGCGAGCTCGCGGACTGCGGCGTCGGCCGCGCGCTCGTCGTGCCGCTCGTCGCCGGGGACGAGGTCATCGGCGCGCTCGCCGTCTACGAGCCCGAGGCCCGTCCCCATGTGCCCGGGGAGGAGACGCTGCCGGTCGCGCTGTCGGCGCAGCTCGCCGTCGCGGTGCAGAACGCAAGGCTCCACGAGGACGTGATGAAGTCGGACGCGGACCGCGCGCGCCTGCTCGCCTCGGAGCGCGCCACGGCCCGCCGGCTGCGCGTCCTCTTCGAGATCTCCGATGCGTTCACGCGCGATCTCTCGTTCGAGGCGACGCTCGACGCGGTCGCCCGCTCCATGGTCCAGGTGTTCGAGCTGTCCGCAGCCGGGATCCGCATGCCGACCGTGGGCCGCGAGGGCGACGAGCTGCGTGCGTTCTACGTCGCCGAGCCGGCGCTCGAGGGCCCGGTCCGCGCGATCCTCGAGCGGGGCGACCCGGCGCTGCTCGAGCCGTTCCGCGCGCAGGGCGCCACCGTCTTGGAGCTCCCGCTGGCGACGCCCGTGGAGCAGCTCGGCACGCTCACCCTCCTGCGGCTCGATCCGGGGAGCCCGCTCGACGAGGGAACGATCGAGGCCGCGCGCGTCGTCACCGCACAGGCCGCGCTGGTGCTCGACAACGCCCGCCTCTACCAGCAGCAAAAGGACTTCACCGAGACGATGCAGCGCTCGCTCGTGCCGGTCGATCCTCCGGCGACGGGCGGGATCGAGATCGGCCACGTGTACACGTCGTCGGCGCGCGTCGACGTGGGCGGCGACGTCTACGACGTGCTCGTGCTCGAGGACGGCCGGCTCGCGGTCTGCCTCGGGGACGTCGCCGGGAAGGGCATCCAGGCCGTGGCCGACATGGCCATGACGAAGTTCGCCTTCCGCGCGCTCGCGCGCAGCTATCCCGAGCCCGGCGAGTTCCTCACGCACGTGAACGACGTCGTCGTCGAGGAGATCGCGCCCGGCAAGTTCGTGACCATGGTCTACGCGGTCGTCGATCCCGAAGCGGGCGAGATCGCGTGCGCGAGCGCGGGCCATCCGCCGCCGAGGATCGTCTCGCCGGCCGGCGCGGTGTCGCGAGCTCGGCTCCTCGGGTCTCGCGCTCGGCGTCGAGCCCGGGCAGGCGTATCCGGAGGAGCATGCACGGCTCGAGCCGGGTTCGCAGCGTCGTCCTCTTCACGGACGGGATCACCGAGTGCCGGCGCGAGGGCGAGCTGTACGGCGAGGCGCGCCTGGACGCGTTCCTCGCGGCGAACGCGGGCCTCGAGCCGCAGGCGCTCGTGGACGCGCTCGTCGAGGACTGCCGCGCGTTCGGAGGCGGCGAGCTCGGCGACGACTGTGCCGTGGTGTGCCTGCGCCGGTCCGTAGGCTAGAACGGTGACCGAGACCTCCCTCGTGGCCGTGCGCCGGCTCTCCGTCGTCGTGTTCGTCGCCGGCGCCGCCACCCTCGCGACCGAGATCGCGGCGTCGCGCCTCCTGGCGCCCTACTTCGGCTCGTCCACGATCGTCTGGGCGAACATCATCGGCCTGATCCTGATCTACCTCTCGCTCGGCTACTGGCTGGGAGGAAAGCTCGCCGACCGTCGCCCGGAACCGCGCGTCCTCGGGCTCATCGTCGGGATCGCCGCCGTGTTCGTCGCGCTGACGCCGTTCGTCGCCCGGCCCGTGCTGGACCTCGGCCTCGATGCGCTCGACTCGGTCGAGGTCGGCGCGGCCGTCGGCTCGTTCTTCGGCGCGCTCCTCCTCTTCGCGGTGCCGGTCACGCTGCTCGGGATGGTCTCGCCGTTCGCGATCCGGCTCGCGCTCGTGGACATCAAGCAGGCGGGCGCGGTCGCGGGCCGGCTCTACGCGCTCTCGACCGTGGGGTCGATCATCGGGACGTTCCTCTCCGCGATCGTCCTCATCCCGCTGATCGGGACGCAGCGGACGATGCTCGCGAGCGCGGTTCTCCTCGGCCTGGCCGCGGCGCTCCTCCTCGGCAGGCGCTGGCAGATCCTCACCGTCGTGCTGGCGGCGCTCGTGTTGATCCCGCCCGGGACGATCAAGGCGAGCGACGGCCTGATCTTCGAGACCGAGTCGACCTACCAGTACATCCAGGTGGTCGAGCGCACCGACGGCTCGCGCGCGCTGAAGCTGAACGAGGGCGTCGCCGTGCACTCCGTGTGGCACGAGGACACCGTGCTCACCGGCGGCGTGTGGGACACGTTCCTCATGGTTCCGCCCCTGCTGGACCGTCCGCCGAAGCGGATGCTGATCATCGGCAACGCGGGCGGCACGATCGCGCGCGCCTACGGCGAGCTCTATCCCGACGTGGAGATCGACGGCGTCGAGATCGATCCCGAGGTGACCGAGGCCGGACGCAAGTACCTGGGGCTCGGCGACAACCCGAAGCTCACGACCTTCGCGGATGACGGGCGGCCCTTCCTGGAGCTGACCGACGAGCGCTACGACATCGTGGTCGTGGACGCCTACCACCAGCCGTACATCCCGTTCTACCTCGCCACGAAGGAGTTCTTCGAGCTCGTCCGCGACCGGCTCGAGCCGGGCGGGATCATGGCGCTGAACGTGGCCTCGGTTCCCGGCGACGCCCGCCTGCCGGAGGCGATCGGCACCACCGTGCTCGCCGCGTTCCCCGAGGCCTGGAGCTGGCCGGCGCTGCGGTTCAACAACCTGATCCTCGCCTTCGACGAGCCGACCGACCGGGAGACGCTCACGGAGCGGGTCGCGACCGCGCCGACGCGAGGTCGAGTCGCTCGTGCCGCTCGTCCAGTCCGAGCTCGTGGAGGTGGAGCCGCACGGCGACGTGCTCACCGACGACCACGCGCCCGTCGAGTGGCTGACCGACCGGATGATCGTGGACTTCGTCTCCCGCGGCGGCGAGCTCGACGAAGACCACCTTCCGACGCAGCCGAAGTGATTCCGCGCTCTGCGGACGGCGGCCTCCTCCGGATCGTCCACCGGACGAACACGCTCGCTGCGGTCGAGTCCGCGCTGGAGGCGGGCCTCGACGGAATCGAGCTGGACGTGATCTCGCACGACGGGCGGCTCGTGCTGGCGCATTCCCCGGAGGAGCGCGAACCGGACGCGCCGCCGTTCGCCGAGGCGCTCGCGCTCGCCGAGGATGCGGTCGTCTTCGTCGATCTGAAGCAGGCCGGCATCGAGGAGCAGGTCGCGGAAGCGCTCCGCGGCCGCGAGCGGACGCGTCGTGTGCTCGCTCGACGCCGAGGCGCTGCGCACGGTGCGGCGCCTCGAACCGACGCTCGCGACCTCGCTCTCGTATCCGGCCGACCGGCTCAAGGTCAGCGAGCGCGGCTTGCCGGGCCCGGTGCTCGGCGCGGCGGCGGCAACGCTGCGCGCGGCGCTGCCCTACCGGATCGCGGGCATGCTCGCCCGCGCCGAGGCGGAGGCGGCGACGCTCCACCACCTGGTCCTGTCGCCGCGCACGGTCGAGCGCTGCCGCGCGCAGGGCGCCGCGGTGATCGCCTGGACGGTCAACGATCCGGCGGAGCTCGAGCGAGTCGTCGCGCTCGGCGTGGACGGGGTCGTTACCGACGATCCCGAGGTGTTCGCTCGCGCTACGATTGCGGCGTCGTGCGGCGATTCGCCCCCCTCCTGATCTGCGTCGCGGCCCTCGTCGTCAGCGCTCCTGCCCTGGCCCAGACGCCGCCACCCGTCATCGCGGTCGGTGTGACCATCGCCGGCCTGGACGTCGGCGGCATGACCGAGGCCGAGGCCACGAGCGCAGTCACGGCCGCGTTCAAGAGGCCGGTCCCGCTCGCCTTCAAGGACAGGCACTGGTCGGTCAGGCCGACCGCGCTCGAGACGACGGCGGCGATCGACCACTCGGTCACGGCGGCGATGGGCGCACCGGCGGGCGCGGACGTCAAGCTCGGTGTCACCGTCAAGCCGAAGCGGATCGCGAAGTACGCCGCCTACCTGGACCGGATCTTCTCGCGCGACGCGACGGACGCGAAGCTCGTTCTCAAGAACCTGAAGCCGCGGATCATCCGCGAGCGTGTAGGGCATCGACGTTCGGCAGCTGCGTATGGCCAACGCGATCTCACGCGCCCTGAAGCTGAACCAGCGCAGCCAGATCCGGCTGATCGTCCTCTACCGCAAGCCGAAGTTCACGAAGGCGGACGTCGGCGCGTCGATCGTCATCCGCCGCGGGTCGCGCAAGCTCTACCTCTACAACAAGACGAAGTTCGTGCGGAGGTTCGACATCGCCGTCGGCATGTCCGGCCACGCGACGCCGCTCGGCCGCTACCGCGTGATCTCGAAGGAAGTGAACCCGACGTGGGATCCGCCGTCGAGCCCGTGGGCGGAGGGCCTCGGCCCGATCCCGCCCGGCCCTGGAAACCCGCTGGGCACGCGCTGGATCGGCACGTCGGCGCCGGCGATCGGCATCCACGGGACGCCGCAGCCCTGGACGGTCGGAACTGCCGCCTCCCACGGCTGCATCCGGATGCGGATCCCGGAGGTCGAGTGGCTGTTCCCGCGCGTGAAGGTCGGCACGCCGATCTTCATCGTTTCGGCGTAACTACACTCGAACGGCCATGGAAGGCCGGGACCCGACTCGTATTGCAGGTCCTCGCAGTCGCGGTGGTCGCCTCGATGATCGGCCTGCTCGCCTGGCAGCTCGCGACGAAGGAAGCGGGCGCCGGACTCGCCGACGCGGTCGAGAACGGCGAGAAGCCCGCCGCGCCGGCGATGACGCTGCCCGACCTCGACGGCGAGGGGGAGATCTCGCTCACGGATTACCGCGGCAAGGCCGTCGTCCTCAACTTCTGGGCCTCGTGGTGCGAGCCGTGCAAGGACGAGGCGCCCATGCTGGAGCAGGCCTGGCAGGACAACCAGGACGGCGACGTGGTCGTCCTCGGCGTGAACGCGCAGGATTTCCGCTCGTTCGCGCGCGACTTCGTCGAGGAGTACGGGATCACCTATCCGAACGCCCGCGACGGCGCCGGCGAGACGCGCGATCGCTGGGGCCTCACCGGGTTCCCGGAGACCTGGTGGATCGACCGCGAAGGGCGGCTCGTCGCCTACTCGAGCGGGCCGTTCACGCAGGAGCAGCTCGACGAGAACATCGCGCTCGCGCTCGAGTCATGAGGCTGCTCGTCCTTCTGGCCGTGCTCGTGCTTCGCCGCTCCGGCGGCGGCTGCGGATCCGCCCACGCTCGCCGATCTCGAGGACGAGGTGATCTGCCCGACGTGCCAGACGACGCTCGAGCTCTCGAACTCGCCGATCGCGACGCAGATGCGGACGTTCATCCGCGAGCGCATCGCCGCCGGAGACTCGAAGGAGGAGATCAAGGCGCAGCTCGTGGACGAGTTCGGCCAGGGCGTCCTCGCCGCGCCGCCCAAGTCGGGGTTCAACCTGCTCGCCTGGCTGCTTCCGCTGGCCGGGCTCCTGGCGGCGGTGGTCGGCGGTCACGTTCGCCGCGCGGCGCTACGTCCGTGCGCGGCCTGAGCCTGCCGCCGCGGCCGGCCCGCCGCTCGATCCCGAGCTCGAGCGCCGCGTCGACGAAGAGCTCGAGCGCTACGACGAGCTAGATGGAAGGCAAGGTCGCGCTCGCGTTCTTCGCGGGGCTCGTGTCCTTCGCGACGCCGTGCGTCCTGCCGCTCGTCCCCGGCTATCTCTCGGCCGTCTCGGGCGTGGCCCCGGGCGTCGGCGGCCGCAAGGTCGTGGTCGCGAGCCTGCCGTTCATCGCCGGGTTCACGGCGGTCTTCGTCGCGCTCGGCGCCGCGGCCGCGCTGGCCGGCGGGTTCATCGAGGACTACCGCCGGTTCGTCCCGCAGGTCGCCGGGATCGTGCTGGTCGCGTTCGGCTTCGCCTTCATGGGATTGCTCCCGGCGCCGTGGCTCGACCGGCTCGTCGCGCCCGAGCTCGTGGAGGGAGCGCGCCGCCGCGGCTCGTCGGCGCTCCTCGGCGCGGCGTTCGGCGTGTGCGCCGCCCCGTGCGTCGGCCCGGTGCTCGCCGGGATCCTCGCGCTCGCCGGCGACACCGGCACGGTGCTCCAGGGATCGGCGCTCCTGCTCGTCTATTCGCTCGGCCTCGCGGTGCCGTTCCTCCTCGTGGGAATCGGCTTCGCGCACGCGATGGGGGCGTTCCGCTGGCTGCGCGACCACTTCGAGGTGATCCGGATCGTGAGCGGCGCGATCCTCGTCGCCGCGGGCCTGCTCCTCTTCTTCGACCGCTGGTGGTGGCTGAGCGCGACCCTGAACCACGTGCTCGGCTGGGTCGGACTGGACTGAGCGCTGCTACGCTCCGCGCGCTGTGGCGACGATCCTGGTCGCGGGGGTCGATCTCTTCTTCCGAGGGAAGCTCGAGGCGCTGCTCGGGGACAAGCACAAGCTGACGTCCACCGAGAGCGTCGATCCGCCCGATCTCGTCATCGTCGACATCTCCCGGATCGACCCGACGGAAGTGGCCGATTCGTACCCGGACATTCCCATCCTCGGGTTCACGAATCACACCGACACGGCGGGCCTTCGCGCGGGCCACGAAGCGGGATTCGACCAGGTGATCGTGCGCTCCGCACTAGTCGAGCGAGCACCCCAGATCGTCGACGAGCTCATTAACTAGGCTTAGGACCGATGACCTACATCATCGGTGAGCCCTGCATCGACATCAAAGACCGCTCCTGTGTCGACGTCTGTCCCGTGGACTGCATCCACGAGGCCGACCGCATGCTCGTGATCGACCCCGAGGAGTGCATCGACTGCGGCGCCTGCGAGCCGGAATGCCCCGTCGAGGCGATCTTCCCCGAGGACGCGCTCCCGGAGAAATGGGATCCGTTCGTGAAGATCAACTACGCGTACTCGGACGGGATGGAGGTCGTGAACGACCTCACCGAGACGTACGCGACCGAGAACGACGTTAGACCAGCCACCAGCGCTGCCGGCCGCTCGACCAGCGCGTAGAGCGCGGAGTCGTCCACGAGCGCAGGAGCTCGCGCGGGAGCGAGCGTTCGAGCAGCAGCGCGCCCGCCCCGGCGCCGAGGCAGACCACGGCGGCGAGCGGCCAGAGCGCGAGCGGCGCCAGGCTGAGGACGAGACCTCCGAGCGCCGGGCCGATCACGAAGCCGACCTGCCAGGACGTGGTCGAGATGGCCATGTAGCGGCCGCGCAAACGTTCCGGCGCGAGGTCGGCGACGAGCGCTCCCTGCGTCGGGCCCTGGAGGCATTCGCCGATCCCGAAGACCGCGGCGGCGATCGCGAACAGCACGGCCGCGGTCGCCGCCTCCGCGTACGCGCCCGTGGCGAGCACCATCAGCCACGCCATGGCCCAGATCACCGTCATGACGGCGAGCGCCTTCATCCTCCGGCGTCCCTCGAGGAGCCGCGAGATGGGGAGCTGCGCGATCACGATCACGAGCGTGTTCACGAGGAAGACGATTCCGATCGCCTTCTCCGTCACCCCGGCCTCGTTCTTGGCGAACACGGGGAGCAGCTCGAGCTGCGCGTAGCCGGCCGCGACGAAGACCACGTTCAGCGCCACGAATGCGACGAACACGCCGTGGCGGAAGACCTCCCGGTAGCCGACCGGCTCGGGCGAGGGCTCGTCGACGGCCACCGGCTCCGGGACGAAATAGAGCGCGAAGATGAACGCGAAGAACGTGACGGCGTCGATCAGGAAGAGCACGGTGAAGCTCGTCGGGTTCGCGGTGGTCGCGATCAGGCCGCCGGCGAGACCACCGAGTCCGATCCCGAGGTTGCGCGTCACGCGCTGCACCGCGAACGCCGCGTGACGGCGGTCGTGCGGGGTCAGGCCGGTGAGGAGCGTGGACTGGCTCGTCCAGAAGATGCCGTTGCCGACGCCTGCGACGAGCGCGGCCGCATAGGCCTCCCACGGCTCGTGGACGAAGGGATACGCGGCGAACCCGATCGCCATCAGCAGGAGGCCGATCGCGAGCGTGAGCCGGCCGCCGAGGCGATCCACGATCGGCCCGGAGACCGGCCCGGCGACGAGGCCGATCGCGTTCCCCGCGGCGATGACGAACCCGGCGGTCGCGAGCGAGAACCCGCGCACGTTGTGCAGGTAGATGACGAGGAACGGGAAGGTCATCCCGTTCCCGACCGCGTTCACGAGGCCGCCCGCCTCCATGATCCAGACGGAGCGGGGCAGCCCCGGAGCGAGGCTTCGGACGTAGGCGAGCATCACAGGAGACTAGTGACAGCCCGCCGCGGCATTTCGGCACGCTCTCGGCACGCCTCATTCGGGAATACGCGCATGGACAAACGGCGGCCATGTCCGCGGCGGACACGACAGGGGTCTGACCCCGTGTGGACAACTTCACGGCCGAAATGGACAGGCGGCGGTGGAGAACTCGGCGGCGCTGGGGACGGTTACGAGCCGAGCGTGGACCAGATCTCGAGCTTCGCCTTCGTGCGCTCGATCACCTCGTCCGTGAACTCGGAGCTCGACGCGTGGCCACTCGAATCGGCCGTGCGCACGCCCGACGCGACCGACTCGAGCGCCGCCTCGCGGATGGCCCGGCCCGCCTCTCGCGCCCCGCTCCTCGTCCGAATGCGAGAGGAGCGCCGCACCCGCGAGGATCATTGCCAGCGGGTTCGCGACGTTCTTGCCCGCGAGCGCGGGCGCGGTGCCATGCGCGGCCTCGGCCATGAGCGCCTTCGGCGTGTAGTCCTCGTTGAACGCGACGAGCAGCGACTCGGACCCGGCGATCGAGCCGAAGAGCGGCAGCACCAGGTCGCTGAGGATGTCCCCGTCCCGGTTCAACGCCGGGATCACCAGCGGATCGCCGGCCGAGCCGATCAGCAAGGCGAACGTCGCGTCGATGAGCTGCGGGTCGTACGCCACCTCGGGATGCCGCTCGGCGGCCGCATCCATCTCCTCCTTCAGCATCCCCTCGTAGATCGGCGACACCGTGTACTTGGGCCCGCCGAACACCTTCGCCTTCGTCCGCTCGGCATGGCGGAACGAGAACTCCGCCACGGCGCGGCAGATGCGCCGCTCGATCTTCTCGGTGCGGAACGCGACCTCGGCCTCTCCCTCGCCCTCGCGCCACTCCTTCGCGCCGTAGGCGTCGCCGACCGCCATGCGGACGACCGAGATCGGATGGTGCGCGCCCGCGATCGGCACGACGCCGGGGATCCGCCGGCCGGTGCGCACGATCACGTGCCCCCCGATCTCCTCCCGGAGGATCCGGTTCGGGCTGCCCACGTCGCCTGCGGTCTCGGGCGTGACCGTCGCGGCCTTCAGCCCGAGCCCGGCCTCGCGGATCGCCGCCGCAGCCTCGTAGACGACCTGGTTCTCCGTCGCGCGGCGAGACTCCAAGGAAAGGTCGAACCGCGGCAGCTCGAGCGCGAAGCCGACGACGTCGGGCGCGAGAACCCGCAGCGACTCCTCCAGGAGCTCCTGCCCGGTTTCGTCTCCTTCGAGGACGGCGATCGTCGTGGTCTGCACGGGCCGGACTCTAGCGACGCGGCCGATGCTTCCAATGCGTGGAAAATGTGACCGGGTGGTACCGGAGTCGTACCGGCCCTAAGATCGCACTACCAACCCCGGAGAGAGGAGAGCGTGGCCGAGGTCGACTTCGACGGTGTGAGCAAGATCTACGCGGACGGCACGAAGGCGGTCAGCGAGATGACGCTCGAGATCGCCGACGGCGAGTTCATGGTGCTCGTCGGCCCCTCCGGTTGCGGGAAGTCGACCGCGCTCCGCATGGTCGCCGGCCTCGAGGAGATCTCCGAGGGCACCGTCCGCATCGGCGACCGCGTCGTGAACCACGTCCCGGCGAAGGACCGCGACATCGCCATGGTCTTCCAGAGCTACGCGCTCTACCCGCACCTCTCGGTCTACGACAACATCGCGTTCGGCCTCAAGGTGCGCAAGACGCCGAAGGCGGAGATCAAGAAGCGCGTCGAGGAAGCCGCGCGCATCCTCGGCCTGGACGAGATCCTCGGCAAGAAGCCCCGCGCGCTCTCCGGCGGGCAGCGCCAGCGGGTGGCGATGGGCCGCGCGATCGTCCGCGAGCCGCGCGCCTTCCTCATGGACGAGCCGCTCTCCAACCTGGACGCGAAGCTCCGGGTGCAGACGCGCGCGGAGATCAGCCGCATCCAGTCGGAGCTCGGCGTCACGACCATCTACGTCACGCACGACCAGGTCGAGGCGATGACGATGGGCGACCGCGTCGCGGTCATGCGCAAGGGCGAGCTGCAGCAGGTCGCGTCGCCGCAGGAGCTCTACGACCGGCCGGTCAACCTGTTCGTCGGCGGCTTCATCGGGAGCCCCGCCATGAACCTCGTCGAGGCGACCCTCGAGCGCACGAACGGCGGGCTCTGCATGGCGCTCGGCGACCAGCGTCTGCCGCTCGGCGACGACGTGCTCTCGCCGCGCCCGGAGCTGAAGAGCTACGTAGGGAAGCCGGTCGTCCTCGGCATCCGCCCGGAGAGTCTCGAGGACGCCGCGCTCGCCCGGACGCGCCGGCCGAACGGCGGCTCCGGGGCAAGGTCGAGCTGACCGAGGCGCTCGGATCGGAGATCGTCGCGCACCTGCGCGTCGCCGCCCGCCCGGCGCTCACCGACGAGGTTCGCGAGCTGGCCGAGGACATCGGCGACACCGTGCCCGAGCCGGAGGAAGCCGCCGAGACGATCGTGGTGGCGCGCTTCGGCGCTCGCTCGAAGATTCGCAAGGGAGAAATGGCCGAGGCGTGCGTGGACACGTCCGCTCTCCATTTCTTCGACCCCTCCACCGGCGCAGGCATCTACGGAGGTGAAGCAACGAAAGGAGAGTAGTAATGCGCACGAGGGGGGGACTCTCGACCGTTGCGACGGCGTTTGCGCTGGTCGCTCTCGCAGCGGGATGCGGTAGCGGTTCGGATTCGGATACAGGTGGAGGCGCGGCGCGGAACGACCGCCGACGTCTCGGGGTCGATCTCGGTCATGGGCATCTGGACGGGTGCCGAGCAGAAGTCGTTCCAGGCCGTCATCGACGCCTTCAACGAGCAGTACCCGGACGTGACCGTGAAGTACAACCCGGTCGGCGACAACCTGCCGACCGTTCTCTCGACCGCGGTCGAGGGCGGTAACCCGCCCGATCTCGCGACCGTGGCGCAGCCGGGGCTCATCCAGGGCTTCGTGGACGAGGGCGCCGTCGAGCCGATCGACTTCGCCCAGGACGCCGTCCAGGAGAACTTCGGCGACTCGATCGTCCAGGTGGGCACGTTCGGCGACGCGTTCTACGGCCTCATGTTCAAGGCCGCGAACAAGTCGACCGTCTGGTACAACGTCGCCGCGTTCGAGGACGCCGGCGTCGAGGCCCCGGCCGACTGGGACGCGTTCCTCGAGGACGCGGCCACGATCCAGGCGTCCGGCCTTCCCGCGTACTCGATCGGCGGGGCGGACGGCTGGACCCTCACCGACCTGTTCGAGAACATCTACATCCGCCAGGCCGGCCCGGACATGTACGACCAGCTCGCCACGCACGAGATTCCGTGGACCGACCAGTCCGTGAAGGACGCGCTCTCGGCGATGGCGGAGATCTTCTCGGACGACTCGAACATCGCGGGCGGGACGAGCGGCGCGCTCCAGACCGACTTCCCGACCTCGGTCTCGAACGTCTTCTCGGAGAGCCCGAAGGCCGCGATGGTCATGGAGGGCGACTTCGTGCCGGGCGTCGTCGACTCGCCGCTCGAGCCGGAGTCGGGCTACAACGTGTTCGACTTCCCCGCGATCAACGACTCGCCACCCACCGTGGTCGGCGGCGGCGACATCGTCGTCATGTTCAAGTCGAGCCCCGCAGCGGAGGCGTTCGTCAGCTTCCTCGCGACGCCCGAGGCCGCCCAGGCCTGGGCCGAGCTGGGCGGCTTCTCGTCCGCGAACAAGAACCTGGACACGAGCGTCTACCCGGATCCGATCCTCCAGCAGACGGCGGGCGCGATCGCCGAGGCGGAGGTCTTCCGGTTCGACCTCTCGGATCTCCAGCCCGCGGCGTTCGGCGCGACGGTGGGCCAGGGGATGTGGAAGCTCTTCCAGGACTTCCTGAACGACCCGAGTGACATCGACGGAACCGCGCAGAAGCTCGAAGACGCGGCCAAGGCGGCCTACGGGAAGTAATGGCCACCGCCGGCCCGATCGCCGCCGAGCCGCCTGCCGGCTCGGTTTCGCCCGCCAAGGAGCGCGGCCGCTGGCGCGACTATGCGGTGGCGGCCGTGTTCCTTGCACCGGCACTCGTCTTCCTGGGCGTGTGGGTCGTCTATCCGACGATCTACACGATCTCGCGGAGCTTCTACGGGCGTTCCGGGTTCGACAACTTCGTCGGGCTCGACAACTACCACCGGCTCTTCACGAGCGACGTCCTCGTCACCGCGATCAAGAACAACTTCGTCTGGCTCGCGGTCGTGCCCGCGCTCGTCACCGGGATCGGGCTCATCTTCGCCGTCCTCACCGAGCGGATTCGCTGGTCGGTGGCGTTCAAGACCGTCGTCTTCATGCCGATGGCGATCTCCGCGTTCGCGGCCGGGATCACCTGGCGGATCATGTACGAGCAGGATCCCGACCGCGGCGCCGTGAACGCAGGGATCGCCGCGGTGCGCGAGGCGGTGGCCCCCGCCGGGGTGCTCGCAGACGCGGCCGCCTCGACCGATTCGCTCCAGGGGACGCCGAAGACCGGCCTCGAGCTGACCGAGTCGATCGCCGCCGGCGACGTTGCGCAGCTCGGGCTCACGCGCATCCCGAACGACGAGCTTCCCTCCGACGCCGTGCAGGCGGTCGTCCCCGAGCCGCTCCAGGGCGGGATCAACGGGGTCGTCTGGCGGGACTTCAAGCCGGGCGGCGGCACTCCCGGCAAGGTCGAGGACGAGGAGCTCGGGCTTCCGGGCGTCACCGTCGAGCTGCGCGACCAGAGCGGCTCGGTGGTCGACTCGACGACGACCGAGGCCGACGGAACGTTCCGCTTCGAGGACGTCGGAGGCGGGGAGTTTCGCGCGGCCATCGGCCCCGACACGTTCAAGGCGCCGTTCGGCGGCGTCTCGTGGCTCGGGCCGCGCCTGATCACGCCCGCGATCATCATCGCCTACCTCTGGATCTGGACCGGGTTCGCGATGGTCGTGATCGCCGCCGGGCTCGCCGCGATGCCGCGCGAGGTCCTCGAGGCGGCGCGCACCGACGGCGCCGGCGAGTGGCAGGTGTTCCGCCGCGTGACCGTCCCGCTCCTCGCGCCGGTGATGACGGTCGTGTTCGTGACGATGCTCATCAACGTCCTCAAGGTGTTCGACATCGTCATCTCGGTCGCCCCCGGATCGGTGCAGGACGACGCGAACGTGCTCGCGCTCGCCATGTGGCGTACGTCGTTCGGCGGGACGAACGACTTCGGACTCGGGTCCGCGATCGCCGTGTTCATCTTCGTCCTGGTCGTCCCGATCCTGTTCCTCAACGTACGCCGCTTCCGGAGGGATGCCTGATGACCACCGTCGCGCCCACGGTCCCCCGCAAGTCGGAGTCGACCTCGGCCAAGATCCTGCGCTGGATCGGCAAGGCGCCGCTCCAGATATTCCTGATCGCGCTCGGGCTGCTCTGGCTCGTGCCGACGATCGGGCTCTTCCTGACCTCGGTGCTCGCGCCCGGCGATCTGCTGACGGGAGGCTGGTGGCAGATCTTCTCGGAGCCGAGCAAGGCCACCTTCACGAACTACCAGGCGATCTTCGACAACGAGACGATCATGGATTCGCTCGTGACGACGATCCTCGTCGCCGTGGGCGGAACGGTGCTGCCGATCGTCGTCGGCGCCTTCGCCGGCTACGCGTTCGCCTGGCTCGACTTCCCCGGGCGCGACTGGATCTTCATCATCGTGGTCGCGCTGCTCGTCGTGCCGCTGCAGATGGCGCTGATCCCGATCTTCTCCGTCTACAACCGACTCGGCCTTTTCGACACCGTCCTCGGGCTTGTGCTGTTTCACACGGCCTTTGGCCTGCCCTTTGCCATCTTCCTGCTCAGGAACTTCTTCATCGGGATCCCGAAAGAGATCCTGGAATCCGCGCGGATCGACGGCGCGTCCGAGTTTCGCATCTTCTTCCGCCTGATCCTGCCGCTCGGCTTGCCGGCGATCGCGGCGCTTGCGGTCTTCCAATTCCTGTGGACGTGGAACGACCTGCTCGTCGCGCTCACATTCGCGCGAGAGACGCAGCCGATCACGGTGGCGATCTTCTCTCAGCTGCGGCAATTCGGCGCGAACATCGAGCTGATCGCTCCGGCAACATTTGTGTCACTTGTCATACCCCTTGCCGTGTTCTTCGCGTTCCAGCGCTACTTCGTCCAGGGGCTCCTCGCGGGTTCTGTAAAGTAGCGCCCGCGTTTCCACAGCTAATCCACACGCATTTTTGGAGGTACGAGTGGCGAGGAAGACGGTTCTGATCTCCGACATGTCAGGCGCGGAAATCCCGGACGGAAAAGGCGCGACGATTCGCATCACGTTCCACGATGCGCGCAAGGGCGTTCGGGAGCTCGACGTGACGGACGCCGAGGCCGAGAAGCTCGGCGGCCGGCAAGTTGCTCGTCGCGGCCGGCGCCCCAAGAGCGCCGCGTAGGGACACCCTTCCAGGGCCCGGCTGCGGGAGCGGTCGGGCCCTGACCTAGACTTGGGGGGATGGGGCTCTCCCTCGTCGTAGGTCCGGCCAACGCCGGCAAGGTGGCCCTCCTGCTCGACCGGTACTCCGCGCTCGCCGAGCGCGACCCCGTGCTCGTCGTCCCGAACAGGGCCGAGGCCGAGCGGATCGAGCTGGAGCTGCTCGAACGCACGCCGACGCTCTTCGGCGGCTCGATCGGGACGTTCGACGACCTGTTCGACTCGATCGCGTTCGCGGGCGGCGAGATGAAGCCCGCCATCCCGTCCGCGCAGCGGCGCCTGCTCGTCGCCCAGGTCGTCTCGTCGGCGTCGCTGAACGGGCTGTCGGCCTCGGCCCGCTTCCCCGGCTTCGCGGACGCGCTCGGCAAGGCGGTCGAGGACGCCGCCGAGGGACTCCTCGACCCGGACGATCTGGAAGGACCGCTCGGCGCGCTCTACGCCCGCTATCTCGCCGAGCTCGAGCGGCTCGGCCGCTGGGACCGCCCGGCGCGGCGGCGCTACGCGGCCAAGCGGGTGGCGAACGAGCTCGACGCCTGGGACGGCCGGCCGGTCTTCCTCTACGGCTTCGAGGACTTCACCGGCGCCGAGTGGATGCTCGTCGAGGCGCTCTCCGGACGCGCGGACGTGACCGTCTCGCTGCCGTACGAGCCCGGGCGGCCCGCGTTCGCCTCGCTTGCACGCACGTCCTCCGACCTCAGCCGGCTCGCGAGCGGGAAGATCGTCGAGCTGCCGCCGGTCCTCTGGGGCCAGGCGCCGGCGCTCGCGCACCTCGAGCGGGCGCTCTTCGGCGGATCCGACGAGGTCGTCCCGCCGCTCGACGGCGCGGTGCGCTTCCTCGAGGCGGCCGGCTCGCGGGGCGTGCTCGAGCTCGCCGCCGAGGAGATCCTCGACCTGCTTCGCCTGGGGACGCCGCCGGCCTCGATCGCGATCGTCTGCCCGAGCGTCGAGCGCTACCGGGCGCCGCTCGAGACCGTCTTCGGCGCGCTCGGCATCCCGTACGCGATCGAAGGCAGCGTGACGCTCGACCGCACGCCGTTCGGCCGCGCGCTCCTCAACCTGCTCCGCTTCGCCTGGCTCGGCGGGACGCGGCGCCATCTCTTCGGCTTCCTGCGCTCGGGCTTCTCGGGACTTCCGCGCGTGCGGACGGACTTCGTCGAGGGACGCCTGCGCGGCCGCGCCGTCAGCGATCCGGCCCGGGTCGAGGAGGAGGCCGTGAAGCTGCTCGGCCATCCGCTCGTCGCCGTCGACCGTGTGCGCGACGCGGACACGCCGATCGACGCCGTGCGCCTGGCCGCCGCGGCGATGCTCCAGGCCTCGTACGGACTCGAACGCCCGCCGACGGGCGCCGAAGCAGGGCTCGACCTCCGTGCGCACGAGGCGGTGCTCAAGGTGGCGCGCGACCTGGAGACCTGGGAGGGCCTGAGCCGGGAGCAGCTCGTCGCGGCGCTCGAGCAGGCGACCGTTCGCGTCGACCGCGCGGCCGAGCAGGGACGGGTCGCCGTGATCGACCTCCAGCGGGCGCGGACGCGCCGGTTCGAGGCGGTCATCGTCCTCGGGCTCGAGGAGGGCGTCTTCCCGCGCCGCAGCCAGGAGACGCCGTTCCTGCCGGACGAGGAGCGCCGCCGCCTCGACGACGCCGGCCGCGACCGCCGCCTCGCGCTGCCCGACCAGCTCGAGCGCGACCGCTACCTCTTCTACACGGCGTGCACGCGGCCGCGGCTGCGGCTCTCGCTCGATCCGCGAGGCGGCGTCCGACGACGGCCGCCCGCGCGAGGCGAGCCCGTTCTGGGACGAGGTGCGCGCCTGCTTCGCTCCCGACGAGGTCGCGCGGTTCACCCGCGGCCGCAAGATCTCGGAGCTGACCTGGGAGCTCGAGCGTGCGCCGAACGAGCGCGAGCGGCTGCGCGCCACCGCGGCGCTCGGCGCGAACGAGCCCGACGACGCCCGTGCCCTCGCGATCGCGAACGGCTGGGAGCGGCGCATCGACCGCGCGCTCGCCGCGCTCGAACGCCCGACGGAGCTGACCGGCGCCGCGCTCGCGCCGCTCATGGAGCAGGGCCGCTTCTCCGTCACGGAGCTCGAGACCTTCGCGACCTGCTCGTCCATGTGGCTCGTCGACCGGGTGATCGACCCGCGTGCGATCGACGCCGAGCTCGACGCGCGGATCCGCGGCAGCGTCGCGCACCAGGCGCTCTACCGCTTCTACTCGGGGCTCCCGAAGCGCTTCGGCGTGGATCAGATCGACCCGGAGCGCCTCGACGAGACGATCGAGTTCATGCAGGAGTGCCTGGCCGGCGCGATCGAGGGCCAGGTGCGGCTGGATCTCTCCGAGCTCGACCGGCTCGAGCTGGAGGGGACGCTCGGCCGCGATCTCGAGCGGTTCGTCCGCCAGGAGGTCGAGATCGGCTCGCCGCTCGTCCCGCGCCGCTTCGAGGTCTCGTTCGGGACGCAGGGCGCGCCGGTCGAGCTCCAGCGCGGCCTCGACCTGGGCGGCTTCACCGTCTCCGGGAAGATCGACCGGATCGACCAGGATCCGATGAGCGCGAGCGGGATCGTCCAGGACTACAAGTCCGGCGCGGGCGCGCATTCGGCGCGGCAGATCGAGACCGAGGGGAAGCTCCAGGTCCCGCTCTACATCCTCGCGCTGCGCGACCTCGTCGGGATCGAGCCGCTGGGCGGGCTCTATCGCGCCCTTGCCGGTGCGCGGGAGGCTCGCGGGCTTGGTGCTCGACTCCGCCGCCGAGCTCATCCCGGGGACGAAGGATCAAGATCAGCTGGGCGACACCGAGTTCTGGGCTCACGTCGACCGCGCCGTCGAGCGCGCGCAGGCCGCGGTCGCGCGCATCCGGGCGGGCGACGTGGAGCACGATCCAAGGGGCGGCACGTGCCCGACGTGGTGCGACCGCTGGCCGATGTGCCGGGTGAAACGCGCGTGAGCGTCCGCGCTCCGAATCCCGAGCAGCAGGCCGCGATCGACGAGGCGGGCGTCGTCTTCGTCTCCGCGGGCGCCGGCACCGGGAAGACGACGGTGCTCGTGGAGCGCTTCGTCCGTGCCGTCGCCGACCGCGGGATGGGGCTCGAGAGCGTCCTGGTCATCACCTACACCGAGCGCGCCGCCGGCGAGCTGCGGACCCGGATCCGCGAGCGGCTCCTCGAGCTCGACCGCGTCGATCTCGCCCGCGACATCGAGCGCGCCTGGATCTCGACCATCCACGGCTTCTGCAACCGGCTGCTGAAGGCGCATCCGTTCGAGGCGGGACTCGATCCCGGCTACCGCGTCCTCGACGAGAGCCAGTCGCGGGTCCTGCGCTCGGAGGCGTTCACCGAGGCGCTCGCGCGCTTCTGCGCCGGCCGCGAGCCCGACCGGCTCGAGCTGCTCGCGACCTACGGCTCGCGACGGCTCTCGGTCATGCTCGGCGGCGTCTACGAGCGGCTCCGCTCGGCCGGCCGGGCGCTCGAGCTCGGCGTCGCCGACGAGTCGAACCTCGCCGAGGCGCTCGACGCGCTCGCGGAGTGCGCCCGCGCGCTCCCGGGGAACCCGCAGGCCGAGCGCGCGCTCGCGCTCGCAACGGGCCCGGCTCCGCGCGCCGACGAGCTGCTCGACCTCGAGGATCTGCGTCCGACGGAGAAGCTCGTCGCACTGACGGGCTTGAAGGACGCGCTCGACACGGTCGAGAGCGCCGCGCTCGACGAGATGGCCTCGCGCGACCGCGAGCTCCTCGAGGAGCTTCTGCGCGGCTTCGACGCCGCGTACCGCGAGGCCAAGGCGCGGGAGTCCGGCGTCGACTTCGAGGATCTCCAGCTCTACGCACGAGATCTTCTCCTGTCCAGCGAGGAGGTGCGCGAGAAGGCCCGGTGGCGCTTCCGCTCGGTGCTCGTGGACGAGTTCCAGGACACGAACCGGCTCCAGTGCGAGCTCGTCGACGCGCTCGACGCCGAGGAGCTCTTCTTCGTCGGGGACGAGTTCCAGTCGATCTACCGCTTCCGGCACGCGGACGTCGAGGTCTTCCGCGAGCGCCGCGCCCAGAGCGACGGCGTGCTCGCGCTCACGCAGAACTACCGCTCGCGCCCGGAGATCCTCGGCGTGATCAACCACCTCTTCGGAACCGAGTTCGGCACCGACTACGAGCCGCTCGTCGCCGCCGGGCGTTTCCCGGAGCTGGCCGGGCCCGGGGTCGAGCTGCTCGTCACCGACAAGGCGGCGTACAAGGGCGGCAAGACGCACTGGCGCGAGGCCGAGTCGAAGCACGTCGCGCGCCGCGTGAAGGAGCTCGTGGACGCGGGCGAGGCGACGCCGGGCGAGATCGTGCTCCTGTTCGCGGCCGGCACCGACGCTGAGCGCTACGAGGAGGCGCTCCGCGAGGAAGGCCTCCCGACGTATCGCGCCGCCGGGCGCGGCTACTTCGGCCAGCAGCAGGTCGCGGATCTCATCGCGTACCTGCGTCTTCTCCAGAACCGCTACGACGACGAGGCGCTCGTCACGGTGCTCGCCTCGCCGTTCGTCGGCGTCTCGAACGACGGGCTCGTCCTCCTGCGGCGCTCGGCCGGGCGCCGGCCGCTCTTCGCCGGGCTCGAGCGAGAGTTGCCGGGCGGGCTCTCGCAGCGCGACGCGCGGCTCTACGAGGCGTTTCGCCAGCGCTACGACCGGCTCGTCCGCGCGGCCGAGCGGCTCGGGCTCGAGCGGCTGTGCGAGCAGATCGTCGTCGAGCACGACTACGACCTCGCCGTGCTCGCGCAGTGGGACGGGCGCCGCCGGTACGCGAACCTGCGCAAGCTCGGCCGCCTGGCACGTGCGTACGAGTCGCTGCGCGGCCCGGACATCGAGGGCTTCGTCGGCTTCCTGCGCGACCAGGAGGCGGCCGGCGCCCGCGAGGTCGAGGCGGCCGCGGAGGAGGAGGGCGGCGACTCGGTGCGGCTCCTCACCGTCCACGCGGCGAAGGGGCTCGAGTTCAAGGTGGTCGTCCTCGCCGACGCCGGCCGCATCCCGCCCTCGCCCGCGGCGGACGAGATCCTGTGCCTCCCCGACGGGCGCTTCGGGTTCCGCGTGGTCAATCCCGCGACCGGCAAGCGCGAGGGCGCGTTCGGCTGGGACGACGTGCGCGAGGCCGAGCAGACCGCCGACCAGGCCGAGAACCGGCGGCTCCTCTACGTGGCCATGACGCGCGCGATCGACCGCCTGATCGTCTCGGGCGCGATCGACCCGACCAGCCGCCGCGACGCGAACGCGCCGCTCCACTGGATCCTGAAGCGGCTCGAGATCGCCGTGGACGGCGACGATCCGGTCGAGCTCGAGCGCGGCGACGCGAGGCTCCTCCTGCGGGTCGACCGGCCTGCTCCGGAGGGCGCCGTGGCTGCTCCCACGACCGTGCCGCAGCTGCAGCTGTTCGCTCCGGCCGAGGAGGGCGCAGCGCTGCGAACCGCGCCCGAGCTGCCCGCGCTCCCGCCGCCGCCCGCGGCGCCGCCGTTTGTCCTGCGCAGCCTGTCCTACAGCGCGCTCGCGCTCTACGACCAGTGCTCGTACCGGTTCTACGCGCAGCGCATCGTCGGTCTGCCGCCGCGGCCCGTCGTGGTGCAGACCGGGGAGGAGGTCGAGGGGCTCCTCGCGACCGAGATCGGCGACGCCGTTCACGTGCTCCTCGAGGTCGAGGCGCCCGAGGAAGAGGTGCGCGACCGTGTGCTCCAGCGGTATCCGGCCGCGACCGAGGAGAACCTGGAGCGGGTCGAGTCGCTCCTCGCCGCGTGGAGAGAATCGGAGCTCGGGCAGCGTCTGTCGGAGGCACAGGACACGCGGCCCGAGCTCGCCTTCTCGTTCGCGCACGACGGCGTGCTGGTTCGCGGCCGCTTCGACGTGTTCCGTCGCGAGGGCGAGCGGGCGCTCGTCGTCGACTACAAGACGAACCGCCTGGAGGAGCGCGAGCCGGCCGAGATCGTCGAGTCCGAGTACCGGCTCCAGCGGCTCGTGTACGCGCTGGCCGCGTTCGGGACGGGCGCGGCGGAGGTCGACGTCGTGTACACGTTCCTCGAGGCGCCGGCCGATCCGGTGTCCACGCGCTTCACCCGCGCCGAGCTCCCCGAGCTCCAGGCCGAGCTGTCCGCCGCGATCCTGGCGATCCGGGAAGGCGACTTCCGCCCGACGCCGAGCGAGTGGGCCTGCGCGGGCTGCCCGGCGCTGGACGTGGTGTGCGCGGGCCCGCGGCTCCAGTCCGTTCAGTAGCCGACCCGGCACAGTTCCGCGCGCCTCTCGGCGCATCCGTGACAGACGCGCGCGATTTCCGGCGATATGCTCGAACGCAAGGGGTGCTCTAGCCGGGGTCCCCCGGGGGAATCGGGAAAACCGGCCCGTCGCGTAGCCTCAGGGGATGTTCAGCCGCTCGGCCCGGTTCTACGACGCGCTCTACTCCTGGAAGGACTACCCCGCGGAGACCACGCGGCTTCGGGAGCTGATCGCGGTGCGCGTCCCACATGCGCGGACGCTCCTCGATGTCGCCTGCGGCACCGGGATCCACCTCGCCGATCTGGCCGAGGACTACGACGTCGAGGGCGTCGATCTCGACCCCGAGATGCTCGCGATCGCACGTGAGCGCGTCCCGATCGTCCGCCTCCACGAGGGCGACATGGTCGACCTCGACCTCGGCCGGGAGTTCGACGTCGTCACCTGCCTGTTCTCGAGCATCGGCTACGCGGTGACGCGCGAGCGCCTCGACCAGGCGGCGATGTCGCTCGCGCGGCATGTTGCGCCCGGCGGCCTGCTGATCGTCGAGCCGTGGCTCACACCCGATGCGTGGAATCCGGACGTCTTCGCGCTCTTCGTCGACGAGCCGGGACTCAAGATCGCCCGCATGAGCGCGCGGACGCCGCTCGCCGGCGAGACAGTGACCATCGAATTCCACTATCTCGTCGCGACCGCCGACGGCGTCGAGCACTTCGCGGAGAGCCACACGATGGGGATGTTCACCGACGAGGACTATCGCGCAGCCTTCGAAGCGGCAGGACTCGAAGTCGAGTTCGACGAGAAGGGGTTGATGGGGCGCGGGCTCTACCTTGGCCGGCGTGCCGCGTAGCTACGTCGCCGAGGCGCGCGCCCGCGTCGGACCGAAGCGCGATCGCATCCGCCCGGTGCTCGATCGGCTCACCGCCGAGCACCCCGACGCGATCATCGCGCTGCGGTTTCGAAACGACGTCGAGCTCCTCATCTCCGTGATGCTCTCCGCGCAGACGACCGACGTGACCGTGAACCGCGTCACCGAGAAGCTGTTCCAGAAGTACCGGCGGCCGGAGGACTACCTGGCGGTGCCGCTCTCGGAGCTCGAAGCCGACGTTCTTCCGACCGGCACGTTCCGCCAGAAGGCGCGGAACCTCCAGGGAGCGATGCGGATGCTCGTCGAGGAGTACGACGGCGAGGTGCCGACGAAGATCGATGAGCTCGTTCGGCTCCCCGGCGTCGGACGCAAGACGGCGAACGTGGTCGCGTCGGAGCGCGGCGCGACGCAGGGGATCGTCGTCGACACGCACGTACGCCGCCTGTCGCAGCGGCTCGGCTTCACGCGCCGCGAAGATCCCGGTCCACATCGAGCGCGACCTCGTCCGGCTCGTGCCGCGCGCCGACTGGGCGCGCTTCCCGCACCTCCTCATCTGGCACGGACGGCGGATCTGCGACGCACGGCGGCCGCGGTGCGAGGACTGCGTGCTCACGGATCTCTGTCCGTCTAGCCGAGTGCGATAAGCGCGACGCCGACCACGACGACGAATGCGCCTGCCAGCCGCTGGCCGGTCACGCGCTCGTGCAGGATCAGCGCGGCCATGCCCGTGGCGATCACGACGCCGGTCTCCCGGACTGCGGCGACGGGTGCGGCGGGGGCGCGCTGGAGCGCGGCGAGAATGAGCGCGAACGCGGAGAACATCGCGATCCCGGCCGCGACGGCCTGCCAGCGAAGCTCGAGCCGGAGCGCGGTGCGGCCCTTCGCGTAGCCGATGCCGAGCGCGTAGAGGATCGCCGGGCCGACCAGCACGAGCTCGAGGTACGGAAGCGGCGCGGCGTGGTTCATGCCCTCCTTGTCCACGAGCGTGTAGCCGGCGATCGTGACGGCGACGAGGAGGGCGAGGATCGTGCCGCGCGTGTCGGCGTTCCCGCGCAGGCCGCGGACGAGGATGACGCCGATGCCGACCGCGACGACTCCCAAGGCCTGCGCTGTCGAGATATGTCGGCCGAGGGCGATGGTGGCGCCGGCGAGCACGAGCACGGGCGCGACTCCACGGGCGAGCGGATACACCAATCCGAGCTCGGAGCGGTGGTAGGCGGCCGCGAGGAGGATGAAGTAGGCGAGCTCGAGCGCCGCGCTGGCCGCGATGTACGGCCAGGCGGCCCGGTCGACGTCCCAGGCGATCACGGCCACGGGCGCGAAGACGACCGCGGCGACGACGAGTGCGACGGCGGTGGCCGCCTCGGAGTCCTTCGCGCCCGCGAGGAGCATGTTCCAGCCCGCGTGCAGAAACGCGGCTCGCGAACGCGAGGAGGAGGGCGGAGACCGGCACGCGGCGAGCCTACTCAGATTTGTTTCGAAGTCGGCACAAAGCGGCTCTCGGCGCGGCCTACGCTGGAGACATGCGCGCCATCGACCTCGCCGTCTTCGCCGATGTTCTCGCCGGGCGGGCGTCGACCTTGGCCGCCCATCTCGCCCGCACACGCGACGCGATCCGCCAGGGAGCCATCGAGCGCGAGATCCGAGCCCAGCTCGACGACGAGACGGTCGAGCGGCTCGAAGGGCTGGGAGTGCTCTCGCGCGCGGACGCGCGGTCGCAGCGCGAGGAGGCAGCCCGTCTCGCCGCCGACCTGCGTGCGGTCGAGCGCCTGCAGGCCTGGGTGGAGGAGCGTCTGTTCGAGGCGCGGGAGGAGCGAGATGCGGCCTGAGCCGGCTAGACGGCCGGGGCGATCGCGACGAGCAGGCCGCCGTCCTCGTCGTACGCCGGGAAGAAGTCCGCCTTCACCGGTTTCTTGACGCCCGACTTCGTCATGAGGGTCAGCTCTTTGCCGAGCTGGCGGACGCCCCATTCCACGGCGACCTCCGCCGGGCTCGGTCCGTCGCCGCCGTTCAGGTGGAGGACGTCCACGATCTCGCGCCCCATGAGATCCGACTCGGTGAAGCCGGTCAGCTCGAATACGCCGCGACCGACCGCGAGGACCCGCCGCTCACGGTCGCAGACGACGAAGCCGGTCGTCGGGCCGGGGTAGTAGTCGTCCATCAGCTCGAACAGAAACCCGAATCCGCAGTTCGGACAGCCGACGGATTGATGGGTCAGACCGTCGCGGCGGTCGTGGTCGATCGAGCGCCGTTTGCAGTTCGGGCAGATGAAGTAGGGCACGTGGCGATGCTAGCTCCGCGCCGAAGGCTCGGGGAGGGCGACCGTTTCGCGGCGGCGCCGGCGTCCGGGGCACCCCAGCCCACCACCCGCTTTCGAGCGTACAGCCGGATTCCGCACGCGTGTGTGACGCTTGTGCCGCCTTCGCGCCTGGAGTGTCGCGAAACGCGCCCTGGGCTAGGACGCGGCGAGCGCCACGGAGGCCGAGGCTTCCTGCTCCGAGAGGAACCGCTCCGCGTCGAGCGCGGCCATGCAGCCCATCCCGGCCGCGGTCACGGCCTGGCGGTACACGTGGTCGACCACGTCGCCGGCGGCGAAGACGCCCTCGATGTTCGTGATCGTCGTCTTGCCCTCGGTGAGGAGGTAGCCGTCCGCGTCCATGTCCAGCTGGCCGCGGAAGAGCTCCGACGCCGGGTCGTGCCCGATGGCGACGAACACGCCTTCGACCGGGAGAACGGAGGTCTCGTCCGTCTTCACGTTGCGGATCCGCAGTCCCTCGAGCTTCGGGTCGCCGATCATCTCCTCGACGACCGTGTCCAGGACGAGCTCGATCTTCTCGTTCGCATGGACGCGGTCGACCATGATCGGCGAGGCGCGGAACTGGTCGCGCCGGTGGATCAGGTGCACCTTCGAGGCGAAGCGGGTGAGGAAGAGCGCCTCCTCCATGGCCGAGTCGCCGCCGCCGACGACCGCGATCTCCTTGTCGCGGTAGAAGGCGCCGTCGCACGTCGCGCAGTACGTGACGCCGTACCCCTGAAGGCGCTTCTCGGACTCGAGTCCGAGCTGCCGCGCGTTTGCGCCGGTGGAGACGATGACCGAGTCGGCGACGTACTCCTTGTCGCCGGTCCACACGCGGAACGGCCGCCTCGAGAAGTCGACCTTCGTGACGTTGTCGGTGATGAACTCCGCGCCGAACCGTGCGGCCTGGCTGCGGAAGTCCTGCATCATCTGCGGGCCCATGACGCCCTCGGGGTAGCCCGGATAGTTCTCGACGTCGCTCGTGATCATGAGCTGTCCGCCCCACTGGAACCCCTCGATGACGAGCGGCTCCAGGTTGGCGCGCGCGCTGTAGAGCGCAGCGGTATAGCCGGAGGGGCCTCCTCCGATCACGATCAGCTTCCTCGCTTCGTGTTCGCTCACTGTGTCCTTTCGAAAGAAATCTGCACTAGAGAAAACGATCGGAGCCCCGCGCATGTTCCGGCAGCAAAGCCCGTGAACTCAGGATAGCGAGGCGTCTGGCCGGAATCGTCTACGCGACTTCGAGCGTGCGCTGCTGGAGCTCGAGGACGTCCTCGGTGCTCTCGACGAGCTCGGGAGCCTGAGGCGCCTGCGTCGCGCGATCGAGCGGCTCGAGGGGCTCGATCTCCTTCGTCCCGCCCGCGCCGTGGTCGGCCAGTTTGCGAGTCGCCGGGAGGACGCGCCGCTCGAGGGAGCCGATCGTCTCGTTGTATGCGGCAACCGCCCCGTCGAGCCGACCACCGAGCTTCGCCAGGTGCTCGCCCATCGTCCCGATCCGGGTGTACACCTCGCGGCCGAGCTCGCTCACGGACCGGGCGCTCTCGGCGACCGTCTCCTGCTGCCACCCGTGCGCGACCGCACGGAGCAGCGCGATCAGGGTCGTCGGGGTCGCGACGATCACGCGCTTTCCCGTCGCCTCCTCGAGGAGGGCCGGCTCGTGCATGAGCGCCGCGCTGTAGAACGCCTCGCCCGGAATGAAGAGGACGACGAACTCGGGCGACGGCTGGAACTGCTCCCAGTAGCTCTTCTGGGAGAGCTTCTGGATGTGCTGGCGGATCTGGTTCACGTGGTCGCCGAGCCGCGCCGAGCGCGTCGCCTCGTCGTCGGCCTCGATCGCGCGCAGGTACGCCTCGAGCGGCACCTTCGCGTCGACCACGATGTTCTTCCCGCCCGGAAGCCGGACGATCAGGTCGGGGCGCAGGCGGCGCTCGTCCACGGTCACGGTCGTCTGCTCGCTGAAGTCGCAGTGCGAGAGCATCCCGGCCATCTCGACCACGCGGCGAAGCTGCATCTCGCCCCAGCGCCCGCGCGCGGCCGGCGCGCGCAGGGCGGTCACGAGGTTGCCGGTCTCCGAGACGAGCTTCTGCTGGCTCTCGGCGAGCGAGCGCACCTGCGTGGACAGCGACCCATAGGCCTCGCGGCGCTGGTTTTCGAGCGCCTGGCTCTGGACGTCGACCTTCTCCAGGGACTCGCGAATCGGCTTCATCAGGTTCGTGAGCGCCTCGCGGCTCATCTCCTCGCGACGGCGTGCCTCGGCGTCGATGCGCGCGAGCGACTCCTGCACCGTCTGCGCCGAGAGCGACCGGAACGTGTTCTCGAGGTCGGGCTGCGACTCGAGCTTCGCGCTCAGCTCGGCCACACGCGTGCGCGCGTGGCTCCAGGCGATGAACGCGCCAAGGAGAGCACCTGCCAATGCGACGAAAACGTAGGTCATGGGTCTACAAACGCTACGCAGGTAGTCGGACGGCCTCGATCTGCGGTAGAACAGAGCCATGCGGGAGACAGCGAAGGTCGCTTGCATCCAGGTCGAGCCGGTCATCTTCGACCGCGCAGCCACGATCGAGCGGCTCGCCGAGCGAACCGCCGAGGCCGCCGCGGAGGGCGCAAAGCTCGTCGTCTTCCCCGAGGCGTTCGTTCCCGCCTATCCGTCGTCGGTGTGGGCCAAGGCTCTGGCCGGCTGGACGGATCCGCAGGCGAAGGCCGCATTCGCGCTCCTTGCGCGCGAGTCCGTCGAGATCCCCGGCGAGGCGTCCGATCGCATGGGGGAGGCCGCGCGCGCGAGCGGCGTGCATCTCGTCGTCGGCGTCACCGAGGTCGACCCGGCCCACAGCGGGACGCTCTACAACACGCTCCTCGGCTACGACCCCGACGGCGCGCTCGTCCTCCACCACCGCAAGCTCGTCCCGACGAACCACGAGCGGCTGATCTGGGGCCCGGGCGATGGCCGCGGGCTGCGCGCGATCGAGACCTCGCTGGGCCGGCTCGGCGGGCTCATCTGCTGGGAGAACTACATGCCGCTCGCGCGCTTCTCGCTCTACGAGTCGGGCGTCGAGATCTACGTCGCCTCGACCGCCGACGACTCGGACGAATGGCAGTCGACGCTCGTCCACATCGCCCGGGAGTCGCGCGCGTTCGTGATCGCGCCGTGCCACTTCCAGCGGTCGTCCGGGTATCCCGACGACTTCCCACTGCGGCACATGCTCGACGGGATCGACGTGATCGGCCGCGGCGGCAGCGCCATCCTCGGGCCCGACGGCGCCTATCTCGCCGGCCCGCTCTACGACGAGGAAGGCATCCTCTTCGCGGAGCTCGATCCGACCCGCCTGCACGAGGAACGGCAACGGTTCGACGCCGCCGGGCACTACCACCGGCCGGACGTCCTGGGGCTGACGGTTCGCGAGCCTTCCGCCTAGCACCCGCTGCTACATTCACCAGCCGTGGCCGACAAGCCCAAGACACCTGCTCCACCGCGGAAAGTCCAGGCGCCGAAGGTGCGCTCCTCCAAGGAGCCGCGCAGCGGCGGCGGCGGAAACCGGCGCGTCTGGATCGCGGTCGGCGCCGCGGCGCTCGTCCTGGTTGCGATCGGAGGCGGAATCGCCCTCGCCATGGGCGGCGGCGACGGCAGCCCGAGCGCCGGCGCGATCGGCGACGCCTGCGAGGTGCAGACCTTCGAGGCGCTGGCGCAGGATCACGTCCCCCCGGCGAAGCTTCCCGAGGGCTTCAAGTACAACTCGTACCCGCCGTCGTCCGGGCCGCACTACCCGGATCCGCTCATCTTCGGGGAGTACTCGACCGCGCTCGAGCAGAACCGCCTGCTGCACAACCTCGAGCACGGCGGCGTCGGCGTCCAGTACGGCTCGAACGTCTCCGCCGAGACGATCGCCGAGCTGACCGCCTGGTATCGGAACGATCCGCGCGGGCTCGTCCTCGCTCCGCTTCCGGAGGATCCGCGGGCGACCAAGTACGCCGACTCGATCGTCCTCACCGCCTGGGTGGCCGACCGCGAGGATCCGACCGATCCCGGCCGAGGAGCCGACGAAGCAGACCGGCGTGCTCGCGACCTGCTCCGGGTTCGACGAGGGCGCGTTCGACAGCTTCATCGGCGACTACCGCGGCCACGGCCCCGAGCTCTTCACGCTCGACCAGTTAGCACCCGGCTTCTAGACGTCTGCCGGCGAGCCTGAGCCGCGCCGGGGTGGCGGAACGGTAGACGCGGGCGGACTTCAAGAATACCGCTGTCCTTCGGGGCGTGTGGGTTCGATTCCCACCCCCGGCACTAGATCGACATTGGAATCTGCGATTCCCGTCGGGGGAGAGCGCATGTGTGAGCCGCGTCCGCGCAGGTCGGACGCGGCGGCGACCTCCGTTCGCACGGGGCATGTCCGCACCGGACGCTGTGGACTCGATTGGCCCGAACTCGGCGCTGTTTCGTGCCCCACGCGTGCGGATTTCCTCAATAGGATTTGAAGTAGGGGTGGGGGTTGCCTCCCGGCACTCGCGCGAGGGCCGACCGGGCGGAAAGCGGCAACCGTCAGTCCTGCGGAACGGCCCCGGGATCGCCTCGATCTTCGGGATGATCACCCGCGCGATGCACTCGAAGCCGGGGCCCGGCTTGCACGCCTGGGCGACGCCGACGTCGCACGCGACGGAGAGGAAGATGAACGCGTCCTCCATCGTCATGCTCCACTCGTCGACGAGCATTCGCGCGGCCTCTTCGCACGCGAGCTGCATCGCGTCCATGTACTCGAACGACGTCCCGTGGACGATCCACGAGTCGGCCAGCTCGGTGATCGGCCAGCGGCCCTGCTTGCCCTTCACGAGACCGAACCGGACGACCACCTCGCCGGCGATCTCCACGCCGGTGCCGCAGATCTCGCCGTCGCCCATGGACGCGTGCATGTCGCCCACCGCGAACATCCCGCCCGGCTGGCGCACCGGGAAGTAGATCTTCGCGCCGGGACCGTGCAGGTGGTTGTCCAGGTTCCCGCCGTGCTCGCCGGGGAGCGCGTTCGTGAGCGTGTCGCTCGCGGTCGCGACGCCGACGACGCCGACCATCGGCCGCATCGGGAAGCGGATGCGCTCGTCCATCTCGATCCAGCCGTCCTTGACCGAGAAGATCTTCGTGACGGGCGAGCGCACCTGCTCGTGCAGCTGGCCGTAGCCGGGGATGATCGTCGCGACACCCCACTCGATCGGGTTCACCTCGAGGAGCTCGACCGTCAGCGAGTCGCCGGGCTCGGCGCCCGTCACCGCGATCGGGCCGGTCGCCGAGTTGATCCGCTCGAAGTCGATGCCCGTGACCAGGTCGTCCTCGGTCTGGATCTGGCCGGTGAAGCAGTCGTTCGTCTCGAGCCTCACGACCGCGCCCGGCTCGACCTCGAGCACCGGCTCGAGGTCGGGCGCGAACGACCAGATGACCTGGTCACGGGAGACGGTTTCCTGCGCGGTCGCGGCCATGGCTAGCTCTCCGGCCGGCGCCGATGCGGGCTCGGCCTCGTCGTCGACGAAGACCCGGTCGGCGTTGTCGAGGGCGCTGCGCCGCCAGATGACGAAGCCGAGCATCACGACGAAGCCGACCACCATCCAGACGATCGCGAACCAATTGCCGTACCCGACCGGGTTCGCGGGCCAGTCCTTGAACTGGTAGTAGAGCGGGAAGGCGAACGCCAGCGCGCCGGCCACCGGGAAGATCAGGTGCTTCACGAGGTTGAACTCGTCTCGCTTCTCACGCAGGTAGAAGACGACCACGCCGAAGCAGGTCGCGATGTAGATGAGGATCACGACCACCGTGATCCCGGTCGCGATCGTCGAGAACGCAACCAGCGGGCCCCACTTCCAGCCCAGGAGGAGCGCGATGATCGCGCCGCCGCCGACGTTCAGGATGATGGCGATGTGCGGAGTCTTGTGCTCGGGATGCGTGTGCGCGAGTTCCTTCGGCAGCGCGCCGTTTCTCGCCATCGCGTACGTCACCCGGCTCGCCGCGTTCACTCCCGCGTTCGCGTTCGCGATCGCCGAATTGATGATCGCGAAGAACACGAGCACCCACCCGGCGTGCCAGAACGTCTTGCCTAGATCGCGCCACGGATCGGGATTCGTCGTCGCCTGGTTCAGGAAGTTGTCGAACCCGGCGCCGTACACCCACGCGTACGAGCAGAGGACGTAGAAGAGCCCGACGACGAGCGCGGAGCCGATCACGGCGCGCGGGATCGTCCAGCGTGGGTTGCGCGCCTCCTCGCCCAAGGGCGCCGCGGCCTCGAAGCCGATGAAGGCGAGGATCCCGAAGACCATCCCCTTGAAGACGCCTGAGAAGTCGCTCGTCGCGTCGGGGCTCACGTTCTCCGGGTTGAACGCCTGGAGGCTCAGCTGGTCGAAGTTCGAGATCAGCATCCAGATCGCGAGCAGGCCGAAGACCGCGATCTCGATCGCGCCGAGGACGATCCCGGCCTTGGTCGAGATGCGCACGTCGCGGTAGGTCAGGAAGAAGACGATCGCCGCAGCGACGATCACCCACGGCCACCAGCCGATGTCCCAGCCGATCTCGTTCTTCACGACGTCCTCGGTCGCCCAGGCGAAGATCAGAAAGAGCAGCGGCGCCACGAGCGGCGCGAAGAGGAGGAACGCCCAGCCGGTCAGGAACCCGACGTGCGGCCCGAGCGCCCGGCTGTTGTACGTGTAGAGGCCGCCGGCCGACGGCATCTGCTTCGCCAGCTGGCCGATCGAGCTCGCCACCAGGAGGCACGCGATCATCGCGAACAGCACGGCGAGCGGCAGCGCGTTCCCCGCCTGCGACACCGCGGCGAGGAGCGAGAAGGCGACCGCAGCGCCCGGCGCCATGTGCGTAATCGACTGGAAGAGGACCTCCGGCAAGCCGATCGAGCGCTCGCGCAGATGGTCGAACGTCGGGGCTGGGGTCGAGGGGGTCTGGGACGCCATAGGTCCTCCCATCGTCGTCGCCTGTGTTCCCGAAGCCGCGATCTTTCCGGTCCTTCCGCCGTTCGGCAAGTAGCGTTTCCGCGGCGTGATCTTCATCCTCTCGCTCTTCCTCGCCGTGTTCGTCGTCCCGTCGCCCTGGGGACTCGTGCTCGTCGTCGTCGCCGGGATCATCGAAGTTGGAGAAACGTGGTTCTGGCTTCGCTACTCGCGCCGGCGCAAGATCCAGGCCGGGGCCGAGACGCTCATCGGGCGCCGCGCGGTCACGGCGTCCGAGTGCCGCCCGCGCGGACAGGTGCGGCTCGACGGGGAGTTCTGGGACGCGACGTGCGAGGCGGGCGCGGACGCCGGCGTCGGCGTGCTTGTCGTCGCGCGGCACGGCCTGACCCTCGAGGTCGAGCCGGAGTTGCGAACGTAGACTGCGTCTCGTGACGACGGCGCCAGAGACCGCTCCGCACCTTCCTCCCGAGCTCGACGATCCGCTCTTCAAGACGGCGCTCGGCCAGCTCGACGGCGCGCTCGCACAAGCGGGCATCTCGGAGTCGGTCGGCGAGGTGCTGCGCCGGCCGGAGCGCTCGCTCGCGGTCTCGATCCCCGTGCGGCTCGACGACGACTCCCTCGCCGTCTATCCCGGCTACAGGGTGCAGCACTCGAGCGTCCTCGGCCCGACCAAGGGCGGCATCCGGTACGACCTGGCCGTAACGCTCGGCGAGTGTGCCGCGCTCGCGATGTGGATGACCTGGAAGTGCGCGCTCCTGCGCCTGCCCTACGGCGGCGCGAAGGGCGGCGTGCGCTGCGATCCGCGCGCGATGTCCGAGGCCGAGCTCGAGCGGATGACGCGGCGCTTCACGTCGGAGCTCCTCCCGGTGATCGGCCCCCAGCGCGACATTCCCGCGCCCGACATGGCCACGAGCGAGCAGACGATGGCCTGGATGATGGACACGTACTCGATGCAGGTCGGCCACGCGGTGCCGGAGATCGTGACCGGCAAGCCGCTCTCGGTCGGCGGCTCGGTGCTGCGGCCCGAGGCGACCGGGATCGGCGTCGTCATGGTCGTCGAGGGCGCGGTCGCGAAGCTCGGACAGGAGCTCGCCGGCCAGAGCTGCGTCGTCCAGGGCTTCGGCAAGGTCGGCGCGGTCGCCGCGCACGAGCTGCACGACCGCGGCGCGAAGGTCGTCGCCGTCTCCGACATCGGCGGCGGCATCTACAACGCGGCCGGGCTCGACATGGCGGCGCTCGAGGAGTGGCGCGGCAAGGAAGGCGTGGTCGAGGGCTTCCCCGGCTGCGACTCGGTCACGAACGCCGAGCTCATGGAGCTTCCGTGCGACATCCTCGTCCTCGCCGCGACCGAGGGCGTCCTGACCGGCGAGAACGCGCCGCGCATCCAGACGAAGCTCGTCGCCGAGGGCGCGAACGGCCCGACCACGCTCGAGGCCGACGACATCCTGGCCGACCGCGGGATCCTCGTCCTGCCGGACATCCTCACGAACGCCGGCGGCGTCGCGGTCTCCTACTTCGAGTGGGTGCAGGACATCCAGCGGCTCTTCTGGACGCGCGAGGAGATCCGCACCCGGCTCGCCGACCTCATGAGCGACGGGCTCGACCGCGTGTGGACGCTCTCCGAGGAGGAGTCGATGACGATGCGCCGCGCGGCGCTCATCCGGTCGATCCGCGAGGTCGCGAACGCGCTCGTGTCCCGCGGCGTCTACCCCTAGTCAGCAGCAGGTGTAGGCGCCGGCCGGCGCGTCGCCCTCTTCGGGCTCGGGCAGCTCGGCGGCTGCAAGCGCGGCGCCGTGCAGGATGTCGCGCTCCGAGATCTCGAGCTCGGCCAGGCCGAAGTAGCGCATCGCCTCGGCGACCACGGTGATCCCGGCCAGGAAGACCGGAGCGCGGTCCGGGGTGATCGCGGGGATCGCGGCCAGCTCGGCGACGCTCAGGAGCGAGAGCTCGGCGAGATCGGCCTCCACGCGCGCCGCGGTCAGCCTGTGCCCGTGGATGAGCGCCGGATCCTCTTCCTCGAGTCCCAGCTCGATCGCGGCCAGGGTCGTGACCGTGCCGGCGACGCCGATGCCGGCGGTGGGAAGCACCTCGTCGGGCACGCGCTCGGCGAGGAGCGCGCGCGTGGCGTTGCGGCAGTCCGTGATGTCCTCCGCCGCGGGCGGATCGTGGTGGATGAACCGCTCGGTCAGGCGCACGCAGCCGAGGTCGAGGCTCGTGTGGAACGCGACGCCGTCGGGCCCGCCGAGAACGAGCTCGGTCGAGCCGCCGCCGACGTCGATCACGAGCGTCCCGTCCACCGGGCCGCGTCCGTTCGAGACGCCGAGGTACGTCATGAGCGCCTCCTCGTCGCCGGTGAGGAGGCGCGTCGTGAACCCGTAGCTCCATTCGATCTCGCCGAGGAACGCCTCGCCGTTCTCCGCGTCGCGGACGGCGCTCGTCGCGATCGTCAGCGTTCGCTCGGCGCCGAGCGCCTCGAGGTCGCGCCGGTAGTCGACGAGCACGTTGCGCACGCGCGCGATCGCGGTGGGGAGGAGCTTGCGGCGCGAATCGACGCCTTCGCCCAGCCGGGTGATCTGCAGCTTGCGCTCCACCTCGCGCACGTCTGTCCCCTCGACGTCGGCCACGAGGAGCCGGGTCGAGTTCGTGCCGAGGTCGACGACCGCCACGCGCATGCGGCGATCGTAGCCACGGGCGATACTGACACCGTGGACGACAGTCTCGACCATGCCCGCAGAGCGGTCTCCCGCGGCGAGAACGGGGAGGCGCTCGTGTACCTCTGGAACTCGCTCGACGAGGCGCGTGCGACCCAGGATCCGGGCGATTTCGAGGACGTCGCCAAGTTGGCCCAGAAGGTCGCCGAGAACGGCGACGAGGCCGAGCGGGCAGATGCCGTGCGGCTCCTGGCCGAGCTCGATCGTGCGCAAGGCGAGCCGATGGCCGAGGAGGTGGGGACGTTCCAGACCGGCGATTCGCCCGAAGGCGTGACGGTCGAGCCCGAGGTGACGATCGAGGGCGAGGATCCGGAGCAGAAGAGCCGCGGCTCGGGCCTTTGGGGCCTCATCGGCTTCGCCGTTTTCCTGTTTTTCATCATCCGCGACGCACTTTGAGCCCGTGGTATCTTGAAGGAGCGACGCGGGGTGGAGCAGTCAGGTAGCTCGCCGGGCTCATAACCCGGAGGTCGCGGGTTCAAATCCCGCCCCCGCTACTCCAAAAGGCCCGCTCAGGCGGGCCTTTTGCGTTCTTGTTTCCAAGGCTCGGTTAGGCTGGCCCAGGGTCAGAGATGAGCGCCGAGGAACAGAAAACACGCGACCGCGCGATGTGGGCCGCGGGGGACTACGCCGTGATCGGCGACTTCCTCTGGTCGGCGGGTGTCCGTGATCGTCGAGCGGGTCGGCGTCCAGCCGGGCGAGCGGGTGCTCGACGTGGCCTGCGGAAGCGGGAACGCAGCGATCCAGGCGGCGCAGGCCGGCGGCGACGCCGTCGGAGTGGATCTGGCGCCGGAGCTCTTTCCGGCCGCGCGCGCCCGCGCCGAAGCGGCGGGGGTCGCGGTCGAGTGGGTCGAGGGCGACGCCGAGGCGCTCCCCTTCCCCGACGAGAGCTTCGACGTCGTGCTCTCGACGTTCGGCTGCATGTTCACGCCGCGGCACGAGGCGGCCGCGCAGGAGCTGGCGCGCGTCCTGCGGCCGGGTGGGCGGATCGGCGCTCGCCAACTGGACGCCCGAGGGCGACATCGGCGACTTCTTCGCAACGATCGGCACGGCACGTCCCGCCGCCGCCCCCGGACGCGGTTCCACCGCTTCTCTGGGGCACCGAGGACTACGTGCGCGGCCTCTTCGAGGGAACCGGCGTCGAGCTCGAGTTCGAGCGCGACGAGATCCCGTTCTCCTTCGCGAGCGCGGAGGAAGCTGTCGCCACCTACGAGGCGAACTTCGGCCCGATCGTCATGGCCAAGCAACTGCTCGAGCCGCAGGGCCGTTGGGCCGCACTGCGGGAGGACTTCGTCGATCTCTACGGGCGCCATGCGACCGAGCCTGGAGGCCCGGTGGATTTCGGCGCGGAGTACCTCGTCGTCCTCGGGCGGAAGACCGGCTCGCCCTGACGGCAGCGCTTCGTCGTGCTGCGCGACTAGCCGGGGGTGGCTCCGAGCGCGCGCGTCTCCTTCGCGTGCTCCTTCAGTCGGAGCGCCTCGAAGAGCTCGGCGGCACGGGCGAGCCGCGCTTCGTCCTCGTGCACGATGCCGAGCGCTCGCAGGAGGAACGGCTCCAGGTAGGTGCCGCGCCGCGGGCGGGGCCAGTTCTCCAGCTCCCGGACGTTCCCCAGCGCCGCGAACGCGTCGAGCCTGGCGGACAGAGTCGCGAGTAGAAGCCAGGCGCGGTGCCAGCCGCGGTCCGGGAGCGGCTCGGCCACCAGGCGCTCGGCCACGTCGAGCTCTTTGCGCAGCAGCGCGAGCCGGATTCTCGGTGTGTCGAGCGTGTGCCCGAATCCCTCGACGGCAAAGTCGTCGGCGAGCGTTTCGAGCTCGCGGGCGCGCTCGGCGTCGTCGAGCCGGAGCGCGGCGACGGCGGACACGAGGAGGATTCGCGGGCTGCGCATGCACGGCGTGTCGCGGTTGCCGAGGACGACGGTCTCGACCCGGTCGCGGTATCCGAAGATCGTCTCCCAGCCGCCGGCGAGCTCCTCCAGCTCCGTCAGGACGGCGAGCCCGTGGATTCGATGGTGCGGCGTCAGCTCGCGGACGATCTCGTTGTGCTTGTCCGCCAGCCGGCGGGCCTCACGGAAGTACCCGAGCCAGACGCAGCCGGTGATGGGTGCGTAGTAGATGTCGGCGACGTGGTCGGGATCGTTGATCTGGTCGAGCAGCTCGAAGCGCCGCTCCTCGAAAGCCCGGCCTAGATCCGGCTCTCCGGCCACCCAGCTCGTGATCCCGCGCGCGTCCCACGCGTAGGAGCGAAGCTCGGCGTCGCCGAGCAGCTCGGCGATTCGGCTGGCCTCGCGCGCCGCGTCCCGCGACCCGTCCGGCGACCAGACGCAGCGCGCGATCAGTGCGCGGGCGCGCGAGGCGCTCTCGGGCTCGGAGAGCTCGAGAGCACGGTCGATCCAGCCGTCGACGAGCTCGCGCTCCGGCCGCGTGCGCCACATGCCCGTCCGCATGGCCGTCTCGATCGCGAGGTCGGCGTAGAGCTCGGCCGTCGTGGTCTCGTCGCGGCTGAGCTCGATCGCGTGCGTGAGCGCCTCGAGGAACGCGTCGCCGTCGTGGCGGAGCGCGTGCGCCCGGCCGATCCGGCGCCAGAGGTCGAGCTGTACGGCCTCGTCCGGTTCGAGCTCGAGTGCGCGCTGGAGCATGGCGATCGCGTCTTCGAGCTCGTAGCGCCTGACCGCCAGCTCTGCCGCGCGCAGCAGCCAGTGGATCGCCCGCTCGGACAGCCGGGCCGTGTCGACGTCATCCCGGTCTCGGACGGCGTCGCCGTAGTGCTGGGCAAGGAGCGCGGCATGCTCGTCGCGGCCGCCGCCCGTTCGCTCGAGCCACTCGGCGAACGCGGCATGCAGACGCGCCCGCGCGGGCGGGGTCAGCGACCCGTACGCGACCTCCCAGGTCAGCGCGTGCTTGAAGGCGAACTCGCGCTCGCCCTCGAGCGCCGAGCCCGGGTGGCGGCGGATGAAGTCGCGCCCCTCGAGGAGCGCCAGGTCCGGAGCTGCGCCGTCCAGGAGCTCGACGACGGGCGTGCGCCAGAACGTCCGGCCGATCACGGCCGCCGCCTGGAGCGCCGCCTTCTCGGTGGGCGGAAGAAGGTCGATGCGGCCGGCCAGAACGCCCTGCACCGAGTCGGGGATCTGCTCCACGTGCGGCGCCGCGTGGGCGAGCTCCTCGAGGAAGAACGGGTTTCCTTCGGCGCGGTCGAGCACGTCGGCTCGCCGGGTCTCCGGGACATCCGCTCCGACCAGCGCGAGGAGACGCTCGGCATCCTCACGGGGTAAGGGCTCGAGCCAGACGGTGAGCGCGTCGGGACGTCGTCCCCAGGCCGGTCGCGCGGCGAGCAACTCGGGCCGCGCGGTCACAACCAGCAGAAGCGGCCCTCTGACCTCGGAATGGAGCCGCTCGACGAGATCGAGCAGCGCCTCCTGGGCCCAGTGCAGGTCTTCGAGCAGCACGACGACCGGGCCGTCCTCGGCCAGGCGGTCGAGGAACGCCGTCCACCCCTCCTCCAGCCGCTCGCGGGCCGCTAGCGGGTGGACATCCGCAGCGGCGTCGAGTCCGAGGGTGAGGCCGAGGATGCGGTCGTCGCCGAGCCGCGCGAGAACCTCCTCGGGCGGATCCGTGTCGAGCAGGCCGAGCTCCTCCCGGAGCAGGTCGCCGAGCGGCTGGTACGTCATGCCGCGTCCGTATGGGATGCAGCGCCCGGCGCGGATGCGCGGCGTGGGTGTCTCGGCGAGGAGGCGCTCGCGGAGCTCGCGGACGAGGCGCGTCTTGCCGACACCCGCGTCACCGGCCACCGTCACGAGGTGCGGACGGCCGTCGGCGACGCACGCCCGGTAGGCGGCGTCCAGCGCGGAGACTTCCCGGCTACGACCGACCAGCTCCGGGCGAGCCGGGTGACTGGGCCGTGTGGCAACGCCCAGCAGCTCCCTGGATCCGAGCTCGCCGGGCGGCCCGAACTCGAAGTCGCCGCCGGCTGCGGAGACCGCGCGTGGCCCGACGAGGATCGCGCCGGCGTCGGCGTCCTGCGCGAGACGGGTCGCGGTCTCGACGGCGACACCGACGACGCTCGAACCGCCGTCGCCCGAGGCGAAGACCGCATCGCTGGACTCGACGCCGATCCGAACGCCGGCACCGAGCCCTCGGATCGCGAGCGCGGCGTGTAGAGCGCGAACGGCGTGATCCTCCTGGCTCGTGGGAACGCCGAACGCGGCCGTGATCGTCGTGCCGATCACCGCCTCGATCCGGCCGCCGGCGATCGCGATCTCGGCCTTGGCCCGCTCCGGTTCGCCGGCGACAGCGGCCGCAAGTACGGAGACGAGCTTGAGCTCGTCGCGCGCAGGCGCGGTCGCGGGAAGGCGCGGACGGCCGGGCAGATCGAGCGCCGGGTCCTGCCGCAGGATCGCCTGCTCGAGCTCCTGGAGGTCCGCGCCCGGCTCGATCCCGAGCTCGCCGACAAGTGACTCCCGGCCCGCCCGGTAAACGGCAAGTGCCTCGGCCTGACGTCCAGAGCGATACAGCGCAGTCATCAGCTGGCCGCGCGACCGCTCGCGCAGCGGATTCTCCGCGACGAACGCCTCGAGTTCGCCGGCCAGGGCGGCGTGTCGGCCCTGGGCGAGCTCAGCCTCCATCAACTCCTCCACGGCCGTTAGCCGAAGCTCCGTCAGGCGGGCGATTTCGTTGCGGGCGAACGACTCGTACGCGACGTCGGCTGAGCGCGGGCCCGCGCCAAAGATCGAGCCCCTCGCGGAACGTTCCCGCTGCGCGAGCCGGATCGCCCGCCCGGAGCGCCTCCCGTCCCCGGCCGAGCAGACGCTCGAACCGGCGGGCGTCCATCTCGTCGTCGGCCGCCTCGAGGACGTATCCCGGCGTCCGCGTGACGATCCGCCCGCCTGCAGCACCGAGTGATCGCCGAAGCTGCGAGACCCGCACGCGGAGCGCCGCCTTGCCGCTGCTCGGCTGTTCCTCGCCCCAGAGCTCGTCGAGCAGCACGTCCTCGGGGACGATCTCGTTCGCGCGGATGAGGAGGGCAGCGAGCAGGGCACGCTGCTTCTCGCCGCGGAGGGGGATCGAGTGCCCCTCGTCGACGATTTCGAGCGGCCCCAGGATGTGGAAGTCCATGCCTGGCCGCGCACGCTACACCGGTTTGCGCGCCGTTACCGCCTCGTTACCGGTGGCCGCGATGCTGGCCTCCGTCAACGAAGCGAGGAGGAACCATGGAGAACACACTGGCCACCGCCGCCGCGCTCAGGCTCGGCGACGAGGCGCCCGACTTCACGGCGGAGACGACCGAGGGCCGGCTCCGGTTCCACGAGTACCTCGGCGACTCGTGGGGCGTGCTCTTCTCCCACCCGAAGGACTTCACGCCCGTGTGCACGACCGAGCTCGGCGCGGTCGCGAAGCTGAAGCCCGAGTTCGACAAGCGGAACGTGAAGGTCATGGGCCTGAGCGTCGACCCGCTCGACTCGCACGAGCTGTGGGCGCGGGACATCGAGGAGGTCACGGGCCAGAAGCTGAACTTCCCGCTGGTCGCCGACCCGAGCCGCGAGGTCTCGGACCTCTACGGGATGATCCACCCGAACGCGAGCGACACGATGACCGTCCGCTCGGTCTTCGTCATCGGGCCGGACAAGAAGATCAAGCTGACGCTCACGTACCCGGCGTCCACCGGGCGCGACTTCGGCGAGATCCTGCGGACGATCGACTCGCTCCAGCTGACCGCGAACCACCGGGTCGCGACGCCGGCCGACTGGCGCCGCGGCGAGGACGTGATCATCACGCCGGCGGTTCCCGACGGCGAGGCCGCGGAGCTCTTCCCCGGCTACGTCACCGTGAAGCCGTACCTGCGGACGACTCCGCAGCCGTGAGCCTCGGGGACCGGAGCGTCGCGGCCGCAATCGCGCCGCGCCGCTCCGGCGACCCTCGGGCTCCGGCCTCGTTGCGCTTCAGCCGCCGCTGATCGCCGTGATGACGTCCACGCGCGAGGTGGGCTCGAGCGGATCGTCAAGACGGGCACGCTCGCCGTTGACGTACACGTGGATGTGACTGCGAAGCGCCGGGCCGGGCTCGCAGAGGCGGTCGCGCAGGCCGGGCCAGCGCTCGTTCAGTTGATCGACCGCCTCGTCCACGGTGCCGGCGTCGAGCTCGAGCCGGCGGGGCAGGCCGGGGAAGAGCGGCGGCAGCGTGCCCGGGAGGAAGACGTCGGCCATCTACTCCGACCACCGCCACCTCGACCGAGGAGACGGACGGGAGGTAGGTCGCGATCTCCGTCCACGCGTCCCCCTCGTCGGCGCTCGCGAAGACCTGGCCCGTGCTCGTGCCGAAGTAGAGCCCCGGGACGTCGTGCGAGTCGATCGCCATTCCCTCGCGCAGGACGCCGAGGTACGCGTCGCGCTGAGGCAGTCCCTCGTCCAGCCGCTGCCAGCTCGAGCCGGCGTCGCGCGTGCGCCACACGGCCAGCCGCCCGTCCGGCACGAAGCGCGCGTGGCCGGGATCGAGCGGGATGACGTAGAACGCGTCGCGGTCGTGCGGGTGCGCTGCGGCCGCGAAGCCGAAGTCGGTCGGGAGGCCCTCGGTGATCTCGGTCCACGTGAGCGCCGCCGTCGTCGCTTCGGTGCATCCCGCAGTGGTTCTGCTGGTAGAGGCGCTGCGGGTCGCTCGGCGACATGACGAGCTTGTGGACGCAGAAGCCGACCTCCTCGTGCTCGAGCGGCCAGTCGGCCCGCAGGCCCCGGTTGCGCGGCGTCCACGATCCGCCGCCGTCGGACGTCTCGAAGATCCCGATCCCCTGCACGATCGCCCAGAAGTGGGCCGGGTCGGACAGATCCTGAAGCGTGGCCGGCGAGGCCGAGATGGCCGGGCGGCTGGTTCCTCGGGTCGTCCCATCCCTCGCTGCCCGGCTGGCCCTCGAGCCGGCTGAGAAGCGACCAGGTCTCGCCGCCGTCGCGGCTCTCGAAGATGCCCGGCGCCTCGACCCCGGCGAGCACCCGTCCGTGGGCGGCGGTGAGGCCCGAGATCTTCGAGAGCTTGAGGTCGCCGCTCTCGTAGGCGAGGCCTTCGCTCGAGTGCTCCCACGTCTCGCCTAGGTCACGGCTTCGCCAGACGGCGGCCCCGTGCCACTCGCTCGCGGCCGCCGCGTAGATCGTTCCCGAGTCCGGGTCGTAGATCGCGTGGTAGACGGGCCAGCCCTCGCAGTAGGGCCCGCGCATGCTCCAGTCGCGGCGGTCTTCGCTCTCGAGCACGAAGAGCCCCTTGCGCGTTCCGACGAGAACGACGGTCTGTGGCATCACTCACCTCCGGTTGCGGCGGTTCGACCGCCCTAGGCGGCCTGGTGCGCGAACCGCTTGGCCGAGCGGGCCTTCAGCTTCTCGATCTCGACCTCGCGATTCCGCTTCGGCGCGTTCGTCTGCGAGCTCGTCCATGAGCTGGGCGACGTCCTCGGCGATCCGGTCGATCGCGCTGTAGAAGGCGGCCTCGTTCGCGCGCGACGGCTTGTTGTAGCCGCTGAGCTTGCGAACGAACTGAAGCGCGGCGTCGCGCATCTCGTCCTCGGTCACGGGCGGATCGAAGTTGTAGAGCGTTCTGATGTTTCTGCACATGCGCTCGATCGTACCTAGCCGCCGCTCCTCGGCTCGTCTGGCAGGCTGGGGGGATGTCCGACCTCGCCATCCGCCTGCGCGGCGCCGTCAAGCGCTACGGCCCGATCACCGCTGTGAACGGGCTCGATCTCGACGTTCCCGAGGGGACGTGCGTCGGCCTGCTCGGGCCCAACGGCGCCGGCAAATCGACCACGATGCGGCTCCTCACGGCGCAGGCGATCGCCGACGAGGGCGAGCTCGAGGTGCTCGGCTACAAGCTTCCCGAGGAGTCCAAGATCGCCCGCGCGCAGTGCGGCGTCGTGCCGCAGCTCGACAACCTCGACGTCACGCTGACCGTGGAGCAGAACCTGCTCGTCTTCACGCACCTCTACCGCGTACCGCGCCACGAGCGCCGCGCCGCGATCGAGGCCGGACTGAAGATGGCCCGCCTCGAGGATCGGCGCGACTCCAGGGTGGACAAGCTCTCCGGCGGCATGCGCCGGCGGCTGCTGATCGCCCGCGCGCTCGTCCATCGCCCGCGGCTCGTGCTCCTCGACGAGCCGACCGTCGGGCTCGACCCGCAGGTGCGCCAGGAGCTCTGGGCGCTGATCGACGCGCTCCGCGCCGAGGGCACCACGATCCTCATGTCGACGCACTACATCGAGGAGGCCGAGCGCCTCGCGGACACGGTGATGATCATGTCCCACGGGAGCGCCGTCGCCTCCGGGCCGCCGGCCGAGCTGATCCGCGAGCACGCCGGGCGCGAGGCGGTCGAGGTCTACGGCCCGCCCGAGAAGCTCGCCGAGACGGAGAAGACCGCTCAGGCGGCCGGGTTCCGCACGCGCCGCACGGGCACGAGCGTCTCGGTGCTCGGCGTCGAGGACGCGGACGGCCGCGCGCCCGAGGGCGAGCGCCGCCTGCCGAATCTCGAGGACGTCTTCGTGCTCCTGACCGGAGAGGAGATCCAGTAGTGGTCACGCGCGTGGCGCAACCGATCAAGCTCGGCCGCCTCGAGCGCGCGGCGATCACCGGCGTCCTCGTCCGCGAAGTCGTGAACTTCTCGTCGTTCTGGCGCTCGTCGGCGTTCTCGTCGACGGTCGAGCCGACCATCTACCTGCTCGCGTTCGGCTTCGGGTTCGGCTCGCTCGTCGCCCAGGTCGGCGGCTACGACTACGTCGACTTCGTCGGCACCGGGATCGTCGCGACCGCCGTCCTCTTCTCGAGCGCGTTCCCGGCGATGTTCGGGACGTTCGTCAAATACAAGTTCCAGCGCACGTACGACGCGATCCTGGCCGCGCCGGTGGACACGGAGGAGCTCGTCACGGCCGAGGCGCTCTGGATCTCCCTGCGGACGAGCGTCTTCGGCTGCGTGCCGATGGTCGTCGCGATCTTCTTCGGGCTCGACCCGTCGTGGGGGATGCTGCTCGTCCCCGGGATCGCGTTCATCTCGGGCTTCGGCTGGGCCAATTTCGGGATCGCGATCGCCGGCTTCGCGAAGAGCTTCGAAAATTTCAACTACATCGTCAGCGCGGTTCTGACCCCGCTCTTCCTCGTGGCCGGGACGTTCTTCCCGATCGACAACCTGCCGGAGTGGGCGCAGGTGCTCGCGAACTTCAACCCGCTGTACCAGTGCGTCGAGCTCGTCCGCGCCGCGGTGTTCGGCCTGATCGGTTGGGACGACCTCGCCCGAGTCGGCTTCCTGGTCGCGTTCGGGCTCGTGGTGTGGCGCATCGCGATCCACGCGATGACGCAGAAGCTGGTGGACTAGTCATGACTCGGATCGTCGCGCTCGGTGATCGCGATCCTCAGTACCTGACGCACCGCGAGATCGACGCGGCGCTCGCGCTCTTTCCCGGACGACGTGGACGCTCGGCTGGATCGCGACCGACTCCGGGCCGGAGCTCGACGGCGCCGCGGCGGTCTGGCTCCTCCCGGGGACGCCGTACCGCGACGAGGACGCGGCCTTCGCGGCGATCGAGCACTGCCTGGAGACCGGGACGCCGTTCCTCGGCACCTGCGGCGGGTTCCAGTACGCGTGCGTGCACCTGGCGCGGCGCTTCGGCGCCGACGCGCGACACGCCGAGACCGATCCCGACGCGGACGACGCGGCGATCGTCCCGCTCGCCTGCTCGCTCTACGGGGAGACGCGCGAGGTGACGCCGGTCGCGGGCACGCGGCTCGCGGCCGATCTGCGGGGAGGAGCCGTTCGAGGGGTTCCACTGGTGCGGCTACGGGCTCGCCGACCGAACCGCCGGGCTGCTCGCCGCGAACGGCGTCGTCATCTCGGCGACCGCGCCCGACGCCGGGGTGGAGGCGATCGAGTTGCCCGGCCATCCGTTCTTCCTCGCCACGGCGTTCCAGCCGCAGGTCGGCTCGAGCGAGTCCGGACGGCTGCACCCGCTGCTCGAGGCGCTCCTCGACGCTGCACGCGTTCCGGCGGCCTAGAACCGACCTACAATTCGCCGGTGACGCGGCTGAAATGGATCCTCGTCGGCGTGGCGATCGTGCTCGTCGCTCGCGTTCGTCGGCCAGATCGCGGTCGGCGGGGTCGGCGACTCGGGCACGTCCTCCGTGACCACCCGAGCGCGCCGGCGATCGGCCTCGCGGGCTGCGCCGAGCGCGGCGAGGACGCGATCCGCGACTGCTACGCCGCGGCGCTGAAGGAGATGGTCGAGTCCGCGGACGACCCGCTCGCCGCCGTCGACGAGATCACCGCCGAGGCCCGCAAGGATCCGACGGGCTTCCTCCTCCCGAACTGCCACGGCCTCATGCACACCGTCGGCCGCGAGTACGCGCGCGACCACGGGCTCACGGTCGCCGCGCTGAAGGACTCGCTCCCGAAGTCGAACGACCCGGGCTGCCCGGCCGGATACGCGCACGGCGTCGTCACCGGCGTCGCGCCGCAGATCGACCCGCGCGACCCGAAGGCGTCGGCCTCGGTCTGCGACGACTCGGCCACGCGCTACGAGCGCTACAGCTGCACGCATGGGTTCGGGCACGCGTTCATGCGGATCTCGAACGAGGAGCTCGCGCCCGGCGCTCGCGCTCTGCTCGAAGCTCGGCCCGAACGCCGGCCCCGACTGCGCGCAGGGCGCCTTCCACGACTACTGGTTCTCGGTCGGCGGCTACGACGACACGCAGAAGCCGACCGATCCGGAGACCGACCCGACGCAGCTCTGCGGCGCGCAGAAGCCGGAGTACGTGCGCCAGTGCTGGTACCGCGCCTTCGTCGACAACCGCCCGCCGGGCGCGATCGAGAGCGCCCGCGACGTCGACCAGCTCTGCCAGGCGCTCGAGGGGCTCCAGCGGGAGGGCTGCATCACGGCCGCGACGGTGATCGGGCCCGCCGACCCGAACTCGCAGTTCTCGCTCTGCTACGGCTTCACCGGCAAGGAGGCGCTCGCGTGCGTGCGCGGGCTGAAGCTCCAGAACCTCCTCGGCGCGTCGAACGAGGAGTACGCGGCGGTGCTCGACCGCTGCGGCGCGCTCCAGGAGCAGGTGCGGCTCGACTGCTACCGCTGGCTGGGCAAGACCGTCGCCGTGCTCACCGACGGGGAGTTCGAGGCGGACGGCTGTCCGCTCCTCGAGGATCCCCGTGCGCGCGAGGCGTGCGCCGAGGGCGCGCGGACGATGGACGAGCCGCTCGTGACCTTCAGCTAGCGACGTGCACGTTGAACGTGCCCGTGCCGAGCGACCCGTAGATCGTCGAGCCAGAGCGGGAGCCACATCTCCAGTCCACGGGCCGCGCTGAGACCGCCGAGGTCGCGGATCGCCGTCTCGCGCCAGCCGAACTCGCCGAGGAGGGCCTTCGCCTGAGTCTTCGCGCCGTCGTCGTCTCCGCACAGGAAGACGTCGTGCTCGCCCGGGACGAGGCTCGGGTCGACCATCACCGACGCGTTCATCGTGTTCAGCGCCTTCACGATCTTCGCGTCCGGATGCGCGCGCTGGATCTGCTCGGCCAGGCTGTCCGTGTTGCAGACCGTGAGGCTCGGCGGGAAGCCGCCGGAGAAGTCGAGCGGGTTGGCCGTGTCGACGAGCGTCTTGCCGGCCAGGTTGTCCGCGCCCGGCGGCATCTAGCGCTGCCAGCGAGGCCGACGCCCGAGGTGCAGTTGAAGACGAGCTCCCCGTGCGAGGCGGCGTCCGCGAACGTGCCGTGCGCGGCTCCGGTTTCCGCGGCCCAGGCGGTCGCGGCCTCGTTGTCGGCCGTGCGCGAGCCGAGCATCACGTCATGTCCGAGCCCGACGAGCCTCGACCCGATCGTCGTCCCGACCGAGCCTGTTCCGAGAACCCCGATCCTCATGGCAACTCCTTCCTTCGCGGCGTTGCCGAAACGGTACTCCGCTCCGAAGGGCCGTGTCCGGGGTCAGACCCCAGACATGTCCGAAAGGGACGGTACGGTCCGACGCCCGTGCGTTTGCTCGTCGCCCGCTGTGAGGTCGTCTACACCGGCCGCCTGACCGCCGTTTTGCCGGAGGCCGTGCGGCTCGTCGTGCTCAAGTCCGACGGCTCGGTGCTCGTCCACGACGACGCCGGGGGCTTCAAGCCCTTGAACTGGATGACGCCGCCCACGGTGATCGAGACCGACGGCGATCCGCTCACGAGCCTCGTCGTGCGCAAGCGGGCCGGCAAGACCGAGGACAAGCTCGAGATCCGCGTGCTCGAGGTCATCTCGGACATCGAGCACGAGTTCGGCGAGGCCGCGGGGCTCGAGAAGGACGGGGTCGAGAGCCATCTCCAGGTGGAGCTCGCGAACCGGCCCGGCGCGCTCGAGCCCGGGCTGCGGCTCGTCCGCCGCGAATGGCCGACGGACATCGGCCCGGTGGATCTCATGTGCCGCGACTCCGAGGACGGGTTCGTGGCGGTCGAGGTGAAGCGGATCGCCGGGATCGACGCGGTCGAGCAGCTCGTCCGCTACCTCGAGCGGCTGCGCCTCGACGCCGAGTTCGAGGAGATCCGCGGCCTGCTCGTCGCCCAGCGGATCAAGCCGCAGGCGGCCGTGCTGGCCGAGTCGCGCGGGATCGGCTGCGTCGAGGTCGACCTCGAGGTGCTGCGCGGCGAGCGTGAGCCCGAGCTGACGCTGTTCGGCTCGTAGACTCCGGCGGATGAGCCGGCTCCTGAACGACCTCGCCCGCAAGCTGATCCTCGTCGCGGCGGGCTCGAAGCTCGTGCAGCGGTTCGTGAACCGCTTCGGGATGAAGCTCGGCGCGGCGCGCTTCGTCGCCGGCCAGACGCTCGACGAGGCGGTTCCGGTCCTCCGCGGCCTGAACGACAAGGGGCTCGCGACGAACACGGCGATCCTCGGCGAGGACGTGCTGACCGAGGCCGAGGCGAACGCGGTCGCCGACCAGTACATCGAGGTGCTCGAGCGCATCGCGGCCGAGAACCTGCGCACCAACGTGGCCCTGAAGCTCACGCACCTCGGGCTCGACGTGGGGGAGGAGATCGCCTACGCGAACCTGAAGCGCGTCGTCGCCCGCGCGGCCGACCTCGACAACTTCGTCCGCATCGACATGGAGTACTCGGGCCTCGTCGACGCGACGCTCCGCATCTACACGCGCCTGCGCGAGGACGGGCTCGCGAACGTCGGCACGGTGCTCCAGTCGTACCTCTTCCGCACACCCGACGATCTCGCCGGCCTCGTGCCGCTCGAGCCGAACCTGCGGCTCGTGAAGGGCGCCTACCTGGAGCCGGCCGCGATCGCGTTCCAGAAGAAGGCCGAGGTGGACCGGGCGTACGTCGAGCTCATGGAGACGATGCTCCGCGAGATCGAGCACACGGCGATCGCGACGCACGACGACAAGCTGATCGAGCACGCGATCGCGTTCGCGGAGCGGGAGGGGATCCCGCGCGAGCGGTACGAGTTCCAGATGCTCTACGGCATTCGCGGCCAGCTCCAGGAGGAGCTAGTCGCGCGGGGCTACAAGGTGCTCGTCGCGACGCCGCACGGGCCCGACTGGTTCCCGTACCTCATGCGCCGGCTCGCCGAACGTCCTGCGAACCTGACCTTCTTCCTGCGAAGCTTGTTCGGACGATGACGCAGACGAGCGCCCGTTTCGCGACCGTGCCGCCCTCGGGGATCCGGGAGATCTTCGACCTCGCGCTGACGATCCCCGACGCGATCCACCTGGAGATCGGTGCGCCCGACTTTCCCACGCCCGAGCACATCGTCGAGGCGGCGGCGCAGGGGGCGCGCGACGGCTTCACTCGCTACACGCCGACCGCGGGCCTCGGGACGCTGCGCGACCTGATCGCCGAGAAGGTGCGCACGCGCAACGGGATGGACTGCTCGCCGGAGAACGTCATCACGGCGGCCGGCGGATCGTGCGCGCTCTTCGGGGTGCTCGAGGTGCTGCTGGACGAGCGCTCCGGCGTCCTCATCCCCGATCCCGCCTGGCCGGTGTACGAGATGGCGACGCTCTCGCTGGGCGGCGAGATCCAGCGCTACCCGCTCCTCCCGGAGGCGGGCTGGGAGCCCGATCTCGACGCGCTCGAGGCGGCCATCACGCCGAATACGCGGATCATCGTCACGAACAGCCCGGGGAACCCGACGGGCGGCGTTCACCGGCGCGAGACGGTCGAGGCTCTCCTGGCCCTCGCGCAGAAGCACGATCTCTGGCTCATCTCCGACGAGGCCTACGAGGACTTCGTCTTCGACGGCGAGCACGTCACGACCGGCTCGCTCGACGGCGCGGCCGACCGGGTGATCGGGCTCTACACGTTCTCGAAGTCGTACTCGATGACCGGCTGGCGGATGGGCTACCTGGTCGCGCCCGAGGCGATCGTGAAGCGGGCGACGGTCGCGCTCGAGGCGATCATCGCCTGCGCGTCGAGCGTGTCCCAGAAGGCGGCCGAGGCAGCGCTCTCGGGCCCGCAGGACAACGTGGCCGCGATGTGCGCGGCGTTCAAGCGCCGGCGTGACCTCGCCGAGGGGATCCTCGACCGCGAGGGCGTCTCCTACATCCATCCGGGCGGGAGCTTCTACATGGTCGTGAACGTCCCGGGCGGCGGCGACGCGAACGCGTTCGCGTACTCGCTGCTCGAGGAACGCAAGGTCGCGGTCGCGCCGGGCGACGCGTTCGGGCCGGGCGGCGCCGGGATGCTGCGCGTCTCGCTCTGCATGGCCGACGCCGATCTCGAGCGCGGGCTCGAGCGGCTGGCCGAGCACGCGAAGGCGGCCGTGTGATCCGAGGCGCGCTCGCGGCGTCGGTCACGCCGCTCACGGACGGCGGCGACACCGTCGACCAGAGCGGGATCGGGCCGCTCGTCGACTGCTACGCCGACGCGGGCCTCGACGGCCTGCTCGTCCTCGGGACGACGGGGGAGGGGATCCTCTTCTCCGCCGAGGAGCGCCGCCGCATCACCGAGCGCTTCGTCGAGGCGGGTACAGGCCGGCTCGCGATGATCATCCACACGGGGGCGCAGACGACCGCCGACACGGTGGCGCTCTCCGCGCACGCGGCCGAGGCCGGTGCCGACGGGGTCGGCGTGATCGGCCCGCCGTATTTCGCCTATGACGACGACTCGCTCTTCGCGCATTTCGCAGCCGCCGCACAAGCCGCTGCGCCGCTGCCGTTCTACGTCTACGAGTTCGCCGCCCGCGCGGGCTATCCGATGCCGCTTCCGGTGCTGGCGCGGCTGCGCGATGCGGCCGAGAACTTCGTCGGGCTGAAGGTCTCCGACTCACCGTACGAGGCATTCGCGCCCTATCTCGTCGACGGCCTCGACGTCTTCGTCGGTCCCGAGACGTTGATCGCCGAGGGCATGCGCGCGGGCGCCGTCGGAGCGGTTTCCGGGCTGGCAGCAGGGTTTCCCGAGCTCGTCGCCGCGGTGGTGCGCAACCCGACGGACGAGGGCGCGGCGCACCTCGGGGTCGTCCGCGACGCGGTGCAGCGCTACCCGCTCCAGGCGGCGCTCAAGCTGATCCTTTCGCGCCGCGGCGTGCCGCTCGAGGCGCTCGCACGACGCCCGATTCGCAGCCTCACCGAGGCCGAGCGGGCCGAGCTCGAGCGCGAGCTGGACGATCCGGGCTCCGTCCTGGGTGCGGTGCGCGAGATTTAATCAGTTCCGCGCTGGTATTTCGCATTGCGAATGCCTATTGTCCTCCCGTCCGCTAGGAGAGTTGACACGGGAGGAACCGGGATGAGTGCACGACGTGGAGTGCGTGTTGCACTGCTGCTGGGCGCCTTGGCAATTGCCCTCGTAGCCGTTCAGGCGGGAGGCGCACAGACGCCGCCGCCCATCGATCCGCAGAATCCGGCGTGGCAGCCGGACATGACCTGGGACGAGTACAAGCCCGTTCCCGGCCCCGACTATTCGGATCCGGTCATCCAGCCGAGCGTCCGGAAGTTCAGGGTCGCGCTCGTGCTGGTCGACTACCCCGACCAGCCGTTCGTGATCTCCCAGCCGCCGTTCTCCACGATCTTCGGCAACCCGCAGCCGCTTCCGGGCGGCGTCGGGCCGATCCCCAGGGACGACGTGCCCGAGTTCTACCGCGACTTCCTGAACGCGCCGAGCATGCTCAACCACTTCCAGACGATGAACAAGTACTGGATGGAGGACTCGCTCGGGCGCTACGGCGTGCAACTCGACTCGTTCGGGCCGTACCGCATGCCGTTCAACATGTACCAGTATTTCGTCACGGATTTCTCGAGCGGCACCGGCTGTCCGACGCCGACGCTCACGCCGTGCAACAAGAACTTCCGCAACGACGTGCGCGCGGCCTGGGTGGCCGAGGTCGGCACGGCCGTCGCGAACTCCTACGACAACGTCTTCTACGTCGGCGCCGGCCAGGACGAGAGCGGTTCCTGGCAGGAGTTCGGCGAGATGAAGTTCGAACAGGCCACGGTTCCCGAGGCGTTCGGGCCGCATGCGTACGACCCGACGCTCCCGAACTGGGTCCGCACGCGCTACGTCCCGTGGACGTCGTGGGCCTCCGGCGCGTCCATGTGGCCGAACGCGAGCGGCAACACGTCGATCGAGACCGAGGCGGACGGCATGGCCGTCTACGCGCACGAGCTGTCGCACAACCTCGGGATCGCGGACAACTACAACAACCCGTTCAACACGATCCCGCAGCGAACCGCGACGGGCCCCTGGGACATGATGAGCCGCGGCTCGTTCAACGGCCCGGGCGGCACGCACACGCGCTGGATGATCCCGCCGACGCTGGGCGCGTCGCTCGGCTCGAACCACAACCTGCGCAACCGGGCGAAGCTCGGCTTCCTCCCGCCGGCGCAGATCGCCCGCCTGAACCGGAACGGCCTGGCCACGTCCGGCATGGTGGTGGCCAAGGTGAAGCCGCGCAACGTCGATCCGGGTGCGGGCGGCGTGGGCGGATTCCAGATCACGCTCGACGGCTCCGCGCCGGTCGACAAGTCACCGGCCTGCAGCGTCAACACGAACCCGCTCTGCCCGGGGAACTCGAACTACAACGGCTACACGATGGAGGTCGTCCAGCGGATCGGAAACGACACGTACGCGCCGGGTCACGGAGCGCTGATCGCGAAGACGAAGACCTCCGAGTCCTCGACCTGCGGCACGTTCACCTGCTTCGTCTGGATCATCGACGCGCACCCGGAGAACATCAACAAGGTCGATTTCGTCCGGCCCGACGGGACGAACGCGATGGTGTCGATCGGCGATCCGCGCCAGCTGAACGACGCGACCTTCAACGCCGGCCTTAACTCGGGAACGCTGTACGAGTACGAGGACACCGCCAACCGGCTCCACTTCTACGTCATCGACGTGGCGAAGGACGCGAACGGCGTGCTCGAGTACACGCTGGGCGTCCGGTCGCTCGACGGCGCAGGGCCGCACACGCGCGGCGTCGCCCTCGCGGCGCCGTCCGGCCAGAGCACGCCCGGCCAGTACGCGACCTGCAACTTCAACCTGACCAACACGGGTGCGCAGGCGACGCTGCCGACGAACCCGCATCCCGCGGACGCCTCGGCGTTCCTCGGCAGCGACATCTACCGGCTCTCCGTCTCCTCGGCGGGCGCCGGCTGGTCGGCCGAGCTCGTGAACGCACTCGCGACTGCCAAGTTCGGCGAGTCCACGAACGTCCCGGTGTACGTGACCCGCACCGCCGGAAGCGCCGCCACCGGCCAGGTAACGCTGACCGCGACGTCCGAGAGCGACGCGACGAAGACGGCCACGGGCGTCTGCAACCTCGCCGTTCCGGCTCCGGGCGTCAGCTACACGCTCAGCCCGGCGACGCCGAACGGCGCCAACGGCTGGTACACGTCGAACGTCGCGCTCGACTGGACGGTAGAGAACGCCGCTTCGCAGACCGGCTGCGCGGACGAGACGTTCTCGACCGACGGCACGTTCACCCGCAGCTGCACCGCGACGAGCGACGGCGGCACGACCGGCCCGGTCTCGGTCACGGTCAAGCGGGACGCGACCGCGCCCAATGTGTCGGCCGCACTCGGACCGCCACCGACAGGCGGCTTCTACTCGAGCCCGACCTCGGTGACGATCAGCTCGTCGGACGCGACCTCCGGGCTCGCTTCCACCGAGTACCGCGTCGACGGCGGGCCGTGGACGGCCTACTCGGCTCCGGTCTCGGTCACCGGTGACGGATCGCACACTGTCGATTACCGCGCGACCGACAACGCGGGCAACGTCGGCTCCGGCTCGACGACGTTCAGGATCGACACGACCGCGCCGACGTCGAACGCCGTCCTCTCGGGGACGCTGAACCTCGGCTGGTGGCGCAACCCGACCGTGACGATCACGTCGAACGACGGAGCGGGCAACGCGGGCATCCAGAAGATCGAGTACCGCCTGGACGGCGGAGCGTGGCAGACCTACACGGCCGCGTTCGTCGTCACCGGCGACGGGGCACGCTCGCTCGAATACAGGGCGACCGACAACGCCGGCAACGTCGAGGCGATCAAGTCGCTCGCGTTCAACGTGGACGGCAACGCGCCCACGACGACCGCAACGCTCTCGCCGCCGGCGACGAACGGCTTCTACAAGTCGCCGATGGTGACGCTCGCGGGAAGCGACGGCTCGGGCAGCGGTATCGCCGGGATCCAGTACACCCTGGACGGCTCGGGCACGCGCTCCTACACGGGTCCGTTCCCGGTTCCGATGGACGGACCCACACGATCACGTTCCGCTCTGTTGACCTGACTGGGCTCATCGAGACAACGAAGACGTTCTCGTTCACGAACGACGGCACGGCGCCGTCCTCGAAGGCGACGCTCAGCCCGGCCGCGGTGAACGGCTACTACGGATCGCCGACCACCGTGACGCTGTCGGCGAACGACTTCGCCGGCGGATCGGGGATCGCCTCGATCGAGTACCTGCTCGACGGCGGCGGCTGGACGACCTACTCGGGCCCGATCGCTGTCTCGAGCCAGGGCGCCCATTCGATCCAGTTCCACGCGACCGACAACGCCGGGAACGTGGAGGGCGTGAAGTCGAAGTCGTTCACGATCGACACCACCGGCCCGGTCATCTCGATCACGACGCCGTCGGAGGGTGACCAGCTCGATCTCAACTCCTCCGTGGCGCCGGTGTACTCCTGCATCGACACCGCCTCGGGCGTGTCGTCGTGCTCGGGCCCGGCGACGGTGACGACCGGTCCGATCGGCGAGCACTCGTACACGGTCACGGCCGTGGACAACGCCGGGAACATGACCACGCTGACGCACACCTACGACGTCGTGTGGCCGTTCACGTGGGTCTCGCCGCCTTCGAGTGAGAAGGCCGGCAAGAGCGTGGCGGTCAAGTTCCGCCTGGGCGGCAACTACGGCCTCGGCGTGCTGAACGGGACTCCGACGTCGCAGCAGGTGAACTGCTCGACCGGTGCGGCGATGGGCTCCGCCTCGAACGCGAGCGGGTCGCTCAGCTACTCGAGCAGCACGTACTCGTACTCGTGGAGCTCGTCCTCGTCCTGGAAGAACACATGTCGTAAGCTGTCCCTCTCATTTGACGACGGAACGGTGCATACGCTGACCGTCCGCTTTACGTAGGCCCCAAGGCGACTGGTGGGCGGTCTCTCCCCGGAGACCGCCCACCCGGTCGTAATCTTCCGCTCCATGGCACCAGGCCGCTGGCGGGCACTCGCGCTGCTTTCCGGCGCAGTCATTCTCGGGATGACGACGTGGTTCTCGGCGTCGGCGGTCGTCCCGCAGCTGCGCGCCGAATGGGATCTCGGCTCGACCGCGGCGGCGTGGCTCACGATCGCCGTGCAGCTCGGCTTCGTCGCGGGCGCGGTGACGTCGAGCGTCCTGAACCTGGCGGACGTCATCTCGCCGCGGATCGTGTTCCTCGCCGGCTCGGTCGGGGCCGCCTGCGCAAATGCGGCGCTCGTCCTCACCGACGGGCCTGAAGGAGCGCTGCCGCTCCGCTTCGCGACGGGGTTCTTCCTCGCGGGCGTCTATCCGCCCGCGCTGAAGCTGATGGCGACGTGGTTCCGCCAGGGACGCGGGACGGCGCTCGGCGTGATCGTGGGCGCGCTCACGCTCGGGTCGGCGCTGCCGCACCTCGTGAACGGGCTCGGCGGGCTCGACTGGCAGACGGTCGTCTACGCGACCTCGGTGCTGACGATCGCCGGCGGTCTCCTCGCCTTCTTCGCCGTCCCGGAGGGGCCGTACCCGTTCCCGCGTGCGGTGTTCGCTCCCCGCCAGGCCGGGCTCGTCTTTCGCAACCGCGGCGTCCGGCTGGCGAGCCTCGGCTACTTCGGGCACATGTGGGAGCTCTACGCGATGTGGACGTGGTTCCTCGTCTTCGCCACGGACGCGATCGAGGGACAGGGGAAGGAGGTCGGCGCGAAGGCGGCCTACGCGACCTTCGCCGTGATCGGGATCGGCGCGATCGGCTGCTGGGTCGGCGGCCTCCTCGGCGACCGCTGGGGCCGCACCCGCACGACGGCGGCCATGATGGCCGTGTCCGGCACGTGCGCATTGACGATCGGGCTCCTCTTCGACGGGCCGCTCTGGGCGCTCTTCGCCGTCGGGCTCGTGTGGGGCTTCACCGTCGTCGCGGACTCCGCCCAGTTCTCGTCCATCGTCACCGAGCTCGGCGACCAGACGTACGTCGCCACCGCCGTCGCGCTCCAGCTCGCCGTCGGGTTCACGCTGACCATCGCGACGATCTGGCTGATCCCGTACCTCGTGGACGAGGTCGGCTGGGAGTGGGCGTTCGCGTTCCTCGCTCCGGGCCCGGCGCTCGGCGTGGTCGCGATGCTTCGTCTGCGCAGAGCGCCCGAAGCCGTCGGGATCGCCGGCGGCCGACGTTAGGGATGAATCCAGAGCGGGCAGTCGTTGGAAGAGATTCCTATGCGTATCGAATCCCTGGATCACATCGCGCTCTGGGTCGCCGACCGCGACGCCATCACCGACGAGGCCGTCCGCGGTCTCGGCATGCACGTGATCGACCGGACGGACAAGTTCACGCTGATCGGCTCCGATGCGAGGCGCGGGAAGCTGACGCTCTTCGCCGCCGAGGGCCCGCGCGACCGCGGCGCTCTGAAGCACATCGGGCTGCGGGTGAACGACCTGGCCGCCGCGAGCGAACAGCTCGGCGCCCAGGAGTCCCCGCTCCACGAAGGGCTGGTAGTACGGCTCGTCGAGGCCGCCACCGAGGTCGAGTACGACCTCGACCATGTCGCTCTTTACTCCCGCGATCCCGCCGGCGCAGCGCAGGAGTATCTCGACCTCGGCTTCGCGGAGGCGTCGCCCGGCCCGGACGGCGCCCCGCGGGTCGAGGCTGCGGGCGCGTACGTCGAGTTCCACGAGGGCGACCCGACGGACTCGGGCAAGCCGCTCCTGAACCACCTCGCGGTGCTCGTCCCGTCCGCCGACGATCTCCTGAACGAGGCGCGGCACCTGGATCTCCAGATCGCCGACGTCGTGGACGCCGAGAACACGAAGGCCGTCTTCGTCTGGGGCCCCGAGGGCGTCAAGATCGAGTACGTGGAGCACAAGGCGACCTTCTCGCTGGTCTAGCGCCGCGTCGGCCGGCCGCGCGCCCGATTCGATGCGCACAAGCACACGCTTGTGTTGCATCAATACCCGTCCAAGACCGACACGCTGATTGCGTATTCATGCGGGTTGGGTGATCCGAGTGACGCAACACAAGCTCGGGTTTGTGACAGCCTGGGGGCATGACCGATCTGGTTGTCGCGGGCGCCGGGATGGCCGGCCTCGCGGCGGCGGTGCGCGCGCAGGAGCTGGGCGCCGAAGTCGTCGTCCACGAGAAAGGCACCGAGCCCGGCGGGTCGATGCTCCTCTCGGGCGGCTTCATCTGGCGCTATCGCGAGTTCGAACAGCTGCGCGAGGAGTGTCCGGGCGGCGATCCGGCGCTTCAGCGGCTCGTGTGGGAACGGCTCGACGATGCGCTCGAATGGCTCGTCTCGCTCGGCGCGCCGGTCGTGACGCGCGACACGGAGAATCCGCTCACGACGGGCATCTGCTTCGACACGCGCGGTCTGACGGAGACGCTCGCCGCGCGGGCCGACGTTCGCTACGGGTCGCCGCTGGCCGAGCTTCCCGACGCTCCGGTGATCCTCGCGACGGGCGGCTTCCAGGGGAGCCCCGAGCTGGTTCGCGAGCACGTGACGCCCGAGCCGGTGCTCTTGCGGGCGAACCCGTGGAGCACCGGCGACGGGCTGCGGCTGGGGCTCGCGGCGGGCGCGTCGCTGACCGACGGCATGGACGAGTTCTGGGGTCGCGCGATGCCGGCTCCTCCGGCGCGCGTGGGACCGGGGGAGTTCCGGTCGCTCGGCCAGTCGTACGCGCGCTACGCGACCGTGACGAACGAGCGCGGGGAGGTCTACGAGCCGCAGACGTGGTCGGAGGTCGACGTCGCGCAGTGGATCGCGCGGCAACCGGGCGGCCGGGCCTGGCTCGCGGTTCCGGACGCGGCGCTCGGCGAGCACGTCCGCACCCAGACCGTGGCGGAGATGATCGAGGCGCGCGCGAGACCGGCGGGCGCCCCGGTCGAGCGGCGCGACGGCGAGACCGTCGTCGAGGTCGTCGCCGGCATCACGACGACGCTGGGCGGCCTCACGATCGACACGAACGCCCGGGCGGCGGACAACGTGTGGGCCGCAGGCGCCGACGCGGGCGGAATCTCGACGGGCGGCTGGACGAGCACCCTCGCGTCAGCCTTGGTCCTCGGCCTGGTCGCAGCCGAGAGCGCGGCCTAGACGGCCTGCAAGTACGCGCAGGGCCGCGCGTCGCCGGGCAGCGGTGACGTGCCGATCTTCGCGACCGTGAAGCGGAGATCGCCCGCCTCGACCTCGGTGCCCGGGGTCGGTGCTTCGCCCTCGCGCTCGACCAGCTCGTAGCCGGACGGCTTCGAGACGAAGAGGAGGTGCCCGGCTTTCTTGTCGTCCGCCATCGAGGGCGGATTCTACTCGGCTGCGGCGCCCACGTAGGGCGGCAACACGACCCGGACGGTCGTGCCCGTGTCGGTCGTGTCCACCGAGACGCGGCCGCTGAGAACACGGACGCGTTCGTCGAGCTCGTCGATGCCGCCGCGGCGGCGCTCGGCGGTTCCGTCGTCGACGATCTCGGTCGTGAAGCCCTCGCCGTTCGCGGCGACGGTGATCGCGATCCGCTTCGAGTTTCGGTGCACGGACTGGTTCACGGCCTCGCGGATGAGCTGGTAGAGCGCGACCTGCGCCTTCTCGGCGAGACCCTCGCCGGCGTCGACGTCGGCATCGACGCGAATGTCGTGCGCGCCCTCGACCTGCTCCACCAGCGCGTCGACCGCCGCCGCGAAGCCGCGGTCGCGGAGCACGAGCGGCTCGATCGCGAACGAGAGGTCGCGGAGCGTGCGGATCGTGTCGCGCTCGCGCTCGAGCGAGCTGCGGATCACCTTGGTCGCGTCCTCGATCCGCCCTTCCTCGAGCGCGGCCAGGGCGGCGTCGTGCATGAGCGCGATCCCGGACATCGACTGGAGCGGGCCGTCGTGGAGGAAGATCGACAGCCGCCGGCGCTCGTCCTGCTCGGCAGTGATGAGGCTCTCCGTGAGGCGCGTGCGCTCCTCCTCGCGGTCGCGCGCCTCGCCGATCAGGCGGTCGTTCTCGACCGCGCGCGAGGCGAACTCCGCGAGCATGGTCGCGCGCATCAGGTCGGCACGGGGAAACGCGTCGGCGCGACGGAGCTCGAGCATCTGGCCGCTCGAGCCGACCGGGACCCGGATCCCGCCGGAAATCTCGTGCGCCTCGACCTCGCCTTCGTCTGCGGGGACGATCTCGGCGCTGCGGGCGCCGAAGAGCTTGCGCGCCTCGGCGCAGGTGCGGTCGAGGATCTCGCCCGGCTGGGTCGGGTCGGCGACGACGGCCATCGAGCCGACGAGCGACTCGAGGAACCGGGCCTGGCCCGACAGCTCGTCCTCGGCGGACTCGTGGCGGCGCCGCTCCGAGACGATCAGGTAGACGGCGAAGGCGCCGGCAAGGGTGGTCGCGGCGATGAGGCCCGCGGCGGCGACGGAGGCGCTCGAAATCGCGAGCCCGATCGCGCCGACGATGGCAGCGACGACGGTCCCTGCGAGGAGGACTACCGGAAGCGCCGAGGCGCTAGTCGATGATCGCTTCGCGAAGCGCGATCGCAACGGCATGAGTCCGCGTGTCAGCCTCGAGCTTGGCCAGGATGTGGCGGACGTGGCTCTTGACGGTCTCCTGGCTGATGAACAGCCGGGCGGCGACCTCCGCATTCGACATCCCGTCCGCGAGCAACTGGAGGATCTCCCGCTCGCGCTGGGTCAGCATCTCCTCCTTGTCCCGCGTGAGGAAGTCGGGCATCAGGGCGGGGTCGACGTACCCCTCGCCGTTGGCGACTTTCTCGATCGCGCGGAGGAGCGTCTGATGCGGGGCCTCTTTCAGGATGTAGCCCTTCGCGCCGGACTCGAGCCCGCGGCCGAGCAGACTCCGCTCGCCGTAGGCCGTGAAGATGAGCACCGACGTCGTCGGAACCTTCTCCGTCAGAAGCTTGGTTGCCTCGAGGCCGTCCATGCCGGGCATCCGCACGTCCATGATCACGACGTTCGGGCGTCGGCGTTCCGCGAGAGCGACCGCTCCGGCTCCGTCAGATGCCTCTCCCACAACGCGGATATGCGGTGCGCGAGAGAGCGAAAGACGGAGTCCTTCGCGGACCACTTCGTGGTCGTCGGCTATGAGGCAGGTGATTTCTTGCGGCAGTGTTGGCTCCCCAGGTCAAGGATGATAGTCGGGAGGATTGCGCAGAAACTTTAGGACTCCTTTTTTTGGGGAAGCGAGAACCGGCGCAATCGTTATCCTCTGAGGCCTCTTTGGACGAGCTACCGCCTAGTACCAACGCCGCGGTGAACGCGGCGTGAGCGACTCCCTTCGCATCCTCGTGGTGCTCGCCCTGGTCGCGGGCAATGCCGTGTTCGTGGCGGCCGAGTACGCGCTCGTCACGGCGCGGCGAGCGCGCCTGGAAGACGCGGTCAAGGGCGGCTCGAAGCGCGCGGTCACGGCGCTGCGCCTCATGGACGAGCCGGTCCGCTTCATCAGCACCGTCCAGGTCGGGATCACGATCTTCGGGATCCTCATCGGTGCCGTCGGCGCGCCGCTCGTCGCCGGGTTCTTCGGCGATTCCGTTCCGGGCTGGCTCTCGTACGCGATCTCCTTCGTCATCCTCACGTACCTGAGCGTCGTGCTCGGCGAGCTCGTACCCAAGTCGATCGCCCTGGAGAAGGCCGAGCCGCTGGCGCTCTTCCTGGCGCGGCCGCTCGAGATCCTCGGCCGGATCCTGCATCCGCTCGTGTGGCTGCTCGACAAGTCGGCCGGAATGGTCGCGCGGCTCCTGCAGGTTCCGCCCGCGCGCGCCGGAGTCACCGCGTCCACCGAGGAGGACATCCGCCATCTCGTCGCCTCCGCCGAGGACGTGGGCGCGATCGAGACGGCCGAGGAGGAGATGGTCTACAAGGTCTTCGACTTCGCGGACAAGGAGGCCCACGAGGTCATGGTCCCGCGGCCGCAGGTCGTGGCGCTCTCGGTCGATCTCCCGTCGAACGAGGCGCTGGCGGCGGTGATCGACTCGCCCTTCACGCGCTATCCGGTCTACCGCGAGTCGCTCGACGACGTGCTCGGGATCCTCCACGTGCGCGACCTGTTCAAGGCGCTGCACGCCGGCGGGATCGACGACGTGATGATCGAGGATCTCGTCCGCCCGGCGTACGTCGTGCCCGAGACGAAGGATCTCGGCGCGCTCCTGCCGGAGTTCCGCGCGCAAAACCAGCACATGGCGATCGTCGTGGACGAGTACGGCTCGGTCGCCGGCATCGTGACCCTCGAGGATCTCCTCGAGGAGATCGTCGGCGAGATCGAGGACGAGTACGACCTGCCGGACGAGTCGGTCGAGCAGGTCGACGACACCCACGTCCGCATCGCCGGCACGTTCCCGATCGACGACTTCAACGAGCAGTTCGACCAGGACGTGCCGCAGGAGGACTACCACACGGTCGCCGGCTTCGTGTTCGGCCAGCTGGGCCGCGCCGCGGAGGAAGGCGACGAGGTCGTGTGGGAGCGCCTGCACTTCAGCGTCCTCGAGACCGACGGCAAGCGGATCGAGCGCCTCGAGGTCGAGTTCCTCGCCGAGGAGCCGGCCGACGAGCCCGTCGAGGCGGCTTAGCCGTTCCGCAGCTTCGACGTGTCCACGACGACGAAGTCGGAGCCGTGGACGTTGTGGAGCGAGTGGAGCTGGTCGTTGTCCCAGCCCGAGTTGGGGGCGCCCGAGACGAACCAGTCGGAGCCGTTGTCGGCGACGATCATCCCGTAGCGCTTCAGCGCCGTGAGGATCACGCGGGCCTGCTTCGGGTAGCTCGCGACCGGGAAGTCGGCGCGCAGCCGTAGCCGGAGGCCCATCGGCGGCAGGTTGCGGCCGGTGAGGTCGCTCGCGTGATGGCGGGCCGGGTAGATGAAGGCTTTCCGCGTGTTCTCGACGGTCACGCGCAGCGCGTGCTTGATGACGCCCTTCTTCACCTCGCTGAAGCGCGCGAGCCCGGGGAGGATCGGGAGCCCGGCGGCGTCCGCGGACGTCCAGCCGGCCGGGCGGAGCTTGTTCGAGCGCAGGTTCCAGATCGCCCCCGAGCCGGCGCGCCACTTGCCGTCGCGCTTGCGCAGCGCGAAGAGCTCGTAGAGCCGGCAGGTGTCGCGGTCGACGATCAGCGCGTGGCGGTCGCCGTCGGCCTGCGGGCCGCCCTCGATTCGCACGCCGGCCGGGATCGGATACGGGCCGCGGTCCGACTCGTCCGCGTACGCGAAGCGCACGTGCGAGCGTTTCAGCGATCCGCGGACGACCGTGATCGGGATCCCGATCGGGCCGCCGTCCCACTTACCCGAGCCGAAGTCGGCGTGCATGTAGTCGCCGACGCCGATCGCGCGGACGATCGCGTCCGAGTTCGCCGCCACCGGCAGGGAGTCGACGCGCTTGTTCCACACGTTCGAGGCCGGGAAGACGGGGCACTTGGGCGCGCCGGAGAGCGTCCCGCCGAAGGCGGACGGCGCCCAGACGAGGGCGAGCGCGAAGACGAACAGCGTGCGGCGGCGCATGCACGCATCGTCGTACCGCTTTCGGACGGTCGCTACCCCTGGAAGAGCGAATCCGTGCGGTCGGCCATCTGCCGGTCGAGATCCGTGATCCCGTCCTCGGAGTGCGTCCGCCAGCGCACCGTGACGTCCTTGTAGGAGATCGCGATGTCCGGGTGGTGGTTCGCGTCCTGGGCCGCTGCGGCCAGTCGGTTCACGAACGCGATCCCCGCGAGGAAGTCCGGAAAGCTGAACGTTCGCTCGAGGGCGCCGTCGGTTTCGTCCCAGTCCATCCCGGCAGTATCGCGCGAGCAATCCACCCGTGCGCGCGCCGCGTAGATACGGGCACGGCCACCCTCCCTGAAATGCCCCGGGCGCTTGTCATATCCCTCACTGCCGTCACCGCCCTTGCCCTCTCCGGCGGTGGCGGCGCCGAGGGCGCGACCTACTACGGCAAGGTCGGCCCGAGCCGGACGATCACCCTGAAGAGCTCGAACGGGAAGATCGTCACGAGCATCAAGAAGGGCATCCACAAGTTCGTCATCACGGATACCTCCGGACATCCACAACTTCATCCTCTCCCGCGCCGGGACGACGGTTCGCAAGACCACCGTCGAGTTCGAGGGCCAGGTGACGTGGACCGTCAGGATCAAGCGCGGGAAGACGTACCGCTACTACTGCTCGTCGCACGAGTCGCAGATGAGCCGCACCTTCAAGGTGCCCTGACCGAGGCTCCATCCGCCGGTGTGTCCCCCGGCGTCTCCAAGAGGGCGGGCGGCTCTAGCGGGGTCGCTCGCCCGACATTTCCAGGGGCTCGACGCGGCCGTCCTCGATCCGCCAGGCGAGCAGCTCGCCGGTCTGGACGTTGAGGATCACGTACGGACGGCCCTCCCACAGGCCGATGTTCTCGACGTCGGTCCGCGACGGGCGCGGCGGGCTCGCCAGGTGCGAGTGGAAGACGGCGAGCTCGTAGCCCTCGTCCTCGAGGAACCACGTCTCGGGATCGACCTCGAGCTGGAAGCGGTACGGGCTCGGCTCGGCGTTTCGGCCGGGGATGTAGCGCTCGGCGACGCCGTCGCGCAACGCGATGAGCCCGCAGGCCTCGTTCGGGCGCTCGGCCTCGGCGTGCTCGGCAAGCGCCGCGCGCACCTCGGCGCCGATTACCACCAGAGGCTCGAGTCGTCCGCGTCGCCGGTCTGCCAGAACGGCGCGGACAGGTACTTCCAGCCGCCGTCGGCGAGGACGCAGACGACGGTTCCCGAGCCCATCTCCTCGCCGATGCGCCGCGCGACGTGCACGACCGCGCCGGAGGAGACGCCCGCGAAGATCCCTTCCTCTTGGAGGAGCGCCCGCACACCGGCGATCGACTCGTCGGTGGTGACGAGGAGCTTCCGGTCGAGCTTCGAGACGTCGAGGATCGGCGGCGTGTAGCCGTCGTCGAGCGAGCGCAGTCCGTAGACGAGGTCGCCCTGGAGCGGCTCGGCCGCGGCGATCGTGATCCCCGGGAACGCCTCGCGCAGCCGCTCGCCGGCGCCCATCAGCGTTCCGCCGGTGCCGAGCCCCGCGACGAGCGCGTCCACGTGCGGAAGCGCGTCGGCGATCTCGGCGCCCGTTCCCTCGTAGTGCGCGCGGGGGTTCGCCTCGTTTCCGTACTGGTTCAGCATCGCGTACTTCGGGTCGGACTCGGCCAGGCGGAGCGCCTCGCGCACCGCGCCGTTCGAGCCCTCCTCGGCGGGCGTCGTGATGATCCGCGCGCCGTAGAGCTCGAGCAGCCGCAGCCGCTCGGCGGTTGCGTTCGCGGGGACGACGCAGGTGAGCCGGTAGCCCTTGAGCTTCGCGACGAGCGCGAGCGAGATGCCGGTGTTGCCGCTCGTCGGCTCGAGCAGCTCGCGGCCGGGCTCCAGCTCGCCTCGGGCCTCGGCCGCCTCGACCATCGCCTTGGCGACGCGGTCCTTGACCGAGCCGGTCGGGTTCGCGCCCTCGAGCTTCGCGTAGAGCCGAACGCCGGGAGGCGCGAGCCGCGGCAGCTCCACGAGCGGGGTGTTGCCGACCGTGTCGAGCAGCGACGGCGCCAGTGCGTGCTCTCCGCCGGCCATCGCCGGAAGGAGGATGACGCTGGAGCCTTCGCGCAGCGGCGTGTCGAGGCCGTCGAGCGTTCGCACGTCCTCGCTGTCCACGTAGACGTTCACGAAGGACGCGATCTCGCCGTCGTCGAGCACCTGCTCGCCGAGGCCCGGGAAGCGCGCGGCCAGGTCGGCCAGGAGCTCGCGCAGCGTCGCGCCGGTGCCTTCGATCTCACGCTCGCCGCCCACCTCGGAGCGAAGCGTCGGCGGAATCCGGACGCGGGTCATCGCGCCGCGCAGAACTCGACGTAGTCGATGTACTCGGTGATCGACGGGCTCTCGCCGCAGACGGGGCAGTCGGGGTCGCGGCGGAGCGAGATCTCGGTGAACGTCGTCGAGAGCGCGTCGAAGAGGAGCAGCCGGCCGACGAGCGGGTCGCCGATCCCGAGGATGAGCTTGATCGCCTCGTTCGCCTGGAGCGACCCGACGATGCCGGGAAGCACGCCGAGCACTCCGCCCTCCGCGCAGCTCGGGGCGAGCTCGGGCGGCGGCGGCTCGGGGAAGAGGCAGCGGTAGCAGGGGCCCTCGTGCGGCTTGAACACGGTGGTCTGGCCCTCGAAGCGGTAGATCGACCCGTGCACGACGGGGATCCCGTGGAAGACCGACGCGTCGTTCAGGAGGTAGCGCGTGGGGAAGTTGTCGGCGCCGTCCACGATCACGTCCCAGCCCGCGCCGAGGATCCGGTCTGCGTTCTCGGTCGTCAGGCGCTCGGCGAAGACCTCGACGGTCACGTCGGGGTTGAGCGCCGCGATCGTCTGCTTCGCCGACTCGGCCTTCGAGTCGCCGAGCCGCTCGGTCGAGTGGACGATCTGGCGCTGGAGGTTCGACTCGTCCACGACGTCGTCGTCGACGATCCCGAGCGTCCCGACGCCGGCCGCCGCGAGGTAGAGCGACGCGGGGGAGCCGAGCCCGCCTGCGCCGATGAGGAGCACGCGTGCGTTCAGGAGCTTCTCCTGGCCGGCCTCGCCGACCTCGGGGATCAGGAGATGGCGGCTGTAGCGGCGGCGCTGCTGGGCGTCGAGGGACTGCGGGATCTCGACGGGCAGGCCGTTGCGCTTCCAGTCGGTGAAGCCGCCCGTCAGGGAGACGACGTCGACGTAGCCGAGGTCCTCGAGGCTCTTGGCTGCGAACGCGGAGCGGCTGCCCGCTGCGCAGTAGACGACGAGCTTCTGGCCGCGGTCGGGGAGAAGCCCTTCGGCGCGGGATTCGAGCGAGCCGCGGGGGATGTGCACCGCGCCCGGGATGTGGCCCTCGTCCCACTCGGCGCGCTCGCGGACGTCGACGAAGATCGCGTCTCCGGTGTCCAGGCGCTCGCGCGCGGACGGCGCGTCGGTCTCGTCGATCTCGGCGCGAACCTGGGCGAGAAGGTCCCGGTAGGAAGCCATTACTACACTGAGTATAGCGAGGGTCTTCGAGCTGACGTAGCTAGGCTCGATCCCTCTTGTCTCCTCGCACGCGCGTGATCTCCCTGGTCGCCGCTGCCGCCCTGGTCGCGGTCGGCGTCGTCGTTGCGGCGGCGCTTCTCCAGAAGGACGATCCGGCGCTCGGAGAGACGGTGGCGTTCGTCCCCGAGGCCCCGGCGCTCGAGCTCGCGGTGCTCGACCGCGACGACGCGCTCGCCCGCGGGCTGCGCCAGGCCGAGCGGCAGTACGAGGAGGACGACGCGCTCGGGGCCCGGACGTCGTTCCAGCAGATCCTCGCGAAGAACCCGGATTCGATCGAGGCGCAGATCGGCGACGCCGTCACGGCGTGGCCCGAGGAGACCGAGGAGAAGCTCCAGGCGATCGTCGACGCGTACCCGGACAGCGCGGTCGCCCGGCTCAACCTCGGCCTCGCGCTGCTGGCGAAGGGCGAGCCGAACGAGGCGCGGAAGCAGTGGGCCGAGGCGGAGCAGCGCGAGCCCGACACGCCGGCGGCGCTGAGCGCCGAGGATCTCCTCAACCCGCACTCGCCGCCGGGCCGGCCGCAATTCGTGGTCGAGGACGTGCCGGCGGAGATCGCCAAGCTGCCGCTCGAGGAGCGGTCTGGCGAAGGTCGAGACGAACGCCGAGACCCGCGGGACCGTCCACGACTGGATCCTCTACGGGAGCGCGCTCGAGACGATGGGGCACCGCGAGTCGGCAAGGCGCGCCTATGCAAATGCGGTCGAGGCCGACCCGGAGAGTCTCGAGGCGCAGGTCGCCGCCGCGGTCTCGAACTTCGACAAGGACGACCCGTCGCCGGCGTTCGCGAAGCTCGGGCCGCTCGCGAGTGCGAACCCAAATTCGTCGCTCATCCGTTTCCATCTCGGACTGATGCTGCTGTGGCTACCGAATCTGGACGAGGCGCGAAAACAGCTCGAACGTGCGCAGGTCTCCGACCAGGAAGGCTTCTACGGCAAGCAGGCAGGCCGGGTACTTGCACGATTGGCACAGATCGAATAGGACCAACTCACCTGCAATATGGGCCATTCGGCCCATGACACAGGTCGGGGGTCCGGGCACAGTCGCCAGGCGTTCTCAGCCAACGGTTTCGCCAAAAACGAAACGTTGACGGGGCCGCGGCGGGGGTCTACCTTTCAGAGGGAGGGGCTGCATTGGGGGTCGAGGACACAGCTGCGGGGTCTGGATTGACATTGCTTGATCACGAGGAGACGCGGGCGCTTGTCGCGCTCGGTCAAGAGCACGGCTCGGTTACGCACGAGCAGGTGACGGCACTCCTCGACGAACTGGGCGCTGAACCCGCCCAGGCAGATGAGTTTCTGCAGGCCCTCGAGGACCTGCACGTCGACGTCGTTCCGGCGGCGCCCGAGGAGGTTGCCACGGTGGATCTGACTGTCGACCAGCGCGAGGTCTCGACCGATGCGCTCCAGCTCTTCCTGAAGGACATCGGCCGCGTGCCGCTTCTGACCGCGGCGCAGGAGGTCGAGCTCGCCAAGCGCATCGAGCGCGGCGACATGTGCGCCAAGCGGAAGATGGTCGAGTCGAATCTTCGCCTGGTCGTCTCGATCGCGAAGAACTACCGCAACCAGGGGCTCCCGTTCCTCGACCTGATCCAGGAGGGGACGATCGGCCTCGTGCGCGCGGCGGAGAAGTTCGACTACCGCAAGGGCTTCAAGTTCTCGACGTACGCGACCTGGTGGATTCGCCAGGCGGTGGCCCGGGCGCTCGCCGACAAGGCGCGCACGATCCGGATGCCGGTGCACGTGGTCGAGAAGCTGAACAAGATCGGCCGCACCGAGCGCAAGCTCGTCTCGGAGCTCGGCCGCGACCCGTCGATCGAGGAGATCGCCGCGGTGCTCGAGATCACGCCCGAGGAGGTCGAGGCGGTTCGCCGCAGCGCCCAGACGCCGGTGTCGCTCGAGAAGCCGGTGGGCGAGGAGGACGACTCCGAGCTCGGCCACTTCATCGCGGACGACAACGCGAAGGCGCCCGACGAGGCGGCCGACGAGGTCATCCGCCAGGAGACGCTCTCCCGGATCCTCAGCGTGCTGTCGTACCGCGAGCGCCGGATCCTCGAGCTTCGCTACGGGCTCGCCGGCGAGCAGCCGCGGACGCTCGACGAGGTCGGCAAGACGTTCAACGTCACGCGCGAGCGCGTCCGCCAGATCGAGAACCAGTGCCTGAAGAAGCTGCAGGCGATGGCCGAGTCGCAGAAGCTCCGCGAGGTCGCCGCGTAATGCGTCGCCGCCGCCTCGTACGCTAGAGAGGTGGCACTGGAGATGAGAGAGGCCTGCGAGCGCTGCGGCGTTGCGCTCGCGCACGCCGACGACGCGACCATCTGCTCGTTCGAGTGCACGTTCTGTCCCGCGTGTGCCGAGGCGATGCAGAGCGTCTGCCCGAACTGCGGCGGCGAGCTGGTCGCCCGGCCGAAGCGCGCCGCCTAGCCCGGCGGCGGTTCGGCCTCGAGCTGCTTGTCGAGCTTGCGCGCGAGCGGCTCGACGATCTCGGCAGGCGCGGGCCCGAAGATCTCCCCGGCGCTCACGACGGCGACCGAGCGGTCGCGGCGGAACACCGATAGCCGCAGCGCGAACGGCGCTCGCTCGCCCGACTGCGCCTGCGCGCCGGCGACGTACGACGTCAGCCCGCCCTCGCCGGCCCGGCGGACGTAGTCCCACGTGATGTCGAAAAGACGTGACTCCTCGCCGATGTCCGGCGCGTCGAGCTCGGTCACCTGGAGGTTCCTGATCGAGACCTCGTCGGCGGCGAGCTCCTCGAGCGCGACCTCGAAGAGGCAGCGCTCTACGTCGCCCGCGTCGCCACGCGCGAGCGACTCGTGGGCGTCGTCGGCGGATTCGTAGAGCTCGATCCCGTTCTGGAGGACGCCGGTCTCGCCGCGCTCGAAGGCGACGTCCGCCTCGCCGGTGATCACGAGATCGGAGAAGTCGATCTGCTCGCAGTCGTCGGGCGGGTTCGGCGATTCGTCCAGGTCGGGCGACCAGCCCGCGGGTAGCTCATCCTCGGTGAGAAGCATCGACTCGACCCACTTCTGGTCGGCCGCGTCGATGTCGCGCTGGGTCGCGTGCGAGCCCGGCTCCGATCCGCTGCAGCCGGCGAGTGCGGCGACGGCCAGAACGGCCAGGACGGCGGCGCGCATCGACTCAGCGTACGCGTGCGTAGACTGGCGCGATGCCCGAAACGATCCCGCAGGACTGGCTCGACGAGCTCTCCGAATTCCTCCGGATCCCGAGCGTGAGCGCCGACCCCGCGCAGGCCGCGGACGTGGTTCGTGCCGGCGAATGGGTCCGCGATTTCGTCCGCGAGGCCGGCGGTGACGCCGAGCTCGTGCCGACCAGCGCGCCCGCGCCGCTCGTGGTCGGCGAGATCCCGGCCTCGACCGGGGCCGACGCGCCGACCGTGCTCGTCTACGGCCACTTCGACGTCCAGCCGTCCGACCCGCTCGAGCACTGGAACTCGCCGCCGTTCGAGCCGACGATCCGCGGAGACCGGCTCTACGCGCGCGGCATCGCGGACGACAAGGGCAATCTCTACCTCCTCCTCAAGGCGGCCGCTCTGCTGGCCGCCGAGGGCGCGCTCCCCGTGAACGTGCGGGTCGCGTGCGACGGGGAGGAGGAGACCGGCGGGCACTCGATCGTCGACTGGGTCGCCGAGGACGAACGCGGCGCGGACGCCTGCATCATCTTCGACGCCGGCATGCCCGAGGTCGACGTCCCGGCCTTCTACATCGGGACGCGCGGGCTCGTCTACTTCCACGTGAAGGTGCGCACCGGCGAGCGCGATCTCCACTCGGGCGTCTTCGGCGGCGCCGCGATGAACGCGACGCATGCGCTCATGCAGACGCTCGCCCCGGTCGTCGCCGAGCCCGACGAGCTACGTAGCGGCATCGTCGCGCCGACCGACGAGGAGCGGGCGAGCTGGGCCGCGATCGTCTCGGGCCAGGGCGCGCTCGACGAGCAGGGTGCGAAGCCGCGCGACGATCGCGCCGCCGCGGAGTTCTACGAGCGCACCCTCGCGGGGTCGGCGGTGGACGTCCACGGTCTGACGGGCGGCTCGCCGATCCTCCAGAAGACGGTCATCCCGATCGAGGCCGAGGCGAACGTCTCGATTCGCCTTGCACCGGTTCAGGACGTGGAGGAGATCGGACTCGCGATGGAGCGGCTCATGCGCGAGGCGGCTCCGCTCGGCGCGGAGGTCGACATCGAGCGCTGGTCGTCGGCGCCGGCCGGGCTCGTGGCGCCCGATGCGCCGGCCGTGAAGCTCGCCCAGGATGCGTTCGAGCGCGTGCTTGGCAAGCGACCGCTCCTGCTCCGCTCGGGCGGCACGCTGCCGATCGTGCCGGCGCTCGCCGACCGCGGTATCCCGACGATCGTCAGCGGCTTCGATCTCCCGGACGGGAACGTGCACGCTCCGAACGAGGGCATGCTCGTCCGCTACATCCCGCTCGGCGTCGAGACCGCCCGCGCGATGTTCGTCGAGCTCGCGAAGCTCTAGTCGAGCTAGGCCGAGATCGTCGCGGCGCCCGAGTGGTCGTGCTCGGGGACGAGCCAGTCGTGGCCGAACTGCCGCATCGCCTCGATGATGGGGAGGAGCGCCTGGCCCTTCGGCGTCAGCTCGTACTCGACCCGCGGCGGCGACTCGGGATAGCTGTGCCGCTCGAGGATCCCCTCCTGCTCGAGCGCGCGCAGGCGCTCGGACAGCGTCCGCGGGCTGATCCCGGGGAGGGCGCGCTCGAGGTCGGAGAAGCGGCGCGATCCTTCGGAGAGGTCGTGGACGAGAACCGCCGTCCACTTCGCGCCGATGATGTCGGCCGAACAGGCGACCGCGCACTCCTCGTCGTGTACAGGTCGCATCGTGCGCATGGGCTCATTGTACGCCCCGGACCATGGAAGAGCCGGGCAAGACCGGAAGGGGCTGCGGCACACCCTCCTCGTCCAAAACGCCCGGCTCTTGCTGACTATTGTAGACAGAACCTTCGGTCGGCGCTAGTGGAACGGTGGACCGCCGAAAACCCAGCGTCCGCCAAGCATTGTCGCGACGACCTTCACTTCGGACAGCTCCTCGGGCGGGATCGTGACGGGGTCGCGATCGAGCACGACCAGGTCGGCGACGTAGCCCGGGACGAGCTTGCCGCGCCGGTGCTCGTCGTGCGTGAGCCAGGCCGGGGCGACCGTCGTCGCGTGGAGCGTCTCCTCGACGGTGAGGATCTGCTCCGGATGCCACGCGGGACGCTCGTCGATGGTGCGCAGGACGCCGGCGCGGATGCCCTGCGAGCGGGTCGAGCTCCTCCACGGGCGCGTCCGAGCCGTTCGCGATGAGCGTGCCCGCGTCGAGGAGCGAGCGCCACGCGTAGGCGCGGTCGGTCATCCCGGCCCAGGTCTCGTCGGCGAGGTCGCGGTCCGAAGGAGCGTGCGAGAACTGCACGGATGCGACGACGCCGATCTCGGCGAAGCGCGGGATGTCCTCGGGCGCGAGGATCTGCGTGTGCTCGATACGCGGCCGCAGGCCGCGCGGGCGCCACTCCTCGGCGGCGGCCTCGAAGCCGTCGAGCGCGTCACGGTTGGCCTGGTCGCCGATCGCGTGCACTGCGACCGCGTAGCCGGCGCGGGCCGACCGGCGGACGATCGCCTCGAATTCGTCGCGGCTCGTGATCTCGACGCCGGTTCCGTCCAGCATGCGCGCGGTCTTGGAGCCGAGCGTGCCGTCCATGAAGACCTTGATGTAGCCGACGCCGCAGCAGGTCGTCGCCGAGCCCGGCCTGCATCCCGAGCGCTTCGATCGCGTCGAGCTGCTCGTGCGGAAGCGACTGCCAGACCCGGAGCGTCAGGCCGCCCTGGGCGCGGAGCTCCTGCCACCACGGGAGGATTCCGACCCAGCCGTCCTTGTCGTGGACGGCGGTGACGCCGCGGGAGTTGGCGAGCTTCACGCCGTCGCGCATCGCGTCCACCCACTCGGACGCGGGCGTCTGGCCGTAGACGTAGGTCTCGCGGAAGTGCCAGGCGGACTCCTCGCGCAGGACGCCGGTCGGCTCGCCGTGGTCGTCGGTCTCGACTACCCCTCCGGGCACCAGCAGGTTGCCGTCGCCCGCGCGACAAAGCCGCCGAGTTCAGCCAGAGCGAGTGTCCGTCCTTCGCCATGAGCGCCACGGGGATGTCGCCGGTGACCGCGTCGAGCACCTGGCGGTGTCGGCTCGACCTGCGGCTCCCACATGCCGCTGCGCCAGCCGATGCCGCGCAGCCAGCGATCGGCGGGTGCGTCCTTGGCCGCCGCGGCGACGCGCGCGACCGCCTCGTCGAGGGAGGTCGTGCCCTCGAGCCGTACCTGGCGCTGGGCCAGCGACCACTGGGCGAAGTGCACGTGCGAGTCGGTGAAGCCGGGGACGACGGTGAGCCCGCCGAGGTCGATCGTCTCGGGGCTCGCGAGCGCGGTCTCGTGGACGCCGACGCCGCCCGCGACCTTGTCGCCCGCGATCGCCAGCGCCGCCGCGGTGGGCAGCGAGGGGTCCATCGTGCGGATGACGCCGTTCGAAAGGATCACGGTCCGAAAGACTCTAATCCGATGGTTCCCGCAGGAGAGATCCAAGCGCGCATCGCCCGGTTCCAGGAAGGGCTACGCGCGGCCGGGCTCGACGGCGCGCTCGTCGTCCAGGAGACCGACCTCTACTACCTGTCCGGCACGGCGCAGAGCGCGCACCTGATCGTCCCTGCCGAGGGCGAGCCGGCGCTGCTCGTTCGCAAGACCTTCGCGCGTGCGCGCGAGGAGAGTCCCCTTGATCGCGTCGAGCCGCTGCGCTCGCTCCGCGACCTTCCCGGCGCGCTCGCCGGGCTCGGGCTCGACGGCGGCAGGCTTGGCCTCGAGCTCGACGTGCTCCCGGCCGCGAGCTACCTCCGCTACGCGAAGCGTCTCGACGGCTTCGAGCTGGCCGACTGCTCGGGCGTCCTGCGGCACGTGCGCTCGATCAAGTCCGCCTACGAGCTGGAGCGCATCCGCGTCGCCTGCGAGCAGGTCGCCCATCTGCCCGAGTGGATGGAGCGCCACGTGCGCGAGGGGATGACCGAGCTCGAGCTGGCGGCGGAGATCGAGCGCGAGCTGCGGCTCGCCGGGCACCAGGGGCCGATCCGCTTCCGGTCGTTCAACAACGAGCTCTTCTACGGGTCGGTGCTGGCCGGGCCTAGCGGCGGCCGTGCCGGGCGCGAGCGAGACGCCGATCGTGGGCCCCGGGGTGAACATCTCCGTCTCCCGCGGTGCGTCGGCGAGGCCGATCGGGCGCGGCGAGCCGATCCTCGTCGACCTCGCGGGCGCGCATGACGGCTACCTCTCGGACCAGACGCGGATGTTCTCGCTCGGCCCGGTCGAGGCGCGCTACGCGGAGACGCACGATCTGGCCGTCGAGGTGCTCCACGGCGTCGCGGCGGCGGCAAAGCCCGGCGTGACCGGCGCGGCGCTCTACGACCTGGCGCAGGAGCTGGCCGGGTTGGATCGCGAGGGATTCATGGGAGCGGGGGATGAGCGCGTCACGTTCGTCGGCCACGGGATCGGGCTCGAGATCGACGAGCTCCCGCTCCTGGCGCGCGGCTGGGACCAGCCGTTCGAGAAGGATCAGGTGTTCGCGCTCGAGCCGAAGTTCGTGTTCCCCGGCGAGGCCGCGATCGGGATCGAGAACTCGTACCTCGTGACCGAGTCGGGCGGCGAGGCGCTGACGACCGCGCCCGAGACGCTGATCGAGCTTTAAGCTCCGCCCGTGCCCTGGGACGACCTCAGCGACGACCAGCGGGAGATCCGCGAGCTCGTCCGGCAGATAACCCGCGAGCGCATCGCGCCCCGGGCCGCCGAGATCGACGCGACCGCCGAGTTCCCGCAGGACATGGTCGAGCTCTTCCGCGAGAACGACATCCTCGCGCTGCCGTTCGCGGAGGACTACGGCGGGACCGGCACCGGGACGCTCACGCTCATGGTCGCGGTCGAGGAGATCTCCAAGGCGTGCGCGACGACCGGCCTGATCCTCGCCGTGCAGGAGCTGGGCGCGCTGGCGCGTCAAGCTCGCGGGGACGGAGGAGCAGAAGCAGCGCTGGCTCCCGCGCCTGGCGAGCGGCGAATGGCTCGCGGCCTACGCGCTCACCGAGCCGGGCTCGGGCTCCGACTCGGCCGCGATGCGGACGACGGCGAAGCGCGAGGGCGACGAGTACGTCCTCGACGGCGGCAAGCGCTTCATCACGAACGCCGGCGTCGCCGGGCTCTACACCGTCTTCGCCAAGACCGATCCCGAGGCCGGCCACAAGGGAATCTCGTGCTTCATGGTCGAGGCTGACGCGCCCGGGTTCTCGGTCGGCCGGATCGAGCCGAAGCTCGGGATCAAGGGCTCGACCACCGGCGAGGTGTTCTTCGACGGGTGCCGCATCCCCGCGTCGAACCTCGTCGGGGAAGAGGGCGAGGGCTTCCCGATCGCGATGCGCGTCCTCGACCGCTCGCGCCCGGGGATCGCGGCACAGGCGCTCGGCATTGCGCAGGGAGCGACGGACTACGCGCTCGACTACGCCAAGAGCCGGGAGACGATGGGCCAGCCGATCTCCTCGCACCAGCTGATCGCGGCCAAGCTCGCCGACATGGACACCGCGTGCGAGGCGGCGCGGGGACTGCTCCACCGGTTCGCCCGCATGGCCGACGACGGGATCGACGGGCCGGAGCTGACCAAGGCGTCCGCGCAGGCGAAGCTCTTCTGCTCCGACACGGCCATGTGGGCGACGACCGAGGCCGTGCAGATCCTCGGCGGCTACGGCTACGTGAAGGAGTACCCGGTCGAGCGCATGATGCGCGACGCGAAGATCACCCAGATCTACGAGGGGACGAACGAGGTCCAGCGCCTCGTGATCGCCCGCGAGATGGTGCGTGAGGCCCGTTCCTCGCTCTTCGCCGGCGTGGCGTAAAAGAGCGAAACGCCACAAAGCTCCTTTTTTCTGAGGCTTCCAGGTCTTATGCTCGCGCGGACGCGGCGAACTTCCGCGCGTCGCCAACCGGAGAGAGGACGGAGCTCGAGATGACCAAGGGGAGACTTGGGGGACACGTGCGCGCGCGCCGACTCGTTGTCGCGCTCGCAACAGTTTTCGCCGCTGCGGCGGTCTTCATGCCGGCTACCGCGCTCGCTGTAGCGCCGTACGACGGCACCACGGTGTCGGCGGGACTCGGTCCGACATTCGGCGATCCCTGGTGCGCGAACGCCGCACCGGGATCGAGCATCGCGAACCAGCAGGGCGCGCCGCTCGCACTCATCCCGTACGAGGCGATCGGCTGCTCGCTGCAGAAGTTCCAGGACGAGGCGAACGCGGCGTCGCTTCCTCAGCGCATGGACTTCTCGATCCTCGGCCAGTCGGCCGGCGGCCGGAACATGTACCGGGTCGTCGTCAACGCGCTCGAGACGCCGAACCAGATCCGCGACTACCAGCGCTGGCAGCAGCTCCGCGCGATCGAGCTGACCGACCCGGTCGCCGCGAAGATCCTGCTCGACTCGTGGGGCCCCGACGTGAAGATGCCGATCTTCATCGAGGCCAACATCCACGGCGACGAGGAGGAGGGCGCCGACGCGATCATGCAGGTGCTCCGCGACCTCGTGACCACGCCGTACGGCGTGAACCCGTCCGTGGACAAGCTCCTCGATCACGCGATCCTCGTCGTGATCCCGAACCAGAACCCGGACGGCCGCTTCATCGGCCAGCGGGCGAACGGCAACAACTTCGACATGAACCGCGACTTCCTCGTGCAGTCGCAGTCGGAGACCCGCAACTCGATCCGGCTCCAGCAGGAGTTCCTCGCGACCGCCGGGCTCGCGATGCACGGCTACGTGAACCCGACGCTGATCGACGGTCTCACGAAGCCGCACAACCCGGGTCTCGAGTACGACATCTTCGCGTACTGGAATCAGCTGCGAGTCGATGCGAACCAGGCCGCGCTCGCCGCCGTCGGGATGGGGATCACACGCCCCAACGCCCCGGCCGGCCTGACCGGCTTCACCGGCTACTGCTCCGCCTCCTCGCCGGTCACCGCGGGGAACAGCTGCGGAGCCTCGACCCAGCGCACGATCGCGGCGGCGCCGGGTGGCGCGACCCAGGTCGGCAATACCGTCACGATCACGACGACGGCCGCCCTCTCGCTCGACCTCACGGTCGGCGCCCAGGTGACGATCAGCGGCGTCGCGAACGCGGCGTACAACGGCACGTTCAGGATCGCCAGCACCCCGACGACGACGTCGTTCACGTACGTCCACCCGACGCAGTCCGACCTCCCGGCCTCGGGCGGCGGCACGGCGGCTCCGCTCCCGTCCCCGGCCAACGCCGAGGGCTGGGACGACTGGGGCCCCTTCTACACCCAGACGTACATGGCCTTCTACGGCCCGGATTCCTCGACGCTCGAGATGTGCTCGTCGGGCGCCGGCTGTAACGGCCGCTTCGGCTCGAAGCGGGCGCAGTACATCGGCTTCTACTCGTCGGCGGACTTCTGGCTCGACAACCGTTCGCCGATGATGAAGGACCAGATCGAGATGTTCCGTCGCGGCGTCGCCGACGCCGACCGGTCGCAGTGCTGCTTCAACCCGTTGCTCATCGCCCGCGGGTTCAACGAGGACCACCAAAACTGGATGGTCCCGTATCCGAAGGCCTTCGTCATCCCGTTCAACGGCGACGGGCAGCGCTCCGACGCCGAGGCGAACCGGATGGCGCAGTGGCTCCTCGACAACGGGATCGTCGTCCACCGGATGACCTCCGACTTCTCGTACGGCTCGACCACATACCCGGCCGGCTCGTACGTCGTGAACATGAACCAGGCCCTCCGCGGCCTCGCCTACACGACGCTTGCGGCGGGCCAGGACATCTCCGCCCGGATCACCCAGCTCTACGCGCCTCCGGGCGCCTGGAGCCACGGGCTCATGTGGGGCGCCGACGTGGCCGAGATTCCGCGCAGCGGCCCGGCCTTCACGCCGGCGACGGCTCCGATCGCGGCGCCGAACCCGCTGACCGGTGGGATCCGCGACGGGGCAGCGGCTCCGTCCGACTTCTACTCGGTGACGGCCCGCGGGCCGATCGAGATCCGGGCGATCCTGTCGCTTCTTCGCGGCGGCATCGACCGGCGAGATCGCCGAGGCGAGCTTCGCCTCGACGACCGGCGGCACGATGCCGGCCGGCTCGTTCATCTTCCCGAACGATCCCGCGACCAAGGCGGCGATCGACGCCGCCGGTGCGGCCGCAGGGATCCACTTCGAGCGGAACGTCGGCGTCACGAAGCCGGCGACGACGCAGATGAAGGAGGCGCCGAAGGTCGCGATCCTCGTGAACAGCGCCAACCCCGCCAACTCGGACACGTCGCAGTCGCTGAAGGCGCTCTTCGGGCCCGACGCGATCTTCGTGTCCATGCTGACCGGGGCGAACTCGCTCCAGCTTTCCCCGACGGATCCGCTCGCGGGGATCGACGTCATCTACAACACGGGCCAGGCGTACCCGGCCGCGGCGAACACGACCGCACGGGCCCGGCTCAACGCGTTCTTCGCCCGCGGCGGCGGCTACATCGGCACCGCCGTGTCGGCGACGAACTTCACGTTCCTCACCGGCGCGGTGCCGGCCCTCGTCACGAGCCCGTTCACGCTCACCAGCTCGGGCGCGGGCGGCGGCATCACGACCTGGGACAACGTCGGCGGAGCCAACAGCCCGATCACGAGCGGCTTCGCGGCGGCGGACTACCTGTTCATGCCGTCGAACGTCACGTACTTCACGGCAACGCCTGCGGGTGCGGTCATCGACGGGCGCAACAACGCGAACATGACCGGTACCGCCCCGAACGGCCCGTCGCCCGGCTTCGTCGCGGGCCTGTGGCGCAACCGCGCGGCAACATCCAACTCCGCGCCGGTGGTCGTCCACGGGAACACGACGGCGAACAGCCGCTACGTCGGCTACTCGGCGAACCCGTTCTCACGGCAGGACGCCGAGCGTGAGTGGACGCTGATCGGCCAGGCGGCCCTGTGGTCGAACCTGACCGACGAGGCGAGCTCGACGATCGACTTCCCCGCGAACGGCGGCGCGTACTCGAACGCGAACTTCGACGCCGGCTGCTCGACGCCCGCAGGCGACTTCTGCGGCACGGCGTCGAACGGCTCCGGCCCGGCGCTCGCCAAGGTGCAGGTCGCCGTGCAGCAGGCCTCGAGCGGTTCCTGGTGGGACGGCACGGCGTTCGCAAGCGCGACGCCGGTCTACGCCGACGCGACGGGGACGACCACGTGGTCGTTCGCCTTCGCGGCGAGCCAGTTCCCGGCCGACGGCACCTACGTCGTGCGGGCGAAGGCGATCGACGTGGGCGGCAACGAGCAGTCTCGTTCCCGCGTCCTCGACGTTTACGATCGACAACGTCAACCCGACCTCCACGGTCGGCTTCCCGGCGAACGGCGCGCTTCTACAACGCCGGGCCGTGGGCAGCCGGTTGCGGGACTCCGGCGGGCGACATCTGCGGTACGGCCGCGGACGACCGCTCCGGCCCCGCGTCCGTCCGGTGGAGCATGCGGCGCAACTCGACGGGGCTGTACTGGAACGGCTCGAGCTTCTCGAGCGCGTCCCAGGTGTTCATCTCCGCCGACGGCTCCGCGAGCTGGTCGGACGACTTCGCGTTCTCCAACTTCCCGGGCGACGGCGCCTACACGCTGTCGGCACGGGCGACGGATCGCGCGGGGAACGAGGAGGCCACGTCGACGTCGACGTTCACCGTCGACACGACCGCACCGGTGTCCAACGCGGTGCTGTCCGGCACGGTCAACTTCGGCTGGTGGCGCAACCCGACCGTGACCATCACGGCCACGGACACGGGCGGCGCCGGCATCCAGAAGATCGAGTACCGCCTCGACGGCGGAGCGTTCGTCACCTACTCCGGTCCGTTCGTCGTGACCGGTGACGGCGCTCGGCTCCTCGAGTACCGCGCGACCGACAACCTCGGCAACGTCGAGGCGCTCAAGTCGCTCTCGTTCAACGTGGACGGCAACGCGCCGACCACGACCGCATCGCTCTCGCCGCCCGCAGTGGGCGGGTTCCACCGGGCACCGACGACCGTGACCCTCACGGCGAACGACGGTGCCGGCTCGGGGGCGATCGCGATTCAGTACACGGTCGACGGCTCGGGCACGCGCACGTACACCGGCCCGTTTGCGATCACCGACGAGCGGTGCGCACACGATCACGTACCGCGCGGTCGACCTGACCGGCCTCATCGAGACGACGAAGACGCTCACCTTCACGAACGACGGCTACGCGCCGTCCTCGAAGGCGACGCTTTCGCCGTCCACGATCACGGGCTTCTACTCGAACCCGACGACCGTCACCCTCTCCGCCACGGACAACGTCGGCGGATCGGGCGTGGCGTCGATCGAGTACCTGCTCGACTCCGGCTCGTGGACGACCTACACGGGCCCGTTCGCCGTCAGCGGCAACGGCTCGCACACGGTGCAGTTCCACGCGACCGACAACGCGGGGAACGTCGAGGCGATCAAGACGAAGTCGTTCACGATCGACGGCGCGGGCCCGAACATCTCGATCGCGTCGCCGGTGTCGGGTGCGACGTACACGCTCGGCTCGTCGGTCACCCCGAGCTACTCGTGCACCGACATCGCGTCGGGCGTCGCGAGCTGCACGGGCCCGGCCACGGTGGACACGTCCACGATCGGGCCGAAGTCGTACACGGTGAACGCCGCCGACAACGCGGGCAACACGAGCAGCCTGACGGCGACCTACAAGGTCGTCTGGCCGTTCTCGTGGAGCTCGCCTCCGTCGAAGGGCGACGCCGGCAAGGACTTGAAGATCAAGTTCAAGCTCGGCGGCGTAAACCGCGGGCTCGGCGTGATCGCGACCGGCTACCCGCAGTCGCAGCAGGTGAGCTGCTCGTCGGGCGCCGGAATCGGATCGGCGTCGGCAACGGCCGGCTCGCTCAGCTACTCGAGCGGGACGTACACCTACGAGTGGGACACGTCCTCGAGCTGGCGCAACACGTGCCGCAAGTTCACGCTGACCCTGGACGACGGGTCCGTGAACACGCTCACGATCCAGTTCAAGTAACGGACTGAACCGCGGGGCGGCTTCTCCTCGGAGGGGCCGCCCCGCTTCGCTTTCACCGCGTTACGGGTTACACACGTGCGCGCGCGCCCACCCAGGGTGGGGAGCGCCGCTCACCACCACTTCGAGCGTACCGCGGAACTGCGCACGGATTGCGCGCGGGATCGCGCCGACTCTGGATCAATCCGTCAACAACCCCGGGGCGGGCGGGGAGCTACTGCTTGGCCGCGCGCATCGCGGCCTTGTGGGCGCGCTTCTTCGCCTGGTAGTCGGCGAGCGCCTCGGCCGAATCGACGTCGCCGAGCGTCATGTGCTCGGGCGCGACCGTCTCCCAGCCGGGCGGGCCGGCGTCGAGCCGCTTGCCGATGACGGCGATGAGCGTCTTCGCCTTCATCTCGCCGATGCTCGGGAGTGCGAGCAGCCGCTTCTTCAGGTCGGCGCCGTCGGCGGCCTCCGTCCAGACGCGCTCGGCCCGGCCGTCGTAGTCGGCCACGATCGCGGCGCAGAGATCCTGCACCCGTTTCGCCATCGCGCCGGGGAACCGGTGGATCGCCGGCTTCTCGCGGAAGACCTCCTCGAGCTTGGCCGGATCGGTCGCGGCGATCTTCCCGGCGTCGAACGTGCCGAGCCGGCGCTTGATCTCGAGCGGCCCCGAGAACGCCTTCTGCACGGTCACCTGCTGGTCGAGCGCGAACCCGACGAGCAGCGCCAGCGGATCCTCGGCGAGGAACCTGTCCGACTCCGGATCGCCGGTGAAGTGGAGCGCAGGAGCCCTCGTCGTCGCCACCAGGCGACTGTAGCGCGGCGAGAGGCGCCGGCGTAGCCAGACGAACTCGGCTTGCAAATGCGCCGGACGACTCGTACGGTGCTGCCGCTGTCGCGTGGAAAGCGACTGCCCTCTGAACCTGCGCACCTCCGCTTCCGCGGGGAGCCGGGTGGGCGTGGGGCACTCCTCGGAGGGGGGAGACGACCGGGAGGAGAAACGATGCAACCACGACTGCGTCACAGGGGAATTCGTGGAGGGATCGTGGCGGGGCTTGCAGCGCTCGTCACGCTGATCGCGGCCGGGCAGGCGCTTGCGGCGGCGCCCTGGAACGGCCAGCCGATCTCGCCGGGCCTCGGGCCCACGTACGGCGAGACCTGGTGCGCGCCTGCGGCGGCCGAGCCGGGCATCGCGCCCCAGCAGGGACCGCCGCTCGCGCTCATGCCGTACGGCGCAATCCCATGCACCCTCGACAAGATCAAGGCGGAGGCGACCGCGGCGGGCCTCCCGCAGCGGATGACCTACTCCGTGATCGGGCAGACGGCCGGCGGCCGGAACCACTATGCCGTCGTCGTGAACGCGCTCGAGACCAAGGCGCAGCGGCGTGACTACGACCGCTACCTCCTGCTGAGGAAGGTCGAGCTCGACCATCCCGAGCTGGCGCAGAAGCTCCTCAGGTACTGGGGCGAGGACGTGAAGATGCCGGTCTTCATCGAGGCCAACATCCACGGGAACGAGGAAGAGGGCGGCGACGCGATGATGCAGGTGATCCGCGACCTCGCGACCACGCCACGTGGCACGAACGCGATCGTGGACGAGATCCTGAATCACTCGGTCCTCGTGATCATCCCGAGCATGAACCCGGACGGCCGGGTCATGGGCATCCGTCAGAACGAGAACCGCTTCGACATGAACCGGGACTTCCTCGTGCAGTCCCAGCCCGAGGTGAAGAACAGCGTCGAGCTGCAGCAACGCTGGCTCGCGACGAACGGGCTCGCGCTGCACGGCTACTACAACCCGACGCTCGACGACGGCCTCACGAAGCCGCACAACCCGGGCATGGAGTACGACATCTTCGCCTACTGGAACCAGCGCCGGCTCGACGACAACGAAGCGCGGCTGACCGCGGTTCCGGGTCGCCCGGGCTCGAACGGCTACGGGATCCAGCGGCCGGTCAACGACTTCTGCCCGTGGGCGGATCACCCCATGTGGGGCGAGTTCTTCCCCTACTGCGACGCGGAGGGGAACCTGCCCAGCGCGGCCACCGCCGAGGGCTGGGACGACTGGGGCCCCTTCTACACGCAGACCTACATCTCGCTGCTCGGAATCGACGGCTCGACGGTCGAGATGTGCGACTCGACCGAGCTCCAGCCCGTCTACGACGCATCCGGCGCCCTCGAGGATCCCGCCGGCTGCGGCGGCGAGGGCCGCCTCGGCTCGAAGAAGGCGCAGTACGTCGTCTTCTACTCGTCGATGGACTACTGGCTCTCGAACCGCGACAAGATGATGCGCGACCAGGTTCGGATCTACCGGCGGGGCGTCGACGACGCGGAGCGCCCGAACTGCTGTGACGATCCGCTCCTCGCCTCGCGCGGGTTCGACGAGGAGAACCACAACTGGATGATCGAGTACCCGACCGCCTACGTGATCCCGTTCGAGAGCGGGGCCCAGCGGTCGGACGCCGAGGCCAACCGCCTCGTCCAGTGGCTCCTCGACAACGGCATCGACGTCGAGAAGGCGACGAAGGACTTCAAGTGGAACGGCCGGTGGTACCCGGAGGGCTCGTACGTCGTCTGGATGGATCAGGCGCTGCGCGGGCTCGCCCTGACCACGCTGAGTCCCGGCCAGGACATCTCCGACCGGATCTCGGTCCTCTACGCGCCTCCGGGCGCCTGGAGCCACGGTCTCGTCTGGGGCGCCGACGTCTTCGAGGTTCCGCGTGACGCTCGGCACTTCGACCCGCGCACGAAGGAGATCGATCGGCCGTCCCGTCTCGACGGCGGCCTCGAGGGCGGGAAGAGCGTTCCGAACAAGTGGTACGCGGTCACGGTTCGCGGACCGATCGAGGCCCGGGCCATCCTCGCCCTGCTGCGCAGCGGCGTGGACGCCGAGCTGGCCGAGGCGCCGTTCCAGGTCACGGGCGGCGGCACCATGCCGGCCGGGAGCCTGATCTTCTCTCCGACGAGCCGAGCGGCGTTCGAGGCGCTCGACGACGCCGGTGAAGAGGCAGGAATCGAGTTCGAGCGCGGCGTCGGCGCCAAGCCGGTGCGGACGCTCGTAACGAAGGCGCCCAAGATCGGCGTCCTCGTGAACAGCGCGACGCCCGAGACGTCGACCACGACCCGGCCGATCTTCGAGGGCCTGGAAGCGGTCTTCGGCCCGGACGTCTCGTTCGTCTCCGCCGTCACCGGGCCGAACTCGCTGCAGAACGCGGCGGCCGACCCGCTCGCGGGGATCGACGTGCTCTACAACACGGGCACGGCGTATCCCGGCACCGCGAGCACCCAGGCGAGGGCGCGCCTGACGGCGTTCTTCGCCCGTGGCGGCGGCTACATCGGGACGGGCCAGTCGGCGACGAACTTCACGTTCATGACCGCCGGCGGCCTCGTCAACACGTTCACCCGCGGCATCGACGACGCGGGCGGCGGCATCGCGCTCTGGGACAACGCCGGTGGGAATGCGAGCCCGCTCACCGGGGCGTACCCCGCGCGGGACACGCTGTTCCTGCCGTCGAGTACGACGTACTTCTCCGCCATTCCGACGGGCGCGGTCGTGGACGGCCGCTACCTCGGCACGACGAGCAGCATGTTCGTCGCGGGACTCTGGCTCGAGCGCGACGCGATCGTGGCCGGCGCCCCCGTGATCGTCCACGGCACGACGACTGCGAACAGCCGCTACCTCGGCTTCGCGACCGACCCGTTCTCCCGCATGGACGGAGAGCGGGAGTGGACGCTCATCGCGCAGGCCGCTCTCTGGTCGACGCTGACGGACGGCTAACCGACAACCGATCCGACGCGGGCCGCGCTCCATCCGGGGCGCGGCCCGCGGTCGCTCTGCTTCGCCTGTAACGAGACCGTTACACGGTCGTTGGAGCGCCGTTGCGTGGGCCGGTCAGGCTGGCCCGAATGAAGCCTGTCGTCCTGCTCGTCCTGTTCGTCGTCGTCCTGGTCTTCGCCCTCGTGGCACGCGGCGGTGGCGACGACGGGTGCGGCGGCGCGCTCGCGCTCGCCCTCTAGCCGCTCGATACGCTGGACGCGTGGATCCGCTCGCTTCATTCAGCCCCGCGGTCCGCGAGTGGTTCGAGGGGACGTTCGACGCGCCGACGCCTGCGCAGGAGCGCGGCTGGCCGGCGATCGCCTCGGGCGCGCACACGCTGATCCAGGCGCCGACCGGCTCGGGGAAGACGCTCGCCGCGTTCCTCTTCGCGCTCGATCGCGCCGAGCCCGGGAAGGGGACGCAGGTCCTCTACGTCAGCCCACTGAAGGCGCTCAACTACGACGTCGAGCGCAACCTGCGCGGGCCGCTCGCGGGGATCGGCTCCAAGCTCTCCGTCGCGGTGCGCACCGGCGACACGCCGCAGTCCGAGCGGGCGCGAATGCAGCGCAATCCGCCCGACATCCTCATCACGACGCCCGAGTCCCTCTACCTCATCCTCACCTCGCAGGCGAAGTCGATGCTCACCACCGTCGACACCGTGATCCTCGACGAGGTGCACGCCGTCGCGGGGACGAAGCGCGGCGCGCACCTGGCGCTCTCGCTCGAACGGCTCGCGCGGCTCATCGACCGGCCGTTCCAGCGGGTCGGGCTCTCGGCGACGCAGCGTCCGCTGGAGGAGATCGGCCGCTTCGTCTCCGGCGGCCGGGACATCGAGCTGGTCGACGCGGGCTCGTCCAAGGAGCTCGACCTCGAGGTCGTCGTCCCGCTGGAGGACATGCGCGAGCCGGGTGCCGGCGATCCCGAGGACGGAGCAGGCCGCTCGATCTGGCCGTCCATCTATCCCCGGCTCCTCGAGCTGGTCGAGGCGCACCGCTCGACGATCGTGTTCGTGAACAGCCGCCGGCTCGCGGAACGGCTCGCGCTGCGGCTGAACGACCTCGCCGAACGCGAGATCGCAAGAGCGCACCACGGATCGCTCGCGCGCGAGCAGCGGATCGAGGTCGAGGAGCTCCTGAAGCGCGGCTCGATCCCGTGCCTCGTCGCGACCTCGTCCCTGGAGCTCGGGATCGACATGGGCGCCGTCGACCTCGTCGTCCAGGTCGAGTCGCCGAAGTCGGTCGCGGCCGGGCTCCAGCGCGTCGGTCGCTCCGGGCACCGGCTGGACGAGCCGTCGAAGGGGCGCATCTTCCCGAAGTTCCGCGGCGACCTCCTCGAATGCGCCGTCGTCGTCGCGCCGCATGCGCGAGGGCGCGATCGAGGAGACGAAGATCCCGCGCAACCCGCTCGACGTGCTCGCGCAGCAGATCGTGGCCATCTCCGCGCAGGAGGAGATCCCGGTCGACGACCTCCATGACCTCGTGCGCGGCGCCTATCCGTTCCGCGACCTCTCCCGCGTCCAGCTCGAGAACGTGCTCGACATGCTCGCCGGCCGCTACCCGTCGGAGGAGTTCGCCGAGCTGCGGCCGCGCATCACCTGGGACCGCACCGCCGGGCTCGTCCGCGGGCGCGACGGCGCCGGCCGGCTCGCGGTGACGAACGCCGGCACGATCCCCGACCGCGGGCTCTACGGCGTCTTCCTCCTCGACGGCGGCGGACGCGTCGGCGAGCTCGACGAGGAGATGGTCTACGAGGCCCGCCAGGGACAGGTCTTCCTGCTCGGCGCGTCGTCGTGGCGGATCGAGGAGATCACGCGCGACCGCGTGCTCGTGTCCCCGGCTCCCGGGATCCCCGGACTCGTGCCGTTCTGGAAGGGCGAGAGCGTCGGGCGCCCGTACGAGCTGGGCGAGGCGATCGGGCGCACCGCGCGCGAGCTCGTCGCGCTCGACGACGAGAAGGCGGCCGAACGCCTGCGCGCCGACCACTCGCTCGACGAGCTGGCCGCCAAGAACCTGATGGTCTTCCTGCGCGAGCAGGAGGCGGCGACGGGCGTCGTCCCGTCGGACCGCTCGATCGTGGTCGAGCGCTTCCGCGACGAGATCGGCGACTGGCGGGTCTGCGTGCTGACGCCGTTCGGCGCGCGCGTGCATGCGCCGTGGTCGCTGGCGCTCGCCGCGCGCCTGCGCGAATCGCTCGGGCTCGAGGTCGGCTCGATCTGGTCGGACGACGGGATCGCGCTCCATCTCCCCGACGCGGACAGCCCGCCGCCGATCGAGGATCTCGTCATCGAGCCGCGCGAGCTCGAGGAGCTCGTGCTCGCCGAGCTCGGCCAGACCGCGCTCTTCGGCGCGCGCTTCCGCGAGAACGCCGGCCGCGCGCTGCTCATCCCGCGGCGAAGGCCCGGCGAGCGGACGCCGCTCTGGCAGCAGCGGCTGAAGGCGCAGGCGCTCCTCCAGGTCGCGCGGCGCTATCCCGACTTCCCGGTGATCCTCGAGACCGTGCGCGAATGCCTCCAGGACGTCTTCGACCTGCCGGCGCTGCGGAAGCTCCTCGGCGACCTCCAGGCGCGGCGCGTCGACCTCGTCTCGGTCGAGACCGCGTCCGCCTCGCCGTACGCGTCGTCGCTCCTCTTCGACTACGTCGCGACCTACATGTACGAGGACGACACGCCGCTCGCCGAGCGCCGCGCGCAGGCGCTCGCGCTCGACCGCGACCTGATCCGCGAGCTGCTCGGCCAGGAGGAGCTGCGCGACCTGCTCGACGCCGACGCGGTGGCCGCAGGTCGAGGAGGAGCTGCGCGGCGATCCGAAGACGCCCGACGGTCTGCACGACCATCTGCTCCGCCGCGGCGACCTGCTGCCCGGCTCCTACGACGAGGCGCTCGCCGAGCCGCTCCTGGCCGAGCGCCGCGCGGTCACCGTGCGCGTGGCCGGCGAGGACCGCTTGATCGCCGCCGAGGACGCGGGCCGCTACCGCGACGCCCTCGGCGCGATGCCGCCCGGCGGGCTCTGCCGGACGCGTTCCTCGAGAGCGGGGAGGACCCGCTCGGGTTCCTGCTCGTCCGCTTTGCCCGCGGGCGCGGGCCGTTCACGACCGCCGAGGCGGTGGCGCGGTTCGGGCCGAACGCCGAGGAAGGGCTGGCGCAGCTCGAGGCCGAGGACCGGCTGGTGCGCGGCGAGCTTCGGCCCGGCGGAACCGAGCGCGAGTGGTGCGACCCCGACGTCCTCCGGCGCCTGCGCCGCGCTTCGCTCGCCCGTCTGCGCCGCCAGGTCGAGCCCGCCGGACGCGAGGCGCTGGCACGGTTCCTCCCGGCCTGGCAGGGACTCGACCGCCGCGCATCGTTGCGCGAGGCGCTCGTCCCGCTCCAGGGTCTCTCGCTCCCGGCGTCCCTGTGGGAATCGGACGTCCTGCCGCGCCGCGTGCCGAACTACCAGGCCGCGCAGCTCGACCAGCTCTGCGCGTCGGGCGAGGTCGTCTGGGTCGGCGCCGGGCTCGAGCGCGTGGCGATCTACTTCCGCGAGGACGCTCCGGCGCTGGGCCGGCCGGGCGCGCTGCCGCCGCCCGAGGACCCCGCGCACGAGGCGATCCGCGCGGCGCTGGGTCGCGGCGCGCTGTTCTGGTACGACCTCCTCGCCGAGACCGGCCTCGAGGCCGAGACCGCGCTGCCCGCGCTGTGGGATCTCGTCTGGGCCGGCGAGGTCTCGAACGACGCGTGGACGCCGCTTCGCGCGAGCCGCCGGTTCGAGACGCCGCGGCCCGAGCGGCGCCAGCGACGCTTCTCCCGTTCCCGGGCCAACGCGATCACGGCGACGCAGGGACGCTGGTCGGCGACGGCGCCGCTCTTCGCGGGCGATCCGGATCCGCGCGCGCTCGCCGAGCTGCTCCTCGAACGCCAGGGGATCGTCACGCGCGACGGCGTGCGGGCCGAGGGTGTTCCCGGCGGATACAGCCGCGTCTACCAGGAGCTCCGCAAGCTGGAGACGCTCGGGCGTTTGCCGCCGCGGCTACTTCGTCGAAGGGCCTCGGCGGGGCGCAGTTCGCGCTGCCCGGCGCGGTCGAGCGGTTGCGCGAGGAGGCCGATCCCGAGACGGCCCTCGTGCTGGCCGCGGCCGATCCCGCGCAGCCCTACGGCGCCGCGATCCCGTGGCCGAAGCGCGCCGACGGCCGCGCCGCCCGCGTGGCCGGTGCGCTCGTGGTCACGCTCGGCGGCGAGGAGGCGCTCTTCGTCGAGCGCGGCGGCCGCTCGCTCGTCCCGCTCCGGGACCCGGAGGACGAATGGCTGCGTCCTGCGCTGGCGGCGCTCGTCGCGCATGCCCGCCGCACCGGCGTGAAGCGGCTCGCCGTGGAGCGCTTCGACAGCGAGCCCGTCGCGGAGTCGTCCGTCATGGCGCTCCTCCTCGAGGCCGGCTTCGTCGCCGGGCCGCGCCGGGCCGTCCTGCGCGCCTGAACCGCCACGAGCGACGAAGCTTCGTGTCGATTCGCGGCGTCACAAACGCGCGATTGTGTTGCATCGCTTGCGTGTCCGTCATGGACAGGCCGACGTGCCCAAGACCGCATCAGCGCTAGAGCGAGCAAGGACGAGTGATGCAACACAAAGTCGGGCTTGTGCCGACCTGGGACGAGCGCTTTCGGCCGGCGGCGGTTGCATACGCTTTCCGGCATGCCCGAGGGAGACGCGCTCCATCGCGCCGCGGCCCGGCTCCAGCCGCTCGTCGGGGATGTGGTCGCAGCCGAGTCGCCGAATCCGCGGGCGCAGCTCCTCGGCGTCGCCGAGCGGATCGACGGCCTGCGCCTCGAGCGCGTCGAGGCGGTCGGCAAGAACCTGCTCCTCACCTTCGACGGGAACCTCGTCCTGCGCAGCCACCTGCGGATGAAGGGACGCTGGGGCATCCAGCCGGCGGGCCGGCCGACCTCGAAGGCGCCGTGGCTCGTCCTGCGCGGACGCGAGCTCCAGGCGGTGCTCTGGCACGGGCCGGTGCTCGAACTGACGCGCGGACGCGCGCGAGGCGTTCACCGGCTCGGCCCCGACGTCATGCACGATCCGCCCGATCTCGACGCGATGCTCGACCGGTTCCGCAAGACCGACCAGGCGCGCGAGCTCGGCGACGCCCTCCTCGACCAGCGTCTCGCCGCCGGGATCGGGAACAAGTGGAAGGCCGAGGGGCTCCACCGGGCGCGGCTCTCGCCGTGGCTTCGCCTGCGCGACGTCGACGACGAGGCGCTGCGGCGCGTGCTCGCGGAGACGAGCGCCGCGATGCAAGGCCGCAAGCCGCGGACGGTCTACCGCGGCGCCGGCCGTCCGTGTCCGGACTGCGGGACGATCGTGGAGTCGTGGCCGCAGGGCGACGACGCGCGGCTCGCCTACTGGTGCCCGAAGTGCCAGCCGGGGCCGCGGGCTACGGGACGCCGATGAGCGTCTCGCAGGTCGACGCCGTGTCCGTGCTCGTGCCGCCGTTGCAGAGATCCGCGCCGGCGCCGCCGCGCAGCTTGTCCGCGCCCGCGTCGCCGTAGAGCTTGTCGTTGCCCGCGTAGCCGCGGACGTCGTCCGGCCCGGCGCCGCCGTGCACGATGTCCTTGCCGGGCCCGCCGAAGACGGCGTCGTGGCCCTTGCCGCCGGCGATCCGGTCGTTGCCCGCGTTGCCGTTCAGGTAGTCGCTGCCGTCGGCGCCGACGAGCACGTCGTTCCCGTTGCCGCCGGTGACGCCGTCCCAGCCCTTGCCGCCGTAGACGGTGTCGTTCCCGTCGCCGGCGCAGATGACGTCGTCGCCGCCGTTGCCCCGGATCCTGTCGTTGCCGCCGAGCGCCGCGATCACGTCGAGGTGCGGCGTCCCGTTGATCACGTCGGGGCCGTTCGTGCCCGACGATCGTCGCGTTCAGCGTGGCGCACTTCGCGCTTCCCGCCGGCACCGCGCCGGGCATGAAGGCGGCGATCGCGGCGGCGATGAGAACGGGGAAGGCGAGCCAGCGCACGACCCCATCCGAGCACCGTTCCGACCTGCGCGTCAAGCAGGAAGGAGCCTGGCCGAGGCGTATCGGGTCCCCTCGTGGCAACGCCCATCCCTCGCTCGCCTTCGCTCCATCGCACGCTGCGCGCGTTCTGCCTCGGCGCGTTCTTCGAGCTGGGCGCCGAGATCGAGGCCGGAGCCGACGTTCCGGTCTCCCTCGCCGAGCATGCGGCGCCGAACCGGCCGACGCTCTACGAGTACCGCCCGCTCGTCGGCGCCTTCGTCGAGGCGCGCGCCGACCGCATCTCCCACCGGGAGGACGCGCACGACGCGCTGGTCGCCCTGCGGGACGAGCCGGCCGCCGGAATCTTCGCGCGCGCCCACGCGGGCGAGCGCATCGGCGAGGACGACGCCCTGCGCCGCATCGTCCTGATCCCGCTCCTCGTCCGCACGGCCGAGGCCTGCGGCGGGTTCGACTGGGACGACGAGGGCTTCGAGCGCGCCTACGCGGAGCTCGAGCGCTCGCTCTTCGGCGCCACGCGCGCGTACGTGGGACTCGCTCCGCTCGTCGGCCTCTCCGCCGGCGGGACGATCGAGCTCGGCTCGGGACTGCGCGTTCGCCCGGCGCTCGGCGGGGAGCTGACCGCCGTCTGGCCCGAGGCGCAGCGGCTCGTGCCGCGCGACTTCGGCCGCGAGGTCGACCGCACGCTCGTCCTCGAGCTCGCCACCGATCTTCCCGGCACCGCCGCCGAGGTGCCCGACGCGCCCGCCGTGTTCGGCCGCGCCATCACCGCGCTTCGCCTCGCCACCTCCGGCGCGATCGCCGCGGGCCCGGTCATCTTCGAACGGCTCGACGGACGCGCGTACGACATTCGCCCGGCGCCGCCGCTCGCCGCGCAGGTTCCGACCGGGGAGCCGACCCGGCTCGACCCGTTCCGCGCCCAGCTCGTCTCCGGCCTCGTCGAGCGCCTGGCCGCCGGCGCCGATCCCGAGGCGCTCGAGGCGCTCGACCGCTGGGAGCTCGCGCTCTTCCACACCGGCCCCGCCCGTGCGGACGAGCTGCGCGAAGCGCTGGAATCGCTGCTCGGCGGCGACGAAGGCGCCTGGGCGGCCGCGATGCGCGCCTCCGTGCTCCTCGGGGAGAACGGACGCGAGCGCACCGAGCTGCTCATCGCCCTGCGGGCGCTCCTCGACGGCGACGGGCCCGGCGCCCGTGCCGAGGAGGCCGTCCGCCGCGCGCTCGTCGAGGCACTGCTCCACGACTCACGGCCCGGGCTCGTCGCCGCGCTCGACGAGATGCTGCTCGGCCTTCGACCGCGCTCGCGGCCGATCGCAGCCCGCGTCGTCGCGGCGGGATGAGCCTCAGCCCGACGGGGATCCGCCGCCGCTGCCTGGCGTTTCGCGTCGCGGTCTTCCTCGGGATCATCCTCTGCCTCTTCAACGGCGCCGGCCGCCTCTGGCCGGCCCTCGGCGTCGCGATCGGCCTCACGCTCGTCGCCGGGTACATGGCCCGGCGTACCTGCCGCGAGGCGAGGGAGCTTCCGCGCGATGCCGCCTGAAACCCGGCGCAAACGGTCACACCTTCGTGCGGTTTCGCCGCCTACCGTTCGCAGGGTGGAGGACGACCCCCGTGTGGACGAGCAGCTGCAGCGGATCGAAGGCCTGCGCGGCAAGAGCGACCGCGTCGTCTTGCTCGGCGAGGTCCGCAAGCTGCTCGCCGAGGCCGAGGCCGTGCTCGCCGAGCGCGATCCCGAGTCGAAAGACCCGGCGGATTCGCCTCACGACGCAGCCTGATCCCGGCGGGTAGGAACCGGTCGATTTCCAGGCATTTCTCCCGGCATGTTCCCGGGGGAAATTTCCGCTATTTGCGCTACCCTGAATCTCAGAAGGATTGTGGTACCTTCAAACGAATGGAAGGCCTGTGAGCCTCCTCTCTAAAACGCGCTCGCGCGCTCGAGCGCAATCCTCACAAGGAGCATCTTTGGGACAGGTCATCGCCTTGGCGAACCAAAAAGGCGGCGTGGCGAAGACCACGACGACCGTGAACCTCGCGGCCGCGATGAACGAGCTCGGCTTTTCCGTGCTCACCGTCGACCTCGATCCGCAGGGGAACCTGACCATGTCCCAGGGCATGGATCCGGACACGGTCGAGCGCTCGATGTTCGACGTGCTCGTCCACCAGCTTCCGATCGAGGAAGTGATCCAGCACGCGGAGATCGACGTGGCCGTCAGCTCGATCGATCTCGCCGGAGCGGAGCTCGCCCTGTCGAGCATGATCGGACGCGAGCGCGCCCTCCAGAAGGCGCTGCTCCCGATGCGCTCGAAGTACGACTACATCCTGATCGACACGCCGCCCTCGCTCGGGCTGCTCACGATCAACGCGCTCACGGCCGCGGACGGCGTCATCGTCCCCGTCCAGTGCGAGTACCTCTCGCTGCGCGGCCTCGTCCAGCTCGAGGGGACGCTCACGATGATCCGCGAGAACTTGAACCCCACGGTCGAGATCCGCGGGATCCTCCCGACGATGTTCGACTCGCGCACGGTCCACGCGCGCGAGGCCGTGGAGATGCTGAAGGAGAACTTCGGCGACCTCGTCTTCGAGACGCGGATCAAGAAGACCATCCGCTACGCGGAGGCGCCCGTGCAGGGCGAGTCCGATTCTCAAGTACGACCCGAGCGGCAAGGCGGCAGACGCCTATCGCCAGCTCGCGAAGGAGGTGCTCAATGGCTCGAAACCGCGGGCGCGCCAGCATGCGTGAGGGCCCCCTGGCCGAACTGTTCCGCGCGACGGAGGCGGCACAGCGCCAGGCCGAGCGGGAGCGCGACGAGGGTGGAGCACCCTCGGAGGCGCAGACCGTCGAGCACGTCGGTCCGAACGAGATGACCATCGCCGAGGCCTCGGCGCTTCCGGCCGAGCGCAAGCCCGAGCCGAAGCCGACGCCTGAGCCCGAGCGCGAGTCTGCGCCGGCTTCGACGCCTACCCCGGCGCCCCCGGCCGCAGCTTCGGCATCGAATACGGCCGCTGCGCCCGCCATGCCCGCGATCCCCGAGATCGAGGAGCCGCCCGCGGCGCGCTTCGTCGATCCGTCGCCGCGCCTGCGGAACACGCCGCGGCCCGAGTCCGCCGCCTACCTCGCGGTCATCCGCGTCGTCGGCGTCGGGGGAGGTGGTCTCAACGGCGTCAACAGGATGATCGAGGCCGGGATCTCCCAGGTCGAGTTCGTCGCGGTCAACACCGACATTCAGCAGCTGCGCGGCTGCGAGGCGCCGATCAAGCTCCACATCGGGCGCGAGCTGACCCAGGGCCTCGGCTCCGGGGCCGACCCCGAGGTCGGGCGCCAGGCCGCCGAGGACGCGTACGACCAGATCAAGCACGTCCTGCGCGGCTCCGACATGGTCTTCATCACCGCCGGCGAGGGCGGCGGCACCGGCACGGGCTCCGCGCCCGTCGTCGCGCGAATCGCCCGGGAACTCGGCGCGCTCACCGTCGGCATCGTGACGATGCCGTTCAAGTTCGAGGGCACGCGCCGCCGCGAGCAGGCGCAGAAGGGCGTGGACGAGCTCCGCGCCAACTGCGACACGGTCATCGTCATCCCCAACGACCGGCTGCTCGAGGTGCTCGACCAGTCGACCTCGATGCTCGAGGCGTTCCGCGTCGCCGACGACGTGCTCCGCCAGGGCGTCCAGGGGATCTGCGACCTGATCACGACGCCGGGCCTCATCAACCTCGACTTCGCCGACGTGCGGACGATCATGAGCGACGCCGGAACCGCCCTCATGGGCATCGGCTTCTCCACCGGGGAGAACCGTGGCCGCGAGGCCGCCGAGCGCGCGCTGCGCTCGCCGCTCATCGACACCGAGATCGTCGGGGCGCGGGGCATCCTGCTCTCGATCGCCGGCGGCTCCGACCTCACGCTCATCGAGGTCAACGAGGCGGCCGAGACGATCCGCGCGGCCTCCACGGAGGAGACGAACATCATCTTCGGCGCGACCATCGACGAGCGGCTGTCGGGCCAGGTCTGGGTCACCGTCGTCGCGACCGGGATCGGCAAGGGCAAGCGCCGGGCGGTCACGAACGTCATCGACTCGCCGCGGAGCGTGGAACCGCCGCCTCCCGCGGACGACGAAGAGCTCGATACGCCGAGCTTCCTCCGCGACCTCTAGGAGTCCGCGATGAGAGGCGCCGTCGCCGCCGGGCATCCGCTGACCGCGGCCGCGGGCGCGCGCATCCTCGCCGAGGGCGGGAACGCCGTCGACGCCTGTGTCGCCGCGACGTCTGACGTCCTGGGCGGCCGAGAGCACGCTGACCGGCCCCGGCGGAGGCGGCTTCATGCTCACGCGCACCGCGTCGGGAGCGATCGAGGCGCTCGACTTCTTCGTCGCGCAGCCGGGCCTCGGCTTCGACGGCGAGGCGGCCGCGATGCGGACGGTCGACATCGAGTTCGACAAGGGAACCGTCGTGCCGTACTTCGTCGGCGCGCCGTCGTGCGCCGTTCCCGGGACGATCGCCGGGCTTTCCGAAGCGCACCGCGTGCACGGCCGGCTTCCCTGGCGCGAGCTCTTCCCGCCGGCGATCGAGGCCGCGCGCGACGGGGTTCCGATCGGCGAGGCGCACGCGCGTCTGCACGTGATCCTCGATCCGATCCTCCGTCTCGACGAGGAAGGGCGGCGGATCTACGGCCACGAGCGGCCGCTGGAGCTCGGCGAGGCGCCGGCCATGGGCGATCTCGCGGGCACGCTGGAGCTGCTCGCGCGCGAGGGCGCCGACGCGTTCTACCGCGGCGACCTGTCCAAGGACATGCTCCGCTGCGTCGGCGAGGACGGCGGCGCGCTCACGGCCAAGGATCTCGCCTCGTACAAGCCGCTGCGCTCCAAGCCGATTCGCGCCGCGTTCCGGGACACGGAGTTCGTCACGTGTCCGCCGAGCTCGGCGGGAGGCGTGCTGATCGCGTTCGCGCTGCGGATCCTCGACCTGCTCGGCCCGCCCGAGGCTCCCGGCTCGGCAGCGCAGATCGCCCGCCTCGCCGAGGTGATGCGGGAGTCGACCCGGGCGCGCGGCGGCTCCTTCATCGCCGAGCTCCAGGCGCGGCGGGCTGACCCAGCGGCTGCTCGACGACCGGACGGTCGTCGCCGCCGCGGTGCGGGCGCGCCAGCGGAGCGAGCCGGCGACCGAGTCGCCCGGCCTTCCCTCCACGACGCACGTGAGCGTCGTCGACGACGAGGGCAACGCCGCGTCGCTGTCGGCGTCGACCGGCGCGGGCTCGGGCTTCGTCGTCCCCGGCACCGGGATCCACCTGAACAACATGCTCGGCGAGAGCGACCTCCAGGCGCTCTCGTCCTCCGCGGAGCCGGGACAGCGGCTCGCGAGCATGATGGCGCCGTCGATCGTCCTGCGCGACGGCGAGCCGCATCTCGTCCTCGGCAGCGCCGGCTCGGCGCGCCTGCGCGGCGCGATCATGCAGACCGTGGTGAACGTGGTCGACCACGGGCTCGGGGTGGAGGATGCGATCGCGGCGCCGCGCGTCCATCTCGAGGGCGAGGCGCTGAACGTCGAGGCCGGAGCCGACGAGACCGAGGTCGCGGCGCTCGAGGCGCGCGGCTACGACGTCGTGCGCTGGGGCCCGGGCAACGTGTTCTTCGGCGGCGTCGTCCGCGGTGCTCGTCCGCGAGGACGGCGAGCTCGAGGCCGCGGGCGATCCGCGGCGCGGCGGCGCGGGAGTGGTGGTGTGAGCCTGGACGTCCGTCAGGCGGGGCCCGGCGACGCGGGCGCGCTCGTGGCGCTGGCCGAGGCGGTCGGAGCCGAGCCCGAAGGCTGGCTGGTCACGGACGGCGACTGGAGAAGCGTCGGCGACGAGCGCCGCTACCTGCGCGCGATCCGCCGCTCCAAGCACGCGACCGTCCTCGTGGCGGAGCAGGACGGCGAGGTCGCGGGCCGCCTCTCGATCACGCGCGACCCGCATCCGGCCAGCCGGCACGTGGCCGACCTCGGACTGATGGTCTCGCAGGGCCACCGGCGCCGGGGCGTCGGGCGCGTGCTGATGCTGGCCGCGGAGGTCTGGGCGCGCGGCGCGGGCGTGGTCAAGATCGAGCTGCACGTCTTCCCCCACAACGAGGCGGCGATCGGCCTCTACGAGGAGCTCGGCTACCGCCGCGAAGGGGCTGCGGGTCAAGCACTACCGCCGCGGGGACGATCTCCACGACGTGATCCTCATGGCGAAGGAGCTTTCGTGAGCGAGCTGGATCTCGGCGTCCTCATCGACGAGGAGACCGACCTCTCTCGACGAGGAGCTCTGGACGGACGACGGCGAGACGGATCACGCCGGCTGGTACTGCGTGAGCACCGACCCGTTCCCCTGCCCGGCGGACGCGTGCACGTTCGTGGCCGAGTTCATGACCGCCGCGCACCTGATCCTCGTGTGGGAGGTGCGCGACGACCCGAATCTCCTCCGCCACGCGCAGCGCGCGAAGGAGGTCGGCCGCAACCCGAAGGTCGTCGAGTACGAGCCGGCGTTCGGCCCGAGCGCCTCGTACTACGCGTGGGAGGCCGCCGGGCGGCCCGTCCACGGCGTCCGTAAGAGCTAGTCGATCTCGGCTGGCACGACCGTCACGTCGAGGGCGAGCGGCGAGCCAAGCTGCTCCCACCACGCGCGTAAGAGCGACAATCGGACCGAATCGTCGATTACGTACCGAAACTCGACGGTTTCTGGGTCGGTCGGAGCCAACTCCAATTCGGCCAGGAAGGTCATGCCCCGGTCCACGCCAGGTGGTTCGCCGTCCATCTTGTCGAACCCTCCTAGAGCGCCTCGACGCGCCCGTTGCCGGAGGCGCGGCCGCGGATCTCCCGCTCGCGGGCCACCGCTTCGGCGGCGTGATCCAGCAGCTCGGCCAGGCGGACGACCCGGTCGCGCTCCGAGCGGCTCTCGAGGAGGCCCTGCTTCACCTCGGCGCCGAGGTCGATGCGGGCCGCGATCTGGAACGCGAGGCTCTCGCCGGCGAGATCGATCTCGTCGAGCTCGGCGTCGGCCGCCTTCACGACCCGGTCGTAGGCCTCGAGGGCAGCGACGCGCTCCTCCTCGGTCGGCTCGTCGCCCTCGTCCTCGAGCTCCGCGATCTCGGCGGTCACGAACGGGCGATCCTCGGCGACGTTCCCGATGCGGAAGCGCTCGCCGCCCTCGACGACGATGTTCATGCGCCCGTCCTCGAACTGCTCGAGCACCTCGACGACGGTGGCCCGCGTGCCGATGTCGCGCATCCCCTCGTCGTCCGAGAAGACGAGCCCGAAGTCCTCGCCGCGCGCGAGGCACTCGGAGATCAGCTCGCGGTAGCGGGGCTCGAAGATGTGGAGCGGCGCCTGCTCGCCCGGCATGAGCACGAGCGGCAGCGGAAAGAGCCCGATCTCGTCCATGTCCGTAAGGGTAGATGGCTGGTCGGGAATTGGAGTGCGGTAGTTCCCGACCAACCATCTATTGCATCCCGGCCGAGGCCCGACGGAGAATGCGCGGACACGCCGAGTAGTCAGGGGGTTACCTATGCAGCAAGCGCGCGCGGGACGGGTTCGTCTCATCGCGGTCGCGGCCGTGGCCGCGTTCCTCGTCGTTCCGGCCACGGGCCAGGCGGCGTTCAAGTTCGGCTCCAAGCTCGCAGCCGACGTGCAGCCGTCGAACGCCGGGAACGGCCACTTCTGCGTCCAGTCGAATCACGCGCAGAAGTGCACGTGGATCATGAACGAGGCCTACGGCCGTCCGAACACGGGGCACAAGTCGCCGAAGGCCGGGAAGATCACGAAGATCCGCGTCATCGCCAACGCTCCGGGGAGCTTCTGGGCCCAGATCGTCACGGTGCAGAAGTCCGGGAACAAGTTCAAGGCGAAGGTCACGGCCGAGAGCCGCAAGCTCACCTACGACGGCCAGGACGAGGACATGGAGCCGTACGAGATCGAGTCCTTCAACGTCAAGCTGACGATCAAGAAGGGGCAGCGGCTCGCGATCAAGACGAACAAGACGTCGTTCCTGCGCTGCAGCTCGGGCGGGGACAACACGCTGCTCTACAAGCCGCCGCTCGTGAAGGGCAAGGCGTTCCGCAAGAACACGAACGACGACGGCTGCTGGCTCCTCATCGAGGCCGTCGGGACCGGAACCTCGAACCGCATCGGCGGCTCGCTCCGCGCCGCTCACTGATCTCCGCGGCCGCCGCCGGAGCGCTTCGCGGCGTTCCGGCGGCAGCCGCATCCTGCGCAAACCGCAGCGTCTAAGGTTCGGCCTCATGACAGCCGACGGCGACCTCTTTCGTCCCGCGATCTCGGGGCTCGTTCCGTACGAGCCGGGGAAGCCGGTCGAGGAGGTCCAGCGCGAGCTCGGGCTCGAGCGGGTCGTCAAGCTCGCCTCGAACGAAGGGCAGTTCGGCCCCTTTCCGGCCGCGGTCGAGGCGCTCGAGCGCGCGATCGGCGAGCTGAACCGCTACCCCGACGGCGGGGCGTACCGGCTGACCGAGGCGCTTGCGGAGAAGCACGGCGTGGCGCACCGAGAACGTGGCGCTCGCCGCCGGCGCGGACGGCGTGATCATGTACCTCTCGCTCGCCGTGCTCGACCCCGGGGACGAGATCGTGTGCGGCTGGCCGTCCTTTCCGAGCTACGTCCTCGACGCGGTCAAGATGGGCGCCGTCCCGGTGCGCGTTCCGCTCGCCGGGGACACGTACGACCTCGACGCCCTGCTCGCCGCGATCACCGAGCGGACGAAGATCGTCTACGTCGCGAACCCGAACAACCCGACCGGGACGATGGTCTCGCGCGCGCAGCTCGACGCGTACTTCGAGCGCGTTCCCGAGCACGTGCTCACCGTCCTCGACGAGGCCTACTTCGAGTACGTCGACGCCGAGGACTACCCGGACGGGATCGCCGAGTACTTCCTGCGGCGGCCGCCGGGTCTTCTGCCTGCGGACGTTCTCGAAGATGTTCGGGCTCGCCGGGCTGCGGGTCGGCTACGGGATCGGCTCGCCGGAGGTCGTCGGCGCGATCCGCAAGGTGCGCAACGCCTTCGATCTGAACGAGATGTCCCAGGCGGCCGCGCTCGCGAGCCTCGGAAACGACGAGGAGATCGCCCGACGGCGCGCGGTCACGGCCGAGGGGCGCGAGCAGCTGCTCGAGATCTGCGCCGGGCTGCCCGTCCGCGTCGCACAGCCCGCGGTCGCGAACTTCCTCTACGTGGATACGGGGACCGACGTCGGGCCGCTCTTCGACTCGCTCCTCCACGAGGGCGTCATCGTCCGTCCGCTGGCGCCGTTCGGGGCGACGACCGCGATCCGGGTGACCGTCGGGACGGCCGAGGAGAACGCCTTCTTCGGCGAGGCGTTCGCGCGCGTGCTCGCGGCGGCCGTCTAGTGCTTCGGGCCCTCGCATCGCGGCTTTCGCCGGTGCGCGAGTCGCCCGACTTCGGACTGCTCTTCTACGCCGCGCTCGCCTCCGGGGCCGGAACCTGGCTCGCGTTCATCGCGCTCGTCGTGGACGTGACCAACATGACCGACGGCGACGCGCGCTGGGTGAGCGCGCTCCTCATCGCCGAGTTCCTGCCGCTCGCCGTCGCCGGGTTCCTCATCGGGCCGCTCGTCGACCGCTTCTCGCGCCGCCGGATCCTCGTCGCCGCCGACCTCGTGCGCGCGATCGTCTTCGTCCTCATCCCGTTCGCGCCGACCGTGCTCGCGATCGTCGGGCTCGCCTTCGTCGCCGGCGTCGCGACGAGCTTCTTCCGGCCGGCGGCCTACGCGGGACTGCCGAACCTCGTCCCGCCCAGCCGGCTTCCGCGCGCGAACGCGCTCCTCCAGTCGGCCGACAACCTGACCTGGGCGATCGGCGCGCTGGTCGGCGGCGCCGTGGTGGCCGTGGCCAGCCCCGACGCCGCGTACGCGATCAACGCGCTCAGCTTCGTCGTCTCGGCGGTCTTCCTCCTGCGCATCCATTCGAGCCTCGAGGAGAAGGAGCGCGAGCCGAGCCGCGGCCATTTTCGCGACCTCGCCGCCGGCGTGCGCCTCGTGGTCCACGAGCGGCCGCTCCTCACCGTGCTCATCGCCTGGAGCCTCGTCATGCTCGCGAACGCGGGCGTCAACGTCGGCGAGATCTTCCTGGCGAAGGAGGTCTTCGGCGCCGGGGACTTCGGCTTCGGCTTCCTCGTCGCCGGCGGCGCGATGGGACTCGTGGTCGGGAGTCTCGGCGCGGGCGCGGTGATCGAGCGGCGCGGCACCCGCGGGCCGTACGGCGCGTCGATCGCGATCATGGCCGCCGGCCTCCTGGCCGCCGCCCTGTCGCCGAACGTCTGGGTCGCGGCCGGGTTCGCCGTCTGCGCCGGGATCGGAAACGGCGCGGCGGTCGTCTGCAACGCCGTGCTCGTGCAGCGCGGCGCGCCCGATGCGCTGCGCGGCCGCGCCTTCTCCGTCCTCATGAGCGCCAGCTACCTCGTGCTCGGCCTCGGGATGATCGCCGCCGGGCCGTTCATCAACGAGTGGGGCGCGCGCGCCGCCTGGGTGGTCGCGGCCGGCCTGTGCGCCGCGGGGGCGATCACCGGCTACGCGCTCCTTCGCGGCTGGGCCGAGGCGGCCGTGCCGGTCGTCGTGCAGGAGCGGCTCTAGTGCCGAACGAGTGGACGCTCGACTCGCTCGTCGAGGGCATCCGCTCGGGCGACCGCCGCGCGCTCGCCCGCGCGATCAGCCTCGTCGAGGACCGCGACCCGCTCGCCGCCGAGCTCGTCGCCGCGGTCTACTCGGACACGGGCCGCGCGTACATCGTCGGGATGACCGGCCCGCCGGGCGTGGGGAAGTCGACGCTCGTCGGCTCGCTCGTCCGCCACGTCCGCGCACTGGACAAGACGGTCGGGGTCATCTCGGTCGACCCCTCCAGCCCTTTCACGTCCGGCGCGCTGCTCGGAGACCGGATCCGCCTCGCCGACCATTTCCTCGATCCCGACGTCTTCATCCGCTCGATGGGCACGCGCGGGCATCTGGGCGGCCTGGCCGAGGCGACGCTGCAGGCCGCGCTTATCCTCGACGCGGCGGGGAAGGACCTGATCTATGTCGAGACGGTCGGCACCGGGCAGAGCGAGGTGGAGATCACCGGCCTCGCCGACACGACCGTGCTCGCGCTCATGCCCGGCTCGGGTGATGCGATCCAGGCGCTCAAGGCCGGGATCATGGAGATCCCCGACGTGATCGTCGTGAACAAGCGCGACCATCCGGCGGCCCGCACGATGGTGACCGAGGTGCGCTCGATCCTCCAGATCGAGAAGGAGCGCGACTGGAAGCCGCCGATCGTCCTCACCGAGGCGGTCTCGAACGGCGGCACCGACGAGCTCTGGGAGAAGATCGAGGAGCACCGGGCGCATCTCGAGGACAACGACCTGCTCGTCGAGCGGCGCGCCGAGAAGCTCGCCGGCGAGGTGTTCGCGGTCGCGAGCGCGCGGGCGAAGACGCACCTCGAGCTCGCGGTCGGCGGAGATCCCGAGCTGCAGCGGCTCCTCGACGAGGTGAAGAGCCGCAAGCTCGACCCGCTGAGCGCGGTGCAGGAGATCCTCGTCAAGGTCTTCCACGTGGACGGCGATGGGCCCGACGCTCGCTGACATCGAAGCGGCACGGGGCTTGATCGCCGGCTACGCGCGCGTGACCCCCGTCATGACGTCGGAGACGATCGGCGGGTTCGCGGGCCGGCCGGTCGTGCTCAAGGCGGAGAACCTCCAGCGGACGGGCTCGTTCAAGATCCGCGGCGCGGTCGCGAAGATCGCGGGGCTCACCGACGAGGAGCGGAGCGGCGGCGTCGTCGCGGCCAGCGCAGGAAACCACGGCCAGGCGGTCGCGTGGGCGGCGCGCGAGGCGGGCATCCCGGCGACGATCTTCGTGCCCGAGTTCGCGCCGATGGCGAAGGTCGACGCCGCGCGCGGCTACGGCGCCGAGGTGGTCATGACCGGGCTGGACTACGACGAGGCCGACCAGGAGAGCCGCGCGCTCGAGGCCAAGGGCGCGACGCTCATCCATGCGTTCGAGGATCCGAAGGTGATCGCGGGCCAGGGGACGCTCGGGCTCGAGCTGGCCGAGCAGCTTCCCCCGGACACGGAGGTCGCGGTGCTCCCGGTCGGCGGGGGCGGGCTTGCCTCGGGAATCGCGATCGCGCTACGGGAGCTGCGGCCGGAGCTGCGGCTCATCGGCGTCCAGGCCGAGGCGTGCGCGCCGCTCGCGGGCGGCGCGGTGGGCGGACACACGATCGCGGACGGGATCGCGGTCAAGCATCCCGGCGAGCTGACCTCGGCGATCCTGGCCGAGAAGCTCGACCAGATCGTCACGGTCACGGACGCGGAGATCGGGCACGCCATCGTCCTGCTCCTCGAGCGGGCCAAGCTCGTCGTCGAGGGTGCGGGCGCCGCGTCGCTGGCGGCGCTCCTGGCGGGGAAGGTCGAGGGCACGGGCCGTGCGGCGGCGCTCCTCTCGGGCGGGAACGTCGACGCGAGCCTCCTGATCGAGATCGCGCGCTACAGCCTCTCGCGCGCGGGACGCTTCCTCGTCGTCCGGACGCAGGTTCCCGACCGGCCCGGAGCGCTCGCGAAGCTCCTCACCCAGATCGCGGGCGAGCGCGTGAACCTGATCGCCGTCCAGCACCAGCGCGAAGGCCTCGACGCGACGCTCGGCGTCACCGGGGTCGAGCTCACGCTCCAGACGCGGGACGAGGAGCACTGCAACGAGGTGCTCGCCCGGCTCGCGGAGTGGGGCTACGACGCCGAGCGGCTCGGCTGAGCCTTTGGGCGCCCGCCGAACGGGGCGCCCTGCAAGCTCCGGTCAGTCGCCCTGGATGACCTCGTAGATCTCGTCGGCGACGAGCCCGTGTGCCTCGCGGTGCACCGTGTGCGCGGCGTCGGCGTTCGGCGCCTCGACGAGGCAGAAGATCTTCCCGGCCTTCTCGTCGACCCAGTACTGCTTGTAGTCGACGTCATGGGCGGCCTGCTCCTGCAGGTCGGCCATGTGCGCGGCGGCCACGTCGGTTGCCGACACGCCACCTTCCACGTTGTGCACGTCCATGAAGAGAGGCATTCGATCCCCTTTGTGTTGAGTGGCGCGATCCTACGCCGGGCCGCCCGGCGTGCCACGTGACACCTCTCGTGCCGCCGTTCCCGGCGACTTAGTTGCAGTCTGTTGCTTGCGCGGGAGAGCCGCCGCAAACCCGCATGGTCAAAGGGTTCGAGCGCTTCCGACTTAGTAACAGTCTGCAACTTGGGATCGATCGGCACGAAGTCGTCACACCCCGTGTCCACTCGGACCTTGGGCACGGGCTCAGAGCCCGAGGTGCTTCGCGATGACCATGCGCTGCTGATCGCACGCCCAAGCCAGGCTGAAGCCTGGCACGGGATGGCGTTGCGAACGAGGTGCAGCGACTAGAGGCCGAGCTGCTTCGCGATCACCATGCGCTGTACCTCGTTCGTGCCCTCGCCGATCTCGAGGATCTTCTGGTCGCGGTAGAAGCGCGAGATCGCGTACTCGTCCATGTAGCCGTAGCCGCCGTGGATCTGGAGGGCGTCGTTGACGACACGGTTCGAGAGGAGCCCGGTGTAGAGCTTCGCCATCGCCGCCTCGGTCGCGAACGGGCGGCCCTGGTCTTTCAGCCACGCCGCCTTGTAGACGAGCTGGCGGCCGGCCTCGATCTCGGTCGCCATGTCGGCGAGCTTGAACTGCACCGCCTGGAACCGCGAGATCGACTTGCCGAACTGCTCGCGCTGCTTCGCGTAGGTGAACGCCTGCTCGTAGGCGCCCTGCGCGATGCCGACGCCCATCGACGCGACCGAGATGCGGCCGCCGTCGAGGATCTTGAGGAACTGGCGGAACCCCTCGCCGCGCGGGCCGAGCAGGTTCCCCTCGGGCACGGCCACGTCCGAGAAGGACAGCTCGCGCGTGTCGGATGCGCGCCAGCCGATCTTCTCCATCGGCGCCGAGATCTCGAAGCCGGGGGTGCCGTTCGGCATGACGATGTTCGAGATCTCGTCCTCGCCGGTCTTCGCCGTGATCGTCGTCGCCCAGGTGATGTCCGTGCCCGCGTTGGTGATGAAGATCTTCGAGCCGTTCACGACCCACTGCCCGTCGCGCAACTCCGCCGTCGTGCGGGTCGCGCCCGCGTCGGAGCCGGCGCCGGGCTCGGTCAGGCCGAACGCCGCCAGCCGCCGGCCCGAGGCGAGATCGGGGAGCCACTCGCGCTTCTGCTCCTCGGAGCCGAACATGAAGATCGGCATCGTCCCGAGCGAGGTGTGCGCGGCGACGGTGATCGCCACGGAGGAGTCGATCCGCGTCAGCTCCTCGATCGCGATCGCGTACGCCAGCGTGTCCGCGCCCGCGCCGCCGTACTCCTCCGGGATCGGGACGCCCATGAGCCCGAGCTCGGCGAGGCCCGCGACGATCTCGTACGGGAAGCGGTGCTCACGGTCGAGCTCCTCGGCGACCGGCGCGACCTGCGCCTCCGCGAACTCGCGCACGGTCGAGCGCAGCAGTTCGTGCTCGTCGGAGAGGTCGTAGTTCGTCATTCGGCCGGGGGGAGGGAGGACGCAAGCTCGACGACGAGGCGGACTCCGTAGCCGGTCGCGCCCGCGGGATAGTAGTCGCGTCCGCTGTCGAGGAACGCGGTACCGGCGATGTCGAGGTGCGCCCACGGGCCCTCGCCCGCGAACCGCTTGAGGAAGAGCGCCGCGATCGTGGCGCCGCCGCGTTTGGTCGGCGGCGTGTTCTTCATGTCCGCGATCGGGGAGTCGAGGTACTGCCGGTAGGCGGGATGGACGGGCATCGGCCAGGCGTGGTCTCCGCTCGCCTTCGCCGCCGCCTCGACCTGGTCGCGCCAGGCATCGTCGTTGCGCGAAGAGGCCCGCGTAGAAGTTGCCGAGCGCGACCTCGATCGTCCCGGTCAGGGTCGCGAGGTCGAGCAGGTGCGTCGCGCCCTCGTTGCGCGCGTGGAGGAGCGCGTCGGCGAGGATCAGCCGTCCCTCGGCGTCCGTGTTGTTGATCTCGATCGTCGTCCCGTCGGACGCGACGACGACGTCGCCCGGGCGGGTCGCGTGGCCGGAGAGCATGTTCTCGGTCGCCGGCACGACCACGACGACGCGAACGGGCAGCTGGAGCTCGGCGATCGCGCCCAGCGCGGAGAGCGCCGCGGCCGCGCCGCCCATGTCCGACTTCATGTCCTCCATCGAGGTGGCCGGCTTCAGTGAGTAGCCGCCCGAGTCGAAGGTGATCCCCTTGCCGACGATGCCGAGGACGAGCTCCGGGTCGGCGGGCGACTCGGGCTCGTAGCGCAGCGTGATGAGGCACGGTGGGTTGTGGCTCCCGGCCGACACCGAGAGGAACGAGCCCATGCCCGCGGCCTCGATCTCCTCGGGGCCGAGGATCTCGGCGGTGATCGTCTCGAAGCGTTCCTCGATCTCCGTGGCCACTTCCGCCAGCCGGAGCGGCGTGAGCGCGTTCGGCGGGGCGTTCACCAGGTCGCGCGCCTGGTTCTGCCAGCCTGCGACGAGCGCGGCTCGCTGCGCTCCGGCCAGCGCGTCCTCGGCACCCGGGCCGCAGAGCGTGAGCGTCTCGAGCGGCGGCGACTTCTCGGCGTCGCTCTTCCAGCGCCCGGCGTCGTAGCGCCCCAGCATGAGCCCGTCGGCGACCGCGCGCGCCTGCTCCGGGGACTCGACCCACCAGGCGACCGTCGTCGCCTTGCCGCGCGCCACCGCGGCGGCCGCCGTCGACAGGGCATCGGCGTCGGGGTTCTTCCCGAGCCCGGCGATCGTGAGCCGCTTCGCGGCCAGCTCTCCGTCGAGGTGGAGCGTCGTCAGCTTGCCGCGCTTCGCGGTGAGCTCGCCGTCCGCCAGGAGCCGCTCGAGACGGCCGCCCAGGCGCGCGTCCAGCCCGTGAAGATCGCCCAGCTCGACCGGCTCGGACACCGCGAGCACGAGGACGTCGGCCTGGACGTCCTCGAGGGCGCTCGTGCTGGCGGCGACGTCCATGGCGGGACGATGCTAGCTCGCCCCGGCCTCGAATGAGGCATTGCCCCTAAAGCCCGGAAGGAGACGCGCCGATACGGGCGAAGCGCACTTCGCGCTGTACTACCCTCTCCGCCCGCATCCCCCCTCCCCGCGGGCGATCTCTCCCAGTGGAAGCCCTCTTCGGAGGGCTTCTGCGTTGGTCGGTAGTGTCCGAGCCCGTGGACGAGCACGCTCCTGTCGACCGAAAAGCGATGACCGCGCTGTCGTCGGGACACCTCGTCACCGACCTGGCGCAGGGCGCGCTGCCCGCGTTCCTGCCGTTCCTCGTGGACAAGTTCGAGCTGAGCTACACGATGGCGGCCGCGCTCGTTCTCGCCGGGACGTTCGCCTCGTCGATCATCCAGCCGCTCTTCGGCCTCTGGTCGGACGCGCGCGGCGCGCTCTGGCTCCTGCCCGCCGGCGTGGCGATCGCCGGCGTCGGGATGGCCGTCGGCCGCGGTCGTCCCGTCGTACGGGCTCGTCGTGCTCGCCGTGATCGTCTCCGGGCTCGGCGTCGCCGCGTACCACCCGGAGGGATCGAAGTTCGCGAGCTACGTGAGCGGCGGCCGGCGGGCGAGCGGCATGTCGTTCTTCTCGGTCGGCGGCAACATCGGCTTCGCGCTCGGGCCGCTGGTCGCGTCGTTCGTGATCCTCACGCTCGGACTCGGACTGGAGGGCGGCGTGCTGATCGCGGTCCCCGGGCTCGTCGTCGGCGTCGCCCTGCTGTTCTCGCTGCGCTACCTGGCGAGCTTCGCGCCGACCGCCGAGACGGGGTTCGGCGGGAGCCGCGAGCGCAGCCAGCGCCGCGGGATGGCGGTCCTGCTCGGCGTCGTCGGCCTGCGCTCGCTCGCGCACATGGGGCTCTTCACGTTCGTCCCGCTCTACGAGATCTCGCGCGGGAAGAGCGACGCCTACGGGATCCACCTGCTCTCGGCGTTCCTCCTGGCCGGCGCCGTCGGGACGCTGGTCGGCGGCCCGCTCGCCGACCGCTTCGGGCGCCGGCGGATGATGCGCATGAGCTACGCGATCTCCGCGCCGCTGATCGCGGTCTACGCGATCGTTGGCGGCCCGGTCGGCTCGGCGGCGCTGATCCTCTCCGGCGCAGCGCTCGTGGGGACGTTCGGCGTCAGCCTCGTGATGGCGCAGGAGTACATGCCGTCGCGCGTGGGACTCGCGTCCGGGCTCTCGATCGGGATGGCGATCGGCCTCGGCGGCATCGCGGCGATCTCGCTCGGCGCGGTCGCGGACGACGTCTCGATCGAGGCGGCCGTCCTCATCACCGCCATCGGCCCGGCGCTCGGCTGGCTCCTCACCTTCGCGCTTCCGAAGGCGAAGGTGCGGGTGCGGCAACCCGAGCCGATCGCCGCACCCGCTCCCCTCGGCTAGCTAGCCGACAGCGGCCTTCGCGGCCTCGCGCTGCTCGGCGTGAATGCCCTCGGCGAACTCCTCGACGATCTTGGAGCAGAACGCCGGGAGGTCGTCGGGCTTGCGGCTCGAGACGAGGCCCTTGTCGACGTGGCACTGCTCGTCGATCCACGTCGCGCCCGCGTTCTCGATGTCGGTGCGAACCGACGGCCACGACGTGATCGTGCGCCCCTCGAGGACGCCTGCCTCGACCAGGATCCAGGGCCCGTGGCAGATGACGCCGACGGGCTTGCCGGCGAGGAAGAAGTCCCGGACGAACACGACCGCGTCCTCGTCCATCCGGATCGCGTCGGCGTTGACGACGCCTCCGGGCAGGACGAGCGCGTCGAAGTCGCCGGCGTTCACGTCGCCGGTCGTCTCGTCGACCTGGAACTTGTCGCCCTTGTCGATGTGGTTCAGGCCGAGGATCTCGCCCGGTTCGGACGCGATCAGCACCGGCTCGGCGCCGGCCTTCTCGACGGCCTTCCACGGTTCGGTCAGCTCGATCTGCTCCACACCGTCGGTCGCGAGGAACGCGATCCGCTTGCCGTTCAGTTCGTTAGCCATGTTGTCCCCCTTCGTTTGCTGCCCCTGACTCGTACCGACCCGGCCCGTTCCGAAACACGGTCTAATACGCATCGTGCGCAGCTACGTGATCGGGGGCGGAAGCCGGGGCCTTGGGCGCGCGGTCGCGGACGAGCTGGTGCGCCGCGGAGACCGGGTGCTGCTGGTCGCGCGCAACGAGGATTCGCTCGCCGAGGCGGTCGCGGCGCTGGGCGAGCGGGCGTTGTCGGTCGCCGCCGATCTCGGCTCGGCCGAGGGCGCCGAGGTGGTCGCGCGTGCGGTGGACGAGCAGCTCGGCGGCTCGATCGACGGCGCGCTCGTGAACCAGGGCGGCCCGCCGGCCGGGAACATGCTCGACCTCACGGACGAGCAGTGGCACACGGCGTTCGAGCTCTGCATCGCCGGCCCGATCCGGCTGGTGCGGGCGCTCACGCCGAAGTTCTCGGACGGGGCGTCGGTCGTGTTCGTCGCCTCGTCGTCCACGCGGAAGCCGATCCCCGGACTGGACGCGTCGAACGTCCTGCGGCCGGGCGTCGCCGCGCTCGTCGGCGCGCTGGCACGCGCGCTCGCGCCGGCGGTTCGCGTGAACGCCGTGTCGCCGGGCCGGTTCGACACCGAGCGCGGCGAGTCGGTGCTGGTCGCCCGCGCCGAGGCGCGCGGAGTGTCGGTGGAGGAGGAGCGCGCCGCGATGGCGTCGCTCGTCCCGGCCGGGCGGTTCGGCGGGACCGACGAGTTCGCGCGTGCGTGCGCGTTTCTCCTGTCGCCCGAGGCGTCGTACATCACCGGCGCGAACCTCGCCGTGGACGGCGGGCTCGTCGTCGCGACCTAGTCGCACGAGAACCCCACGAAACGCGCACGACTTCGCGCGGATCTATCCCAAGTTGCAGACTGTTACTAAGTCCGGGTGGACGCAACCCGAGCGCTCAAGCGGGGTTGCGCGACCTTCAGGAGTTAGCAACAGACTGTTACTAGGTCGACGGATGCCGCGCTCGGAAGCGGTCAGTCCGCGAGCTCGACGAGCACCATGCCGGCGGTGACGCGGTCGCCCTCGGCGACGTGCACGGCCTTCACGGTCCCGTCGAACGGCGAGACGAGCGGCGTCTCCATCTTCATCGCCTCGACGACGACGAGCGGCTGCCGCGCCTCGACGCTGTCGCCCTCGGAGACGAGCACGCGGATCACGGTGCCCGGCATCGGAGCGGCGATGGTCGGCTCGCCGGTCGCTCCGCCGTGGGCAGCTCGTCTCCAACACAGGCGGAGGCTGCGGCGCCGGCACAGGCTGGGCCGGGTCGCGGTTCACACGCCAGTAGCTCCGCCAGACCGGCGGCACGCGCGGGTAGCGGTGCAGCGGCGGGTTCTCCGTGAGGAACGCCGTCGTCGCGTCGCCGGCGCGGAACGCCGGGTGATCGACGAGCCAGCGCAGGAAGGGCAGGTTCGTGACGACGCCCGCGACGCGGGTCGCGGCCAACGAGGCGGCGAGCCGGTCGAGCGCCTCGTCGCGGGTCTCTCCCGTTGCGACGAGCTTCGCGATCATCGGGTCGTAGGCGACCGGCACCTCGTCCCCCGCCGCGACGCCGGCATCGACGCGCACGCCGTCGGGGAACTCCAGCGCCGTGATCGTCCCGGCCTGGGGGAGGAACGTGAGCGGGTGCTCGGCGTAGAGGCGCGCCTCGACGGCATGCCCTTCCGGATCGCGCGTCTCGAGCGCGAGCGGCTCGCCGGCCGCGACCAGCAACTGCTGCTCCACGAGGTCGACGCCGGTGACGAGCTCCGTGACGGGATGCTCGACCTGGATCCGGGCGTTCAGCTCGAGGAAGGCGAAGCGGCCGTCCTCGCCGAGGATGAACTCGGCCGTGCCCGCGCCCTGGTAGCGCAGCGCGCGGGCGAGCGCGACGGCGGCTTCGCCCATCTCGCGGCGCAGCTCGGCGTCGACGGCGGGGGAGGGGCTCTCCTCGAGCACCTTCTGGTGGCGGCGCTGGACGGAGCAGTCGCGCTCGCCGAGCGAGATCGCGTTGCCGTGTGCATCGGCGAGGAGCTGGATCTCGACGTGGCGCGGTCGCTCGACGTAGCGCTCGAAGAACACCGTGTCGTCGCCGAACCCGGCGAGCGCCTCGCGCTTCGCGGCCTCGACGGCTTCGTCGAGCTCCTCCGGCGAGCGGACGACGCGCATCCCGCGCCCGCCCCCGCCGGCCGCGGCCTTGATGATCAGCGGAAAGCCGACCTGCTCGGGCGTGCCGGTCTCGATCACGGGGACGCCGGCCTCGGCCGCGATCCGCTTGGCCTCGAGCTTGTCCCCGGCGGAGCGGATGACGTCCGGCGGCGGGCCCACCCAGGTCAGCCCGGCAGCCGTGACCGCCTCGGCCAGCGCGGGGCTCTCGGCGAGGAAGCCGTAGCCCGGATGCACGGCGTCCGCGCCGGCGCGCTGGGCCGCGGCGACGATCTCGGCCGGCTCGAGGTAGGAGGCGATCGGCTCGGCTCGGTCGGCCTCGCGGGTGTGGAGCGCGCCTTCGTCGTCGGGCGCGTACACGGCCACCGTCTCCATCCCGAGGCGCTTGGCCGTGCGAAAGACGCGGGCGGCGATCTCGCCGCGGTTGGCGACGAGCAGGGTCCGGACGGCGTCGGGCACGGCGTGAGCTTACGGGGGCGAGTACGTTTTCTCCGCCGCAGGCGACCCGACAACAGGAGGAGAACATGTACGTGACGTTCCGGTATTGGACAGACAGCAAGAGCCTCGTCGACGCACTCGTCGCGCAGCGGGATGAGGTCGAACGGCTGGTCGGCGGGATCGCCGGGTTCCGCGCGTACTACCTCGTGCCGACCGGCGAGGGCGCCGCCGTGTCGGTCAACGTCTTCGACGACCAGGCGGGCGCCGAGGAGTCGAATCGCGTGGCGGCGGAGTGGGTTCGGGAGAACCTTTCCGACCTCTCGCTGAACCCGCCGCAGATCTCGGCGGGCGAGGCGGTGATCACCTTCTAGCCGGCCTCGTAGCGCTCCTTGTAGTCCTCGCGCACGGGCTGGAACACGTCGATCACCGTCGCGCCCTCGGGCCCGCAGCGCGCGCCGTGCTCGATCCCGCCGGGGATCACGTACGCGTCCATCGGCCCGACGTGGTGGTCCTGGCCGTCGATCTCGAGGATCTGGACGCCGCGCAGGCAGATCCCGAGCTGCTCGTGCGGGTGCGAGTGCGCCGGGACGACTGAACCGGGCTCGAGCTCGACCAGGTTCACCTGGGCGCCCTCGCCGAAGAGCGGCTGGAAGCTCACGCCGTCGACGAGCTCCATCGGGCGAAGGTCGGTCAGCTTGAGGAACTGAAGCTCGGCCATGGCTCCGATCATCGCAGAGCGGTGGACTGCTTGGCACCGATCCGGCACGATCCTGCGCACCACACGCGCGGACTTCGACGTTACGCTCGGGCGTGTGGGGTGCCCTAGCCGGGGTCCCCCGGGGAAGCGCCCGCTACTCGGAGCCGGGCTTCGGCGCGAACACGCCCCACGCGCCGTCGTCTGCGTCCGCGGGGCGCTTGTCCAGGAACGCGCGCAGGCCCTCCTGGCCCTCGTCGCTCGTTCGCATTCGCGCGGCCACCGTCGGGAGGTCGTCGAACGCCGGCGGTTCCAGCACCAGCCGCTTCGCTGCTCGGGCCGCGGCCGCCCCCGACGTGAGCAACTCGCCGACCAGCCGCTCGACCTCCGCCTCCGCGTCCTCGGCGACCTCGTCCACGAGTCCGATCCGCAGCGCCGTCTCGGCGCCGAAGCGCTCGCCCGTCATGAACACGCGCCGCGCCGAGGAGCCGATCTTCGCCAGGACGTACGGCGAGATGACCGCCGGGATGATCCCGAGCTTCACCTCGGTGAACCCGAAGACCGCGTCGGGCGACGCGACGACGATGTCCGCGCAGGCCACCAGTCCCGAGCCGCCTCCGAGCGCGAAACCGTGGACGCGGCACACGACCGGCGCCGGGCACGAGTCGATCGCCTGCAGCATCGCGAGCAGCCGGCCGGCGTCCTCCACGTTCTCCTCGAACGAGAGGTCGATCGACGAGCGCTGCCACTCGACGTCCGCGCCGGCGCAGAAGCTCGGGCCGTCGCCGGCCAGCACGACTGCGCGCGCATCGCCGACGTCCGCGAATGCCTCCGTCAAGCTCCGCGATCAGCGCCGCGTCGAACGCGTTGCGCCGCTCGGGCTTCGCCAGGGTGACCCGCAGGACGGGCCCGTCGCGTTCGATTCGCAGCGCGCTCATCGGGCGCCGAGTCTACGCGGTCAGCGGTTCCTGATCCTCACGCGAAGCGACGACCAGACGACGTTGCCGTGGTTGTCCGCGACCCGGACCCGAACCACGTACGTCCCGTTGCGGAACCGCCGCGTGTCCAGGCGCCGCGCGAGCCAGTAGCGGTAGACGCCGGGCTTCCCGCCGCGGACGTTCTCGCGCGTGCCGGGGGCGAAGACCCGGGAGAACTTCGCAGTCGTCGAGCTTGATGCGACCGTCGTACGCGACCCTGAACCGGCGAGCCACACGACCGCCTGACGTCACCAGCCGCCAGCCGATCGTCGCGGGCGCAGTCCGGAAATGCGCCCACGGCGCCGGAGAGGGCACGGCGGGCGTGTCGTAGGCGCGCACGACCAGGTCGACCACCCCGCGCACGTTCGACGGAGCCAGCGTCGAGCCGTTTCGCTTGGCCGCCACCGCGGCGATCACCGGCTTCGTCGTGTCGCCGTACGGCGCTGAGCCCGCCCCGGCGGCGCGTCGGGTCGATGTACCTGCCGCGCTGCAGATCCCACTCGGCGAAATGGACGTGCGCGAACGGCCGGAGCACGCGTCCGATGAAGATGCCGGCCCGGACACGCGAGCCGTTCGCGATCGCAGGGACGACGTGCCAGTACCGGTGCGACCAGCATCCGTTCGCTCCCACGACGGTCACCTTCGTGCGGTCCGCCGCGCCGTACGCCCTCCCGGACTGAACGGCGAAGACCCGCTGACCGTCGCGGGCCGTGATGTCGACACCGAAGTGGAAGCTGCGGCCGCGCGGCTCGTTCAGGCTCCCGCGCACGGAATGCGCCTCGCCGAACGGCCGGACCGGCCACGGATACGAGACCGCGGCAGGCTCGCACGAAGCCGCCTGCGCGTCGGTCCCGCCCCCGAACGCAGCGACCGCGAGCCCGACGAGCGCCGAACGGAGAACTGCCCCCATGGATGACCTTTGCTTCGCGACCGGCAGAAGCAAACGTGAGAGGTGGCGGAGGGTTCCCTCCGCCACCTCGAAGCAGCGTCTACCAGGTCTTCAGCGCGGACTTGATGATCGAGCGGAACATCTCCGACCCGACCTTGTTCAGTGCCGCGTTGGCGTTCTTGTACTTCGCGCAGCGCGCCTCGACCTGCGCCGTCGTCTCGCTCGCGCCCTTCACCTGGCACGGGATGTTGAGCCCGTCGGCGAAGCGCCCGTAGACGTAGTTGTTGAGGATCGTCGCGCCGGCCCGAGACTTGCTCGGGATCGTGATCCGCCCGCCGACCGTGCGGATGTACGTGTACGGGTTGCAGCTCGTTCCGCAGATGTCGTAGCTCCCGCCCTTCGAGCGGGTCTCCATCTTGGCGAGGAACGAATTCCGCTTGGACGCCGACATGCCGAGCGCGTTCGCCTCGGCCACGACGATCTGGCCGATCGCCGACGAGGACGTGACGCCGCCGCCGACCATCATGCTCCAGAAGTTCGTGCGCGCGGTCCCGCTGAGCTGCGTGCCGTTGACGACGCTCTCGTAGAGCTTCCCGGCGTCGACCAGCGTGAAGTCGTTGCGCAGCCCGTTCTGGAACCCGCACCCGAGGATCTGGCGGAGCTCCGTGTTCGCCATCCCGAGCCCGGTGACGAACGCGTTCAGCGTCGGATAGCCGTAGCGAACCTGGAACGTCCGCGTGGTGCGGTTGTCCGAGTTCATCATCATCCGCGTCAGCGCGTCCTGGAGGGTCGTCGGCACCCTCAGGGACGCATTCGACTCCCAGGCGGGATCGGGACAGACGTCCTTGTTCGACGTGTCGCCCGGCTTCACGTAGTAGTCGACCGAGGTCGAGAGCGTGTCGCCGCCGGTGCCGTTCATGATCCTGCGCATCGTGTACAGGTGCGAGACGACCTTGATCATGCTGGCCGGCTCGAAGATCGTCCCGTGCTGGAGCCCGGCGACGGTGCTGCCGCCGACCTTCTTCACGTAGACGCCGTAGCTCGCGCCGCCGAGGCCGTTGGCCATGATCTGCCGGAGCCGGCTGGTCTCCGCGTTCACGTTGTTCAACATGAGCACCGCGAAGCGCGTGCCGCTCGCCGTCGAGTACTTCTCGAGGTCGACGATGCGGGCGCCGTTCTGGCTCGCGAGCTCGCCGACTCTCGTGGCGGTGACGTTGTAGTACCACCACCAGTACTCGTTCCCCCGGTTCTGCATGACGACGTTGTAGTTGCCGTTGGAGCGCCGGTCGATGTCGATCAGACGCGCGTGGTTCGCGCTCAGCTTCGACGCGATGAAGGACGGCGTGACGTTCAGGTACCACCACCACGCCTTCGCGTCGACGCCGGTGTTCCTGATCATCACGGCCGAGTAGCGGGTCTGGCCGTTCACCGTGTACGACTCGAGATCGATGAGCCGCGCGTTGTTGGCGTTGAGCTTCTGCGCGAGCGTCGTCGACGTGACGTCGTAGTAGTACCACCAGCCTTTCGCCGCGGCCCCCGTGTTCTTCACCATCGCGACGGCGAAGCGCCGCTGGCCTCCCACCGTGTAGCGCTCGATGTCGATGACGCGCGCGTTCAGCGACGAGATCTTCTGCGCGACGCCCGCGGACGTCAGGCCGTAGTACCAGTACCACGTGCGCGCGTACGTGCCCGTGTTCTTCACGAACGCCGCCGTGAAGAGGTAGGGCGACGTCGACTCGACCTCGATGTCGACGATCCGCGCCCCGTTCGTGGTGGCGATCGAATTCAGCTGCGCCTCGGTCTGGCCGTAGTACCACCACCAGCCGGTGATCGCAGTGCTGTTCCGCTCAGGATCGATGACGGCTGCGGACGCCGGACTCGCCACCGCAAGCGCTGCAGCGGCGATCGCGCCGATCACGATCGACTTGCGAAGACTCACGTTCATGAATGACCCTCCTGCCTGAATCTGGATGGGCCGACCCTACTCCCGGCGCCCGGGGACTTCTAGGCGCCTACTCGAACGCGAGGCCGAGCCGCGACAGGTGCTCCTCGACGAACCGCCCTTCGATCGACGCCTCGAGATCGAACTCCTCCGCGATGTCCGGATCGCGTCCGATGAGCTCGCGCGCCCGGCTCGGAACGGTCTGCTGGGCATCCTCGGCGGACTCCCACAGGTAGAGCGCGCCCCAGCGGTCGGTCACCTCGTCGGAGAGCCAGAGCTTGAGACGCAGGCCGGGCACCTCCTCGAACGCATCCACGGCCTCGTCCTGGAGGTACCGGCGCAGCTCGCCGATCGTCGTCTGCGACTCGGCGAGATTCCAGAGGACGAGGCGGACGAGCATCGGCCTAGCCCCACTCCGGCGGGACGTAGCGCCCTTCGACCGGGGCGCCGAAGGTGACGAACTCGAGCCCCTGGCCGCCGGCGATCGGAACGCGCGTCGCCAGGCCCTCCACGCGCACGACGATGCCCGGGCGCAGCTCGATCTCGTCGTCGTCCACGCGCATGACGCCGGAGCCCTTGAGCACGACGTAGACCTCCTCCTGGCCGTCGTCCGCATGGTCGTGCTCGCGTCCGGTGGCATCCGGCGGGAGCCGGAAATGGTTGAACCCGAAGGCCGTGGCGCCGAGCTCGCGGCGCAGCTTGCGCACGGCGCCGCCCGGGCCTTCGCCCTCGAGCTGCTCGATGTCGACGACGTTGTAGCGGGTCACATCCGGAAGACGCCGAACGTCGTGTCGGGGATGGGCGCGTTCAGGCTGGCGGCGATCCCGAGAGCCAGCACCTTGCGGGTATCGCGCGGGTCGATGACGCCGTCGTCCCAAAGGCGTGCGGTCGAGTGGTACGGGTTGCCCTCGCGCTCGTACTTCGCGCGTATCTCATCCGGGTCCGTGTCGCCCACGGTCGAGAGCACCATGGCGGCCTGCTCGCCGCCCATCACGGAGATGCGCGCGTTCGGCCACATCCAGAGCTGGCGCGGGGAGTAGGCGCGGCCGCACATCCCGTAGTTCCCGGCGCCGAACGAGCCGCCGATGATGACCGTGAACTTCGGCACCTCCGCGCAGGCGACGGCGGTCACCAGCTTGGCGCCGTCCTTGGCGATGCCGCCGGACTCGTACTCCTTGCCGACCATGAAGCCGGTGATGTTCTGGAGGAAGACGAGCGGCACGCGGCGCTTGCAGGCGAGCTCGACGAAGTGGGCGCCCTTGAGCGCGCTCTCGGAGAAGAGGACGCCGTTGTTCGCGAGGATCGCGACCGGGAAGCCCTCGATGTGCGCGAAGCCGCAGACGAGCGTGTCGCCGTAGAGCGGCTTGAACTCGTGGAAGCGCGAGCCGTCGACGATCCGCGCGATCACCTCGCGCACGTCGTAGCCGATGCGGTAGTCCTCCGGGACGATCCCGGCGAGATCGTCGGGATCGTGGAGCGGCTCCTCCGGCTGCTCGGCCTCCCACGGAAGCTCGGGCCGGCGGCGGTTCAGGTTCGCGACGATCTCGCGGCCGAGCGCGAGCGCGTGCTCGTCGCTGGTCGCGTAGTGGTCGGTCACGCCGGACACGCGCGAGTGGACGTCGGCGCCGCCGAGCTCCTCTGCGGTCACCTCCTCGCCGGTCGCCGCCTTCACGAGCGGCGGGCCGCCGAGGAAGATCGTCCCGGTGCCCTTCACGATCACCGTCTCGTCGCTCATCGCCGGGACGTACGCGCCGCCGGCGGTGCACGAGCCCATCACGAGCGAGATCTGCGGGATCGACTTCGCGGACATCCGCGCCTGGTTGAAAAAGATGCGGCCGAAGTGCTCCCGGTCGGGAAAGACCTCGTCCTGGAGCGGGAGGAACGCGCCGCCCGAGTCGACGAGGTAGAGGCACGGGAGGTTGTTCTGCTCGGCCACCTCCTGCGCGCGCAGGTGCTTCTTGACCGTGAGCGGGTAGTAGGTGCCGCCCTTCACGGTCGCGTCGTTCGCGACGATCACGCACTCCTGGCCCTCGACGACGCCGATCCCGCTGACCATCCCGGCCGCGGGCGCGTCGCCGGAGTAGAGATCCCAGGCCGCGAGCGCGTTCAGCTCGAGGAACGCCGTGCCGGGATCGCAGAGCCGGTCGATCCGCTCGCGCGCGAGAAGCTTCCCCCGCGACCGGTGCCGCTCGATCGCGGTTTCGCCGCCGCCTGCTGCGACCTGCGTCGGTGCGTTCGCGGAGCTCGGCGACGAGCTCCTCCATGCGGGTTCGGTTCCGCTGGAAATCCATCCGCGGCGCGGTCGATCCGGCGTCTCGAGAATCACGGCGTAACCCTACGGCCCGAAGCTGCTGTCCGGTAAAGGAAATGCCAGTTTTTTGCTTCCCACGGACTCTTTACAGAAACCGCACGGCGACTTGATCCGCGAATGGTTTGGTGAGCCGGACGAAGCGACCAAAGGAGACGCCGTGAAGAAGACCATCCCCCTGCTCGTCGCCGTAGCCGCCGCACTCGTCCTCATCACCGCCGCAGGTGCGGCCGTGATCAACGGGACGCCGGGCGACGACACGCTGACGGGTACGGACAAGCGAGACCATGTTTTGGCCAAGGCCGGGAACGACACCGTGACCGCCAAGGCCGGCAACGACGTCGTGCTCGGACAGGGCGGCGCCGACGCCCTCTCGGGCGACGAGGGCAACGACCTCCTCTTCGGCGGCCCCGGTGACGACGACCTCGACGGAGGCACCGGAAACGACGACATCCGCACCGGTTGGGGCGCGGACATGGTCGATGCAGGCGACGGGAACGATTTCGTCGGCGCAGGCGCAGACGACAAGGCGTCGGACATCATCGATTGCGGTCCCGGGAAGGATCGCGCGGTGATCAGGCCCGGCGATGTCGCGGTGAACTGCGAGCGCGTGAAGTCCCTGGCCGGACACCGCCCGAAGCACCATGGCTCGGTGCAGAAGGGCACGCGCGGCGACGACACGATGAACGGCAAGAGAGGCCGCGACATCATGTTCGCGCTCGCCGGCAACGACACGCTCAACGGGCGCGGCGGCCCCGACTTCCTCTTCGGGATGGCCGGGAACGACACCGTGAACGGCGACTGGGGCAGCGATCGTCTTTGGGGCGGCCCCGGCAACGACACGCTGAACGGCGGCGACGGCAACGACTGGATCCACGCCGGATGGGGCTCGGACTCGGTCAACGCCGGTGCCGGACGCGACCGCGTCTGGGCCGCTGCCAACGATCTGCTCACCGACACGGTCGACTGTGGACCCGGCAACGACAAGGCGGTCATCCGCGCTGGCGACGTGGCGATGAACTGCGAGCTCGTCAAGACGGTCTCGTAGCACCAAGAGGGGGGTTCCTCTCCGGAACAGACGCGGCCCGCTATCTCCGGCGGGCCGCGTCGCGTTAACGGGCGGTTCGCCTGCGGCCTGGCTCGGCGCGTGAACTCGCTGTGGAGCGATCGGCACGAAATCGGCACGGCTCGCGCGACAGACACGCGCGCACTTCCCCGGTACCGTCGAAGGCGGGTGGCGGGTGGTTCATCCCCTCCCAGGGTGGGGCGCGCGCGTGTGAAGAACACTGCGCGCTGCGGGAGCTGAGCTAGAGCGCGTCGAGGGCCGTGCGGAGCGAAGCCGACGAACTCGCCGAGCGCCGCCGGGCCCGCCCTCGTGGGCCAGCTCGACCGCTCGGCTGCCGACGACGACGCCGTCGGCGAGCGCGCCCGCCTCGGCGGCTGCCTCGGGCGTCGAGATGCCGAAGCCCGACGAGCAGCGGGACGTCCGTGACCGACCGGGCCCGCGCGACGAGATCCGGGAGCTGCGTCGACACGCCGGTCCGCGCGCCGGTCGTCCCGGTCACCGACACGAGGTAGAGCCAGCCGTCCGTCCGCTCGGCCGCGAGCTTGATCCGCTCCGCCGGCGTCGTCGGTGCGACCAGGTGCACGCGCGGGATCGAGCCGGCGCTCTCGTCGTCCACCGGCAGGTCGGCGACGATCAGGCTCGTCGCGCCGGCGGCCTTCGAGTCCGCCCAGAACCGGTCGTAGCCGTACGCCTCGAGGAGCGACGCGTACGTCATCGGCACGAGCGGCACGTCCACGCGCGAGCGCACCTCCGCCAGGCACTCGAGGCACGCCTTCGTCCGCATCCCCTGCGCGAGCGCCCGCTCGCCGGCCAGGCGGATGACCGGCCCGTCCGCGAGCGGATCCGAGAACGGGAAGCCGATCTCCAGCAGATCCGCGCCGGCGTCGACGCACGCCGCGGCCAGCTCGGGCGTGTCCGGGCCCGGCCATCAGGTAGACGGAGAGCTTCTTCACATCGCCTCGAGCACGGTCGCGAGATCCTTGTCGCCGCGGCCGGAGAGCCCGACCACGATGAGCTTCGCGTCCAGGTCGAGCGCGCGCGCGAGCGCGTGGGCCGGCTCGAGCGCCGGGAGGATGCCTTCGCGCCGCGCGAGCAGATGCAGCGCGCGCGAGCGCCTCCTCGTCGGAAGCGGCGCCGGTACTCGGCGCGGCCGATGTCGCGCAGGTACGCGTGCTCGGGCCCGACGCCCGGGTAGTCGAGCCCGGCCGAGATCGAGTGCGCGTCGGCGATCTGCCCGTCCTCGTCCGCGAGGATGCGACGACCGCGACCCGTGCAGGACGCCCGCCCGGCCGGAGCCCAGGATCGCCGCACCGGCCGCCTCGACGCCGATCAGCCGCACGTCCGCGTCGTCGAGGAACCCGGCGAAGATCCCGATCGCGTTCGAGCCGCCGCCCACGCAGGCGACGACCGCGTCCGGCAGCCGGCCCTCCGCCGAAAGGATCTGCGCGCGCGCCTCCCGCCCGATGACCGCCTGGAGCTCGCGCACGATCTCGGGGTACGGGTGCGGCCCGACGCAGGATCCGATCAGGTAGTGCGTCGTCTCGACGTTCGTGATCCAGTCGCGGATCGCCTCGCTCGTCGCCTCCTTGAGCGTCTTCGTGCCGAACTCGACGGGGACGACCTCCGCGCCGAGCAGGCGCATGCGCTCGACGTTCGGCTTCTGGCGGCGCATGTCCTCGGAGCCCATGTAGACGACGCACTCGAGCCCGAAGCGCGCGCAGACCGTGGCCGACGCGACGCCGTGCTGGCCCGCGCCGGTCTCGGCGACGATCCGCTGCTTGCCGAGCCGGATCGCGAGGAGCGCCTGGCCGACCGCGTTGTTGATCTTGTGCGCGCCGGTGTGGCAGAGGTCCTCGCGCTTCAGGTAGATCCGCCGCTCGGGATCGAGCCGCTCGGCGAGATAGAGGGGGGTCGGGCCGCCCGACGTACGTGTCCGCGAGCGCGTCGAGCTCGGCGGCGAAGCTCTCGTCCGCGACGACCTCGCGCCAGCCCGCCTCGAGCTCCTCGAGCGCGGGGATCGAGCGTCTCGGGGACGTAGCGCCCGCCGTACTCGCCGTACAAGCCCGTCGTCATCGCGCCGCCTCCACGAACGCGTGCACGAGGTCGTGATCCTTGATCCCGGGGAGGCCTCGGTGCCGCGGCTCGCGTCGACGGCCCACGGGCCGGGCCGCGGCGATCGCGTCCGCCACGTTCGCCGGGGTGAGCCCGCCGGCGAGGAGGACGCGACCGTCGACAGCGCTTGCGCGCTCCCAGTGGGCCGGATCCTCCTCGAGCCACGGCAGGTCGAGAACGCGCGCAACCTGGTCGCCCGCGCGGAGCAGCGCTCCGTCGCGTGCGCGGTGGCCGTTCTCCTCCGGGTAGAGCTGTTGCAGGTCGGTGCCGACGTCCTCGGCCTCGCCGACGAAGACGCCGACGGAGAGGAGCGAGTCCGGGACCGGAAGCGGGGCGGCCGCCTGCCGCGGGCTCTGAGCGAGGACGAAGCCGGCGAGGTCGGCGCCCGCCTCGGCCGCGACCGCGACGTCCTCCTCGCGCGTCAGGCCGCAGATCTTCACGAACGGGCGGCGCAGGAGATCGGCGAGCTTCGCGCCGGGATCGGAGGCGCGCATGAGCGCCGAGCCGACGAGGATCGCGTCCGCGCCGGCGAGCTCCGCGGCTGCCGTCTGCGCGCGGTTGGAGATGCCGCTCTCGGCGACGATCGTCGCGGTCGCGCGGGGCACTGGCGACGAGGTCGAGCTGCGCGGATCGGTCGATCTCGAACGTCCCGAGGTCGCGCGCGTTTACGCCGATCACCTCGGCGTCGAGCGCAACGGCACGTGCGAGCTCCTCCGCGTCGTGCGCCTCGACGAGCAGGTCGAGCCCGAGGGCGCGCGCCTCGTCCATGAGCAGGCGGGCGCGCCGGTCGTCGACGTCGCGGAGGAGGAGCAGCGCCGCGTCGGCCCCTGCCTCGGACATCTCGCGGAAGTGCTCCGGCTCGGTGAAGAAGCCCTTGGCGAGGAGCGGCGTCTCGGTCGCGGCACGAGCCGAGCGCAGGTCGTCCACGGTGCCGCCGAAGCGCGCGTCCACGAGCACGGAGATCGCCGCCGCGCCGTTTCGTCCGAACGCGTCGGCGATCGCCGCAGGATCGGCGTCGGGGCGCAGGTCGCCTGCGGAAGGCGAGCGGCGCTTCACCTCGGCGATGGCTCCGAGTCCGGGCCGTGCGAGCGCGTCCGCGAACCGTCCCATCAGGCGTCCGCCTGGGAGAAGCGGATGAGCGCCTCGAGCCGCACGCCGGCCGCGCTGGAGTCGACGGCCTCGCGCGCGATCTCGTACCCCTCGGCGAGATCCGCGGCGCGGCCCGCGGCGGCGATCGCGCCGGCCGCGTTGAGGAGCACCGCCTCGCGCTTCGGGTCCGGGCGCGCCGGAGAAGACCTCGTGGATCGTCGCCGCGTTCTCGGCGGGCGTCCCGCCGACGAGCTCGGACGGATGGCAGCGCGGCACGCCGAAGTCCTTCGGGTCGATCTGGCGCCGGCGGACCTTGCCGTCCTTCACCTCGCAGACGAAGTTCGGGCCGGCGGGCGAGAGCTCGTCGATGCCGCCCGAGCCGTGGACGACGAAGGCGCGGTGCGAGCCGAGGCGTGCGAGCACGTCGGCGATCGTGGGCACGAGCTCCGGGGCGTAGACGCCGACGACCTGCGCGCGCGCTCCGGCCGGGTTGGTCAGCGGCCCGAGCACGTTGAAGACCGTCCGCGCGCCGAGCTCGCGGCGCACCGGCGCGGCGTGGCGCATCGCCGGGTGGTGGGTGGGCGCGAAGAGGAAGCCGAAGCCGAGCTCGTCGATCGAGCGCTCGATCCGCTCGGGCGAGAGCTCCAGGTCGAAGCCGAGCGCCTCGAGCACGTCCGCGGAGCCGGACGCCGACGAGACGGCGCGGTTCCCGTGCTTGGCGACGCCTGCACCGGCCGCGGCGGCCACCAGCGCGGCGGCGGTCGAGATGTTGAACGTGCTCGCCCCGTCGCCGCCGGTTCCGGCCGTGTCGACGAGATCCTCGCGCTGCGGCTTCACCGCGAGGACGTGCTCGCGCATCGCCTCGGCCGCGCCCGCGATCTCGTCCGGCGTCTCGCCCTTCACCCGCAGCGCCACGAGCAGGCCGCCGATCTGCGCCTGGGTCGCCTCGCCGCGCATGACCTCGCCCATCACGTCGCGCGCCTCGTCGCGGGTCAGGTCCTTGCCGTCGAGCAGCCGCGCGAGCGCCTCCTTGATCGTCATCGCACGCCCTCCAGGAAGTTGCGCCCGAGCGCGTGCCCGTCCGGCGTGAGCACCGACTCCGGGTGGAACTGGATTCCGTCCACCGGCAGCTCCTTGTGGCGCACGGCCATGACCTCGCCGTCGTCGGTGCGCGCCGAGATCTCGAACTCGACGGGGACGTCGGCCGCGGCGAGCGAGTGGTAGCGCCCGGCCTCGAGCGGGTCGGGCAGCCCGGCGAAGATCCCGCGCCCGTCGTGCGTGACCGTGCTCGCCTTGCCGTGGACGAGCTGCTTGGCCGGCCCGACCTCGCCGCCGAACGCCTCGACGATCGCCTGGTGGCCGAGGCAAACGCCGAGCGTGGGGATCGTCGGCGCAAGCCGGCGCACGATCTCGAGCGTCGCGCCGGCGCCTTCCGGCCGTCCCGGCCCGGGGGAGATGACCAGGTGCGTCGGCGCGAGCTGCTCGGCGCCGTCCGCGTCGATCTCGTCGTTTCGCAGCACGGTCACCTCGGCGCCGAGCTCCTGGAGCAGGTGCGCCAGGTTGTAGGTGAAGCTAGTCGTAGTTGTCGACGAGGAGGATCACTGCCCGTCCTCCGCCAGGTCGAGCGCCGCCTCGAGCGCGGCCAGCTTGTTCAGGCACTCCTGGTGCTCGGCGGCCGGATCGGAGTCGGCCACGATCCCGGCGCCGGCCTGCAGACGCGCGACTCCCGGCGTCATCACGACCGTGCGGATCGCGATGCACGTGTCCATGTCCCCGTTCGGGAGCGCGTAGCCGACCGCGCCGGCGTAGGGGCCGCGGCGGTAGCCCTCGAGCTCCGAGATGATCTGCATGGCCCGTACCTTCGGCGCGCCGGACACGGTTCCGGCCGGGAACGACGCACGCAGCAGGTCGAAGGCGTTGCGCTCGGGCTGCAGCTCGCCCGCCACCTCGGAGACGAGATGCGTCACGTGCGAGTAGCGCTCGGCCTCGAGGAAGCGCTCCACCTTCACCGTTCCGGGGACGCACACGCGCGAGAGGTCGTTGCGGCCGAGATCCACGAGCATCACGTGCTCGGCGCGGTCCTTCTCGGAGGCGAGCAGCCGCTCGGCGTCGCCGTCCCCCGGCGTCGTCGTTCCGGCGATCGGGTTGAGGCTCGCGCGCCGGCCCTCGAGCTTCACGAGCGTCTCGGGCGAGGAGCCGACGAGCGCCAGCTCGGGGCCGAGCTCCAGGAGGAAGAGGTAGGGCGAGGGGTTCACGCGGCGCAGCGCACGGTAGAGGCCGACCGGCGTGACCGACGTGGGCCGCTCCGCCCGCTGGGAGAGGACGATCTGGAACGCGTCGCCCTCGGCGATCAGGCGCTTCGCCTCGACGACGGACGCCTCGTAGTCCTCGCGGCTCGGGAACCGCGTCGTCTCGCCGCGCGCCGACGCGGCGCCGCCGGGCGCCTCGACCGGCCGCGCGAGCAGCTCCGCGACCGTGTCCCGGTCGCCTGCGAGCACCTCCGCGCTCGCCCGGGCATGGTCGAAGCGGACGAGCGTGTCGGCGATCACGAACAGGCTTTCCGGAAGATCCGCGCCCGTGTCCGGCAGCGGAACCGTCGGTTCGATCACGGCGATGTGGTCGTAGCCGAGATACCCGACCACCGGGCTGCCCGCGGCCACGGCGGCCTCGGCCTCGGCGAACGTGACCAGCCGCGCGCCGGAGCCGACGAGGCTCGCCTGGCCCAGGCGCCCCTTCTCCACCGACTCGAGGAGGAAGCTCGCCGCCGCGCCTTCGCGCAGGCGGAGGTAGGCGCCGAGCGGCGTGAGGAGATCGGTGTGGATGTCGGTCGTCAACGTCATTCGAAGCACGAAAAAAGACCCTCGCGGGTCTCGGTTTGGAGCGGGGCGGGCTGTTCGTCGGCCAGGTTCTAGCCGACGCTCCCGCCACGCTCGCTGCGCCAGGCCCAGCCGTTCGAGGCGAGAGTCGTCATCGCCCTGAGCGTACGGGACGGCTCCGGCAGGGTCAAGGCGCCTGGCTCTCGTCCGCACAAGCGCTCATACTCCGGCGCGTGGAGCCGCATCCGATCCGCGTCGAGCTGACGGACGAGGACGACCTCAAGCGCTGGCGGCTGACCGTCGGCTTCCGCTGGATCCTCGCGATCCCGCACTACTTCTGGTTCATCGGGTGGACGATCCTGGTGATCTTCGCCGCCTTCGTCCAGTGGATCGCGACGCTCATCCTCGGCCGTCCGTGGAGCCCCATGTCGCGCTTCCTCGGTTCGTACACGCGCTACATCACGCATCTCTTCGCGTATCTGACGCTCACGGCCGATCCGTACCCTCCGTTCTCCGGTCAGCCGGGCTACATCGTCGACCTCGAGATCGACGAGCCCGAGGATCCGCGCCAGAGCCGCCTGAAGACGCTGTTTCGCCTCGTGCTCGCGATCCCGGCCCTGCTGATCAGCGGAGTCCTGATCGGCGTGCCGGGTCCCACGGGATCATCGAGCAGCTACGAGCAGTCGGGCGGCGGATACGAGTCGACCTCAACGGGCGGAGGCTCCGGTGCCGGGTTCGTCTTCGTTGTCGCGATACTCGCCTGGTTCGTGATCTTGGCCGTGGGCCGCCAGCCCCACGGCTTCCGCGGGCTCACGCTCTGGGGCCTTCGTTACAACGCACAGACCTGCGCGTACCTCTTCATGCTCACGGGCCGCTACCCGAACAGCGATCCGTTCGAGCCGGCGCCGCTCGCGCCCGAGACCGCCCAGCCGGTGCGGATCCGCATCGAGGACGACCTCGAGCGGTCGCGGCTGACGGTGTTCTTCCGGCTCCTGCTGACCATCCCGCACTTCATCTGGCTCTTGCTCTGGGGGATCGCGGTGCTCTTCGCAGCGATCGCGAACTGGGTCGCGACCCTCGTCATGGGCCGCTCGCCGGAAGGGCTGCACAGGTTCCTGGCGGCGTACCTGCGCTACCAGACCCACGTGTTCGCCTTCCTCATGCTCGTGGCCAATCCGTTCCCGGGCTTCACCGGTGAGTACGGGAGCTATCCGATCGACCTCGAGATCGACCCGCCGGCGCGCCAGCACCGCCTGAAGACGCTCTTCCGCGGTGTTCTCGCGATTCCGGCGTTCTTCATCAGCATCGGGTTCGCGGTGCTCCTGTACGTGATCGGGTTCCTGGGCTGGTTCGCGTCGCTGGCGACCGGGCGGATGCCGCTCGGCCTGCGGAATGTCGGGGCCTACGCGCTCCGCTACAACGCGCAGATGAACGCGTACGCGTCCTACCTGCTCACCGACCGCTACCCGTACACGGGCCCGGCGGAGCGTTTCGGCGAGCCGGCCGAGGACGATTCCGGGCGACGAGCCCGAGCCGTACGAGCCGGCTCCGGCGTTTGCCGGATAGGGAACGCAGCCCGCTCGCCCTAGTCGCGGTCGTCCTCGCCGCTTCGGTCTGGCTGGGCCTCGCCTACCTGCTCTGGTCGACCTCGAACGTCCCCGGCGACCTGCGGCTGCCCGAGCTCGACCCGCGTGACCTCTTCAGCGCCGAGGAGCTCTCGCGCGCGCACGCGTACGACCGGGTCGCGCGGATCGAATTCCTCGTCTACGCGCTCGTCACCGTCGCCGTGCTCGCCGCGTACGCGAAGTGGGGCGGGCGCTTCGTCAAGGAGTCGGCGGCCGGGCGCATCGGCACCGGGATGCTCCTCGCGATGCTCGGCTTCGCGCTGCTCTGGCTGACGCTCCTCCCGGCAGGGCTCTTCGACCTCTGGTGGCAGCGGCGCCACGACCTGACCGAGTCCGGGTACGTCGAGTTCTTCTTCGAGAGCTGGTTCGGCCTGGGCGGGGAGTTCCTGTTCCTCTGCCTCGCGATCGTGATCGTCATGGGGCTGGCTGGGGCGTTCCCCAACTACTGGTGGATCCCGGGCGCCGGCGTGTTCGTCGCGCTCGTATGCGTGTTCGCATTCGTCTACCCGTACCTCGCGGGAGGCTCGGACCTCGACGACCCGGCACTCGTCGCGGACGCGCACGACTATGCGGTCGCCCAGGGGATCGACGACGTCCCGATCGAGGTGGTGGACGTCTCCGCGTTCACGAACGCGCCCAACGCCGAGGCGGCGGGCTACGGGCCGAGCCGCAAGATCATCCTCTGGAGCACGCTCCTCGACGGGCGCTTCGACGACAACTCGGTGCGCGTCGTGGTCGCGCACGAGATCGGCCACCATGCCCGCGACCACATCCTGAAGAGCATCCTCTGGTACGCGCTCTTCGCGTTTCCCGGCGCGTATCTCATCGCCCGCATCACCCGCCGCCGGGGAGGGATGCGCGAGCCGGAGGCGGTTCCCCTGGCGCTGCTCCTGCTCGTCGTCCTCTCGTTCCTCGCGCTGCCGCTGGACAACATGATCACCCGGCACATGGAGGCCGAGGCCGACTGGGCCGCGCTCGAGACGACGGAGAATCCCGCGGCGGCCAAGCGGCTCTTCCGCGGGTTCTCGACGGAGCTCTACGCCGACCCGAAGCCGCCGACCTGGGCGTACCTCCTCATGGAGTCGCACCCGACCGTGATCCAGCGGATCGAGATGGCCGAGGCCTGGAACGACCGGCAGCGCCGGTAGCAACGGCGGGGCGTGACTGCTACCTGAGCGAACGCTCGAGGGTCTTGAACGCCGCCCTCAAGCGTCGAGTGTGATCGGGGCCGTCGTCGCCGTGCATGTAGATCGCGCAATCCACGTTTCCCAGCGTGAATGCGGTGCCCGGTCCGCGCAGGAGGTCCCATTCCTCGAGCTCCAACCCTTGGGCGACCGGCCCTTCGGGTTGCCAGCGCACGATGCAGAAGAGGTTGCTCTCCGCGGAGACATCCTCGAGCTGGGCGACATCGCCACCTGAGCACCTGTCCGTACCCGCCATCTCGATCCCCTGAGCGGCGAGAGCGCCCTCGAGCTGCGGCGTGTCGATCGGCCGCCCGGGGCCATCGGCGCACCGCGAGAGTTCGAACGGCCACGGCATCACAACGCCGCTCAGCTGGCCGGGCAATCCGATGAGGAACATCGCTCCGCCGATCAGCGTGAGCGCGGAGATTCCGATGATTCTTGCCGCTCCCGAACGGAGGAGACGCTTGAGCAGGACCACGTGAGACTGTTGACGTCTCGGAGCGCCGCCGGTTGGCGATCCGGGCCGAGGTCCGGCTGCTAGCGTTGCCGCCGTGTCCAGGTCGGTCATCGTCGCGTCCGCCCGCACGCCGTTTGGACGGCTCGGCGGCGGCCTGGCCGACAAGAAGGCGACCGAGCTCGGATCGATCGCGATCCGCGGTGCGCTCGACCGCGTGGACGTCGGAATCGGACGACGTCGACTACGTGATCATGGGCCAGGTGCTCCAGGCCGGAGCCGGCCAGGCGCCCGCGCGGCAGGCCGCGATCGGCGCAGGACTTCCGATCGAGCTCGGCGCGGACACGATCAACAAGGTCTGCGCGTCCTCGATCCGCGCGGTCGAGATCGCCGACTCGATGATCCGCGCCGGCGACGCCCAGGTCGTGGTCGCGGGCGGCATGGAGTCGATGTCGAACGCGCCGTACATCCTCGCCAAGGCCCGCTTCGGCTACCGGCTCGGCGACGGCGTGCTGATCGACTCGATGGTCGCCGACGGGCTCACGTCCTCCTTCGACGGCAAGCACATGGTCGAGCAGGCGTCGTTCGTCTCCCGGGAGCTCGGGATCACGCGCGAGGAGCAGGACGAGTTCGCGCTGCGCTCCCAGCAGCGCGCGGTGAACGCGATCGACAACGGCCTCTTCGCCGACGAGATCGTCGCGGTCGGCGACTTCGACACCGACGAGGCGCCGCGCCGGGACACGACGCTCGAGAAGCTCGCCTCGCTGAAGCCCGTGTTCGATCCCGAGGGAACGACGACCGCTGGGAACGCGCCGGGCGTGAACGACGGCGCCGGCGCGATCGTCGTCGTGAGCGAGGAGTTCGCGAAGGAGCGGGGCCTCGAGCCGCTCGCGACCATCGTCGCCCAGGCCGCGATCGCCGACGACTTCGCCTATCTCGCGCGGACGCCCGCGAAGGCCGGCGCGCTGGCGCTCCAGAAGGCCGGGAAGACGATCGGCGACGTCGACCGCATCGAGGTGAACGAGGCCTTCGCGTCGGTGTCGCTGAACTCGACCCGCATGCTCGAGGCCGATCCCGAGACGGTGAACGTGAACGGCGGCGCGGTCGCGCTCGGGCATCCGATCGGAGCGTCCGGCGCCCGGATCCTCGGGACGATGATCTACGAGCTGCGCCGAAACGGCGGCGGCCTCGGGCTTGCGGCGATCTGCTCCGGCGGAGGCCAGGGCGACGCGATCCTGCTCGAGGTCTAGGTGCTTCGCGGCGAAAGGGTCACGCTTCGCGCGCTGCGCGCGGACGAGTTCGACCTCGTGCACGAGGCGCACCACCGTCTCAGCCCGTTCGACCCGCCGGACCCGATGAAGGATCAGCGCCTGCGCGAGCGGATCGCGCGCTCGGGCGAGCTCGTGGACGGGATGCTCGATCTCGGCATCGAGGTCGAGGGCCGGCTGATCGGCGACGTCGGCGCGCGTTCGGGCCGCAGCGTCATGCCGCCCGGCGTGTTCGAGTTCGGGATCGAGATCTACGAGGACGCCGACCGCGGCCAGGGCTACGGCGCCGAGGCGACGTCGCTCCTCACCGGGCTCCTCTTCGACCTGTTCGGGGCCGAGCGCGTGCAGGCCTCGACCGCGCTCACGAACACGGCGATGCGGCGCGTCCTCGAGCGGCTCGGCTACCGCGAGGAGGGGACGCTGCGCGGGTTCATGCCGGCCGAGGGCGGCGGCCGCGACGACTACGCGATGTACGCCGTCACGCGCGCGGACTGGTCTACGATCGCGCCGTGAACTGCGAGCACGTCCTCGTCGTCGGCGCCGGCCAGATGGGCGGCGGCATCGCCCAGACCTTCGCCGCCTCGGGGCGGCAGGTGTCGCTCCACGATCCGTTCCCGGGCGCGATCGAGCGTGGCCTCGCCACGATGGAGAAGAGCCTCACGCGCCTCGCCGAGAAGGGCGCCGAGCTCGATCCGGCCGAGGTGCTCGCGCGCGTCACGCCCGTGGACGACCTGGCGCCGGCCGACCTGATGGTCGAGGCCGCGACCGAGGATCCCGACGCGAAGACGGACATCTTCCGCCGCGCCGACGAGGCGCTGCCGGAGCACGCGATCCTCGCCTCGAACACGTCGTCGATCCCGATCGCCTCGCTGGCCGCGGTCACCGGCCGGCCGGACAAGGTGATCGGCATGCACTTCTTCAATCCGGTCCCGGTGATGGCGCTCGTCGAGATCGTCCGCACGCCGGAGACCTCGGACGAGACCGCGGCGACGGTCGTCGAGCTGGCCAAGGAGCTCGGCAAGACGCCCGCCGAGGCGAACGACTTCCCCGGCTTCGTCTCGAACCGGATCCTCATGCCGTTCATCAACGAGGCCGTGTGGGCGCTCCACGGCGGGGTCGCGGAGCCCGAGGCGATCGACACGATCGCGAAGCTCGGCTTCAACCATCCCATGGGCCCGCTCGCGCTGGCCGATCTGATCGGCCTCGATACATGCGTTGCGATCATGGAAGTCCTCGAGCGCGGGTTCGACGACGAGCGCTACGCGCCCTGTCCGCTCCTCCGCGAACACGTTGCCGCCGGTCGCCTGGGCCGCAAGTCTGGCCAGGGTTTCTACTCCTACTGAGGGTAGGGAACGACTAAAGTCAATTTCTGAGGGCGCCGATAGCTCCCAGCAACACCAGCCGAGGAGGGGGGAGAGCTTTGCGGCTATTGCTAGTAGACGACGATCCTGGGCTCAGGGCCCTCGTTCGCACGACCTTCGAGGCCGTCGCCGTCCACGTCGAGGAGGCGGCCGATGCTGCCGTCGCCTGGGCCGCGGCCACCAAGCGCCCTCCCGATGCAATCGTGCTCGACGTCGGGATGCCGGGCATGGACGGGTTGGTGCTCTGCGCGCGGCTGAAGGCCGACCCGCGCACCTCGGCGATTCCCGTCGTCATGCTCACCGGCTCCGGTGCCGGAACGCGCGAGCGTGCCGACGAGGTGGGCGCCGACGCGTACATGCGCAAGCCGTTCAGCCCGCTCGAGCTGCTCGCCGTGGTCGAGCGCGTCGCCGGCGGCCTCCACGGCATTCCGTTCCGGTCGGAGAAGGTCACCGAGCCCGAGGAGCAGCTGCTCCTCTACGCACGCGACCTGCGCCATCTGCTCGAGATCGAGCGCGGACAGCGCCTCCTGATCCAGCGCGCCTACCAGGAGACGGTCAGCGCGCTCGCCAGCGCGCTCGAGACGAAGGACATCGGCACCGGCGCGCACTCGCAGCGCGTGCAGCACTACGCGATGGCCCTCGGCTCCGTCGTCGCGCCGGAGCTGGCCGAGGATCTCTCCGCGCAGTACGGCTTCCTGCTCCACGACGTGGGGAAGATCGGCGTCCCCGACGAGATCCTGCTGAAGCGCGGGCCGCTGAACGCCCAGGAGACGCGCGTGATGCGCATGCACACGCTGCTCGGCGAGCAGATGCTCGGCGGCGTCGCGTTCCTCCAGGGCGCGGGCCTCGAGGTCGTCCGCAACCACCACGAGCGCTGGGACGGCGACGGCTATCCCGACCGGCTCGAGCGCGAGCAGATTCCGCTCGGCGCGCGGATCTTCGCCGTGGCCGACTCGCTGGACGCGATGACGACCGACCGGCCGTACCGCAAGCGCCGCACCTGGGACTGGGCGCGCGACGAGATCGTCCGCGAGGCGGGCAAGCAGTTCGACCCGGCCGTGGTCGCCGCGTTCGAGGAGATGGAGTCCGATCTCCGCGACATCGCCGCCGAGTTCGCGCGTCGCAGCCTGATTCAGGCTCGCCTAACGCGAACGCACCCCGCTTGACCTATCAACGACCTCGCGGCCCGCTGCCAAGTAACAGTCTGTTGCTAAGTCGTCTGCCCGCCTAGAACCCGCATGCCTTCTGGTTCTCGCGGCTGCCGGACTTAGTAACAGTCTGCAACTTGGGATAAACCGCGCGGCTTTCGTGACGGTCCTGTGACGGTCTCGTGCGTGGATGAGCCGCGGGCGACTTGACCGGTGGCGACCGGCGCGCCGAACTATTCTCCGCCTGTGGACTTCGAGCTCTCCCCGGAGCAACGCGAGATCCAGGCGGTCGCCCGCGAGTTCGCCGACGCCGAGATCGCGCCCTACGCGACCGCGTGGGACACGCGAGCACCGCTTCCCGCACGAGCTCGTCCCGAAGCTGGCCGAGCTGGGGCTCATGGGCGTCTGCATCCCCGAGGAGCTTGGTGGGGTCGGCGCCGACTTCGTCTCCTACATGCTCGTGCTCGAGGAGATCTCTCGCGCCGACGCCGGGATCGGCGTCACGGTCGCCGTCCATACGTCCGCGTGCACGCTCCCGATCGCCAAGTTCGGCACCGAGGAGCAGGCCCAGGCCCTCGTGCCGCCGCTCGCGCGCGGCGAGAAGATCGGCGCGTTCGCGCTGACCGAGTCCGGCTCCGGATCCGACGCGCGCTCGCTCCGCACGAAGGCCGAGCGCGACGGCGACGGCTGGCGGCTCACCGGCACGAAGCAGTGGATCACGAGCGGCAGCTTCGGCGGCACCATCCTCGTCTTCGCCCGCGGCGAGAACGGCATCTCGTGCTTCCTCGTGGACGGCAGCCCCGACGGTCTCGAGGTCACGAAGGAGCATTCGAAGATGGGCCTCCATTCGAGCTCGACCGTCGATCTCGTCTTCGACGGCGTCGAGGTGGCCGGCGACCGGATGCTCGGCGAGGAGGGCAAGGGCTTCAACGTCGCGATGGCGACGCTCGACGGCGGCCGCATCGGGATCGCCGCGCAGGCGGTCGGCATCGCCCAGGCCGCGTTCGACGCCGCGTGCGCCTACGCGCTCGAGCGGCAGCAGTTCGGCAAGCGGATCGCCGAGTTCGGCGCCATCCAGGGCAAGCTCGCGGACATGGCGACGGAGATCGACGCGGCGCGGCTGCTCGTCCTGCGCGCGGCCTGGCTGCGCGACAACGGCAAGCCGCACGGCGAGGCGGGCGCGAAGGCGAAGCTCTACGCGTCGAGCGTCGCGCGGCGGCAGACCGGGGAGGCGATCCAGATCCTCGGCGGCTACGGCTTCACGACCGAGTTCCCCGTCGAGCGCTACTTCCGCGACGCGAAGATCACCGAGATCTACGAGGGCACGAGCGAGATCCAGCGGCTCGTGATCGCCCGATCCGTGCTCGGCCTGGCCGAGCGCGCCGAACCCGTCCCGGCGTGAGCCGAAAGCGCGAAGAGCCCGTTCGTCTCGACCGGATCTACACCCGGGGCGGCGACGCGGGCGAGACGAGCCTCGGCGACGGCGCACGCGTCTCCAAGGCGGACCTGCGCGTCGAGGCCTACGGCCAGGTCGACGAGCTGAACGCGCTCCTCGGCGTGGCCTTGGCGCAAGGCGTTCCCGACGAGTTCCGCGCCTACCTCGAGCGGATCCAGAACGAGCTCTTCGACCTCGGCGCCGACCTCGCCGTGCCGCTCGAGGACACGAAGCGCGAGCGCACGCGCATCACCGCCGAGCAGGTCGAGCACCTGGAGAGCCTCTGCGACGAGGCGAACGAGAACCTCGAGCCGCTGCGCTCGTTCGTCCTCCCGGGCGGAACCGAGCCGGCCGCGCTGCTCCATCTGGCGCGGACGGTCTGCCGGCGCGCGGAGCGGGTCACGGTCGCGCTCGCCGCCGAGGCCGACGTGAACCCGGACGCGCTCGCGTACCTGAACCGCCTCTCGGATCTCCTGTTCATCCTCGCGCGCGCGGCGAATGCCGCGGCCGGCGCGGCCGAGCCGCTCTGGAAGCCCGGCGAGTCGCGGGCCTAGATGCGGTGCGCGTCGGGCCGAAGACCCGGGCCGCCGCGGGCAGCGTCGTCTTCTTCTTCGTCGAGCCGGCCGTCGTCGCGGGGCTCGTCCCCTGGCTTCTGACCGGCTGGGACGCACGTGCTCTCTCGCCCTGGTGGCTTCCGGTGCGCGTCTTCGGAGTAGCCCTCGTCATCGCGGGAGCCGTCGTCCTGGTGCACGCGTTCGCGCGCTTCGTCGTCGAGGGCGTCGGGACACCCGCGCCCATCGCTCCGACCGAGCGCCTCGTCGTAGGCGGCCTCTACCGGTACGTCCGGAATCCGATGTACCTCGCCGTCGCGGCGGTGATCGTGGGGCAGGCGCTCCTCCTCGGGCGACCGGTGCTGCTCGCGTACGCGGGCGTGTTCGGAGTCGTCGTCTGGACCTTCGTCCGCTCGTACGAAGAGCCGACGCTTGCGCAGAGCTTCGGCGAGGAGTACGAGGCGTACCGGCGGGCCGTGCCCGGCTGGTGGCCGCGCCGCCGGCCGTGGAGAGGCGCGTGACCGACCTGCTGATCGCCGCCGGCGGCTCCTTCGTCGCGGCGGTGCTCGGCTCCGCGGTGGGGCTCGTCCTCGGAAGCCTGCGTCTACCGGCCGTGCTGCTCGCCTCGGGGAACGCGGCCGCCGCGGCCGGGACGAACATCGCCGTCAGCGCGGTCTCGGCGCTCGTCGGCGGGATCACGCATGCCCGTGCGGGACGGGTGGACTGGCGGATCGTCGCCTGGATGGCGCCGCCCTCCGTCGTGGCCGCGTTCATCGGAGGGCTCTTCGGGAGCAGCGTTCCCGAGGGGTTCCTGCTCGGGCTGATCTCGGTCGTCCTCTTCTACAGCGGGCTCGACCTCCTGTTCTCGCTGCGCCCGGGTCCGGAGAAGCCGGGCGACCCGCGCACGTTCGCCGCCGTCTCGGGCGCGATCATCGGCCTGATCGGCGGTGCCGTCGGCCTGATCCTCGGAACGCTGCGGATGCCCGCGCTCCTCAAGGGCGTCGGGTTGACGGCGCACAAGGCGGTCGGGACGAACCTCGTCGTCGGGTTCTTCCTCGGCGTCTCCGGCTTCCTCGGGCATCTCGTCCGGCTCGAGGTCGAATGGGACGTCCTGGCGGTCTCGGTCGCTGCGGCGATCCCGGGCGCGTGGCTGGGCGCACGGCTGACCGGGCGCATGTCGGAAGCGACGCTCAAGCGTGCGATCGGCGTCGCGCTCCTCGTCATCTCGGTCGTGATCGCCGCGGCGGCTCTCGCGTAGTTACCGGCCTACAATGAGCGCATGGCGACAACGGAAGACCGCCCGGCGCTGACCGGCACCGAGGCCTGGAAGCAGGAGCTCTACGAGTCGAAGCCCGAGCGGAACGCGCTCTTCTCGACGATGTCGGGAATCGAGCTCGAGCCGCTCGCCACGCCCGACACCGTCGAGGTCGACTACGAGCGCGACCTCGGCTACCCGGGCGTCTATCCGTACACGCGCGGCGTCTACCCGTCGATGTACCGCGGCCGGCTCTGGACGATGCGGCAGTTCGCCGGGTTCGGCACCGCCGACGAGACGAACCGGCGCTTCCACTACCTGCTCGAGCACGGCCAGACCGGGCTCTCGACCGCCTTCGACATGCCGACCCTCATGGGCTACGACTCGGACCACCCGAAGTCGCTCGGCGAGGTCGGCCGCGAGGGCGTCGCGATCGACTCGCTCGAGGACATGGAGCGCCTGTTCGCGGGCATCCCGCTCGACCAGGTCTCCACGTCGATGACGATCAACGCGCCGGCCGCGATGCTGCTCGCGTTCTACATCTGCGTCGCCGAGGAGCAGGGCATCCCGGCCGACAAGCTGCGCGGGACGATCCAGACGGACATCCTCAAGGAGTACATCGCGCAGAAGGAGTGGATCTTCCCGCCGGAGCCGTCCATGCGGCTCTGCATCGACATGATCGAGTACTGCGCGAACGAGGTGCCGCAGTGGCATCCCGTGTCGATCTCCGGCTACCACATCCGCGAGGCCGGCTCGACCGCCGCGCAGGAGCTCGCGTTCACGCTCGCCGACGGCTTTGCCTACGTCGAGGCGGCGATGGCGCGGGGGCTCGACGTCGACTCGTTCGCGCCGCGGCTCTCCTTCTTCTTCAACGCGCACATCGACTTCTTCGAGGAGATCGCCAAGTACCGCGCCGCCCGGCGGATCTGGGCGACCGACATGCGCGAGCGCTACGGCGCCAAGGATCCGCGCTCGTGGCTGATGCGCTTCCACACGCAGACGGCCGGCGTGTCGCTGACCGCGCAGCAGCCCGAGGTGAACCACGTCCGGACGGCGATCGAGGCGCTCGCCGCGGTGCTCGGCGGGACGCAGTCGCTGCACACGAACTCCTACGACGAGGCGCTCGCTCTCCCGACCGAGCACGCCGTGAAGCTCGCGCTGCGCACGCAGCAGGTGATCGCGCACGAGACCGGCGTCGCCTCGACGATCGATCCGCTCGGCGGCTCCTACTTCGTCGAGGACCTGACGAACAGGCTCGAGGCCGAGGCGCGCGACTACTTCGACCGGATCCGGGCGCTGGGCGGCGTGATCGCCGCGATCAAGGAGAACTTCTTCCAGCGCGAGATCGCCGAGGCGTCGTTCCGCTTCCAGAACGAGCTCGAGCGCGGCGAGCGCGTCATCGTCGGCGTGAACCGCTACCAGGAGGAAGAGGAGCGCGAGATCGAGCTTCTCCACGTCGACCCCGACCTCGAGCGGCGCCAGATCGAGCGCGTGCAGGAGCTGCGCGGCAGGCGCGACTCGGCGGCGGTCGAAGCGGCGCTGGCCCGGCTCAAGGCGGACGCGGCGACCGAGGATACGAACCTCATGCCCGCGATCCTCGACGCCTCGCGCGCGTATGTGACGATGGGCGAGATGTGCGACGCGCTGCGCGAGGTTTGGGGCACCTGGCGCGAAACTCCCGTTTTTTAGCGCCCTCGGAGCCTGTCGATCCCCTTTCCGGGTGATCCCGGCCATCCCCGATACGGCCGACCCCTATTGGGAGCCATTCGTGCCCCCTCGGCCCCTGAAAGGTCTTCATGGAGCAGCCCACCGATAGTCGCTGGGAGCGTCCTGACGCTCCGCTCGGCACGCTCGTCTACCGGGCGGGCTTGCTGAGCAAGGAAAAGCTCGAGAGCGCCCTCGTGGAGGGGCGCCGCACGGGCAAGCGGCTCGGCGAGGTTCTCCTCCAGAAGGGCTGGATCGACGAGAAGGACTTGGCCCGCCTCGTCGCCGGCCAGAAGGGCGTCGCGTTCGTGAGCCTTCGCGGCCGCGGCTTCGACGCCGAGGTCGCCAGGCGCATGGAGGAGCGGATCGCGCGCGGCAACGACGCCGTCGCCGTGGAGGACGCCGGTGACCACATCGTGGTCGCGGTCGCCGATCCCACCGACGAGGAGGCCGTGGCCGAGGTGAAGAACGCGCTCGGACGCGAGATCGAGCTCGTTGTCGCCACCCCGAGCGACATCCACGAAGTGCTCGACGAAGTTTTCCGCCCCGCTTCGGATGCTCCGCTGACCAGCGATTTCGCGCTGCGTCTGGCCGAGCCCGTCCCGGTGGCACCGCCTGTCACGGAGCCCGACCCCGAGCCCGAACCGGTGCTCGAAGTCGAGCCGCCTGTCACGAGCGAGCCCGTCGTAGTCGACGTGCCCGCCGCCGACGATCCCGCACCCGTCGAGACGCCGACCGCGCAGCCGGACTTCCTTGCTCCGGTCGCGATCGAGTTGCCGAAGCTCCATCCGACGCCGCAGCCGGAGGAGGAGCCCACGCCCGAGGTCGAGACGCGGATCGAAGTCGTCGGTCTGAACCCCGACCCTGAGCCGCCGGCCTCCGAGCCGGCGGCTGAGGGTCAAAACGACGCCGAGCTCGGCATCGCCGCTCCGTCGGAGCCCGTCATCGAGCGCAACGAGGAGGCTCACGTGAGCCTCGCGTTCCACACGACGACGCCGCCGGAGCCTGAGGTGGTCGCCGAGCCGGAGCCGGAGCTTGAAGTCGAGGTCGCGCCTGAGCCCGAGCCCGAGCCGGAGCCCGTGCTCGAAGTCACGCCTGAGCCCGAGCCCGAGCCCGTGCTCGAGGTCACGCCTGAGCCTGAGCCCGAGCCCGTGGTCGAGGCACTCCCCGTCGTCGAGGAAGTGCCCGTCCCGGCCGTGGTCGCAGACGAGATCGAGATGCCGCCGCTGACCGAGGACGAGCTCGGCTGGCGGATCGTGCTGAACCTCGTCGACGACGAGGAGCTCGACGTGGCCCTCTTCGCCACCGAGGACGAGGCGAACGCGGCCGCGAAGGAGCTCGTCGCCGGCATGGCCAAGGACGCCGAGTGGCCGCAGGTCGGCCGCAAGTTCATCCCGCCCGAGCGGATCACCTCCGTGGAAGTGCGGGAGCGCGCGCGTTACGGCGGCAGCGCCGGCCGCGCCAGCTGGGGCGCCTAGCCCCCTCTAGACCGGTGTGATCTCGACGACGAGGCCGTCGCGCGCAAGCGGCAGTCCGTCGGGCGGATCGAGCTCGGCCGGACGGTGCGTCAGCAGGATCGGACGACCCTTCGCCGCGGCCACGGCCTCGGCTGCGGTCAGGTGCCCGCGCGGCTCGTGCTCGGCGCCGGGCTGGTCGAGCGTGGCCTCGCAGAGGAAGAGGTCGGCTCCGTCGGCGAGCTCGTTCAGCGCCTCGCTCGGCGCCGCGTCTCCCGAGTAGGCGAGCAGCGCGCCGTCGCCGCGCACACGAAAGCCGTACGCCTCGAGATCGAAGTGGGGCACGCGGCGCGCCTCGACATCGAAGCCGGCCGCCTGGAAGACGACGCCGTCCTCGTACTCGCGCACGTTGAAGGCCTCGTCGAACATCCCGGGGTTCCCCCAGAGCTCGGCGAACTGGGCGAGCTGCTCGACGCCGCCGGGCGGAACCCAGAGCTCCGGCCGGCCGTTCTCGGCGCCGTAGCAGACGAGCCACGTCCACGGCACGACGTCGCCCCAGTGGTCGAGGTGGAAGTGCGTGATCGCGATCGCGTCGACTTCGAGCTTGCCCTCGGCGCGCAGCCGCGCGAGCACGCCGGGCCCGCAGTCGAGCAGGAGGCGCCCGTCGCCCTCGACGAGGTAGCCGGACTGGGCGCTGCCGGGGTTCGGCCAGGCCGGCGATGAGCCGATGACGCGAAGTCTCACCCTCATATACTTCCAGCCGCCCGTGTCCCCGTCGCGCAAGATCCGTGTCGTCATTGCAAAACCCGGGCTCGACGGGCACGACCGGGGCGCGAAAATCATCGCGCGGGCGCTTCGCGACGCCGGCATGGAGGTCATCTACACCGGCCTCCATCAGACGCCCGAGCAGATCGTCGAGACCGCGCTCCAGGAGGACGCCGACGCGGTCGGCATCTCGATCCTCTCGGGCGCGCACATGACGCTCGTGCCGAAGATCCTCGAAGGGCTGAAGGCCGAGGGGCTCGAGAACGTGCTCGTCGTCGTCGGCGGGACGATCCCGAAGCCGGACATCGTGGCGCTCAAGGAGCAGGGAGTCGCCGAGATCTTCACGCCGGGCGCGCCGGTCTCCGAGATCGTCGAGTTCCTCCAGGCGAAGGTGCCCGGCTAGTGGCCGTCGACGTCTCGCTCGACGGCGGCATCGCGACCGTCACGGTCAACCGGCCGGACGCGATGAACGCGATCGACCTCGAGCACGCCGGGGAGCTGCGCGACCGGCTGGAGGAGCTCTCCGCGGACGAGGCGGTTCGCGTCGTCGTGCTCACCGGCGCGGGGGAGAAGGCGTTCATCGCCGGCGCGGACATCAAGTACATGCGCGACCTGGACGTGGCCGGCGCGAAGGCCTGGGGCGACCTCGGCCAGCGCTGCGGCGTTCTCCTCGAGACGATGCCGAAGCCGACGATCGCGGCCATCAACGGCTTCGCGCTCGGCGGCGGCTGCGAGCTTGCTCTGGCGTGCGATCTCCGCATCGCGTCCTCCACGGCCAAGCTCGGCCAGCCCGAGGTGAACCTCGGCGTCATCCCCGGCTGGGGCGGGACGCAGCGCCTGGCACGCGCGACCACGCTCGGGTTCGCGAAGGACCTCTGCTACACGGGCCGGATCGTCGGCGCCGACGAGGCTCTGGCCCACGGCCTCGTCGATGCGGTGCATCCGCCCGAGGAGCTCATGGCCAAGGTGCGCGAGCTCGGCGAGGTGCTCGTCTCCAAGGGCCCGCTGGCGCTCGCCGCGTGCAAGGAGGCGTGCAACCTGGCGCTCCAGGGCGACCACGCGGAGAACCTCGAGACCGAGGCGCGGCTCTTCTCCGAGCTCTTCGCGACGGAAGACCAGACCGAGGGCATGACCGCGTTCGCCGAGAAGCGGCCCGCGAACTTCACGGGTCGCTAGCATCGGAAGACCACACGGGAGCCTCTGCCGGAGGCTGAGAGGCGGCCACGCAGGCCGCGACCGCAGAACCTGATCTGGGTCATGCCAGCGAAGGGAGCCGACATGGACAACCTCACGATCGCCGGGCGCGAATTCAGGTCGCGGCTGATCACCGGGACCGGGAAGTACGACTCGTTCGAGACGATGCGCGACGCCGTCACGGCGTCCGGCTGCGAGATGGTCACCGTCGCCGTGCGGCGGATCGACTTCGACGCGCGGGACGAGGACATCACCACGTTCCTCCCGGAGGACATCCTCCTGCTGCCGAACACCGCCGGGTGCGAGACGGCCGAGGAGGCCGTGCGGATCGCCAGGCTCGCGCGCGCCGGCGGGCTGCCCGACTGGATCAAGCTCGAGGTCATCCCCGACCAGCGCTACCTGCTCCCGGACGGCGCCGAGACGCTGCGCGCCGCGGCCACGCTGGTCGAGGACGGGTTCACGGTGCTGCCGTACGTCCTCCCGGACCCGGTGCTGGCGAAGAAGCTCGAGGAGGTCGGCTGCGCGACGGTCATGCCGCTCGCCGCGCCGATCGGGACGCGGGCGCGGGCTGAAGCTGCGCGACTCGATCCGGATCCTCATCGAGCAGGCCGAGGTGCCGGTCGTGGTCGACGCCGGGCTCGCCTCGCCCTCGCAGGCCGCAGACGCGATGGAGATGGGCGCCGACGCGGTGCTCGTGAACACGGCGATCGCGCACGCGTCCGACCCGGTCGCGATGGCGCGGGCGTTCGCGCTCGGCGTCGAGGCCGGCCGGGCCGCGTTCCTCGCGGGCGTCATGGAGGAGCACGAGACGGCTCAGCCGTCGAGCCCGACGACGGGGCTCGTCACACGATGAGCAGCTGCACGGTCAATGGACACGATCACGAGCTCGAGCACGGGGAGACCGTCGAGCGGCTGATCGAGCGCCTCGGGCTCGGCGCGCGGTTCACGCTGGTCGAGCGAAACGGCGAGCCGGTCGAGCGCGCCGCGTACGGGGACACGCAGCTCGCGGAAGGCGACAAGCTCGTGGTCGCACGCCCGGTGGCCGGTGGCTGATCTCTTCGCAGATCGCCGCCTGTACCTCGTCACGGGCGTCCGGCCCGATCTCGCCGACTTCCTCGAGGCCGCGGTGCTCGGCGGCGTCGACGTGATCCAGATCCGCGAGCGCGGGCTCCTCGACGGTGCGCTGCTCGAGGCGCTGCACGAGGCACGGGAGATCACGCACCGCCTGGCCGTGCCGCTGGTGGTGAACGACCGTCCCGACCTGGCCCTGCTCGCCGGTGCGGACGCCGTTCACGTGGGCCAGGACGACATCCCGACACGGCAAGCCCGCAGCTTCGGCGTCTCGGTCGGGCTCTCCACGCATGCGCCCGAGGAGATCGACGCGGCCGAGGCGGACTACATCGGCGTCGGCCCCGTCCATGCCACGCCGACGAAGGAGGGCCGCGCGGCGGTCGGCCTCGACCTCGTGCGCTACGCCGCCGCGAACGCGACGCAGCCGTGGTTCGCGATCGGCGGGATCGACCGCACGAACGTCGAGTCGGTCGTCGAGGCGGGCGCGACGAGAATCGCAGTGGTCCGCGCGATCGGCGACGCGGCGGATCCCGAGGCCGCCGCGCGAGAGCTCAGAAGCGCGCTCTAGGAGGGTTCGGCGGAATACGTCTCCGCCGTCCAGCGCGGCCCGGCGGCTCAGGCTTATTTCGCCGAGCCCGACTAGGGCGCGAGTCCGCGCAGGCGGATCTTGGCGGCGATCAGCTTCATCGGCGGAGCGAGCTGCGTCGCGAGCGTCGGCTTGAACGAGGGCGTCAAAGCGGTCACGCGCTCGGACTCCTGGGCCTTCGCCAGCTGAGCGGGGGCGAACCTCCCGTCCTTCTGGAGACGCTCGACGACGACGTTCGGGTCGAGGCTCAGCGTGACCGCGCGCGCCCGCGGCTTCCCGCGCCAGCCGTTCGCCACGTAGACGCGTTCGACCGCGAGGCGGAAGCGGGTCTTGTCCGCAACCGGCTTGACCGTTCCGACGAGTGCAAGCCGCACCTGGTTCACGTTCTGCTCCGTCGCGTAGAGCAGGTGGGACGCCTTCTTCAGCCACTTGTACGGCGACACGGCGCGCTTGCCCCTCGGATGGAGCTCGAAGTGGAGATGGGGCGAGATCCCGCGTGCGTCGCCCGAGTTCCCGACGTAGCCGATGAGCGCCCCCGCCCGCACGTGCATGTTGTTCTTCAGGCCCTTCGCGTAGGCGACTCCGAGGCGGCAGTTCCGCGCCCGGTTGTCGTCCTTCTTCGTCAGGTCGTCGTTCAGGTGGATGTAGTAGTAGTCCGTGCCGCTGTCGCCGTAGAAATAGAGCATGCAGCCGGCCGAGGAGGAGCCGCGGTAGATCCGCACCTTCCCCGCCTCGACGGCCACGACGGGCGAGCCGCGGTCGGCCATCAGGTCGTTCCCGGCATGGCGGTGGTCGCCGCGCGGATCGCCGAAATCGTTCTGGTAGGTCGTCTTCCCCACGATCGGGAAGAGGAGCTTCTGCGGCACCGCCGCATTTGCGGGTCCGGCCAGCAGCCCGCCGATGAGGAGTGCGAGAAGGGTGCTTCGTGCTGTCGTCCGGTGGCTAGTGAGCATGAGGCTCCGGTCGTGCGCGAAGGGGCTGACGGTACCAAAGCGACCTACAGCGTTCTGTAAGGAACGCGGTGGGTATGCTCGGCGCCGTGAAGATCGCGGTCTGTGTGAAGGAAGTCCCCGAGGCGTCATCGGCACGACGGCTCGATCCCTCGACCCTTCGGCTCGATCGAAGCGGCGAAGGGGCGTTGAACGAGTTCGACGCGCACGCGCTCGAGGAGGCTCTGAAGGTGAAGGACGCCGACCCGGAGACCGAGGTCGTCGTGCTCTCGATGGGGCCCGCGAAGGCGGCCGAGTCGATGCGCAAGGCGCTCGCGATGGGCGCCGACCGGGTCGTGCTCGTGACGGACGACGGCGCCGCAGGATCCGATCTCCTCGCCACATCGACGGTTTTGGCCGCCGCGATCCGGAAGGAAACCCCCGACCTCGTGCTGCTCGGCCAGCAGGCCGGCGATTCCGACGGCGCCGTCCTCTGGGCCGCGCTCGCCGACCGGCTCCAGCTGCCGCTCGTGTCGCAGGCGGCGACGCTCGAGCTCGGCGACGGCACGGTGAAGTCGAAGCGCCAGACCGAGTACGGGTACGACGTCCTCGAGGCGCCGCTCCCCGCGCTGGTCGCCGTCTCGGATGCGATCAACCAGCCGCGCTACCCGTCGCTCAAGGGGATCATGGGCGCGAAGAAGAAGCCGACCGACACCGTCACGCTGGCCGATCTCGGCGTGGACGCCGGAGACGCCGGGCCGGACGGGTCGCGGACGGAAGTCCTCTCGGCCTCGCCGCCTCCTTCGCGCGGCGACACCCAGCGCATCGAGGACGACGGCGGCTCCTCGGCGGAGCAGATCGTCGCCTTCCTCGCGGAGCGAAAGCTCGTATGAGCGTCCTCGTCTTCGTCGAGCACCACGAGGGCGAGGCGGCCAAGGGCTCGCTCGGGGTGCTTGCGAACGCGGGCGGCCTCGACGGCGACGTCTCGGCGGTGCTGCTCGGCGAGGGCGTTCGCCCGCTGGCCGACGGGCTCGGCGCGTACGGCGCCGCCAAGGTCTACGTCGCCGACGACGCGGCGCTCGCCGATCCGCTGCCGCAGCCGCGCGTCGACGTGCTCGCCGACGTCGTCCGCGAGAGCGGCGCCACGACCGTGCTGTTCGCCGCGACGGTGCTCGGCGCCGACGTGGCGTCGGGGCTTGGCCGCGCGCCTGGGCGCAGGCCTGAACTGGGATCTCGTCGCCCTGGAGGAACGCGACGGCAAGGTCGTCGGCACGCGTCCCGCGCTCGGCGACTCCGTGCTTGCGGAGGTCGGCTGGACGACCGAGCCGCGCATCGCGCTCATCCGCTCCGGCACGTACGAGCCGGCGGAGACCGGCGGCCAAGGAAATCCCGAGGTCGTGGATGTGTCCGTTTCCGTCCAGGACTGGTCGCAGGCGACGAAGATGCTCGAGCGCGCCCACGAGGAGGCGAGCGGCCCGTCGATCGAGGACGCCGACGTGATCGTCGCCGGCGGGCGCGGCCTCGGCGAGCCGGACAAGTTCGCGCTCCTCGAGGAGCTCGCGAAGGAGCTCGGCGGCGCCGTCGCGGCGACCCGGGCGGTGGTCGACGCCGGCTGGTACCCGTACGCGACGCAGGTCGGCCAGACCGGCAAGACCGTCTCGCCGAAGCTCTACATCGCCGCAGGAATCTCGGGCGCGATCCAGCACAAGGTCGGGATGCAGAGCTCCGGCACGGTCGTCGCGATCAACAAGGATCCGAACGCCCCGATCTTCGAGTACGCCGACCTGTCGGTCGTCGGCGACCTGCACGCGATCGTGCCCAAGCTCACGGAGCTCGTCCGCGCGCGCAAGGGATAATCCGCGCTCGCCATGAAGCCTTCCGAGTTCCCACCGCCCTACGACGTCAACGAGTTCATCGCCGAGTCGACCGACCCGGCCGACGAGCGCATCGATGTCGGGATCCTGATCGTCGGCGGCGGCCCGGCCGGTCTCGCCGCGGCGATTCGCGCCGCGCAGCTCCTCGAGGAGCGCCCGGAGCTGGCCGACCGGCTCGGCGACGTGCCGATCGCGGTGGTGGAGAAGGGCAAGGCGCCCGGCTCGCACCTCCTCTCCGGCGCGGTCGTGAATCCGCGGGCGTTCCGCAAGCTCTTCCCCGGCATGCTCACCGAGGACATGCCGTTCATCGCGCCGGTCGAGAGCGAGGGCGTCTACTACCTGCGTCGCAGCGGCTCGATCCGTATCCCGGCGCCGCCGCCGATGTGGAACCACGGCAACTGGGTGGCGTCGGTCGACGAGATCGGCCGCTGGCTGGCCGAGCGCGCCGAGGAGCTCGGCGTCACGATCGTGCCGGAGACGTCCGCGACGCATCTGCTCGTGCAGAGCGGCCGCGTCGTCGGCGTGCGCACGGGCGACAAGGGCCGCGGCAAGGACGGGGAGGAGCTCGCGAACTTCGAGCCCGGCTCCGACCTGCGCGCCCGCGTCACGATCCTCGCCGAGGGGACCGCGGGCCATCTCACCGGCGTCGCGCTCGAGCGCTTCGGTCTCCAGTCGAAGCCGCAGGTCTGGGCGCTCGGCGTCAAGGAGGTCTGGAACGTCGCCAAGCCGCTCGACCGCGTGATCCACACGATGGGCTGGCCGCTGCGCGGCGGCAAGAAGCACCGCGAGTTCGGCGGGAGCTTCATCTATCCGATGGGCGAGAACCGCGTGACGCTCGGCATGGTCGTCGGCCTCGACGCCGCGGACGCGACGCTCTCCGTCCACGACCTGCTCCAGCAGCTGAAGACGCACCCGAAGGTCGAGCGGATCCTCGCCGGCGGCGAGCGGATCGCCTGGGGCGCGAAGACGATTCCCGAGGGCGGGTTCCTGTCCTTGCCGGACAAGTTCCATTTCCCGGGCGGGATGATCGTCGGTGACGGCGCCGGGCTCGTGAACGTGCCCGCGCTGAAGGGCATCCACTACGCGATGACGTCGGGGAAGCTCGCCGCGGAAACGGCGGTCGCCGCGGTCGCGCCGGGGCAGACCTCGTGGTCGCCGGGCGCGCTCTCCGGCTACGACGCGGCGCTGAAGAAGAGCTTCGTCTGGAGCGACCTGAAGCGTGTCCGCAACGTGCGGCCGGCGTTCAAGCACGGGTTCTGGAGCGGGGGGCTCCGTGCGGCCATCTCGATCACGAGCGGCGGCCATTTCCCGCCGGGCAACGCGAAGCTCGAGGCCGACACCGATGCTCCGCTCGCGGTAGGCACGCGGGCGGCGAAGTACCCGGCCCCGGACGGAAAGCTGACCTTCGACAAGCTCTCGAGCGTCTACCTGAGCGGAAACAAGACGCGCGACGACGCGCCGAGCCACATCCGGATCCAGCACACGGTCGCCCCCGAGGTCGCCGAGGCGTGGGTGCACATGTGCCCCGCGCACGTGTACGAACTGGGCGGCGCCGCGGAGGACGGGCTCGTCACCGTCGAGGTGACGCCGTCCAACTGCGTGCAGTGCGGCGCGATCACCGCCAAGGGCGGCCGCCTGACCCCGCCGGAGGGCGGCTCGGGCCCCGAGTACTCGGTGATGTGACCTCTCCGATCGCGCCCGAAGCGGTCCGGCGCGCCGCCGCTTCCATCAGCGGACGACTTCACCGGACGCCGATGTTCAGCTCGGCGACGCTCTCGCGCGAAACCGGGGCGAACGTCTTCCTCAAGGCGGAGCTCTTCCAGCGCACCGGCTCGTTCAAGCCGCGCGGGATCCTCGCGAAGCTCGCGTCGCTGACCGCGGAGGAGCGCGAGCGCGGCGTGGTCACGGTCTCGGCCGGGAACGCCGCGGCCGCCGTCTCCTACGGCGCTGCGCTCGAAGGGATCGACGCGCTCGTCTGCATGTGGCAGGGCGCGAGCGCGCTCAAGGTCGCGGCCGTGCAGGGCTACGGCGGAACGGTCGACCAGGAGGCCGCCGACCCGGCCGGGGCGTTCGCCCGCGCCGCGGAGTTCGCCGCCCAGGGCCGCACGTTCGTCCATCCCTTCGACGACGACACGGTGATCGCCGGGCACGCGTCCCTCGGGCTCGAGCTGGTCGAGGACTGCCCCGACGTCGAGGTCGTCGTCTGCCCAATAGGCGGCGGCGGGCTCATCTCCGGCGTCCTCGTCGGCGTGAAGGAGGCGAGGCCGGACGCGCGCGTCGTGGGGATCGAGCCCGACGGCTCCGACGCGATGCACCGGGCGCTCGTCGCCGGGAGGCCGGTCGAGATGACGCCGGTGTCGGTCGCCGACGGCCTGAACGCGCCGCACGCCGGCGAGCGCTGCCTGCTCGTCTGCCAGGAGCTCCTCGACGAGCTCAAGCTCGTCACCGAGGCCGAGATCGAGAACGGGTTCCGCTTCCTCTACCAGCGCGCCAAGCTGGCCGTGGAGCCCGCCGCGGCCGCGGGAACGGGCGCGCTCCTGGCCGGGAAGATCCCCTCGATCGAGGGGAAAACGGTGGTCGTGATCGTCTCCGGCGGCAACGTCGCGGCCCAAACGGCGGCTGGTATCCTGGGTCGAGATGAAGGCTGACATTCACCCGGAGTACATGCTCGCCACCGTGACCTGTTCCTGCGGGAACTCGTTCCAGACGCGCTCGACCAAGTCCGAGCTGCGTGTCGAGATCTGCTCCGAGTGCCATCCGTTCTACACCGGCAAGCAGAAGCTCATGGATACCGGAGGCCGCGTCGAGCGGTTCCAGCGCCGGCTCGAGCGCGCCGGGCAGCCGCGTCGCTGAGCGGAAACGCTCAAGCGAATGGGTCTCGGCCCGATAATGGACTGATGGCGGCCTTCCGACGGATCCTGCGCGCACTCCCGCTGACGGCCTCTGCGCCGATCGGCGGCCAGGCCGTGCTCGAGGGCGTGATGATGCGCAGCCCGTCCGCCTGGTCGGTCGCCGTGCGCAAGCCCGACGGCGAGATCGCCGAGGTGAACCAGCCGATCCGCGCGTTCTCGCTGCGCCACAAGTGGGCGCGCATTCCCGTCATCCGCGGCGTCGTCGCGCTCGGCGAGAGCCTCACGATCGGCTTCCGCGCGCTCGCCATCTCCGCGAACTACGCGGCCCAGGAGGAGGGCGAGGAGGGCGAGGACGTCCAGACCGAGCTCTCGCGCGGCCAGCTCTTCTTCGCCTTCGCGGTCGCGATCGGCTTCGCGCTCCTGCTCTTCAAGGTCTCGCCGGCGCTGATCACGAACTGGCTGCCGGTCGAGGGCAACTACTCCTTCGTGGTCGTCGAGGGCCTCATCCGCGTCGGGCTCTTCATCGGCTACCTGCTCCTCATCTCGATGCTCCCCGACCTGAAGCGCGTGTTCCAGTACCACGCCGCCGAGCACAAGGCGATCAACGCGCTCGAGGCCGGAGACGAGCTCGAGCCCGAGCGGGTGCAGACGTACAGCCTGATCCACGTGCGCTGCGGAACCGCCTTCCTGCTCTACGTGATGGTGATCGCGATCTTCGTCTTCGCCTTCTTCGGGCGGCTCGACTGGCAGTGGCTGATCGTCACGCGCATCCTGCTCCTCCCGGTCATCGCGGGCCTCGCCTACGAGGTGATCCGCTTCGCCGGGAAGCACCCGAACAACCCGATTCTCCGCACGATCCTGGCGCCGGGTCTCTGGCTCCAGCGCCTCACGACCCGCGAGCCGAGCCTCGACCAGATCGAGGTCTCCATCCGGGCGCTCCGTGAGGTCTTGCGTCTCGAGGGCCGCGCCGCGCCCGACGAGCGCAAAGTCGAAGTCATGGCCTAATCAGCCGCTCGAAGTCTCGCCCGCTTCGCGGACAAACGACTTCGACCGGCGGAAGATCATCCGGTGAGAGGGCGCCGGTGAGCCGCGCCCGCCAGGCCGGTCGCGGCGGCGAAGATATCCTGGCTTCATGGCTGGGATCGAGCCCCTCGTCGAGGAACTGGAGCGCTCTTATGCGGATGCGCAGGAGCGCATGTCCGACCCTGCCGTCTTCGCCGACCGCAACTCGGCCGCCGAGGTGGGGCGGCGGCTCAAGGATCTCGAGGGGCCGTGGAAGCTCGCGCAGGAATGGCGGGGGGTGCAGGCCGACCTCGCCGACGCGAGCGATGACGCCGATCTGGCCGAGATGGTTCCCGGGCTGGAGACGCGCCTCGAGGAGCTCGAAGAGGAGCTGAAGCTCGCGCTCATCGCCGGCGATCCGGACGACTCGCGCGACGTGATCGTCGAGGTGCGCCAGGGCGTCGGCGGCGACGAGGCCGCGCTCTGGGCCGGGGACGTCTTCCGGATGCTGCAGCGCTACGCCGAGCGGCGCGGCCTGAAGACCGAGGTGCTCGGATCGAGCGCGTCGGACGTCGGCGGCTACAAGGAGGTCACGTTCGCCGTGAAGGGCGACGGCGCGTTCTCGATCTTCAAGTGGGAGGGCGGCACGCACCGCGTCCAGCGCGTCCCCGAGACCGAGTCGCAGGGGCGCATCCACACCTCCACGGCGACCGTGGCGGCGATGCCCGAGGCCGAGGAGGTCGAGGTCGAGATCGACCCGAACGACCTGAAGATCGACGTGTACCGCTCGACCGGCCCCGGTGGCCAGAGCGTGAACACGACCGACTCGGCCGTTCGGATCACCCATCTCCCGACGGGCGTCGTGGTCGCCATGCAGGACGAGAAGTCCCAGCTGCAAAACAAGACGAAGGCGATGCGCGTGCTGCGGGCGCGGCTCCTCGAGCTGGAGCGCCAGCGGCAAGAGGCTGAGCTCTCCGCACAGCGCCGGTCGCAGATCGGCGGCGGCGAGCGCTCCGAGAAGATCCGCACGTACAACTATCCGGAGAGCCGCGTCACCGACCACCGCGTGAAGCTGACCGTCCACCAGCTCGACCGCGTGCTCGAGGGCGAGCTGGACGAGTTCACCGAAGCGCTCGCTGCCGAGGCGCGGCGGCAGGCGCTCGAGTCGGCCGCACTCGCTTGAACCCGCGGGTCGCCGTCGCCGCCGTGGAGGCGCGCCTGGACGCGGCGGGCGTCCCGGATCCGCGCACCGACGCCGAGATCCTCGTCGCGCACGTCGCCGGCGTCTCGCGGTCGGAGGTGGCGGTGAGCGAGGCCGAGATCGACCCGGACGCGCTCGAGGAGCTGGTCGCGCGCCGCGTAGCCCGCGAGCCGCTGCAGTACGTCGTCGGCGAATGGGGGTTCCGGCGGCTGACGCTCAAGGTCGACCGCCGCGCGCTCATTCCGAGACCGGAGACCGAGACGACCGTCGAGCGGTGCCTGGCGCTGATCGCCGGCCTCGCCGAGCCGCGGGTCGTCGACGTCGGAACCGGGACGGGGGCGATCGCGCTGGCGATCGCCGACGAGCATCCGGGCGCCCGAGTCACCGCGATCGACGTCTCCGAGGACGCCCTCGCCCTGGCCGAGGAGAATCGCGAGCGCACGGGCCTCGACGTCGAGCTCCGGCAGGGCGACCTGCTGGACGGCGTCACGGGCCCGTTCGATCTCGTCGTCTCGAACCCGCCGTACGTGCTCTCGGACGAACCGCTGCAGCCGGAGATCGTCGACTGGGAGCCGCACCTCGCGATCTTCGGGAGCTTCGAGGAGACGATCGCGACCGCCGCACGCGACGTCATCGGCCCGGGCGGAGCGCTCGTCCTCGAGACCGCGCAGGAGCGCGCGGGCGACACGGCCATCACGCTTTCGCAGCTCGGCTACGCGGACGTCACGATCACGCGCGACCTCTTCGGCGCCCAGCGCGTCGTCGAAGGACGGCTCGGATGAACGTCGAGGCCGCCGTGGCGGCGCTCAAGGCGGGCGACGTCGTCGTGCTCCCGACGGACACGGTGTACGGCCTTTGCGCGGACGCCTTCCGCTCCGCGCCGGCACGCAAGCTCGCGAGGCTCAAAGGCCGCGACGAGGGGATGCCGATCGCCCTCCTGGCTGCCGATCTCGACGCGATCCTCGACTGCATTCCGGAGCTGCGCGGCCGCTCGGCCGTCGCCGCGCGCTCGCTTCTTCCGGGCCCGTTCACGCTGGTGCTGCGCAACCCGGCCAAGCGCTTCGCCTGGTTGGCCGGGGAGCGGCCGGACACGATCGGGATCCGCGTGCCGGACCTCCCGGCCGACGCACGTGCGGTGGTCGAGCGCGCCGGTGCCGTCGCAGCCACGAGCGCGAACCTGCACGGGGGGCCCGATCCGTGCCGTCTGGCCGACATCCCCGAGCAGCTCTGCCGGTCGGTCACCGTCTACATCGACGCGGGAACGCTGCCGGGGACGGCGTCCACGGTCGTCGACCTGACCGGGGACGAGCCGAAGATCCTGCGAGAAGGCGCGGTCTCCGCGGAGGAGACGCTTACGAAGATCGCTGCGGCGCTTCGCTAGGCCGAAGCGCGGCCAGAGCGAGCGAGTACGTCGCGATGGTGACCGCGACCGCGACGAGCCAGCGAACCGCCGGCGTTCCCTCGAGCGGAAGCGAGATCGCGAGCCCGATTCCCACCGACGGGAAGAGCGTCGAGGTGAGCGCGACGGCGCCGAGCCGGCTGACGCCCCAGTCGCGCCGCAGCCCGGTGTACTCCCACACGAGCGGGCCCACGATGGCCGCGAGAAGCAGTGCGATGGGGGCGGCTGCGGTCAGCATTCCTAGGTGAAACGACCTATCCCTCGTTCGAGGTACGGGCGAGGTAGTGTGCCCGAGTGGCCGTTTCGGAGCAGACGTTCCAGGATCTCCGCGAGGCGACGCTCGCCGAGATCGATCCCGACATCGTCGAGCTGATCGGCCGGGAGCTCGAGCGCCAGCGGGGGCAGATCGAGCTGATCGCGTCGGAGAACTTCACCTGGCCGTCGGTCTTCGAGGGCCAGGCGAGCGTTCCGACGAACAAGTACGCCGAGGGCTATCCGGGCCGCCGCTACTACGGCGGCTGCGAGGTCGTCGACGAGATCGAGCAGCTCGCGATCGACCGCGTGAAGGCGCTCTTCGGCGCCGAGCACGCGAACGTGCAGCCCCATGCGGGCGCGCAGACGAACATGGCCGTCTACTTCTCGGCGCTCCAGCCCGGGGACACGATCCTGGCGATGCGCCTCGACCACGGCGGGCACCTGACCCACGGGCACAAGGTGAACTTCTCCGGGCGGCTCTACGACGTCGCGACCTACGGGGTCGAGCGCGAGTCGGGCCTCATCGACTTCGACGAGGTTCGCCGGATGGCCGAGGAGCACCGGCCCAAGATGATCGTCTGCGGCGCCTCCGCGTACCCGCGCACGATCGAGGCCGAGCGCTTCCGCGAGATCGCCGACGAGGTCGGCGCGCTCCTCCTCTGCGACATGGCCCACATCGCCGGGCTCGTCGCCGCGGGGCTCCACCCGAACCCGACTCCGCACTGCGACTTCGTCACGTCCACGGCGCACAAGACGCTGGCCGGCCCGCGCTCCGGGTTCGTGCTCTGCAAGGAGGAGCACGCGCAGGCGCTCGACAAGGCCGTCTTCCCCGGGATGCAGGGCGGGCCGCTCATGCACACGATCGCGGCCAAGGCGACCTGCTTCAAGATCGCCGCCTCCGAGGGGTTCCGCGTCTACCAGCGCCAGGTTCGCGCGAACGCCGACGCGCTCGCCGCCAAGCTCGACGAGGGCGGGCTCGACCTCCTCACCGGCGGAACCGACACGCATCTCGTCCAGATCGACCTGCGCCGCAGCGAGTGGACGGGCAAGGACGCCGAGGATCGCCTCGCCGAGGTGAACATCACCGCGAACCGCAACACGGTGCCGTTCGACGAGCGGCCGCCGACGGTCGCGTCGGGGATCCGGCTCGGCACGCCTGCCGCAACGATGCGCGGGTTCGCCGAGGACGACTTCACCGAGGTCGGCGCGATCATCCTCGACGCGCTTTCGGCCGACGCCGACATCGACGCGCTCGTCGCACGGAGCGACGCGCTCTGCGAGAAGCATCCGCTCTACCCGGGGTTCCGCGGCTACGTCTCGTTCACGCCGTGAGCTCGGTCACCGAGGTCACGCACCCGCTCGTCCAGCACAAGGTCGGCCTGCTGCGCGACGCGTCGACGACGACGCAGATGTTCCGCAACCTCGTCAACGAGCTGACCGTCCTCCTCACCTACGAGGCGACCAAGGATCTCGCCACCGAGGAGATCGAGATCTCGACGCCGCTCGAGCGCACGATCGTCCAGCGGATCTCCGGGAAGAAGGTCGCGATCTGCCCGATCCTGCGGGCCGGGATCGGGATGCTCGACGGCGTCCTTTCGCTCGTCGCGGGCGCGCGGGTCGGCTTCATCGGCCTCTACCGGGACGAGGACACGCTCCAGCCGGTCGAGTACTACGTGAAGCTGCCGAACGACATCGCGTCGCGCGACGTGATCCTGCTCGACCCGATGCTCGCGACCGGCCGCTCGACCGCCTACGCGACGGGGCTCGTGAAGGCCGCGGGCGCTGAGAGCATCCGCCTGATCGCCCTGATCGCCGCGCCCGAGGGCGTCGAGCACATGCAGGCCGAGCATCCCGACGTGCCGATCGTGGTCGCGTCGATCGACCGCGAGCTGAACGACAAGGGCTACATCCTCCCGGGCCTCGGCGACGCCGGCGACCGGCTCTTCGGCACGAAGTAGCTACCGGGCCACGGGGTTGAGAGAGCCCGGGCCGCGAGAGCGCCTGGTTCCACGCGACGCGGTTCTCCTCGCGGGAGCCGTTCTCCGGCAGGTGCTCGAGCGCGAAGGACGGCGCGGCCGTCGGGATCTCGCCCTCGATCGCCGTGACGCCCTGGTAGCGCTCGGCCGCGAGCGTCTCGCCGGGGCCGACCAGCACCTCGGCCATCACCTCGCCGGGCCGGATGCCGACCACGTCGATCGCCGGCGCGCCGGAACGGCCGGCGTTCTTCCAGATCCGCTCGGCCAGCTCGCCGACCGTCAGCGTGGTCGCGTCGCCGGCCGTCGTGAGCTGTGCGCCCTGAGTCGCGAGCAGCGCGCTCTGCGCCACGAGCGCGGCGGAATGCGGCGTGGAGATCCAGTAGCGCACCATCCCGGCGTCGGTGACCGTGAGCGGCAGTCCGGCGCGCGCCTGCTTGAGGAAGAGCTCCGACACGCTGCCCGCGCTTCCGAGGACGTTCACGAGCCGCACCGCGGCGCGCCGGGCGCCGGCCTCGCGGGCCGAGAACGCCGTCAGCTGCTCCATCAGGCGCTTCGTCTTACCGTAGAAGCTCGTCGCCAGCGCTGCCTTGTCGGTGGACGCGACGATCACCGTGTCCACCCCGGCGTGGTCGGCTGCGCGCAGGACGTTCCAGCTTCCCTGGAGGTTCGTGTCCACGAACTCGTCGGGGTAGAGCTCGGCCCAGTCCACGTGCTTGTACGCGGCCAGGTGGAAGATCACGTCGGGGCGCTCCTCGGCCACGAGGCGCTCGATGCGGCCGGTGTCGCGCACGTCGGCGAGGACGTAGCGCATGTGCGCCAGCTCGGCGTCCTCGCGGGCCCGGCGGTCGGCGGTGAGCCCGGCCTCGTGGCCGTCGACAAGCGTTACGCGCTCCGGGCGGAAGCCTCCGAGGAACGTGGTGAGCTGCCGCCCGATCGATCCGGCGCCGCCGGTGATGAGCACGCGGCGTCCGCCGAAGCGCTCCTGCAGCTCGAGCAGCGCGGGAACCGGGTCGCGGCGCTCGAGCACGGTGGCCCAGTCGAGGCTCTCGGGCGGCAGGCGGCGCGGCGGCCGGGACAGCTCGCCCGGGATGGGCTCGTTGAACGCGCGCTCGAGCAGCCGGTAGCCGGCCTTCATGTCGGGCGAGCGCGCCGGCTCGGGCTCGTTGATCTCCGAGACGACGAACTTGCAGAGCTCGCCGAGGCGCCGCATGACCGGCGTGAGGTCGAGCTCGCCGGAGCCGATCGGAAGGCCCTCGCCGAGCAGGCCGTGCGCATCGGAGACGTGGGCGACCTCGAGCGTCGGCCCGAGCTCCTCGACGTAGGTCTCGAGGCCGAGCTCCTCGTCGGAGTCGATCCCGAAGAGCGAGCCGTACGACGTGGCGAAGTTGCGGAAGAGCGCGGCGTGCGAGGTGTCGAAGGTGAACCGCAGCTCGGGGACGCGCGCGTGCCAGCGGCGCAGGTCGCGCCAGTGGCCGCCGATCTGCGAGAGGAAGACGCCGCCGACGCGCATGCGCAGGACGGGCGGGACGTTCTCGATGAGCGGCATCACCCCGCGGTCGAGGCACGTCAGGGCGTAGAAGCGCAGGAACTGCTGGATCGCGTCCTCGTCGAGCGGCGGTGCGGTGCGGAACTCGTCCGGCGAGACCGGGGCGTAGAGGTGGATGGTGAGAACGGGGGAGCCGATCGCGGCCGCGAAGTCGGCGCTGCGCACGATGCAGGCCCGCGCCTCGTCGGTCAGCTTGTCCACGGAGACGAACGCGCCGCTGGGCCATGACACGGGCGCCTCGGCGGTGAGCGTCAGTCCTTCGGTTCCGGCTCGAACGGCCTCGATCGCCGCCTCGGTCGCGGCGTCGTCGGCGACGTGCTGCGGCATGAGCGCGATCTCGAGCCCGCGCCAGGGGCCGTCCTCGAGGCGCTCGGCGATCTGGGCTGCGTCAGGCGCCGCCTTGAGGAGTGGTATAGCGGCAGAGCGCGCGTCGCGCGGCGCGTCATTCATAGACGCGTAGCGTTGCGGAGCCATTCGACATAGAGCTCGATTCCCTCCTTCAACGGACGCAGCTCCAAGCCTAGTTGCGGCGGCGGCGGATCGGCCTCATACGACTCGTTCTCGCCGGGTGCGAGGTCGCCTCCCGGCGTGCGGATCTCGATGTCGGCGCCCGCTGCAGCCCGCACGAGCTCGGCGGTTTCGAGGAGCGACGCGGTCTCGCCGCGCGCCGCCGTGAAGGTCTCGTTCCAGATCCCGTCGGCAACGATGCGCTCGAACATCGGCGCGAGGTCGTCGGCGAGGACGAAGTCGCGCGTGCGCGCCGGGTCGCCGGGAATCGTGATCTGCTCGCCGGCGAGCGCGGCCGCGGCGAAGCTCGCGATCGCGCCCGTCGCTCCCTCGTGGGCGACCTGCCCCGGCCCGAAGACCGAGGTGAGCCGCACGATCGTCGCGGGCGCGGAGTGGGTGCGGCAGACCTCCTCGCCGAGGCGCTTCGAGATCGCGTACACGTCGGGCGCCGGCTCGACGAGGACACGCGCCGTGGACGGGTAGACGAGGCCGCAGCCGTGCTCGAGGCAGCCCTCGAGGAGATTCAGCGTCGTGCCGGCGTTCTCGCGCACGGCGCGAGCGGGGTCGGCGGCTGCGGCCGTCGGGTTCGGCACGCCCGCGAAATGGAGGACGCCGCTGCACCCTGTGAGCAATGCGCGCGCCTCGGGGTCGCCGGCGTCCACGCGGAGGAGCTTCGTCTCGTCCGCGGCGGCGCGCGGGCGCCCGTCGGGGCGTGCGAGCCGGACGATCTCGTGGCCGCGCTCCTCGAGGAGGTCCGCGGTGCGCGAGCCGAGGAACCCGGTCGCGCCGGTGACGAGGAGCCTCACGGGCGCAGGTAGTCCGCGACGGTGCGCCGGTACTCGAACGGGCTCGGGTAGCGCAGATCGGGGGCGGCGCCGGGGTCATCGCCCTGTGCAAGCGCGGCGATTCCGCCGACCGTGACCGTCTCCGCGGCGACGTTGTGCGCGTCGATCCCCGAGGGCTCGCTCTCGAGCAGGATCCGCGCTGCGTCGTCGACGTGGACGACGCCGATCGCAGCGCTCCCGTCGTCGACGGTCAGCGGCTCCCCGGCGGCGGCGAGCCTGCGGAACTTGTCCACGACCGTCTGCGACTCCGGCCGGTCGTGCTCGGCGGGGCTCGGCCCGTAGACGATCCCGAGCCGCATGAGCGCGAGCCCGAAGCCGGCGCTGCGCGCGTGCATCCCCAGGACGAGCTCCCCGTAGATCTTGGAGAGGTGCGCGAGATCGCCCTGCGGGCCGTACGGCGTAGTCCGGGCCGACGTCGCCGCTGAGCCCCGTTCCGTACACGTGGAGCGAGCTCGCGAAGACGACGGGCGCGCGCGTCAGCTCGGCGACGAGGCGCACGCCGGTCGCGTTCGTCTCCTCGGTGTAGTCGGGCTCGAGCACGGACACCGGCCGGCTCGCCTGCGCCGCGAGGAGGAAGACGCGCGACGGCTCGAGCGCCAGCATCTGCTCGACCTCCTCCCGCGAGCGGATGTCGACCGTCTCGACCCGGGCGCCGCGCTCCTCGAGCCCGGCGAGCTGCTCGCGGTCGGTCGCGTACCAGTTGTCGGCGAGCACGACCTCGTGGCCCGCGTCGAGCGCCTGTCCGGCGAGGACCGCCCCGAGATAGCCGGCGCCGAGGACGAGCAGAGGGGCGTCGGTTTCGGCCACGCGCGGATTCTGCCTGCGGCTCGGCGTCGCCTGGGGACGATTCGGCACGATTTCGGCGCATTTCCGTGCACCACACGTGCGCGTTTTCCGCAATAGGCTCAAGCCGAGTGGGCGGGGTCCGGGGACCCCAGCACACACGCAGGCGTGTACCTAGATCGTGTGGACGTGCGGCCCGGGCGGGACGACGTCGCGGGTATCGACGATGCAGCGCGCCGCGTCCCACAACGGTTCGTCCATGAAGAGCCGGTGATCCGTGAGCAGCACGACGCAGTCGGCGCGCTCGACCTCGGCGCGCGTCCACTCGACGCTCGTGTGGGTCACGCCTTCGAGCTCGATCTCGCCGACCCACGGGTCGCACATGACGACGTCGCCGCCGCGCTCGAGCAGGAGGCGCATGACCTCGAGGCTCGGCGACTCGCGCGTGTCGTGGACGTTGGCCTTGTACGCCATCCCGAGGAGCAGGAGCCGTGAGCCCTTCACCGGCTTGCCCTCCTCGTTCAGCGCGTCCGCGACCTTGCCGACGACGAAGCCCGGCATGCTCGTGTTGATCTCGTGCGCCGCGTCGATCAGCCGCGGCGAGTAGCCGTACTCGCGCACCCGCGCGGCGAGGAACTGCGGCACGACCGGAATGCAGTCCCCGCCCAGGCCGGGCCCGGGGTAGTGCGGCAGGAACGCGAAGGGCTTGCTCGATGCCGCCTCGATCACTTCCCACGGCGAGATGCCGAGCTTGTCGCAGATGAGCGCCAGCTCGTTCGCGAGCGCGATGTTGACCGCGCGGAAGGTGTTCTCGTGGAGCTTCGCGGTCTCGGCCACCATCGGGCTCGAAACCGGGACGACCTCGTCCACGATCTGGGAGTACAAGAGCTGCGTTCGGCGGCGGCACTCCTCGGTGACTCCCGCGACCAGCTTCGGAGTCGTCTTGATCGTGAACTTGCCGTTGCCCGGGTCGACGCGCTCGGGCGCGTAGCCGAGGAAGACGTCCTCGCCGACCACGGCGCCGGCCGCCTCGAGGATCGGGCGGACGATCTCGTCGGTCGTCCCCGGGTAGGTCGTCGACTGGAGCACGACGAGCATCCCCGGCTTCAGGTTCGCGGCGACCGACTCGGCCGCGGCGACCACGTAGGAGATGTCCGGCGTGCGCGTCTTCGAGAGCGGCGTCGGCACGCAGATGGTCAGCGCGTCGAGCTCGCCGACTGCGCTGTAGTCGCTCGTGGCGGTCAGATCGCCGTCGAGCTCTTCGTAGCGCGAGGCGGGCACGTCCACGAGGTACGAGACGTGATCTCGGACCGCCTGGACGCGATCGGTGTTGAGATCGATCCCCGTGACGTCGAATCCGGCCTCGGCGAACGCCATCCCGAGCGGAAGCCCGGCATAGCCGAGCCCGACGATCCCGACTTTCGCCTCCCGCGAGGCGATGCGATCGTCGAACGTGGGGGCGGTGGAGTCCACCGTGGCTGAGGGAGGGGTGACCTCGGGCAAGAGCGCGTGAAGGCTAGCAAGAAGGTTTTCTCACCAATAACGCCGGTGAGCGGCTTTGCGATACTGGCCAGGTGACCTTCTTCGACTCGCTCGAAGCGCTTTTCAGCGAGGAAGCGGTCGTCTGGGGATTCCTCATTGCGGTCGTTCTCACGCTCGTACTGACGCCTGCCACCGCCTGGCTCGCACCGCGGATCGGCGCGGTCGACGATCCGGGCCACAGCGACCGCCCGCGCGTCCACGACCGTCCGCTGCCGCGCGTCGGCGGGCTCGCGATCGTCGTGGGGATCCTCGTCCCCGCCGCGATCTTCATTCCGCTCGACGGCGTGTTCCGCTGGATCCTGCTCGGGACGGCGCTCGTGTCGCTGCTCGGCCTCTACGACGACATCCGCGGGCTGCGGCCGAAGAGCAAGATGCTCGGCGTCGTCGCGATCGCCTGCATCCCGGTGAGCGGTGGCGTCCGCTTCGAGGGACTCGACCTGCCGCTCCTCGGGACGCTCCAGTTCGGCGAGGTCGGCGAGATCGTGATCACGATTCTCTGGATCACCTTCCTCGCGAACCTGGTCAACCTGATCGACGGGCTGGACGCGCTCGCCGCGGGGATCGTCTCGATCGCGGCCGTCTCGTTCGCCATCCTGGCTGCGTCGTTCGACCGCGTCGACGCAGCCGCGCTGGCCGCGATGATCTGCGGCGCGACGCTGGCGTTCCTGCGCCACAACTACCACCCGGCGCGGATCATCATGGGCGACACGGGCTCGCTCGCGCTCGGCTTCGTGCTGGCGTGCGTCGCCGTGCAGGGCGTCCTGAAGACCGCAGCGACGGTGGCCCTGGTCATGCCGCTGCTCGTCCTCGCCGTGCCCATCCTGGACACGTCCTTCGTGGTCGCGAAGCGGCTCAAGTACGGGCGCAAGCCGTGGGCGGCCGACCACAACCACTTCTACCACCGGTTCATGCGGATCGGCTATTCGCAGCGGCGCACGGCCGCGTACCTGCACCTCTGGGCCGCGCTGCTGTCGGCCTGGGCGATCCTCGTCCGCTTCGTGCCGCCGCGGCCGGGCGGCGAGTGGGATCTCCGCAACTCGCTGATCGTCGGCGCGGTCGGGATCGTCGTGTTCGCGACCTCCGTGTGGATGGTCTACACGCTCGAGATCCTCAAGGCGCGCCACCTGCGCGTGCTCGGGCTCGGCCGGTTCGCGCAGGACGAGGACGTGGCCGAGCCGTCGGAGCCGGCCGTGGCGGGGCGGCGCTAGCCGTGAACGTGCCGTAGTGAGCGCCCGGGTTGCGGCGCCGAGCGGCGTCGCGCTCGCCGTCTTCGTCGCGGTCATCGTCAACGTCGGCTGGGGCTCGACGCCGGTCGTCACCCGGCTGGCCGTCGAGGACTTCGAGCCGCTCATGGTCGCCGTGCTTCGCACCGCGCTCGCCGGGCTCATCGCCCTGCCGATCCTGCTCGCGTCGCACCAGCCGCTCCCGGTCGCGAGCCGGCTTCGCTGGCTGCTCTTCGTCTCGGCGGTGACCGGCTTCGTCGCGTTCCCGATCCTCTTCACGCTCGGCCAGGCCCGAACGTCGGCGACGCATGCCGCGATCATCCTCGCGGCGCTGCCGGTCTTCACGGGCGCGTACGCGGCGGTGGTGGAGCGCAAGCGGCCGTCGCACCGGTGGATGCTCGGCTGCGGGATCGCGCTCGTCGGCGAGGCGGCGGTCGTGATCCTGCGCTCGGGCGGGGGAGACGCGGAGCCCACACTGGGCGGCGACCTGCTGATCCTCGCGGCGGCGCTGATCGTCGCGCTCGGATACGTCGCGGGGGCGCTGCTCGGCCAGGACGGCTACCGCGCGGCGGCGACCACGTTCTGGGGCGTGGTGATCGGCGCTCTTCTCGTAACGCCGGTCGGACTCGGTCTGTTCGCTGCGGACGGCGTCCCGGACGCCGGCGCGCAGGCGTGGGCTCGCCGTCCTCTTCCTGGCCGTCTTCACGTCGATCGTCGGCTACGTCGGCTGGTACTGGGCGCTCGCCCACGGCGGCATCCAGCGGATCGCGACGATCCAGTTCATCCAGCCGATCTCCGGGATCGCGCTCGCGGCGCTCGTCCTTGGCGAGCGGCTCACGCCTGCCCTGGGCGTGGCCGCGGCGATCGTGCTCGTGGGCGTGTGGATCGCTACTCGAAAGCGAACCGCAGCAGATCCCGCGGGTCCCGCTTAGTCCGATCCCGCCAGGCGTTCTCGGGCTTCTTGGCGATCTCGAGCTGCTCGGGATCCGTGAGGAAGCGCAGTCGCCCCTCCGCGGCGAGCCGCTCGTCGACGGCGCCGAGCCGGCCCTCGAAGACCGACCACACGGGCGTCCCGAGCACGGCCGCCTCGCGGTTCATCGTCCCGCCGGCCGAGACGAGCAGGTCGGCGTAGGCGACGAGCGTGCGCCCGTCGACCGCGCGATCGGGCACGACGACACGCGGAAGGTCGAGCGCGCGAGTCGCCTCCCGCTGCTCCCGGGTGCGGGCGAGGACGACGGTCTGCGTCCGCTCGTCGGCGGCGAGCCGCTCGAGCACCCGGGGGAGGAGCGAGCTCTCGGCCCCGCCGAGGTAGGTCGCGTACGAGGGCGCGGTGCGGATCACCGCGAGGATCGACTCCGAGGAGACTCCGAGCGCGTCGAGCACGCCCGGGTCGGGCTCGAAGTCGGCGAGGTAGTACTCCTCCTTCAGCCCCGGATAGCGGACGAGCTTGGGCGGCTTCACCCCGTAGCGCGCGAGCCGCTCTTCGGGGATCGCGTCCGGGACGAGGACGCGGTTCGCGAGGCGGCAGTTCAGGTGGTGCTGGGCGACGGCCCACTCGTAGTCGAACATCGTCGCGTTCGGAATCCGGAGGATCCGCGCCGCGGGAGGAAGGTCGACGGAACCGTGCGCGAGCGCGTGGTCGAACCTGCGGCCGCGCGCGAACGCGACGAGCTGCGGGACGCGGGCCCCGGCCGCGAGCGCCTTTGCCGCGCGGTTCGAACCGCCGTGCCGGCCGATCACGCGGAAGGGGTGCCCCCAGTCCTCGAGCAGCTCGACCGTGTGCGACAGCGGCCGGGCGGTGAGCTCGACGTCGTGCCCGTCCTCCTCGAGCGCCTCGACGAGCGGGCGCAGCACGAGGACGTGGGCGGTGTTCGTGAAGTCGACCCAGACGCGCACAGGGCGATCGTAGAGATGCGGGTGCAAGAGCAGGCGCGGCTCATTCGTTCGGACGTCGTCAACGGTTCTGCCGCGTCAGGTCGGACGCGGATGCGTGTGACCGGTGAGGGGTGCCTTCAGGGGGATCCCCGGGGAGGTTCTCGCGCGAGGCCCGCGGCCGGACCGCACAAACTTCGGCTTACCGGGCGTGATCGCCTCTAACCACGCCGTTTGTGCGTGTCACGAAGTTGGGGCCCGCTGATAAGCTCGCGCCGGCCTGGAATGATCACTGCCGCTATCGCTGAACGCCAGACTCTCGACCCTCTCAACGCCGGCGGCTTGCTGCTCGGTGTCCTCGTCGTGTGCGTCGCGCTCGGCGCGCTCGTCGGCTGGCTGGTCGGGTCGGTGGGAATCGGGTTCGCGATCGGCGCCGTGATCGGCATCCCCGTCGCGATCTTCGCGGTCTACCGCACCTACCGGGAGGCGTTCTAGTGGGCGAGGTCCTGAACCCGCGCCCCATGCCCGAGCGCCGCATGCCGGTCGTGGCCGCCGGACTCGTGGTCGTCCTCGCGCTGCCGGTGTTCCTCATCGCGGACTGGCCGCTGCGCGGCTGGGCGCTCGGCGCCGTCCTCTGGATCGCAAGCCAGATCCTCGGGATCTTCTTCGCGCGCGCCGGGATCGGCGACCCGAACCTGCGCGGCTCCGGGCTCGTCGCCTTCGGGATGATGGGCCGCGGCACCCTCGTCGTGGTCGTCGCGCTGATCGTGGCCGTCTCCAATCCCGAGGTCGCGCTCGCCGGCGCGCTCGTCTACGCGGCCGCCTACACGACCGAGCTCGCGCTCAGCCTGACCAGCTACTTCGGCGGTGAGCCGCGATGAACGCGTTCCTCCTCGCCGCCTCGGGCGAGTTCGACCCTGCGGAGGAGTTCGCGCTCCATCCGTGGATCTCGATCGAGATCGGCCCGATCGACCTGTCCGTGAACAAGGCGGTCGCCTACATCTGGCTCGGCGGGCATCGTCACGATCCTGCTCGGGATCTGGGTCATGCGCTTCGGCCGCTCGCTGCGGCCCGGCCGCCGCCAGACCGTCGGCGAGGGCATCTACGACGCGCTCCAGGGCCAGATCGCCGAGGGCAACCTGCCGAAGAAGGCGGCCTCGATGTGGTTCCCCTACTGCGCCTCGCTCTTCCTCTTCATCTGGGTGCTGAACATGATCGGCTTCATCCCGCTGCCGCTCTCGGACGAGAAGTTCACGCTCGCCGGCCTCGAGCTGCCGACCTTCGGGATCTACGCCGCCACCGCGAACCTCGGCGTCACGCTCGCCCTCGCGTTCGTCACCTTCTTCGCGACCCACTTCGAGGGCATCCGCTACAACGGCCCGCTCAAGTACTTCAAGAGTTGGATTCCCGCCGGAGTGCCCAAGGCGATCCTCCCGCTCGTCGTCTTCCTCGAGGTGGTCGGCCAGCTCATGCGGCTCATCTCGCTCTCCGTGCGACTCTTCGCCAACATGCTCGCCGGCCACATGCTGCTGCTCGTCATGCTCGGCCTGATCTTCATCTTCTCGAGCGTCGCGCTCGCAGCGCTGGCCGTCCCGGTCGCGACCGCCGTCTATCTCTTCGAGGTCGGGATCGTCGTCACGATCCAGGCGTTCGTCTTCGCCCTTCTCTCCGCCATCTACATCGGCGGGGCCATCGAGCCCGAGCACTAATCGCGGACAACTGAAAGGAGCTTCATGTACCTCCCTCTTGCAGAAATCGACGGGAACGTCGCCGACCTCGGAAAGGCGATCGCCCTCGGCGTCGGCATGGGCCTCGGCGCCCTCGGAGCCGGCATCGGCATCGGCAACATCTTCGGATCGATGATCCAGGCCGTCGCCCGCCAGCCCGAGCTCCGCGGCGAGCTGACCGGCATCCAGTGGCTGGGCTTCGCCCTCACCGAGGCCGTCGTCTTCTACGCCCTCCTCGGCGGCCTGCTGGCCTTCGTCCTCGTCTAGTCACGTGCTGACCGCGTTCCTACTCGCCCAGGCCGAAGAGGTCTCCGACAGCGGCAACTCGCTGATCAAGGTCGTTCCGGGCCTCATGATCTGGACGATCGTCACGTTCCTGATCGTGCTGTTCGTCCTGCGCCGGTACGCGTTCGGGCCGATCCAGAAGATCATCGACCAGCGCCGCGACACGATCCGCCAGGCGCTCGACGAGGCCGACAAGGCGCGCGACGAGGCCCGCCAGCTCCGCGAGCAGGTCCAGAAGGACCGCGAGTCCGCGGGAGCCGAGCGCACCCAGCTCCTCGACGAGACGCGCAAGCAGGCGGCCGAACAGGCCCGCCGTGCGAAGGAGGAGGCCGACGAGGATCTCCAGCGCCGGCTCGAGGAGAACCAGAAGGCGATCGAGGCGGAGAACCGCCGCTTCCGCGAGGACATTCGCCGCGACGTGGTCGAGCTGACGCTCATGGCGGCCGAGAAGGTCACGCGCAAGTCGCTCGACGAGAAGGACCAGAAGCGCCTGATCGACGAGACGATCGACGAGCTCGACGTGAAGCAGATCGCCTCGGACAACTGATGGGCGTCGCGCACCGCATCTACGCCGAGGCGCTGCTCGAGGCGGCCAAGGACGCCAAGGCGCTCGACCGGGTCCGGGACGAGTTCTCGACCTTCGTCGGCGCGATCGAGGCGTCCGAGGATCTGGCCGCGCTCCTGCGCAACCCGCAGGTCGACCCGGCCGCGAAGCGCGACGCGCTCGGCGACGTGCTGAAGGACGCGAGCGAGACGTTCCGCAACTTCGTCATGCTCGTCGCCGAGAAGGGCCGAAGCGGCGAGCTCGACGAGATCTACACCGAGTGGGAGCGCCTGCTCGCCGCAGAGGAGCGCGTGATCGCGCTCGAGCTGACGACCGCGATCGAGCTCTCCGACCAGGAGGCCGAGGCGATCGTCAAGCAGATCGAGGACGCCACCGGGCGCAAGGTCGAGGCGACGCGCAGCGTCGATCCCGACCTGATCGGCGGCCTCGTCGTCCAGGCGGGCTCGCTCCGTCTCGACGGCTCCGTCCGCGGACGGCTGAACAGCCTCCGCGAAGAGCTCCTGGCCGCTAGCTAGTCAGCGAGGTTTCGAGCCCGACGAGGCTCGGGGCCGACGGATCGCCGCTGACCTCGAACACCTGGACGTCGTTGGCGCCGGGTGCGAATGCGTTCCCGGGGGCGAGGAACGACACGCGCACCGGGCTGCCCGCGTGTTCGTAGGAGCTGCGCGACCGCGGCAACGGTTCCGTTGACGGTCAGGACGAGGTCGGAGCCCGCGGCAACGCCGTCGAGCGTCGCCTCGATCGGCGACGGCACGAAGCGGCTCTTCTCCGGCAGATCCTGGATGAACGTGCTCCCGACCTTGTCGATCGTGGCCGTGCCGCCCCCGCTACCGCCGCCCGCGAGCTCGGACACGTTCGTCCCGAGCAGGTCCGCGTAGGGCCCGAGCCCGTAGAACGCGTTGTCGAACGGCCCGGTTCCGAAGAGGCCGACCTGCGTCGCCAAGGCTGAGTCGCGCTGGGCGAGCGCCTCGTCGTACGGCAGCGTCACCCCGACGACGCGCACGGTGTCCTTCTCCTCGAAGTCGTCGCCGAGCGCCGACCGGCCCTGGATCGACCACGGAATCTTGATCCCGATCCCTTCGGCGACCGTAGGGAGGATGTCCGCAATCGTCACGTGCTTCGTGACGACCTTGCCCTCGCTCTCGCCGGGGAACTTGATGAAGAGCGGTGTGAAGCCGACCTCGGCGATGTTCGTCGGAGTCGGCTTGCGGCGGTTGTCGCCGCCGTGGAAGCTGATCCCGTGGTCGGCGGTGACGAGCACGAGCGCCTTGTCCCAGAGGCCCGTCGTCTCGAGCTTGTCGAGGAACCTGCCCAGGAGCTTGTCCGTGTAGGCGAGCTGCAGCAGGTGCCGCTGGTGCGCCTGGTTCGCGAGCCCGTCGTCCCACCAGAGCTCGCCGTCGCGCCCCGGGGCACTCGCCTCGGCGACCGCGCTCACGCGCCCGTCGGGGAAGTAGAGCCAGGGCCCGTGGGGGAGGAGCACGTGGAGGAAGTCGAGCACCGGCTTGCCTTCGACCGGCGGCTTCAGGGAGTTGACGAACCTGTTGAAGTCGCGCACCCGGCCCGCGTAGAACGTGTTCGTTTCGAGGGACGGCTTGTCGACCGTGACGCCCGAGAGGCTGTCGTCCAGCGCGGCGCCGGTGTCGCCGCCGAACTCGCCCCAGGACTCGTCGATCACCGGGAGGCGATCCTCCAGCGCGGGCGGCGCGAGCAGGTGCAGGTAGACGATGCGCGCGTCCGAGTAGAGGCCGGAGAGCCGTTTGGGTGCGGGCTCGCCCTTGCGTTCGCAGAGCTGCGGCGGGCAGAGCCGCGTCTGCGACTCCTTGACGTTCATGCGGTAGTCGCTTGCCGAGCAGCGTGAACAGGTTCCGCGGGAAGTTCTGGAAGAGCGGAGGCTTCCGCCTGCCGGGGATCTTCCCGGTCAGCATCGAGGGCACCGCGACCGAGGTCGAGCCCGAGTACGTCGAGGTGTTCTGGAACCAGGTGGAAGAGGCCGGCCAACCTGGCGAAGTTCGGGTAGCGCTCGGCATCGATCTCGCCCTTCTCGTCCATGATCGAGATGACCGGTAACTCGTCGAAGAGCAGCCAGACGACCGGCGTTCCCGAGTTCACGTTCGCGAGGCGCACCTCGGTGTCGTCGGGGAAGACGAGGTCGGTGACGGACGAGTTGAAGAGGAAGACGCAGAGGAAGACGACCGGCGCGGCAGCGAGGACGGTCATGAACGTCCCGGCGACCTTCGTGCGCGCAACCGCGAACGAGACGAGCGCGCCGAGGACGACCGCCCCGCCGATCATGACGGCGGTTCCGTCGAGGCCGAGCCGCTTCAGCGCCTGGGCCGCGAACACCGCGACGAGTGCGCCGAGGAAGACGTAATGGAGGACGAGCGCGGCCTGCCTGCTCGCGAGGCCGACGAGCAGCTCGATCGCGAACAGCACGGTCGCGGGGACGAACACGACGACGAGGGCGAAGACGACGATGTCGCCGGGCGGCGAGCCGCGCACGGCGAAGAACTCCGGGTTCTTCCCGAGGATGTCGAAGAGCGGCTGCGCGAGCGCGAACCCGGAGGCCGCGAGCAGGTGCAGCCACCGGATGGACGGCTCTTTGGCCCGGCCCACTAGTTCGGGACGGCGTGGTACATGACGCGGGTCCCGCCGGCGAGGTCCTCGGAGCGCTCGATCCGGAACCGGGCGGCCAGCTCGCGCTCGAACGGCTCGCGGTCGTAGTCCGGGTGCGCGCCGTCCTTCTTTCGGGCCAGAAGCGAAACGACGCGTGGGTCGTCGCGCGTCGGGAACTCGATCACGAGCGCGCAGCCGAGGCCCTTGAGCCACGAGAGGAACTCGGCCACGGGCACGTTCCCGGAGATGACGACGTGGTGGATGACCGCGAGGCACAGGACGAGGTCCGGCTTGCCGCGCTCCTCGAGCGGGCGGCGCTCACGGCCGCCCCAGCCGAGCGCGGGCGACGGGTCGGTGAGGTCGCCGGCGAGCGGCAGGATCGTGGTCGTGCCGTCGTCCTTGAGCGAGCGGTAGAGCCCGTCCACGACGGCGGCGTCGCCGTCGACCGCGATCACGTAGTCGGAGTTCTCGGCCGCGATCCGCGCGTGGTTTCCGCGGTTGCAGCCGATGTCCCAGGCGAGCTTCCACCGGCGGCTCATGCACGACCTCGCGGACGAACGCCTCCTTGCGGGTCGCGTCCTCGTCCGTGTACGAGGTCGTGAAGCCGTACTGGTTCCACTCGGTCTTGCCGGGCTCCCATTCGAGCCGGCGGACGAGCTTGGCGCAGCCGCGCACGTTGGCGACGATCAGCTCCTTCTTGAAGCCGGCCTTGCGGAGCTCCTGCTTCACGTCGCGCGAGGTCTCGGCGTTCTTGCGCTCGAGCCGGGCGTGCAGCGCGACGTGCGTCGGAACGCCGCGGCGGAAGAGGTCGCGGAACGACATCACCGCGCGCGCCTCGGTCGGCGGGATCCCCGCCAGGCGCCCGCGCAGCCAGGGCTGGAACGCGATCCCCTTGTAGGCCTGGAGCATCAGGGGATAGAGGAAGAGCATGCAGAACTGCCGGTAGCCCGTCCACGGGCTTCCCGGCTCGAGGCGCTCGAACGAGCCCACGTCGATGAAGACCGGCTGAGACCCGTTCCACTGGACGTTGTAGGGCGTCGAGTCCTTGAGGGTCAGGTCCTCGGCGAGCGCGCGCTCGAGCAGGTCGAGCTGCAGGAGCGCCGCGTCCTTCAGCATCGAGAACGGCCACTCGTACGGATACGAGACGAACGGGATGCGCTCGTGCTCGAGCACGGCGGCGGCGTCGTGGACGTCGGCCGGCGTGGCCGCGCCTTCGACTTCCCTGGTGGAGACGAGCTTCCCCTCGCCGCTCGCCTGGGTGAAGAGCTTCGAGCCGGCGAGCGCCTGCCAGTCGGCTAGGCCGTCGGCCGAGAGCGCCCGCAGGACGCGGCCGTTCTCGTAGAAGACCCGGCTGTCCCAGTCGCGGAACGAGCCGGGATCGAGCATCGGCGCCGCAGCGCCGGGGGTCGCGTCAGGCGTTTCCGGTGTGCTCACCGGCGTCCGGCTCGGGCTGCGAGGCCTCGGACGGCAGCGGCTCGCTGGGCTTGCTGAGGTGCAGGAACTCGAGGACGCGGCGCCAGAACACCTTGAGGGCGACGGCCGCCGCGGCGATGCCGCCGAGCAGCACCTGAAGGATCATGCTGCCGCTACCGGGGTCGATGTAGCCGAGATTCATATATACGTCTCCTTTGGCTCCGGGGGACATCCCGGAAGCCGCAGTATGTTACCCACGGGTGCACGACCGCACCTCGCCCTGCTCGACGCAGCCCGCATCCAGGCTGGAGAGGAGATTCGACCGACGTGAAGATTCGCCCCGAGGAGATCACCTCGATCCTGAAGGAAAGGATCGAGTCCTACGACGTCGACACCGACCTGGCCGAGGTCGGGACGGTGCTGCAGGTCGGAGACGGCCTCGCGCGTGTGTACGGACTGGAGAACTGCCTGGCCGGAGAGCTGCTCGAGCTCGAGCACGGCGTGACCGGCATCGCGTTCAACCTCGAGGAGGACAACGTCGGCTGCCCGCTCTTCGGCGACTGGGAGAAGGTGACCGAGGGCCAGACCGTGAAGCGCACCGGCAAGATCGTCAGCGTTCCGGTCGGCGACGCCCTCGTCGGCCGCGTCGTCAATCCGCTCGGCCAGCCGCTCGACGGGCTCGGGCCGATCAAGACGGACGAGACCCGCCCGCTCGAGTTCAAGGCGCCGGGCGTCGTGCAGCGCCAGCCCGTGGTCGAGCCCGTTCAGACCGGGATCAAGGCGATCGACTCGATGATCCCGATCGGCCGAGGCCAGCGCGAGCTGATCATCGGCGACCGCTCGACCGGCAAGACGGCCCTCCTCATCGACACGATCCTGAACCAGAAGGGCCAGGACGTGATCTGCGTCTACGTCGCGATCGGCCAGAAGGCGTCGACCGTCGCGCAGGTGTGGGAGCGGCTGAAGGACGCCGGCGCGATGGACTACACGATCATCGTCTCCGCGTCCGCGACCGAGGCCGCGCCGATCAAGTGGATGGCGCCGTTCGCCGGCGCCGCGATGGGCGAGCACTTCCTCTACTCGGGCCGCCACGCGCTCTGCATGTACGACGACCTCTCCAAGCACGCGGACGCCTACCGGCAGATGTCGCTCCTGCTTCGCCGCCCGCCCGGGCCGCGAGGCGTTCCCGGGCGACGTCTTCTACCTCCACTCGCGGCTCCTCGAGCGCGCGTGCAAGCTCTCGGACGACCTCGGCGGCGGCTCGCTCACCGCGCTGCCGGTCATCGAGACGCAGGCCGGCGACGTCGCCGCGTACATCCCGACGAACGTGATCTCGATCACCGACGGGCAGATCTTCCTCGAGTCGAACCTGTTCTTCTCGGGCGTGCGCCCGGCGATCAACGTCGGCATCTCGGTCTCCCGCGTGGGCGGGAACGCGCAGACGAAGGCGATGAAGAAGGTCGCCGGCCGCCTGCGCCTCGACCTCGCCCAGTACCGCGAGCTGGAGGCGTTCTCGCAGTTCGGCTCGGAGCTCGACCAGCAGACCCAGCGCACCCTCGCCCGCGGCGAGCGGATGGTCGCGACGCTGAACCAGCCGCAGTACGCGCCGTGGCCGATGGAGGAGCAGGTCGCCGCGATCTTCGCGGGGATCAACGGCTTCCTCGACGACGTGCCCCCGGCCCAGGTGCCGCGCTTCCAGGACGAGCTGCGCGAGCACCTGCGCTCGCAGAAGAAGCTCTACGCCGACATCCTCGAGAAGAAGGATCTGCCCGACGAGCTCGCCGACGCGCTCCGCAAGGAGATCGAGGCGTTCAAGAAGGGCTTCGTCGTGCAGGAGAGCGCCGCCGCTTAATGGCGACCGTCCAGGACATCAAGCGGCGCGTCGCCTCCGTCAAGAACACGCGCAAGATCACGAAGGCGATGGAGCTCGTCGCGGCCGCGAAGCTGCGGCGGGCCGAGACGCGCATCGAGGCGCTGCGGCCGTACGCGGACCGGATGCGGGAGCTGACGAGCGCAACCGCGCGCGCCACCCCGTCGCGGGGATTCCCGCTCCTCGAGGCGCGCGAGAACGAGGAGACGGTCGGGATCCTGCTCCTCACCGGCGACCGCGGACTGGCCGGCGGGTTCAACGCCCAGGTCGTGCGGCGCGGGCTCGCGCTCGAGCGCGAGGCCCGGGCGGAGGGCAAGGACGTCCGCTGGCTCGTCGTCGGCAAGAAGGGGCGCTCGACGCTGCGGTTCCGCCGCTACGACGTCGCGCACGCGTGGGTGGATCTCACCGACCGGCCCGACTACAAGCACGCCGAGGCCGCGGCCCATGCGATCGCCGAGCTCTTCACCGAGGGCGAGGTCGACCGCGTGACGATGGTCTACAACCACTACGTCTCGCCGCTCACGCAGATCGTCGAGACCGAGCCGCTGCTTCCGATCCCGCGCCAGGCGCTCGGGGAGGAAGAGGAGGAGCGGTCCGCCTACGAGATCGCGCTCGAGGGCGACGTGATCTACGAGCCCGAGGCCGACGTGATCCTCGAGCGGCTCCTGCCGGTCTACCTCGAGACGACGCTCTTCCGCGCACTGCTCGAGTCGGCCGCGTCCGAGCACGGCGCGCGGATGACCGCGATGCGCAACGCCTCGAAGAACGCGGGCGAGCTGATCGACAGCCTGACGCTCGACATGAACCGGGCGCGGCAGGCGGAGATCACCCAGGAGATCCTGGAAGTCGTCGCGGGCGCGGACGCGCTGACCTCCTGAACTAGCTGAGGGAAGGACGGGTCGGTTGCGAAGACCCACTCTGAGACGGCGGAGCGGCGGCTACCACCTCGTCCTCATGTTCTGCGTGCTCGCCGCGATCGGCGCGCTCGCGGCGGCCGGGTCGTCGCTCGAGGATCCCGAGAGCCCGGTGCGGGCGCCGTCGCCTCCGCGGGGATCGGCGCCGCTCGACGGCGAGACGCTGACGATGGCGTTCTCGCGCCGGCCCCGCTCGCTCGACCCGGCGTTCGCGACCGACCGCACCTCGGCGATCCTCCTCCTGAACGTGATGGATCCGCTCGTGGGCCTCGGCGCGCACCTCCAGCCGGTGCCGGCGCTCGTGCGCCGCTGGGAGTACTCGGACGACGGCCGGACGATCCGGTTCGCCATGAACCGCGAGGGCCGCTGGCGAAACGGCGAGCCCGTGACCGCGGACGACGTCGAGTTCTCCTGGAAGCGGGTGCTCTCGCCCGAGCTCGACTCGCCGCTCGCCGAGCAGCTCTTCGCGATCGAGGGCGCCGCCGCCTACCACGCGTGCGTCCGGCTCTGCTCCGAGCTCGAGGACGCGGTCGGGGTCCGGGCGCTCGGGCGCTACTCATTCGAGGTACGGCTCGCGTTCCCGCAGCCGTGGTTCGTCGCGTCGATGGCGCAGCCCGCGTTTCTCCCGGTCTCGCGAAGCGCGGTCGCGCGCTACGGCGAGGACTGGGACGAGCCGGGGACGATCGTGACCGACGGGGCGTTCGCGCTCGCCGGGCTGACCGACACGGGCGTGTCGCTCGTCAAGAACCCGACCTGGCGGGCTGCCGCCACGGTCGCGCTCGCCCGCGTGGAGGGCGTCTTCGTCCCGGACGCGGTTGCCACGGGTCCAGGCGTTCGACGAGGGGCGCGTCCAGGCGCTCGACGGCGGGCGGCTACCCGAGACGGACCTGCTCGCTCTGGCCGAGCGCCGCGAGTACGAGGCCTATCCGAGCCTCCAGACCTGGCAGTTCGCGTTCAACCTGACCACGATCTCCGACGTCCATCAGCGCCGCGCGATGGCGGCCGCGATCAACCGGAAGCGGATCATCGACAACGTGATCCAGCACGGCGAGACGCCGGCAGACAGCTTCGTCACGGACGGGCTCGACCCCGTCGGCCGCACCGCTCCGCCGTCCCCGTGGATGCCGGAGGGCGGCGACCTTGACGCGGCGAGGGAGGAGTACGCGCAGGCGGAGACGCCGAAGGAGGAGATCACGCTCCTGTACGTCGACTCGCCCGGGAATCGCGATGCGGCGCTCGCACTGCGGGACGCCTGGAACGCGCTCGGCATCAACACGACGCTCCGCTCGAGCGCGCGCGACACGTACATGGACTTCCGCGGGCCGCTCGGCGAGGACTCGGTGGACGTGTACCAGCTCGACGTGCCGCTCACGGTTCCCGACGCCGGCCCGGCTCTGGACGTGTGGACCTGCGCGTCGCCGCGGAACAAGACGACGTTTTGCAACGGCGCGTACGACCGCCTGATCGAACGGGCGCGGCAGGAGCTCGACGCGGTGGCGCGAACCGACCTCTACACCGAGGCCGACCTGGTGCTCTCGGGGACGAACGGGCAGATGCCCGGCATCCCGCTGCTGTGGCCGACCTACACCAATCTCGAAGCGCTTTCGCTGCAGACCACCTTCGTGATCGACCCGTTGGGACGCATCGATCTCGCCGCCGTGCGTATGAACTAACCGAGCGGGGCACACGAGCGTCAAATGAAGAGTAGGTCCGCGCCTTCAATGTGGCCGGAACGCTGCAGTACACTCGCCCATCGACCGGAAGCGACGCATATGACAGCGGCAGTTCCTGAGATCCAGGACGTAACCCAGGCGGCAGGCGCAGGGGCCGAAGCCGAGGACGTCGGTCGCTCACCCCGCCAGCTCTTCTGGGCGCGCTTCTCGCAGGACAAGGGAGCGCTCGCCGCGCTCGCAGTGATCGTCGCGCTGATCGTCATGGCGATCGCCGCGCCGCTCATCGCGCGCGCCGTAGGACACGGCCCGAACGATCTGTACCAGCGCGAGATGACCGACTCGTTCGGTCTTCCGTACGGGCCGAACAAGGACTTCATCTTCGGCGCCGACAAGGCCGGCCGAGACGTCTTCGTGCGCGCGGTCTACGGCGCGCGGACGTCCCTCATGGTCGCGATCGTCGCCACCGGGATCGCCGTCATCGTCGGGACGTTCTTCGGCGTCCTCGCCGGATTCTTCGGCGGCAAGTTCGACACCGGGATCTCCCGGATCATCGACATCATCCTGTCGATACCGATCCTCCTGTTCGCGATCGGGATCGTCGCGGCGTGCGGTGTTACCGCCGAAGGGTGCCTGGGAGGACTGGTGCGGCCCGGGCGGCCGCTCGTCATCTTCGTGATCGCGCTCTTCACGTGGCCGTACATCGCGCGCATCGTGCGCGGGAACACGCTGTCGCTCCGCGAGAAGGAGTTCATCGAGGCGTCCCGCTCGCTCGGCGCGTCGAACACGCGGATCATGTTCAAGGAGGTGCTGCCGAACCTGGTGGCGCCGATCATCGTCTACACGACGCTGCTCATCCCCGGAAACATCCTCTTCGAGGCCGCGCTCTCGTTCCTCGGCCTCGGCGTTCCGCAGCGGACGCCCTCCTGGGGCCAGCAACTCTCCGACGCGGCTTCGATCTACGAGTTCGCCTGGTGGCTCATGCTGTTCCCCGGACTTTTCCTGGTGCTGACCACCCTGGCCTTCAATCTTCTCGGCGACGGTCTTCGCGACGCACTCGACCCGAGGAGCAACCGATAGCCGGAGCAATCTGAAATGCGCTTAGGCACTAACTTCGTGGGACGGCCGACGTCAACCCATGAAAAGGGTCGCTGCGCCCGACGACGCAGCAAAGTTCTGATGGATTCGACGAGAGAGGTGGACCTTGCGACGTAGCACGATTGCGATATTCGTCCTCGCGCTGGTGTCTCTCGCCCTCGCCGCGGGCTGTGGCGGCGATGGCGATGGGACAACAGGCGCGACGCCGGGCGAAACAACCGAAGGCCCTGAGCCCACTGCGGGCGGGACCTTCAAGACCGAGACGGACGCGTTCGTCTGGACCGGCAACTTCGATCCGACGGGCGAGTACCTCGGCACGTTCCTCGGCCTGTACACGAACCTGCTCGGCCGGACGCTCATGGGCTACTACCACGCCCCTGACGCGAAGGGCAACGAGGTCATTCCCGACCTCGCAGCGGACGTGCCGGAGATCTCCGAGGACGGCACGACCTACACGTTCACGCTGCGCGACGGCGTGATGTTCGGGCCGCCTGTGAGCCGCCCGGTCACCTCGGCCGACGTCGAGTACGCCTTCCGGCGCATCGGCACGCCGAGTCTCGTCGCCCAGTACGGCTTCTACTACCTGGGCGTCATCAAGGGCCTCCAGGAGTACAGCGACGGCGGCGGCCTCTCCGGCAAGAACGCCGACGCCCCGATCGAGGGCATCGAGACCCCCGACGACAAGACGATCGTCTTCCACGTCGAGCAGGCCACGGGCGACTTCCTGTACCGGCTCGCGATGCCGGCCGCAGGGCCGATCCCCGAGGAAGTCGGCAAGTGCTTCCTCAAGGCCGGCGAGTACGGTCGCTTCGTGATCTCCTCGGGCCCGTACATGCTCGAGGGCTCCGATGCTCTCGACATCACGAGCTGTGACTCGATGAAGGCGATCTCGGGCTTCGATCCGAACAAGCACCTGAAGCTGGAGCGGAACCCGGATTACGATGCCGCCACGGACAATCCCGAGGCGCGGCAGAACTTCTTCGACAACTTCGAGATGCTCCTGAACACGAACGCCCAGGACATCTTCGACAAGACGGCCGCCGGCCAGATCGACCTCGCCTTCGCGAGCGAGCCGGCCGAGGTCATCCGCGAGTACACGACCAACCCGGACATCGAGCACCTGTACAAGGTCAACTCGGGCGACCGGACTTGGTACATCACCATGAACCTGACGCAGCCTCCGTTCGACGACATCCACGTCCGGAAGGCCGCCAACTGGATCATGGACAAGGAAGGCCTCCGCCGCGCTTGGGGCGGCGAGCCGAAGGGCGAAATCGCCAATCACATCGTTCCTGACGCCATGTTCGGCGGCGAGCTCGACGACTACGCGCCGTACGGCACCGAGGGCAACGCTGGTGACCTCGAGAAGGCCAAGGAAGAGATGGCCCAGTCCAAGTACGACACCAACCAGGACGGGGTCTGCGACGCACCGGAGTGCTCCGGCGTTCTTCACATCACGCGCAACACCGACGTGTGGAAGAACATGGAGCCGGTCATCGAGGCGTCCTTCAACAAGATCGGCGTCGCGGTCGAGTCGCGCGAGCTCGAGGACTCGTACACCGTGATCCAGACCGTCTCCAAGGCGGTTCCGGTCTCGTCCACCCCGGGTTGGGGCAAGGACTACGCGGACGCTTCGACGTTCATGGTCCTCTTCGACAGCCGCAGCATCCTGCCGGAGGGCAACGTGAACTACTCGCTCGTCGGAATGACGAGCGAGCAGGCCGCTGAGATCAAGGCCAAGGGCACGACCACCGGCCTGCCGAGCGTCGACGACGCGATCGATGCGTGTAACGCGACGATCGACGACGGCGAGCGCGCGGTCTGCTGGCAGGACCTCGACAAGGACCTCATGGAGAACGTGGTTCCGTGGGTCCCGTACCTCGACGCAAACGCGGACTTCGTGATCAGCGAGGCCGTGGTGAACTACACGTTCGACCAGAACTCGGGCGAGCCCGCCTGGGCGCATCTGGCGATCGATCAGTCCAAGCAGACGAAGTAGCACCGAAGGAACGAAACGACGGAGGGCCGCCCGCTCGGGCGGCCCTCCGTATCTAAAACTTTCACGGGAGGATCGCGATGGGGCGCTACGTGGTCAGACGGCTTCTCTGGACGGGGCTGGTCATCCTCGTCGTGACCTTCCTCACGTTCCTGATCTTCTTCGTGATGATGCCGGGCAACAAGGCTGTCCGGTTCGCCGGCAAGCAGCCCACGCCGGAGATCCTCGAAGAGGTCTCAAAGCAGTTCGGGCTCGACAAACCCGTCTTCGGGATCGTGCTTCCGCAGGTGTGGGAGTCGAGACCGTGGGACTCGCAGTACGGGCTCTATCTGAAGCGGCTGGTCGCCGGCGACGGCGACAGCTGTCCGGTCGGGATCGACGGCTGCGGCCGACCCGGTCTCGGCATCTCGTACGACAGCCGTAGCGCCGTTCGCGCGGAGATCCTCGAACGGCTGCCACGGACGCTGGTACTCGCCGCCGGCGCGGCGATCGTCTGGCTCCTCATGGGCGTGACGATCGGCGTCGTCTCGGCCCTCAAGCGCGGCTCGCTGGCCGACCGCGGCGCCATGGGCTTCGCGCTCTTCGGCGTGTCCGCCCCCGTGTTCTGGCTGGGGCTGATCGCGCTCTTCATCTTCTGGAAAAAGCTCGGGATAGACGCCTTGGGCACGGGCTACGTGGAATTCGGCACGGACCCGTTCGGGTGGTTCTCCCACATGATCCTGCCGTGGTTCGTGCTCGCGCTGCTCTACGCCGCGCTGTATGCCCGGATGACCCGCGGGAACCTGATCGACGTGATGGGCGAGGACTACATCCGCACGGCGCGAGCCAAGGGCCTGCCAGAGCGCACCGTCGTCTTCAAGCACGGCCTCCGCGCCAGCCTCACGCCGATCGTGACGATGCTCGGGATGGACTTCGCGCTCCTCATCGGCGGCGCGATCATCACCGAGTCGGTGTTCAACATCCAGGGCCTCGGCTACTACGCCGTCTCGTCGGCGCGAAGCCAGGACTTCCCCTCGATCGCCGGCATCGTCATCGTCGCCGCGTTCTTCGTGGCGATCATGAACCTCTTCGTCGACATCGCGTACGCGTACCTCGATCCGCGGGTGCGGCTCCAGTGAGCGCGCACGGCGGAAAGATCGGCGAGCCTCTCCTCGAGGTTCGCGACCTGCACGTGCACTTCCCGACGCCCGACGGGATCGTCAAGGCCGTCGACGGCCTGACCTTCTCGGTGCACCGCGGCGAGACCTTCGGGATCGTCGGCGAGTCCGGCTCGGGGAAGAGCGTCACGTGCCTGACGGCGCTCGGCCTCATCAACCGCAAGTCGGCGATCGTCTCCGGCGAGATCATCTTCAAGGGCCTCGACCTGATCTCGCTTCCGCCCGAGCGGCTTCCGTCGATTCGCGGCAAGGAGCTCGCGATGATCTTCCAGGATCCGTTCGCGTCGCTCCATCCGATGTACCGCGTCGGCGACCAGCTCGTCGAGGCCGTCCTCGTCCACGAGGACATCTCGAAGACGGCCGCGCGCGAGAAGGTGGTCGACATGCTCTCGCAGGTCGGGATCCCGAATCCGCGCGAGCGCTTCCGCGACTACCCGCACCAGTACTCGGGCGGAATGCGGCAGCGCGCGATGATCGCGATGGCGCTGCTCCACAACCCGGACATCCTGATCGCGGACGAGCCGACGACCGCGCTCGACGTGACCGTGCAGGCGCAGATCCTCGAGCTGATCGCGCGGATCAAGAACGAGTTCAACATCGGCGTGATCCTGATCACGCACGACCTGTCGGTGATCGCCGACGTCGCCCAGACCGTGATGGTCATGTACGCGGGCCGCGCGTCCGAGCTGGCGCAGAAGGACGAGCTCTTCGACCACCCGCTCCACCCGTACACGTGGGGCCTCCTCGAGTCCATTCCCGAGGTCTCCCAGAAGGGCTCGCGGCTCCTCGCGATCGAGGGCTCGCCGCCCTCGCTCATCAACCCGCCGTCCGGCTGCTCGTTCCACCCACGCTGTCCCCACCGCTTCTCGCCGTGCGACGTCGACGAGCCGGAGTTCAAAGACCGGGGAGGCGGGCACAAGGAGTCCTGCCACCTGACGGTCGAGGACAAGCGCCGCATCTGGGTCGAGCGCGAGGCGCGGAGAGGGATCAAGGTCGCCGTATGAGCGTTGCCGAGGCTCCACATCCCGAGGTTCCGGAAGCGCCCGCCGAGGGCGCGCTCGTCAGCGTCCGCAACCTCACCAAGTTCTTTCCGATCACGCGCGGAATCATCTTCCAGCGCGAGGTCGCCAAGGTGCATGCGGTCGAGGAGATCTCGTTCGACATCCACCCGGGCGAGACGCTCGGGCTCGTGGGCGAGTCCGGCTCGGGCAAGTCGACCACCGCGCGCCTGATCACGCGGCTCATCGACTCGACCTCCGGGAAGGTCTTCTTCGACGGTCAGGACATCACCAACCTGAAGCGCGGCCAGATGCGGCCGCTGCGCCGCGAGATGCAGATCGTCTTCCAGGACCCGTACTCGTCGCTGAACCCGCGGCAGACGGTCGGGCAGATCATCGGCGCCCCGTACGCGATCCAGAAGACGGAGAAGAACATCCGCCGCCGCGTGCAGGAGCTCATGGATCGCGTCGGGCTGAACCCGGAGCACTACAACCGCTATCCGCACGAGTTCTCGGGCGGCCAGCGGCAGCGCATCGGCGTCGCGCGCGCTCTCGCGCTGAGCCCCCGCCTGATCATCTGCGACGAGCCCGTCTCGGCGCTCGACGTGTCGATCCAGGCGCAGATCCTCAACCTGCTCGAGAGCCTCCAGGACGACTTCAACCTGACCTACCTCTTCATCTCGCACGACCTCGGCGTCGTGCGGCACATCTCCGACCGGATCGCGGTCATGTACCTGGGCCGGATCGTCGAGGTGGGGCAGGCCGACGAGCTCTACGAGAACCCGCAGCATCCGTACACGGCTGCGCTCCTCTCGGCCGTGCCGAAGGGCCGCTCTGCGGACGGTGGGGCCGGCCGGATCATCCTCACGGGCGACGTGCCGTCCCCGATCGATCCGCCTCCCGGCTGCCCGTTCCACACGCGCTGCCCGAAGGCGCGTTCGGTCACCGGCCGTGTGGACGAGGTGCCGGAGAACTGCCGCACCGAGTTCCCTCCGTTCGGCTCGGTCGAGCAGCGAAACCGCGTTGCCTGCTGGTATCCGCTCAAGCCGGGCGAGCGGCTCGAGCAGCCTGCACGGGTGTAGGAGGGCGAGACGCGTGCCGTCAAACCCTCTAGCCGCCTAACCGATCGGCCGATGAGCCGTCTGAGAAAGCGTTGACTGGGGTTTTTGACAAAGGCTGTGAGCGGGCCCAGGAATGGGCGTCGCTGGAACTCGACGGGGAGCTTTCCCAGCTCGAGCGTGTCCTTCTGGCCACGCATCTCCGCCGGTGCGCAGCGTGCGCCGAGACGGTCGCCGGGATCCGCTCGCTGACCACGGCGCTTCGGGCCGCCCCGTTCGAGCCGCTCGGCGAGCCGGCGTTCGTCGCCGCCGCCGAGACACGCCGTTCGCATCCGCTCGGCGTTCGCCTCGCGCTGGCGGCCACGCTGGCCGTCGTCGCTGCCGGGCTCGGCATGTTCGCCGGCACGCTCGGCGACACGACGCCCAACCAGGCGCCGCCGGCCGGTCCCGATCAGCCGCTCGCGCTCCTTCCCGACGCGAAGAAGGACGTCCAGGGCCTTCGCCCGAACAAGCGCGAATCGCGCGACGAGGTCGGGTTCGGCTCGAGCGAGCTCTTCGGCGGCGTCTAGCCCAGCCCGACGTCCTGTCTCTATCCTGAGGCTGTGCCGTTCCAGCCTTCGTTGGTGGCGTCACACGTCTGTTCGCTCGACCACGCCGCACGTGTGGACGCCGCGATGTCGCTCGTCACGCAGCGACGCCGCGAGGTTCGGCTGCGCCGCCGCCGGGAACGACGCGCCCGGCTCGTGCGCCTTCTTCGCTCAGCAGGGATTTCGGGTTGGATAGACTCGCCGCCGACCCCGAGCCAGGAGCCTGAATGCCCACGAAGGACGCAAACGTCGGTCAAATCGTCGAGATCAAAGGCGTCGTCATCGACGCCGTCTTCCCCGGCGACCTCCCCGCGATCTACAGCGCGCTGAAGGTCGAGATCGCCTCGCCCGACGGCGAGGGGCAGACCGACCTGATCGCCGAGGTGCAGCAGCATCTCGGAAACGATCGCGTCCGCGCAGTGGCAATGGATTCCACCGACGGGCTCTCCCGCGGCACCGACGTCGTCGACACGGGCGCGCCGATCTCCGTTCCGGTCGGCGAGGCCACGCTCGGGCGGATCTTCAACGTGCTCGGCGACTCGATCGACGGCGGTGACGAGGTCGACGTGAAGGAGCGCTGGCCGATCCACCGCCCTGCGCCTGATTTCGAAGACCTTGTGCCGCGCATCGAGATCTTCGAGACGGGGATCAAGGTCATCGACCTGCTCGCCCCGTACGTCAAGGGCGGCAAGGTCGGGCTCTTCGGAGGCGCCGGCGTGGGCAAGACGGTGCTCATCCAGGAGCTCATCCGCAACATCGCCGAGGAGCACGAGGGGCTCTCGGTGTTCGCCGGCGTCGGTGAGCGGACTCGCGAAGGCAACGACCTCTGGCTCGAGATGACCGAGTCGGGCGTCATCGACAAGACCGCGCTCGTCTTCGGCCAGATGAACGAGCCGCCGGGAGCGCGCCTGCGCGTGGCCCTGAGCGGCCTGACCATGGCGGAGTACTTCCGCGAGGAAGGTCAGGACACGCTGCTCTTCATCGACAACATCTTCCGCTTCGTGCAGGCGGGCTCCGAGGTGTCGGCGCTCCTCGGCCGCATGCCGTCCGCGGTGGGCTACCAGCCGACGCTCGCGACCGAGATGGGCCAGCTCCAGGAGCGGATCACCTCGACGCGCAAGGGCTCGGTCACGTCGGTGCAGGCGATCTACGTGCCGGCCGACGACCTCACCGACCCGGCGCCGGCGGCGAGCTTCGCGCACCTCGACGCGTCGACGGTGCTCTCGCGCGCGATCGCCGAGCAGGCGATCTACCCGGCCGTCGACCCGCTCGACTCGTTCTCGCGCGCGCTCCAGCCGGACATCGTCGGCGAGGAGCACTACCGCACCGCGACCGCCGTGCAGGAGACGCTCCAGCGCTACAAGGAGCTCCAGGACATCATCGCCATCCTCGGGATGGACGAGCTCTCGGACGAGGACCGCCAGGTCGTGCAGCGCGCCCGCAAGCTCCAGCGGTTCCTCTCGCAGCCGTTCTTCGTCGCCGAGCAGTTCACCGGCAGCTCGGGCAAGTACGTGAAGCTCGAGGACACGGTGCGCGGCTTCACGGAGATCATCGAGGGCAAGCACGACGACCTGCCCGAGGCGGCCTTCTACATGATGGGCGGCATCGAAGAGGTGCTCGAGCGCGCGAAGGAGCTCGAGAAGGAAGGCGCGGCCGCGTAGGTGGCCGAGGGCTCCGGACACACGTTCTCGCTCTCGGTCGTCACGCCCGAGGGCTCCGCATACGAGGGCGAGGCCGAGCGGCTGATCGTTCCGGGCGCCGACGGCGAGATCGGCGTGCTCGCGCGGCACGCGCCGCTCGTGGCGATGCTGAAGGCCGGCGAGGTGCGGATCAAGGCGGACGGCGGCTGGACGAGCCTTGCCTCCGGGCCTGGGTTCTTCCAGGTGCAGAAGGACCGCGCGATCGTCCTCGTGGACGACGCCGTGAAGGCCGAGGACATCGACGTCGCGGAGGCGCAGGCCGAGGTCGAGCGCTGGCGCGAGGAGCTCGAGAAGGCCGACGCCGGCGACGAGGACATCGACCGCTGGCAGGCCGAGCAGCGGCTCCGCCACGCCGAGAACAAGGTCGAGATCGCCGGCCGTTAGACCGGGCGCACGCAGCGGCGGGCACAATTCCCGCGTGGCGTCCGCAACCGCTGAACGCACCTCCGCCGAAACCCGCCTCCGCCAGCTCCTGGCAGAGCGCATCGTCGTGCTCGACGGTGCCTGGGGGACGATGCTCCAGGGGCGCAAGCTCGAGGAGGCCGACTACCGCGGCGAGCGGTTCGCGGAGCACACCCGGGATCTCAAGGGCGACCCCGACCTGCTGAACCTGACGCAGCCGGAGATCGTCCTCGACGTGCACCGGCAGTACCTCGCCGCGGGCGCGGACATCACGACCACGAACACCTTCACGGCGACGTCGATCGGCCAGGCCGACTACGGGCTCGAGGATGCCGTCTACGACATGAACTTCGCGGGCGCATCGCTGGCGCGCCAGGCCGCCGACGAGGCCGGCGGCCGCTTCGTCGCCGGGTCGCTCGGGCCCGCTCAACCAGACGCTCTCGCTCTCGCCGCGCGTCGAGGATCCCGCGTTCCGCTCGGTGACCTTCGACGAGGTGCGCGACTCCTACGCGGAGCAGATCCGCGGCCTGCGAGACGGCGGCGCCGACTTCCTCCTCCTGGAGACGATCATCGACGCGCTCAACGCCAAGGCCGCGATCGTGGCCGCGCAGGAGACCGCGCCGGAGCTGCCGCTCTGGATCTCCGTGACGATCATCGACCGCTCGGGCCGCACGCTCGCCGGGCAGACGCTCGAGGCGTTCTGGCTCTCGATCGAGCACGCGAATCCGCTCATCGTCGGCCTCAACTGCTCGCTGGGCGCGACCGAGATGCGGCCGCACGTGGAGGAGCTCGCGCGCATCGCCGACACGTTCACGAGCTGCTATCCGAACGCGGGCCTGCCGAACGCCTTCGGCGACTACGACGAGCAGCCGCACGACACGAGCCGGCTCCTCAAGGAGCTGGGGGAGGCCGGACTCGTGAACGTCGTCGGCGGCTGCTGCGGCACGACGCCCGAGCACACGCGCCAGATCGTCGAGGCCGTCTCGGGCCTGCCGCCGCGCAAGGTTCCCGACCACCGCCCCGCGACGCGCTTCTCCGGGCTCGAGCCGTTCGAGCTCTTCGAGGGCACGACCTTCACCGCGATCGGCGAGCGGACGAACGTGACCGGCTCGGCGCGCTTCCGCAGCCTGATCGAGGCCGGCGACTACCAGGCCGCCACCGACGTGGCGCTCGAGCAGGTGCGCGGCGGCGCGAACATCCTCGACGTGAACATGGACGCCGACCTGCTCGACTCGGAGCAGGCGATGACGACGTTCCTGAACATCCTCGCGACCGAGCCCGAGGCGGCGCGCCTGCCCGTGATGATCGACAGCTCGCGCTGGTCGGCCATCCAGGCGGGGCTGCGCTGCGTCCAGGGCAAGCCGATCGTGAACTCGATCTCGCTGAAGGAGGGGGAGGAGGACTTCCTCGCCAAGGCGCGCGAGGCCCGCAAGTTCGGCGCCGCGCTCGTCGTGATGGCCTTCGACGAGCAGGGCCAGGCCGACACGGTCGAGCGCAAGGTCGAGATCTGCGGCCGCGCCTACGACCTGCTCGTCGCCGAGGGGATCGCGCCCGAGGATCTGATCTTCGACCCGAACGTGCTCGCGGTCGCGACCGGCATGGAGGAGCACAACGCGTTCGCCAAGGCGTTCATCGACGCGGTCCCGCTGATCAAGGAGCGCTGCCCGGGCGCGCGGATCTCCGGCGGGATCTCGAACCTCTCGTTCGCGTTCCGCGGCAACGAGCCCGTGCGCGAGGCGATCCACTCGGCGTTCCTCTACTACGCGATCCACGCCGGCCTCGACATGGGGATCGTGAACGCCGGCCAGCTTCCGGTCTACGCGGACATCCCGCCGGATCTGCTCGAGCGCGTCGAGGACATCATCTTCGACCGCCGTCCCGATGCGACCGAGCGCATGGTCGAGTTCGCCGCCACCGTCCACGGAGGGGCCAAGAAGCGCGAGCTCGACCTCTCCTGGCGCGAGGCCCCCGTAGAGGAGCGGCTCTCGTACGCGCTCGTCCATGGCGTCGTCGACTTCATCGAGGAGGACACGGAAGAGGCGCGCCAGTCGGCCGAGCGCCCGCTCGACGTGATCGAGGGCCCGCTCATGAATGGGATGGAAATCGTGGGCGACCTCTTCGGCTCCGGGAAGATGTTCCTCCCGCAGGTCGTGAAGAGCGCACGGGCGATGAAGCGCGCCGTTGCCTACCTCGAGCCGTACATGGAGGCCGAGCGCGAGGAGGGCGCCTCCAGCTCGCAGGGGAAGCTCGTGATCGCGACGGTCAAGGGCGACGTCCACGACATCGGCAAGAACATCGTCGGAGTCGTCCTCGGCTGCAACAACTACGAGGTGATCGACCTCGGCGTCATGGTGCCGAGCGACCAGATCCTCGACACGGCCGTGGCGGAGAACTGCGACCTGGTCGGCCTCTCCGGTCTGATCACGCCGTCGCTCGACGAGATGGTGCACGTGGCCGAGGAGATGGAGCGCCGCGGGCTCGACATTCCGCTCCTGATCGGCGGCGCGACCACGTCGAAGCAGCACACGGCCGTGCGGATCGCGCCCGCGTACTCGAAGGCGACGATGCACGTGCTCGATGCGTCGCGTGTCGTGCGGATCGTCTCGGGCCTGCTCGACCCCGAGCGGGCGGGCATCCTCGACACCGAGACGCGCGCCGACCAGGAACGCCTGCGGCTCGGTCCACGCGGAGCAGACGAGGCGGCCGCTCCTTCCGCTCGCCGAGGCTCGGGCGCGGCGTACGCCGGTCGAGTGGCGCGCCGAGGATCTGCCCGCGCCGGCGTTCACCGGCCTGCGCACGGTCGAGCCGGGTCTGGCCGCGCTGCGCGAGTACATCGACTGGCAGTTCTTCTTCCACGCCTGGGAGATGAAGGGCAAGTTCCCGAAGATCCTCGACGACCCGGAGAAGGGCGCGGCCGCGCGCGAGCTCTACGAGAACGCGAACGAGCTGCTCGACGAGATCGTGGCCGGGGAGCTGCTCCAGGCGCGCGGCGTCTACGGCTTCTGGCCCGCCCAGGCCGAGGGCGACGACATCGTGCTCGGCGACGGGACGCGCTTCCACATGCTGCGCCAGCAGGCCGACCACGGCGACGACCGGCCCAACCGCTCGCTCGCCGACTTCGTCGCGCCGGGAGAGACCGGCCTCGCGGATCACATCGGCGCCTTCGCGGTCACGGCCGGGATCGGCGCCGAGGAGCTCGCGGCGCGCTACGACGCCGAGAACGATCCGTACCGCTCGATCATGGTGAAGGCGCTCGCCGACCGGCTCGCCGAGGCGTTCGCCGAGTACGTCCACGAGCAGGCGCGCCGCGAGTGGTACGAGGACGAGCCGCTGCCCAAGGAGGAGCTCCTCGCCGAGCGCTTCCGCGGCATCCGGCCGGCGTTCGGCTACCCGGCCTGCCCCGACCACACGGAGAAGGAGACGCTGTTCGAGCTGCTCGGCGCACGCGAGGTCGGGATCGACCTGACCGAGACGTACGCGATGACGCCGGCCGCGAGCGTCAGCGGCATCTACCTCGGGCACCCGGCGGCGCGGTACTTCACGGTGGGGCGGGTCGGCGCCGACCAGGTCTCCGACTACGCGGCGCGAAAGGGAATCGATGAGGCCGAAGCAGCGCGGCTCGTCGGTTCCCACTAGGCCCGGTCCGGGCCCTCAGCTATCCTCGACCCATCGCCTCTCGGCGATTTCTTTCATGAGGACGACGCTGAAGAGAGGCGTGAGTCGCGCGACCACGAACGGCACACCCGCCGTTCCGCCGGTGCCGCTCACGCAGATGTCCCGGTACGGCCCGCCACGACGCAGCATTGCAGCGTCGATCGGGCGGGTCTTCCTTTGGATGATCGTCGGGCTGCTCATCCTGATCGGCGGCCTCGCCGGCGGCGCCTGGCTCTGGGGTGAGCACACGGTTGCGCTGCTGGCGCCGCAGACTCCTGAGGAGGAGATAGCCCAGGGGGCACTCGATCCGATCCCGAAGCTGGACGAGCCTGCGGTCGCGCTCTTCATCGGCTATGACTGGCGCAAGGGCGACGGCGGCAAGCAGAACTCCCGCTCGGACACGCTGATGCTCGTCCGGGCCGATCCGCGCCAGGAGACGATCTCGATGCTCTCCTTCCCGCGCGACCTGCTCGTCACCACGGCCGGCTGCGAGGGACATCCGCCGCGCACGACCAAGATCAACGAGGCGTACACCGACTGCGGCATCAAGGGCTCGATCGAAACCGTCAAGCAGCTGACCGGCGTCCCGATCAACTACTACGTGACGGTCGACTTCAGGGGCTTCATCGACACCGTCGACGAGCTCGACGGCATCTTCATGGACATCGATCGCCGCTACTTCAACGACAACTCGAGCTTCGGCGAGGACTACTCCGCCATCGACCTCGAGCCGGGCTACCAGCGGCTCAACGGGAATAGGGCCCTATCGTTCGTCCGCTTCCGCCATACGGACAACGACTTCTTCCGAAACGCGCGCCAGCAGCAGTTCATCAAGGGCCTGAAGCAGCAGCTCGTCGCGCGTTCGAGCATCTCCAAGCTCGGAGGGGTGGTCACGACGATCGCCAACTCGGTCACCGTCGGCGTCGGCGGAGGAAAGCGGGTGGACTTCGACACGCTGATGAAGTTCGCGCGGCTTGCCTACGACCTGCCGACGGGGAACCTCTTCCAGCCGCGGCTCCAGGACCTCGAGTCGAACGCGTACTTCCAGCTCACGCCGCCCGAGGGCGAGATCGAACGGGCCGTCCAGGAGTTCCTCGAACCCGGACACGGACGCAGGCAAGAAGGCCACGCGCTCGGCGGTCGGGGAGAAGCCGGGCAAGACGACGACCGATGCGCCTCCCGCGTCGCAGGTGACCGTCGAAACCCTGAACGGGAACGGCGTCGAGGGGTCCGCCGACGACGCCACGTACCTGCTCGGCCAGCGCGGCTATCAGGCGATCACCGGCGGCAACGCGGCGACGCAGGACAACTTCCAGACGCAGATCGTCTACGACTCCGAGGAGACGGGCGCCGAGGCCGCCGCCCGAGTGCTCGCGACGCTCTTCGACACGACGAAGGTCACCGCGGCAAGCCCTGCCGATCCGCTCGTGACGATGGTGCGCGTGATCGTCGGCACGACGTTCCAGGGGAGCCTCGCGCCCGCGCCGAAGGACTCGACGCCCGAGCACCAGCCGGCCCAGGTCGTGACCGACGCGAGCGCCGTCGAGCCGCTCGTCCGCGAGGCGCGCCCGCAGGCCCGCTTCCCGCTGCTCGTCCCCACCGTGCACGAGTCGAGCTCGAGCCTCTCGACGCTGCGTCCTATCCGCGTCTACGGCCTCGGCGGCCCGGGCAACCGCGCCGTGCGAATCGTCTACAACGGCCCGTCAGAGCTCGACTACTGGGGCATCCAGGAGACGAACTGGACGGACGCTCCGATCCTCGAGGGCCCGACGCTGAAGCGGAAGATCGGCGGCCGCGAGTACAGCTTCTACTACAACGGCTCGCACATCCACATGATCGCCTTCGAGGAGAACGGCGCCGCCTACATGACGATCAACACGCTCCTCGACGGCCTGTCGAACGAGACCATGATCGCCATCGCCAAGGGCCTGAAGCCGCTCCCCAAGAACTAGGAACTCGAGTATCGTCGATGCGCTCGAGCATCAAGGAACCCATAGGGATTCTCGGCGCGGGCTGGGTCGGTCTCGTCACCGCAGCCTGCTTCGCCGAGCTCGGCCATCCGGTCGTCGTGCGCGACGTCGTGCCGGAGCGAATCGCCGACCTCGAGGCCGGCCGCGTGCCGATCTTCGAGCCCGAGCTCGAGGAGCTGATCGCGAAGAACCGGGAGCGGATGAGCTTCACGCTCTCCATCGAGGACGTGTTCGCGGACGCACGCATCGCGTTCGTCTGCGTGGGGACGCCGTCCACGTACTCCGGCGACGCCGACCTCACCGCCATCTGGCACGTGCTCGACGAGCTGCCCGCCTTCGAGGAGCGCGCGCTGCTCGTCATGAAGAGCACCGTCCCCGTCGGAACCGGCGAGAAGGTGCGCCACGAGCTCGACATGCGCGGACTTGCTCACGTCGGCTACGTCTCGAACCCCGAGTTCCTCGCCGAGGGCACGGCGGTCAAGAACTTCATGAACCCGGACCGGGTCGCGGTCGGCGCCTTCGCCGACGCGGACGGGGACGCGGTCGCCGCGCTCTACGAGCCGCTCGGAGCGCCGATCGTGCGCACCGACGTCGCCTCGGCCGAGATGATCAAGCTCGCCTCCAACGCGTTCCTCATGACGCGGATCAGCTTCATCAACGAGATCGCGAACGTCTGCGAGCTCGTCGGCGCCGACGTCGCCCGCGTCGCTGAAGGAGTGGGGCTCGACCATCGCCTCGGCCCGCACTTCCTGCGCGCCGGCATCGGCTACGGCGGCTCGTGCTTCCCGAAGGACTCGCTGGCGCTGAAGCAGCTCGCGGCCAACTCGGGCTACCACTTCCAGCTCCTCTCGGCGGTCATCGAGGTGAACGAGCTTCAGAAGCGGCGCGTCGTCGCGAAGCTCGTGAAGCACCTGGGCGCGCTCCAGGGGAAGACCGTGGCGCTCCTCGGGCTCTCGTTCAAGCCGAACACGGACGACCTGCGCGAGGCGCCGTCGCTGGTCCTGGCGTCGCGCCTGCTCGCCGAAGGGCGCGACCGTGCGCGCCTGGGATCCCGTTGCGATGCCCGAGGCGGCGAAGCTCCTCTCCGGGGTCGAGCTCTGTGCGTCCTACGAGGAAGCGGTCGCCGGCGCCGACGCGGCCGTGATCGTGACCGAATGGGAGCAGCTCAAGGATCTGGCCTCCGCCGAGACGTGCGCCGCGATGCGGAACCCGCTGATCATCGACGGCCGCAACATGCTCGATCCCGAGACGGTCGCGCGCCGCCGGGTTCACGTACGAAGGAATCGGTCGCGCCGCGTCGCCGTTCCGCCCCGTGCGCGAGACCGAGGAGCGCGACCCGAACCTCCAGGCCTGATGGAAGCGCTCATCCTCGCCGGGGGGAAGGCGGAGCGCCTCGGCGACGCCGCGCACGGGCTGCCGAAGCCGCTCGTCCCCGTTGCCGGGAAGCCGCTCGTCGCGCACACGCTGTCGCGCCTGCCGGTCGACCGCGCGATCCTCGCGTGCGCGGCCGGGCACGAGGCGGAGTTCGAGGAGGCGCTGGCCGGCGTCGGGCCCGAGATCGTCGCGGTCGGCGAGCCCGAGCCGCTCGGGCGCGGCGGCGGACTGCGGCTCGCGGCGTCCGCGCGCAAGGAGGCCGGCCCGGTGTTCGCGCTGAACGGCGACGAGGTGCTCGACCTGGACTTCGCCGCGCTCCTGCGCTTCCACGAGGACTCGGGCGCGGCGGCGACGATCGTCGTCTGCCCGCTCGTGTCGCAGTTCGGCGTCGTCGAGCTGGAGGGCGACCGCGTGACCGGCTTCACCGAGGCGCCGCGGCTGCCGCACTGGGTGAACGCGGGGCTCTACGTCCTCGGCGAGGAAGCGCTGGAGCGGCTGCCGGAGCGCGGCGACCACGAGCAGTCGACGTTCCCGGAGCTGGCCGCGGAGGGCCGTCTGGCCGCGTACCGGCACGAGGGCCTGTGGCTGACCGTGAACACGCCGAAGGATCTGCGCCGCGCCGAGGAAGCGCTGGCCGTGGGGACGGCGTCGTGACCGACTCGCCGAACCTGCTCGACCTCGACCGCTTCTCCGCGGACGTCACGCGCGTCGAGAAGCCGTGGGGCTACGAGATCATCTTCGCGCACACCGAGCACTACGTCGGCAAGCTCCTGTTCGTCCGCGCGGGCGAGCAGCTGAGCCTCCAGTTCCACAAGGAGAAGGACGAGACGATCTACGTCCACGAGGGCAAGATCGAGCTCGAGATCGGCGAGCCCGGCGGCCCGCTCGACACCGAGATCGTCGGCCCCGGCCATTCGTTCCGCATCAAGCCGGGAACGGTGCACCGCTGGCGCGCGCTCGAGGACTCGGCCGTCCTCGAGGCGTCCACGCCGCAGCTGGACGACGTCGTGCGGCTCGAAGACCGCTACGGCCGCGCTGACGCCTGACCACCGGCGCCTTTCGTCACAGTTCCGTGGCGAAGTCGGCACTTTCGTGACCGTTCCGCGCGTCTTTCGGCGGTAGGCTGAAGCCGTAGGCGGGTGGGATTGGGATACCCGAAGTTAGACGGGCGCGCGAGTGTCATTACGGGATCGGCGCACGCGCTTCCAGGCCATGGATAGGATCCGCCCGGACATGGCAGCCACCGCCAAGCACGACGTCAAGGATCTCGCTCTCGCGCCCGAGGGTGTCGAGCGCATCGTCTGGGCCGACGGGCACATGCCCGTGCTGGCCGCGATCCGCGAGCGCTTCGAGAAGGAGAAGCCGCTCGAGGGCTACCGGATCTCCGCCTGCCTGCACGTCACGACCGAGACGGCGAACCTGGCGCGCACGCTGAAGGCGGGCGGCGCCGACCTCGTCCTCTGCGCATCCAATCCGCTCTCCACGCAGGACTACACCGCCGCGGCGCTCGTCGCCGAGTACGACATCCCGGTGTTCGCGATCCGCGGTGAGGACGACGAGACCTACTACTCGCACATCACCGCCGCCGTCGACCACAAGCCGCACCTGACGATGGACGACGGCGCCGACGTGATCGGCGTCCTCCACAAGGATCGCCGCGAGCAGATCGGCGACATCATCGGCGGCACCGAGGAAACGACGACGGGTGTAATTCGCCTGAAGGCGCTCGAGGCGTCCGGCGACCTCGGCTTCCCGATCGTCGCGGTGAACGAGGCGAAGACGAAGCACCTCTTCGACAACCGCTACGGCACGGGTCAGTCCACGATCGACGGGATCATCCGCGCGACCAACGTCCTCCTCGCCGGCAAGAAGTTCGTGATCGCCGGCTACGGCTGGGTCGGGCGCGGGGTCGCCATGCGAGCCCGCGGAATGGGCGCGCAGGTGATCATCACCGAGGTCGATCCGATGCGCGCACTCGAGGCGCTCATGGACGGCTTCGAGGTGCTCCCGATGGAGAAGGCCGCCGAGATCGGCGACATCTTCTGCACCGCGACCGGCGACAAGCACGTCATCTCCCGCGATTCGATCGAGCGCATGAGCGACGGCGCGATCCTCTCCAACACGGGCCATTTCAACGTCGAGATCGACATCGGCGCGCTCGAGGAGCTCTCCACGGGCAAGCGCCAGGTGCGCGAGAACGTCGACGGCTACGACATGGCGGACGGCCGCACGATCTACCTGATCGCCGACGGCCGGCTCGTCAACCTCTCGGCCGCCGAGGGGCATCCCGCCGCGGTCATGGACATGAGCTTCGCGAACCAGGCGCTCTCGGCCGAGTACGTCGTGCAGAACGCCGACAAGCTCGAGAAGCGCGTCTACGACGTGCCCACCGAGATCGACAAGGAGATCGCGCGGCTCAAGCTCGCGTCGATGGGCGTGGACATCGACACCCTCACCGAGGAGCAGGCCAAGTACCTGGCTTCCTGGGATGAGGGCACCTAACCCGCTCGAGCCCGAGCAGATCGTCCGTCTGGAGCCCGGCCGCGTGGTCGTGCTCGACCAGCGGCTCCTTCCCGGCGAGGAAGTGGAGCTTGCGTGCACAGTCGGCCGTGGAGGTCGCCGAGGCGATCCGCGTGCTCGCGGTTCGCGGCGCGCCCGCGATCGGCGTGGCCGCGGCGTACGGCTACGCGCTGGCGGCCGAGCGCGGAGAGGATCTCGCGCAGGCTCGCGCCGGTGCTCCTCGAGTCGCGGCCGACCGCGGTGAACCTGGGGTGGGCGCTGGCCGAGCTCGACGCCGTTCCGGTGGAGACCTGGGCCGACCGCGCGCGGGAGATCCACGCCGAGGAGGTGGAGCGCTGCCGCCGCATGGCCGAGCATGCGCTGGCGCTCTTCGAGCCCGGCTCGCGGCCGCTGACGCACTGCAACGCCGGCGCGCTGGCGACGGGCGGCGTCGGTACGGCGCTCGGCGCGGTCGTGCGCGCCTGGGAGGAGGGCCGGGTCGAGTCGGTGCTCGTCGGCGAGACGCGGCCGCTCAACCAGGGCGCGCGGCTGACCGCCTGGGAGCTCGAGCGCGCCGGCGTTCCGCATGCCGTCTCCACGGACAGCGCGGCCGCGTCCCTCATGGCGCGCGGCGAGATCACCCACGTCGTCGTCGGCGCCGACCGGATCGCGCGAAACGGCGACACGGCCAACAAGATCGGCACGTACGCGCTCGCCGTCCTCGCGCGGCACCACGGGATTCCGCTGATCGTGGTCGCGCCGACCTCGACGATCGACCTCGAGGCCGAGACCGGCGCCGACATCCCGATCGAGGAGCGGGCGGGCGACGAGGTCACGACCCGCTTCGCCGCGCGGAACCCTGCGTTCGACGTCACGCCGGCCGAGCTCGTCACCGCATTCGTCACGGAGACCGGCATTCACGAAAGAATCCCGGCATGAAGGCGATGGTCATGGCGGCGGGGCTCGGCACGCGGCTGCGTCCGCTGACCGATTTCCTCCCGAAGCCGATGATGCCGATCGCCAACCGGCCGGTTCTCCACCACCTGCTGAACCTGCTGCACCGCCACGACGTGACGCAGGTCGGGATCAACCTCCATGCGGCGCCGGAGATGATCAAGAGCTACTTCGGCGACGGCTCGAGCCTGGGGATGGAGATCAACTGGTCGCACGAGCCCGAGCTCCTCGGCACCGCCGGCGGCACGAAGAAGCTGGGCGACTTCTGGGGCGGCGAGACGATCCTCGTCACCTCCGGCGACGGCCTGCACGACATCGACGTCACCGCGCTGCTCGGCCATCACCGGCGCACGGGCGGCGCTCGCGACGCTGGCCGTGAAGCCCGTGTCCGATCCGTCGCTCTACGGCGTCCTCATCCTCGACCGCGATACGCGGGTGCGGGGCTTCCAGGAGAAGCCGACCCGCGACGAGGCGCGCTCCGACCTCGCGAACTGCGGCGTCTACGTGATCGAGCCGGAGCTGCTCGAGCGGATCCCGGCGGACAAGCCCGTGGACTTCGGCCAGGACATCTGGCCTCAGCTCGTCGCCGCGGGCGAGCCGATCTACGCGTACACGACGATGGCGTACTGGAACGACGTGGGCGATCTCGACGCGCTGCGCAACGGGATCCTCGACGCGGTGCTCGGGAACGTGCGGGTCGAGGTGGCGGGCGAGGAGATCTCCCCGGGCATCTGGGCCGAGGACGGCTGCCGCATCAGCGCCGACGCGCAGGTGGACGGGCCGATCGTCTTCGGGCGCAACGTGATCGTCGACGACGGCGCCCAGATCCGCGGGCCGGCGGTGATCGGCTCGGACTGCATCGTCGGGCGCGAGGCCGCGATCCGTCGCGCCGCGCTCCTCCCGGGCTCGATCATCCCGGACGAGGGGCTCGCGGTCGCCGGGATCTTCGGGGATGCCTCGAAGCTGGCGGAATCGATCCTGCGCTACCCGGCGTAAACACCGGCGCAAATTCCTTTTGCGCAATTCGCAGGGGCCCGTCTAGACTTGCCGCGCTGTGTGGCCGGGGTCGGCCCCGGTCGAGCGAAAAAGGGGGGGACATGAACGGCATCACGACGCCTGCGATCGGTCGCGGGCGCACGAGTTGGAAGAGGATCACGGCCGCGCTGGTCGCGGTCGTGGCGAGCGTGCTCCTGGTGAGCACCACCGCTGCGGCTTCGAACAAGCATGCGCCGCGATTCCAGCCGATCGATCCGCAGGACTACGTCCTGCCGGAGGATCAGATCGAGAGTGAGTACCGGGCGGTCCCGGGCACCGACTGGGGCAACCAGGCGCTCACGCCGAGCGTCAAGAAGTGGCGGGCGGCGCTCGTCGTCGTCGACTTCCCGAACCAGAACTTCGTCGTCTCGGAGAGCGCGCCGCACGCGACGATCTTCGGCAACCCCCAGGAGACGGCCTTCGGAATTCCCCGCGACGACGTGCCCGAGTTCTACGCGGGCTTCCTGAACAGCCCGTCGGTCCTGAACAACGGGCTGACGATGAACAAGTACTGGATGGAGAACTCGCTCGGCCGCTACGGCGTCGAGCTCGTTCCGTTCGGGCCGTACCGCATGCCCGGCAACGCGTTCGAGTACCACCTTCGCGACGCCGGCAATGCTCCGGGCGCGTGCCCGAGCGGGTTCGAGCCCTGCAACCGCAACATCCGAAACGACGCGCTGGCGGCCTGGCGCGCCGAGCAGGGCCCCGACATCAACACCCAGTTCGACAACATCTTCTACATGGTCGCCGGCCAGGACGAGAGCGGCACCTGGCAGGAGTTCGGCGAGATGATGTTCCAGACGATGGACGATGTCACGGAGCCGTTCGGAAACCCGGATCCGCTGAAGACGAACTGGGCCCCGACGCGCTACGTGCCGTGGACGTCGTTCGCCTCGGCGACCAGCATCTGGCCGAGCGCCGGCGGCAACGCGTCGACGGAGGCCGAGAGCTCCGGCATGGGCGTCTTCGCCCACGAGCTCTCCCACAACCTCGGCATCGGCGACAACTACAACAACCCGTACGGGATTCCGCTCCGCCGGTCGTACACGGGCCCGTGGGACATGCTCTCGCGCGGCTCGTTCAACGGCCCGGGCGGACCGCATACCCGCTGGAAGATCCCGGCGACCGAGGGCGCGTCGCTCGGGTCGAACCACAACGTCCGCAACCGGATCAAGCTCGGCTTCCTGAAGGAGGAGAACCTGCTGCGGCTCGACCGCAATGCGCTCGCCGAGTCGGGTCTCGTGGTGGCGAACGTGACGGCCCGCGCGGCCGATCCCGGGTCCACCGGGCTGACAGGCCTGAACATCGCGCTGCTCCCGTCTCCGACCCTCGCCGATCCGACGCGGGGCGACCAGACGGCGCCGTGCGACGTGGCCACGACCGCGGACTGCCCGGGGCCGACGCGCACGGGGGCGGGAACGATCAGCCAGAGCTCGCTCTACAACAACTACACCGTCGAGGTCGTGCAGCGGGTCGGCAACGACTCGTTCACGCCGGGCCACGGCGTCCTCGTCCAGCGGACGAAGAACGCCGACTCGGCGCCGTTCGTCTGGACGATCGACGCCCATCCCGAGGACATCGACGTGGTCGACTTCACGCGCCCGAACGGCGAGGAGGCGATGTACTCCTTCGGCGACTACCGCCAGCTGTCGGACGCCACGTTCAACGCCGGCCTCCGCTCGGGCACGCAGTACGAGTACGAGGACGGGGCCAACCGGCTGCACTTCTACGTCATCGACGTCGCGAAGTCGAAGGCCGGGATCCTGACCTACACGGTCGCCGTCCGCTCGCTCGACGGCTCCGGGCCGCAGCGGCGCGGCGTGGATCTCCGGACGTCCTGGCCGAAGTGGATCAAGCGGTCCTCGGCTGCGAACTGCAACTTCACGCTCAGGAACACCGGATCGGCCGGTCCGGTCGCGGGCACGCATCCCGAGGACGTGAGCGGAAATCTCAGCTCGGACGTGTACCGGCTCACTGCGAAGGTGTGGGGCCATGGCTGGACTGCGGAGCTCTACAACGGGCTCGCCACGGCCAAGGCCGGCCAGACGGTGAACGTGCCGGTGTACGCGAGCCGGTCTCGGCACGCGGGCCGTCACGCGATCGTGACGCTCACGGCCAGGTCGGAGAGCAATCCCGCGAAGTCCGACACCGCGATCTGCGTGCTCTAGGTCAGCGAGCTGACCAAGTAGCGGCACCCCAGCACCGGGGTTTCGTCTTCGGACGGGACCCCGGTGCGTTTCTTTGCACATTTCCGGCACGAACGCGTGCGCTTTCGGGCCTTAGCCTCGAAGGGTGCGCCTCTTCGACCTCGTCGTTCCACTTCGCTGTGCGGCCTGCGGACACGGCGAGCGCCTGCTCTGCGCCGCGTGCCGGGCGTCCATCCGGATCCTCGGCCCGCCGCTCTGCGCCCGCTGCGGGGCGCCGACCGCCTGGCCGGTCGAGCGGTGTGCCGAATGCTCGGGACGCCGAGTGCCGTTTCGAACGGCCCGGGCCGCGGTGGCGTACGAGGGCCCGGCGCGGACGCTCGTGGCCGGCTGGAAGGAGCGCGGGCTGCGTTCCATTGCGGTCGAAGCGGCCGGGCTCGTGGCGGCGGTGGTGCCTCGACCCGCCGCGGACGCGATCGCGTTCGTCCCGGGCGATCGCGAGCGCACGCTCTGGCGCGGCCACGCGACCGCGGAGCAGCTCGCCCGCGCGCTCGGCGAGCTCTGGGAGCTACCGGTCGTGGCTGTCGCTCGCACGCAGCCGGGCGCGCGCCCAGACAGCGCGGGCTGTCGCGAACCGACCGGCGGGCGAACGTGCGCGGCTCGTTCCGGTGCGTCCGCGCGCCGCCGCGAGCGGTCGTGCTCGTCGACGACGTCTACACGACCGGAGCGACCGTGTCCGCGGCCGCGACGGAGCTCAGGCGCGCGGGCGCGAGGACGGTCGACGTGGTCACATTCGCGAGGACGATTCGAGGGAGGTGACAGCCGACAGGTATCGGGTACGCTCACATGACCGGCGCACTTCGACGAGGAGGGGTTCGTGAATCTCCAGATCAAGGCAAAGCACGTCGATTTGAGCGAAGACCTCAAGACGTACGCGTCGCGGAAGCTCGAGAAGATCGAGCGCCACCTGAACGACAACGACCTGCGCGTCGAGCTCGAGCTCGAGGAGGAGCAGAACCCGGCCATCCCCACGCCGCAGCGCGCCGAGGCGACGGTGTGGGCGAACGGGAGCATCCTCCGCGCCCACGAGAACTCCGAGGATATGAAGGCGTCCATCGATCTCCTCGTCGACAAGCTGGAGCGCCAGGCGAAGCGGCTGCACGACAAGCGCCTCCGCAAGCCCGCGCACGCGCACACAGCGAACCACGACGCCGATCCGGCGCTGTACGAGCCGGAGCCCGAGGAGGTGCAGTCCTTGATCGTCAAGACGAAGCAGTTCGCACTGAAGCCCATGAACTCCGAGGAGGCGATCCTCCAGCTCGAGCTGCTCGGGCACTCGTTCTTTGTCTTTCGCAACGCGGAGACGCTCGAGGTCAACGTCCTCTACAAGCGGCGTGACGGCAAGTACGGCCTGATCGAGCCGCAACTCCTCTGAAGAACGAGCCCCTCGACGATCTCCTGACCTTCCGTCTGATCCCGACGGGCGTCACCGGCATCCCGCGTCTCCGCGAATGGGACGGATTTGCGGTCGTGGAGCTGCCCGACCTCCCCGCCGAGCTGGACGAGTTCGAGTTGCTCGTCCCGGTCGACGGAGCCCCGGCCGTCCAGGCGGCAGCTGCGATCCCGGGGGACGCGATCAAGCGGATCACCGACGCGCTCGATTCGCAGGTCGACCGCCCCTACGAGGTGATGGCGGTCCGCCAGGACGCGGGCCACTTCGCCGTGGGCGCACGCCAACAGCCTGCGGGCGACGAGATCGACCTCCCGGACGACCTGCCGGCGCGCGAGCTCCAGGTCGTCCGCGCTCCCGACGGCGAGTTCGAGACGAGCGCCGACGGCGAGCCCGTCGACGCCGCCGACGAGGAACGCTACGAGCCCGCGTTTGCGATGCTCGAGCGTCGCGGACGGGCTCGATTCGAGTCCTTCGTCGCGCGTGCCGATAGAGCCGAGGGCGGCCGGTGGCGGGTCACGGTAGACCCGCTCTGACCGCTACCCTTGAAGCCAAATGGCCGATAACTACGGAGGATTCGAGAAGGTACTTCGCCTGGGCGAAGGGCGGCGCGTCAAGCGGCTGGCCCAGCAGGCGACGTACATCTCCACCCTCGAGCCCGACTTCGAGAAGCTGAGCGACGAGGAGCTCGCCGCGAAGACGGTCGAGTTCCGCGAGCGCCACGAGAACGGCGAGTCGCTCGAGGAGCTCCTCTTCGAGGCGTTCGCCGCGGTGCGCGAGGCCGGCCGGCGGACGCTGAGCATGCGCCACTTCGACGTCCAGCTGATGGGCGGCATCGCGCTCCACGAGGGCGAGATCGCCGAGATGAAGACCGGTGAGGGAAAGACGCTCGTCGCGACGCTGCCGCTCTACCTGAACGCGCTCCCCGGAACCAACGTCCACCTGGTCACCGTCAACGACTATCTGGCCAAGCGCGACATGGAGTGGATGAGCCCGATCTACAACGCGCTCGGCCTGCGCGCGGCCTACATCCGCAACATGATGCCGCCGAACGAGCGCAAGGAGGCGTACACGGCCGACATCACGTACGGCACGAACTCCGAGTTCGGCTTCGACTACCTGCGCGACAACATGGCGACGTCGCTCGAGGGCACGTCACAGCGCGGCCACACCTTCGCGATCGTGGACGAGGTCGACTCGATCCTGATCGACGAGGCGCGGACGCCGCTCATCATCTCCGGCGAGCCCGAGACCGCCGCGAAGACGTACTACGACTTCGCGCGGATCGCCAAGACGCTCGATGGCGTTCCGGTGCTGATCGGCGCCCAGGGCGAAGAGGCCTACGGCGACGCCGACTACACGTACGACGAGAAGTTCAAGAACGTGTCCCCGCTCCAGGGGGCGATCGACAAGGTCGAGGCCGCGCTCGGGATCGAGAACCTCTACGACCCCCACAGCGCGCAGCTCGTGAACCACCTGATCCAGGCGCTCAAGGCCGAGTCGCTCTACCACCGCGACGACGAGTACGTCGTCATGGACGGCGAGGTGAAGATCGTCGACGAGTTCACCGGCCGGATCATGGAAGGCCGCCGCTGGTCGGACGGCCTCCACCAGGCGGTCGAGGCGAAGGAGCGCGTGCCGATCAAGGAGGAGCACATCACGCTCGCCACGATCACGCTCCAGAACTACTTCCGCCTCTACCAGAAGCTCGCCGGCATGACCGGTACCGCGAAGACCGAGGAGAAGGAGTTCAAGGAGATCTACGACCTCACCGTCATCGAGATCCCCACGAACGAGCCGATGGTTCGCGACGACAAGCACGACTACATCTACAAGCACAAGCAGGCCAAGTACGACGCGGTCATGAACGACATCAAGGAGCGCCACGAGATCGGCCAGCCGGTGCTCGTCGGGACGATCTCCGTCGAGGTCTCCGAGCATCTCTCGCAGCTCATGACGCGCCAGGGCATCCCGCACGAGGTCCTGAACGCGAAGAACCACGAGCGCGAGGCCGAGATCATCATGGACGCCGGCCGCCCGGGCGCGGTCACGATCGCGACGAACATGGCCGGACGAGGCGTCGACATCAAGCTCGGCGAGGGCGTGCGCGAGGTCGGCGGCCTCTACGTCGTCGGCACGGAGCGCCACGAGGCGCGCCGCATCGACAACCAGCTCCGCGGCCGCTCGGGCCGCCAGGGCGACCCCGGCGAGACGCGCTTCTACCTGTCCGCCGAGGACGAGCTCGTGCGCCTGTTCGCCGGCGACCGGATCTACCGGATCATCGACAAGTTCGGGCTCCCGGACGACGAGCCGATGGAGTCGGGGATGCTCTCGAAGCAGATCGAGGGCGCGCAGAAGAAGGTCGAGGAGCAGAACTTCGTCTCGCGCAAGAACGTCCTCAAGTACGACGACGTCATGAACATCCAGCGGATGGTCATCTACGAGCAGCGCCAGCGCGTGCTCGAGGGCGAGGATCTCTCCGAGGAGATCAAGGGCTGGGCCGACGAGGTCGTCACGGAGATCGTCTACTCCCACACCGAGGGCGATCACGCGGAGGACTGGGATCTCCAGGGCCTGCTCGGCTCGATGAACGGGCTCTACGAGAGCCAGGTCACGCCCGAGGAGCTCGCGAGCCAGCCGTGGACGCGCGAGGAGCTGATCGAGGAGTTCCAGGAGGACGCACAGGATGCGTACGCGGCCAAGGAAGAGGAGCTCGGCGCGGAGCTCATGCGCGAGATCGAGCGCTTCCTCATGCTCCAGATCGTCGACTCGCGCTGGCGCGAGCACCTCGACGTCATGGAGTACCTGCGCGAGGGCATCCACCTGCGCGCGATGGCGCAGAAGGATCCGCTCTCGGAGTACCGCTCCGAGGGCCATGCGATGTTCACGGAGCTCTCCGAGAACATCCGCGAGGAGGTGCTCCGGCATCTCTTCCACGTGCAGGTCGATCCCGCCGAGCAGCCGACGCTCGAGCCGGCGCGGGCAAGCCGCGGCGGGAACGAGAACCTCACGTACGAGCACGAGTCCATCGCGGGCTCGGACGCGATCCTCGCCGCAGGTGCGGCCGGCGGGATGGAGGCCGCAACCGCGACGGCGCAGGCCCCGGCCCGGCACGAGCAGCGCGTCGCCACGGAGTGGGACACGGTCGGGCGCAACGACCCGTGCCCGTGCGGCTCCGGCAAGAAGTACAAGAAGTGCCACGGCGCTTGACCCTGCGCGCCGGCCTGCTCATACGCCTCCTGGGAGCGATCGCGGCGCTGCTCCTCGGCGGCCTGCGAGGGCGGGAACAACTGGGACGAGACGACGGCTGCTCCGACGCACGTCCGATCGACCTTCGCAACGGATCGGTCGGCGGGGTCGCGCTCGGGGACCCGGCGCGGAATCCGCGCGGCGTTCGGCGTCGGCGAGGTGACCGACCCAGCGGTGCCGGCGCGATCCCGAGACTTCGTACCCGACGAGCCGTACTACGGCCCGACTGGCGTCACGGCGTGCGCGGAGCGACCGTCCGGTCCACGAGTACCCGGGACTGTTCTTCGACGTCGTAGCGGCCATGTCCGGTGATCGGCGTGACCCGGCCGGGCCCGTACGGCGGAAGGCGTCGGCATCGGGATCCCTCGACGACGTACGAGCGGCGTATCCGGACATGGAGTGCTTCACCGCGATCGAGTCGACTCGGAGTACGTCGATACCTCCGTGCCTGGGACACGCCGGTCGCGCTACAACGTCTGTTCGGCGCCGATCCGACTCGCATCGTAGCGTCACACTGCGCGCCGGTCGGATACTTCGCCGACTTCGTCCTTTCCCAGGCTCCGCCGGCGCCTTCCGCGTGCTCGAGGTCGGCTGCGGCGACGGGACGCTGGCGCTCGAGCTGGCCGAGGCCGGCTACGAGATCCTCGCGATCGATCCCGTTGCGCCCGAGGGCGAGATCTTCCGGCGGACGACGCTCGAGGAGCTCGACGAGCCCGGCCCGTTCGGGGCCGTCGTCGCCTCGCGCTCGCTGCACCACGTTCACGACCTCGACGCGGGGCTCGACCGGATCGTCGCGCTGCTCGAGCCGGGTGGTCTCCTGCTCGTGGACGAGTTCGCGCCGGATCGCCTCGACGACGACACGATCGACTGGTGGTACGGCCAGCGGCGCGCCGTCGCGGCCGCGCGTGGCCAGGGGGCTCCGTCGTCGCTCGAGGTCTTCCGCGAGGAGCAGACGCGCCAGCGCGAGCACCACCACGGCTACGACGCGATGCGCCCGGCGCTCGACGCCCGCTTCGACGAGCGCTCGTTCTCGTGGAGGCCGTACCTCTACCGCGAGCTGAGCGGCGTCTCCACGCGGGCCCTCGAGGAGACGCTGATCAAGACCGGCGCGATCCAGGCGACCGGCTATCGCTACGCCGGCGTCCGGCGCCAGGAGGATGTGACGAAACAAGCCTGAGCCACCGGGCCGCGCTCGACGGCGCGATGCGGCGTCACCGTGCCGCGCCCGTATTCCCGATACGAACGCGACATGCCTCCTTGCCTCCCACCGTCGAGCGCACCCCGGCGGGAGGCGTGTTCCGCCACACCCTCCTAGATCGCCGCGAGCCGCCGGTCGATCTCGGCGGTGTCCAGGCCGTCGGCCTCGACGATCTTCCGCTTCGAGCTCGTCCCGGAGACCACGGACACGGGAACCCCGAGCAGACCGGATAGCAGCGCCTCCACGCCTTCGTTGGCACGCCCCTTCTCCGGCGCGGCCGCGACGCGCACCTTCCACGCGTCGCCGTGGCGCCCGACCAGCTCGGTCGTCCGCGCCCCGGGAGACACCACGACGGCGATCCGGCCCACTGGCGGCGAAGCTACCATCAGGAGCCCATGGCCGACCGCGCAGCACTGGAGAAGGAACTTCAGGACATCGGGACCCAGCTCGCCTGGGTCCGTGATTACCTTTGACCCGGACGGACTGCGGACGCGCGTAGACGAACTGGAGCGCGAGCTCGGCGCTCCCGGATTCTGGGACGACCAGCAGCACGCCGCCAAGGTGTCGGCCGAGCACGCGCGCCTCAACCGCCGCCTGGAGCGCTACGAGGCGCTCGAGCGCGAGTCGAATGACCTGAACGAGCTGCTCGAGCTCTCCTCCGACGACGGCGAGCTCGACGAGGTCGCCCAGTCGGTCGAGACGCTCCGCGACCAGCTGAAGACGGTCGAGCAGGACGCGCTCTTCAACGGCGAGTACGACGGCGGCGACGCCGTCGTCTCCATCCAGGCGGGCGCGGGCGGGACCGACGCGCAGGACTGGGCCGAGATCCTCCTGCGCATGTACTCGCGCTGGGCGGCCGACCGGAGCCTGAAGGTCGAGATCCTCGAAGCGTCCGAGGGGGAGGAGGCCGGGCTCAAGTCCACGACGTTCACCGTCCAGGGCGAGAACGCCTACGGGACGCTCAAGGCGGAGCGTGGTGTGCACCGGCTCGTGCGGCTCTCGCCGTTCGACTCCGCACATCGCCGCCACACGAGCTTCGCCCAGGTGATCGTCAGCCCGCTCGTCGACGCAGACGCCGAGGTGGACATCGACGAGGGCGATCTCCGCATCGACACCTACCGCGCGAGCGGCGCCGGCGGCCAGCACGTGAACAAGACCGACTCGGCCGTGCGGATCACGCACCTCCCGACCGGAATCGTCGTCCAGTGCCAGAACGAGCGCTCGCAGCTCTCGAACCGCCAGACGGCGATGCGCATCCTGAAGAGCCGGCTCGCCGAGCACGAGCTGGAGCTCCGCGAGGCCGAGATGCGCAAGGAGCGGGGCGAAGTGGCGAACACCGACTTCGGGAGCCAGATCCGCAGCTACGTCCTCCAGCCGTACCAGATGGTGAAGGATCACAGGACGGGCGTCGAAGAAGGAAACGCACAGTCAGTCCTCGACGGGAACCTCGACGAGTTCATCCACCAGTACCTGCTCGCAAAGGCGGCCGGAACGGTCGGTTAGACCGGGAGGCCCGCTGAACCCTCAGCTAGACTCAGATGACTTCTGAACTCCCAGATCCCGCCGGTGGGCACATGCGGCCCCCATCCTTTTCCCCGGTGACGGACACGACTCTCGAGACACCCGTAACGCCTGAGCCCACTCCTGTGGAAGGCGCAGCCCCGCGCCCGGGCGAGACGCCCATGATCGTGTTCGAGAAGGTCACGAAGATCTACGACCCGAACATCCTGGCGCTCGACGACGTCTCGCTCACGATCGACAAGGGCGAGTTCGTGTTCCTCGTCGGCCCGTCCGGCTCCGGGAAGTCGACGCTCATGCGGCTCCTCCTGAAGGAGCTCGAGCCGACGGACGGCCGGATCATCGTCGGCGGCCGCGAGCTCGGCCGGCTGAAGCGCTCGAAGGTCCCGATGCTGCGCCGCAACATGGGCTGCGTCTTCCAGGACTTCAAGCTCCTCTCGAACCGCAGCGCGTTCGACAACGTCGCCTACGCGCTGATGGTGCAGGGCGAGTCGCGCCGCTCGATCCGCTCGAAGGTGCCCGAGGTGCTCGGCCTCGTCGGGCTCTCCTCGAAGATGAGCCAGTTCCCGGACGAGCTCTCCGGCGGCGAGCAGCAGCGCGTCTCGATCGCGCGCGCGTTCGTGAACCATCCGCCGCTCCTCATCTGCGACGAGCCCACGGGGAACCTCGACCCGGACACGTCCGTCGGGATCATGCAGCTCCTCTACCGGATCAACCGCACGGGGACGACCGTGGTCATGGCGACCCACGACCGCGAGATGGTCGACAAGATGCGCCGCCGCGTGATCGCGCTCGACAACGGCATCGTCATCCGCGACGAGCGCCGCGGAGGCTACGGCTAGACCGTGCGCACGAAGCTCTTCATCTCCGAGGCGTGGCGCTCGGTGACCTCGAACCTCTCGACCGCGATCGCGGCGACGATGACCGTCCTCATCGGGATGTTCCTGCTCGGCCTCTTCATCGGGCTGGGCTCCTGGGTCTACTCGTGGACGAACGACGTGAAGCGCGACCTCGTCGTGAACGTCTACTTCTGCACGGACACCTCGTGCAAGAAGGAGGCGACCGAGAAGCAGATCGACGCCGTCCGCGCCCAGCTCGTCGGCATTCCGGAGGTGAAGGAGGTCAAGTTCGTCTCGAAGGAGGACGCGCTCAAGATCATGGAGGAGCGCAACCCCGACCTCGTCAGGGGCCTCACGAGCAACCCGCTGCCGGACTCGTACCAGGTCATCCCGCACCGAGGCGAGGACGTCGGCAAGATCGCGGCGCAGCTCGAGGCCCGCCCGCCGGGGGTGCAGCTCGTGAACTACGGGAAGAAGACCGCGGACCGCGTGATCAAGGTCGCGAAGGTGATCGGCGGGATCTTCCTGGTGGGGAGCGTGATCCTGATCGTCGCGTCGGTGCTCCTGATCGCGAACACGATCCGCCTGTCGATCTTCTCGCGCCGCCGTGAGGTCGAGGTGATGAAGCTCGTCGGCGCGACCAACTGGTTCGTCCGCGGGCCGTTCATGCTCGAAGGCCTCATCACCGGCTTCGTCGGATCGCTCGCTGCCGTGATCCTGCTGCTCCTCGCGAAGGAGCTTGCGCTCCCGTCCATCGTCGGGCGCACCGATCTCACGCAGGACGACGTGCACGCGCTCAACTTCATCTGGATCTCGCTGATCATGATCGGCTCGAGCCTCTTCGTCGGCGCACTCGGCTCCGGCATCACCCTGCACCGCTTCCTCAAGATCTAGCGATGGCGGAACGGCGTCCGACGCCGCCAGAGGAGATGCGCTCCGAGAAGCCCGCGCCCTCCTATACTGGCGACTCTGTTTCCATGAGACGCCTTGTCGGGACCCTGGCCCTGGCCCTTCTTGTCGTTGGGGCCTTCATGCTGGGCCTGGCGCTCACGAAATCGCACGCGGACACGACGGTCGCCTCGACGTTCCGCCTCGACGCCGGTGACTCGCCGACGCTACTCATCGACCAGGTCCGGCAGGAGCTGACCGGCGGCTACTACACGAGCATCTCGCCCGCCGTCCTGGCCCGGCCCTCGGTCGACGCGATCATCTCCGGCCTCGAGGATCCGTACACGGACTACCTGACCGCCGACGAGTACGAGGATCTCCAGCAGCGCACGGCGCGGAGCTACTCGGGCGTCGGTCTCACCGTCGGCCGCAGCAAGGCCGGGCTGATCGTGAAGGAGGCGCTCGCCGGCCCCGCGAAGGCCGCCGGGATCATGCCCGGCGACCGGATCGTCTCGATCGACGGCCACTCGGTGAAGCGGCTGCCGTTCCAGCGCTCGCTCGATCTCCTCAAGGGCGAAGAGGGGACGACGGTGCAGCTGATCGTCCGCCGGCCCGCGTGAGGACGAGCTGCGGTTCACGGTCGAGCGCTCGGCCATCGCGCTTCCCGCGGTGCGCTCCCAGATGATCGTCCGAAACAAGCGCAAGCTCGCGCATGTGCGCGTGCTCTCGTTCCGCGTCAACGCCGTGGACGGCGTCGCGGCGCGGGTGCGCAGCCTCGTGAACCACGGGGCCGAGGGCGTCGTGCTCGACCTGCGCGGCAATCCCGGCGGGCTGCTGGCCCAGGCGGTCGACACCGTGTCTCTCTTCCTCGGCGACGGCGTCGTCTGCGTGACCGAGGGCGTCCATCACGGCCGCCATGTCTACCGGGTGAGCGGCAAGGCGCCGCTCTCCGAGGTGCCGGTGATCGTCCTCGTGGACGAGCGCAGCGCGAGCGCGGCCGAGATCGTCGCCGCTGCACTCGACGACCACGACCGCGCGCTCGTGGTCGGCGAGCCCACCTACGGCAAGGCGTCGGTGCAGTCGGTCCGCGGCCTGACGAACGGCGACGCGCTGAAGCTCACGACCGCCGTGTACCGCACGCCGGACGGCACGAACCTGACCGGCCACGGGATCGATCCCGAGGTCGAGGTTCGCGACCTGCCCGCGACGCGCCGCGACGAGGCGCTCGGCCGGGCCGCCCAGCTCCTCCTCGCCCAGCTCGGTTAGCGCGCAGGTGGATCTGGTCGTCTGCGAGCTCGCCCGCCGGGGCAAGCTCCTCGTCGGCGATCCGTTCTTCGAGGGCGGCGTACCGCTCGTCGTCGACCGCAAGGGAGCCGGGGACGTCGCGATCGGCGATCTCGTCGTCCTGCGCTCCGGCCGCGGCCGGGCGCGGGTCGAGCAGGTGCTCGGCAAGCCGTCCGCGATCGAGACGGTGCTCGAAGGGCTGCTGTGGCATCTGGGCGTCCGCCGGAAACCGGCGCCGCTGCCGCCCGAGCCGGTGTGGGACGAGCCCGAGCGCGTCGACCTGCGCGACCTCCACGCGCTCACGATCGACCCCGAGACGGCCAAGGACTTCGACGACGCGCTCAGCCTGCGCACCGAGGACGACGGGCTGCGCGTGTGGGTGCACATCGCCGACGTGTCGGCGTACGTCCCCGTGGGCTCGCCGCTCGACCGCGACGCGTCCGAGCGCGCGTTCTCGACGTACATCCCCGGGACGGTCGAGCCGATGCTGCCGTCCGAGCTCTCCGACGACCGCTGTTCGCTCCGCCCGGACGTCGAGCGCCGCTGCGTCACGGTCGAGATCCCGTTCGACGGCGATCTCCGCGCCGGCGAGCCGCTCTTCTACCGCAGCCTCATCCGCAGCCGCGCGCGGCTGACGTACAGCCAGGCGGAGGCGATCCTGGCCGGGAACGAGAAGGCGGACGACGCGACGACCGAGACGCTGCGGCTCGCGGACCGGATCACCGCGGAGCTGCGCCGCCGCCGCTTCGCCCGCGGCGCGCTCCAGATCGAGACGGGGGAGACGGCCTTCGAGTTCGACGGCGAGGGCGGAATCGAGCGCGCGTGGCGCGAGTCGGAGCCGACCTCGCACCGGCTCGTCGAGGAGCTGATGATCCTCGCGAACGAGGCCGTCGGCGCGTTTCTCGCCTCGCGGCAGAGCGCGGCGCTCTTCCGCGTCCACGAGCGTCCGGAGCCGATGTCCGTGGAGCTGCTCCTCGCCAAGCTCGACGACCTCGAAGTCCCGACTCCGCCGGCGCCGGAGCGGCTGGATCCGGCGTCGGCGTCACGGCTCGCCGCCGAGGCTGCGCTCCGCGCGACCGAGTACGCGGAGCAGTCGGGCCGTGGCCGTGAGGCATTCCCGACGCTCGTCCTGCGGGCGCTCAAGCAGGCGCGCTACGACCCGCGCAACCTCGGCCACTCGGGCCTCGCGAGCACCGCGTACGCGCACTTCACGTCGCCGATCCGCCGCTATCCCGATCTCGTCGTGCATCGCGCGCTGCTGGCGGAGCTCGGCCTCGCCGAGCCCGCCGAGGACGATCTCGACACGCTCGCCGACTGGACGTCGACCCGCGAGCGCGAGGCGGCGCAGGTCGAGTACCGCGCCGACGCGATCTGCGAGGCCTGGTACCTGGAGCGGCAGCTCTTCGAGCTCGGCTGGGACGCGGCGTTCGACGGCGAGATCACCGGCGCGATCGGCTCGGGCATCTTCGTCCGCTTCGGCGAGGTCTTCGAGGGCTACCTCCCGGCGCGGCACCTGCTCGGCGAGTACTTCGCGCTGAACCAGCTCGCGACCGCGCTCGTCGGGACGAAGACCGGCAAGCGCTACCGCCTGGGCGATCCCATCTCGGTGCGCGTCGAGTCGATCGATCGCGTCGAGGGTAAGGTGGAGCTTCGGCTGGCGTAATGCGACTCGAAGGCATTCACCACATCACGTGCATCACCGGCGACGCGCCGCGCAACGTGGACTTCTACACACGGGTGCTCGGCCTCCGGATGGTGAAGAAGACGGTCAACCAGGACGACCCGACCGTCTACCACCTCTTCTACGCGGACGAGCTGGGGAGCGCCGGCGCCGACCTGACCTTCTTCGAGTATCCCGGCGTCCCGCGCGGGCGGGCCGGGAACGGGATGGTGCACCGCATCGTCTGGCGCGTCGGCTCCGAGGCCGCGCTCGACTTCTGGGCCGAACGGCTCGGCGCCGACGGGATCGAGACGGAGCGCGACGGTTCCCGGCTGCGCTTCGCGGATCCCGAGGGCCTCGGGCTGGAGCTGGCCGTCGTCGAGACCTCCGACGCGCCGCTCGTCGCGAAGCATCCCGAGATCCCGGAGGAGCACGCGATCCAGGGCTTCGACGCCGTGCGCGTCTACGCCGCGGCGCCGGATGCGAGCCAGGCGTTCCTCGAGGGACTGAACTTCACGCCGCTCGCTCCCCCGCGCGAGTGGGAGGCGCGCGGCGACGATCGCGGCGGCTTCTACTTCTACGACGATCCGCCGGCCGAGCGGGGCATGGGCGGAGCGGGCACCGTCCATCACGTCGCGTGGGCCTCGCCGATCGACGAGCACGAGGCCTGGCGGGACGTGGTGCGCCAGGCGGGCGGGCACCCGACGCCGGTCATCGACCGCTTCTACTTCAAGTCGATCTACTTCCGCGAGCCGAGCGGCGTCCTCTTCGAGATCGCCACGCTCGGCCCCGGCTTCACCGCCGACGAGCCGCTCGAGACGCTCGGCGAGGGCCTGTCGCTGCCGCCGAACTTCGAGCACCTGCGCGAGCGGCTCGCCGACGTGCTCACGCCGCTCCCCGAGACGCGCGTTCGAGCCAACTAGAACCGAAGGAGGATCCGATGGGACAGCCCGTGGTGCATTTCGAGGTGATCGGGAAGGACGGCGCCGCGCTCCAGAAGTACTACTCGGAGCTCTTCGGCTGGAACGTCGACGCGTCGAACGAGATGGGGTACGGCATCGTCGCGCGCGAGGAGAACCTGGGCGACGGCGGCGTCGGAATCGGCGGCGGCATCGGCGCGGGCCCCGAGGGCTACTCCGGCCATGTCACGTTCTACGTCGCGGTGCCGGACGTCGAGGAGGCGCTCCAGAAGGCGGAGGCCCTCGGCGGCAAGCGGATGATGGGCCCGGAGACGATCATGGACATGACCACGCTCGGCCAGTTCATGGATCCCGAGGGGCACGTCATCGGCGTCGTCCAGGACATGTAACGCGTCCGCGTCCGGTGTGACGCGAGAGACCGCGCCCGCCTGGCCGATCGTCGCGCCGCGCGTCCCTGTGAACGGTTCGGCACGGATTCGACACGGTTTCGTGCCAGACACGCGCGCCGCGTCTCGATAGCGTTTGTGCTGGGACCGCCGGTCCCCCAAGGGGGGAGTGCGCCCGGGCTCGCCCGGGCGGCCGGACTAGCGGCGACAATGGGCGCATGGCCGGCCCACCGGCACGAAGACGATCGCGGACAACCGCCGCGCCCGCCACGACTACCACCTGCTCGACAAGGTCGAGGCGGGGCTCCAGCTGACCGGCACGGAGGTCAAGTCGCTGCGGCAGGGCCACGCGGTGCTCCAGCGCGCCTACGGCGACATCCGCGGCAACGAGGCCTGGCTCGTCGGCGCGCACATCCCCGAGTACGCCGAGGGCAACATCGCGAACCACGACCCGGACCGCGACCGCAAGCTGCTCATGCACCGCCGCGAGATCGACCGGCTCGCCGCGCAGGTCGCCGAGAAGGGCCTGACGCTCGTCCCCACGAAGCTCTACTTCAAGGACGGCCGCGTGAAGGTCGAGATCGCCGTCGCCCGCGGGAAAGAGACGCGGGACAAGCGCCGCGACGTCGCCGACCGCGACGCGAAGCGCCAGATCGAGCGCGCCCTCAAGTCGCGCGGCCGGGACGACTAGCGGCCCGCGGCTACAATTCGAGGACACACATACGGGGGCGATCAGGTTTCGACGTGGTCGATGCTCCGGCTCAGCTGCAAGCCGAGGTCGCCGGTCGGCCTCGTAAAACAACCGGCACCAATGCAAGTGCGGATAACGAACTCGCACTCGCTGCCTAACTTCGGTTAGCTAGCGCGTCGGCCCAGTCTTCGGCCCGTGGGACTGGAATCCGGCGTCAACGAACGGGCTTGCCGCCTAGGGAGAGTCACTCGCCCGAAGCGGGACTTCAAAGGAGGACTAGTCCGACGGTGGGCGGCCTGCGAACCAGCCGCCGGGCGAACTCCAATCGCAGGACAAGCTTGTAGACGCTAGGTCGGTACGACCTCGGACGCGGGTTCGATTCCCGCCGCCTCCATCTCAGAGTTGAGCAAGGGTCGCTAGATGTAGCCCTTGCGGCTGAGCCATCGCAGCGAGACGTAGCCCCAGATCGGAGGCAGGTAGAACGTGCACAGCCGCTGGGTGATGGCGATGGCGAGCGCGGTCGACTCGTCCACTCCGACTGCGATGAGGCCGGCTGAGAGGCTCGCTTCGGCGGCTCCGATCCCGCCGGGCACCGGGATCACGCTCGAGAGAACCGACGCCGCGGTGTTGACGAAGATCGAGCTCGCGCCAGGTTGAGATCGAGCGCCGTAGGCGAGGCACGTCGCTCCCAGCGCGAGCGCATAGAGGAGCTCTGCCCCGAACGTTCCCGCCGAACAGCTCGAGGCGCTTGCGGCGGACTCGCGCGACGCTCCAGACGACCGGCCAGGGCGCTCTCGCACGCCGGGCACGACCTTCGTCGCGCAGCTTCGGCACCGCCAGGACCACGGATCACGCTGCACGAGCGAGCGCGACGCGCGATCGCGAGCAACGAGCCGACGTGTCGGGCCCTGCGCCGTCGAACTGGCTCGTGTCGATGTCGGCCCGGACGAACGGAAGCGTCGCCAGGAAGAGCGCCGCCTGAACGATCGTGTCTCGAAGCGTCGTCGACGGCTCCCGCGGCAACCGCCTCGGCGTCGGTGCGCCCATGCCGCTGCAGGAAGCGCAGGTTCATCCCGATCCGGCCGGCCGAGCTCGGCACGGTCAGGTTGATGAACTTGATCGCCGACTGGAGCACGATGCAGGGCAGCAAGCGGCAGCGGCGTCGGCACCGCCCCGCGCACCGAGATCCCCGACGGGATGAACGTGCGCCTGCGCGAGGATCAGCGCGACGACCACCCACGCGAGGTCGGCCTTGCGGCATCTCGTCGACGATCGTGCCGAACCCGATCTCCGCGAGCTGGCGTGATCAGCAGGTAGGCGGCGACGATCAGAGCGCGCCGTCAGCAGGATGTCCTTGGGCCGGATGCGCCGCATCGGCGCGATCTCCGGCGGCTCCGCCTTGCCGGTCGCGGCTCGCCGCGGCGGCGCGGAGATCCTTGAGCGCGACCTCCTCGTGCGCGCGCGAGATCGCGCACGTGCGGCGTCAGGGCCGCCCGCTGGAGGTACGGCAGCGCTTCGGCCGATCGCGTCGACGCCGACGCCGTCGACCGCCGCGTGCAGCGCGCGCTTCGGGCCGACGAGCACGGTCGACGCGACGAGCAGCTCGGCCACGTCGATGTCGAGCGCCGACTGCGGCGCGCCGAGCGTCGCCGCCGAGAGGTCGACGAGCATCGGGCCCGTCGTCGACGACGAGCACGTTGCTCGCGTTCAGCCGGCCGTGCGAGATGCCCGGCCGCGTGCAGGCGCGCCACCTGCTCCCACAGTTGCCGCGAGCGTCTCGTCGCTGCACCTGCTCGCCGGCGCGCGTTCTCGAGCGGCTCGACGTCCGGCTGCCGCGTGACGACGAGTGCGTCGCCGTCGGGGTCCGAGGCGGCCGTGACCACCTCGGGCACCCGGACGCCTGCCTGCGCGGCCATCAGCGTCGCCAGCGCCTCGTGCTCGACCTGCTCGAGTCGCCCGACGGCGACGCTCCGCGGCGGATCCCGGTAGGCGAGCGAGCGCCAGCGCCGGGCGAGCCGCTGCGTGTCCTGCGCGTCGCGGCCGAGGACGCGCACCCTCAGCGGCCGCGCCGTCGCGGTCGTGCCCGACGTACTCGGCCCCGCCGATCCGCTGCTGTCGGCGGCAGGCTGTCAGGTCGTCGACCTCGACGCCGAGCGAGGCGAGCGCTCTGCGGATGTCCTCGGCCGGCGGCAAGCCCGCTGCCGTTCCGAAGCGCCAGGCGAACGAGCGCCGCCGCCGCCGAGGCCGAGCGCCACGGCGCCCAGGCACCCGACGGCAGAGCCGCGCCGAGCACGACCGCGCCGAAGCACCGCGAGCGCGACCAGCCATCCGGCGAGCACGCGAACCGGGCGGACGAGCTCCGGGCCGGCGACTGCGACGAGCGCCGGCCACGCACGCAAGTCGCAGGCTCGGGGAATCCCCACCGTGACCACACATCGGCCTCGATCACGCAACCAGTCGGACTCGACCACACGACCCAGAACGCGTCCCGACCGCGAGCACGATCAGCAGCGCCAACGAGCAGATCGCGCGCGAGCGCCCAGCGACGGCGCAGAAGGACGTCGACGGCGATCACGCAGCGCGAGAACCAGCGCGGCGACGAACGCTGCTCGCCAGAACGGTTCGGCCCAGCCGAGACACCGTGATCGAGAGCCTGGGCGACGTCCCTCATCGGTCCCAGGACTCCGATGCCGCCACTACGCCGGCCAGGCCGGCGAGAAGAGCGCCCGACCGACAGGAGCACCGCGTCGATCGGTCGCCGATGCCGTCGACCCGGCTCGGCAGCCGTCGAGCAAGACGACGCCCCACGGATGTCTGTCTGCGCGCCGGACTCAGCCCGACCCGCCGCTGTTGTCAGGGCGTCACTTGCGCTGGGCGTTCTCTCGGTCACGTATCGCTCCGGTCCGTTCCGAGTATCAATGACCGAGGCTCACGCGTCACGGGACTTCAGCCCGACCACGCACGTAGGTTGGCGCCATGCGAAAACTCGTGGTCCAGCAGTGGGTTACGGTCGACAACATCGCCGCGGAGGAGGACGGCGGGCTCAGCTTCGTGTCAGGGGAGCCCTTTTCCGAGACCGACGAACCGGCGTTCAAGGCAAGCGTGATGGGGCTCATCGACTCGGTCGACACGATGATTCTCGGCGCGAATACCTACGACCAGGCCAAAGGCTACTGGCCGTACGCCGACGACCAGGGCGAGTACGGCGAGAAGCTCAACAACCTCACGAAGTTCGTCGCCTCGTCGAAGCTGGATGACGCCCCCTGGGGCGACTTTCCCGCCGCGACCGTGACGCGCGACGCGGCCGCCACCATCCGGGAGCTCAAGGAGCAGAACGGCAAGGACATCTGGCTGTGGGGAAGCTTGAAGCTCATGCGCTCCCTGCTGGACGCCGGCCTCGTCGACGAAGTCCGGATGCTGGTCTGCCCGGCGTCACGCGGCAAGGGAACGCGCATTTTCGAGGATTCGCAGGACCTGAAGCTGGTCGAGGCCACCTCGTTCGAAAACGGCTTGCTGCTTCTGCGCTACGAGATCAAGACATGATCTCACCGAGCCCTAGTGGCGCGTTCGAGAACCCGCCCGACCGGCGGCATCTGCGGGGAGCGCCATACCTGCCGCTCCTCGAAGGGCCACGCGTAGACCGGGCTTCCGTCGCGAACCAGCTCGCGCAGGCCGGGTTGGCCGAGCTCCCTGGCGGACCACTCGTACAGGCGCTGCAGGCGCGGCACGATCACCGCGTAGTCGAGCAGCCGGCCGAGGCGCTGCTCTTCGGCGACGTAGCGGTCGACGTCGAGCGCCAGCGGATAGCGGTTCGGGAGCACGCGGCTGAGCGAGAGGAAGACGCCGGCCATCCCGAGCCGGGGGTCGCCGAGCACGCGGCCGAGCGGAGCGAACTGTCCCAGCGCAAGGCGCGGCGCCCCGACGAGTGCGTGCGCGTAGAGCACGCGGACCAGCGCGACGTTCATGAAGAACCGCTCCGGCGCGCTCTCCGCCTCGGCGAGTTCGCGGTGCTCCAGGTAGGCGGCCACGATGCTCGCGTTGTGGGCCCGGTACCAGTTGCGCCCCGTCGGCCTCGCGACGAACTCCAGCCACAGCTGCACGGGACGCGACGACGGCTCTCCGGGCAGGTCGCCGACGAGGGCGACGGCTTCGCATCCGTCCCGTAGGAGCCGCTCGTTGACCGCCCGCCACCACACGCTGCCGGGCGGCGAGGCGTCGAGCGGATCGAGCACGCCGCGGCGCTCCTGCCAGTGCATGAACGACAACGCCGCCCGGCGGAACGGCAGGTGCCGCGGGGCGCGGCCGGTCGGCCCGTGGTACGTCCGCACGACCAGGGCGAGACGCGCCGCGGGATCGTCGCGCACGGCCGCAACCTGCGCCTCGGCCGACGCGAGGGCCTCGCTCACGCGACGCCGGCCTCCTCGGCGGTCTTGGGCGCACCGGGAACGCGCGCGGATCCCGTGGCCGTCGCCCGCCCGCCGAGCGCGGTCACGGCCAGCGCGGCGAGGATGAGCAGCGACAGCGTCCTCGGCAGCCCGAACTGGTCGGCGAGGACGCCGATCACCGGCGGCCCGACGATGAAGCCCGTGTAGCCGAGCGTGAACGCCGCGGCCAGCGACGGGCTCGGGGTTTCCAGCCGCCCGGCGGCGCTGAAGAGCAGCGGCACGCCGTTCGCGATCCCGAGACCGCAGAGCGTGAAGCCGACGACCGCGGGAACGACCTCGCCGACGAGGAGCAGGCCGCCGAGCGCGATCGCCACGAGCGTCATCCCGCCGCGCAGCAGCCGCCCGGCGCCCAGGCGCTCGTTGAGCGCGTCGCCGCCGAGCCGCGCGATCGCCATCCCCAGCGAGAAGCCGGTGAACGCCATCGCGGCCGCCGCGGTGCTCGCACCCTCGTCCTGGCGCAGGTAGATGCCGCCCCAGTCGGCGATCCCGCCCTCGGTCATCATCACGAGGAAGCACAGCCCGCCGATCAGCAGCACGCCGCGCGATGGCAGCGCAAGGCCGGCGCTCGCCTCGGAGTGGGTCGACGCGCTCCCGAGCCGGGTGGTGATCCAGAGCCCGGCGAGCCAGAGAGCGACGCCGACGACGAGGCTCTCGAGCCGAGGGTCGACTCCAGCCGCGCCGGCGATCACGACCAGGCCCGCGGCGGCGAACCCGCCGAGGCTCCAGCCGCCGTGGAGCGAGGACATGATCGGCTTCCGAGCGAGCGCTCGACGGCGACGCCGTGGCCGTTCATGGCGACGTCCATCGCGCCGTTGGCCAGGCCGAACACGAACAGGATCGCGCCGAGCATGTAGGGGCTCGTGGCCAGCAGCGGCAGCGGCAGCATCAGGCAGAAGACGAGCGTGGCGGCACGGGTCACCGAGGCGCTCGAGCGCCGGTCGAGGATCTGCCCGGTGAGCGGCATCGAGATGAGCCCGCCGGCGGCCATGCACAGGAGGCAGAGCCCGAGTCGTCGCCTTCGAGACGCCGAGCTCGTCCTGGATCCAGGGGATGTGCGCGATCCAGGTGCCGATCATCGCCCCGTTCAGGAAGAAGACCGAGAAGGTGGCGAGGCGGGGAGTCACGCGGCCAGCCTAGTGAGGTCTCAAAGAGCGATGACGTCTTCCCTCGGCGTGTCCCGCTTCGACGTGGCGGATCGCCTCGGGGACCTCGTTCAGCGGGTACGTCCTGTCGATGACCGGTGCGAGCTTGCCGGATTCGATCAGCGCCGCGAGCGTCACGAGGTCCTCGTTCGTCTCCTTGGTGACGAGCACATCGCAGGCGCTGGCTCGACGAACGGTGACGTTGCGAGCGCCCGCGACGATGCGATCGATGCCGGCGAACCGGCCCTCGCCGCTGCTGAGGACGAGCGTGCCCTTCGAGGTGAGGGCGCGTCTGCAGGCAGAGGGCGACGCGGTCCCCGCCAGCTGGAAGATCACGTCGTAGCGCTGTCCGCTCCGCGTGAAGTCCTCGCGCGTGTAGTCGATGACGTGCGTCGGCACCGATCGAACGGACGAAGTCCATCTTCGTCGTGCTGCAGACACCGGTGACGCGAGCACCGAAGGCCTTGGCGATCTGCACGGCGAACGTGCCCACGCCACCCGCCGCACCGATGATCAGGACCTCCTGGCCCGGCTGCACACCCCCCGTGTCGCGCAGCCCCTGGATGGCGGTACACCCGGCCATGGGATCGCGGCGGCCCCTCGAACGAGACATCCGCCGGCTTCGGCACGAGATGGCTCTCGTCGACGCTCACGTACTCGGCGAACGCACCTTCGCACCAGCCGAACACCTCGTCGCCCGGTCGGAACCGCGTCACGTTCCGGCCGACGGCATCGACATGCCCCGGCGACGTCCGTTCCCCGGATCGGCTTCTTCGGTGTACGCAACCCGAACCCCGACGCGCGGACGATGAAGGGCTCGCCCGCATGATGTGCCAGTCCTGGGGATTCACGGAGGCTGCCCGCACGCGCACCAGCACGTCGTCGTCCCCGATCTCAGGCTTTCGATCTCCCGGAGTTCGAGGACATCCGCTGAGCCGTACGTGTCTTGGACGATTGCCTGCATGGGTCCCGTACGCTAGCCGGTCAGGAGCCGTTCGTAGACCTCGCCGCCGGTGTCCGGGGCTGCGGTAGGGTCGCGGCCCATGAGCGTCGCGGCGGTCGACCACGACCACCGCGTCACGCCGCGCGAGCTCTTCTTCGATCTCGTCTTCGTCTTCGCGTTCACGCAGGTGGCCGCGCTCCTCACCGCCGACCCGACCTTCGCGGGGATCGGCCGGGGCGCGCTCGTCCTTGCGGCGCTCTGGTGGGCCTGGTCGGCGTACGCCTGGCTGACGAACCTCGTCGACCCTGAGGAGAGCTTCGTCGGCGTCGCGCTGCTCGCCGCGCTGATCGCGATCTTCATCGCCGCGTTGGCCGTCCCCGGCGTGTTCGGCGACGAGGGTGTGCTCTTCGGCGCGGCCTTCCTCGTCGTCTGCGTGATGCATCTGACGCTCTACGCGCTCCTGGGCCGGGGGAACCGCGACCTGCTCGGCGCCGTGCTTCGCCTGGCGCCGACGACGCTCATCGGCGCGACGCTCATCCTCGTCGCCGGCTTCGCCGACGGGACGCTGCAAACGTGGCTCTGGATCGCCGCGCTCGTGGGCACGTACGCGGGGGCCATGCTGAGCGGCGCGACGGGCTGGCAGGTGTTCCCGGCGCACTTCGCGGAGCGCCACGGGCTCGTGGTGATCGTCGCGCTCGGCGAGGCGTTCATCGCGATCGGGATCGGCGCGACGGGGACGGGGATCGGGCTGGGCGAGGTCGTTGCCGCCATCCTCGGGCTCCTGATCGCCACCGCGTTCTGGCTCGCGTACTTCGACTTCTTCTCGATCCGCGGCGAGCAGCGGCTCATGGACACCGAGGGGCCGGAGCGCGTCGCCTTCGCCCGCGACGTCTACACGTACTCTGCACTTCCCGATGATCTCGGGATCGTGCTGTTCGCATTCGCGATGAAGACGATCGTCGGCCATGTCGGCGACGAGCTCGACGCCCGTCGCGGCGTTTGCGCTCTGCGGCGGGAGCGCGATCTACCTGCTGACCTGGACGGCGATCCGGATCCGCGTCGAACGGCGGTGGCGGTGAGCCGCGGCCGGTTCGTCGCGGCGGTCGTGCTCCTATGCTGCTCCCGGTGGCGACGACGATCCCGGCGCTCGCCTCGCTCGCGCTCGTCACCCTCGTCTGGATGGCGTTGCACGCCTACGAGCTGCTGTGGTGGCGCGAGGCCCGCTCGGAAACCCGTTCGGCGCTCGCCTCGCACTAGCGCGGGCGGGGCGCCTCAAGGACGCCCCGCCACGCTGGGGCCTTAGATTTGCTCGCGCGCCTCGTCCTTGGCGTCCTCGAGCTTCTCCTTGCCCTCGCCGATCTTCTGCTGGGCCTGACCCTGCTTCTCGCGGAGCTCGTCGTCGGTCAGCTTGCCCTCGGCCTCCTTGAGCGTGCCCTCGACCTTGTCGCGCATTCGTCGTCTCCTGGGTGCCCCTTTGGTCGGTTGCCCGTCAGCGGTTCCCGGCGCGCAAGAGCCGAAAACGTTTCGCGAAGTGCCGCCGGTCACAACGGACGGCATGCAGCAACAGGCTCCAAGCCGTGGCGCGAAGATCGTCTACAAGCCCTTCGGGTTCGTCCTCAGCATCGTGGCCGGGATCATCGCGAGCACGCTCTTCAAGCGGTTCTGGCAGCGCGCCTCGGACAAGGAGTCGCCGCCGAAGCCGAGGGAGAGCCAGTACGGCTGGCGGGAGCTCCTCGCTGCCGTCGCGATCCAGGGCGCCCTCTTCGCGCTCGTGAAGGCGGCCGTCGACCGCGGCGGCGCAAGGGCGTTCCAGAAGCTGACCGGCTCCTGGCCCGGCGACTGACGAGCTACGTCCGCGCGACGGCGCGGCGGTAGCGCCAGATCGAGAGCGCCGCGAACACGGCGATGATCCCGAGCGCCCACGCCACCGCTCCCCAGACGTCGTTGCCGGCCGGCGTGCCGACGAAGAGCGCGCGCGCGGCGTCGACCATCGTCGTGAACGGGTTGTTCTCGGCGAAGGGCTGCAGCCAGTCCGGCATCGTCTCGACCGGCACGAAGGCGGACGAGACGAACGTGACCGGGAAGAGGATCGTGAAGCCGTACGCGTTCGCCGCCTCCGGCGACGACGCCGTGAGCCCGATGAACGCGAACACCCAGGAGAACGCGTAGCCGAGCAGCAGCAACAGCGCGATCCCGGCGACGACCTCGGGCACGCTGGTCGAGAAGCGGAAGCCGGCGGGGATCCCGACCGCGAACATGACGACGAGCTGGATGACGTTCGTGCCGACGTCCGCGAGAATCCGGCCGGCGACGACGGCCGGGCCCCACATCGGCAGCGAGCGGAAGCGGTCGATCAGCCCCTTCTTGAGGTCCTCGGCGAGCCCGAGCGCGGTGACGAACCCGCCGAAGGCCATCGACTGCACGATGATCCCCGGGATCAGGAAGTCGACGTAGTCGAGCCCCGGCGTCTCGATCGCGCCGCCGAAGACGTAGACGAAGAGCAGCACGAACATCACCGGCTGCACCGTGAAGCCGACCAGCAGGTCGGGCTGGCGGCGGATCCGCAGGAGGCTTCGCTTGGCGAGCACGAGCGTGTCCGAGACGGCGTACATGACGCCGGTCATCGCTCTTCCGTCCTCCTCGGCGGGCGTGCCCTGTCAGCCCAGGAAGACGTCGTCGAGCGTCGGCCTGCGCACGGCGATGTCGTCGATCGCGATGCCGGCCTCGTCGAGCTGCCGGACCGCCTCGGCGATCGCTCCCTCGGCGCTCGGCGACGGGCACGCGGACCGAGCCGTCCTCGACGGACGGCGGTCGTCGCGATGCGCGCCAGCGCTGCGATGGCGCCTCGCTCGGAGCCGCCGTCGCAGAGCCGGATCTCGAGCCGCTCGCCGCCCACCTGCGCCTTGAGCTCGTCCGACGTGCCCTCGGCGATCACGAGCCCCTGGTCGATCACGGCGATGCGGTCGGCCAGGCGGTCGGCCTCGTCGAGGTACTGGGTCGTGAGCAGCACGGTCGTTCCCCGCGACGAGCCTCTCGATCGCTCCCAGAGCGCCGATGCGGCTGCGGATGTCGAGACCGGTCGTCGGCTCGTCGAGGAAGAGCACGGGCGGCCGCGCGACGAGCGCGGCCGCGAGGTCGAGCCGTCGCCGCATTCCGCCGGAGTACGTCTTGCACGAGCCGGTCGCCGGCCTCCGACAGGTCGAACGCGCTCGAGCAGCTCGCGGCGCGCGCGTCGCGGGCGTCCTCGCGCCGAGGTGGTAGAGCCGCCCGACCATCTCGAGGTTCTCGAAGCCGGTCAGGTTCTCGTCGACCGCCGCGTACTGGCCCGCAAGGCCGATGTCTCGCGCACGCGCGGTGCGTCACGAACGACGTCGATGCCCGCCACGCGCGCCGTTCCCTGTCGGGCCGGAGCAGCGTGGTCAGGATCCGCACCGCCGTCGTCTTGCCGGCCCCGTTCGGCCCGAGCAAGCCGAACACCCTGCCGGTCTCGACTGGAGGTCGACGCCGCGAAGCGCGACGACGTCGCCGTACCGCTTGTGGAGCCCCTGGGTCTGGATGGCCGGGCCGGGCGAAACCACGTTCTCCACGCTACCGTTCCGATGCCCCGGTGACGGCGAAGCGCAGGTGGAGAGCGTCAGGCGTCGGCTTCACGTCGGTCGGCTCGACCTGGAGGTGCTCGGCGGGCTCCCGCTTGAACGCCCGGGTGCCACCGCCGTACAGGACAGGGACGAGGTGGATCGAGATCTCGTCGACGAGGCCGGCGTCGAGATACTGCCCGGCGACGCTCGCGCCGCCCATGATCGTCACATCGCGCTCGCCGGCAGCGGCTTGCGCTTGCTCGAGCGCGTCCTCGATGCCGCCCGTGGCGAACGTGTAGACGCCGTTCTCGGGGCCCTCGAGCGAAGCAGCGTGCGTCACGACGAACACGGGGCGGCGGGCGAGTCCCGTTGGCCGTCGGCATCCCAGTACGGGATCGAGGCGTCGTAGGTCGTGCGACCGGAGATCACGGCGCCGAGCTCCTCGAGCGCGTTCTCCATGAGCTCGCGGTTTTGCTCGTCCTCGCCGAAGGCCCATTCGTGCAGGCGCTCGCCCCCGTCGCCCATCGGCTCCTCGGGGCGCGGATTCGGCCCGGTGATGAAGCCGTCCAGCGACATGCTCGTGTCGACGACGACCTTGCCCATGGATTCGCGTCCCCACTTACGCTGGCCCGAAACCTGAGACCTGACTGCGGCTCGTGCCTCAGTCCTCGGGAGCGCAGTCCGGCGCGATCTCCGCGATCTCGGCGGCGGCGTCCTCGAGGGCGTCGACCGGGTCGTCCGCCTCGTAGACGCGCCTCAGGATGTCGGCGACCGCGGAGATGCAGGCCTCCGCTAGATCCGCGCGCGCCTGCTCGGCCTCGGCCTGGGCCCTGGCCTTGGCCTTCGCGGTCGCGCCCTCGGCGCCCGCGACTGCGGCTTCAGCGTCCTTGAGCGCCGCTTCGGCCTCCTTCGCGAGACGCGCGACTTCCGCTTCGCTCTCGGCCTGCGACTTGTTCGCCGCGCCGAGCTGGGCGGAGGCCTTGGCGTACTGCTCCTGCGCCGCGGCCAGGTCTGCCTCGGCCTGCTCGGCTGCGGCGGCGGCCTCCTCGGCAGTGGCGTCCGCGTCGTCGGCGGCCGCCTGGGCGGCAGTTCGCTCGTCCTCGAGGTCCTGCTCCAGCCGCACCTGCTCCTCCAGACCGGCGACCTGCTCCTCGAGGCTGATGACCTTGACGGCGGTTGCATCGCTCGCGTCGTCGTGGTCGTTGCGCATCGAGACGCCCCAGATCGTGAGGCCGATGACGGCGAGCGCGAGCACGCCGGTGGCGAGCTGCCACCCGGTCGGTCGCCAGTTCTGTCCATCCGCCAAGGCGCGAGTATCTCGCAGTCGCCGGGCGGCGCGAGGGACTAGGATGCGAACATGTGTTCGTGTCCGGCCAGGCCACGATCCTCCACGCCGACCTCGACTCGTTCTACGCGTCGGTCGAGCAGCGCGACGATCCGCGCCTGCGCGGCCGGCCGGTGATCGTCGGCGGCGGGGTCGTGCTCGCCGCGAGCTACGAGGCGAAGGCGTACGGCGTCCAGACGGCGATGGGCGGCCGGCAGGCGCGGCGGCTGTGCCCGCGACGCGATCGTCGTGCGGCCGCGGATGGAGGCGTACACCGAGGCGCAGCCGGGCCGTCTTCCGCGGTCTTCGAGGACACGACGCCGCTCGTCGAGGGGCTGTCGATCGACGAGGCGTTCCTCGACGTCGCGCGGGCTGCGAGCGCATCGCCGGGCACGCCCGAGCAGATCGCCGTCCGGCTGCGGCGCGCGGTGCTCGAGCAGGTCGGGCTGCCGATCACCGTCGGCGTCGCGCGCACGAAGTTCCTGGCCAAGGTCGCGAGCGGCGTCGCCAAGCCGGACGGCCTGCTGGTCGTGCCGCCCGACGGCGAGCTCGACTTCCTGCACCCGCTGCCGGTCGAGCGGCTCTGGGGCGTCGGCGCCGATGACCGCCGAGCAAGCTGCACGCGCGCGGCATCTGCGACCGTCGGCCGACGTCGCCGCGCTGTCCGAGGACGCGCTCGTCGGGATGCTCGGGCGCGGCGTCGGGCCGGCACCTGCACGCGCTCGCCCACAACCGCGACCCGCGCCCGGTCGCCGTCGGCCGGCGGCGCGGCTCGATGGGCGCCCAGCGCGCGCTCGGCCGCGGGCCGCACGCCGCCGCCGAGGTCGACGCGTCGCTGGTCGCCCTGGTCGACCGCGTGACGCGGCGGCATGCGGGCGGCCGACCGCGTCGGGCGCACCGTCGTCCTGCGGCTGCGCTTCGACGACTTCACGCCGCGCCACCCGCGCGCACACGCTCGCCGCGCGCGACCGCCACGACGGGCACGATCCTCGACACCGCACGCGGGCTGCTCGCGGCCGCGGCCGCCGCTGATCGAGGAGCGCGGCTCACGCTCGTCGGCGTCTCCGTCGGCAACCTCGAGCACGACGCTGCCGAGCCAGCTCGCGCTGCCTTCGACCTTCGACCGCCGCGGCGCGCTCGACGCCGCGCTCGACGAGGTGCGCGACCGCTACGGCAGCGCCGCCGTCACGCGCGCCGTGCTGCTCGGCCGCGACCCGGGCTGTATGGTGCCGCTGCTGCCGGACTGACTTCTTGCAACGTTCGGGCGCGTGTTGTCGAGGGCCCCACGCGCGGCGCTGAAGCGTGACAGGGATGAGTTGAGCAACCTAGTTTGCTGTTCGCAAGGCGTCATCCGATGTCGGCGACCAGGGCTGCGCTCGTATCCTTCCAATCGAAGGTGGGATCACGTCGGCCAAGGGCTCCCATGAGGCGTCCGAGATACCTTCGAAAGTTCTCGCAACGAGCGAGTCTGTCTCCGACATTGCGCACGTCGGTGAGAAGTGCACGAGCGTCCGGATCCACGATTGGGGTGTCGACGATCATTGGGTCGACATATGCGAACGTGCGAACAAGTCTCTTGAGGGTGTAGGCACCGCTCGCCGTGATTCGGTACCTGTCGGGCTCCCCAAACATCACGCCTCGCAGATTGGCTTCGAGGAGTTCCTTGTCCCGACAACGGGATATCCCGGCGTCAACCTGTGACGGAAGGAAGCCGAGACGCTGGCCCTCCTCGAAGATTTCCTCTACAGCAACAAAGCCCTCGCCGCCGCTGTGTTCGCCTGCTCTCTCAACGAATGCAAGCAACAACAGAACGATGAAGTGCTCCCGCTCGTCTGGGGTGGAGATGTCGAACACATTCGCGATGTGGAGCGGTGGGGTCTAGTGTTGCGATCTCCGAACACCATCGCGCGGAGAAACGCTTCGTGCGTGTGGGACGGTAAGCCGTCCGGTCTCATTGACGATGCGGACGATCTTCTCGGAGTCAACGTGGCCGCTGCCCACGAATTCCGTCAGGAAGTCGAGCGCACGTCGGACGTTTCCGGCGCACAAGTTATCGATAAGTTCAACCAGCGCCGTACTGGATGAGAATGTGTGCAGGAGTGCCTTCACGTACGCGGCCAAGGATTGAGACTGAAAAGAAACGCCGGGACCTAGCGATTGAAGGTTCCAGTCTCCTCAAGTCGCTTCTGGGCGAACTCGAGCCGCTTTGTGAGAACAAGATCGATCCGTGGAGGAGCGATCGTGAAGACGCGCGGCTGGTATGCAGCAAGCGATCCCTGCTTTCTTCGATCGATAGAACGTCTCCGGTCTCAATGAGACGAACACTGTGCCGGGCCACCGCTGCGCGAACCCTTGAGCGATGAGAAAGACCTGTTCCTGGAAAAGAAACGGCCGCTGGTCGACATTGTCGAGAAAGATGACCACCTGACGCTGGTTCGATGCCGCGATGTGATCCAAGGCGGCGCGAAGGTGAGACTCTGTTTTTCCCGATGGAGCGTTCCAGCATCTCCAGCTCGCGTCGCTGATACTCGCCAGGGTCGCTCTCCCGGAGGTCCGCGTAGATTCCGCGACCGAACCGATTCAGCTCGCCGTGGTAGATCGCACGAACCAGATCTCGTTCATAGATGTCAATGCCGTACTTGTCGCGCAGCTGTGCAATGAATGAGTCGCGGACGAACGCTTCGATTTCGGTGGCCAGAGCAGGCTGATTGCCGAAGTCCACGTAAAGAGAGATCGCTTGCTCGAAAAGTTCGCGCGCCTCGACTCCGATGAGGTGGCGAATGAACGTCGTCTTGCCTACTCCGACGTCGCCGAGGAGGATGATCGGGCGGTTACTGACGCTTGCCGCGAGCACATCACTCGTCAACTCCGCCGCGACGCCCTTCTTCGTGGTGACGGACTGTCCACTAACGTCGGCGAGCTCAGTCAAGAAGGCGTTGTAACGCGTCTGAAGAATGCCTCGACTGACCAGTGCATATTGAGATAGCGCGCCACTGGGGCAGTACGCCTCCGTAAGGAACGCTTGCTCCAAGGCCGGGTTTTCAACGACGTCCTGAAGGAACAACTGGCCTAGGATCTGAAGCTCGGTCTGGATTGCATTGCGGTTCTTGTCCCCGGGTATTGAAAGATCCTCGATGCGAGCTTCGCTGGTGGTGGGGGCTGGCTCGCCTGCTGGAGCTGGGCGTATAGGTATTGACCTTGAACACCTGGCCGCGAGAAGTACCGCCAAAATTCGGGGAAGGCGGCTCGCATGTCGTCCAGCGACGAAAAAACGACGGCACGCCCCTCAGCCGGTGGGACACCGTCCTGGCGGCTACCGATGAAGCCGACGAGCTGGTGGCCATTGCTAACCACTTCGAGAGGAACGCCGCGCTGGAGGCAATAAGCCAGCGCTTGATCCACCGCCGCCCCTACTGCAGGTGCGATGTCACGGAGGTGCGCGAGCGCGATGGTGCGCGAATCAAATCCCGGCGGTAGCTCGAAATAGTCACCTTCTCGCTTCGCCTCAAGAATTAGCCGTGGGCCAGAATTCGGCAGTGAGGACATAATCGGCGAACGTGCGTCCGTGCGGGTCTTGGGCGACGATGCTCTCAGGAGGCCATCCGAGGCATTCGTCGAGGAGTCGATTGATTAGGTGCAGCCTGGTCGTTGCTTCGTTTCGGCGCCCCTCATAGTCGTTCTCGTGCGCCCATGCGGATCAGATGCTCCAGGATTCAGTCGCAGCTACCTCATAGGGCGACTCGAGCTCTGCGGACAGGGTGACAGGCGTTCCTTCCACGTCCCGATTGTCTCACGGCCTGTGGGCGAAGAGAACTGCGACTCGGGGTGGCGGTAGAGCTAGCTGGCGGGACCTGACTTGAGTCTTGACATCACGGGATGTGGTCCCGGCCGCCAGGTTCGTCGTTCCTCCAACCGGCACGACCATCGGCGTCCCGAACACAGGATCCTCCAGCACGCGCACCTCGAGCCCGAACACCTCGCACGAGCTCCTCGGTGACAACCTCCTCAGGCGACCCGACGGCGACGATCCGCCCCTCGCGCATCGCCACCAGCCGGTCGGCGTAGCGGCGGCGAGGTTCAGGTCGTGGAGCACGACCACGATCGTCTTGGCCGTCGCGCGTTGAGGTCGGTCAGCAGGTCCAGCAGCTCGACCTGGTGGTTGATGTCGAGGTGCGCCGTCGGCTCGTCGAGCAGCAGCAGGTCGGTGTCCTGGGCCAGCGCCATCGCGACCCACACGCGCTGGCGCTGGCCGCCCGAGAGCTCGGTCGACCCGCGCGATCGACCAGGTCGGCGGTGCCGGTGGACTCCAGCGCGACGGCGACGGCCTCGTCGTCGGCCGCGATCCAGCGGCGGAACCAGCCCTGGTGCGGGTAGCGGCCGCGGCCGACGAGGTCGCCGACCGTGATGCCGTCCGGGGCGACCGGCGTCTGGGGCAGGAGGCCGAGCACGCGCGCGACGTCGACGCTGCGCATGTCCTGGACCGACGTGCCGTCGAGGATCACGGCGCCGCCGCGCGGGCGCAGCAGCCGCGCGAGGCCGCGCAGCAGCGTCGACTTGCCGCACGCGTTCGGCGCCGACGATCATCGTGATCCGCCCGTCGGGCACGACGAGGTCGAGGTCGCGGATCGACGTCCGCGCCGCCGTAGCCGAGCGTGAGGCCCTCGCGCGCGCAGCTCGTGGCTGGCGGTCGTCATCCGCCGCGCCCTTCCCGGTTCGCGGTGGCGAGCAGCCAGATCAGGTACGGCGCGCCGATCGCGCCCGTGACCACGCCGGTCGGCAGCGCGACCGGCAGCGCGTGCTCGGCGACCAGGTCGGAGGCGAGCACGATGATCGCGCCGACGAAGCCGGCGGCGAGGATGCCGCCGGGCCGGGCCGAGCAGTCGCCGCGCGATCGGCCCGGCCATGAGCGCGACGAACATGATCGGCCCGGCGGCCGCGGTGGCGAACGCGACGAGCACGATCGAGACGGCGATCAGCCCGAGCCGGCAGGCCTCGACGCGCGTCCCCAGCGCCGTCGCGGCGTCGTCGCCGAGCTCGAGCGCGCGCAGCGGCCGGCTCGAGCAGCAGCGCGAGCGGCACGAGGATCGCGACGCACGACGAGCAGCGCGCGCAGCTCGCCCGTGCCGGCCTGGCCGACCGAGCCGACGAGCCAGGTCATCGCCTCGCGCGCGTCGCTAGATTCGGCCCGCGCGACCATGTAGCCGACGAGCGAGAAGCATGAACTCCGACACGCCGATCCCGATCAGGATGAAGCGGTAGCCGGAGATGCCGTCGCGCCAGGCGAGCACGTAGACGAGGCCCGCGCTCACGAGCGCGCCCGCGAGCGCGGCCAGCGAGATGCCGGCGCTGCCGACGTTGAAGAGGACGATCGCGCCGACGGCGAAGAGGCTCGCGCCCGACGAGACGCCGACGAAGTCCGGCGACGCGAGCGGGTTGGCGAGCAGCGTCTGGAAGAGCGAGCCCGGCGACGCCGAGCGCGATGCCCGACGAGCAGGCCGGTCATCGCGGTCGGCAGCCGCAGGTCGCGCACGACGAAGTCGACCGCCGGGTCGTCGCGCAGGTGGAGCGTCGACGCGATCGACCTCCCACGGGCCGAGCGCCGTAGCTGCCGACCATCATCGTCACGACGAACAGCGCCGAACGCGACGAGCGCCGAGCGCCGTCGTGGCCGATCAGCGCGCGCCGGCGCCGTGCCGCGCGGTGCGCCGCGACGACGCGCGCACGCGAGGCTGCGATCGGCCGTGCGTCGGCCATCTCACAGCTCCGCCAGGTTGCGGTAGCGGACGAGGAGCGACGAACGCCGGCGCGCCGAGCACGCCGAGCACGACGCCGACCTGCAGCTCGCCGGGCGAGACGACGACGCGGCCGACGATGTCCGCGAGCAGCAGCACCGATCGGGGCGAGCACGCATCGAGTAGGGCAGGATCCAGCGGTAGTCGGGCCCGCAGAGCATGCGCGCGACGTGGGGGACGACGAGGCCGAGGAAGACGATCGGGCCGCAGGCCGCCGTCGCCGCGCCGCAGAGCACGGCCACGGCCGCGAACAGCACGATGCGGCGTCAGCCGGACGCGCTGGCCGAGCGCGCGCGCGACGTCCTCGCCGAGCGCGAGCCCGTTCAGCGCCCGTCCCGACGCGAGCGCGACCGCACGACGCCGAGCGACGATGAACGGCAGCGTCTGCCAGAAGACCGGCATGTAGCGGCCGGCGAGCGAGCCGACCTGCCAGAAGCGCAGCTCGTTGAGCGCATCGACGTTGGTCATGACGATCGCCGGTCGTGACCGACGTCAACCCGGCCGTGACCGCCGCGCCGGCGAGCGCGAGCTTGACCGGCGTCGCGCCCTCGCGGCCGAACGAGGCGATGCCGTAGACGAGCACCGTCGCGACGCCCGCGCCGAGGAACGCGAGCCAGATGTAGGCGCCAGCTGTCTGCGTCGCCGAGCAGCACGATCCCGAGCGACGATCGCGGCCGCCGCGCCGGCGTTGATGCCCATGATCCCGGGATCGGCGAGCGGGTTGCGGGTGACGCCCTGCAGGATCGCGCCGCTCAGCCCGAGCGCCGCCCCGACCGTGACGCCCGAGCAGCGTGCGCGGCACGCGCATCTCGCGGACGACCGTCTCGGACGCCGAGCTCGGGTCGAAGTTCGCGAACGCGTTCCAGATCGTCTCGAGCGTGATCGTCGCGCGAGCCCATCGTGATGCTGAGGAAGCAGACGACGAGCAGCACGGCGACCGCGAGCCGCCGAGCCAGCGCCTGCGACCGTGCGCGCGGCGCTGCGGCCGACCGCGCGCTGCGACGTGGCGCCTGGCGCGTGGCCGCGCGGCTCAGTCGCCGATCGTCCGGATCGGCGGCTTCTCGATCGCCTCGGTCAGCTCGTGCAGCTGCTCGGCGTAGTCGCGCGTAGGTGTGCAGCCAGTACGCCGGCCACGTCGGTGTACGCGCCCGCCGCGAACGCCTTGATGCTCTTCGCGATCGGCTGCTCCTCGAGCGTCTCGAGGTTCCCGGGGTAGTTGCGGTCGTCGAAGAGCAGCAGGTCGGGCTGGTAGGTGTCGGCGTTCTCGAAGCTGAGCGTCTGCCAGTACGGGAAGGCCGGGTCGGGCTTCGCCGGGATCGATCACGTCGAGGCCCCACGTCTGGAAGTCGAGCAGCTCGGGCGCGTACTTCGGGACGGCCATCGCGTAGCTGTCGTCGTACGGGCTGATGGCGAGGGCGGTCAGGCCCGGCTTCGCCTTCGCGGCGGCGGTGAACGCGTCGCGCGCCGCCTCGAACTCGGCCTTGGCCTCGGCCGGCCTCGCCGCTGTCGACGTCGGCGCCGAGCGTGGCGGCGAGCTCGCGCGTAGCCCTCGATCAGGTCGACGATCGAGTCGCCCTGCGCGGCGCCGACGACCGGCGCGAGCTCGGCGATCTTCTTGCTCTTCTCCTCGACGCCGTCCTCCATGCCGCTGTAGCCCTTCTCGACCGGCCACTAGTCGGCGACGATCAGGTCGGGCTTCAGCGCGGCGGCCTTCTCGACGTCGATCTTGCCCCACTCCTCGCCGAGGATCTCGACGCCGGCGAAGTCGACGTCCTGGAGGCCGACGTCGTCCTTGATCGGCCCGTCCGCGTAGACCGCGATCGGCTTGATGCCGAACTCCATCAGCGCGGCCGCGGCGTAGGCGTGGGCGATGATCCGCGTCGGCGTCTCGTCGAGCGTCACCGTCTTGCCGGAGCCGTCCGTGAATTCCCAGGATTCGGCGACCGTCTCGGCGCGGCGGGTTCTTCCGAGCTCGATCCGCAGGCGGCGAGCGCGAGCAGTGCGAGTAGTGCGGCTCCGATCAACGTGATGCGACGGTTCATCCCTCGATCTCTCCTTTGCTGTGGGGTAACCCTTACACGCTCTGTAAGGGTGACCTTACAATACTCAGGATGAACAGTCCGCTCGCACAGAGCCTCGCTCGGCTGGAGCTCGGTTGGGTCGCGGCTTCGGTCGGATCGGAGCGCGGTCTGGCGCTGCCCGAGCTCGAGGAACCGGCGCGGCGCGAGACCGGCGGGGCGGATGCGCGCACGGTCGGCGCGGAGATCATGCGCCGCTACGCGTACCCGGCCGCAGTGGCCGCGATCCTCTACGGACGGGAGCGGCGCGTCCCCGATCTGGCCCGGGCCGGTGTGCTGCCCGGGCGGGTCGTGCTTGGCGGTTCCTTCGCGTGTCTCGCGGACGATCCGGACGCCGGCCATCCCGAGGCGCGCGTCGTCGCCGACCTACGCGCCGACCTCGCGGCTCAGGTCGTCGCGTACCTGGAGCCGGCGATCGAGCCGCTCTACGAGCGAACCCGCCTCGGCCAGCGCGCGCTTTGGGGCGTCGGCGGCGGCGTCGCGCTGGCGGCGCTGGCGTGGGACCTCGCCGAGCGCGGGCTCCCCGAGAAGGGAAAGGCCGAGGCCGACGCGCGTGGCGAACGCGTCACCGGTTCTCGGCCGCACGCCGCCGGAGTTCACGGTCGTGGACGGAGCGCTCGTGGCCAAGGAAGGCGTGTGCTGCCGCGCCTACCGCTGGATCCCGTCGCCGGGACGGTGCAGCACGTGCCCGGTGCTCTCCGAGGAGGAGCGGATCGAGCGGCAGTGCGGCGCCGCGCTGGAAACGGCCGCGGTCTAGTCGACGTCCGCGTCGGTCTCGAACTCCTGCTGCGCCGGCTCGCCCACGTTTCCGGCGGCGTCGGTCGCGACGACCGAGAACACGTAGACCGTGCTCTCCGTGAGGCCGTCGTACTGGATCGGGCTGAGGCAGTCCGGCTGCGACGGCGGCTCACCGGCGTCGCTCGTCAGCGCGCATTCGAGGAGGCTCACCTGCTCACTGGGCTCGAACTCGATTACGACGGACGAGTTCGAAGGGTCGACGGACAGGATCTCGACCGTCGGCGGGGTCGTGTCGAGCGTCCAGCTGTACGACGCTTCGGGGCCGGCCGTCCCCGCGGCGTTCAGCGCCCGGGCCGCGAACGTGTGGTCGCCCTCCTCGACATCGAATGAAACGAGCGTCGGACAGGTCTCGAAGTCCTCGCCGTCGAGCGAGCATTCGAGCGACACCGCACCGTCGCCGGCCTCGAGCGTGAAGTCGGCGCGCGGCTGGTTCGTGAGCTCGTCGGGGCCGTCGGTGATGGCGACGCTCGGCCCCTCGCCGGGCTCGATCGTCCATTCGGCCGTCGCCGGCTCGCCGACGTTCCCGGCGAGGTCGATCGCGCGCACCGCGAAGGTGTGGCCTCCCGGGTCGAGCGGTCCGGCGGCGTTCCTCGGACTGACGCACTCCTCGAACGACCCGCCGTCGAGGCGGCATTCGAAGGTGCGAACGGATTCGTTCGCCTCGAACGAGAAGCTCGCGCTCGTGTCCTCGGTCGGACTGTCGGGGGACGATGTGATCTCGACCTCCGGCGCCGTCGTGTCGGCCGTGGGGGCTTCGTCGCCGCCGCGAATCTGCAGCGCGAGACCGGCGCCCGCTGCGACGAGCAGCACCGAGCCCACGAGAATCGCGGCGATGACCGCAGGCCTCGGCCCGACGTGGAACGACGCCTCGTACGCGGCCAGGTTGTGCTGCGTCATCTCGGCGCCCTCGTAGTCGCCGATTTCCTTGCGGAGGCGAAGCGCCTCGCTCAGCTGGGTGTTCGCCGCAGCGGCGTCCTCGGCGGCGAGTGAGAGCGTGCCGAGCTCGTGCAGGGCCCAGGAGATCCCGGAGCTGTCGCCGAGCGCCCGCGCGGCGCCGAGCGCGACGCGGAGGCTCGCAACGAGTGCGACCCAGCGCCCGGTGAGCGCGAGAAGCGCCGCCAGGGCCCGCGCCAGGCGGAGGGCGTCGCTGTGTCGGCCGTCGCGATCGAGCCGTTCGAGCGCGTCCAGGAGCCGGTCGATCTGCTGCTGGACGTTCTTGTCGTCGAGGATCCGCCCCTGGGCGACGCCGGTGAAGAGGTCGAGAGCCCGCTCGACTTTTCCGGTCACGCTTTCGGCCTCGTCGAGCACCTCCTCGGCCTGGTCGAGCGTGGGCACGTCGGGCTGGCTCAGCGCGAGCCGCAGCTGGGTCGGGTCGCTCTTGGGCCCCTCGGCAAGGTCGGCGCGCGTGCCGGCCGGGGCCCCGATCTGGAGGACGAAGCGCCCGATGCGGATCCGGGCTTCGAACCCACTTTCTGGTGGGCCGCCGCCTGCCGCAGAGTCGTGCTCGCCGAGATTCGGGCTCATGCGCGACTCCTTCGTTCGCCGCGCGATGGTCCCATCGGGCTCCGGGACTGTCAAGGAGGCCCAGCGGGCGGAACTGGCATGATCGGGGCGCCGTGAGCAGCAACGTCGAGCCGCCGACGATGCACTTCGAGCCGCTTAGTCCAGCGACGCGCCGTCGTTTGGTCATAGGGATCGTATTCGGCCCCCTGCTCTGGCTCGTCGCGTTCATCGTGGCCGCGTACGCCTTCGCGTCGACGTCCGTCATCGAGCTCGCGTTGGTCATTACAGCCGCTTCGTTCGTCATCGCTGCGGTCGTCCTGGCCCTGCTGCGCGCGGGCCGCAAGCGGGAGGCAAAGCGGTATGTGGACGCTGGCTGAGGTCCTCCTCGCCTTCGTGGCCCTGTACCCGGTCTGCACGGCGGCGATCTGGATCGCGGGAGGGCTGCTCTTCCGATTCCTCGACGAGAAGGTGCCCGTCGGCGAGCCCGAGGGCGGCTGGCCGGGCGTCACGATTCTCATCCCGGCCTACAACGAGGCGAGCGTCATCGCCACGAGCGTCACCGCTGCGCTCGCCGTCGACTACCCGGTGCTCGAGGTGCGCGTCCTCGACGACGGCTCCACCGACGAAACCGCCGCGCGGGCGACCGAAGCGGCGCGGAACGACCCGCGCTGCCGCGTCGTGCGCGACGAGGTGAACCGGGGGAAGGCCGACCGTCTGAACATCGGGTTTCTGGAGGCGGAGCACGGGCTCGTCGTCGTCACCGACGCGGACACGCACCTGCATCCCCAGGCGGTCAAGCGGCTCGTCGGGCGCATCTCCACCTCGCCGATCCTCGCCGCGGTGGCCGGCTCGCCGCACGTCACGAATCGAGGCCACTTCCTCCAGGCGATGCAGGTGCTCGAGCGCGCGGCGATCATCGGACTGATCCGCCGTACGCAGAGCCTGACCGGCCGCGTCGGCGTGGTCGCCGGTGTGCTCGGGATCTTCCACCGCGACCGGGTGCTGGCCGTCGGCGGCTACGACCCCAGGATGGCCACCGAGGACATCGACCTCACCTGGAAGCTCCTCATGCGGGGTTGGCAAACAGCGTACGAGCCCAACGCGATGGTCGGGATGCAAGTGCCGTCCTCGCTGGCGGGACTTTGGGCGCAGCGCAAGCGCTGGGCGCGCGGCCAGGGTGAAGTGCTTCGGACGCATTTCCGCGAGGTCGCCCACTGGCGCAACCACCGCATGTGGCTCATCGGAATGGAGTCGCTGGCCTCGCTCATCTGGATCACCGCTCTCGCCGTCACCCTGGTCATCACGCTGCTCGCGCTCGCGCTCGGCGGCGGCGAGGAGCTTTTCGGATTTAGTCTGGGCTGGGGGATCGCGATCGCGGTGGTGGCGGTAATACAGCTCATCGTTGCGCTCGTCATCGACCGGTCGTACGACCCGACGGCCTGGCGCGCCCTCCTGATCGGCGCCGTCTATCCGGTCGTCTACTGGCTGATCGCCGGCATCGCGTCGCTGCATTCGCAGACGATGGCGCTCGTGCGAGGGCCGCAGAAAGAGCGCGTGATCTGGGACAGCACGCGCGAACAGCTCGAGGTCGGCGCGTCCGAGCGCTGACTGGCGAACGCCCCTGGCCGGGGGTACAGTCGAACGGTCGACTGGGAGGGATCATGGGGAACCAGCGCGACCGTCTTCGTCTCATGGCTGCACTTGCGGCCGCGGCCATCGCAGCGTGCGTGCTCGTCTCCTCGGGCGCGGCAGGGATCGCCGAGCGGACACACTCGAGCAAGCGCACGCCCGTCGTCGTCTTCCCGGCGTTCCACTTCACGAAGCTCACGGTCACCGTCCGAAACCAGACGGCGGCGCCCGGCTGTCCCGCGTCCGGCTCGTTCGAGGACTGGTTCCTGAACGACACGACGAGCCCGTTCTCCCAGGTCTGCCAGGACCGGCTCCTCACGCTGCGCTACGACGCTAGACACCACAAGCGCATGCCGGACCGGTTCTCGAACCAGCGCGGCGTCAAGGTCGCGATCAAGGACTACGGCAAGACGGAGAGCGCGCCGTTCTACGAGGACATGTACCTGGCGCTCGAAGGGGCCGGCTACGTCCGCGACCGCGACATCCGCGTCGCCGGCTACGACTCGCGGCTCACGCCCGACATGGCGGGCTTCCTCGAGCGGACGAAATGGCTGATCGAGGACACGTACTACGACAACGGCCGCCGGCCGGTGCATCTCGTCGGCCACTCGAACGGGCCGCTGTACGCGCAGTACCTCCTGACGCACACGTCGCAGCGCTGGAAGGACAAGTACGTCCACGGCTTCACGCCGATCGCGGGCAACTTCCCCGGCCAGGGCGTCCTGTATCCGCTGCTCTTCACCGGGCTCAACATCACCGACTTCCTGTTCCCGGCCACGGTCGAGAACGCCGTGTCGAGCGCGGAGATGTACCTGACGCTGCCGTCGACGTACATGAGCGCGGCCGACCCGAAGGTCTTCGGACGACATCGAGACCGTGGTCGAGAACCTGTCCAACGGCAAGACGTACACGCCGCGCACCTACCGGCGGCTTCTCCACGACGCGGATCTCGACTGGACGAAGCCGATCGCCGACTACTACATCGGCTTCGTGGGCTTCACGCGACCGCTCCGACTTCCCGAACGTGGACGTCTACGCCGAGAAGGGCTCAGGCCTCGAGACGACGGTCGGCATCGGTCTCGACGACCTGACCGTCGGCCAGGTGCTCGACGACTCGAACACGTTCTTCACGCGCGACGGCGACATCAACCAGGAGGACGTGACGAACGACGCCGTGGGCGTCTGGGAGCGGATGCGCTGCTTCCGCTTCAGCCTGACGGACAACCCGGGCGTCGACCACTTCGCGCTGCCGTCGAACGCGGGTGTCCTGAGTCGGCTGCTCGCGGACGTCGCGCGGCCGCGCTCGCACTGCTCCTAGGCGGTCGAGCCGTAGTAGACCTCGACGCGACGGAGCTTGCCGTCCTCGAATCCGAGGAGCTCGGCGTTGCGCCAGGTGGAGCCCGAGTCCGTGATCTCGTAGCGCACGAAGGCCTCGTTGTCCTGGACGAACAGCTTCTCGATCGTGATGCGCTCGATGTGCTCGTGGTTCGGCCAGCAGCGCTCGAAGTATCCGGCGCGGTCGAGATGCGGGTCGTGCGGGCTCGAGAACTCGAAGTCGTCGGCGATGAGCTCCTCGATCGCGGCGCGGTCGCCGGTCTCGTAGGCGCGGTAGCTCGCGCGCGCTGTCTCGGCGATCTCTTCGCGTCCCATGTGCGGGCCGTTCCCGGCTACGGTCGCGGCTAACCCGTTCACGGCGCGAGTCCCGCTCGCGGAGACACGAAACTCGCGCCGAACGGCAAGACCTACTCGGACTCTTCGGCGGCCTCGGCCAGGATCTCTGAGGCCTCGGCGTCGATCTCAGCATCCTCGGCGAGCTCCTCGGCGGCCTCTTCCTCGACGACGGCTTCGGCGGCGAGCTCCTCTGCGGCTTCCATCTTCGCCACAGCGTCCTCGTGGAGAGCCTCGGCTGCGACTGCCTCGGTGATCGCGTCGTCGGCGGCCTCTTCGGCTGCGCCCATCAGTTCCTCGTCCATGTGAGTCCTTTCGCTCGGGCGACCCACACCGGATCGCGGCAAGTCGAGTATCGAGGTTTCGGCGCCTGATTGCAGTCACGGCGACGCGCGGTCACCACACCGATACAGAACGACCGATTTTGGCGTGCGACCGCCTTCATGAGAACAACATGTGCGCTTGGTTCGCGCATACAGAGCGGGCCCCGGTGCCTTGCGACCCCGTTTCGGGGTGCCGCTGACTCGGTCGGTGCGAAAACAGTGCTACGTTGGACAAGCGCGTTTGGTTCTAGCGTTGAAGCCGCCGAGGCTCCGCACGATTTCCTCTTCGTCTTTCGCACCTGGCCCTGAGCGCCGCAGTGGTCCCGCTCTTGGGGTCACTGTCCTGAGAGATGACAGAAGGAGCGCCACATGTTCGCGACTATCCGCCGCTACGAGGGTGTCGACCAGAGCCGCACGACCGAGCTCACCACGAAGGTCAACGAGACGCTCGTCCCCAAGCTGAGCGAGATGCCCGGCTTCAAGGGCTACTACCTCATCGAGGCCGGCAACGGCATCGTCAGCTCGCTGAACCTCTTCGAGACGTCCGACCAGGCCGAGGAGTCGACCAAGTTCGTCTCCACCTGGATCCGCGACGAGAAGCTCGATGGCATCGTGCCGAACGCACCGAAGATCACGCTCGGCAAGGTCATCACCCACAAGAACGGCGTCGCCGTCTAGTCGGAGCGACCAACGTTCGCAGGAAAGGGCTCCGCTTGTCGGGGCCCTTTCTTTGCCCTTAGAGCGTGTTCAGCCCCGATTTCAGCGTTGGGTAGACGAGGTCGGGGATCAGTTCGGCCCGGGCGCGCGACGTGTCGCTCCAGTGGTCGACGTGGCCGATCCGGACGAAGTCGCGCGTCAGGGGCGACTGCGTGCGGGCGACGAACGCGAACGCTTCGCAGAGCGCCGCGCCCGCCTGAATGACGGGAAACGGCAGGCGATACGGCCGCGAGTACCCCCAGTGGTCGCAGACCGTGTCGAGGAACTCCTGGACGGTGGTCGGCCGCTCGTCCCCGACCGAGTAGATGCCGTTGACGCTCGGCTTGTAGATCGCCGCCTCGGTCGCGCGCAGGAAGTCCTCGGTCGCGAGCAGGTGCTGCACGGTCGGCTCGGGCCACACGCAGAGCAGGTGGTAGCGGGCGAGCCAGCGGGCCGCCTCGACCATCAGGATCCCGCGGCCGTAGACCATGCCGAGGCGCAGCACGACCGGCTCGGTGCCGTCGCAGGCGCGCTCGAACAGCTGGCGCTCCTCCTCGAGGCGCGTCTTCGCGTGCACGGACGGCGGATCGCGGTCGAGCCGGCCCGTCGCCGGATGCTCGAACGAGGTCGGGCCCTCCACCTGCGGGAACGAGATGAGGACGATCCGGTGGACGCCGGCCTCGAGCGCGGCGTCCATGAGGTTCGAGAACCACTTCGTGTTCGTCTCGGGGAGGAACTTCTCGGGCCGCGGCTTGAAGAGGATCCCGGCGAAATGGACGATCACGTCGACGCCCTGCACCGCCGCGGGCAGCGTGCGCGGGTCAGCGAGATCGGCCTGGACCAGCTCGACGTTCGGCACGCCGACGAGCGTGTCGGACACGCGCCGGTGGTGGTACATGAGCCGCAGCGGCCGCCCCGACGGCGCGAGGCGTTGCGCGAGCAGGCCGCCGAGGTTTCCGGCGGCGCCCGTGATGAGAACCTTCGGGCCGGCTTCGTCCACGCGCCTCAGGCCAGCTCGACCTCGGCGGGAAGATCGCCGTGCTGCTCCTCGGGTGCGAGCTCGTCGCTCACGCGGACGTCGAAGTAGACGTACGTGGTGAGCACGGCGACGAACGGCACCGCCGCCGCGTAGACGACCGCCGAGACCGCGTTCAGCAATGCGAACGGGGCGCTGGTGACGATGATGAGGAGCGCGCCGATCAACGGGCCGATCGCGAGCGCGAGCGCGGCGGCGAGGATCACGAGCGATCCGACCTTGAGCCAGTCGCCGCGCACGAGCCGGTGGCTGCGGCGGATGGCCCCGAGCGCCGAGCGATCCTCGAGCTCGACGGCCGGGATGATCAGGCACCAGCGGACGGTCAGCCAGATCGCGATCGGGATGAGGAACAGCGTGCTCGCGAGGATGGTCACGACGAAGACCGCGAGGAAGAACGAGCCGAGCAGCGGACGGATGCTGTCGAGCGCAAGGCGGAACGCGTTCATCGGGCCGATCGTCCCGCCGCGGTCGATCACGACGAGCGCCCGCGCGGCCGCACCCTGCACGAGGCCGACGCCGAGGAACGTGAGCGCCGTCGAGAGCGCGAAGACGAAGAAGACGAGGAAGCCGCCGCTTTCGCCGCCCGTGTCGATCCCGAGGACGCTCGACGTGCCGGTGACGAGGCTCTGGAGCAGCGTCACGAGGACCATGAGCGGGACGAAGATGACGCCGAGGCCGAGCAGGAGCGGCGAGCTGGCTGCGGTACATCCGCGCGGACGCCGTGACGATCTGCCCCCAGGAGCGGCGGCGCGCGAGCCGCAGCGGCGCGCTCGGGCGTCCAGGTCGCGCGCGAGATCCCCCAGAAGATCGAGCCCGAGGAGGATCGCGATCGCGATGATCGCGGGCCATGGGTTGCTGATCGAGCGGCTGAGGAGCACCGAGCCGCTGCTGATCGCGCCGCAGAAGAAATCGGTCGCGCCGGTGCCGAGCAAGCCGCCGGCGGGGACGGCGTAGCTGCGGTCGTGCCAGGTCCTCCGACCACGCGATCGGCTCCGCCCACTGGCCCTTCAGGTTCGGGCCCGTCGGGCCGTTGTAGAACGACCGCTGCAGCTCGCCCCAGCGGCCCTGGAACTCGATCCAGGGGAAGGCCTCGAGCGCCTCGGCGGGATCGCTCGGAATCGTGTGCACGGCGGGGATGACGTCGCGGGTCGGGCCGGTCGTGTCGTCGCAGCCGACGCCCTGCGAGGCCGAGCTCCCGAGGTAGAGCGCCTTCGTCGAAGTGGTTCGCGTGCGAGCCGGCGGCCGGGTGGACGACCGGATGCGTGCCGTCGACCACCTCGAGCTGGTCGCGGTCGTCCCAATCGGCTCTCTCGGCGCCCTCGTGCTGGCTGTAGCCGACCTTCGTTGGCTCGACGTCGAGCGCCTCGGCGGCGTCGCTCGGCGTCGAAGACGAGCTGGATCATCTCCCAGTCGCCCTCGTGCAGGTTGTTCCAGTCGTTGAAGGCGTAGAAGATCCAGTACTGGAGCGCGAGCTGGCCGGGAAAGCCGGGTTCGGTGGCGACGTGCGCGTACACCGCCGGCTCCTTCTCCTCGGTGATGCGGCGGGCCCAGAGCTCGTAGTCGCAGCCGGGGTCGAGCGCGTTGCCGGGGAAATCGAGGTGGTACTCGTAGAGCCGGTCCGTGAGATCGTCCGCCGGCCGGGCCGACCTGGATGAGATCGGCGCCGCCCCAGGGCCCGCGCAGCCCGACGGTCGGCTCGTCGAAGAGCGCGTCGACGTCCATCGGCTCGTACGGCTCGCCCGGCCCGCACTCCTCGGGCTGGTCGACGAGGCGAACGACCGGCGCGTACTTCTCCGCGAGCGCGGTCTCGTCGGCGGTGTCCGCGAGCGCGGCGGGGGCGAGGCCGAGCGCGGCGAGAACGGGGAGGAGCGACGAAGCGCGCGGCACGCATAGCCCGATCTTTCAGGTCGGTTCGCGGTGGAGAGTACGGTTCCGCCCATGAGCGCGACCGACCAGCAGACCTTCCCCGAGCTGGGCGCCGAGTTCACGATCGACGTGCCGTACCAGACCCGCCCGGTGCGGTTCATCCGCAACGCCGACGTGGGGGACTGGCGGCTCAAGGTCTACGGGATCGCGCGGCCCGGTCACGAGCCGCGGCCCGAGCTCGTCGACGCGGCTCTGGCGCTCGCCCGCGACGTCTATCCCGAGCCCGCGCGCGGCGACGACCGCCACGGGCTCGGGTTCTTCGTCGTCCACGACTCGCGCACGTTCGGGATCGTCCTCTACTACTGGTGGCAGTCGACGAACGAGCTGCACCAGCGCGTCTTCCTGAGCCCGCTCGACGACGTCACGGCGCTCCAGCCGTACGAGGGCCCGCAGGCCGCGGGCTGCGTCTGGGAGATGGCCGCGATCGACTACGAGCGCCGGGCCTGGATCGAGGACATCCTGGCGAACCCGTCCGGGCCCGACGTCGAGCGCTACCTCGACCGGCATTTCGACGGCGACGTCTAGTTAGAGTCCTCCGGGCGCAAATCCGTAAGAAGGAGCCGCCGCATGCGCACGCTCAAGGTCGGGGACATCGAGACGAACGGGAAAGGGCCGATCCACGGGGCGCAGTGGGTGCTCTCCGGCCACAACGTGTTCAAGGAGAACTTCGAGCCCGGCAAGATCGACGGCGACTTCGGGACGCAGAGCGGCGAGGCGTGCGTGCGGGCGAAGCAGGCGCTCGGGTTTCCCGGGACGGCGCAGACGCCGACGTTCGGGCCGCACCTGCGCGAGTACCTCCTCGGCAAGAAGTCGCTCCCCGCGTCGTACCTCGCCCGGCGGCTCATGCGGCAGGCGCGCAAGAGCGAGGAGTCGCCGTTCATCTATCCCGCGAAGAAGAAGGTCGCGATCATCGGCCGGCCGGGGCAGGGGACGCACTCGTTCGCGGCCGAGCCGAACGAACTGGCAGTCGGACAACGCCTGGGACTTCGCGTTCCCGGCCGGGACGCCGCTCGTGGCCGTGGCCGACGGGACGATCGGGGAGAAGGTCGGCCCGATCTCGACGGATCCGAACTCGCGCTTCGGCGGGCTGCGCTGCTACCTCGAGACCGAGAAGAACGAGTTCTACTACGCGCACCTCTCCAAGCTCGCGCCCGAGACGATTCCGGGCGCCACGTTCACGCAGGGCCAGGTGCTCGGGTTCTCCGGCTCGGCGAGCGGGGTAGACCACCTGCATCTCGGCGTGCGCGACTGGCGCGCGTTCCAGAAGACCGCGGAGAGTTGATGCCCGTTCCGTTCCTGATCGAGTTTCCCGCCGACGACTCCGTGCGGGCGCGGCGCTTCTGGCAAGGGCTCCTCGGCACGCAGCTCTCCGAGCGCGGCGAGGGAGAAGGCCAGGGCTGGGAAGGCGAGTACGGCGGCGTGAACTTCGGCGTCCACGAGCGCGGGCCGGGGCCGGGCGACCGCTTCTCGCTTCCCTACTTCACGGTGCCGGACCTGGTGGTCGCGGTCGAGCGCGTGCGCGATCTCGGCGGCGAGGTCGTCCATCCGGGCGAACGCTGGACGATCTGCCGCGACTCCGAAGGAACGCCCTTCGGGCTCGCGCAGCAAGCGCAGCTAGCTACTTGCCGATCTTGCCGAGCGCGTCGTCCAGGTCGACGCCGCCGGGCAGCTTCCCGTCCGGGCTCACCTGGTCGACGATCTTCGGAAGGTACTCGGCGATCGCGTCCTGTGCCTGGTCGGGCGTGACGCCGAGCTTGCCCGCGATCGCGTCCACCTGATCCGACCCGAGCGCGTTCGCGCACCTGGTCGCTCGAGATGGCCTCGTTCGCGCCCTTGCCGATCCACGACTCGACCTGCTTGTCCATGCCGCTCGACTTGAGCTTCTCGAGGGCCGAATCGAGCCCGCCGCCGGCGAGACTGCCGACGAGGTCGCCGAAGCCGCCCATCTAGTTGGCGGCGCGCCGAGCGCGCACCATCCGCGTGCCCATGAAGTCGGCCACCGCGGTGGTGATCCAGATGATCGAGCGTCGCGAAGAGTAGGTCACCGTCCCCGAGATCGAGATTCCGTCGACGATCCAGTTGACGATCGAGGAGGGCGACGATCGTCGAGACGAGGGCGAGAAGACCGGCCATCGCGACGGACGGCTCGCGGACCAGGATCCTCAGCGCGAGGAAATTGAGGATCAGATGCGCGATCCAGAACACGATCGTCGCGAAGATGAGGCCCTCGCTGCGTCATGTCGAAGTCGTCGCCGAGAAGCGCCGCGCAAAGCAGCAGCCCGACCGCGATGCCGAGGATGCGACATCCCGAGGCGGATTCCCCAGCGCGCGAGCATTGGGCGATCCTACAACCATCCCGGTCACAATGATCGAGCCGTGTCCGTGAGCTCGCAGAGATCGGCGTTGACGTCCCGCGTCGCGGCGGTCCGGACGCGCCTCGAGGAGGAACGCCCTCGGCACGACTCCATCGAGGTCGGCTTCCGCTGGCTGGCGCGCGACATCAAGATCGCCGGCGGGGTGCTCGGCGGCGGCCTCGCCTACCGCTGCTTCTTCTGGGCGCTCGCGTTCGGCCTGCTCGCCGCCGGCGGGCTCGGCTTCGCGTCGAGCAGCGGCGCCGACATCGACGAGAACGCCGAGGAGATCGGGGTCGGCACGGCCATGGCGCGGACGATCGCGACCGCCGCGCAGCAGTCCGAGAACGGCCGCTGGTGGCTCCTCGCGCTCGGGACGTTCTTCCTCCTCTGGTTCAGCTGGGGCCTCTTGCGCGCGCTTCGCCTCGTCCACGCGGCGGCGTGGGGGATCGAGCTGACGCCGGTCCGCAGGCCCGTTCGCGCGATCGCGTTCGTGATCGCCCTGCCGATCGCCATCTTCGCGATGGGAGTCCTCGCCGGCTGGATCCGGGCGCATACGCCGGTCGGTCTCGGCTTCCTCGCGACGCTCGCGATCACGGTCGGATTCGCGGCGATCTGGATCTTCGCGTCGATGGCGCTGCCCTCCAGGGACGTTCCGTGGACGGCGTTCATCCCCGGCGCGATCCTGTTCGCGCTCGGCCTCCAGGTGCTGCACCTGATGACCGTCTACTACCTGTCCGAGAAGCTCGCGCACCAGTCGGAGCTCTACGGCGGGCTGGGCGTCTCCGCGACCGCGCTCTTCGTGCTCTTCCTGATCGGCCGCGGCGTCGTTTGGGCCGCGGAGCTGAACGCCGTTTACGACGAGTTGAACTGACGCCGTGTACGTGAGCATGACCAGCATCAGCGGCGGCGACGAGAACGTCCTCGAGACCGCCAGGTTCGCGATCGAGTCGATGATCGACTGGCTGCGCGAGTTCGACGGCTACAAGGGCTGTCTCATGATGGCGAGCCCCGAGACGGGCCAGGTCCGGATGTTCTCCTACTGGGAGACGCGCGAGGACGCCGACCGGAGCTACCGCGGGACGCGCGCAGGTGCGCGACTCGATCATCGCGACCACGAACGTCTCGCTCGACAGCGTCGAGCTCTACCAGGTCGTCTTCGAAGATCGCGTCGATCGCGCGGACTGATGTACGCGCGGCTCACCACGTTCGACGGGACGCCGGAAGGGATCCAGGCCGGGATCGACCTCTACCGCCAGGAAGTCATCCCGTGGCTCCGCGACGTGACCGGCTTTCGCGGCTGGCTCGTGCTCCGCGACCCGGAGGGCGGCGGCCGGTCGGTGAGCATCACGTTCTGGGCCGACGAGGCGACCATGCGCGACCAGGAGGCGAGCGGCGGCGCGTTCCGCGACGAGGTCGTGGCGAACCTCGGGATCGAGATGAAGACCATGGAGTTCTACGACGTCGCCGTCGCCGAGTCGATCCACCTAGACGCGTAGGGCGAACGTCTCGACCGGGTGCTCCCGGCCGCGGATCACGAGCGTGCGGTGCTCGAGGCCGGTCGTGTCGAGCCCGGCCGCGGTTGCCGTCGCGGCGCTCAGGAGGAGCTCGCCCGGCGCGGCCAGCCCGCTCAGCCGCGATGCGGTGTTCACGGGATCCCCGACGGCGGTGAAGTCGACGGCGTCCCCCTGGCCGACGACGCCCACGAACGAGACGCCGGTGTCGATGCCGATCCCGAGCGGGAGCCATGGCTCGGCGCCGTCGTTTCCGGTCGCGCGGAGGAGATCCTTGGCCGTCTCGATCGCGCCGGCCGCGTGCATCTGCTCGCAGAAGCTCGGGATGAAGAGCGCGACCGCGGCGTCCCCGACGAACTTGTCGACGATCCCGTCGTGCTCGTCCACGGCCGCGGCCGCGACGCCGTAGAAGCGCGCCAGCACCTGCGAGAAGTCGCCGGCCGACGATCCCTCGGCGAGGCCGGTGGAGCCGCGGATGTCGGCGAAGAGCGCCGAGATCTCGAGCTCGGCGCCGCCCGGGTGCTTGTGGAGCGGCGGGATGCACCACTTGCAGAGCCGCCGGTTGAGAGGCGAGGGGCCGCGCCTGATCGACGCTCATGAGCAGGCTGCCCGGCCTCCCGAACGGCGAGTTGCAGAGCTTGCAGCGCGGCGTCGACGGGATGTGCGCGAAGAACCGGCGGCTGCGCACGAGGCCCTTCGACTCGCCCGTCAGGATCTGGCGCCAGGCCTCCGGATCGACAGCCTTCTTGCCCATGCGGGCGAGCCTACTCCGGTTCGGGCTGTGTGAGAACGGGCTGGGCCCAGCTCGGATCGTCGGGCGGCTTGGCGACTCGCCAGATCACGAAGCCGACGCCCAGCAGCACGGCCTCGACCAGCGTGATCGCGAGCCGGTTGAGGATGGTTACGCCGACGGCGACCGCCTCGGTCGTCACCGCGAGGAGCAGCGCCAGGGTCGAGCCCTCGCGCACGCCGAGTCCCGACGGGGCGATCACCGTGAGGACGGAGACGATCGCGCCCACGGCCGCCGTCCCGCCGAGATACGGCACCGTCGACCAGCCGAGGTCGTCGCCGAGCGAGCGGGCGAGGAAGAGCAGCGCGACGCCGCCTACGAGCCAGGTTCCCGCGTAGAAGACGAGGAGCGCGAGCATCGTCCGGTAGCGGAGCACGGGCACCTCGGGCGTGCCGAAGCGCTCGAAGATCCGCCGGGCCAGCCGCGAGTAGATCTTCGGATGGATGAGAACGGCGATGAGCAGCGCGAACAGGCTGAGCGGAATCAGCACGACCGCCGAGGCGTCCACGGTCAGCAGCCCGAACGCGAAGACGAGCACGCCGGAGATCGCGGAGAGCCCGGCCTCGAGGCCGATCGACCCGATCACGACCTCGTTGCGGTGCACGCCGGCGCGGCGGAGCCAGAGAATCCGCGCGAGCGGCGTCCAGACTCCGCCCGGGACGTACTTGGCGAGCATCGAGGCCATCTCCGACTGGAGCGCGAGCACGTAGCCGATGCGGATCCCGAGGCCGCGCAGGATCCACTGCCAGCCGAGCACGAAGAGGAGGTAGTACGCGGCCATGACGAGCAGCGCGATCCCGACGTCGGCGAGATCGGCGTCGCGCAGGAGCGGCAGCGCCTCGCGCCAGGCGTGGCGCAGAACCCACGCGAACACGACGAGGATGACCACGGTGAGCGCGATCTGGAGGCCGTAGAGCACGCTCTTGCGGCCGAAGAACTCACGGAGCCCGGTCACCGCGCAACTGTAGCCCGGTGGCGTCGCGCCGCTGCGCACCGGCGGTCGGTGCAAACCCGGCACGTCTCGCGCGCCACCTGTGCGCATTTCGCCGATAGGGTCGCCACCAAGGGGTGCAACATGGGGGTCCCCCGGGGGACCGCGGGTTCGGGCCCGCGGGAAGGTCGCGATACTGCCGCGGTGACCGATCCGCAGAACCGCGAATCCGAGCGGCTGAGCCCCGCGCCTCCCGTCGCCGAGCCCGGCGCGGTGCGCGAGCGCAGCTTCCGCAACCTGGCCACGATCGACCTCGGGCCGCTGCGCCGCCGGCGCGACTTTCGGCTGCTGTTCTTCGGGCAGGGCTTCTCGTTCCTCGGGTCGATGGTCACGTTCGTCGCCGTCCCGTTCCAGGCGTACGACCTGACCGGATCCTCGCTCGTCGTCGGGCTGATCGCGGCCGCGGAGCTGCCGCCGATCCTCATCACCGCGTTCCTCGGAGGAGCGCTCGCGGACGCGTTCGACCGGCGCCGGCTCGTGCAGATCGCCGAGCTCGGCCTCGCAAGCGGCGCCGCGCTCCTCCTCGCGAACTCGCTGCTCGGCGAGCCGCGCCTCTGGGTGCTCTTCGTCGCCGGTATCGCCATGGCCGGGTTCGACGGCATCCAGCGGCCGCCGCTCGACGCGCTCGAGCCGCGGCTCGTGGAACGCGACGAGCTTCCGGCCGCGAGCGCGCTCGGCTCGCTGCGCGGAAACGTCGGGATGATCGCCGGGCCCGCCCTCGGCGGCGTCCTCATCGCCACCGTCGGACTGCCCGCGACGTACGCGTTCGACCTCGTCACGTTCGCCTTCTCGCTCGGGATGCTCTCGATGATGCGCGCGGTCCCGCCGCCGCCCGGCGCCGAACGGCCGAGCATCCGCCGCGTGAAGGAAGGGATCCGCTACTCGCTGAGCCGCCAGGAGCTCATCGGGACGTACAGCGTCGACTTCGTCGCCATGTTCTTCGGGATGCCGATGGCGCTCTTCCCCGCGTACGCGCAGGAGTTCGGGGGCCCGGGCGTGCTCGGGATCCTCTACGCGGCGCCTGCCATCGGGTCGCTGGCCATCGCGCTGACGAGCGGCTGGACCGCGCATGTCCACCGGCACGGCCTCGCGGTGATCCTCGCCGCCGGGATGTGGGGCGTCGCGATGGTCGGATTCGGGCTGGCTCAGAGCCTCGCAGTGGCCGTGGTCGCGCTCGCCGTCGGCGGCGGCGCGGACTCGATCAGCGGCATCTTCCGCTCCGTCATCTGGAACCAGACGATCCCGGACGAGCTGCGCGGGCGCCTCGCGGGGATCGAGCAGATCAGCTACTCGAGCGGCCCGACGCTCGGAAACCTCGAGGCCGGCGTGGTCGCGGCGCTCACGAGCGTGCGCACGTCGATCCTTTCCGGCGGCATCCTCTGCGTCGTCGGCGTGGCCGTGGCCGCGCTGGCGCTCCCGGCCTTCCGCAAGTACGACGCGCGCGAGCCGGCTACCCGCTAGGCCAGAGGTTCGTCTCCGGGTGGAGGTCGAGCCGCGTGTCCTTGGCGCAGTCGGTCGAGATCCGGTACTGCGGCAGCGAGGCCTCGGGGCCGCGCCGCAGGTGGAACTCCGCGAGGAGCATCCCGTCCACGGGGGAGACGCCGAACTCCTCGGCCAGCTTCGCGTCGGTCTGCACGGCGTAGCACTCGGTGATCGACTCGTCGAGCACGCCCGCGAGGTGCCACGACTCGTGCGCGAGCACATGGATCGCGAGCGCGACGTCCTGCGCCCAGCCGTCGCAGGTCACCTCTCCGGCCTGGAGGCAGGTCAGGTCGGGCGCGTCCTTCTCCGCCAGCTCGTCGAACGTCGCGCAGATGTCGTGCGCCAGCGTCGCGTGCGTTCCCACGCCGTTCTCGTCGACGTAGGCCTCGCCCTTGAAGGAGGACACGTCGATGAGCCGCCTCCAGAGACTCGGGCAGTACACGTCCACGGGGTGGCCGGCGATCTGGGAGGCGGCATGCTCGAGCCGCGTCTCGGTCGGCGTCTGGCGCTGGAACCACCACACCTGGAACCCGATGAACGCAAGCAGGACGGCCAGGATGGAGGCGCGCCGCATCTCGTTCGTACGTGTCGGCACGAACGGGGCGAATCTTGACGGTTCCCTGAAGGTTCGAGCCGATCGCTCATCTACCCTGAGTGGATGCGACGCGTCGCGATTTGTCTTGCCGTTGCGGCCGTGGCCACGGCCGCGTTCGCCCCGGCTGCGGCTCCTGCGCTGAGGCTCGCGCAGATCTCGTCCGGCTACACGCAGCCCGTCCAGGTGGTCTCGAACCACCCCGAGCAGAAGCGGCTGTACGTGGTTCAGCAGAACGGGAAGGTCGTGATCATCCAGTCCGGCCGCAAGCTCTTCACGCCGTTCATGAACCTCCGCTCGCGGATCACCTACGGCGGCGAGCAGGGACTCCTCTCGATGGCGTTCCACCCGGACTACCCGAAGGTGCGCCGCGTCTACGTGAACTACACGAACCGAAGCGGCGACACGCGCATCGTCGAGTTCAAGGTCAATGCGCAGCGCACGAAGATCATCCCTTCGAGCGGACGCATGCTGCTCGGGATCGACCAGCCCTACGGCAACCACAACGGCGGCCAGGTGCTCTTCGGGCTCGACAAGAAGCTCTATGTCCCGACCGGAGACGGCGGCGACGCCGGCGACCCGGGGAACCGCGCGCAGAGCATGAGCTCGCGTCTCGGCAAGCTCCTTCGCATCGACGTCGCCACGAAGAAGGTCACGATCGTCGCGCTCGGGTTCCGCAATCCGTGGCGGGTCACGCTCGACCGCAATGCGAACCGGTTCCTCATCGGCGACGTCGGCCAGGAGCGCCGTGAGGAGGTCGACATCTGGCGTCCGACGACCGCCGGGCTCGAGAACTACGGCTGGCGCCGCTACGAGGGCTCGCTGATCTACAACGGCGGGACCTCCCTCTACTCGCCGAGCGACCGGGTCGGGCCGATCCACCAGTACTCGCACTCCTCGGGCGCGTGCTCGATCACCGGCGGGTTCGTCTACCGCGGGAAAGCGCTGCCGAGCCAGCGCGGCCGCTACTTCTTCGGCGACTACTGCAACGGGCGGGTCTGGAGCTTCAAGATCGTGAACGGCAAGCGCGCCAGCTTCCGCGAGCAGCCGACGCTCCGCGTGTCCGGGAACCTCTCGGGGTTCGGCGAGGGCCCGAACCGCGAGCTCTACTTCGTCTCGCACAGCGGGCGCATCTTCCGGCTCGCGAAGACCGGGTAAGTGACCCGCGCGGCCGCGGCGCTGCTCGCGCTCCTCGCGCTGGCCGGATGCTCGAGCGACGGGACGACGAGCGCGGAGACGACCGGCGGAGCGACGTCGGCGGCGGCGCCGCCGCCCGACAGCACCTCGACCGCCGAGGAGCCGGACAAGATCGGGCTCGAGCAGGTCGCCGGGGGCTTCGAGAGTCCCGTGCAGGCAACGTCGGCGCCCGGCGACTCGACCCGCATCTACGTCGTGGAGCAGACCGGCCGCATCAAGGTGGTCGAGAACGGCCAGACGCGTGAGCAGCCGTTCGTCGACCTGAGCGACCAGGTCTCGTGCTGCGGCGAGCAGGGGCTGCTCTCGATCGCGTTCCATCCCGACTACGCGGCGAACGGCCGGGCGTTCGTGAACTACACGAACACGGACGGCGACACGCGCGTGGTCGAGCTGGCCGCCGATCCCGCGACCGCGGTCGCCGATCCGGCGACGGCCAAGGAGCTCCTGGCGGTCGAGCAGCCGGCCTCGAACCACAACGGCGGCCAGCTCGCCTTCGGGCCCGACGGGCTCCTCTACGTGGGGATGGGCGACGGCGGTGGCGGCGGCGATCCGAACGGGAACGGCCAGAACACGAAGGTGCAGCTCGGCAAGCTGCTGAGCCTCGACACGGACGCCTCCGGCGCGACGTGGCAGATGAAGGCGTACGGCCTGCGCAACCCGTGGCGCTTCTCGTTCGACCGCGAGACCGGCGCGCTCTACATCGGCGACGTCGGCCAGGGCGCCTGGGAGGAGATCGACGCGGTCGCCTGGCCGGCGCAGAACGTCCTCAACTTCGGCTGGAACGTCTTCGAGGGAACGCATCCCTACTCCGGCGGCGAGCCCAATCCCGAGGGCCGCCTCGTGAAGCCGGTGGCCGAGTACAACCACGACACGGGCGCCTGCTCGGTGACCGGCGGGTTCGTCTACCGCGGCGAGGCGATGCCGGGGCTCAGCGGCCGCTACTTCTACGGCGACTACTGCTCGGGCGAGATCTGGAGCTTCCGCCTGAGCAAGGGCAAGGCGGTCGACGACTGGATGGCGCCGTTCACGGTCGCGAGCCTGACGTCGTTCGGCGAGGACCCCGCGGGCGAGCTCCTCCTCGTCTCGGGCGGCGGCACCATCTCGCGGCTCGTCGAGAAGTAGCCGCTTGCGCGGATGGCCGCGCCCGCCCATCATCGGAGGATGGCCTCGGTCGACGTCCCCGTCGCGCTGCTCGGTTACGGAACCGTCGGCTCGGCCGTGGACCGGATGCTCGCCGACAGCGCCGACGACATCGAGCGCGCGACCGGACATCGGCTGCGCGTGGTGCGCGCGCTCGTCCGCGACACGGCCAAGGAGCGGCCCGCCGGCTCGATCGCCGAGCTGACGACCGACTTCGCGGAGATCCGCGACGACCCGTCCATCGCGGTCGTCGCCGAGGTGATGGGCGGCATCGAGCCGACCGGCGAGCTACGTCCTCGATCTGCTCCGCGCGGGGAAGCCCGTCGTCTCCGCCAACAAGCAGCTCGTCGCCCGGCGCGGGGCAGAGCTCTTCGCCGCCGCGTCCGAGGCGGGCGTGCAGCTTCGCTTCGAGGCCAGCGTGTGCGCCGCGATCCCCGTGGTGAAGGTGCTGCGGGAGTCGCTCGTCGCGACGAACGTCCACCGCGTGCTCGGGATCGTGAACGGGACGACGAATTTCATCCTCACCGAGATGGAGAACGGCCGGACGTACGAGGACGCGCTCGCCGAGGCGCAGCGGCTCGGGTACGCCGAGGCCGATCCCACCGAGGACGTGAACGGCGCCGATGCCGCCGCGAAGATGTCGATCCTCGCCACGGTCGCGTTCGGGTCGCGGGTGCTTCTCGCGGACGTCGAGCACGAGGGCGTCGAGAAGATCACGCAGTCCCACGTCGAGGCCGCGCACGAGCTGGGCACGGTCATCCGCCTGGTCGGCTCGGCGACGCTCGTCGACGGACACGTGGACGTGCGCGTGCATCCGACGCTGGTGTCCGTGCATCACCCGCTCGCGAAGGTCGAGGGCGCGTTCAACGCGGTCATGCTCGAAGGCGACGCGATCCGTGAGATCACGCTCGAGGGCCCGGGCGCGGGCGGCATCGAGACCGCGTCCGCCGTCGTCGCCGACATGGTCAGCGTGATCGGCACGACCGGCACGGGCTTCCTCCAGAACGACGCGTGCTGGCGGGTGCTCGAGAAGCTCCCGGCCGGGGAAGCCCGCGCGCCCTACTACGTCCAGCTGATCGTGGACGACCGTCCCGGCGTGCTCGCCGACATCGCCCGCTGCCTGGCCACGCACGAGGTCTCGATCGCCCAGCTGATTCAGCACCAGGGAGACGGGGAAGCGACACTGCACGTCGTGACCCACGTGACCGCATCCGGCGCGCTCGCCGCCGCGCTGGCCGAGATCGAGGCGCTCCCGGAAACCCGCGCCCGCTCGACGGCCTTCCCGGTCGTGTCCGAGCGCGGGGCGTGACCGACTCCGCTCGTCGAGCGCTTCGCCGACCGGCTGCCGGTCGGCCCGGGCGCGCGGGTCATCTCGCTCGGCGAAGGGTCGACGCCGCTGATTCCCGCGCTCTCCCTGTCGGAGCGGATCGGCTCGCAGGTGCTCCTGAAGTGGGAGGGGGCGAACCCGACGGGCAGCTTCAAGGACCGCGGCATGACCGTGGCGATCACGAAGGCGGTCGAGGAGGAGGCGGAGGCCGTCGTGTGCGCGTCCACCGGGAACACCGCGGCGTCGGCGGCCGCGTACGCCGCCCGGGCCGGTCTGCCGGCGCTGATCCTCCAGCCCGCCGGGGCGGTTGCGCTGGGGAAGCTCGCGCAGGCCCGCGCGGCCGGGGCGCGGCTCCTCGAGGTGCGCGGCTCGTTCGACCAGGCGCTCGACGCCGCCCGCGAGCTGGCCTCGCGCGGCACGCACGTTCTGGTGAACTCGCTCAACCCGTACCGGCTCGAGGGCCAGAAGACGGCCGCGTTCGAGCTGGTCGAGGAGCTCGGCTCCGCGCCCGACGTGCTCGCGCTTCCGTACGGCGGCGGCGGAAACACGTGCGCGTACGCGCTGGGCTTCCGCGAGGCCGGGTCGATGCCCGTGCTGGTCGCGGCGGCCGCGTCGGATCGCTCCTCGACCGCCGCCAGCGCGATCCGCATCGCCGCGCCGGCGCACGTCGCCGGCGGTCGAGCGTGCGCTGGCCGATTCGGGCGGCCGCATCGTCGAGCTCTCGGACGACGAGATCCTGGCCGCGTGGCGCGATCTGGCCCGCGACGAAGGCGTGTTCGCCGAGCCGGCCTCGGCCGCCGGCGTCGCAGCGGTTCTGCGCGATCCTCCGCCCGCCGGCTCCCGGGTCGTCTGCGTCATCACGGGCCACGGCCTCAAGGATCCGGACGCGGTCGCGCAGCTCGGAGGCGAGGCCACGGCCGTCGATCCGGATCCCGACTCGATCGCGGCGGCTGCAGCATGATCTTCCGCGCGCCGGCGAGCACGGCCAACCTCGGCCCGGGGTTCGATTGCGCCGGCTGCGCGCTCGATCTCTGGAACGAGCTCGAGGTCACCGACGGCTCGGGCGTCGAGATCGTCGGAGAGGGCGCCGACGAGCTTCCGCGCGACGAGACGCATCTGGCGCTCCAGGCATTCGCGCGTTTGGCGCCGGTCGAGGGCCGCGCGTTCCGGTTCCTCAACCGCATCCCGCTCGCGCGCGGGCTCGGGTCGAGCGCCTCGGCGATCGCGCTCGGGCTCGTCGCCGGCGCGGCGTTCGCGGAGCGCGAGGCGGATCCGGAGGAGCTGCTTGCGCTCGGGATCGACCTCGAAGGCCACGCGGACAACCTCGCACCCGCGCTCGCCGGCGGCGCGTGCCTGACGTGGGAAGGCCATGTGCGGCGCGTCTCCGACGCGGTTCCGTTCGAGGCGGTGGCGGTCGTGCCCGACACGCGGGTCGAGACGGCGGCGTCGCGGGCCGCACTTCCGGCCCGAGTCTCCCACGCGGCCGCGACCTTCACGGCCGGCCGCGCGGCGCTGCTCGGCGCCGGGCTCGCGTCCGGGGACAAGGACTTGCTCATCGCGGCGTTCCACGACCGGCTCCACGAGCCCTACCGCGCCGCGAACGCGCCGCTTCTCGAGGCCATCCGCGCGGACACGCCGCAGGCGGCGGTCGGCGTGACCCTCTCCGGCTCGGGGCCGACGGTGCTCGTGTGGACGCGCGCGGGCGACGCCGGCCGCTGCGCCGAGGAGCTCGAGGCGAAGTTCCCCGAGGCGGACGTGCTCACCCTGCGCGTCTCCGCGCTGGGAGCGGGACTCGTCGCGTGAGGTACCAGTTCGTCGATTGCCGCTGGGAGCTCGGCAACCCGGCGCGCGGGCGCGAGCTCTACCTCGAGGGTCACATCCCGGGTGCGTCGTTCCTCGACGTCGAGACCGAGCTCTCCGCGCCCGCGCTCTCGCCGGCCGCGCCGGGCGGGCGGCATCCGCTGCCGGCCGAGGACGATTTCGCGCGGGCCGCCGGGCGTGCGGGGATCGGGCGCCGGCGTGTTCGTCGTCGCGTACGACCAGGGCACGTAGCGGCGGCGCGGCGCGGCTCTGGTGGCTGCTCCGGCACTTCGGCCATGAGGACGTCGCCGTGCTCGACGGCGGCATCGGCGCGTGGATCGGGCGACTGCAGGCCGGGGAGGAGGACGTTGCCGCCGAGACGTTCGTTCCGGCCGTACGCGCGGGCGACACGGTCGAGGCCGAGGAGCTCGAGGCGCGGCTCGGCGAGCCGGGGCTCGTGGTCGTCGACGCACGGGTGGGCGAGCGCTACCGCGGCGAGACCGAGCCGATCGACCCGGTCGCGGGCCGCATCCCCGGCGCGGTCAACCTCCCGTCGGTCGGTCTGACGGAGATCCCGCGGGAGATCCTCGACGCGGACGAGCTCGTCGTCTACTGCGGCTCCGGCATCACCGCGTCGGCCGACCTGCTGGCGCTCTCGCGGGCCGGTCGCGACGACGCGAAGCTCTATCCGGGCTCGTGGAGCGACTGGGTCGCCCGCGACCTGCCGGTCGAGCGCGGCTAGGGCGATCCGAACCAGGTAGTCAGCGCGTCGCGCAAGCCGGCATCCGTGCCGTCCCCGACCCAGGCGACGTATCCATCGGGTCTGACCAGCACGGCCGCGGGAGCGGCCACTCTGGCCCAGGGCCGGAAGCTCCCAATCGCCGGCGTATTCGGCGTCGATCGAATGAACCCGATCTGCCCACGGCGTGATGTCGAAGCCGCCGGGCTCGCCGAGGTCGATCAGCACCGGCCCAGCGTCGTGCAGCAGCGTGAACACCCGCAGCGGGCCGTCCGCGGTGACCAGGTCGAGGTCGGGCATGCGGCGTCCGAGCAGCGGATGGCCCTCGCCCAGGTCGTAGTGGATGTCCAGGCCGGACATCATCGCGGCGAACCGCCGGCGAGGCTCGTCCATGCTCAGCAGCTCGGACACGGTCTCGCGCGCCGCCTCGATGCGATCGTCGGGGCGCATGAGCGCGACCTGCGCCATCGTGTGGCGGAGCACGCGGGCAGCGACCGGGTGACGCTCGGCGTGGTAGGTATCCAGGAGGGTCTCCGGTGATGTCCCGTCGACCACCTGGGCCAGCTTCCAGCCCAGGTTCACCGCATCCTGCACCCCGGTGTTGAGGCCCTGTCCGCCGACGGGGGAATGCACGTGCGCCGCGTCGCCGGCCAGCAGGACCCGTCCCTTGCGGTAGGCCGCGGCCTGCCGGGTCGTGTCGGTGAACCTGGAGATGAAGGTGGGACTGTGGATCCCGTAGTCGGTCCCGTAGACGGCGACGAGGCCTTCGCTGAGATCGCGCAGGGTGGGCTCGCTCGTTCCGACCTGCGATTCGGTGAGCATGACACCGACGGTTCCGCCCTCGCCGTAGATCACCTCGCCGTCCTTGATCTCGTACTCGACCTTGCCGAGGGCATGCATGCCGGAGGGCGTGCGGCGGATGCCCAGTTCCGGCTCCTCGGTCATCTCGACCTGGGCGATCAGGGCGCTCATCGTCGGATCCCAGCCGGGGAACTCGATGCCGGCTGCCTTGCGGATCACACTGCGTCCGCCGTCGCACCCGACGAGATAGTGCGCTCGCAGCGACTCGCCGTTCGCCAGCGCGACGTCGACGCCGGTGTCGTCCTGCGCGAACCCCGTCACCTCGCGGTCGCGATAGATGGGAACCTCGAGCTCGTCGACCCAGCCGGCCAGGATGCGCTCGATGTGGTTCTGCCACAGCCCGAGCCCGTAGTTGTGGCGGGTGGGAAAGTCGCTGATGTCCAGCGGAGTCCCGGCGTACCCGGCGACCTGCGCCACCTGCCCCTCCGACAGGAACCGATCGGCGATTCCACGCTGGTCGAAAATCTCGATGGTGCGTGAATGCAGCCCGCCTGCGCGCGAGCCGGGGAGGTCCTGGCTGGGGCGCCGCTCGACGATGGCGACGTCGACGCCCGCCAACGCCAACTCGGCCGCCAGCATCAGCCCCGTCGGGCCGCCTCCGGCGATCACGACCGCATGCTCGGCCATACGCACCCCCATCCCCGTCGCTTCCGGTTCCTAGAGATCGACCGTCTGAAGATCCATGCCCGACTCGACGGCGCGCTCGTACACCGCGATCGCGACGGCGAGGTCCTGCACCGCCAGGCCCGTGGAGTCGAAGACCGTGATCTGGTGCTCGTCCGTGCGGCCGGGCTGGAGGCCGAGCAGCACTGGGCCGAGCTCGGCGACGTCGTCGCGGCCGAGCCGCCCCTCGTCGAAGGCGCGGCCGAGGTCGCCGTTGTGGCTCGCCTGCTCCCACTCGTCGCAGACGACGCGCGCGCGGAGCAGCTCGCCGACCGCGATCTCGGCCTTGCCGGGGCCGTCGGCGCCCATGAGGCTCACGTGCTGGCCCGCGTGGAGCTGGCCGTCGTCGAAGAGGATCTCGTGGCCCGGCGTGACCGTGACGACGATGTCGGCGGCGAGCGCCTCGGCCAGGTCGCGGGCGACGGCGGTGCGCTCGCCCAGCTCCTCGGCGGCGTTCTCGGCCTGGCCGGGCTTCGCGTCGTAGAGGAGCACGTCGCGCTCGCGCTCGAGGAAGGCGCGGGCGACTGCACGCCCGTTGACGCCGCAGCCGACCACCGAGGCGGCGGCCACCGTCGGCCGCGCGAGGGTCTCGGCGGCCAGGACGCCGGCGGCCCCGGTTCGCAGCGCGGTGACCGCGCCCGCGTCGAGCATCGCCCGCAGCTCGCCCGTCGACGCATCGGAGAGCAACACGACGCCGGTCACCGTCGGCAGGTCGCGCGCCGGGTTCCCCGGGAAGGACGTGACCCACTTGAGCACCGCGTACCCGCCGCCGCCCGCGGGCATGGCGCGAAAGTCGCCGTCCGTCCCGTCGAGGTAGACCTTGGACGGCATCGTCCACGCGCCGCCGGCGTGCTCGACGAACGCGTTGCGCACGACGTCGACGGCCTCGCCGTGGCCGAGCCCGGCGTACACGGCCTCGGCGGAGAAGACGGGAATCCTCGGCACGGCCTTTATCCTAGAAGCGTGGGCGTCCCTATCCGCGTGTCGACCGGTCATTTCAGACGGATGCCCGGGCACAGCCCGACCATCCTGAGAGCGGCGTCGACGAGCGACGCCTTGGGGGGTCTGTGAGGGTCGTCGTTTGCGATGTGGGGCCGCGCGACGGTCTCCAGAACGAGGCGCTGACGCTCGCGCCGGAGGTCCGCGCCGAGCTCGTCAACCGTCTCTCGGCGACCGGGCTTTCGCGGATCGAGGCGGTCAGCTTCGTCAACCCGGCCAAGGTGCCCGCGATGGCCGGGCCGGAGGAGGTCGTGCACGGCGTCGTCCGTCGCGAGGGCGTCGAGTTCGCCGGTCTCGTCCTGAACGAGCGCGGCTACGACCGGCTGCGCGAGACCGATCTCGAGCGCGTCCACGTGACCTTCGCGGCGACGGACTCGTTCAACCAGCGCAACGCGAACCAGACCGTCGACGAGTCGCTTGCGACCGCCGCACGGGTGCTGGCGCGCGCCAAGGCCGACGGTGTCCCGAGCACGGTCTCGATCTCGGTCGCGTTCGGGTGTCCTTTCGAGGGCCCGGTCGATCCCGTCAAGGTTCTCGGCCTCGCAGAGGAAGCGGTGACGCTCGGCGCGGACGAGATCGTCTTCGCCGACACGATCGGCGTCGCGGTTCCGACCCAGGTCCGCTCGATGGTGGTCGCCGGCGTCAAGTTCGCCCGGCCGGTCGGCGTGCACCTCCACAACACGCGCGCGACCGGGTTCGCGAACGCGTGGGCGGCGCTGGAGTGGGGCGCGACCATCTTCGACGCGTCGGTCGGCGGCATCGGCGGCTGTCCCTTCGCGCCGCGCGCGACCGGCAACATCGCCACCGAGGATCTGGTGTACCTCCTGCACGGTGAAGGTGTCGAGACGGGGATCGACCTGGACGCGTTGATCTCGGTTGCGCTCTGGCTCGAGGGCGTGCTCGGCCGTGAGCTGCCCGGGCAGGTCTACCGTGCGGGCTCGTTCGAGCCGGTCGCCGGCTAGCTAGGCCGCGCGGCGCTTCGCGACGGCGGCGCGCAGGGCTTCAGGGTCGGCGCCCAGGTCGAGGACGATCCGGAGCGAGCCGTTGCGCTCGTCGCCGATCAGTCCGAGCAGGACGTGCTCGGCGCCGATGTAGCGGTCGCCGCCCATCTTCGCCTCGCGGACGCTCGTCTCGAGGACGCGCTTGCCGGCCCGCGTGAACGGCGCTCGGCGGCGGGGCGGTCCGGGATCGATCGCCGCGACTCGCTCGCGCACTAGCTCCTGTGTGATGCCGGCGTCCGCGAGGATCGACGCTGTCGCCTCGTCTTCTACTCGCACGAGTCCGAGCAGCAGGTGCTCTGATCCGACGCGGTTGTGGCCGAGCGTGTCGGCTTCCTCCTGGGCGGACACGATGATCTGCCGGGCCCGCCGGGTGAAGCGCTCGAACGGCCAGCCGAACCGGCCCTTGTGCTCGCGGCGGGGAGGGCCGCCTTCGCCGCCCTCGACGATCTGATGGACGCGCTGGTGGCTCAGCCCGAGATCGTCGGCGATCTCGCGGAGCGAGCCGCCCTCGGCGTGGAGGCGGCGGATCGTGTGGTTGTAGTCGGCGCGGGTGCGCTCGAGCTCGTGCTGCGCCTCGAGGAACTTGTCGCGCGAGCCTCGTGCTTCTTTGAGAAGTGTGGGATCAAGTGGGTTCATGCCGTCTACCGTAGTGGACAGCACCGTGTGGTGTCAAGCCTGGTAGACGGCTAGTCCGTGTCGATGCCTTCGTACGGGTTGAAGGCCGTGCCGGGGCACGCACCCCAGAGGCCACGTCTGTCCGTTCGGGCTCGAAGCGTGGCGACGAGCAGCTCGGATGCGTATCTGCCCATTTCGCCGTCGAAAAACCAGACACCGGCCGCGCCGTCGCGGACGAGCACCTCGTTCAGGTTGGCGTCCCCGACGAAGACGTAGCGCAGCTCGCGTCCGAAGCGGTCCCGGTCGTCGAGGGCCGGATCCGCTTCGAGCCGAACCCGCGAGCCGGGCCGGACCAGCCGCTCGAGTGCGGCCGCGGCCTCCTCGGCGTAGCACTCGTTCTCGTCGACCTCCGGTGCGTCGATCTGCACGAGCCGGACGCGGCGCCCGTCGGTGAGGCGAAGCGTGTCGCCGTCGGTGACCGATTCGACGGTCGCGGTGTCGCTCGCCTGCTGTGTGTCGGATGCGCCGGTGTCACATGCGACCGACGCGAGGGTGAGTAGGGCGCCGAGAAGCGCCAGGCGGATCGTGGCCGCACGCATGGTGCGAGCGTACGCTGGCAGAGAGGGCTCACACGGCCCTGGGGAGCAACCGGCCCGAACTTGGCACGCTTTCGCGCCAGACACGTGCGCATTTCCTCGATAGCGTTTATCCCAGGGTGGGGGTATGCCACCCAGCAGACGCGAGCGCGAGTGGGTGAGGTGGCTACCGAGTCTGCGGGAAGCCGAGGTCGACCGAGCTCGTCGCCGGGTCGGGCCAGCGGCTCGTCACGACCTTGCCGCGGGTGTAGAAGTTGATCCCTTCGGGCCCGTAGACGTGCGAGTCGCCGAAGAGCGACGACTTCCAGCCGCCGAACGAGTAGTACGCGACCGGCACCGGGATCGGAACGTTGATGCCGACCATGCCGGCGCCGATCTCGAACTGGAAGCGCCGCGCGGCGCCGCCGTCGCGCGTGAAGATCGCGACGCCGTTCCCGTACTGGTTGTCGTTCGCGAGCTGCACCGCGTCGTCGTAGGTCTCCACACGGACGACCGAGAGGACCGGGCCGAAGATCTCGTCGCGGTAGGCGTCCATCTCGGGCTTCACGTGGTCGAGCAGCGAGACACCGAGGAAGAAGCCGTCGCCGTCCACCTCGAGCTCGCGGCCGTCCGCGACGACCGTCGCGCCCTGCTCGGCTCCGCTCTCCAGGTACGACGCGACCTTGTCGCGGTGTTCGCGCGTCACCAGCGGGCCCATCTCGGAGTCCGCCTCGAGCCCGTTGCCGACCTTGACCTTCGGGAGCCGCTCGGCGATCGCGTCGACCAGCTTGTCGCCGACGTCGCCGACCGCGACCACCACCGAGACGGCCATGCAGCGCTCGCCGGCCGAGCCGTATGCGGCGCTCACCGCGGCGTCCGCGGCCATGTCCACGTCGGCGTCCGGGAGGACGACCATGTGGTTCTTCGCTCCGCCGAGCGCCTGCACGCGCTTCCCGTTCTTCGCGCCGGTCTCGTAGATGAACTTCGCGATCGGCGTCGAGCCGACGAAGCTCACGGCCGCGACGTCGGGGTGCTCGAGCAGCCGCTCCACCGCGACGCGATCGCCGTGGACGACGTTGAAGACGCCGTCGGGGACGCCGGCCTCGCGGAGCAGCTCGGCCACGAACAGCGACGACGACGGATCCTTCTCGGACGGCTTCAGCACGAATGTGTTGCCGCACGCGATGGCGGGCGCCCACATCCACATGGGCACCATCGCGGGGAAGTTGAACGGGCGTGATCCCGGCGCACACCCCGAGCGGCTGCCGGATCGAGTACACGTCGATGCCGGTCGAGACCTGCTCCGAGAAGCGACCCTGGAGGAGGGTGGGGATGCCGCAGGCGTGCTCGATCACCTCGAGGCCGCGTGTGACCTCGCCGGCCGCGTCGGAGAGCACCTTGCCGTGCTCGAGGGTCAGAAAACGCGCGATGTCCAGCTTATGGGCGTGCACGAGCTCGCGAATCGCGAACATGAGCTCGGCGCGCTTGGCCAGAGACAGCGCGCGCCAGGCCGGGAACGCGTCGCGCGCGGTCGCGACGGCGCGGTCGACCTCCTCGACGCTCGCGAAATCGACAGCGCCGGTCTGCTCGCCGGTCGCGGGGTTGAAGACCGGGCCGCTGCGTCCCGACTCGCCGGCGACGATCTTGCCGCCGATCCAATGGTTGATCCGCTTCGGCTCGCTCGTGTCGCCCTGCGCGGGCGACGGTGCGTCGATGACCTCGCTCATGGAAGCCTCCCTCGTCGTCTTCGGAGAAGGGTACCGCGCTCCGTTAATCGCCAGACGCGCCCGTCTAACCTCGGGTTCCCATCCCACCCGCCTACCGGCATCCAGCCTAACGCCGGAAACCGCGCGTGTGCTCACGCCTTGCGCCGGAATTCGCGCAGGAGCGTGACGACTTACGCCGGCGGCACGCGCTTCGACATGACCACGGCCTCTTCGCCGTAGCCGAGTGCTCGGTAGAGCGATCGCGCAGTCTCGTTGCCGCCGAAGACGTTCAGCTCGATCGTCGAGTGGCCGAGCCGTCGGGCCTCGTCCTCCACGATCGCCATCGCCTCCCGGCCGAGACCCTGCCCGCGTCGCTCGGGGACGATGAAGACCCAGTAGAGCCACAGGCCGCGCTCGAACTCCCGCAGCCACATTTCTCCGACTCGTGCGCCCTCGAGTTCGAGTACGAGCAGCGAGTGGCCCGGCTGCAACACCCCGCCGGGGAGCGTGGCCTCCATGTCCCGCTTGGCCTTGGCCTGGGCGTCGGCGCGCGTCCAGCCTGCGTGCCGCTCGATGTCGTCCGCGTACACGGCCCCCTGAGAGACAGCAAAGGCAGCGATCTCCTCGGCGGTCATGGGGCGTCGCGTCAGCATCACGACCCGCTCGCGTGGAGCGCGAGCAGCTCCCAGGCGACGTTCGCGGCCAGGATTGCGGTCTGCTGGCCCGGCCCGTCGTAGGCGGGCGCGACCTCGACGACGTCGGCGCCGGTGAGCCGCATCCCGCGCAGCGAGCGAAGGAACGCCAGCGCCTCGGCCGAGGAGAACCCGCCGATCTCCGGCGTTCCTGTCCCGGGCGCGACCGACGGGTCCAGGAAGTCCACGTCGAAGGAGACGAAGAGCGGCCGGTCGCCGACGCGCTCGCGAACGAGCGAACCGAAGCCCTCAGGCCCGAGCTCGCGCAGCTCCTCGGCGGGCAGCACGGCAAAGCCGAGCTCACGCGCGCCGCCCAGGATCGTCCGGGCCGTAGACCGTGCCGCGCATGCCGGCCTGCACCGACGCGGACGCATCCACGATCCCCTCCTCGACCGCGCGCAGGAACGTCGTCCCGTGGAAGTACTTCTGGCCGAAGTACTCGTCCCACGTATCCGTGTGCGAGTCGAGCTGGACGACCGCGAGCGGCCCGTACCGCCGGGCCAGCACCCGCAGCTCCGCGAGCGTCACGGAATGGTCGCCGCCGAGCCCGAACGGGAGGACCCCCGCGGCGACGATCGGCTCGAGCGCTGCCTCCACCCGCTTGTACGTCTCGATCGTGTCCCCGGGCGCCACCGGCGCGTCGCCGTAGTCCACGATCGCGAGCGCCTCGATCAGGTCGATTCCCCAGACCGGGTTGAACGGGCGCAGCAACGCCGACGCCGAGCGGATGCCCTCCGGCCCGAACCGCGCGCCTGAGCGGAACGACGTGCCCGTGTCGAACGGGATCCCGACCACGGCGACGTCGACGCCCTCGAGGTCGGTCGTGTGCGGCAGACGCGCGAACGTGCGCACGCCGGAGAAGCGCGGCAGCACGCGGGCGTCGAGCGGGCGGGGACGGTCGGGCACGCGCCCATCTTGACGCGTGAGGGACAATCGCGCCGTGGCCCACCGCGCGCTCCTTCTGCTCACCGTCGCGTCCGCCGCGGCCGCGATCGACCTCGCCGTGAAGGCCGGCACGCAGACGACCTACTTCCACGAGCGCTCGCGGCTGTACGTGCTCGTCGCCGCCTGCGCGATCCCCTGGGCCGTGGCGCTCCTCGCGACCGGATCGCGCCTGGTCGCAGCCGCGGGCGGCGTCCTTCTCGGAGGCGCGCTCGCGAACCTTGCGTCGCTCGCCGTCTGGCCGGCCGGTGTTCCCGACCCGCTGATCGCCGGCGCGTTCGCGTTCAACCCCGCGGACGTCTTTGCGCTCGCCGGCGGGCTCCTGCTCGTTCCGGCCGCCGTGGCGGTCTACGCGGCGCGCAACCGCGAGCGGCTCCGCGCGCCGGTCACGCTGCGCTGAACTGCGGGAGGATCGAGTCGCGGTAGGACGCGAGCGTCTCCTCCTGGCCCTCGGTCATGAGGTAGATGTTGAAGTGGTCGACGCCGATCCCCTCGAGGTCGCGGAGCTTCTGGGTCACCTGCTCGGGAGTCCCGAGAACGCAGAACCGGTCGCAGATGTCGTCGGTCACGAACTCGCCGTGCGCCGCACCCACGCGGGAGTGATCCTTGTAGTCGTAGAACTTCCGCGCCTTGACGAACTCGGTCAGCGCAGCCGGGATCTCCGACTCGAAGCCGTACCGCTCGATCAGATCCATCACGTGGTTCGAGACCATCGCGGGGAACCAGCGCACCTGGTTGCGCGCGTCGGCGATGTCGTCGGAGATGTGGCTCGGCGCGCACACGTGGCACTTGAGCTCCGCCGGGTCGCGTCCGTCCTCCACGGCGGCGGCGCGGGCCGTGTCCATGATCCAGCCGATGATCTCGGGATCGGCGAGCTGGATGATGACGCCGTCGCCGACACGTCCCGCAACTGCGAGCGCCTTCGGTCCGTAGCCCGCGACGAACATCTCGATGTCGGGCAGCTCGGTGCGCACCCACCCGAGCTGGAGCTCCTTCTCGTTCCACACGACCGGCCGGCCGTTCATGAGGTCCTTCATCATCGCGAGCGCCGCCTCGAACTCGGCGACCTTCACCGGCTTGAGCCCGACGACGCGCCGGGACGAGTCGCCGCGGCCGATGCCCATCACCGCACGGCCGTTGGAGATCTCGTGGAGCGTCGCGTAGTAGCTCGCCGTGATCGTCGGGTCGCGGATCCCCGGATTCGTGACGCAGTGGCCGAGCATGACCTTCTCGGTGCGGTCGGCGGCGAGGGCGAGCAGCGGATACGACTCGTGCCAGAGAATGTGCGAGTCGTACGTCCAGCAGTTGTCGAAGCCGGCCTCCTCCGCTTTCTCCATCAGCTCGAGCAGGCGCGTGTAGGGCGGGTCGGGCAGGACGGTGACGCCGAATGTGAGCATGCGCTCCCCCGGATCTATCGCGGCAAGGAAGCCGCAATCTTTGCCCGAAATCCGCTCCGTGGCAATTTGGGGAGCACTGGGGCTCGCGATCGTGGCCGGGATGATGATCCCGTTCCAGGCGGGCGTGAACGTCGCGCTCTCGCGTTTCGTGGGCGGCCCGTCGCGGGCGGCGTTCATCTCGTTCCTCGTCGGGACGGTCGCGCTGTTCTTCGTGGCGCTGATCGCAACGCGGGGATTCCCGCCGGTCAGCCGGGCGGTCTCAGAGGCGCCCTGGTGGGTGTGGATCGGCGGGCTGCTCGGCGCGTTCTACGTGTTCGGCTCGATCGTGAGCGCGCCCAGGCTGGGCGCCGTGACGCTGATCGCGGCCGTCTTCGCCGGGCAGGCAGTTGCGTCGCTCTTCATCGACCACTACGGCTGGGTCGGCTTCCCGGAGCAGGCGATCTCGCCGACGCGGCTGGCCGGAGTCGCGCTGCTCGCCGGCGGGCTGGCGCTCGTTCGAACCTGATCTGTCAACGAAATCTCAGCGCTCGACTGTCAGATCCCGGGGTCGCTGATCCGCAGCCGCTCTCTTCATCGGACGCTTCCCGAGCTAGTTGCAGACTGCAACTTGGCAACGGACACGTCCCGGCGAGACGGTCGGGAGGCGAAGACGAGCGGTGTCTAGGCGGCCGCGACGTGCTCGAGCGTCTTCGAGGCGAGCAGGTCGAGCGCCTGGACGGAGAGCTCGAGGTGCTCGGGCTTCGTGTCCTCGAGCTTCGTATGTGAGAGCCCGCGCAGGCTCTGGACGAACAGCATCACCGTGGGGACGCCGACCCGGGCGATCTCGGCCGCGTCGTGCAGCGGGCCGCTCGGCAGGCGGTGCGACGTGCCCGCGACCTCCTGGACCGCCTCGTCGGCGAAGCCGATCAGCGTCTCGTCGAAGAGGATCGGGTCGATCCGCCAGATCCGGTCCCACGCGACCTCGATGTCCTCCTCGGCGGCGTAGCGCTCGCTGCGCTCCTTCGCGTCGGCGAGCATCGACTCGAGCGTCGGCAGGTCGAGTGCACGCTGATCGAGGAGCTGCTCGGCGGTCTCGACGACCGACGTGACGATTCCCGGCTTGCAGACGACGCCGCCGGACGTGCACACCGCGGCACCTCCTGCCGCTGCGGCGATCTCGCGCAGCGAGAGTGCCAGCTTCGAGGCGCCCGCCAGCGCATCGCGCCGCTTGTCCATCGGAGTCGAGCCGGCGTGTGCCGCCTGGCCCGTCCAGGTCACGAGGTGCCGCTCGACGCCGAACGTGCCGAGCACGACGCCCAGCGGGATGTCCATCGACTCGAGGACGGGGCCCTGCTCGATGTGGAGCTCGAGGTACGCGGCGGCGGACTCGAGCTGCGATCGCGCCTCGAGAGCGGAGTCGAGCTCGACGCCGTGCTCCGAAAGCGCGTCCGGCAGCGCGATTCCGTTCGCGTCCTTGCGCTGCCGCAGGTCGTCCTGGTCGTCCATCGTCCCGGAGACCGCGCTCGAGCCGAACAGCGAGCGCCCGAAACGCGCGCCTTCCTCGTCGGCCCAGTTGACCAGGCGAACGGTCGCCGCCGGCTCGCCGTCCTCGGCCAGCCGCCGCATCACCTCGACCCCGGCGACGACGTTCAGCGCACCATCCAGCCAGCCCCCGTTGGGAACCGAATCGATGTGCCCGCCGATCAGGACGGCCCGGTCGGACGCGCCGCGAAGCGTCCACCACTGGTTCCCGGCCTGGTCGATCTCGTAGTCCAGCGGGAGCCCGTCGAGCTTGCCGACGAGCCATTCGCGGGCCGTCTCCCAGGTGTCCGTCCAGGCGACCCGCTGGGCGCCGTTCTCGTCCCCGGTCAGCTCGCGCAGCTCGCGCAGATTCTCGACGGTGCGGCTCGGTTCGAGCGGCATGGCGGGGAGCCTAATGGAGGTCTGGACATCCAGCCGGTGGGTATCCAAAAATGTCGGCACAGCGACGGGAGGAGAGCTCATGCCTAGCGTTACGGACGAAGCGAGGCTCAGCGACCTGAGCGTGGTCAATCTCGACGACCTGGCGATCAAGACCGACGCCGAGGTGGAGGAGATCGACCGCGCCGTTGCGGACTCGCCCTACTTCAACCGCGACCTCGCGCCGGCCGGGCCTTCCCGCCGCACGTGGTCGACCTGGAACATCGCGGCGATGTGGATCGGCATGGCGGTCGTGATCACGACGTACACGCTCGCCGCCGGCCTCATGGCGTCAGGGATGAAATGGTGGCAAGCGCTGCTCACGATCACGCTCGGGAACCTGATCGTGCTCGTCCCGATGGTGCTGAACGCCCACGCCGGCGTCCGCTACGGAATCCCGTTCCCCGTCTTCGTCCGTGCGTCGTTCGGGATCCGCGGTGCGAATATCGCGGCCGTCGCCCGCGCGATCGTGGCGTGCGGCTGGTTCGGGATCCAGACCTGGCTCGGCGCGCTGGCCCTCGATGCGCTCATGGGCCAGCTCTGGGGAGGCTGGACGGACATCGGCTGGCACCGTGGGATCGCGTTCGCGGCGTTCTGGCTCTTCCAGGTCGCAATCATCCTGCGCGGCATGGAGGCGATCAAGCACCTCGAGACCTACGCGGCGCCGTTGCTCCTGGGCGGCGGGATCGCGATTCTCATCTGGGCCCTCATCGAGGTCGGGAGCTTCAGCGAGCCGTTCCGGTCGGGCGCGCAGGACCAGCTCGTCGCGGCAGGCCCCGGCTTCTGGACGCTCTTCTGGCCCGCGTTGGCTGCGTCGGTCGGATACTGGGCGACGCTCAGTCTCAACATCCCGGACTTCACACGGTTCGCACGGAGCCAGAAGTCGCAGTTCACGGGCCAGGCGATCGGCCTGCCCACGGCGATGGCCCTGTTCAGCTTCATCGGGATCGCCGTGACCGCGTCGACCGTGCTCATCTACGGCGAGGCGATCTGGGATCCGATCGCGCTGATCGACCGCTTCGACAGCGCGGCCATCCTGATCCTCGCCATGGTCGTGATCGTCATCGCCCAGGTGACGACGAACATGGCGGCGAACGTGGTCGCGCCGTCGAACGACTTCTCGAACCTCTGGCCGCGGAAGATCACGTTCAAGATGGGCGGCGTCATCACGGCGTGCATCGGGATCCTGATGTTCCCGTGGAAGATCTACGAGGATCTCGCCGCGTACATCTTCACGTGGCTCATCGGCTACGGGAGCCTCCTCGGGGCGATCGCCGGCGTGATGATCGTCGACTACTGGGTGCTCCGAAAGGAGCAGCTGGAGTTGAAGGAGCTCTACTCGGCCGATCGCAACGGCCTCTACTGGTACTGGAAGGGCTTCAACCCGATGGCTCTCATCGCCGTCGCGGTCGCGGTCATTCCGGTCGTGCCCGGCTTCATCAATGCGGCGACGACGGAGGGCGGCGTGATCGTGAACCCGAACGTCCTCGACCGCTTCTACACCTACGGGTTCGGCTTCACGTTCCTCATCGCATCTCTCTTGTACTACGTGCTCATGTATCTGTTTGCGCCGAAGCGGGCGACCGCCACGCAGAGCGCCTAGACGCACGCGAATGGCCGCCGGAGGAATACTTCCGGCGGCCATTCGTCTTTCCGGGGAGGGAGCGACATGTCGGTGCTGATCAAGGGCGGCCGCGTCATCACAGCGGCCGACGACTACGTCGGTGACGTCTTCGTCGAGGGCGAGCGGATCGCGCTGATCGGCTCCTCGCTCGACGTCGAGGCGGACAAGACGATCGACGCCGCGGGGAAGTACGTCCTGCCGGGCTGCGTCGACCCGCACACGCACCTGGACATGCCCTTCGGCGGCACGGTCACGATCGACGACGTCGAGTCGGGCCAGACCGCGGCCGCGTTCGGAGGGACGACCTGCCACGTGGACTTCGTCATCCAGGGGAAGGGCCAGACGTTCGCCGAGGCGCTCGATACCTGGAAGGCGAAGGCGGCCGGCAAGCAGGTGATCGACATGGGCTACCACATGGCGATCACCGACCTCGAGGAGGGCGGCACGCTCGAGGAGCTCGCATCGCTCCCCGACCAGGGCGTCACCTCCTACAAGCTCTTCATGGCCTACAAGGGCGTGCTGATGGTGAGCGACGAGACGCTCTTCAGCGCGATGGAGGTCGCGGCGAAATCGGGCGCGCTCGTCATGGTCCACGCGGAGAACGGCGACGTGATCGACGTGCTCGTGCGCCAGGCGCTCGAGGCCGGGAACACGGAGCCGCTCTACCACGCGCTGACCCGTCCGCCCGAGGCGGAGGGCGAGGCGACGAACCGCGCGATCCAGCTCGCGCACCTCGCCGGCGCGCCGCTCTACGTCGTCCACGTCACGTGCCGCGAGGCGGTCGAGCCGATCGCCCGTGCGCGCGAGGCCGGCTGGGACGTGTGGGGCGAGACCTGCACCCAGTACTTCTTCAACTCGCTCGACGACATCGCCAAGCCGGACTTCGAGGGCGCGAAGTACGTCTATTCGCCGCCCGTCCGCGACAAGTCGAACTGGGACGTCCTCTGGAACGCCGTGCGCACGGACGAGCTCTCCGCGATCTCGACCGACCACTGCGCGTTCACGTGGGACGGCCAGAAGACGATGGGCCGCGACGACTTCTCGAAGATCCCGAACGGCGGGCCCGGCCTCGAGAACCGGCTCCAGATGATCCACGAGTTCGGCGTCCGCGCCGGGCGGATCGACCTGAACCGGATGGTCGAGCTGCTCTCGACGAACCCCGCGAAGCTCTTCGGCCTGTACCCGCGCAAGGGCACGATCGCGTCGGCTCCGACGCGGACATCGTCGTCTTCGATCCCGAGAAGAAGCTGACGATCACCGCGGCGAGCCAGCGCTCGAAGTCCGACTACAACCTCTTCGAGGGCACCGAGGTGACCGGGTCTCCCGAGGTCGTGCTGCTCCGCGGGAACGTGCTCGTGGAGAACGACGAGCTGGTCGCCGCTCCCGGCGTCGGGCAGTTCGTCTCCGCGAGCGCGGTTCGGCGAGCGGCTCGCGGGGTAGACCCGGCCGGTCAACTCAGCGGGGAGGGGACATGGCTGGCCTGGGACTTGGTGGCGTGCTCGTCATCATCGGGATCGTCCTGCTCGTGCTCGGCTACGTGTGGATCGGGATCATCGTCGGGCTGATCGGCCTGCTCGCCTTCGGCGGGTTCGCGAAGGGCAAGTGGTACTGAGCTAGATCCATTGAATACAAGCGCGGAGAGCGCTACCGTCGGGCGATGAAATTTGCCGTGGCGGTGGCGCTCTTCGTGTTCCTGGCTCTGCCGGCGAGTGCGTTCGGCGCCGACAAGATCGCTCCGAAGATCTCCAAGGCAGCCGTGCAGGATCTCGATCATGACGGCCGCGCGGACGCCGTCCTCGTCACCTTCTCGGAGAAGGTGCGCCACTCGGCGGACACCAAGAAGCCGTTCCCGTTCGCGGTTGCCGGCTACAAGGTCAAGAGCGTGGGCGCGGCCAAGGGCAAGACCGTGCTCGTCAAGCTGGCCGAGAAGCTCATCCCGGACGGCGCGGTTCATCCGAAGGTCACCTACAAGCGCACGACGTCGAAGCCGGTGCGGGACCGGGCCGGAAACCAGGCCAAGGCGGGCGGCTTCACGCGGACGAAGCCGTTCGACGCGGTGCCTCCGGACACGGCGATCACCGGCGGTCCCACGGGAACTGTCGCTTCGCGCGAAGCGACGCTCGCGTTCTCCTCGGAGGCGTCGGCGACGTTCGAGTGCAAGCTCGACCTCGGCGCATTTGCTCCGTGCGCGGGCGGCCAGGCGTACGCCGCGCTGACCGACGGCGCGCATTCGTTCCAGGTGCGCGCGGTCGACCGGGCGGGGAACCGGGATCCGACTCCCGCGGAGCGCGCCTGGAGCGTGGACGGCGACGGCGACGGTTCGCTCGCGCCGGCTGACTGCGCGCCCGACGACCCCGCCGTCCATCCGGGCGCAGCCGATGAGCCCGACACCGCTTTTGTGGACGACAACTGCGACGGGATCGACGGCGACAAGGCGCAGGCGGTGTTCGTTGCGCTCGACGGAACGGACGTCGGCGGCACCTGTGGCGGTTTCGAGTCGCCCTGCCGGACGATCAACTTCGCGCAGTCCCGTGCCACCGCCCTCGGAAGGCCCCACGTGTACATCTCCACCGGGACGTACAGCGGCGGCGTCTCCGTCGCCAACGGCCTCGAGCTCTACGGCGGATACACGGCCGCCTGGGTGCGCACGGATACGCACCCGGTCACGATCAGCGGCGGGTTCGATGCGGCGCTGGGCCAGTACCTCGCGGTGAAGGCGATCTCGGTCACCGCCGAGCTGAGAGACCTGAGGATCGTGGCACCGGATGCGTCGGGCACGGTCAACCGCAACGGCCGTTCGAGCTACGGCATCGTGGCGCAGAGCTCGACGCTCGACGCTCGAACGTGTGGAGATCGTCGGCGGGGACGGCGCGGACGGTCTGGCGGGCGTCGCCGGGACGAACGCGAGCCAGACGGCGGCCGAGTCGGGCGGGACGGGTGGGAACGGCGACGAGTTCTCTACGGCGTGCAACACGACATCACGCGGAGGGGCGGGCTCGCCGGGCGCGAACGGGTCCGCCGGCGCAGCCGCCACCGGCGGCGCGGGCGGCTTGGGGGGGACGATGGACACCACCTGCACTCTCGGCGTCTGCGACAACTGCAACGCCCGTCCAGGCCTCGTCGGCGGGAACGCCGCCAGCTTCATGGCCGGCCTCTTCGGCACCGGGGGTGCCCCGGGCCCGGCCAACGGGGGCGGCTGCGGAAGCGGCACCAGTCAAGGTGGCGGTACCGGACTCCCCGGCCTCGTCACGAACGGCGCGGCCGGCACGTCTGGCTCGGGCAGCACGCTCTCGGCATCCTTCTGGGTGCCGGCGAGCGGCGGCACCGGCGGCCTCGGGCAGAACGGAACCGGCGGCGGCGGGGGTGGAGGCGGCGGAGGCTGTGATGACGGAACCGACGCTTTCGGCGCAGGCGGCGGGGGCGGTGGAGCGGGTGGGGCGAGGGCAACGGTCGCAGGCGGCGGGGGCGGCGGGGGCGGCGGTTCGTTCGCCGTGTTCGCAGTGTCGTCCACTGTCGTGATCACGTCCTCGACGCTCGAGCGCGGCACCGCGGGCGACGGCGGCACGGGCGGCCAGGGCGGCGCCGGCCAGCCGGGTGGCGCGGGCGGTCCAGGGGGCGCCCATCCGGGGTCCGACATTGCGGGAAGCGGAGGCGCCGGGGCGCACGGCGGCCACAGCGGCGGGGGCGGGGGCGGCCAGGGCGGCCACTCCTTCGGCGTGTATTCGTTCTCGAGCACCATCACCCGGATTCTCGTCACCACCCTCGGCGGGCAGACGGGCAGCGGAGGCGCCGGCGGCGCTGCAGGCGGGTCCGGCGGAGCCTCGGGCGTCACGGGCGCGAACGGGACGCTCGGTGTGAACGGCACCTGCGCCTCGGCCGGCGGCTGCTAGGCCGCCAGGCCCGGACGGATCAGACGCTCCGGGCGGCGTAGCCCCGCGTCGTTCACGCTCGGGTTGACCGGCTCGGAGAGTGCGGGCGCGCCGAACGAGGCGTGGGTGCGTTCGGCGTCGGGCGTGCCGTAGAGCGTCGTTCGCTGCCGTGGCGTGCGGCCGATGGCGCGGATCGCGTCCTCCATCTGCTCCGGCGGGAACTCCTGCCCGTGCTCCGCGCCGGCGGCGCGGGAGATCGACTCGTTCATGAGCGTTCCGCCGAGGTCGTTCGCTCCGGCGCGGAGCACCGCCTGTGCGCCCGCGACGCCGAGCTTCACCCAGGACGCCTGCACGTTCGTGATCCAGGGATGGAGCGCGAGCCTCCCCACCGCGTGCATGAGGAGCGCCTCGCGGAACGTCGGGCCGGATCGGGCGTGACCCTTGAGGGCGATCGGCGCCTCCATGTGCACGAACGGCAGCGGCACGAACTCGGTGAAGCCGCCGGTGCGCTTCTGCTGCTCGCGCAGCTCGATCAGGTGGCGCGCCCAGGAGCGCGAGCCCTCGACGGAGCCGAACATGATCGTCGTCGTCGAGCGGAGTCCGGCCCGGTGTGCGGTGTCGTGCACCTCGAGCCACTGGGCCGTGTTCACCTTGTCCGGGCAGAGGACGGCGCGGACGTCGTCGTCGAGGATCTCCGCGGCGGTGCCGGGGAGCGAGGCGAGGCCTGCGTCACTGAGCTGCGCCAGGTACTCGGGCAGGTCGAGCCCGAGGGTCGCGGCGCCCTGCCAGACCTCGAGTGCAGAGAACGCGTGGACGTGGATCCCGGGGACTGCCTCCTTCACGGCCGCGACGATCTCGAGGTATGTGTCGCCCGTGAAGGCGGGGTGGATGCCTCCCTGGAGGCAGATCTCGGTGGCGCCGCGCTCCCAGGCCTCGCGCGCGCGGCGGGCGATCTCGTCGGTCGGTACGACGTACGGCTTCCCGCGGAGGTTCGCGGCGAGCTTGCCCTTGGAGAAGGCGCAGAAACCGCAGCGGAAATAGCAGACGTTCGTGTAGTTCACGTTCCGGGTGACGACGTAGCTGACCGTGTCGCCGTTCACTTCGCGGCGCAGGCGGTCGGCCGAATCGAGCACGGCCGTGAGCTCGCGGCCGCGCGCCTCGAAGAGCGCCGTGATGTCGTCCTCGTCGAGCTCATGTCCGGCGCGGGCGTTCGCGAGCGCGGCGGCCACGGCCCCTTCCGGACGGCCGTGTCCGTTCCGGCCGCTGTGGAGCGATTGGCCCAAACCCGGCCCGCTTCCGTCACTGACACGTGCAGGTTCCCCCGGTACCGTTTGAAGTAGGGGTGGGGGAGCCTCCCGGTTGTCGGGCCCGCGCGAGAGAAGCGCAGCAGGGCGGCGGAATCATCGCTCCTGCGTGCCAGGCGTCCTCGCGGGCCAGGCCGCTCGCGTCGGCGGCTCGGAGGATCGCCGGCGCCACGCCGGGATCCGCCCAGCGGTCGAGATCGGCCACGTACTCCGGGTACACGGCCAGCCGCGGCGCCAGCTCAAGGCCGGCCGCCTCGGTCGCCCCGCGAAGCCGCTCGATCTCCGGCCACGGCGCCTCCGGATTCACGTGGTCGAGCGTGACCGGCGACACGCCGCCCCAGTCGTCGATGCCGGCCTCGAGCAGGCGGGGGAAGTCGTCGTACGAGAGGTTCGGCGGCGCCTGGATGTGCATCTCGGGCCCGAGCACGACGCGCGCCGCGGCGGCCGTCCACAGGAGCTCCTCGAGCGACGGCTCCGGCGCCGACGCCATCTTCGTCCCCGGCTTGGCGCGGAAGTTCTGGACGATCACCTCCTGGAGGTGGCCATGGCGCTCGTGCAGCTCGCGCAGCGCGAGCAGCGCGTCGAGCCGCTCCTCACGGGTCTCGCCGATGCCGATCAGCACGCCGCTCGTGAACGGGATCCGGAGCTCGCCGGCGAGCGCGATCGTCTCGAGCCGTCGCGCCGGGACCTTGTCGGGCGAGCCGAAATGCGGGCCGCCCCGCTCCGAGAGCCGCTCCGACGACGTCTCGAGCATGATCCCCTGCGACACCGAGACGCCGCGCAGCAGCGCCAGCTCCTCGCGCGTCATGACACCGGGGTTCGCGTGCGGCAGGAGCCCGGTCTCCGTGAGGACGAGCTCGCACATCCGCGCCAGGTACTCGATCGTCGTCTCGCACCCCAGCTCGGCGAGCTCCTCGCGGGCGGCCCGGTAGCGCAGCTCCGGCTTGTCGCCGAGGGTGAAGAGCGCCTCGTGGCAGCCTGCCGCCGCGCCTGCCCGCGCGACCGCGAGCACCTCGTCGGCCGTCATGTACGCGCGCTCCCCGCGCCGCGGCGGCCCCGCGAACGTGCAGTAGTGGCAGACGTCCCGGCAGAGCTTCGTCAGCGGGATGAAGACCTTCGGCGAGTAGGTGACGACGCGTCCGTGGCCTTCCTCCCGGAGCGTCCGCGCCTCGGCGAGCAGGTCGTCCAGCGGACGGTCGAGCACGTTCATGCCGCGAACACCCGGTCGAGGTCGGCGGGGCGATCGATGTCCACGGCGAGCGCCGGGTCGTCGACGACCACGGGCTCGATTCCGGCCGCGCGGCGCCCGCGCGATCGTGATCGCCGCGCTGCCGGGGATGCCGAAGGACGGCTCGATCAGCGCCGGGTCGCGCAACGCCAGCGCGCTGGTGCCGCCGTCGACGGCCTCGACGAGCGCGATCGGGCTCGCGGCCCGCACGAGCCGGTCGATCGACGCAGAGGTCGCGAACGGGAGATCCGCCATGACGATCACGACGCCGGCCAGCGCTCGCGGGTCGGCGAGCGCGAGCGCGATCGCCGCCGCGTGTCCTGCACCGGGATCCCGGAGCACGGGATGCCCGCGGCCCAGGGCGGGATTCGGCGTCACCACGAGGACGCCGTCCACGGTCGCGGCTTCGCTGCACGCCCGGAGCACCGTGTCGAGCATCTGCACCACGAGCCGCTCGCGCTCGGCCGGCGCCAGGGCGGGGGAGAGCCGCGTCTTGGCGTCGGAAAGGCTCTTGACCGGCACGATCGCGAGCACCCGCTGAGCATACGCAGCGGCTCCGCGGTTGCGCCGCCTACTTTTCGACTTCGTCCACGAGGTCGCGGATGCGCACGCGCGCGCCCGACAGGATCGGCTCGCCGTGGCCGACGGTCAGGATCTCCGGCTCGATCTCGACCAGTCGGCGCAGCGTGGCGCGGTGCTGGCGCTCGTTCAGCGTGAACGACGGCCAGCCGGGAAGGAACGACGGCCAGGTCGCGATGGCATCGCCCGCGATGAGGGCGTTCCGCTCCGGCCACCAGAACGCGAGGTGTCCGGGGGAGTGGCCGGGAGCATCGAGCACGTGCAGCGGCCCGATCCGGTCACCGTCCGCAACGGTGTGGTCGACCTTGCGCGGCGGGTGCTTCCCGAAGCCGAGCGCGGACCCGAACTGGAACGGGAAGTACGTCCGCAGCGGCTTGCTCGGGATGAGGCTCGACGCGCTGGGCCTCGCGGTCGCCGCCGACGATGTCGGCCTCCCACGCGTGCGCGTGCACGGTCGCTCCGGTGACGTCCGCCAGAGCCGCGAGCCCACCGAGGTGCGAACGGTGCCCGTGCGTGATCACGATGTTGCGCAGGTCGGACGGCTGCTTCCCGAGTTGCTCGAGGAGCGCCAGGATCCGCTTGCCGTCCGTGTCGAAGAGCGTGTCCACGAGCGTCAGCTCGTTCCCGTCGTCGCAGAGGAACGCGTGGACGCGGCCGCCCTTCTTCTGCTTGAGGCTCCACAGCCCGGGCGTGATCTCGACAGGGCCCTCGCTCATGCCACGTGGTTCCAGGGCGCGAACGCGTTGTCGACGCCGCGCAGCGCCGGCTCGAGCTCGGGGTAGTGGCGCAGGAGCACGTCGCTCATGGTCGTCTCCTGCACCCACCTGAAGCCGGCGGGCGAGTAGATCTCCGGCCGGTAATCGCGCGTGAAGAAGCGGTCGCTCTTGAGCCGCCGCGACGCCATCAGGACGAAGACGCGGAAGGCCGTGTCGCTGAACCCGAACCCGCGCGGCAGCGGCTCGGCGTAGAGCCCGACCATCAGGTCGAGGTTGTCGATGTCGCCGTAGACGCGCTCCAGCTCCTCCGCGGTTTCGGGGTTCTTCGCCAGGTCTGCGAACGACTTGACGCGCCGCTTGTGGAACAGCTCGCGGAAGTCGTTGTAGCGCGGGCACGCCGCGCTCGCGCGTCCGCATGATGTCGACCGCGGCGAGGTCCATCGCCGTCCCGTCGGGCCGCTTCAGCTCCTGGAGGAAGCGCGGGTAGTTGTGCAGCGTGATCGCGCCCGGATGCGACACGCCGAAGGAGTAGAGCGAGTTCGCGACGCCCAGCTCGACGAGGCGGTCGCGGGTCTGGAGCGCGCCGATCTCCGGGAACGTCAGCTCTGCGGTGACGCGGTCGTCGCCGAGCGCGCGGAACGTGAAGTCGTCCGGCAGGAGCGGATGCATGCGGTAGACGGCCACGAACTCCTCGGTCAGCGAGTACGGACGCCGAGTGGTGGCTCGTCGGCGAGCCCGGGATGCCGCTCAGCACCTCGCTGCGGCCGATGCGCCCGAACTTCTTCGTGAAGCGCTCGCCCATGAGGCCCCACCAGTTCGCGTTCATCCCGAGCTTCGTGGTCGGGTGCGCGACGATCGCCGGCGTCCACTCGACCGTGTGGATCTTCGCGATCAGCGCCGCGTTCACGAGCCGCGCGCGGTCGAAGAGATCCTCGTCCGTCCAGGACGGGTTGTCCTTGCGGAGCGCGTCGCAGATCGCGTTGTGCTCGAGCGAGAACAGCGTGTGCAGGAGCCCGAGGCCGAGCCAGAAGTTGGCCGCCACGCCTTCGAGGTCGACGTGCTCGGCGAGGTCGGCGGGGAGGAGGCCCTGCTCGTCGATGCGCAGCTTGCCGTCCGTGCCCGTGCGGATCGCGTGCGCGAAGCCCGCGTCCGAGCCGTAGATCTGCGAGGCGTCCCACCAGTGGCTGTCGGCGGTCACGAAGGTCGGCGGCGTCGTCGGGTCGTCGTCCGAGGTCGGGTCGCGACGCGTCCGCGGGATCTTCATCGGCCGGTCGGGCCAGGTGTCGTCGCCGCCGAGCTCGAGCTCCCAGGGGCGTTCGACCTCGTTCTTGCCGTGGCTGAACCAGTCGTGCACCTCGAACTGGAGCCACGCGCCGGCGAGCAGGTTCAGCGTCGTCGCGGGGATGAAGCGCTCGCGCGTGAGCAGCTCGCGGCTGACGGTGCGCGCGTTCGGCTCGAGGATCGCGGGCTCGTCCAGCGGGAACGTCCGGTCGAGCGGCACGTTGCGGCCGAAGCGCGCGCCGATCGAGCCCATCCGCGGGTCGCTCAGGTCGTTGTAGGTGCCGTCCATCGAGCGCGCCCGCAGGTACCGCGCCGGCACGCCGCCCGGCGGTGGAGGCGGCGCATGCGTGGTCTCCGTGTCGTAGAGGTTCTCGTGCCGCAGCCGGGTGCGGATCCCCGCGACCGTGTAGACGCCGAGGAAGCGCGGCAGCCGGTCCCAGCCGAAGCGGCGGTCGAGTGCTGCGGCGGTCTTGACGATCAGCGGCGAGAGGAACGACATGCGGCCTCTCGATCCTTCTCCTTCGCGGGCGTTGTGTCAACGATTGTCACGGCGCCTGCCGGGTAGCGTGCCGCCATGCGTCCCTACGCGGTGCTGTGCGGAGGCCTCGGCGGCTCGCGCTTCGTCGACTCGCTCGCCCGTGCCGCGGGGCCGGAGAAGGTCACCGCGATCGGCAACGTCGGGGACGACATCGAGATCCTCGGGCTGCACGTGTCCCCGGACCTGGACACCGTGCTCTACACGCTCGCCGGCTTGCTCGACGAGGAGCGCGGCTGGGGTGTCAGGGATGAGTCGTACGCGGCGCTCGACCAGGTGCGCGCGCTCGGCGGGGAGGCCTGGTTCACGCTCGGCGACCGCGACATCGGGCTGCACCTCGTTCGCGCCGCCGCGCTTCGGGAAGGCGCGCCGCTGTCGGAGACGTTCGCCCGGCTGGCCGCGGCGCTCGGCGTGGACGTCCGGTTGCTGCCGGCGACCGACGATCCCTTGCGCACGCGGATCGCGACCGAGGACGGTGAGCTCGACTTCCAGACCTGGTTCGTGGGGCGACGCCATGCCGACGAGGTGCTCGGCGTGCGTTACGAGGGCGCCGAGGCCGCGCACCCCGCTCCGGGCGTGCTCGAGACGATCCACGACGCCGACACGGTGTTCCTCGCGCCGTCGAATCCGTTCGTGTCGGTCCAGCCGATCCTGGCCGTGCCGGGCGTGGCCGAGGCCGTCGCTGAACATGCAAACGTGGTCGCGATCTCGCCGATCGTCGGCGGACGCGCGCTGCGCGGGCCGCTGGCCGAGATGCTCGTCTCGCTCGGCCACGAGGCCTCGGCGGTCGGTGTGGCGCAGCTCTACGCCGGGCTCGCGTCCACGTTCGTGCTCGATCCCGAGGACGCCGCGCTGGCGCCGGAGGTCGAAGCGCTCGGGCTACGGGCTATCGTGGCGCCCATCGTGATGGCCGAGCCCGCAACGCGCGCCGACGTCGGCCGCGCGATCCTGGACGCGCTGTGATCGGCCTCGTCGGCGGCACGGGCGATTTCGGCCAGGGGCTCGCGGCGCGCTTGCGCGCGGCCGGGGAGGAGGTCGCGATCGGGTCCCGCAACCCGCAGGGCGACGCGGTCGCGAACGCCGAGGCGGCCGCGAAGGACGTCGTGTTCCTGTGCACGCCGCCGGGCGGAGTCGAGGCGACCGCCCGCGACCTGGCCGCAGAGCTGGCGGGACGGATCGTCGTCAGCGTCGCCGCGCCGGTCGGTGTCCGCGAGGGGAAGGCCTTCGCCGAGCCGGGAGAGCTGTCGCTGGCCGAGCTGGCCGCGCGCGCCGCGCCCGAAGCCCGGATCGTCGCCGGGTTCACGACCCTGAGCGCCAAGGCGCTGGCCGACGTCGAGCATCCGCTGGACGAGGACGTTCTGCTCGCCGGGGACGACGACGAGGCGAAAGCCGTCGTGGCCGCGATCGCCGAGCGCGTCGTCACCGGCCGGGCCGTCGACGTGGGCCGGCTCGAGGTCGCCCGCTGGCTGGAGCCCTTCACCGCCGTCCTCGTGAGCACGAACATGCGCCACCGCGTCCGCAGCGGCATTCGCATCACCGGCCTCTAGATGGTCACGATCACGCCGCTCGAAGGAATTCCCGAGGTGCGGCCGGGCGACGACCTCGCGGCGCTTCTCGGCGACGCGGTCGAGCGTGCGGGCGGTCTCGAGGAAGGCGACGTCCTCGTCGTCGCGCAGAAGATCGTCTCCAAGGCGGAAGGCCGCATCGAGCGCGATCCGGGCGGAGTCGAGCTGGTGCTCCGTGAGGCCGCGGCGGTGCGCCGGCAGCGCGGCGACCTCGTGATCGCCCAGACGGAGCACGGATTCGTCTGCGCGAGCGCGGGCGTCGACCGCTCGAACGCGCCTGACGAGGGCTGGGCCGTGCTGCTTCCGCTCGATCCCGACGCCTCGGCGCGCGGGCTGCGCGACGCGCTCGCGCAGCGGTTCGGCATCGCGCCGGCCGTGATCGTCAGCGACTCGTTCGGCCGGGCCTGGCGGGACGGCACGACCGACGTGGCCATCGGCGTCGCCGGCCTGGCGCCGCTGCTCGACCTGCGCGGCCAGCCCGATGCGCGCGGCCGGGTGCTCGAGGGCACGGTCATCGCGGTCGCGGACGAGCTCGCGGGCGCGGCCGAGCTCGTCCTCGGCAAGGCGCGCAACGTTCCGGCGGCGCTCATCCGCGGCGTCGAGCTGCCGCCCGGCGACGGCACGGCGCGCGACCTCGTCATGCCGCCCGCCCGTGACCTGTTCCCGTAGGTTGGCCCGGTGTTCGAGTCGCTCACCGACGCCGTTCTCGACTCGGGCTGGGTGTATCCCGGGATCTTCCTCGTCTCGGCGCTCGACGCGGTCTTTCCGTTCGTCCCGAGCGAGACCACGGTCATCGGCGCCGGCGTCGCCGCGGCCAACGGCGACCTCACCCTCTGGCTGATCATCCTGACCGCGGCCGCAGGGGCGATCGTCGGCGACAACTGCTCGTACTGGATCGGACGCACGGCAGGCCATCGCATCGCCGAGCGGTTCTTCGGCGCCAAGCACCAGGAACGGCTCGACCAGTTCGAGAGATCGCTCGCCGAACGCGGCGGCTACTTCATCATCATCGGCCGGTTCATCCCGGGTGGGCGGATCGTCGTCACGCTCGGTTCCGGGACGCTCGAGTACCCGTGGCGGCGGTTCATCTTCTACGACGTCATCGCCGGGATCCTGTGGGCGAGCTACGCGGCGCTGCTCGGCTACTTCGGCGGCAAGGCGTTCGAAGAGAGCCCCGTGAAGGGCTTCCTCCTGGCCTTCGGCATCGCGCTGGCCGTGACCGGACTGATCGAGCTGATCCGCTGGATCCGAAAGCGCCGCGCCGCCTCAGCCGAGAGCTAGTCGCAGCGGCAGACGGACTCTCCGAGATGGCTCCGCTCGAAGCGCAGGCCGCACCGGTGGCAGGTCGCCGGCAGCTTCTGCGCGTAGACGAGCATCGCCCGGGCCACGGTGAGCCACGCGAAGACGATGACGAGCGGGATCCAGACGTCCTGGCGCATTGCTCCGCTTATCGGCCGGAGACCCCGCTTCGATTAGGCCCCTTTTGCGGGCAAATCCATCCCCACCCGAAGCCCGGGTCGCGCTACGATGGACTCCATGGGGATCTTCGCCGCAACGCTCCTCACGATCACGCTTCTGCTGGTCATCGGCGCGGAGTGGCCCCGGCTCTCGTCCCGCTTCGGCGGTGACGCGCGTGAGTCCCGCGCCCGTTCGAAGCGCAAGACCGAGCTGACGCTCATCGAGGGCGACGGCGAGGGCGACGACGACGACTTCGCCCGCAGCGTCAGGCGAGACCTCGAGAACCTCCCGGTGCTCGGCGAGCACGACGACCGCTCGCACCGGCACTAGGAACCCTTAGCGCCTCGCTAGACTCAGGCGACCGCGCGGATGTGGCGGAATTGGTAGACGCGCACGGTTCAGGTCCGTGTGGGCTTCGGCTCGTGGAGGTTCAAGTCCTCTCATCCGCATCGATGTAAGCGGCGATCACTCCCGCGAGGGACAAGGCGCATCGCCAGGCGGCCGATTCCTCCGACGTAGGAGCCGCACCTTCGCCGCGGCTTGGATATATGTCCAAGCGAGCACGAGTCAACCGCATCCTCGCCGTCCTCGGCATCCTCTGGGGCGCGCTGATCGTCTCGCAGGGCATACCGACCGGAGACGGCGCCTACGGGGCAGGCCAGCTCGCGGCCTTCGTCTTCGGCTTCGCGCTGATCGGCGTCGGCATCTGGACGCTCGTTCGCCCGCCGGCCTCGGTGGCCGGGTCCCTCGACGACGACGAGTTCGAGCCACGATCCGGACTCCTGGTTTCACCGGTGGCTTCGCCGGGCCGGAATCGCGGCCGCCGCAGTAGTGCTCCTCATCGCTGCGGCTGCCGGCTACGTCCGCATGCACGACGAGCGCGCCGACGACCTCGCCGTCAAGTACGGGGCGGTCTCGCCGAACGGCGAAGTCACCCTCGCGGATCGTTGCACCGGGATGCTGCGCGAGTCGTACAACCGGGAGGGCGGCGCGGCGACGCTCGCGTTTCCGCCGAAGGCGTTCGCGTTCATCGCTCCCAAGGTCTGCGCGGTGGGCGTCGAGCGCGGCTACGTCGAGAGCAACGGCATGATGACCGACGAACAGTCGAAGGAAGTGGGGCTCGTGGCGATCGAGAGGTACGGCGCCGCACGCTTCCAGAGGCTCGTGTTCGACGAGCTCGCGGTCTCCCAGTACCACCTCGCCAAAGCCGGGCACACGACCCGACGCGACCGGTGCGTCGCGATGGGCTACAGCGGCTGGGACGGCCAATCCGAGAAGTCATCCCTTCCACCGCGCGAGATCTTCTTCCAGGCTGTCCGGCAGATGTGCACCGCCGCGATCGAGCAGGGCCTCGTCCCGGCGAGTGGAGCGCCGTTGCCCGACACGGCCGAGTTCGTGGCGATCCAGGACCTCCTCCTTGCCGAGCTCCAGCAGCTCGCGCCGCGCTAGAGCTACAGGACGGCCAGAACCTGCTCGGGATGCCCGTCCGGCTTGACGCCTCGCATCGCCTTCACGACCGTCCCGTCGGGGCCGATCACGAACGTCGAGCGGTGGATGCCGAGCGAGAGCCTCCCGTACATCTTCTTCTCGCGCCAGACGCCGTAGGCCTTCGCGACCTCCTTGTCCGGATCGGACAGGAGCGTGAACGGCAGCTCGTACTTGTCCCGGAACTTCACGTGCGACGCCTCGCCGTCGGGGCTCACGCCGAGGATGACCGCGCCCTTCGCCCGAAACTCCGAGTACGCGTCGCGGAACTGGCAGGCCTCCTTCGTGCAGCCCGAGGTGTCGTCCTTGGGATAGAAGAACAGGACGACCGAGCTCCCGCGGAAATCGGAGAGCTTGACCGTCTCGCCCTTGTCCGAGGTGAGCTCGAAGTCGGGCGCCGGCTGTCCCTGTTCGACCATTCGGCCGAGTCTAGAGGCTGCGCGGTACGCTCCGCCGCATGCTCGAACTGCACGCCTGGAACGCGATCCTCGTGATCGCCGCCGACGCCCTCGCGGCCGGCTGGGGCTTCTACTACGTGATCAAGAAGCGGCCGCCGAACCGGCTGTACGCGCACGTCCTCGCGGCCGCGCAGGCGATCGTGATCGCGCAGGTCGGGCTCGGCCTCCTGCTGCTCTCGGACGACCTGCGCGCCACCGACCAGCTCCACTACCTCTACGGGACGCTGTCGCTCGCGGTCGTGCTCTCGCCGTGGATCTACGCTCCGCCGGTGCCGGCCAAGCGGCTCGCCTGGTTCTCCGGCGCCGCGCTCATCGCCGGCGCCCTGGCCGTCCGCGCGTACACGACCTCCGGCTGATGGACTGGAACCCCCGCACCAATCCGACGTTGCGCGGCGCGCTGATCATCATCGCGGTCGCCGCGATCATCACGGCCTCGGGCGCCGCAGGTGACATCGGGCTGGCTCTCGTGCTGCTCGCGCTGCAGATCGCGTTCGCCGTCGTCCTCGCGATCGTGATCTACCGGCTGTGGCGAACCCATCGCGGCGAGATCGGCCTGTGGTCAGCGCGGGCGCGGATCGTCTTCTACGGCGCGGGTGCGGTCATCTTCGCGAACCTGATCGGCTCGTTCGTCCTGCGCTACCCGGAGAACGGGCTCGAGGCGCTCGTGTTCTTCGTCGTCCTCGGCGCCTGCGGGTTCGTCATGTGGCGCGTCTGGCAGGACCAGCACACGTACGGCTACTAGGAGCCGGCGACCCTCGCGACCGCGCCGTCCAGCGAGTCGAGGATCGCGCGGATCGGCACGGCCTCGCCGACGAAGATCGGCGTGTCGCGCTCCGTGTACTTGCTCGCCTCGGTCTCGCGCAGCGTCATCATCAGCTCGAGGAAGTCGGACGGCGCCTCGCACTCGAACGCGGTCATGAACTCCTGGTCGTCGATCCCGAAGGAGTAGGTCGTGTGGTTCGTGATCGTCGGGAACGTCGCGCCGACCTCGGCGTGCTCGCGCATCGCCCGGCCGCGGTCCTCCATGGAGAGCGCGTACCACGGGCGGATCTTCACGAAGGGATAGACGACGAGGTACGGCGCGCCGCGGGGGATGACCCGCCGCGGAGGCCGGCGCGGGTCGCGCTCGAAGTACTTCGACGGGCGCGTGGCCGCGAGGTAGGAGTAGGGCGTCTCGAGCCAGCCGGCGAGCGGCGTTGCGTTCAGATCGGTGGCGAGCTCGCGGAGATCCTCGAACCGCTCGGTCAGCTTCCAGACCATGAAGTCCGCCTCGGGCCGCACGCCGACGAGGCTGTAGGTGTGGACGCCCATCCGCTCGGCCCAGGCCTCGGTCACCTCGGCGAACGCCTCCTTGCCGGCGTTGCGCTCCTCCACCGGGAGACGGCGCCAGGCCGGATCGAGCCGGTAGAGCGTGTACGCGATGTACTGGTCGGCGGGGATCTCGGCGGCCACGGGAAAATCGTAACCATCTCGTTCCGCGCTCGGCACATCATGTGCGGATTTCGCGCCTACGCTCGGTGGTGGAGGCGCGCCCGTCCGGCGGGCAGGGCGGGCGCGCTCTTCCGCTTACGATTGGAGCGTGCGCGTCGAGCTGGCCGATCCGGATCCGTCGTGGCCGGCGCGTGCCGCTGCCGAAGCCGAGCTCGTGCGGGTCGCGCTCGGCGCGGTCGTGGTGGAGCACATCGGGTCGACCGCGGTTCCGGGGCTCGTCGCGAAGCCGATCCTCGATCTGCTCGCGGGCCTGGAGCCGCTCGACGTCGCGCCCGGGGTGGCCGCGATGGAGGCGCTCGGCTACGAGTACCTCGGCGAGTACGGGATTCCGGGCCGCGAGTTCTTCCGCAAGGGCGGGGACGCGCGCACGCATCACGTCCACGCCGTTGAGCTGGGCGGGCCGCACTGGGTGAGACACATCGCGTTCCGCGACTACCTGCGGGCGCATCCGGAAGAGGCGGCGCGCTACGGCCGCGCCAAGGTCGAGGCCGCAGCGGCGGTCGACGGCGACTGGGAGTCGTACTGGGACGCCAAAGAGCCGGTCGCCACGGACATCGAGGCCCGAGCGCTCGCGTGGGCCGCGGAGAATTGATCCAGATTCGGCACAGACGCGTGACCCCGCATGCCGTAGGTTTTTCGGTGGGCGGCGGGTGGAGAATCTCCCCACCCTGGGTGGGGCGAATGGACCCTTAACTACGCGCAAGCCACAGGCGGCGTAAGGGCGCGCGGCTACGCTCCAAGGGCATGTCCGCACAGGCCGAGGAGACCCGCGAGGAGCGCATCGAGGCGCAGCTCAAGACCCTGCCCGCGAAGCCCGGCGTCTACCTGTTCCGGGGGCCGCGCGACGAGGTCATGTACGTGGGCAAGGCGAAGTCGCTCCGCTCCCGCGTGCGCTCCTACTTCCGCGCCGGCGACGCGCGGATCGGGCTGGAGCAGATGGTCGTGCGGGTCGAGCGGATCGAGATCATCGTCACCTCGACCGAGCCGGAAGCGCTCCATCTGGAGCAGAACCTCATCCGTCGCCACCGGCCGCCGTTCAACGTGCGGCTGCGCGACGACAAGTCGTACCCGTACATCGCCGTGACCGTCGAGGACGAGTTCCCGCGGGTCATGTTCACGCGCGAGCGGCACCGGCGCGGCGTCGTCTACTTCGGCCCGTACGCGAACGCGAAGAAGGTGCGCGAGACGCTCGACGTCCTGAACCGCGCCTTCCCCTACCGGCCCTGCGAGGGGCCGCAGCCGGGCCGCCACTCGGGGATCCCGTGCCTCGACTTCCACATCGAGCGCTGCCTCGCGCCGTGCGTCGGGTACGTCACCAAGGAGGACTACCGCGGGGTCATCGACGGGGTCGTCGAGTTCCTCGGCGGCGAGACGAAGCCGATCCTGCGCCAGCTCGAAGCCAAGATGAAGGCGGCCTCGGAGGCGCAGCGCTTCGAGGAGGCGGCGCGCTGCCGCAACCGGCTCAACTCGGTGCGTCACCTCGCCGAGCGGCAGGCGGCGGACAAGCGCGCGATCGGCACGATCGACGTGATCGGCATCGCGACCGAAGCCGACCGCGCCGCCGTCCAGGTCTTCCCGCTCCGCGGCGGGCGGCTCGTCGACCGGCACAGCTTCCACCTCGAGAACGTCGCCGGCCAGGATCTCCCGACGCTCATCGAGGCCTTCTGCCTCGAGTACTACGGCAGCGCGCCGGCCGTCCCGCCGGAGATCGTCATCCCGGGCGAGGCGGGGGAGAACAAGGCGCTCGAGGCGTTCCTCTCCGAGCTGCGCGGCTCCAAGGTCGAGGTCCGGCCCGCGCGCCGGGGGGAGAAGCGCCGCCTCCAGGAGCTCGCCGCGCAGAACGCCGAGCTGGCGCTCGAGCAGGACGCCGCCGAGGGCGAGCGCCGCCGGTTGCGTCGCGTCGAGGCGCTCGAGGAGCTCCGCGAATGCCTGAACCTCGAGAGCCTGCCGCTGCGGATCGAGTGCTTCGACATCTCGAACATCCAGGAGACGGCGCCGGTCGGCTCGATGGTCGTGTTCCAGGACGCCGTGCCCAAGAAGGCCCACTACCGCAAGTTCGGGATCAAGCGGACCGCGGGACAGAACGACTTCGCGATGATGGCCGAGGTGATCTCCCGGCGGTTCGCCCGCGCCGCGTCGATCGAGGCCGACGACTACGACGAGTCGTTCGCGGTCATCCCGAACCTCGTCGTCATCGACGGAGGCAAGGGCCAGCTCTCCGCGGCGCTGAAGGCCATGCAACAATTCGAACTACCGCGAGTGGCCGTGATCGCGCTCGCGAAGCGCGAGGAGGAAGTCTTCTTGCCCGGCCGATCATCATCGGTGCGGCTCCCCGAGGGGTCGGCCGGGCTCCAGCTTCTCCAGCGGATCCGGGACGAGGCGCACCGGTTCGCGCTCGGCTTCCACCGGCAGCGGCGCGGGGCGGAGGCGCACCAGTCGATCCTCGACACCCTTCCCGGGGTCGGACCGGCCCGCAAGCGCGCGCTGCTCAAGCACTTCGGCTCGCCCGAGCGGCTGCTGGCGGCCGCGCCGGAGGAGTTCGAAGGCGTCGAAGGCGTCCCAGCGAAGACCGGCCGCGAGATCTACGCGGCGCTGCACCGAACCGGCGGCAGCTAGGACGCGGGAACGACGACCAGGTCGCCGATCTCGAGCGGCTCGGGCGCGTCGGTGTGCACCTGGAGCGGATACGTCCCCGGCTTCTCGACCGTGAACTTCAGCGTGGTCGTGCCGGGCTCGAGGAACCCGCCGGCCTCGTCGTCGCCGAACAGGGCGAGGTGCGCGAGGAAGGGCGCCGTCACGACCAGCGTGATCGGCTGGCCGGCGCCGACGCTCAGGGACACCGGCTCGGCGATCCCTTCCGCCGTGAGCTCGATCTCAGCCTCGAGCGGGCCGGCGTTCTGCCCCTCGGTGGTCGTCGGAGCGGGCTGCGTCGTGGTCGCAGGCGGGGGTGCAGCCTGGGTGTCGTCGGCGTCCACCGGACCCCACGCGACGAAGAGCCCGATCGCGAGCGCCGCGCAGGCGATTCCCAGATGCCGGATCCGCCAGACCAGATGCACCTATGCCGAGTATGCCTGGCTACGAAGACGGAGAGAAGCAAGGATAGAGCCCACGCCGACGTGTACGCGACCATCAGCGCGAGGAACGGGTACTGCGTTCGCAGTGCCCGGGCCGGGTCTTCGCGGAAGAGCGCCAGCGCACGGTCGTGGGCGAGCACGAGCCCGGCGACGTGGCCGACGATCAGCACCGTGACCTGCGTGTACCAGATCGTGTGCGGCGTGAAGAGCGCCACGTGCGGCGTGAAGTCGAGCGTCCCGAACAGGTCCCAGCCCAAGCCGAACGGGTCGGAGACGAGCGGCACCATGAACTGGACCTGGACGGCGAAGAGCGAGAAGTAGTGCGAGACCGCGTAGGCGAGCGCGATCGGCACGAGGCTCGCGATGAACGCGCCCCGGAGCGGGACGTCCGAATGGGAGAGCCGTCCTGCGAGGTACGCGGCGAGGAGATAGAGCCCGGCCATGGCGGACACGACGAAGAGGAGCCCGGCGATGTTGAAGAGCGTTCCCTCGATGTCTCCCTGCTGGAGGCGCCGGTTCATCCACGGCGTCGTCCGGCTGAAGCCGTCGAAGGCGACCGACCCGAGCATGACGGCGACGAAGGCGATCGTCCCGGGCCAGGGATCGCGCAGGCGCGCGAGGCCGACGAACGGCGGGCGCAGGAGCACCTTGCCCTCCTCGACGGCGAGCGGCGCGATGCGCGCGATCAGGCCGAAGTAGACGGTGAACGCGTCCGCCTTGGGGAACCACTGGGCGCTGCCGTAGAGGAGCGCGCCGATCCACGTGTAGGCGCTGTAGATGAGGATCGCGAGCGAGAGCGCGCGCGGGTCGGACGGGTCGTAGAACGCGAGCTCTAGCGCGGCGAAGGCGAAGAGCCCGACGACCGCAGGCCAGCAGCCGAGCCGCTCCGGGTAGGCGAGCGGGTCGGACTGCCCGCCGAACCTGCTCCCGAGCCACTCTGCTCCATCCGCGGCCGCCTTCCACGGGTTGATCGTCGGCCAGACGTTTCCGAAGAGCGCCGACACGGCCGTGAGCCCGAGCCAGAAGACGATGTAGACGAACGTCGGCGTCAGGTTCCCGAGCTCGGAGCGCTCGCCCACGAGGCCGGTGGTGAAGACGAGGAGGAGCAGGAACACCGAGACGGCGCCGAGCGCGATCCGCAGGCCGCGCGCGAGCACGAAGCGCAGCCAGGCAAGCGTGCGCCCGCCGCGATAGTCCTCCAGCACGGGGCGGCGCCACAGGAACGCGAGCGCCACGAACGAGACGACGATCACGGCGCCCGAGCCGTAGAGGAAGAGCCATTTCGGAACCGGGAGATCCCGGATGGTTCCGATCCCGTGCGCGAACAGGCTCACGTGGATTCGGGAGCTAGTCGGACTTCAGGAACGGATAGCGGTAGTCCTCGGGCGGGACGAACGTCTCCTTGATCGTCCGAGGGCTGACCCAGCGGATCAGGTTCCACATCGAGCCGGCCTTGTCGTTCGTCCCTGAGGCCCGCGCGCCGCCGAACGGCTGCTGGCCGACGACCGCGCCCGTGGGCTTGTCGTTCACGTAGAAGTTCCCGGCCGTGTAGCGCAGCGCCTCCTGGGCCTCGATCACCGGCTCGCGCTCGGCCGAGAAGACCGCGCCGGTGAGCGCGTACGGGGCCGTCGCGTCGATCAGCTCGAGCGTCGGCTCCCACTCGCCCTCGGGGTAGACGTACGCGGTGATGATCGGGCCGAAGAGCTCGTCGCGCAGGAGCCGGAAGTTCGGATCCTTCGTCGCGATGACGGTCGGCTCGACGAAGAAGCCCTCCGAGTCGTCGACGCCGCCCCCGACCACGATCTCGCTGTCCGCGTTGGAGCGCGCCTCCTCGATCGCCTCGCGGTGGGTCGCGAGCGCCTTGCCGTCGATGACCGCGCCCATGAAGTTCCCGAAGTCCGAGACGTCGCCCATCTTGATCGAGCCGACCTCGGCCTCGAGCCGCTCGCGCAGCTCCGGCCAGAGGTTCGAGGGAACGTAGAGCCGCGACGCCGCGGAGCACTTCTGGCCCTGGTACTCGAACGACCCGCGCACGATCGCGGCCGCGAGCGGATCCACGTCCGCGGACGGGTGCGCGACGATGAAGTCCTTGCCGCCGGTCTCGCCGACGATGCGCGGGTAGCTGCGGTAGTCCGCGATGTTCGAGCCGATCGTCCCCCACATGCTCTGGAACACGCTCGTGGAGCCGGTGAAGTGGACGCCGGCGAGGTGCTCGCTCGCGAGGGCGGTGTCGCCGATGTCGGCGCCGCGGCCGTAGACGAGGTTGATGACGCCGGGCGGCAGGCCGGCCTCCTCGAAGAGGCGCTGCACGTAGTAGGCGGAGAGCATCGCGGTCGACGCGGGCTTCCAGATGACCGTGTTGCCCATGAGCGCCGGCGAGCTGGTCAGGTTGCCGCCGATCGCCGTGAAGTTGAACGGCGAGATCGCGAAGACGAAGCCCTCGAGCGGGCGGTACTCCATCCGGTTCCACACGCCGGGCGAGGAGATCGGCTGCTCCTCGTAGATCCGGTGCATGAAGGTGACGTTGAAGCGGATGAAGTCGATCAGCTCGCAGGCCGCGTCGATCTCCGCCTGGTGGACGGTCTTCGACTGGCCGAGCATCGTGGCCGCGTTGATCGTGTCGCGCCACGGCCCGGCGAGCAGCTCGGCGGCGCGGAGGAAGATCGCGGCGCGCTCCTCCCAGGGGACGCGGTGCCAGTCCTCCCACGCTTCGCCCGCTGCCTTGATCGCCGCGTCGACCTCCTTCGGCCCGCCCTGGTGGACGTCGGCCAGGACGTGCGCCTTGGCGTGCGGCATGACGGCCTCGGCGGTCTTTCCGGTCGTGACGTCCTCGCCGCCGATGACCAGCGGGATCTCGATCCGCTCGCCGGCCATCTCGCGCAGCCGGTTCTGGAGGCTCTCGCGCTCCGGCGAGCCCGGAACGTAGTCCCGGATGGGCTCGTTCACGGGAGGCGGCGGCCGGAAGACTCCTGACGGCGACATCGAGGGGCATTCTATGGAGCGTGCAAGCGCTGGTGTACGAGGTACCGGGGTGGGGCGCGGGCGAGCTCTGGCTCGACGACGGGCTCGTCGTGAACCACGAGCTGCCGTCCGCGAAGCCGGTTCGTGGCTCACGCGAGCCGCATCCGCTGACCGACCGGCTGCTCGCCTGGTTCGCCGGTTCGGGCGACCGCTTCACCGACGTGGAGCTCGAGCTCGACTGGTGCACGCCGCTCCAGCGCGACCTGATCCGCGAGCTGCGGAAGATCCCGCCGGGCCAGACGGTCACCTACGGAGAGCTCGCCGCGCTGGCCGGCCGCCCGAAGGCGCCGCGCGCCGGCGGATCGATCTGCGCCGAGAACCGCTTCCCGATCATCGTCCCGTGCCACCGCGTCGTCTCGTCGAACGGGCTGGGCGGCTACGGGTCGCTCGGCGTCGAGTACAAGCGGCGCCTCCTCGACGTGGACGGTGCGCCATGAGTCTTTCCGAGGATGTCCGCGGCGAGCTCGCGGCGATCGACCCGCGCAAGCCGTGCTGCCGGCTGGCCGAGCTGTCCGCGCTCGTCCGCGGCTCCGGGACGATCCACCTGCGCGGCGGCGGCCGGATCGGGCTCCACCTGGAGCTCGGCAGCCACGCGGTCGCGCGCCGGGCCGTCGCGCTGTTCCACGAGTACGACGTGCAGTGCGAGATCCGGGCGTACCGCCGGCAGGCGTTCGAGCACGAGACGCGTTTCGAGATCCACCTGGACGACGACGCCCGCTCGCTCCAGGTGCTGAACGAGGCCGGGATCGTCGGCGCCGGGCTCGCGCCGCTGGAACGCCCGCCCGCGCGGCTCGTCGGCCGCTCGTGCTGCCGGGCGGCGTACCTGCGCGGGTCGTTCCTGGCCGCGGGTTCCGTGTCCGGGCCCGGAGACGCCCACCTCGAGCTGCGGGCCAACGACGACGACGGCGCCGAGCTGCTCGCCGGGCTGGCGGAGAAGGACGGGTTCGCGCTCGGCGTCGCGGAACGCCGCGGCCACGCGTTCGCGTACGCGAAGGGCAACGAGACGATCGCCGAGCTGCTCGCGTTCCTCGGCGCGCAGGAGGCGGCCCTCCTCTTCGGCGAGCGCGCGGTCGTCTCGGCCACGAAGGCGCGGGCGAACCGCCTCGCGAACGCCGACCACGCGAACCTCCGCCGCTCGTCGGGCGCCGCCGAGGCCCAGCTCCGCGCGATCGAGCACCTCCGCGAGCAGGGCGGCTTCGAGCACCTCGACCCGAAACTCCGCGAGGCCGCCGACCTGCGCGTCCGGCATCCGACGTCGTCGCTCCGCGAGTTGGCCGCGCGCTGCAAGCCTCCGGCGACGAAGGCCGCGGTGCACCGCCGGCTGCGAAAGCTCCAGCGCCTGGCAGAGGCGTAGGAGCGGGCCGGAGGGGAAGCTCCGAGGACGACCTTCCCCTCCGGACTTGGGCCGCGCTCAGGACCTAAGGCGTCGGACGGGGTCTGAATCCAACACCGGACGAGCACGGCTCCGCTCGACGCCGAGTATGACGGATCGAACCTTGGCGTCATAGAGACCATTGGGCCCAGTTCCTCGCAAAATGCGCGGTCGATACACTCGCCCCGTTCCGGCTAACGAGGAGGTTCGGGTGAGCGTGAAGGTTGGGATCAACGGCTTCGGCCGGATCGGACGGAACTTCTTCCGCGCCGTGCGCGCGAGCGGAGCCGACGTCGACATCGTCGCGGTGAACGATCTGGGCGACGCGAAGACGATGGCGCACCTCCTCAAGTACGACTCGGTGCTCGGTCCGCTCGGTGTCGACGTCGAGGCGCGCGAGGGCGCGATCGTCGTCGACGGCAAGGAGATGCGGCTCCTGAACGAGCGCGATCCGGCGAATCTTCCCTGGAAAGAGATGGGTATCGACGTCGCGCTCGAGTCGACCGGCTTCTTCACCAAGCGCGACCAGGCGCAGCTCCATCTCGACTCGGGCGCGCAGAAGGTCGTCATCTCGGCGCCGGCCACGGATCCCGACGTGACGCTCGTGCTCGGCGTGAACGACGACGCCTACGACCGCGAGCAGCACTCGATCATCTCGAACGCCTCCTGCACGACCAACTGCCTCGGGCCGGTCGCGAAGATCCTGAACGACGCGTGGGGAATCGAGTCCGGATTCATGACGACGATCCACGCCTATACGAACGACCAGCAAATCCTCGACCTGCCGCACTCAGACCTGCGGCGCGCGCGGGCGGCTGCGATCAACCTGATCCCGACCTCGACCGGTGCGGCCAAGGCGATCGGGATCGTGATCCCCGAGCTGAACGGCCTGGTGGACGGCGTCTCGATCCGTGCTCCGGTCTCGGACGGCTCGCTCGTCGACCTCACTGCCCACCTCGGCAGCGAGGTCACGGCCGACGAGGTGAACGCCAAGTTCCTCGAGCTCGCGGACAAGGGCGCGCTGAAGGGGATCCTGCGCTACTCGGACGAGCCGCTCGTCTCCACGGACATCGTCGGGAGCTCGTTCTCGTCCATCTTCGACTCGCAGCTGACGATGACGCGCGGCCACGAGGTCAAGGTGTTCGCCTGGTACGACAACGAGTGGGGCTACTCGTCGCGGCTGGTCGATCTCGTGCAGCGCCTGCTCTAGTGCATCGCCCTCGGTCCGTACGCGACGCCGACGTCGCGGGGAAGCGCGTCCTCGTCCGCGTGGACTTCAACGTGCCGCTCGAGGACGGGAAGGTCGCGGACGACACGCGGATCCGCGCGGCGCTCCCGACGCTGGAGCTGCTGCTCGAGCGTGACGCCGCGGAGCTCGTCCTGTGCTCGCACCTCGGGCGGCCGAAGGGCGAGGATCCCGCCCTGTCGATGTCGCTGGTCGAGCCTCGCGTGCGCGAGTTGCTCCCGGACGGAAACTGGCGGCTGCTCGAGAACACGCGCTTCGATCCGCGCGAGACCAAGAACGATCCGTCGTACGCAGCGGAGCTGGCCGAGCACGGCGACGTCTACGTGAACGACGCGTTCGGCTCGGCGCACCGGGCGCACGCGTCGACCGAGGGCGTCGCGCATCTGCTGCCCGCGTACGCGGGGCTGCTCATGGAGCGCGAGCTCGAGGAGCTCGGGTCGCTGCTGGAGGATCCGGCGCGCCCGTTCGTCGCCGTGCTCGGTGGCGCCAAGGTGGCGGACAAGATCGGCGTGCTCGAGGCGCTCGGCGAGACGGCGGACGCGATCCTCATCGGCGGCAAGATGGCCGAGGAGGTCGATCGCGACGCCGGGATTCCTGCTTCCGTCCGACGTCGTCGCGGCGGCGGAGTTCGACGCGGACGCGGAGTCGAAGGTGACCGCCTGGGACGAGGTTCCGGACGGCTGGCTCGGGCTCGACGTCGGGCCGGAGACGCGCGAGGCGCTTCGCGGCCGAGATCGCCAAAGCGAAGACGGTCTTCTGGAACGGCCCGATGGGCGTGTTCGAGTGGCCGCGCTTCGCCGAGGGCACGAAGGCGGTCGCGGACGCGGTCGCCAACGCCGACGCGCACACCGTGGTCGGCGGCGGCGACTCGGTGCGCGCGATCGAGGAGCTCGGCCTCGCCGAGAAGATCGACTGGGTCTCCACGGGCGGCGGTGCGTCGCTCGAGCTGCTCGAGGGCAAGGAGCTCCCGGGCGTGCTCGCGATTCCGGCCGCTTAGGATGACCTCGTGCTGATCGCCGGGAACTGGAAGATGTTCAAAGGGCCTGCCGACGCCGGGCAGTTCGCTCGCGCGCTGCGGGAGCGGCTCGATGGGATCACCGGGACCGACGTCGCCGTCTGCCCGCCGTACGTCTCGCTCGCACCGGTCGTCGAGGCGCTCGCCGGAACCGAGATCGCGGTCTACGCGCAGAGCGTCCACTGGGCCGACGAGGGCGCGTTCACCGGTGAGATCTCTCCGCCGATGCTCCTGGAGCTCGGCGTCGACGGCGCGGTCGTCGGCCATTCGGAGCGCCGGCAACTCTTCGGCGAGACCGACACGACCGTCGCGCACCGCGCCGATGCATGCGCTCGGCGCGGGGCTACGAGTGATCGCCTGCGTCGGCGAGACCGGGGCGAGCGCGAGTTCGGGGAGACCGAGGCAGTACTCCGCCGCCAGGTCGAGGCAGATCCGCGACGGTGTCGATGCGCACGACAATCTGATCCTCGCCTACGAGCCGGTGTGGGCGATCGGCACCGGCAAGACGGCGACGCCCGAGATGGCGCAGGAGGCGCACGCGTTCATCCGCTCGATCCTCGACGTGCCGATCCTCTACGGCGGGTCGGTCAAGCCGGACAACACCGCCGAGCTCATGGGGCAGCCCGACGTGGACGGCGCGCTCGTCGGCGGCGCCTCGCTCGAAGTCGACTCGTTCGCAGCGATTTGCGAAGCGGCGGCGTCCCTCTAGTCGCCCTCGTCGTCCTGGACGGCTGGGGCCTCGCGCCGCCCGGGCCCGGGAACGCCGTCGAGCTGGCGGAGACGCCGGTGTTCGACGGCCTCTGGGAGCGCTACCCGCACACGACGCTCGAGGCGTCCGGCGAGGCGGTCGGCCTCCCGCACGGGCAGATGGGGAACTCCGAGGTCGGCCACCTGACGATCGGCTCGGGCCGGGTCGTCTACCAGGACCTCGTGCGCATCAACCGCGCGATCGAGGACGGCAGCTTCATGGAGAACGAGGCGCTCGTCGCGGCGTTCCGGCGCGCGAAGGAGCGCGGCGGCGACGTCCACCTGCTCGGGCTCGTCTCCTACGGCGGCGTCCACTCGCACATCGATCACCTGCGCGCGCTGCTCGACCTCGCCTGGCGCGAGGGGATGGACGAGCGCACGTACGTCCACGCGTTCACCGACGGGCGCGACGTGTCGCCGACCTCGGCCCGCAAGGACGTCGGCGAGCTGGTCGAGGAGCGGGCGCACATCGCCACGGTCGTCGGCCGCTACTACGCGATGGACCGCGACCAGCGCTGGGAGCGGACCGAGCGCGCGCTTGCGGCGATCACTGACGGGCGAGCCAACCGCGGACGATCCGCTCGCCGCCATCGACGCGAGCTACGCCGCCGGGATCACCGACGAGTTCATCGAGCCGATCGTGCTCGCGACCCCGCGCCTCGGTGCCGACGACGCCGCGATCTTCTTCAACTTCCGTCCGGACCGGGCGCGGCAGCTCTCCGACAAGCTGCAACGAGCGCGGGATCGATCTCACCACCATGACGCGCTATCGCGACGACTTCCCGTTCCCGGTCGCGTTCGACGAGCAGACCGTCTCGGAGACGATGGCCGAGGTGCTCGCCGAGCACGGCGCGCGCCAGCTCCACGTGGCCGAGACGGAGAAGTACGCGCACGTCACGTACTTCTTCAACGGCGGCGAGGAGAAGGAGTGGGAAGGGGAGACCCGGATCCTCGTCCCGTCACCGCGCGACGTGCCGACCTACGACCTGAAGCCGGAGATGTCCGCGGACGAGGTGGCCGAGCGCTTCTGCGCAGAGATCGGGAACGGCTACCGGTTCGCGATCGTGAACTTCGCGAACCCGGACATGGTCGGGCACACGGGCTCGATCCCCGCCGCGGTGAAGGCGGTGGAGACCGCCGACGCGTGCCTCGGGCGGGTCGCCGAGGCGGTCGAGAATCTGGGCGGCGTCTGCCTCGTCACGGCCGACCACGGGAACGCCGAGCAGCTGCTCGCGGCCGACGGAACGAGCCCGCACACCGCGCACACGACCAATCCGGTTCCCCTGATCGTCACGAAGAAGGAGGTGAAGCTTGCAACGGGCGGCACGCTCGCTGACCTCGTGCCGACCGCTCTCACCCTGCTCGGAGTCCCTCAGCCGGAGGAAATGTCCGGCAAATCCCTAATGATTCGCTAACGATTGAGCCGAAGAGAGCTTTCTATACTGGTCGTTTCAAACTGCGGAAAAACACCAGGCGTGCCTCTCCCTCAACCAGACTTCTCTCTCTTGCGTAAAGCGCAGCGGGGTGACGAGCGCGCATTCGCCGTCATCGTCCGCGCCTACGAGCTGCCGGTCTTCAACTACGTGCTGCGAACGGTGAACGACCGGTCGCTCGCCGAAGACCTCACACAGGACATCTTTCTCCGCGTCTACCAGGGCCTGCCGGGCTTCTCGCTGCGTTGCCGGTTCACGACGTGGCTCTTCCAGATCGCGAAGAACCGGATCCTCGACGAGCTCCGCGCCCGTGATCGCCGGCCGCACGCGACCGTGCAGATCGAGGACGCCCCTCACCTCGACGTGGTCGATGCCCCGCCGGAGCGGGTCGAGACGATCGACGCCCTCTGGCGCGCGGTCGCGGCGCTGAACGAGGATTTGAAGATGGCCGTCCTCCTGCGCGACGTCGTGGGGCTCGCCTACAACGAGATCGCCGACGCGCTCGAGATCACGCTCGCCACGGTCAAGTGGCGCATCTACAAGGGCCGCGAGGAGATCCAGCTCGCGCTCGCCCGCGACGGCATCACGATCGACCAGCAGACCCCCGCCGCCAAAGACGTAACCGTCTAGTTGCCGGGCGGCCCTGTGTGGTCGCGGATCCACTCCTCGAGGTTGCGCGCCTGCTCGGCCGGGTCGTCGGATGCCGGAACCGGCTCGATCTGTACCGGACGCTCGGTGACCGGCTCGTCTCCGAGGGACGAGAGTCCCACGACGATCCCTGCGACGACTGTCGCGGCTATGGCGGCAAGCGCATAGGCCAGCTGTCGCGAGCGCCGCGGTCGGCGTGGCCGGATCACCCGTGTCGGCGCATCGAGCCGCACCGTCGGCGCCTCGGGGCCGGCCATCAGCTGCCGGGCCAGCGCGCGTCCGTCCGGCGGCCGCGCTTCCGGCCGGCGCTCGAGGCTCCGCATGATCGCCGCCTCGAGCTCGGGCGGAACGTCCCGCCGAATCTCCGCGGGAGCCTCGTATCCGCGCGTCGCGATCTGGAGGATGTTCTCGCTCTGCCAGGGCAGCGAGCCCGTGAGCGCCTCGTAGAGAACGACCCCGAGCGAGTAGACGTCCGCCTGCGGGCCGACGGGCTCGGCGCAGGCCTGCTCCGGCGCGAGGTACGCGAGCGTGCCGACGACGGCGCCGGCCTGGGTGAGCTGCGTCGTGCGCGCCGAGTTCAGCGCGATTCCGAAGTCGCTCACCTTGAGCGCTCCGTCCGAGCGCACGAGGAGGTTGGCCGGCTTCACGTCCCGGTGGACGACGCCCGCGTCGTGCGCGTAGCCGAGGCCGTCGCAGGCCTGGAGCGCGAGCTCGAGGACGCGGTCGGGATCGAGCGGCGCCTCCCGCTCGAGGATCGCGTCGAGGCCGTCGCCCTCGACGTACTCCATGACGATGAACGGCTCGCCCTCGTCGTCGCCGGCGTCGTAGACCCCGACCACGTGGGGATGCGAGAGCCGCGCGACGGTGAGCGCCTCGCGGCGGAAACGGTCGTCCGCATGGTCGCCGTTCGCGATCCGGCCGTCGAGGGCCTTCACGGCCACGAGGCGGTCGAGCTCGCGGTCGCGCGCGAGGTAGACGGTCGCCATGCCGCCGCGGCCGAGGACGCGCTCGACCACGTATCTGCCGCCTGCGAAGGCCGTCGTCACCGGTCGTCCTCGGAGCCGCCGCCGGTCTCCGTCGGGGTCTGGTCGCCGTCGTCCGGCGGATCCTCGTCGCCGTCATCCGGCGGGCCCGGGTCGTGCTTCTTGGGCTTGTCGTGCTTCTTCTTTTCCTTCTTGGGCGGCTCGGGAGCCGGCGGCGGCTGAACCTCGGGCAGGTTGACCACGAGCCGCGCGACCGTCCCGAGCAGCTCGGCGCGCAGCGCGGACGGGATGTCGCCGGCGGCGATCGCGGCGTCGATGTCCGCAGCGAGCGTCTGGGACGCCGCGCGGGCGGCAGCGGGATCCCCGGCCTCGAGCGCCGCGGCGACCGCGGCAGCGTCGTCGGCGAGCGCGGCTCCGACCTGCGCCGGGATCATCGGAGCGTCGGCCTGCGTCGGCTGATCGCTTCCGCAGCCCGAGAGTGCGAGCGCGAAGGCGCTACAGGCCGTCAGTAAGACGATCGGCCAGCGAGTGGGGCAGGCCGAGCTCTCGAATCTCCGCTTGAGTAGCCGCAATGTCGTACGGGACACGTCGGAAACGTGCCCATCTTTCCTCGGTATCAAGCACGAGAAACGACGCCTTGGGATCGCCGTCGCGCGGCTGGCCGACCGATCCGGGGTTGAGGAGCCAGGCGTCGGCGGGGGCTGAGATCGATGTTCGACCCGTTCGGAGCGAGTCCGCCTTCGGTGCCGTCGCCGGTCAGCCAGAACGCGAGCGCGAAGTGGCTGTGCCCGACGAGGACGAGGTCGCCCTCCACCTGGCGCAGGCACTGGTCGGCGACCTCGATCGAGAGCACGTACTCCCACACGGGATCGCTCGGGCTCGCATGGAAGAGCGCGACGTCCGCGCGCGAACCCGCCGGCTCGAGCTCGTCGAGGAACGCGCGGGCGTCGTCGGCGAGCACCTCCCGGGTCCAGCGCGCGCTCACGCCCGCGTCGTGCGTGAAGACGTCGATGTCGATCTTCCCGAGGACGGCGAGGTCGTGGTTGCCCGACGAGGCACACGTCGGCGCGCTCGGCGACGAGGCGGCAGCACTCGTTCGGACGCGGCCCGTACCCTACGAGGTCACCCAGGCACCAGACCTCGTCCGGCGCCTCGGCATCGATCGCTTCGAGCACCGCCTCGAGGGCATGCAGGTTCCCGTGAATGTCGCTGACGACGCAGGCGCGCATACCCGGCGCCGAACGCTAACCAAGGCCGCGGTCGGGATCGGTCTCGCCGCGGTGTGGATCGGCGTCGCCGCGTGGCTCTGGCGCACCGAGGTTCCCGGGGATCTCGACCTGCCGAGCCTCGATCCCGGTGCGTTCTTCTCGGCCGAGCATCTGAGCCGCGCCGAGCGCTGGGGACGCGGCTCGCGGATCCTCTACTTCGTCCGCCTCGCCGTGGAGCTGGCCGTCGTCGCGTTCTTCGTGTGGAAGGGGAAGGCGCTCGCGGGGTGGCTCCAGCGCTGGACGAAGGGCCGCGTGCGCACGGCGGTGGCCGTCTGCTGGATCGTCGTGCTCTCGGTCTGGCTCGCCTGGCGGCCGCTCGGCGCAATCGGGCACTGGCGCCAGCGCGACTACGGGCTCACGCACCAGGGCTACGACGGCTGGTTCCTCGACTCGGCGCGCTCGGTCGGGATCGAGCTCGTCCTCTACGGGATCGCGGTCGCCGGCGCGGTGTGGCTCGCGGCGCGCTTCGGCCGTCGCTGGTGGCTCGTCGCCTCGCCGATCCTCGTCGGGCTGAGCGTCGTCTTCATCCTCGTGCAGCCGCTGATCCTCCAGCCGCTCGCGAACGACTACCGGCCGCTGCCGGACAAGCGCCTCGCCGCCGAGGTGCAGCGCCTCGCCGCGGAGATGGGCGTCGACGTGGAGACGGTCGAGGTCTCGGACGCGAGCCGGCGCACGACCGTGCCGAACGCCTACGTCGCCGGGATCGGCCCGACGCGGCGCGTGGTCTTCGACGACACGATCCTGGACGGCCGCTTCGACGAGGCCGAGCTCCTCTCCGTCACCGCGCACGAGCTGGCGCACGTCGAGCGGCGGCATCTCTGGAAAGGGCTCGCCTGGTTCGCGCTCTTCGCCATCCCGGGTCTCGCGCTCGTCGCGTGGGTGACGGAGCGCCACGGCGGTCTCCGCGACCCGGGCGTCGTGCCGCTCGCGCTGCTCACCGCGCTGCTCTTCACGCTCGCGACGATGCCGCTCCAGAACGCGGTCTCGCGCCGCTACGAGGCCGAGGCGGACTGGCTCGCGCTCGTGGCGACGAACGATCCCGACGCGATGATCGGGCTCCAGACCGGGCTCACGGAGTCGTCGGTCAGCAATCCCGACCCGCCCGCCTGGTCGCGCGTGCTGTTCTCGACGCATCCGTCCTCGATGCAGCGGATCGCGATGGCGGAGGCGTACCGGGCCCGTCCATAGGATGTCGCGGATGGACGAGCAAGGACACGCAGCCGTCGAGCGGCTCGCCGCGGCGCTGAGCGAGGTCGCGGGCGTGCCGGTCGCGCTCGAGCGCCCCCGCGACGCCTCGCATGGCGACTACGCGACGAACGTCGCGCTGCAGCTCGCTCCCTCGCGCGGGATGAAGCCGATGGACCTGGCCGAGGAGCTCGCGGCAGCGGCTCGGGCGCTTCCCGGCGTGGCACAGGCGACCGCCGCGCCGCCGGGCTTCCTGAACCTCGAGCTCGACTCGACCTGGTTCGGCGAGGCGCTCGCGGAGATCCTCGCGGACGGCCGCGACTACGGCCGGGGCACGCCGGACCCCAGGCAGAAGATCCAGGTGGAGCTCGTCTCCGCCAATCCGACCGGTCCGATCACGGTCGCGTCGGCGCGAAACGCCGCCTACGGCGATGCGGTCGCGCGGCTCCTCGACTTCTCGGGCCATGAGGTCTCGCGGGAGTACTACGTGAACGACATCGGCGAGCAGATCGTCCGGTACCGCGCGTCGGTCGACGCCCGCGCGCGCGGGGAGGAGCCGCCCGAGGGCGGCTACCAGGGCGAGTACCTGGCCGAGATCGCCGCGCTCGAAGGAGATCCCGTCGAGGTCATGCTGGAACGGATCGGCGAGACCCTCGAGCGCTTCCGTGTCCACATCGACAGCTGGGTCCGCCAGAGCGAGGTCGAGGTCTCGCTGGAGCAGACGCTGGCCGAGCTGCCGCTCTACGACGAGGACGGCGCGAAGTGGCTCCCGACGACGAAGTGGGGCGACGACAAGGACCGCGTGGTCGTGCGCGCGGACGGCCGGCCGACCTACTACGCGGCCGACCTCGCCTACATCCGGCACAAGTTCGGCCGCGGCTTCGAGCGGCTCATCTACGTGCTCGGGGCCGACCACCACGGCTACGTCGGACGCCTGCGCGCGGCCGCGGCGGCGTTCGACCACGACCCGGACGACGTCGAGGTGCTGATCTACCAGCTCGTCCATCTCAACGAGGGCGGCGAGTCGCGCAAGGTCTCGAAGCGGAGCGGCGACGTCGTCTTCCTGGACGAGTTCATGGACGAGGTCGGCGTCGACGCCGCGCGCTGGTTCCTCCTCTCCCGCGGCTACGACCAGCCGATCGAGATCGACGTCGACCTCGCGCGCGACAAGACGGACAAGAACCCCGTCTACTACGTCCAGTACGCGCACGCCCGCATCGCCGGGATCCTCCGCAACGCCGGCGACCGCGCGGCCTCGTCGGAGCCGGGCGATCTCGCCGCGGAGGAGCGCGAGCTGATCAAGCGCCTCGCCGACTTCCCGCTCGTGGCCGCCGAGGCGACGCACCGGCGCGGCCCGCACGGGATCCCGACGTACGCGATCCGGGTCGCGGACGACTTCCACCGCTTCTACCACGAGCACCGCGTGCTCGACTCCGACGCCGAGGCGTTCCGGCTCGGCCTGTGCCGCGCGACGCAGTCGGTGATCGCGCGCTGCCTCGACCTGATCGGGGTAGAAGCGCCCGAGCGGATGTAGGAGTAGGCTCGCCGCGTATGCCGCCGCGTGGCGTACCGGGATTCGACGCGCCGCCTCCCGAGACGGTGGCGGCCCTCGCCGGGCTTTCGGCCGGGCTCGACGACCACATCCCGGCGAAGGTCGTCGACCGCAACCTCCTGATCGGAACCTGGAACATCCAGGCGCTCGGCCGGATCACGAAGCGGTGGACGCCCAAGGCCGACGACAGCCCCAAGCGCAACCTCACCGACCTGTGCTGCATCGCCGAGATCGTCTCGCGCTTCGACGTCATGGCGATCGTCGAGGTGAAGCGCAACCTCGAGGCGCTGCGGCTCCTCATGGACGTCCTCGGCCCGGACTGGGGCTTCATCGTCACCGACACCGTGGAGGGCGAGCCCGGAAACGACGAGCGGCTCGGCTTCGTCTACGACCGCCGGCGGATCCAGCTCGCGGGGCTGGCGGGCGAGATCGTCATCCCCGACAGCGAGCTCGCCGGCGCCGACGCGATCCTGCGCGACCAGTTCGCGCGCACGCCGTACGCGGTCAGCTTCCGGGCGGGCTCGAAGGGGTTCACGCTCGTCTCGCTCCACGTCATCTGGGGCTCCGGGGACGCCGCCGACCGCACCCCGGAGCTGCGCCGGTTCGCGAAGTGGCTGTCCGCACGCGTCTACGCGACCCGGACGACTTCAACCGCAACATGATCGCGCTGGGCGACTTCAACATCGACCGCTTCGACGATCCCAACTGGCGCGCGTTCGTGGTCGAGTACGGCCTGTCGCCGCCCGAGGAGCTGTTCAACCTGCCGCGCACGGTCGGGGACACGCCGGAGAAGCATTCGTACTTCGATCAGATCGCGTGGTTCACGACGGGCAAGGGCTCGGCGCTGACGCTGAAGTACAGCGGGCACGCGGGCGGGTTCATGTGGACGGACTACCTCCTGGTGGGCGAGCAGCGCCGGCGCAAGGAGTCGCGGATCTCCGACCACTACCCGCTCTGGGCGGAGTTTCTGCTGCGCGACTGAGTAGGATCGCCGCGGATGCCCGTCCCTCCCGATCGCAACCTGGCTCTCGAGCTCGTCCGGGTCACCGAGGCCGCAGCGCTCGGCGCCGGCCGCTGGGTCGGACGCGGAGACAAGATCGCCGCCGACCAGGCCGCCGTCGACGGCATGCGCGCCGTCCTCGACACGGTGACGATGCACGGCACGGTCGTGATCGGCGAGGGGGAGAAGGACGAGGCGCCGATGCTCTACAACGGCGAGGAGGTCGGCGACGGCCATCCGCCCGAGGTGGACGTGGCCGTCGACCCGCTCGAGGGCACGACGCTCACCGCCCGCGGCGCGCCGAACGCGATCGCGGTGATCGCGGTCGCCGAGCGCGGGACGATGTTCTTCCCCGGCGCGGCCGTCTACATGGACAAGATCGCCGCCGGCGCGGAGATCGCCGGCGCCATCGACCTCGACGCGTCGCCGGCCGAGAACATCGCCGCCGCGGCGAAGGCCAAGGGCGTGAAGGCGAGCGACATCTCCGTCGTCGTCCTCGACCGCACGCGCAACGAGGAGCTGATCGCGGCCCTGCGCGATTGCGGCGCCAAGGTGAACCTCATCACCGACGGCGACGTCGCTCCCGCGATCGCGGCCGCGAACCCGCAGCGTCCAGTCGACCTGATGATGGGCATCGGCGGAACCCCGGAGGGCGTCATCGCCGCCGCCGCGGTGAAATGCCTGGGCGGCGCAGTGCAAGGCCGGTTGTGGCCGCGCAACGACGAGGAGCGCCAGGCGCTCGTCGAGGCGGGCTACGACGTCGACAGGGTGCTCACCACCGACGACCTCGTCTCCGGCGACGACGTCTTCATGGCCGCGACCGGCGTGACCGACGGCGCGTTGCTCGACGGCGTCCGCTACACGCCCGGCGGCGCGGTCACCGACTCGATCGTCATGCGCTCCCGCTCAGGGACGGTGCGGCGAGTCCAGGCATGGCACGAGCTCGAGAAGCTGTCGCGCTTCTCCGGGCGCGAGTACTAGGCCGCGACCGCCTGCTCCATGTCCGCCGTGTAGCTCCCGGATCGCGCAGCGCCGTTCAGCCGCGCGCGGTGCATGTACGCAGCCTGCGCCGCCGCGACGTTCTCCGCCTTGCCGGCCCACGCCTTGAGCGCGGGCGCCTGGAGCGCGCGGCCGTACGAGAACGACAGCTGCCACGGATGCGGCCCGAGCGCGTTCATCGCGTTCAGGTGGGCGGTCGCGTCCTCGTCGGTCTGGCCGCCGGAGAGGAACACGATCCCTGGCACGCTGGCCGGGACGTGGCGGTAGAAGCACTCCATCGTCGCCTGCGCGACCTCCTCGACGCCGGCGCGCGACGATGCCTCGTAGCCGGAGAGCACCATGTTCGGCTTGAGCAGCGTCCCGGCGAGCTCGACGCGCTGGTCGTGCAGCTCGGTGAAGAGCGCCTGGAGCGCGCGGCCGGTCGCCTTCGAGCTCTCCTCGATCGTGTGCGTCCCGTCCTGGAGCACCTCCGGCTCGACGATCGGGACGATGTCCGGCCTCCTGGCACAGCGCCGCGTAGCGCGCGAGCGCATGGGCGTTCGTCCAGACGCAATATTCGCTCGGAAGCTTGTCTGAGATGGAGTACGTAGCTCGCCACTTGGCGAAGCGCGCGCCCAGCTCGGCGTACTCGGCGAGCCGCTCGCGCAGCCCGTCGAGGCCCTCGGTGACCGTCTCGCCCTCGGAGAGCGCCAGCGGCTTCGCGCCCAGATCGACCTTGATCCCGGGGATGACGCCCTTGGAGGAGAGCACCTCGCGCAGCGGCGTCCCGTCGGCGGCGTCCTGGCGCAGCGTCTCGTCGAAGAGGATCACGCCGCTGATGTGGTTCTCGGACCCCTCGGCGCGGAACAGGAACTCGCGATAGTCCCGTCGCGTGTCCTCGGTCGACTCGACGCCGATCGAGTCGAACCGCTTCTTGATCGTCCCCGAGGACTCGTCCGCGGCCAGGATCCCCTTGCCGTCCGCGACGAGCGCCTTCGCGGTTTCGTTGAGCTTCTGCAGATCCATGACCGTCCTCCTCCTTGCCTCTCCGATGAGGACGATTATCCCCGCTCTCCACATTTTGGGCACGCCGAAGCGGGCGTCTTCCCTCCGCGCCGAAACCGCGCTACTGTTCCGTCCCGAAACGGGGGGACGGCTATGCGGCGGCCTGTCCCTCCGTTTTTCTTGTCGTCTAGCCGAAGAAGCCGACGACCGTCTCGACCCGCGATTGCACGCGGTCGGAGAGCAGCGTCAGCGCAAGGATGATCGCGGGAGTGATGACCGCCAGCACGACCGCGTACTCGGTCATCGTCTGGCCGTCCTCCCGCTTCAACTGTCGAACTGCACGCATGCGTCCACCTCCTGGTTGGCGGGCCGCACGCCCCCGTTCGAATCTGTCTATTTCTATTGTCGGGGGTCCCAGGGATTTCGGCTATCCCTCGGTAGAATGACCCCCGCGCGGACGTAGCTCAGTTGGTAGAGCATCAGCTTCCCAAGCTGAGGGTCGTGGGTTCGAGCCCCATCGTCCGCTTCCAGCCTCCGCGAATCTGCCAGCCGCTTCGCGTCTGTCAGCGATTCGCTCCGGAAATACGGGCTCCGAGGGCGTTTGTGAGCCGCGCCCGCCAGGTCGGTCGCGGCGTCGAACCCATCCGCACAGGTTTTCCCAGGCCACTGGTGGGGAGATTGGATCCGTGCCGCGGGAGATGTGTTCGTGAGTCGCTTCGTTGCGCGCTGGTCGTGCGCCTGCGCTGGCCGATCTTGCTCGGCTGGGTCGTCGCGGCGATCGCGGTGGTCGTCTACCTGCCGAGCCTTCAGGAGGCCGGGCAGGAGACCTCGCTCCTCGGGCTCGTTCCGGAGGACGCGGCCGCGCTTGCCGCCGAGCGGCGGTCGGCTGAGCTCTTCGATGCGCCGCTGACGACGCAGACGCAGGTCGTCCAGCGCGATCCGGGCGGGCTCTCCGACGACGCGCTCGAGCGGGCCGGCGACCGGGCCCAGGCCGCGGACGACGGCAAGTTCGGCTCGATCAAGTTCGTCCTCCCGCTCCCGAACGCCAAGGACGTCGTCCCGGCCTCGCGGGAGGACGGCACGACGATCGTGAACTACGTCTTCTTCGACCCGGCGGTCACCGGGCTCTTCCAGCAGGAGCGCGAGACCGCGAGCTTCGCCGCGACCGAGTTCGGCGAGGGCGACGCACTCGTCGGGATCACGGGCGCCGCGGCGGCTCAGGTGGCCGAATGGCGAGCGATCGAGGACGGGCTCCCATGGGTGACCGTCGCGACGATCCTGCTGATCGCGATCGTCCTCGGGATCCATTTCCGCTCGCCGGTCACGCCGGCCGTGATCCTGGTCGGCGCTTCGGTCGCCTACATCGTGTCGCTCCGGACCGTGGCCTGGATGGGCGACTGGATCGGCGTGGCCATCCCGCGCGACGCCGAGCCGATCCTGGTGGTGCTCCTGCTCGGGGTGGTGACCGACTACGGGATCTTCTTCCTGCACGGGATGCGCGAGCAGCTGGACGCCGGCGCCTCGCGCGTCGACGCCGCTCAGGAGGCGACCGCGCAGTACCTGCCGATCGTCGTCACCGCCGGCCTCATCGTCGCGGGCGGAACCGCTGCGCTCATGGCCGGACGGCTCGCGTTCTTCCGCGACTTCGGGCCGGGGATGGCGCTGACCGTGCTCGTGTCGCTCGTCGTCGCGATCACGCTCGTGCCGGCGCTCATGGCGATCCTCGGGCAGCGCGCGTTCTGGCCGCGCGGAACGGCCGACGAGCGCACCGACGACCGGCCGAGCCGTCTTCGCCTACTTCGTGACGGCACGTCCCGTGGCGCTCGGCATCGCCGCCGTCGCCGTGGTCGGGCTCGTGCTCGCGGGACGCGGCCTTCAGGAGACCCAGCTCGGCGTGACGCAGATCGCGGGCCTGCCGAGCGACTCGCAGCCGCGCCGCGCCCAGGACGCGGCCGCCGAGGGCTTCGCTCCGGGGATCCTCTCGCCGACCGTCGTGCTCGTCGAGAACGCCGGGGATGCCGGCGCGCTCGGCCGCTTCGGGCGCGCGCTGGCGGAGGAGCCGGGCGTCGCCGCCGCGATCGGGCCGTCTTCGGAGACCGACGAGCGGCTGCGCGGACTCCTCGTCACGGACGACGGCGACGCGGCGCGCTTCCTCGTGATCCTCGCCGAGGAGCCGCAGGGCGGGCCGGCGATCGAGGCGGTGGAAGCGCTCCGCGACCGCCTGCCCGGGCTGCTCGCGGACGCAGGGCTCGGCGGCTCGACCGCGAGCCTTGCCGGAGACACCGCACTCGCCCAGGAGACGGTGGACACGATCACGGACGACCTGATCCGCATCGGGATCGTCGCGTTCCTCGTCAACTTCGTCTTCCTCGCGATCTTCCTGCGGGCGATCGTCGCGCCGCTCTACCTCGTGCTCGCCTCGACGCTCGGCCTGGCGGCCACGATCGGCCTCACGACGCTCGTCTTCCAGGGCTTCCTCGGGCACGGCGAGCTGACCTACCACGTGCCGTTCGCGGTCGCGGTCTGCTGCTCTCGCTGGGATCGGACTACAACGTGTTCCTCGTCGGGAGGATCTGGCAGGCGGCCGAGGACCAGCCGCTGCGCGAGGCGATCGCCACCGCGGCGCCGCGGGCTTCGCGCGCAATCGGTGTCGCCGGGCTCGCGCTCGCGCTCTCGTTCGCGACGCTCGCGTTCATCGACCTGCGCCAGTTCCGCGAGTTCGCGTTCGCGATGTGCCTCGGCATCCTGATCGACGCGTTCGTGATCCGCGCGCTGCTCGTCCCCGCGCTCGTCTCCCTCTTCGGAGACCTGAGCTGGTGGCCGCGCTCGCGCAAGGCGGCCGGGGTTCGAGCCGCGCCCGAGCTGTCCGAGACGGGTTGAACCGAACCGTCCGTCGGCGTACCTTCCTGGCAGATGCAGGAACATCGCAGGTCAGCTACCGGCTTCATGGCGGCAGCGCTCACCGCAGTGGCGCTACTCGCGAGCGCCGGCGTGGCGCACGCCCAGCGAGCGCCTTCAACGGGAGACGGCGTCCCGACGGGCCAGATGGGCACTCAGATGTTCAACTACGGCGGCTACCTCAACAACGGTGGGAGCGTCGGCGCCGCCAACCCGATCACGGGCGTCTCCGTGGACTGTCTGACCTCCACGACGACGGCTTGCCGGCGGGAACGGCTCGAGCGGCTCTTCGCCTACCTGCAGTCCAAGGGGGTCACGAACATCGAGCTGTTCGGCCACTCCGGCTTCCCCGCGACTACCGATATCCCGGGCCTGCAGGCGTACCGCTCCCTGATGGACGAGTACGGTCTGCACGCCGGCGGCTGGCACGGCGACGTGAGCGAGGCCAACTGGAACGCCCGTATCAACGCGGGCAAGATCCTGGGCGCCGACTACCTCGGCTCCGGTGGCACGCCCGCCCCGGGCATCGCGACCTACGCGAGCACGCTCGAGACCGCCGAGACGCTCGACCGGCTCGGCAAGCGGTCGGTCGAGGCAGGGGTGGGCCCGGTGTACTTCCACAACCACCAGACGGAGTTCACGACCCAGTACATGCACGACGGCGAGCTGACCACCGCCTTCGACATCCTCCTGGAGGAGACCGATCCGCGGTACGTCGTGGCCGAGCTCGACGTGCTCTGGGCCTCCGACGCGTTGCAGGACATCACCGGCACGCAGGTCGCCGCTCTCATCAACAAGTGGTACACGCCCGCGTCGGGTCCGACCCCGGCCTCGTCGCGCATACAGCTGCTGCACATCAAGGACGGCATCAACATCGCTGCAGCCGGTAACGCCAGCCCGCGTGCCATCGGCGCGGGCGAGCTGGACTTCGTGCCCATCCTGGCCGCCGCGAAGGGCAAGGTTCGCTACTACCACCAGGAGCACGACGGCGGAACGACCACCGACGCCGAGACGAGCTTCAACAACCTGAAGGGCATCAACACGGCGGTCGTTCCGACGCTTCTCGCGCTACCGCGGACGTTCCAGCCGGTGCGGCCGGGGGAGGAACTCGCAGATCGTGCCGGTGCTCGTCCAGAACACCGGCGACGTTCCTCTGACCATCACCGGCATCGCGGTCGAACAGGATGCGCTCGACGCGCCGTCTGCCGCGGACTTCCACATCGTGAGCGAGAACTGCACGGCCGCCGGCGGCGGTGGGCCGCTGTGGACGCGCGGCGTCTGCGTGGTGAACGTCGTCTTCGAACCTCTGCGTTCGACCGCGACGTCGGTCGCCCGCCTGCAGTTCACCTCGAACTCGGACGACGCGGCGAGCAGCGTGCTGCTTGCGGCCACGAGCCTGAACAACCTGCCGGTCGTCACGAAGCCGGCCGATCAGGCGGCCTCACGCGGCGTCGGCAAGTTCTTCTCGCTGGGCTCGTTCACCGACCTCGGCGCCGACGGTCCCTGGAACGTCGAGGTCGACTGGGGCGACGGCAGCCCGCACACGCTCTCCCTCGCCTCCGCGCCGGGCGCCCTCGGCCTCGCGTCACACGTCTACGCGGCGTCGGGAACCTACGCCGTCGTCGTCAAGGTGACGGACGAGGATCTGGGCTCCGGACAAGCGTCGTTCCAGGTCAAGGTCACGCCCCAGTGCATCGTTCCCAACCTTCGGAACAAGACGCTCAGCGCAGCGAAGGGCGCCCTCCGCGCCGCGAACTGCCAGCTCGGGAAGCTGACGAAGGCCTTTTCGAGCTCGATCAAGAAGGGCCGCGTCATCAAGCAGGCGAAGCCGGCGGGCGCCCGCCTCCCCAACGGGACGAAGATCGGCCTGACGATCAGCAAGGGCCGTCGGCCCTAGGGCCCGGCTAGCGCGCCCGCGCAGGAGTCGTCTGCGCGTGGCCTTCGACCTCCATGTGCGGCAGCCACTGGAGCCAGCCCGGGAGGTACCAGTTCCACTTGCCGAGGATGGTCATCGCCGCCGGCACGAGGACGGAGCGGACGATCGTCGCGTCGATGAGGAGCGCGATCGCGATGCCGAAGCCCATCTGCTGGAACATGACGAGCTCGCCCATCGCGAAGCCGAGGAAGACCGCGACGATGATGAGCGCGGCGCCGGTGATGATCCGCGCGGTCGAGGTGATCCCGAACTCGATCGCGTCGTTCGTGTTCCCGGTCTGCGAGTAGCGCTCGCGGATGCGGCTGAGCAGGAACACCTGGTAGTCCATCGACAGCCCGAAGAGGACCGCGAAGAGGAAGAGCGGCACCCAGGCCTCGACGATGTCCACCTGCTGGAAGCCGAGGAGCCCGGTTCCGATGCCGTGCTGGAAGACGAGCACGAGCAGCCCGTAGGTCGCTCCGACCGAGAGCAGGTTCAGCAGGATCGCCGTGCCGGCGATGACGATCGAGCGGAACGCGACCGTGAGCAGCACGAAGCTGAGGCCGAGGACGAACAGGAGCACGATCGGCAGCCAGTGGTTCATGACGTCGAAGTAGTCGATGTTCTCGGCGGTGGTGCCGCCGACGAGGACGGTCGCGTCGGTTCCCTCGAACGCCGCGGGGATGTATCTCGTCGCGCAGGCGCTTGACCGCCTCGATGGCCTGGTCGGAGAGCGGGTCGGCCGACACCGCCACGCTGACGACCGTGACCCCGCCACCCTCGTTGACCGTGGGCGCGCCGAACGCCCCGTCGGCGGCGAGCGCTGCTTCTGAGCCGCTCGATCCCCGTGGCCGTCGTCGCCCTGGATGACGATGCGCGCGGGATCGGAGCCCGCTCCCGGGAACGACTTCTCGAGCGCGAGGAAGCCCTGCTTGGAGACGAGCGAGTCGGGCAGCGTGCTCACGCCGGCGGCCCCGATGTTCATGCTGAACACCGGGAGCGCGGCGGCGACGAGCAGGCCGGCGGCGACCGTGAACGACAGCACCGGCCGTCGCATGACGCGGCGGACGATCGCGCCCCAGAAGCGGCTCTCCTGCACCTCGCCCTCGTCGAGCTCCCGGGCGACGAACGGGATGCGCAGCCGGTTGACGCGGTCGCCGAGCAGGCTGAGCACGGCGGGGAGGAGCGTGATCGCGGCGACCACGGAGACGACGCCGACGAGGATCGCGCCGGTCGCGAGCGAGCGCATGATCGTGTTCTGGACGAGCAGCAGGCCGCACATCGCGAGCACGAACGCGCTGCCGCTGAAGAGCACCGCGCGGCTGGCCGTGGCGCCGGTAGCGGCGATCGCCTCGGTCTTCTCACGTCCGCGCTGGCGCTCCTCGCGGAAGCGGGAGACGACGAAGAGCGCGTAGTCGATCCCGAGCGCGAGCCCCATCCCGGTGAGCATGTTCACGACGAAGAACGAGAGCGCCCACTGCTGGCCGACGATCGCGGTCAGGCCGAGCGCCACGATGATCGAGACGATCGCGAGCAGAATCGGGATCGTGGCGGCGACGGCCGCGCCGAACACGAGCAGCAGGATGATCAGCGCAGCCGGGAGCCCGTAGCGCAGCTCGCCCTTCTGGAGATCGCTCTCGGAGAGCTTCTCGAAGTCGTGGTCGATCGTGTTCGAGCCGGTGACGGCGACCGCGAAGCCTGTTCTCGTCGGCGTCCTCGACGAAGGCGATGAGATCCACGACGGCCTCGTCCTCGTCGCCTGTGAACTCGACCGGGATGAGGACCGCGTGCCCGTCTTCGGAGGTGATCGGGTCGCCGGCGGCGAGCGTGCCGGTTTCGCCCAGCTGCTGCACCAGCCTGTCGACCCCGGCGGTGAAGTCCCGGTCGTCCGCGGTCAGCTCTTCGTTGCGAATGATCACGAGCTCGGTCGCCTGCGCCTGCCGCGGCAGCGACTCGCCCGCCAGCCGCTCCGCGCGCAGCGACTCGGGGTTGTTCGTGACCGTCGCCTCGCTCGTCAGCCCGCCGCCGAGGAACATCCCGACGAGCACGATTGCGACGACGATCGCGGCGATCCAGCCTCCGATCGTGCGCCAGGGATGAGCTGCGGCCGCCCGGGCCAGGCGCTCGGTCATGCCACTGTTCTAACAAAGCCTCGCCCGGTCGCAGGGTGGTAGCGTCACACCGTGGGCTCCGAGGGGTATTCCGCGGCTTCACTCGTGCTCGTGGGCGCGTCCCACCGCACCGCGTCGCTCGACCTTCGCGAGCGGCTGCACCTGGCTCCCGATGCGGCGTTCGAGGTCGTCGCGCGGCTCGCGGAGGACGGGCTCGAGGCGGTCGTGCTCTCGACCTGCAACCGCACCGAGCTGTATGTCGCGGGCGAGGATCCCGAGGCAGCCGCGGCCCGCGCGCGGGCCGTGCTCGGCGACGCGGACTTCCTCATGGAGCTGCGCGGCGTCGACGCGGCGCTCCATCTCTTCCGTGTCGCCGCGGGGCTCGATTCGCTGCTCCCAGGCGAGTCGCAGATCCTCGGCCAGGTGCGCGAGGCCTACGAGCTCGCCGCGCAGGCCGACGCGACCGGACCGGTGCTCTCCCGCGCGTTCGAGCTGGCGCTCCATGCGGGCAAGCGCGTGCGCCACGAGACCGGCGTGGGAACGCTGCCCGCCGCGATTCCCGCTGCGGCCGCGGCGTTGGCCGAGCGCACCGTCGGGCCGCTCGCCGGCAAGCGGATTCTCCTGATCGGCGCGGGCAAGATGGGCTCGCTCGCGGCCACGAGCTTCCTCGAGCGCGGAGCCGAGAAGGTCTTCGTCGCGAACCACCGGATCGAGCGCGCCGAGAAGCTCGCAGCGCAGTTCGGCGGCGAGGCGGTTCCCTGGGATCGGATCACCGAGGAGCTCGAGCGCGCCGACGTGGTGCTCAGCTCGACGCGCTGCCCGGTCGTGATCCTCCACGCGGAGCAGGTCGAGGCGGCGCTTCGGGCTCGCGCCGGGCGTCCGCTGCTGCTCGTCGACATCGCCGTGCCGCGCGACCTCGATCCCGCGATCGCGGATCTGCCCGGCTGCCGCCTCTACGACCTCGATGCGCTCGGCCCCGAGGCCGGCGACGCGATCGCGCACCAGGAGCAGGAGGTCGCGGCCGCCGAGGACGTCGTGCGCGAGGAGGCGGTCGAGTTCGGCGCGTGGCTCGCGTCGCTCGAGGTCGCGCCGATCGTCGCGGCGTTGCGCCAGCGGGCGGACGAGATCCGCGCAACGAGCTGGCGCGTGCGCAGGGACGGCTCGGCGGGCTCAGCGATGCCGAGCGGCGCTCGGTCGAAACCCTGACCGCGCAGATCGTCTCGAAGCTCCTGCACGAGCCGACGGTGCGGATGAAGGAAGGCCCGCCCGAGCACGCCGAGGCCGTCCGCGAGCTCTTCGCGCTGGATGACTGACCTCTATCGCCGCGCGCTGGCGCGGATTCCCGGCGGCGTCAACTCGCCCGTGCGCGCCATGCAGGCGGTCGGGCTCGACGAGCCGCTGTTCGCGGAGCGCGGGGCGGGCGCGTACCTCGAGACCGTGGACGGCGGGCGCTACGTGGACTGGGTCATGTCCTGGGGCCCGCTGCTCTTCGGGCATGCCGATCCCGAGACCGTGCGCGCCGTCACCGCGGCTGCTGCGGAGGGCACGACCTTCGGAGTCTCGACCCGGGCCGAGGTGGAGCTGGCCGAGGAGATCTGCGATGCGATGCCGTCGATCGAGATGGTGCGGCTCGTCTCCTCGGGGACGGAGGCGACGATGAGCGCGCTGCGGGTGGCCCGCGCAGCGACCGGTCGCGACCGGGTCGTGAAGTTCGCCGGCTGCTACCACGGGCATGTCGACGCGCTGCTCGCGGAGGCGGGATCGGGCGTCGAGACGCTGGGGATCCCGTCGACGCCGGGCGTCCCCGCAGCCGTCGCCGCGGACACGGTCGTCGCGCCGTACAACGTCGTGCCCGAGTTGGACTCGTCGGTCGCTGCGGTGATCGTCGAGCCGGTCGCCGGGAACATGGGCGTCGTCCCCCCGGAGCCCGGGTTCCTCGAAGGCCTGCGGGCCGAGTGCGACCGCGTCGGCGCGCTGCTCGTGTTCGACGAGGTGATCACCGGCTTTCGCGTGGCGCGGGGCGGAGCGCAGGAACGGTTCGGCGTCCGGCCCGACCTGACGTCCTCGGGAAGATCGTCGGCGGCGGGCTGCCCGGTGGGCGCGTTCGGCGGGCGGCGCGACGTGATGGAGCTCCTCGCGCCGGCGGGCGACGTGTACCAGGCGGGGACGCTCTCCGGAAACCCGCTCGCGACGGCGGCAGGGCTGTCCGTGCTGCGGCGACTGCGGGATCCGGGCGTGTACGAGGAGCTGGAGACGCGTTCGGCGCGCCTAGCCGAGGGTCTCGCCGGCGCGGGCCCGGTGCGTGCAGCGAGTCGGCGCGATGCTGACGCTGTTCTGCCAGGCGGGCCCGGTGCGGAATCTGGAGGAGGCTCGGGCGAGCGACACCGAGCGGTTCGCCGCGCTCTTCCGCCATCTCCTGGAGCGCGGGATCTACATCGCGCCGTCCCAGTTCGAGGCGTGGTTCGTGTCGCTCGCGCACGGCGACGAGGAGATCGACCGAACCGTCGAAGCGGTCGGCGAGTTCTTCGCTGTGGACTGATCGGCACGGATCCGGCGCATTTCGTGCCAGACACGTGCGGCTTTCCGGCTTAGGCTTTACGCCGTAGGCGGGTGGGATGGGAACCCGAAGTCACACGGGCGCGCGAGTGCTCTTAAGAGCCGCTCAGGGCTCGAGCGCCAGCAGATCCTCGACCGTCTCGCGGCGGCGGATCTCGCGGGCGTCGCCGCGTGCCACCAGCACGGCCGCGGGCCGTGGCACCGCGTTGTACTGCGACGCCATCGCCAGCGTGTACGCGCCCGTCGCCGGCACTGCCAGGACGTCGCCGCGACTCGGCTTCGGCAGCGGCACGCCCGTCGCCAGCACGTCGCCCGACTCGCAGTGCTTGCCCGCGACCGTGTAGAGCCCGTCCGGCTCCGCGTCGAAGCGCCCGGCGACCGCCACCGTCGGCTCGGCGTCGTAGAGCTGCGGGCGCGGGTTGTCCGACATCCCGCCGTCGATCGCCACGTACGTCGTCGACTCCGACGCCTGCTTGACGACGCCGACGCGGTAGAGCGTCACGCCGGCGGGCCCGACGACAGATCGCCCGGGCTCGACGATGAGCTCCGGCTCCGGGAGCCCGGCCGCCGCCCACTGCTCGGACACGCGGTCGCGCACGACACCCACGAACTCCGCGATCCCGGGAACCGAATCCTCCGGGCGGTACCGGATCCCGAGTCCGCCGCCGACGTCGAGCACGCGTGGCGTCCAGTCGAGCTCCGCGCGGCACGATGCCGAGAACTCCGCGGCCCAGTCGACGCTCGCGCGCGCCGAGTCCGTGTCGCGAAGCTGCGAGCCGAGGTGCACGTGGATGCCCGCGACCTCGAGGCCGGCGCTCAGCGCTTCGGCGATCGCCGCGGCCGCGGACTCCGGCGGCAGCCCGAACTTCGAGCCGTGATGAGCCGTGCGGATCGAGGCGTGCGTATCGACGTCGATCCCCGGAGTAACGCGGACGAGCACGCGACGTACGCCCGCCGAGACCGCGCGCTCGACCTCGTCGGCGGCATCGAGCACCACGCAGGAGACGTCGGCAGCCGCCCGCAGCTCCTCGTCGCTCTTGTTGTTGCCGTGCATGACGATCCGCTCCGCGGGAACGCCGGCACGCCGGGCGAACGCAAGCTCGCCGAGCGTCGAGACGTCCGCGCCCAGGCCCTCCTCCGCGAGCCGGGAGATCACGGCAACGTTCGGGAACGCCTTCACGCTGTATGCGACGAGCGCGTCCGGTGCCGCTGCGCGATACGCCCGCGCCCGAGCGACGAGCGTCTCCTCGCAGTAGACGACGAGCGGTGTGCCGAAGCGCTCAGCGAGCCCGGACGCCCTCAACCCGCCGAGCGTCAGATCGCCGTCGGAGACCGAGGCCGAGTCGGGGAAGAGATCGAGCACTGCCCGCATCTTGGCCCGCCTGAGCGGACCCTGCACGCCCGGCGCTAGTGCCCGATGCGCACGACGCGGACCGTGACCTTGATGGTCGTCATCTTGAATCCGGCCTTCGTCCCGCGGAAGTAGATGACGCCCTTCTTCTTCGGCTTGAGCTTGATGACCACGCGGCCGTTGGCCTTCGTCTTCACCGTGCGCGCCTTGAGGCCGGCGCCCCAGACCCGCACGGCAACACGCCGGGGATCGGATCGAGGCTCGTCGTCGCGATCACGGTCAGCGGGCTCGTGCGGCCACGGATCAGCGAACCGAGCGTGCGCAACCGCAGCGGCTGGTCGATCCCGAACTGCTGCACCGGGCTGAAGTCGCCGACGTTCGCGTCTGCGTCCACAGCGGCGACGCGCCAGTAGAGCTTGCCGCCGTCCGTGTAGTCGCGCTGCGAGAGGAGCGGCGCGTGGTTCGTCGCCTCGGTGGTCATGTTCTCGACGAAGTTGTCGAAGTCCGGCCTCGTCGAGACCTGCACGCGGTAGTTCTTGGCGCCCATGCGCGGGTTCCACGAAAGGACGACGTGCTCCTTGGTGATGTCGGCCGACGCGCCGCCGGGCTCGGGGATCGTGCGGGCGAAGGCCATGAGCGTCGAGTACGGGCCGTGCACGACCGCGCCGGTGCGCGTCGGGAAGTTCGCGCGCGCCTGGAGGTGGAAGATCCCGATGCCGGTCATCTTCGTCGGCGTGAACGCATGCGTCGGCAGGTTCGAGAAGTTCCGCTCGTCGCCGTCGGCCTCCTCGGCGTGAACGTCGTAGGAGACGGCGCCGGGGACGGGCGTCCAGGCGAGCGTCGGCAGCTGCGCGCCGCTCGTCGGGTTGTCCGGATCGGGCGACGGCGCCGGGAGCTGCTTCTGGAACGTTCCGGTCGCCGACCACGTCAGGCCGACCGTCTGCGACGTGCCGTCGTCGGCATCCGCGCGGACGCGCCAGTAGATGATCGTGTCCGCCGGGTACGTGGTGTCGCTCGTGTACGCAGTCGAGTCGGTGACGATGTCGTCGATCAGGTTCGCGAAGCTCGGATCCTGCGAGACCTGCAGCCGGTAGCGGCGCGCGGCCTCGGTCGCCGTCCAGCGGAAGACCGTCGTGCCCGTCGAGACGGCGCCGGGGAGCGGGGCGACGTGCGTCGGCGGCGCGGACTGCTTGTGGAAGTTCGGGACGACGCCGGCGAGCGGATCGGCGGAGACGCCGCTCCCGTTCGAGCCGGTCGCGGGGAGGACGGCCCAGTAGTACGAAGTCAGCTCGTCCGGGTAGGTGCGCGCGGAGTTGCCGGTGCGCGGCGCGTAGGCGGGAACCCGCGTGAACGCGTAGTCGACGAGGTTCGTGAAGGACGGGTCGCGCGCGACGATGACGAAGTAGCTCTGCGCGCCGGGCATCGCCTTCCAGGTGAAGAGCGGCATCCGGCCCACGGTCACGCCGGTGAGCGGCTCGAGGTAGTCGGTCTCGCCGAGCGAGCACGGCGTGCACGGGCCCGGGAGTGAGGGCTCCGTCCACGTGAACGCGGCCGTGTTGTTGGCGGGCAGGTACGTCCAGTCGCCGAGCGCCGTCGGGCCGTTCGTCGTCGACGAGCGGTCGGACGGGCGGACGCGCACGCAGTACGTGTTGCCCTGGACCATCGTCGGCGTGTCGGCCGAGACCGAGGCGGGGTTGGGGAACGGCTTGACGTTGTTCCAGCTCGAGCCGAGCGGCGTCCACGACGTCGTCGCGGTCGTGCTCACCCAGTGCTCGTTCATCGAGTGCGTCCAGTTGCACGCGTCGTCCTCGAACGGCGTGACGTCGACCTGGTAGGTCGATGCGCCCGCGACGGGATTCCAGCTGAGCACGGGCGTCCCGGTCGTCAGCGGGTAGCCGACGGTGGCCGGGTCGACGCCGTTCAGCGGATCGCGAGGTTGTCGCGCAGGCGGAGGTTCTTGACCGTGGGAGCAGTCGTCGGCGGAACGTTCGCGAAGGTCTGCGTGAACGTCGGCCCGAGGTTCCAGAGGCCGGCGTTGCCGGAGGCGTCGATCGCGCGGATGCGCCAGTAGTACGTGTTGTTGTCGAGCTGCACGAGCGGCGAGAGCGAGAGGCCGAGCGTCGTCGTGTTCGAGCCGATGCGCAGCGGGGAGCAGCACACCTTCGATCCTGGCGCGAAGTCCGAGGAGGAGTTGACCTCGACCTCGTAGCCCGCGGCGCCGGGAACGGCCGTCCACGAGAACGACGGATCGACGATCTCGGGCGCGGGAGCGAGGTCGGTGAAGCTCGGCGTCGCGGTCGACGGCCAGGCCCAGACGAACGAGGCCGTGGTCGCGGGCGTGCCTGCATGTCCGGCGGCGTCGAGCGGGGTGATCGACCAGTAGTAGGTTCCCGGCGCGAGCGGCGCCGAGAGCGTGAAGCTCGTCGCCGATGTCTTGACCGGGCCGTTGTCCCACACGATCGACCCGAGCGCCGGATCGGTCGCGAGCTTGACCTGGTACTCGCTCGCGCCGGCGACGGGCGTCCACTCGAGCTTGAAGGCGTCGGTCGGGTAGGTGAGCGTTCCGCCGTTCGCGGGCGAGAGGAGCGACGGCTTCCCGGTCCACGCCATCTGGATCGTTCGCGTTTCCGTCCACGGGCCGACGGCGCCCGCCGAGGTGACGGCGCGCACGTGCCAGTAGTAGGTGCCGTTCGCGATCGACTCGTCGAGCGTCGCGCGCGTGTTGCGCGTCGAGATGTAGGCGATGGACGAGTCGAACCCGGCGTTCGCGGCGACCTCGAACTCGTACTTGTCCGCGCCCGCGACGGGATCCCACGCGAAGACGGGCAGCGACGAGACGACCGCGCCCGGAGCGGGGCCGGTCGCGTTCGGCGTGGCGAGGCCGGCGTTCGCAGCCCCGATCGACGCGAGCGCGAGCACACCTGCGAAACCGACGAGAACGGTGCGGCGGAGCCTGAATTTGCGGTGCGGCATGGGATCCATCGGTCGAGAAGCCCTGCCGCTAGGGCTCGCTGCGAGTTCCTGATCAGAAGGTCGCCTGATCGGCCGCAAGCCGGTATCCCTCTCGGGAGGGGTTGGCGAGCGGAAACCTGAGTGTTTCTGCCGTTCAGGAGGCGACGAGGGGGTGTTGCATCGGCGCCGAACCGGGGATAGACAGAAGATGGAAGAGCCACACGCTATGACGGATACCGCGAAAGACCAGGTCGAGGCGTTCCTCGCGCGCGGGGAGGAACAGGGCTGCCTCGAGCTGACGGAGGTGAACACGTTCGTGCAGACGCTCGACCTGGATGACGATGCGACGGAAACGCTCTTCGAGGAGCTCGAGGCGCGTCACGTCGAGCTGCGCGACGACTGCGGCCGCAAGGGCGAGGACGCCCATTACGTGAACGGCGAGCTCGCGACGTCCACCACCGACGCGCTCCAGCTCTTCCTCAACGAGGCCGGCCGCTACCCGCTGCTCACCGCGGTCGAGGAGATCGAGCTCGCGAAGCTGATCGAGAAGGGCGACCAGGCGGCCAAGGACCGGATGGTCAACTCGAACCTGCGCCTCGTCGTCTCGATCGCCAAGCGCTACCAGGGCCACGGCCTCTCGCTGCTCGACCTGATCCAGGAAGGGATCATCGGGCTCATCCGCGCCGTCGAGAAGTTCGACTGGCGCCGCGGTTTCAAGTTTTCGACCTACGCGACCTGGTGGATCCGGCAGGCGGTGCAGCGCGGCGTCGCGAACAAGGCGCGCACGATCCGGATTCCCGTCCACATCGTCGAGCGCGAGCAGCGCATCGGCCGCGCCGAGCGCGAGCTGGTCGTGAAGCTCGAGCGCGAGCCGACGGACGACGAGCTCGCCGAGGCCACGCGGCTGACCGCCGACCAGGTGCGCGAGGTGAAGCGGGCGCCGCGCTCGGTCACGAGTCTCGACAAGCCGGTCGGCGACGACGACGGCGGATCGCTCGGCGACCTGCTCGCCGGGCACAGCGACGGGCCCGAGGAAGAGGTCAACGTGTCGCTCCGCGAGGAGGCGCTCGGCCGTGCGGTCGCCGATCTTCCCCAGCCGGAGCGCGACGTGATCCGCATGCGCTTCGGCCTGGGCGGCGAGGAGCCGGCGTCGCTGGCCTCGATCGCCTCGCAGCTCGGGATCACGAGCGAGCGCGTCCGCGCGATGGAGCACGACGCCCTGGAGCACCTGGCGATGAGCCGGGAGCTCGAGGCGCTGGGCGAAGCGGCCTAGCCGACCCGCGCAGAACCGGCACGAAATCGGCACAGACGCGTGCGCCCGCGAGCGGCTACCGTCGAAGGCGGGTTTGCGGGTGGAGGGATCTCCCTCCCCTCCCAGGGTGGGGGTTTCACGCGCGCGAGAGATGCACGAACATACGTTCGCTATGCTGTGAGCGTGGCCAAGGCGACGTACCTCGAGGACACCTGCAAGACGGCGCTGAACCGCGTGCCGGACGCCGCTCGCGTGCCCTTCCGCTGGACGATCAACCCCTACCGCGGCTGCACGCACGCCTGCCACTACTGCTTCGCGCGCGCCTTCCACAGCTACCTCGACCTGGGCGTGGGGGAGGACTTCTCGACCAAGATCGTGATCAAGACGAACCTCGTCGAGGTGCTGCGCCGCGAGCTCGCCTCGCCGAAATGGACGGGCGAGCCGATCGCCATGGGCACCGCGACCGACCCCTACCAGCAGTGCGAGGGCCGCTACCGCCTCACCCGCGGCGTGCTCGAGGCGCTCATCGACGCGCGCAACCCGCTGTCCATGCTGACCAAGTCCACGCTCGTCATGCGCGACTTCGATCTCTTCACGCGTCTCGCCGAGGTGGCCGACGTGAGCCTCGCGATGAGCGTCGGGACGATCGATGAGGACGTGCGCCGCGTCGTCGAGCCCGGGACGCCGCCGGGGCGCAAGCGGCTCGAGATCCTCGCGCGGTTCGCCGACGCGGGCATCCGTACCGGCGTGCTGGTCGCGCCGATCCTCCCGGGCCTGACCGACGACGACGCGCACCTGGAGGAGACGCTCGCCGCGGTCGCCGAGGCCGGCGTGACGTGGGCGGTCGCGATCCCGCTGCACATCCGGCCCGGGATCCGTGCGCACTTCGACCCGTGGGTGCGCGAGACGTATCCGCTGCTCGCCGCCCGCTACCGCCAGCTCTACGGCCCGCGCGCCTACGCGCCCCGGGCGTACACGGAGGAGCTGAACGCGCGCTTCGCCGAGCTGCGCGCCAAGTACGGCCTCGGCAGCGGCACGCGCTTCGAGCCGCGGCCGGCGCCGTCGAACCAGCTCGCGCTGGCCGTCTAGATCGTCTCCAACGTGGCGCGCCGCCGCCCTCCGCCTCGAAGAAGCGGAAGAGCCCGAACCCGGCGGCCGCGTAGACGACGCCGATGAAGAGCTCCGTCCACACGAGACCGGCCACGTCACCGAGCGACGAACCCGGCGACGACGTCGCGCGCCGCCTCGATCCCGTGCGTGAGCGGCAGGCACGAGCCGACCGCCTGGATCCAGCCCGGCATGTCCGAGAAGGGCACGTTCACGCCGCAGAAGAGGAGCAGCAGGTAGTAGGCGAGGTTCGCGGCGAAGAAGACGTCGCGGGCGCGCAGGCCGATCGAGCCGAGCACCATCCCGAACGCGGTGCACGAGCAGACCGACACGAACAGGATCAGGGCCAGCGGCGCCAGCGACGACGCCGGCGGGTCGAAGTCGAGGAACGCCCAGCCGACGAGGAAGCCGAACACGGACACGAAGATCCCGTTGACGACGATCGGCAGCGCGCGGCCCGTGAAGAGCGCGAGCCGGTTGGCCGGCGTGGCCAGGAGCGGCGACAGCGTCGAGAACCAGCGCTCGTTCGCGATCGTCATCGTCATCCCGTAGACGCACGACATCCCGCACACCTGCACCGCGTTCCCGACCACGAAGAACGTGTCGTCCTCGACGCCCGCGAACCGGCCGAGATAGGTGAAGAAGAGGATCTGGAAGAGCGGGCTGCCGAGCATCGTCGGGATGTAGATCCACGGCGAGATCCAGTTGAACAGCGCCCGGTAGGCGATCACGCCGCCCACGAAGAAGATGCGCAGCGACGTCATGACAGCGAGAGGGTCGCCTTGTCGCGGGCCTTGCGCTCGAACACGCCCATGAAGACGGCCGCGAGCGCGAGGTAGACGAGCGACGAGCACCAGGCACATGCCGATCGCCGGCCACGGGTCGCCGCCGAGCGCGCGTCGCGGATCGCGCGAATCCCCCAGGTGGGAGCGAGCACCCAGGAGATCGGCTCGACCCAGACCGGGAGGAGCGTCAGGGGCACGAGCAGCCCGGTCGCGAGCCAGATCGGGTACTCGAGGAGGTTCGAGAGCGCGTTCGCGTGCCGGTAGAGGATGAAGCTCGCGGCCAGCAGAAGGCCGAGGAACCCGAGCCCGATCAGCATCGACGGAATCGAGACCACCAGGGCGAGCGGGTGCACGACGTCGAGCGGGACGCCGAAGAAGATGCGCCCGAAGACGAGCGTCCCGACGATCGAGTAGATGCCGATGGTCGCCGAGGCGAGCGTGATCGGCAGGAGGACGAGGATGAACGGCGCCGGCGCTCCGATCAGGAGCTCGAGCGTCCCCTGCCAGCGCTGCCACTGGATCGCGCCGCCCGAGCCGAAGAGCGTCGACGACCAGACGCCCATCATCCCGGCGCCGAGCGCGGCGTAGAGCAGCGTCCCCGGGCGGCCGCCGGCCTCCACCAGGAAGAACGCGATCGACGCGAAGATCGCCGGCAGGAGGAAGGACGTGAGGATGAAGAAGTTCGAGAGCGTCAGCGACTTGACGTGGAAGCGCAGGCCCGCCCAGACGAGGCGCAGCGACTTCACAGCGACGCCTCGCCCCCGACCAGCGCGACGTACGCGTCCTCGAGCGTCGGCTCGCGTGCGGCGACGCGGCCGACCGGCGTGCCGTCGAGCGCTCCGAGAAGCGCCTGCGTGAGCTCGAGCCCGCGCGGCGACTGGACGAGCAGCACGAAGCGTCCGTCCCGCTCCTCCACGGACACCGACTCGACCCCGGAGACCTCGCGCACGCGCGCGAGAGCATCGTCCGCGAGGTCGAACGTCTCGATCTCGACCACCGTGCGGTCGGCGATGCGCGCCTTCAGGGCGGCAGGCGTGCCCTCGGCGAGGATCCGGCCCTGGCCGATGACCGCGATGCGGTCGCACAGGCTGTCGGCCTCGAACATGTAGTGCGTCGTCAGGAGGACGGTCTTGCCGGCGTCGACGAGCCCGGCGATCGTCGCCCGCAGGTCGCGCGCGCCGACGGGATCGACGCCGATCGTCGGCTCGTCCAGGAAGACGACCTCGGGATCGTGGATGAGCCCGCGCGCGATGTGCAGCCGCTGGCGCATCCCGCGGGAGTAGCCCTCGACGCGCTCGTGCTCGCGCCCGGCGAGGCCGACGAGCTCGAGCAGCTCACCGATCCGCTGCTTCTGCGTGCGCGGCGGGACGCCGTAGAGCTCGGCGAAGTAGCGCAGGTTGTCGAGCGCCGAAAGCCGTTCGTAGAGCCCCTTGTCGCCGCCGAAGACGTACCCGATGCGCCTTCGCACCTCTCGGGCGTCCCGGACGACGTCGAGCCCGAGCACGCGCGCCGTGCCCGACGTGGGGAGGAGCAGCGTGATCAGCATCTTGATCGTGGTCGTCTTGCCGGCGCCGTTCGGCCCGAGGAGCCCGAAGAGCTCGCCCTGCTCCACCTCGAAGGACACGCCCTTGACCGCCTCCACGTCGATGCCGCGGCGGCGGAAGACGCCGGTGGTCGTGCGGTAGGTCCGCCGCAGTTCCTGAGCCTCGATTACGCCCACCGGCGCAGGCTATCTAGAGCGTTCGGGACGACCAGAGGAACGCCGCGAGGAGCACCGTGGACACGGAGACGACGAGCCCGATGATCCAGCCGCTCACGTCCTGCCAGCCGAGCAGCGCCCCGAGGACGACGCCGATCCCGATGATCCCGCCGGTCGCGACCGCGCGCATCGTGTACGACTCGAAGCGATGCCGCACCGAGCGGTTGGGCAGGAACGACTCGGGCTCCTGCTTCGGCGTCTCCATGCCGGGATTCTAGGCGCCGGGCGCGGGGATGCCGTTCGCCGCGATGACCTCGCGGTACCAGTGCGCGCTCGCCTTGGGCACGCGCTCCTGCGTCTCGAAGTCGACGTAGAAGATCCCGAAGCGCTTGCGAGTAGCCGTACGACCACTCGAAGTTGTCGAGGAGCGACCAGAGGAAGTAGCCGTGCACGTCCACGCCCTCGGCGATCGCGCGGTGGATCGCGGCCAGGTGCTCCTGCACGTAGAGGACGCGCCGCTCGTCCTGGATCCGTGCCCGCCGGATCGACCTCGTCCTCGAACGCGGCGCCGTTCTCCGTGACGAGGAGCGGGACGCCCGGGATACTCGCGCCCGACGCGGTCGAGGAGCTCGTACAGGCCGGCCGCGTCGATGTGCCAGCCCATCGCCGTGTGCGGGCCGGGCTGCGCCGGGAACTGCGACCGTCTCGGCGCCGGGCCACGGCGACGCCTCGCTCGCGGCGTGTCCGTCGGCGACGACGCGCTCGCCCGTGGCCGCCGTAGGCCTCCACGAGCGTCGGCGTGTAGTAGTTGACGCCGAGCACGTCGATCGGCTGGGCGATCTCGGCCTCGTCGCCGGGGCGGACGAACTCCCAGTCGGTGATCGAGCGCGTGTCCTCGATCACGTCGGCGGGATAGCGGCCGCGGAAGATCGGCTCGAGGAAGATCCGGTTCGCGAGCGCGTCGATGCGGCGCGCGGCGTCGAGGTCGGCCTCCGAGTCGCTGAGCGGCGCGCACGGCGGCGAGGTTCAGCGTGATCGAGAGCTTCGGGTCGGCGAGCTCCGACGCGGATCGCCCGCGAGCCGAGCCCGTGCGCGAGGTAGAAGATGGTGCGCGGCGGCGCAGCGAGGCGGCAGGCTCGGTTCGTCCCGGGCGCGTGCACGCCCGAGCCGTAGCCGAGGAACGCGGAGCACCACGGCTCGTTGAAGGTCGTCCAGAGGTCGACGCGGTCGCCGAGCTCCCGGGCCACGACGGCCGCGTACTCGGCGAAGTGCGCCGCGGTGTCGCGGTTCGGCCAGCCGCCGGCGTCCTCGAGCTCCTGCGGGAGGTCCCAGTGGTAGAGCGTCACGACCGGCTTGATCCCGTTCTCGAGCAGCTCGTCCACGAGCCGCGGTAGAAGTCGAGACCGCTCTGGCTGGCGGGCTCCCTTGCCGCCGGGGATGACGCGCGACCAGGAGATCGAGAACCGGTACGCCTTGATGCCGAGGTCGCGCATGAGCGCCACGTCGGAGCGGTAGCGGTGGTAGTGGTCGGCCGCGACGTCCCCGGTGTCGCCGTCGGCGCACTTGCCCGGCGTGTGGCTGAACGTGTCCCAGATGGACGGGGTGCGGCCGTCCTCGTGGATGGCGCCCTCGATCTGGTACGACGCGGTCGCGACGCCCCAGAGGAAGTCCGGCGGGAACGTGAGCCGTCCGGCCTCGCCCGCCACCAGGTCGACGTCGGTGCGGGTCATCCCTTGACCGCGCCTTGCATGATCCCGCCGACGATCTGCCTGCCGAGCAGGACGAAGACGATCAGCACCGGCACGGTGCCGACGAGCGTCGCGGCCATGATCACCGACTGGTCGGGGACGTATCCGTTCCCGATCGAGTTCAGCGCCACCTGGACGGTCGGGTTCGAGCTCGTCAGCGCGATGATCGGCCAGAAGAAGTCGTTCCAGGCCATGAGGAACGTGATCATCCCGAGCACCGCCATCGCCGGCCGCGCGGCCGGAAGGACGATCGAGCGGAAGATCCGGAACGTGGACGCGCCGTCGATCGCGGCCGCCTCGAGCAGCTCGGTCGGGATGCGCCGACACGAGGTACTGCCGCATGAACACGACCCCGAAGGCGCTCACCAGCGTGGGGAAGATCACGGCCTGGAGGTGGTTCACCCACTCGAGCTGCGCCATCAGCATGAACAGCGGGATGACGCCGAGCTGGGACGGCACCATCATCGTCGCGACCACGAGGATGAGCAGGAACGAGCTGAAGCGGAAGCGAGAGCTTCGCGAACGCGAAGCCCGCGAGCGTGCAGAAGAGCACCGTGCCGATCGCGATCGCGCTCGAGACGATCAGCGAGTTCAGGAGCGCCTTCCCATGTCCACCTGGTCGAGGGCGCTGTTGATGTTCTTCCAGAGGTGCGGCCCGGGGTAGAGCGGCGGCGGCGACTTGGCGATGTCGGAGTTCGTCCGCGACGCGGCGACGATCGTCCAGTAGAGCGGGAAGAGCGCGATCACCGCCGTGATGATCAGGAACAGGTAGGCGAGCGGGCCGACGCCTCCGCGACGGCGCCTGAGCCCCGGGGCTTCGGTGCGGCCGGATGCGGGGTCGTCGTGCTCATGCCGCCCTTCTCCGTGCGCGCGGCGTGAGCTTGCCCCAGCCCTTCGAGGCGAGGAACGCGTTGATCGCGACGATGATCATGATGATCAGGAACATCGTCCAGGCCGTCGCGGCGGCCCGGCCGAGCTGGAAGTTGAACCAGCCCTGGTCGTAGAGCAGCACGCCGAGCGTCTGGTACTGGTGGTCGGCGCCGCCGAGATGGCCGCTGATGCCGCCGAAGAGGAGCGGCTCCCCGAAGAGCTGCATGGCGCCGATCGTCGAGATGACGATCGTGAAGACGATCGTCGGCCAGATGCCCGGGATGGTCACGTGCCGGAACTGCTGCCAGCGGCTCGCGCCGTCCACCTCGGCCTGCTCGTACAGCTCCCTGGGGATCGCCTGCATCGAGGCGAGGTAGATCAGGGCGTTGTAGCCCGTCCAGCGCCAGGTGACGATCGACGAGATGGCGATCTGCGACGTCCAGCGGCCGCTCTCCCAGTCGACGTGGTCGAAGCCGATGACCCCGAGGCCGTAGTTGATGAGGCCGTAGTCCCGTCCGAAGAGCTGCGTGAAGACGATCGTCGCCGCCGCCACCGAGGTCGCGTACGGCATGAGCATCGAGATCCGGAAGAACGTGAGGCCGCGGAGCTTGTAGTTCAGAAGGTGCGCGAGCCCGAGCGCCATGAGCAGCTGGGGCACGGTCGAGATGAAGCCGATCGTGAACGTGTTCAGCAGCGCGTGCCAGAACTGGTCGTCACCGAGCAGGCGGCGGTAGTTGTCGAGCCCGACCCATTCCGCCTGGTCGACGGCCTGGAGCTGCACCCGGTGGAGCGAGACCCACCCGGTGTAGAGGAGCGGGAAGAGCCCGAACGCGAAGAAGAGGATGAAGAAGGGGGCGACGTAGGCGTAGGGGGAGAACCTCGCGTCGACGCCGCTCAGGTTCGGGCGCCACGAACGCCTCTTCGGGGAAAGCATCGCCGCCCCGCCTGTCCCACTGCTTTGTGATTCCACGAGGGCCATCATCTTTCACCGTTGGCGGCGGCGGGGCCCCGTGTCCCAGGGGGCCCCGCCGCCTCTTCGGCCGGAGGAGGCTCTTACTCGACCGCGTTGGAGATGTCGTCGAGCGTCTTCTGCCAGGCCTCGTCGATGCCCTGGCCCTGTTCCACAAGGAGAAGCCCGTTGGTCAACGTGTCCTTGATCGTTCCGTCCTTCGGGCCGAGCACTGCCACGGGCAGGTCGTCGGCGGAGGCCTTGAACAGCTCGCCGAGCGGTGCGCCCGAGAAGTAGTCGTCGGTCGCCGCCTCGACGGCCGGATCGGCCGACGCGGTCGAGCTCGACGGGAAGTGCTGAGCGGTCGTCCACATCTTGATCTGCTGCTCAGGAGCGGTCAGCCACTTGATCAGCTCGTACGCCTCGGCGGGGTGCTCGCTGGCGGTCGGGATCGAGAGGTACGACCCGCCCCAGTTGCCGCCGTCGCCGGGGATGTTCGCGACGTCCCACTTGCCGGAGCCGTCGTCGCCGGCCTGGCTCTTGATGTAGCCGATCATCCAGGCGGGGCAGGCGATCGTGGCGAACGCGCCGTTCACGAAGCCCGTGTTCCACTCGGTGTCGAACTGCTTGAGCTTGGCGCTGAGCCCGTCCTGCGCGGCCTGCGCGGCGGTGTCCCACGCTTCCTTCACGGCCGGGTTCGTGTCGTAGATGGTGTTGCCGTCCGCGTCGTAGTACTGCTCCTCGGACTGGCCGATGATCGCGTTGTAGAGGCCGCCGGCGCTGTCCATGAAGGCGACGCCCTTGGGAGCGTTCTCCAGGTACTCGGCGCCGAATGCGAGGAAGCTCTCCCAGCTGTCCCACTCGGTCGCGAGCTCTTCGCGGTCGCTGGTCATGCCGGCCGCCTCGAGCAGGTCGTGGCGGTAGCAGATGGCGAGCGGACCCGTATCGGTACCCAGGCCGAGCGTCTTGCCGTCGGCGGTCGTGGCTGCGCCCCACTTCCACGGGAAGAACGTGTCTTCGACGTCGCCCGCGCCGAGCGAGTTCAGGTCGACCCACTTGTCGGGCTGGAGGGAGGTGACCTCTGCGATGCGGCCGACCTCGATGCCCTGGATGTCGGCGAGCCCCGAGTTCGCGGCGAGGTGGGTCTGGAGCGCCTGGTAGTACTCGCCCTCCTGCTCCACGCTCGTCTCGACGATCTTCACGTTCGGGTGGTCCGCCATGTACTCGTCGTAGAGGCCCGCTTCCTTGTAGCCGAACGTTCCGAAGAGGCCGACGTTCAGGGTCACCGGCTCGTCGCTTGTGGTGGCGGCGGCGTTCGTATTCGTCGAGTCGTCGCCTCCGCCGCAACCGACGGCGAGCGCACCGAACGCCAGGGCTGCGGCCAGAAACGCCGGGACGCGCCGAAGCGCCGAGGTCGTGGTGCGGTGGTTCAGCATGCGAGTTTCCTCCTATGAATCCGGGATCGGCCGGCTGGGGGCCGTGATGTACGCTTGCATGTAAGCGCTTACATCCATGAGAGCGCTTACAATACAATGGGAGTCGGAATGAGTAAAGGACCAATTTCAACTACGCGGATTCCGCCCACCCTGGATGAGGTCGCGCACCTCGCCGGCGTGTCCCGCGCGACCGCGTCGCGGGTGATCAACGGCTCACCGCTCGTAACTGCTTCGACGCGCAAGGCGGTGGAAAAGTCAGTGCGCAAGCTCGGCTACGTGCCCAACCGCGCCGCCCGGGCGCTCGTCACGAAGCGCACCGACACGATCGCCCTCGTCGTCTCGGAACCCGAGGCGCGCGTCTTCTCCGACCCGTTCTTCCGCACGATCATGCGCGGCATCTCGTCGTCGATCGAGACCACCGAGCTCCAGCTCCTGCTTCTCTTCGCCCAGGGCGCGCGCGAGCAGATGAAGGTCGAGCGCTACCTCCGCCAGGGCCACGTGGACGGAGTGATCCTGATGTCGCTGCACGGGAACGACCCGCTGCCGAAGGCTCTGACCGGCGCGCACATCCCCACTGTGCTGAGCGGGCGGCCGCGGCCGGGCGAGCGGCTCCCGTATGTGGACGCAGACAACCGCGGCGGCGCGCGCGACGCGACCGCGCACCTGCTCTCCGACGGCCGCAAGGCGGTCGCGACGATCACCGGCCCGCTCGACATGACCGCGGGGATCGACCGCTTCGACGGGTACAAGGACGCGCTGGCGGATGGCGGCGTGCGCGTGCTGAAGAACCTCGTCGCCCACGGGGATTTCACGGAGGACGGCGCGACCCAGGCGACGGCGCAGCTGCTCAAGAAGCGCCCGGACGTGGACGGGATCTTCGTCGCGTCCGATCCGATGGCGTTCGGCGTTCTCCGCGCCCTGCGCGCCGCCGGCCGGCGCGTGCCGGACGACGTGGCGGTGGTCGGCTTCGACGACGTCGCCGATGCCGCCGGCGCGGATCCGCCGCTCACGACCGTGCGCCAGCCGCTCGGGGAGATGACGCGCGAGCTGACCGAGCTCCTTCTGCGTCGCATGAATGGCCTCGCGTCGGACGACGAACACGTGGTCTGCGAGACCGAGCTGGTCGTGCGCGCTTCGGGCTAGGCGGTTCCGGCGACCGCCCAGGCGCGGGCCGTCAGCTCGAACGGGCCGTCGCCGACGTCGAGGAGTCGCTTGTACGCGTCGTGGAGGGCCGTCTGTCCGTCCGCGTCGAGCGACTTCGTGAAGGCGCCGGCGGGCGCGATCCCCGTGGGGAGCGGCTCCCAGAGCTCCTCGAAGTCCTTGTATTCGGCCCGGGCCGTGAGCGGCGCGGTGCGCACCTTCTCGAGGCCCGCCGCCCGCCAGAGCTCGGAGAGCTCGTCCTCGGTGCAGTACTTCATGTTCGCGCCCTCGTCCGCGGCAGCGCCGCCCTCGGGATCGATCTCGCGCGCTGCCTCCCAGAACGTCCGGATCGACGTCATGCTCGTCCGCGTAGTCCCAGACGCACGCCGTAACGGTCGCGCCGGGCTTCGCAACCCGGGCCATCTCGCGAACGCCGGTCTCGGCGTCCTCCATGAAGTTGATCACGAGCTGGGAGAGCGCGGCATCGACGCGGTCGTCCATGAACGGGAGCTTTCCGCGCCGGCGCGACGAGGATCTCGACGCCGGGCGAGCTTGGCCGCGCGCCGCTTCGACGAACGGCTCCGAAGGATCGACGGCGGCGACGTTCTCCGGCCCGAGGAGCTCGACGAGCGCGGACGTGAGCGCGCCGGGCCCGCAGCCGACGTCGAGCGCGAGCATCCCCGGCTTCACGCCGGCGAACGCGATCAGCTCGGCCGAAAGCGAGGGCCCGTAGCGCCCGACCCAGCGGTCGTAGGCTGTCCGCGGAGGCAAAGAACGGCTCGGCGTCGGCCATCCCAGTCGCCGACCAGGATTGCACGGATCGCCTGGTCGCTCTCGTGGTCGGGCGACTCGGTGATGACCGTCGCGGGACGCTCGAACCGCGCAAGCGCCTCGGCCAGCGGCTCGGCGCGAAGCGTCCCCTCGCCGTAGGGCAGGTGCTTCGTCTCGTTGCGGTTGGCGTAGGCGATGTCCGAGAAGTGGATGTGGAACGGCGCGCCGTCCTCCAGCACCGCGTCGGCGGCCGCGAGGATCTCGGCGAACGTGTCGGCGTCCGTGAACGCGCCGTCGGTGACCGCATGGAGGTGGGCGAAGTCGATCACCGGCCGCACCCAGCCGGTGCCCGGACGAGATCGCGACGACGTCGTCCATCGTCCCGAGGTCGCGGACGCGGCCCATCACCTCGACTCCGAAGGCGACAACGCGCTCCTTCTCCTCGAGCCGCGCGCGCAGGGCGGTGAGCTGCTCGACGACCGAGTCGATCGACTCCTCGTGCGTGCGCCCGAGCAGGAATCCAGGGTGGAAGACGACGATCTCGGCGCCGCACGCCACGGCCACGCCCGCGGTGTGGTCGAGCATCCCGACCGCGCGCTTGTGCTTTCCGGGGTCGGGCTGGCCCAGGAAGGCGGGGAGCGGAGCGTGGACGGACAGCACGATGTCCGCTGCTCGCGCGGCTTCGCCGAGCCCGGTCGCCCATTCCCACTCGGGCTTCATCCAGAAGCCGCCTTCGAAGTCGATCTCGCAGGCCGTGAACCCGCGCTCGACGAGGAGTGCGACCGCCTCCTCGGGGCTCTCGCGGCTGGGAACGCGGGCCGGTCCGAAGCGAATCTCGCTCATGAACGCAGCGTATCCAGCCCCTAGGTGCGGCCGCTTCGATCCTGCGATCGGCAAACCAGAGAGCCGCGTCTTCCCGGCCGCGGACGCGTTGTCGTCCGACCGCCCTCTTACCGTTTTCTGCGTGAGCAAGCGGCCTACGCGGATCGAGCTTCTCGAGCTGGACATCGACGTCCGGCTGGCCGACCTCTGGGCCGAAGCCGCCGAGGTCGGCGAGTGGAGCCTCGAGGTCGTTGCCGCGTTCATGCGGGCCGCGTACGGCAAGGGCTACTGCGACGCGCTGACCGAGGACGACCAGGGCAGCCTGTGCCGCGATCACGGCTACCGCATCCCGCTGCGGCGGCCCATGCACACCCCCGAGTAGCGCAACCCGCGCGGGTAGACTCGAAGCGTGGCCAGGCGGAATCCCGCTCGTCTCGTGATCGCCCTTTCGGTTGCGGCCGTTCTGGCGGTCTTCCTGCTCTACACCAGCCTCGCGGGGGGCGCGAAGCCTGCGCTCCAGCCCAGCGAGCTGGCGTCGCACTCGGGCTCGGTCGTCCTCGGCGGCACCGTCGTCGGCCCCGTGACCGGAGATGCGCGCGGCGACGGGCTCAACTTCACGATGCGCGACGTCAAGGGAACCGAGACCGTGGCGGTCGTCTACACGGGCTCCGTCCCCGATCTCTTCCGGACGGGACGCGAGGTCATGCTCGAGGGCTCGCTCGGAAGGCGGCACGTTCGTCGCCGAGCCGGACTCGATGAAGACGAAGTGCCCGTCGAAGTACACGCCGGCCGAGTAACTCCGCCATGGCGCTTCTAGGCCGGGCCGCCCTGATCGTCGCCCTCGGGCTTCTCGCGTACGCGGTGTTCGCCGGGGCCCATGCCGCCTACCACGGGCGCAGGCGGCTGCTCGAGTCGGCGCGCAACGCCCTCACGGGAGCGCTGTCGCCGTCGTCGTCGCGTCGGTCGTGCTGCTCGGAGCGCTCTCCTCGCGCGACTTCTCCTTCGCCTACGTCGCCGACCACACGAGCGAGGAGCTCCCGCTTCGCTTCGCGCTCTCGGCCTTCTGGAGCGGGCAGGAGGGCTCGCTTCTGCTCTGGCTCCTCGTCCTGCTGGGGATGAGCGTCGCCGCGCTGACCCTGAACCGCCGGCTCACCTCGAACGTGCTTCCCTGGACGATCCCGATCCTCGGCGCGATCGCGAGCTTCTTCACCGTGCTCCTCGTGTTCGTGGCCAGCCCGTTCGCCACGCGGGCGGCGGTCGAGGACGGGCTCGGGCTCAACCCGAGCCTCCAGAACCCGTACATGCTCGCCCATCCGCCGCTCCTCTACCTCGGCTACGTGGGCCTGACGATCCCGTTCGCGTTCGCGATGGCCGCACTCGCGTCGCGCCAGGTGGACGAGCGCTGGATCGTCGCGACGCGCCGCTGGACGCTCGCGGCCTGGACGTTCCTCGGCATCGCGATCCTGCTCGGCGCCAAGTGGGCCTACGAGGAGGTCGGCTGGGGCGGCTGGTACGCGTGGGATCCGGTCGAGAACGCCGCGCTCATGCCGTGGCTCGTCGCGACGGCGTTCCTCCACTCGGTGATGGTGCAGGAGAAGAAGAACATGCTGCGCGTCTGGAACGTGCTGCTCATCGCCGGCGCGTTCGTGCTCTCGCTCTTCGGGACGTTCCTCACGCGGAGCGGGATCCTGAGCTCGATCCACTCGTTCACCGAGTCCGAGATCGGGCCGTGGTTCCTCGGCTTCATCACCGTCGTGATCGCCGCCACGACCGCGCTCATCCTCTGGCGGCTGCCGATCCTGCGCTCGCGGACGAAGCTCGAGTCGCTCGTGTCCCGCGAGGCCGCGTTCCTCTACAACAACCTGTTCCTCGTCGCGTTCGCGCTGACCGTCCTTTGGGGCGTGCTCTATCCGATCCTGTCCGAGGCCGTTCGTGGAGTCGGCGTCACCGTCGGCGCGCCGTACTTCAACTTCTTCGCCGTCGCGTTCGGGCTGCCGCTCATCCTGCTCATGGGGATCGGGCCGCTCGTCGCCTGGCGCCGGGCGTCGATTCCGGCCCTGGCGCGCTCGGTCGCCTGGCCCGGCGGGATCGCGATCGCCGTCGGCGTCCTGCTCCTGGCGCTCGGAGCGGGATCGAGCCCGGCCGGGCTCGTCGGCTACACGTTCTCCGCGTTCGTGCTCGCGGCGATCGGGCTCGAGTTCATCCGTGGGACGCGCGCGCGCAAGGCGATCGGCTCGACCACGTGGCTCGGGGCGTTCACGAGCCTCGTCGGGCGAAACCGGCGTCGCTACGGCGGCTACGTCGTCCACGCCTCGGTCGTGCTCCTCGTGATCGGGGCGATCGGGATCGGCGGGTTCGCGTCCCAGACGGAGGCGAGCCTCGCGCCCGGCGAGAAGGTGTCGGTCGCCGGCTACACGCTCACGTACCTCGGCGCGACGCAGACCCGCGGCGCGAACGCGGTCGAGCTGCGGGCCCGCATGGCGGTGGAGCGCGACGGCAAGGATCTCGGCACGATCACGCCCGGGAAGAACCGCTATCTCGCCGAGGAGCAGACCTCGAACGAGGTGGCGATCCGCACCGATCCGCTCCGCGCGCAGGATCTCTTCGTCATCGCGGACGAGTTCGACGGCGACAACGTGTTCGTCAAGGTGATCGTGAACCCGCTCGTGAACCTCATCTGGCTCGCCGGGCTCGTCTACCTGATCGGCGCGCTCGTCACGATGTGGCCCGACGCGCGCGAGCAGCGACGCCTCGCGCGGCGCTTCTCCGAGCGCGACGACACCGCTCCTCAGACCGCCTGATGGACGTAGTCGCACTGGCGCTCGCCGCGCTCCTCGTCATCGGGTGCGTGGTCTTGGTCGCCTGGCCGTTCGTCCGTGAGCCGGCTCCCGCGGACGACAGCCTGGCTCGCCTCAGCGCGCCGGATCGCGAGCGGCTGCGGCTCGAGGAGGAGCGCGACCGGGCGCTCGCAGCCCTCAAGGAGCTTGAGTTCGACCACCGCACCGGTAAGGTTTCCGACGAGGACTACCGGCTGCAGGTCGGCGAATTGCGCCGTCAGGCCGGGGAGGCGCTGCGGGCCTTGGACGAGGTTCGCGGGTGAAGGGACGTTCCACCGCCTCTCGAACCTCGCAACCATGGGAGTTGGACGCAGAAAACGCCTGATCTTCCTCGCGCTCCTCGCCGGAGCGCTCCTCGCGGCGCCGGGCGCCGTGGCGCAGAGCCTCGACGGGAAGATCAACGCGCTGCGAAACCAGATCGCGGCCGCGAAGGAGAAGGAGGGCGTCCTCTCCAGCGAGATCGCCACGGCCGGTGACGGGATCGCAGCGCTCGAGGGCGACATCGGGGAGCTCTCGACCGAGGTCGCGAACCTGGAGCGCGAGCTCGAGTCGCACCGCGACCGGCTGGCCCGCCTCGAGGCGAAGATCGCGTACCAGACCCGGCACGTAAACCGGCTCGACCGGGATCACCGGATCGCGCAGGAGATGCTCGAGCGCCGTCTCGTCGCGCTGTACGAGAGCGACCAGATGGACACGATCGAGATCCTCCTGGGCGTGAGAAGCCTCGGGTCGCTCGTCGACTCGCTCGAGTACTCGAACCAGATCGGCGCGCAGGACCGTGCAGTGGCCGCCCGGCTTCGGATCCTCGAAGCCGAGATGCGCGACGCCCGGCGCGAAACCGCAGAGACGCGCACCGAGGTCTCCGAGCAGACCGCCGCGATCGCCGTGAAGACGGCGGCCGCGCAGAAGGCACGGGACGACCTGGTGTCCCGGCAGAACGCGCTCGAGGCGGCGCGAAGCGAGAAGGCGAGCCTCCTTACTGGAATCAAGTCGAAGCGCGAGGACCAGGAAGAGGACCTGGACGCAATGCTTGCGGCGAGCGCTGCCCTTGCAGCGCAGATCCAGGCGAGCTCGGGTGGCGGCTCGTCCTCGGGCCCGCCCTCGGCGCACGGATTCATCTGGCCGGTGTCCGGCTCCGTGACGAGCGGGTTCGGGATGCGCTGGGGCCGGATGCACGAGGGAATCGACATCGGCGCGCCGACCGGAACCGCCATCCATGCGGTTGCGGCCGGCACGGTGATCTACGCGGGCGTGATGAGCGGCTACGGGAACATCGTCGTCGTCGACCACGGCGGAGGCGTCTCGACCGCGTACGCGCACATGTCGGCGATCTGGATCGGCGGCGGAACCGTCTCGCAGGGAGCGAGCCTCGGCGCCGTCGGCTGCACGGGCCATTGCTTCGGGCCGCACCTCCACTTCGAGGTGCGCGTGAACGGCTCGCCCGTGGATCCGCTCGGCTACCTGTAGCCGCTAGCCCGCCGGCCGTGGAGAAACCGGCACACAATCGGCGCGGTTTCGTGCCGGACAGGTGCGCATTTCCTGGGTACGCTCGAAGCGGGTGGCGGGTGGCCCACTCCCCACCCAGGCGCTTCGGTCCGACTCGCTCGCGCGCGTGCGAGAGCGTGCCACGCCTGACCGCGCCGGTCGCCGAGTGCCGCCGCCGAGCTCGTGTGACTAGCGCCGCAGGACGTGCAGCCCCGGGAGGCCGCGGTAGCGGCCGTCCAGGTCGAAGCCGTAGCCCACGAAGAACTCGTCCGGGCGCCGTGAAGCCGACGTAGCTGATGGGCAGATCGTCCACGAGCCGCCGGTACGGCCGGTCGATGAGCGTGCACACCGCGAGCGAGGCCGGGTCGCGCAGCGCGAGCGCCTTGAGGATGTAGTTCAGCGAGAGTCCCGTGTCGACGACGTTCTCGACCACGACGACGTCGCGCCCGGTGATCGGCTCGTCGAGATCCTTGAGGAGCCGCACCGACGAGCCGTCACCGAACTGCGACGCGTAGCCGGCCACCGAGACGAAGTCGAGCGCGTGGGGGATCTGGGTCGCCCGCGAGAGGTCGCTGCCGAAGACGACGGCGCCGCGCAGCACGATCACGAGGAGCAGATCGCGTCCCGCGTAGTCGGCCGCGATGCTCTTCCCGAGCTCGCCGACGCGCGCCGCGATCTGGTCCGCGTCCATGTAGACCTCACCGAGACGGTGCGGCCGAACGGGCTCGAACGCCGGGTCGGCGCTCATCGGGGGGAGTTCCTACGCGGCGTAATCGAGGCCGAACCTCTCGACGATCCGTTCGATGTCGCGCTTGTAGAAGAGCCGAACCTTCACGTCCGGGTACCGCTCGCGGAGCTTGCGCATCTTGCGGTTCTTGCGGGTCACGAGGGACTGGCGCATGGTCGTGATCTCGAGGTAGAGATCCTGGTCCGGCAGATAGAAGTCGGGGCAGGCGGCCTCGACGACGCGGCCGTCCTCGTCCACCTCGAGGGGGAACGAATGGGGTTCGTAGGCCCAGGGAATGCGGTAGTAGTCGAGGAGCCGCGCGACCTCAAGTTCTGCCTGGTTGACGAAACGCGGTGGATCGACCCCGCAATATGCCTGGAAACCAGGGGTTTCTTCGGGCACGAAAAGCACGGTAGCAACCGCTACGGACATCCCCCGCTTACGATGTAGCCAGGCGTTCCGCCGACTCAGCCGCAATGTTCCGAATCGCCCACATCTCCGACCTTCACTGCGGGTCGCCGCACTTCGTCGCGAACCTGCTCGACCGCGCGATCGTCGAGGTGAACGACCTGAAGCCGGACGTCGTCGTCTGCTCCGGCGACCTGACCACGTTCGGTTACCGGCCTGAATACGCCGAGGCCGCGGAGTACTTGGCGAAGCTGGAATGCGAACGCTTGGTCGTCGTCCCGGGAAACCACGACTCGCGCAACGTCGGCTACATCCACTTCGAGGAGTTCTTCGGCTCCCGCAGTTCGGTCGTCCACGTGAACGGGACGACCGTGGTGGCGGTCGACTCGTCCGAGCCGGACCTCGACCACGGCCAGATTGGGCGCGGCCGCTACCCGTGGATCGCCGAGCAGTTCGCCGAGCCCGCCGACTTTCGCGTGTTCGTCCTCCACCACCACCTGCTGCCCGTCCCGGGAACGGGGCGCGAGCGCAACATCGTCCACGACGCGGGCGACACGCTCGAGGTGCTGCAGAGCGCCAGCGTGAACCTCGTGCTCTCCGGCCACAAGCACGTCCCGTACGCCTGGAAGCTCGAGAACATCTTCGTCGTCAATGCGGGCACCGTCTCGACGCTGCGCCTCCGCGGCCGCGGACGGCCCTGTTACAACCTGATCGAGGTGGACGAGCGCCACGTCGACGTCTGGCGCAAGTACCCGTTTCACGGCCAGGAGCGGATCATCCAGTTCTCGCTCGACACGCTCGAGTTCGAGAAGTACACGGGCCGGATCGACGCGGAGATCAAGTCGCGGCCATGAAGGCGCTCGCCCTGATCGACGGGGAGCACTACGCGGACGTCGTCACGGACGCGTTCGCGGAGCTCCCGTACGAGATCGTCGGCGCGGTCGTCCTCGGCGGCACCGAGAAGCTGAAGGGCGGGGAGGACTACGGCGTGCCGCTCTTCTCGACGCTCGCCGAGGGGCTCGAGCGCGCCGGCGCCGAGACGGTCGTCGACCTCTCCGACGAGCCTGTCGTCAGCCCGCGCGACCGCATGGCGCTCGCGAGCGAGGTGCTCGCCGCCGGCCTCCCGTACGTCGGGGCCGACTTCCGCTTCGAGCCCGTCTCGTTCGCGCCGTTTCCGCTCCCGTCGCTGGCCGTGATCGGGAGCGGCAAGCGCGTCGGCAAGACCGCGGTCGCCGGCCACGTCGCGCGCCTCCTCTCGGAGTCGCGCTCGGTCGTCGTCGTCGCCATGGGCCGTGGCGGGCCGGCCCAGCCGATCGTCGCCGCCGAGCCGCCCGATGTGAACGACCTCCTCGAGCTCGCCCGCTCGGGCTCCCATGCGGCGTCGGACTACCTCGAGGACGCCGCGCTCGCCCGCGTCCCCACGGTCGGCTGCCGTCGCGCCGGGGGTGGCCTTGCGGGAGCGCCGTTCATCTCCAACGTGGAGGAGGGCGCCCGCCTGGCGGCCGAGCTGAACCCCGACCTGGTCGTCTTCGAAGGAAGCGGCGCGGCGCTGCCGCCGATCGACGTCCACGCGCGCGTGCTCGTCGCCGGCGGAGCGCAGGATCCCGAGATCGTCGCCGGCTACCTCGGCGCGTACCGGATCCGCGTGTCCGACCTCGTCGTCCTCACCGGCTGCGAGGAGCCGCTCGTCACCGCCGAGCAGGTCGCGCGCCTGCGCGAGGCGATCGGCGAGGTGAAGGACGTCCCCGTGATCGCGACCGCGTTCCGGCTCGCTCCCGTGGAGCCGATCGAGGGGAAGCGCGTGGCGCTCTTCACGACCGCTCCCGCCGCGGTGCACGACGCGCTGCGCGAAGGCCTCGAGCGCGACCACGGCGCCGAGGTGCTGTTCGTCTCCGGAAACCTGTCGAACCGCAGCGCGCTGCGCGAGGACCTCGAGCGCGCCGAGGTGCGCTCGGCCGATGCCTACGTCGTCGAGATCAAGGCCGCGGCGATCGACGTCGTCGCCGAGACGGCCGCCGAGCGTGGCGTCGAGACCGTCTTCGCCGACAACACCGTCGTCCCGCTCCCCGGCGAGCGGAACCTCGACGAGGCGCTCGAGGTACTGGTTCCCGAGGTGGTGCGATGAACGATCGCCGGCCCCCCGAGTCGCCGGTCCTCTCGGCCGACACGCTGCTGCCGTTCTCGAAGGGCCTGATGGCGCGCGCGCTCATGGGGACGGGGATCGCGCCCGAGCGCGCCTACGAGCTGGCCCGCTTCGTCGAGGTCGGCCTGAGCGTCGACCATCCCGATCTCGTCGCGCCGCCCGAGGCGGTCTACGACGTCGCCGCCGCCGTCCTGTCGGAGCACGAGGACGAAGGAGCGGTTCGTCGCCTGCGCCGCTACCAGCGCCTGCAGGAGGTCGAGTCCCCGCTCGTGCTGCTCGTCGGCGGCGCCACCGGGACCGGGAAGTCCACGATCACGACCGAGGTCGCGCACCGGCTCGGGATCAACCGCGTCACGTCGACGGACTTCGTCCGCCAGACGATGCGCGCGTTCTTCTCCGAGGCGTTCATGCCGTCGATCCACTACTCGAGCTTCGAGGCGGGCTCCGCGGTGGCCGCGCGTGACGAGGATCCGGGCGCCGCGAACATCCGCGGCTTCCTGGAGCAGACGCGGAACGTGCTCGTCGGCGTGCGCGCGAGCGTCGAGCGGGCGCTCACCGAGGGCCACTCGATGGCGATCGAAGGCGTCCATCTGGTGCCCGGCCTCGTGCCGAACGCGATCGAGGGCGCCATCGTGTGCCAGTGCGTGATCGCCATCCCCGACGAGGAGGCGCACGCGCGCCACTTCTATGTCCGCGAGCTCGACTCCGACGGTCTGCGGCCGGTGCGGAAGTACCTCGACGCGCTGCCGGAGATCCGCCGCATCCAGGATCTGCTCATCGAGCGCGCGGTCGAGGGCGGCGTCCCGGTGATCGAGAACGGCGACCGCGAGCAGGCGGTCGACGCGGTGCTGCAGCTCGTGCTCGACACGTTCGAGCGCGTCAGCCCTCCCAGGACGACCGCATGACCACCTTCCGCTGCGAGGCGTTCGCGGGCGTCACCGAGCGCGCCGCGGTCGCCGCGGGCCGCTGGCTCGGCCGGGGCGACGTCGCCGGCGCGGAGGAAGCCGCCGCTCTCGCCATGCGGCAGGCGCTCGACACGCTGCCGATCGAGGGCCGCGTGATGGTGGGCACGGAGTCCGAGGATCACCCGCTCAGCATCGGCACGGTCGTGGGCGCGGGCGGCGACGCCGTGGATCTCGCGGTCGATCCCGTCGAGGGCGCAACCGTGGTCGCGCGCGGCGACGTGGGGGCGATGTCGATGCTCGCCGTCGGCGACGCCGGTTCGTTCCCGCGGCTCCCGAACATGTACATGCGGAAGATGGCCGTCGGCCCGACCGCGCGCGGGCGCATCGACCTGTCCCTGCCGGTCGGCGACAACGTGCGCGCGATCGCCGAGGCGTTCGGCCGCAACGTGGAGGACATCACGACGATCGTGCTCGACCGGCCGCGCCACGAGGATCTCGTCGAGGAGCTCCGCGAGGCCGGCGCGCGGATCAAGCTGATCCCGGACGGGGACGTGACCGCGACGATCAGCGCCGCGATCCGCGGGACGAACGACCATTTCGCGATCGGCATCGGCGGCGCCCGCCAGGCCGTGATCGCAGCGGCCGCGCTGCGCTGCCTCGGCGGCGAGCTCCAGGCCCAGCTCTGGCCGGTCACGCGCACCGAGATCACGCAGGCTGCGGAGTTCGGCATCGACGACGTCGAGCGCGTGTTCACGACCGACGAGCTCGCGCCCGGCGAGGTCGTGGTCGCCGCGACCGGCGTCTCGAACTCGGATCTCCTGCGCGGGGTGCGCTACTTCGCCGACAGCGCGCGGACGCAGTCGGTCGTCATGTGCACGCGCCACAACTGGGTCAAGTTCATCGACGGCATCCACTTCTTCGCCCGGGAGCGGCGCGAAGAGGTTCGTCTCTAGACTGGATTCGATGCCTACGCGAGAACAGATCATCGACGCACTGCGCGTCGTGGAAGACCCGGAGCTCGGGATGGACATCGTCGAGCTCGGCCTCCTCTACGACGTCGAGGTCGACGAGGGCAAGGTCAAGGCGATCTACTCGCTGACCTCCATGGGCTGTCCGGTCGGCCCGATGATCGAGCAGGAGATCCAGGAGACGGTCGCGTCGATGGACGGCGTCGACGAGGCGGTCGCCGAGCTCACGTGGGATCCGCCGTGGTCGCCCGAGAAGATGTCGGACGACGCGAAGTTCATCCTCGGCTTCGGCTAGTAGAACGCGGGAAACCGGGTTTCGCCCGTTGGCCCCCTCCTTCCTCTCCGCAGCGAGATTCACCTGTCGTGGAACCTTCGACCGGTCTGGGTGTAGAGGCGGAAAGCACCAGGAGGCCCACCATGCGCAGCGCCGTTCTCTTCACCGTCGTTCTCGCCGCACTCGGCCTTGCCGCGGAGGCCAGCGCCGGCTGCTTCGCGACCGCGGGCCTCACCGCGCCTCCGGCCACCGTCGGCCCGGGGGACACCTGGAACGCGCTGATCACCGTGAAGCAGCACGGCACGCGCCCGATTCCCGACGCGCAGCCGACGCTGACGATCCAGGGCGAGAACGGAGCGACCAAGACGTTCGCCGCGAAGCCGACCGACACGGTCGGCGTGTACGCCGCTTCGGTCGTGTTCCCCTCCGCCGGGCAGTGGAGCTACGTGGTGGACGACGGGTTCGTGGACTCAGGCGGAGGGCCAGTCCTGGGACTGCTCGACCACGCACACGTTCGCAGCCGTGACGATCGGCGGAGCCGGCTCGTCCGGACCGGCTGCCGGCGATCCCGCCGCGGCTCCGTCGGTTGAGCCGGTGTCGGCGCCGGATGACGGCGGCGTGACGAGCTTCGCCATCGTGCTCATCGTCGCAGCGGCGGTAGCGCTGGCGGCGGCAGCCGGAGTCGCTCTGGCGCGCCGTTCGTCTCGCCGTCACGCTCGGGCCTAGATGCTGAGGACGACCTTGCCGAGCTGCTCACCCGACTCGAGTCGTGCGTGGGCAGCTCGGACGTCGTCCAGCGGGAACACCTGATCGACGATCGGCTTCGCTCGGCCTGACGCGACCAGGTCGAGCATCGCCGCGAAGTCCTCGCGCGTGCCCATCGTCGAGCCGAGGATCGACAGCTGCTTCCAGAAGATCCGGTGGAGCTGCGCCGGCGGGTTCGGGCCCGACGTCGCGCCGCAGACGACGATCCGGCCGCCGGTGCGCGCGGCCTGGAGCGAGCCTTTCCAGGTCGCCTCGCCGACGTGCTCGATGACGACGTCCACGCCGGCGCCGTCCGTCAGCTCGCGGACGAGGCCGATCACGTCGCCGTCCGTTCGCACCACCGCGTCGGCGCCCAGCTCGGTGGCGCGCTCGAGCTTCGCGTCGTCCGTCGAGGTCGCGAGCACCTTGCCGCCGAGCGCCTTCGCCATCGCCAGCGCGGCCGTTCCGACGCCCGAGCCGACGCCCCACACGAGCACCCATTCGCCCTCGCGCAGGCCCGCACGGGTGGCGAGCATCCGGTAGGCGGTCATGAACACGAGCGGGAACGCGGCCGCCTCCTCGAACGACAGTCCGTCCGGGATCGGATGCACGTACTCGGCCGGGATCGCGATCAGCTCCGCGTGCGTCCCGTCCATGTGCTCGCCCACGATGCGCGCCCCGTCCGCGAGGCCCGGATTGATCAGCACGCGGTCGCCGACCTCGAATCCCGATGACCTCCGAGCCGAGCGCCGCGACGACCCCGGCGCCGTCCGCACCGAGGATCCGCGGCTTCGGAACGGAGGGCAGTCCCTGCCGGATCCAGACGTCCAGATGGTTGAGCGACGCGGCGCGAAGACCGATCAGCACCTCGTCCGGAGCGGGTTCCGGATCGGGAACCTCCTCGACGACGAGCACCTCGGGACCGCCGTCCTCGTGAATCCGAACGGCCTTCATTGCGCTTGGCGTCTACAGTTTCGCACGGGGGAATGCCGAGAATACTCACGCAGGCCGAACTGACGCGGCTGGCGGATTCGCTGGGCATCGACGCGATCGGCGCCGCACCTGCGGAGCCTTACGACGAGACCGAGCAGCACATCCGCGACCGGCGTCAGCGCGGGCTCTTTGCGGACATGCGGTTCACGATGTCGAAACCCGAGGTCTCGTGCCATCCCGAGCGGCTCTTCCCCGAGGCGCGAACCGTCGTGTCCGCGGCGCTCGGCTACTACGCGCCGGCCGCCGATCCGCAGCCCGGAGAGGGAAAGCTCCCGCGCTACACCTGGAGCCACGCCTACGCAGCGCTGCGCGAGCGGCTCGAGGAGCTCGGCCGCGAGCTCGGCGGCAAGCACCGCGTGCTCGTGGACGAGAACCAGCACGTCGATCGCGAGGGCGCCGCGCGGGCAGGTGTCGGGTTCTACGGCAAGAACACGCTTCTCATCACGCGACGCTACGGATCATGGGTCGTTCTCGGCACGCTCGTGACCGAGGCGGAGATCGAATCCAGCGCCGCGCTCGACCTGAACTGCGGGTCGTGCCGGCTCTGCATCGACGCCTGCCCGACCGGCGCGCTCGACGAGCCCGGCGTGCTCGACTCGACCCTCTGCCTCTCCTACTGGACGCAGGCGCCCGGCTCGATCCCCGAGGACTTCCGCGCCGAGCTCGGGAACCAGGTGTACGGCTGCGACATCTGCCAGGACGTCTGCCCCTGGAACCGCGGGATCGAAAAGCGCCGCTCCGACGCGGACGTGCCCGAGGCCGCCGAGCCCGTCGTCTCGCTCGCCGACTGGCTCGAGGCGCCCGACGACGAGCTCCGCGAGCGCTACGACCGCCTGTACTTCCCGAAGAACGACCCGCGCTACCTGCGCCGCAACGCGCTCGTCGCCGCCGGGAACTCCGGCGATTCCCGGCTCGTGCCGCTCGTGCGGCGCTACGCCGACTCGGAGGACGAGCTCCTGCGCGAGCACGCGGCCTGGGCCGCAGAGCGACTGGCGGGACCGGCATGAACGAGCGCCAGCGCGCGCAGGAGATGTGGATCGCCTACGCGCGGCTCCTCGCCGTCATCTTCGCCGCCACCCAGGTCCTGATCATCCCGTACGACGAGCCGGGCCGCAGCCTCAACTCGGGCGTGGCCATCACGGCGATCCTCGCCGTCGGCGGCGTCATCTTCCTGTTCCTCGCGCGCCGGAATCTGAGCACCCGGACGCGGACGCTGCTCGGAATGGTCGCGCTGATCTTCGACACGGCGATCATCTACGCGTTCGTCTTCACGCACGCGTTCTCGCCGGGCACGTCCGCAAGCAGGCTGCTCGTCCTCGCCGTGATCGAGGCCGCGGTGCGCTACGGCGTCGCCGGCGCCGTCTGGATGACCGTCGCGAACATTCCGCTGCTCGCCGCCGTCGAGTACACGCGCGCCGAACGCCGTCAACGGGTTCGAGATCCGCAACGTGACGCTGACGCTCGGGATCCAGCTGATCGCCGGCCTCGTCGTCGGCGGCCTCACCCGGCAGCTCCACGGCGAGTCCCAGCGGGCGGAGGCCCGCGCGGCCGAGGCGGAGCTCCTGCGCGACGAGATCGGCCGACATGCCGACCGGCTGGAGATCGCGAACCGCTGCGCCCGCGCGCTCGCGTCGTCGCTCGACATGAAGGAGAGCTTCCAGACCTTTGCGCGCGAGCTGAAGACCTCGTTCGCGTACGACCGGATCGCGCTCATCCTCGCCGACCACGGGCGGGCCACAGTGGTCGCGGACGACGGCGTCGGCGCCGACGACGGTCGCAGTCCCTGGACGATGCCGCTCGACGACAGCGCGCTCGGCGAGGTCGTCCGCACCGGCCAGACGCACGTCCGCGCCGACCTGAAGGAAGGCGCGCGCTACGCGGAGGAGGAGCACCTCGCCGCGATCGGCATGCGGTCGCGCGTGATCGCGCCGCTCGCCATCGCCGGGAAGCCGCTCGGCGTCATCTCGGTCTCCCGCCGCCAGGCCGACTCCTTCACGCGCGACGACATCGACCTGCTCACCCTGCTCGGCCGGCAGCTCGCGACCGCGGTCGAGAACATCCGCGCCTTCGAGGCCGAGCGCGCGGCCGCCGAGGAGCTGCGCCGCCTGTCCGCCCTGCGCGCCGACTTCGTCTCGCTCGTGACGCACGAGCTTCGCGGGCCGATGGCCTCGGTCGTCGGCTGCGCGGCCACCTTGCGCCAGCGCTGGCGCACGCTGAACGAGGGCCAGCGCGAATCGTTCCTCGCGCTGATCGAGGAGGAGACCTCGAGACTCGCGGCGCTCGTCGGCGACGTCCTCGACACGTCACGGCTCGAGGCCGGCACCTTCACGTACGCGTTCACGGACGTGGACGTCGAGGCGCTCGTCCGCGAGGTTGCGGCCGTCGTCGACCTCGGGCACGAGGAGGTCGCCATCCGCACGCACGTCCCCGGCCCGCTGCCGGCGGTGCGCGGCGACCGCGAGCGGATCCGCCAGGTCGTCTGGAACCTGCTCACGAACGCGGTCAAGTACACGGTCGTCGGCGACGAGGTCGAGGTGCTCGCGCGCGTGGACAACGGCTCCGTCGCGGTGAGCGTCAGCGATCACGGCCCCGGGATCTCCGCCGAGGAGCAGCGCGTGATCTTCGAGAAGTTCGGCCGCGCCGCGAACGCCGGCTCGAGCTCCACTCCCGGCGCCGGTCTCGGGCTCTTCATCGCCCGCTCGATCACCGAGGCGCACGGCGGCTCGCTCGAGGTCGAGTCGCAGCCCGGTCAGGGCGCGACCTTCACCGTCCGCCTTCCGGTCAGCGCGTCTTAGCGGGCGCGCGGCGCTTCTTGGTGAGCGTCTTCTGGAGGGCGCGCGCCCGCTTGGCGACCGCCTCGCGCAGCTCGGGCGGGTCGACCACGACGGCCGTGCCCCGGTAGGACAGGATCTCGCCGACGAGCCACTCGACGCTTCCGTGGCGCATCTCCTCGAGCGCGGTTCCGTCCGAGAGCTCCTGCGCGCCGCGCTCGATCCGCCAGGGCGCGATCGCCTTGCGGAAGAGCACGCGCGCGGTGCGGACGTCCCTGAGCTTCGTCGGCTCGAGGTCGGGCCGCGGCTCGAAGGTCTCGTCGAGCGGACGGACGGCGCGCATGCGGTCGATGCGGAACGAGCGCTGGGCGTCCCGCGACCGGTCCCAGGAATGGACGTACCACCACGGCAGCTCGCGCTCGAGCGCGTGCGGCTCGATCGTGCGCACGCTCGGCTCCTGAGCGCCGACGGCCAGGTAGTCGATCTCGACGAGCGTCCGGTTCTCGATCGCGTCGGAGATCGCGCGGACGAGCTCCTCCTCCTCGGTCGGAGGCTCGGGCTCGGGCGCGTCCTCGGCGACCTCGAACTCGCCGAACGTCTCCTCGAGCTTGCGGCGCACGCGGTCGAGCGGCGTGTGCGCCTCGGCGGCGATCATCGGCCCGACGAACTCGAGCGCCAGGCGGATCGCCCGCGCTTCCATCGGCGTCAACCTGGGGGCGCGGCGGAACGTGTCCCCGAAGAGCTCCTTCTGGACACGCACCTCGTTGCCGACCCGCGAGGCGTAGATGGCGTAGCAGCCGCCGCCGAAGTTCACGAGGTTCAGGAGGGCGAGGTGCTCGGCGAGCTGCTCGTCGGTGAGGTTGAACCGCTCGGTCAGCTCCTCGGCGGGGATGACCGCGCGGATGCCGTCGCCGCAGCGCGCGAGCAGGTGCGCGAGCAGCGCCTGGAGGACGGCGAAGCGCTCGGGTGCGACCGGGCCGACCGGGCGCTCGATCGCCTCCTCGTCCTCGGTCTCCTCGGCCGGCTTGGAAACGCGCGGCGGCTTGCCCTCGTGCGCGGTCGCGACGGCTTCGAGGTTCTTGGCGATCTCGTCCACCAGCTCGGGCGGTGACAAGCGGCCGGGCCCGCCCGTCCTGGCGGAGCACCCACGACGCGAGCCGCTTGAGGTCGGCGTACGGCGTGCGGAACACGTCGTCCTCGACCTGGCCGCGGCCGACGGTGCGATCGACCCACCAGGCGGTGTCGGTGTCCAGCTCGATCTCGGCCTCGCCCTTCAGGTCGCCGAACTGCCATTGCTCCCGGCCACGGAAGGCGGAGGCGTCGAAGTCGTCCGGCGGGCGGAAATCGCGCTCGCGCCTGCGTTGCGAATCGAATGTCCCCGCGCACGCGGGAGACCCGGAACGTCCGCAGGTCGTTCTTGTCCAGGTCGAGGCCGATCAGGTACCACGAGCCCCGCTCCGGAAGGAGCGCGTACGGGTTGACCGTGCGCTCGGCCTCGGCGTTGCGCGTGATCGTCCAGTAGCGGAACTTGATCGTCCGCTGCTTCGAGATCGCGTTCTCGAGCTTCGTCAGGCGCCCCGACATCTCGACGGAGTAGTCGGGGTCGCTCACGGTGACGCGGCGGCCGGCCTCGGAGAGCTCCTCGTCGGCGCCGGGACGTCCCAGCGCCAGGTTCTGGAGCGCGAGCCGCAGCGGCTCGGCGTAGGCGAACTTCCCTTCGAGCAGGTAGAGCGCCGTCTGGAGCGCGGCCAGCTCGTCCTCCTCCAGCTGCAGCTCGGGGAGGAAGTACTGCTCGGAGCGCAGGGTGTAGAGCTCCTCGCCGGTGAACTCGTCGCGCTGCGAATGGAGCGGGACTCCGAGCGCGACCAGCTCCGCGCGATCGGAGTAGAAGCGGCGCGCGAAGGCCTCGTCGGACATCTCCGAGTAGCCCTCGACGTTCGACTTCACGTCCCGCGCGGTGATCGGCCGGCGCTCCGCCATGAGGAAGGCGACGAGCGAGAGTTGGCGGATGAGCTTGTCGGTGTCGTGTGAGATGGCGTTACCCTGGGCGGTCCGGCGCGGCTCCTATTCTGACCGGTCCGCGTGATCGTCGCTCACCTAGATCTGGACGCGTTCTTCGCCGCAGTCGAGGAGCTCGAGCAACCCGAGCTTGCCTCCCGTCCGCTGGTGGTCGGCGGGGACCCGCACGGCCGCGGCGTCGTTGCGACCGCGAATTACGTTGCGCGCGCCTACGGTATCCATTCCGCGATGAGTTGCGCCGAGGCGAAGCGGCGCTGCCCGGAGGCGGTGTTCATCCCGCCGCGGCACTCGGTCTACCGCGAGTGGTCGCGCCGGGTCTGGGCCGCGGTGCGCGAGGTCGTGCCCACGGTCGAGCGCACGGGGCTCGACGAGGGCTATCTCCAGGTGGACGAGGTCGTCTCGGATTTCCGGGAATCCCGCGCGGTCGCCGCAGGCGGTGCAGGTGGCGGTTCGCGGCGCGACCGGGCTCACGTGCTCGCTCGGCGTCGGCACGTGCAAGGTGGTCGCGAAGGTGGCGAGCGACCGGCGCAAGCCCGGCGGGATCGTCGTCGTGCCTCCCGGCGGGGAGGCCGCGTTCCTGGCTCCGCTGGCGGTGCGCGTGCTCCCCGGCGTCGGGCCGAAGGCGGGGGAGCGGCTCGCGCCGTCGGGGATCGACACGATCGGGAAGCTCGCCGCGCTCACCGACGACGAGCTGGCCGGGCTCCTGCCGGGCTCGACCGGCCGCCTCTTGCGCGACCGGGCGCGCGGCATCGATCCGCGGCCGTCTCGGCGAGCCGGTCGAGAACATCTCGCTGAGCCAGGAGGAGACGTTCGCGCGCGACATCGCCGACCGTGAGCGGCTCCACGAGGAGCTCGAGCGCATGTCCGAGCGCCTCTCGGGGATGCTCACCGGCTCCGGCCGCTCGGCGCGGACGGTGACGACCAAGGTGCGCTATCCGGACTTCTCCATCCGCAGCCGCTCGCAGACGCTCGCCGTAGGAACCGACGAGGGCGACCGGATCGCCGAGCTCGCCTGTGCGCTCCTCGACCGTGCGCTGACCGACCGTCCGGGCGCGCTCCGGCTCGTGGGCGTGACGGTTTCGAACCTCGAGTCGGCGGTACAGCTTCCGCTGGTGGCCGAATGAGCCGGGAGACCTGGGACGGCGTCGACCTCTGGGTCGGCGACGCGCTGATCGGTGCTGACGACGCGCTCGACGACGCGCAGCGGGCGAGCGACGAGGCGGGGCTCCCGCAGATCGCCGTGTCGCCGCTCCAGGGGAAGATGCTCTACCTCCTGGCCCGCATGGTTCGCGCCCGGTCGATCCTCGAGATCGGGACGCTCGGCGGCTACTCGACGATCTGGCTCGCGCGGGCGCTCCCCGAGGACGGGCGGCTGTGTCCCTCGAGGTCGACGAGCGCTACGCGGAGGTGGCGCTCCGCAACGTCGCGCAACGCCGGGCTCGCCGACCGGGTCGACATCCGCGTGGGGCCGGCGCTCGAGACGCTCGCCGAGGTGGAGGCGCCGCTCGACCTCGTCTTCATCGACGCGGACAAGAAGTCGACGCCCGAGTACTTCGCCCGCGCGCTCGACCTGACTCGGATGGGCGGCGTGATCGTCGGCGACAACGTCGTCCGCGGCGGCGCGCTCCTCGAAGACGAACGGCGACGAGGGAACGCAGGGCATGCGGCGCTTCGTCGAGCTCATGGGCGCCGAGCCGCGGGTCGAGGCGACCGTGATCCAGACCGTCGGGCTGAAGGGCTACGACGGCTTCGCGCTCGCGCGCGTCAAGTAGCTACGCGGCGACGCGCGTCTCGAGATGCTGGTGCGAGGGGCAGTACTCGCGCTCGGGGAGCGGCGTGCGCTGGCACGGCTTCCCCTTGCGGGTCGTGGCGCGGCAGCGGGCGATCCCGCCGTCGAACGCACCCGACTCGATCTGCTCCTCGATGTAGCCGACCGCGGCGCCGATCCCCTGCGTGATCGCCCAGTTGACCTGTGCCTGGTAGGCGATGGGGAAGTAGCGGCGGATGTCCTGGAAGAGGGCCCGGTCGGGACGCGAGAAGTACCGCGGATCCTTGGCGAGCCGCTCGACCGTGTCCTCACACGCGGCGAGCACTTCGCGCTTGTACTCCATGCGGGTCTCGGGGTCGACGTACGGGTCGACGAGATCCATGATCGAGCGGTAGACCGCTCGGGAGTACTGATACATGCGAGGTAGGAGAGTGTCGGTCATGAGCTACCTCGTCATTATCCGAGGTCTGCGTTAAAGCGCTGCAAACGATCGTTAATTTCACGTTAAGAGGGCCCCGCGAGCCCTCTTGGAAAGCCAGTTTATCGCCTTTTGGCGCTGTTACAAAGTCGCCGCTATTTCGGGACGATCTGGCGAACGTAGGCGCCCGAGTAGCCGGCGCCCTTGGCTGCGGTGACGTTCTGCTGGGCGGCGCTCTGCGTGTTCTTCACGCCGCTGAAGACGACCCAGAGGTTGGCGGTGAGGCCCTCGAAGTTGTCCGAGTCGAGGACGCCGACCTCGCTGAGGCCCTTGTTCTTCGCGGCCTCGGCCTTCTGCTCGGCGACGGCCTTGCCCTCGCTCGCCGGAACCGACTCGAGGATGGCCGTGTAGCCGCTCTGGCCGGCCGGCCACTGCGTCAGGCCGGAGGCGTTCGTCGTCGTCCCCGGCGTGCGTCGTCGTGGCCGTGCGTCGTCGTCTGGCGCGGTCGTCGTGGGTGCGGTCGTCGTCGAGAAGGTCGTGCTCGGGACTGTCGGGACGAAGCCCGACGAGGTCGGCAGGGTCGGAGGGCCGAGGGTCTCGGTCGTCAGGCCGGTGGGCACGACCGTGGCCGGGAGCGTCGAGGAGCCGCTCGAGGTCGCGGCCCCATCGTCGTCGGTCGCGGCGATCACGACCGCGGCGGTGATGAGCGCGAGCACGAGCAGCGCGATCAGGCTGGCCCAGAACCAGTACGGCGAGCCGGGGCCGCCGCCTGCGTACTGGGGCAGAGGCTGGAGGCGTGCGCCGCATTCGAGGCAGTACTCCTGGAACCGGTCGTGCGGAGCGCCGCAGTTGTGGCAGTGCGGCTCTGCCGGCTCGTGCGTCTCGACGGCCGGAAGGTTGCCGGTTTCGTCCACCTAGCGCTCCTCCGGGTACTCGATCATCGTCTCGTCGATCGGCTGCACGAAGCCCTCGGCGGCGACCGCGTTGCCGCAGACCGTGCAGAAGTTCGCCTCGGCCGGGACGGGCGCGCCGCAGTGGCTGCAGGTGACGACCGGTGGAGTCTCTGCGACCGGGCGGCCGCAGTGGGCGCAGAAGTGGGAGCCTTCGAGGAGCGGCGCGCCGCAGCGGCACTCGGCGACGTGGGCGCCACGGGCGGCCACCGCACCGGCCGCGATCAGCGCGTCGAGCTCGTGGATCCGCTCCTCGATCGCGAGCACGTCGGCGCAGCGGCTGTGGAGGAGCGGGTAGCGCCAGTCGTCACGCCGGGCCATCTCGGCCGCGAGTCCGCCGACGTCGCGCAGTTCCTGCTCCCGATACCGGATCAGGTCCTGCCGCTCGCGGTCAGGCGGAACCGGCCGCGGAGGAGGCGGTGGAGCGGGGGGCGGGGGTGCGAGCGCCTCAGGATCGCCCTCGGGCATGCGGGCGAGTCTAGCTCACTGCCTGGAGGCGTTCAGGCCTTCGTCGCGAGGACGACGAGGCGCTCTTCGGTCATCTCGCGCACAGTGTGCGCCGGGCCTTCCTTCGTGTTCCCGGAGCCCTTGACGCCGCCGTACGGCATCTGGTCGGCCCGGAACGTGGGCGCCTCGTTCACGATCACGCCGCCGAACTCGAGCCCCTGGGCTGCGGCGAGCGCCGTGTCGACGCGCGCGGTGAAGATGCCGGCCTGGAGTCCGTAGTCGGTCGAGTTGGCCAGCTCGAGCGCCTCGTCGAGCGTGTCGTACGGGCCGACTGTGCAGACGGGCCCGAAGATCTCGTCGCACGAGACCTTCATCTCGGCCGTCACGTCCGCGAGGACGGTTGGGCGCAGGAGCCCGTTCTCCTCGCCGCCGGCGAGCTGCGTCGCGCCCTGCGAGACCGCCTCGGCGATCCAGGCGGCGATCCGCTCCTTCGCGTCGGCGTCGATGACCGGGCCGACGTCCGTGTCGTCGTCGGCCGGATCGCCCACGACGAGCGCCTCGACCTTCGGGACGAAGCGGGCGACGAAGTCGTCGTACGCGGCGCGCTGCACGTAGATCCGCTGGACGGAGATGCAGCTCTGCCCGGCGAAGGCGAAGGCGTTCGCGGCCAGCTTGGTCGCGGCCTCCTCGATGTCGGCGTCGGCCTCGACGATCACCGGCGTCGTGTTGCCGAGCTCGAGCGTCACCTTCTTCTGCGCGGCCCGCTCGCGGAGCGCCCAGCCGACGCCGCTCGAGCCGGTGAACGTGATCATCTTCACGCGCTCGTCCTCCACGAGGACGTCGCCGATGTCGGACGCCTTGCCGACGAGGACGTTCAGCCAGCCGGGCGGCAGTCCGGCCTCCATCTCGAGGTCGGCGAGGAAGAGCGCCGAGAGCGGCGTCTGGCCTGCGGGCTTCAGCACGACCGAGCAGCCGGCGGCCAGGGCGGGCGCGATCTTGTGCGCCACGAGGTTCATGGGGAAGTTGAACGGGCTGATCGCGCCGACCACGCCGATCGGGACGCGCATCGTGAACGCGACCTTGCCGGCGCCTGCGGGCGAGGCGTCCATCGGGATCGTCTCGCCGGTCGAGCGCCTGCGACAGCGGCCGCGGCTGTCTCGTACGTGGAGACCGCCCGCGAGGCCTCGACCCGCGCGGCCTTCATCGGCTTGCCGGCCTCGGCGGAGATCGTCTGCGCGGCCTCCTCCTGGCGGTCGGCGAGCAGCAGCGCGACGCGCTCGAGGATTCCCGCGCGCTCGTGCGCGGTGAGCGGCTCGCGCATCGCCGCCGCGGCCGCGTCGACTGCCTTGCGGGTGAGCGCGGCGTCGGCCGCTGGCGACCCGTCCGACCTCCTCGCCGGAGAAGGGCGAGGCAACCTCGCGCCACTCGCCGGTCTCGACCCATTCGCCCGCGACGAGGAGCTTTCGTTCGCCGACCGTGGCAGCCATGCGGCCATTCAAGCATGCGGCGGCGATGCGGCGATAGGCTCCGCCGTCGTGGCCAGGGAGATCGCAACCGTCGGCGTCGTCGGGCTCGGCACGATGGGCGCCGGAATCGCCCAGGTCTGCGCGCAGGCGGGCGTCGAGACGATCGGCGTGGAGGTCGATGGCGCGCTGGCCGACAAGGCGCGCGAGCGGATCGGCTACTACCTCGGCCGCGGCGTCGAGAAGGGCCGCATGACCGCGGAGGAGCGCGACGCCGCCCTGGCCCGGCTGCGCACGTCCACGGACCGCGCCGACCTCGCCGGCTGCGACCTCGTGATCGAGGCGATCGTGGAAGACCTCGACGCCAAGCGGGAGCTCTTCGGCGCGCTCGACGGGATCGTCGCCCCGGATGCGGTGCTCGCGACGAACACCTCGGCGCTCTCCGTGACCGAGATCGCGCGCGCGACCGACCATCCCGAGCGGGTCGTCGGCATGCACTTCTTCAACCCGGCGCCGATCCTCGATCTCGTCGAGGTCGTCCGCACGGAGTTCTCCGATCCCGACGTCCACGAGGCGGCCTACGCATTCGCGGAGCGCCTCGGCAAGCAGCCGATCCGCTGCAACGACACGCCGGGCTTCGTCGTCAACCGGATCCTCATCCCGCTCCTGAACGACTGCGTCCGCGTGCTCGACGAGGCCGACGTGACGCCGGAGGATCTCGACAAGGCGATGCGCTTCGGCGTCAACTGGCCGATCGGGCCCTGCGCGCTCCTCGACCTGATCGGGATCGACATCCACGTGCACGCGTCCGAGGCGCTCGAGTCGGCGCTCGGCGAGGCGCGCATGGGCCCGCCCGCGCGTCTGGTCGAGATGGCCGAGGCGGGCCACCTGGGCCGCAAGTCCGGCCAGGGCTTCTTCACCTACTAGCCGTCCCCAGCTCGGTGGACTTATCCACCGCCGCCTGTCCCTTTCGGCCGCGAGCTTGTCCACATGGGGTCAGACCCCTGCCATGGCTCGAATGGACACGTCGCACGTGGGTCCATGCGGCGCTCGCCGGAAACCTGTGGCGAATGTGTGCCGAAGTCGCGCGTGTGGTCGAACGCGGATGCGTTTACGGCGCGAGGCGCTCGATGGCCCAGCCGCCGTCTTGCAGGCGGTAGCGGAACCGGTCGTGGAGCCGGTCGTCGCCGTGCTGCCAGAACTCGAACGCCACCGGCGATAGGCGGAAGCCGCCCCAACCTTCCGGCCGCGGCAGCTCGTCCTCGCGCCCGGCGTACTCGGCGTGGAGGGCCGCGGCGCCGGCCTCGAGCGTCTCCCGGCCGGGAACGACCTCGCTCTGCGGCGACACCGCGGCGCTGACGCGGCTCCCGAACGGGCGCGACCGGAAGTAGGCGTCCGAGTCCTCGGCCGAGATCCGCTCGACCGTCCCTTCGATGCGCACCTGCCGTCCCGGCCAGAGGAAGAGGAGCGCCGCCTGCGGGTTCGCCTCGAGCTCGCGGCCCTTGCGGCTCGAGTAGCCCGTGAAGAAGACGAACCCCAGCGCGTCGAAGCCCTTGAGCAGCACGGCGCGCGCGGACGGAGCGGCATCCGGCGTCGCCGACGCGAGCACGACCGTCTCGGGCAGCGCGACCCCGGCCTCCCGCGCCTCGGCGAACCACGCCGCGAACTGCTTCACGGGATCCGGATCCAGATCGGCTGAGCGGAGGGGCGCCGCCATTACAGACTCTTTACACCAATCTCAACCGGAGCGGGCATCGCCGAGTGAAACTACGTGAGGTAGACGATGCACATGCCCCGGTTTCTCATCGTCCTTTCGATCGCGATCATCGCACTCGCCGGCTCGGCGACGGCGTCCGCGAGCATTGCCGACCGCGAGCCCACGGCCGCTGGCTCCCAGCTTTCGCTCGTCGGCGGCAAGGGCATGGCCGTGATCACGAGCGAGGACGGATCGATCCTCGGCACGATCAAGCAGGGCAGCATCACCTTCACCGACTATCCCCGCGGCTCGGCGACGAGCTTCGATCCGAAGAAGTGGGGCTGCGAGAAGCGGAAGCGCCTGAACCGCAAGACGATCGTCTGCAGCGGCATGAACCTCCACTTCTCGATCGCCGGCGGCGCCTGGATGGCGACCCTGCGCGGACGCGGCATCTCGGCCAGCGCGGTCGTCGACGGCAAGGTGCTCCTGCGCGGAACGAAGGGCACTTTCAAGATCGACGACGGCAAGCGGCGTAAGTGGCCTTCGAAGGGCCAGACGTACCAACTGGGCTAGACGACGGCCCGCTCTGTCACGATACGGCCGTGGTCGAGTCCGCGCGCCAGCGCATCCTGCTAGTCGAGGACGAGGCGAACATCGCCTCCTTCGTCGCGATGTACCTCCAGAAGGCGGGCTACGAGGTCGCGGTCGCACGGGACGGAACCGAGGCGCTGACGAAGGCGAACGCCGAGCCGCCCGCCCTCATCGTGCTCGACCTGATGCTGCCGGACATCGACGGCGTGGATGTCTGCCGCCGGATCCGCCAGAAGTCGGACGTGCCGATCCTGATGCTCACCGCCCGCGACGACGACATCGACAAGATCATCGGGCTCGAAGTCGGCGCCGACGACTACCTCACGAAGCCGTTCAACCCGCGCGAGCTCGTCGCGCGCGTGAAGTCGATCCTGCGCCGCTCGACCACGCGGCGCACGCTGCCGGAGGGCGGCGTCCTCGAGCACGGAATCCTGCGGATCGACTCCGGCCGGCGCGAGGTGTCGGTCGGCGAGGACGAGATCCAGCTCGCGCCGAAGGAGTTCGACCTCCTGTGGGAGCTGCTCGACCACCGCGGGCTCGTCCTGACTCGCGACCAGCTCCTCGAGCGCGTGTGGGGGTACACGTTCGCGGGCGACACGCGCACGGTCGACGTTCACGTCGGCCAGCTGCGGCGCAAGCTCGGCGACGCGTGCCCGATCGTGACCGTCTGGGGCGTCGGCTACAAGGTGACGACGGAACCCAAGGCGGCGCCCGTCCAGTAGGACGCGCGCGATGAGCTCCCTCCGCTTTCGACTTCCGGCGCTCTTCCTCGGCGGGATCGTCGTGGCCGCGCTCGTCACGGCCGTCGCCGCGATCGGGCTCTTCCAGGACTCCACGCGCGCGGACACGCTCGCCGACCTTCGGCAGCAGGCGGCGGGCCTCGCCGATCTCTACGCGTCGCAGGCGGTCGAGACGGGCCAGTTCACGCCGGCCGAGCGGCTCGAGGCGGCGACCGGGTCGACGCTCTTCTACGCCGGGCTCGAGCTCTTCACGCCCACCGGCCTGCGTGAGCTCGACTCCTCCGTGCTCCCCGATCAGGAGGCGCTGGAGGAGGGCCGGCCGCAGACCTTCGAGTTCACACCGCCGGGACACGACCGCGTCTACCTCGCGGCCGCGCATCCGCTCGAGATCGGCGGCCAGACCTTCGGCGTGATCGTCGTCGCCAAGCCGCGCGCCGAGCTCCGCGAGCGGTGGGTCGGCCTTGCCGAGCGGCTCGGTCTCGCGCTCCTCGCCGGGCTCGCCGTGGCGGTCGGGCTGGTCGCGTACCTCTCGCGGCGCCTGACCGCGCCGGTCGTGGCGCTCACGCAGGCGACGGACGTGGTCGCGCGCGGCCACTACGACGTGGAGCTTCCGCTGGCCCGCGGCCGCGACGAGATCTCCATCCTCACCCGCCGGTTCGGGGACATGACGCGTCAGCTCGCGGAGGCGGAGGAGCTCGAGCGCAACTTCCTCATGAGCGTGTCGCACGAGCTGCGCACGCCGCTGACCGCGATCCGCGGGCACGCGGGCGCGCTGAGCGAGGGGCTCGTCGAGGATCCCGAGATGCGCGAGGCCTCGCTCGAGGTCATCCGTACCGAGGCCGACCGGCTCTCACGGCTCGTCGGCGACCTGCTCGACCTCGCCCGGCTCGACGCGCGCCGGTTCAAGCTCGCCGAGGAGGAGGTCGACCTGCGCCAGCTCCTGGAAAGCGCCTACAACGCGCGCACCGAGGAGGCCAAGGCGCGCGGGATCGTCTACGAGCGCGACTTCGACGCCGAACCGGTGCTCTTCACCGACGGCGACCGTGTCCTCCAGATCGTCACGAACCTCGTCGACAACGCGTTCGTCTGGACGCCCGACGGCGGCCGGATCGGGCTCGGGCTGACCGCGGCGAACGGCGCCGTCTCGGTGACCGTCTCGGACAGCGGGCCCGGGGTGGCCGCGGAGGAGCAGGAGCGGATCTTCCGGCCGTTCATCTCGGGCGACGGCTCGCACGGCACCGGGCTCGGCCTCGCGATCGCACGGGAGCTCGCGCTGGCGCTCGGCGGCGAGCTGTCGCTCGTCTCGGAGCCCGGCCTGGGCTCGCGCTTCGAGTTGACGCTCCCTGTGACCTAGGCGGGTTTGGCGAAATACGTCTCCCGTCGGGGTGTGATGGGCGGTGCCAGCCAAGGACGCAGGGCGCGTTCGTACTGCCAGTACGGGCGCAACCGAGGACACCGGATGGCACCGCCCACGCGCCCGGCGGCTCAGGCTTATTTCGCCAAACCCGCTTAAGGACTTGCGCTCTTGCCGGTCTTCGAGCCGGTAGAGCTCGGCGACCGGGCGATCCTCGAGCGAACGCTCCAGGCGGTCGAGCGACCGTTCGAGCCGGTCGAGGCGCCGGTCGACGCCCTGCCAGCCCGCGGCGACGAGATCGACGAGGAGGGCGAGGTCTTCGATGCGGGCGCGCCGCTCGGCCTCGATGTCGGTCTGGATGTGCTCGAGGCGGCGGATCGTCTGGTTCGAGAGGCCGCGCACCTCGGCGAGGCTCGCGGGCAACCGGCGCGGCCTCCGCGCGCATCCCGTCGCGGATCGCCGCATCCAGCCGGTCCGGGACGGTCGTCTCGAGCCCGGCGGTCTGCTCGGCGAACGACTCGAGCGCCTCGCGTGCGCGTTCGAGCGCCGTGTCGAGCGCGGCCGTGTCGGCGCCGCGGCCGGCCTCGTCGAGGCGGCGGCGGGCGCGTGCGAGCGACTCGGGTAGCACGAGGCGGACACTAGTGTTCGGCCCGGACGAACCGTGGACACCGCCGAGCTCGACTACGACCTGCCTCCGGAGCTCATCGCGCAGCATCCGGCGGAGCGCCGCGACCAGAGCCGGCTGCTCGTCTACGAGCGGGCGACGGGTGAGATCCGCCACCGCACCTTCGGCGACTTCGAGGACGAGGCTGGCCAGGCGCTCGTCGTCGTAAACGACACGCGCGTCATTCGCGGCACGGCTGCGTCTCGAACGGCCGGGCGGAGGCGCGGCCGAGGTGCTGCTCCTCGAGCCGCTCGGCGACGGACGCTGGGAAGCCCTCGCCCGGCCGACCCGCCGGCTGCGTCCCGGGATGCGCCTCGGGCCGGTCGAGCTGGAGGAGCACCTCGGCGAGGGCCGCTGGCGCATCCGGCTCGACGGCGAGCCGGCGGGGGAGATGCCGCTGCCGCCGTACATCACCGAGCCGCTCGCCGATCCCGAGCGCTACCAGACCGTCTACGCCGAGCACGAGGGCTCCGCGGCCGCGCCGACCGCCGGCCTGCACTTCACGCCGGAGCTGCTCGCGCGCCTCGACCTCGCGCGCGTGACCCTGCACGTCGGGCTCGACACGTTCCGCCCGGTCGCGGCCGCGACGCTCGAGGAGCACGCGCTGGGCAGCGAGCGCTACGAGATCCAGCCCGGCGAATGGGAGCGGATCGCGGCCGCGCGGCGCGTCCTGGCGGTCGGAACCACCACCACACGAGTCCTCGAGTCGGTGGCCCGCGGCGCCCCGCTCGCCGGGCGCACCGGCCTCCTCATCTCCCCGGGCTTCGAGTTCCGCCGCGTCGACGCGCTGCTGACGAACTTCCACCTGCCGCGCTCGACGCTCCTCGCGCTCGTCATGGCGTTCGCCGGAGTGGAGGAGACGCGCCGGATCTACGCGGCCGCGATCGAGGAGCGCTACCGCTTCTACTCGTTCGGCGACGCGATGCTCATCGTCTGAATAGGACGAATTGACCCGCGCGGCGGAACCGTTCACGATTGCGGTGTGGGTCGTCTTGTCGTCTTGGTGGCCGTAGCTCTCGCCGTCGTGGCGTCCGTTCCCGGCAGCGGCGGGGCGGGGTCGCCCGTGACCTGTTACAGCCGCGCCGCGACGATCGTCGGCACCGAAGGCCCGGAGACGCTGACCGGGACCGGAGGCACCGACGTGATCGCCGGACTCGGCGGTGACGACATCATCAACGCCGGCGGCGGCCGCGACTTCATCTGCCCCGGCGGCGGTGCCGACACGGTGAACGGCGGCGCAGGGCTCGACAACATCGAGGCCTCCGACGGCGACGACGTTCTCACCGGCGGCCCCGGGCCCGACTACGTCAGCTACTTCGACTCGCCCGCGCGCGGCGAAGGTCAACCTCGCGAACGCGACCGGGAGGGGCTGGGGAACCGACGCGCTGAACAGTTTCGAGGGCGTCGTGGGCTCGCCGTTCGGGGACAAGCTGACCGGCGGCGGCGCGAACGACCAGCTCGAAGGCCGGGGCGGAGGCGACACCCTCGTCGGCGGCGGCGGCGACGACTACCTGCTTCCGGGCACGGGGAAGGACACCGCCAAGGGCGGGTCCGGCTACGACTACGCGATCTACTGGGACGCCGACCACGGGATCAAGGCGGATCTCGGGACCCGTCGCGCCACCGGTGCGGGGCTCGACCGCTACGACGTCGATCGAGGGGATCGGCGGCTCCGACTTCGCAGACGTCCTCACCGGCAACGGCGGCCAGAACGGCCTCTACGGCTACCTCGGAAACGACCGGCTCCTGGGGAAGGGCGGCAGCGACTGGCTCTACGGCGGCCCCGGCAAGGACCACCTCGACGGCGGCTCCGGGAACGACTTCCTGCACGGCGAGAAGGGCAAGGACACCTGCGTCAACGGGGAGCGGAAGCGCGGCTGTCCCTAGCGGGCCTGCCACGATGGGGGCCGTGACGCCGAGCCCCTTCACCCTCGAGGCCACCGACGGCGCCGCGCGCGCCGGAGTCCTTCGCACTGCGCACGGCGACGTCGCGACGCCGGCGTTCATGCCGGTCGGGACGAAGGCGACCGTCAAGGGCCTCCACCCGGACCGCGTCCGCGACCTGGGCGCGCTCGATCGTGCTCGCGAACGTCTACCACCTCGTCTTCCGGCCCGGGGTCGAGCTGATCGAGGAGCTCGGCGGCCTGCACGAGTTCATGGCGTGGGACGGGCCGATCCTCACCGACTCGGGCGGGTTCCAGGTGTTCTCGCTGCGGCACACGATCACGAAGGCCGACGACGAGGGCGTGACGTTCCGCTCGGTCTACGACGGGGATCTCGCGCGCTTCACGCCCGAGCTCGCCGCGGACGTGCAGCGGCGGCTCGGCTCCGACATCGCCATGGCGCTCGACGTCTGCCTGCCCGCCGGCGCTTCCCGAGCCGATCTGGCCGAGGCCGTCGAGCGGACGACCGCGTGGGCGAGGCGCCAGCTCGCGGCGCCGCGAGCGGAAGGCCAGCTCGTGTTCGGGATCGCCCAGGGCGGCGTCGACGCGGAGCTACGCCGCCGCTCGATCGGAGAGATCGTCGACCTCGGCTTCGACGGCTACGCGCTCGGCGGCCTCTCGGTCGGAGAGAACCGGGAGACGATGCTCGAGACGCTCGAGACCGCGGCGCCGCAGCTCCCGGCCGACCGCGCGCGGTACTTCATGGGCATCGGCGACCCCGCCGGGATCCTCGAAGTGATCGAGCGCGGAGTCGACATGTTCGACTGCGTTCTGCCGACCCGGCTGGGCCGTCAGGCGATGGCCTTCACGCGGGACGGGAGGCTGAACCTGCGCAACGCTCGGTTCACGCGCGACCCCCGTCCGCTGGACGAGGAGTGCTCGTGCGCGGCGTGTACTCGATTTTCCCGTGCATATCTTCGTCATCTCATAACCCAACAAGAGCTGTTGGGCTTGATACTTTTATCGGAGCACAACGTGCGGTTTTTGCTGGATCTGACCGCCGGGGCACGAACCGCGATCGAGCGCGAGGAGTTCAGCCGCTACAAGGCGAACGTCCTGGAGCGCCTCGGGAACGGGGTCGTAACCGGCACGGAGGGACCTGCCTAGTGAACGTGCTCTTCCTGTTCGCAATTCTGTTCGTCTTCATGTACCTGCTGCTCATCCGGCCGCAGCGCCAGCAGGCGAGCCGCCAGAAAGAGATGATCGAAGCGCTGAAGCCCGGCGACGAGGTGATCACCGCGGGCGGCATCTACGGCGACATCGTCGAGGTCATGGACGACCGCGTCTCGCTCGAGATCTCGGAGGACATCGAGATCGAGGTCTCCAAGCGCGCGATCGCCCAGATCATCCCGGCCGAGGAGCCCGAGCCCGCCGAGATCGAGGCCGCGGCCGACGAGACCCCCGAGGCCGAGGAGCCCGCCGAGACCGAAGCGGCCGCCGAGCCCGTCGAGCCTGTCGGCGCCAGCACCCAGGAGGACTCCCGCCAGGCATAGCCCGGACGGGCGCTTTTCCCCTCGATGCGTAGGTACCTCCTCACCCTGATTGCCATTGCAGGCGCGCTCGTCGCCGTCGCCGCGCTGTCGTTCGTCAAGAGCCCGACGCTCGGCCTCGATCTCCAGGGCGGCCTCGCCGTCGTCCTCCAGGCCGAGGCGCCGAAGGGCCAGACCGTCGACCGCGCGGGGATGGACCGCTCGATCGAGATCATGCGCGCCCGCATCGACCGCCTCGGCGTCACCGAGCCGGAGATCCGCCGCCAGGGCGAAGACCAGATCATCATCGAGCTTCCCGGCGTCCACGACGCCGACCGCGCCGCCGAGATCGTCGGCACGACCGCGCGCCTCGAGTTCTACGACCTCCAGGCCGACGCGCTGCCGCCGACCAAGGGCACGCAGACGAACGAGATCGTCCCCACCGACAACCTCCAGAGCCTGCTCACCCGCGAGAGCGAGCTGAAGGCCGGCCAGGAGGCCAACGAGTGGTACATGTACTCGATCGACAACCGGCTCCTCGCGGGGCCGGCGCAGTCGAAGGAGGCGCTCGCCGACGAGCTCACGACCGGCAAGGCGCCCGCGACCGCCAAGTACTTCGTCGTCCCGGAGGGCCAGACGATCCTCACGTGCGGCGTCCAGCAGGACTCCTGCCCGGGCCTCGGGATCGCGCCCGACAAGACCTACTACTACCTCTACAAGTTCGACCCGACCAACAAGGAGAACCCGGTCCCCGAGCTGACCGGGAGCGACCTGAACATCGACGGGACGCAGCAGGACTTCCAGCAGGGCCAGCCGATCGTGAACCTCCAGTTCACGGGCTCGGGCGGGGACAAGTTCCACGACATCACCCGCGAGCTCGCGCGGCGCGGCCAGCAGACCGCTGCGCTCCTGGGCGTCGACACGTCGACCGAGGAGGGACGCCAGCCGGCGCTCCAGAGCTTCGCGATCGTGCTCGACAACGAGATCCGTTCCTACCCGACGATCGACTTCGTCCAGAACCCGGACGGGATCGCGGGCGGCCAGGCCTACATCTCGGGGAACTTCACGGTCGGCGAGGCGAAGGATCTCGCGCTCGTTCTCCAGACCGGCGCGCTGCCGTACTCGTTCACGCAGCTCGAGCGCACCGACATCTCGGCCACGCTCGGTGAGGACTCGCTCCAGGAGGCGAAGGTCGCCGGCATCGTCGGCCTCATCCTCGTCGCCCTGTTCCTGCTGATCGCGTACCGGTTCCTCGGCGTCGTCGCGATCCTCGGACTCATCGTGTACGGCGCGTTCCTGTACGGGACGATCCTCATCTTCAACGTCACGATGACGCTGCCGGGCTTCGCCGGCCTGATTCTCACGATCGGGGTGGCCGCCGACGCGAACATCGTCATCTTCGAACGAATCAAAGAGGAGGTCCGCGCGGGCAAATCCGTGCGGGCCGCGATCTCCACCGGGTACACGAAGGGCTTCTCGACGATCGTCGACGGCAACGTCGTGACCATGATCGCGGCGCTCGTCCTGTTCCTGGTCGGGACGGGCAGCGTCCGCGGATTCGCGCTCATGCTGCTCCTCGGTACGGCGCTCTCGATGATCACCGCCGTCCTTGCCACCCGCGCCCTGCTCGGCGCGCTCGGCGGGTTCCGCTGGTTCGACAACCCGAAGTTCATGGGCGCCAGCGGCCAGAAGATCCCGACCTGGCAGAAGGTCGACTTCGTCGGCAAGCGCAAGCTCTGGTTCGGCATCTCGGGCACGGTCGTCGTGATCTGCCTCCTCTCGCTCGCGATCCAGGGCCTGAACCTGGGGATCGACTTCCGCGGCGGCAGCCAGGCGCAGTTCTCGACCGCGGAGCCGATCCCGGTGGAGGACGTGCGCGCGCAGGCCTCGGAGCTCGGGCTCTCCGACGCGATCATCCAGGGCCGCGGCCCGCAGACCGACGGCGGCTACGAGAGCTTCACGTTCCGGACCGAGTCGCTCGACGTCAGGGAGCAGTCCGAGCTCCAGACGCAGCTCGAGCGCGAGCTCGGCGCCGAGAACTTCGGCTTCAAGAACGTCTCGGCGAGCTTCAGCCGCGTGATCCTGAAGAACGCGATCATCGCCGTCTTCGTCTCGCTGATCCTGATCTCGCTCTACGTCACGTTCCGGTACCAGTTCGCCTACGCGGTCCCGGTTCTGATCGCCCTCTTCCACGACCTCTTGATCGCGATCGGGGTCTATTCGCTCAGCGGCAGGGAGGTGACGGCGTCCTCTGTCGCAGCGCTGCTCACCATCCTCGGGTACTCGATCTACGACACGATCATCATCTTCGACCGCGTGCGCGAGAACACGCACATCATGAAGCGGTCGAGCTTCCAGGCGATCGCGAACCAGTCGCTCTGGGAGACCATCCGCCGCTCGCTGGCGACGACCTTCATCACGCTCCTCCCGGTCGCGTCGCTCCTCATCTTCGGCGGCGACACGCTGAAGGACTTCGCGTTCGCGATCTTCGTCGGCGTCGCCTCGGGTGCGTACTCGACGATCTTCATCGCCACGCCGCTCCTCGTCGTCATCAAGGAGCGCGAGCCCGAGTACGAGAAGCGCAAGGACGCCGGCCTCGTGGAGAAGCTCGACGAGGACGTGTTCCACGACGCGTCCGAGCCGGAGCCCGCCGCGGAGGAAGCGGAGCCCGAGCCGGTTCCCGTGGGCGCCGGCGAGGTTCCTGCCGCCGCTCCGGTGGACGCCGCCGCTCGGCGCGAAGCGCGCAGCAAGCGCCGCCGCGGCCGGGGCCATGGCAGGCGCTGAGTCTCCGAAGGGCGCCCGTGACGTCGCAGGCGAGTTCCTGTACGCCGGTCTCGGCGCCGTCGCGCTGACGAAGGAACGCGCGGAGGAGCTGATCGAGGAGCTCACCCGCCAGGGCCGCATGTCCCAGGCGGAGGCGCGCGAGACGGTCGACGACCTGATGGGCCGCTGGCGCGGCGAGGCCTCGCGCCTGGGCGAGCTCGCGGGAACGGGGCTCCAGAGCATCGTCCGCGAGCTCGGACTTGTAACGAGGCGCGAATGGGAGGATCTCGACCTCCGGCTCGCGCAGGTCGAGCACCGGCTCCGCCTCGTCGAGGGCGAGCCTGACGGTTCACCCTTGAACGACTAGGCGTTTGCCGCCACACTCCGTGCCCGTGCGAAAGCTGCGGCTCCCCTCACCGGCCCTCGTCGTCGCCTGCCTGGCGCTTCTCATCACGCTGAGCGGAGTCGGCTACGCGGCGAAGGCGCTGCCGCGAAACAGCGTCGGAACGGCGCAGCTCAAGGCGAACGCCGTGAACGGCTCGAAGGTCGCGAACGACTCGCTGTCCGGGGCCGACATCAAGGAATCCACGCTCGTGCCGGCGCAGACCCTCGCGGCGCGCGTAACGACGAATAACCCGCAGGCGATCGCGACCACGTTCCCGACGGTGGTCGTCTTCGTGACCGAGAAGTTCGACCAGGGCGGCTTCTTCACGATCGCCCAGCCGGGGCAGCTCACGATCCCGAAGGCCGGTCTCTACCAGCTCGCGGGTCGGATCGTCTGGAGCGGCGGCACCGCCGCGGGGATCCGCACGACCAGCCTCAGCGTGAACGGTCAGGTGATCGACCAGCACTCCGGCCAGGGCGCGGCCACCCCGGAGGCGCAGTCGGTCCAGCAGTTCGTGCGCCTGAACCAGGGCGACACCGTCCAGCTCGTCGTCTACCAGACGTCGGGAACCGGAGGGAACATCTCCGGCTGCGACTCGTGCACGTCGCTCACGGCCATCTGGCTCGGCCCGTGAGACTGCCCTCGCCCGCGCTCCTCATCTCCTGTCTCGCCCTGCTCATCACGCTGAGCGGAGTCGGCTATGCGGCGAAGGCGCTCCCGCGAAACAGCGTGGGGACGGCGCAGCTCAAGGCGAACGCCGTCAACGGCTCCAAGGTGGCGAACAACTCGCTGAAGGGCGCGGACATCGACGAGGCGAGCCTGAGCGGCCTCGCGTTCGTGAAGGCGTTCATGGGGACGGGCGAGCTCATGCCCGACCTGCCCACGGGAGCAGGCTCGACGGTGTGGGCGACGCAGACCGTGGCGCTCACGAAGCCGGCGCGGCTCTTCGTGCTCGCGCGGATGTCGCCGACCGTCCAATGCGACACCGTTCCGTGCGAGGCGACGTACTACGTCACGGTGGACGACACGCCGCTTCCGAACACGCAGGTACGGGTGCCAGGCGCACCGTTCGCGAACACCGACAAGGGCGAGACCACCACCATGGGCCTGACCGGAGTCCTTCCGGCGGGCTCGCACACGCTGAAGCTCGTCCACGCCGCCGGAGGTGGACTCGTGCTCGCCACGGGTGCCGGCAATCGCGTTCTCTCGGCCGTCGCCATCGGCTGAGCGCGAGCGCCGTACACTTCCCGGCATGAGCAGCCGGCCTGCCGTACGGCAGCTGGGCCGCCTCTCCGAGATCGCTCAGGTCGCGGCGAAGCACGGCTTCGGCTACCTCTTCGAGAAGCGCGGACACCGCGACTCGAACGGGCACGCCCCTGCCGTCGACTCGGTCGTGGAGGGAGGATCGACGCGCGGCCAGCGCCTGCGCGCGATGCTCGACGAGCTCGGCCCGACGTTCGTGAAGTTCGGCCAGCTCCTCTCGACGCGCCCCGACGTGATCCCGCCCGACATCGTCTTCGAGCTGCGCGGGCTCCAGGACCAGGTGACGTCGTTCCCGTTCGAGGACGTGCGGCGCGTGGTCGAGGAGGAGCTCGGCCTCACGCTCGAGCAGGCGTTCCGCGAGTTCGACCCGGTGCCGCTCGCCGCGGCGTCGATCGGCCAGGTGCACAAGGCGGTGCTCCCGACCGGGGCGCAGGTGGTCGTCAAGGTGCAGCGCCCCGACGCGCCGCGCCAGATCGAGGCCGACCTCGAGCTGCTCTACCAGGCGGCACGCCTCGGCAAGGTCCGGGCGATCTCGTTCGTCGACTCGGTGCAGCTCGTGGACGAGTTCGCGCGCTCGATCCGCCAGGAGCTCGACTACCGCGCCGAGGCCCGCAACGCCGAGCAGTTCCACCGCAACTTCGTCGGGCCACTCGCGCGTGAAGATCCCGAAGGTCTACTGGCAGTACTCGCGCGCCCGCGTGCTCACGCTCGAGTACCTCGAGGGCACGCAGCTCAAGGACGTGGACCTCACCGAGTACACGACCGAGGAGCGGCGCGCCCTCGCCACCTCGCTCACGGACGCGTGGATGACGATGATCTTCCGCCACGGCTTCTTCCACGCCGATCCGCACCCGTCGAACGTGCTCGTCCTCGAGAAGCCCGACGTGATCGGCGTCCTCGACTTCGGCATGGCCGGGAAGCTGACCGACGAGGATCTCTCGCGGGCGACGCGGCTGTTCATCGACGTCGTGAACGAGAACGTGGAGGCGCTGCCGCGCGACCTGGCCGCCCTCGGCGTGCGCTACGACCGCGAGCGCGAGGACGAGTTCGTCGCCGAGCTGCGCGACATCTTCTACCGCTACTACGGCGCGAGGCTCTCCGAGATCGATCCGGTGCAGGTGATCCGCGAGGCGTTCGCGCTGATCTTCCGCATGCGCCTCCACCTGCCGGCCACGCTTCGTTCTCCTCGACCGCGCGATCGCGACGCTGGGCTCGGTCGGCCTCGAGATCGACCCCGACTTCAACGTGTTCGAGGTCGCGAAGCCGTACGCGCGCGAGCTCATCCTGGAGCGCTTCACGCCGCGCCGCATCGCAATGCGGGCGCGCCAGCAGGGGACGGACTACGCGCGGATCCTCTTCGAGCTCCCGTACCAGGTGCACGACACGCTCGAGCAGGTGCGCGACGGGCAGGTGGAGATCGGATTCCGCCACCAGGGCCTCGAGGATCTCTTCACGCGGCTCGACCACATCTTCAACCGGCTCGTGATCGCGATCGTCGTCGCGAGCGGCCTGATGGGCTCGGCGATCCTCGGGATCTTCGTCGAGGACGGCCCGCAGCTCTTCGGCCTGCATTTCCTGTCGCGTGCTCGGCTTCGTCCTGTCCGGGCTCCTCGGTGTCTGGCTCGTGTGGGGGGTGATCCGCTCTGGACGCCTTTAGCTCCGAACGACTTGCGCTTCGCCCGATCTCCGAGCACGAGGCGCGCATGATCAAGGGCGGCGAGCGCCCCGACGGGCTCAAGTTCGCCGACGGGTATCCGTCCGAGTTCTCGCTCGAGACGATGGGGCTCTTCGAGCTCGGCCTGACCGGCGAGTACGGGCCGTTCTTCATCGTGCGCCGTGAGGACGGAGCGGTGATGGGCGAGCTCGGCGGCTACGCGGTCTCCGAGGAGCCGAAGACCGTGCAGATCGGCTACACGCTCGTCGAGCCCGAGTGGGACAAGGGCTACGCGACCGAGGGCGTGGTCGCGCTCATCGCCTTCCTGCGCTCCAAGGGCGTCGAGCTCGTCATCGCGGACACGCTCGCCGACCACTTCGCGAGCCGGCGCGTGCTCGAGAAGGCCGGGATGGAATCGGGCGGCGAGTTCGAGGGCGACGAGGACGGCCAGGCCGTGCTCCTCGTCCGGTATCGACTCGGTCTCTGACGGGTACGCTCGCGCCCATGCGCGCCTTCACGCTCGACGCCCTCGGCTCGAAGCCCGGATTTCGCGACGACCTTCCCGATCCGGCGCCCGCCGGCAACGAGGTGCTCGTGCGCGTCCATGCTTCGTCGGTGAACCCCGTCGACATGTGGATCGCCGCCGGTGCGCTCGCCGAGATGGCCGAGCACGAGTTCCCGGTCGTCCTCGGGCGCGACTACGCCGGCGTGGTCGAGCAGGCCGGCGCCGACGTCAGCCGCTTTGCCGTGGGGGACGAGGTCTACGGCTACGTGCCGCACGTGAACCCGGGCGTGCGCGACGGCGCCTGGGCCGAGCTGATCACGGTTCCCGAGGACGGGCACGTGTCCGCGAAGCCGACGAGCGTCGACTTCGAGCAGGCCGGTGCCGCTGCACTGGCCGCGATCACCGCCGTCGCCGCGTTCGATGCGCTCGCTCTCAAGAGCGGCGAGAAGGTGCTCGTCGTCGGCGCGACCGGCGGCGTGGGCAGCTTCTTCGTCCAGCTCGCTGCGGTGTGGGCGCGAGTGTGATCGCGCCGGCGCTCGCCGAGGATCACGACTACCTGACGGAGCTCGGAGCGAAGGAGCTCGTCGACCGCGAGGACGACGTGGCCTACCTGGTGCGCGAGGCGCATCCCGACGGCATCGACGCGATCCTCGACTGCGCGGGCGGCTCGGCCGACGAGTCGCTGCTGCGCGAGGGCGGCCGGATCGCATCGCCCACAGGAGGGGCGGGCGAGGGTCCGGGCCGCTTCAACGTCATGGCCGAGGCGACGCAGGAGAATCTCGAGCGAGTCGCGGCGCTGATCGACGCGGGCACGCTTCGTGTCCCGATCCAGCGCAGCTATCCCCTCGAGCAGGCCGGCGAGGCGCTCGTCGCACTGCCGACGACGCACACGCAGGGCAAGCTCGGCATCACGATCTCCTAGGACGCGGCCCGCCCGGCCGGGTGTGGGCGGGTTGGCACGAATCCGGGCGAAAGGACATCTGGCCGCGGCATGAGCCCCGGGCTACCTTCGCTCGCATGGCAGGCGAAGCGGTCTTGGTGGTCGAGCAGGAGGCGCCGGTGCGCTCCTTCCTCGAGCAGCAGCTCTCGGACGACGGGTTCGCGGTGCTCTCGGCCGAGGAGGGACGGACGGCGCTCGAGCTGCTCGAGCGCGAGGCTCCCGACCTCGTGCTGCTCGACTCGGTCACCGGCTTCGAGCTGTGCGGCCGCCTCCGCGAGGGCGAGCCCGGACGGTCTTGGAACCGCGACGTGCCGGTGATCATCGTCAGCTCGCGCACCGAGCCGGTCGACCGCGTGCGCGGCTTCGCGCGCGGGTGCGACGACTACGTTCCGTCCCCGTTCGTCTACGAGGAGCTGGTCGCGCGGATGCGGGCGGTGCTGCGGCGGGCGTCCAGGCCGGCGCGCACGACGCTCGCGGTGAAGGATCTGACCATCGACCTCGCAGCCCGGGTCGTCCGGGTCGCCGGCGAGGCGGTTCCGCTCTCCGGCAAGGAGTACGACCTGCTGCTCGCGCTCGCGGACGAGCCCGAGCGCGTCTTCCGCAAGGACGAGCTCCTTCGGGATGTGTGGGGCTTTCGCTCCCAGGGCAGAACGCGGACGTTGGATTCGCACGCAAGCAGGCTTCGGCGCAAGCTCACGAGCGACGGCGGTTCGCGCTACGTCGTGAACGTCTGGGGTGTCGGGTACTCGCTCGTCGCCGCTTCCTGAACAGGCTGTGACCTCGGCGCCGACGCCGTGCGTACGATCTTCGGAAGGAACGAACGCCGCACGGCGACCGAGAGGAGACCTCCGATGACCGCTCGCTCCAAGATTTCCCTGGCCCTTCTCACGCTGGTCACGGCGCTCGTGCTCGTGCCGCTCGCGGCCGCGCATGCGGAGATGTCTCCCGAGGAGGCAGCCGCAGGCGAGGAGACGCGGTTCACGCTGAGCCTCGAGAACGAGATGGCCGACTCGGCGTTCGTGAAGGTCGTCGTGCAGTTCCCGGAGAGCGTCGTCACGGCGTCGTTCGTCCAGGTGCCGGGCTGGACGCGCACGGTGAAGACGATGACGCTCGACACGCCGGTCACCGGCCCGGACGGCGAGACGATCGACGGAGCGGATCGACACGGTGACGTGGGAGGGAGGCTCGATCGGCCCGGGCGAGGAGGGCGAGTTCCCGTTCAGCTTCGTCGTCCCCGAGCAGCCCGGCTCGACGATCTTCTTCCCGACGCTCCAGACCTACGACAACGGCGAGACGGTCCGCTGGATCGGCGCGCCCGGCTCCGAGGAGCCCGCGCCCGGCGTCCTCGTCACCGAGGCGACCGGCGGCGGCGGAGGCACCACGACCGAGCCGGAGCCGGAGACGACCACCGTCCAGACGACTGTCACGACCGAGCCCGAGTCGACGACCGCGGACACGACGGAGACGGTTGCGCCCGTGCCGGCGTCCGACGAGGACGACGGGTCGAGCTGGCCGCTCTACCTGCTCCTGCTGCTGCTGCTCGCCGCGATCGCGGGACTCGCGTACTGGCTCTACCGGCGCAACCAGGACGACGAGCCGCCCGTCGATGACGGCGGTTCGGCCGTCGTGCCTCCGCCCGTCGATCCGGCTGGGCCACGCGGCAGCTCGTCGATGCCCGGCGGCGGGCAGGCGCCCGAGCCGCCCGGCGAGACCGAGGTGATCGACCCCGGCTCGCAGCCGACGCAGCGGATCGACCCGGCCGATGCGCAGGAGACGCAGCGGATCGACCCCCCGGATCGGAGCGAATAGCCGAAGCCGATCAGGAAGGAGACTCCGATGACGGTTCGATCCGTCGCCCGCGCGGTCGTGGCCGCAAGCCTTGTCGCGCTCTTGGGCGCGCCCCTCGCGTCGGCGCACGTGACGCTGAATCCGCGCGAATGGGAGGCGGGTGGATTTGCCCGGTTCGCGTTCCGCGTGCCGAACGAGCGTCCCGATGCCTCGACGACGAAGATCGTCGTGCAGTTCCCCGAGAACGTGAGCTCCGCGAGCTTCCAGCCCGTCGAGGGATGGACACGCACGATTCAGATGATCGCCCTCGACACGCCGCTGACCGACGAGGACGGAAACGAGATCACCGAACGGATCGACACGGTCACCTGGGAGGGCGGCGAGATCAAGCCCGGCGAGTTCCAGGAGTTCGGCGTGAGCTTCCAGGTTCCCGATACGCCGGGCGAGCAAATCGCCTTCCCCGCCGTGCAGACGTATTCGAGCGGCGAGACCGTCCGGTGGATCGGCGACGAGGACGCGGACGAGCCCGCGCCGGCGATCACCGTGCTCGCCGCGGCCGGGGAGGAGGAGGCCGCTCCGCCGGACACGACGGCGAGCGAGCCGACCGACACAACCGCGACTGCTGTCGACGCCGAGTCGGCGTCGAACACGGACGACGACGATGACGACAGCCGCGCGACGCTCGCGCTCGTGCTGGCCGTGCTCGGGCTCGCGGCCGGACTCGGGGCGCTCGCGCTCGTGTTCGCCCGCGGTCGCGGTCGCGGGACAACCGGCTAGAACAAGGCTGGCGGCCGGATCCGGACGCGGTCCGGACCCGGCCGTAGCCTGTGGCCATGTCCGGCTACGTGGAGAAGTGCCTGCGCTGCGGCGCCGCGATGGACTGGCGCCACCAGACATGGCAGTGCCCGCGCTGCCGGTTCAAGCTCGGCTGCTGCGAAGGTCAGGTCGGCGAGCCGTCGGCGTGCGGCGCGGAGAAGATTTCCGCCTCCGGCACAGATCCGGCACGGTCCGTGACAGTTCCGCGCGCCTTTTCGCGGTAGCCTCGAAGGCGGGTGGCGGGTGGTTCTTCCCCTCCCAGGGTGGGGCGCGCGCGTCTGAGGCGGCTTGCCTACTCGACCCAGTCGCGCGTGATGAAGCACCAGAACGCGAGCCCGGCGTACGGCCCGTGGCGGCGAAAACGCCGCTCGATCGTCGTGTCCTTCTTGGGTCGCCCACCGGTGAGCCGCGCGTACGTCGGGCGCGTCCAGGAGTCGAGCACGAGGCGGTGGTAGCGGCCGAGCAGCATCATCACGTGCGCCGCCGCGTACGGCCCGACGCCGGGCAGCGCCAGCAGGCGCGCCTCGGTCTCCTCGTCGGAGAGCTCCTCGCTCGCCAGCACCTCCAGGTCGAGCTCGCCGGCCGCGACGGACTCGGCCAGCGACTGGAGATAGGCGCCGCGGTACCCGGCGCGCACCGTGTCCGTGTAGAAGCCGAGATCCGCGGCGGCCATCGCGGCCGGAGTGGGGAAGGCGCGCCCGTACGGCCCGTCCTTCGGGGCGCCCACGGCCGGCTCGCCGAGGTTCGCGACCAGCGCGTTCACCATGCGCACCGTCGCCGACCAGGTGCAGTTCGTCGTGCAGATCGTCTTCACGACCTCCTCGAAGACGGTCGGGTTGCGGACGAGGCGGCCGGCGCCCTCCGTCACCCAGGCCAGATCGGGATCCTCCGCCGCGAGCTCGTAGAACGGCGAGAGATCCTCGTCCAGCCGCAGCACGTAGCGCACGACCGCCAGGATCCGCTTCTCCTCGGCGGCGGACGGCTTGCGCCCGGCGATCTCCACGGCCGCCGAGCCGCGCTTGCCCTGCGAGATCCGTACCGTGCGCGGCTTCGCCGAACCGACCGGAAGCGTCACCTCCAGTGCCCGCGCGTCGTCGTCGATCCGCATCGGCGGCAGGTCGACGAGCCCGTGCGACTGGATCGAGCGCCAGAGATCGACCGGCTCGCCGCCCGCGCCGACGAGCTTCACGGCGTCTCGAGCTCCATGCGGTCGCCGACCTCGACGCCCCAGTCGGCGAACGCGCCCTGGTTCACCTCGAGCGCGGTCGTGAACGAGCCGACGGGGTAGACCTCGCACGGATCGGCCTCGCACGGATCCATGTCGACGATCTTCGTGATGCGCCCGTCCGCGTCCGCGACCGCGATCGACAGCGGGATGAGCGTGTCCTTCATCCAGAAGCTGACGTCCTTCTGCTCGCTCGGGAAGACGAAGAACATGCCGGCGTCGTCCGGAAGCGACTCGCGATTCATGAGGCCCTGCTCGTGCTCCTCCGGCGTGGTCGCGACCTCGACGTCGACCGACACCTCGGAGTCCTCGGTCGTGATGGTGACCGTCCCCGCCGGGAAGTCCGATTCGGCGGTGGTGACCGCGACCGTTCCGGAGCCTCCGGTCGGATTCGCCGCAGCCCGCGAGCGAGACCGCGACGAGAAGGGCGAGCGCGAGCGTCCGCATCGCCCTACATCGTCGCAGCACTACAGGAGGCTGTGGGGGAGAGCGCCCTCGAGCTCGAGGAGCGCGATCTTGCGCTCGAGCCCGCCCGCGTAGCCGGTCAGCTCGCCGTGCGCGCCGACGACCCGGTGGCAGGGGAGGACGATCGGGATCGGGTTGCGGTTCATGGCGCCGCCGATCGCGCGGGCCGACTTCGGCTTGCCGACCTGCTGACCGCGAGCGCGCCGTAGGTCGCGGTCTCCCCGTACGGGACGAGCGCGAGCTCGCGGAGCACCTGGCGGTGGAAGTCGGTCACAGCGGTCAGGTCGACCTGGAGGTCGAACTTGCGCCGCCGGCCCTCGAAGTAGTCGTCCAGCTCGCGCCGGGTCTCGTCGAGCGGCTTCGGCGAGCGTAGGACCCGCGTCCCATGCTGCCGGGCGAGCTCGTCGAGCGCGCGGTCCGGCTCCGGGTCGAACGAGATCCGGCAGAGCCCGCGGTCGGTGGACGCGAGGAGCAGCGTCCCGACCGGCGTGTCGGTCAGGTCGTACGCGACGTCGAGGAGGCCCTCGGTCGCGGCGGCGGCGCGGAAGCGCGCATCGAGATCGTTGGGAAGCGTGGTCATGAGACCCCCTCTCTGCGCAGGCGGCGGATTCCCGACGAGGCGGCCTGGCGGGCCGCGTCCTCGGACGAGTCGAGCGCCTGCGCGATGTCTGCGTAGCTCAGGTCGTAGCCGTAGCGGAGCACCACCGCCGCCCGTTCCGTGGAAGGAAGGCGGTCGGCGAGATGCTCGATCTCGGCGTAGGCGGGGCGTTCGTCGTTCGACGGAAGCTCGGGCGGCTCGACCGGAGCGGGCGCCTCGCGGCGCCGCTCGTCGAGCACGACCCGGGTGGCGATCGTGAACGCCCACGCGCGCAGATGCTCGGTATGGCGGAGCTTCCCGTAGCCGCGCAGCGCGCGGAGGAACGTCTCCTGGAACGCGTCCTCGGCCGACTGCCGGCCGACGAGGCGCACGAGGTAGCGGTAGATCTCCTCGCGGTACGCGTCGTAGAAGCGCTCGAACGGGGGTGCGCTCGCCATTCCTTGCATCATCGAGTGAAACGCGGAAACGCGCCGCCGTGTGAGACTCTCGCGAATGAAGGTTGCGGTCGTCGGCCACGTCGAATGGATCGATTTCGTTCCGGTCGAGCGCGTGCCCGCCCAGGGCGCGATCGCCGTCGTCCCCGAGTCGTGGGGCCAGGCCGCGGGCGGGGGAGGCGTCGCGGCCGTCTGCCTCGCGCGGCTGGCCGGCTCGTGCTCGTTCCTGACGGCGCTCGGCGACGACGCCTTCGGCCGCGCGTCGGTGGCCGAGCTCGAGGGACAGGGCGTGGCGATGGACGTCGCCTGGCGCGATACGCCGCAGCGCCGCGGCTTCTGTTACCTCGACGGCGAGGGCGAACGCACGATCACGGTGCTCGCGGAGAAGCTCCGGCCGCGCCGCGACGAGCCGCTCGCCTGGGACGATCTCGCGGGATTCGACGCCGTGTACTTCACCGGCGGCGACGCGGACGCGCTGCGGGCCGCCCGGACTGCCCGCGTGCTCGTCGCGACCGCGAGAGAGCTGCCGACGATCCGCGAGGCCGGGGTGGAGCTGGACGCGCTCGTCCGCAGCGCGAACGATCCCGGCGAGGCCTACGACGGCTCGCTCGTGCCGCCGCCCCGGCTGGACGTCTCCACGGAAGGTTCGGAGGGCGGCCGGCTCGAGCCCGGAGGACGCTTCGAGGCCGCGCCGATGCCGGGTCCGCTCGCCGATTCCTACGGCGCCGGCGACGCCTTCGCGGCGGGTCTCACGTTCGCGCTCGGCGAGGGCCGCTCACCCGCCGACGCGGCCGCATTCGCGGCCACGGTCGCCGCCGAGCAGCTCACCCGCCGCGGCGCCTACTAGGCGGTCCCGAATCACGCGCAGAACCCGAGTGGGGAATTCGTGTTGCGTTGTGGCCCGTGGTGGGGTAATGTGGGGCGAAGTGGAGGACGAGCGAAAGCGATGAAATGCTCCTCGGCGCCTACGAACATTCACTCGACGACAAGAACCGCGTCACCCTTCCCGCCAAGTTCCGCCAGGCGTTCGCCAAGGGCGTGTTCGTGTCGAAGGGACTCGATCCCTGCCTCGTCGTCTATCCGCCCGAGGGCTGGAACGCGCTCGTCGACGGCCGCCTGGCCGGGCTCGATCCGCTCAGCCGGGAGGCGCGCCAGATGAGCCGCTACGTCTACGCCAACGCGAGCGAGGCCGTGCCGGACAAGCAGGGCCGCATCTCGCTCCCCGCGACGCTGCTCGCGCATGCGAGCCTGAAGCGGGAGGTCACCGTCGTGGGTGTCCGTGATCACCTCGAGCTCTGGGAGCCGAAGGCCTGGCAGAAGGAGCTCGACGACGTCGGAAGGAGCGCGGGTGATGTTGCAGAGCGCCTCGCAGGCTCAACGAGCTGACCACGTTCCCGTCCTGGCCGACGAAGTCCGCGAGCTCCTCGCGGTCAAGCAGGGCGAGACCGTCATCGACGCCACCTTCGGCGCGGGCGGCCACGCGCGCCTGCTCGCCGGCGACCTCGGCGCCAAGGGCCGCTTCATCGCCATCGATCGCGACCCCGGCGCGCGCAAGTACTTCGACCAGTTCCAGAAGGGGACGCCCGTCCAGTCGCGCCTCCTGCGCGGCGACTTCTCGGTCGTCCTCGGCCAGCTGGCCCAGAACGGCGTCCGCGCCGACGCGATCCTCCTCGACCTCGGCGTCTCGAGCATGCAGATCGACCGGCCCGACCGCGGCTTCTCCTACGCCGTGGACGCGCCGCTCGACATGCGCATGGATCCCTCCGAGCCGCGTTCGGCCGCGGAGCTCGTGAACGAGGACTCAGAGCGCGAGCTCTCCGACATCTTCCGCAAGTACGGCGAGGAGCGGTTCTCCCGCCAGATCGCCCGCGCGATCGTCCGCCGCCGCGAGGAGCAGCCGTTCGAGCGCACGCTCGATCTCGTCGAGGTCGTGCGCGCCGCCATTCCCGCTCCCCGGCGTTTCGGCGACGGGCATCCCGCCAAGCGCGTGTTCCAGGCGCTGCGCATCGCCGTGAACGACGAGCTCGACTCGCTCGCCCGCGCGCTCCCCGAGGCCGCTCGCGGTGCTGCGGCCCGGCGGGCGGATCGTCGTGATCAGCTTCCACTCGCTCGAAGACCGGATCGTGAAGCGCTTCCTCGCCGCCGAGGCCCGTGGCTGCGTCTGCCCGCCGGACTTCCCCGTCTGCGCGTGCGGCAAGGAGCCGAACGTGCGCCTGCTCGCCCGCAAGGCCGTTCGGCCGTCTCCCGCCGAGATCGCCGCCAACCCGCGTTCCGCCTCCGCGCGGCTGCGGGCCGCCCAGAAGACCGGGGAGGAGTGACATGGCTGCAACCGCTCCAGCTCATGCCCCCGCGCGACCGCAACGAGCGCCGCGCACCCAGCCCGCACCGAGGCGAGCACCCGCCACTCGCACTCGGACACGCACCCGGCCGGCCGCGCGTCCCCGCGTGGCCGGCGGCGTGCTGTGGATCGTCATCGTCGCCGTCCTCCTTGCCGGGGTCGTGGCCGTGAACGTCGCCGCGCTCCAGCTGAACGTCGAGTCGCAGCGGCTCGACGAGCGCCGCGACAAGGCGCTCGCCGCGAACGCCGCCGCCCAGTCGGAGCTGTCGAGCCTCGGCGCCGCGTCGCGCATCGACGCCGCCGCCCGGGCGATGGGGCTCGAACCGGCGTCCGAGACGAGCTACGTGCGGCCACGGCCCAAGAACCGGTGAGCCAGAAGACGGTCAACCGGCGCGTCCGGCTGCTCGTCGCCATCTTCACGCTGGCGTTCGCGGTCGTCCTCGCCCGCGCGGGCTGGATCGAAGCCGTCCGCGGCCCGTCGCTGTCGAAGCTCGCGGCGAACCAGCACCGCGAGGACGTCACCGTCCCCGCGCGCCGCGGGACGATCTACGACCGCACCGGCGTCGAGATCGCGATCGGCGAGCGCGCGATGACCGTCTACGCGAACCCGAAGCAGATCCGCGACCCGCGCGCCGTCGCGATCGCGGCCGGCCGCGCGCTCGGCGTGAAGCCCGAGAAGCTCTACGAGTCGCTCCAGGACAAGTCGCTCGGCTTCGTCTACCTCGCCCGCAAGGCCGATCCCGAGAAGGTCGAGGCTCTTGATGAAGCAGGAGCTCGTCGGCGTCGGCTCCTATCCCGAGGAGCGGCGCATGTATCCGCTGGGGAACGTCGCGTCCGAGGTGATCGGCTACGCCGGCCTCGACAACAAGGGCCTCGCGGGGCTCGAGCTGACGCTGGACAAGCAACTCCGCGGGAGCGACGGCGAGAAGACGGTCGTCCGCGACCCGCTCGGGCACGCGCTGAACGTGATCGACGAGACGAAGGCCGTCGACGGCAGCGACGTCTATCTCACCATCGACAACACGCTCCAGCGCAAGGTGGAGCAGGTGCTCGACGCGACGCGGGCTCAGTGGGATGCCAAGGCGGCGACCGCGGTCATCCTCGATCCTCACACGGGCGGCGTGCTCGCGATGGCCGTCGCCCCGGGGTTCGACGCGAACAAGTATCCGAACGTGTCGAAGGACAAGCAGCGAAACCGCGCGGTCACCGACACGTATGAGCCGGGCTCCACGTTCAAGGTCGTGACGCTCGCGGGCGTGCTCGAGACCGGCACCGTCACGCCCAAGACGAGCTTCGTGCTGCCGTACTCGATCGAGGTCGCCGACCGCGTCATCCACGACGCCGTGTATCGCGGCACGCAGCGGATGACCGTCGCCGACATCCTCTCCAAGTCGTCCAACGTCGGCACGATCACGCTCGCGCTCGGCCTCGGCCGCGACCGCCTCAGCAACTGGATCACGAAGTTCGGGTTCGGCAAGCCGACCGGCATCGACTACCCGGGCGAGAGCGGCGGCATCGTCCTCCCGCCGGAGAACTGGTCGGGCTCGACGATCGGGAACGTGCCGATCGGCCAGGGGATCGCCGTCACGCCGCTCCAGATGGCGCGGGTGTACGGCGCCCTCGCGAACAACGGCGTCGCGATCCAGCCGCACATCGTCGACCGCATCGGCAACGAGGACTCGCGGCGGGCGAAGAGGCAGCGGCTCATGTCGAAGCAGACCTCCCGCCAGATCCGCTCGATGCTGAAGAACGTCGTGTCGGACGGCTCCGGCATCGAGGCGCAGATCCCCGGCTACGTCGTCGCGGGGAAGACCGGAACCGCGGCGAAGCCGGATCCGGTGCTCGGCGGCTACTCGACCACGAAGTACGTCGCGTCCTTCGTCGGCTTCGCGCCCGCAGCCAACCCTCGCTTCGTCGTGCTGGTCACGGTGGACGAGCCGAAGGGCGTCATCTGGGGCGGCACGATCGCCGCGCCGGCCTTCCGCGACATCGCCCAGTTCGCGCTCCAGTACCTCGAGGTTCCGCCCGACAAGCCGGGCGAGGTAGCGACCCAGTAGCCGCAATGCCCGCCGCTAGGATCGCGGGCATCGATCTCGAGGTCTTGACCCAGGCCGTGCGGCCGCTCCGCACGCTCAACGCCGCCCCGACCGATGTCGCCGATCTCGCGTACGACGCGCGTCGCGTGACGGCCGGGACGCTCTTCGTCTGCGTCCCGGGATTCCGCGCCGACGGGCACGATTTCGCCGCGGGTGCGGTGGCGGACGGAGCCGTGGCGCTGATCGTCGAGCGCGAGCTCGACCTGCCGGTTCCGCAGCTCGTCGTGACCGATGCGCGGGCCGCGATGGGCCGTGCCGCCGACGCGTTCTTCGGGTTCCCGACGCGGGAGCTCCAGGTCGGAGCGGTCACCGGGACGAACGGGAAGACGACGACGGCGTTCCTCCTGTATTCGATCCTTGCTGCGGCCGGCCGTCGTCCGGGACTCGTGGGGACGATCGAGTCGCGCGTGGGCGGCGAACGGCGGGAGGTCGTGCACACGACGCCCGAGTCGCTGGATCTCCAGCGGACGTTCCGCGAGATGCTCGACGCGGGCGACCGCAGCTGTGCGCTGGAGGCGTCGTCGCACGGCTCGGAGCTGCGGCGGCTGGTCGGCGTCCGCTTCGCGGCGCTCGCGTTCACGAACCTGTCGCCCGAGCACCTCGACCTGCACGGGACGCTCGAGGCGTACTTCGACGCCAAGCGGCGGCTCTTCGTCGAGCCGGACGTGGACGGGGCGCGTCCGCCCGCCGCGGTCAACGTCGGCGACCAGTGGGGCCGCCGGCTTGCGGACGAGCTGCGCGGGCTGGCGGGACGCTGCTGACGTTCTCGGTCAATGGAGACGCGGATCTCGTGCCCGAGGAGCTCGAGCTGGGCGCGTGGGGGTCGCGGTTCTCGGTTGGAGGGCTGGCGCTCGAGACGCGCCTGCGCGGGCGGTTCAACGTCGAGAACGTCCTCGCCGCCGTCGCGCTGGCGCGTCTGCTCGGCGTGGAGGACGGCGCGGTGGCTCGCGGGGTCGCGGACGTCGGCGGCGTGCCGGGCCGCTTCGAGGCCGTGGACGAGGGCCAGCCGTTCACGGTGCTCGTCGACTACGCGCACACGCCGGACGCGCTCGCGAACGTGCTCGCCGAGGCGCGTGACCTGGCGACCGGCCGCCTCGTGGTCGTGTTCGGCTGCGGCGGAGACCGCGACCGGGCCAAGCGGCCGCTCATGGGCGGCGTGGCGTCCGAGTTCGCGGACGTCGTGATCGTGACGTCGGACAATCCGCGCAGCGAGGATCCGGACGAGATCATCGCCGAGGCGCTCGCCGGGACGAACGGCAGCGCCCGGGTCGAGCCGGACCGCGCCGCCGCGATCGAGCAGGCGCTGGGACTCGCCGAGGAGGGCGACGTGGTCGTGATCGCCGGCAAGGGCCACGAGCAGGGGCAGGAGTTCGCCGATCGCACGCTGCCGTTCGACGACCGCGAGGTCGCGCGCGCTGCGCTGCGGCGACTCGGGGCGGTGGAGCCGTGAGCCGGCGCGCAGAATTGGCACGAAGTCGGCACAGACACGCGCGCATTTCCGCGGTACCGTCGAAGGCGGGTGGCGGGTGGCCACTCCCCTCCCAGGGTGGGGCGCGCGCGCGTGTACCTAGAGACCGCCCGCGGAGGCCGGCGGGCGTGATCCCGCTCTCGCTCGACGAGATCGCCGGGCTCGCACCCGGGGAGCTGCGGCGCGCCGACGGGGCGACCGAGGCGACGGGGCTCAGCATCGACTCCCGCACCGCCAGGCCCGGTGACCTCTTCGTCGCCGTCGGCCGCGGAGCGGATTTCGCCGACGAGGCGCTCGCCGCCGGGGCCGCCGCGGTGCTCCTCCCCGAGAACGCCTTCGACGCGCTCGCCGCGATCGGCCGCGCCGTTCGCGAGCGCTCGAGCGCCACGGTCGTCGGCATCACCGGCTCGATCGCCAAGACGTCGACGAAGGACATCCTCGCGGCGCTCTGCCGCCCGGTCGCCCGCACGATCGCCGCCGAGGGGAGCCAGAACAACGAGATCGGGCTCCCGCTGACGCTCGGCCGGCTCGAGCCCGACACCGAGGTCTGCGTGCTCGAGATGGGCATGCGCGGCCTCGGCCAGATCGCCGAGCTCTGCGAGACCGCGCAGCCGCAGATCGGCGTGATCACGAAGATCGGGCCCGTCCACCTGGAGCTCCTCACCACGCTCGAGCGCGTCGCCCAGGCGAAGGCCGAGCTGATCGAGGCCTTGCCCGCTGGGGGAACGGCGGTCGTCCCCGCAGGAGATCCGCTGCTCGGGCCGTACCTGAACCGCGAGGACATCCAGGTGATTCGCTTCGGCCCAGACGGCGACGTCGAGCTCGTCTCGTTCACGTCGCGCGGCGACGCCTCGACCGTCGAGGTGTCGCGTTTTCGGCGAGCGGATTTCGCTCGACCTTCCGTTCGCGTCGCGCTACAACGCCGAGAACGTCCTCGCCGCGCTCGGCGCCTACCGCGCGCTCGGGCTGCCGCTCGCGAAGCGCGCGCGAGGGCGCCGCGAAGATCGCCCTGTCGCGCTGGCGCGGGGAGGAGACGCGGCTCCCCGACGACGGGCTCCTCATCAACGACGCCTACAACGCCAACCCGCTCTCCATGACCGCCGCCCTCGAGCATCTCGCCGAGCGCGCCGCCGGCCGCCGCACCGTCGCCGTCCTCGGGGACATGGCCGAGCTGGGCTCCGGGGCCGCCGCCTACCACCGCGAGATCGGCGCCGTCGCCGCCCGCACCGGGGTGGACGCACTCGTCGCCGTCGGGCCGCTCGCCCGCGGCTACCTCGAGGGCGCGCGCGGCATCCAGGAGACCCGGTGGGCCCACTCCGCCGCCGACGCCGTGCCGCTCGTCCACGCCGTGCTCCAGCCGGGCGACTGCATCCTGCTCAAGGCCTCGCGCGCGATGGGCCTCGAGGTCGTCGCCGAAGCCCTGGCGGTCGATCCCGCCTAATGGAGAAAGTCCTCCTCTCCGGGATCATCGGGATGGTGATCTCGATCGCCGCGGGCCCGAAGTTCATCGAGTTCCTGCGCCGCAACGAGCTGGGCCAGCAGATCCGCGAGGAAGGCCCGGCCGGGCACGTCGTCAAGCAGGGGACGCCGACGATGGGCGGCCTCCTGATCATGATCTCGATGTCCGTCCCGTTCCTGATCTTCACGCAGCGGACGCTGCCGGCCCTCACCGTCTTCTTCGTCACGCTCGGCTGCGCGGCGATCGGCTTCGCGGACGACTGGACGAAGCTCACGCACCGCCGCTCGCTCGGGCTGCCGGGCCGCTGGAAGCTCCTGCTGCTCGCGATCATCACCGGCGTCGTCGCGCTGGTCGTCTGGGACGCGGACTTCAAGACGAGCGTCTACGTCCCGCTCGTGAACTTCGACCTGCCGCTCGGCTTCGCGTGGTACGCGCTCCTCTTCATCATCATCGCGGGCGCGGCGAACGGCGTGAACCTGACGGACGGCCTCGACGGGCTCGCGGCCGGCACGTCGACGATCGCGCTCTTCACCTACACGGCGATGGCCGTCGTCGCCTACCTCGTGAGCGTGCGCGAGTCGCCGCCCGATCCGGAGCAGCTCGACCTCGCCATCCTGGGCGCGAGCCTCATCGGGGCCTCGATCGGATTCCTCTGGTACAACGCCTTCCCCGCGCAGGTCTTCATGGGCGACACGGGCTCGATGGGCCTCGGCGGCGCGCTCGCGGCGTTCGCGATCATGACCAAGACCGAGATCCTGCTCCTCCTGATCGGCGGGATCTTCGTGATCGAGGCGCTCTCGGTGATCATCCAGGTGGTCGTGTTCAAGTGGAAGGGGAGACGCGTGCTGCTCATGGCGCCGCTCCACCACCATTTCGAGATGAAGGCCTGGTCGGAAACGCGGATCATGGTGCGCTTCTGGATCACCGCCGGGATCCTCTGCGCCTGCGCCTTCGTCCTGTACTACCGCTACTTCTCGGAATTCGCTTCCTAGCACGCACCCGGCCGTCGGCCGCTCCCGCCGGGCGGAGCCCGGCTCCGCGTCCGACTGGCGACGCTGGCGGCACGATGCTCTCCGGGCCCGTGCAGAGCACTGTGCCCTCCGGCCTCGCACCGCCAGCCCCGCCCCGGATGCGAGCTAGGTGCCGTCGTGCTCGGCGGTGGTCGCGCGCGCCTCGAACTCGGTCGCGGCCTCCTCGGCGGTCGCGGGGGAGAGGACGTAGTTCGTGACGAAGTCCTCCGCGTCCGGGTAGCCGGACTCCTCGCGGATTCGCTGCGCGGCGGCCTCCGCGTCGTACGGCGTCCGGCGTAGCTCGACGTCCGGGCCGAGGAGCGCCCAGTACGCGCCCTGCTCGGCCTCGTACGGCATGCCGACGCTCCCGGCGTTCACCCAGCGGATGCCGTCGACGGTGCGGTCGATCTGCGAGTGCGTGTGCCCGGCGACGACCACGTCGGCGTCGACGCCCTCGACGATCCGCGGCGAGGCGCTCGTCGGGGGTCACGAGGGTCACGATCGTCATGTCGCTCGCCGGCCCGCCGTGGCAGAGGAGCACCGTGCCGAGCCCGTCCACCTCGACCTCGGCGGTGTCCGGCAGCGCGGCGATTCGTTCGAGCCGCTCCGGGCCGATCGTGTCGGCCTGCCAGACGACCTCGGGCTCGCGATCGACGACGTGGCGCTCGCAGTTGCCGTGGATCATCACGAGCCGGTCGCCGAGCTCCCAGAGGAGGTCGAGGCACTCGCTCGGGTACGGCCCGATGACCGTGTCGCCGCCGCAGAGGACGAGGTCGGCGGCCTGGAAATCGGGCTCCGCGAGCACGGCCTCCAACGCGGGAAGGTTGCCGTGGACGTCGAAGAGAGCGGCGACACGCATCGCACCGAATCATGGCCGAAATCGACCTACCCGCAAACGCTCTCGTCGTCGGGCTCGCCCGCTCCGGGCAGGCGGCCGCGCGGGCGCTCGTTCGGCACGGCGTGACGGTGCTCGCGGTCGACCGAAACGAGGAGCTCGACGCGGGAAGGCTTCGGGCTGAGGGCGTGGAAGTTCGACTCGGCGCGGACGACCCCGCGCTGCTCGACGGCATGGACCTGCTTGTGAAAAGCCCCGGGGTTCCGGCGGAGGCGCCGATCGTCGCCGCTGCGCGTGAGCGTGCCCTGCCCGTGTGGAGCGAGGTCGAGCTCGGCTACCGGCTCCTCCCGAACCCGATCCTCGGCGTCACCGGCACGAACGGCAAGACGACCACGACCGAGCTCCTCGGCGCGATCTTCCGCGCCGCCGGCCGGCCCGTCGAGGTCGCCGGGAACGTCGGCCGGCCGCTGACCGCGCTGGACGGCGAGAGCGAGCCCGACGCGTGGGTCGTCTGCGAGCTGTCGAGCTTCCAGCTCGAGGACATCGACACCTTTCGCGCGCCGATCGGCGTGCTCTTGAACGTCACGCCCGACCATCTCGACCGCCACGGCGACATGGGCCGCTACGAGGCCGCCAAGCTGCGCCTCTTCGAGAACCAGGAAGGCGGCGACACCGCCGTCGTTCCCGCGGGCTACGGCGCGATCCCCGGCGCGGGAGCCCGCGTCGAGTTCTCCGCAGCCGGCGCGCTGCCGGCCGAGCCCGCCATCCCGGGGGAGCACAACCGCGAGAACGCCGCCGCGGCGACCGCGGCAGCGCGGGCCGCCGGGATCCCGGACGACGGCAATCGCCGCCGGCCTGCGCAATTTCACCGGCGTCCCGCACCGCCTCGAGACCGTCCGAGAGCTGGACGGCGTCCGCTACGTGAACGACTCCAAGGCGACCAACCCGGAGGCGGCCGAGCGCGCGCTCACGGCCTTCCCGGGTGCCGGGCTGCACGTGATCCTGGGCGGCTCGCGAAAGAGCGCCGACTTCTCCGGCCTGGCCCGATCGGCCGCCGAGCGGGGAGTCAAGCGCGCGTACCTGATCGGCGAGTCGGCAGTGGAAATCGAGCCCGCACTGGCCGCCGCCGGCGTCCCGTTCGCGGAGTCGGGCGATCTCGCGACGGCGCTGCACGACGCGGCCGCACGCAGCGGTGCCGGGCGACGTCGTGCTGCTCTCGCCCGCGTGCGCGAGCTTCGACCAGTTCCGCGACTACGAGGACCGCGGAGACCGCTTCCGCGCCCTGGTGGAGCTCCTGTGAAGCGGCCGAAGACGAACCTCGAGTACCACCTGCTCCTCCTGGTCACGCTCGGCCTGGTCGCCTTCGGGCTCGTCATGGTCTACAGCGCGAGCTCGGGCCGCGCCGCCGTCGCCGCGGGCGACCCGGCCTACTACCTGAAGCGCCAGGGGATCTACGCCGCGATCGGCCTGGTCGTGCTTGCGGTGCTCTCGCGCGTGAACTTCCGCTCGCTCCGCTACGCGGGCGGGCCGCTCCTCCTCGCGACCTTCGGCCTGCTCGATCGCCGTGCTGCTGATCGGCACGTCCGTGAACGGCGCCCGCCGCTGGCTGCCGATGGGCGTGATCGACTTCCAGCCGTCCGAGCTCGCCAAGCTCGCCGTCGTCCTCTGGCTCGCCGGCTACCTGTGCCGGCGCCGGCCGCCGCAGTCGCTCGGGGAGCTCCTGAAGCCCGTCGGGCTGACCGTCCTGGCCGTCTGCGCGCTCATCCTCGCGGAGCCCGACCTGGGAACCGCGATCGCGATCGTCGTCACCGTCGCCGCCATGCTGGTCGTCGCCGGAACGCCGATGCGCGTCCTCGGGAGCGCCGCCGGGATCATGATCGGGCTCGCCATGGCGGCGATCTGGCTGGAGCCGTACCGCCGTGAGCGCCTCCTCGCCTTCCTCGATCCCTGGGCGGATCCCGAGAACGCCGGCTTCCAGACCGTCCAGGCGCTGATCGCGCTCGGGTCGGGCGGGCTTCTTCGGCGTCGGCCTGGGCGAGAGCGTCCAGAAGATCAACTTCCTGCCGGAGTCGACGACCGACATGATCGTCGCGATCGTCGGCGAGGAGCTCGGCCTTGTCGGCGTCTCGGCCGTCGTGATCGCCTTCGCCGTGTTCGCCTACGCGGGGTTCACGGTCGCCGGGCGGACGAAGGATCCGTTCGCGAAGCTCGCCGCCGCCGGTCTCACGACGCTCGTCGCGGGCCAGGCGCTCGTCAATCTCGCCGCCGTTCTCGGCCTCGCGCCGCTCACCGGAATCCCGCTCCCGTTCGTGAGCTACGGAGGGTCGAGCCTGATCGTCGGGCTCGCCGCCGTGGGCATCCTCCTTAACATCGCGTCCAACGATGGCGTCGCAGCGACCGATCGAGTGCCTGATCGCAGCCGGAGGGACGGCAGGACACGTGCTGCCCAGCCTGGCCGTGGCCGACGCGCTGCGCCGGCGCGGCGCGAACGTCCGGTTCGCCGGCGCGCAGCGAGCTGAGGCCGAGCTCGTCCCGGCCGCGGGCTATCCGCTCGAGCAGTTCCGGGTGGAGGGCCTGCCGCGGCGCCCGAGCCTCGATCTCGTCCGCGCTGCCGCTGTTGATGCCGCCGCGCTCCCGGCCTGCCTGAAGATCCTGCGCCGCGTGAAGCCGGACGTCGTCCTCGGCGGAGGCGGCTACGTGTCCGGCCCGATGGTTGCCGCGGCGCGGCTCCTGCGGATCCCGGTCGCGCTCACCGAGGCCGACGCGCACCTCGGGCTCGCGAACCGCTGGGCGGCGCCGTTCGCCAAGCGCGTCTTCCTCTCGTTCCCGATCGAGGGCCGCGACGGCGACAAGTACCGCGTCGTCGGGCGGCCGATCCCGGCGACGCTCGGTGGTGACCGATCCGGCCGAGGCGCGTGCGCGTTTCGGGCTGCCGGCCGAGGGCCCCGTCGTCCTGATCTTCGGCGGGAGCATGGGAGCGCGGGCGCTGAACGAGGCCGCCGTCGAAGCCTTCGCGGCCGACGGTCCGGCCGTGCTCCACTTCTGCGGGGAGACGCACCTCGATGGGTTACGCGCGCGTGTAAGCCGCGACGACTACGTGCTGCTCGGCTTCACGGACGACTTCGGCGCCGCGCTGGCCGCCGCGACGCTGGTGGTCGCGCGCGCGGGCGGCTCCGTCTGGGAGGTCGCCGCCGCGGGGAAGCCCGCGCTGCTCGTCCCGTATCCGTCCGCGACCGCCGATCACCAGACGAAGAACGCGCGGTTCTTCGAGCAGGCCGGCGGCGCGATCGTCGTCCCCGAGGAGCGGCTCGAGCTGCGCGCGCAGGTGACGGAGCTGCTCGCGGATCCGGCGCGGCTTGGAGGCGATGGGCGCGGCGATGCGCGGGCTCGCCCGGCCTGACGCGGCCGACGTGATCGCCGAGGAGGTGCTCGCCATTGCGACCGCTTGAGGGCCGCAAGCTCTGGCTCGCCGGGATCGGCGGCGCGGGCCTCTCGGCCTACGCGCTCGTGGCGCGCGGCTGGGGCGCCGAGGTGGCCGGCTGGGACCGCAAGGAGACGCCCTACTTGGCCGCGGTGCGCGAGGCCGGGATCGACGTGACCGTCTCGGACGACCCGCCGCCTGCACCGGAGGGCTTCGACGCGATCGTCTCGACCGCGTACGCAGGACGGATCGACGGCAAGCCGCGGGCCGAGCTGCTCGCCGAGCTCGCCGCGCAGGCGCCGACGATCGTCGTCTCGGGCGCGCACGGGAAGACGACGACCGCGGCGATGATCGCGTTCGTCCTCGACCGGCTCGGGCTCGACCCGGCGTTCGCGATCGGCGGCGAGGTGCCGCAGCTCGGTGCGAACGCCCGCGCCGGGAGCGGCTGGTTCGTGGTCGAGGGCGACGAGTCCGATCGCACTGTCGCGTCGCTCCCCGCCCGCATCGCCGTGATCACGAACGTCGACCTCGACCACCACACGACGTTCGGCTCGCGTGCCGAGGTCGAGGAGCTCTACGCCGGATGGCTCGCCGGGCTCCCGGACGTGGAGGTCGTCCGCGGCGACGCACTCGAGCCCGTGGCGCTTTCTCTCGCCGTCGCCGGGGAGCACAACCGCCGCAACGCCGCCGCCGCCCTGGCCGCGCTCGAGCTCGCCGGCGTCGAGCGGAGCGACGCGGAGGCGGCGATCGTCGATTTCCGCGGCGCCGGCCGCCGGCTCGAAGCGCGCGGCGAGGCCGGAGGGGTGCAGGTGCTCGACGACTACGCGCACCATCCCACCGAGCTCGCGGCCACGATCGCGGCAGCTCGCGAGCTGACCGACGGCCGCCTCGTCGTCCTCTTCCAGCCGCATCTCTTCTCGCGGACGCTCTACCTGGCACGCGAGTTCGCCGACGCGCTCGCCGGTGCCGACGCCGCCTGCATCACGGACATCTACGCCGCCCGCGAGGAGCCGATCGCGGGTTTGACCGGGAAGCTCCTCGTCGAGCGCCTCTGCGAACGCCGCCCGGGGATGGCCGTCGGCTGGGCGCCGACGCCGGCCGATGCGGTCGCGCTCGTCGCTGCGCAAGCGCGGCCGGGTGGGATCGTCATCACCGCCGGCGCGGGCGACGTCGACGCGGTCGTGCCAGAGCTCCTGGAGGCATTGCGATGAACGTCGAGGAGGGTGTTGCGCTCTCGCGCTACACGACGCTCGGCACGGGCGGGCCGGCGCGGTTCTTCGCTGCGCCTACAAGCGAGGACGAGCTCGTGGAGCTCCTCGCGTGGGCGCGCGACGAAGGGCTCGCGGTGGCGCCGGTGGGTCTCGGCTCGAACCTGCTCGTCGCGGACGAGGGCTTTCCAGGACTGGCGCTGAAGCTGAGTGGCGATCTCGCGGCAGCGCGCGCCGAGGGGGAGGAGCTCCACGCGGGTGGTGGCGCCTCGCTCGCCGTCTGCCTCCACCGCGCCCGCGACGCGGGCCTCGGCGGGTTCGAGTTCGCATGCGCGATCCCGGGCACGGTCGGCGGCGCCGTCTGGATGAACGCCGGCGCGTACGGCAGCGACATCGCCCAGGTGCTCGAGCGCGCCCTGGTCGCGGACGCCGACGGGGCGCGGTGGCAGACGCCGGCCGAGCTCGGCCTCAGCTACCGGCACTCGGGGCTGACGCAGGGCCAGATCGTCGCGGCCGCGGAGTTCAGGCTGTTCCCGAAGCCCGTGGACGAGATCAAGGCGACCGTGGCCGAGCTCCAGGCCCAGCGCAAGGCGGCTCAGCCGACCAACAAGCGCACGTTCGGCAGCGTGTTCAAGAACCCCGACCACGAGCTGAGCGCGGGGCGGATGCTCGAGGCCTGCGGCCTGCGGGGATTCGCGATCGGCGGTGCCACGATCTCGCCCATGCACGCGAACTTCATCGAGAACGCGGGCGGCGCAACGACCGCCGATGCGGTCGCGCTGATCGTGGAGGCGCGACGGCGCGCGCTCGAGCAGTTCGGCGTCCGGCTCGAGCCCGAGGTGCAGCTCCTCGGGCCGGTCGAGATTCCCGCGTAGGACGAGCGCCTCCCGCGGCGAAGAACCCCGCATGTCGCGAAGAGCGGCCCTCGCCGTCGCGCGCACGCCGCCCAGCCGGTCTGCGCTGTCCATGCCCTCGGGTGCCGTTTGGCGCGCCCTCGCGATTGCCGTCTGCGTGGTCGCCGCTCTCGCTCTCGGGTATCTGCTCGCGCGCCAGACGACCCTCTTCTCCGTCGAGACGATCAGGATCACCGGAGCCAAGGGCGAGATGAAGCAGGAAGTCCGCGCCGCGCTCGCCCCGTACGAGGGGAAGAGCCTCGTCGCCATCGATCCCGCAGAAGTGGAGCGCGCCCTGGCCGCCGTCCCGGTGGTGCGCTCCGCGCACGTCGACCGCGCGTTTCCGAACACGCTGAACGTCCAGGTGGAGCCCGAGGCTCCGCTCGCGGTCTACCGCGACGGCGCCAAGGCGTGGGTGATCGCGCGCACCGGCCGGGTGCTCGCTGCGATCAAGCCGAACGACCAGCTGGAGCTCCCCCGGCTCAAGGCCGAGGTCGAGAGCGCGCCCGTGGTGGGGAAGACCCTCGCCGGCACCGACGGGCTGACGGCGCTCCTCGCGCTCCAGGCCGTACCGAAACGACTCCCCGGCAGGATCCTCTACTCGCAGGTGGAGGAGACCGGCGTGACGCTCATCATGGCCGGCTCGGGGCTCGAGATCAGGCTCGGCGAGCCACGCGAGCTCGAGGCGAAAATGGCCGCCGCGGTCGCCGTCCTGAAGGCCCTTCCGCCCGACGAACTCCCCGCCGTGGGCTACGTCGACGTGAGCCTTCCGGAGCGGGCCGTGACGGGTCCGATATCTCAACCCTCAAGTGAGACTTTAGACTCTGAGGAATAACTCCCTGCAAACTAGGTGTTTGACAGGGATTTTTCCACAGCGTACTCTGCTGGGACGCTCAACCCGTACTTCAGACCTATGAGAGATCAAACAGGCAGCTATCTAGCAGTGATCAAAGTCGTCGGCATCGGCGGCGGAGGATCCAACGCGGTCAACCGCATGGTCGACGCAGGCCTCAAGGGCGTCGAGTTCGTCGCGGTGAACACCGACGCGCAGGCGCTGCTCATGTGCGACGCCGACGTGAAGCTCCACATCGGCGCCACCTCGACGCGCGGCCTCGGCGCCGGCGCGAATCCCGAGGTCGGCAAGACCGCAGCGCTCGAGAGCCGCGACGAGATCAAGGAGGCGCTCAAGGGCGCGGACATGGTCTTCGTCACCGCGGGCGAAGGCGGCGGCACCGGGACGGGCGGCGCGCCGATCATCGCGGAGACCGCCCGAGAGTTGGGTGCGCTTACGGTCGGAGTCGTTACCAGGCCGTTCTCCTTCGAGGGCCGCAAGCGCGCCGAGCAGGCGCAGCTGGGCATCTCTGCGCTGCAGGACCAGGTCGACACGCTGATCGTCATCCCGAACGACCGCCTGCTCCAGGTCGTCCAGCAGGAGACCTCGGTCGTGGACGCGTTCCGCATGGCCGACGACGTGCTGCGCCAGGGCGTCCAGGGCATCACCGACCTGATCACCGTGCCCGGGCTCGTCAACCTCGACTTCGCCGACGTCCGGACGATCATGCGCGACGCCGGCTCGGCCCTCATGGGCATCGGCGAGGCCGACGGCCCGAACCGCGCCGGCGAGGCTGCACGCATGGCCGTGTCGTCGCCGCTCCTCGAGTCGTCGATCGACGGAGCAACCGGCGTGCTGCTGAACATCAGCGGCGGCCCGGACATCGGGCTCTTCGAGGTCAACGAGGCCGCGGAGGTCGTCACCGAGGCGGCCGACCAGAACGCGAACGTGATCTTCGGCGCCGTCATCAACGACTCGCTCGCCGGCTCGGTGCGCGTGACCGTGATCGCCACCGGCTTCGGCGAGCAGCGCAGGCGCAAGGAACGCAAGAACGGCGCGGCCGAGAAGCCGACGGAAGAGCCGAGCCGCGGCTTCGACGTCCCGCAGGACATCCTCGAAGTCCCCTCGTTCCTCCGCGACGAGTAGCCCGGGCGCGATAGCGTCCAGGGCGATGCGCCCGCCCCGCGAGCCGTTTCGGATCAAGATGGTCGAGCCCATCCGGGCGACGACGCGCGAGGAGCGCCAGGGCGCGCTCGAGATCGCCGGCTGGAACGTCTTCCAGCTCGCCGCGCGCGACGTCGAGCTCGATCTCCTGACCGACTCGGGCACCGGCGCGATGAGCGAACACGCAGTGGGCGGCGATGATGCTCGGCGACGAGTCCTATGCCGGCTCGCAGAGCTTCACGCGGTTCCAGGCGGCGGTCGAGGAGGTGCTCGGCTTCCCGTTCGTCGTGCCGGCGCACCAGGGCCGGGGCGCCGAGGGCGTCTTCTTCGGCGCCGTCATCGACCCCGGCGAGATCGTCCCGTCGAACGCGCACTTCGACACGACGCGCGCGCACATCGAGATCCGCGAGGGCATCGCGCTCGACCTCCCGTGCGGTGAGGCCGGGGATCCGACGACCGACGCGCCCTTCAAGGGGAACATGGACGTCGCGCGCCTCGTCGAGCTCCTGGACGGGCCCGACGGCGACAAGGTCTCGATCGTGATGCTGACGCTCACGAACAACGCGGGCGGCGGCCAGCCGGTGTCGCTCGCGAACATCCGCGAGGTCGCCCAGGTCGCGCGCGAGCGCGAGAAGAAGCTCGTCCTCGACATCGCGCGCTTCGCCGAGAACGCGTGGTTCATCAAGGAGCGCGAGGCCGGCTACGCGGACATGCCGCTGCCGCAGATCGTGCGCGAGATGATGGCCGACGCCGACGGCGTGCTCATGAGCGCGAAGAAGGACGCGATCGCGAACATCGGCGGCTTCGTGGCCATCCGCGACGACGAGGAGTTCTTCACCGGCCTCCAGATGCGCGGCGTCGTCACCGAGGGATTCCCGACGTACGGCGGTCTCGCCGGCCGCGACCTCGAGGTGATCGCGGTGGGGCTCTACGAGGTGATGGACGAGGAGTACCTGCGCCACCGCATCCACCAGGTCGCGTACCTCGGCGAGACGCTCGCCGCGGCCGGCGCCTCGGTCGTCCAGCCGACCGGCGGCCACGCCGTCTACCTGAACGCCGGCGAGACGCTGCCGCACATCCCGCCGGCCGGGTTCCCCGGGCTGGGCGCTCTCGTGCGCGCTCTACCTCGCGGGCGGCGTGCGCGGCGCCGAGATCGGCTCGGTCATGGCCGGGCGCGATCCGGCGACCGGGGAGAACCGCCATCCGCGGCTCGAGCTCCTGCGGCTCGCGGTTCCGCGCCGCACGTACACCTCGCGCCAGCTCGAGCACGCCGCCGACGCGATGGCGGAGATCCTCGAGAAGCCGGAGGCGGTCCCCGCCTACGAGCTGGTCGCCGAGGCGCCCGTGCTGCGGCATTTCACAGCCCGGTTCCAGCCGGCCGCAGCCGGTTAGGATCGCGCTCGTGGAGACGCTCCGCCGCACGCCGCTCTACGAGCGACACGCCGAGCTCGGCGCCCGCATCGTCCCCTTCGCCGGCTGGGAGATGCCGGTGCAGTACACGTCCATCGTGGAGGAGCACAAGGCCGTCCGCACGTCGGCCGGCGTCTTCGACGTCTCGCACATGGGCCAGCTCGTCCTCGACGGGGACGGCGCGACCGACTACCTCCAGGCGCGGCTCTCGAACGACCTCGGCCGGATCGGATCCGCGCAGGCGCAGTACACGCTGCTCACGAACGAGCGCGGCGGGATCACCGACGACCTGATCGCCTACCGGGGCGGCGGCGAGGACGACTACCTCCTCGTCGTGAACGCGTCGAATGTCGAGCCCGACCATTCCGCGCTGCCGGAGACCCGCGACGTCTCGGACGAGTGGTCGCTCCTCGCGGTCCAGGGCCCGGAGGCGCTCGACCGGCTCGGCATCGAGATCGAGCCGTTCACGCATCGCCGCGGCGACGTGCTCGGCGTGCGAGTGCTTCATCGGCGGCACCGGCTACACGGGCGAGCGCGGCTGCGAGCTCGGCTGCGACCCCGGCGACGCGGTTCGCCTGTGGGACGCGATCCTCGGCCGCGGGCGTCGTCCCCTGCGGACTCGGCGCGCGCGACACCCTTCGCCTCGAGGCCTGCTACCCGCTGCACGGCCAGGACATCGGGCCCGACCGCACGCCGATCGCGGCCGGGCTCGGCTGGGCGTGCTCGCTCGACAAGGAGTTCACCGGCGTCGAGGTTCTCCGCCGCGAGAAGGAGGAGGGCCCGGCCGAGAAGCTGGTCGCGTTCACGATGGTCGACAAGGGCATCCCGCGCGCGGGCATGCCGGTCGCCGAGGGCGGCGTCGTCACCTCGGGAACGCTGTCGCCCATGCTCGACGAGGGCATCGGGCTCGCCTACGTGCCGGCCGCGCTTGCCGCGCCGGACACCGAGATCACGATCGACCTTCGCGGCCGTCCGCGCCGCGCCCGTATCGTCCCGAAGCCGTTCATCAAGGGGAAGGAGAGCTGATGGCCGCCGACGAGAGCTATCCGAGCGATCTCAAGTACCACCACGAGCACGACTGGGCGCGCATCGACGGCGACATCGGCGACGCTGGGAATCACCTGGTACGCGCAGGACTCCCTCGGCGAGATCGTCCACTACGAGGCGCCCGAGGAGGGCGGCGCGACCGCCAAGGACGAGAGCTACGGCGAGGTCGAGTCCGTGAAGGCGGTCTCCGATGTGATCGCCCCGCTCTCCGGCGAGGTGATCGAGGTGAACGCCGCGCTCGTCGACGCGCCCGAGACGATCAACGAGGATCCGTACGGCGACGGCTGGCTCGTGAAGATCCGGCTCTCCGATCCCGACGAGGTCGACTCGCTCCTCACGGTCGAGGCCTACAAGAAGGTGCTCGAAGACCTGTGAGCCGCGCGCTGCCGTTTCTTTCGCTCACGGATTCCGACCGCGAAGAGATGCTCGCGGCGATCGGCGTCGCCTCGGTCGAGGAGCTCTTCCGCGACATTCCCGAGGCGGTGCGCTTCCGCGGTGAGCTCGCGCTCGAGCCGGCGCTTTCCGAGCAGGAGATCGTCGCCCACCTCGACGGAGCTCGCCGAGCGCAACGCGCACACGGGCTCCGAGCTCTCGTTCCTCGGCGCCGGGATCTACGACCACTACGTGCCGGCGTTCGTCGACGCGATGCTGGCCCGCGGGGAGTTCCTCACGGCGTACACGCCGTACCAGCCGGAGATGAGCCAGGGGACGCTGCAGGCGATCTTCGAGTACCAGACGGCGATCTGCGAGCTGACGGGGATGGACGTCTCGAACGCGTCCGGCTACGACGGGCCGACCGCCGCCGCGGACGCGTGCTACGTGGCCAAGCACGTGACCGGGCGCTCGAAGGTCGTCCTGTGCGAGACGGTCAACCCGCAGGTGCGCCAGGTCGTGAAGACGTACGCGCCGGGCTTCGGCCTCGAGGTCGTCGAGGTGGGGCACACCGACGGCGTCACGTCGGTCGGACGACGTTGCGGCGGTGGCGGGCGACGCCGCGTGCGTGATCTTCCAGCAGCCGAACGTCTTCGGCTGTCTCGAGCCGGCGCCGGATCTGGCTGCCGCCGCGAACGAGGCGGGCGCGCTGCCGGTGGCCTACGTCGATCCGATGTCGCTCGGCCTGCTCGAGGCGCCCGGTGCGTACGGCTGCGCGATCGCGGTGGGCGAGGGACAGCCGGCCGGCAACTACCAGGCCTACGGCGGCCCGCACTACGGGTTCCTCGCGGCGCGGATGGACTACGTGCGCCGCATGCCGGGCCGCATCGTCGGCGAGACGACCGACGAGGACGGCAAGCGCGCCTACGTCCTCACGCTGCAGACGCGCGAGCAGCACATCCGCCGCGAGAAGGCGACGCACAACATGACCACCAACCAGACGCTTCTCGCGCTCGCCGGGCTCATGTACCTGTCGTGGCTCGGGCCGCAGGGGCTCCGCGAGGTGGGGGAGAACTGCCTCGGCCTCGCCGAGTACGCGAAGGAGCGGCTCGGCCTTCCGCTCGTGTTCCCGGAGCAGGCGACGTTCAAGGAGTTCGCGGTGCGCTGTCGGACGGTCCGGCGGGCGATGCGATCCGCGCGGCACGAGAGGCCGGCGTCCATCCGGGCTACGCGATCGGGCGCGACTACGAGGGCATGGACGACGTCCTCCTCGTCTGCGTGACCGAGAAGAAGACGAAGGCCGACATCGACCGGCTGGCGGAGGTGCTGGCGTGAGCCCTCAAGCACACGCACGCGCCCACCAGTGTGGCGGGGCCCCCGACCCCGCCCACCTCCGCTTCGAGCGTAGCGCGGAAGCGGCGCACGCGTGGGACACGGCGAAACCGTGCCGATCAATGTGCAGCGAGTTTTCCACAGGAGCGCGCCGTGCAGCTGATCTACGAGCAGTCCAAGCCGGGCCGCCGCGCCTCGACGCTGCCGGACACCGGCCTCCCGGTCCCGGAGCTCCCGGCCGCGCTGCGCCGCTCGAGCCCGCCGCGCCTTCCCGAGCTCTCCGAGCCGGAGATCGTCCGCCACTTCACGGCGCTCGCCGACCGGACGTTCGGCGTCGACACCGGCTTCTACCCGCTGGGCTCGTGCACGATGAAGCACAACCCGCGGATGAACGAGCGCGTCGTGGCGCTGCCCGGGTTCCGCGACCTGCATCCGCTCCAGGAGGAGGACGGCGCGCAGGGTGCGATGGAGCTCATGTGGCGCCTCCAGGAGATCCTCGCCGAGGTCGTCGGGCTCGACGCCGTCTCGCTCCAGCCGGCCGCGGGATCCCAGGGCGAGCTGACCGGCCTGATGCTCATGCGCGCCTACTTCGAGGATCGCGGCGAGGGCGAGCACGCGCGACACGATCTTCGTCGCCGACACGGCGCACGGGACGAACCCGGCGAGCGTGACCATGGCCGGCTACAAGCTGCAGAAGGTCGGCACGGACGCGCGCGGGAACCTGGACGTGGACGAGCTCCGCGAGCACGTGAACGAGCGCACGGCCGGGCTCATGCTGACGAACCCGTCGACGCTCGGCCTCTTCGACGAGCGGATCGAGGAGGTCGCGAAGATCTTCCACGACGCCGGCGCGCTCCTCTACTACGACGGCGCGAACCTGAACGCGGTCTGCGGCATCTCGCGGCCGGGCGACATGGGCTTCGACGTCGTCCACTACAACCTGCACAAGACCTTCTCCCAGCCGCACGGCGGGGGTGGCCCGGGCGGCGGACCGGTCGCGGTGCGGAAGCAGCTCGAGCCGTTTCTCCCGGTGCCCGCGGTCGCCCGCGACGGCGATCGGTTCTTCTACGACTACGACCGGCCGAAGTCGATCGGCAAGGTGCGCGGCTACTACGGCCCGTTCGGCGTGTTCGTGCGCTCGTACGCCTACATCCGCTCCTACGGGCCGCACCTGAAGGACATGTCCGAGGTGGCCGTGCTGAACGCGAACTACCTCCTCGCCCGGCTGCGCGACGCCTACGACCTGCCGTTCGAGCGGCTCTGCATGCACGAGTTCGTCCTCTCGGCGCGCACGCTGAAGAAGGACCACGGCGCGACGGCGCTCGACGTCGCCAAGCGGCTCATGGACTACGGGTTCCATCCGCCGACGGTCTACTTCCCGCTGATCGTCCCGGAGGCGCTCATGATCGAGCCGACCGAGACGGAGCCGAAGGAGCGGCTCGACGCGTTCGTCGAGGCGATGCGCGCGATCGCGGACGAGGCCGCCGAGGACACGGAGATCCTGAAGTCGGCGCCGCACCACCGGCCGGTTCGCCGGCTGGACGAGGTGAAGGCCGCCAAGCGGACGGTCGTCCGGTACGGGTTCGAATCGCACCCGGATCTGACCGCGGCCGAGGTCTAGCCCTGGAGGTTCGCTCCCGTGACGATGCCGCGCCGTTCACCACGGCGGACGGCTCGACGATCCGCGTGTTGCTCGACGCGGCGGATGGCGGAGCGGTGAACCAGAGCCTCGCCGAGGCGGTCGTCGAAGCTGGGGGCGAGACCGACCGGCACTACCACGCGGTGACCGAGGAGCTGTACGTGATGCTCACCGGCACGGGCGAGATGGAGGTCGACGGCGAGCGCCGGGAGGTCGGGCCGGGCGATGCGATCCTGATTCCGCCGGGCGCCTGGCATCAGATCCGCGCCGGGTCGGAGGAGCTCCGCTTCCTGTGCTGCTGCGCGCCGCCGTATCGCCACGAAGACACGTTCTTCTCCTGATCTGCGCTGAATCGTTTCGAGACCGCCGCGGAGTCGGCACAGGCCGTGACAGACACGTGCGCGTTTCGCGGTTACGCTCGAAGCGGGTCCGAGGGCGGCGCGGCGCCCCACCCTTCAGAAGGGCGGGGGTGCGGACATGGCTCGCCGAGCCGTGTCCGCGAGGAACGAGTCTCGGCCCGGTCGCTCGCCTAGCCCGAGCGCGGCAGTTCGAGCGAGCGCAGGCCGTGCATGGCGACGTACCGCTGCTCGCGCGCCTCGACGATCTGCACGAGCACCTCGCCGCAGGCGGGGCAGCGCCCGACGATGCCCGGGCAGCGGATGTAGACGACCATCCGGGCAACCTCGCCTCGCGCCCCGCAGTGGGCGCACGTGCCGAACGCGCCGGTCACCTCGACGCCGAACACCTCGAAGAGGAGGCCGCCGAGCGCGTTTCCGTCGAGGGTCGCGCTCATCCCGTCGCTCCGAACCGTTCGGTCTTCACACGGCCCGCGTCGTAGCCGAGCTCGACGAGCCCCGATGCCACCGCCTCCACGAACGCGGTCGGGCCGCACACGAACGCGCGCGCGCCATCCTCCGCCGGCCACGCGACCTCGCGCAGCAGCTCGAGGTCGACCCGCCGCGCGTAGCCGTTCCAGCCCTTCGGCTGGGAACGCGTCAGCGTGTGCACGACCTCGAGCCCGTCACCCGCGAGCGTCTCGAGCTCCTCGCGGTAGATCACGTCCTCCCACGAGCGCGACGAGTACAGCAAGCGCATCGGCGCATCCGAGCCGACAGCGGCCCGGTGGCGCGCCATCGCCATCAGGGGAACCACGCCCGACCCTCCCCCAACGAGCAGGACAGACCCGTCCTCACCCGGCGACCACACGAACCACCCGCCGATCGGGCCGCGAATCTCGAACTGGTCACCGGGCCCCGCCTCGCCCGCCAGGTATGGCGACACCTCGCCGTCGTCGAGCAGTTCGACCGTGATCTCGACGGGCCCGCCGGGCGCGGATGCGATCGAGTAGCTTCGCTCCGCCTGGTAGCCGTCCTCGGCGGTCAACCGCACGTCGAGGTGCTGGCCGGCGTGGTGCCCGGGCCAGTCCGGCGCGTCGAGGACGAGCGTGCGCACCCGCGGCGTTTCGTCGTACGCCTCGAGCACCTCGACCGGACGCCAGCCGGTCAGTCGCCCCAGAACCGCTGTTCCCGCCACGGGTCTCCGTAGAGGTGGTAGCCGTTCGTCTCCCAGAAGCCCGGCTCGTCCTCGTCGAGGAGGCGCAGCCCGCGCACCCACTTGGCGCTCTTCCAGAAGTAGAGGTGCGGGACGAGCAGCCGGGCGGGGCCGCCGTGCTCCGGGTCGAGCGGCTCGCCGTCGAAGCCGAACGCGACCCAGGCCTTGTCGCCGGTCAGATCCTCGATGGGGACGTTGGTCGTGTAGCCGCCGTCGCAGAACGCGAGCGCGTACGCGGCGTCGTGATCGACCGCGTCGAGGAGCGTGTCCACGGAAACGCCTTCCCAGTCGGTGTCGAGCTTCGACCAGCGGGTGACGCAGTGGATGTCCACGTGCGGGGTTTCCCGCGGCAGCGCCAGGAGCTCGTCCCACGTCCACGACACCGGCTCGGCGCCCCCTTCGATCCGGAACGTCCACTGGTCGAGCGGCGTGTGCGGCGTCGGGCCGGCCGAGAGAACCGGGAAGCCGTCCGTCAGGTACTGCCCGGGAGGGAGCCGGTCGTCGGCCTCGCGGCGGCGACCCTGGAAGCCTCGCGTGATCGGCGGCATGCCGTGACGGTACATTCCCGCCGTGCTGCGGATCTACCGGATTCCCTTCTCCACGAACGTCGAGCGCGTCGCCCTGGCGCTCGCCTACAAGGGCGTGGAGGTCGAATGGGTCGACGTGGATGCGGACGACCGCACGCCCGTACGGCGCGTGTCGGGCCAGGATCTCGTGCCGGTGCTGGTGGAGGGCGAGTTCGTCCTCTCGGACTCGGCGCGGATCATCGCGTGGCTCGACGCGAAGTACCCGGAGCCGCCGCTCTACCCGGCCGACCCGGCGCGGAGGGCCGAGGTCGACGTGTTCGTGGACTGGTTCAACCGCGTGTGGAAGCGCCCGCCGAACATGCTCGACGCCGAGCTCTCCAAGCCGAAGCCCGACGAGAAGCTCGTGGCCGAGCTGGCCGCCGAGATGGTCGCGTCACGGGACGTCTTCGAGGCGCTCCTCACCGGCCGCGAGTACCTCTTCGGCGAGTTCGGCGCCGCCGACGTGATCGCGTTCCCGTTCCTCCGCTTCGCCCGCTACCAGGAGGAGAACGACCCGTACCTCTTCCACCAGATCTGCGCGCAGCACCTCGCGCTCGACGGCGGTTACCCGAACCTCTCGGCGTGGCTCGAGCGGATGGAGGCGCTGCCCCGCGCCTAGCCGTACGCCGGGACGATGAAGACCGGCGTGCCGACCTCGACGTGCTCGAAGAGCCATTCGGCGTCGGGGATCGCCATGCGGATGCAGCCGTGCGAGGCCGAGTAGCCGAGCGACGCCGCGTCGGGCGTGCCGTGGATGCCGACGGCCGGCGACGAGATTCCCATCCAGCGCGTGCCGAGCGGGTTGCCGGGGCCGGGCGGGATCGGCTTCGCGTCCTTCGCCCAGTCGGAGTCGGGCGGGTTCCAGGTCGGGTCGCGCTCCTTGATGATGATCTCGTAGTCGCCGAGCGGCGTCGGATACGCGGCCTGGCCGGTCGCGACCGTGAAGTTCTTCACGAACTTGCCGTGGTCGTAGAGGAACAGGCGGTTCGAGCCGCGGCGGACGACGACCATCGGGCCGAGATCCTCCTTCTTCACCGTGGGCCGGACCCAGACGGTCTTCACCGGGATGATCCCCTGGCGGTAGGAGGAGTGGAGCGCCGCCAGGATGCGGCCCCGCATGACGGCGCGGTCGACGGCGCGGCCCGGGTGCGAGGGCGCGATGTCGGGCTTCAGCTTGTCGGTGAGGCCGACGAGCTTCGCGTTGACCGGCTTCCTGGCGAAGCGGCGGTCGAGCTCGCGGACGAACTTGTCCACCTGCTTCTTCTTGATCACGACGTCCAGCTGGAGGTGCGCGCCAGGCGACGCGTTCATCGCCTGCTTCACCGACTTCTCGATCGCCGCCTCGGCGCCGAAGCGCGCGGGGGAGACCGCGACCGACGAGTCCTTGTGGAACAGATGGATCGGCTGGCCGTACGTCCGCTCGACGCGATCCTGGGCGGCGACGGCGATGAGGCCGCCGACCTCGACGTCTCCGATCGTCACCCCGTTTGCGATGACGGGGATCGGGACACCCCCTGCGGGCGCCACCGTGAAGAACGCGGCGAGCACGAGCACGATCAGGGCGGTCCGATGAATCACAGCGCCCAAAATGGTAGGCGACGACGCGGAGTGCAGGGAAATTTCCAGAAAACGACTAGTCTGAACGCATGATCGATTTGCGCTCCGACACGCTCACGCAGCCGTCCCCGGGGATGCGCGAAGCGATGGCCCAGGCCGTCGTCGGCGACGAGCAAAAGCGCGAGGATCCTACGGTTACGGCGCTCGAGGAGCGGGCCGCGGAGCTGCTCGGCCAGGAGGAAGCCGTCTACCTCCCGAGCGCGACGATGGGAAACCAGATCGCGCTGCGCCTGCTCTCCGAGCCGGGTGACGAGCTGATCGGCACTCACGATTCCCACATCTTCTTGCACGAGCTGGGGGGGCCTGCGGTTCATTCCGGGCTCGTGATGAAGCCTCTTTCGAGCGCCGCGGGCCGGTTCCCCCCGGAGGAGGTTCGCGCCGCGATCAACCCGCCCGGCGATCTGCACGCGGCGCCGACGCGGGTGCTCACGATCGAGAACACGCACAACGGCGCGGGCGGTCGCGTCTGGCCGCTCGACGAGTACCGGGCCGTCGTCTCCGAGGCGCGGGCGCACGGGCTCGCCGTCCATCTCGACGGCGCCCGGCTCATGAACGCCGCCGTGGCCGCCGGCCTGTCGCCGTCGGAGTGGGGACGCGAGGCCGACACGGTCACGCTGTGCCTCTCGAAGGGGCTCGGCTGTCCCCTCGGCGCGCTCATCGCGACCTCGCGCGACCGCGCGGGCAAGGCGCGGCGGTTCAAGCACATGTTCGGCGGCGCGATGCGCCAGGCCGGCATCGTCGCCGCCGCGGGCATCTACGGGCTCGACCACAACGTCGAGCGGCTCGCGGACGATCACGCCAATGCCCGGCGGCTCGGCGAGGCGCTCGCCGACGCGGGACTCCCGGTGGACACGGAGCGGATCGAGACGAACTTCGTCCAGCTCGACGCCAACGCGGCGGGCGTGGATGCGGCCGATCTCCTGAAGCGGTTCCGGGCCGAGGGCGTCCTGCTGTCGTTCGCGACGGCGCCGAACGTGCTCCGCGCCGTCACGCACCTCGACGTCAGCGCCGACGACATCGAAGAGGCGATCCCGGCGCTCATCCGTGCGTACTCCGGCGAGGGCGCCCCGGCCGCGCGACGAAGCGGCCGAGGCACCCACGCCGTACTAGCTCGTTACTCGTACTGGAGCGCCCGTAGGACATTCAGCTTCGCCGCCCTTCGCGCCGGGGCGATTGCCGCGAGGATGCCGACGACCACGGCCACGATGGCGAAGAGGATCAGCGAGCCCCACGGAACGGCGACCTTGACGTCGAACTGGCTCAGAGCCTTCGTGACGAGGACGGCCAGGAAGACGCCGAGCGGCAGTCCGAGCGCCGCGCCGATGAGGGCGGTGATCACGCTCTCGTGCCGGATCATGCGCCGCGTCTGCCGGCGGGTCATGCCGACCGCGCGGAGCATCCCGATCTCCCTCGTCCGCTCGAACACGGTCAGGACGAGCGTGTTCACCATGCCGAAGAGCGAGACGACGACGGCGAGGGCGAGGAGCACGTAGATGAAGATGAGGAACGAGTTGAAGTCCTCGTCCTGCTGCGTGATCCACTGCTCGCGCGACTGGACCTTGGCGTCCGGGAAGTCGGCCACGGCCGTGGTGATCGCCTCGGTCGTCGCCGCGGACGTGTCCCCGTCCGTATTCGCGAACACGAACTGGTCGCGCGGCCGCTCGTAGAGCGAGTCGAAGGTCTCCTTGTTGATCGACACCGCACCGAGGATCGGGAAGAACGGCGGCGGCTCGTAGATGCCCGCAACGTCGAGGAACGCCTTCTTGTTGTCGGCGGAGAGGACCGTGACCGGACTGCCGACCTTGAGGTCGTTGTCCTCGGCGAAGTCCTTCGCCACGATGGCGCCGGTCGAGCCGAGGTTTGCGAGCACCGAGTCGTCGGAGCCCTCGGCCCAGTCGAAGTTGTAGAACTGGGTGATCGCCGCGGGGTCGATGCCGGTGACGTACTGATCCGAGTTCGACACCTTGCCGAGGCCGGAGCGCACCGCCGAGACCTCCTGGGCCGCGCCCGAGTCGGCGAGCGCGTCGCCTGCGCCGGCGACGAACGGCGTGAAGCCGTCCTGCGCCGTGATGACGAAGTCGGCGCTCACCTGCGACTCGATCGCGTCGCGGTTCGAGGCCTTGAACCCGTTGGCGAGCACCGCGACGAACGTCACGAGGGCCACGCCGATCATGAGCGCCGCAGCCGTCGACGCCGTTCGCTGCGGTGTTGCGCGTCGAGTTGCCGCGGGCCAGCTTGCCCGCGGCGCCGCCGATGCGCGTCGCCGGCCAGCCGACCACCGCGGCGAGCGGCCTGATCGTCCACCGGGACAGCATCGCCACTCCGATGAAGAGGAGCAGCACGCCTCCGACGATCGACAGGAGCCGTGGAGCGGTGTCGAGGTCGTCCTTGAAGAGCGCCTGGCCGAGCAGGAACAGCGACAGGAGGAGGAACAGGCCCGCCACGAACGGCGAGAATCGTGCGAAGCGGCCTCTCGGCAGCTCGGCGCCCTCGCGTACCGCCGCGATCGGCGGGACGCGGGTGGCGCGAATGGCCGGGAAGAGCCCCGCGAGGAGCGTCACGACGACGCCGACGAGGATCGCCACGACGAAGGTACGCGTAGCGAAGACGTAGCTGGTTGTCGGCAAGCCGCCGCCGGACGCGTCGATCAGCTCCTTCAGGCCGATTGCGAGGCCGAACCCGAGGAACAGGCCGACGATCGAGGCGAGGAGTCCGATGACGAACGACTCGATGATCACCGACGTCAGGAGCTGGCGGCGCGAGGCGCCGATCGTCCGCAGCGTCGCGAACTCGCGGGTGCGCTGCGCGACGGTGATCGAGAGCGTGTTGAAGATGACGAACGCGCCGACGAAGAGCGCGATGCCGGCGAACGAGAGCAGGAAGTACCGGATGAACTTGGTGAACTCGACCGACTCGAGGTCCTCGTCCGTCTGCTCGGCGGCCGAGCGCACGGTCACCTGGTCGGCGGGGAGCGTCTCCTTGAGCTCGGCGACGAGCGCCTCGGGCGTGGTGCCCTCGGCGGCCGCGACCGAAATCTCGTCGAACTGGCCCTCCCGGTCGAGCAGGCGCTGCGCCTCGGGGATCGTGAAGACGGCGAACGTCGCCGAGCCGAGCGATTCCACCTCGCCGTACTGCGCGAGGCCGGTGATCCTGAATTCCTCGGTGGGCTGGATCGTGGCGATGTCGACCGTGTCGCCGATCTTGTAGCCCAGCTTGTCCGCGGTGGCGACGTCGATCACGACCTCGTTCGCACCGGTCGGCCACGTGCCCTCGAGGAGCTTCAGCGGATTGAACTCGGCCTCGGCCGGGTCGATCCCGAGCCCGAAGGAGGGCGCACCATCCGTGTTCACGGCCTTGCCTTCCTTCGTGAGGATCTTCGTGTTGGTGAGATCCGAGACGGTTCCTGTCGCGGCCCCGACGCCGGGAAGGGCGCGAACCTGCTCGAGGACGTCCTCGGAGAACGGCGGCGTCTCGGCCTGGGTTCCCTGGAACGAGATGTCGGCGCCCTTGCCGACCACGATGGCGTCGGTGTTCGCGTAGCTGTCCTGGAAGATGCCCTTGAACGCCGCGTCGATCGTGTCCGTGAGCACGAACGTGCCGCTCATCATCGCGACGCCGAGGACGATCGCGAACGCCGTGAGGATGGTGCGCAGCTTGCGGCCCAGAAGGCCTCGGAGCGCGACCTTGATCACCTCCGGGTCACCTCTTCCATCGCACCGAGGAGCTCCTGCTGCGTGGCGCCGGTGAGCTCGCGCTTGATCTCGCCGTCGGCGAGGAAGAGCGCGCGCTTGCCGATGCAGGCGGCAACGGCGTCATGGGTGACCATGACGGTGGTCTGGCCGTAGGTCGCGACCGACTGGCGAAGCAGCTCGAGGATCTCCTGCCCGGTCTTCGAGTCGAGGTTTCCGGTCGGCTCGTCGGCGAACATGACGGTCGGCTTGGAGACGAGCGCGCGGGCGATGGCTACGCGCTGCTGCTGGCCGCCGGAGAGCTCCGACGGGCGGTGCGACTTCCGGTCCGAGAGGCCGACCTTCTCGATCACGTCGTCGACCCAGGCCTTGTCGTAGGAGCCGCCGGCGAGCTCGAGCGGCAGCGTGATGTTCTCCTCGGCGGTCAGCATCGGGAGCAGGTTGAAGAACTGGAAGACGAATCCGATGTGCTCGCGGCGGAGCTTCGTGAGCTGGTTGTCGTTCAGGTCGTTGATGAGCGTGCCGGCGATCCAGACCTCGCCCTCGGTCGGCGTGTCGAGTCCCGCGAGGATGTGCATGAGGGTCGACTTGCCCGAGCCCGACGGGCCCATGATCGAGGTGAGCTGGCCGGCTTCGATGTCGAGCGAGACGCCGCGGAGGGCGTCGACCGCAGTGTCACCCTCGCCGTACCGGCGGGTGACGTCCTTTGCCGAGACGGCGGCGCCCGCAGCGGCGGGGGTCTCGACCTGTGTCGCGGTTGCTTCCACGTTTCCTCCTCCTTGGGTTCACGAGCAGACTTCCAAGCCTCGGCGAGAGCCGCAAGGCGGTGGCCCCGCGTCGTAACGTTCGGTTAACCGAACCTGTCGCCGGCGAGGTAGAACGCGGTTGCGCACACGCCGTACGCGGCTACGAGCGCCGCGCCGCGCCATCGGGTCGAGTAGCCGCCCCAAAGGAGCAGCGAGGTGAAGACGACCGAGCCGCCGAGGACGACGAGCTCGATGGGCCGGAACGTGAGCGCGAGCGGGTCGATGAGCCACGAGAGCAGGGCGACCGCGGGAATGAGGAACACCGCGACCTGGGCCGCGGAGGCCAGCGCGATCTCGGCGGCCAGCTTGAGCTTCCCGCGGTGGGCGACGACGACCGCGCCGCCGTGCTCGGCCGCATTCCCCACGATCGCGACGATCACGGTGGCGACGAAGAACTCGCTGAGCCCGACCTCGTGGGCGAAGACCTCGAGCGTGTGCACGAGCGTCTCGGCGACGAACGCTGTCACGACGGTCGCGGCGGTGAGCACGATGAGCGCGGTGCGGAGCGACCAGCCCGCCGACTCCTCCGTCTCGGTCTCGGCGTGGAGATCCGCGTGCCGGCGCAGGGTGATCTTCGTGACCACGACGTAGACGACGAGCAACACGATCGAGATCGGAATGGAGAGCACGGCCAGCGAATGGCGATTGGGGTCGCCCTCGAAGCCGGGAATCGCCGGGATCAGGAACATCAGGGTGGCGAACGCGACGAGCGCGAACGCGATGAGGCTCGACTGCTTGTCGAGCGGCCCGCGCCCTCCGAAGAGGAGCGAGAAGCCGAGCACGAGTAGGAGGTTTCCGACGACGGAGCCGGTGAGCGAGCCGCGCACGACCTCGAAGAGGCCCTCGTTCACGGCGATCAGCGCGATGATCAGCTCGGGCGCGTTCCCGAAGGTCGCGTTCAGGAAGCCGCCGATGCCGGGCCCGGTGTGATGCGCCGCCTGCTCGGTCGCGTCGCCGATCAGCCAGGCGAGCGGAATGAGCGCGAGCGCGGCGAGGACGAAGAGCTCCATCTCGCCGATGTCGGTCGTCTTGTCGAGCACGACCGTGATCGGTCCGAGGGCGAGCAGCGCGAAGAGGATGCGGCGTACCACGGCCGCGCCAGACTACCCTGTGCCTCGTGCTCGAAGCCGTGCTCTTCGACTGGGGCGACACCCTGTTCCACTTCGCCTACCAGGACGATCTCCTCGAGTCCGGGTGGGAGGCGGGCCTCGCCGCGATGGGCCGCGACGACCTGCCGCCGCACGGCGAGACCGCGGCGGTTTTCCGGGAGCACTACCTGCCGCTCCTCGTCGGTTTGGACACGCTCGACGAGCTCGAGTACCCGGGCGTCGTGCGCGAGGTGCTGGCGCGATTCGACGTCGATCCGACCGAGGACGAGGTGCACGCGTTCCTCGTCGCCGAGCACGAAGCGTGGGCGCCGGCGCGCCAGCTCGGGCTCCACACGCACTCGCTTCTCGACTCGATCCGCGAGCGCGGAATCAAGGTCGGGCTCGTCTCGAACGCGTTCGATCCGGAGTGGCTCCTCCGCGAGGATCTCGAGCGCATGGGCCTGGCCGAGCGGCTCGACGTCGCGGTCTTCTCCTCCGCGGTCGGGAAGCGCAAGCCGCACCCGCTGATCTTCCAGGCGGCGCTCGACGCGCTCGAGGTCTCCGCGGCGAACACGGTCTTCGTCGGCGACCGCCGCTATCCCGACGTCTGGGGCGCGCGCGAGCTCGGGATGACGACCGTCCAGGCCTACTGGTTCGTGGCCGACACGGACGAGCGCGGGGTGGACGCCGACTACGACGCGTTCACGCCGATGGACGTCCTGAGCGTCGTCCGAAGACTCACCGGCGAGTCCTAGACCGCCCCGGCCTACACCTGCTTTTCCGCCCTGTCAAGTCTTGCGGGGCCTTGACCGTTTCCCCACAATCGGAGAGGTGCAACGTCGCCTCAGGGTGATCACGGAGCTGCCACTTCGTCCTCAAGACGAGACGGAGTGTCGACGCTGCGAGGTGCACTGCGACAAGGTGGTCTATCCGGCCGCCTGTGTCGAAGGGGCCTGTCCTTTCCTGTACGCATTCGAGGAGGTCGGGCGCACGTACGTGGGCTGCATGCAGAAGGTCTACGACGTCGAGATCGACCTCGAGCTGCTGAACGAGGCGCAGGGCCAGCGGATCGGATTCGGCGCCGTGAAGGCCCGCCGCCAGCCGCTGCCGATGTGCCGCGCCGAGGTCTCGAGCTGTTACGAGAACCGCAGCGACGACCTCGGGTGCGTGAACCCCGAGTTCTTCGAGCTTCCGCAGGGGAAGCCGTCGTTCCGCGTCATCGCGCGGATCGAAGCCGACTAGGAGCCCCATGCGCCCGTTCACGAAGGCCGCGCTCACCGCTGAGCTGACGCGAGCGCGCGCGAAGAAGTGGGACCAGCGCGATGGCCGCCGCAGAGACCGAGAAGGACTTGCCCGTGGGACTGCTCCTGGCGGTCGCGTCCCAGGAGACGGACATGAACGACGTGGTCGGCGACGGTGGCCACGGGCGCGGGCTCTTCCAGATCGACGATCGCTCGCACACGGACTTCCTGCGCGAGAACGGCGCGGGCGGCGTCGGCGGGAAGCCTCCCGTCGGGGCGGCCGCGAAGTACGCGGCGGCACTGCTGCGCGGCAACTTCGACTTCGGCGTGGGGAAGGGCGTCCGCAAGGCCGACCGGACGAAGTTCATGCTCTCCGCGTACAACGCGGGCGCCGGCGGGGCGCTGGCCGGGCACGGCGAGGGCGACTCGGACAAGCGGACGACCGGCGGCGACTACGGCAAGTCCGTGCTCGCGCGCTACGCGGTGTTCCAGGAGCTCCTCGGGATCGCGCAGAAGCCGGAGCTGAAGCTCGGCTCGCGCGGCCGGCGCGTGACCGAGTTGAAGGTCGATCTCGCGGCCTGGTACGACCGGCATCTGCCCGGCGCGTGGGAGAAGTTCAAGATCAAGCCCGGCCCGTACTACGGGGAGAAGCTCGTCGTCGCCGTCCGCGATTTCCAGACGCGGGTCGGGCTGGGGATCGACGGCGTCACGGGCGAGAACACCCGCGGGGCGCTCGAGCGGGACACGAAGCCGAAGCGCCGATGAGGCTCCGGCCGAGGACGCTCGCCGACTACGGCGTGTACGTCCTGCCGGTGACGGTGAGCGCCGCCGCCTGGTGGTGGATCAACGCCCGCACCGGACATGACGAGGCGTGGGACACCGAGCTCTTCTGGAACGCGACCCTCGTCGTCGCGTTCGGGCTCGGGCTCCTCCTCGGGAGCAGCCGCATCGTCGTGCCGGGAGTGGTCATCGCAGCGCTGATGTGGGCGACCTACCTCGTGGCCGTGCTGATCACGAGCGACGGGGACGGCGCCCAAGGCGGGCTGTATTTCGTCGCGGTGTTCATGTGGCCGTTCTTCACCGCGTTCGTCGGTCTCGTGCGATGCTCGGCGTCTGGTTGAACCGTGGGGCGCGGCGCCTTGCTGCACACAGGAACCTGAGGAAGGCCTGACACAGAGTCGGCACAGTTCCGCGCACCACACGCGCGGATTTCCGTTCTAGGCTGACCGCAGGGGATCCGCGATGGGGACCCCGGATCACGCGCGCGAGGCGACGCCTTCGGCATGCAGCTTCTTGAAGCGCCGCATCTCCGCCTTGTCCGGGCCCTGCTTCTTCGGGCCCGGGGTTTCGAGCACGGCCGGCAGATCTTGGAGCCGCGGATTGCCGAGGAACACGGAGAGGCCCTTGCCCATGAGGCCCTTGCCGACGTCGGCGTGCTGGTCGCGGTTCGAGCCGAGCTCCTTCGCCGCGTCGTTCACGTGCAGCGCGCGCAGGCGGTCGAGGCCGATGCGCGCGTCGACGTCGTCGAGCGTCGCGTCGAGCACGGCCGGGTCGGTCACGTCCACGCCGGACACCCAGAGGTGGCACGAGTCGAGGCAGAGCCCGAGCCGCGGATGGTCGATGCGGTCGAAGATCGCCACGAGCTCGTCGACGGAGCGGCCCATCGTCGCGCCCGCGCCGGCCGAGTCCTCCACGAGGAGCCAGGTCGTGTCGCTCGTTCGCTCCAACGCGCGCTCCAGCGCCGGGACGGCCCGCGCCAAACCGACGTCGAACCCCGCGCCGAGGTGCGATCCCAGATGGAGCACCACGCCGTCCGCCTCGATCGCGCACGCCACGTCCATCGTCGCCATGAGCGTGGCCACCGACTTCTCGTAGAGCTCGTCGTCCGGCGAGCAGAGATTCAGGAGGTAGATCGCGTGGCACGAGCACGCCGCCGATCCCAGCCTCGACGCGCCGCTCGCGGAAGCGCGCGAGGTTCTCCTCGGGGTGCTCGGTCGGCCGCCACATGCGCGGGCTCTGCGTGAAGATCTGCACCGACTCGCCGCCGATCGCCTCGATCCGGTCGATCGCCGTGTGGATCCCGCCGGAGGTGGACATGTGGGCGCCGAGCTGCACGCGGTTACCCTAGTGAGCCGTGTCCGTCCGAGTCCGCTTCGCTCCCAGCCCCACCGGCTTCCTCCACATCGGGGGCGTCCGCACCGCGCTCTTCAACTGGCTCTACGCCCGTCACGAGAGCGGCGAGTTCCTGCTGCGCGTCGAGAACACGGACATGGGCCGCGAGGTCGAGCACTCGGTCGCGCAGATCCAGGAGTCGCTCTCCTGGCTCGGCCTCGACTGGGACGGCGAGGTCGCGTTCCAGCTCGACCGCCTCGGACGCCACCAGGACGTCGCCCGCCAACTGCTCGCCGACGGGCACGCCTACGAGGACGAGGGCGCCATCCGCTTCCGCATGCCGGACGAGGGCACGACCGGGCTGGGAGGACATCGTCCGCGGCCGCATCGACTTCCCGAACGAGAAGCTCGAGGACGTCGTGCTCCTCCGCTCGGACGGGCGGCCGACCTACAACTTCGCCTCGCCGCTCGACGACATGGACGACGGGATCACGCATGTGATCCGCGGCGAGGACCACATCCCGAACACGCCGAAGCAGATCCGGATCCTCGAGGCGCTCGGCGCGACGCTGCCCCGCTACGCGCACGTGCCGAACGTCCTCGGCGAGGACGGCAAGAAGCTCTCGAAGCGCCACGGCGCCGTCTCGGTCGAGGAGTTCCGCTCGCAGGGCTACCTGCCCGAGGCGATCGTCAACTACCTCGCGCTCCTCGGCTGGAGCCTCGACGCCGAGTCGACGATCATCCCGCCGGCCGAGCTCGTCAAGGGCTTCGACATCGACCGGATCGGCAACAGCGCGGCGACGTTCGACTACGCGAAGCTCGAATGGATGAACGGCGTCTACCTGCGCGAGCTCGCGCCCGAGGAGTACGCGGACCGGCTCGTCGCCTACCTCGGTGAGGCCGGGTTCGAGGGCGACGAGGAGATCATCCGCGCCGCCGCGCCGCTCGTGCAGGAGAAGATCTCGGCGCTCGGTCAGTTCCCCGGGTTCGCCGGCTTCCTCTTCGAGCGGGTCGCGCCGGATCCGGCCGACCTCGACGGCGCCGGGCCGATCCTCGCCGACGCGCAGCGAAGTGCTCGCGGCGACCGAGCCGTTCACCGCCGAGCCGATCGAGGCGGCGCTGCGCGGGATGGCCGAGCGGCTGGAGCTGAAGCCGCGCAACGCGTTCGGCCCGCTCCGCCTGGCCGTGACCGGGTCGAAGATCTCGCCGGGGCTCTTCGAGTCGATGGAGCTTCTGGGACGGGACGAGACGCTCGCGCGTCTCAGCGCAGCCGCCGCCGAGCTCTGATCCGCCGCTTGCGCAGGTGGTGCTCGACCGCCCGGTTGTAGGCGACCTCGGACCGGCGCCGAAACGCCGGGTCGGGCTCCGCCGCGCGTCCGCGCAGCACCGTTCGCAAGGTATCGGTGAGACTCACCGTCGAATAGAACGCGCGCGGCCGGGCGCCGGTTACGGCCTGAAGAGGATGAATCCGCCGCCGAAGAGCGTCAGCCCGGCGGCCCAGAGCGGCCATTCGGCCAAGACCGCGCCGGCCGTGAAGAGCGCCGCGCCGGCCAGGACGAGGCACGTGGCGACGAGCGCGAGCCGCGATACGGGCGGAAGCTCCGGCGCGGCGGGGTGCTCGGCGGGCGCCGTGAGCGGCGTGCTCTCGAGCGCGCGCAGGCGAGCGAGCCGCACACGGAAGAGCGCGCCCCGCCATTCCGGGACGAGTTGCTCGACCAGCTCCTCGTCGTCGTCGTCGGCCGCCTCGGCGACGTCGGCCGTCGCGTCGCGGGCCTGGGCGAGCGCCTCCACGAGCTCACGATGAGCGGCCGCGGAGGCGGGCGGCGGATCGATTCCGTGCGCCAGCTCGGCGGTCGCGTGCAGGCTGTACTGGAGGGGCGGGAGCTCCTCTCGGGCCTCGGCGACGATCACGTCGGGCGGCGCCTCGGAAACGCGCTCCAGGCGGGTGAGCCCCGTCCCGAGCCGCTCCCAAAGGTCGGCCACCATTGTCCCGTAGTCGCCCCGTCTCCCAGTTCGCGTCGTCCGCTCCATGGGGGTCGGATGATACCCCGCTAGACTCGAATCGCATGTCTGCGCAGGAGAATTCGACGGTTCTCGTCGCAGACGACGATCCGACGATGCGCTTCCTCTGCCGGGTCAATCTCGAGCACGACGGCTACCGGGTCCTCGAGGCGGCGAGCGGAGCCGAGATCGACGCCACGCTCGCGGCCGAGGACGTTTCGGCGCTCCTCCTGGACGTGCGCTTCGGGGTCGAGGACGGCGTCGAGATCGCCCGCGGGCTGCGCACGAGCCACCCGGAGCTGCGCATCGCGCTCCTCACGGGACACACCGACGACGCCGGCTCCTGGACCGAGGTCGCCGACGCGTTCCTCGCCAAGCCGTTCAGTCTCGAGGCCCTGGCCCGGACGATCCGGGAGCTGCTTCCGGCGGAATGAGCCCGTCGCGCGCGGGCGTGCTCGCGCCAGCGCACCGTCCCGAGCACGGCGGCGATCGAGCCGAAGCCGATCACGACGTTCACGACGAGCGTCGAGAGCTGCATGCCGACGCTGAACGAGAGGACGGCGCTCGGCGACGCGACGCCCGCGCAGTGCGAACACGAGGACCGCCTGCGTCGTCCCGAGCGCCGCCGGGCGTGAGCGGCAGCGTGGTCGCGATGCGAGCCGACGACGAGCACGGTCAGCACCGTGTCCCACGTCGACCGGGATGTGGAAGGCGCGCAGGAAGAAGCCGATCGTCGCGACCCGGAACCCCCACGAGAGCGCCTGCCACGAGACGACCTGGGTGAGGTACTCGTGGAAGTCGCCGAGGATCGCGAAGCCGAGCTTCACCCGCTGCTTGAACGCGACCACGTGCTTGGTCGCCCACATGGAGAACGCCACGATGCAGAGCAGGACCCCGAAGAAGAAGATCGCGGTCAGCTGCCGGTGCTCGGCCGCGTACGACCAGTCGAAGGCGGGGATGCGCGGCAGGTCCGGGATCCCGGGAAGCAGACCGAGCTGAACCGCCGCGAGGAGCATGCAGATCCCGACGACGAGGTCGAACAGCGTCTCGACGAGCAGGGAGGACGCGAGCGTCGGATAGGTCGTCCCGTCCACGCGGTGCTTCGCGATGTAGAGCTTCACGATGTCGCCGCCGCGTGCGGGCGTGATCGAATTCACTCCGACGCCGGCCCAGTAGGCGCAGAAGACGTCGCGGAACGGGACGCGCGCGTCCGGATAGGCGGCTCGGATGATGTTCTGCCAGGCGCGCACGCGCGCCGTCAGCCGGAAGACGTGCATGAGGCAACCCAGGAGGAGCGCTCCCCAGCCGACCGCAGCGATGTGACCCCAGAAGGCCTCGACTGCATCGACGAAGGAGTGAACGTCGTCCATTGAATTGAGCGTAGCTCGCGCTAGGCTTCGGGCCTTCCGAGGAAGGGGTCGTCCTGAGAATCGCTCGCCGAATCGTCCTGCTGACCGTGCTCGTCGCCGTGCTCGTCCCGGCCGGGAACGCTTCCGCCGTCGTGCGGACCTACCCGGGCTGCGGCGCCACGCTCGCCGACTGCATGAACGCCGCTCCTGCGGGCGCGACGATCCGGCTCCGCACGAACGCGCTCGTCCCGATCCCGGACTCGCTCAACGTCATGAAGGCGCTGAACCTCGAGGCCGCCAAGGGCTTCAAGCCCAAGATCGGGAAGACCGGCCTGCCGCTCGCGCGCCTGAACTTCTCCGTCACCGACGGGTTCCGGGGCGTGTCGATCCGCGGCATCACGTTCCGGCAGACGACCGTCGGCGTCACGTACTCCTCGGGGAAGCACAAGACCGTCTTCTCGGGAAACACGGTGCGGCTGGCCTCGGAGCACAACAACGAGGACGCGTTCTCCGTGTCGCACGGCACGGCGGGCTTCGGCCCGATCTCGATCGTCGGCAACGACATCTCGTCGAGCGGCAACGGGCTCCGGGTCTACGCCCAGAAGAGCACTGTCACGATCGCGGGCAACACGCTCACCTCGCCACGAAACGGCTTCAGCGAGACCGGGCTCCTCTTCACCGCGGCGATCGATCACGTGACCGCGGTGGTCGCGAACAACGTCGTCCACCACGTCGGCGACTGCAACTGCGGATCTCGCGAACGGGCTCAACTTCTACAGCACGAGTGATCTCGCGACCCTCGATCTCTGGCTCGTGAACAACACGATCTCGAACATCGGCGCCAGCCTCAGCGACTTCTCCTCGGGCCTCTACATCCGCCCGGCGAACGGAACCCCCGGCCAGGTGAACGCGCGGGTCTACAACAACGTCGTCGCGCGCGTGAACGTAGGGATCTACATCGACTCCGGCGCGAGGCTCCTGTCCACCGGGGGACGCAACAACGTGTTCGCGACGACGACCCGCGCGGTGCTGAACGGGCATTCGATCGGGCCGATCCTGCACAAGGATCCGAAGTTCAAGAACACGAACGGGCCGAACTACCGGCTCAAGGACAGCTCGCGGCTCGCGAATGCGGCCGCGGCGTGCGTGCCCGGCCTCGTGCTGCCGCGTCGGGACGCCGGAGCGCGGTTCCGCTACTTCGGCCCGGGCCTCGACATCGGCGCGTTCGAGCGCGGCTCGACCATCAGCGGCTCCGCCAAGGGCGTGAGCAAGACCGGCACGAACGCGGCGCAACCGCCTGAAGGGCGGCAAGGGCCGCGACGTCCTCTGCGGGCTGGGCGGCAACGACACGCTTCTCGGGCTCGCGGGGAACGACTTCCTCGTCGGCGGGCTCGGCAAGGACAAGGCGTTCGGCGGCGCGGGCAACGACCGGATCGACCTGCGCGACGGCAAGAAGGGCAACGACTCGGGCGACGGCGGCCCGGACCAGGACGTCTGCCTGAAGGACGCGCGCGACCGCCGTACGAGCTGCTGACGCGGAGGGGAGTACGCTGAGAGCGTGATCGGACGCGTCGTTGTGATCACCGTCGCCGCCGCTGCGCTTCTGCCCGTAGCTCCGTCCTCTGCCGCGATTCGCACGTATCCGGGCTGCGGCGCGACGCTGGCCGCGTGCATGACCGCGGCACCGGAGGGAACGACGATTCGCCTCCGCACGAATGCGCTCGTCCCGATTCCCGGGATGACGCTCGGCAAGGCGCTCAACCTCGAGGCCGCCAAGGGCTTCAAACCGAAGATCGGCCGGACACCGGCTCCGCGACGAGCCTCATCTTCAGCGTGGCGAGCGCGTCCGCAGGCGTCTCGATCCGCGGGATCGCGTTCCGTCAGGTGGCAGTCACGGTCAACTACGCGACGGGGACGCACCGAACCGTCTTCTCGGGGAACAGCCTCCGAGTCGACACGGGCTTTCTCGGTGACGGCGGGTTCGTGGTGTTCTACAACCCGCCGGCCAAGGGATCGGTCTCGGTGCGAAACAACGACGTGTCGGCGAGCGGGACAGGCCTCGGCGTCGCGGCGGGCCCCGGAAAGGTCGAGGTCGTTGGAAACACGATCACGGCGCCCAGCTTCGCGACCAGCCAGATGGGGCTGTACCTGGCGGCGTCCGGATCGGGCACCGTGCGCGCCACCGTCGCGAACAACGTGATCCACCACACTTCGGGGTGCGGCTGCCCGACCAACGGCGCGCTGTTCGTCGGCGCGGCGGCCCAGGCCCGTCTCGAAGTCGGGATCCTGAACAACACGGTCGCGAACGCCGGCGTGAGCCCCGGTGGGGGCGCGATCGCGATCCTCGTGTCCGGCCCGACCGCGCCGGCCAAGATCAACGCGCGCGTCTACAACAACGTGGTCGCGAACGTGTTCGGCGCCGGGCTCGCGATGCTGAACGACGCCGACACGACGGCGTCAGGAGACCGCAACAACTCCTACGCGGTCTCGGCGGGCGACGTCGTCGGCGGCTATCCGATGGGCACGACCACGCATCGTCAGCCCAAGTTCGTCAATCCGGGCGCCGGCAACTACCGGCTGAAGTCGGGCTCGAGGCTCGCGAACGCCGGAGCCTCATGTGTCGCGGGGTATCCGGTCCCGCGCGGCGACGCAGGAAACCGCTTCCGCTACTTCGGCCCGGGGATCGACCAGGGCGCGTACGAGCGCGGCTCCACCGTCGCGGGCTCGGCCAAGGGCGTGAGCAAGACCGGCTCGAGCACGGCCAACAAGGTGAAGGGCGGCAGCGGGCGCGACGTCCTCTGCGGAATGGCCGGCAACGACACCTTGCTCGGGTTCGGCGGCAACGACTTCCTCTTCGGCGGCGTCGGCAAGGACAAGGCGTTCGGCGGCGCCGGGAACGACCGGATCGACCTGCGCGACGGCAAGAAGGGCAACGACTCGGGCGACGGCGGCCCGGGCCAGGACGTCTGCCTGAAGGACGCGCGCGACCGCCGTACGAGCTGCTGACGCAGGGAACGCCCCGGAGCCGGGGAACGTCGGCGGGATGCGCACGATGTTCGCGCTCTACGTCGCCGTGATCGTCGCCGGTCTCGGCGTGTACATCGGAATCGGCCTGGGCGGGTTCTGATCCCGTGCGCTGGATCCGCGACAACAGCCTGTCGATCGCGTTCCTCGTCCTCTTCGTCGCCGCGCTCGTCGGCCAGTCGATCGCCGGCCAGCACGCGGTGAACGCCGAGCAGGTCGAGCACGGGGGCGAGACGGTCTCGTACCTGCGCTTCGTCGCCTCGTCGGCCTTCGGCGCGGCGGTGCTCGAGAACTGGCAGTCCGAGTTCCTCCAGTTCAGCCTCTTCATCTTCGCGACGGTCTGGCTCGTCCAGCGCGGCTCGAACGAGTCGAAGAAGCCCGAGGACGCCGGGCGCGAATCGGACGAGCGGCAGCTCGTCGGCTCCTACGCGCAGTCCGGCTCGCCCCGCTGGGCCAGGGTCGACGGCTGGCGCCGCCGCATCTACGAGAACTCGCTCGTCATCGTCATGGGGACGATCTTCCTGGCCTCGTGGCTCGGCCAGTCGCTGACCTCCTGGCACGAGTTCAACGACCTGGGGGCCGAGCACGGCGCCGCTCCGGTGTCGTGGCTCACCTACGTCCAGAACCCGGAGTTCTGGGAGCGCACGCTCGAGAACTGGCAGTCCGAGTTCCTCGCGGTCGGGACGATGGCCGCGTTCACGATCTACCTGCGCCAGCGCGGCTCGCCCGAGTCGAAGCCGGTCGGCGCGCCGCACGACCAGACGGCGAGCTCCGGCTAGATCTTCTCGACGGCGGGCGAGTCGAGGTCGCGCTCGAGCAGGTCGACGACGGCGTCTTCGATCGCGCCGCGCATGGCCGGCTGGCCGAAGGCGCCCTCGCCGAGCTCGTCCAGGACTCCGCCGATCGTCAGCCGGTCGCGGAACCGGTCGAAGACGCGCGGGTCGATGTAGGAGTTCCGCGCGATCGTGGGCGTGTTGCCGAGGTAGTGCGCGACCTCGTCCACGGCGCGCTTCACGACCCGCTCCCGGGCGGTCTTCGACCGCGGAGCCTCGCCCGAGACGGCGAGCGCGACCGCGGCGAGGACGGTTGCGTTCCAGGTCCGGAAGTCCTTCGCCGAGAAGCCGTTCTCGGTCGCGTCCTTGATGTAGCGGTTGATGTCGTCGGATCCGAGCTGCACCCACTTCTGACCCTTCTTGTAGGAGAGGAGGCCGCCGCGGCCGGGGCGTTTCTTCAGCCCTGCGACGAGCCGCGCCGACTGCGGATCGACCACGCTCTGCACGCGCCGCTTGCCGCCCTTGGACACGAAGTCGAATCGCATCTCGGGGCCCTCGACGTGGACGTGCCGGCGCTGGAGCGTCGCGAGGCCGTACGTCTCGTTCTGCTCCGCGTAGTCCTCGCCGCCGATGCGGAAGAAACCGAGATCGAGCAGCCGGACCGCACAGGCGAGAACCCGCTCACGCGCGTAGCCGCGGCGTCCGAGGTCCTCGTCGACGGCCTGACGAAGGTCGGGCAGCGCCTTCGCGAACTCGATCATCTCGTCGAACTTCTCGCGGTCGCGCCGCTCGCGCCAGGCGGGGTGGTAGAGGTACTGCCGCCGCCCGGCCGCGTCGGTGCCGACCGCCTGGATGTGGCCGTTTTCGTGCTCGCAGATCCAGACGTCCGTCCACGCCGGCGGGATGGCGAGTGCGCGGATCCGGTCGGCCTCGGCCTTCGAGACCGGCCGCCCGTTCTCGCCGAGGTACTCGAACCCGCGGCCGCGTCCCCGGCGTCGAATCCCGGGCCCGGAGGAGTCGGAGCGGCGAAGGCGCGGCACGGCCCGCTCTTACCTCTGCGCCGGGTGATTCGAAACCGCACGGGCGGGTAGCTGGACTCGACCCCGACCGAAAAGGAGGACCAAATGCCGGACATCACGACCCCGAAGGAGCTCTTCTTCCACGAGCTCGGCGACATCCTCTACGTCGAGCGCGACCTCGCTTCGAGCACGCTGCCGAAGCTGATCGACGAGGTGCAGGACGAGGAGTTCAAGGCCGGCCTCGAGGCGCACCTCGAGCAGACGAAGCAGCACGTGAAGAACGTCGAGAAGGTCTTCGAGATCTTCGGCGAGGAGCCGAAGGCCGAGGAGTGCCCGGGCTTCGAGGGTCTCAAGACGGAGCACGAGGAGCTGACCGACGAAACGTCCGACTCGCTGATCGACCTGGTCGACATCGGCGCGGCCGCGCGCACGGAGAACTACGAGATCGCCGCGTACGAGGGTCTCCGCCGCATGGCCAAGGCGCTCGGCGAGGACGAGGCCGTCGACCTGCTCGACGCCAACCTGAAGGACGAGAAAGAGACGCTGCGAGAGGTCGAGAAGATCGCGACGCGCCTCTCGAACGAGACCGCGAAGCAGCCGGCGTAGCTGCAGCGCGTTACCCTTGGCGCCGTCGCGGCTCCCATCCGCCGCGGCGGCGACCAAGGAGGCTTAGGTGACGTTCGTCTGGTTCATCCTCTGGCTCATCTTCGACATCATCGGAGACGAAGAGCCGCTCACGTTCGACCCCGTCAATTTCTGGGCGGGCGCCCTGCTCTTCGCGATCGCGGTCGACCTGGCCGGCATCCACACGCGCCAACCAGCGGAAGTAGAGCTAGCCGCGAAGCTCGGGGTGGCGCCCCGCGTCGAACGCGCGGATGAAGTCCCCGAGCCCGTGCTCGAACTTCACGCCGCGCCCGACCGCGAAGCGGTAGCTCACGAACGAGACGCCGAGGTCCTCGAACGCGCGCTCGAGGACGCAACCGCCGCCTTCCCAGGCAGTACACGCAGCGGGAGCTCGTAGAGCGGATCGACGCCGTTCGAGGTGCGAAGAGCGTTGATCCGGCGTAGCACGTCGTCCAGTCCGGCAGGTCGCTGTCGTTGGATGGGCGGCGTCACGCGTGGCCACCACTCAAGTGTACGCCCGCGATGCTTGAAGTTCGCCCGCGATGATGCTTTCCTGAGCGCCCTCGTGCTCGGTCGCATCGCTTTTCTCATCCTCGTCGCCGCCGTCGGGGCAGCGCCTGCCGCCGCCGGGATCGCCAACCCGAGTCCAGTGGTCGCGACGAAGATCCTCGAGACGCAGCCGGCGGCGTCCGTGGACTGGCTCGCCTGGACGCAGGGCCCGATAACCAAGGCGAACCAGCGCGTCCTCTGGGCTCGCCCGATCGGCGGCGGCCCGAAGTTCCGGGTCAACCCGAGCGGCACGACCGCCTTCACGAATGCCGGCGGCATCGACGGGGACATCCTCGTCCACAGCCAGCGGAAGTCGGGGCAGCGAAACCCGGATGTGAAGCTCTTCAACCTCGCGACGCGTACTCGGTTCAGCCCCCCTGCCGGCGTGAACTCGTCCAAACACGAGTGCTGCGCTTCCCTCTCGGGAGATTGGCTGATGTTCATGCGGTATCTGTCGCCACGCGATACACGACAGATCTTCCTGTTCAACCTCGTGACCCATGTGAAGAGAAAGCTCGGCGAGACTCGCGACGGCGTCTACTCGCAGACCGGGAGCGTCCGAGGCAACTACGCGGTGTGGACGAGGTGTGTCCGTCCCGCGCATTGCAAGACGTATCTCCACGACATCGCGGCGAACTCGACCACCGAGCTTCCGAACCCGAAGGGGAAGTCCCAGTACGCCGCGTCGGTCACGGCCGACGGAACCGCCTACTACGCGGAGAGCGCGAACATCGACTGCGGCAAGGGCTTCGGCATCTGGCGCGATCCGCTGGCCGGCCCGCGCGAGCGCCTGATCTCGCTTCGCAAGGGACTCGACGCGATCGTTGCGAGCCCGGTCGTGAACGCCGACACGAGCGTCACCGTGTACTTCGACCGGTTCGTCTGCCGCAGCGGCCAGTCAGACATCTACAAGTTCACGTTCCACCCGTAACGCGAGCCGTCGCCGCCGCGACCGACATGGCTGGCGCGGCTCACCGTCGGCCCGACCCCAAGAGATTCCCGAAGCGAGTCGCTTGTCGCCGCGAAGCGGCGGCGAGACTCGCTTCGGTCTATAGCGCATACGGGATTCGAACCCGTGTTACCGCCGTGAGAGGGCGGCGTCCTAGGCCCCTAGACGAATGCGCCAGGCTCGCCATAAACGTACCAGGGCTCGCGAAAACCCGGCGTTGACATCCGTTGTCCGCATCCCCGAACGGGGGATGCCGTGGAGCGTCCGTTTCAACAGGCTATGAGGGCTTCTCATGCGGCAACCATGGTCCAACACGACGAGCGGCGGCACGCTCTCACGCATCGCGGGTGCGTTGGAGCGGCTCAGCTCCGCCGATTCCGCCGACACGCTGCTCGGCGCGACCGCGCGTGAGCTTCAGGATCTCCTCGGCGGCAAGGCGTCCGTGGTCTCGCGGGTCGAAGGCGACCGGCTCCACGAGGTCGCCGCGTTCTGGCCCGATCGCGGCAGCGGATCGAACTCGCTGATCGGCTACAGCTACCTCCTTTCGGACTACCCGCAGACCGTCGCGGTGCTCGACTCGGGCAACCCGGCGGCGCTCTCCCTCCACGACGCGAGCATCGAGCCGACCGAGGCGTTCGTGCTCCGGGAGATGGGGATGGACGCGGTGCTCATGCTCGCGATGCAGCCTTCGAGCCACGCGTCCGTGCTCGTCGAGGTCTACGACGAGGGTGACCGGCGCTTCACGGCCGACGACGTCGAGCTCGGCCAGTTCTTCGTCCGCCAGGCCGGCGCGCTCCTCTTCCAGCTCGAGCACACGGAGTCGGTGCAGCGCTTCTACCGCGAGACGCTTGCCTCGCTCGCGAACGCGCTCGAGGAGAAGGACTCGTACACGCACGACCACACGCAGGAGGTCGTCGCGCTCGCGCTTGATGTCGCGCGCGAGTTGGGCCACGGGCCCGAGACGCTCGAGCTCGTCGAGCTCGGAGCGCTCTTCCACGACATCGGCAAGATTCGCGTCCCCGAGTCGATCCTGAACAAGAAGGGTCCGCTCGACGACGAGGAGTGGGGGATCATGCGCAGCCACACGATCGCCGGCGAGGCGATCCTGGCGCCGATCACGCCGCTTCGCGATGTGCTTCCACTGGTGAGGTCGAGCCACGAGCGCTGGGACGGCGGCGGCTACCCCGACGGCCTGATGGGCGAGGAGATCCCGGCCGGCGCGCGGATCATCTCGGTCTGCGACGCGTTCCGCGCGATGACCGAGCAGCGCCCGTACCGCAAGGCGATGAGCGAGCGCGACGCGCTCCTCGAGCTCCGCCTCAACTCGGGCACCCAGTTCGACCCGGATTGCGTCCGCGCCCTGATCAGCGTTCTGCGCGAGCGCCAGAGCTCCCAGCCCGAGCGGCTGCACCGGCCTTCACAGGCCGCCTAGTAGCGCTCGCAGCGCGGTGCTACCGTCGGTGGCAGCCGCACAACGGGCGCGCTTCTCAAGTGCCTCTCTCGTAGCCTCGCCGGTATAGGCGGAGTGCTTCCGAGGCCTCCCGCCGCGGGCAACGCCGAATGCTGGGAGGTCGGACATGGCGTCCGAAGAGAAACAAACCAAGGCCGCGCGGAATCAGATGCTCTTCCGCAGCGTGAACGAGCGGATCCACGAGATCAGCGACGCTGGCGTCCCTCCGGACGAGGCGACGAGCTTCCTCTGCGATGCGCCGACACGTCGTGCACGAAGACGTTCGACCTGACGGCGTCGGAATACGAATCCGCGCACTCGTCGTCCACGCGCTTCCCGATTCTGTCGGGTCACGAATTACCGGACGTCGAACGCGTGGTCGAGAAGCACGACGGCTACATCGTCGTCGAGAAGTTCGGCCAGGCTGCGGCCACGGTGAAGGCCGCGGAGTAAATCGCGCCTCGCGGTTCGAGGATCTCGCCCGCTACTCGTCCTCGAGCCCGTCCCCGCCGGTCTCGCTGAAGTTCAGCGTCACGGCGCCGCCGTTGTTGCACGGGAAGACCACGTCGCCGTTCTCGTCCTCGACGCCGGACGCGCCCATCACAGGGCCGCCGTTGCACTCCTTGTTCCGGTCGAACTCGGGGCCGTTGAAGACGGACAAGCGATGGCGAGTGCGATGATGACGAGCAGCCACCTGCGCGGCGATCAGCCCGCCCGACAGCAAGGCCCAGCGCCGCAGCGTCTCGCGCCGGATCGGGTTCGCCTCGCGGCCCATGAGGATGAGCGCCGCGATCAGCGAGATGACCGGGAAGAAGATCGAGCCGAGCACGCCGCCCGCGACCGTGGGACCTGGGAACGGCTCGTGAGCGGGCGGGTCCGGATCGAACGTCGGCGGCCCGGCCGCAGGGTCGTCGTTCACGCGTCCACGATACGCCTCGATCCTGCGGATGAACAGATTGCGGTGTGACCTACCCGCGGTTGGCGGCGTATCGTTTCGTGGAGTGGTTCGCATCCTTGCAACGGCGCTCGTGGCGATCGCGGCCGGCGGAAGCCTTGCCGGCGCGGCCTCCGCCTCGACCGGCGCGCTGACTCTGACGTCCGCGCGAGCCGAGGCGCGAGCGTCGGCCGTGGAGCGGCTCGATCCGCACGACAACCCCTACGCCGTCGTCTGCCTGTCGGAACGCGGGCAGTGGACGTTGATGATGATCAAGGCGATCGGAGCCGTGGACGCCGCCGCCCGACGGCCTGCCCTGCCTCTGGCCGTACGCCTCAGCGGACGAACCTATACTCGGCGGCCATGCTGGTCGGCGAACGCGTTCAGCTGCGCCCGGTGCGCCAGGCCGATCTCGCGGCGTTCACCGCGGCGCATCTCGACATCCGCAACCGCGGCGCCTATTTCCCGCTCGGCGTGGTCTCGGAGCCCGTGCTCGCGCGTCGGTTCGCCGAGAACGGCTTCTGGGAGCGCGACGACGGGACGCTCCTCATCTGGCACGACGAGGAGATCGTCGGGCACATCCAGTTCTTCGTGCCGGTCAGCTACTGGGACGCGTTCGAGCTCTCGTACCAGCTGTACGGCGAGGAGCACGCGGGCCACGGCTACACGACCGAGGCGGTCCAGCTACTCGTCGACTACCTGACCGCGACGAAGAAGCAACACCGGATCCACCTCGTCATCGCCGTCGGCAACGAGGCGAGCGCTCGCATCGCCGAGAAGTGCGGCTTCGTCCTCGAGGGAACGGTGCGCGGCGCGTTCTTCAACGACGGCACGAACCACGACGTGCTGCTCTACTCGCTCCTCCGGGACGATCCGCGGCCCTGGCACAAAGAAAACCCCGCCTGAGCGGGGCTTTCGAGAGGCTGCGGGGCAAGGACTCGAACCTTGACTACCTGATCCAGAGTCAGGCGTCCTACCATTAGACGACCCCGCACCGGGGTTTTCAGTCTAGCGAGGCGGAACCTCGGTTACCTGGCCGCCGAACGTGTCGCAGGCGCCGACATCGGTGAGTCCCAGGCCGGTCTCGACCCACTCCACCTGATCGTCCACCGGGGCGTTGTCCCACGTCTCCGCGTTGGCGTTGCTCTGCGATTCCTTCACGCGCGACTCGGCCGCGGCGGACGCCGTTTCGATCGCGTCCGCGATCTCCTCGCTCGAGAGCGTGTCCGACACGAGCCCGGCGATTCCGAAGCCGGCGAGGCAGTCGGCCTCGAGCTCGAGCTGGCGCCGCACGAGCGGGACGTCGTCCGGGTTGCGCTGCAGCCCGACGGCCTTGTCGTAGATGCCGAGCACCTCCTGGACGTGATGGCCCATGAGGTGCGCGACGACGTACACCCGGGCCAGAGCGCCGCCGTCGGCCTCGACCTCGTCGAGGAAGGCGCCGTCCAGGTACAGCGTGTGGTTCTCGACGCAGTAGAACGAGACCTCGTTCCCGGCGTCCTGCTTGCAGACGGTCGGGGCGTCGGCCGCGTTCTCGAGAGACTCGATGCCGACGTCCTCGTACGCGCGGTCTTCGGCCCGGAACTGACGCTGCCACACGCCCTGGAGCTGGAGCGCGAGCACGCCCGGCTCGGCGGGGAGCTCGGCGAGCGTGACCTTGTCCGGAGAGGCGTCGCCGTCATAGTCCGAGAAGACGAAGAAGCCGGCCACCGCGAGCGCGACGACGGCCACGACGCCGATCGCGATCAGCCCGTAGGGGAGTCCTTTGTCCTTGGCGCCGCTCATGCGGACGCCGATGGTAGCGGGCTACGCGGCCTCGGTAGCCCAGTCCCCGTACAGGGCCAGGTAGCGGCCCTCGCGCGCGAGAAGCTGTTCGTGCGTTCCCTGCTCCACCACGACGCCGTGCTCGAGGACGACGATCAGGTCGGCGCTGCGGATGGTCGACAGGCGGTGGGCGATGATGAACGCGGTGCGCCCGGCGAGGAGCGTCGCGAGGGCTTCCTCGATGCGGCGCTCGGTGCCGATGTCCACGCTCGACGTCGCCTCGTCGAGGATCAGGATCCGGGGATCGGCGAGAAGTGCGCGGGCGAACGCGACGAGCTGGCGCTGGCCGATCGAGAGCCGCGTTCCGCGCTCGGCGACCTGCGTCTCGTAGCCGTCCTCCAGGGCGAGGATGAACTCGTGGGCGCCGACCGCGCTCGCGGCCGCGGCCACCTCTTCGGGCGTCGCGTCGGGCCGGCCGAAGCGGATGTTCTCGAGCACGGTGCCGGCGAAGAGGAAGCCCTCCTGCGGGACGATGCCGAGCTGGCGGCGAAGACTTTCCTGCGTGACGTCGCGCAGGTCGGTGCCGTCGATCGTGATCGCGCCCTCGCGCGGGTCGTAGAAGCGGGAGAGGAGCTTCGCGATCGTCGACTTGCCCGCGCCGGTGTGGCCGACGAGCGCCACCGTCGTCCCGGCGGGGACGTCGAGCGAGATCCCGTGGAGCACCTCCGGGCCCTGGCCGTAGCCGAAGCGGATGTTCTCGAACGCGACGTGGCCCTCGATCTGCGCGAGGTCGGTTGCGCCGGGCTTGTCCAGGATCTCGGGCTCCTCGTCGAGGACGTCGATGATCTTGTCGAGCGCGGCGACCGCGGCGAGGAACGTGTTGTAGAGCTGCGAGAGCTGCTGGACGGGATCGAAGAAGTTCGCGAGGTAGCCGATGAACGCGAAGAGCGTCCCGATCGACATCGAGTTGTCGAAGACGAGGTAGCCGCCGTAGCCGAGGACGATCGCGGTCGCGAGCGACGACAGGAAGTCGACGAACGGGAAGTAGACGCCGGAGAGCAGGACCGTCTCCTGGTTCGCCTCGCGGTAGTGGTCGTTCACGTCGCGGAAGAGCTTCTCGTTGCGCTCCTCCCGGTGGAACGCCTGGAGGACGCGCACGCCCGAGATGTCCTCCTGGAGCGACGCCGTGACCGCGCCGAGCCGCTCGCGCACGCGCCGGTAGGCCCGCGCGGAACGCCGCCGGAAGATCGCGGTCGCGATCGACATGAACGGGAAGACGATGAGCGCCGCCAGCGCGAGCCGCCAGTCGAGCCAGAAGAGGATCACGGCCGAGCCGATCAGCATCAGCGAGTTCTGGACGAGGCTCGTGACGCCGTCGGTGACGAGCTGGTCGAGCGCCTCCACGTCGTTCGTGATCCGCGAGATGATCGCGCCGGCGCGGTTGCGCTCGAAGTAGCCGAGCGAGAGCCGCTGCAGGTGGCGGAAGAGCTTCTTGCGCAGGTCGGTGAGGATCCGCTCGCCGACCCAGCCCGTGTAGTACGTCTGCGCCGTCGACGTGCCCCAGTTGAGGACGCCGACGATGAGGAACGCGATCACGATCCAGGTGAGCGTCCGCATGTCGTCGGCCTCGATGCCCTGGTCGATCGCGACCTTCGCGAGGTACGGCGGAGCGAGAGCGGTCGCCGTCGCGGCGAGGAGCGAGGCGATCGCGAGGATCGTCTTCGCGCGGTACGGCTTGGTGAGACGCACGAGCACGCTCATGCGCCGGACGGTCTGGGACCAGCTCCAGTCGTCGACCTTGACGCCGCGCGGATCCATGAGGTGGGAGCCGGCCTGGTGGACTCTCACGCCGTCGCCTCCTCGGGCTCGGTCGCGAGCCGCGCCTGGGCGAGGCCGTGCGAGACGATCTGGCGGTAGACCTCGCTGGTCTCGGAGAGCTCGTCCGCGCTGCCGCGCTCGACGATCCGCCCGTGGTCGAGGACGACCAGCTCGTCGGCGAGCGAGATCGTGGAGAGCCGGTGCGCGACGATCAGCGTCGTGCGGCCCTTCATCGCCTCGCGCAGGCCGAGCCGGATCTGCGCCTCGGTGGTCGCGTCCACGGACGCGGTGGCGTCGTCGAGGATGAGCACGCGCGGGTTCATGACGATCGCGCGGGCGATCGCGATCCGCTGGCGCTGGCCGCCGGAGAGCGTGACGCCGCGCTCGCCGATCACCGTGTCGTAGCCGTCGGGGAGCGCCGCGATGAAGTCGTGCGCCTGCGCCATGCGGGCCGCCTTCTCGATCTCCTCGTCGGTCGCCTCGGGCGCGCCGAACGAGATGTTCTCGCGCACGGACGTGGAGAAGAGGAACGGATCCTGGGCGACGATCGCGATCGAGCGGCGCAGCTCCCCGATCCGGAGGTCGCGGACGTCGACGCCGTCGAGCCGCACCGCTCCCTGCTGCACGTCGTAGAAGCGCGGGACGAGCGAGGTGAGGCTCGTCTTGCCGGAGCCGGTCTGGCCGATCAGCGCCACCGTCGAGCCGGGAGCGATGTCGAGCGAGACGTCGGCGAGCACGGGTCGAGCGGGGTCGTAGCCGAAGGTGACGCCGTCGAACTCGAGGCGCCCTTCTCCGGCCGGAAGCGGCAGCGGGTCGGGCCGCTCGGAGGTGTCCTCGGGCTCGTCGAGCACCTCGAAGATCCGCTCGCCGGAGGCGACCGCGCGCTGGCTCGAGCCGATCCACATGCCGAGCATGCGCAGCGGCATGATCAGCATCAGGACGTAGATGTTGATCGCGATGAACTGGCCCAGCTCGAGCTCGCCGTCGATCACGCGCCGACCGCCGACGAGCAGCACCGCGCCCTGCGTGAGCAAGGGGAGGAAGGACAGGATCGGGACGTAGATCGCGCGCTGCCTCGTCGCGCGGATCGACTGCGAGAACACGGCTTCGTTGCGCGCGGCGAACTTCGCCTCCTCGCGCGGCTCCTGTGCGAACGCCTTCACGACGTTCACGCCGACGATGTTCTCCTCGGCGACCGTCGTCATGTCGGCCATCCGCTGCTGGACGTCCTTGAGGATCGGATGCGACGCGCGGGAGTACTGGTAGGCGATCGCCACGAGGACCGGCGTGATCGCGAGCGCGATCAGGGCGATCTCCACGTCGTAGACGAAGAGGATCGCGACCACGGCGACGACGGTGAGGATGTGCTGGCCGAAGAAGATGAGGCCGTAGCCGAGGAAGAAGCGCACCGCCTGGAGGTCCACGGTCGCGCGCGACATGAGCTGGCCGGTCTGGTGCGTGTCGAAGTACTTCCAGGACAGCCGCAGGAGATGCGAGTAGAGCGCGTTGCGCAGATCGAACTCGACGCCGAGCGACTGGCGGCCGGCGATCAGGCGCCGCCCGGAGAGCATCGCCGCGCGGACGAGGCCGAGCAGGACGATCGCCACGACGAGCATGGTCAGCTCGCGCCTGTCCCCTTGCGGGAGGGCGTTGTCGATCGCGTCGCCGATGATCCACGGCAGCGCGAGCGACGCGGCCATCGAGCCCACGGCGAGGACGACCGAGATCGCGAGCGACCAGCGGTACGGGCGCAGGAAGCCGAGCAGGCGCACGAACGTGTGCCTGAACTTGGGCGCAGGGGTTTCCGGGCTCACCATGGGCAGAACGTCGAGTGTAGCCCTGGGCTTCCGCGCCACCGGCGCCGCAGTCCGGCCGGAATCCGCACAATGCGTCCGTGTCCAAGGGCAAGCGGATCAGAGCCGAGCGAAACGCGCCACCGCCGGTCAAGACGAAGGGCTCGGGCGGCGGGATGCCGACCTGGGCCTGGGTCGCGATCGCGCTCGGGATCGCCGCCGTGCTGGGCGGCGTCCTCATCGGCGCGTCCAAGTTCGGGGCAAGCGACGAGCCGACGCCCGAGACGACCGCGAGCGGCGAGCTCGCGTTCGCGGACGAGGTCGAGGCGATGCTCGACGGCATTCCGCAGGACGGCCTGTCGCTTGGCGATCCGGACGCGCCGGTCACGCTGGTCGAGTTCGCCGACCTCCAGTGCCCGTTCTGCGCCGAGTGGGCGCGCGAGGCGCTGCCGGTGTACGTCGACGACTACGTGCGCACGGGACAGATGCGGATCGAGTTTCAGCCGCTCACGTTCATCGGCAACGAGTCGCAGTCGGCGGCCGAGATCGCGATCGCCGCGGGTCAGCAGGACAAGGCGTGGAACGCGATCGATCTGATCTACCGAAACCAGGGCGCGGAGAACTCCGGCTGGTTCTCGTCCGAGTTCATCGCCGCGCTGGGGCGCTCCATCCCGGGCCTGGACGCCGACCAGATGCTCACCGACGCCGCGGGCGAAGCGCCGCCGATGATCCTCGAGGACGCTTCGGCCTTCGACCGAGCGAAACGACGTCGACTCGACTCCGTCGTTCCTGCTGGGCAAGACCGGCGACCGAGCTGGAGAAGTGTCCAGCCCGACTCGCTCGACGCCGACGGCCTGCGCGAGCAGATCGAGGCACTGCTGAACTCGTGACCGAGACGCGCCTGCGCCGGGCGATCGCGGTCTTCGCGCTCGTCGGTGTGGGCATCGCCGGCTACCTGAGCTACGTCCGCTGGGCGGGAGAGGCACCGGCCTGCACCTCGGGCGGCTGCGAGAAGGTGCAGTCGTCGAAGTACTCGGAGGTGGTGGGGATCCCGGTCGCGTACCTCGGCCTGCTCGCCTACCTGGCCATCCTCGCGACCGCGTTTCGCGCCGGGCAGGCCGCGGCCGCCATCTGCGCCGGTCTCGCGCTGGCCGGCGCCGTGTTCGCGGGGTACCTGCTCTACCTCCAGATCGCCGTGATCGACGCGATCTGCATCTGGTGCGTGGGCTCCGACGTCGTGATCGCGATCCTCGCGGTGCTCTCGGTTCTGCGACTCTCGCGCGTGTGATGCTCGAATCGGTCCCGAACGTCTCCGAGGGACGCGACCCGGCGAAGATCGAGGCGCTCCGCCGGGCGTTCTCCGCGCCCGCGCGGCTCCTCGACGTCCACACGGATCCCGATCACAACCGCTCGGTGTTCACGCTGGTCGGCTCCGCGGAGGAGCTCGTCGACACGCTCGCGGCCGGGGTGGAGGCGGCGATCGGCCTGATCGACCTGCGCGAGCACGAGGGCGCGCATCCGCGCGTCGGCGCCGTCGACGTCGTCCCGCTCGTCTACCTGCGCCCCGAGGACGAGGCTCTCGCGCGCGAGGCCGCGCTGGCCGTGGCCGACCGCATCGCGGCGCTCGGCGTCCCCGTCTACTTCTACGGGCGGCTCACCGAGGACGGGCGCGAGCCGAGGTTCTTCCGCAGCACAGGCCTCGAGGGGATCGCGCCGGACCGCGGCCCCGAGGCGCCGCATCCCACGGCCGGAGCCGTGCTCGTCGGCGTCCGCCCGCCGCTCATCGCCTTCAACGTGAACCTCCGCAACGAGGATCCGGGCCCGGCCCGCGAGATCGCTGCACTTGTCCGTGAGAGCAGTGGCGGCTTCCCCGGCCTGCGGGCGCTCGGCCTCGCCCTGCCGCGCGCGGGGCTCTCCCAGGTGAGCATGAACGTGACCGATCCGGAGGCGGCGCCGCTCCATGAGATCGTCGCGGCGATCGAGGCCGAGGCGTCCGCGCGCGGGATCGAGGTCGCCGGCAGCGAGCTGGTCGGGCTCATCCCGGCCTCCGCTGCGCTTTGCGCAGCCGGCGCCGCGCTTCGGCTCGGGGCCCTCGATGCAGGGAAGATTCTCGAGCTCCGCCTGCTCGAAAAGGCTTGACCCTGCCTCTCCGCTGACGGAAGATTGCGCACCCGGGACGGGACCGTTGACTGCCTCAGCGTGCCCGCACCTCGGACGGTGTGCGGGGGAGAGAACTTCGAACAAGGGGATTAGCGATGCATGGATCGACACGCAAGGTGACGCGAGGTCGCGTCGCCGCCGTGATTCTGAGCCTCGTCGCGCTGATTGCCGTGATGGCGGCGCTGCCGTCGTCGGCAGCCAAGCGCACGTCGGGCTCCACGACCGTCCAGGGCGTCTGGACGCTGAAGGCCGACTCGGCCTTCTCGAAGGCCAGCGGCAAGACCACTGTCGTGGCCAAGGATCTTCAGGCCTTCTCACTGAACAAGGCGAACCTCCAGTCGATGCTGGCCGCCGCGCCTGCGCCGACCTCGGACGACGAGCTCGTCATCTCGCTGCCCGATCCCGCCGGAAAGTTCCAGCGGTTCGCCATCAAGCGTTCGCAGATCATGGCGCCGGGCCTCGCCGCCAAGCATCCCGACATCGGGACGTACAGCGGCCGCGGTCTCGACGACGTGACGGCGACGATCCATGCGGACATCTCGCGGATCGGCTTCCACGCCTCGGTCCGCTCGGTGACGCGGCGCCTGGTACATCGATCCGTACTCGTTCGCGAACCAGACGGTCTACGCGAGCTACTACGGCCGCGCGGTCCCCAAGGACACGAACCAGTTCATCGAGCGCGACGTCAGCGCGGCTGACCTCTCGATCGACAAGGGCTACTACCACGCGTCCGACACGGTCACCGTGAACGGCAGCGGCTTCGCCGAGAACGCCGCCATCACGGTCGAGATCTCGGATCTCGAGGGCGTTGCGGCGACCCGCACGGTCAGCGCGACGTCGGACGGCTCCGGCTCGTTCTCCGCGAGCTTCGTCGCCGATCCCGACGGCAAGCTCGGCGACCGCGTCGTCTCCGCGTCCGACGGCGAGTCGTCGGCCGGAAACGCGTACCAGGTCGTCCGCGACGACGATCCGACGGTGGATCCGCCGACCGGCGACATCCTGCGCCTCTACCGCACCGCTCTCATCACCGACCCGGGCTACTCCACGTACCACGGCGGCCCGGCCAACGTCACCCCGGCCAAGGTCGCGCTCATGAACCGCGTGAGCCAGGTCTACGAGGACGATCTCTCGATCACGCTCCAGCTGATCGCGCAGACCGACCTCCTGAACCTGAACACGTGGGCCGACGCGACGGCCCCGAACGGTCCCTGCGGTGCCGCGGCCTGCTTCGCCCAGGCGAACGTGACCGGGTGCAGCGCACTGGCCCGCAACCGCGTCGTCGCCGGCCAGATCGTCGGCTCGGAGAACTTCGAGCTCGGCCATCTCGCGCTCGGCCAGCCGGGCGGCGGCGTCGCCTCCCTCGGCGTCGTCGGACGCGCCAACAAGTCGCAGGGCTGCACGGGCATCCCGACTCCGACAGGCGACTTCTATGCCATTGACTACGTAGCCCACGAAATGGGCCATCAGTTCAGCGGGAACCACCCGTTCAACGGGAACCAGCTGAACTGCTCGGGCGGAAACCGCAGCGCCGCGACCTCGGTCGAGTCGGGCTCCGGCTCCTCCGTCATGGCCTACGCGGGCATCTGCCTGACCGACGACCTCTCACCGCACAGCGACCCGTACTTCTCGCAGCGCTCGCTGCAGGAGATCTCCACCTACACGGCGTCGAACCAGGCGGCGATCAACGAGGTCCAGTCCGCCGCACTGCGCCACTTCGGCGGCGGTAACGAGGTGCAGGTAGCCACGTTCGGCCCCGGCTACCAGCCCACGAACGCGATCCAGCCGCTCACGGTGGCGATCGGCGCGGCCCCGAACGGGACCACGCAGCTCGGCGGTCTCTCGCAGAGCGGCACCACGGTGACGGTCTCGACCGGCGCCGCCGGTGCGACCCACACGCTCCAGCCCGGTGACTCGATCACCATCTCGGGCGCGGGCGACCCCGGCTACAACGGGACGTTCACTGTCGACGCCGTCCTCACGTCGCGGGCGTTCACGGTGACCAACGCGACGCCGGGCCTGCCCAGGACGGGCGGCGGGACGATCACGCTGAACGCACCGGGCCTCTCCGAGGTCGGCACCACCGTGACCGTCCGCACGACGCTCGTGCACAACCGCTCGGTCGGTGACCAGGTCACGATCAGCGGGGCCGGAGTTGCCGGCTACAACCAGCCGGCCCAGGTGACGATCACCTCGGTTCCGACGCCGCGGAGCTTCACGTTCGAGAACGCGGTCTCCGGACTCGCCAACTCCGGCGGCGGCACCGTGACCTACGCGTCGCCGTTCCGCCTGAGCTACGGCGGGAGCGACACCGTCCTGATCGGGAGCGGCGGGCTGCAGTACAACGCCGCGAACGTGACGACCGCGCTCCAGGCGCTTGCCGGCGCCGGGAACGTGACGGTCACGGGCACGGCCTCGACCGGCTTCGCGATCACGTTCGGCGGCGCGCTCGCCAACACGGACGTGACTCCGGTGACGTTCAGCGGCCTCTCGTGCGGCGGGTGCTTCGGCTCCATCGAGGAGACGAACCACGGCGGCGCGTTCGACTCGTTCACGATCAACTACGACGGGAACGTCTCCGCGCCGATCGTGAACGGCACGAACTACTCCGCGGCGGGCATCCTGGCCGCGGTCACGCCGATCCTCCCGGCCGGCGTCACCGTCACGGTGGCGGGCTTCGGCGGCGGAACGTTCAACAACACGGGCTTCCAGCTGACGTACGGCGGAACGGCCGCGGTGACGAACGTCCCCGTCAAGTTCGCGGTGCAGGACTTCACGCCGGGCGCGTCGGGCTGGGTGAACGAGTTCGACAAGGGCGGCCCGGTCGACAACAAGGGGATCATGACGGCGACCGGGCAACGCGATCCCGGTCGTCACCGCTCCCGTCCAGTACCAGATCCCGCTGCGGACGCCGTTCGCCCTGACGGGCTCGGCAACCGACGCGGACAGCGATCCGCTGCTCTACAGCTGGGAGCAGAACGACCGTGGCGGCGCGGCCGGCACGGCGCTCATGAACAACGTCAAGGCGAACGGCCCGCTCTTCGCCATGTTCCCGAAGTCGGCGACCATGTCGGAGTCGGACACGCTCCTCTACAACTCGCCCGGCGAGAACCACCTGACCGACTCGCCGACGCGGGTGTTCCCGGATCTCCAGCAGATCCTCGACAACAACACGAACGCGGATACGGGCGCCTGCCCGGTCGGGCCGATCGCCCCGCCGGTGCCGATTCCCGTCAAGGAGTGCTTCGCGGAGTTCCTCCCGACGTCCGACTACGTCGGCTTCGCCGGGACGAACGCGACCCCGCTCTCGCTCCACTTCCGCTTGACCGCACGTGACCTCAAGGGCGGTGTGAACGCGGCCGACACGACGCTGCTCCTCACGCCGGCGACCGGGCCGTTCCGCGTCACGTCACAGGCGAGCGCCGTGACGTACGAGGCCGGCTCGACCCAGACGGTCACGTGGGATGTGGCGGGCACCGACCTGCCGCCCATCTCGACCGCCAACGTCAAGATCAGCCTGTCGCTCGACGGCGGCCTCACGTATCCGTACGTGCTTGCCGCATCGACGCCGAACGACGGCTCCGAGGCCGTGACCCTGCCGTACGACGGCTCGGCGCACGCCCGGATCAAGATCGAGGCGATCGACAACGTCTACTTCGACGTCTCGAACGTCGACTTCACGATCCACGCGACCCCGACGGTGACGAACGACGCACCGGCCGGCGGCGTGAACGTGGAGTACAGCGATCCGATGGCTCCGGTGACGATCACCGCCACCGATCCCGACTCGCTCGGCTCCCAGCTCACCGCGACCGCGACCGGGCTTCCGGCCGGCGCCACGCTGACGAGCGGAATCGGTCTCGGGCCCGATGGCCGATCCGGGCATGCACACCTGGACGGTCGGCGGCACGATCACGGCGGCGCCGGGCACCTACCCGGTCACCGTGACCGTGACGGACGAGACGGGCGCTTCCGCGTCCACGTCGTTCGACATCCACGTCGCGGCCGAGGACGACATCGAGATCGGCTACGAAGGCGACGAGATCACCTTCCTGCCCGCGAAGAAGCACACCGAGAAGGTGCTGCTGCGGGCGACCATCCAGGAGACCGACGGCTCCATCGGCGACGTCCGCAAGGCGACGATCACCTTCATGGAGGGCTCGACGGTTCTCTGCGGCCCGCTCCCGGTTGCGCTCCAGAACGGGAACACGGGCAACGGAGTCGCCTCGTGCACCGTCGTCATGGGTGAGGGCTTCCACGACATCGACATCGTCGTGGGCGGCTACTACACCGGCACCGAAGACCAGGTCGTCGAGGTCGCCGAGCCGGACGACACCCACATCACCGCCGTGGGCGAGACGGTCATGTCCGCCTCCGCCGGCATCTACAAGGCGACCAACGGCACGAAGATGGGCTTCGGCCTGAACGTCAAGTACCGCGACGGCAAGCGCGACAAGTGGTGGGACTGGCGCAAGAAGGAGAGCCTGAGCGGCCACGTCGACATCACCTTCAAGTCCGGTGGGAAGACGTACCTGATCAAGAGCGACGACTTCGACTCGCTCGGAGTCGACTTCGAGAAGTCGACGGGCGGCTCGTGCAACGGCCCGACGAGCTCGAAGTGCTACGGGCTCGCGGACATCCGCATGACCGCGAAGCTCGTCGACGTCACGAAGTGGTGGAAGACGTCGACCGTCGCGAGCAAGCTCTCCCTGCGGGTCACGCTGACCGACAGGGGCTCGCACGGCACGAAGGACTCCATCGGCGTCACGCTCTGGAACGGCAGCAAGCTGCTCTTCTCGTCCAAGTGGAACGGATCCGAGACGGTCGAGCAGACACTCAAGTCCGGGAAGGTGTACGTCCGCTAGGACGACCCCGACCGACGGCTCAGCGGGCCCCGCGTCGCTACTCGCGACCGGGGCCCGCTCCCGTTCTAGACTCACCCCGTGCCCGTTTCCCTGACCGGTGACGACCTCACCGCCGCAGACGTCTGGGCCGTTGCGGTCGAGGGCTCGCCGGCGGAGCTCTCCGACGTCGCGCGCGAACGAATTCAGGCCGCCCGCGATCTCGTGGACGAGGTGGCCGCGAGCTCGAGCGGCGAGCACACGTACGGGATCAACACCGGCTTCGGCCGCTTCGTCTCGAAGACGATCCCGCCGGAGCAGTCCGAGGAGCTCCAGCTCCGCCTCCTCCGCAGCCACGCGTGCGGCGTGGGGGAGCCCTATCCGGACGAGATCGTCCGCGCGGCCATGCTCCTGCGCGCGAACACGCTCGCCAAGGGGACGTCGGGGATCGCGCTCGGCACGGTCGAGCTGCTCCTCGAGTGCCTGAACCGCGGCGTGCTGCCGCTCGTGCCGAGCCGCGGGTCGGTCGGCGCCTCCGGAGATCTCGCGCCGCTCGCGCACCTCGCGCTTCCGCTCGTGGGCGAGGGCTTCGCGACCGTCGAGGGCGAGCTGCTCCCCGGTGACGAGGCTCTCGCGCGCGTGGGCCTCGAACCGATCCGCCCGCAGGCGAAGGAAGGGCTGTCGCTCATCAACGGGACGCAGTTCATGAGCGCGATGGGCGCGCTCGGCTGCGTGCGGGCGCGCCGGCTCGCCGCGGCCGCGGACATCGCGTGCGCGCTCTCGCTCGAGGCGCTCCAGGGCTCCAAGGTCGCGTTCCGCCCGGAGATCCAGGCGCTGCGTCCGTTCCCCGGCCAGATCGACTCGGCCGCGAACGTGCTCCGGCTCGTGGACGGCTCGGCGATCATCGAGGCGCACCGCTGGTGCGACAAGGTGCAGGACGCGTACTCGCTGCGTTGCGCGCCGCAGGTGCACGGCGCGAGCCGCGACCTCATCGCCTACGCCGAGGGCGTGGTCGCGATCGAGGTGAACGCGGCCACGGACAACCCGCTCGTCTTCGTCGACTCGCGCGAGCTCGTCTCCAACGGGAACTTCCACGGCCAGCCGATCGCCTACGCGCTCGACACGATGAAGATCGCGATCTCCGAGCTCGCGTCGATCTCCGAGCGGCGCGTCGAGCGGCTGACGAACCCGTCGCTCTCCGGCGGGCTGCCGGCGTTCCTCACCCCCGACGGCGGGCTCAACTCCGGGTTCATGATCCCCCAGTACGTGGCCGCGTCGCTCGTCTCGGAGAACAAGGTGCTCGCGCATCCCGCGAGCGTCGACTCGATCCCGACGAGCGCCGGCCAGGAGGATCACGTCTCCATGGGGAACGCCTCCGGGCTCACGTGCTGGCAGGTGCTCGCGAACTCGGAGCAGGCGGTCGCGATCGAGCTGCTCGCGGCGGCGCAGGGCGTCGAGTTCCTCGCGCCGCTCGAGCCGGGAGCGGGGACGAGGGCGGCGCATCGTGCGATCCGCGCTCTCTCGGACGCGGTCACGGAAGACCGCTCGATCTCCGCGGACATCGAGCGCGTCGCCGAGGCGATCCGCACCGGTGCGCTCGGCGCGGCGGTCGAGGCCGAGGTCGGAGCGCTCGCATGAGCGTCGAGACGCACGACGCGCTGGTCGAGCGGTTCGTCGGCGACCTGGGCGCGATCCGGGCGCCGCGCGGGACCGAGCTGCACGCGCGCTCGTGGGCGACCGAGGCGCCGCTTCGGATGCTCCTGAACAACCTCGATCCCGAAGTCGCCGAGCATCCCGAGGAGCTGATCGTCTACGGCGGCTCGGGCAAGGCGGCACGCTCGCCGGCCGCGCTGCGGGCGCTCGTTCGCTCGCTGCTCGATCTCGGGGAGGACGAGACGCTGCTCGTCCAGAGCGGCAAGCCCGTCGGGATCTTCCGCACGCACCGCGACGCGCCCCGCGTGCTGATCGCGAACTCGCTGCTCGTTCCGCACTGGGCGACCTGGGAGGAGTTCCGCCGGCTCGAAGCGATCGGTCTGACGATGTTCGGGCAGATGACCGCCGGGAGCTGGATCTACATCGGCACCCAGGGGATCCTCCAGGGCACGTACCAGACGTTCGCGGCGGCGGGGGAGAAGCACTACGGCTCGGCCGACCTGTCCGGCAAGACGATCCTCACGGCCGGGCTCGGCGGCATGGGCGGCGCGCAGCCGCTCGCCGCGACGATGGCGGGCGCGGCGATCCTCTGCGTCGAGGTCGACCCGACTCGGATCGAGCGCCGGCTCGAGACGCGCTATCTCGACGAGGCGTCGGACTCGCTGGACGACGCGCTCGCGCGGGTGCGAGCAGCCGCTTCGGAGGGACGTGCGCTGTCGGTCGGCTTGCTGGGGAACGCGGCCGAGATCGTCCCCGAGCTGGCCCGTCGCGGCGAGCCGTTCGACTTCGTCACCGACCAGACCGCCGCCCACGACCCGCTGAACGGCTACATCCCCGCCGGGTACTCGGTGGAGGAGGCCGCGGCCCTGCGCCTGTCCGATCCGGACAGGTATTTGCAACAAACCAGTGCCTCGATCGCAACACATGTGCACGGAATGCTCGAGTACGCCCGCGCAGGTGCCAATGTCTTCGACTACGGCAACAACCTGCGAGGGGAGGCCCTATCGGCCGGCGTTACGGAGGCGTTCTCATACCCGGGCTTCGTCCCGGCCTATATCCGGCCGCTCTTCTGCCGCGGCGTCGGGCCCTTCCGCTGGGCGGCGCTGTCGGGTGAGCCGAGCGACATCGCGGCCATCGACGCGATGCTCGGAGAGCTCTTCCCGGACGACCCGCTGCTCCAGCGGTGGCTCGAGATCGCCGGCGACCGCGTGGCGTTCCAGGGGCTGCCTGCGCGGATCTGCTGGCTCGGCTACGGCGCCCGCGCCAAGGCGGGGCTCGCGATCAACGAGCTCGTCCGCTCCGGCGAGGTGTCCGCGCCGATCGTGATCGGGCGCGACCACCTCGACGCGGGCTCGGTCGCCTCGCCCTACCGCGAGACGGAGGCGATGCAGGACGGCTCCGACGCGATCGCGGACTGGCCGATCCTGAACGCGCTCGTCAACACGGCGGCGGGCGCGACGTGGGTCAGCGTCCATCACGGCGGCGGCGTCGGGATCGGCAACTCGATCCACGCCGGCATGGTCGTCGTCGCGGACGGCACCGACGAAGCGGCGGCGCGGCTCGAGCGGGTGCTCACGTCGGATCCCGGCATGGGCGTGATCCGCCACGCCGACGCGGGGTACGACGAGGCGCTCGACGCGGCTTCCGAGCACGGTGTGGCGCTCCCAGGGCGCGACGTCTAGGCGACGCGCGGCGTGTCGACGCTCCTCGTCCGCGATCTCGTCCAGGCGGTCTCCCCGGCCGGCACCGAGGCGCCGCTGCGCGGCGAGGCCCTCGGGCGGCTGGACATCGTCGAGGAGGCGTACGTCCTCGCCCGCGACGGCGTCATCGCCGAGGTGGGGCGGATGCGCGACCTCGGCCCGATCGACGGCGACGTCGTCGAGGTGGACGGGCGCGGTCGTGCCGCCATCCCGGGGCTCGTCGACTGCCATACGCACCCGTGCTTCGCGGGCGACCGCGCAGGGGAGTTCGAGCTGCGCTCGGGCGGCGCGTCCTACGAGGAGCTCCATGCGGCCGGCGGCGGGATCCTCTCGACCGTCCGGGCGACCCGGGCCGCGACGGAGGACGAGCTCCGCGCGTCGGTCGAGCGGCACCGCGCCTGGATGCGCGCCTCCGGGACGACCACGTTCGAGGGGAAGTCCGGCTACGGGCTCGACCGCGAGACCGAGCTCGCGCAGCTCCGCGCGGTCCGCGACGCCGGGGGAGTTCCGACGTGGCTCGGCGCGCACGCGGTACCTCCCGAGTTCGCCGACGCGGACGCATACCTCGAGTTCGCGCTCGCCGAAGTGCTCCCCGAGGCGGCCGGGATCGCCGAAGCGGCTGACGTCTTCCTCGAGGAGGGAGCGTTCGACGCCGCGCAGGCGCGCCGTTACCTCACGGCCTGCGCCGAGCAAGGCCTCGCGCTGCGGCTCCACGCCGACCAGTTCACCGAGGCGGGTGGGGTGGAGCTCGCGATCGAGCTCGGCGCGCGGAGCGTCGACCACCTCGAGGCGACCGGCGACGCCGGCGTCCGAGCGCTCGCCGGGAGCGATGTCACGGCCGTTCTCCTCCCGATCGCTGCGCTCACGCTGGGCCGTCCGATGCCGCCCGGCCGCGCGCTCGTCGACCAGGGCGCGGCGGTCGCGCTCGCCACCGACTTCAACCCGGGCAGCGCGTTCTCCGAGAGCCTCCCGATCGCATGCAACCTCGCCTGCACCCAGATCGGCCTCGCGCCCGCCGAGGCGCTCGCGGCCTGCACGGTCAACGCGGCGCACGTCCTCGGCCGCTCCGACCGCGGCCGCCTCGCGCCCGGCTACGTCGCGGACATCGCTCTCCTCGACACGTCCGACTGGCGCTACCTCGCCTACCACCTGGGCGGGCCCGAGGTGGCGACGGTGATCGAGGCCGGCCGGGTCGCCTGGACTCGGTAGCCGAGCCCGACCACGGCATAATCGACCCATGCCCTCCCGCAAGCAGCGGCGCAAGCGCGAGAAGCTCCAGCGCCACGAGTACGAGTACGTCCTCGAAGGCGAGGATGGCGAAGAGGAGAGCGCGGAGCGCCTCAGCGAGCTGAACGCCCCGAAGGCCGAGAAGACGGGAACGCCGAAGGGCGAGATCGTCGACCGCCGCGGCCGGGTCGTTCCGAAGCCCTCACTCCAGCGAATTCTCCGCCGCGGGGCGATCTTCGCGCCGCTCGTCTTCGTGTTCGTCTACGCGACCGGTCGGGAGACCCTGAGCACCGTTGGAATCCTCGGGAACACGGCGGTCATCCTCGCGTTCCTGCTTCCCTTCATGTTCCTCGTGGACTCGCTCGTCTACCGCATGGCGCAGAAGCGCTACGCTCCGGCCGCCGCTAGGTCTGCGGGTCGCCGCGGTAGTGGCCCTCGCCGGGCCACGGTGCGAGGAGGAGCAGCAGGCGCGCGCCCTCGGGAGCGCGAACCGCATGCCGCTCGTCGGGCTCGAAGTGCAGGAGCGTGCCGGGAACCGCATCGACGCGGACTCCGTCGGCCTCGAACTCGGCGCGTCCCTCGACGACGACGATCCAGGCGTGCTCCTTCACCTGGTGGTCGCCGAGCTCCTGTCCGGGATCGAGTCCGATGAGCACCGCGCGGGCCTCGTCGGCGCTGCGAAGGACGACCGGAGACCGGCTTCCCTCCGGCGTCGGAATCTCCGGAAGCATCCAGCTCTCCATGGCCGGGGAGTGTAACCCCGCATGGATAGACTCAGCCGCCTGATGGCCCTTGACGTCACGCGCCTCGAGCTCGGCCAGATCCGGACGAACTGCTACCTCGTCCGCAACCCCGGGGCGGCCGAGGCGGTGGTCGTCGACCCGGGCGCGGATGCGGCCGAGATCCGGCTCGAACTCGCCCAGCTCGGCGCCGAGTGCGTCGCGATCCTGATCACCCACGGCCACTGGGATCACCTGGGCGGCGTCGCCGACCTGGCCGAGGGAACCGGCGCGCCCGTGTACATGGCCGAGGGCGAGCGCATGCTCCTCGAGCAGGTGAACGACTACACGCCGCCCGGCGTCACCTTCCGGCCGTACACCCCGGACGTTCTTCTCCAGGGGGACGAGACGCTCGAGCTCGCCGGGATCACGTTCGAGACCGTCCGCGTGCCGGGCCATTCGCCCGCACACCTCGCGTATGCCGCTGACGGCGCGCTCTTCTCGGGCGACGTCCTCTTCCTCGGTTCGGTCGGCCGCGCCGATCTGCCCGGCGCCGACTGGGACGTCCTGATCGCGTCGATCCGCTCGCTTGCGGAGCGGTTTCCCCCGGAAACGACGGTGTTTTCCGGCCACGGCCCGCTCGACCACGATCGGGGCCGAGCTCGCCACGAATCCGTTTCTCGCCGAGCTCCGCGCGTCGTGACCGCCATCGAGGCTCCGAAAGGGACGCACGACATCGTCCCGCGCGACCAGCCGCTCTGGCGGTTCGTCACGGGCACGATGGAGCGCCTCTGCGACGTCTACGGGTACCGGCCGATCCAGACGCCCGTCTTCGAGGAGACGGAGCTCTTCGCGCGCACGTCGGGCGAGGGCTCGGACGTCGTCCAGAAGGAGATGTACACGTTCAGCGACCGCGGCGACCGCTCGCTCACCTTGCGGCCCGAGGGGACGGCGCCGATCTGCCGGGCGTACATCGAGCACGGGATGCACCGCGAGCCGCAGCCGGTCAAGCTCTACACGATCGCGCCCATGTACCGGTACGCGGCGCCGCAGCGCGGCCGCTACCGCGAGCACTGGCAGCTGTCCCTCGAGGCGATCGGCTCGGCGGATCCGGCGATCGACGCGGAGGTGCTCGAGTACTACCGGACGCTCCTCGACACGCTCGGCGTGAAGTCGTTCGAGCTCCGGCTGAACTCGATCGGGGACGCCGCGTGCCGGCCCGCGTACCTCGAGAAGCTGAACGCCTGGCTCGACGCGAACGCCGACGTCCTCGACGAGGACGCGCGGGGAAAGCGCGCGACCAGCCCGCTGCGCGTCTTCGACGTGAAGAACCCGAGCGTGCGGGCCGCGTTGGACGAGGCCCCCAAGATCGGCGACTCGCTCTGCGCAGACTGCGAGGCCCACTTCGCCGAGGTGCGCCGCTACCTCGATGCCTACGGCGTCGAGTACGTGCTCGACCCGACGCTCGTGCGCGGGCTCGACTACTACACGCGCACGACCTGGGAGTTCGTCGGCCCGGACGAGACCGGCCAGGCGGGAACCATCTCCGGCGGCGGGCGCTACGACGGGCTGATCGAGGAGATCGGCGGCCCGCCGACGCCGGGCATCGGGTTCGGCGCGGGGATCGAGCGGCTGATCCTTGCGCTCGAGCACGAAGGCGTGACGGCGGAGGAGCCGGGCATCGACGTGTTCTTCGCCGTGGACGAGGCCGCCGACCGAGCGGCGGTGCTCGTCGAGCTAACGAAGCTCCGCCACGACGGCCTGCGCTGCGACACGGACTACGCGGGGCGGTCGGCCAAGGGCCAGATGACTCAGGCGGGCCGGCTCGGCGCGCGCATCGTCGTGCGGGTCGAGGGCGAAACGGCCACACTGAGGAGCGGGGGCCAGGATCTCGGCGAGCCGGTCCCGATCTCGCAAATTGCGGACGCCGTCCGGGGCACCCCAGCCCACCACCCGCTTTGAACGCTAATGAGAAAAGGCGCGCGTGTCCCGCGCGCATCGAGGAGAGACTGGAGCGAAATTGAGCAAATGGCGTGACCTGAACTGCGGCGAGCCACGATCCGATTCGGTCGGCAAGACCGTCGCGCTCGCCGGCTGGGCGGACACGCGCCGCGACCACGGCGGGCTCGTCTTCATCGACCTGCGCGACCACACCGGGATCTGCCAGCTCGTCATCAACCCCGAGCACGCTCCCGATGCCGCAGCGGTCGCCCACGAGATCCGCAACGAGTTCGTCCTTCGCGCCGAGGGCGAGATCGCCCCGCGCGCCGCCGACGCGGTCAACCCGAACCTGCCGACCGGCGAGATCGAGCTCCAGGTCACGACGCTCGAGATCCTGAACCGCTCGACGCCGCTCCCGTTCCAGCTCGACGAGGAGAACGTCGACGAGAACCTCCGCCTGCGCTACCGCTGGCTCGACCTGCGCCGCGGCCAGATGCAGCGCAGCCTCCGTCTCATGGGGACGGTGGTCGGCGCCATCCGCCGGCGCATGGAGGAGCTCGGCTTCGTCGACCTCTGGACGCCCAGCCTGATCAAGGGGACGCCCGAGGGCGCCCGCGACTTCCTCGTCCCGGTGCGCCTCCAGCCGGGCCGCTTCTTCGCGCTGGCCCAGTCGCCGCAGGTGTTCAAGCAGCTCTTCATGATCAGCGGCTTCGACCGCTACTACCAGATCGCCACCTGCTGGAGGGACGAGGATCTGCGCGCCGACCGGCAGTTCGAGTTCCGCCAGCTCGACATCGAGATGGCGTTCGTCGAGCGCGAGGACGTGCTCAACGTCCTCGAGGAGGCGGTGGTCGCATCCTTCGAGGCGCTCGAGCGCACGCCGCCGCCGCGGCCGTTCCCGCGCCTCACCTGGCACGACGTCATGGCGCGCTACGGCTCGGACAAGCCGGATCTCCGCTTCGGCCTCGAGATCGAGGACGCCACCGAGCTCACCCGCGGCTCCGAGTTCGGCGTCTTCTCGGGTGCCGAGGCCGTCCGCTACATCACGGCTCCGAAAGCGTTCTCGCGCGCGGAGCTCGACCGGCTCGAGGAGCTCGCGAAGGAGTGGGGCGCGAAGGGCCTCGCGTATCTCGTCCACGACGAGAGCGGGGAGGTGCGCTCGCCGATCGCCAAGTTCCTCTCGGAGGCCGAGCTCGCGCACTTCAAGGCGGAGCCCGGCTCGACCGTGCTCTTCGCCGCAGACAAGCCGCTCGTCGCCAGCCGCGTCCTCGGCGGGCTGCGCACGCACCTCGGCCGCGAGCTCGATCTGGCCGACCCCGCCCGGGACGAGTTCCTCTGGGTGATCGACTTCCCGGTGTTCGAATGGGACGAGCAGAACGAGCGCTTCACGTTCTCGCACCATCCGTTCACGGGCATCCGCGCCGGCGACGAGGAGCTCATCGAGAGCGACCCCGGCAAGGCGATCAGCGAGGCGTACGACCTCGTCTGGAACGGATGGGAGCTCGGCTCGGGCTCGATCCGGATCCACGACCAGGAGGTCCAGAAGCGGATCTTCCGCGCGCTCGGCCTCACGGACGAGGAGCTGGACGAGAAGTTCGGCTTCCTCCTCGACGCGCTGAAGATGGGCGCGCCGCCGCACGGCGGGTTCGCGATGGGGATCGAGCGATTCTGCGCGCTTCTCGCCGGCGAGCCGAACATTCGCGAGGTCGTAGCATTCCCAAAGGTTTCCAGCGGATCCGACCCTCTGAGCGGCGCTCCGACCGCCGATGCCGGAGGAGATTCTGCGCGAACTCGGAATCACGCTTCGTAAGCAGGGCTAAACCTGCTTGCCGTCCGCGCCGACGAGTAGCAATACTGGTTCGCAGGCGCCCCCGATCGAGGAGAAACGCAGCATGTCCACGAACGATCCGCGACGCGCCCCGTCAGCGCAGGCTCTGACGGCGCTTCCGCAGGCACAAGACCTTCCTTCCGCAGCCGACGGTTATGACCGCTCGCGCGTCGAGGAGGCGTTCGAGGCCTACCGGCGCCACGTCACTTCCTTGCAGGCGCAGCTGCGCGTGCTCCAGGCCGCCCCGCGCGGCGCCTCGTCCGAGCCTTCGGGCCACGCCGTGCGCATGGACGCGCTCCACCTGGTGCGCGCCGCCTCGGAGTTCGCCGACACGATCGAGCGCGACGCGCAGGAGGCCGCGGTCAAGCAGATCGCGCGCAGTGAGCAGGAGATTCGCGAGCGCCAGATGTCGATCACGCAGCAGGAGTCCGAGATCCAGCGCATCCGCCAGGAGACCGAGCGCCAGCGCATCGAGGTCGTGAACGAGGCCCGCAACGAGGCGCGCGAGATCCTGACGAAGACGAACCGCGACTCCGCCCAGGAGCTCCGCGAGGCCGAGGCCTCCGGCGCCCGCCTCCTCGAGCAGGCCCGCCACCAGGCGACCGAGCTCACGAACGCGGCCCGCGCCGAGGTCGAGCAGACGCTCGAGTGGGCGCAGGCCCAGGCGCAGGTCATCGTGCAGCGCTCCCGCGAGGGCGCCGAGCAGCTCCTCGGAGCGGCCGGCCACGGCGACGCGGCCGTCCAGGCTGCCGTCGACGCGATCGTGCTCGCCGCCCAGCAGAGCGTTGCGGCTTCGCCTCAGACGCCGGTCACCGCGTCGGTCGTCGCCGCCCAGGACGCAGAGCCGGAGCCCGAGCCCAAGCCCGCTCCGGCCGCCGACGAACCGCCTTCGGAGCCGGCCGCAGAGGCCGAGCCCGCCGAAGACGAAGACGACACCGCGTAAGTCTCCGTAGCATTCAGGCGTGCCCGGCATCCCGCTCGTCCGGCTGCTCCTCCTCGGCTGCCTGATCGTCGCGGTCGCGCTCGCGCTCGGCCTGCTCGACGTGCGCCCGGTCTGGATCGTCGTGGGCGTCATCGCCGCCTGGCTCGTCGCGTCCGTCATCGAGTGGATGCTCTGGAAGCGCGACAACGACCCCTGGCGCGCCAGTCGCCCCGCAGCTCCGCCGCGGCCGCGTGAGTACTCGATGCGGGTTCCCGTCGGACGCAAGCGCGTCGTGTTCAACCTGGGCTCGGATCCGGCTCCGGCCGCACCGCCCGAGATCGAGGAGACGATCGTCCAGGCGCCCGCCCCGGTCGTCGTCGAGAGCCGGAGCCGATGCCGAGCCCGAACCTGAACCCGAGCCCGTCGTGGAGCCGGAGCCGCGAGCCCGTCATCGAGCTCGAGCCGGAGCCCGCCGCCGAGGTACCGCCGGGCGAGCCGAAGACCAAGTGGCGGCTCCCGTCGATGCGGCGACGGGCGGCGGAGACGCCTTCCGAGCCCGCGCCCGACCCCGTGGAGCCCGAGCCTGAACCGGAGCCCGTTTCCATATCGGAGCCGCTCGCCGACGTGGAGCCGGAGGTCGAGGCGACCGCGGTTCCTCACGGAACCCGACCCGAGCCAGAGCCGGAGCCGGAACCTGAGCCCGAACCGGAGCCAGAGCCCGAACCCGAACCAGAACCCGAGCCGGAGCCTGAACCGGAGCCAGAGCCGGAACCGAGCCAGAACCCGAACCAGAGCCAGAACCGGAGCCGATGCCCGTGCTGGACCGCGCGCCCCTGGTCGCCGCGCCGGCGCCTCCGCCGGAACCGGTCGCGCCGACGCCTCTACCCGTCGTTCCGCCGCCGCCGCCGCAGAAGGTCGTGCGCATGCCGGTGCGCGGCCCGCAGAAGTGGAACATCTGGGATCTCGAGGAAATCTCTCGTGACGCGGCGCCCGAAAGCGGCGATCCCAAGGAACGTGCGGCGCTCCTCCTGCACCTGCGCCAGTTCGCCGACGCGGACGGCACGCTGCCGGTCGAGTTCGACGGCCTTGTCCGCGAGTCGTTCGGGAGGCTGCTCGCCGGCACCGGGCCGGCGTGAACGGAGAGCTCCTCGAGCGCGAGCTGGCCCTGGCCGCTCTCGCGCTCGTCGCCATCCTCGCCGGCCTCACGTTCACCGCGGCCGGTGGCGACGCGCCCGCCGGCGACGCCCGCGGCAACCGGTGCGACCGAGCAGTGGCGCGAGGCGACGGTCGGAGTGCTCGCATCGAATCTGAACGGACAGGCGACCGTCTGCGGCGAGACGCTCGACGCGTCGCTCCAGGGGATCGCGCACCCCGTCCTGCCGTGCGGCGCACGGATCACCGTCGAGGCGAACGGCGTCTCCGTGGACACGACCGTCGTCGGCAAGGAGGGCTACGGCGAGGGCCAGGAGTTCGCGCTGACGGAGGCGCTCGCCGCGATGCTCGGCGTCCAGGGCGAGGGAACGGTTCGATGGAGATTTTCCGAGGGAGCACGCTAGAGCTGCGTTGTGCGTGCTCGACCGCGTGCGTGGCCTCGTGCGCAATGTAGAACCAACAGCTACTGAGAGGGAGCCCGCGTCCGGATCCGGCTTAATCACCGCCCGGCAAGGCACCCACCTGGCTCGCCAGGTTCCTCACGTACGAGGCAGACACGGCGCGGTGGTGCACGCGTGGACCAATCGCGCCGCTACCCTCGCCCGATGGAGGCCACCGGAACAGCCGCACGTGACGGCGACCTCGCCTGGATCCGGCTGCGGATCGACGAGGGGCGCATCGACGAGGCCGGGGGAGAAGGCCCGGGCGTCGACGAGCTCCTTGCCGCGCTTCCCGGCCTGACGCCGCTCGAGGCCGCCGCGGTCACAACGCCACCGCTCGCCGGCGACGCGCTGCACGAGGCGCTCGCGCAGATCGTCTCGGCGCCCGGCGAGGAGAACCGGGTCGTGGTCGCGATGAGCGGCGGCGTCGACAGCGCGGTCACGCTCCTCCGCGTCCGCGACGCGGGCTTCGAGCCCGTCGGCGCGACGCTGCGGCTCTGGCTCGACCCGCACGGCCCCGACACCGAGCGCGCCTGCTGCTCTCCGGAGGCGGTGCTGGCCGCGCGCGCAACCTGCCACGGCCTCGGCCTGCCGCACGTCACGCTCGACCTCCGCGAGGAGTTCCGCGCGGCGGTCGTCGCGCCGTTCGTGGACGGCTATGCGCGCGGAGAGACGCCGAACCCGTGCATGCGCTGCAACGGCAGCTTCCGCTTCGCCGAGCTGCTCGCGTTCGCCGAGCGCATCGGCGCGTCTCGCCTCGCGACCGGGCACTACGCCCGCCTCGCCGAGCACCGCGGCCGCCTGCTGCTCGCCCGCGCGGTCGACCGGGAGAAGGACCAGTCCTACATGCTCGCCCAGCTCGACCCGGACGAGCTCGGCCGCCTGTGGTTCCCGCTCGGCGAGTCCACGAAGACGGACGTACGAGCCGAGGCCGAAGCCGCGGGCCTGGCCGCTGCCCGCCGGGCCGAGAGCCAGGAGGCGTGCTTCCTCGCGGGCGGCGACTACCGCGACTTCCTCGGCGCGCACGGCGTCGGCGTGGCCGAGGGCGCGATCGTGGACGAGGAGGGCAACGAGGTCGGCCGCCACGACGGCTACTGGCGCTTCACGCCCGGCCAGCGGCGTGGGCTCGGCATCTCGACGGGCGCTCCGGTCTTCGCGCTCCGCAGCGATCCCGGCGACGAACACCGTCGTCGTGGGCCCGCACGAATCGCTGGCGCGCAACAGGATCTCCTCGCGGGACGGTCGCCTCTACGTGCCGGTCGAGCGGGCCGACGCGAAGCTTCGCTACCGCTCTCCCGCAGCGCCCGCGGACATCACGGCGAGCGGCGACGGATTCGAGCTCCAGCTCGACGCGCCGGCCTACGGCGTGGCGCCGGGCCAGGCCGCCGTCCTCTACGAGGGCGACGCGGTCGTCGGCGCCGGATTGATCTCCTCGGCCGAGTAAGAACCGGCCAGAGCGGTTACTAGACTGGCTCGGCCCCGCATGACCGACACGATCAGGCTCACCGTCCCCTCCGGCCGCTCCTACCACGGCGTGGTTCGCCTTGTCCTGGGCGGGCTCGCGGCGCAGTCGGGACTCTCGATCGAGGCGCTCGAGGACGTCCAGCTCGCGCTCGACACGCTCCTCGCCGACGACTTCTGCACCGACGCGGAGAGCCTCGACGTGGAGATCCACGTGGCCGACGGGGAAGTCGCGATCGTGCTCGGCCCGCTCGACCGCGACCGCATCGAAGCCGGGCTCGCGGATCGCGACCCGGGCGCCGTCGGCCTCGCGCGCCTGCTCGACACGACCACGTCCGGGTACGAGATCGACGGCCGCGACGGAGCGGCCTGGGTTCGTCTTCGCAAGGGAGTCATCGGGGACGACGCGTGACGCAGGAAGGGCGGCGCAACGACCGCGAGCTGCTTCGGCGCTACCACGAGGAAGGCGACCAGGCCGCGCGCGACGAGCTGATCGAGCAGTACCTGCCGCTCGTGCGCTCGCTGGCCCGCCGCTACGACCGGCGCGGCGAGCAGCTCGAGGATCTCGTCCAGGTCGGCTCGATCGGCCTCATCAAGGCGATCGACCGCTTCGATCCCGACCGCGGGTTCGAGCTCACGACCTACGCGACGCCGACGATCATCGGCGAGATCAAGCGCCATTTCCGCGACAAGGGCTGGGCGATCCGCGTGCCGCGCGGCCTCCAGGAGCTGAACGTCCGGCTCTCCAAGCTCCTCGAGGACCTGACCGTCGAGCTCGGCCGCTCCCCGACCGTGCCCGAGCTGGCCAAGGCGGCGGGCGTCGACGAGGAAGCGGTGGTCGAGGCGCTCGAGACCGGACACGCGTACACGACGCTCTCGCTCTCGACGCCCTCGGGCGGCGGCGAGAACGGCGACGACCTCGACCCGCTCGAGTCGCTCGGCGAGGTCGACCCGGAGTTCGAGCTGAGCGAGGACCGCGCCGTCGTCGAGCCGGGCCTCAGAGCCCTCGACGAGCGCGAGCGCAAGATCCTGCACCTGCGCTTCTACGAGGGCCTGACCCAGTCGCAGATCGCCGTGCAGATCGGGATCTCCCAGATGCACGTCTCGCGGCTCATCCGCCGCTCGCTGGAGAAGATGCGCGAGGAGCTCGTCGAGGACGAGGAGAACGGCTCGGGTTCGGGGTAGCGCGCGCCGGAGACCGGCTGCGGCGACGAGCTGACGCGGAAGTAGCTCTACTCCTCCTGCAGGATCGAAAGGACGTGGTCGGACGGGTCCTTGAACCAGGCGATGGCCGCCGGGCCCTCGTCCTCGTCGTTCGCGCGATCCCTCGCTCGTCGGTGTTGAAGTCCTCGTACTGCTCCATGCGAACGCCCCGCTCATTGAGGGCCTTCACCGCCTGGTCGATGTCGCTCGACCGAGAAGTTGAGGACGGTGTGCTTCGGTGCCGTGTAGTTGTCCGAGGGATAGAGGAAGACCGATGTGCCGCCGGCGAGATTGAGCGCGAGACCCTCCGGCAGCTCCTCCACATCGAGCCCGAGCGTCTCGCCGTAGAACTGCTTCGCCTCGCCGAGGTCGGGGACCGAGAAGCTGCTGAACGCCTTGGTGTCCTTGAACATGGTGTCGCCTCCTTGCTGTGCGTCTAGCGGTAGACCGTCGAGGCCCACGGACTCATCGGTACCCCGGCTACGATCGGCTCATGCGAACGACCGCCGAGCTGCGCGAGGGATTCCTCGCGTTCTTCGAGTCGCACGGGCACACGCGGCGCCCGTCCGGGTCGGTGATTCCGCCTGCCGACGATCCGACGACGCTCTTCATCGTCGCCGGGATGCAGCCGATGAAGAAGTGGTTCCTCGGCGTCGAGCAGCCCGTGGCGCAGCGCGTCACGACCGCGCAGAAGGTGATGCGCGCCGGCGGCAAGCACAACGACCTCGACGACGTCGGGCGCACCTCCCGGCACGCGTCGTTCTTCGAGATGCTCGGCAACTTCTCGTTCGGCGACTACTTCAAGGACGGCGCGATCGACCTCGCCTGGGAGTTCGTCCACCGAGCAGCTCGGGCTTCGACCCCGACACGGATCTGGGCGACCGTCTTCGCCGGCGACCCGGAGCTCGGGCTCGGCGAGGACGAGGTCGCCGTTCGAGGGCTGGCTGCGCGTAGGCATCCCGCGCGAGCGGATCGTCGGGCTGCCGCGCTCCGAGAACTTCTGGCAGGCCGGCGGCGACACCGGCCCGTGCGGCCCGTGCTCGGAGCTCTACCTCGACCGCGGCGTCGAGCTACGGCTGCGGCCGGCCCGACTGCGCGCCCGGCTGCGAGCTGCGACCGCTTCCTCGAGTTCTGGAACCTCGTCTTCATGGAGTACGACCTCGCCGACGACGGGACGCTCACGCCGCTGCCGAAGCAGAACATCGACACGGGCCTCGGCCTCGAGCGCGGCGCGATGCTCCTCCAGGACGTCGACTCGATCTTCGACACCGACGGCGTACCAGCAGATCATGGAGTGGGTCGCCGCCGAGAGTCGGCGTCGCGCTACGGCGAGTCCGACCAGGCGACGAAGGCGCACCGCGTGCTCGCCGACCACGGCCGCGCGATGACGTTCCTCGTCGCCGACGGGTCGTCCCCGGCGAACGAGGGGCGCGGCTACGTCCTGCGCCGGGTGATCCGCCGCGCGGTCGCAGCACGGCCAGCGGATCGGGCTCGAGTCGCCGTTCCTCGCCGGGCTCTCCGGCGCCGTCGATCGCGAGCATGGGCGCCGCCTATCCCGAGCTCGAGGAGAACCGCGCGCGAGATCGAGGCGGCGTCTGACCGCCGAGGAGGAGCGCTTCGCGCGAGACGCTCGACGCGCGGGCTGAAGCTCTTCGACGAGATCGCCGCCGGCGGGAACGTCTCCGGCGACGACGCCTTCAAGCTCGCACGACACCTACGGCTTCCCGCTCGAGCTCACCGTCGAGCTCGCGGAGGAGCGCGGGCTCGCCGTCGACGACGGACGGGTTCAAGGAGCGGATGGCCGAGCAGCGCGAGCGGTCGCGCTCGGCGGGCGGCGGCGAGGACGTCCCCGCGGCCGAGCTGGCCCGCGAGGCCGGCTTCCAGACCGAGTTCGTCGGCTACGAGGCGACCGACGTGCTCACGCAGATCGGCGCGCTCCAGGATCTCGGCGACGGCACGTTCCTCGCGAAGCTGCGCGAGTCGCCGTTCTATCCCGACGGCGGCGGGCAGGTCTCCGATCAGGGCTGGCTCGAGAAGGATGGCGCGAAGGCGGAGCTCGTCGCGGCGTACCGCTTCGGCGACGACCAGGCGCTGCTCTTCTCGCGGCTCGGGCTTCGCCGCGGGCGACCGCGTGCGCGCCGTCGTGCCGTGGAAGGTCCGCTTCCCGACGACCGCGAACCACACCGCGACGCACCTGCTCCACAAGGCGCTCCAGGAGGTGCTCGGCGACCACGTCCGCCAGGCGGGCTCGGCCGTGCGGCCCGACAAGCTGCGCTTCGACTTCAGCCATCCGCCAGGCGCTGACCGCCGAGGAGCGCGCCCGCGTCGAGGAGATCGTGAACGAGCGCGTCTTCGAGAACCTCCCGGTGCACGCGTTCCTGACGCCGATCGACGAGGCGAAGCGCCTCGGCGCGATGGCGCTCTTCGGCGAGAAGTACGGCGACGTCGTCCGCGTGGTCGAGGTGGGAGCGGGGACGAGGCGTTCTCGCGCGAGCTGTGCGGCGGCTGCCACGTCCGCACGACGGCGGAGATCGGCCCGTTCGCGATCCTCTCCGAGGGCTCGGTCGGCTCCGGCGTGCGCCGGATCGAGGCGGTCACGTCCGGCGAGGCGTACGCGCTGCTCCACGCCCGCGCGCGCGAGGCCGAGGAGCTTCGCGGCGAGCTGGCCCAGGCGCGCAAGGCGAAGCCGAAGGCCGCAGCCGGCGCCGAGGTCGATCGAGGAGCGCCGCACCGAGGCCGGCGGCGTGGCCGTGATCGTCGCCGAGGCGAAGACCGAGAGCGTGGACGAGCTCATGGCCCTCTCCGACCGCCTCAAGCAGGCGAGCGCCCCGGCCGCGGTCGTGCTCGGCTCGCGCGACGACGGCAAGGTCTCGCTCGTCGTGAACCTCGACAACTCCCTCGAGGAGCGCGGCCTCGACGCGGTCGCGATCGTCAAGGAGGCGGCGGCGCTCGTCGGCGGCGGGGGCGGCGGACGCCCGACGATGGCGCGCGCCGGAGGCAAGGATCCCGAGAAGCTCCCCGAGGCGCTCGCGACGGCGGAGCGGGCGCTCGTCGAGGCGCTCTCGTAGGATCGCCGCCAGTGAAGGTTCTCGCGCTCGACTACGGTCTCGCGCGCACCGGCGTGGCCGTCTCGGATCCCACGGGGACGGTGGCGAGACCGCTGGGCGTCGTCGAGCGGGCCGCCGGAGAGGCCGGCCTGGCCCGCGTGGCGAAGCTCGCCCGCGACGAGAACGCCGAGCGGATCGTCGTCGGCCTTCCCATCACCCTGCGGGGCGAGGCAGGTGAGCAGGCGGCCGAGACCGAACGGTTCGTCGCGGCGCTCCGGAAGCGGATCGACCTGCCGATCGACACGTTCGACGAGCGCTTCACCACCCGTCTCGCGCAGAATTCACAGGAAGCAGGATCCAGCGCACCCGAGGATGCGCTCGCCGCGGCCCATCTCCTCACGACCTATCTCGAATGGCTGAGCGCCCAACCTACGTAAAGCACCGCGCCGAGCGGCCCAAGCCGAAGCACAGCGTCTTCGCTGTGATCGTGGGCGTGTTCGTCGCGTTCGCGGCCGTGGCCGGGGTCGCGTTCGGGATCTCGAAGGCGCTCGGGAGCGACGATCCGCCGCCGCCCACGTCGACGGCCTCCACGATCCCGGCGAAGCCGACGATCCGGATCATCTTCCCCGAGGGCTTCACGCGCGCGCAGATGGCGAAGCGCGTCACCGAGGTGGACGAGATCGCGAAGAACAAGCGCGGCCTCGACACGAGCCTGACGGCCAAGGCGTACCTCCAGGCGTCGAAGAAGGGCCCGGTGCCGGCCGACTTCAAGGGCCAGGAGCTGGAGAACCTCGAGGGCTTCCTCTTCCCGGCGACGTACGACTTCACCGAGGACACGACCTCGAAGGAGCTCGTCCTGAAGCAGCTCGACGCGTTCTCGGACGCCTGGGCGAAGGTGGACATGAAGTACGCGGAGTCGAAGAACCTGACCGCCGTACGACGTGCTGATCATCGCCTCGCTGATCGAGAAGGAGGTGATCGTCCCGAAGGAGCGCCCGTCTGGTGGCCGCCGTGATCTACAACCGCCTGAAGGCCGGGATGACGCTCGGCATCGATGCCGCCGATCCGCTACGGCTTCGACATCCCGCCGACGCAGGCGATCCTCCAGAGCCAGCTCGAGTCCGACTCGCCGTACAACACGCGCAAGGTTCCCGGCCTGCCGCCGACGCCGATCGCGAATCCCGGCCTCGCGTCGATCCAGGCCGCCGCGCACCCGGACGACGTGGACTTCCTCTACTTCATCCGCAAGGCCGACTGCAAGAGCCATTTCTTCACGGCCAGCTCGGCCGAGTTCGACGCGTACCCCCGCGGCGGGCTGCAGTGCTGAGCCTCGTCGGGCTCCTCGGAAACCCCGTCGCGCACTCGCTCTCGCCCCGCATGCAGAACGCCGCCTTCGCGGCGCTCGGGCTCGACTGGAAGTACGTGCTCATGCCGCTCGAGGAGGAGCTCCTCGAGGAGACGGTCGGCACGCTCGCCGAGAACGGGTTCGCCGGCGCGAACGTGACCGTGCCGTACAAGGCCGCGGTCATCCCGTTCCTCGACGAGGTGGACGACTTCGCCCGGCGCGCCAACTCGGTGAACACGATCGTGATCCGCGACGGGAAGCTCTCGGGCTCCTCGACGGACGGGCTCGCCGTGGTCGACGCGGTCGACGCCGACGGGGCGCACGTGCTGATCCTGGGTGCCGGGGGCGCGGCTCACGCTGTCGGAACCGCCCTGGAGGACGCGGGAGCGACCGTGCGCATGTCGTCGCGGCGCGATGCGGACTGGCCTCCCGGGCTCGGTGACGCGACGATCCTCGTGAACGCCACGCCGGTCCGCGAGGAGACCCTCGTGGATCTCGACCCGTCGCTCACCGTGGTCGATCTGGCCTACCGCGACGACGGCGAGCCGACCGCCTTGGTGGCCGCGGCGCGCGCTCGCGGGCTGCACCGTCGTGGACGGCCTCGAGGTGCTCCTGCGCCAGGGCGCGGCGTCGTTCGAGCGCTGGACCGGCGAGTCCGCCCCTATCGACGTCATGCGCGCGGCACTACTCTCCCGTTCGTGAGCCTCCGACTGGAAACCGCCGGCGAGTCGCACGGGCCTGCCCTCGTGGCGATCGTGAGCGGCCTGCCCGCCGGGCTCGAGCTCGACCGCGACGCGATCGACGCCGACCTCGCGCGCCGCCAGGAGGGCTACGGGCGCAGTCCGCGCCAGAAGATCGAGCAGGACCGCGTCGAGGTGCTCGCCGGGCTGCGGCACGGGAAGACGCTCGGGACGCCGCTGGCGCTCGTCGTCCGCAATCGCGACCACGAGAACTGGACGTGGGGGATGAGCCCGTGGCCGCCCGAGGGCGAGCCGACCGGCAAGGGCAAGGAGGCGGTCACGCTGCCGCGCCCCGGCCATGCCGACCTGGCGGGCGTCATGAAGTACGGGCACGACGACACGCGAAACGCCCTGGAGCGCGCGAGCGCACGGCACACCGCCGTCATCGTCGCGGCGGGCTCGGTCGCGAAGGCGCTGCTCGGCGAGATCGGGATCATGGTCTCCGGCCGCGCGGTCGCTGTGGGCGGCGCCGAGGGCGAGGACGAGATGCGCGCCGCCGTCGATGCGGCCAAGGCCGACCGCGACACGCTCGGCGGCGTCGTCGAGGTGCGGGCGACCGGCGTTCCCCCGGGGCTCGGCTCCTACGCGACCAAGGACGAGCGGCTCGACGCGCGCCTGGCCGCGACGCTCATGGGCACGCAGGCGGTGAAGGGGGTCGAGATCGGCGAAGGGTTCGCGCTCGCCGCCAAGCGCGGCTCCGAGGCGCACGACGAGATCTTCCGCGCGGCCGACGGCTACTCGCGCGAGACGAACCGGGCCGGCGGGATCGAGGCTGGCATGTCCGACGGCGAGGAGATCGTCGTCCGCGCCGCGATGAAGCCGCTGCCGACGCTCATGCGGCCCTTGCGCTCGGCCGACCTCGAGACCGGCGAGCCGGCGCAGGCGCTGGTCGAGCGCTCCGACGTCTCCGCGGTCGAGGCGCTCGCAGTCGTCGCCGAGGCCTGCGTCGCCTGGGAGCTCGCCCGGGCGGCGAAGGAGAAGTTCGGCGGCGACGCGATCGTCGATCTGGTCGCCGCGCACCGCGCCTACGTCGAGCGCATCCCGTGGTCGGCGCATTAGGCAGACACCTCGCGCTCTGCGGGTTCATGGGCGCGGGGAAGTCGACGATCGGCCGGGCGGTCTCGCAGCTCACCGAGCGTCCCTTCGTGGACACGGACAAGGAGATCGAGCGGCTGCACGGCCCGATCCCCGAGCTCTTCGACCAGCGCGGCGAGGCGGAGTTCCGCGAGCTCGAGGAGGCGGTCGTCGCCGACGCACTGGCCGCGGACGAGCCGTCGCGTCATCGCGCTCGGCGGCGGCGCGGTCACGATCCAGGAGACGCGCGAGCGGCTCGCGCGGCGGGCGTTCACCGTCTGGGTCGAGATCGGCGTCGACCTGGCCTGGGCGCGTGTGCGCGGCGGCAAGCGTCCGCTGGCGCAGGACGAGGCGTCGTTTCGGGCGCTCTACGAGCAGCGCGCGGACATCTATCTGGAGACCTGCGACGGAGTCGCCGAGAACGCCGACGACGCGCTGCTCGAATGCCTCCAGGTCGCCGCGGAGCCCGGTCTCCTCGCGGATCTCGACTGGCTCGTCGACGGGCGCCCGACCGCGCTGGTCGCCGACGAGCGCGTGCTCGCGCTCCACGATCCCGGGCTCGACGGCGAGCGGCATCCGGTCCCGTCGGGCGAGACGGCGAAGCGGCTCGAGGTCGTCGCGCCGCTCTGGGACGGGCTGGGGATCGGGCGAGACGGTGTGCTCGTCGCCTTCGGCGGCGGGACGACCACCGACCTCGCGGGCTTCGTCGCGGCCACGTACCTGCGCGGCATCCCGTGGATCGCGGTGCCGACGTCGCTGGTCGGCCAGGTGGACGCGGCGATCGGCGGCAAGACCGGGATCGACCTGGCGGTCGGCAAGAACCTGGCGGGCGCGTTCCATTTCCCGGAGTCGGTCGTGATCGACACGGAGCTCCTCTCGACGCTGCCCGAGGCCGAGCGGCGGCAGGGGATGGCCGAGGTCGTGAAGACGGGCCTCCTCGCCGGGCGCTCGTACTGGGAGCTCGAGGAGGAGCAGATGGTGCGCGCGACCGCGGCGTACAAGGCGGGGATCGTCATGTCGGACCCGTACGAGCACGGCCGGCGCGCGATCCTGAACCTCGGCCACACGTTCGCGCACGCCCTCGAGGCGGCGGCGGGCTACGAGCTGGCCCACGGCGACGCGGTCGCGTTGGGCCTGCTCGCCGCGCTGCGCCTCTCCGGGATGGAGACGGACGTGGTCGACGAGATCCTCGCGCCCGCTCCGGTGCGGGTCGACCGCGACGCGGCCTGGGCGGCGCTGGCGCGCGACAAGAAGGCGCGCGGCGGAACCCCGCGGCTCGTGCTCCTGGAGAGGAAGGGCGTCCCGCGCTACGACGTCGAGCTCCCGGAGGCGGAGATCCGCGCGGCGCTCGATTCCCTCATCGCGGACTGACCGGCGCCCGCGCCCTCTCGGCACGAACCCGGCACAGACACGGCACACCTTCCTCGGTAGCGTGATTCGCAGGGGGGCTCGCGCCCCCTTGGGGGCACGTGGGGAGCGGATCCGGCGCCGGAACGCAACTAGACTCGCGCCATGCAGGTGGCCGTCCTCAACGGGGTCAATCTGAACGCGCTCGGCGACCGCGATCCGGCGCTCTACGGCGGGCTCAGCCTCAACGAGCTCGAGAACCGGATCTACCGCTGGGCGCGCGAGCTCGGCCTCACGGTCCGGTGCCAGCAGACCAACCACGAGGGCGAGTACGTCGACTGGTGCCACGAGGCCCGCGGCTGGGCCGACGGGGTCATCCTGAACCCCGGCGCCTGGACGCACTACAGCTACGCGATCCGCGACGCGGTCGAGCTGTTCGCCGCGCCCGTCGTCGAGGTCCACCTGTCCGACATCAACAAGCGCGAGGAGTGGCGGCGCTTCTCAGTCCTGGAGGAAATCGTGACCTTTCGTGTGATCGGCAAGGGCCCCGAGGGGTACCGCGAAGCGCTCGTCCACCTGGCGGAGTCGGCATGAGCGAGATCCGCCGCGAAAAGCTCCGCTCCCAGCTCGACGTGCTCGGGGTCGAGGCGTTCCTCGTCACCGCGCCGACGAACGTCTACTACCTGACCGGGCTCCAGAGCTCGAACGCCGCCGTGCTCCTCACGCGCGACACGGCGATGCTCGCGACCGACTACCGCTACCTCACGGCCGCGCGCGGCCTGCAGGGAATCGAGGTCCTCGAGGCCCAGCGCGACGTCTTCGGCTGGATCGGCCCGCGCCTGCGCGAGCTCGGCGGCCTCCACGTCGCCTTCGAGGCCGACCACGTGAACGTCGCGTCGTACGAGGCGCTCCAGACCCCCGGGGTCGAGCTCAAGCCCACGACCGCCGTCGTCGCGGAGATCCGTGCGACGAAGGAGCCGGCCGAGCTCGACGCGATCCGCCGCGCGGCGACGATCGTCAGCGACATGTACGAGGCGCTCGCCGACCACGGGCTCGTCGGCAAGACCGAGAAGGAGCTCGTGTGGTTCATCGAGCGGACGATGCGCGAGGCCGGCGCCGACGCCGCCTCCTTCGACGCGATCGTCGGCGGCGGCCCGAACGGCGCCGTCCCGCACCACCATCCGGGCAACCGGCGCGTCGAGCCGAACGAGCTGGTCGTCGTCGACGCGGGCGCGGTGGTCGACGGCTACTGCTCCGACTGCACGCGCACGTTCGCGACCGGCGACCTGCCGGACGACCTCGCGCGCGCCTACGAGGTCACGAAGGACGCGCAGCAGCAGGGCCTCGACGCGATCCATGCGGGCGCCCAGGGGAGCGAGGTGCACGAGCTCGCCGCCGGCGTGATCAAGGCGGGCGGCTTCGACGCGCTCCAGCACGGCCTCGGGCACGGCGTCGGGCTCGACATCCACGAGCTCCCGGTCATGCGCGAGGGCGTCGACTCGATGCTCGAGCGAGGACAGCGTCGTGACCGTCGAGCCGGGCATCTACCTCGCCGGCCTCGGCGGCGTCCGGATCGAGGACCTCGTGATCGTCGGCGACGGCGTCGAGATCCTCACGCCGTACACCAAAGAGCTAGTAACAGTCACCAACTAGACTCCCGCCGTGGCCGAGCAGGTCTCCACCAATCAGTTCAAGAACGGGATGCACGTCGAGGTCGACGGGCAGATCTGGCGCATCGTCGAGTTCCAGCACGTGAAGCCCGGCAAGGGCGGCGCGTTCGTCCGCACGAAGCTGAAGGCGATCGACAGCGGCTCCGTCGTGGACAAGACGTTCCGCGCGGGCGAGAAGATGCCGCGCATCCGCACCGAGACGAAGAGCGTCCAGTACCTCTACGACTCGGGCGACGAGGTCATCTTCATGGACGAGGCCAACTTCGAGCAGATCCATCTGCCGCGCGGCGACGTGTCGGATGAGCTGCCGTTCCTCATGCCGTCGAGCTCGGTGATGCTCCTGCTCGTGGACGCGAAGCCGGCCGGGATCCAGCTGCCCGCCTCGGTCGAGCTCGCGGTCTCGGAGACCGAGCCGGGCATCCGCGGCGACACCGTCTCGAACGTCACCAAGGCGGCCACCCTCGAGACCGGCGCCGTCGTTCAGGTGCCGCTCTTCGTGAACATCGGCGACCGGATCAAGGTCGACACCCGAGAGCAGCGCTACATCTCGCGGGTCTGATGGCTGCCCTCGTCGACACGACGATCCGTCTCCTGTCGCAGGAGCCGCTCGCGGCGCGAGTTCCCGCCTCGCGGATCCTCGAGGTCGCGGAGGTGCTCGACAAAGCCGGGTTCGCGACGCTCGAGGTGTCCGGCGGCGGCTGCTTCGACTCGGCCGTGCGGCGCGGGGTCGAGAGCCCCTGGGAGCGCATCCGCTCGCTGCGCGCGATCTGCGAGACGCCGCTCCAGATGGCGCTGCGCGGCAGCTTCCTCGTCGGCTCGCGGCCGCTCGAGCGCGATCTCGTGCGCCGCTTCATCGAGAGCGCGGCGGGGAACGGCATCGACGTCTTCCGCCTCCACGATCCGCTGAACGACCTCGAGAACCTGAAGGAGGCGGCCGAGGCCATCCGCGCGTCGGGCAAGGAGCTCGCGATCGGGCTCGTGCACAGCCCCGGGCCCGAGGACGCGGGCGACGTGCTGCTCGAGCGCGCGGCACGTCTGTCCGAGCTCGGCGCGGCTCGCGTGCTCGTCCACGATCCATCCGGTTCTCTCTCGCCCGGCCGGGTCCGCGAGCTGGTCGAAGGCGTCGGCAAGGCGAGCGGCCTTCCTGTCGGCCTCCATGCGCAGGGCGCGGGCGGAACCGCGCTCGCCGCGGCGATCGAAGCCGCGCGCGCCGGAGCGGACCGCATCGCGTGCACGCTCTATCCGCTCGCTGTGTCGCTCCATCGTGCGTCGGCCGAGACGCTCACGCAGCACCTGGCGGAGATCGACATCGAGACCGGCGTCTCGCTCGACCTGCTCTGGGAGGCGTCCGAGCTCGTGGACGACGCACTCGGCGAGGATCCGGTTCCGCCGGTTTCCCCGCGTGTCGCGGTGCGCGCGGCGGAGTACAACCTGCCGACCGGTCTCGTCGCGGAGCTCGACCACGGCCTGCGCCGCCAGGGCTTCGGCGACCGGCTCGACGCGGTGCTCGAGGAGCTCCAGGTGATCCGCGCGGAGACGGGCTGGCCTCCTCTGGCCGCCCCCATCGGGCACATGCTCGGCTCGCAGGCGCTCGTCCATGTCCTCTCGGCGCAGCGCTGGCAGATCTTCGTGGACGAGATCGCTGATCTGATCGAGGGCGGCTACGGCGAGCTGCCGGCCCCGGTCGATCCCGCTGTGAGGCGCGCCGCCGAGCTGCTCGGCCACATCGGCGCCGACGCCGAGGAGGAGCCGCCGGACGATCTCGACGACATCCGCGAGTCGCTCGAAGGCATCGCGGCGAGCGAGGAGGAGCTGCTGCTCGTGGCGCTCTTCGGCAACGACGCCGAGCCGCTGCTCGCATGCGATCCGCGCGCGCGGCGGCCGAGACGACGGCGAGGGCGCAGGGCTCGAGCGCGCCGAGTCGGAACGGCTGCGCGACCTGATCCGCGTCGTCCAGGAGTCGGGCATCGGCGAGTTGACGCTCGAGGAGGGCGAGTGGCGCGTGACCGTGCGCAGAGCGGGCGAGCCGACGGTGATCCCGGTCGCCGCGGCGGCTTCGGCCCCGTTCGCCGAGGGCGTGGCCTCGCTCGAGCCGGCGACACCGCCGCCCGCCACCGATGCAATCCGTGTGGAGTCGCCGATGGTCGGAACGTTCTACCGCGCCCCGTCTCCGGGCTCGCCGGCGTTCGTGGAGGTCGGCGACACGGTCGAGCCGGGCCAGACGCTCTGCATCCTCGAGGCGATGAAGCTCATGAACGAGGTCAAGGCCGAGCACGAAGGGCGTGTCCGGCGCATCTGCGTCGAGAACGAGCAGGCGGTCGAGTTCGGCGAGCTCCTGTTCGAGCTGGAGCCGCTCGGCTCGCTTCCGCTGGACGCCGTCTAGAGCCAGGGCCGGAAATGACTTGCCGCCCGGGCCGACCGCTGACCACCCGCCGGTTTCAGCGTAACGCGCCAAAACGCGCGTGTGGCGCGCGATTCGTGCCGAATCCGTGCCGAGGTGTGGCGCGATGATCAAGCGCGTGCTCATCGCCAACCGCGGCGAGGTCGCCGTCCGCATCATCCGCGCCTGCCGCGAGGCCGGGATCGAGACCGTCGCGGTCTACTCGACCGCCGACCGCGACTCGCTGCACGTCCAGCTGGCCGACCGCGCGGTGCACATCGGGCCGCCGGCCCCGGCGCGCAGCTACCTCAACATCGCCTCGGTCGTGGCCGCGGGCAACACGACCGGCTGCGACGCCGTGCATCCCGGCTGGGGCTTCCTCGCCGAGAACGCCGCCTTCGCGCGGGCCTGCGAGGACAACGACCTGATCTTCGTCGGGCCGCGGCCCGAGTCGATCGACGTGATGGGCGACAAGGTGCAGGCGAAGATCACCGCCGGCGCGGCGGGCGTGCCGCTCGTCCCCGGCTCCGACGGCCCCGCGACGCTCGACGACGCGCGCCGCCTGGGAGACGAGATCGGCTTCCCGCTCCTCCTGAAGGCGGCCTCGGGCGGCGGCGGCAAGGGCATGCGGCTCGTGACCTCGGCCCCGGAGCTAGAGGCCGCCTACAACATGGCCTCCGCCGAGGCCGAGTCGAGCTTCTCGGACGGATCGCTCTACGTCGAGCGCGCGATCGTCGGCGCCCGGCACGTGGAGATCCAGGTGCTCGGCGACGGCGCGGGCGGCGTGCTCACGCTCGGCGAGCGCGAGTGCTCCGTCCAGCGCCGCCACCAGAAGCTCGTGGAGGAGGCGACGTCGCCCGCGCTGACCGCCGGACCTGCGCGCCGAGATGGAGGACGCCGCCCGCAAGGCCTGCGAGGCGCTCGACTACCGCGGCGCCGGCACGATCGAGTTCCTCGTGGACGCCGACAAGCGCTTCTACTTCATCGAGATGAACACGCGCCTCCAGGTCGAGCACCCGGTCACGGAGCTGCTCACCGGTATCGATCTCGCGCGCGCCCAGCTCGGCATCGCGGCCGGGGAAGGGCTCCCGGCGACCGGCCGCGCGGAGCTCCGCGGCCACGCGATCGAGTTCCGCATCAACGCCGAGGACCCGGAGAACGACTTCATGCCGGCGCCCGGCGTCGTCGAGCGCTTCCGGCCGCCGCTCGGCCCGGGCGTCCGCGTCGACACGCACGTCTTCGAGGGCTACCGGATCCCGCCGTTCTACGACTCGCTCATCGCCAAGGTGATCGTCTGGGCGGAAGATCGCCCCGCCGCGCTCGCCCGCGCCGAGCGGGCGCTCGAGGAGTTCGAGCTGACCGGCGTGCCGACCACCCGCGACCTGCATCTCGCGATCGTCCGCCACCTGGCCTTCCGCAGCGGCGACTACACGACCGGGTTCATCGCCGAGCGGGCCGTCGATCTGGGACTGCAAGCCGCATGACTTCGCGCAAAGACGCACGCCGCACGGCCGTTTTTCTTGCTCTTCCAGTGGGACGTGACCGGCAAGCCGCTCGGGTCGCTCTACGAGGGCGACGTCGATCCGTTCGCACAGGAGCTGGCCGACGGCGTCGCCGGCGCAGGCCGAGCAGCTCGACGAACGGATCAGCGCGGCCGCGATCGGCTGGCCCGCCGACCGGCTCGGCGCCGTCGAGCGCAACGTGCTGCGCGTGGCGCTCTACGAGCTGGATCGCGGCGATCCGCCCACCGAGGTCGTCCTCGACGAGGCCGTGCGCCTCAGCAAGCGCTACGCCTCCGAGGACGCGGCCAAGCTCGTCAACGGCATCCTCGGACGCATCGTCCGTGAGGCTGCTTCGAAAGACTTGCATCGGATGACCGACCCGGAAGCCGCCCAGAAGCTCCAGGAACTGCTCGCGCAGCTCGACGCCACGCTCGGCGAGCTCGAGCAGGTCGAGGACTCCGAGGACGCGGTCGCGCGCCTCGCGACGATGGCCGAGCTGGCGCGCGAGGTGCAGGACGAGGTGGATCGCCTCCGGCGTGAAACGCCCGATGCGGACGCCTGACGAGCTTCGCGAGCTCGTCGAGGAGCGGCTCGCCGCACTTCCGCTCGCCGAGGAGCTGGGCGGGCTCGGGGATGCGGTGCGCTACTCGCTCCTGGGCGGCGGCAAGCGGATCCGGCCCGTGCTCTGCCTTGCGACCGGCGAGGCGCTCGGCCGTGATCCCGAGGAGCTGCTCCCTGCGGCGTGCGCGCTCGAGCTCGTGCACACGTTCAGCCTCGTCCACGACGACCTGCCTGCGCTCGACGACGACGACCTACGCCGCGGCCGCGCGAGCGCGCACGTGGCCTACGGCGAGGACGTCGCGATCCTCGCCGGCGACGCGCTCCTCGCGGAGGCCTTCAGGCTCGCGCTCTCCTACGACACGCCCGGCGTGGCGCGCGTCCTCGTCGATGCGACGCTGGGGATGATCGGCGGGCAGTACCTGGACGTGACCGAGGACGCCGAGGACGCGGTCGCCCTGGCCCGCCTCCACTCGCTGAAGACGGGACGTCTGATCCAGGCCTCGGTGCTGGCGGCAACCGCGGTCGCCGAGACGGACGATCCCGCGTGGGCCGAGCTCGGCGCCGACATCGGACTGCTCTTCCAGATCGTGGACGACGTGCTCGATGCGACCGGCACCGCCGAGGAGCTCGGGAAGACGCCCGGCAAGGACGAGGCATCGGGCAAGGTGACGTACGTCTCGCTGCACGGCCTCGACCGCGCGCGCGAGCTCGCCGACGAGACCCGGGCGCGCGTCCTCGAGCGGCTCGATGCGCTCCCGCAGGACACGTCCGTCCTCGCGGAGATCGTCGCGACCGTTCGAGAGCGCCGCGGCTAGCCGTACTGCTGCGGCGGCTGGCCCGACGGCGCGTAGCGCTCGGGCGGCGGCTGGGGCGCGAGCAGCGAGAGCCCGAAGTTCACGAGCCAGATCACGATCGAGCCGAGGATCGCGTCCCAGAAGAAGTCCTGGACGACGAAGTTGTCGCCGAAGATCGAGCCCACGAGCCAGAGCATGAACGCGTTGATGAAGAGCAGCAGCAGACCCAGCGTGAGGATCACCGCCGGCAGCGTCAGCAGGATCAGGAGCGGCCGGATGAACAGGTTCACGAGGCCGAAGACGAGCGCGGCGAAGACGAGCCACCAGAAGCCGTCGTACTCGATCCCGTCGATGAGCCAGGCCGCGACCCACAGTCCGAGGACGTTCACGGCCCACCAGATGAGGATCCTCAGAAACGTCACGGCCGCGACTCTAGCGCGTGTCTGCGCCGGTCGTCCAAGCCCGTAAGCTTGGCGAACGTGAAGAAGCGGCTGGACGTCCTCATGGTCGAGCGCGGGCTGGCCGCAAGCCGGGCCCAGGCGCAGGCGCTCGTGCTCGCGGGGCGCGTTCCCGGCCACGCGAAAGCGGGCGAGCAGGTGGACGAAGGCGCCGAGCTCGACGTCTCGGCGGGCCCCCGGTTCGTCTCCCGCGGCGGCGAGAAGCTCGCGAACGCGCTCGAGGCGCTCGGCGTGGACGTGACCGCGGAGGACTGCCTCGACATCGGCGCCTCCACGGGCGGGTTCACCGACTGCCTGCTCCAGGCGGGCGCGGCGCGGGTCTGCGCGCTCGACGTCGGCTACGGCCAGCTCGACCTGCGGCTGCGCGAGGATTCCCGCGTGACCGTCATGGAGCGCACGAACATCCGCGAGGTCGCCTGCTCGGCGCTGCCGTTCACGCCCTCGTTCCTCACCTGCGACGTGTCGTTCATCGGTCTCGCGAAGGCCCTGCCGCCGGCGCTCTCATGCGCTGCGGCGGGCTGGCGTGCGCTCGCGCTCGTGAAGCCCCAGTTCGAGGCCGGCCCCGCGGACGTGGGCAAGGGCGGCGTCGTCCGCGACCCCGAGGTGCACCGGCGCGTGCTGCGCGAGACGGTCCACGCGCTCCCGGGACATGCGCGGGCGGTCGTCGACTCGGGCCTGCCGGGGCCGAAGGGCAACCGCGAGTTCTTCCTCTACCTCACGGACGAGCCGGGAGAAACGGAGGTGGACGATGCCGGAATCGAAGCCGCGGTCGGGTAGCAAGGTCGAGCGCGCCTCGGTCGTCACGCACGGCAAGCCGGGCACGATCGGCGACGCCGTCGGCCGCCTCGAGAGGGTCGCGTCGCAGGCGGGAGTCGAGCTGGTCGATCCGACCGAGACCCCCGACGTCGCGATCGTCCTCGGCGGCGACGGCACGATGCTCCGCGCCCTGCGCACCTTCCTCGGCACCGGCGTGCCGGTGTTCGGCGTCAACTTCGGCCGGGTCGGATTCCTGACGAGCGAGGACGCGGCGGATCTCGAAACGGGCGTCGCGCGCGTCTTCGCCGGCGACTACCTGATCCGCGAGCTCGCCACGCTCGCGCGTCGACGTCGGCGGCGAGTCGAACCCGGCGATCAACGACGTCGTCGCGACGAGCGCGAAGCTCGGCCGGATGGTCGAGCTCGGCTGGGAGATCGGCGGGGAGGACCTCGGCGTCCAGCCCTGCGACGGGATGATCTGCTCGACGCCCGCGGGATCGACGGCCTACAACCTCTCGAACGGCGGCCCCGTGCTCATGTGGGGCCTCGGCGCGATGGCGATCACGTTCGTCGCGCCGCACGCGCTGCACGCGCGGCCGCTCGTCGTTCCTCCGGATCTGACGCTGCGGATCACCAACCGCACGCCCGGACCTGCCGGTCGCCGTGCTCGCCGACGGCCACCCGGTGGGCGTGCTCGAGCCCGAGGCCGCGCTCGAGGTCGGCATCGGCGCCGAGCGGGGTTGCTCGCGCTGCTCCCCGAGGCGACGTTCTTCGCGCGCTACAACGAGGTGTTCTCATAGCGCTGCGCAGCCTCCGCATCGAGAACCTCGTCCTCATCCGCGACGCGGAGCTCTCGGTCGTGCCCGGGCTGAACGCGGTCACCGGCGAGACCGGGGCGGGGAAGACGATCCTCGCGCAGGCGTTCGGGCTCCTGCTCGGCGCGCGCGGCGACGCCGGCTACCTCGGCCCGGGCGCGGAGGAGGCCTACGTCGAGGCCGAGCTCGACCTGCCCGACGGGATCCTCGACGACCCCGATCTCGAGGCGATCGCCGAGCTGAAGCCCGAAGGCGAGACGAGTCTCATCGCCGCGCGGCGCGTCTTCGCCGACGGGCGGACCCGTGCGTACGCGTGGGGCCGCAGCGTTCCCCGCGAGGAGCTTGCGACGCTCGTCGAGCGGCTGATCGCCATGTCGGGCCAGTTCGAGCAACGGCGCCTGGCGCGTCCCTCGTACCAGCTGGACGTCCTCGACTCGTTCGCGGGCGAGGAGCAGCTGCGCCGCCGCGCCGAGCACGCACGAGCGTGGAAGGAGCTCACGGCGGCCCGCCGTCGCCGGGATGAGCTGGCCGAGGCTGCGTCGGACCGCGAGGCGCACCTCGCGGAGCTGGCCGAGCTTGGTCGAGCGCACCTCCGGGTTCGCGCCCGGCGACGAGGAGCGCCTGAAGGCCGAGCGCGAGCGGCTGCGTCACGTGACCGATCTCGCCTCCGCGGCGTCCGAGGCGGCCGAGCTGCTCGTTCCCGACGGTGACGGAGCGGGCGCGTCGGAGCAGGCCGCGCAGGCCGATGCCGCGCTCGAGGCCGTCACCGGAATCGCGCCCGAGCTGGACGCGGTGGCGCTCGAGATCCGCCAGGCGGAGGTGGCGCTGCAGCGAATCGGCGTCGACGCTGCGCGGCTTCCTGGCGTCGCTCGAGGCCGAGCCGGACCGGGTCGACCAGATCGAGTCCGAGCTGGACCGGATCGCCGAGGGCAAGCGCCGGTTCGGCGCCGCGACCTACGAGGAGCTCTTGGAGCGCGCCGCCGCGGCGCAGGCGGAGCTCGACGCCGCCGAGGCGGGGCTCGATCCGCTGGCCGAGGCCGAGCGGGCGCTCACCGAGGCCGAGGCGCGAGCGACCGAGCTCGCGACCGCGCTGAGCGACACGCGCCGCGCGAGCGTCGAGCCGTTCTCCGCGCAGGTCGAGGCCGTCCTCAGCGGTCTCGCCATGGGCGGCGGCCACTTCCGCGCCGAGGTGCGCGAGCGCGCTCCGGGCCCGACCGGCGCGGACGAGGTCGCGTTCCTCATCCGGCCGAACGAAGGGATGGAGCTGGCGCCGGTCGCGGACACGGCGTCCGGCGGAGAGCTGTCCCGCGTCGCCCTCGCGCTGCGCGTGGTCGCCCAGGCCGGCGCGGGCGAGCCCACGGTCGTCTTCGACGAGATCGACGCGGGCATCGGCGGCGAGACGGCCCACGCGGTCGCGGACGCGCTGCGAACCCTCGCCGACCGCGCGCAGGTGATCACGATCACGCACCTCCCGCAGATCGCGAACGTGGCCGAGGCGCATTTCCGGGTGGAGAAGATCCCGGGCGACCCGACGCACACGAAGATCGAGCGGCTCGACGACGCGCAGCGCCGCGACGAGCTCGAGCGGATGCTCGGCGGCGCCGACTTCCTCGCCGCCCTCGGGCGCAAATGATCTCCGCGACCCGCGAGCTCGACTCGCCCGTGCGCGACGTCTGGGCGTTCCTCGCCGAGCCGTTCCACCTCCCGGACTGGTGGCCGGGCTACTCCGGCGTGCAGCCGGACCGCCGCGGCCTCGCGAACGGCGCGCGCTGGCAGGTGCGGCGTTCGAGCCGCCCCGGACTGCTCCGGAAGCCCGGCGGGCAGGGCCTGATCATCATCCGCAGCGTCGACCCGCCGTTCTCGCTCGCCTGGCACGACGTCCAGCAGAAGCTCGACATCGAGGTCACGCTCGAGACCGCCGGCGAGCGAACGCTGGCGACCGTCCGGGTCGGCGGTCCCTGGTTGCGGCTCCTCCCGGAAGGCGCGCGATCGCTCCCGAAAAAGTCGCTCGAACGGCTCGCCAACCTCATCCAGACGAGCGCGTCGCTCTGATTTCTCCCGGCCGTCGGCCCGTGCTGCTACGGTTGAACCCCGTGATCCGAGGCACGGGATTTTCGAGATGAGCCGCCGCGCGACGAAGTACGTCTTCGTCACCGGGGGCGTCGTCTCGTCCCTCGGGAAGGGCATCACCGCCGCCTCGCTGGGCCGTCTCCTGAAGGCCCGCGGGCTCCGTGTCCAGGTGCAGAAGTTCGATCCGTACCTGAACGTGGACCCCGGCACGATGAGCCCGTTCCAGCACGGCGAGGTGTTCGTGACCGAGGACGGCGCCGAGACCGATCTCGACATCGGCCACTACGAGCGCTTCGTCGACGAGAACCTCACGAAGAACGCGAACCACACCTCCGGGTCGATCTGGTACGCCGTCGTGCGCAAGGAGCGCAAGGGCGAGTACCTCGGCTCGACGGTGCAGGTCATCCCGCACGTCACGAACGAGATCAAGGACCGCATCCGGCGCGTGGCCTCGGCCTCCGACGCCGATGTCGTGATCTCGGAGATCGGCGGCACGGTCGGCGACATCGAGTCGCTGCCGTTCCTCGAGGCGATCCGCCAGTTCCGCCGCGAGGCGGGGGCGGAGAACGTCCTCTACCTCCACGTCACGCTACGTGCCGTTCATCGAGACCGCCGGCGAGCTGAAGACGAAGCCGACGCAGCACTCGGTCAACGAGCTGCGCCGCATCGGTATCCACCCTGACGTCGTCGTGTGCCGCTCGGTCGAGCCGCTCTCCTGGGACATCCGGGAGAAGATCGCGCTCTTCGCCGACGTGGACTCGCGCGCCGTGGTCGTGAACGAGGACGTCAGCGACGTGTACCTCGTTCCCCAGCGGCTGCGCGAGGAAGGGCTCGACACGCTGGTCTGCGACAAGCTCGGGCTCCCGGACGCCGAGGCCGACCTCGGCGAGTGGGACGCTCTCGTCGAGCGGATCGGCGAGCGCGAGGGCGAGATCGAGATCGCGCTCGTCGGCAAGTACGTGAAGCTCGCCGACGCGTACCTCTCCGTCCATGAATCCTTGAAGCACGCGGGAATCCACCACGGCGTGAACGTGCGCGTGCGCTGGGTCGACGCGGAAGGGATGAGCGTCGAGGAAGCGGCCGCCGAGCTGGAGCGCTCCCACGGCGTGCTCGTTCCCGGCGGGTTCGGCTCGCGCGGCTGGGAGGGCAAGATCGTCGCCTGCCAGGTCGCCCGCGAGCGCGGCATCCCGTACCTCGGCATCTGCCTCGGCATGCACGTCGCCGTCTCGGAGTTCGCGCGCAACGTCGCCGGCATGGACGGCGCCAACTCGACCGAGATGGATCCCGAGACGCCGTTCCCGGTCATCGACCTGCTCCCCGAGCAGAAGGAGATCGAGGACATGGGCGGCACCATGCGCCTGGGCGCGCAGCCGGTCGACGTGGTCGAGGGCTCACGCGTGCACGCGGCGTACGGCGAGGCTGTGATCTACGAGCGCCACCGGCACCGCTACGAGGTGAACAACCACTACCGCCAGCAGATCGCCGACGCCGGCCTCGTCATCTCCGGGACGTACCAGGAGGGCCGCCTCGTCGAGATCGTCGAGCTCCCGGATCACCCGTGGTTCGTCGCGAGCCAGTTCCACCCGGAGTTCAAGTCGCGGCCCACGAGGCCCGCGCCGCTCTTCCGCGACTTCGTGGGCGCCGCCGCCGAGCGCGCGCGCACGCACGTCGGCGCGGTCGAGACGACGGCCTAGTCAGTCGGACTCGTAGACGAGCTTGGTGCCGCCTTGGGCGCTGAATGTGAGGCGATCGCCGTCGATCTCCTCCAGGGTGCCCATCGCGCCGAAGACCTGCGCCATCGCCGCTTCCTGCTCCGCTTCTTCGGCGCACTCGTCCAGGTCGCTGGACGGCATTCCGCCCGAGGTCCCCAGTCCGTAGCTGAATGGCCGGCAGCCCGTCGTCCCTTCGAAGGCTCCGGTGTCGCGAAACCGCAATGTCGCTTCGCCCACCGCGTCGTGTAGACCGTCAGCGTCAGCAAACGCCTTGAGCGTCCAGGTCCGGCCGACGAGCTCGTCGGGTGTGACGAGGTCGATCTCGGTGTAGACGAGTTCGCTCGACGGCCCGGTCAGCACGAGCCGGTCGCCGGTTCGCTTGACGTTGGTGATGTTCATGAGCGCGCCGCTGTATGCGTCCTCGAACGCGACCACTTCGTTCCCACAGCCCACGAGCGTTCCCATGAGTTCACCGAAGCTAATCCGGTCTCCCGTGATGCGAGCCGAGTCGGCTCCGTAGGCGTTGCACCCCGCGATTCCATCCGCTTCACCATTGAGCAATGCGAGCGTGGTTCGGTAGCCCTCGACGTTCTCGATCTCGCCGTCGGGCCCGGTTCCGGAGACGAACTCCCACTGACCGTCGGGGTTCGTGCGGGTGTCGGGCGCTTCGCCGCATGCCAAGAGGAGGAAAAGCGCAGCGACCGCAGCAACGACCAGTCTCGGCACTCGCCGAGTATCCCGCCTGGCGGGCGGGTTTACGACCGCTCGAACGTCAGCTCGGCGTCCGGGCCGGTGAGGGTTAGCGTGTCGCCGTCCACCTCGTAGGCCTCCACGGCCTCGAGCGCGGCGAAGTACGCGGACTCGGCCAGCATCACGTCGTCTTCGCAGGCCATCCTCGTCGAGGCCGCTGCGCCGGACACGCTGCCGTCGTCGAACGACAGCCCCTGGTACGTGTTGCACGGCCCTTGGCCGCTCGCGCCTGATTCGTCTACGACGAGCATCACCGGCTGGTTGTTCTCCACGATCGGGACCTCGCCTTGGCGGCCTGAACCCGACGTGAGCGTCCAGGTTCCCGTCGCATCGGTGGACGAGCCCGAGTCGTCGCCGCAGGCGCCGAGCCCGAGGACGACAAGGAGTGCGGCGAGAAGGGTGCGGGCGATCATGGCGGGCGCAGTATCTCGCGTGCCGGGTCCGCCTACAATCGCCACCCGTGGCGTCCTGTCCTCGATCTCTTCCTCGAGCTGTGCGCGATCCCGAGCCCTCCGGGCGACGAACGCGAGATGGCCGAGCGAGTCGCCCGCGAACTGCGCGACCTGACCTCGACTTCACCGAGGACGACGCAGGGCTCGCGGATCGGCGGGAACACCGGGAACATCGTCGCGCGGCTCGCGCCGACGGTGCCGGGCACGTCGATCTTCCTCTGCGCGCACCTGGACACGGTGCCGCCGACCGACGCGATCGAGCCCGTCGTCGAGGACGGAGTGGTGCGCAACGCGCGCGACACGATCCTCGGCGGCGACGACAAGTCCGCGGTCGCCACGATGCTCGTCGCGACGCAGCGGATCCTGAACGAGGGCATTCCGCACGCCGGGATCGAGCTCGTCTTCACGCCCAAGGAGGAGACCGGGCTCGAGGGCGCCTACCAGCTCGACCTCGACACGATCTCCTCGCCGGTCGGCTACTGCTACGACCACGCGGGGCCGCTCGGCGAGATCGTCGGCGCCGCGCCGTACTCCACCTCGGTCGACGCGGTCTTCCGCGGCCGCGCCGCGCACGCGGGGATGAGCCCCGAGGACGGACGCTCCGCCATCGCGGCTGCGGCACGCGCGATCGCGGATCTGCGGCTGGGCCGGCTCGACGACGAGACCACGGCGAACGTCGGGCTGATCTCCGGCGGGACGGCGCGCAACATCGTCCCCGAGTTCTGCTCCGTCGTCGCCGAGGCGCGCTCGCACGAGGCGCAGACGCTCGCCGCGCTCGTCCAGGAGATGGTCGACTCGCTGACCTTCGCGGCCTCGGTCGAGGAGTGCGAGGTCGACATCACGCTCGAGGACAAGTACTCCGGCTACCGCCTGCGCGCCGAGGACGAGGTCGTGCGGCTGGCCTCGGAGGCGTTCACGGCCTGCGGGTTCACGCCGTCGCTCATCACGGCCGGCGGCGGGGCGGACGCGAACGTCTTCAACGCGAAGGGCCGCCCGTGCGCGAACCTCGCGAACGGGATGAGCCGCATCCACAGTCCCGACGAGTTCATCGCGGTCGCCGATCTCGAGGCGATGGTCGACGTGACGCTCGCCCTCGTCGACGCCGCCCGTGCCTGAGCCCGACTCCCGCGAGGTCGTCTACCAGGGACAGGTCCTCGGCGTCAGCGTGGAGCACTGGGGCGACGCGCGGCGCGAGATCGTCGACCGCCGCCCGGCGGTTGCGATCCTCGCGACCGACACCGCGGGGAACGTCGTCCTCGTCCGCCAGTTCCGCGAGGCCGTGCAGAAGGCGCTCGTCGAGCTGCCCGCGGGCGTGATCGACGGCGACGAGGAGCCGCTCGAGACCGCGCAAGCGCGAGCTGCGGGAGGAGACGGGCTACCGCGGCGGCTCGTGGGAGGCGGGCCCGGTCTACTGGGCGACGCCCGGCTACAGCCGCGAGCTCGTCTACGTCTTCGTGGCCCGCGACGTCGAGCCCGGCGAAGCGGCGAACGATCCGGACGAGCCGGTCGAGGTCGAGCTGTGGACGCCGGCCGAGGTCGAGGCGCGGCTGGGCGAGGTCGAGGACTCGAAGACGCTCATCGGGCTCCTGCTCCACCTGCGCAATACGACTGCGTAGAGCCGCGAAACTGCGCATTGCGTCGCCGCTCCCGCGCGCGAATGCGTTCTACCGCGATATCGTTCGCGCGCCATGCGAGTCGGCGTCGTCAAGGAGATCAAGCAGGACGAATACCGCGTCGCCCTGACGCCTGCGGGCGCGCGCGAGCTCGCGCTGCGCGGCCACGAGGTCATGGTCGAGGCGGGTGCCGGAGTCGGCAGCTCCTTCTCGGACACGGACTACACGGCAGTCGGCGCGCGCATCGTCACCGTCGACGAGGCGTGGGAGACGGCGGACATGCTCCTCAAGGTCAAGGAGCCGATCGAGCCCGAGTACCGCCGGCTGCGCGAAGGCCTCGTCCTCTTCACCTACCTCCACCTCGCGGCCGACGAGCCGCTCACTCGCGCGCTGATCGAGAGCGGCACGACCGGCATCGCCTACGAGACGGTCGAGACGGACGACCGCGCCCTGCCGCTGCTCGCGCCGATGAGCGAGGTCGCCGGGCGCCTCTCCGCGCAGGCCGGCGCGCATTTCCTCGAGAAGCCCGTCGGCGGCCGCGGCCTCCTGCTCGGCGGCGTCGCCGGCGTCGGCCCTGCCAAGGTGACGGTGATCGGCGGCGGGATGGTCGGCTACAACGCGGCCGTCATCGCCATCGGTCTCGGCGCGCACGTGAAGATCCTCGACCGCTCCGTGAACCGCCTGCGCTACCTGGAGGAGATCCTCTCCGGGCGCGTCGAGCTCGTCATGTCGAGCGCCCTCGAGGTCGAGCGCTCCGTGCTCGAGTCGGATCTCGTCATCGGCGCCGTGCTCATCCCAGGCGCGCTCGCGCCGAAGCTCGTGACCGCGGAGATGATCAAGGGCATGAAGCAGGGCTCGGTCGTCTGCGACGTCGCGATCGACCAGGGCGGCTGCTTCGAGACGTCGCACGCCGACCACGCATTCCGATCCGGTCTACGTCGTGGACGGCGTCACGCACTACTGCGTCGCGAACATGCCCGGCGCCGTTCCGATCACGTCGACGATGGCGCTCACGAACGTGACGCTGCCCTACGTGGAGGCGATCGCGAACCAGGGCGTGGGCGTGGCGATCGCGAGCGACCCGGCGCTGGCCAAGGGCGTCAACACGCTGGGCGGCAAGCTCACCTACGCGGCGGTCGGCGAGGCGCACGGGATCGACTCCGTGCCGCTCGGCGCGCTCGTACCGGCCTAGCTAGGCCTCGATCTCGGGCTCGGCAGGCGGATGCTTCGGCTTCTTGTCGGTCGGGCTGATTCTGATCACGGCGTACGTCACGGCGGCCGCGATGGAGACCACGACGACGATCCAGATGATGATCCCGAAGATGCCGAGGATGAAGTCCGTCATGCCGTCACTAGAATAGCCGCACCATGCCGCGCGCCTGCGTGATTGTGCTCGACGCGGTTGGGGCGGGAGAGCTGCCGGACGCAGCGGAATACGGCGACGAAGGCTCCAATACGCTCGGAAACGTCGCTCGTGCGGTCGGTGGGCTCGATGTCCCCAACCTGGAAGCGCTTGGCTTCGGAAACATCGCGGACCTGGAAGGGTGCCCGCCGCAGCCCGGCGCGCCGGCCGTCGCGGGACGGCTGCTCGAGCGCTCCAAGGGCAAGGACACGACGACCGGCCACTGGGAGCTCATGGGCATCGTCACGCCCGAGCCGATGCCGACCTACCCGCACGGCTTCCCGTTCGAGGTGATCGAGGAGTTCGCCCACAAGACCGGCCGGGGCGTGATCGGCAACAAGGCCGCGTCGGGGACGGACATCATCCAGGAGCTCGGCGAGGAGCACCAGAAGACGGGCAAGTGGATCGTCTACACCTCCGCCGACTCGGTGTTCCAGATCGCCGCGCACGAGGAGACGATCCCGCTCGACGAGCTGTACGCGGCCTGCGAGGTCGCGCGCGGCATCCTCACGGGGCCTCACGCGGTCGGCCGCGTCATCGCACGTCCGTTCACCGGCGAGCCCGGCAACTACCAGCGCACGGCGAACCGCCACGACTGGTCGCTCCTGCCGCCGCAGCCGAACTACCTGACGCAGATCCGCGCCACCGGCGCGAAGGTGCACGGCGTCGGGAAGATCCGCGACATCTACGCGGGCCAGGACATCGACGAGTTCCAGACCGACGAAGTCGAACGTCGAGGGCATCAACGCGACCGAGGAGCTCCTGAAGACGCTCGACTCGGGGCTCATCTTCACGAACCTCGTGGAGACGGACATGCTCTGGGGCCACCGCAACGACCCGGTCAACTTCGCGCGCTGCATCCAGGACTTCGACCGCCGGCTGCCGGATCTCCTCGCGGCGCTGCGCGAAGGCGATCTCCTCGTCCTCACGTCCGACCACGGCTGCGACCCGACGACGCCGTCGACCGACCACTCACGCGAGCACGCGCTGCTCCTCGGCTACGTGGCCGGGCGCAACGCGGGCGGGCGCAAGCACGACGGGGAGTTCGCCGACGTGGGCGCGACCGTGAACGCGTGGCTCGGCGGGAAGCCCTCGTCGAAGCTGCCCGGCCAGCCGTTCGTCGAGCCGTGAGCCTCCTTCCTGCGGAGACGATCCGGCGCAAGCGCGACGGGGAGGAGCTCTCCGCCGCCGAGCTCGGGGAGCTCGTGCTCGCCTACGCGCGCGGCGACGTGCCCGACTACCAGATGTCCGCGTTCTGCATGGCCGTCTACTTCCGCGGGCTGACGGCGGCCGAGACGCACGCGCTCACCGACGCGATGGTGCGAAGCGGCGCGACGATCGACCTGTCGGCGCTCGGCCGGCGCGTCGTCGACAAGCACTCGACCGGCGGCGTGGGGGACAAGGCGTCGCTCGTGATCGGCCCGATCGTGGCCGCGTGCGGCGTGCCGTTCGCGAAGATGAGCGGGCGCGGCCTCGGCCACACGGGCGGGACGCTCGACAAGCTCGAGTCGATCCCCGGCTTCCGCGTCGAGCTCACTCAGGACGAGTTCATCGCCCAGGTGCGCGAGGTCGGGATGGCGATCATCGGCCAGACCGCCGACCTCGTCCCGGCGGACAAGCGGCTCTACGCGCTGCGCGACGTGACCGCGACCGTCGATCAGGTCGGCCTGATCGCGGCCAGCATCATGTCCAAGAAGATCGCCGCGGGCGCCGACGCGATCGTGCTCGACGTGAAGGTCGGAGACGGCGCGTTCATGAAGACGCTCGACGAGGCGCGCGAGCTGGCCGACGCGATGGTCGCGCTCGGCCGCGAGGCGGGCCGCGAGGTCGTCTGCGAGCTGACCGACATGGACCAGCCGCTCGGGCGCGCGGTCGGGAATGCGGTGGAGATCCGCGAGGCGGTCGAGACGCTGCGCGGCGACGGTCCGCCCGATCTGACCGAGCTGGCGCTCTCCGCGGTGGGCCATCTGCTGGCGCTTTCCGACCTCGACGTGGACACGGACGAAGGACGGCGGCTCGGCGAAGAGGCGATCGCCTCGGGCACGGCGGTCGAGGCGTACGAGCGCTGGATCCGCGCGCAAGGCGGCGATCCTTCGCTCGACGCGCTGCCGGTCGCTCCCGTCCTCCACGAGGTCGCGGCGCCGGACGGCGGGTTCGTCGAGCGGATCGCGGCGACGCGGATCGGGCTCGCCTCGCTCGAGCTCGGCGCGGGCCGGGTGACGAAGGACGACGAGATCGACCACGCGGTCGGCGTCGTGTGCCTGGCCAAGCGCGGCGACGAGATCGGCGTGGGCGAGCCGCTCGCGCGGATCCATGCGCGAGACCAGGCCTCTGCGGACGTGGCCGCGGAGGAAGTTCGCGCGGCGTACATCCTGGGTGGCGAAGCACCGCCCGAGCGCGGGATCGTCCTCGAAGTCGTCCGCTAACCGCTAGTCGCCAGCAGCTCGCCGCACCCGGACTGCCCGATTCGAGCGTCACGATCATCGCTTGTGTTGCGTCGCCACAAAGTCCGTTCCATGCGCGTTCGCGGGGCGAGGACACGTCCGGATCGGGCGCGCATGATGCAACACAAGCGTTGTCAGGCTCGACGGTGCGGCGGGGTGATCGGACACCGGTAGCTTTCGGGCCATGCCGGAGCTGCCCGAGGTCGAGACCGTCCGTACGCAGCTCGAGCCCGGGCTGACAGGTCGCACGTTCGAGCGCGTCGAGATCACCGACATCCGCCTGACCCGCCCCGAGGCGCCCGACGCGGTCGCCGCCGAGCTCCAGGGCGAGCGCGTGAGCGAGCTCCGGCGCCGCGGCAAGTATTTGATCATCGGCTTCGAGAGCGGCCGCACGCTGCTCGTCCACCTCCGCATGACCGGCGGCTTCACGCTTCCCGGCGCAGCCGCACGCGCACCGCCGGGCCGAGGTGCTCCTCGACGACGGGACGACGCTCGCCTACTCCGACACCCGCCGCTTCGGGACCTGGCTCGTCCTCGAGCCCGGCGAGCTTGAGCCCTACCTCGACGACCGCAGGATCGGCGTCGAGCCGCTCTCCTCGGCGTTCACGACGAAGCGCTTCGCGGTCGCGCTCGCCGGTCGGCACGCTCCGATCAAGGCGGCGCTCCTCGACCAGCGAGCCGTCGCCGGCGTCGGAAACATCTACGCGGACGAGGCGCTCTGGCGCGCGCGGATCCATCCGCTCCGCGAGGCCGGCGATCTGGCCCCGGAGGAGGTCTCGACGGTGCGCAAGGAAGTCCGCCGCGTCCTCCGCCTGGGCATCGAGCGCCAGGGAGCGACGCTGCGGGACTATCGCGATCCCCGGGGCGGCTCGGGCTCGATGCAGCACGAGTTCCGCGTCTACGGCCGCGAAGGCGAGCCGTGCGACCGCTGCGGCACGCCGATCGCGAAGACGCGCGTCGCCGGCCGCGGCACCTGGTTCTGCCCGACCTGCCAGGTCTGAGCTAGGCGGCGACGATCGCGGCCAGCCGGCCGGAGCGGTCGAGCTCGGAGAGCTCCTGGTAGCCGCCGATCGCCTTGCCGTCGATCACGATCTGCGGATAGGTCCAGCCGCCGGTCAGCTCCTCCATCCGCTCCCGCACGCCGGGATCGCGCTCGCCGTGGATCTCCTCGAAGGGGATCCCACGCTGTTCGAGCAGCATCTTGGCGCGGACGCAGTAGCCGCAGTAGTCCGTTACGTAGAGCTCGACCTTCGCCACAGTCTCAGGAGAACGTATCGGCTTTCTATAGCCATCCCGTGAGGGAACTACACTGGCCCGAATGGCAGGCCGCAGCTGGAAGACGGAGGCGGTCGTGCTGCGCTCGATCCGCTACGGGGAGGCGGACCGCATCCTCCACCTCTTCACGCTCGACCGCGGACGCGTGGGAGCGATCGCCAAAGGAGCGCGCAAGACGAACTCGCGCTTCGGCGCGCGGCTCGAGCCGTTCAGCCACGTCGAGCTGGTGCTCCACGAGGGACGCGGGGAGCTGCACACGGTCACGGCGGCGCATCTCGTGCGCTCGCACGACGCGAGCCGGGTGGACGGCTACCGGATGGCGGCCGGCTCGATCGGGCTCGAGGCGGTGTCGAAGCTCTTCCTCGAAGGGGACGAGAGCCCGCAGGCGTTCCATGCGCTCGCGCGGTTCCTCGACCTGCTCGACGACGTCGAAGCCGAGCTGCCGGCCAAGCCCGCGCTCGACCCGCTCGTCCTCTCGTTCCAGCTGAAGCTGCTCTGGCTCTCCGGCTACCTGCCGCATCTCGCGGGCTGCGCCGGATGCGGGGAGGAGGTTCCGCTCGTCGGGTTCTCCCCGAAGGCCGGCGGCGGCGTGTGCGCGACGTGCGAGGCGAGCTCGATCCCGATCGCGCCGGAGGGATTCGAGGCGATCCGCGGCCTCCTGGAGCGTCCGCTCGCCGAGGCGACCGGGACCGGGATCTCCGAGCGCGGCCGCCGCGACGCGCAGAGCGTCATCGAGGGCTCGTACGAGTACCACGGCGGATTCCGCCTGAAGCACGCGCCCGTAAGATCGCCGGGTGAGCGCGCCGACCTACCAGGACATGATCGCCGCCCTCGAGCGCTACTGGGGCGAGCAGGGCTGCGTGCTCATGCAGCCGTACCACACCGAGCTCGGCGCGGGCACCGTCCAACCCGGCCACGTTCCTGCGCTGCCTCGGGCCCGAGCCCTGGAAGCAGCCGCCTACGTCGAGCCGGTCGATCCGCCCGACCGACGGGCGCTACGGCGAGAACCCGTTCCGCTTCCAGCACTACTTCCAGTACCAGGTGATCCTGAAGCCGGCGCCCGAGGACGTGCTCGACCTCTACTTCGGCTCGCTCGAGGCGGTCGGGATCGACCTGCACGAAGCACGACGTCCGCCTCGTCGAGGACGACTGGGAGGGCCCGACGCTCGGCGCGTGGGGGCTCGGCTGGGAGGTCTGGTGCGACGGGATGGAGGTCACGCAGTTCACGTACTTCCAGCAGCTCGGCGGGCTCGACCTCGACCTCGTCCCGGCGGAGATCACCTACGGGCTCGAGCGGCTGGCCATGTTCCTCCAGGGCAAGTCGCTCGGCGTTCGACCTCGAGTGGGCGCCCGGCGTCACCTGGGGCGACGTCTACCGCGAGAGCGAGCGCCAGTGGTCGGCCTACAACTTCGAGGAGGCGCCGGTCGACGTCGCTCATGCGCCGCTTCGACGGAGCACGAGGCGGAGTGCCGCGCGCTGCGTCGAGCACGGATCTGCCGCTTCCGGCCTACGACCAGGTGCTGAAGTGCCTCGCACACGTTCAACCTGCTCGACGCGCGCGGCGCGATCTCGGTGACCGAGCGCGCCGCCTACATCGGCCGCGTCCGCAACCTCGCGCGCGCGCGTCGCCGCAGCTCGACCGTGGGAGCCGATGGCGACGCTGCTGCTTGAGATCGGCTGCGAGGAGCTGCCCGCGTCGGCCTGCCGCGAGGCCGGCGCAGCTGCCCGAGCTGCGCGAACGCGCTCGGCGCCGAGCCGGCGCGAGGTCTACGTCGGGCCGCGGCGGCTTGCCGTGCTCGCCTCGACGACGTGCCCGAGGTGACGCGCGGACGAGTGGGTCAAGGGCCCGCCGCGAGAACCTGCGCGAGCAAGGCGGCGCGCCGGCTTCGCCAAGCGGCACGGCGTCGTCGGTCGACGAGCTCGAGCAGCGCGACGGCTTCCTCGGCGTCTGACGGTCCCGGGCCGGGCGCTCGCGCGACACGCTTCCCGGAGCACGTGGACGCGCTCGTCCGCGGGCTCGCGTTCTCGAAGTCGATGCGTCTGGGACGCCGGCGGCCTGCGCTTCGCGCGGCCCGTCCGCTGGCTCTGCGTGAAGCTCGACGAGGAGACGATCGCGGTCGACGTCGAGGGGATTCCGTCGGGCGGCGTCACGTACGGGCACCGGTTCACGCACGGCGAGGTCGAGATCGCCGTCGGCCGACGCCTACGCCGAAGGCGCTCGCGCGGCGCGGGCGTCGAGCCCGACGCAGGCAGTGCGCGAGCAGCCGATCGCGAGGCGCTCGACGCGCTCGGGGCTGGACGGATCCGAACCCGCGGGTGCTCGACGAGGTCGTCTACCTGGTCGAGTGGCCGATCGTCCTCGAGGGGAGCTTCGACGAGCGGTTCCTCCAGCTGCCGGAGCGCGTGGTCACGACCGCGATGCAGTCGCACCAGCGCTACTTCCCGCTCGGCGGCAACCGGTTCGCGTTCGTCGCCAACGGCGGCGATCCCGAGCCGGTCGCCCGCCGGGAACGAGCGCGTGCTCGACGGGCGGCTCGAGGACGCGTCGTTCACGTTCGAGCGCGACGTCGCGGTGGGCATCGAGGCGCTGGCCGGGCAGCTCGGCGTCGATCACGTTCGTCGCCGGCGCGGGCACGTTCGCCGACAAGACGGAGCGGCTCGATGGCGCTCGTCGAGGCCCTCGGCGGCGGAGAGGCATCGCAGGGAGGCGGCGCGGCTCGCGAAGGCCGACCAGGCCGCGGAGCTCGTCCGCGAGTTCCCCGACCTCGAGGGCCACATCGGCGCCGAGTACGCGCGGCTCGCGGGATTCCCCGAGGCGGTCTGCATGGCCATCGAGGAGCAGTACCTGCCCGACGCCGCCGACAGCGCCGCTGCCCCACACCGAGGCCGGGCGCGTCCTCGCCGCGGCGGACAAGATCGACAGCCTCGCCGTCGCCTTCGCGCTCGGAAAGCGCCCGACCGGCTCGCGCGACCCGTTCGGCCTGCGGCGTGCGGCGATCGGGCTCTGCCGGCTGGCGGTCGAGGCCGGGCTCGAGATCGACGTGAAGGCGCTCGTCGCGCGCGACCTCGAGCTCCTCACCGGCCAGAACGCCGCGGTGAAGGACGATCCCGTCCGACGTCTGGGACTTCGTGATCGAGCGGCTCGAAGGGCTCCTCGACGTCCCGGTGGAGTTCGTCCGCGCCGCCCGCGCGTCCGGGCTCGAGGACATCGGCGCGGTCGCCCGCCTCGCCCAGGCGCTCGCGGCCGCGGTCGAGACGGACGAGTTCGCCAAGGCCTACACCGCGTTCGACCGCACGAACCGCCTCGCCGGCCGCGCCGACGGCGCCGCGAAGCAGCTCGACCCGAAGCTTGCGACGGAGCCGGCCGAGATCGTGCTCGTGGAGCGCCTCGTCCGTCACCGGGCCGGAGATCGACGCCGCCGTCTCGCGCGGGAGACTTCGCCGCGGGCATCGCGGCCGCAGCCGCGCTCGGCCCGCCGGTCGACGCGTTCTTCGACGACGTGCTCGTCATGGCCGAGGACGAGGCGATCCGCGCCAACCGCCTGCGGCTGCTCCTGGACGTGCGCGACGCGGTGGGCCGACTGGGAGACCTGGCTCAGATCCCTCGCTGGTTAGGCTCTCTGCATGAGCGAACCCGTCGAGCTCCACGTGATCTCGGACTCGACCGGCGAGACCGCAGCGAAGCTCGCGAACGCCGTCGAGGACCAGTTCCCGGAGCTCTCGTTCGACGTCATCCGCCATCCGCGGATCGCGAGCCTCGACGACGTGCAGCTCGCCGCCGAGCGGGCCCGCAGCCGGAAAGCCGTCGCGATCTACACGCTCGTCGACCCCGACTACCGCGACTCGATGCGGACGCTCTGCAAGCGCTACAAGATCCACTACTGCGACCTGCTCGGACACCCGATCGACGCGGTCACGCGGGTCTCCGGCCTGCCGGCGCGGATGGAGCCGGGCCCGCGCCCGGTGCTCGACTCGGCCTACTTCAAGCGGATCGCCGCGATCGAGTTCGCCGTGCGCTTCGACGACGGCGTCGCCGCCTACGGCCTCGGCGACGCGGACATCGTCCTCGTGGGCGTGTCGCGCAGCTCGAAGACGCCGCTCTCGATCTACCTCGGCTACCTGGGCTACAAGACCGCCAATGTCCCGATCGTCCGCGGGATCGAGCCGCCGCCGGAGCTCTTCGAGCTCGACCCGACGAAGGTCATCGGCGTGACGATCGACGCCGAGGCGCTCCACAACGTCCGCTCCAAGCGCGCCCGCGGCGATGAAGGGCCCGAAGAAGTACGCCGAGCTGACGGAGATCTACGAGGAGCTCTCGCACGCCGAGGCGATCCACCGCCGCCTGGGCTGCCCGGTCGTCGAGGTCTCGAACATGGCCATCGAGGAGACGGCCCACCGGATCATCCGCCTGGTCGAGCAGCGGCGCCTCGAGGCGAAGAAGGCGACCGCATGAGGGAAAAGAAGCCCATCCCGTTCTACTGGTGGCCGATCTGGATGACGATGCTCGCCCTCGGTCTGATCGTCTTCTACGGGATCCTGACCCCGTTCTGGATGGCCGTTCGCGCCATCGCGTGGGTCAGCGAGCATCCGCTCCTGCGCCGCTCCTGACCCGGTAAATCCTTACGCCACCCTCGTTTGGGGATCGGCGCAGCGGTTATGGGCAAGGAAAGCAAACTGGAGGGGAATCTGCATGGAGATGAATCTGCGAAAGGACGCAAACGGCCACGTCCGCTTCTCCGACGACATGGTGGGATACCAGCTCGTCGGGCAGGGTGAGGACATCGGCAAGATCGATCACGCGAGCTTCGACGGGAACTGGGCGACCGTCACGGTCGGCCGCATCAGCAAGTCGCGCTACGCGATTCCGGCCTGGGCGATCGAGGCCGCGGACACGAACGCGCAGATCGTCGAGATCGCGTTCACGAAGGACGAGGTTCTCGAGTCGCCCGAGTACGACAACGGCCTCGGCTTCGACGACTCCTACGAGGACACGGTCGACAGCGTACTACCGCAACTTCGAAGGCGAGACGAGCTCCGCAAGACCGCGTAACGCATTACGCATCCGCGTCCCTGAACATGGGAGACTTCGCGGATGCGTTTCGTCTACGACTTCTCCGAAAGCGCCGAGGTCGGCCGGGAGCTCCTCGGCGGAAAAGGGGCCGGGCTCGCGGAAATGACCGCGCTCGGGATCCCGGTCCCGGCGGGGTTCACCATCACGACCGCCGCATGCGTCGAGTACATGCGCAATGCGAAGTCGTTCCCGGCCGGCCTCGCCGAGGAGATCGAGAAGCACCTGGCCGCGCTCGAGGAGCGCGCGGGCAAGAAGCTCGGTGATCCGGACGATCCGCTGCTCGTCTCGGTGCGCTCGGGCGCGGCCGTCTCGATGCCCGGGATGATGGACACGATCCTGAACCTCGGGCTGAACGACGAGGCGGTCGAAGGCCTCGCGCGCTCGACCGGGAACGAGCGCTTCGCCTACGACGCCTACCGCCGCCTCGTCCAGATGTACGGCGACGTCGTCGCGGATCTGGGCGGAGAGCGGTTCGAGGACGCGCTCGACCGGCTGAAGTCCGACCGCGGCGTGAAGCAGGACGTCGAGCTGACCGCCGACGATCTCAAGGGCCTCGTCGCGCGCTTCCTCGTCCTCTACCGCGAGGGCGCCGGCGAGGACTTCCCGCAGGATCCGCGCGTGCAGCTCGAGCGCTCGGTTAGCGCCGTGTTCGACTCGTGGGAGACGCCGCGCGCCCAGGTGTACCGGCGCGCGCACGCCATCCCCGACGACCTCGGCACGGCGGTGAACATCGTCCAGATGGTCTTCGGCAACCGCGGCGAGACCTCCGGCACGGGCGTGTGCTTCACCCGCGATCCGTCGACGGGCGAGCCGGGTGTGTGGGGCGAGTTCCTCGCGAACGCGCAGGGCGAGGACGTCGTGGCCGGGATCCGCACGCCCGAGCCGATCGCCGGCATGGCGACCGTGCTCCCGAAGGCGTACGGCGAGCTGGTCGACACGCTCGGCCGGCTCGAAGCGCACTACCGCGAGATGCAGGACGTCGAGTTCACGGTCGAGGAGGAGCAGCTCTACATCCTCCAGACGCGCGGCGGCAAGCGGACGGCCGGCGCGGCGCTGCGGATCGCGACCGACATGGTCGACGAGGAGCTCATCTCCCGCGAGGACGCGATCGCGCGCATCGAGGCGTCGCAGCTCGACCAGCTCCTGCACCCGATGATCGACCCGAAGGCGACCTACGAGGTCGCCGCGAAGGGCCTGAACGCCTCGCCCGGCGCGGCCAAGGGGAAGATCGCGCTCGACGCCGACACCGCGGAGGAGTGGGGCAAGGCCGGGGAGGACGTGATCCTCGTCCGCCGGGAGACGACGCCCGGACGACATCCACGGGCTGATCCAGGCGAGCGGCGTGCTCACCGCGCACGGCGGCATGACCTCGCACGCCGCGGTCGTCGCCCGCGGGATGGGCAAGCCGTGCGTCGCGGGCTGCGAGGCGCTCAAGGTCGACCTCGGCTCGCGGACGATCACGATCGGCGAGGCGAAGCTCTCCGAGGGCGACCGGCTCACGATCGACGGCGGCACCGGCGAGGTGATCCTCGCGGACGTCGAGCTCGTCCCGCCGCAGATCAACGAGCACTTCGAGACGATCCTCGGCTGGGCCGACGAGGTGCGCCGCCTGAAGGTGCGCGCGAACGCCGACACGCCGGAGGATGCCGCGAAGGCGCGGGAGTTCGGCGCGCAGGGCATCGGCCTCTGCCGCACGGAGCACATGTTCATGGCCGAGGACCGGCTGCCGCTCGTGCGCGCGATGATCATGGCGTCGAACGACGCCGAGCGCGGCGAGGTGCTCGCGAAGCTGCTCCCGCTCCAGCAGTCCGACTTCGAGGGGATCTTCGAGGCGATGGCCGGGCTCCCGGTGACGATCCGCCTGCTCGACCCGCCGCTCCACGAGTTCCTGCCGCCGCTGGAGGAGGCCGAGACGCCGGAGATGGCGGCGCGGATCCGGTCGCTCACCGAGGCGAACCCGATGCTCGGCACGCGCGGCTGCCGGCTCGGCCTGCTGTATCCCGAGGTCTACGAGATGCAGGTGCGCGCGATCATCCGCGCCGCGCTGGCCGTGGAGGAGAAGACCGGCGGGGCGCCGCTCGTCGAGATCATGCATCCGCTCGTCGGCTTCGCCGAGGAGCTCCATCGCCTGCGCGAGCTGACGCTCGACACGGCGTCGGCCGAGCTGGAGCAGGCGTCACGCGAGATCGACTACCTGGTCGGCACGATGATCGAGCTGCCGCGGGCCTGCCTGCGCGCCGACGAGATCGCCGAGGAGGCCGACTTCTTCTCCTTCGGGACGAACGACCTGACGCAGACGACGCTCGGCTTCTCCCGCGACGACGCGGAGGCCAGGTTCCTGACGCGCTACCTGGAGGACGGCGTGCTCGAGGCGAACCCGTTCTAGACGCTCGACCAGTCCGGCGTCGGCGACCTGATGAAGATCGGGATCGAGCGCGCCCGCACGGTGAAGCCGGACATCAAGCTCGGCATCTGCGGCGAGCACGGCGGCGATCCCGCGTCGGTCGCGTTCTGCCACGACATCGGCCTCGACTACGTGAGCTGCTCGCCGTACCGGGTTCCGCTGGCCCGGCTGGCGGCGGCGCAGGCCGCGCTCGCCGAGGCGGGCGTGACGACCGTCGCGGTCGGCGGCTAGCCGTCGCACATTCGGCACGGCCCCGTTTCCCACGCGTACGGATTTCGCCGATAGGGTCGCCACCAAGGGGTGCAACACGGGGGTCCCCCGGGGGACCGCGCGAAAACCGGCTACATGTACTGCGCGACAGCCAGGTACGAGACCAGCAGGCTGCCGGCGACGATCGCTGCGAGGCCGGCCACCTGGACGGCGCCGATCTTCGTGTACGCGGCGTGTCCGCCCAGGCCGCCGAGGGCGATGATCGCCAGGACCCCGCCGAGCGAGGCCGCCGATGTGCCCGCCGATCGAGACGTTCGCGATCACGAATCCGAGGATGAGGTTCACGACCACGATCGGGAGCGCGGCGCCGCCGAAGACCATGACGCCGCGGCGCTCGAGGATCAGCCCTGCGCCGAGGATCCCGAAGACGCCGCCCGACGCGCCGAGCGTCGGGACGTCGGATGACAGGAGCAGCGCTCCGGCCGATCCGCACAGCACCGCGATCAGGTACACGGCGATGAAGCGCCCGCGGCCGAGCAGCTCCTCGAGCGGGCGTCCGAACCACCAGAGCATCAGCATGTTGAAGAAGATGTGCACGAGGCTTCCGTGCAGGAAGCCCGCGGTCACGAGCCGCCACCAGTCGCCCTGTGCGACGAGCGGGCCGTAGAGGACGCCGTTCAGGTACGCCTCGCTCTGCAGCCGCGTCAGGTCGCCGCCCGCGATCTGCGTGAGGAACACGAGCACGTTCAGCCCGATCAGCGTCTTCGTCACGATCGCGCCCGTGCCGACGCCGACGGCGCGACGGGCGCCGGTCGTCGCCTTCTTCACGCCGGTGGGGACGCCCGCGCACTCCGGGCACTTGATCCCGACCGCGGTCTGCACCATGCAGTCGGTGCAGATCGGGCGCAGGCAGTTCGAGCACGAGACGTAGGTCTCGCGGCTCGGGTGCCGGTAGCACATCATCGGTTCTGACATCGCGCCGGATCGTAGCCCGGCGCTGTAACGTCACGCGCGCCATGCGCGTCCACGTCGCCTTCACTCCCGCCGAGGCCGCCGAGGCGCCGACCGGCCTCGTCGTGGACGTCCTGCGGGCCACGTCCACGATCTCCCAGGCGCTCGCGTCGGGGTACGGGCGCGTCCTCTGCTGCGGCGAGGTCGACGAGGCGCGGGCGCTGCGCGAATCGCTCGCCGAGGGCGTTCTCGCCGGAGAGCGGGCCTGCGTGCGCATCGAGGGCTTCGACCGGGGCAACTCGCCCAGCGAGTTCACCGAAGGAGCGGGGGAGACGGTCATCCTCACGACCACGAACGGCACGAAGGCGCTCGTGGCCGCGGCCTCGCGCTGCGACCGGGTCTACGCGGCCTCGCTGCTCAACCTCGGCGCGGTCGTGGCCGCCGCCCAGGCCGACGGGGAGGACGTCGCGGTCATCTGCGCCGGCGTGAAGGGCGAGTTCGTCCTCGACGACGCGATCTGCGCCGGACGGCTGGTCGAGGCGCTGGGCGGCGATCCGACCGATGCGGGCGTGGCGGCGATGCGGCTCGTGTCGGCGTTTCCTTCGGTCGAGGACGGGCTCCGGGCCAGCCAGAGCGCGCGGAACCTCCTGAACGCCGGCCTCGAGGAAGACATCGCCTGGTGCGCGCGCGAGAGCGACCTCGACGTGGTGCCGAAGCTGAGCCGAATGCTCGACGGCGCCGCCGAGATCATCGCTCTAGCGGTTGTGGTTCACGAGCTCGACGTTCGTCCCGTCGGGGTCGAGCACGAACGCGCCGTAGTAGCCCGGGTGGTAGATCGCCCGCTCGCCGGGCGGGCCGTTGTCCGCGTAGCCGGCCGCGATGAGGTCGGCGTGGAACGCGTCGACGGCCTCGTTCGTCGCGGCCGGGAACGCGATGTGGAGCCCGATGGTCGGCTCGCCCTCGACGAGCGAGAACGACCGGCCGCCGCCGCGGAAGCTTGCGTAGCCGTCCTCGACGTGGCCGAGCTCGAACCCGCCGTGTGGGGCGACGCGCTCGTAGAACGCCCGTGACGCGGCGAGGTCGGTGACCCGGATCCAGAGATGGTCGAACCCGGACTCGGGCGAGTCGCCGTGGTGGACGGCCTCGATGCTGTTGCCGTCCGGGTCGAGGAGGAAGCCGCCGTAGTAGTCCGGGAGGTACTCGGGGCGCAGGCCCGGCTCGCCGTCGGATCGGTAGCCGCCCTCGACGCCCGCGCGGTGGAACGCGTCCACGTGCGCCTGCGATGGAACGGCGAAGGCGATGTGCGCCCGGCGCGTGACCGGCTTCTCGTCCTTCGAGATCGAGAAGTCGCCCCATTCGACGAACTCGTCGTCCGCGTAGCTCTTCTCGAGCCCGAGCAAGGGGAGGACCGGTGTCGTAGAAGGCCTCGGAAGCCCACGCACGGTCCGATGACCCGGATGTCCGACGTGGTCGAACACGGAAATCATTGTTGCAGGGGAACACCTGTTCGTGTAGAACATACGTTCCCATGATCGCTTGTCTCTCCATCTCGGTGTTCCCCCTCAGGGCCGCGCTCCAGGGCCGGCCTGAGCTTCGGGAACGCCCGGTTGCGCTCGCCCCGGCGCCCGGGCAGCAGATCGTGGGGCCCTGCAACTTGGCGGCGGAGGAGTTCGGTGTCCAGGCAGAGATGCGCCTCTCGGAGGCGCTGGCTCTCTGTCCCGAGCTCGTCCTCGCCGAGCACGACCCGGCCGCGGCGGAGGAGGCGTGGGAGAAGATCCTGCGCAGCCTCGAGGAGGCCGGCCTCGCGGTCGAGTCTCCGCGGCCCGGGTTCGTGTTCTTCCAGACCGATGGCATCGAGCGGCTCGCGGGCGGGGTGAACGCCGTCCTGCGGCGGGCGCTCGATGCCGTCGGTCCATCGTGGGAGCCGCGGATCGGCGCGGCGTCGCGGCGCTTCACGGCGCTCGCGGCGGCGACCGTCGCTCCGCCGCACCGGATCCTCGTCGTCGACGACGACGAGAGCGCGCTGTTCCTCGAGCCGCTCCCGCTCGATCTCCTGTCGCTGTCGCCCGAGCGGCGGCAGGAGATCTCCGAGCTCGGCATCAAGCGGCTCGGGGAGCTGGCGCGTCTGCCACAAGCCTCCGTCGCCGACCGACTAGGCCCGGACGGCGCGGAGGCCTGGCGGATCGTGAGCGGCGAGGCCGGCGCGAAGGTCGCCGGCCGCAAGCCGCCCGGCGAGATCACCGAGGAGCTCGAGTTCCCGGAGGCGGTCGGGAACTCGCTGACGCTCGAGCGGGCGCTCTCGGCGCTCCTCGACCGGCTGCTCGCACGACCGGAGCGTGGGGGAAGGGCGCCTCGGCGGATCGCCCTTTCCGCGCGCTTGGTCGGCGGCGGCTCCTGGCGGCGCTCGCTCACGTTGCGCGAGCCGACGTCGGAGCCTCAGCGGTTGCGCACCGCGTTGCGGCCGAAGCTCGCGGATCTGACCGCGCCCGTGGTCGCGCTGCGGCTCGAGCTGGGCGAGCTGGCCGACTCGGTAGGAACGCAGGCGGAGCTCGTCCGCCCGCGTGGATCGAGGCTCAGGGAACGGCTGCGCTCCGGGCTTCGCCAGACGCGGGCCGGAGTCGGGCTCGACGCGGTCTGCACCGTCGTGGAGGTGGCGCCGTGGTCCCGGATCCCGGAAACCCGGGCGATCCTCGTTCCGCGCGACGACTGAACGAGCCCCGGCGGGCGCTGGTCGTGACGCAGGGCGTCGGCGTGGGCGCGGCTCCGGTGAGCGTCAACCGGCTCGGCGTGTCTCGTGTCCGCGAGGAATGGCGCGTGGTCGACCGCTGGTGGACGGAGGCGCCGGTGCGCCGGCGCTACTTCGACGTCGTCCTCGAGAGCGGGCAGAACGCGGTCGTGTTCCTGGACGAGGAAGTGGGCGGGTGGTTCACGCAGCGGGCGTGAGCAAGGCGAGCAGGTCGTCGTGCAGCCGGCCGTTCGACGTGACGAGCGCGGCACCCGCCTCCGGGGGCGTTCCGTCCGGCGTCGTGGCCCGGCCGCCCGCCTCCTCGACGATCAGCGCGACCGCCGGGTAGTCCCACCGCGCGAGCTCCACGTCCACCGCCGCGTCGAGCGCGCCCTCGGCGACCAGCATGTGCTGCCAGAAATCCCCGAGGCCGACGGCATGCCAGACCTGCGGTTCGACCAGGGAGAGGTCGCTCGCCTGCGAGCACGAGACGGCGCCGTCCGCGAGCGCCTCGACCCCGGAAACCCGGATCCGCTCGCCGTCGCGCCACGCGCCCTCGCCGGCCGCGGCCCACCAGCGGTGCCCGAGCGCAGGCGCCGAAACGACCCCGCAGACCACCTCGCCGTCACGCTCGAGCGCGATGAGCGTGCCCCAGACCGGGATCCCGCGGACGAAGTTCCGCGTGCCGTCGATCGGATCGAGCACCCATTGCACTGCCGTGTCGCCGGTAACGCCGCCCTCCTCGCCGAGGACGCCGTCGTCCGGCCGTTCGGCTGCGATCCGCTCTCGCAGCGCCACTTCCACCGCACGGTCCGCGTCGCTCACGGGCGTCAGGTCGGGCTTGGTCTCGACATGGAGATCGGCCGCGCGAAAGCGCGGAAGCGAGAGCGCGTCGGCGATGCCCGCCAGGTCGAGCGCGAGTTCGAGGTCGTTCACCGGCTCCTCGCGCGTCGGGCCAACTCGTCCTCGACCTCGGCGACGTCGTGCCCGGCCACGGCAAGGAGCACGTAGAGGTGGAAGAGCACGTCGGCGGCCTCCTCGACGAGATCAGGGTCGCGCGCCGTCGCGGCGATCGCCGCCTCGACCGCCTCCTCGCCGAGTTTCTGTGCAGCGCGCTCGACGCCGCCGTCGGCCAGCGACGCGACGTACGACCCCTCGGGACGCTCGCGCACGCGGTCGACGACGGTGCGCCAGAGATCGGGCGCGAAGCACGACGTCGAGCCGGTGTGGCAGGCGGGCCCGCTCGGCCGCACGCGGACGAGCAGCGCGTCCCCGTCGCAGTCGTCGCGGATCTCCTCCACGTAGAGCACGTTGCCGGAAGTCTCACCCTTGCGCCACAGGCGCTCGCGCGAACGGCTCCAAAACCAGGCCTCGCCGGTCTGCTGCGTGCGCTCGAGCGCCTCGTCGTCCATCCACGCGAGCATGAGGACGCGCCCGTCCTCGGCGTCCTGGACGATCGCCGGCCGAAGCTCAGGCGGCATCGCGAAGCTCCACGCCGAGCACGGCGAGCTCGTGTCGCAGGGCGGTGAGGCGCGCCGGGTTCTCGTGCAGGATCGACGCGAGGAGCGCCGCACCGGTGACCTCCAGCGCAGCGGCGACGTGGGCTGCGTCGCCGGCGCCGCCCGAGGCGATCACCGGCAGGGAGACGGTGTCGCAGATCCGCTGCAAGAGATCGAGGTCGTACCCGGAGCGCGTCCCGTCGCGGTCGACGGACGTCACCAGGAGCTCACCCGCGCCACGCGACTCGCACTCGCGCGCCCACTCGACGGGATCCCGCTTGGCATCCCGAGTTCCGGCGTGGGAGCGCACATGACCGCCCTCGACGTCGATCGCGACGACGACGGCCTGGCTGCCGAGCAGCGCCGCGAGCTCGCCGATCAGCGCCGGGCGGGCAAGAGCGGCCGAGTTGACGCTCACCTTGTCCGCGCCCGCGTCGAGGAACCTCGCGGCGTCGCGCACGCTCCAGATTCCGCCTCCGACCGTGAACGGAATCGAGATTTGCTCCGCCACCTGCGCTGCTACATCGGCCGCGGCTCGTCTGCTCTCGACGGTCGCGACGACATCGAGGAACACCAGCTCGTCGGCGCCGGCATCCGAGTAGGCCGAGCCGAGCTCCACGGGATCGCCGACATCGCGCAGGCCGCCGAACCGAACGCCCTTGACGACGCGCCCGTCGGCGACGTCGAGGCACGGGATCAGCCGCGGGAGAGGCACCGCTCGAGGAAGCGCGCTCCCGCCGCGCCGCTCTTTTCGGGATGGAACTGGACTCCGGTGAACGACCCGTGCTCGACGATCGCCGCGATCCCCTCGCTCGTCGCCGTCGCGGCCGGCGTCTCGGCCGCGTACGAGTGGGCGAACCAGTAGGCGTCACCGCCCGGATCGACCGGCGCCCAGCCGATCCGCGGGATGCGGCCGGCCTCCAGGCGGACTGCTCTGCCCGGAACGAGCCCGAGTCCTTCGACCCCGCCGTCCTCGTCGGTGCGGTCGAGCGCCACCTGGAGCCCCAGGCAGATGCCGAGCGTCGGCCTGCCTGCGGCCGCCCGTTCGCGCAGCGCCTCGTCCAGACCTCGTGCACGAATCTCCTCGAGCGCCGAGCGCGCCGAGCCCACACCGGGGAGTACCGCGAGATCCGCGGTTCGCACGTCGTCGACGAGGCCGGCGCCGAGGCGCTGCAGCGCAAGCTCGACCGAGCGGACGTTGCCCGCGCCGTAGTCGCAGATCGCGACGTTCACAGGAGTCCCTTCGTGCTCGGAATCCCGTCGCCGGTGAGGCGGACCGCCTCGCGAAGCGCCCGGCCGACCGCCTTGTACGCGGCCTCGGCCACGTGGTGCGGATCGCGGCCCTGTCCGGTGACGTGCAGCGTCATCCGCGCCGAGCCGGCCAGGGTCTCGAGCACGTGGCGGGCGAGGCCGGGATCCTCGTCGAGGACGACCTCGGCGCCCCTGCGTCCCCCGAGGTCGACCGCAGCGTGTGCGAGCGCGTCGTCCATCGGCACGTCGGCGGATCCGTAGCGGGCGATCCCGCGACGGTCGCCGAGTGCACGGTCGAGCGCCTCGCCGACGGCGATGGCCGTGTCCTCGGCCGTGTGGTGGTCGCCGGTCTCGAGGTCGCCGACGCCGTCGACGGTCAGGTCCAGCTCGCCGTGGAAGGCGAGCTGCTCCAGAAGGTGGTCGTAGAGACCCGAGCCGGTGGAGACGTGGACACGGCCGGCGCCGTCGAGATCGAGCCGCACGCGAATCGTCGTCTCGGCCGTCGCGCGGATGTGGCGAACGCGGCGACCGGCCGGCGCGTCGGTGTCCCCGAGCGCGGCCAGGAGGAAGTCGTCGTCCTCGATATCGCGCACGGTGATCCGCACGCCGCCGTGAACGACGCGAACCACACAGCCGCGCAGGAGAAGCCGCTCGAAGAGGGCGCCAGGCTCCTCGAACGGCACGTAGACGAAGTTCGTGTGGGACGGCAGCGGCTCGAACCCGAGGTCGCGCAGCTTCAGCGCCAGCCGCTCGCGCTCCTCCACCACCGCACCGACGTCAGGCGGCTCGCGCAGGGCCGCAAGTGCAAGCGCCGCCGAGAGGGTCGAGACCGGCGCGGGGGACTGGCGAGCACGAAGCTCGGCCGCCGTGCCCGTGTCCGCCAGCAGGTAGCCGATGCGTGCGCCGGCGAGGCCGAACGCCTTGGAGAACGTCCGGATGACGACGACGCCGTCCTCGAGAAGCGGCACCGCCGTCTCGCCGGAGTACTCGAAGTACGCCTCGTCGACCACGAGCGGCCGCTCGGCCGGGAGCTCAGGGAGGTCGCCGAGGGGATTGCCGGGTCGACAGCAGAAGGTCAGCGCGGGCGATTCGTCTCCGACAGTCGCTCCGGCCAGTTCGGCGGCGAGCCGGAAGAGCGGGTACGTCGGGTCGGGCGGGACCGCGACCGTATCGCCCGGCCCGGCGAAGGAGCGGCCGCACAGGAGAATCAGGTCGTCGGCGCCCGCGCCCAGGACGACGTTCTCAGGGGCGACGCCGCAGTAGTCCGCGATCGCCTCGTCGAGCCCGGTGTAGCCGCCGTGGGGATAGGCGTTCACGGCTGCGAGGGCGGCCGCGATCGTCCCGGGGCGCGAGCTCGGAAGCGGCACGGGCGCCACGTTCCCGTCGAAGCGCACGATCTCGACCGGATCGAGTCCGACGCGGTCGGCCAACGCCTCGGTCGACTGGGCCCAGGCGTACGGGCTGAAGCTCGGAGGCAGCGCCCTCAGCGGACGACCGCCTCGGCGTGCGCGCTCATCCCTTCGACGGCGGCCAGCGCCTCGACGGTCGGGCGAACCCGGTCGAGCCCGGCAGGTGTCAGGCGCTGCACGGTGATCGGCTTCAGGAACGTCTCCAGCCCGAGGCCGCCGACCGACCTGGCCCAGCCGCCGGTGGGGAGGACGTGGTTGCCGCCCGTCGCGTAGTCGCCGCTCGCGACAGGCGAGCTGGAGCCGACGAAGATCGCGCCGGCGTTCCGGATGCGGCCGGCGAGCGCCTCCGCCTCTCCCAGCAGGACGACGTGCTCGGGCGCCATGCCTTCGACCTGCGCGAGTGCGGCCTCGAGATCCGTGCCGTCGATGATCGTGCAGACCGAATCGGGTCCGTGCTCGGCCTGAGCCGCAACCTCGCGGGCCGCGATCTCCCGGTCGCCGCGCCGGCCGACGACGACGCAGACCTCCGAGGGTCCGGCCGGCAGGTCGATCGCGACATCGCGGGCGACGATCATCTTCGCCTCGTTCACCGCGGCGCCGCCCGGCCCGACGACCTTGTCCACCTTGGGAATCGTCGCGGTGCCGTACGCGAGGGCCGCGATCGCCTGCGCGCCTCCGATCGCCCAGACCTCTTCGAGCCCGAGCAGGCGCGCCGCGGCGGCGACCTGCCCGGCTCCGGAAGGCGGCGTCATGACGACGATCCTCTCCACTCCGGCGGCCAGCGCGGGCACGGCGCACATGACGAGCGTGGAGACGAGCCCGCGCGGGACGTAGATGCCGACCGTCCGCAGCGGCACCCAGCGGCGTTCGAGCACGACTCCCGGCTCGACCTCCACGGTGAGGTCATGCGGACGCTGCGCCACATGCCAGCGCTGCACGCGGTCGGCGAGCGCGAGGATCGCGTCGGCCGGCAGGCCCGGCTCCGGCACGGCCCGTGCGGGCTCGACGCCGTCGAGCTCCAGCGCCCATTCGGCGACCGCGACGTCGCCGCGGCGCCAGACGTCGTCGACGATCTTCGCGACGCTCACGCGACCATCCGTTCCAGCGGGACGAGCAGGATCGACGACGCGCCCGCCGCCTCGAGCGCGGGGAGGAGCCGCCAGACGTCGGCCGCGGGGACGACGCTGTGCACCGCGACCATCCCTGGCTCGGCGAGCCGCACGACGCTCGGCGCGCTCGAGCCCGGCACCAGCGCGCAGATCTCTTCGAGTGCGCCCTCGGGCGCGTTCAGCATCAGGTACCGGGCCGACCGGGCGGCGACGACGCTCGCGAAGACGCCGGCGAGCCGGGTCACTTCCTCGATCGGCTCCGGGGCTCCGATCAGGACGGCCTCGGAGGAGAGGAGCGTCCCGACCGAGCGCAGGCCGTTCGTGCGGAGCGTGCTGCCGCTCGAAACGAGGTCGACGACCGCGTCGGCCAAGCCGAGGCGCGGAGCGAGCTCGACCGAGCCGTGCACGTCGATCAGCTCGATCGGCCCGGGGACGAGTTCGCGCGCAAGGCGCGGAAAGCTCGTCGCCACGCGCGCGCCGGCGAGATCCTCGAGCCGTTCCGCATCCGACTCGAACGGAACCGCGGCCTCGAGCCGGCAGGCGCCGAAGCCCAGAGGCTGGAGCTCCGATACCTCGGCAGCGCGCTCGCGGACGATGTCCAGCCCGGTCACGCCGCAGTCGACGACCCCGTCCTGCACGTATTCGGGCACGTCGTCAGCGCGGACGAGCAGCGCCTCGACCGGTGCGTTCCGGCACGGGAACGCGAGTGCCCGGTCGCCGGGAGTCTCGGGCGCGAGTCCCGCGTCGTGGAGAAGCTCGATCGCCGGTTGGCGCAGCCGTCCTTTCGACGGAACCGCGATTCTCAGCGGAGCCGGCGCAGTGCGAGCTCGTACCCGCCCTCGCCGCGGCGCAGCCATTGCGCCACGCGCGTCACGGTCGTCGTCGACGCGTGCGCGCGGCGCGCGACCTCCTGGTAGGGCAGCCCCTCGTCCAGGAGCTTCGCCACCTGCCAGCGGTGCGCCATCGCGTCCAGCTCCGAGAGCGTGCAGAGATCCCGCAGGAAATGCTCGACCTCCGCCTCGCTCTTCAGGCGGGCGATCGTCTCGAACAGCTCGGTGTGTTCGGCCGTCGGCCAATGTCGAGGGTCTGCGTTGGTCTCGGATGTCATCGTGTTAGCATAGTAACACGGTGGAACGGTCCTTTGCAGTGGTTCCGGCCGTCGACGTACTCGCCGGCCAGGCCGTTCGCCTCCTCCGCGGCGACTACGCCCGCATCGAGGTCTCGGCGGGAGATCCGTTCGAGACCATTCGCCGCGCGGCGCTACGGCAGCCGCCGTTCATCCACGTCGTGGCGCTCGACGCGGCGCGCGACGGCGGCCCGCCGGTCGAGCTCGTCCGCGCGGCAACCGCGGCCGCGGCGTCCGTGCCCATTCAGGTCGGGGGCGGCGTGCGCTCGGTCGCCGACGCGCTGAGCGTCGTGGACAGCGGCGCCAGCCGCGTCGTGATCGGCACCGCCGCCTATGGGCCGGAGCCGCTGCGCGACTACGTGGACGCGCTCGAGACGAAGCTAGCTGTCGCCGTCGACGTGTTGGACGGCGTGGTTCGAACCGGCGGCTGGCTCCGGTCGAGCGAGGTTCCGGTGGCCGATGCTTTGGACCGTTGCTCCGGCGCAGGCGTGGCGACGGTCGTCTGCACCTCGATCGACCGCGACGGAACGCAGGCGGGTCCCGATCTCGGGCTTCTGGCGACGGCCCGGGCACGCTTCGACGGCGAGCTCTTCGCCGCGGGCGGCATCCGGGACGAGCACGACCTCGAGGCGGTCCGCGACCTCGGCCTCGATGGCGCAGTGGTCGGCCGAGCGTGGCTCGACGGATCCGTCTAACCGCTTAAACGCCAGACGCGCGTCTGTTCAGACGCGGATGCGTGCCCGCCCTCCCCATGACCGTATCGAGGAAATCCGCACGGGTGTTGCACGAAATGCGCCGGATTCGTGCCGATTAGTCCCCAGGCGCTAGACGAGCTCGATGTCGTAGCGCGAGCCGATCTCCAGCGCGATCTCCGGAGCCGGAAGCGATCCGGAAGCCCAGATCTCCGTGATGTAGGCCTCGAACCCGCCCGGCGCCATCACGTTCACGACGCGCACCGGTTCGTCGCCGGGATTGAAGAACGTATGCGGCGTCCCCGGAGGCGCAGCGGCGAACGTTCCGGGCTGGACCGAGAGCGTGTCCTCGCCGAGCCGCAGCCCGAGCGTTCCTTCGAGCACGTAGAAGCAGTCGACGAAGCCGCGGTGAACGTGCAGCGGTGGCCCGGCGAACCCCGGCGCGATCGTCGTCTCGGTCAGCGTCAGCGTCCCGTCTCCGGTCGAGGCCTGCGCCTTGAACAGAAGGTCGTTCCCGCCGGCATCGAACCGCTCGCCGTCGCCGGGATAGCTGACCAGCGCGTCGGCCACCGTGCGCCCGCCGTCGTCGGGTGGCTCGAACGAATCCCAGGGAACCGTCTTGCCCTCGAGCGTCCCGCGCAGCATCTCGGCGAAGCCGCCGCCCGGCGCGTGCAGGTTCAGGATCAGCAGGTCGTCGTCACCGGCGTTGCGGAATGTGTGGACGACGTTCGCCGGCGCGAGCCCGAGCGAGCCGACGGGGACGATGTGCTCGAAGCCGGCCGGCCCGAGCGCGACCGCGAGCGTTCCCTCGAGGACGTAGAAGGCGTCCGTGTGCTCGCGATGGACGTGCAGCTCGGGACCCGGCTCGCCCGGCCCGTGCCGGATCAGCGTGGCGCAGAGCTGCGGCGTGTCGGCGACGATCGTGAGCCCGCGCTCGGCGGTGTCGGTGATCTTCTCCGGCTCCATGGCTCGACTCTAGCTTGACGAAACAGGCGATCGAGACGAACATACGTTCGTACCGTGACCGGGTACATCGAGCTTCACTGCCACAGCGCCTATTCGTTCCTCGACGGCGCCTCGCGGCCCGAAGAGCTCATCCTCGCGGCCGCGGAGCTCGGCTATCCGGCGCTCGCGCTGACCGATCACGACGGGCTCTACGGATCGCTCGAATTCGCGCACGCGGGCCGGGAGTTCGGCGTCCGCGCGATCACCGGGGCGGAGGTGACGCTCGCGTGCGGCTCGCACGTGACGCTGCTCGTCGAGACGCCGAAGGGCTACGCGAACCTCTGCCGGCTCCTCACCCGGGCGCATTCCGTGAAGCGCCGCGAGCCGCGGCTCGACCAGGAGGCGCTCGCGGAGAACGCCGACGGGCTCGTCTGCCTCTCCGGGTGCGCGCGCCTCGGGCTGGCCGTGCACAACCCGAACGGGGCCGCGCGGCTGGCGCAGGCGCTCGGCCCGGAACGCTTCTTCGTGGAGCTCCAGCGTCCGCTCAGCCGGGGAGACGCACGGCGCAACCAGGCGCTTCGCGACCTCGCCCAGGCACTCGGCCTGCGCACCGTCGTGACCGGGAACGCGCATGCGCACGATCCGTCCAGGGTGCAGCTCCAGGACGTGCTCGTCGCGATCAAGAGCCGCACGTCGCTCGAGGGCTGCGAGCCGGACCGGCGCGGAAACGACGAGTGCGCGCTCCTCGGGCCCGCCGAGGTGGCCGCGCGCTGGCCCGACGACCGCGACGCCCTGCGCACGACCGTGGAGCTGGCCGAGCGGCTCGAGTTCGACCTGACCGAGGAGCTCGGCTACCGCTATCCCGACTTCTCGGACGGGCCCGACCCGGCCGCCGTGCAGCTCCACCGCGTCTGCGCGGCCGCGTTCGGCGAGCGCTACCCGAAGAAGAACCCGAAGGCGGAGGCTCGCCTGCGCGAAGAGCTGGCGCTGATCGAGGAGCTCGGCCTCTCCGGCTTCTTCCTCCTGCACTGGGAGGTGCTCGAGCTGGCCCGCGAGGTCGCCGCCGAGGTGCGCGGCCCCGGCTCGCCGCGGCATCTGCTTCCGCCCGGGCGCGGGCGCGGCAGCTCGGTCGGGTCGATCGTCTGCTACCTCACCGGCCTCTCGCACGTGGATCCCGTCGCCACCGATCTGAAGCTGGGGCGGTTCCTGAACCGCGAGCTCGCCTCGGTGCCCGACATCGACCTCGACTTTCCCCGGGACATCCGCGAGAAGCTGATCGTCGGCGTCTGCGACCGCTACGGGCGCGAGCACTCGGCGCTCGTCGCGAGCTTCGCCACCTACCGGTCGCGCGGCGCGATCCGCGACGTCGGCAAGGCGCTCGGCCTGCCGCCCTCGGAGCTCGAGCGCCTGGCGCGCCTCTCGAACGGCTGGGATGCCCGCCGCATCGACGAGGAGCTCGAGCTGCTCCCCGACGCCGAGCGCCGAGCTCGCTCGCCGCGCTGGAAGGCGTTCCGCGAGCTGTGCACCGAGATCGCCGGCCTGCCGCGCCACCTCTCCCAGCATCCGGGCGGCATGGTCATCTCGAGCCGCCCGCTCACGGAGCTCGTCCCGATCGAGCCGGCCGCGATGGAGGGGACGGCAGGTGTGCCAGTGGGACAAGGACTCGTGCTCGGACGCGGGCTTCCTGAAGATCGACCTGCTCGGGCTCGGGATGCTCTCGGCGGTCGAGGAGTGCGTCGACCAGATCGTCACGCTGCACGGCACGCCGATCGACCTGTCGCGGATCCCGCTGCAAGACCCGGATGTCTACCGCGAGATCCAGGACGCGGACACGGTCGGCCTCTTCCAGATCGAGAGCCGCGCGCAGATGCAGAGCCTCCTCAGGACGCGGCCGGAGAACCTCGAGGACCTGACCGTGCAGGTGGCGCTCGTGCGGCCCGGGCCGATCCAGGGGAAGGCGGTGCATCCGTACGTCTACGGGCGCGAGCGGCTGCGGCAGGATCCGGCCTACCGCGCGCCGGCCGACCATCCGCTGCTCGACGAGCCGCTGCGCGAGACGCTCGGGACGATCATCTTCCAGGAGCAGGTGCTCGACGTCGCGGTCGCGCTGGCCGGGTTCAGCGTGGGGGAGGCCGAGGGGCTGCGGCGCGCGATGAGCCGCAAGCGGAGCGAGGCCGCGATCGAGGCCTACCGCGAGCGCTTCATCGCCGGCGCCGCCGGGAAGGGCGTGCCGCGCGAGACCGCGGAGCTCGTGTTCGGGAAGATCCTCGGGTTCGCGTCGTTCGGCTTCCCGAAGTCGCACGCCGCCGCGTTCGCGCTGCTCGCGTACCAGTCGGCTTGGCTTCGGCACCACTATCCGGCCGAGTTCCTCTGCTCCCTTCTGAACGCGCAGCCGATGGGCTTCTATCCGCCGTCGAGCCTCGTGCGGGACGCGCAGCGGCGCGGGGTGGAAGTGCGCCCTCCGGACATCCAGTGCTCGGACGCCGAGTGCCGGATCGAAGGCGGCGCGGTTCGGGTCGGGCTCGGCTACGTCCGCGGGCTGAGCGAGGCGCCGGCCAAGGCGCTCCAGGCCGAGCGCGAGCTGAACGGGCCGTTCACGGGGGTGCGCGACCTGGGCCAGCGGGCGCCTCTGGATCGTCCCGGTTTGGAGGCGCTCGTCGCGTCGGGCGCCTGCGACTCGTTCGGCTGGCCGCGGCGGCAGCTCCTGTGGAGGCTCGGCCTCGTGGCGCGCTCGGTCTCGGTCGGCCGTGGCGGCGCGGAACGGCAGCTCGCGCTTCCCCTGGAGCCGCAGACGGAGATCCCCGACCTGCCCGCCGAGTCCCAGTGGGAGCGCATGGCCGCCGACTACCGCACGACGTCGATCTCCGTGGACGTCCATCCGCTCGAGCTGCTGCGCGAGCACCTGCCGGAGGAGGCGCTCGCGAGCCCGGAGCTCCTGGAGCAGGAGCACGGCGCGCAGGTCGTGTTCGCGGGGTTCGTGGTCGCGCGGCAGCGGCCGACGACGGCCAACGGCGTGCTCTTCATGCTCCTCGAGGACGAGCACGGGCAGGTGAACCTGATCGTCCCGGAGGCCGTGTACGAGCGAAACCGGGCGGTCGTGCGCGGCGAGACGCTGATCCTCGCCCGCGGCCGCTTCGAGCGGCACGACCGCAACCGGAACATCCTCGTCTCGGAGGTCGAGTCGCTGGCGCCTCTGGCGCGGCTAGCGTCCGGCGAGGACGTGGCGGGCTCGCTTCCGGCGGGCCATCGCTTCGGCCGGCGCTGAATCGGCACGAAATCGGCGCAGATCCGCGCGTCTTTCCCGGCGGGGAGCGGCTACCGTCGAAGGCGGGTTTGCGGGTGGAGGGAATCAGCCCCTCCCTTGGGTGGGGGTTTGACGCGCGCGAGGCGAGCTTGCGCGCGGACCGGCCCCGTAGAGTGCTGCGCATGGGACTCCTCGACTACTTCAGAAAGCGCGGCCAGGGCGGTGCGGTGGACGTCGTCACGCACGAGCATCCCGGCCACCACAGCGAGACCGACGCCGGCCCGCCCGTCGGCGTCGACGACCCCGGCTCCTTCGACGGCGAGGACGCCGACGAGGTGGTCGCGGGACACGAGAACGGCGAAGACGACTCGGACGCTTAACGACGTACGGCCCGCCGCATCGGGCCGCAACGTCGTCCTCGGACTTACAGGTCTTTAGCCGAACGCCGGGCGGCGGCCACGAACCGGGCGGACGAAACGGCCCGCCCAGCGGGCACCGCGGAAGATCCAGCCGCCGGCGGCGAGGACGAGCACGCCTGCGACGACGAGTGAGATGAGCAGCGTCCGGTTCATGCGAGGAGCTTCGCACCGGCGCACGACGACGGTAAGCGAGTCAGCCTGTGTCTGGGGGTGCGGTTATCCGCCGCTCAGGCGCGCAGGTACGTGAGCACCGCGAGCACGCGGCGATGGTCCTCGGAACAGGCGGGCAGACGCAGCTTCTGGAAGATGCTCGTCACGTGCTTCTCCACGGCGCGCTCGGTGACGACCAGGAGCTCCGCGATGCCGGAGTTGGAGCGCCCCTCGGCCATGAGGCCCAGGACCTCGCGCTCGCGCGGGGTGAGCTCGGCCAGGGGATCGTCCGCACGGCGGCGGCCGACCAGCTGAGAAACCACGGACGGATCCAGAGCCGAGCCGCCTTCGCCGACGCGCCGCACGGCCGCCGCGAACTCCCCGACGTCCGCGACGCGGTCCTTCAGGAGATAGCCGATCCCCTCGGCGCTGTCCGAGAGCAGCTCGAGCGCGTAGTCGGCCTCGAGGTACTGCGAGAGCACGAGGACGCCCGTCTCCGGGTACCGCTCGCGGATCTCCTTCGCCGCCTGGAGCCCTTCGTCCGTGTGCGTCGGCGGCATGCGGATGTCCACGACGGCCACGTCCGGGGAGTAGCTGCGCACTTTCAGCATCAGCTCCTCCTGGTTCCCCGCCTGGCCGACGATCTCGAAGTCGGCCTCGGCGAGAATCCGGGCCACGCCTTCGCGGAGAAGGACGGAATCGTCGGCCAAGACGACGCGCATAATGCGGAGACTAACGAGCTAGCCGGGTTCGACCGGGATTTCGGCGCGGATGGTCGTGCCCTCGCCGGGGACGCTGACCACGTTGAGCTGCCCGTCGAGCGCCTCGACCCGGTCGGCGAGGCCACGCAAACCCGAGCCGAGCATCGGATCCGCTCCGCCGATTCCGTCGTCCGCGACCTCGACGACCGCACGGCCGTTCGAGCGCGATACCCGCACCGTCGCGGCCGACGCCTCGGCGTACTTGGCCACGTTCGTGAGCGCCTCCGCGACGACGTAGTAGGCGGCCGCCTCGACGCCTTCCGGCAGGCGCTCGTCGGGCGCCTCGGCCAGCGTGACCGGGACCGACGCGCGCATGACGAGAGACTGGAGCGCGGGTTCGAGGCCGCGGTCGGTGAGGATCGCCGGGTGGATGCCGCGCGCGAGCTCGCGCAGTTCCTCGAGCGCGTGACCGAGCTCGTCCGAGGCCGACGCGAGCAGCCGCTCGGATTCCTCGGGTGCGGTCGAGAGCTTGCTCTGGGCGAGCCGCAGGGACAGCGAGAGCGAGACGAGGCGCTGCTGCGCACCGTCGTGGAGGTTCCTCTCCAGCCGGCGGCGCTCGACGCTCGCGGCCTCGACGAGGCGCGTACGGGAGCGGCGCAGCTCTTCCTCCTGACGCTTGCGCTCGGTCACGTCCATGCCGCTGATCAGCATCTCGTCGCCTCGCCCGTCCGCCGAGAGCGGGGTGATCGTCCAGGCGACGTCCATGCGGGAGCCGTCCGCGGCGTGCCACGGATCTTCCTGCTCGTCCGACGCCACGTCGGATCGGGCGGCCTCGAGGATGACGTCGCGCACGCGCGGCGTGTCCTCCTCGGCGATGAACACGTCCCAGAAGAAGCGGTTCCTCGTGCCCGAGTCCTCGCCGCAACCCGAGGCGAGCTCGAGCGCCCGGTTGAACCGGCGGATCCGGCCCTCGATGTCGACCAGGCAGAAGTAGCTCGGCGCCGACTCGACGACGGCCTGGACGAGCTCGCGCTCGCGCTGGAGATCGTCGAGGCGCGCCTCGAGCTGGTCGTGCAGGTGCTGGAGCTCGATCTCGTGGCCCTTGCGCTCGGAGATGTCCCTGACGACGAGGACGACCTCGTCGTTGCCGATCGGCGCGACGCGGGCCTCGAAGTGGCGCAGCTCGTCGAGGACGAGCGAGTACTCGATCTCGTCCACGTCGTGCGACTCGATCACGCGCGCGATGCCGGCCGAGATCGCCTCGCAGACGTCCGGGGGCAGGATCTCGCGGATGTTGCGGCCGAGCAGCTCGTTGGGCGGGCGCGTGAGCAGTGACTCGTCTCCCGCCTGGACGTCGAGGTAGTTCCCCGCGTGGTCGAGCCGGAACATCAGGTCGGGTAGCGCCTCGACGAGCCCGCGCAGCCGCGCCTCGGACCGGGTCAGCTCGGCCAGGCGGCGATCGCTCTCGAGCGACATGCCCGCAGCGGCGCTGACGCCTTCGAGGAGATCCGGATCGTTCAGGAGCGACTCGTCGTGGATGAGCACCGCAACCCGCCGGCCGGCGCGCTCGACGACCGTCGCGGCGCGACCGGGCTCGAGGTTGAACGGCGAGCGGAACGCGTTCCCCTGCGCGTCGACGTACGCGCCTTGCTCCGGCAGCCAGTAGGTGACCTGGAGCGAGGGGTCGTTCAGCGCGCGGGCGAGCGCATCGCGAAGCTCGGCGCCGCTCGGGGCCGCGTCCAGCTCGAGGAGAAGCCGGCCGACGCTGGCGCGTGCGAGCTTCGTCCGCAGGATCCCGACCGCGAACGAGATCGGCACGAGGAGAAGCGCGGCGAGCGAGGCCCACTGGAAGAACGCGGCCGGCCCGGCCGCGACCACGTCGAGCGCGAGCGCGATGGCGAGGAGGATGACGGTGACGCCGAAGCTGACGAACGGGGGCGTGAGCGTCCGGCGCATGGGCGGCGTCGCCGCGCGCCAGCGCCGGATGAGGATCGTGATCGCCGAGACGATCAGGACGATTCCGGCCGTTTGCGCGAACTGGATGATCCCGTCGGCCAGCTCCGGCCGGTCCGAGACGAGCAGCCCGTTCGTCGGTCCTTCCGGAACGAGATCCTGGAGATCGCTGAAGAGCACCCAGAGCGGCCGCAAGAGGAGGATCACGGCGAACGCGCCGTAGACGACGATCTTCGACGCGAGCCCTTCGAGCCGCCCGTCGGGGTACGAGAGGATGAGCCACCCGAAGAAGGCCCAGCCGAGCTCGAGGAAGCAGAAGCCGATCCCGTAGACGATCGGGTCGTTCGACTGGGTCAGGACGCTCGGGTACCAGGCGAACCCGGTGAGGACCATGATCGCGCCGGTGCGCGTCTCCGGCCTGTTCGTCCAGACGATGAGGCCCGACGCGATGAAGATCAGCGCGACGCCGACCTGAAGGCCCATGCGGGCCGTCATCTCGTCGGCGTGGTCGGTCGTGACGATGAACGCGAGCGCCACCGCCGCGACCAGGACCGCAAGAGTCCATAGCCCGACGGAGAGCCGGTTCGTCACTTCATGAGCCTCTGCAGGGCTTCGCCCGACAATTCGGCCTTGGGGATGAAGCCCAGTGCTCCGCATTCCACCACCATTGTCCCGAAGTCGTCGGCGTCACGGCTGGAGACCAGCACGACGCTCGGAGAGCCGTTGCGCTTGAGCCGCGTGGCGATCTCGAATCCGTCGAAATCGGGCAGCTGCACGTCGAGCAGCACGAGGTCGGGGTGAAGCTCGGCGACGGCGCTCAGCGCCTGGACGCCGTTCTCGGCCTCGCCGACGACCGCGTACCCCTCGTCCTCGAGCAGCGTTCGGGCGCTCGATCGGAAGCTGGGGTGATCGTCGACGATGAGCACCGTGGTCGCCATGTAGGGAAATCGTCGCAGAGGAACAGGGTTTGCGTCATACGGCTAGCCACACCTCCGCGCACATGTTTCCCCGTGTTTAGAGGCCCAGCGCGTAGGTAGGAAATCGCCGCCGCACGCGGTCGTCGAAGGCATTTCTGTACTCGTCGTCGACGTCCGCGCCGAGGCCTGCCGCATATGCCTCCCGGATGTCGAGGAGCGCGTCTACGCCTGCGTCGACGCAGTCCTGGTAGTCGCCGTAGAGCTCCTCGGCGTCGTCGCGGTCGGCGCCGTTGTAGCGGGTGAGCGCCTCCTCCGTCTCGCGGATCAGGTCGGCCTGGTCGGTGGCGAAGAGGTCGAGTTGGCGCTCGACGAGCTCGACGAAGCGGTGTGGATCTCCTGCGCATGGCGGCGGTTCCTACACTACGCCCGGAATGAGCCTGCTCGTGCGCACCTGGAACCTGTACCACGGGCGGACCTATCCGCCGAGCCGCACGCTGTACCTGCGCCGGATGGTCGAGCTCGTCACCGGCGACCGCCCCGACCTGGTCGCGCTCCAGGAGGTGCCGCTCTGGGCGCTGGACCGGCTGGAAGGCTGGAGCGGAATGGCGGCGCGGTGGGTCGTCACCGTTCCCGCACCGCTCCCGGGCTTCCTCGCCCGCGTAGTGACCTCGGCGGACCCGGCTCGTCTCCGCTCGCTCGTCTCCGGCCAGGCGAACGTGCTCCTCGCCGGGCCGCGCCTTTATCCGGGAGCCGGGCAGACGCTGCTCCTCAACGCCGGCGTCGGCCGCTGGGACTGGCTCACGCGCCGCGGGCCGCAGCAGCGCTACTGCCAGCGCCAGGAGTACACGACCGCGGATGGACGCGCGATCGTCGTCGCGCACCTCCACGCCTCGCACGACCCCAAGGTCTCGCCGGCCGAGATCGACCGCGCGGCCGTGCTCGTGGCCGACTCCGAGGAGGCGATCTTCATCGGAGACTTCAACGCGCGCGAGCATCCCGTCGACGGGTACTCAGCACCGATCCCCGGGGTCGATCAGATCCTCGTGCGCGGGCTCGAGCTCGAGAGCGGCCCCTCCGCCTGGGCGAAGGAGCGGCGACAGGTCGACGGCGTGGTGCTCTCGGATCATGCGCCCGTCGAGGCAGCGGTGGCCGCGTGAACCTCGAGCAGATCCGCGCGGAGCTTCCCGTCCTCGAGCACACGGCGTACCTGAACGCGGGCACGTTCGGCCCGCTCCCGACGAAGGCGGCCGAGGCGCAGGTGCTCTGGAGCCTGCGCGCTCTCGCCGAGGGACGCTCCGGCCACGCGTTCTTCGAGGAGGTGCTCGACATGCGCGTGCGCCTGCGCGAGGCGGTCGCGGCGCTCGTCGGCGCCGACCCGGCCGGGATCGCGCTGACCACGTCCACGACCGAGGGCTGCAACACGGTGGTCGCCGGACTGCGCCTGAAGCCGGGCGACGTCGTGGTCACCACGGATTCGGAGCATCCGGGCCTCATCGGCGCGCTCAAGGCCTGGGGACTCGAGCTGCGGATCGCCGAGGTGTCGAAGGTTCCCGCGGACGAGGCGATCGACGTGATCGAGCGGGTGGTCGACGCGGATACCAAGCTGATCGCGCTCTCGCACGTCCTGTGGACCACGGGACAGGTGATCCCCGTCGAACGGCTGACCGGGAGCGGCATCCCCGTGCTCGTCGACGGCGCGCAGTCGGCGGGCGCGATCCCCGTGGACGTCGGCGCGCTGGGTTGCGCCTTCTACACCGTGTCGGGCCAGAAGTGGCTGTGCGGGCCGGACTCGACCGGCGCCCTCTATGTGCGGCCGGAGCTGTGCGACGGGCTCGAGATGACGTATCCGTCGTACTTCTCCTGGGCGGACTTCTCCGACTGGAGCCCGCAGGAGGATGCGCGCCGGTTCGAGTCGAGCTGGACGCCGCCGGGATCGCTCGCTGCGCTTCTCGCGTCGCTCGACTTCGCCCGCGAGGTGGGGGAGGAGCGGTTCGCGCACGCCCGCGCCATGGCGGAGCGCTGCCGCGAGCTGGTCGCGGCCCACGGCGAGCTGAAGACCGAGCCGGACCAGGCGACGCTCGTGAGCTTCCTCCCGCGCGTTCCCGCCGCGGACCTCGTCAAGGCGCTCGCCGAGCGGAGCGTCGTCGTCCGCGACCTCCCGCAGCAGGGCTGGCTCCGCGCGTCGTGCGGGTTCTGGACGAGCGAGGACGACCTCGAGCGGCTCGAAGCGGGCATCGCCGCGGCGAGCGCCTAGCCGCCGCGGAAACCGGCACGGTTCCGCCCCAGAATCGGCACGAACGAGCCGCGGTTCGCGGCTAGTCTCGAAGGTGGGCGGCGGGTGGAGGTACTCCCCACCCTGGGCGGGGACGACGCGCGGGCGCGCGCGGGTCGTCATGCGGCCGAACGGGACACGCGGACATGGCCGGGGCACGACACCGCCGGGGCGGCCCGCGACCCGGCCGCCGCCTAGACCTCTTCGCCCTCGAACTCGTCGCGCGTCGAGAACGGCAGGCGCCAGTCCTCGTTGCTCTCGCCGTTCACGCTGAGCCGCCACTCGAACCGGCCGCCCGGCTGGATCGGCGGGCCCGGCAGGTTGAACGCGATCGGCACCGTCAGCGGCGTGCCCGGCTTCAGCCCGGCCGGGCGGCCCGTCTCGAACTCGCCCTCGAGCGCCAGCGGATGCTCTTCACCGTTTTCGTCCGTCACGAACACGACGTGGCCGTCGGCGTCCACGAGGTCGAGCCGGAACCGGTGCTTCATGTTCGCCTGGTCCCAGGGAACGTCGAAGAGCACCGCGATCGCGAACGGGGGCGAGACCGGCCCGGTGACCGACCATCCGCCGCCGACGATCGTGAGCTTCCCGTCAGCGACCGCGGCGTAGTCCGCGAGGAGCATCGTCACCTTCATTCGGGCGGAGCCTCCGTTCTGAGGCCCAGCTCGGCGGCGATCGGCTGCATCGAGGCGACCACGTTGCGGATGTGGTCGTCGAGCTCGATCCCGAGCCCCTCGGCGCCCGCGTAGACCTCGTCGCGGTGCACGCCGGCCGCGAACGACGGCTGCTTCAGCTTCTTCTTCACCGACTTCGGCTCGAGCCCCTCGAGCCCGGTCGGCCGCACCAGCCCGCAGGCGTGGATGAACCCCGCCAGCTCGTCGCAGGCGAAGAGCGTTTTCTTGAGACGCGTATCCCTGGGCATCTCCAGGTGCTCGGCGTGGGAGAGCACCGACTCGACCACCTCCTCGGGCCAGCCTTCCTCGCGGAGGATCGGCGCGCCGTCCTGCGGATGCTTGTCGAGCGTGGGGTGGATCTCGTAGTCGAAGTCGTGGAGAAGCGCCGTCGCGCGCCACAGCTCCTCGTCCTCGCCGAAGCGCTCCGCGTAGCCGCCGACGGCCGCCTCGACGGCGAGCGCGTGGCGCAGCAGCGCCTCGCTCTTCGTGTAGGTCGTGAGCGTCTGCCAGGCGCGTTCGCGAGTTACTACCATGGGGCGCGTACGATAGCCCGCCGCGCCGCCCAGCCGACCCCGCCTTGGATACCGCACTCACCCAGCACCTGGCCGCCGAGGCCGTGTACGAGTCCTTCGTGATCGAGGGGTCGCGCCCGCTCGACGGATCGATCCGCGCGACCGGCAACAAGAACGCCGCGCTTCCGATCGTGGCCGCGTGCCTCCTGACCTCGGAGCCCGTCGTCCTGCGCAACGTGCCGATGATCCGGGACGTCGCGACGATGATCGAGCTGATCGTCCGCATCGGCGTCGACGTGGACGTCCGCGAGAACGGCGAGGTCCGCATCCACGCCGGTTCGACCCCCAAGGTCGAGCTCGACGAGGAGCTCTGCCGCCGCATCCGCGCCTCGATCCTCCTCGCGGGCCCGCTGCTCGCCCGCTGCGGCGAGGCGATCGTCCCGCCGCCCGGCGGCGACGTGATCGGCCGGCGCCGGCTCGACGTCCACATCGCCGCGCTGACGGGCCTCGGCGCGAACGTCGAGACCGACCGGCGCTTCCACATGCGGACGGATCGGCTCGTCGGAACGCAGCTGTTCCTCGACGAGGCGTCCGTCACCGGAACCGAGAACGCCGTGATGGCCGCGGTGCTGGCCCAGGGCGAGACCGTGATCGGGAACGCCGCCTGCGAGCCGCACGTCCAGGATCTCTGCCGCTTCCTCGTCTCGCTCGGCGCCGAGATCGAGGGCATCGGCTCGAACGTGCTCCGCATCCGCGGGGTCGAGAAGCTCCACGGGGGCGACTGGCGCATCGGGGCCGACCACATCGAGGTCGCGAGCTTCATCGGCCTCGGCGCCGTCACCGACGGCGATCTCGTGATCGAGGACATCGTCCCGCAGGACCTGGTCGCGGTCTGGCCGGCGTTCGAGCGGCTCGGGATCGAGTACTACTGCGAAGGCTCGAGCGTCCGCGTCCCGGGCAAGCAGGATCTCTTCATCCGCGACGACCTCGGCGCGCAGATCCCGAAGATCGAGGACGGCCCGTGGCCGCAGTTCCCGGCCGACCTCACGTCGATCGCCCTGGCCGTCGCGACGCAGGCCACCGGAACGGTGCTGATCTTCGAGAAGATGTTCGAAAACCGGCTGTTCTTCGTGGACAAGCTCGTGAGCATGGGCGCGCGGATCATCCTCTGCGATCCGCACCGGGCGATCGTGAACGGCCCGACGAAGCTCTACGGCGAGCGGATGGAGAGCCCGGACATCCGCGCCGGCATGGCGCTCCTCATCGCGAGCCTCTGCGCCGAGGGAACGTCCACGATCGGGAACATCGGGCAGATCGACCGCGGCTACGAGCGCATCGACGAGCGGCTCCGCGCCCTCGGCGCATCGATCGAGCGCGTCGAGGCATAGGATCCCGCCATGTCCAATCTCAAGCACGTCGTCAGCACGAAGCGCGCGCCCGCGCCGTTCCAGGGCGCCCCGTACAACCAGGGAATCATCTTCGGCGACCTCGTCTTCGTCGCCGGCCAGGTCGGCCTCGACCCCGAGAGCTACGAGGTCGTGGACGGCGGCATCGAGGCGCAGACCGAGCAGGTCATGAAGAACATCCAGGCGATCCTCGAGGAGGCGGGCTCGAGCACGAAGCAGCTCCTCAAGTGCACGATCTTCCTCGCGGACTTCGACGACTTCGCCACGGTGAACGAGGTCTACGGCAAGTACGTCGGCCCCGAGCCTCCCGCGCGCGCCACGGTGCAGGTCGCGTATCTCCCCAGCGGCGTGCTGGTCGAGATCGACGCCATCGCGCACCTGTAGCGACAAGAGGAATCACCCAGTCCGCGCACTACGCTTCGTGTGTGGACGTCATCACCACGCACACGAACACCGACTTCGACGCGTTCGCGTCGCTCGCTCGCCGCACGGCGCCTCTATCCGGGCGCGGTCGCCGCGCTGCCCGGGTCGATGAACCGCAACGTCCGCGAGTTCTTCCGGCTGCATGCCGACGAGCTCGAGATCGCCGACACGGGAACGGTCGACCACGAGGCGATCGAGCGCCTGATCGTCGTCGAGACCGTCCACGCCGAGCGCCTGGGTGAGTTCGAGGAGGTCGCGCTGCGGCCCGGCATCGAGGTGGTCGTCTTCGATCACCACCAGCCCGAGCGGCCCGACTGGCTGCGCGAGGAGAACCTCGTCCTCTCGGAGGACGGCGCGCTCACGACCACGCTCGTCGGGATCCTCGCCGAGCGCGAGATCGAGCCGACCCCGCTCGAGGCGACCGTGTTCGCGCTCGGCATCCACGAGGACACGGGCTCGCTCACGTATCCGGCGGTGACCCAGCGCGACGCCGACGCGCTCGGCTGGTGCCTGCGCCACGGCGCGCGCCAGGACATGATCGCCCAGTACCTGCACACGCCCCTGGGGACGCAGGAGCGCGCGCTCTTCGAGGCGCTCGTCTCCGGGATCGAGACGCACGACGCCGGCGGCTTCGAGGTGCTCGTCACCGCGGTCGCCTGGCCCGAGTACGTCGACGGGATCTCGAACCTCGTCCACAAGCTCATCGACCTCACCGATGCGCGCGGCCTCGTCGCGCTCGTGGAGATGGGGGAGCGGATCTTCTGCGTCACGCGCACCCGCGTGGCCGAGCTCGACGCCTCGGCGCTCGCCGGCGCGCTCGGCGGCGGCGGTCACACCCAGGCGGCCTCGGCCGTCTATCGCGGATCGCTCGACGAAGCGCGGTCGCTCGTGCTCGCCGCGCTGCCGGGCGCCGTGCGACGGGCGCTCTCCGCGGGCGAGATCATGTCGCACCCCGCGCGGTTCGTCTCGGCGGACGACACGGTCGCGCACGCGATGGTCGAGTGCCAGCAGCACCGCCAGAGCGGGATCCTCGTCGGCGAGCCGTCCAAGCTCGAGGGCGTCGTCACGCGCGAGGATCTGGACAAGGCCGTCGCGCACGATCTCGCGCACGCGCCGGTGAAGAGCGTCATGACGGCGACCGTCGTCACCTGCGCGGAGGAGACCCCGCTCGCCGAGGCGCAGCGGCTCGTCTCCCAGACGGACGTCGGCCGCATCGCGGTCGTCACCAAGGGAACGGTCGTCGGCGTGGTGACGCGCAGCGACGTGCTGCGCGCGCTCGAGGAGCCCGTGACCGAGGCGCCGGTCGTCGTCGCCAACCTCGCCGAGGAGCTTCGCGCCCGCGCCGGGTTCATGCCGGTGTTCGAGGCCGCCGCGGCCGCATCCGGACCGTTCGAGGGCGTCTATCTCGTCGGCGGCGCCGTGCGCGACGTCCTCATGGACGAGCCGACGTTCGACCTCGACATCGCCGTCGAAGGCGACGGGATCGCGTTCGGCCGCGCGCTTGCATCCGCACTGGGCGGCCGCGCCGTCCCGCACGAGAAGTTCGGCACCGCCGTGGTCATCGCGGGCGACGGCACCCGCGTGGACGTGGCGACGACCCGCACCGAGTTCTACGACCGCCCGGCCGCGCTGCCGCGCGTGGAGCGCGCGACGCTGCGCCAGGATCTCTTCCGCCGCGACTTCACGATCAACGCGATGGCGGTCTCGCTGAAGGGCGACTCGTTCGGCGACCTCGTCGACTTCTTCGGCGGTCGCGACGACCTCGAGGCCGGGCGTCGTCCGCGTGCTCCATCCGCTCTCGTTCATCGACGACCCGACGCGCCTCTTCCGCGCGATCCGCTACGAGAACCGCTACGGCTTCCGCATGGACGGGCACACGGCGGGGCTCGCCCGGGCGTGCGTCGAGATGAACCTCGTCGGCGAGCTGTCGTCCGCACGGCTGCGCGACGAGCTCCAGCAGCTGCTCGGGGAGGAGCGCATCGACGCCGCGGTGGCGCGCCTCGACGAGCTGGACGTCGCCGCCGCGATCCATCCGCACCTGGCCGCCGACGACGAGGCCGTGCGGCTGATCGGGCTCTCGGACGGGCTGCGCGCGCGGTTCACGCCCGAGGTTCCCGCCTGGCGGGCGCGGCTGGCGGTGCTGGCGCGCAACCTCCCGCCGGACGAGCTCTTCGACTGGTTCTCACGCCTGCGCCTGCGCCGCCGCGATGCGGCTCTCGTCGCCGACGCGGTCACGGTCGCCCCGAAGCTCGTCGAGCTCGTGGGCGGAACGGACGAGCCGGCCGAGCTGCGCCGCCTCGTCGAGCCGCACGATCCCGACGGGGCGCTGTACGCGCTCGTCCTCGCGGACGATCCGGCGCGGGACCGGCTCATCCGCTACTTCGAGGAGCTGCGGGCGGTGCGCCTGGAGATCACGGGCGGCGATCTCGCGACCCTCGGCGTGGCCGAGTCGCCGCGGGTGGGGGAGATCCTCGAGGAGCTCCTGCGCCGCAAGGTGAACGGCGAGCTGGGCGACCGCGATGCGGAGCTCGACGCGGCCAAGGAGCTGCTCGGAGTCGCATGAACAACGACGTCGAGACCTTCCTCTATCTCGCGCCGGTCATCCTCGTCTCGCTCGTATTGCACGAGCTGGCGCATGCGATCGTGGCGACGAAGTTCGGCGACCCGACTCCGCGCGAGCAGGGACGGCTGACGCTCAACCCGCTCCCGCACCTCGACCCGATGGGGACGGCGCTGTTCGCCATCACCTACTTCACGACGGGCTTCGTCTTCGGCTGGGCGAAGCCGGTCATGGTCGACACCCGCTACCTCCGCAAGCCGCAGCAGCAGATGGCCGTCATCGCCGTGGCGGGCCCCGCGACGAACTTCCTGCTCGCGGTCGTCATTGCCGGGATCATCATCCACGGCGGCATCACGCCGTTCAGCGAGGTAGACACGGTGCTGAACTACGCGTACCAGGTGAACGTCGTGCTCGGAATCTTCAACCTGCTGCCGATCCCGCCGCTCGACGGCTCGCGCATCGTGGCCGCGGCGATGAACGAGGCGACGTACGTCCGCTGGCAGCAGCTCGACCAGTACGGGTTCATCGCCATCTTCGCCGTGATCATCGTCTTCAACGAGCAGTGGTCCCGGTTCATGAGCTCCGCGCTCAGCGAGACGACCGACGTCATCGTGCGGCTGGTCGGCGGATGACCGTGCTCGCGTGGGAAGGGGCGCCGGCGGGCGTTCGCGTCGTGTTCGCCACGCGGCAGGGCGGCGTCAGCGACGGGCCGTTCGAGTCGCGCAACCTCGGGCTCATCACCGACGACGAGCCGGCCAACGTCGTCGAGAACCGCACACGGTTGTGCGCCGAGCTCGACGTCGATCCGGCCGCGGGCTCGATGGCGTACCAGGTGCACGGCGGCCGGGTGGAGGAGGCGCAGGCGCTCGGCCTCACCTCGCCGGGAACGCGCTATCCGGCCTGCGACGGGCTGGCGACGAGCGAGCCGGGCCGTCCGGTCATGCTCGTCACGGCCGACTGCCTGCCGATCGCGCTCGCCCGCCGGGACGGGACGCGGCTCGCCGTCCTCCATGCGGGCTGGCGCGGTCTGCTCGCCGGCATCGCGGCGGAAGGCGTGAAGGCGGTCGGCGGTCCCGTGCGCGGCCGCGATCGGCCCGGGGATCGGCGTGTGCTGCTACGAGGTCGGCGACGAGGTTCGCGAGCCGTTCGGCGCGCGCTTCGGCGACGCGGTCGTGCGCGGCCGCAACCTGGATCTTCCCGGCGCCGCCGAGCTGGCGCTGCGCGAGGCCGGGGTGGAGGAGATCGAGCGCAGCCCGCACTGCACCTCATGTGAGCCGGAGCTCTTCTTCTCCCACCGCCGCGACCACGGAGTGACCGGCCGCCAGGGGGTGCTCGGTGTTATCGGCTGAGCGTCTCCGGGAGAACCTCGCCCGCGTGCGCGACGAGATCGGCCCCGGCCCGCAGATCGTCGTCGCGACGAAGTACGTGACCGCGGAGGAGCTCGGAATCCTGGCCGAGGCCGGCGTCGAGACGGTGGGGGAGAACCGCCTCCAGGATCTCGAGGCGAAGCACGAGCGGTGGGGCGACGCGTTCCGCTGGCACTTCATCGGCCACCTCCAGTCGCGCAAGGCGCCGCGGGTTTCCGAGCTGGTCGAGCTGGTGCATTCGCTCGACTCGCTCTCGTCGGCGCGGCGCCTCTCGGTTCCTTCGCTCGTCGAGGTCAACCTCTCCGGCGAGGACTCGAAGTCCGGCGTGCCCGCCGAGGAGCTGGGCCGATTCCTGGCGGATGCACGCAACGAGGGGGTCGAGATCCGCGGTCTGATGACCATGCCGCCCCTGACCGGCGACCCCGAGGACTCGCGTCCGTTCTTCCGCCGGCTGCGCGAGCTGGCGTCCGATCACGGCCTGGAAGAGCTGTCCATGGGCACGTCGCAGGACTACCGCGTCGCCGCCGAGGAAGGGGCCACGTTGGTGCGGGTCGGATCGAGCCTGTTCGACCGTTAGAATCTTTCGGTTCCATGGGAGTTGGACAGGTCTGGAATCGAGCGCTCGTCTATTTCGGCATCGTCGAAGACGACGAATACTGGGACGAGGAGGCGTTCGACGCGGAGCAGGAACTCGATCGCGGCTACCGCGAGCGGCCGAACGTGCGCCGGCTCCACCAGCGCCGCGAGCCCGAGTACGACGACTGGGCCGATCCGGACGCGGCCGCGCAGGCAACGGCCGAGCTGCGTCCGCCGTCGACCGGCCGCAAGCCGCAGCTCGAGGCGGTCGGGGGAGGCTCGGTGCGCGTGCACCTCGTCGTGCCGCGCAGCTTCAACGACGCGCAGGCGATCGCGGACAAGTTCAAGGACACGGTGCCGGTGATCCTCAATCTCCAGGGGACGGACACCGAGCTCTCGAAGCGGCTGATCGACTTCTCGAGCGGCCTGACGTACGCGCTGAACGGCGGGATGCAGCGGATCGCCGACAAGGTGTTCCTCCTGACGCCGCGCAACGTCGAGGTCTCCGCCGAGGAGCGCGCGCGGATGATCGAGCGCGGCTTCTTCAACCAGAGCTAGTAGCACGGGGGAAACCGGGTTTCCCCCGTGAGCCCCCTCCTTAAGAGCTGGGACTGGCGAAGATGCCTAGTGGGCCGCGCCCGCGCAGGTCGGGCGCGGCGGCGCTAATCAAGCCGCCACACGCGCCGGTTCGTCCACACCGAAGGCAACGCGCCCTCGCGCGGCGAAGTAGGTTTCTCCGCGTGCTCCTCGCCGACTCGATCTCGACCGCGCAGGACTTCGTCAACACGCTGACGTACGTCTACCTGGCGCTGATCCTCGCGTACATCATCATGTCCTGGATCCCGCTGCCCTACAACGTGTGGACGAACAAGCTCCAGCGCTTCCTCTACGACGTCGTCGAGCCGTACCTGCGCCTCTTCCGCCGGATCCTGCCTCGCACCGCCGTGGGCGGGCTGGGGCTCGATCTTTCGCCGATCCTGGCGATCCTGGCGCTCTTCGTGCTGAATCGGCTCATCCAGGAGGGAATCGGGCTCCTGGGGTGAAGTAGGTAGGCGTGTCTCTGACGCCTGTCGAGCTTCGCCACGTCAATCTTCCGCGCCGCGTGCTCGGCTACAAGCGCTCCAGCGTGCACGGGGCATTCGACGAGGTCGTCGAGAGCTTCGAGAACGTCTGGCGCGACCGCGCCGACCTCCGCGACGAGGTCGACCGGCTCGAATCCGAGCTGGCCCGCTACAAGGAGCTCGACGTCCTCCTGCGCAACAGCCTCGTCTCGGCCGAGAAGGCCGCCGACGAGCTGCGCGCCCAGGCCGGCAGGCAGGCCGACACGATCGTGGAGGAGGCCCGCCTGCGCGCGCGAGAGATTGCCGCCGAGGGCCAGACGGAACGCGAGCGGACGCTCAGCGAGATCCGGCGCCTCAAAGGCCTCGAGGCCGAGATGCGGGCGTCGTACCGTGCGTTCCTGACGCTCGCGCTCGACCGGCTCGACAGCGACACGCAGCCGCAGCACGCCCCCGGTCAAGCCGCGTAGGAGGGTTTGGCGAAACACGCCTCCCGCCGGGCCGCGCTGGGTGGTGCGAGGCAAGGACGCAGACTCATGCTCGTACTGGTGGTACGGGCATGACCGAGGACGCCGCATCGCGCCGTCCAGCGCGGCCCGGGGGCTCAGGCTTGTTCCGCCAAGCCCGACCCGGGCGCCGCCTATACTCGATGGAGGCTCGCGGCGGTGAGGCGCTCGAGCAAACCGAGGAAAGGGACGGTCTGCGTGGGCCCCGTGCGGGAAGACGAACGCGGCGGAAAGGCTGAGGGCGAGACGGCTCGCAAGGATCCGGTGCGCCTGCAATCCGCCGGCCGCGAGAGCGAGTTCTCCGCCCGGGCACTCGACGTCCGCGTCGGCTCCGCAACTGATGGACGAGTGCCTATCTCCGTCGCCGAGCGCTCCCTGTCCGCAGGGCCGTTCGACTGGATCGCGCTGGCGGCGGTGGCGTTCGCCGCCGTGATTGCTGACCAGCTGACCAAAGCGCTTGTAATCCGCAAGCTCGACGTGGGCGACTCGATCGACATCGCCGGCCCGTTCACGATCCACCACGTCCACAACTCCGGGATCGCGTTCGGCCTGTTCTCGACCTGGGCCGACGTGGTCACGCTGCTGACGGCCGGCGCGGTCATCTGGATGGTCGCCTACTTCGCTCGCTCCGGCGCACGGCATCCCGTCCTGCCGGTCGCGCTCGGCCTGCTCATCGGAGGCAGCGCCGGGAACCTCATCGACCGCATCCGGCTCGGCCACGTCACCGACTTTCTCGACCTGCGCTGGTGGCCGGCGTTCAACCTCGCCGACTCGTTCATCGTCACCGGCGTGATCGTCCTGCTCGTCGCGATGATGGCGGCGGAGCGACGGCCGCCGCTCGACCGACGCGGTGCCTAAGACGCTGATCGTCCCGCCCGAGGCGGCGGGCGAGCGGCTCGACCGGTTCCTCTCGGTGCTCGACGACATCGGCGCGCGCTCGGTCGCGGAACGGATGCTTGCGGAAGGCCTCGTCACGGTCGACGGCGTGCAGCCGCGCGTGAAGAGCCAGCGGCTCGAAGGTGGGGAGGAGCTGGCGTACGAGCCTCCGCCGCCGGTTGCGAGCACGCTCGTACCCGACGACACCGTCCCGCTCGAGATCGTCTGGGAGGACGAGCACCTGCTGGTCGTCGACAAGCCCGCCGGCGTCGTCGTCCACCCGTCCGCCGGGCACTCGGAAGGGACGCTCGTCCACGGCCTGCTCGCGCACTCGGTCGCCGGCGGAGACGAGGCCGAGCGCCCCGGAATCGTCCATCGTCTCGACCGCGACACCTCGGGGCTGCTCGTAGTGGCCCGTTCCGAGGACGCGCACCGCAAGCTCCAGCGGATGATCCGCTCCCGCGACCTGACCCGCGAGTACACGGCGCTCGTGAAGGGTCGCCTGCGCTCCCGCGAGGGGAGGATCGAGGCCGCGGTCGGCCGCGACCGCCACGATCCGACGAGGATCTCGCTCGACACGCTCCATCCCCGCGACGCCGCGACGTGGTTCGAGCTGAAGGAGCCGCTGGGCGAGCGAGCGCTGCTCCGGGTTCAGCTCGAATCGGGGAGGACCCACCAGATCCGCGTCCACCTGGCGGCGATCGACCTGCCGGTGTCCGGCGATCCCGTTTACGGCATCCCGGACGACCTCGGGCTCGAGCGCCAGTTCCTGCACGCCGCCCGGCTTGCGTTCGTCCACCCGTTCACGAGCGAGGACGTCGAGGTCGTGTCGCCGCTGCCTCCCGACTTGGCGGACGCGCTCGAGCTCGCGCGCGCCTAGGCGGCGCGGGCGCTCTTCTTGTCCTCGTAGAGCCGCCGGTCCGCAAGCGCGAACAGGTCGGCGGGCGCGCCCTGCACCTCGGCCAGGTACGCGACCCCTGCGCTCGCGGTGACGCCCTCGGGAAGCCGCGCCCCGATGCGCTCGAGAAACGCCTTGGTCGCCCACGGCTCGGCCTGGAGGAGGAGCACGCCGAATTCGTCGCCGCCGAGCCGGCCCACGGTGTCGCTGTCGCGGATCGAGTCCGAGAGCACCGCGGCGAACGCCCGCAGGAGCCGGTCGCCCTCGGCGTGTCCCTCGGTGTCGTTGATCTCCTTGAAGCGGTCGAGGTCGAAGAGGACGAGCGCCAGCCGCCCGCGGTAGCGCCGCGCGCGGGCGACCTCGGTGGACGTCAGCGCATGGAAGGCCGCGTGGTTGAGGACGCTGGTCAACGGGTCGCGCCGTGCCTGCTCGCCCAGCTCGGCCGTCACGCGCTCGAAGAGGAGCATCAGGCACCAGTCGACCGCCTCGCGCTCCGCGTGCAGCTCGTGATGTGCCAGAACGCGGCCCAACGCGAGCAGTTCCGCCACGATCTCACCGGCCGCGAGCCCCAGACCCTCGCGCTCCCGCGCGTGGACGATGGCGGCACCGGCGAGCGTCTCGTCGTCGTCGAGCGCGGCGATCAGCGCCGAGAGCCCGCCGAGCTGGCCCAGGTCGCCCAGCCGGTCGAGCGACGGGACGCCGCCGAATCGGCGCGCCTCGGCCACGGTCTCGGCGGCGAGCTCCCAGGGGGGCGGTCTCGTCATCACCCAAGGGTACGACGGTCGTCGGCTAGGATTGATCCCTCAAATCCACTACCCGGCGGCATGAAGACGGGTGGCGGTGCCGGACGCAAGGTCCGGTTCCACCTGTAGCCGCCGGAGCTCGACCCACAAAAACCGAAGGAGGATCACCTCGTGCCAGTCGTCTCGATGCGCGAGCTGCTGGAGGCCGGCGTGCATTTCGGCCACCAGACTCGCCGCTGGAATCCCAAGATGCGCCGCTTCCTGTTCACGGAGCGCGGCGGCATCTACATCATCGACCTGCAGCAGACGCAGCAGCTCGTCGATGACGCACACGCATTTGTCCGCAACGTCGCCGAGCGCGGCGGCTCCGTCCTGTTCGTCGGCACGAAGAAGCAGTGCCAGGACGGGATCGAGGAGCAGGCCAAGCGCGTCGGCATGCCCTACGTGAACCACCGCTGGCTCGGCGGTCTGCTCACGAACTGGCGCACGATCTCGAACCGCCTCGAGCGGATGGAGGACCTGCGCCGCCTCCGCGACGAGGGCCAGCTCGAGCTGCTCCCGTCGAAGGAGCGCCTGTCGATGCTCGCCGAGCTCGAGAAGCTCGAGACGAACCTCGGCGGCGTCGCACGACATGAAGGACGTCCCCGACGTCGTGTTCCTCATCGACCTGAAGAAGGAGCAGCTCGCCGTGCGCGAGGCGAAGCGGCTGAAGATTCCGATCGTCGCGCTCGTGGACACGAACTGCGATCCCGACGACGCCGACTTCATCATCCCCGGCAACGACGACGCGATCAGCGCCTGCTCGTTGATCACGCGCGCGATCGCCGACGGGGTGGAGGCCGGCAAGCAGGTTCTCACCGAGCGCGAGCTCGTCGCCGCGGCCGAGCGCCAGGCGGCCGCCGAGGCCGCCGCGAAGGCGAAGGCCGAGGCCGACCGGGTCGCCGCGGAGGCGGCTGCGAAGGAGGCGGAGGCTGCAGCAGCTGCCGCGGCCGAGGCACCCGCCGAGGCTCCGGCCGAGGTGCCCGCAGAGGCGGCAGCGGCGCCGAGCGAGGGGGAGAGCCGGTGACGGAGATCCCCGCAGCACTCGTCAAGCAGCTCCGCGACATGACCGGCGCCGGGATGATGGAGTGCAAGCGCGCCCTGGTCGAGACCGAGGGCGACCTGGACGCGGCCGTCACGCTCCTGCGGGAGAAGGGCCTCGCCGCGGCGTCGAAGCGCGCCGGGCGCGAGACGAACGAGGGCGAGGTCAAGGCCCACGTGAACGGCAGCCGCGGCGCGGTCGTGGCCGTCGGCTGCGAGACCGAGCCGGTCTCCGGGAACGAGGAGTTCCTCGCGTACGTCCAGCACGTGCTCGACCTCGTCGAGGTCGAAGGGCCCGATGCGGCCGCGAAGCTCGACGAGGAGCGCGTCCAGCTCGTCGCCAAGCTCGGCGAGAACATCGAGGTCCGCGGCGCCGCGCGCATGGAGGCGGGCGACGGCGAGGTCGTCTCCGCGCTACGTCCATCCGCCGGCGAACAAGCTCGGCGTCCTCCTGCGCCTGCGCGGAAGCGAGGAGCTGGCCCGGATGCTGGCGATGCACATCGCCGCGTCGAGGCCCGAGTTCCTCACGCGCGACGAGGTCTCCCAGGAGGAGATCGAGCGCGAGAAGGAGATCTACGCGAAGCTGCCCGAGGTGGAGTCGAAGCCGGAGGACATCCGTGGGAAGATCGTCGACGGGATGATCCAGAAGCGCTACTACGCGGAGTCCGTGCTCCTCGACCAGGCGTGGATCCACGATCCCTCGCTCACCGTCGGCAAGGCGCTCGCCGAGCGCGACGCCGAGGTGCTCGAGTTCGTGCGGCTCGCCGTCACCTCCGGGTGAGCGCGGAGACCGAGACCAGAACCGCCGGCGCGGACGGGGCGCAGCCCGCGGCGTTCCACCGCGTCCTCGTCAAGATCTCCGGCGAGGCGCTCCTGGGCGAGCGTGCCTTCGGGATCGACCCGGGCCGCGTCCAGGCGATCGCACGCCAGCTCCACGAGCTGACCGACCTCGGCGTCGAGACCGCCGTCGTCGTCGGGGCCGGAAACATCTACCGCGGCATGACCGCCGCGGCGGAGGGAATGGACCGCGCGACCGCCGACTACGCCGGGATGCTCGCGACGCTCCTCAACTGCCTCACGATCCAGGATGCGCTCGAGCGGCGAGGACGTGGACACGCGGATCCTCTCGGCGATCACGGTGAGCGAGGTGGCCGAGCCCTACATCCGCCGCCGCGCGATCCGCCATCTAGAGAAGGGCCGCGTCGTGATCTTCGCGGGCGGCACCGGCAACCCGTTCTTCACGACGGACACCGCCGCCGCGCTGCGCAGCCTCGAGATCGGCGCCGAGGCGATCCTCATGGGCAAGAACGGCGTCGACGGCGTCTACGACTCCGACCCGGACGAGAATCCCGACGCTCAGTTCCTGCCGGAGCTGACCCACCGCGAGGCCCTCGAGCGCGGGCTCAAGGTGATGGACACGACGGCGCTCTCCCTCTGCATGGACAACGCGCTGCCGATCTACGTGTTCGGCCTCGACGACGAGCGGAACATCGTTCGCGTCGCCGCCGGGGAGAAGGTCGGCACGGTGATCTCGACCCCTGGGAGGAAGCGATGACGAAGATCGACGACCTGCTGGCCGACGCGAACCGCCGGATGGACAAGTCGGTCGAGGCGACCACGCACGAGCTGACCACCGTCCGCACCGGACGTGCCTCGGCCGCGCTCCTCGACCGCATCCAGGTCGACTACTACGGACAGCCGACCCCGCTGCGCCAGCTGGCGACGATCAACGTCCCCGAGCCGCGCATGCTCACGGTGCAGCCGTACGACCCGAGCGTGATCAAGGCGATCGAGCGCTCGATCCAGGAGTCCGACCTCGGCCTCACGCCGGGCAACGACGGCAAGACGATCCGCCTGCCGATCCCGCAGCTCACCGAGGAGCGGCGCAAGGAGCTCGTCAAGGTCGTCCGCAACCTGGGCGAGGAGGGCCGCATCGCCGTGCGCAACGTGCGCCGCGACGTCATGCACCACCTGAAGGACCTCGCGAAGGACGGCGACGTGGGCGACGACGAGGAGCGCCGCGCCGAGGAGCAGGCCCAGAAGCTCACCGACGACCACGTGCAGCGCATCGACGACCTCTTGAAGCGCAAAGAGGAAGAGATCATGGAGGTCTAAGTCCTCCGTGAAGCTGCTCACACGACTCCGCACGCTCCGGGCGCTCAAGCCCGACCGGGAGCCCGATCTCCCGGACATCGCCCGCTCGGTGGCGATCATCATGGACGGCAACGGCCGCTGGGCCCGCAAGCGCGGCCTGCCCGTCGCCGCCGGCCATCGCGCCGGCACGAAGGCGCTGCGCCGCACGGTCGAGGCGGCGATCGACATCGGCATCGAGTCGCTCTGCGTCTACGCGTTCTCCACGGAGAACTGGTCGCGTCCGCAGCCCGAGATCGAGGATCTCATGGGGATCTTCGTGGAGACGATCGAGCGCGAGCTGCCCGACCTCGCCGCCCAGGGCGTGCGCGTTCGCTTCATCGGCCGGCGCGACCGGGCGACCGATGCGCTGCGGGCGAAGATGAACGAGATGGAGCAGGGGACGGACGGGAACGAGCGGCTCCAGCTCTGGATCGCGTTCGACTACGGCGGACGCGCCGACATCGTCGAGGCCGCGCGGCGGCTCGTGGACGAGGGCGTCGACGCGCGCGACGTCGACGAGAACGCCATCGGGTCGCGGCTCTACGCTCCCGACATGCCGGAGCCCGACCTCCTCATCCGCACGTCGGGCGAGCAGCGGATCTCGAACTTCCTGCTCTGGCAGGTCGCCTACACGGAGCTGCACTTCTGCGACACGCTCTGGCCCGATTTCGGCGCCCGGGATTTGCGCACTGCGTTGGCCGAGTACGCGGGACGGCGCCGCCGGTTCGGCGGCCGGTGAGCGCCTTACTCTCGCGCGTGGCGATCATCGCCGCGGGCCTGCCGATCGTCATCGGCGCCGCGGTGGTGGGAGGCTGGTTCCTGACCATCCTCGCGCTCGTGGCGGGCCTCGTCGCGCTGCACGAGTTCTACCGCCTCAGCCGGGAGCTGCGGCCGCTCGTGCTGGCCGGGTACGGCGGCGTGATCGGCGTCCTGCTGGGCGCCCAGATGGGCGGACCGGCCTGGATGCTCGGCGGCTTCCTCGTCACGCTGCCGCTCGCCTTCGTCTTCGCGGCCATCTCCGACACGCGCCAGTCGACCACCGTGGCCGTGTCGACGACGGTCTTCGGCGCGGCCTGGATCGGCATCGGGCTCGCGCACCTGATCCTCCTTCGCGACCTGCCGGACGGGACGGACGCGATCCTCGCCGTCATGTTCACCGTGTTCGCCACCGACACGTTCGCGTACATCGGCGGGCGGCTGGCCGGACGGCACCGCATGTCGCCGGTCATCTCTCCGGGGAAGACATGGGAGGGGTTCGTCACCGGTGCGGCGGCAGGTGTGCTCACGTCGTTCCTCGTCCTCTACGAGACCGACTACAACGGGTGGCGCTCGATCGCATTCGGCGTCGCCGTCGTGCTCGCGGCCACGATCGGGGATCTCTTCGAGTCGCTCGTGAAGCGCGATCTCGGCGCGAAGGACACCGGCCGCGTCCTGCTCGGGCACGGCGGCGTGCTCGACCGCATCGATTCGCTCCTTTTCGCCGGTCCTGCAGGGTTCTACGTGCTTCTCGCATTCCTAAGCTGAGCCAACCCGCAGCCGCGGAAAGCCATGTCCGGGGTCAGACCCCGGCCGTGTCCAAAAGGGGCGCTACAAGCCCAACTTTGTGTTGCATCACATGGGCACCCGCTTCGTGCGTTCATGCGACGCGATCGTCGAGAGTGATGCAACACAAGCTCGGGTTTGTGCGACGGAGATCGGCGAGTCCGCCTGCTTCTCGCGTTCCTAAGCTGAGCCCAACAACCCCCGAACTACACTGAGACGCGTGAGACGAGTCGCGCTGCTCGGCGCAACGGGGTCGATCGGCCGGCAGGCGCTCGAGGTGATCGATGCGCATCCGGAGCTCGAGCTCTGCGCCGCCGCCTCGGGCTCGCGAGCCATGGAGGACGGTCTCGCACCGCTGACGCAGGTCGGCGGCGACCTCACGGAGCTCCTGGAGAAGGCCAAGCCGGACGTCGTGCTGAACGCCGTCGTCGGCTTCGCCGGGCTGCCCGCGACGCTCTGGACGCTCGAGCACGGCATCGACCTCGCGCTCGCCAACAAGGAGAGCCTCGTCGCGGCCGGCGATCTCGCACTCGGCGGCCTGGGAGCGGGGCGGAGGGCGCATCAATCCGGTGGACAGCGAGCACTCCGCGGCGCAGCAGTGCCTCGAAGGCCGCGCGCCGGAGACGATCGAGTCGCTCGTCCTCACGGCCTCCGGCGGTCCGTTCCGCGGCCGCGTCGACCTGACCGGCGTGACGCCGGCCGAGGCGCTCTCGCATCCCACGTGGAACATGGGCCCGAAGATCACCGTCGACTCGGCCACGCTCATGAACAAGGGCCTCGAGGTGATCGAGGCGCACTTCCTCTTCGGGCTCGAGTACGAGCGGATCGAGGTGGTCGTGCATCCGACCTCGACCGTCCACGCGCTGGTGCGCTTCCGCGACGGCGCCTCGATCGCGCACGTCGGCTACCCGGACATGCGCGTGCCGATCTCCTACGCGCTCACCTACCCCGACCGCGCCGCCACCGAGATCCCGCCGCTCGACTTCTCCCAGGGGATGATCTGGGAGTTCGCGCCGCCCGATCTCGACACGTTCCCGTGCCTCTCACTGGCGCGAGCCGCCGGCGAGGCGGGAGGAACCGCGCCGTGCGTCCTGAACGCCGCGAACGAGGTGGCGGTCGAGTCGTTTCTCGCACATGAGCTTCCGTTCGTCGGGATCCCCGAGGTCGTCGAGCGCACGCTCTCGAAGGTCTCGTCACCGCCGGCGACCACGCTGGAGGAGCTCGTGGCGGTCGACGCCGAGGCTCGCCTCGTCGCCGGCGGCCTGACCCGCGAGGTCGTCCATTGACCTACGCCGTCGCCATCTTCGGCCTCGTCTTCCTGATCCTCATCCACGAGGCGGGCCACTTCGCGGTCGCGCAGCTCGTGCACATGCGGCCGCGGAAGTTCTACATCTTCTTCCCGCCCGCGATCTGGAAGAAGACCCGCAACGGGGTCGAGTACGGCATCGGCGCAATTCCGCTCGGCGGCTACGTGAAGATCCCCGGCATGCACCGCCCGGCCGGGCAGGACCTCGAGGCAGCACCTCTCCCGCGCCGTCGAGGACGATCCGAGCCTGAAGCCCAAGGTGGCCGCCGCCGCGCTGGCGCTCGACGCGGAGCACCCGGAGGAAGCGCGCGGCCCGCTGAACGACCTCCGCGAGGCGGTCGCGAACGCCGAGCTCTCCGAGCGCGCGGAGCTGGGCGCCAATCGCGGGCTGACCGACCTGGACGACGGGGTCGCCGACGACGCGTACTGGCGCTCGCCGATCTGGAAGCGCATCTCCGTCATCGCGGCCGGTCCGGTCACGAATCTCCTCTTCGCCGTCGCGCTCCTGGCGGTCGTGTTCGCGCTCGGCGTGCCGATGGCCTCGACGGTCGAGTCGGTCAACCCGAACTCGGCCGCGCAGGCCGCGGGCATGCAGCCGGGCGACAAGCTCGTCTCGGTGGACGGCCACGAGCTGACGCCCGTCCTCACCGACCAGGTCGCGGCGCGCATCCGCACGTCGGACGGCGAGCCGGTCGCGATCGTCGTCGAGCGCGACGGCAAGGAGGTCGCGCTGACGCCGACGCCGGCCGAGCTGGACGACGGCGTCTACCGCCTCGGGTTCGTCCTCAAGGCGACCGAGGAGAGCTTCGGGCCGATCGACTCGGCCCGCTACGCGCTCCAGGAGACCTGGGCGGTCACCGTGGTCACGGGGCAGGCGCTCGGCCGCATCGTGACGGGCGGCGACCGCGACGACGTGTCGAGCCCGGTCGGGATCGTCGAGGGCTCGAGCGACGCGCTCTCGGTCGACTACCGCGCCTACCTGCGCATCCTGGCGCTCATCAGCCTCTCCCTGGCGCTCCTCAACCTGCTCCCGTTCCTGCCGCTCGACGGCGGGCACATCGCGTTCACGCTCCTCGAGGGCGCGCGCCGCAAGCCGATCCCGCGCATCGCCTACGAACGCGCGTCGGCGCTGGGGATCGTCCTCGTGCTGATGCTCTTCTTCCTGGGCCTCTCGAACGACGTGAACCGCCTCAGCGGAGGATGACCCGCAAGCAGCTCTGGCTCGCGATCTTCGTCCTTCTCGTCGCGGCCCTCGTTGCCGCGACGGCGCGGTGGATCGTCTGGCCCAAGACCGACGCGGCGCCCGAGCACGCCGATGCGGTGGTCGTCCTCGGCGGCGGCGGCTCCGAGCGGCTCGACGAAGGCCTGAAGCTCGTGGACGAGGGCGTCGCGCAGGTGCTCGTCATCTCGGACGGGAACCGTCCGGGCTGGGAGCGGGCGAACGAGCTCTGCGCGAAGGGCGATCCGGGTTCGCGGTCGTCTGCTTCGAGCCGAAGCCGCACCGCACGCAGGGCGAGGCCGAGGGAGTCGCCGAGCTGGCGCGCGAGCGGCGGTGGAAGAACATCGTGGTCGTGACCTCGGACTACCACGCGGTCCGCGCCGGGTGGCTCTTCGACCGCTGCTTCGACTACGACGTCCCGGTGGTCGGCGCGGGGAACGGGCTCCCGAAGACCCGACGACGGTCCTGCACGAGTGGGGCGCCTACGTCCACGGAGCGGTCTTCGAAAGGGACTTGCTAGCCGCCGGGGCTAGACTGTTTTCTGCGGTGGCAAGCTCAGTCCAGATCAAGGTCGGCGGCGTCCCGATCGGCGGGGGCGCGCCCGTCGCCGTGCAGTCGATGACGACCACGCTCACGCACGACGTGGACGCGACCATGGGCCAGATCGCCGCGCTCGCCTCGGCGGGCTGCGAGATCGTGCGCGTCGCCGTCCCGAAGAACGAGGACGCGGCCGCACTGCCCAAGCTCGTGTACCTGAGCCCGATCCCGGTGATCGCGGACATCCATTTCAACGCCTCGCTCGCGCTCAAGGCGATCGACGCCGGCGTGGCGGCGGTGCGCATCAACCCCGGCAACATCGGCGGCCCGGACAAGGTCGAGGAGGTCGTCCGCGCCGCGAAGGCCAAGGGCATCCCGATGCGGATCGGCGCGAACGCCGGCTCGCTGCCCGAGCACCTGAAGGAGCTGGCCCAAAAAGACACGGCCGAGGCGCTCGTCGTCGAGGCGCTGGAGCAGGTCGAGCTGCTCGAGAAGCTCGACTACCGCGACTTCAAGATCTCGGTCAAGTCGAGCTCGGTGCCGACGATGATCCGCGCCTACCGGATGCTCTCGGAGCGCGTCCCGTACCCGCTCCACCTGGGCGTCACCGAGGCCGGCACGCCGTTCTCGGGGACGATCAAGAGCTCCATCGGCCTCGGCTCGCTCCTCATGGACGGCATCGGCGACACGATGCGCGTCTCGCTCACGGCCGACCCCGTGGAGGAGGTCAAGGTCGCCTTCGAGATCCTCAAGGCGCTCGGCCTGCGCGAGCGCGGCCCCGTGATGATCGCGTGCCCCTCGTGCGGGCGCGACAACGTCGGCGTCCATCTCCTCGCCGAGGCCGTCGAGACGCGGCTCGCGGAGTACCCGCAGGCGTTCGAGGTCGCGGTCATGGGCTGCGCCGTGAACGGACCGGGGGAGGCGGGCGACGCCGACTTCGGGATCGCGGGCGGCCGCGAGACCGGGTTCATCTACGCGCACGGGCGCGTGCTGAGGAAGGTCGAGTCGGAGATCCTCGTCGACGAGCTCTTCCGTGAGATCGACCAGTGGATCGAGGCCGGCATGGAGCGTCCGGAGCGGACGAAGCTCGCGAAGCCCGCGGCGCTCATGATGGCCGAGGCGGCTCAGCGCCCGTGAACCGCATGTCGCAGCTCTTCGTCCCGACGCTTCGGGACGATCCTTCCGATGCCGACGCCGCGAGCCACAAGCTCTTCGTGCGCGGCGGCTACATCCGCCAGGTCGCCGCTGGGCTCTGGACATTCCTCCCGCTCGGCTGGCGCGTGCACGAGAACGCCGCGCGGATCGTCCGCGAGGAGATGAACGCGATCGGCGCCCAGGAGATGTTCATGCCGGTGCTCACGCCCGGCGGAGCTCTGGGAGCAGTCGGGCCGGATCATCGTCGACCGAGATCTTCCGCCTGAAGGACCGCACCGGGCGCCCGTACGTCCTCCCGCTCACGCACGAGGAGACCGTGACGTTCCACGGGAAGGAGCTGCGCTCGTATCGCGACCTGCCGCAGATGCTCTACCACTTCCAGACGAAGGACCGCGACGAGCCTCGGCCGCGCGGCGGGCTCCTCCGCGTCCGCGAGTTCATCATGAAGGACTCGTACTCGTTCGACCGCGACGAGGAGGGGCTCGACAAGAGCTTCAACCTGCACGGGGACGCCTACCACCGGATCTTCCAGCGCGCCGGGCTCGAGTACTACGCCGTGCAGGCGGAGAGCGGAATGATGGGCGGCACCGAGTCGATCGACTTCCTCGCGCCCGCCGGCTCGGGCGAGAACGTGCTCGTGACCTGTGAGAGAGGGCGACTACGCCGCGGATCTCGAGATCGCAAGCGGGATCCCCCGAGCGCCGTCGTTCCCCGAGCGGCTGGACAAGCCCGAGGAGATCGAGACGCCCGGCGTGACCACGATCGACGGCCTGGCCGAGCTGCTCGGCGTCGATAACGCGGCGACGTCGAAGGCGATGCCGGTCACGAAGCTGGACGGGACGGTCGTGCTGGCGCTCATCCGCGGCGACGACCGGCTCAGCGAGCCACGGCTGCAGACCGCTCTCGGTGAGGACTTCCGGCCGTCGACCGACGAGGAGATCCGGAAGGCGTTCGGCGCGAGCGGCGGGTCGCTCGGGCCCATCGGCGTTCAGATCGAGGTGATCGCGGACGAGACCTTGCGCGACGGCCAGTTCGTCGCCGGCGCCAACGTCGACGGTCGCCATCTGCGCGGCGTCGAGGCCGGGCGCGACTACGAGCCGCGCTTCGCCGACATCCGCGAGGCGCGTGAGGGAGACCGCTGCCCGAACTGCGACGGCGCGCTCGAGTTCCGCACGGCGATCGAGGTCGGACACATCTTCAAGCTCGGCACGCGCTACTCCGAGCCGCTCGACGCGCGCTTCCTCGACGAGGACGGCACCGAAAAGCCGATCGTCATGGGCTCCTACGGCATCGGCCCGGGCCGGATGATGGCCGCGGCCGCGGAGCAGCGCATCGACGAGCACGGGATGAGCTGGCCCAGGGAGCTGTCTCCGTACGACATCGAGGTCGTCCAGATCGAAGCGGCCGGGGACGAGGCGATCGCGATCGCGGCCCGGATCTGCGAGCAGCTCGAGGGCGCGGGCCTGGACGTGCTCCTGGACGACCGCGACCGCCGCCCGGGCGAGAAGTTCGCCGACGCAGACCTCATCGGCACGCCGTTCCGCGTGACCGTCGGCAAGAAGGCGCTCGAGGACGGCAAGGTCGATCTGCTCGTCCGCGAGGGCAGGGTGGAGGACCGCGTGGCCGCCGAGGACGTCGTCGCGCGCGTCACCGGAGGCTGATGGGACGGCAGGGGCAGTTCAGCGGTGAGCCGTTCGGCCCGACGGTCGAGGAGCTCATGCACGAGACGGGCACGACGTACCGCGCCCTGGCCGAGCGCACCGGCCTCTCGGCCGGCTATCTGAACCACCTCGTCCACGGAAACCGCCCGGTCCCGGCGAACGAGGTCATCGGCACGCTGGCGAAGGCGCTCGGGGTCGAGTCGGATCATTTCCTCGAGTACCGGGTGCGGGCAGTCGCGACGCGGTTGGAGACCATGCCGGACGTCGCCAACCGCCTCTACCGCCGCTACCAGGGCTAGCTAAGCTTCCCGTCACGGGGCGTGGCGCAGCCTGGTTAGCGCGCTAGTCTGGGGGACTAGAGGTCCCGAGTTCAAATCTCGGCGCCCCGATCAGAAAAGCCCCGCTCAGGTGGGGTTTTTTCTTGCGCTTTTCTGAATCCGGCTCGCAAGGTAGCCTCGATCCTGTGAAGTGGGTCGCAGTCAGCTGCGCCGTCGTATTGCTCGCCCTCGCGGCTGCGGCGCTCGTCCGGCAGCAGCGGGAGATCTCGAGCCTCCAGCGCGATCTCGAATCGCAGAAGGCCGCGGTTCGCGCCGCCGCGCTCGGGCACACGCCGGTGTCCCGGTGGGGATACGACTTCTCGGCCGAGGATGCCGCTCCGCTCGTCGCGACGCTCTGCTCGATTCCGACCGACGAGGCGGAGGCGCTCCGCGACCTCCAGAGCGGTCGGATCGCGTTTCTCCTGACGGCCTTCGCCAACGGCTGCGAGCCCCGAAGGCACCGCTAGGCCGCGCTCTCTCCGGCCGACGGCCTTGGTATGAACGCTCTTCTCCGCCGGAACGCCGAGGCACGGAAGGGACGAGCGGAACTGCCCAGCGCAGCGAGCACCATGCAGGCCCCAACGATCTTCCGCCCACGGGAATGACGGACCACGCCCGGCGCATCGGGGCGCTACTCGCCCTCGCAGGCGTCGGCTACGTCCTCGGAGGATGCGCGGGCGACGGCTCCGGGGTTCCGGCCCTCACCGGCGTGACGCTGCCCAGCGGATCGCTGGCGCTACCGACGCTCACAGGCGCGACGGAAACATCCCCGGCGACTACGTCGCCAGCCACCACGACGGTCACCGAGCCGACGACGACCACGCTCCCCGAGACGACCACGGTGATCGAGACCGTGACGACCGACACCACGCCGATCACGGACACCTTGACCTTTGAAACCGAGACCGAGACCACCGAGACGGTGCCGACGGAGCCTGCGACGACGGACACGATTCCCACGGACACGTCCGAGGAGCCGGCGGAGGACGAGGACTTCTGGCGCGCCCTCGCTCTCCTGTTCGCTGCGTCCGACGATACGGAGACGGAACCCGTGACCGTGACCGAGACGACTGAAGTCCCGGCGACGACGTCCCTGCCGCCGGACACGAACCCGGCCGACACGGTTGCCCCCGAGCCGGCGTCGTCCGAGAGCGACACCCCGTGGGGCTGGATCGCACTCGCCGCGGGGCTCGTCGTGGCAGCCGCGATCGCAGGCGTCGTGCTGTGGAGACGCAAGCGCCGCGAAAACCCGCCGGGCTAAGCCCTTCCTGGCCTTGCGGCCCCGAGCGGCCGCGATAGGCTTCGACGCCCAATGGCACGCAAGATCGCAGTACTCGGCGCCGGCAAGATCGGGGAGTCCCTGATCGCCGGCCTTCTGCTCTCCGACTGGTGCTCGCCGGAGCAGATCATCGCGACCGCGCGCGGGGAGGACCGGCTCGTCGGCATCCGCGAGCGGCACGGCGTCGAGACCACGCGCGACAACAAGGCCGCCGTCGAAGGCGCCGAGATCGTCGTCATCGCCGTGAAGCCCCAGGACATCGAAGGCCTGCTGGCGAGCTGAACGGCTCGATCCAGCCCGACCAGACGGTCGTGTCGATCGCCGCGGCCATCCCGATCGCGCTCATCGAGCGCGGGCTCGGCTCGAACATCCCGATCGTGCGGGCGATGCCGAACACGCCGTCATCCGTCCACGAGGGCATGGCGGGGATCTCCGCCGGCACGCACGCGTCCGACGAGCACATGGCGCAGGCCGAGGCCGTGCTGGGCCACGTCGGGCGAACGGTCCGCGTGCCCGAGACCTACATGGACGCCGTCACCGCGGTCTCCGGTTCGGGGCCGGCGTACTTCGCACTGCTCGCCGAGTCGATGATCGAAGCGGGAATCCTGCTCGGGCTCTCCCGCGAGATCTCGACCCAGCTCGTCGTGCAGACGATGCTCGGAACGGCCAAGCTCCTGCGCGACGGCGGAATGCACCCGGTCGAGCTCCGCGAGATGGTCACGTCCCCGGGCGGGACAACGATCGCCGCCATCCACGAGCTCGAGCAGGCAGGCGTCCGCGCCGCGTTCCTGAACGCGATCCAGGCGGCCATGAGGCGCTCGAAGGAGCTGGCCGACGGCGGCGACACCGCCTGAGATCCATGAGGCCGCCCGCGCGTTCGCGGGCGCGGTCTCGGAGTACGAGCGGGGGAGGGCCGGCTACCCGCCGGATGCGATCGACTGGCTCTGCGAGCGGCTTCGGATCGGGCCCGGCGCGGATGTGCTCGACCTCGCCGCCGGGACCGGGAATCTCACCCGGGCGCTCCTTCCGAGCGGGGCGAACGTGATCGCGGTCGAGCCGATCCCCGAGATGCGCGCCGCGCTCACGGAGGTGGACGCGATCGAGGGAACCGCGGAGGCGATTCCGCTCCCGGCGGGCTCGGTCGACGCGGTCACCGTCGGGCAGGCGTTCCACTGGTTCGACGGCGAGCGGGCGCTCGAGGAGATCCACCGCGTGCTGCGGCCCGGGGGAGGGCTGGCGCTCGTCTGGAACCGCGGCGACGAGTCGACCGGGTGGGTGACGGAGCTCGACGCTGTCGTCCGCAGCGTCCGGCCGCCGGGAACGCCGACATTCCGCGAAGGCGAGTGGCGCAGCGCCTTCGAGACGTCGGCGCTCTTCACGCCGCTCGAGGAGCGCGACTTCCCGCTCGAGGTCACGGCGGATGCGGCGAGCCTGCGCGACCGCGTCGCCTCGGTAAGCTTCGTCGCCGCGCTTCCGGCACCGGCGAAGGCCGACCTGCTCGCGCGGATCGACCAGATCACGGCACGGCTCCCGGAACGGTTCCCGTACCCGTACCGGACGTACGTCTACGTGTGCTCTAGAACGCCCTAGCGGGATTCACGCAGGCTCCCCGGACGCGCAGCTCGAAGTGCAGATGCGGGCCGGTCGCGCTCCCGGTCGCGCCGACGCGGCCGATCTTCCCGCCGCGGCGAACCCGCTGGCCGACGTTGACGCCGACGCGGGACAGATGCGCGTACCAGGTGTACGTCGCACGCGAGTGCTTCACGACGATGTAGTTCCCGTACCCGCCCGGATCCCAGCCGATCAGCGCCACGCGGCCCGACGCGGCTGCGCGAACGCGCGCGCCGTAGCCGGCCGGATAGTCGAGCCCGGTGTGGAAGCGGTTCCCGCGCGGACCGAAGCCGTCCGTCCATGACCCGCCGATCGGCGCAGAGAGGTGGATCCGCGGGCGGACGAGCGACCGCCGCAGCGCCCGGAGAGTCGCCGGACCGGCCACGCCGTCGGCGCCGAGACGCGCATGCGACTGGAAGCGCTGGACCGCCGAGGTCGTGCGCGGCCCGAAGCGACCGTCCATCGGACCGGACGGGAACCCGTGCCACGCGAGGAGGAACTGCATCTGGGAGACGTCCCAGCCGATACGGCCGGAGACGAGCATCCGCGAGCCGTAGCTATGCCGTCCGAGCTTGCCGAGCGCCCGGCGCGTCCGCGGCCCCGGAACGCCGTCGACGCCGATCCGGGCGTTGCGCTGAAGCCTCCGCACGGCGGCCTCGGTTCCACGGCCCCAGTGGCCGTCGATCGTCCCGCGGTAGAGGCCCTTGTTCGCCAGCGCGACCTGGAGCGCGGCCGTGGGCGACTTGCCCATCTGCGCGGCAGATAGGGGAGCGGCGGCAAGAAGCGCCAGGAGAATGGCGGCGGCAAATGATCGTTTCACGGTTTCCCCCGGTCGTGCAGGGACCGTTATCGGTCATTTGCAGGGATTCCTAAACCGGCGCGACCACATCCGCGCTGCATCCGAAGACGAGCGCGGCAGGCACCTCGTCGGGCGCGACGCCTGCGAGGGAGCGGTGATCCGTGTCGATCTGGATCGGGTCCCAGGACTCCACCCCGAGCGAGGATGCGCCCGCCAGCGTGCCGATCGCCAGGAGTTCCTCCGGCGGGATGACCATGCGGCGCAGCGCCATCCGCCGGGCGACGCCCTCGAGCTCGCGCAGCTCCTCGAACGGATCGATGCGGACGTTCGAGTCGGTGCCGATGCAGAGGCCGATCCCGCGGGCGCGGATCCGCTCCACCGGGACGAACCCGTCGCCGAGGTTCGCCTCGGTCGTGGGGCACGCGCAGATCCGCGACCCGGAGTCGGAGAGGAGATCCAGCTCGGCGTCCGTCGCATGCGTGCCATGGACGATCGTGGTCCGGCGGCCGAGGCAGCCGGCCTGCGCGAGCAGCTCGATGGGGCGGATGCCGTGCTCTTCGCAGCATTCCTCGATCTCGAGCGGCTGCTCGTCCGCATGGATGTGGAGGACGAGCCCGGAGTCCTCGGCGTAGCGCCCGATCTCCTCGAGCCAGTCCACGGGGCAGGCGCGAACCGAGTGCGGCGCGACGCCGACGTTCAGGCCCGACTCGCGCAAGGCCTCGACCTCGGCCAGGTAGGCGCTCGCCGACGCCTGCCGGAATCGGTCGATGCCGCCGCGCGCATAGGCGACATGGAGGAGCACGATCTCGATCCCGGCCTCCTCGGCCGCCTCCGCGGCCGCCCGCGCTGCGTCCACCCCGAGGTAGTGGAACTCCCCGACGGCCGTGTACCCGGCCGCGCGCATCTCGCGGTAGACGCCGACGTAGTCGCGCCGAACGTCGGCGACCGTGACCCGCGCGGCCTCGTCCAGCATCGACTCGCGCCAGGCCCAGAAGTCGGCGCCCTCGTTGCGCCCGCGCAGACGCCGCTGGAACGCGTGGCTGTGCGCGTTCACGAATCCGGGAAGGCTCAGCACGAAAGCGAGGATACGATGGATTCATGGCGGCCCGCGCAGTCCCAGCACCGCTCGCGAAGCTCCCGAATGCGCTGACGATCGCGCGCTTCGCGCTGATTCCCGTGTTCGCGGTCCTGGTCGTCCAGGCCGACGGCGCCGGAAGCTGGACGGCCGCCTGGGTGTTCGCGATCGCCGGCATCACCGATCAAGTGGACGGCTGGCTCGCGCGGCGCTGGCACGTGGAGTCCCAGTTCGGCAAGTTCGCCGACCCGCTGGCCGACCGCCTCATGATCGACACCGCCGTCGTCCTGCTCTGGTGGGACGGCCGGCTGCCGCTCGTGGCGCTCGCCGTGATCCTGGCGCGCGACGGCGCGCTCATCCTCGGCTACCCGCTCGTGCGCGGCCGCGGCTACGACTTCGAGGTCAACTTCCTCGGCAAGCTCGCGACCTGGGTGCTCTACGCGAGCCTCTTCTTCGTCACCGGCACCGACGAAGGGACGACCTGGCCGCTCGTCCTCTTCTGGATCGGCCTCGGGCTCGCGGTCCTGGCCGCCGCCCAGTACCTCGTGAAGGCCCGGCGAGAAACGCGATGAAGGCCGTCGTGATGGCGGGCGGGGAGGGAACGCGCCTCCGGCCGCTGACGTCGAACCAGCCGAAGCCGATGGTGCCCATCGTCGGCAAGCCCTGCATGGAGCACGTGATCGACCTGCTCCGCCGCCACGGGGTCGACGACATCGTCGTGACGCTCGCGTTCATGCCGCAGGCGATCCGCAGCTACTTCGGCGACGGCTCGGCGCACGGCGTCCGCATCCGCTACTCGGTCGAGGAGACGCCCGCCGGCACCGCCGGCTCGGTGAAGCTCGCGGAGGAGGAGCTCGACGAGCCGTTCCTCGTCATCTCCGGCGACGCGCTCTGCGACATCGACCTGACGGCGCTCATCCGCGCCCACGAGGAGCGCGAGTCGGTCGTCACGATCGCGCTGAAGAGCGTCGACAACCCGCTCGAGTTCGGCATCGTCGTCACCGACTCCGACGGGCGCATCGAGCGCTTCCTCGAGAAGCCGTCCTGGTCGCAGGTCTTCACCGACACGATCAACACCGGCATCTACGTGATGGATCCCGAGGCGCTGCGGAACGTGCCCACCGACGAGCCGTACGACTTCTCCAAGCAGCTCTTCCCGCTTCTCCTCGAGAAGGGCCGGCCGATGTACGGCCACGTGGTCGAGGGCTACTGGAAGGACATCGGGAACCTCGACCAGTACCGCGAAGCGAACTTCGACGCCCTCGACGAGCGCGTCCAGCTCGAGATCCCCGGGAGTCGCCTCCGCGGCAACGTCTGGGTGGGCGAGGGCGTCGAGCTCGGTGATGTCGCCACTGTCCAGGGGCCTGCGTTCATCGGCACGTACTGCCGCATCCATCCCGAGGCGTCGGTCGGCGCCTACTCGGTGCTGTCGCAGAGCGTCGTCCTTCGAGAGCACGCTCGCGTCGCGCGCTCGATCCTCGACGCGTCGACGTACGTAGGCCGCCAAGCGCTGATCGAGGGCGCCGTGGTCGGCCGCATGTGCGACATCCGCGCCAACGTGCGCATCGGCCAGAACGCGGCCATCGGCGACCAGACGACGATCGGGGACGACGCCGTCGTCGCTCCCGGCGTCCGCGTCTACCCGTTCAAGGACATCGAGGCCGGCACGCACGTCGACCGCAACGTCATCTGGGAAGCGCGTACCGCGGCGTCGATCTTCGGGCGCGAGCGCATCCGTGGGCTCGTGAACGTCGATCTGACGCCCGAGACGGCCCTCAGGCTGGGAATGGCGCTCGGAACCGCTCTGAAGCGCGGAGCGCGCGTCGTGACGAGCCGCGAGGCCGACACGTCGGCCCGGCTCCTGCGCCGCGCGGTGTTCGTGGGCCTGAACGCGGCGGGCGTGGACGTCTCCGACCTCCGCGTCATGCCCGCAGCGGTGAACAGGCACCTGCTGAAGCTCGAGGGCTACGAGGCCGGACTGCACGTCGGCCCGAGCGCCAACGATCCCGAGGCGGTCGAGATCCAGATCTTCGAGCCGCCGGGCGTCCAGGCTTCCTCCGCGTTCGTCAAGAAGGTCGAGAACCACTTCGGACGCCAGGATTTCCGCCGCGCGGCCGCCGACGAGGTGGGGGAGATCCGCTATCCGGCGAACGCGGGCGAGGAGTATGCGCAAGCGCTCCTGGCGACGCTCGATGGGGACGCGATCCGCAAGCGCCGCTTCCGGATCGTCGTCGACTACTCCTATGCGTCCGCCTCGCTCGTCCTGCCGCTCGTGCTCGGCCCGCTCGGCGTCGAGGTGATCTCGGCCCGCGCGTACCTGCGCGAGCGCCGTCCACCCGAGGCGGAGCCGCTCGACGGGACGCTCGCGCACGCCGAACGGCTCATCGCGGCGGTGAACGCCGACTTCGGCGTCGTGTTCGACCCCGGCGCCGAGCGCCTCTTCCTGCTGGACGAGAACGCGCAAGGAGATTCCCCCGGGCCAGGCGCTGCTGCTCTTCCTGAAGCTCCTGGCCGGCCGCAAGGGCCGCGTGGCCGTCCCCGTGACCGTGACGAGCCTCGTCGACGAGCTCGCGGCCGCGTCGGGCCTCGAGGTCGAGCGCACGCCCGCGTCCCTCGAGGCGCTGACGCGCGCGGCCGCGAAGGACGGCGTCGTCTTCGCCGGCTCCGGGAGCGGCGGCTTCCTCTTCCCGGACTTCCTGCCCGCCTACGACGGGGTCGCGAGCCTCTGCAAGCTCCTGGAGCTCCTGGCGCCGCTCGACGAGCCGGTCTCCGCGCTCGGCCGCCGATCTGCCGGTCCCGGCGGTGCGCCACCGCGAGATCCGCTGCCCGTGGGCGCGCAAGGGCACGGTCATGCGCGTCCTCGCCGAGGAGATGAAGGCCGAGCGCACCGATCCGCTCGACGGCATCAAGGTCTTCTTCGAGTCCGGCTGGGCGCAGGTGCTCCCGGATCCCGCCGAACCGCTCGTTCACGTCTACGCCGAGGGCGCGTCCGAGCAGGAATCACTCGACCTGGAGGAGAAGTTCGCAGCGCTCGTGGAGACCGCCATTGCGGGCGAAAGCGACGGGGCCGAGGCCCAGAACCCTCAAGTCGAGGTTGAAGGATGAACCGCCGGATGGTTTACTGAAGGCTCACCTGCGAGGAGGACCCAGTGGACGCGCTTCCCGACTTGAAGACCCTCTCCGACGAGCAGCTGCGAGACCTGATCGACGGGCTGGTCGCCCAGGAGCACGAGGTCTCGTACCAGCGCCGAATCCTGCACGGAAAGATCGACATCCTGAAGGCGGAGCTCCAGTCACGGCTCCAGCAGCAAGTGGGGGATGAGAAGACGAGCCCGTTGTACGAGGTCGATGTCGACAAGCTCGCCGAGATCCTCACCTCACGCGCGGCGCCGCCGAACCCGTGACCCACGTGCACTGCCCTGAATGCGGGTTCCAGAACCTGGAGTCCGCGAACTACTGCTCCAAGTGCGGAGCACTCCTCATCCACGAGGACGCCGGCGGGCACACGACGATGTCGTTCGCGCCCGAGGAGCTGGTCGAGGACACGCCGATCGACGAGCTCCTGGTGGAAGGCACGGCGCTCGTGGTGCGATCCGGCGGCGGCCGGCAAGGGGAGCTGTTTCCGCTCGAGGACGACCGCGTCGAGATCGGCCGCTCGCCCGACGCCGCGGTGTTCCTCGACGACGTCACCGTGTCGCGCGTGCACGCCGTCCTCGTCAAGGAGGAGACGGGCTACGTGATCGAGGACACCGGCAGCCTCAACGGCTCGTACGTGAATCGCCGCCGCGTCGAGCGCGCGACGCTCGAGGACGGAGACGAAGTCCAGATCGGCAAATACCGGCTGACGTTCCTTTCCCGCTGAGACCATGAGCACCCAGACCATCGATACGAGCGGACGGCGCCTGACCATCGGGGCGGTACGCGAGCGCCTGATGGAGGAGTTCCCGGACATCTCGATCTCGAAGATCCGCTACCTCGAGGGCCAGGGCCTGCTCGCGCCCAGAAGGACGCAGAGCGGCTACCGCCTCTACTCGGACGAGGACGTCGAGCGCCTGCGCACGATCCTGCAGCTGCAGCGCGACGAGTTCCTGCCTCTGCGCGTGATTCGCGACGAGCTCATGTCGCCCGGCACGAAGCGCCGTACGCGCCGCCGTTCCTCGGCGGGCCCGCTCTCGGCGCACGAGCCGACCATCGACCTGCGCACGCTCTGCGAGCGCTCCGGCACCGACGCGGCGTTCGTCCGCGAGCTGGAGGACTTCGGGATCCTCGAGGCGGTCGAGGAGGACGGCGAGAAGGGCTATCCGGAGCGCGACATCGAGATCGTGTCCGCCTGCGCGCGCCTGCAGCGGTTCGGCATCGAGCCCCGCAACCTGCGCGCGATCCGAAACGGCGCATCCTCGACGGCGGGGCTCCTCGAGCAGATCGTCGCGCCGGCGCTCCATTCACGGAACCCCGAGCGCCGCAGCGCGGGGATCGAAGACCTCGAGACGCTCGCCGCCACCTCGCAGGAGCTCTCGCAGCTGCTCTTCTGGCGCGCCCTCCGGTCGCTCGTCTGAGTAAGCTCCGGCGGCCATGGCCGTAGACCTCGCGTCGAAGATCCGCGACATCCCGGACTTCCCGAAGCCCGGGATCGTCTTCAAGGACATCATGCCGCTGCTCGCGGACCCGGACGCGTTCCGTGCCGCGGTGGACGGCCTGGCCGAGTTCGCGGCGCCGCGCAAGCCGGACCTCATCCTCGGCGCCGAGGCGCGCGGATTCATCCTCGGCGGCGCGCTGGCGCTCCAGCTCGGCTGCGGCTTCGTCGCCGCCCGCAAGCCCGGAAAGCTCCCGTGGGAGACGATCGACGCCGAATACGCGCTCGAGTACGGCGTCGACCGCCTCGAGCTGCACGCCGACGCGATCCCCAAGGGCGCGCGCGTGCTCGTCCACGACGACCTGCTGGCGACCGGCGGCACCGCACACGCGAAGGTCGACCTGGTGGAGCAGCTCGGGGGAGAGGTCGTCGGCCTCGCCTTCGTGATCGAGCTGGCGTTCCTCAACGGCCGCGAGAAGCTCGCCGGCTACGAGGTCCACTCGCTGATCCAGTACTGACGCGCGTTAGTCCAGGACGCCTCGCGGGAACTTCCCGAGGAGCAACCGTCGACGGGAGGGAAGGGACATGGCGCAGACGACCGGGACGAGAAGAAGCGACCGCACGGGGACGAGCCCCGGCACGGTGCGTGCGCTGTTCACGCTCGCGGGCGTCGCCGGCGCCGGTGCGCTCATCTGGGCCGCACAGCTCGCCGACCTCGACGAGGCCGGGGGGTTCTGGGCGGCGATGGCCATCCTGGTCGTCGCGGGATTCGCGCTGGGGCTCTCTCAGCTCCTCGGCGGCTGGACGAAGTGGGGGAGGCCGGCCTTCAGCCCGCTCGTCTTCCTCGTCGCCTTCGTGCCGACGTTCATCATCGCGCTCTGGATCGTCCTCGCCGAACAGCCCGCGAGCGGCTGGGGGCAGGGCCGGTTCTCCGACTGGTCGGGAGATCTCGGCATCGAGTCCTTCGTGAACGACGTCGGCGTGTTCCTGAGCATCGTCCCGGTCATCGTCGGTCTCGTCCTCGCGTTCTCGTTCGACACGACCGGCCCGCCGGTCCGCGTGATCGAGAAGCTGCCTGCGGACGGCCAGGAATCGGTCGTCGAGGAGCTACGGCGCAAGCGCGAGGAGGATCAGGTGGATCCGGAGGAGCCCGTGACCGAGGAGGACGAGCATGCGGCGTCCCTCTCGCAAGGGACGTAGCCCGGCGAGTCTCCCGTCGATACACGGGACATGGAACCCGCCGCACATTCCAGATTCACCGCCGCGCCCGGCATGTCCCGACTTCTCCTCCATTGTGAGGCGGTCGGACGGCATGACGCGGCCGCTTCCCCGGCCCTGACCCGGCTCGAGCGAGCGCTCGGCTCGGACCTCGCCGCGAGGCTCGTCACCGCGCTCGCCCACCACGGGCGCTCGTCGCTCGCGGTCTAGGACTTGTAGCGCTCGCCGCCGAGGCGAAGCACCAGGAAGTAGATCCCGACCGCCGAGAGCAGTCCGAGAAGGAACGCCGTGCCCTTGGAGACGTCCACGGCGACGGCGCCGATCCAGACGTAGATCCCGAGGCCGATGCCCCAGAGGGCGGACGTGCCGCTGTGGCTCATTGCGGGCTGGCGCAGATGCACGGCCGAGACTCTACCCAACGCCACGAACGGAAACGGCCGAAGCGAGGGATCCCCGCTCCGGCCGTATCCGAGCAAAAAAATTCGCCGAGCCGGTGACGCTTTCGTCCGCCTCTCGAACCGACATTCCCCTTGCGGGTACTGCCGCTCCGAGAGGCTTCGACCTACTTGCGTTCCGTGCTCGGCGCAATCGGCAATCTAGGGCAAGCCCCCTGGGGCGTCAAGGGACATCGAACACGAAAATTCGCAAATTGCGCAGAGAATTAGTTACCCCCAATTTCCACACCAATTCCACCCATCTGTGGGTAATGCTGTGGATAAATCGGGAGGAGGCTCAGTCGCTGCCGAGGGCTTCGCCGGTGTAGACGCCCTCGGCGTTCCAAAGCAGGAAGCCCTGGCTCTTCCCCCGGCGGGCGGCGAGGATCTGAGCCTTGACGTCGGCGAGCTTGTACGTGCGGCCGAGAGAGAAGTCCTGGAGCCACGGGATCATCCGCGTGTCGGAGCCCTTGAGCTGCTGGCGGAAGGCCGCGAGCGACAGCGCGACGGTCCGTTGCGGGTTCGCGTTCGGGTCGTCGATGCCGAGCTCGCCCTCGCCGTAGTGCGACGGGTAGACCATGGGATAGATCGCGTCGAGCTGCTTGGCGAGCTTCCTCGGCCGCTGGCCGATGCCGAGGTCACGAACGGCGGACAGCCCGAACACCGCGGCCGAGATTCGGACGCCGAGCGGATGGAGCCGCTCACGCGCATACGTGAGGAACCGCGTCAGCGTCTCGGCCTTGCGCTCCTTCACCTTCCCGGGGAAGACCGCGGAGGAGAGGTCGCCGTCCGTGGGGAAGCGGATGTAGTCGAACATGATCTCGTCGAAGCCGGCACGGGCGGCCGCCTCGGCGATATCCACGTTGTAGTCCCAGACCTTCTGGTTGTACGGGTTCGACCAGCCCAGGCCGATCGAGTTCTTCCAGATCCCGCCGCCGCGATGCTGGATGGCCATGCCGGGCTTGTGGTCGGCGAGGTACGGATCCTCGAAGACGACCACGCGTCCGATCAGGTAGACGCCGGCGTTGTGGATCTTGTTCACGACGTGCGTCGCGTCGTAGTAGCCCTGCGCGGCGCCGATCTCCTTCGCGAGCTTGGCGTGGGGCGAGACGAAGCCCATCTCGCCGTTTTCGTCCTTCACGTCGAGCTCGATCGTCGTCAGGCCGTCGCGCGTCATCGCGAGGTACTCGTCGAGCTTGCCCTCGATCGTCATGAGCGCCATCGTCACGTGGACGCCGCGGATCTCCTCCGGAAGCGCCGGCAGGACGACCTCGGCGGGCTTCGACTGGGTGGTCGCGGGCGGAGCCGGGGGCGTCGCGCTTGCCTTGCCGCCCGAGCCGGGCTCGTTCAGGAAGCGTGCGCCGAGAGCGATCGCAGCGATCCCGACGACCACGACCCCGAGGGTCGCAACCCGCCTCGTTCCGCGTCGCCGGCGGACTTTCTGACGCCGCAGCCGGAAGTGTTCATTGGGGTCCGGCTGCAACATTCGAGCGGAAAACGCTACGCGGTTTTCCACAGTTCCGCAAATACCTCGGCGGGTTCGGACAGGGCCGGATTCCCGCATATCATCGGGCCCGTGCCGCGCGCCTCCCTCGCCGACGCTTTGGCCGGCCCACAGGCGGTCACCGTCGCGCAGGTGATCGAGCGGATGGAGGCGATCGACGCCGCGCTCACGCCGCGTGACGGGGTGGCTTGCTTCAACCGGCTCTATCTCGCCGTCACGCTGGCCGTCGAAGAACGAGATCGCGCGCGTCCGCTTCAGGGACACCGGCTTCCTGGCCCGGCTCGACGTCGCGTTCGCCAACCTCTACTTCGCGGCCCTCTCGGACACCGCCAAGGCGCCCAAGGCCTGGGCGCCGCTCTTCGAGGCCCGGAACCGGCGGAGCATCGCGTCGCTCCAATTCGCCCTCGCCGGAATGAACGCGCACATCAATCGTGATCTCCCGCTCGCGCTCGCCGAAACCTGGCGCCGCGCGCGTATGGCGCCGTCGCGGCGCAGTCCGCAGTTCACCGACTACACGGCCGTGAACCGAATCCTCAAGCAGACGGAGGGGAGGGTGAAGCGGCAATTCGCGACCGGCGCGCTCGCCCTCGGCGACCGGGCGCTCGGACAGCTCGACGACGTCGCGGCCATGTGGAACGTCGAGCGCGCACGCGACGCCGCGTGGACGAACGGCGAGACGCTTCACGCCCTGCGGAGCATTCCGCCGCTTCGCTCGCGCTATCTCGAGACCCTCGACCGCATGGTCGGGTTCGCCGGGCGGGGGATGCTTAGGCCGCTAGGAGCGTGAAAGTCTTCGTGAGCGGACTTGACATAACGCCGGTTACCGTGCGTAAGTCCAATGATGTGTGCTCGGAAGCCGTTTCGGGCATTTAGACAACCGTTGCTAGCCTAAGCCGCTTCATGCCGAACGAGGCACTGACTCTCCACGCCGACGAGATCCAGGCGCTGCTCGAGAAGGCAGAGACCGCCGGACGTATCGATGCGTCCGAACTGGCCGAAGCCGTCGATCTGTTCGAGCTCGAGCCCGGAGACGTCGAGCTGCTCAATCGCGAGTTCGAAGAGCGCGGCATCGAGATCGTCGAGGCCGAGCCCGAAGGAACCCGTCAAGGAGCCCACCGCTCCGCCGCGGAACCTCGACTCGGGCGTCGAGACGACGACCGACGCGCTGCAGCTCTTCCTGCGGGAGATCGGGCGCCATCCGCTGCTGACCGCGGCCGAGGAGGTCGAGCTCTCCAAGCGGATCGAGCGCGGCGACATGGCGGCCAAGCGGCGGATGATCGAGTCGAACCTGCGCCTCGTCGTCTCGATCGCCAAGAACTACCGAAACCAGGGCCTGCCGTTCCTCGATCTCATCCAGGAGGGCATGTTCGGCCTGATCCGCGCCGTCGAGAAGTTCGAGTGGCGCCGTGGGCTCAAGTTCTCCACGTACGCGACCTGGTGGATCCGCCAGGCCGTCGCCCGTGCGATCGCGGACAAGGCGCGGACGATCCGCGTGCCGGTCCATGTCGTCGAGCGGATGCAGAAGATGCAGCGCGCCGAGCGCTACCTCTGGACGCAGCTGGCCCGCGAGCCGTCTCTCGAGGAGATCGCCGAGGAGGCCGGCCTCCCGCTCCAGCAGGCGATCGAGGTTCGCGCGGCCGCGCGTGCGTCGACGAGCCTCGACCAGCCGATCGGCGAGCAGGAGGACGCGGTCTTCGGCGATCTCGTCGCCGGCGACGATCCCCTCCCCGACGAGGTCACCGAGCGGCGTCTCCAGAAGGAAGCCCTCTCGCGTGCGCTCGAGTCGCTCTCCGAGCGCGACCGGCAGGTGCTCGAGCTTCGCTACGGCCTCTCCGGCGAGGAACCGCACACGCTGGAGCACATCGGCCGCCGCCTCGGACTCACGCGCGAGCGCGTGCGCCAGATCGAGGTCGAGTCGCTCTCCCGCCTGGCGTCGCTGCGCGACATCGGCGCCGTCGCCCAGCGCTAGATGATCCCCGAGGCCGGCCGCAAGGAGACCGAGCACGGCGTCCTGCCCGAAGGCGAGGGCTGGTACGTCCTGAACGCCCGCGAGGCCGAGTGGTACGCCGTGACGGGCTCGGATCGTCGGTCACCTTCGAGGGCGACGCGCGATTCGCCACAGTACGGCGTCAACATCCAGGTGCTCGACCCCGGCGAGCCGAACTCGATGTACCACGGCGAGGAGGACCAGGAGGACTTCCTCGTCCTCTCCGGCGAGTGCATCCTGATCGTCGAGGGCGAGGAGCGGCCGCTGAAGGCCTGGGACTTCGTCCACTGTCCCCCCTTCACCCGCCACGTCTTCGTCGGCGCCGGCGACGGGCCCTGCGCGATCCTCATGATCGGCGGACGCGTCGGCAAGGAGCTCATCTACCCCGTGGACGACGCCGCGCTGAAGTACGACGCCGGAGTAACGGAAGAGACGCCCGAGGGCAAGGTCGCGTACGCAAGGTTCCCGCCGGGCGGCGGACGCGCCTACCGCGACGGCGACCTACCCGGCTAGCGGGCACGAACCGGCACGAAATCGGCACAGATTCGCGCCAGACACGTGCGTGTTTCCTCGGTACGCTCGAAGCGGGAACGAGGGCGGCCCACTCCCCACCCTGGGCGGGGGCGTTGCGGACACGTCCGCCCGAGCCGTGGCCGGAAAGACCCTGAGGGTGCGCGGAGCGCCTGGGTCGACTACTCGGCGCGCAGGTAGAAGCGGAGCTCGGGCGCTGCCGCCTGGAGCTCGCGCAGGGCGCGCGACTCGAGCTGGCGGACCCGCTCGCGGGTGACGCCGAGCTCGGCACCGACGTCCTCGAGCGTGCGGGACTTCTCTCCGGTCAGGCCGAAGCGAAGCTCGAGCACGTGGCGCATGCGCTCGTTCAGGCCTGCGAGAGCGGTCTGGAGCTCCGTCGTACGCAGGAGCTCGGCGAGCACGAGGTCGGGCTGCTCGGAGTTCACGTCCTCGAGCATGTCGGCGTAGATCGAGTCGCCGTCGCCGACGGGCGTGTCGAGGCTGACGGGATCCTCGACGAGGTCGAGGAGCTCGTTCACGCGCTTCAGGTCGAGCCCGCTCTCGTTTGCGATCTCCTCGGGGAGCGGATCGCGGTTCAGCTTCTGCGTCAGCGTCCTTCGAGCCCGCGCGACCTTGCGCACCTGCTCGACGACGTGGACGGGCAGGCGGATGGTCCGCCCCTGGTCCGCGATGGCTCTCGTCACCGACTGGCGAATCCACCAGGTCGCGTACGTGGAGAGCTTGAAGCCGAGCTTGTAGTCGAACTTCTCGACCGCGCGGATGAGACCCAGGTTGCCCTCCTGGATCAGGTCGAGCAGTGGCACGCCGGAATTGACGTAGTTCCTGGTGATCGACATGACGAGGCGCAGGTTGGCCTCGATGAGGCGCCGCTTGGCCGCCTCGTCGCCGAGATCCTTGAGGCGCGCGAGTTCGCGCTCCTCCGCCGGCGTCAGGAGCCGGCCGTCGCCGATCTGGCGCACGTAGAGCTTGAGCGGATCCTGGGTCGTGCCCGGTTCGGCCTTTGCCGCCGGGGCCGCGACCTCGTCGTCTTCTTCGTCCTCGCTCTCGTCGACTTCGGCCTCGGGAGGCTCGGGCGCCAGCTCGAGGTGCCGGGTCTCGCCCGAATCGTCCTCGGGTCCAGCGTCGTCGGGAAGAGGAACCTTAGGGAGGGGTTGTTCCACGCACCCTGTATCGGCGGGCAAAGAGGCAGTGCTACCCCCCGGCGGGGGATTAAGGATTCAAGGATTGACGGCGACCCCATACACAGGAGGCGAACGGCGGGTGACGGTTCCCACTTTGTGCCGTCGGCACGGTCGTCTACATTCCAAGACAGTGTGCGGTATCGCGGGATACAGCCTGGGCGTCGAAAGCCGCATCGACAGGACGCTCGCAGCGCAGATTCTGCTGGCCGCGATCGCCGAACGAGGCTCTGACGCCGCCGGATACGCGTACAGAGGCCCCGACGCACCCGTAACCGTCCACAAGCAGCGCACCGGGGCCAGCCAGCTGCTCGATCTGGTCGCGATCCCCCCCGCCGCCGGCTCGGCGCTCTTCCATGTGCGGGATTACACAAAGGGTCACCCCTCCCTCGCCGCCAACAACCATCCGATCAGGCACGGAGCGATCGTCGGCGTGCACAACGGGATCATCGCGAACGACGACGATCTCTTCGCCCGGCACGGCTTCGAGCGCGCCGAGCCGGGAATGACCGTCGACTCCGAGGCGATCTTCGCGCTCGTCGAGGTGTCCGAGGACGTTCCGCGGACGCTCGAGGAGCTCTACGGCTCGATGGCGACCGCCTGGCTCGACGAGCGCGCCGCGGACACCGTGTTCGCCGCGCGCGGCATGGGCCGGCCGCTCTGGCTCGGACGAGGACGCTCCGAGGTCGTGTTCGCGTCGACCGTCGGTGCGCTCGAGCTCGTGGAGCGCTACACCGGGGTCAGCCTGGACAAGCGCGAGATCGACGAGGGCACGCTGGTCACGCTCCGCGGACGGCGCCGTGGTCGATACGGCCTCGTTCGCGCTCGACCGCTCGTTCGACGAGGAGCCCCTCCCCGCCGTTCGGGCGCCCGACGAAGGACGCTCGTGCCTCGAGCGGCTCGCCGCGCTGGCAGCGCCGATCGTCTCCCCCGCCTAGTAGCCGAGCTCCCGCAGAAGCGGCCCGGCCTCGGCCTCGACCGCTGCGAGCTGCTCGTCCGAGAGCTCCGTCCGGTAGCGGCCGACCGACGTGCCGTGCGCCCGGCTCAGGCGCTCGGTGAGCTGCGCGGCGTCCACGTCCAGGCGCTCGGCCAGATCCGCGGCCGCTGCGGCGGGATCGGCGGAGAGATCCTCGTAGCGAAGCTCCACGGCGCCCTCCACCTCGCGCGCCACGCTCGACGTACCGCCGCCACGCCCACGCGGCGCGGGTGGCTTCCCCGGCGGTCACGAACTCGGAGCGGCGGCCCGCCTCGACCCAGAAGCGCGGCGCGGCGCCGTACGAATGGCCCGCGTCGTCCTCCCCCCCGCGTTCCGCGCTCAGCCAGCCCTTCTCGAGCAGCGAGCACACCACGTCGCGGCCGTCGCGGACGATGTGGAGGAACGTCGCCTGGGGAAACGCGAGCGCGGCCGCGCGGGCGACGAACGTCGTCTCGGGCGTCTGCTCGACCGCTCGGCGCGAGCCGACCAGCGACAACCGCCGCGTCCCCGTCAGGATCGACCGGATCCGCTTGGCGGCCTCGTCGCGCGGAAGCCGGCCGAGGTCGGGAATCGCCGCCTTCAGCGCCTTCACCTCCCCCAGGTCGACGAAACCGGGCATCGTGCCCACCGAACGGCCGAGGAACGTCGTTCCCGAGCGCGGGCAGCCGATCACGAAGACCATCCGCTCGTCGGCGGTTCCGAACCGCTCGCGCAGCGAGCCGCCGCCCTTGCGGACGACGTGTTGCGCGGTCTTCAACTGGAGCGCGGCGGTGCGAAGCGAGCCCTGCACGGGCCGCATCTTCGCAGCAGCGCGGGATCTACGACGCGGTTGCGAGGATCGGGATGCGGAGCTCGGCGTCGTTCAGCTCGCCGGACTCGACGAGACGCTCGAGCGCCGCGACGCAGCGCGGGCAGAACTGGGTGCCGGAGCCGAGCCGAAGCTCCGCGACGGCCTCCTCGACGGGCCGGGCCGCGCGGTAGATCCGCGTGGTCAGCATCGAGTCGAGTGCGTCCGCTACGTGGATGATCCGTGCGCCGAGCGGGATCTCGTCCCCGGCGAGGCCGTCGGGGTAGCCGAGGCCGTCGAAGCGCTCGTGGTGGTGCCGGATCGCCGGCACGGCGTCGTTCAGGAATCCGAGCCGGTCGATGATGCGCGCGCCCTCGTCGGCGTGGCGCTGCATGAGCGTCCACTCGTCCGTCGTGAGCGTGGCCGGCTTCAGGAGGATCGCGTCAGGGATCGCGAGCTTGCCGATGTCGTGGAAGAGCGCCGCGTGGCCCAGGAGGTCGAGCTCGGCCGTCGAGAGGCCCAGCTCACGGCCGATCGCGAGCGAGAGCTGCTGCACCCGGCGCGAATGGCCCGCCGTGTAGGCGTCGCGGGCGTCCACCGTCGCCGAGAGGCTCTCCATCGCCGCCGTCGAGCGCTCCTTGAGCAGCTTGTTGGCCTGCTCGAGCGACGCGTTCTGGGAGCGGATCGTCTCGGCCGCCGCGCGGAGCTTGTGGCTCGAGCGCTGCGTGTGGCCGATGTAGGCCGCCATCGTCTTGCGCATGAGGAGCAGCGGCAGGACGAAGACCGCGAGGCCGTAGAGGCCGATCGCCTGGTAGGAGAGCGCGATCGCGCCGGCGATGGCGCCGAAGGCGACGTAGTGCGGCATGAGCCACGAGAAGCGCTCCATCCAGACGCGCCGCCAGCTGTCGTGGCCCTCGAGCGCCATCGCGCCCGAGACCATGCCGGTGTTGACGACGAAGTACGCGCCGCCGGCGAGGAGGCCGACCACGGCGGTGACCATCCGGCCCGCGCCGTCGTCCATCCACCCCACCGAGAAGATCGCCGCCGCGGAAAGCGAGGCGAGCGTCAGGGCGCCGACGTTGAAGAGCGACTGGTAGATCGGGTTGCGCATGGCGCTCCACTGCACGGCCGCGATCGTGATCGCGAGCGGCAGCGCGGCGCGCGGCCCGAACATGGCGGCGCCTGCGAGCGCACCGACGGCGCTCACGGAGACCGAGCCGCCGCCGTCCAGCTCGAGTGCGAGCGCCTGCCCGATCCCGACCGCGACGACGACCGCGATAAGGCCCACGAGGTCGCCCGAGCCCGAGAAGACGAAGGCGAGGAGGCCGGCGGCGATGCCGGCGACCGCGATCAGCGCGATGAGGCCGCTGAGAATCGGAGAGAGCGCCAGGAAGCGCGGCCCGACGGCGTGGTGGCGCGGAGGCTGCTCCTTGCGTGCGTCTTCGTCGTGCGCGGGAGGAGGCGCGACCGACCGCGAGGCAGGCCCGACCTCGACCTCTCCCGCATCCGGAACCACGGCCAGACGGGCGGTCCGGTCGGCGGGGACGAGCAGCGGTTCCTCCGGACTTGCGCCGAGAGCGCGGTTGCGCCCCTGGAGCTTCGCGCGGTAGACGGCCAGGTCGGCCTGGTGGATCAGCTCGTTGACGTCGGTGCCGTCCTTGGGATAGCCGGCGACGCCGAGGGAGATCGTCGCGCGAATGGGCTCGCTCGACGTCTCGACCTCGAAGGCCGTGGCGGCGACCGTCTTGCGGATGCGCTCGGCGATCTCGAACGCCTCCTCGGGGCTCGTCTCGGGCAGGAGGATCGCGAACTCCTCCCCGCCGAAGCGCGAGGGGACGTCGTAGTCGCGCAGGACGCCGCGGAACGTCTCCGCGATGCCGCGCAGAACGGCGTCTCCGGCGAGATGCCCGTACGTGTTGTTGATCTCGCGGAGGAGATCGAGGTCGACCATGATCACCGACATCGGGCGGCCGAACCGCTCCGCGCGGGCGAGCTCCTCACGCAGCTCGGCGGCGAAGTGGCGGGCGTTGAAGAGCCCCGTCTTCGAGTCGACGCGGGCCTCTTCCTCGAGCGCGGGCACGTTCAGGGACCGGTGGATGAGGATGAGCGGCGCGACCGCAGCGATGATCAGCCAGCGATTGGCGAGCCAGAGCGTCGCCAGGGCGACGCCGAGCAGGGCGAGGATCATGTCCGTGGAGAGGCTCTCGAGCGTGAAGAGGTCGCTCTTGCGGAGGGGCGTGCGGTCGGCGATGTGCATCATCGCCGCGAGCAGGATGTGGTTCGTCAGCACGAAGACGACGCTGGCGACGATCCCGGCGATCGCCCACTGCTGGGCCTCTGTCCCCTGGTTCGAGCTGAGGATCAGGTGCGCCGCGAACCACGCGACCAGACAGTCGGCCGTGTAGTTCACGATGTTGAACGTCTGGATGTACCAGGGGTAGCGCATCTTCAGCCACTCGGGGATGTGCTGGACGACCCCGAGGAGCGCCACCAGCCCGGCCGGCAGGAGGAGCACGCCGGCCACGAGGAAGACGATGGTCGTGTAGTAGCGCGCGGCACCTCTCGGGGTGCGCGCGACGAAGAGCTGGGTCGCGGCCGCCGCTGCGCCGAGCACGAAGAAGGTCCACCAGCCGTCCGTGTGGCGGTTCAGCTCGGAAACCGGGATCGCAGCCGCCGCAACCGTCGCCAGCGCCGTGAGCGCGAGGAAGAACATCGCGCGCCGGGGCAGGCCGCCTCCGTCTGGCGTCCGCTCGCCGGTTTCGATTGTGAACTCGCTCGGGACGGCGGTCATCCGTCGATCCCTTCCGAGTTCTGCTGGCCGCAGTGCCTCATCCGTCTTCTCCCGTCTCACGCGCCGCGCGCGGGCAGGTCAATCCCTGTCAGAAGAGGCTAGAACCAGATGCACCAAGAGGCATCCCCCGTCCGGGGTACAGCCTCTACCCGACCTGATACCTCGATTGAGGGAACTACACTGGTTTGATGCGGCTCCGCGTGGAGATCGGGCTGGCGCGGCTCGCGGGCCGCCTGTCACGCGCGGCCGGAAAAGGGGGCGGAACCACGCTTCCCGGCAGGGTTTTGTGCCGGCTCGACCGCGACGCCGTGGACGTGCTTTCGGGCCGTCTTCCGCATGGATCGGTGCTCGTCAGCGCGACGAACGGCAAGACGACGACGAGCGCCATGGTCGCCGCGATCGTCGGCGCCGCGGTTCCGCCTCGCGCACAACCGCGCGGGCGCCAACCTCATGTCCGGCGTCGCCTCCGCCCTCGTCGCCGACGAGGACGCCGAGCTCGGGCTCTTCGAGGTCGACGAGGCCGCCTTCCCGGAGGTCGCCCGCCGCACGCACCCACGCGTCGTGGTCCTCTCGAACCTCTTCCGCGACCAGCTCGACCGCTACGGCGAGCTCGAGATCGTCGCCGAGCGCTGGCGCTCCGCCATCGCCGCGCTCGGAGACGAGACGACCGCGATCGTGAACGTCGACGACCCGCTGCTCGCCGACCTCGTGCGCGGGCGCGAGAACGTGGTGCGGTTCGGGCTCTCCGATCCGGGCGTCTCGCGCGAGCGCCTCCCCCACGCCGCCGACTCGAAGTACTGCGTCGTCTGCGGCACGCCCTACGAGTACGAGGCGACCTACGTCGGCCACCTCGGCGCGTACCGCTGCCCCCGCGGCGACGACGAGCGGCCTCCTCTGGACGTGACCGCGCGCGCGATCGAGCTCGACGGACTCGCGGGCTCGGCGTTCGATCTGGTCACCCCGGGCGGCGTGCGGCGCGTCCGGATCGGGCTTCCAGGCCTCTATAACGTCTACAACGCCCTCGCAGCCGCCTGCGCAGCCCTGGAGCTGGGTGCGACGCTCGAGGACGTTGAGCGCGGTTTAGCGCGCTTCCAGGCCGCGTTCGGGCGTTTCGAGCGGATCGACGCCAACGGCCGCGAGGTTCTGATGCTCCTGATCAAGAACCCGGCCGGCGCGAACGAGGCGCTGCACACGCTCGTGGACGGAGACCCGCCGGCGGTCGCGCTGATCGCGCTGAACGACGACGTCGCCGACGGACGCGACGTCTCGTGGATCTGGGACGTCGACTTCGAGCCGCTGGCCGGATCGCTCGAGCGGCTCGTCGCCACCGGCTCGCGCGCGTACGAGCTGGCGCTGCGCTTCAAGTACGGCGGGCTCGATCCCGAGCGCATCGAGGTGATCCCCGACCTGGAGACGGCGCTCGACCGTGGGCTCGCCCTCACGCTCGCCCGGCGGCGTCCTCCCGGTCCTGCCGACCTACACGGCCATGCTCGCGCTGCGCGGGATCGCCGTCTCGCGCGGGCACGCGCGTCCGTACTGGGAACGGGCGGCGGCGTCGTGAAGATCGTCGTCGGGCACCTGTATCCGGACTACCTGAACATCTACGCCGACCGCGGCAACATCGCCGTCTTCGAGCGGCGCACGGCCTGGCGCGGGATCGAGCTCGACTACCGGACGATCGGCCTCGGCGAGCCCGTGGAGCCCGGCGAGCACGACCTCCTCTACGTCGGCGGCGGCCAGGACCGCGAGCAGGCGCTCGTCGCGGGCGACATCGTCACGAAGGCCGAGGGATTGGATGCCGCGATCGTGGGCGGAACTGCTGTTCTCGCGGTTTGTGGCGGCTACCAGCTGCTCGGGCGCTTCTACCGCGACCGCGCGGGCGTCGAGCTGGCGGGGGCGGGCGTCTTCGACCTGCATACCACGGCGGGTGAAAGACGGATGACCGGGGACGTCCTCCTCGAGTGCGAGCTCGAACCCGGTGAGCAGCACACGATCGCCGGGTTCGAAAACCACGCCGGCCGGACGATCCTCGGCCCGGACGCGCTGCCGCTCGGCCGGGTCGTCTCGGGCCATGGAAACGACGGCGAGAGCGGCTACGAGGGCATCCGCCGCGGCTCCGCGCTCGGGACGTACCTGCACGGGCCGCTCCTCCCGCGCAATCCCTGGCTCGCCGACTGGCTGATCGAGCAGGCGCTGCGCCACGCCGGCGTCGAGACGACCCTCGAGCCGCTGCCCGACGAGCTCGAGCTGAACGCGAACGCCGTCGCCGCCGAGCGGGCCCGGGACCGCGGCGGCCGCTTCTCGTGAGGTCGTGCCAGCACGTCCATCCGCTCGCCTGGTAGCCGGATCGACCCGGACGAGGGCCCTGGCTACAGTCGCGGCATGAGGTTCTTCCGCCCGCTCTTCGAGGCCCGCACCTACCGCGAGACGGTCTACCTGCTGCTCGACCTGCCGGTCGCGATCGTCTGGCTCGACGGTGCTGTGGACGCTCGTCTCCACGGGCCTCGGCCTGCTCATCACGCTCGTCGGGCTGCCCATCCTCACGGTGACGTTCCTCCTCGCCCACCAGGGCGCCCGGCTCGAGCGGCTCCGCGCTCGCCTCCTCGACGTGCGGATCGACGACCCGCCGCGGCGAATCCGGCCGAGCCGCTGGCTCCAGTGGCTGATCGACCCGTTCCGCGACGCGACCAACTGGAAGGAGCTCGCGTACCTGGGCGTCGTCCAGCCGGTCGTCGGGATCGCGACCTTCACGGTCGCCGTCGTCGCCTGGTCGGTGTCGCTCGCCGTGCTCTTCAGCTCGCTGACGGCCGGGAAGTGGAGCAACGTCGCGTTCGGCGACGGGAACTCGCTGAATCCGAACGCGCGGAACATCACGCATGGGGATCGTCCTGGGGGTCGCCGCGCTCTTCGTCACTCCCTGGATCATCCGCGGCCTCGCCTGGGTCGATCGCGGGATCCTGCTGCTCCTGAGCCCGAGCCGCGCGGAGCTCGAGCAGCGCGTCGCGAGCCTCGAGGACACGCGCGCCCGCTCGGTCGACGTCGCCATGGCCGACCGGCGCCAGATCGAGCGAGACCTGCACGACGGCGCGCAGCAGCGGCTCCTCGCGCTCGGCATGGAGCTCGGCCGCGCGCTCGAGAAGTTCGACGACGACCCCGCCGAGGCCCGGCGCCTCGTCGCGGACGCCCACGGCGAGGTGCAGGCTGCGATCGTCGAGCTGCGCGACCTCGCGCGCGGCATCCATCCCGCCGTGCTCACCGACCGAGGGCTCGACGCCGCGCTCTCCTCGCTCGCCGCGCGCTCGCCGGTTCCGGTTCGGCTCGACGTCGACGTCCCCGAGCGCCCGCCGGCCTCCGTGGAGGCGACGGCCTACTTCGTGGTCGCCGAGGCGCTCGCGAACGCGGCCAAGTACGCGGACGCGAACGTGCTCACCGTGCGCGTCGACACCCGGGACGAGCGGCTGATCGTGGTCGTCTCGGACGACGGCGTCGGCGGCGCCAAGGTGCAGCCGGGCGGAGGGCTCGCCGGGCTGCAAGACCGGGCCGCCGCCGTGGACGGGACGTTCGACGTCGCCAGCCCGCCCGGCGGGCCCACCCTCCTCGTCGCGGAGCTCCCGTGCGCGTCGTGATCGCCGAGGACTCGGTCCTCCTGCGCGAGGGCATGGGACGCCTCCTGGCCGATCACGGGCACGACGTCGTCGCGTCCGTCTCCGATGCCGTCGGCCTCGTCCAGGCGGTCTCCGAGACGAAGCCGGATCTCGCGATCGTCGACGTCCGCATGCCGCCCACGCACACCGACGAGGGCATCCGCGCGGCGCTCGAGCTGCGCGCGCGGTCGTCCGAGCCGGCCGTGCTCGTCCTCTCCCAGTACGTCGAGGAGAACTACGCCGCCGATCTCCTCTCGGGCGACCTGCGCGGGATCGGCTACCTCCTGAAGGACCGCGTCACGGACGTCGGGCAGTTCATGGAGTCGGTCGACCGCGTCGCCGGCGGCGGGACCGCGATCGACCCGGACGTCGTCGGCCAGATCCTCGCCCGCACCCGGCGGCGCGAGCCGCTCGAGGAGCTGACCCCACGCGAGCGCGAGGCGCTCGGCCTCATGGCCGAAGGCCGCTCGAACGCGGCGATCGCCGAGGCGATGGTCATCACCGAGCGAGCCGTCGAAAAGCACGTGAAGAGCATCTTCATGAAGCTCGGCCTCCCTCGCGACCAGACCGACCACCGGCGCGTCCTCGCGGTGCTGCAGTACCTGGAAGCGCGCTAGGAGGGCCTGGCGACATACGCCTCCTGTCGGGGTGCGCTGGACGGTGCGAGACAAGGAGGCATGTCGCGTTCGTATCGGGAATACGGGCGCGGCACGGCGACGCCGTATCGCGGCGTCCAGCGCGGCCCGGCGGCACAGGCTTATTTCGTCAGGCCCGACTCAGCGCGCCCAGAGGGCGCCGAGGTACACGGTCGGGTCGCCCGGCTCCCAGCGCATGAGGAAGCGCTGGATCGGCGGGTGCAGCGTCACCTCGGGGAGCTCGTCGGCCTCGAAGAGCCGGTGGCCCTTCACGGCCGTGTCCTTCGAGGTGACGGCCTCGAGGGAGCGGTCGCCGAGGTGCGCCGCGAAGACGATGTTGACGACGTGCTTGAAGCGCACGCCGGGCGGCGAGATCGAGTCGACCACGCAGACGGGGCCCTCGATCGGCAGGTCCTCGGTGATGCCGAGCTCCTCCTCGAGCTCGCGCTTCAGCGCCTCGACGAGCGACTCGCCCAGGTTCACGCCCCCGCCGGGGAGAAGCCAGTACTCGGCCCCGTCCTTCTCCTGGCGGCAGAGCAGCACGCGCCCCTCGCGGCGCAGGATCGCCGAGACTCGGACGCGAGGCTCGAGCACTAGGGGCCCGGCTGCGAGGAGCCGAACCCGCGCTCCCCGCGCTCGCTCGGCGGAAGCTCCTCGACCTCGCGCACGGCGAGCTCGGGGATCGGAAGGACGACCAGCTGGGCGATCCGCTCGCCCGGCTCGGCCACGAAGGTCTCGGTCAGGTCGGTGTTCAGGAGCACGACGCGAATCTCGCCGCGGTACCCCGAGTCGATCGAGCCCCGGCGAGTTGACGACGACCAACCCCTGCTTCGCGGCGAGACCCGAGCGCGGCTGGACGAACCCGGCGTAGCCCTCGGGAATCGCGACCGCGAGGCCGGTTCCCACGACGGCGCGTTCCCCCGGCGCCAGCTCGACCCGCTCGCAGGCGGCGAGATCGAGGCCAGCGTCGCCGTTGTAGGCCCGGTCGGGAATGCGCGCATCGGGCCGGACGCGCTTGATCTGGAGCTCAGCGCCCATGCTGCTCGGCCGCGGACCGGTCTTCGACGACGAGGTACGGCGCGTAGCGGCCCAGCTCGGCGCGGGGCAGCCGCGCGAGCACGTGGACGCCGTCGGGCCGGTCCTCGCGCTCCTCGATGGGCGCGCCGAGGTCGTACAGGTCGGCGAGCACCTTGCCCTCCGAGTACGGGACCAGCAGGCGCACCGGCTCGAACAGGTCGGCGAGGCGAGCCGCGACCCGCTCGCGAAGCAGGTCGAGCCCCTCCCCGGTCTGCGCGGAGATCTGCACGGCGTCCGGGTAGCGGTTCGGCGAGCCGGCGGCGGCTGAGGCCGTCGAGCGAGTCGATCTTGTTCAGGACGAGCTCCTGCGGGATGTGGGTCGCGTCGATCTCGGCGAGCACGTCCTCCACGGCGCGGATCGTGTCCGCCAGCCGCGGATCGGGCGCCGAGGCGTCGACCACGTGGAGGATCAGATCGGCGAGCAGCGTCTCCTCGAGCGTGGCCGCGAACCCTTCGACGAGCCCGTGCGGCAGGCGGCGGATGAAGCCGACCGTGTCGGTCACGAGGTAGCGGCGCCCGTCCTGCTCGAACGCGCGCGTCGTCGGGTCGAGCGTCTCGAAGAGGCGGTCGTTCACGGAGACGTCCGCGTTCGTGAGCCGGTTCAGGAGGGTCGACTTGCCCGCGTTCGTGTAGCCGGCGAGCGCGACGAGCGGCGTCGCCGCCTGGCGGCGCTCCTTGCGCTGGGTCGCGCGCCGCAGTCCCAGCTCCTTGAGCCGCTTCTTGAGGACGGAGATGCGCGCGCGGGCAAGACGGCGGTCGGTCTCGAGCTGCGACTCACCGGGGCCGCGGCGTCCGGCGCCCGCGCCGCCGCCGAGGCGCTCGAGGTGCGCCCACATGCCGCGCATGCGCGGGAGGTTGTAGTCGAGCTGCGCGAGCTCCACCTGGAGCTTTCCCTCGGCGGTCACGGCGTGCTGGGCGAAGATGTCGAGGATCAGCTGGGTGCGGTCGACGACGCGCACGCCGAGCTCGTCCTCGAGCCGTCGCTGCTGGCTCGGGTCGAGGTCGTCGTCGACGATCACCGTCTCCGCCGTCTCTTCCTTGATCGCCGTCTTCACCTCGGCGAGCTTGCCCTTGCCGATGAACGTGCGCGGATCGGGCGCGGCGCGATGCTGGACGATCTCGCCGACCGGCTCGACGCCGGCGGTGCGCATGAGCTCGGAGATCTCGTTCAGCTCGTCTGCGGGATCGGTGCCGGGCGAGACCACGACGACGCAGAGCCCGCGCTCGGGCTCGGCTCCCGGCACGAGATACGTCTTGGGTTCCGGCATCCGGCTTGGATTATGCCCCGCTGCCGGGCCGGTACGCTCCCGCCGTGCCCGACCTCGCCGACCGGCTCGCGCAGACGACGCTCGCGCTCGTGGACATTCCGTCGGAGAGCCGCGACGAGGCAGCGGCCGCCGCCTGGGTCGAGGCCGAGCTCGCCGATGCGCCCGTTTCGCTCGTGCACTCGGCCGATTCGGCGCTCCTCTACGAGACGCCGCGGCGTCCGGGAACGTCCGCTTGGTGCTCCTCGCCGGGCACCTGGACACGGTTCCCGCGCAGGGAAACCGCCCCGGCCGGATCGAGGACGGCGTCGTGCACGGGCTCGGCGCGAGCGACATGAAGGGCGGCTGCGCGGTGATGGTCGAGCTGGCCCGGTCGCTCGACGCGCCGCGCGCTCGACGTGGCGTACCTCTTCTTCCCGCGCGAGGAGCTCCCCGCGGAGGAGAGCTCGCTTCCCGGCGTCTTCGCCGCCTGCCCGGCCGTGCTCGACGCCGAGCTCGCCATCTGCCTCGAGCCGACGAACAACGACCTCCACCTCGGCTGCGTCGGGAACCTGAACGCCGAGCTCGTCTTCCACGGCGAGAGCGCGCATTCGGCGCGGCCCTGGACCGGCGTGAACGCGATCGAGCGCGCCGTCGCCGGCCTGGCCCGCGTCTTCCCCGTGGAGCCGCGCAACGTCGATTTCGACGGCCTGCGCTTCGTCGAGGTCGTCAGCCCCACGCAGATCCAGGGCGGGATCGCCTCGAACGTCGTCCCCGACCGGGCGCGGTGCCTCGTGAACTACCGCTACGCGCCCGACCGCTCGGCGGCCGAGGCCGAGGCGCGCATCCGTGAGCTCGGCGAGGCGGCCGGCGCCGACGAGGTCGTGATCGCCGGGAACTCGCCCGCCGCGCCCGTCGTGGCTGACGCCCCGCTCGTGCGCCGGCTCCAGGCGGCAGGTGACCTGGCCGCGGAGCCGAAGCAGGCCTGGACGCCGGTGGCCGAGTTCGCAGAGGCCGGCGTCGACGCAGTCAACTTCGGCCCCGGCGCGACCGCGTACGCGCACCGCCGCGACGAGCAGATCGAGATCGCCGCGCTGGTTCGCTCCTACGAGGTGCTCCGCGCCTTTCTGAGCGATACCGTCTAGCCATGCGCCTCTCCCCCGTTCTCGCCGCCCAGACGACGTATCCGTTCGTCCGCCTGGACGAGGCGAAGCGCCGCGCGGTCGAGCGCGGGATCGAGCTGATCGACTTCGGCATCGGCGACCCGCGCGAGCGCACGGAGCCGTTCATCGAGGAGGCGCTCGCCGAGGCGCTTCCGGCGACCGCCGGCTACCCGCGCGCCCGCGGCGTCCCCGAGCTGCGAGACGCGATCGCGCGCTGGTGCGACCGGCGCTTCGGCGTCCGCGCTCGACGCGGAGACGCAGGTCATCCCGTGCCTCGGCTCCAAGGAGCCGATCTTCACGCTGGCGCAGCTGCTCGTCGACCCGGCGGGAGACAAGCGCGCGGTGCTCGTCACCGATCCGAGCTATCCCGTCCCCGAGCGCGGCGCCGGCTTCGCGCACGCCGAGGTCGTCCGCCTGCCGCTCCTCGAGGAGAACGGCTATCTCCCGGACCTCGACGCCGTGGACGACGACGTGTGGAGCCGCGCCGCGATCGTCTGGGTGAACTACCCGAACAACCCGACAGGGGCCGTCGCGCCGCTTGCCTTCTACGAGCGCCTGGCCGAGATCGCCGCGCGAGCACGACGTGCTGATCGCCTCCGACGAGGCCTACTCGGAGCTCTGGTTCGAGTCGCCGCCGCCGTCGGCGCTCGAGGTGCTCGGCCGCGGAGCTCGGATCGCCGTCTTCAACTCGCTCTCGAAGCGCTCGTCCATGACCGGCTACCGCTCGGCCTTCGTCGCCGGCGACGAGGACGTCATCGCCGCCTACGGCGCGTACCGGCCCTCCTCCGGGACGACGCCGCAGGAGTTCGTGCAGCTCGCCTCGGTCGCCGCCTGGGAGGACGAGGCGCACGTCGAGCGCGCCCGCGCACGCTACGGACGCAAGCGCGACCTCTTCCTCGATGTCCTCGCGCGCAAGGGCCTGACGGTCACCGGCAGCGCGGCGACGATGTTCCTCTGGGTCACCGTCCCCGGCGGCGCGACGTCGGAGGCGTTCGCGGAGCGGCTCCTCGAGGCCGGAATCGTCGTCACGCCCGGCGCCTACCTCGGCGCCGCCGGCGAGGGCTACGTCCGCATCGCGCTCGTCCCCACCGAGGAGGAGTGCGCCCGCGCGGCGGCGATCCTGGAGCAGGTGCTGTGAGCGCCGAGCTGGCCCGCGAGATCGACGCGCTGTGGGAGTCGGACGACGCCGCGCACGGCGCCGCCGCGGTCGAGGAGGCGGTGCGCATGCTCGACGAGGGCGAGGCGCGCGTGGCCGAGCCCGGCCCGGACGGCTGGGTCGTGAACGAGTGGACGAAGAAGGCGATCCTGCTCATGTTCCGCCTGCGCGAGATGGAGGCGATGGAGGCCGGCCCGTTCGAGTACCTGGACAAGATCCCGCCCAAGCGCGACTACGAGGGCCGCGGCGTGCGGATCGTGCCGCCGGCCGTGGCGCGGTACGGCTCGTTCCTCTCCCCCGGCGTGATCCTCATGCCGAGCTACGTGAACATCGGCGCCTGGGTCGGCCCGCGGACGATGGTGGACACGTGGGCGACGGTCGGCTCGTGCGCCCAGATCGGCGCGGACGTGCACCTCTCCGGCGGCGTCGGGATCGGCGGCGTGCTCGAGCCGCCGCAGGCGAGCCCGGTGATCGTCGAGGACGGCGCGTTCATCGGCTCGCGCTCGATCGTCGTCGAGGGCGTCCACATCGGCGCCGGCGCCGTGCTCGGCGCGAACGTGGTCATCACCGCGTCGACGCCGGTGATCGACGTCCGCGGCTCCGAGCCGGTCGAGCATCGCGGCTTCGTCCCGCCCGCGGGCGGTCGTCATCCCGGGGACGCGCCCGAAGGAGTTCCCGGCCGGGACGTACGGCCTGCCGGCGGCGCTGATCATCGGCGAGCGGAGCGCCTCGACCGACCTGAAGACGAGCCTGAACGACGCGCTGCGCACGCACGACGTCGCGGTCTAGAGCCGCTCGACCGGGCCTGCTCAGCGTCGCGCGGCCGTCTTCGATCTCGACGACCAGCTCGCCGCCGGGCTGCGACACCGTGACGGGGCTCTCGCACCAGCCGTTCGCGACCGCGGCAGCCGCCGCTGCGACCGAGCTCGAGCCGGACGCCGTGGTCTCGCCCGCGCCGCGCTCCCAGATCCCGATGCGCAGCTCGTGTGGCCCGACGACGCGGACGAACTGGACGTTGGTGCGCTCCGGGAAGCGCTCGTGGTTTTCGACGAGCGGGCCGAGCAGCGCGATCTCGGCGTCTGCGAAGTCCCGGCGGATCACCGCGTGCGGGTTCCCGACCGAGACCGGTGTGAAGGTCAGGCGCTCGCCGCCGACGTCGAGCTCCTCGGGCGGACCGACGTCGACTGCGCCCACGTCGAGCGCGACCATCGTTCCGTCGACGCGGGCTGTCGCCACACGCGTGCCGAAGCGGAGCGTGATGTCGGGCCCGGCGCTCCTGGGCGAGCCACGCGGCGGCGATCCGCGCACCGTTCCCGGAGAACTCCGCCTTGGAGCCGTCCGGGTTCCAGATCTGCACGTCGGCCTCTCCCCCGTGCGCGTCGACGATCTCGACGATCCCGTCGGTGTCGGCGCTCAACCCCTGAACCGTCGGCACGTCGAGCGGCCGGTCGAGCTCCGCCCGCTCGAGCACGAGGTAGGAGTTACCGAGCGAGTGCCATTTGGAGGATCTCATCCGCGATGTCGCCCGGCGGGCGGTCGGCTGAAACCGTAACGAGGTCCGGGATCCGCCGCATCCATTTCCGCTGGTATGCAGCGTATTTGCGCGTCTGGACGATGATCGCCTCACGCGCTTCGTGCGGCGGCAGCTCGGCGATCTCGTGCAGCCCGAAGATCGTCGCGGCCGTCGGCGAGATCTCCCCGGCGAGCGCGGCTTCCACCTCCGCCTCCACCCCGCGCTCCCACATCTCGGCCGTGCGGGCTTCGATGCGGCGCTCGAGCTCCTCCTTGGGCACGTCGAGTCCGACGAGCAGCGTCGGGTGACGGGTGTCGCCCGCCCAGAGCCTGTCGGCGCCCCGCTTGAGCGACGACCCGGCCTCGGCGAGCTCGAGCGCCCGCACGACGCGGCGGCGGTCGTTGGGGTGCACGGCCGCCGCGGCCTCGGGATCGCGCTCGGCGAGAAGCTCGTGCGCACCCTCGGGCCCGAGCTCGTCGTAGAGGGCTTCGATCCGCTCGCGTGTTCCGGGTGGCGGCGCCGGCGGCAGGTCGAGGTCGGAGAGCGCGGCGCGCAGGTAGAGCCCGGTTCCGCCGGCGACGACGGCCGTGAGCCCGCGGGAGACGATGTCGTCGATCGCCGCGTGCGCGAGCTGCTGGTACTCCGCGACGGACCCCTCGTGGCCGAGCGGCCAGATCGCCGGTGAGGTGCGAAGGTCGGTCGGACTGGTTCGTGAGGATCTCGAGCCCGCGGTAGACCTGCATCGCGTCGGCGGACACGACCTCCCCGGGCAGGGCGTCCGCCAAGGCCTCGGCCACGGCGGTCTTGCCCGAGGCGGTCGGCCCGAAGATCGCAATCACGGAAATTGCGCTCATTCGCCGGGGCACCCCAGCCCACCACCCGCTGACAACGCTATCGGGGAAATTCGCGCGTGTCTCGCACCGAACGGCGCCAACACTCAGGCGGCGACGAGCGCCGACTGGCGCCCGCCGAGCGTCGTGGACGTCGCGCTCTCGATCTCGACGCGCACGAGCTCACCGGGTTCCGCCGCGCCGGAGAAGTTCACCGTCGTGTTGCGGCGGGTGCGCCCGCGCAGGCGCGAGGCATCGGTGCGGCTCGTGCCCTCGACGAGCACCTCCTCCACCCCGCCGATCCGCTCGGCGTTGCGCTCGGCGGCGATGCGCTGGACGACCTCGACCAGCCGCTCGAGGCGCTCGCGCTTCAGCTCGTACGGGAGCTGATCCGGCAACTCGGCGGCCTCCGTTCCGCTGCGCGCGGAGAAGATGAACGTGAACGCGGAGTCGAAGCGCACCTCCTCGACGGCGGCCAACGTGGCCGCGAAGTCCTCCTCGGTCTCGCCCGGGAAGCCGACGATGATGTCCGTGCCGAGCGCGAGATCGGGAATCGCGGCGCGAAGCCGCTCGACCAGGCCGAGGTAGCGCTCGAGGTCGTACGTGCGCCGCATCGCCTTCAGGAGCCGGCTCGACCCGGACTGGAGCGGCAGATGGATCTGCTCGCACACCGCGGCGCACTCGGCCATCGCGGCGATCACCGGCTCGCGGAAGTCCTTCGGGTGCGGGCTCGTGAAGCGGATCCGCTCGATCCCATCGACCGCGTCGCACGCGCGCAGGAGCTCGCCGAACTCGGTGCGGAGCTCCGGCGCGAGGTCGCGCCCCCACGAGTTCACGTTCTGGCCGAGCAGCGTCAGCTCGCGGACGCCGTCGCGTGCGAGCCCGGTCACCTCGGCCACGATCTCCCCCGGCCGGCGGCTGACCTCGCGGCCGCGCACCGACGGGACGATGCAGTACGCGCACTTCGAGTTGCAGCCCATCGACACCTGCACCCACGCCTGGAACGCGCGGGCCCGGTGTGCCGGCAGCTCCCCGGCGAACGTCCGCTCGACGATGCCGAACCGGCCGCGATCGACGCCGATGCCCCCCACGCCGACCCAGTCGGCGAGATGCGGGATCGACCCGGGCCCGAACGCGACGTCGACGAAGGGATAGAGCTCGAAGATCCGCTCGCGCTGCGCCTCGGCGTAGCAGCCGCCCACGGCGATCACGCGCTCCGGCTCGGCCTCCTTCAGCGCCCGCGCCTGGGCGAGATGCGCCGCGAGCCGCTGGTCGGGCTTCTCGCGGATCGTGCAGGTGTTGAAGACGATCACGTCCGCCTCGTCCTGCGACACCGCCTCGCCGAGGCCGATCGACTCGAGCATGCCGGTGATCCGCTCGGAGTCGTGCGCGTTCATCTGGCACCCGAACGTGGTGACGTGGAACCGCTTCATCGCCGAATCGTAGCCCGCTACTTGGCGAACTCGGTCGCGCGCGACTCGCGGATGACCGTCACCTTGATCTGGCCCGGGTACTCGAGCTGCTGCTCGATCTCGCGCGCGATCTCGTGGGACATGAGCGCGGCCTCGTCGTCGCCGATCTCCCCCGGCCGCACCATGACGCGGATCTCGCGCCCCGCCTGGAGCGCGTACACGCGCTCGACGCCCTTCTTCGCCGCCGCGAGCTTCTCCAGGTTCTCGAGCCGCTTCACGTAGTGCTCGAGGCTCTCGCCGCGCGCGCCGGGCCGGGCCGCCGAGATCGAGTCGGCCGCGATCACGAGGATCGCCTCGATCGTGTCCGGCTGCACCTCGTAGTGATGCGCCTCGATCGCGTGGACGACCGCGTCGGTCTCGCCGTACCGCTTCGCCATCTCCGCGCCGATGATCGCGTGTGAGCCCTCGACCTCGTGCGTCATCGCCTTGCCGAGATCGTGGAGGAGCGCGGCGCGCTTCGCCGTCTTGACGCCCGCCCCGAGCTCGGCCGCCATGATCCCGGCGAGGTGCGAGCACTCGAGCGAGTGCTTGAGGATGTTCTGGCCGTAGCTCGTCCGGTAGCGCAGCCGGCCGAGGAGCTTCACGAGCTCCTCGTGCATCGAGCCGATGTTCGCCTCGAAGACGGCCTGCTCGCCCATCTGCGTGATGTGCTCCTCGATCTCGGCCTTCGACTCGTAGTACATCTCCTCGATCCGCGAGGGATGGATCCGGCCGTCCTCGACGAGCTTCTGCAGGGTGATCTTCGCCACCTCGCGGCGGACGCCGTCGAAGGACGAGAGGACCACGGCCTGCGGCGTGTCGTCGATGATGAAATCGACGCCGGTCACGTTCTCGAGCGCGCGGATGTTGCGGCCCTCGCGCCCGATGATGCGGCCCTTCATGTCGTCGGACGGGAGCTCGACGAGGCTCGAGGTCGTCTCGGCCGCATGGCTTGCCGCCACGCGCTGGAGGGCGTCGCCGACCAGAACGCGGGCGCGCCGCTTCGCCTCGGATTGCGCCTCCTCCTCGGCCGTGCGGACGAACCGTGCCAGCTCGTGGCGGACGAGATCCTCCGACCGCTCGAGCAGCTCCCGCCTCGCGTCCTCGACGGACAGGCCGCCGATGCGCGCCAGCTCGGCGAGCTGCGTCTCGTTGGCGCGCTGGAGCTCGGCCTCGAGCAGCTCGGTGTTCTTCTCGCGGTCGGCCAGGGACTGATCCCTCCGGGCGAGCTCGTCGAGCCGGCGGACCGCTTCCTCCTCCTTGGCGACGGCGCGCTCCTCGGTCTTGATCGCGGCCGAGCGCAGCTCGGTCAGCTCCGCCTGCGCGTCGGCGCGCGCCTTCAGCGCCTCCTCGCGTGCCTCGACCTGCGCCTCGCGGCGAACGGCCTCGGCTGCATGCGTCGATTCGGCCACGTTCCGCGCGATCTCCGCCTCGGCGGCCGTCCGCTTGCGGCCGATCGCGAACTGCGAGCCGATGACCGCACCGACGACGAGCCCGGCCGCGAGGGCGATCAGGGTGCCGATCAGAACCAGCATGTCGTGCTCCTACGTCAGGCCCGTAGGAACGGCAGTGTCGGAAGCCGGGCGCGCCGCGCCGTCGTCATGCGAATCGGAGACCGGGTCTCCGTGAAGTCAGATCGAGATCAGAAGCGTGGTGGTTCGGGAGTCAAGAAGCGTGGTGGTTCCGGTGAAAAGCCGTTCCGATGCAGGCTGTTTGGGTTCTCGTTGTGGCGGCATCCTACCGCGTCACGGTTCGAAATTCGTAGCCGCGGCCAGGGCCTCCTCGATCGTGTCGAACCCGAACCCGCGGCGGGCCAGATACGCAGCCGTTTTCCTGGGATCCCCCGCCCGCCGCGACGCGACCGCCTGGGCCCGTTCGACCTCGGACGGGAGCTCCTCCGCGACCTCGCGCGCCAACGGCTCGGCGACTCCTGCGGCCCTGAGCTTCGCGAGCACGTACGCGTTCCCGTAGCCGCGCTCGGCGAGCTGCGTCGCACGCGCCCGGGCGAAGCGCTCGTCGTCGACGGCTCCCACGGACACGGCCGCCGCCTTCGTCTCCTCGATCTCGGCGGGCGCAAGGCCTGCTCGTTCGAGCCGCTGCTCGAGCTCGTGCTCGGTGAGGTCACGCCGGGCGAGCGCACGGCCGGTCACCGCCTGGGCCTGCGCACGCCGCAGCTCGGTGCGCACGCGCCGCAGCGTGGGACGGTCGAGCGTGAGCCCGGCCGAGAGCCCGGCCCGCACCACGACCGCGTCGGGCACGGTGCGCCAGGGGTTCCCGTCGACTTCGAGCGCGATCCGGCCGGGGCCGGAGCGCGCGAGCTTCGTCAGCGTGGGCATCCGCCCGTTACGCGGCGGCTGCCTCGGCCTCGGCCTCCGCCTCGGTCTCCGCGTCGGCGGCCTTCGCCTTCTTCGAGCCGTTCGTGGCCGCGACCTCGTCGTCCAGCGGGAGGAGCCGTGCGGACACGACCACGCCGTCGCCGAGCTGCTCCTGCACGCCGCGGACGATCGCGTCGGTGACGTCCTGGTGCTCCCGCAGGAAGGCGGTCGCGTTCTGGCGGCCCTGGCCGAGGCGCTCGTCGCCGTAGCTGAAGTACGAGCCGGCCTTCTGGACGAGCTTGCGCTCGAGGCCCACGTCGAGGACGGAGCCCTCCCAGGAGATGCCGTCGCCGTAGATGATGTCGAACTCGGCCTGCTTGAACGGCGGCGCGACCTTGTTCTTCACGACCTTCACGCGGACACGGTTGCCGACCGCCTCGACGCCTTCCTTCAGCGTCTCGATGCGGCGGATGTCGAGCCGCACGGACGAGTAGAACTTGAGCGCGCGGCCGCCGGGCGTCGTCTCCGGGTTGCCGAACATGACGCCGATCTTCTCGCGCAGCTGGTTCGTGAAGAGCGCGACCGTCCCGGTCTTGTTGAGCGTCCCCGCGAGCTTGCGGAGCGCCTGGCTCATGAGCCGCGCCTGGAGGCCGACGTGGCTGTCGCCCATCTCGCCCTCGATCTCGGCGCGGGGCGTCAGCGCCGCGACCGAGTCGACCGCGACCACGTCGAGCGCGCCTGAGCGGATGAGGAGCTCGGAGATCTCGAGCGCCTGCTCTCCGTTGTCGGGCTGCGACACGAGGAGGTCGTCGATGTTCACGCCGATGTGCTGGGCGTACGCGGGATCCATCGCGTGCTCGGCGTCCACGAAGGCGCAGATGCCCCCGCGTCGCTGGGCCTCGGCGATCACGTGGTAGACGAGCGTCGTCTTCCCCGAGGACTCCGGCCCGAAGATCTCGACCACGCGGCCGCGGGGCAGCCCGCCGACGCCGAGCGCGAGATCGAGCGAGAACGAGCCCGTCGAGATCGACGGAATCGCCGTCTGTGCCTGGTCGCTCATCCTCATGATCGACCCCTTGCCGTGTGCGCGCTCGATCTGGCCTAACGCGGCTTCAAGTGCCTGCTCGCGGTCCACGTGTTCACCCTCCTAACGGGACAGTTGCCCGGATCTCGTACTGCGCTCCGGTTCGGCGCAGTCTTGAAGTGTAGGAAGCCCCTTCGGACGGACTGACCCGGCCGAGCTCCGGCGGGTCGAGCCGAAGCCGAGGCCGCCGGCGGAAACGCACGACGGTGACGTGCGGCGTCCACGTCCTTCGCTCGGGACGGTAGACCCCGATCCGGTCGAGCCGGGCCGAGAGATCCGCCTGGAACCGCGCCGCGGCGTCGCCTTCGTCGCCGAACACGACCATCCCCACGCTCCCTGTCTCGCGGTAGCGGAGCGGCTCGAGCACCGGCCGGGAGGCCGCTGCCGCGGCAGCCCGAAGCTCGGCGTCGATCGCCTCCAGCTCGGAACGAGGACGCTCGCCCAGGAAGACCAGCGTGACGTGCAGGTTCTCCGGCGGAACGACCCGAACGTCCGCCACGCCCGCGAACGCCTCCGCCTGCCAGCGGACGAGCCGCTCGCGCGTCTCGGCAGGAAGCGGAAAGGCGAGGAAGAGGCGAAGTCGCTCATCTCCCTCAACGGTAGGCGTCATTTCCGCGCTACTTCGTCACGAACGTGCCAGAAGACGCCGGACTTCGTGCAGAGCGAGTGTCGCCGCGCGGGCGCGCACCTCTTCGCGGCTCCCGGGAAGCCGAACCTCGGTCGCGGCGCTCCCGGACGGGCCCTCGACCGCGATGTGGACGAGCCCGACGGGCTTCTCCGGGGTGCCGCCGTCCGGGCCGGCGATACCCGTGATCGACACGGCGACGTCCGCGCCGAACGCGGCTCCTGCGCCCCCGCCGCCATCGCCCGCGCGGTCTCCTCGGAAACCGCCCCGTGCGCGGCGAGCACCTCGGCGGGAACGCTCACGAGCGCCTCCTTGGCCTCGTTGGCGTAGACGACCGCGCCGCCGAGGAACACGTCGCTCGACCCGGGAATCTCGGTGAGCGCCGCCGCGACGAGCCCTCCCGTGCACGACTCCGCGGTTGCGAGCGTCACCCCGGCGGTGCGGGCCAGGTCGAGCACGTGCGCCGCCAGCGGGCGCTCGTCGCGCGCGAACACGGCGTCTCCGAAGCGCGACTCGAGCGCCTCGACCATCCGCGCGGCAACATCTCGTGCGCCGGACGGGAAGAACAGATCCACCTCGACCTCGAGGTTCCGGGCGCAGATCGCGATCTCGAGCCCGTCGCGCTCACCCCCCGCCGCCTCGACGACGGCGGCGACGGAGGACTCGGGAACGCTGTAGATCCGGACGATCTCGCGATCTCGCCTCGAAGCTCGCCCGACGATGGCGCGCACCGCCTCCGCCTCGAGGACGCGCGGCCACAGGCGCCGCAGCTCCCCGGGCGGGCCGGGCAGCGCGACCGCGACACGACCGTCGATCTCGAGGAGCACCGCCGGCGCGGTTCCGGCGAGACCGAGCGACACCGCCCCCTCCGGGAGCGAGGCCTGCTTGCGCACACCGAGGGCGAGATCCTCGTACGGGCGGCCCAGGCGCACGGCGACGGCGCGGGCCACTTCCTCGATCTCGGAGGCCAGCGCCTCGTCGACGAGGAGCGCCCGGCCGGTGACGCCGGCGAGGAACTCGATCGTCCGGTCGTCATGGGTCGGCCCGAGGCCGCCCGAGATGACGCAGAGATCCGCCTGCAGCGCGTCGCGCATCGCCGCCTCGAGGTCCTCGGGACGGTCGCCGACGACCGTCCAGCGCTCGGGCTCGAGTCCCAGCCGGGTCAGATCGCGCGCGAGGAACGCGCCGTTCGCGTCGTCGATCGAGCCGCGAACGAGCTCGCTGCCCGTGAGGAGAACCGCCGCCCGCGGCTGCGGGCTCAACCCTGGCGCCGTGCGCCCTGGGCGTTCACGACGACGACGCCCTTGCCGACCGGGAAGTCCTCGAGCTGCCGGCCGTTCAGGCCGATCGCGAGCTTGTCGGCACAGCGGTTCTTGAACTCCATGACGAGCTGGTCGGCCGGGCCGAAGCTCTGCGTCTCGCCCTGGAAGATCGTCCCGGAGAAGATGACCCGGCCCGCGGCGCTGTTGCGGTGCACCGCCACCCAGCAGTTGCCGTCGGCGGCGCGGACGACGAGGGTCGTGCTCGCCCGTAGCGGTCGTCGTCGACACGGGCGGAAGGCCGTTCGGGGTCGTGGGCGTCTTGTCCCCGTCCGAGAACGCGAACGCGACCACGACGAGCACGGCCACGGCGACGATCCCGGCGAGCGCGACCACGACCAGGTTCGACTCCGCCCGGCGGGACTTGCGCCTGCGCGGAAGCTGCGGCGAGGAGACCGGCTCCTCCGCGGCGGCGAAGCGCGAGTTGAACTCGTCGACGTAGAGCTGCCCGTCGAGGCCGAGATATTCGGCGTACGTGCGCAGGAATCCCTTGACGTACGTCTCCGACGGGAGGATGTCGAAGCGCTCGTCCTCGAGGGCCTGGAGGTACTTGGCGCGGATCTTCGTGTCGTCCTCGACACGGGCCAGGTCCAGGCTCTGGCGGAGGCGGGCTTCTCTGAGGCTGTTTCCGATTTCGAACAATGTGCGGGAAGGCTCTAGCTTGCGGCCAACCGCGGATTGTAGCCCCTGGCCCTTCGAGCCTCGAACATCACCACGGAGCGTGGGCCAGACCGTCCGTCGAGACGAGCACCGCGAAGACGACGAGCGCGAGCCCGGCGGTGAGCGAGAGGAGCAGCGCGGTCATGGCGAGCACCCGCGCGAGACGGGTCGGTCCCATGCCGCCCTCGCGGCCGAGCGTGCGCTGGTAGCGCCTGCGCGCAGCGGTCCCGAACGAGAGCGAGAGCAAGGCCAGGAGCGCGACCACGGGAATGGCCAGCGCGGCCTCGAGCCAGCTGATCCCGTCGCTCTCCTTCGCGGCCCAGCCGGCCCCGATGAAGAGCGCGAGCGCGGCCAGCGCGACGAGCAGGGAGAGGACGGCGTTGCCGTTACGCACGGCGGCGGACTTTATCCCCTACTGCGTGACGTACGGACGGCCAACCGCCGCCGGCGGGCGCGAGCGGCCGATGACGCCGACGAGCGCGATCAGCGTGATCACGTAGGGAAGCGTCGACAGGATGTTCGCCGAGATGTCCGCCTGGCCCTGGAGCGGGATCGAGAGCGCGAAGCCGAAGCCGAAGAGGAGGCAGGCGCCGAGCGCGCCGAACGGCGTCCACTTCCCGAGGATGACGGCGGCGAGCGCGATGTAGCCGCGGCCGTTCGTCATGTTCTCGTTGAACGACCCGCCGAAGCCGAACGAGAGGTAGGCGCCGCCGAGCGCGGCGAACATTCCGGACGTGACGACCGCCGTGTAGCGGATCCGGATGACCGAGATCCCCACCGTGTCGGCCGCGCGCGGGTGCTCGCCCACCGAGCGCAGCCGCAGGCCGATCGGCGTCTTGAAGAGCACGATCCAGGTGAGGACGACGAGGACGAACATGAGCCAGGTCATGACGCTGAGCGTCCCGAACACGTCCCCGAACGAGCGGGATGTCGCGGATGAACTGCGGCATCGTGAGGGCCGGGATGCGCGGGACCTCCGGCGTGCCCGCCGAGCCGTAGATCGACCGGAACAGGTAGCCGGTCAGGCCGAGCGCCAGGAAGTTCATCGCGAAGCCGCTGACGATCTGGTCGGCGCGCAGCGTGATCGTGAAGATGGCGTGGAGGAGCGCGAGCAGGCCGCCGGCCAGCATGGCGCCGAAGATCCCGAGCACCCAGGATCCGGTCTCGGCGGCGGCGTAGATCCCGAAGAACGCGCCGACGAGCATCATCCCCTCGAGCCCGATGTTGACGACGCCGGAGCGCTCGGAGATGAGCCCGCCCGTGGCGGCGAACGCGAGCGGCGTCGCGAAGCGCAAGGTCGCCGCGAGGAGGCCGGCGGTCACGATCGCGTCGAGCGACTCGACGTCCTTCGTCTGGATCCAGATGCCCGCGAGGATCCCGGCGAGCGAGATGCCGACCGCCCACCAGCCGTACCGCCGGGCGCCGCGGGTTACTCCCCAGAGTCCGGCGAGGAGGCCGAGGAACCCGAGGACGAACGGGACGCCGATCGAGCGGGACGTGATCGGCGGCAGCGTGACGAGGAACGCGGCGGCGCCGAGCACGATGCCGGCGATCGCGATCCGGCGCGGGTCGAGGAGCCGGTCCGCGCTCACTGCTCGGCTCCCCTCAACCTGCGACTGGCCCCACCCCAGCCCACCTTCTTGCGCGCCGCCCAGATGTAGAAGATCAGGAGCTCGGTCGCGACGAACAGGATGATGAGCGCCTGGATCATCGTCGAGAGGTTCCCGGCGAGCTCGGCCGGGAAGATGCTCGAGTCGATCTGCCGCGAGGACGTCCCCGTTTGGAGCGCGGCGAAGAGGAGCGCCGAGAAGAAGATCCCGATGGCCGTGTTGCGCCCGAGCAGGGCGACGGCGATGCCGACGAACCCGACGGCGCTCACCTGGATGTCGTTCGTCGCGATCGTGAACTTCCAGCCGAGGTTGTCGAGCGCCCCGCCGAGGCCTGCGAACCCGCCGGCGATCGCGAGCGCCAGGATGTAGTTGCGCCCGACCGAGATGCCGCTGTAGCGCGCCGCCTCGGGGTTGAACCCGACCGCGCGCACCTCGAACCCGAGCGTCGTCCTGTTGAGGAGCAGCGAGTAGACGACGAGCGCGGCGATGGCGATGAAGACGCCGACGTGGATCGGCTGGAGCCCGGTGCCGAACGTCGGGAGCTTGACCGCGTCGAGAAGCGCGTCCGACTTGGGCAGCGACGGCTCGGGGCCCTGGAGCGGCCCGCCGAGCTCGAAGAGCCACTGGCCGCCGTAGATCGCGATCCAGTTGAGCATGATCGTCGAGATCACCTCGTGGGCGCCGACGCTCGCCTTCAGGAAACCGGCGATCCCGCCCCAGACCATGCCGACGAAGATCGCGGCGACGATGGCGAGCGACGATGTGCAGGACGCGCGGCAGGCCGGCGAGATGCGTCCCGATGTAGATCGAGGCGAAGAAGCCGACGAAGTACTGGCCCTGGCCGCCGATGTTGAACATCCCGCAGCGGAAGGCGAAGGCGACCGCGATCGCGGTGCAGACGAGCGGCGTGAACACGATCAGCGTCTGCTGGAGGTTCCGCCAGGCGGCGTCGGACTCGCTCGCCGAAGTAGGAGAACGGGTTCAGCCCGGTGCCGTCGAAGATCGCGCCTGTAGGCCGCGATCGGGTTGTGGCCGGCCGCGAGGATGACGATCGCCGCCGACGAAGAAGGCGAGGGACGCGGCCACGATCGGCATGACCACGCCGCCCAGGCGCGAGCGGAACCAGCCGTCCATCACCTCGGAGGCGGCCTGGCGTGTCGTTCACGGGCGGAAGTCCCGCCGGAGGCGGAGTCGGTGCGTCCGTCATGCCGCCTCGCGCCCGCCGCCGGTCATGGCGAGCCCGAGCTCCTCCTCGGTCGCCTGCGGCGTGTACTCGCCCACGATCTGGCCCTCGTACATGACGAGGATCCGGTCGGAGAGCGACAGGATCTCCTCGAGCTCGAACGAGACGAGCAGGATCGCGCGGCCCTCGTCGCGCTCCTCCACGAGCCGCCGGTGGACGAACTCGATCGCGCCCACGTCGAGCCCGCGGGTCGGCTGCGCCGCGACGAGGACGGACGGGTTGCCGTCGACCTCGCGCGCGATGACGACCTTCTGCTGATTTCCCCCGGAGAGCGAAGACGCGGGCGTCTCGGGGTTGCCGCCGCGTACGTCGAACTCCTTGAGGAGTCGCTTCGCGCGCTCGACGAGGCGCCGCGGGAAGAGCCACCCGTGGCGCGACTCCGGCGGCTTTCTGTACGAGTGCAGAGCCAGGTTCTCGGCGAGGGAGAAGTCGAGCACGAGCCCGCGGCGATGGCGGTCCTCGGGGATGTGCCCGAGCCCCGCCTCGAGCGCTTGCGAGCTCGATGCGGTCGTCGTGTCCTTCTTGCCGATGAGGATCCTCCCGCTCGCCGTCTTGCGAAGGCCGGCGATCGCGTCGACGAGCTCCGACTGGCCGTTTCCGTCCACGCCGGCGAGGCCGACGATCTCCCCCGCCCTCACGGTCAGGTCGACCCCGCGGCACGCCTGGAGCTCGCGGTCGTCGAGGACGTGGAGATCCTCGACCGTCAGGAGCGGGTCGCCCGGATGGGACGGCGGCTTGTCGACGCGCAGGAGCACCTCGCGTCCGACCATCAGCTCGGCGAGGCCCTTCTCGGTCGCGCCCTCCTTCGGCACCGTGCCGACGGTCTTGCCGCGCCGCAGCACGGTGATCCGGTCGGCGACCTCGAGCACCTCGTTCAGCTTGTGCGTGATGAAGATGATCGACTTCCCGTCCGCCTTCAGCGACTCGATGATCGCGAACAGCTCGCCCGCCTCCTGCGGGGTGAGCACGGCGGTCGGCTCGTCGAGGATGAGGATGTCGGCGCCGCGGTAGAGCGCCTTCAGGATCTCGGCGCGCTGCTGCTGGCCGACGCTGATCGACTCGACGCGGGCCTCCGGCCGCACCGCGAGCCCGAACTGCTGCGAGAGCTCGCCGACGCGCTTCTCCGCCGAGCGAGGTCGATGAACGGCCCGTTGTGCGGCTCCATGCCGAGCACGATGTTCTCGGCGACCGTCATGACCGGGATGAGCATGAAGTGCTGGTGCACCATCCCGACGCCGAGGTCGATCGCCCCGCGCGGCGAGTGCACCGAGACCGGCTTCCCGTTCATCCGGATCTCGCCCTCGTCGGGTGTGTAGAGCCCGTAGAGGATGTTCATGAGCGTCGACTTGCCCGCCCCGTTCTCGCCGAGCAGCGCGTGCACCTCGCCCTTGCGCAGCTCGAAGTCGACGTGGTCGTTCGCCACCACGCCCGGGAAGCGCTTGGTGATGCCGCGGAGTTCGAGGAGCGGGGCTTCGGTCATGGGAAGGAAACGGAGGGCGCCCCGAGGGACGCCCTCCGCTCGTTTCATCTTACCGGCGCCGTTCGACGGTGTCGGGAACCTCGATGTCCCCGGCGACGATCCCGTCGATCTGCGCGTTCATCGCGTCCACGTCTTCCTGCGGAACCTCGGAGTTGATCTCGCCCACGCCGACACCGTCGTCGGCGAGGCCGAAGACGACTGCCGTGCCGCCGGCGAACGAGTTCTCGACGGCGGACTGGATCGTCTTGTACACGGCCTCGTCCACGCGCTTCAGCGCGCTCGTGAGGATGTGGTCGCCGAGGTACGCCTGGTCGGCGTCGACGCCGATGCCCCAGGCGCCTTCCTGGTCGGCCGCGTCGAGCGCACCGAGACCGCAACCGCCCGCGACCTGGAACACCACGTCGGAGCCGTTGCGTGATCTGGTCGAGCGCGACCTCCTTGCACTTCGCCTGGTCGACGAAGTCCTGGGAGTAGCCGTTCAGAACCTTGACGTCGGGGTTCGCATCCTTCGCGCCGGCTGCGAAGCCCGCGATGTAGTGGTCGACCGGCGGGATCTTGAGACCGCCGACGCTCGACACCGTGTTGGACTCGGTGACGAGACCTGCGAGGTAGCCGACCAGGTAGCCGGCCTCTTGCTCCTTGAAGAGCAGGCCGACCGAGTTGTCGAGTGCCGGATCGAACGTCGCATCGATGATCGCGAAGTTCGTGTCCGGGTAGGTTGCTGCCGCCTGCTGTGTCGCTTCCTGCATGAGGAAGCCGACCGCGATGACGAGGTCGTACCCGTCCTCGGCCAGCGACTGCAGGTTCGGGATGTAGTCGGCATCCGACTTCGACTCGATGACGCGGATCTCGACGCCGAGGTCATCGCTCGCACGCTCGAGGCCCTCGTTCGCGAGCTGGTTGAAGCTCTTGTCGTTCAGGCCACCGATGTCGGTGACGAGACCGACCCTGAGTGACGGTTCGGCCGTGGTCTCCTCGCCTCCGGTTGCCGGTGGCGCAGCACCCGTTGTCGACTCAGCCGTCTCCGCCGCATGCTGTCGCGCCGAGCGCGAGCGCAAGGCTCACAACCAGGAGCGCCATCCACGACAGTTTTCGCACTGCGTTCACGCCCATCCTCCCCTCGTTTCTGACCATCCGTGAATTCCGGCGATGCTACAACCGTCAGGCGTCCGGATGCCAGGAGGGGTCGGGCGAGGGTCAGGAGGCGGCGTGGGAGAGCTCGCCCGCGAGCGCGCCCTCGAGCTCGTGCTCGCCGACGAGCACGCGGCGGGGCTTCGAGCCTTCGTAGCCGGAGATGATCCCCCGGCGTTCGAGCATGTCGATGAGGCGTCCCGCGCGGGTGTAGCCGACGCGCAGGCGCCGCTGGAGCAGCGAGACCGAGGCGGTCTGCGTGGTCACGACGATCTCGATCGCGCGGGCGAGCAGCGGGTCCTCGTCGGGGTCGAAGTCGCCGTCGTCGCCGTCCATGACGACCTCGACGCCGGGCGCCTCGAGCAAGGTCTCGTCCAGCTCCTGCTCGCGCTGGCCGCGGCAGGCCTCGACGACGAGCGCGATCTCCTCCTCGCTCACGTACGCGCCCTGGACGCGCTGCAGGCGCGAGGTGCCGAGCGGCTTGAAGAGCATGTCGCCCTGGCCGAGGAGGCTCTCGGCGCCGGCCGTGTCGAGGATGACGCGCGAGTCGGTCTGGCTCGAGACGGCGAAGGCGATCCGCGACGGGACGTTCGCCTTGATCATCCCGGTGATGACGTCCACGGACGGGCGCTGCGTCGCGAGCACGAGGTGGATCCCGACCGCGCGCGACTTCTGCGCGAGGCGGATGACGGCGTCCTCCACCTCCTGCGGCGAGACCATCATCAGGTCGGCGAGCTCGTCGATCACGATGAGGAGGTACGGCAGCGGCGCCTCGCCCCGGCTCGTGAGCACCTTGTTCAGCTCGGGCAGCGTGCGCGACTTCGCGAGGCTCATGCGCTCGTAGCGGCGCTCCATCTCGGTGAGGACGTTGGCGAGGACGGCGGCTGCGGCCTTCGGGCTCGAAACGACGGGCGTGAGCAGGTGCGGGATCGACTCGTAGAGCCCGAGCTCCACGCGCTTCGGGTCGACGAGGATCATTCGGACTTCATCGGGAGTCGAGCGCAGGAGGATCGAGCAGAGCATGTTGTTGATGCAGCCCGACTTCCCCGAGCCGGTCGTGCCGGCGATGAGGATGTGCGGCATGCGCGCGAGATCGGCCCAGACGGCCGCGCCCGAGATGTCCTTCCCCAGCCAGGTGGAGACGGGGCTCGCGTTCGCGGGGAGCGTGTCGAAGATGTCGCCGAGCGTGACGATGTTCGGGGCGAGGTTCGGAACCTCGACGCCGACCGCCTGCTTGCCCGGGATGGGCGCGAGGATGCGGATCTCGGTGGTCGCGAGCGCGTAGGCGAGGTCGTCCTTCAGCGCGGTGACCTTGCCCACCTTCGTCCCCGGCGCGAGCTGGATCTCGTAGCGCGTGACGCGCGGGCCCGAGACCATGCCGATGACGTTCGCCTCGACGCCGTGGTGGCCGAGCGCCTGGACGAGCGTCTCGGCGGTGCGCTCGAGCGCCTGCTGCGGCTGCTTCTCGGTCGCGCGCGAATGGCGCAGGAGGCTGGGTCCGGAAGGACGTACGCGGCGTGCTCGGTCGCGGGCGGCTCGAAGAGGGAAAGCGCTGCGGTCTCGCTGGTCGGCTCGTCGTTCCAGTCGGGCTCGTCCGTGAGCTGGTCGACGAGCACCGGCATGGACGGAGGCGCGTCGGAGACGACGTCGGGGTACTCGACGGCGCCGTCCACGGGCGGCGCGAGCGGAACGGACTCGTACGACGGCTCGGCGACCGGAATCGGAGCCGGCCGCGGGATCGAACGTCGGGCCTCCGCCGCTCTCGCGCCGGCCGCCTTCGCGGCTGTTGGCGGAGCGGCGAAGCACCGCGCCGAGCGAAGCCCCGGTGAGGAGCACGATGCCGACGGTGAAGGCGAACGAGCCGAGGATGATCGTCCCGGATGTGCCGACGAGCCGCTCGAACCCGCCGTCGAGCGCGCCGCCTAGCTCCCCGCCGTTGTCCGCGCCGAGAAGGATCAGGAGTCCCGCGGAGGCGACGACGAGCCCCACGCGGAAGGGACGGAAGTCGACGAGCCCGGAGCGGCCGACCATGAGCGCCTCCCACGCCGACGAGCGCGAGCGGGAGCACGATCCGCGCGGCGCCGATCAGCCAGTCGAGGCCGTTCGTGACGGGCGAGCCGACCGCGCCGCCGTCCCAGCCGAGCCAGAGGACGACGGCCAGGAACAGCCCCAGCGCGACGAGACCGAGCCCGATGAGCTCGGGATGAGCGGTGCCTCGAGTCCGCCGTCGCTTGACACGCGACGGCGTCCGAGGGCGCACCTTGTGCGGCGCCTTCTTTCGACCCATGAGACACGTAGTTCGAGCGGCGGGAAGGGCCTCCTCCCCGCCGCTCGATCGTCAGGCGTCAGCCGCTACGGGCAGGTGTCGTGCTTGGTTCCGGTCTTGGAGACCCGGAAGGAATTGCGGATGTCGAAGGCGGCGCCGCGCTTCACCATCCGGTAGTCGGGCGAGTCGTTGTTGATCTCCATGTTCGCGCAGTTGTTGTAGGTCGACACGGAGTTCCACGAGCCGTCCGAGATCTTCTTCACCTGGCCCAGGTGGAACGTCACGCCCGCGTTGTCGTAGTCGCCGCCGTTCAGGATGACGTGGCGATCCTCGTCGAGGTCGGTCTCGACCTCGAGCTCGACGTCCATGTGACAGACAGGCGTCGCGAACTCGGTGACGCAGTAGAGATCCTCGTTGTAGACGATCATCCGCCACGCCCCGGCGTAGTAGACGAACCCGCCGACGCCGGGTGACCCGTTCGCGGCGAGGTTCTCCGTGCGGAAGGTGTACATCGAGCCGACGTTGAGCGGGTACGACGTGCAGTCGAAGTGGTGCACGTGCTCGGGCGTCGCGTAGCCGTAGACGCACTGGTTGTTGCCCGTGTAGAAGTTGTACTCGTACCAGCCGGCCTCGAGCCAGTTCTCCTGTTCGTCCACCTGCATGACACGTCCGGCGACGAACTCGTAGCCCTGCGAGACGTTCGCCACGCTCGGGTCGGCGACCTCGATCTGGAACTGGACTCCCTCTCCCCACTTGTTGTGGCCGAACGTGTTCCAGCCGGTCCAGTGGTAGTAGCTGTTCGGGAAGCCGGCGATCGTGGAGCCCGGATGCGGCGGCGGCGTGCCGACGCCGAACCGCATGTTGCGCGCCGGCGAGTAGCACCGCGGGGCCGACTCTCTGTTTTGGACGAGCGCAGCCGCGAGCGCCTCTTCCTCGCTGGTGATGCCGTTGTCCACGTACGGGACGCTCGGGCACTCGGGGAGCCCGGAGCGCTTGGCGCTGTCAACGTCGAGTCCGCGGAGCTTCGCCTGGTCGTACGAGATGACCGCGGGCGCCCGGCTCTTGATCACGTCCGCGGCGGCGGACATCGCCTTCCCTGCGAGCGGAAGCTCGTGCTCCTGCTCGTGATGCGCAAACGCGCTTGCCGAGCCGGTCAAAGCTACGGCAGCGCAAACGACGAACGCCCTGAAAAAGGTGTTCATGAACCCTCCCGGTATGAGTACCGCTGTCCTGGTCCCCGGTGCCAACAGCCGGGGCTACCGCATCTTGTCAACGCTAGTTGACTACGTCAATTACCCAAGCCCGCCGACTTTCTACCCCGTTCGGGTCAGGCGGCGAGCGCGCGGAGATCGTCGACCGCGCCGCCGTACAGGTTCTCGCGTAGATCGAACAGCCCGGCCCAAAGCGCGGCGCGCTCGGGCGGAGCGCCCATGCGCGCGGAGCTCGAGAGCCCCTGGAGCGCACGGACGAGCACGGCCAGCTCGAGATAGGCCTGGGCAACGCGGCTCGGCGAGGCGTGCACGCCGGCCCGGCGCAGGACCTCGTCCCACACGAGCACCTCCCCCGCTCCGGGCTCGCCGTACCAGGAGCGCCCCTCGGCGCCGTCCCCCTGGAGCTCGAGCAGGTACTGCCCCAGCGGACGCTCGAGCCCGGCCAAGCGCCGTCTCGACCCGCTCGGCCGCCCTGCGCAGCGCGGCGTCGCGCCGCTCGGGCGTCGTCGGATCGGGCTCGCCCCTCGCCCACCGGTCGAGCAGCCGGCAGAACGCGAGCGCGGACACCTCGGTCGCGACGAGCGCGCGAATGAGCCGCGTGGCGGTCGCGTCCTCCACCTCGTACGAGCGGAGGAGTCCCGACCAGGAGTGTCCGATGCCGTTCACTCGTCTAGTAGTAGCGCAAGCAGAGGAGCGGACGCGCCTCCCCCTACGAGGCGGCTCAGACCTCGACGACGACCGGCAGGATCATCGGCCGGCGGCGGGTGCGCTCGTAGACCAGGCGGCCCACGGCCTCGTGGACGTGCTCCTCGAGGAGCTTGCGCTCGCCGATGCCGTCGCCCAGGAGCTTCGCGACCGTGTTCTCGACCTCTTCGCGCGCCTCCTCGAAGACCGGCCCGGGATCGGCGAAGCCGCGCGCGATCAGCTCCGGTGGCGCGACGCTGCGGCCGTTTCGCCCGCCGATCGTGACGACGACGATGAGGACGCCGTCCTCGGAGAGGTGGCGCCGGTCCTTGAGCGACGCCTCGCGCACGTCCCCGACGCCGAGGCCGTCCACGAACGTGGCGCCGGTCGCGACGTGGTCGACGATCCGCGCGACGCCGTTCGAGAGCTCCACGACCGAGCCGTTCTCCGCGAGGACGATGCGGTCGGCAGGCACGCCGGACTCGCGCGCCAGGCGGGCCTGCGCGTCGAGCATCCGGAACTCCCCGTGCACCGGCATCACGTTCTTCGGCCGGACGAGCGCGAGCACCGTGCGGATCTCGTCCGCGTTCCCGTGGCCCGACGTGTGCACGGCGGCGATCTCCTGGTGGAGCACCAGCGCCCCGGCGCGCGTGAGGCGGTTGATCGTGTCGTGCACGCGCAGCTCGTTCCCCGGCACCGGCTTCGCGGAGATGATCACCGTGTCCTCGGCCTCGACGGTGACGTTCTGGTGGTCGCCGTAGGCGATCCGCGTCAGCGCCGACATCGGCTCGCCCTGGCTGCCCGTGCAGAGGATCATCGTGTGCTCGGGCCGCAGCTCGTCCAGGTCGGCCGGCTTGACGAGGATCTCGTCGGGAACGTCCAGGTAGCCGAGGCTCCGCGCGATGTTCACGTTCTTGCGCAGCGACCGGCCGACGAGCGCGACCTTGCGGTCGGTCTCGAGCGCGACGTCGATCGCCTGCTGGACGCGGTGGATGTTCGACGCGAACGATGCGATCAGCACACGGCCCTCGAGCCGCGGCAGGATCGTGCGGAACGCCTCTCCCACGGTGCGCTCCGACGCGGTCACTCCCGGCCGCTCGGCGTTCGTCGAGTCGCCGAGCATCAGGTCGACGCCCTCGTTCCCGAGCTCGGCCAGCCGGCCGACGTCGGTGCGGAACCCGTCGACGGGCGTGTGGTCGATCTTGTAGTCGCCGGTGAAGAGGATCCGGCCGCCGGGCGTGTCGAGGACGACCGCGACCGCGTCCGGAATGGAATGGGCCATGCGGACGAACTGCGCCTGGAACGGCCCGAGCGGCACGATCCCGTCCTCGGGAACGGCCTCGATCAGCTCGGTCGAGCGGGCAAGGCCGTGCTCGTCCAGCTTCGACTTGATGAGTCCGAGCGTGAGCTTCGTCGCCCAGACCTCCGGGGACCCGATCTCGCGCAGGAAGTACGGCAGCGCGCCGACATGGTCCTCGTGGCCGTGCGTGAGGACGACCGCGCGGATGTCGCCGCGGCGGTCCTCCAGGTACTCGAAGTCGGGCAGGACGAGATCGACGCCGAGGTGCTCGTCGCGCGGGAACGACAGGCCGGCGTCGACGATCACGATGCCGCCCTCGCTCTCGACGACGGTCATGTTCTTGCCGACCTCGCCGAGGCCGCCGAGCGGCGTGATGCGTGTCCAGGTCACGAAGCGAGTCTAGAGGCTGGCGGGTTCGAGAATGCCCGCGCGCTCCAGGAGCCCGCGGATCTGCGCTTTCTCGTCGTCCGAGGCCTCGACCAGCGGAAGCCGCAGGCCGCCCGTGTCGAAGCCGGTCAGCGCGAGCGCGGCCTTGATCGCCATCGGGTTCGGCGCGACCTTGAGCAGCTCGTAGGACGTCTCCAGCTCGTGGTCGAGCTCGCGGGCGCCTTCGACGTCGCCCTCGCGGTGGCGGCGGATCATCTCCTTCACCTGCGGGCCGAACACGTGCGTGTGCACGCAGATCCCGCCGATCGCTCCCAGCTCGAGGAACGGGAAGATCAGGTTGTCGTCGCCCGCGTAGAGATCCAGCTCCGTGTTGTCGACGATGTGCCGCGCCTGGTCGATGTCGTCGTGCGCCTGCTTCACGTAGCGCACGGTCGGGATCTCGGCCAGCTCGGAGATGGTCGCCGGCTCGAGGTTCAGGACGACCCGGCTCGGAATGTTGTAGACGACGATCGGCCGGTCGCTCACGGCGGCGATCGCCTTGTAGTGCTCGACGATCCCGCGCGGCGGAGGCTTGTTGTAGTACGGCGTGACGACCAGGAAGCCGTCCGGCGCCGAGCTCGTGCGCCTGCTCGGTCAGGTGGACGGAGTGCGCGGTCGAGTACGTCCCCGTTCCGGCGATGACGGTCGCGCGGTCGCCTACGGCGTCGATCGCGGTCGCGACGAGCTCGAGCCGCTCGAGGTCGGTGAGCGTCGGCGACTCCCCGGTCGTGCCCGCCACGACGATCCCGTCGGAGCCGTTCTCGACGAGGTGGACGCAGAGCTCGCGGTAACGATCGAAGTCGACCGACCCGTCCTCGCGGAAGGGCGTCACCGCTGCTGTGAGGACTTCTCCCAGCACCACGGTCATTCTACGCCAGCAAGGTGTCGAGTCCTGTCGTGACTCCGGGAGGCAGGGTCTCGAGCCGCTCCAGCGCGAGGAGCACGCCCGGCGCGAACGCCTCGCGGGAGAACGTGTCGTGGCGGATCGTGAGCAGCTGTCCGTCGCCGCCGAAGAGGACTTCCTGGTGCGCGACGAGGCCCGGCAGGCGGATCGAGTGGATCTCCGGGTCGCCCTCCATCGCCGCCGCCGTCGCCTTCGCGGTTCCCGACGGCTTGTCCAGCTTCGCCGCGTCGTGCGCCTCCACGATCTCGGCGTCGGGCAGGTGCTTCGAGGCCTCCGCGGCGAAGCGCATCATCAGCACGGCGCCGAGCGCGAAGTTCGGCGCGTAGAACACTGCAACGCCCGCCTCGCGGGCCTGTGTGTCGAGCGCGGCCCAGTCGTCGTCGCCGAGCCCGGTCGTCCCCACGACGCATGGGACGCCCGCCGCCACGCAGCGCTCGACGTTCGCGCGGACCGCGTCGGGGCGCGTGAAGTCGATCGCCGCGTCGTGGCCGTCCGGATCGCCTCCCGGCGTCACCTCGTGACCGGCCGCCTCGAGCGCGGGGACGAGTGCCTTGCCGACCTTGCCGCCGGCGCCGAGGAAGAGAACGTTCACGCCGGCACGCGCCTCAGGCGGGACGCCGGAAGACAACCACGTTCGAGTGGTTGAGGAGCTTGCGGTCGTGCGTCAGCACCTCGAACCCGTGACCGCGCAGAAAGCCCTCCATCTTCTCGGCGTTCATGTCGGAGAACCCTGCGTAGTCGGGCGGACGGCCGTCGAAGAACTTCTTCGAGCGGTCCCCGTAGTGGATCGTCGCAGTCCCCCCTGGACGAAGGCAGCGCCGGATCTCGCCGAGGTACGCGTCGATGCCCTCAGGATCGATATGGACGAACGCTCCGAACGAGAAGACGAAGTCGATCGACTCGTCCTCGACGCCGGGAAGGTCGTAACCCGATGTCTCGACGAACTCGAGCTTGTCGGCGTCGTCCGGATAGCGCTCGAGGAGGTACGGGAAGAACTCCGGGTTCAGCTCGACGACGACGATCTTGCGCGCGCCGAGGAGGTAGCGCGTCCACCGGCCTCCGCCCGCCCCGATCTCGAGGGCGACCGTGTCGGGGGTCACGTACGGCGCGATGTACAGCGGCGGCACCTTGGCGAGATTGCCGGGGAACCGCTTGCCGTAGCGGAGTTTGCGCCACGCGTAGTGCAGCCCCGTGATCGACGGGTCGCCCCACTGGTCGCCGTACTTCCGGTCCGCATGGCGTCGCTCGCGGAACCGGTCCAGGTCGGAGCCCCAGCGCTTGTTCCAGGAAGTCGTCGGCACGGGCGTGAGGATAGTCGCTCGGAGCGAGCCGAGCCTCAGGCCGCCCTGGCCGCGCTCAGGTGGGGCCCGATCTCCCGCACCGAGGCGAGGAACTTGTCCTCGTTCGTGCCGATGCCGGCGACCGAGAGGCCCTCCGTCGCGAACAGCATGCCGGCGAGCTGTGCCACCGACTCCGCGTCCACGGCGTCGATCTCGGCGAGGATCTGGTCGAGCGAGAGCAGGTCCGAGTCGGTGACGAGCGACTTGCCGAGCCGGCTCATCCGGTTCGACGTCAGCTCCATGGAGAGCATGACGCGGCCCTTGAGGTTCTCCTTGGCACGCTCGACCTCTTCCTCGCGCACCTCGTCGGAGACCGCGGCCAACTCGGCCGCCACCACCTTCATGCACTCGGCCAGGTTTTCCTCGCGCGTGCCGACGTAGACGCCGATCTGGCCCGTGTCCGCGTACTGCGACGCGAAGGTGTAGACGGCGTAGGCGAGGCCGCGCTTCTCGCGGATCTCCTGGAAGAGCCGCGAGGAGGCCGAGCCGCCGAGGATCGAGTCGAGCACGGTCGCCGTGAAGCGGCGGCGGTCGCCGCGGGCGAGGCCGGGCGCGCCGACGCACACGTGGTACTGCTCCGTCTCCTTGCGGATGAAGCGCAGGCCGGGCGGCGGCGGCGCGACGAACGGCGGGCGCGCGGCGGGTTTCCTCGCGGCGCCGGTGCTCTTCGCGGCCAGGTCCTGTACGACCTGGACGAGCCGGTCGTGGTCGACGCTCCCGGCCGCGGCGACGACGATGTTGTCGGGCCGGTAGCGCGCACGGTGGTACGCGGAGATGGCGCGGCGCGAGACCGAGGCGATCACGTCCGCCGAGCCGAGCACGGGCCGGCCGAGCGGATGGTCGCCGAAGACGGTCTCCGTGAAGACGTCGTGGACGAGCTCGGGCGGCGTGTCCTCGATCATCGCGATCTCCTCGAGGACGACCTCGCGCTCCGCGTCGATGTCCGCGAAGGAGGGCGCGAAGACCATGTCGGTCATGACGTCGAGCGCCGCCTCGATGTGCGCGTCGAGCACGCGCGCGTAGACGACCGTGTAGTCGCGCGCGGTGGCGGCGTTCAGCTCCCCGCCCATCCCGTCGAAGATCTCGGCGATCTCGAGTGCCGAGTACTTGCTCGTCCCCTTGAAGAGCAGGTGCTCGAGGAAATGGGCCAGTCCGGCGTGGCCGGAGTCCTCGTCGCGCGACCCCGAGCCGATCCAGACCCCGATCGCCGCCGAACGGACGCTGGGCAGCGGCTCGGTGATGACGCGGCCGCCGCCGTCGAGCATCGTCTGGATGTAGTTCTCCATCGGGCTCATCGTACGCCCAGTTCCCGTTGCTTCCTGCTCAGGCGGGCCGGAACGAATGCCCCGGATCGCCCGCGATGCGGCCCATGAGCTGGATCGCCTTGAGCGGCGGGCGGGAAATGCCGCGCGCGGACGAGATGTCCGGGATCTCGCCGGTGATGAGCTTCTCCACGACCGGCCAGACGAAGCGGCTCTTCGCTAGGCCGAACGCCATGCGCGGGAAGCGGTCGAGCGCCGCCTTGAGGCTCCACGCCGCCCAGAGGTGCGTCGAGAGGCGCTTGGTCAGCTCGACCGAATATGGATCGAGGCTCTCGGCCTCGCCGGCGAGGAGCCGCCCGACCGCGTCCGACGCGTAGCGGCCCGAGAGGAACGCCTCGTACATCCCGTCGCCGGTCAGCGGGTCGACGAGCCCGGCGGCGTCGCCGACGAGCAGCCCGCGGCCGCGCGCCAGAACCGAGTCGGCGGTGCGGCACGGGAGCCGGTAGCCGCGGGTCTCCTCGAGATCGTCCATGGCGATCCCGTGCGCCGCGCAGAGCCGGGCCAGGTGCTGGCGCAGGCGCGGGCCTTCGCTCTCCCAGCCGCCGACGCCCACGTTGATGTGCTCGCCCTTGGGGAAGACCCAGCCGTAGCCGCCCGGCAGCGCGCAGAGCTCCATCAGGAACCGGCCGCGCCAGCGCTCGGCGTCGATCTTCGAGTTCGGGACGTTCGCCTCGAGCGCCACGGCGACGGCGCGGTTGCCGCCCAGGCCGAGGGAGCGCGCCGTGATCCCGTTGATGCCGTCGGCGCCGACGACCGTCTGGGCGCGCAGCCGTTCGCCGCCGGCGGTGACCGTCGCTCCGTGGTCGTCCGTCTCGACGCCGGTCACCTTCACGCCGTCGCGAAACTCCGCGCCCGCGGCCACGGCGCTCTCGGCCAGGTGGTTGTCGAGCCGCAGGCGCTGCGTCATCAGCACCAGCGGCCCGCCTGCGCCGCGCTCGACCTTGCGCTTGTAGGCGAGCCCGAGCTCGGCGATGGTCACGACCTGCTCGACGACCGGATCGATCGAGACCGGGATCTGCGCGGCCGCCCGCAGCGTCACGCCGCCGCCGCACGGCTTGTCCCGCGGAAATTCTGCGCGGTCGAGCAGCAGCACGTCGGCCCCGTTCGAGGCCAGGCGCTGCGCGGTCGTCGAACCCCCCGGTCCCGCGCCGATCACGATCGCGTCGTACGACTGCACCCAGCCGATTATGCCGGGACTCTTGAGAAACCACCCACACTCTGGGAACCTGTGGACGTGGGTCGGATCAGAATGATGCTGCGGCGTCCCGCGGTCGCGTTCGTCTGCGGTGGACTGCTCGTCGGCGCGGCTTTGGCCGGCCGAGCCTCGTACGCCGCCATCCGCGAGACCCAGGCCACCGCGGCGGCGACGAACACGATCACGGCCTGCGTGAAGAAGTCGAACGGCGCGATGTTCATGCGGAGCCGCTGCAAGCAAGGCGAGCGGAAGGTCTCCTGGAACATCAAGGGACAGCCCGGCGCGCCGGGCGCTCAGGGTCTTCCCGGCGCTCCAGGCGCGGACGGCGCTCCAGGCGCGAAGGGCGACACCGGCGCACCGGGAGCCCCAGGGGCAACCGGAGCGCAGGGCCCGGCCGGGTCGTTCGAAGGCTCGTTCGCAAGCAAGAGCGGCCAGTACACGATCTCCGTCACGGAAGCCGGAATCGTCCTCAAGGGCCCCGGAGGGTCGGTCACCATCGGCCGTACGGGCGTCACCGTCACGGGCAAGCCGTTCCTCGACCTGAACGGACGCCAGTGAGCGCCGCCGACGTAGGAACGACCCGCCGCACCGCGCTCTCACGCGCGCTGCTCCTCGCCGGAGGGGCGTTCGGCGCGCTACTCGCAGGCCGCGCGTCTGCGGGCGGCGACGCACCGCCGTTCCCCGTCGACTCACTCGACTTCGTCCTGCACGTGCCGGACCTCTTCGTGGACGCGCCGGACCGCACGTCAGGCCGCGTCGCACGTCCCGGCGATCGCTTCTCCACGCGCGGAGGGCTCTATTCAGCGCCCGAGAACGGCGAGTTCCTCGGCGACCTCTTCGGCTCGGGGACGGCGTTCGACGAACGGATCGGTGTCCGCGACCACGAGCAGCACACCTTCGTGTTCGACGGGGGCTCGCTGCTCGGCATCGGGACATCGGGCGACGGCGGTTCGTACGCCATCGTCGGCGGCACCGGCAAGTATTCGGACGCGCGCGGCGGCTACACCGTGACGCGAGACGGCCGCTCCGCGGCCTTCAACTTCAAACTGCAAAGGTAAAGGAGCCGGCGATGGCAGGCGCAGGAGTAGGCGGTACGGTAACTGGCCTCGTTCTGCACGTCGTGGATGGCGGCATCGACATCGCCTACACGACCGTGCGGGCGCTCGACTGGACGCTCGAGGAAGGCGCCACGGAGACGGCACCGGTCGTCGCCGGAGACCTGACCTGCACCGTTGCGACCGCCGACGCGATGCCGGACCTCTTCGATTACTCCACGCGGAGACCTGCGACGCTCATCGACACCGTGGACGTGCAGATGGTGACGGCGACTCTTACCCGGGTGGGCGGCTACAAGCTGAGCGACTGCCTCGTCACGAGCTTCCGGGCGCACGACGGCGGCGGGATCTCCGGGCTCGAAGCCGGCCTCACCACCCTCACATTCGACTGGCGCAAGGCCGAGGTTTCCTGGGGCTCGACCACGAGGACGTACACCAAACCCAAGGGCGGCTAGGCCTCCCTCCCGGTGCGGACGCGCCCGCCCCTTCGGCACGACGCCGAGACGATCGACCGCCTCGCCTCTGCGCTCGCCGAGGCCGGCTACACGCGCCAGGGACTCGAGCGGTTGCTCGGCGCCGACGCGTTCCACGCCGGCCCTGCCGACATTCCGGTGCTCGAGCGCCGCGCAGGCGACGGGACGCTGGCCGCTCTCGCGCGGCTTTTCTTCCTCGATCTCGCCGTGCCCGACGACGAGCTCCCGCTCGATCTCGATGCTCTGGCAAGATCGGGATTCGTGTCCCGGAGTTCCGGGCGCGTCGAGTCGGAGATCCGGGTCGTCCCGTACGGGGATCTCGTCCTCGCGTCGGATCGCCGGGAAAGCTCGACCGACGATCCGGACGACCTCGTCCAGCCGGTCACCCGTTCCGCCACGGACTGCCTCGACCTGACGGTCCGTGAGCCGGTCGAGCGCGCCCTCGACGTGGGGACGGGATCGGGCATTCAGGCGCTTATGGCCCGCTCGCACGCAGCCGAGGTGGTCGCCACTGACGTGAACGAGCACGCGCTCGACCTCGCCCGCATCAGCGCGCGGCTGAACGGCATCGACGGGATCGACTTCCGCGCCGGCAGCCTCTTCGAGCCCGTCGCGGCCGAAACGTTCGGGCTCATCGTCTGCAACGCGCCGTTCGTCATCTCGCCCGAGGCCGCTTACGCCTACCGGGACGGCCCGACGAGCGACGACGGCATCTGCGAGCGGATCGTGCGCGAGGCGCCCGCGCACCTCGCAGAGGGCGGCGTCGCGACGATCATGGTCAGCTGGATCGAGCAGGACGGCGTCGAATCGGGCGCGCGCGCAGCAGCCTGGGCGGCGGACTCGGGCTGCGACGTCTGGGTGCTCGCGAACACCATGCACCGTCCCCTGGAATACGCCGCGCTCTGGAACACGAGGCTCTACCTCGATCCCGAGGCGTACGGCGCGGCACTCGACGCCTGGGCCGCGAATTTCAAGGCGCTGAACGCGACCGGAATCACCGACGGCGCCGTCATCCTGCGCCGCCGCGAGGGAAAGAACTGGACGCGCATCGACCGGATGGGCCCCGGAGCGCCGCGCCCGGCGGACGCGCAGCTGCGCCGCTCCTTCCGCGGCCACGACTACCTCGAGGGCCGCGCCGACGACGCCGTCCTTCAGGGACGCTTCTCCCCCGCCGAGCGCCACCGGTTCACGCAGTCGTTCGAGGCCGGTGCGGACGGGGTCACTCTCCACGACTCCAAGCTGAGCCTGGACGAGGGACTGATGCTCGAGGCGAACGTCGATCCGTCATTCGTGGCGCTCTTCACCCGCCTCGCGGCCGGGGCATCCCTCGGCGATGCCGCCGCGGAGTTGAACGTCCCATCCGACCGCGCCGTCGCGATCGTGCGCGAGATGCTCCAGACCGGGTTCCTCGAGCCACAGAAATGACTTGACGCACCTGCTCCGCACGGATGACCCCGGGCTCGTCCGGCGGTTTCGGAAGCTGCTCGACGAGGCCGGCTACGACGAGCACGGCGTGTCGGAACTGCTCGGCACGACCATGGTCGACGAGCTGGACGTGCCCGTGCACGAACGGCAGCTTCCCTCCGACGGACGTTTGCCGACGCTGCTGCGGCTGTTTCTTCTCGGCCTCCCTGTTCCTACGGCCGCTGCGACCGAAGCGTTCGAGCCGATCTCAGTCGACGACATCGCGTCGCTCGGCCTCGTGTCGGTGGAGGGCAACCGGGCCGAACCGCGGGCGGTCATCGCCCTGCACGGCGACGTCCTCCTCGCCTCCGACGGCCATGCGACGTCCAGCGCGGCACCCGACCACGTCACCGGCGTCTCGCTCTCGAGCATGACCGCGCTCGCCCTGACCGTCCGCGAGCCCGTGACGCGCGCGCTCGACATCGGAACCGGATCCGGCGTCCAGGCGCTGACGGCCGCGGTGCATGCCGAGGAGGTCGTCGCGACGGACGTGAACCCGCGGGCGCTTGCCTTCACCCGCTTCAACGCGCTCCTCAACGGGCGCGAAGAGATCGAGGTCCGCGAAGGCAGCTTCCTCGAGCCCGTCGCGGGCGAGACGTTCGGCCTGGTCACCTGCAACGCCCCGTACGTCATCTCTCCCGACACGCGCTATGCGTTCCGCGACGCGGGACGCCGCGGCGACGAGGTCTGTGAGGAGCTCCTCCGCGGGATTCCGGCACTGCTCGAACCGGGTGGAACCGCCACGCTCGTGTTCAGCTGGATCGGCGGAGACACGGACGACTGGGCGGCGAGGCCGCGGGAGTGGATCGACGGCTCGGGCTGCGACGCCTGGCTGGTCGCCGGCGAGACCCTCAGCCCGCTCGAGCACTCCGCGAAATGGACCGGAATTCTCCACCGAGACCCGGAGGCGTTCGCCGCCGCGCTCGAGCGGTGGATCGACTACCTGGCGGAGCTCGGCGCCACGGCCATCACCGAGGCCGGGATCGTCCTGCGCAAGCGCGAGGGCGGCACACCGCGGTTCCGGGCCGACCGGCTGCCTGCGAACGCCCCCATCGGCGCGGCCGACCAGCTCGAGCGGGCGTTCGCCGCCTGGGACTTCCTCGACTCGCTCGCCTCCGACGACGAGCTCCTGGACGCGCGGCTCGCGCTTCCACCGACGTGCGGATCAACCGGGCGTTCGTGCGCGACGAGCGGCGAGGTCGAGGAGCACGTCCGTATCGCGCTCACCGAGGGCCTGCTCTTCGAGGGCACGATCGACCCGGCGCTCGCCGACACCCTCCTCCGCCTCGACGGGAAGACGCCGGTGCGGGACGCCGTCGGCCCCGACGCCCCGCTCGAGCGCGTGGCCGAGGTCATGCGCGAGATGCTCGAGACCGGCTTCCTCGAAGTCCCGCCGAAATGAGAGAGGGCGGCTCTCGCCGCCCTCTCGTTCTTTCTGTCTAGCGCCGGCCTCCGCGGCCGCGGTCGCCTTCTCGGCGAGGCCGCTCCTCGCGGGGCGGTCGCGGCGGCGCGTCCTTGGCCCGCTCGATCAGCACCTCCGGCTGGACGAGATCGCCGTTCTCGTGCTTGGCGACGAGCTTCAGGCCGATGCGGCCACGCTCCTTGTCCACCTCGAGCACCTTGACGTCGAGCACGTCGCCGCGAGCGATGACGTCCTCGATGTGCGCCACGCGGCCCGGGCCCACGTTCGAGACGTGGAGCAGGCCGTCCGTGCCCTTCTTCAGCTCGACGAACGCGCCGAAGTCGGTCGTCTTGACGACGCGGCCGGTGTACTCGTCGCCGGCCTCGGGCTCCTTCGTAAGCGCGGCGACGGCCGCGATGGCCGCGTCGCCCTTGGTGCCCTCGGTGGCGTAGATGAGGATCGTCCCGTCCTCCTCGATGTCGATCTGGACGTCGTGGTCGGACTCGAGCGAGCGGATCGTCTCGCCGCCCTTGCCGATGACGAGGCCGATCTGCTCCGGGTTGATCTGGATCGTCGAGATCCGCGGAGCGTGGGCGGCCAGCTCGGCGCGGGCCTCGGGGATGGCGGAGAGCATCGACTCGAGGATCGAGACGCGCGCCCGCTTCGCCTGCTCGAGCGCGGAGCGCATGATCTCCTGCGTCACGCCCGTGATCTTGATGTCCATCTGGAGCGCGGTAATGCCCTCGGCCGTACCGGCGACCTTGAAGTCCATGTCACCGAGGTGGTCCTCGGCGCCCTGGATGTCGGTGAGGATGACGTAGTCGTCGCCCTCCTTCACGAGGCCCATCGCGATGCCGCTGACGGGCGCGAGGATCGGAACCCCGGCGTCCATGAGAGCGAGCGTCGAGCCGCAGACCGAGCCCATCGACGACGAGCCGTTCGACTCGAGCGTCTCCGAGACGATGCGGATCGTGTACGGGAACGCGTCCGCGGTCGGGATGACCGCCTCGAGCGCCCGCTGGGCGAGCGCGCCGTGGCCGATGTCACGCCGCTTCGGGCCCCGCATGAACCCGGTCTCGCCGACCGAGTAGGGCGGGAAGTTGTAGTGGTGCATGTAGCGGCGCTCCTCCTCGAGGGAGAGGTCGTCGATGCGCTGACCCTCCTTCGCGGTGCCGAGCGTGAGGAGCGACATGATCTGCGTCTGGCCGCGGGTGAAGAGCCCGGAGCCGTGCGTGCGCGGCGAGACGCTCACCTCGCACGTGATCGGGCGGATCTCCTCCTCGGAGCGGCCGTCCGGCCGGCGCTTGTCCACGGCGATCTTCGCGCGGACGAGCTCCTTGTAGATCGAGTCGCAGGCCTTCTTCACGAACTGCTTCGTGATCGAGTCCTTCACTGCCGCCGACTCGCCCTCGGTATCGGGACCGACCGGGAACGGCAGGTCGACCGAGTCGATGATCAGGTCGAAGAGCAGCGAGCGCTTGGCCGACTTGAGCTCCTTCGAGTCCTGCTCGGCGTCGGTGAGCGCCTTCAGCTCGGTCTCGAACTGGGCACGGACTGCCTTCTTCGTCTCGTCGAGGCGGATCCTCTCGAGGATGAGCGCGAGGCTCGAGCGCGCCTGCGTCCTGTTGATCACGTCTTCCTCGGTCGAGTCCATCGTGATCGCGCCGCCGATCTCCGTCTGGAGCTCGTCGACGTACGCCGAGGCCTCGCGGAGCCCGACCTCGCCGATGCGAGCGGCGATCTTCGGGCCGTACTCGGCCTCGAGCTCGTCCGTCTTCGCCGCGTCGAGCCACTTGGGCTTGCCGGCGAGGGAGCGGAGCTCCTCCTGCGCGGCGCAGATGCGCTTGATCTCCTCGTGCGCGATCTCGAGCGCCTCGAGGAGCTTCTCCTCGGGCACCTGGTTCGCGCCGGCCTCGACCATCGTCAGGCCTTCCTTCGTGCCGACGACGATCAGGTCGAGATCGTGGCCGCTGTCCATCGCGGGGAGCGTCGGGTTGACCACGAGCTGCCCGTCGATCAGGCCGATGCGCACGGCTCCGACCGGGCCGAAGAACGGCATCGGCGAGAGCATGAGCGCGGCCGAGGCCCCGTTGATGCACAGGATGTCGTGCCCCGTGACGAGGTCTGCGGACAGCACGGTGCAGATGACCTGCACCTCGTTCGTGAAGCCCTTCGGCCAGAGCGGCCGGATCGGGCGGTCGATCATCCGCGCGGTCAGGATCGCCCGCTCGGTGGGGCGTCCCTCGCGCTTGAAGAAGCCGCCGGGGATCTTCCCGGCCGCGTACATCCGCTCCTCGACATCCACCGTCAGCGGGAAGAAGTCGGCGCCCTCGCGGGGCTCGGTGCGGCCCGTCGCGGTGGCGAGAATCATCGTGTCGCCGCTACGGACGACAACCGAGCCGTCCGCCTGCTTGGCGAGCTTGCCCGTCTCCATCGTGATTTCTGCGTCGCCGATCGTGACGGCGACACGCGTGTCCAGCGTCGTATTCACTTCCATCTCCTCTCACCGAGAGACGGAGGCGGAGGTTTGGGCAGCGCCCAAGGGCGCTCTCTCAAACTTCCACCGGCGTCTCCCGGGCCCGGCCCGGCTCTATCGCCGCAGACCGAGTTCCTTGATCAACGTCCTGTAACCCTCCAGATTCCTCTTCTGAAGATAGTTCAGCAGACGCCGCCTCTGGCCTACGAGCTTCAGGAGCCCGCGTCGAGAGTGATGGTCCTTGCGGTGAGTTCGGAGGTGCTCGGTGAGCTGCTCGATACGTCGAGTCAGAAGAGCAACCTGAACTTCCGTCGAGCCGGTGTCCGTGGCCGAGTGGCCGTACGTGCCCACCAGCTCCTGCTTTGCTTCCTTCGTCAGAGTCATTGCGGCAAGGCTAGCACGCGGGCTGCGGGATTCCTGCTGGGAACGGTGCGCGAGATACTGCCCGCGTGACCCGCCTCCAGCCCGGAATCGCCGCCGAACCATCCCGCGACGACGCAGGCCGGGCTCGCGATCCTCGAGGAGGGCGGAACCGCGGCTGACGCAGCGGTTGCCGCCTCGCTCACCTCCTGTGCCGCCGAGGTCGTCATGACCGGTCTCATGGGCGGCGGGCACGCGCTCTGGATCGACGGCGAGACCGGAGACGCCTCGAATCTCGACTTCTTCGTCGCCGTTCCCGGGCTGGGACGGCCTGAGCGCGAGCTGCGTCTCGATCACGTAGCCGTGACGTTCGGGAACCAGATCGTCGACTACAAGGTCGGGATCGACTCCTGCGCCGTGCCGGGAGTTCCGGCCGGGCTCGGGGAGCTCTGGACGCGCTACGGGCGCCTGCCGTGGGCGCGCCTCGTCGAGCCCGCGATCGCGATCGCGCGCGACGGGATCCCCATGCCTCTCGCCCACGCGCTCTGCCTCGCCATGCTCGCCCCCGTGATGACGCTCGGAGACGGCGCCGAGATCTTCTCGCCCGAGGGGACGCTGCTCGAGACCGGCGACCGGCTCGTGCAACCCGGTCTCGCCCGCGCGCTCGAGCACGTCGCCGAGGAGGGGCCGGATTCGATGTACACGGGCACGCTCGGCGAGGCGCTCCTCGGGCTCATGGACGACCTGGGCGGTCCGGTCACCCGCGACGACCTCACCGCGTACGCGGCACGGTGGTCCGAGCCGGTGACCGCGAACTACCTGGGCCTCCGCGTCGCGACCCGCGGCGGCCTCTCGCGGATTGCGGAGACGGTTTCCGCGCTCGCTCCTCTCCCCCGCTCGCCCGGCGGCCGTGCGGTCGCGCTGGCTCAGGCGCTCGCGGCTCCGCCGGCGAACGGGCACACGACGAACCTCGTCACGGCCGACCAAGACGGAAACGTCTGCGTCCTCACCTCGAGCCTCGGGCTCGGCTCGGGCGATTTCCTGCCAGGGCTCCAGGTGCACCTGAACTCGATGCTCGGCGAGACCGAGCTGATCGTCGGCCCGCTGGTTCCCGGCGAGCGGATGCAGAGCATGATGGCGCCGACCGCCGTCTTCGATTCCGACGGGCCCGTTCTGGCGCTCGGCTCGGCGGGCGGCTCGCGGCTGCGTAGCGCGCTCGTGCAGACGATGGCGTCGATCCTCGACGAGGGACTCGAGCCCCAGGCCGCGGTCGACCGGCCTCGCCTGCACCCCGCCGGCCCGGTCGTCCACATGGAGCCGGGGTTCGAGGAGGAAGCGCTCACGGCGCTCGAGGAGGCCGGTTTCAAGGTGCGGCGCTGGGAGGCGCGGCACCACTACTTCGGCGGCGTCAGCCTGTGCTCTCGACGCGGGCCTGCCGCCGATCCGCGACGGAGTGGAGCGGCAATCTCGCTGCCGGGCTGAGCGGCATCCAGCCCAGGTACCCGCATTCGGGGCAGCCGGGGTTGGCGCGCATCGTCCGGTCGGTCTCCGGCTTTTCGTAGGCGCGTCCGCACGAGAGGCACTGGACGCGGATGAGAGTCGCTGCGGGAGACATCTGGGCGATTCTCTCCCTTTCGCTACAAAGCTCTCAGCACTTTCGAACGTTCCTTACAAACCTTTGTGTCGATGCTTACGGGCGCTGCGCCGCTCGGGTGGCCTCGACGTCGCGGGCGATCTGCTCCACGAGCTCGTCCTCGCTCTCGAAGGAGCGCTCGTCGCGCAGCCGCTCCCACAGCTCGACGCGCAGCGGGCGGCCGTAGAGATCGCCGTCGAAGTCGAGGAGGAACGCCTCGATCCGCCGTTCGACGCCGCCGTAGTGCGGATTGACGCCGATCGACAGGGCCGTGCGATGCTCCGCTCCGTCGCCGGTGTCGAGGAGCCGTGCCGCGCCGGCGTAGATGCCGTACGCAGGCACGAGGATCTCGGGCGCGACGGCGAGGTTCGCCGTCGGAAAGCCGAGCGTCCCTCCGCGCTGGTCGCCCGGGACGACCGGCCCTTCCAGCTCGGGCGGGCGGCCGAGGAGCTGCGCCGCGCCGCCGATGTCGCCCTCGGCGAGCAGCTCGCGGATCCGGCTGGACGACACGCCCTCCACGAGCGGAACCGGGACGATCTCGAACCCGAGGCCCTCGAGCAGCGCCAGATCGCCGCGGCGGCCGGCGCCGAAGCGGAAGTCCTCCCCGGCCAGCACCGCCTTCGCGCCGAGCGGACGAAGCACCGAGTCGACGAACTCCTCGGGCGTCTTCGTGGCCAGCTCGGGCGTGAAGTCGACGACGAGAAGGTCGTCTGGCTCGAGCTCGCCGAGCAGCTCGATGCGCCGTTCCACCGGCGTCAGCAGCCGCACCTCGTAGCCGAGCACCGTGCGCGGATGCGGCGAGAACGTGACCACGCACGTGCGCAGCCCGGTCGCCCTCGCGGCCTCGAGCACGGCGCGGTGGCCGCGATGCACGCCGTCGAAGGTGCCGATCGCGACCGCGCGCTCGGCCGCGGGGGCATCGGTCGCCGAGCGCAGGACGTTCATACGAGCACGGTCTCCGGGCGGGCGATCTTGCCGTCCGCGATCCCGACCGCGATGAGGTTGCCGTCCGCTACGAGCGCAACGGGTCCCTCGGCGTCCGCCGCTACCTGGCGGCCCGATGCGACCGCGCGCGCTCCGTCCTCGTCCAGGTCGATCCGCGGCAGGTGCGGCACGGCGGCGAGCGGAGTCAGGACGCGCTCCTCGTCGGCATCCTCGATGCGGAACGGGCCGACCTCGGTGCGCCGCAGCGCGGTGCAGTGGCCGCCGAGCACGTCGGCGATCGAGCGGATGTACGTCCCGGTCGAAACACTCAAGTCGAGGTCGAGGGTTGGCGGCTCGAAGCGGACGATCTCGAGCGCGCGAATCGTCGAGCGCCGCACCGGCATCTCGACCGCGACGCCGCGCCGGTGCAGGCTGTACGCGCGCTCGCCGTCGATCTTCACGGCCGAGGCCGCCGGGATCGGCAGCTCGACCTCGCCGCGCAGCGCCTCGATGTCGGCGAGCGTCGGGATCGGCGTCGTCTCGAGCTCGGTCCCCTCCAGGTCGCCGGTGTCCGTGCGCACGCCGAGGTGGATCGTCGTCAGGTAGCGCTTGTCGAGCCCGACGAGGTAGCGCGCGAGCCGCGTGGAGCGGCCGACGAGGCAGACGAGCAGCCCGGTCGCGAACGGGTCGAGCGTCCCGGCGTGCCCGGCCTTCAGGCCGAAGCGGTTGCGAACCCGCCGCGACGACCTGGAACGAGGACGGCCCCGCCTCCTTGTCCACGAGGACAAGCCCGCCAGCGGGGTTCGGCACGCTTCCGTGCGCATCTCGGCTCGAATCGTGCGCCACACGCGAGAGTTTCGCGGATACGCTCGTAAGCGGGGGAAGCGCTACCGGGGTCCCCCGGGGAGAACCGAGATCAGGCGCGGTTCGCGGCCACCTGGGCCAGGTACTCGCGGCGGATGAAGTCGGTGATCTCCTCGACCGTCGCGTCGGACGGAGAAGCCCGCCGCCTGGCGATGGCCGCCGCCGCCGCTCTTGCGCGCGATCGCCGAGACGTCGAGATCCTCCTCGGTCGTCCGCAGGCTGATCCGCCGGTTCGGGCCGAGCTCGTTCGGCGGCCGCCGGATCGAGCGCCGCCAGCTCGACGCCCTCGACGGCGCGCAGGTAGTCGATGACGCCCTCCGAGAACGGCTCCGCGGCACCGGTCGCCTGGAAGTCCTCGCGCTCGAGGTGCGAGACGACGACGCGGTCGTCCTCGTAGAGCTGCGCGCGTCTCGAGCGCGCGGGCGACGAGCTTCAGCTTCGCGAACGCGACGCTCTCGTAGACGCCCTGGAACACCCGATGGACGTCCGCGCCGGCATCGACCAGCTCGGCGGCCAGCCGCAGCGAGTGCGCGGTCGTGTTCGAGTACTGGAAGCGGCCCGTGTCCGTGACGATCGCGATGTAGAGCGCCTCGGCGATCGCGGGCGTCAGCGCGACGCCGACCTCGCGGATCACGTCGCGGAGGATCTCGCCCGTCGACGAGGCCTCGGCGACGATCAGGTTGATGCCGCCGAACAGGCTGTTGTCGTGGTGGTGGTCGATGTTCACGACCAGCTCGGCCGTGCCGATGATCGCGTCCGGGTCCGGCCCGAGGCGGCTCTCGTTCGCGCAGTCGACCGCGACCAGCACGCGCCCCTCCATCGGCGGAGCCGGGCCGCGCACGAGCCCGTCGAGCGCCATGAACTCGTACTCGTTCGGAAGCGGCACCTCGCCGTGGAGGTACATCTCGACCTCCTTGTCGAGCGCGCGCAGCGTCAGCGTCGTCGCGAGGAGCGAGCCGAGCGCGTCGCCGTCGGGGTTCTCGTGGGTCGTGACGACGAACCGCTCGTGCGCCGAGCAGCGCGGCGGCGATCTGCTCCAGCTCAGTCTTGTGGTTCGTCATCGGGAGTGAGTTCGTCGATGAGCTTGGACATCCGGACGCCCTGCTCGACCGTGGGATCGTATTCAAAGGTCAGCTGCGGGGTCCGCTTCATGCGGAGCTCGGTCGCCAGGTGCTCCTGCAGCGCGCCCGCGCGACGAGTTCGAGGCCCTCGAGCGACTTGCGCTGCTTCTTCTTGGAGCCGAGCACGCTGACGTAGATCGTCGAGGTGCCGCAGATCGGGGCTCGTGTCCACGCCCGTGACCGTGACGAAGCCGATGCGCGGGTCCTTGAGCCCGACGATCGCCTCCGAGACGACCTCGCGCACCGACTCGTTCACGCGCCGCATCCGCTCGCTCACTCGACCGTCACCACCTCGCGCACCACCCGGCTCAAGCTCCCATTCCTGGCCGCCGAGATAGCGCTCGGCGTCGTCCATCAGGTGGTCGAGCTCCCCCAGCTCGCGCGCGGCGAACGCGGCCGTCAGGCCCGCACGCTGCCACAGGTCGTGGTGGGCGACCTCGGCCACCGAGGCGCCGAAGCGTCGCTGGAGCTGAGCCTTCGCGGACTGCACGTACTTGCGCTTTCCCTTCAGCGATCCGGCCTCGGGGAAATGGAGCTCGACCCAGAGGATTCCTACGTAGCCGCCTGACACGGCCGGGCCGCTACTCGGCGTCGTCGGGCTCGGGCTCGGCCTCGGCCTCTGGCTTCGGGCTCTGGCTCGGGCTCGACCGGCGCCGGTGCGGAGAGGTCGGTGCGCTCGATCTCGCGCGTCTCGAAGAACTCGAGGACGTCGCCTTCCTTCACGTCGTTGAAGCCCTCGAGCGAGATGCCGCACTCGAAGCCCTGCTGCACCTCGCGGACGTCGTCCTTGAAGCGCTTGAGGCTCGAGACGGTCGTCTCGATGACGACGGTGCCGTCGCGGACGACCCGCACCTGCGCGTTGCGCCGGATCGTCCCGTTCGTGACGTAGCAGCCGGCGATGACGCCGATCCGCGACGCGCGGAAGAGCGCGCGCACCTCGGCCTCGCCGATCGTCTCCTCGACGCGCTCGGGCGAGAGCATTCCGACGAGCGCCTGCTCGATGTCCTCGGTGAGCTGGTAGATGACGCGGTACGTCCGGACGTCGACGCCCTCGCGCTCGGCGAGGAGCCGCGCCTCGGCGTTCGGCCGCACGGTGAAGCCGACCACGATCGCGTTCGACGCGGACGCGAGCATCACGTCCGACTCGGTGATCCCGCCGATGCCCGTGTGGATCACGTTCACGCGAACCTCCGGGTGGCGGATCTTCCCGAGCTCGCCGATCACGGCCTCGATCGAGCCCTGCACGTCGGCCTTCACGACCATGTTCAGGTCCTGGACGCCGCCCTCGGCGATGCGCGTGAAGAGATCCTCCAGCGAGACGCCCTTCGTCGCGCGCCGCGCGAACTGCTCCGAGCGCAGGCGCTGGCTGCGCAGGCCGGCGAGGTGGCGGGCCTGCTTGTCGTTTTCGACCACGCGGCCGAGCTCTCCCGCCGACGGCGGCTTGTCGAAGCCGAGCACCTCGACCGGCGTGCCCGGGCCGGCCGACTCGACGCGCTCGCCGCGGTAGTCGTGCAATGCCTTGACCTTGCCCCACGCGTCGCCCGCGACGATCGCTTCGCCCACTCGGATCGTTCCGCGCTGGACGAGCATCGTCGCGACCGGGCCGCGGCCGATGTCCAGCCGGCTCTCGATGATCGGGCCCGATGCCTCCGTGGCCGGGTTCGCGTTCAGCTCGAGCTCGGCGTCGGCGACGAGGAGGATCCGCTCGAGCAGGTTGTCGAGGCCCTCCTTCGTCTTGGCCGAGACGTCGGCGAACTGCACGTCGCCGCCCCACTCCTCCGGCTGGATCCCGTGCGCGACGAGCTCCTGGCGCACCTTCTGCGGATTCGCGTCGTCGCGGTCGATCTTGTTCACGGCGACGACCATCGGCACCGCGGCGGCGCGGGCGTGGTTGATCGACTCGACCGTCTGCGGCATGACGCCGTCGTCGGCGGCGACGACCAGGACGGCGATGTCCGTGACCTTCGCGCCGCGGGCGCGGAGCGCCGTGAACGCCTCGTGGCCCGGCGTGTCGAGGAACGTGATCCGGCGGCCGGAATGGTCGACCTGGTAGGCGCCGATGTGCTGCGTGATCCCGCCCGCCTCGGTCTCGACGACGGCCGACTCGCGCAGCGCGTCGAGGAGCGAGGTCTTCCCGTGGTCGACGTGGCCCATGATCGTCACGACCGGCGGCCGCGCCTGGAGATCGTCGGGATCGTCCTCGTAGATCTCCGGCTCGAGCTCTTCCTCGTCGGCGTGCTTGATCGTCACCTCGCGCTCGAACTCGGCGGCGATCAGCTCGATCGCCTCGTCGGAGAGCGACTGCGTGACGCTCACCATCTCGCCGGCGCCCATGAGGAACTTCATGATCTCGGGGACGGTTTTCCCGATCGCGGCCGAGACGTCCTTGACGGTTGCGCCGGACGGAATCGAAAACGGTCCGGTCGGCGCCGGAGCAGGCGGCGCGGTCGAGGCCGGCTTGGGCGCCGGGTCGGCGCCGCGTCCGCGCGCGTCGGGGCGCGGACGGTTCGCCTGGGAATCGATGACGACGCGGCGGCGGCGCTTGCCTCCCGGCGAGCCTCCCCGCGGCCTCAGCGGCCTGTTTCGATCAGTCATCGTGTGACCCTACCCCTCCGGGAAAAGCGCCATCAACTCGTCCGGAATTTGCACTCGCATGCGCAATCGGCGCGAAAACGCGCCACCGGCCGCCGCCTTGGAGAAGCACTTGGCGCTCCGGTGCGTGTACGCGCCGCGGCCCGGCAGCCGCCGCGACGGATCCGCGACGAGCGTTCCGTCCGGCGCCGCGAAGCGCATCAGCTCGGACTGCGGCGCTCTGCGCCCGCAGCCCGCGCACGTCCGAACGGGCTCGCTCACGCCTCGTCAGCCTGCTCCCCCTCCTCGTCCGAAGACGCATCGGCTGCGACCTCGGCCGGCACGGGAACCTCTTCCTGCGGCAGGTCGGCGAGCGCGGCGTGCTCCGGGATCCCGCAGTAGCGCGAGCTCGGAAGCGCGGCGTTCGGGCAGCGCTTGCCGTTCGAGAGAATCGCCGAGCAGCGGCCCGAGAAGTCGTCGCCCTCGACGTCGCCGCCGAAGGCCGCCTGCGCCTCGGCGCGCGCGAAGTCGGTCTCGGACTCGATGTCGACCTTCCAGCCGGTGAGCCGCGCGGCCAGGCGGGCGTTCAGGCCCTCCTTGCCGATCGCGAGCGACAGCTGGTCGTCCGGCACGACGACGGTCGCCTCGCGGGACTCGTCGTCGACGAGCACCTCGCGGACGCGCGCCGGCGAGAGCGCCTTGGCGATGAACCGGGCCGGCTCCGCGTTCCACGGGATGATGTCGATCTTCTCGCCGCGCAGCTCGGACACGACCATGCGCACGCGCGAGCCGCGAGGCCCGACGCACGCGCCGACCGGGTCGACGCCCTGGGCGTGCGACTCGACGGCGATCTTCGAGCGGTAGCCCGGCTCGCGGGCGACGCCGCGGATCTCCACGAGCCCGTCGGCGATCTCCGGGACCTCGAGCTCGAAGAGCGTCTTGATCAGCTCGGAATCGCGCCGGGAGAGGATGACCTGCGGGCCCTTGGTGCCCGAGCGGACCTCGGTGATGACCGCCTTGATCCGCGAGCCCTGCTCGTAGCGCTCGCCGTCCACCTGCTCGGAGCGCGGCAGGAGCGCCTCGACCTTGCCGAGGTCGACGAGGATGTTGTTGCGGTCGCCGGCCTGCTGGACGATCCCGGTGACGACCTCGGTCACGCGGTCGACGTACTCGTCGTACATCATCGCGCGCTCGGCCTCGCGGATCCGCTGCTGGATGACCTGCTTGGCCGTCTGCGCCGCGATGCGGCCGAAGTTCTCGGGGGTGACGTCGGCGCGCTTCACCTGGTCGGCGGGGACCCGGACCAGTCGATGTCGAGCTCCTCGTCGAGGATCAGGGTGTGGTTGCGCTCGCCGGCCTCGGTCTCCGCCTCCTCGAGCTCGGTGATCGCGCGCTCTCGCGCCTCCTCGATCAGCCGCGACTCGATGTCTTCGGGCAGCTCGACCGACCAGACGCGGAAGTCTCCGTTGCCGTCGAGCTCGACCTGTGCGTGGCGCGCTGCGCCGGGGGTCTTCTTGTAGGCGGCCAGCAGGGCGTCCTCGAGCGCGCGGACGAGGGTGTCTTCCTCGATCCCCTTCTCGCGCTCGATCTCCCTGACTGCCTCCAGAATCTCTCGGCTCATCTCGTCACCCTTCGTCGATCAGATTGCCGCGCACGATCGCGCCGTAGGGCACGTCGATGCGCTCGTTGTCGGCGACCGCGACGGTCACTGCGCTCGTCCCCGCTTCCACGATCTCGCCCTTGAACTTCGACCGGCCTTCGACCGCGGCCGCAGTGCGGAGCTTGGCGCGCTTGCCGACTGCGTCCGCGAAGTGCTCGCGGGTGCGCAGCGGCCGCTCGAAGCCCGGCGAAGAGACCTCGAGCGAGTACGTGTCCAGGTAGTCGCGCAGGACGTCCGTGACCTGGGCGCAGAGCTCGTGATCCACGCCGGAGTCGCGGTCGAGGAAGACGCAGGCCCGGTCGGGCCCGCGAAGCTCCACGGCGAGAACCTCGACCCCGGGCAGGCTGCGGCTGACCTTCTCGGCCATCTCGCTTCGCAGCTCGCGCTCGGTGTCATAGACGTTCGCCATGTCCTCTCTCCTGACAAAAAATGGGCGCCGCGCGCCCATTTCCAAATGCCTGGGAAATGTCTGTAAGCAGGATAGCAACTGAGCCTCGAGCGGCCCCCTGCGCCTCGCCTCCCGCAGAGACCTAGCGCTTGACCCTGGTGGGAGACGTGGCGGCGAGGCAGGACGTGGTCGGAGACGGCCACGTCGCGCGCGGCGTAACGGCGCGGTAGGTGCCGCGCCTGGTGCCGATCCGCTCGCTGTAGGCGCCCGAGCCGTTCGTCGTGTCGATCCCGACCGTGACCCAGCGGCGGCCGGATTTTCTCTGGATCCGCACGATCATGCCGCTTCGGCACCGCGCGCCGGATCCGCGCTTTCACGACCCCGCTCGCGAACCGCCGCTCAGCTTGAGCGTCAGCGTGCGCGACATCACGTCGCCGACGACGTCGAACGCGTCGCTCCCGGCCGAGAGATCACCGGCGGCCGCGCTCAGCGAGTAGTCCTTCGCGGCTCGGTCCAGCTTCAGCCCGCGAACGTCACGACCCCACCGGCGCCGTTCTTCGTCTTGGTTCCCCCCGCGAAGTTCGCCCCGGCGCCGGGCGCGGCCGCCGAGAGCTGGACGGGACCGTCGAAGTCCTCCGCGAGGTTGTTCTGCGCGTCTCGCGCCTCGAGCTGCACGCCGAAGCCCTGACCGGCCACCTTGTCGGTGCTCGGCGTCATGAACACGAGGCCGCTCGCCCCGACATCGAAGAGCCTCGAGCCCGCTAGGCCGGACCCGCTCGCATCGAGCTCGTACCCGTCCGCGGCGTTCAAGAGCTTGAGGTCGTCGAAGGTGGCCACGCCGCCGACCGTGGCCTCAGCGCCGGGCGGGGTCACGAATGCAGAGATCCTCCGGTCGGAACGACGAGCGCGAGACCGATGCTTCCTCCTCCAAAGTTCTCGGCGATCTGCGGGGTCGACTGCGCGTCGACGACACGCACCTCGACGTTGAACGCATCGCCCGAGCGCGGGGTGCCGAACGCCTGGATCGCGAGACCGGCCGCGGTCGCGTTGAAGGAGTTGCTCACGCCGTCGATGAGCCCCGTGCTCGCCGCGGTGACCGTGTAGCCGTTCGCCGCGTTCAGGAGCTGCAGCGCGTTGAAGTTGGCGCTGCCGAATACCGCCGCTTGCGACACAGAGGACGCGAAGCTCGAGCCGCCCGTAGCGGCGGCGGTGAGCGACACGGCCCCGACGAAGTTCTCCGCGAGGCTGTTGTTCCCGTCGCGAGCCTCCACCTCGAGGTCGAACCCGTCTCCGGCTCGCAGGTTCCAGATCACGCTCGCCACGACGAGCTGCCGTGCGGTGACGTTGAAGGAGTTGCTCACGCCGTTGGTGAGCCCCGCGCTCGACGCGGTGCACCGTGTATCCGTTCGCCGCGTTGTTGAGCACCAGTGAGTTGAAGGCGACCGCCCCGGCCACGGCGCTTGCGTTCTTGGTTCCCCCCGTGAAGTTCGAGCCACCCGTCGCGGCCGCGTTGAGCGACACGTTCCCGGTGAAGTTCTCCGCGACGTTGTTGTTCGCGTCGCGAGCCTGCACCTGGACGTTGAACGCGTCTCCGGCGCGGACGTTCGCGATCGCGAGCACCGCGAGGTGCGTCGCCGTGACGTTGAAGGCGTTGCTGACGCCGTTGATCAGCCCCGCGCTCGACGCCGTGATCGTGTAGTTGTCCGCCGCGTTGTTGAGCGCCAGCGAGTTGAAGGTCACAAACCCGGCCACGGCGCTGAGCGAGGCGACCCCGCCGTTGAAGTTCGAGCCACCAGCCGGCGCGCTCGCGTTGAGCGACGACGGTTCCGTTGAAGTTCTCCGCAGCGTTGTTGTTCCCGTCGCGAGCCTCCACCGAGACGCTGAACGCGGTTCCGGCTTGCATGTTCGCGATCACGCTCGTCACCACGAGCTGCCGTGCGGTGACGTTGAAGGAGTTGCTCACGCCGCCGGTCAGCCCCGGGCTCACCGCCGAGAGTGTGTATCCGTTCGCCGCGTCGTTGAGCACCAGCGAGTTGAAGGTCGCCACCCCGGCCACAGCGCCTACCGTGGCGGTCCCGCCGTTGAAGTTCGAGCCACCCGTCGCGGCTCGCGTTGAGCGACACGGTTCCGGTGAAGTTCTCCGCTATGGTGTTGTTCGCGTCGCGACCCTGCACCTGGACGTTGAACGGGTCTCCGGCGCGGACGTTCGCGACTCGCGAGCACGGCGAGGATGCGTCGCCGTGACGTTGAAGGAATTGCTGACGCCGCTGGTCAGCCCCGTGCTCGACGCGGTGACCGTGTAGTTGTTCGCCGCGTTGTTCAGCACCAGCGAGTTGAAGGTCGCCGTCCCAGCCACAGCGCTTTGCGAAGCGGTCCCGCCGTTGAAGTTCGAGCCACCCGTCGCGGCTGCGTTGAGCGACACGGTTCCGTTGAAGTTCTCCGCAAGATTGTTGTTCCCGTCGCGAGCCTGCACCGAGACGCTGAACGCGGTCCCGGATTGCATGTTCGCGATCACGCTCGTCACGGTGAGGTGCGAGGCGGTGACGTTGAACGTGCTGCTCGTGGCCGAGGTCAGACCCGAGCTCGACGCGGTGATCTGGTAGGTGTCGGCCGCGTTGTTGAGGAAGACATTGAACGACGCGAGGCCCGCACTCGCGGCTTGCACGTTGCCGGCCGTGAAGTTCGATCCGCCCACCGCCGCGGCGCTCAGGGTGATGTTGCCCGTGAAGGCGAGGTCCCGAGTCTGGTTCGCCAGGGCAGCATCGACCTGCACGTTGAAGACGGTTCCCGACTGGATGCTCGCGACCGGGTTGACGACGAACCTGAGGTGCGTCGCCGCGTCGGCGAGCCCCGGCGCGAGAAGCGCGCCCGTCACGACCACGAGTACGACCCCCGCCAGTCGCCGGACCCTCCGGTTGTCGCGCCGCATTAATGAGTTGTACAACCGTTCGACCGCTCGTTACAAGAGGGCGCGCCCCGTCGGCGCCTAGGTCTCGAGGACGATCGTTACGGGGCCGTCGTTCGCGATCTCGACCTCATGCGGGCCCCGAAGCGGCCCGTCTCGACGGGGACGCCCTCGGCCCGAAGCGCCGCGCAGAAGCGCTCGTAGAGCGGCTCCGCCTCCTCCGGCCGGGCCGCCTCGGTGAAGCTCGGCCGGTTGCCCTTCGAGGTGTCCGCGACGAGCGTGAACTGGCTGACGACGAGGACCGAGCCGCCCGTGTCGAGAACGCTGCGGTCGAACTTCCCCTCGTCGTTCTCGAAGATCCGCAGCCGCGCGATCCGCCCGGCCAGGCGGTCGACCTCGGCCTCGGCGTCGCCGGCCGCGATCCCGAGCAGCACGCAGAGGCCTGGGCCGATCTCCCCCACGGTCTCGCCGTCGACGACGACGCGCGCCTCGCGCACCCGCTGGACGACCGCTCGCATGCGGCGAGCCTACGGCGGAGACGGACTTGAGCGCGATGCGGTAGTCGCGGCGCTCGGGGCGCAGCGTCGCGGCGAGGCGCAGATGCGCCCTTCGCCTCGTCCGCTCGGCCCTGCTTCTGCAACGACCGGGCCAGCGCGAAGTGCGCGTAGTCGTCCACCGGCTCGAGCTCGACGAGCACGCGGAACTCTCGCTCGGCCTCGGCGAACCGGCTGGAGCGGAAGTAGGCGATGCCGAGCGCCTCGCGGATCGACTTCTTGGTCGGCTCGCGGCGCTTGGCCTTCTCCAGGGACACGGCCGCCTGGGCGTTCATCCCCTGCTTCATCTGCTCCCTGGCCTTGAGGAAAAGATCGTAGGTCTCAGACTCGCTCATCTCACTACTCAAGATACGGACCGGGTCAAGAGCCGCGTCCGGTCAAGTCGTGAGCGAGCGCAGGCTGACCGCGCCGCGGAGGCGGTTGTAGAGCCCGTTCCGCTTGCCGAGCGTCCGCCGCAGCCGGCGCAGCTCGCGCAGAGCGCGCGCGGCACCAGGCCCGGCGGCCGGAAGCGGCGCATAGCGAGCCGTCGTCAGCGCCGAGACGAACGGGCCCGGATCGACGTTGAACGCGTGCGCGGCGACATCGCCGAGCTCGCGCGGCGTCGCGCTCGACGGGACGGTCTTCCCCTGGTCGGCGAGGTAGCCCGCCAGGTCGCGTCGACAGGCAGCCGCGACTGCGCGTGGATCGCGCCGCCACAGCCGGACGCGCCGCACGACGAGCTTGAGCAGGACGATCGCGACGGCCGTCCCGACGAGGAGCGCGAGCATCATCGCGACGATGCTCGTCCCGCGGTGCGAGACGACTTCGGTGACCGCGCCGCTCGCGCCGCCGGCTCCGGACTCGCGCGCCTCGAGGAGTGCCGCGCGCTCGCCCACCTCGGGGATGTCGAGGAACGCGCCGCCGAGAGCCGCGGCCTCACGGGCGTCGAAGCGGTCCGAGTAGGGATCGAACGCGGCGTCGATCTGCCCGCGGCCCGGCGTCGGGTCGAACGTGAGCCAGCCGACGCCCGGGAAGAAGACCTCGACCCAGGTGTGCGCGTCGTGGTCGGTGACGACCCACTCGTCGGCGCCGGACTTGTAGGTGCCGCTCGTGAATCCCGCGGCCACGCGCGCCGGGATACCCAGGTAGCGCAGCATGAGAGCCATCTCGCCGGCGAAGTGCTGGCAGTAGCCCTGCTTCGTGTCGAGGAAGGAGAGGAGCGGCTTCGTCGCGAGCTCGACCGGCGGCTGCTCCGTGTAGCTGAAGCCTCCCTCCTCCCCGCGGAACCAGGAGAGCAGTGCGACGGTGGCGCCGTAGGGCGTGTCCTGGCCGGCGGTCACGACCTTCGCGGTGTCGTAGACGGTGCGGTGGTCCTGCGCGTCGACCGACTCGTCGAAGAGGTCCTCCATGTACTGGTCGCGCCCGGGCGCGCCGAACCGCGGCAGGGCGGTCGCGTCGAGCTCGGGCTGCGCGAGCAGGTACGGGTAGATCGCGCCGGGATACTCGGTGCCCGCCTCGGAGAGCACCTTCGGCGTCGCGTCCTTCGGGATGTAGCTCCAGACCGTGTAGCGCTCTCCCTGCTCGAGCTCGCGGTTCAGGACGACCGCGCCGTTCGTCATGAGGAGCGCGCCGTCCTCGCCGGAGCGTCCGCCAGCGCACCGCCTGCGACGACCCGAGGAGCCGCGACTCGGCCAGCGCTTCGACCTCGACCTCCTGCTTCGTCTGGCCGCTCCGCTTCCTCGCCTCGGCGGGCAGGAACGGGTCGTCGCCGGCCGGGACGACGTCCTCGCCCGCGTCGAACCGGTTCGACGGGTCGAGCTGCTCGATCCAGCCGGCGCCGTTGTAGACGTCGAGCGTCGTCGCGCGCCAGTAGAGGCGGCTCTGCAGTCCGGAGGCCTTGATGCGGAGCACCGTCGTGCGCTTGTCCGGGAACCGGATGCCGCCGTAGTTGCCGTCCCACACGTAGCTCACGTCGACCGGATCGTCGGGCCGGTCGTACGGATCCCAGCGCGACCAGTTGACGAAGCCGTCCTTTGCGACCGCGTTGGTGGTGGCGCCGCCGACGGCGACGACCACGAGCGCCAGCCCGAGGATCGCGGCCGGGACGAGGCTGCGCACGCCGGGCCGGTAGAGCGCGAGGAGCGCCAGCGCCGTCCCGAGGATCAGCGAGCCGAGCACGAGATCGCGGTTCGAGGACGGGCCGATCGAGAGCATCGTGGTCGGCCACCCGGCGCCGAGCGCGAGGATCGCGACCGCGACGAGGATCCTCCGGGCGGCGATGGCGATACCGGTCGCCGCCGTGAACGCGAAGAGCGCGAAGAGGACGACGCCGTGCATCTCGACGCAGCTGGACGGGGTCGAACGGGACCCGCGTGTCGAAGAAGGCGAGCGCGCCCTCCTGGAATGCGTCCAGCGTGGGCCCGAAGAAATCGCGGTCGTCGAAGGGCCGTGCGTTCGCGAGCGAGACACCGAACGCCACGGAGAGCGCGAGCAGCGTGGACCAGCGCGGCGATCGCGCCGACGATGTACCAGTTCCGGCGTAGCTGGACGGCCAGCGCGGGCAGGAACGCCAGGCCGACGAGGACGATCGCCTCTTCGCCGGCCGCCTCGCCCGTTTCCAGGCCGAGCCAGGCGGCGGAGATGACGACCGCTGCGAGCAGGTATCCGGTGATCGTCCTAAGCACCGGCGGCCGCCTTCGTCTCGGGCGCCTGGATCCCGCCGGCCAGCTTCGTCGCCAGGTCGTCGCCGCGGCGCAGGACGAGAATCGGCACGCCCGCGCGGTCGAGCCGGAGCAGCTGGACGCTCGACTCGGTCGGGCCGCCGCGCTCCTCCTCGGGAATGGTGTCGTCGGCGAAGCTCGTCGGATCGACGTAGACGAGCGCCGCGCCGTGATGGGCGAGCGTGCGCTGAAGGAGGCGGTCGACGAGGCGGGTCGTGAGCGTGGACGTCACGACCGTGAGCTCGAGCGCACGGGAGGCCGCGCCGGACTCGTCCGAGAGGATCGCCGAGGCCGGGCACGTGGCCGTTCGGCTCGACGGCGGCGAGCAGCTCGAGCGCGCCGTGCCAGTCGCCGTCGAGCGTGTGCACGCGGTGGTAGGTCGGCGACGGCGTGCTCACGATCAGCGCCGCGTGCCGGCTGCGCTTCACGTGCGCGTGGAGGATCGAGCCCGCGGCGCGCAGCCCCATCTCGAACGTCGAGTCGGGCGCGGAGCCGACGAGTCCCGCCGCATCGGCGTCGAGAAACACGGCCGCCTCATCCCTTGGCGCGTCCTCGAGCTCCTTCACCATCAGCTCGCCGCGGCGAGCCGTGGACGGCCAGTGGACGCGGCGCAGCGACTCGCCCTGCTCGTGCTCGCGCACCGAGTGCAGCTCGAAGCCCGTCGGCCGGCGCATGATCAGCTGCCTTCCCCCGGGCGTGCGGCCGCCGGCGTCCGAGAAGATCGTCTCGAGCTCGACGAGGCGCGGATAGACGAGCAGCGCGGCCGGGCGCGAGAGCGGCGACCTCGATTCGCTCGAGGCCGAACGGATCCTCGAGGACGACCGACGAGGACGCGATCGCGTAGCGCCCGCGCGGCACGGCCGGGACGATGTAGCCGCCCGCGAGACCGCCGGGCGAACGCCGCAGCGACGGCCTCCTGCTCGCCGAGCCGCGCGATCGACTCGCGCGCGACGAGCGGGAGCGGCGGCATCCAGCCCTGCACGTCCAGCTCGAGCCCGACGTGCACGTCGTCGCCGGCGAGGTGCTCCCCGCGCCAGAGCGAGCGGCGCAGCCGCATCGGCCGCCGCAGCATCCGCACCCAGAGCGCCGCCAGCGACGACCGCGAGGACGAGCCCGACCGCGAGCGGGTAGAGCGCCCGTGCGCCGAACGCCCAGGCGAAGACGTAGACGACCCCGCCGAGGAGCGAGCAGCGACCGGCCGCGGTCGGTCAGCACAGCGTCCTTACGCCGGGACGGACGTGCTCTCGACAGCCTCGCGCACGACGTCCTCGGCGGAGAGGCCGCTCGCGCGCGCCTCCGGCGCGAGGATCAGCCGGTGCGCAAGCACGGCGGCGGCGACCGCCTTGCACGTCGTCGGGGAGCACGTAGTCGCGCCCGGCGACGAGCGCCCGCGCCTTCGCGACGCGGAGCAGCTCGATCCCGGCGCGCGGGCTGGCGCCGAGGAAGAGCCGGCGTCGCCGCGCGTCGTGGCGCAGGAGCGCGACGACGTAGCGCTGACGCTCTCCTCCACGTAGACCCCGCGCGCGTCCGTCGATCGCCGCGAGCACGTCCTCGGCGTTGGCCACGGGCTCGAGCCCGTCGAGCGGCTGCTCGGTCGTCTGCTCGGTGAGCATCTGCGCCTCGGCCTGCGAGCGGCGGGTAGCCGATGCGAGATCCGCATCGTGAAGCGGTCGAGCTGCGCCTCGGGCAGCGGATACGTGCCCTCGTACTCGATCGGGTTCTGCGTCGCCATGACGATGAACGGCGGGTCGAGCGGGTACGTGGCGCCGTCGACCGTGACCTGGCGCTCCTGCATCGCCTCGAGCAGCGCGGCCTGGGTCTTCGGCGACGTCCGGTTGATCTCGTCGACGAGCAGCACGTTCGCGAACACCGGGCCCGGCCGGAACGCGAACTCCTGCGAGGACTGGCTGTAGACGTTCACGCCGGTGACGTCCGACGGAAGCAGGTCGGGCGTGAACTGGATCCGCGAGAACTTGAGGTCGAGCGAGCGGGCGAGCGCCTTCGCGAGCGTCGTCTTCCCCACGCCCGGGAGGTCTTCGATGATCAGGTGACCCTCGGCGAAGAGACACAGGACGCAGAGGTCCAGCGTCTCGTCGGGCGCGTGCATCACATGCCGGAGGTTCCCGGTGATGCGACGCGCCAACTCGGCGGCACGTTCGGTTTGCAGCGGCTCCGTTCGGACGCCTGCGACCGACTCTTCCATGGATTCAGCCTCCTTCGAGCAGTGCCCCGACCTCGTCGAGGATAGCCGCGGCCACTGCGCTTTTGTCGCGCTTCGAAATCGTTCGATCTCCTTGGGGTGAGACGACGACAACCTCGTTTTGGTCAGCGTCGAATCCGATGTCGCTCCTTGATACGTCGTTGAAGACGAAAAGGGTTCCGTTCTTTCGCGCCATCTTCAGTCGCGCGCGTTCGAGTCCAGCCTCCCCCTCGTCGGCGGCGAAGCCGACCAGGATCTGGCCGTCCGTCCGCCGCCGGCCCAGCTCTGCGAGTACGTCGTCGGTCGGCTCGAGCGTCACGTCCCACGCGTCCCCGTCCTTGGAGCGCTTCGAACCCAGCGCCTCGGCCGGCCGGTAGTCGGCGACCGCGGCCGCCATGAGGACGATGTCCGCGTCGGAGCGGGCGAGCGCCTCGCGGGCCAGATCGGCGGCGCTCGGCGTCTGCACCACCTCGACACCCGACGGCGCCGGGACGGAGAGATTGGCGGCGAGCAAGGTCACGTCCGCCCCGCGCCGCGCGCCTCCGCGGCCAGGGCGACGCCCATCTTCCCGGAGGAGCGGTTGCCGAGGAACCGGACCGTGTCGAGCGGCTCGCGGGTCCCTCCGGCGGTCACCAGCACGCGCTTGCCGGCCAGCGGTTGCGCAGCCGGTGCGCCGAGCAGCTCACGGCAGCGCGCGGCGATCGCCTCGGGCTCGGCCATGCGCCCGGCGCCGACCTCGCCCTCGGCCAGCTCCCCGGTTACAGGCCCGATCAGCTCGCAGCCGCGCTCCACGACGAGTGCGGCGTTCGCACGGGTCGCCGGGTGCTCCCACATCCGCACGTTCATCGCGGGCGCGAGCAGCACCGGCCCGCGGAACGCGAGCGCGGCCTCGGTGAGCACCGTGTCCGCGAAGCCGTGGGCGAGCTTGGCGAGCGTCGACGCCGAGAGCGGCGCTACGACGAGGAGGTCGGCCTGCGCGAGATGCGGATACAGATCGTGCGGAGTCTCCCGCCGGGCGAGCGCTTCGAAGGTCTCGAGCGAGACGAACCGTTCGGCGCCGGGCGTCAGGATCGGGACGACCTCGTGCCCGTCGCGCACCAGCAGGCGGACGAGCTCGCAGGCCTTGTACGCCGCGATCGACCCGGTGACGCCGACGATGACGCGTTTGGGCTCGCTCACAGGCGAATTGTGGCAGCGAAAACGCCCGCTGCGGCTGGAGGGCTACTTCTTCGGCGTCTTGCCGGCGATCTTGCCCTGCGCGATCTCTTCCAGGGCGATCGTCAGGTAGTTCTTCGAGCGCGACTCGACGAGGGGCGGAACGACGTCCTCGAAGGCGCCCTCACCGAGCTGGTGGTGGTAGTTGTTGATCTGCCGCGCGCGCTTGGCGGCCATGATCACGAGCCCGTAGTGGGACTCGGTGCGGTTCAGAAGCTGATCGACTCTCACGGTTTCCATGCGGGCCAGTCTACCTACGCCGCCGGGGCGTCCTCGCCTTCCTCCAGGCGGTCGATGAGGAGCATGAGCTCGGCCACGGCGCGCTCGACGTCGTCGTTCACGAGCACGTGCTCGAAGTCGTCCTTCTCGGCCATCTGCTTGCGCGCGAGCTCGAGCCGCTCGTCGATCTCGCCGGTCGACTCGGTCGCGCGCGCGCGGAGGCGGCGCTCGAGCTCGTCGAACGACGGCGGCGTCACGAAGACGGTCACGGCGTCGGGCCGGCGCTTCATGACCCACCGCGCTCCCTCGGTCTCGAGCTCGAGGATGCAGCTGTGCCCCGCGGACAGGATCCGGTCGATCTCGCTCTTCAGCGTCCCGTACCGATGACCGGACACGTAGACGACGTACTCGAGGAACTCGCCGGCCTCGATACGCCGGACGAACTCCTCCGGCGTGAGGAACGTGTACTCGCGGCCGTCGACCTCGGAGTCGCGCTGCGGCCGCGTCGTCGCGGACACGGCGAGCTCGAGATCGCGGCGGCGTCCGACGAGCTTGCGGATGAGCGTCCCCTTGCCGGCACCTGACGGGCCGGTGACCACGATGAGACGGCCCCGCGCGGCGCTTGCAGGGCCCACGGTCAGCGGCGCAGCAGGCCCACCAGCTCCGTGCGCTGCCGCTCGGAGAGGCCGCCCACGGTCTTGGATTGGCTGATCCGGCACTGGTTCAGGAACCGTGCCGCCTTCACGCGCCCGAACTTGGGAACGGCCATGAGGATGTCGACGACCTTCGCGGTCTCGACGTACTCCGGCGGCGTCGAGAGGATCTCCTCGATCTGCACGTCGCCGGCCTTCAGGTCCTTCTTGAGCTGAGCCCGCCGCACGCGGATCTCGTTCGCCCGGCGGAGCGCCTCCATCCGCTGGTCGAGCGAGCGGAGGGGCGCCTGCACTTGTGTTCTCGACGCTTGCATGGCGGGCGATTCTAACACCAGCGCGCCTACGCGCAAGTCTTATGTTTGTGGTGATTTTGCAGGCGTTTTTGTCCGTTCGGACAACACACCGTGAGCAATGCCACGAGCGTCCTCCGGACGGTCGAACCCACGGGCCCGCGCCTCCTCCTCTAGCTCCACGCGCACGCGAGAGGGCGCGCCGGGATCGGCGAAGAGCACCGTTCCAAGCGCAACTGCGGACGCTCCCGCGGCGATCAACTCGAACGCGTGACGGCCGGTTTCGACCCCGCCCATGCCGACGATCGGAAGGCCCGTGGCGCGGTAGCAGCCGTACACGGCGGCGAGCGCGACGGGCCGAAGCCCGGGTCCCGAGAGGCCGCCGGTGGCCGTGGCGACGATCGGTTCGAGCGTCCGCGGATCGAGCGCGAGGCCCCGCAGCGTGTTTACAAGTGAGAGCCCGTCGGTCCCCGCTCCGGCGGCGCGGACGGCTGCGGCGGGGAGGTCCGGGAGCGTCGGCGAGAGCTTCGTGTAGAGCGGCTTCGACGTGACCGAGCGCGCCGCGATGACGATCTCCTCGGCGGTGTCCACCGGCGACTCCACGTTCGGGCAGGACACGTTCAGCTCGATCGCAGCGATGTCCTCGCGGTCGAGGCGGGCGCAGATGTCGGCGTACTCCTCGGCCGCGAAGCCGCCGACGGAGACCCAGATCGGGACGCCGAGCTGCTGGAGCTGCGGCAGGTTCTCCTCGAGGAAGCGGTCGATCCCGGGATTCGCGAGGCCGATCGAGTTGAGCATCCCGGTGTCGGTCTCGGCGATGCGCGTCGGCGGGTTGCCCTCGCGCGGGAGCGGCGTGACCGTCTTGGTCACGAAGGCGTCCAGGGACCGCGCGACGTCTGGCGCGGTCAGCGCGTCGAGGCAGCCCGACGCGTTGAGGATCACGCCGTCGGCTCCTGAAGCTCAGCGCATCGACTGGTCATTTCAGACGGCTGCACGAGCGAAGCTCGCACAGCCTGAGTGAGACATCGCAAGCGACGTCTCATGCCGCTCTCCTGGCTTCGAGCACGGGCCCTTCGATGCAGAGCCGCTTCAGCTGCCCGTCGATCTCGATCGCGCAGCCGTAGCAGGCGCCGTAGCCGCAGGCCATCGGGGCCTCGCATGCGAGCTGGGCGTCGGGCGCGATCGCGGCGACGGCATGGAGCATCGGCTCGGGCCCGCAGGCGAGGACGTCCCAGCCGGGCTCGATCAGCTCGGTGACGTACGTCGGCTCGACGACGACCTCGGCGCCGGGGATGAGCGAGGCGGCCTCGGCGAAGCGGTCGCTGCGGAAGCCGAGCACGGCGCGGGCGCCTCCGAGCTTCTCGGCCAGGTACGGAAGCGGCGCGATCCCGATGCCGCCTCCGACGAGGAGCGGACGCTCGACGTCGAGGCGGAAGCCGTTGCCGAGCGGGCCGAGCAGGTCGAGCGTGTCGCCGGCGCGGCAGGCGACGAGCGCCTCCGTCCCAAGACCGATCGGGTCGACGAGGAACGCGAGCTCGCCGGGCGGCGCGAGACAGAGGCTCATCGGGCGCGGCAGCGTCCGGCCGGGCGGCTGGAGCATGAAGAACTGGCCGGGCTCGCCGGGATCGAGGTCGCCGCGCTCGACGCGGATGAGCGAGTACGGCCCGACCGGATCGACCGCGACGACGCTAGCCCGCGATCGCTGCAACGCGCTCCTGCAGGGACAGCGCCTGCTCGTGCCGCGCGCCGGCGATGGCGGCCACGGCTGCCGAGGCGCCGGCCATCGTGGTCACGCACGGGACGCGTGCGGCCAGGGCGGCCTCGCGGATCGTGTAGCCGTCCGAGCGCGCGCCGCTCCCGGCCGGGGTGTTGATGACGAGGTCGCAGCGCTCGCGCCGGATGAGATCGACGACGGTCGCGCCCTCGCCCTCCTCCGAGACCTTGCGGACGGCGGTGACCGCGATCCCGGCCCGGGCGAGCGCGGCTGCGGTGCCGCCGGTCGCGAGCAGCTCGAACCCGAGCGCGGCGAGCCGCTCGGCGAGCCGGACGGACGCTTCCTTGTCGACGTCCGCGACCGAGAGGAACGCACGGCCGCTCGAGGGGAGCGGACGGCCGGCGGCCCTCTCGGCTTTCGCGAACGCGGTCGGGAAGTCGGCTGCGCTCGCCATGACCTCGCCGGTCGAGCGCATCTCGGGCCCGAGCACCGGATCGGCGCCGGGAAAACGGCCGAAGGGGAAGACGGCGGCCTTGACGCTCACCTGCGCGGCGGTTCCCTCGCGGGGCAGCGCCAGCTCGTCGAGCCGGGCGCCGGCCATGAGGCGGCAGGCCGCGTCGATCAGGTTGACGCCGATCGCCTTCGACGCGAACGGCACCGTGCGCGAGGCGCGCGGGTTGGCCTCGAGGACGTAGAGCTCGCCGCCGACGAGGGCGAGCTGGACGTTCACGAGCCCGACGACGCCGAGCGCGGGAGCCAGGCGGCGAACGACGTCGCGCACGCGCTCCAGCTCGTCGTCGGTGAGCGAGATCGCCGGGAGCACGCAGGACGAGTCGCCCGAGTGGACGCCCGCCTCCTCCACGTGCTGCATGACCGCGGCGACGTAGGTGCGCTCGCCGTCGCAGAGCGCGTCGACGTCGAGCTCGACCGCGGACTCGATGAACCGGTCGACCAGCACGCGCATGTCCGGGATCCACGGCGGCGGCGACATCGGCGGCCGAGTAGCAGACGCGCATCCGGCGTCCGCCGAGGACGTAGGACGGGCGCACCAGAACCGGGTAGCCGACGGTTTCCGCGGCGGCGACGGCCTCGTCGGGCCCGGTCGCCATCGCCCACGGCGGGACGGCGATCTCGAGCTCGTCGCAGAGCGCGCCGAACCGCTCGCGATCCTCGGCGAGGTCGACCGCGTCCTGTTGCGTCCCGAAGATCGCGTACCCGGCCTGCTCGAGCGCGTGCGCGAGCTTCAGCGGAGTCTGGCCGCCGAACTGGACGGTCACGCCGGCCGGCTTCTCGCGGGCGCAGATCTCGAGCACCGCCTCGGCGTCGAGCGGCTCGAAGTAGAGCCGGTCCGAGGTGTCGTAGTCGGTCGAGACCGTCTCGGGGTTGCAGTTCACCATCACGGCCTCGTAGCCGAGCTCGCGGAAGCTCTTCGCCGCGTGGACGCAGCAGTAGTCGAACTCGATCCCCTGGCCGATGCGGTTCGGGCCCGAGCCGAGGATGAGCGCGACCGGCTTCCCCTCGGCCGGGCGCGCCTCGTCGGCTTCGCCCCACGTGGAGTAGAAGTAGTTGGACGCGGCCTCGACCTCGGCGGCGCAGGAGTCGACCCGGCGGTAGACCGGGCGGACGCCGGCGGCGATCCGGTGCGAGCGCACGGTCGCCTCGTCGGTCGAGCAGGCCTCGGCGACGGCGGCGTCGGAGAACCCGAGCCGCTTGAGCGCGAGCCAGTCGTGCTCGACGAGGTCGTCGCTGCAGCGCACCCGCTCGAGCGCGTTGAGCGCGCGGTCGAGCTCGGCGCGGAACCATGGATGGACGCCGTCCGGAAGGTCGTCGGTCGTGAGCCACGGCGTCTCGCTCGCGCCGTCGAGCTCGCGGCTTCGCATCGCCTTGAAGAACGCCTCGGTGAACGTGCGGCCGATCCCCATCGTCTCCCCCACGGACTTCATCTGCGTGCCCAGCCGCGGGTCGGCGCCGGGGAACTTGTCGAAGGCGAAGCGCGGGAACTTCACGACGACGTAGTCGAGCGTCGGCTCGAAGCTCGCGGGCGTCGTTCCCGTCAGGTCGTTCGGGATCTCGTCGAGCGTGTAGCCGACGGCGAGCTTGGCCGCGACCTTGGCGATCGGATAGCCGGTCGCCTTCGACGCGAGCGCGGAGCTGCGGGAGACGCGCGGGTTCATCTCGATCACGCGGATGTCGCCGGTCTCGCGCTCGCGGGCGAACTGGATGTTCGAGCCGCCGGTCTCGACGCCGACCGCCCGGACGATCGCGGCCGCGGCGTCGCGGAGCTCCTGGTAGGCCTCGTCGGAGAGCGTCATCTGCGGCGCGACCGTGACCGAGTCGCCCGTGTGCACGCCCATCGGGTCGAGGTTCTCGATCGAGCAGATGATCACGACGTTGTCGTTGCGGTCGCGGATCACCTCGAGCTCGAACTCGTCCCAGCCCGCGAGGTACTCCTCGACGAGCACCTGGCCGACCGGACTCTCGTGGAGCGCCTTGTCGAGCGCCGCCGGAAGCTCCTCGGGCGTGAACGCGATCCCGCCGCCGTGGCCGCCGAGCGTGAACGCCGGGCGCAGCACGACCGGGAACGCGAGGCCTTCCGGCAGCTCGTCGCCGAGGCTCACGATCCGCGACTCCGGGACGCTCAGGCCGGTCGAGCGGACGGTCTCGCGGAAGAGCTCGCGGTCCTCGGCGCGGGCGATCACGTCGACCGGCGCGCCGACGAGCTCGATGCCCAGCTCGTCCAGAATCCCCTCCTCCGAAAGTCTCAACGCGAGGTTGAGGGCTGTCTGGCCCCCGAGCGTCGGCAGGAGCGCGTCCGGGCGCTCGCGGCGCAGCACGTCCGCGACGCCTTCGAGGTCGAGCGGCTCCAGGTAGGTGCGATCCGCGAAGCCGGGGTCGGTCATGATCGTCGCGGGGTTCGAGTTGACGACGATCGTCCGGAATCCCTCGGCCCGCAGCACCTTGAGCGCCTGGCTGCCGGCGTAGTCGAACTCGCAGGCCTGGCCGATCACGATCGGGCCCGAGCCGATCAGGCAGATCGAGTGGAGGTCAGGCCGCTTGGGCAAGCCCGAGTCCTTCCACCCAGTCGGAGATGAACGGCCGCGCGTCGTGCGGGCCCGGGCTCGCCTCGGGATGGAACTGCACCGAGCGCGCGCCGAGCTCGGGCAGCGCGATTCCCTCGACGGTTCCGTCGTAGAGCGAGGTGTGGGTCACGACCGCCTCGCCGCCTTCCGCGACCGCGAAGCCGTGGTTTTGCGCGGTGACGAGCACGCGGCCCGTCTTCGTCTCGAGCACCGGGTGATTCGCGCCGCGGTGGCCGAACCGGAGCTTGAACGTCTCGAACCCGACCGCCTGGGCGAGCAGCTGGTGGCCGAGGCAGATCCCGAGGATCGGAACCCGGCCGAGCAGCTCGCGCACGGTCGCGACCTCGTCCGTGAGGACCGACGGATCGCCGGGCCCGTTCGAGAGCACGACGCCTTCCGTGCCGGCGGCGAGCACCTCGTCGGCCGTCGCCGTGTGCGGCAGCACCCAGACCGACGCGCCGGCTGCGAGCAGGCGTTCCACGATCGAGCGCTTGCAGCCGTAGTCGAGCACCGCGATCCGCGGCCCGCCGCGGCCGACGACGTAGCTGTCGGGCCGCGAGACCCCGGCGACGAGGTTGCGCCCCGCCATCGTCGGCTGGGCGCGCACCTGCTCGAGCACGTTCGCCGCCGAGCACTCGCCGGAGACCGCCGCCGCCCGCATCGCTCCGCGCTCGCGCAGGTGGAGGACGAGCGCGCGCGTGTCGAGCTCGTCGAGCGCCACGATCCCCTGCTCGGCGAGCCACTCCGTCCACGCCTCTCCCCCGGCCCGGCGCATGAGCACCGCGCGGGCGTGGGCGCGGCTCGACTCCGAGCGCGCCGGCGAAACGCCGTAGTTGCCGACCATCGGCGCCGTGAAGCAGACGAGCTGCTCGGAGAAGCTCGGATCGGTGACGACCTCCTGGTAGCCGGACATGGCGGTCGTGAACACGGCCTCGCCGAAGGCGATTCCGTCCGCGCCGACCGAGCGGCCGGGGAACCGAGTTCCGTCCTCGAGGAGCAGGAAGCCCGTCATGCCGAGTAGGCCAGCCTCCCCGCGGCCACCGTGGCGACGACCTTGCCCTTCAGCTGCTCGCCGAGGAGCCACGAGTTGGCCGACTTCGACCGGAAGCCGGACTCCTCGACCGTCCATTCGGCGTCCAGGTCGCAGAGGACGAGGTTCGCCTCGGCGCCCTTGGCGATCGTCGGCGCGTCGAGCCCGTAGATCGCGCGCGGGCCCTGCGCTCATGCGCTCCAGCAGGAGCTCCAGCGGGATGACGCCCGGCTCGACGAGGCGCGTGTAGAGCACCGCGAACGCCGTCTCGAGGCCGGTGACGCCGAACGGCGCGGCCTCGAACGGCACTTCCTTCTCGTGCCGGGAATGCGGCGCGTGGTCGGTCGCGATCGCGCCGATCGTCCCGTCGCGGAGCGCCTCGAGGAGCGCCTGGCGGTCGTCCTCGTCGCGCAGCGGCGGGTTCATCTTCGTGTTCGAGTCGAGCGTGCGGACGAGCTCGTCGGTCGCACAGAGGTGGTGCGGCGTGACCTCGCCGGACGCGGCGACGCCCTCCGCCTGGGCGCGGCGCAGCTCGTCGACCGACTCGCGGGCGGAGAGATGGAGCAGGTGCAGCGGCCGCCCCTCGTAGCGCGCGAGCGCGAGATCGCGGCCGACCATGACGCTCTCGCCGATCGACGGCCAGCCGCCGAAGCCGAGCTCGGCGCTCGTCACGCCCTCGTGCATGTGCCCGCCGCGCGTCAGGGTCTTCTCCTCGCAGTGGAGCGCGATCGGCGGGCCCGCCGCGGCGCTGTACTGGAGCGCGCGGCGCAGGAGCCCGGGCGACGTGACCGGCTGCCCGTCGTCGGAGAAGCCGACCGCGCCGGCGTGCGCGAGCTCGACCATCTCGGTCAGCTCGGAGCCGGCCTGGCCCTTCGTGATCGCGGCCAGGAACCCGACGGGAACCTCGGCCTCGCCGCGCGCCTGGTCGACGAGCGAGCCGAGCACCGCGGCCGAGTCGACGACCGGATCGGTGTTCGGCATGGCGAGGATGGCGCAGTAGCCTCCTGCCGCGGCGGCCCGGGTCCCGGAGACGAGATCCTCCTCGTCCTCGCGGCCGGGCGTGCGCAGGTGGACGTGCGGGTCGACGAACGCCGGCGCGAGCATGAGGCCCTCGCCCTCGATCACCCGGTGGCCGTTCGCGTCGATCCCCGAGCCGACCTCGGCGATCGTGCCGCCGTCGATGCGGACGTCGAGCACCTCGTCGATCCGTTGCGTCGGATCGACGACACGCGCGCCGCGAACGACGATGTCCTCCTTGGGACGGTTGGGCTGGACGAGCATCAGGCCACCTCCTGGATCTCGGCGACCTTGACCCCGACCGGGCCGTGCGTGAGCAGGTCGTAGAGCACCGCCATCCGCACCGCGAGGCCGCTGCGGACCTGCGCTTCGATCAGCGCGTTGGCCGCGTCGGCCACGTCCCCGTCGATCTCGACGCCGCGGTTCATCGGGCCGGGATGCATGACCTTCTGCCCCGGCCGCACGCGCGCGGAGGTGACGCCCCACTCGGCCGAGTACTCGCGCAGGCTCGGGACGTAGTTGGCGCCCTCGAGCATCCGCTCCTTCTGCATCCGCAGGACGTAGATCACGTCCGCGGTCGAGATCGTGTTGATGTCGTACGAGACCTCGCAGCCCATCGCCTCGATCCCGCGCGGGATGAGCGGCGGCGGGCCGACGAGCGTGACCTTCGCGCCCATGAGCAGGAACGCCTGGATGTCCGAACGGGCCACGCGTGAATGCAGCACGTCTCCGACGATCGCGATGTGCAGCCCGTCGAGCTGGTCGATCGTGCCGAGCTCCTCGACGATCGTGTAGAGGTCGAGGAGCGCCTGGGTCGGATGCTGCCGCTTCCCGTCGCCCGCGTTCACGATGTGCGCGTCGGTGAACTTCGCGACCAGCTCGGGCGCGCCGATCTCCGGGTGGCGGATGACGATGACGTCCGGGTCGTAGCAGCCGATCGTCAGCGACGTGTCCTTCAGGGACTCGCCCTTGTCCACCGCCGAGCCCGTGGACTTGATCGACATGACGTCGGCCGAGAGGCGCTTCGCTGCGAGCTCGAAGCTCGACGACGTGCGCGTGGACGACTCGTAGAACAGGTTCACGACGGTGCGCCCGCGCAGCGTCGGCAGCTTCTTCAGGTCGCGGTCGAGCGTCGCCGCGAACGCGCCCGCGAGCGTGAGCAGCCGCTCGACGTCCTCGCGCTCGAGGTCGGCGATCGAGATCATGTGGCGCCGCTCGGGCGGCTTCGGGGGCAGGAGCTCGTCGCGGGCGAGCGTGTGGATCTCAGCCATCGTCCCTCTCTTCGGTCGTGGAAACGAGAATCACGGCGTCGACCTCGTCGACCTCGACGAGCTGCACGTGGATGCGCTCCTCGCGTGAGGTCGGGAGGTTCTTGCCGACGTAGTCGGGGCGGATCGGGAGCTCGCGGTGGCCCCGGTCGACGAGGCAGGCGAGCTGGACGCGCTCGGGGCGGCCGTAGGCGAAGAGCGCCTCGATCGCGGCGCGGATCGTGCGTCCCGTGTAGAGGACGTCGTCCACGAGGATGCAGGTCATGCCCTCGAGCCCGAAGTCGAGGCTCGTCGCGCGGACGACCGGCTGCGGATGCACCGGCGCCTCGCCGTCGCGGACGTAGAGGTCGTCGCGGTAGAAGGTGATGTCGAGCGTCCCGAGCCCGACCTCGGTGCCGCCGTACTCGGCGATCAGGGCGCGCAGGCGCTGGGCCAGCGGAACGCCGCGGGTGTGGATCCCGACGAGCGCGATCTTGGAAAGGTCGGTGTTGCGCTCGACGATCTCGTGAGCGATGCGCTGGAGGGTGCGGGAGAGCGCATCCGCGTCGAGCAGTGTCTTGTCGGATTGAGCGGACGCAGCCACTCACACACTCCTTTCCGGTCTCTCTGGACCGAGTTAAAGGACTGGGCCGAGTATATGCGGCCCGGGCGGACGGTCTACGGTCTTGCGCTTCTCGGCGGCGAGAACGAGCCAGTCGAGGGTCGTCTCGAAGGTGTCGGGGAGCTGCTCGGCGGCGGCGATCCCAGCCGCGAGCTCGTCCTCGGTGAGCAGGTGGAGCGTCGAGATGAAGCGGCCCTCGAGGCGAGCGAGCGCCTCGTCGCGGGTGAGCGTCTTGGTCAGCGTGAGGCGGCGGGTCTCGGGCTCCGCGAAGCCGGCGGAGGCGAGCGCCGCCGTGAGCTGCGTCGGGATCCGGGAAGCGCTCGCGGTCGATCTCGGCGACCCGCGGGATGAGCCGGGCGATCCAGACGGTCTCGAAGTGCTCGGGGTGGAAGGTCCCGATCGTGAGCCGGCCGCCGGGAGCGAGCACGCGCGCGGCCTCGGCGAACGCGGGGACGAGCTCGACGTGCTGGACGACCTGCCGCATGAGCGCGCGCGTCGAACCAGCCGGCCTTGAACGGAAGGCGCTCGGCGGCCGCCTGCTTGAAGCCGCCACCGGGGATGTGACGGCGACGGGCAACCGCGAGCATCTCCGGCGAGGGATCGACGCCCCAGGCCCGGGCGCCGCGGGCGGCGAGCGCCTCCGCGATCCGTCCCGTGCCGCAGCCGATGTCGAGGACGCGGCCGCGATCGAGGCCGCCGAGCTCGACGAGCGCGTCGAGCACCGCCTCCCAGACGGCGTCGCGCGGGCGCAGCTCGTCATAGCGCTCCGCGAGCACCGCAAACGGATCTAGCTCACGCATGAGACGGATCCTTCAGGAGTGATCGGCGAGTCGGGCCCGAGGGCACCGGTTCGGCTCGTCGAGCGCTCGCCCTAAATCTCGCCGAGCATCTCGTCGGGCTCGGTCAGGGCCTCGATCGCGTCCTGCGCGGCCTCGGCGTCCTTGCCGTCGACGAGCACCTTCGTGGGGACGTCCTCAAGCTCCGTCGGGTGCTGTTCCACTGCCGGATGGAGCTCCGAGGTGATCCCCGCCGAGGAGAGGATCGTCTGGATCTCCTCCGCCTCCGCGACGTTCGCCGCCACTGCCACCTGCACCATGTCCATCGCGGCCTCCCTCTTCCTGGCGTCCGAGCGCACCGCCCTTGACGAGCGCCGGCGCACCACGTTCGGGGAACGGAATCTCGATCGTATCGAAGTCCCTGGGCACCACTGTGTCGGGGAACACGTCGCGCGCCTCGCGCACGAGCTCCGGGCCGAAATAGCGGTTCGAGAGGTGCGTCAGGGCGAGGAGCTTGACGCCTGCGGCGAGCGCCAGCTCGGCCGCTCCGCGCGCGGTCGCGTGGCCGGTTTCCTCGGCCCGTTCGCGCTCCTCGTGGGCGAAGCTCGCCTCGTGGACGAGCAGGTCGGCCTCGAGCGCCGCCTCGAGCACGCTGCGCGCCGGCCTCGTGTCCCCCGTGAGGACGATCCGCCGCCCGCCGCGCGCCGGGCCGAGCACCTGATCCGGGCCGACGGTCGTCCCGTCCGGAAGCGTCACCGTCTCCCCCGCCTGGAGCGCGCCGAAGAGCGGGCCGGAGGGAACGCCGAGCGCGGTCGCCCCTTCGACGTCGAACCGGCCGGGACGCGGAAGCTCGACCAGCGCATAGCCGATCGCCGCCGTCTCGTGGTCGACCGGGATGGTCGTCAGCCGGTAGCCGTCGCGGTCGAGCGTCTCGCCCGGCTGGAGCTCGACGAGCTCGTACGGGTACGTGAGCTTGCCGAAGACGCGCCGCAGGGCGTTGAACAGATCCATGAGCCCGGGCGGTCCGTAGATCGTCATCGGCGTCTCGCGGCCGCGCAGGGCGAACGTCTTCATCATCCCCGGGAGCCCGAGGTAGTGGTCCGCGTGGTAGTGGGTCAGGAAGACCTCGTCGAGCTCCACGAGCCCGATCGACGAGCGCAGGAGCTGGCGCTGGGTGCCTTCGGCGCAGTCGAAGAGCAGGCGCTCTCCCCCACGGCGGACGAGCAGCGCCGACGGCGCCCGCTGCGCGGTCGGAGCCGAGGCCGAAGTGCCGAGGAAGACGAGATCGAGATCCACGCCCGCAGTCTAGGACGCGTCTCCCCTCGCCCTCAGTGAGGCAGCAGCAGGACCTCGCCCGGGACGATCTCGGCGCTCGGCATGTCGTTGCGCTTCTGGATCTTCCAGACCGCCTCGCGCGGATCGCCCGCGTACTCCGAGGACGCGATCGCCCAGAGCGTGTCGCCGGGCTGCACGACGTAGCGCTGCTCGGGGCCCGCGCCCTGTCCCGGCCGGGCCGTGACGAGGAGCGCGATCGCCAGCAGAACGATGATTCCAAGCGTGTAGTAGGACCGTTGAGCGAACATATGTTCGTATAGTAGCGGAAGCCGTCGGACGGAGCGGTATGCAAGTCGACGATCCGGGGCGTCCCGGACTCGATCACGGCCATCGTGTGCGTGGGCGCCCGGCGCCGTTCGGTCGGGCTGCCCGGGTTCACGATCCAGACGCCGGCGTCGAGCGTCGCCTCGGGCACATGCGTGTGCCCGTACGCGATCAACCCGCAGCCGGGAAACCACGATCGCAGCCGCGCGTGTCGCCCCTCACGCGGCCCGGGATCGTGGACGAGCCCGACGCGCATCCCGCCCACCTCGACGACCCGCCGCTCGGGCAGCGAGTCGCGGAGCGGCCACTCGTCCATGTTCCCGTGGACGGCGTGGACCGGCGCGTACGCCTCGAGCACGGTCAGCACCGACGCCTCCGTGAAGTCGCCGACGTGGAGGATCGCCTCCGCCTCGCCGAGCAGCCGCTCGCACTCCGCCGGCAGCCGCCGCTCGCCGCGCGGCATGTGCGTGTCGCCGAGGAGCGCGATCACGCGTCGAGGAAGCGGCCGTCCCGGTAGACGAGCTCGCCGTCCGCGTAGACCTCGCCGCCGCGTCGTAGGTCGCTGACCATGTCCCAGTGGAGCGCCGACACGTTCGTCCCGCCCGTGACCGGATACGAGCGGCCGAGCGCCATGTGCATCGTGCCGCCGATCTTCTCGTCGAAGAGCGTGTTCAGCGTGAACTCGGTGATCGCCTCGTTCATCCCGAAGGCGAACTCCCCCACGCGGCGGGCGCCGTCGTCGAGCGCGAGCATCTCCTCGAGGAACGCCTGGCCCTGCCTCGCCTCGGCGGCGACGACCTCGCCGCCGGCGAAGCGCAGCTGGACGCCCTCGACGACACGTCCCTGGAACTGCGCCGGGTAGGTGAACCCGATCGTCCCCTCGACGCTCGTCTCGACCGGGCCGGTGAAGATCTCGCCGTCGGGGAAGTTCTCGTGGCCGGAGCTCGGGATCCACGTGCGGCCTTCGACGCCCAGCGTCAGGTCGGTGTCCTCGGCGACGATCCTGAGTTCCCGCGTCGTCGAAAGCCAGTCCGCCGTACGCGTGAGCCGTTCGCCGAACGCCCGCCAGAGCGCGGCCGGGTCGTCCTCGTCGAGGAAGCCGGCGCGGTAGACGAAGTCCTCGTAGTCGGGAAGCGACATGCCCGCGTCCTGCGCCGCCGCCGAGGTCGGATAGAGCGTCACGAGCCAGCGCAGCTCCCCGGCGGAGACGCGCTCGAACAGGCGGTCCGAGAGCGGCTTCCGCGCCTTGTGGGCGAGCGCCTGGCGCGCCGGGTCGGCTCCGGTCAGCGAGCGCGTGTTCACCTCGGACTCGAAGACGATGCGGACGTCCGCGTGCTCGATCTCGTGCGACCGCGCCGGGCTGAGCCAGCCGAGCTGCTCGTCGCTTCCCTCGTCGATCAGCGCCTCGAGCGCGCCGTCCAGCTGGAAGCGCGCGTGCGGGTTGCCGCCGGCGGCCAGGACCGCGCGAACCGTCTCGCGCACGAGCGGCGCGGCGAGCGGCGTCGAGTCGATGAGCACGAGGTCGCCGGGCTGCACCGCCGTGGAGTAGCCGATCGCGACCTCTGCGAGCCGAGCAACCCGCGGAGTCAGCCACGGCCGGCGGTGACTTCCAGCGGCGCGGGCTCCTCGAGGAACGCGCCGGCCTTCCAGATGAGCTCGCCGTCGGCGTAGACCTCGCCGTCGGCCCGCAGGTCGCAGATGAGATCCCAGTGGAGGCCGGACGAGTTCTCACCGCCGGCCTGGGCGAACGACGCGCCGAGCGCGAGGTGCATCGTGCCGCCGATCTTCTCGTCGAGGAGGATGTTCCGCGTGAAGCGGTCGATCTCGTAGTTCAGGCCGAAGGCGATCTCCCCGGCCGTGCGGGCGCCCTCGTCCAGGTCGAGCAGCTCGCGCAGGTACGACTGGCCGCGCGCCGCTTCCGCCTCGACCACCCGGCCGCCCTCGAAGCGCAGGCGGACGTCCTCGACCTCGTGGCCCATGAAGACCGCCGGGAACGTGAAGCGGATCTCACCCTCCGTCGCCGTCTCGACCGGGCTCGTGAAGACCTCGCCGTCGGGCAGGTTGTGCGTGCCGTCGGCCGCGAGCCAGGTGCGGCCCTCGACGCCGAGGCGGAGATCGGTGTCGGGCCCGAGGATGCGCAGCTCGCGCACGCCGGCGAGCTCGTCCGCCCGGGCGTGGAGCGCGCCCGCGATCGAGCGCCAGTACTCCTCGGGCGCCTCGGCGTCGGTGTGGCAGGCGCCGAAGAAGAACGCCTCGTACTCCTCGAGCGACATGCCGGCGTCCTGCGCGTGCGCGTGCGTGGGATGGAGCGTCCCGCACCAACGCAGCTCGCCGGCCGAAATACGTTCCCAGCGTCGGTTCGAGAGCTTGCGCTGCGTGGCGATGTAGGCGCTGTGGCGGCTCTCGTCCGCGGAGGAGAACGAGCGCGTGTTCTGCTCCGCCCAGATGGTCACGATCGCGTCGAGCTCCTCGATCTCGTGCCACTGCGTCGGCGCGATGTAGGCGAGCTGCTCGTCCGAGCCCTCGGCGACGAGAAGCTCGTTCAGCCCCGTGGGGACGATGTTCGAGTACGGAAAGGCGCCGGCGCGAAGGGCCGACTTGTAGAGGGCGAGCGCGAGCGGCGCGCCGACGTCGAAGCCGTCGATCCGCAGGACGTCGCCCTTGCCGAGACCGAGGGCGTAGCCGACCACGAGCTCGGCCAGCCTGTCGACGCGGGGATCGTTCACCGGGCCGTTATACCAATTGTCAACGCAGATCTACAGCGGCCAGGACGGCGTCGACGAGACGGCCTGGTCCGAAACGGACGGGGTCGTCCGCCACCAGGCCGGTGTCCCTTTCGGCGTCCGCGATTGCGGATTTCGCAGCGTCCTCGTCGAGTCCGCTCGTATTCAGCGCGACGGCGACGACGGGCGCCGGGCGCACGGTGAGCCCGACGCGCTCGTACAGGTCGACGAGCTCGGGCAGCGACGCGAGCGGATGCCCGGGCACGCCCTCGAACTCGGTCGTCCCCGCCGCGTGGCAAAGCACGAGCGCATGTGGCGCGCTTCCGTGCAGCAGTCCGAGCGTGACCCCGGAGAACTGCGGATGGAGCAGCGCGCCCTGGCCCTCGACCCAGAGCAGGTCGCCGCGCTTCGAGCCTTCCACGACGAGCCGCTCGGCCGCGCCGGCGAGGAAGTCGGCGATGACGGCGTCGACGGCGATCCCCCAGCCCTCGATCATGATCCCGGTCTGGCCCGTCGGGACGAACACCGACGCGAGCCCGCGGCGCTGCGCCTCGCGGTGCAGCTCGATCGCCATCGTCTTCTTGCCGACGGCGCAGTCCGAGCCGACCGTCAGCACGACCGTCGCGTCGTGCGTCAGGTTCTCCCCGGTCGGGACGCTCAGGTCGTCCGGCGGCTTGCGCAGGTCGTGCAGCTCCACCCCACGCTCGGCCGCGAGTGCGCTGAGCTCGGGATCGTCGGAGAGGAACTCGTGCATCCCGGCCTCGACGCCCATGCCCGCGTCGATCGACTCGAGGATGAGCGCGCGCCAGGCGGGCCCGAGGCGTCCGCCTGCGACCGCGACGCCGATGAGCGCCGTGTCCGGCTCGTACGGAAGCGCATCCGCGACCGAGCCGACGATCGGCACGCCCTCGTAGCTCTGCCCCGCGCGCTCCGAGTCGAGGATGGCCACGACCTCGTCACGGCGGTACCGAACGACGCCGCGCATCGTCTTGCCGTAGTGCGGGTCGTCCGAGTAGCCCTCAGCGAGGATCAGATAGCGCTTCATGCACTCCTAGGCCGGGCGCGTCGGCCGGGATCTGGACGCCGTTTTCGAACGCGACTCCCGGCCACGGATCGTGCGCGAGGAGCAGGTTCCCGTCGAGGTCGACGTGGTCGCAGAGACTCGCGATCTGCGCGCCGGCCGAGATCGAGAGGCCGGATTCGATCATGCAGCCGAGCATGACGCCGAGCCCGAGTGACCTGGCCGCCGCGGCCATCTTGACGCCCTCGCGGATCCCGCCCGATTTCGCGAGCTTGATGTTGATCCCGTGCGCGCGCTCGGCGCAGGCGGCCACGTCGGCGAGCGTGTGGCAGTCCTCGTCCACGTAGATCGGGAGCTTCGCGGCGGCCTTCAGCTTCGGGCCGTCCGGCGAGCCCGCCGGGAGCGGCTGCTCCACGTACTCGACGCCGAGCTCGGCCAGCGCGGCGACGTTCTCGATCGCCTCGTCGAGCTCCCAGTACTCGTTCACGTCGACCATCAGTGGGAGGTCGGTCTGCGAGCGCACGGCGCGCACGCGCTCGACGTCGAGCCCGTCGCGGCCGCCGAGCTTCAGCTTCAGCGCCGGAAGCGCGGGTCGACCTCGCCCGTGCGCCGCGCCATGTCGTCGGGATCGCCGAGCCAGACCGTCCACGAGGTCGGCGGGCCGGTGCGCGGCAGGCCGAGGAGCTTCCACACGGGCAGGCCGGCGAGCTTCCCGCAGAGATCGTGGAGCGCGAGATCGACTGCCGCCTTCGCGGAGCCGTTGCCGGGGATCTCCGCCAGCCGCTCGCCGATCTCCTCGAGCGCGAACGGGTCGTCGCCGAGGAGGCTCTCCGCCTGGCCGAGGAACTCGACCACCGTCTCGACGCTCTCGCCGTAGTGCTCCTGCGGCGTGGCCTCGCCGAAGCCCGTGACGCCGTTCGCCCGGAGCTCGATCCAGACGAGCGGCGCGTCGACCGAGGTCTCGCGCGAGATCGTGAACGGCTGCTCGAGCGGAACCGAGACGGTTCGGTGGGTCAATTCCACGGCGGCTAGAGTACTGGGGTCAACGCGTCTGTAGCTCAGGGGATAGAGCGCGCGCCTCCGGAGCGCGAGGTCGTAGGTTCGATTCCTACCAGGCGCACTGCCGACCGGAAGTCCGTCCCCGGTTGGGGCTTGAACCGTCGGCTGGGATCGCTACGGTTACACGATGCGAGCGACCTCCAGAGGAGAGGCCGACGCGAGAGTCTGGGGGGCGCTTGGGGTCGTAGCGGTCACCGCATTCGCGTTTCTCGGCTTCGCCGGATCGGCTGCGGCTCTCGTCAGCGCGCCGGAGACGACGCCGACGATCGCAGCGGAGGGCAGCGGGCGGCTTGCGCTCTTCTCGCCGACGACAGGGCTCCGGGTCGTCCTGCCCGAGAACGTCTCGCAGCCGTCCTGGTCACCGAGCGGACGCGCGGTCGCGTTCGTCCGCGGCGGCGACATCTACACGTTCACGCTGCCGAACACCGTTCGGCGCCTGACGAACTCCTCGACGCCCGACAACGGCCCGGCATGGTCGCCGAACGGCGCCGAGATCGCCTGGAGCGCCAACAACGACATCCGCGCGATGAACGCGAACGGCACCTCGAAGCGCCTCGTCGCCGGCGGAGGGAGCCGCGAGATCGAGCCCGCTTGGACGCTCTGACGGCGCGCAGATCGTCTTTGCGACCGACCGCGACGGGAACTGGAACCTCTACTCCGTCAACGTCTCGACCGACGTGCAGAGCCCGGTCGTCCAGACGGCGGGCGACCAGCGCGACCCGGCCGTGTCTCCGAACGGCGCGCAGCTCGCGTACTCGTCCCGCAGCTCCGGGAACACCGACATCTGGGTTTCGACGATCGCAGGGGCGTCGCCCACGCGGCTCACGACCGTGAAGGCGACGGATGGGCAGCCGGCCTGGTCGCCCTCGGGCGGGCGGATCGCGTTCACGAGCAACCGTAAGAACGGCTCGAGGATCTGGACGATGACCCCGGGCGGCGGCGACCAGAAGGTCGTCAAGGCGTCCCGGAAGAACGACTTCCACCCCTCGTGGTCGACTGCGCGCTCGACGCGCCTCCTACCGCTCCCGGGCGAGACGCTCCCCGATCTCGACCAGCGCTCTCCCGCAGACCTCACCCTCGTGAAGCTCCACGGCCACTGGCACCTCGGCTTCGACTCGGCGGTGGACAACGTCGGCACGGGCCCGCTCTGGATCCGCGGCACGCGCCCCAACCTGAGCGTGAAGACGATGCGAGCCGACCAGCTCGTCGAGCTGAGGAACGGCAAGGTGCGGCGCTACCGGAAGATCGGCTCGCTCCACTACGAGGCGCACCAGCCGCACTACCACTGGCATTTCGAGCCGTTCGAGCGCTACGAGCTGCGGCGGGCGTCCGACTTCGCGATGCTCGTCCGCGACCGTAAGAGCGGTTTCTGCCTCGCCGACCACTACGGCGGAGCGTGGGGCCGCGTCAAGGGCGAGGGCCCGCCGCGCTTCCTCGGCAACTGCCAGGCCGGCAACACGCGCGCCAAGCGCGTCGACCAGGGCTCGTCGATCGGCTACACCGACCGGTACCCGGCGCTTTTCCACGGCCAGGACGTGCGGCTCACGGGCGTCCCGGCGGGAACCTACGTGCTCGTTCACAGGGCAAACCCGTCGCGGTTCACCAAGGAGCTGCGCTACGACAACAACGCGGCCTCCCTCCGCATGCGGCTCCGCTGGCCCAACGGAAAATCGTCGAGGCCGTCGATTCGCGTCCTCAAGGTCTGCCAGACCAGCCAATTCTGCGGCTGACGGCCCCGCAATACGCGGGTAGAATCAAGCGGAGAATGGCGATGAAGGACGAACCGCTAAGTACGTATGGCACGGCCGACGCTTCCCCGGCCCCGCATCCTGCGGGGAACCGCACGCCCGCCGGGTGCGGCCGCCGCACGTCCTGAACCGCGCATCGCGGAGCTTTCCGCCAACGGACTCACCTGGATCCTCGTCGACCAGCCGACGACCGAGGAGGCGGCGCTCGTCGCCGAGCGCTTCGGGTTCCACGAGCTCGACGTCGAGGACGTCCTCTCGAAGCGCCAGCGGCCGAAGATCGACGAGTACCCGGACTACCTCTTCGTCGTCCTGCATTTTCCGTTCTACGACAAGTACGTCCAGCGCCTGAACGCCGCCGAGCTCGACGTCTTCATCGGCAAGGACTTCCTGATCCTCCTTCCGAACGTCGAGCTGCACCCGGTCACGCACCTGTTCAACCGGTGCGACGAGGATCCCGCGCTGCGCGACGAGCTCTTCGCCAAGGGCTCCGGGTATCTCCTCTACCACGTCCTCGACGACCTCTTCGACTACTGCTTCCCGATCCTCGACAAGATCTCGCACAAGCTCGACCGCATCGAGGACGAGCTCTACGAGGGCCGCTCCGAGGAGATCGTCCGCGACATCTCCAACGCGAAGCAGGAGATCATCGCGTACCGGAAGATCATCAAGCCCGAGCGCGCCACGGTGCGCGTCCTGGAGCGCTACATGGACCGGTTCCTCGCGGAGGATCTCGAGCTCTACTTCGACGATCTCGTGGACGCGACCGAGCGGATCTGGGACCTCCTCGACAACTACAAGGAGGTCGTCGAGGGTCTCGAGCAGACGAACGAGTCGTACATCGCGCACCGCCAGAACTACCGGCTGCAGCTCCTCACGGTCGTCAGCGTCATCCTGCTGCCGCTGACGCTCATCGCGAGCTTCTTCGGCATGAACGTCGAGTTCCCGGGCGAAGGCACGTCGGCCGCGTTCTGGGTGATCCTCTGCGTGATGCTCGGCCTCGGGCTCGGGCTGCTCGGCGGCTTCCTCTGGAAGCGCTGGCTCTAACCGCCTCGGGCGCCCACACGTGGTAGAAGCGTCCTCGATGCGACAGCTCTGGGCGCCCTGGAGGCTCGAGTACATCCGCTCGGCGGACTCGGACGACGGCTGCGTCCTGTGCCGCGCGGCGGCGGCCGACGATGCCGCGGGCCTCGTCGTACATCGCGGCGAGCACGCCCTGGTACTCGTGAACAAGTACCCGTACGCATCGGGACACCTGATGGTCGCCCCGTACCGGCACGAGAGCGAGCTCGGCGACCTGACCGACGAGGAGGCGCTCGAGATCCACCGGCTCGCGTCGGCGGCGATCGGGACGCTCGCCCAGGAGATGCAGCCGCAGGGGTACAACCTCGGCTGGAACCTCGGGCGCATCGCCGGCGCCGGGCGTCGTCGGGCACGTCCACCTGCACGTGGTGCCGCGCTGGGCCGGCGACACGAACTTCATGCCGGTCCTCGCCGACGTGAAGGTGATCCCCGAATCGCTGGAGGAAACCCGGGCCGCGCTGGCCGCCGCCTGGCCGTGATCGAGGGGTCTTGCCTCGCGAGTACCAGGGAGGCAAACCCCCACCCTGGTTCAAACACTAAATGGGAAATCCGCGCGTGTGACGCACTGGATGCGCCGATTGCTCGGCGGCTTCGTGCCGATTCTCCGCGCGGGGTGTCCATAGGATGGCCGCATGGCGCTCGACCCGAAGGTGTTCAAGGCCTACGACGTCCGCGGGATCTACCCGTCCGAGCTGGACGAGGCGGGCGCCTACGCGATCGGCCGCGGCTACGCCGAGCAGTTCGAGCCGAAGCGCATCGCGGTCGGGCACGACATGCGGGTCTCGTCCCCGGAAATGGCGGCCTCGTTCATCGAGGGCGCGGCCGACGCCGGCGTCGACGTCGTCGACATCGGGCTCGTCGGCACCGAGATGCTCTACTTCGCCGTCTCCGAGCTCGGCCTCGACGGAGGCGCGACGATCACCGCCTCGCACAACCCCAAGGAGTACACGGGGATGAAGATCGTCCGCCGCGGCGCGCTGCCGGTCGGCGGCGACTCGGGCCTCCTCGAAATCCGCGACCGCGCCGAGCGCGGGTTCGGCGACGCCGCCGCCCGAGGCGAGATCACGAAGCAGGACATCTACCCCGGGTTCGTCGACCGCGTCCTGTCGTTCATCGACGTCGAGGAGGTGAAGCCGCTTCGCGTCGTCATCGACGCGGCGAACGGCATGGCGGGCGCGATGCTTCCGCCCGTCCTCGACCGGCTTCCGATCGACGCGGTGCGCTGCTACTTCGAGCCCGACGGCACCTTCCCGAACCACGAGCCCAATCCGCTCCTCGAGGAGAACCGCCAGTTCATCGTGGGCAAGGTCACCGAGGAGCGCGCCGACCTCGGGATCGCGTTCGACGGCGACGCCGACCGCTGCTTCTTCGTGGACGACACCGGCGAGTTCGTCCCCGGCGACTTCATCACGGCGCTGCTCGCGGAGCGGCTGCTCGCCGACGAGCCCGGCGCGAAGGTGATCTACGACGTCCGCGCGAGCTGGGCGGTGCCGGACACGATCGAGCGGCTGGGCGGCGTCCCGCTGGTCAACCGCGTGGGCCACGCCTTCATCAAGCACCGCATGCGCGAGGACGACGCCCTCTTCGGCGGCGAGGTCTCCGGCCACTACTACTTCCGCGACTTCAGCCAGGCGGACTCGGGCACGGTGCCCGCGCTCCTCATGCTGGAGCTCCTCTCCCGCAGCGGGAAGCCCTTGTCCGAGCTGCTCCGCCCGTTCCGCGAGCACTACTTCCTCTCCGGCGAGATCAACACGCCCGTCCCCGACGTGGCGCTGAAGCTCCAGGAGGTGAAGGAGCACTTCCGGAGCGAGGGCAAGGTTTCGCACATCGACGGGCTCGAGATCACCGCCGAGAAGTGGCACATGAACGTCAGGCCGTCGAACACCGAGCCGCTCCTGCGCCTCAACCTCGAAGCGCTCGACCAGGAACTGATGGAGCGCAAGCGCGATGAGGTTCTGGCCGTCATTCGGGCCTGAGAGCCGCGTCGCCGCCCAGGCCACGACGCACTGCCTCACCGGCTGCGCGATCGGCGAGGTGCTGGGGTTCGCGATCGGCACCTGGCGCGGCTGGTCCGACCTCGCGACGATCGCGCTCGCGATTGTGCTCGCCTACGTCTTCGGCTACGCGCTGACCATGCGTTCGCTGCTCGGCTCGGGCGTCGCGCTCGGCGCGGCGCTCGGCGTCGCGTTCGCGGCCGACACGATCTCGATCACGGTCATGGAGATCGTCGACAACCTCGTCGTGCTCGCGATCCCCGGCGCCATGGAGGCGGGCCTCGGCGACTGGCTCTTCTGGGGATCCTTGGCGCTGGCGCTCGCGATTGCCTGGTGCGCCGCCTTCCCCGTGAACAAGTGGCTCATCGCGCGGGGCAAGGGCCACGCGGTCGTCCACGCGCACCATCACCACTAGGAGGGTCTGGCGGAAGGTGCCTCGCAGCCGGGGGACTCAGGTCTCCTTCCGTCAGACGCTCCCAACAAACGACGGAGGGCGACCCGTAGGCCGCCCTCCGATCGTCGTTCTGTCTCCTGCCCTTACGGGCGGAGGAGGTACTTCATCGAGCGCTTCATCACGTCGTTGCGCTGGGCAGTGGACGTGATGCCCTCGAACCCGAAGCCCATGTAGAGCGTGTCGGGCGTCGAGACGACGGCACCCTCGGGGAACCCGGTGGCCGCGGTCCGAATGAAGTCGTTCGTATTCGGAGCGCTTCCTGCGGGCTGACCCGGGATCGTCCAGCCGTCGAGGCCTGCCTCGAACGACGTGGACGTGCCGTCCGGCAGGCTGACGTCGTCGACGAACACGCCGAGTCCCTGGGAGGCCCAGTCGCTCGCGTACGTGATCGAGACTTCGACCTGCTGGCCGGCGTACGGGCCGCCGACGTTGACCCGCCACTGCTGCCAACCGTGGCTATCGCCGGAGGCAGCGTTCCACGAACCGGACGATCCGGTCGACGTGCATGCTCCCACGCCGTCGAACGTCTGGTAGTGGTCGATGAACGGGTGCAGCTGGTTCCAGCCGCTTGCGCAGCTCGAACCCGGTGTCGTTCCGGTGTTGCCGTTGAGATCCGGCAGCGTCGTCCAGTTGTCCTGGCCGACCGTGTGGATCTCGACGAACATGAAGTCCCAATCGGGCTCCGTGTTGTACGACGTCCAGAACGACATCTCCCCACCGGCCGCCGGGACCGTGAAGGTCTTCGACAGCCGCTTGTAAGAGACGTCCGCGATCTGCGAGTAGACGTAGTTCGCCCCGGAGTGCGGGTCGAACGGTCCGCCCGGCCGGTCATAGCGCGCAGCCGCATTGCTCTCGAACTGCGGATACGTGGCCACCGGCAGGATCCCGCTCGTCGTGATGAACGAGTTCGCCTGCGTCTGGTTGTCCGCGCCGTCTCCGCCGTTGAGCGTCCACATGGACACCGGGGAGATGAACGGCGTGTTGACGCCGGTGATCCCGAACGGGTTGCCGTCCGGGTCGAGACCGGCGCCGACGTTCGAGAGGTACGCGCCGAACCAGTACTCGATCGTGTCGTTTTGCAGATCCGACGAAGGCGAGCCGTAGAGGATCAGGCAGCGCGGCAGGATCGCCGGGTCTGCGCAGTTCCCGTCGGCAGCCGTCGGGTCGTACCGCTGGGCACCGAGCCCAGTCGTGTACTGGAGTCCAGCGTTCTTGCCGGAGTAGAGGATGCGGCCGCCCTCGTTCAGGTAGTCGCGAGCCTCGTAGAGCTCGTCCATGGCAAGACGCGAGGCGGTTCCGGCAGCACCACCGGCGGGACGCGTGACCGTGTCGTCGCCCGTGTACCAGATGACCGCCTTGTAGTGCGAGAGGACGCCCAGTGCGTCAGGCGCCTTGCGGCCCATTGCATCGACGTCGTAGACGTCGGCGCTGTAGCCGTTCGCCGCCAGGGCGTTCAGGTAGTAGCTGAGGTAGTGCGGGCCGGGCGTTTGCACCGGCGACGCACCCGAGTAGTCCTCGGCGGCGACGACGAGCACCTTGTTGTTGCTCTTCTTCGCGACCGAGTACGTGAACGACTCGCTCTTGGCACCCGGCTTCGAGCCGTGATGGGCTGCGTTGCGCCCACCCTTGCGCCAGTTCCACCAGCTCTTGCCGTTGGCCTCCTCGAACCAGACCTGCACCGAATCGCCCTGCTTGGTGCCCTTAATGGTTCCGCGGAGGATGTGGTAGTAGACGTCGGTGTTCGGCTCGAACTTCTCGCCGCCCTGCCACTCGGACGTCTTCTCGGTCCTCACGTGGCCGCCGTTGATGCGGTACTTGAGGTCGACCTTGCCGAGCTCGCGCAGAGCGAGCACGCGAACTTCCTGCGGATCTCCGTAGGAGACCGAGAACTTGAAGTTCGACAGCGGCAGTCCCGCCTTGTAGGTGTCCTCGCTCGAGAGGTAGAACGGCTTCGTCTCGATGCCGAGATGCGACACCGGATCCGACGGATCCTTGGCCGACTTCGCAACGTCGGTCGCGAAGGCGAGCTGATTCTGGAACTCCGCCTCGACGAGCGCCTCGTCGTCCGGGAACACGAACCCGGAGCCGGGCGTACCTTCGCCGAGCTCGGGGGTCCACGCGAGCGTGTCGGTGTTCACGTGGGCGTAGTCGGTCGTCTCGCCGTTCGTCACGTAGAGGACGTCGGACGAGAGGCCGGCGAAGGAGCCCGGAATCGCCGGGTTGTCCTTGTTGCCGGTGAGTGCGTAGTAGATCGGGTCGTCCTGCGACGGGGTGCCCGTCTGCCAGCCCTCCGGCACGAGCAGGTACGGCCCGAACGAGTGGTAGTTGACCTGGAACGCGAAGCCGATCCGGTGGAGCAGGTTGATGACCGCCTTCGTCTCAGGCTCTGACCCGGCCGACGGGCCGCGCCAGGTGTCGCTGGACTGGACACCCGAGGAGCCTTCGTTGTCGTAGTTCCAGTGCTCCGGGTAGTTCCGGTTCGGGTCGACGCCGTCGCCGACCTCGATCGTCCCGTTGCCGTTGTTGTCGCGGAGCGTCTTGCGCCAGAGCCGCGTGTCCGGGCTCTGGAACGTGTACTGGTAGCCGTCCGGGTTCGCGACCAGGACGAACCACAGCTCCGTGGAGTCGAGCAGCTTCCGGATCGACTTGTTCTTCGCCCGGTACTGATCGATGTACCAGTGGAGCAGGCGCCGGTTGGTCTCCGCAGCGATCCACTCGCGCGCGTGCTGCGTCGACGTGTAGAGCGTTGCCGGCTTCTTGCCGTCCTTCCGCCAGTTGGCGTCGTCCGTCAGCTTGATGCCCCAGATGATCCGGCCCTTGGTCGTGCGGCCGATGACCTCGAGGGACGCGATATCCGGGTTCTGGCGGGCGATCTTCTTCATCTCGGCCGCCATGCCGTCCGGACCGTCGTAGTCGATCCAGACGTTGTAGCCGGTCGACTTCTGGAAGGCGGCCTCCTGGCGCGCCGTGCGGCCTGCAGCGTTCCGCACGAGCGAGACGGAGATTCCGTCCTTCTTCAGCGCGGTCGCCTGTACAGACGAAAGCACCATGGTGACCTGAACCGTGGAGCCGACGGTCTTGGCGGACGTGATGTCCAAGTCCTTCGCCGCCAATAGCTCCTGGTAGGCCTCTGTCGACACCGTCGCGCCGTAGAAGTCGAGTGAAACGTTCGACTTGACCGCAGCGCCGGCTGTGCCGACTGCCAATAGCGCGACGGCGCTTGCAACCGCAAGCGCAGCCACGCGCAAACGTGGTGTCATCTCCCCTCCCCTTGTAGGAGATCGATTGGTGGAGCACTTTCCCTGTGCGCAAGAGAAGCACACGCCCGGGGCCAGCGCAAACACGTGCGGCGGGTAGCATCGCCCGCGTGAGCCTCTCCTTCGGACACCCCTCGGGACGGCGCCCTCCGTTCAAGTTCTCCTCGTACACGCGCGTGGGGTTCTCGGACACCGACGCGCAGGGGATCGTCTACTACGGGCGGTATCTCCCCTACTTCGATTACGCGCGCGTCGAATACACCCGCCATCTCGGCCTTTTGAGCAAGGATTTGGCAGGTTGCGACTTCGTCATGCGGGCCTGCCACGTGCTCTACGAGGCGCCCGCCGGGTTCGACGATCTGCTCGAGGTTTTCGTCCGCACCAAGCGGATCGGACGCTCGAGCCTGACCGCGGAATACGCCGCCGTCCGCGTGTCCGACGACGCCCTCATGTGCACCGCGGAGCAGACGCTCGTCCTCGTCGATCTCGACGCCAGGCGGCCGAAGGCGATCAGCGAGGACTACAGAGCGGCGATCGAGGCGTTCGAGGGCGCCGACCTGGAAGCGCCGGTGGCGGGATGACGGACGCGGACGGCTACCGCAGCGCGCTCGAAGCGGTCGACCGGCTAGTGAACCGCGAGACGGAGGCGGACGAGGTGCTCCGCAAGACCGTCGAGCTCCTCGCCGAGCGGTTCGAGCACTACTCCTGGATCGGGATCTACCTCGTCGAGGGCGACGACCTCGTCCTCGGCCCGTGGAAGGGCCCCGAGGCGACCGAGCACGTCCGCATTCCGATCGGCCAGGGCATCTGCGGCGCCGCGGCGGCATCCGGCGTCACCGAGCTCGTCGACGACGTGCACTCGGACGAGCGCTACCTCTCGTGCTTCCCGTCCACGCGCAGCGAGATCGTGGTTCCGATCGCCTTCGAGGGCCAGGTCGTCGGCGAGATCGACATCGACTCGGACACGCCAGCGGCCTTCGGCGAGGACGACCGCGTGTTCCTCGAGCGGGTCGCGCTCCTCATCTCGCCGCATGCACTCGTCGCCTGGGACACCGGCGGCGTCGCCTGGTCGCCGTAGCTCGGCCGACGCACCCCCCGCCATGCCGGTGCGCTACTCGACTCGCACGAGACACGCACGCGGCCGTGCCAACTTCGTGACGGGTTATCCCAAGTTGCAGACTGTTACTAAGTTCCGGGTGCCGGGAGCCCAGGCGACAAGCGGGATTCGGCCGTCCCCAATCGCTAGCAACAGACTGTTACTTGGCTTCGCCGGCTGCTTCGGCGAGGACGCGCTCGGCCTCGACGACCGGATCGCCCTCGGGCGCGGTCGAGATCGTGTTGCGGCCGCTGAACTTGGCGCGGTAGGCGGCGCGGTCGGCCATGGTGATGAGCTCCTCGGGCGAGCCGCCCGCGGGAACCGAGGCTACGCCGACCGAAACCGTGAGGTCGATCTCCCCGCCGGTCCTCTCGACGCCGGCGCGGATCCGCTCCGCGACGATCTGCGCGCCGTCGAGGCCCGTGTGCGGGAGGAGGACGCAGAACTCGTCGCCGCCGAAGCGCGCCGCGATGTCGTATTCGCGCGTCGCTCCCAGCACCGCTTCGGTGACCTGCAGGAGCGCGCGGTCGCCGGCGAGGTGGCCGTGCGTGCCGTTGATCCGCCGCAGGTGGTCGACGTCGATCATGAGGAGCGATACCGGGTAGCCGAACCGGCCGGCCCGCTGGAGCTCGGTCTCGAGCACGGAGTTCAGGTGCTTCATGTTGAAGAGGCCGGTCTTCGGCTCGATCCGCGAGGCCGCGACCAGGCTGGGAATCTCGAGCGAGCGGTAGGCGAGCGCGAGCGGCAGCGCGAGGAGCGCCACCAGGCTCAGCGAGGTCTCCGCCAGCGCGGCGCCGAGAGCGCCGAGTGAGAGCAGGCCCGCGTCGATGAGCACGCAGTCGGGCCGGATCGTGTCGCGGATCGCAACCCCGCGGGCCAGACGCAGCATCACGGCCAGGACGACGTACTGGACGACCAGGAATGTGGCGACGCCGACGAGCGCTCCGACCGTCCAGGCGACCGGTCCGCCGGTGGCGAGCGCGTCGAAGGCGACCCGGGCGGCAAGCGCCGGGCCGACGAAGTTCGCCGCGTTGAAGACGACGATGTACCAGGGCGTCCGCGTCCGGATCCATTCGGGGATGAACGCCGCCGCGATGACGATCGCGGCCATGAGCGGCGGCAGGATCAGCGCCGCGGCGAACATCGGCGCGAGCGAGAGCGCCGAGCCCTGGTGCTTCTCCCGGTCGCGCGAAAGCTGGTGGACGAAGGCGATCAGCGGCAGGAACACCGCGAACGCGATCCAGTCGGACCGCGTCGGATCGGTCGGGGTCGTCAGCGCGACCACCGATGCGATCGTCGCCCACACGACCGCGAACTCGAACGCGGCCGCGGACGCGCTCAGGCCAGACGTTCGCTGTAGAGCCGCAGACTCCATGTGCGCAGCGTGGGGCTTGCCCGCCCGACAAACATCCCTCGTACGAGTGATCTGGCGGTTCGGGCCCGCCAATCCCTCGACCGAGGGCCGTCTAGCGCCGGGCTTCTTCGACGCGGCGGGCGACGAGGGCGGCGCTCTGGGCCACCAGCGACTCGCCCAGGAGAGCCGATCCGAGCTCGTTCGCCTGGCGGATCGCCGCCTCGCGCTGGGCTGCGACCTGGGCTCGCCGCACGAACAGGGCGGCGCGGGTTTCGGTCGCCCAGGCGGCGAGCTCGTCGAGCGAATCGCCGGCGGGAGGATCGGCTTCGAGCCCCACGGCACGCTCCCCCAGCTCGCGCGCTTCGCGCGCGGCGGTCTCCTCCTCCTCGGCGAGGCGCGCTTCCTCCGCGGTCGCGGCCTCCAGGCGCCGCTCCGCGGAATGGAGCAGATCCGCGGCCCGGGTCTGCTCGCGCCGCGCCTCGGCCTCGTCGCGGTAGCCGGCCGCGAGCACCTCCTCGTGCTCCTTGCGACGCGCCTCGATGTCGCGCTCGGCGTCCGCGCGCGCCGTAGCGACTGCCGCCCGTTCCGCAGGGAGCCGCGCGAGCCGCTCGCTCAGCATCGGTCGCCCGCGCGCCGATCTCCTGCACCTCGCGCGCGAGCTCGTCGAGCGCTCGCAAGCGTCGGCGCTCAGTTCCTGGTCGGCCTCCTCGAGCTCGTGGAGAACTGCGAGCTGGTCCATCAGCTCGGACGTGACTCGGTAGGCGTCGAAGACGCCTTCGACGTTGCGCAGCGCCGTCAGCAGCCCGCGCAGCGAGGTGACGTCGCCGACCTCGGCCACGTACCAGTTCTTCGCCATCTGGTCGTCGACGTGCCCGCCGTACTCGACGATGTTCGCGCCGTACTCGGCGAACGTCCGGGCGACGTCCTCGAGGAGCCGCGGGCGGTCCCACGAGGTGACGGCGATCTGCACGCGGAAGCTCTGCGACGCGCCGCCGTCCCACTCGACCGGCGTGAACCGCTCCGGGTTCCGCATGAGCGCCTTCACGTTCGGACAGTCGCTCGCGGTGGATCGTGATGCCCTTGCCGAGCGAGATGTAGCCGACGATCTCGTCGCCGGGAACGGGCGTGCAGCACTTGGCGAGCCGCACGAGGACGCCCTCGAGCCCCTCGACGTTGATCCCGAAGTCCTGGGACGCGACGGCGTGGCGGGCCTTCGGGCGGGCGGGCAGCTGCTCCTCCTCGGCGACCTCGTCCGTCTTCAGGCGCGTGAGCACCTTGTTCACGACCTGCCCCGCCTGGAGCTTCCCCGAGCCGAGCGCCAGGTAGAAGTCCTCCGCCTTCTTGAAGCCCATCTCGCGGATCAGCTCCGCGAGGAGCGGCGAGCCGGCGAGCTTCTTGTACGGGAGCTTGTGCTGCTTCAGCGACGCCTCGAGCGCCTCGCGGCCGCGGGTCTCGGTCTCCTCCCGGGTCTCCCGGGAGATCCACTGGCGAATCTTGTTTCTCGCGCGCGAGGACGCGGCCAGCGAGAGCCAGTCGCGCGACGGTCCGCGCCCGACGGCGCGGGAAGTCAGGATCTCGACGAAGTCGCCGGTGCGCAGCCGGTAGTGGAGCGGGACGATTCGGCCGTTCACCTTCGCGCCCACGGTGCGGTGGCCGACGTCGGTGTGGACGGAGTAGGCGAAGTCGATCGGCGTCGAGCCGGCCGGGAGGCTCTTCAGCTCGCCCTTCGGCGTGTAGACGTAGACCTCGTCGGCGCCGAGCTCGGGGAACGCGCGGCGCAGCTCGGTCGGGTCGGACTCCTCCTCCTGCCAGTCGGCCAGCTGCTGGAGCCAGGCGAGCCGCTCGGACTCGCGGCCCTTGCGCGGCTTGCCGTCCTTGTAGGCCCAGTGCGCCGCGATCCCGTACTCGGCGGTGCGGTGCATCTCGCGCGTTCGCACCTGGATCTCGAGCGGGCGTCCCTCGGGTCCGATCACCGTCGTGTGCAGCGAGCGGTACAGGTTGAACTTGGGCATCGCGACGTAGTCCTTGAACCGCCCGGGCATCGGCTTCCACACGGAATGGATGATCCCGAGCGTGCCGTAGCAGTCGCGCTCGCCCTCCTTGCCCTCGCGCTCGACGATCACGCGCATGGCGGTCAGGTCGTAGATCTCGTTGAACTCCTTGCCGCCCTTGGCCATTTTTTCGTAGATGGAATAGAAGTGCTTCGCGCGCCCGACGATGTCGACGGGGATGTCCACCTTCCCGAGCTCGTTCTCCAGCGTGGAGCTCGCCTGGGCGACGAACTTCTCCCGGTCGCCTCGGCGCTGGTTCACCATCGACTGGATCTCGGCGTACTTGCGCGGGTGGAGCGTCGCGAACGCGAGGTCCTCGAGCTGCCACTTCATCGTGTGGATACCGAGGCGGTGCGCGAGCGGCGCGTAGACCTCGAGCGTCTCGCGCGCCTTCTGCATCTGCTTTTGGCGCCCCAGGTACTCGATCGTCCTCATGTTGTGGAGGCGGTCGGCGAGCTTGATCAGGATGACGCGCTCGTCCTGCGCCATCGCGAGCACCATCTTGCGGTAGTTCTCGGCCTGCGCCTGCTCGCGGCTTTGGAAGTGGATCCGCGTCAGCTTCGTGACGCCCTCGACGAGCTGGCCGATCTCGTCGCCGACCTCGGCGCGCACGTCCTCGATGGTCGTCTCCGTGTCCTCGACGACGTCGTGGAGAAGCGCGGCGGCGAGCGTGGGATCGTCCGCGTGCAGCTCGGTGAGGATGCGCGCGACGCCCAGCGGATGCTCGACGAAGTCCTCGCCGCTACGCCGGTGCTGGCCCTCGTGCGCGTCGCTCGCGAGGACGTAGGCGCGGAAGATCAGGTCGCGGTCGACGTCCGGGTTGTACGTCGCGACCTCGTCGAGCAGCTCCTCCAGCTCGTGCCGGTGGCGCTCGGAAGCGTGCGCCTGGACGGCTTGGCCCATGAGCTCAGTGTAGCTCCGGCCCTCCCGGTGAAACGGCTTAACCCGGTCTACGCGGCGGCGGCCAGCTGCTCGGAGAGCGCCGCGCGGAAGGTCGGCGACTCGGCCAGGCTTCTGCGCCCGCCGGGCTCGTCGACGAGCCCGAGCTCCTCGAAGATCTGCCGCGCCTGCGGCGTCCAGCTTTCCGCGCCCGCCCTCCATTCGGCGGCCAGGCTCGCGCGGAGCTCGTCGTAGCGCGACGGCGTCTCGAAGATCCGCTTGACGACGAGCTGCGGCGCGACCGTGCCGTTCCAGCGGTTCGCGTCGAGCTTGAAGGCGATGTCGTAGAGCCCCGGCCGGCGGTAGCGGTCGAGCCGCTCGCCCCAGCCGAACGCGATCGCCCCCGAGCGGGAGCCGTTCGCGGTCACGGCGAGACGCAGGTGCTTTCCGTCTCCGACCGTGGCCAGCTCGGAGAGCTGCGAGCCGGCGACCAGCAGCGTGATGCCGGGATTGCCGAGCCCGAACGGCGCGAGCTGCTCGAGCTCCTCGCAGAGACCGAGCGTGAGATCGCGTCCGTCCACGACGGCGTCGACCTTGAGGACGGGCGCAAGCTGCTCGTCGTCCAGCACCGAGTCCGCGTGCGCCGCGAACGCGCGCTTGAACGCGTCGAGGTTCTCGGCATCGAGCGAGAGGCCGGCCGCGGCACGGTGGCCGCCCCAGCGGGTCAGATGCTCCGACGTGGCACCGAGCGCGCCGTGCAGGTCGAACGCCGGGATCGAGCGGCCGGAGCCGACCCAGCCTTCCTCCGCGGGCGCGAGCAGCACGACCGGCCGGCCGAAGCGCTCGACGAGCCGCGAGGCGACGATGCCGATCACGCCGCGATGCCAGTCCTCGCCCGCGAGCACGTAGCCGCGGCGGCGCTGCGCCGGCTCGGGCCACTCGCGCACCTGGGCGATCGCCTCGCGGAGGATCCGCTCCTCGACGGCCTGGCGGTCGCGGTTCAGCGTCTCGAGCTCGCCGGCGAGGCGTTCGGCCTCGGCCTGGTCGTCGGTCAGGAGCATCTCGAGCGCGGCGCGCGGATGGCCGAGGCGCCCGGCGGCGTTGATCCGCGGCGCGAGCCGGAAGCCGAGCTGGCCCGCCTCGACGGTGGCCGGATCGACGCCGGCCGTGCGCATGAGCGCGCGCAGCCCGAGACTCGTCGTCTTGGCCATGCGCCGCAGCCCGGCCGAGACCAGGTAGCGGTTCTCGTCCACGAGCGGAACGACGTCGGCGACCGTGGCGAGCGCGACGAGATCGAGCCGCCGCTCGAGGTCGGGCGCGCCGAGGGCCTGGAGGAGCTTCCACACGACGCCGGTGCCGCAGAGCTCCGGGAACGGGTAGTCGGACGGCCGCGGCGCGACCACAGGGCAGTCCGGGAGCGTCTCGCCGGGACGGTGGTGGTCGGTGACGACGACGCGCAGCCCGCGCGCCTTGGCGGCCTCGACCTCCGCGACCGCGGTGATCCCGCAGTCGACCGTGAGGAGCAGCCCGCAGCCCTCGTCCGCGAGCCGTTCGAGCGTCTCGCCGGCCACCCCGTATCCCTCCTCGAAGCGGCTCGGAAGGTGCCAGTCGACGTCCGCGCCGAGGTCTCGCAGCGCAGAGACGGCGAGCGCGGTCGCGCAGATCCCGTCGACGTCGTAGTCGCCGTGAACGCAGATCCGCTTGCCGGCGGCGATCGTCTCGCGGATCGCGTCGCACGCCTCGCGCATCGCGCCGAGGAGGAACGGATCGTGGCCGGGATCGCCCGCGGTGAGGAAGGCGCTTGCCTGCGCCGGGTCGCCGTACCCCCGCCGGACGAGAACGCTTGCCGTCGTCTCGCTGAGGTCGAGGGCCGACGCCAGCGCCCTGACCTCTCCGCGGGGGCAGGGACGGATCGTCCACGTGCCCTCGTACATGGATTCCAGGTTGGCGGCAGCGTCGGACGGAGGCTCGTTCGCCGGCGCGGGCCACCAGCTCGACCGGCGTCGGGGCCGACCGCGCCTGAGCGCGCACGGTGCGTCGGTCGCTCGCGCGCGCGAAGACCCCGCCCTGGGTGGGGAGTGGCCACCCGCCACCCGCTTCGAGCGTACCCGCGAAACACGCACGTGTCTGTGGCCGAATCGCGCCGATTTCGTGCCGGTTTCTCCCCAGCGCACGAGGCCCGCGGCTCGATCGGCGCCGGGAGCGGAATCCGGGGCTATCCTCAGACGAGTGCCCCTCACGAAGCAACGCGAGCGCTTCCGTCATGCCTGAGACCAACTACGCGTCCGGCGACGAGTACATGGTCGAGTTCCTCGGCTGGCGGTTCGGCTTCAACGCCGTCGACTTCGAGCAGCGCGTGAGCGCAGCCGCGGTGAAGCTCGGACTCGTCGAGCCGCGCGACCTCGAGCCCGAGGAGTCCGCAGATCTCGTCGTGCTCGCTTCCGAGGCGCGGATCGCGGAGCCCCAAAGCGCCCTCGGCGACTACCTCGTCCGCCACTGGGAGCAGCTCTCGATCGTCGACGGCGAGTCGCTCGTCTACTGGCTGCGCAAGCTCGTCTTCCGCAGCGCCTGGCTCGACCACCGCCTGAAGGAGAACCTCCTCGAGATCTCCTTCGACGACCGCACCGGCGACTTCGACTACCGCGACCCCGACGGCGGCCGGGCCCTGCTCGAGCTCGCCCCCGTGCCGTCCTGGCACAAGTTGCAGTACCGGCCCTGATCCGGGACGGTTTCGCGGCATGGATCGGCTGACCCGTCGCGCGTTTGTCGTTGCCGGAGCCGGGCTCGTCCTGGCGGGGAGCGGAGGACTGGCCGCGCTCGGCCCGCGGCGCGTCTACGAGCGGCTGACCCAAGACGAGGGGCCGCCGGCGCGCCTGCCCGCACCCTCGGACGCGACCGTCACACGCGGCGAGCTTCGCTCCGACTACTCGCAGACGCCGATCGGCTGGGTGATCGCCGTGCCCCCTGGAGCCGACGCCGCGAGCCTGCCGATCTGTTACTGCCTTCCCGGCCGCGGCTCGAGTGCCGCGGCGATCGAGCACCTGCGCATCCCCGACTTCGTCGCCGAGTCGAACGCGCCGCCGTTCATCGTCGCGTCGCTCGACTCGGGCGTGTCGTACTGGCACGAACGGGCGACCGGCGAGGATCGGCTGTCGCTCCTCCTCGAGGACTTCATCCCGTTCTGCGAGGAGCGCCTCGGCCTCGAGAACCCGGCACGCGGACTCCTGGGCTGGTCGATGGGCGGCTACGGCGCGCTGCTGGCCGCGCAAACGCGGCCGGAGCTCTTCCGCGCGGTCGTCGCCGTGAGCCCCGCGCTGTGGACCAGCCACGAGGAGCAGGCGAGCGCCGTGCCGGACGCGTTCGACGACGCGGCCGACTACGAACGCAACGACGTCTACGCGGGAGTCGACCGGCTCGACGGGCTCGCCGTTCGCGTCGACTGCGGCGCCGACGACCCGTTCCGCGGGGCGACCGAGGCCTTCCGTGAGCGGTTCGAGACCCCGCCGTCGGGCGGGATCATGGAGGGCGTCCACAACCTGAACACGTGGCAGCGCTTCGCGCCGGCCGAGGTCGCCTTCCTGGGAAATGCGTTGAGCTAGGAGGGACGGCCGAAGCCGCCCCTCCCTGCTCGGTAGGGCCTAGCGGAAGCGGAACCCGCCGTGATGGTTGCCCTTGTTGGTCTTGCGCTTGTGCCCGTGTCCCGAAGCGGGATCGGGCGGCGACTTGGCCATCGCGTACGTGAAGATCGCGTAGGCCTCGGCGTCCGACATCTGGTCGAGCACCTTCCAGCTCACGTTCTGGATCGTGTCGCACGCGGCGTGGTAGCACGGGTCGAACGCGAGTCCGGCCGTGCCGCCGTAGACCGCGGCCTGCTCGGGCGTCTTGATGCCCTCGGCCCCGGTGAAGAGCCCGCCGGCCGGGATGTCGCGATCGATGAACGGCCCGTAGTCCGAGCGTCCGTCGAACGCGGTCGCCTCGGTGGCGAGTCCGCGCTTGTCGAAGAACTTCTGGAACACGGCCTCGATCTGGTCGGAACCCGCGGGACCGGCCGTACCCGTCTCGTCGCCGTCACCGTCGTAGATGAAGCGGACGAAGTTGGTCGAGCCGATCATGTCGAAGTTCAGGTTCAGGGAGATCTTCGCGAGCTCCTCGGGAGAGAGGCCGGCGACGTACTCCTCGGACCCGATCAGGTTGAACTCCTCGGCGCCCCACCAGGCGAACCGGATGCGGTTCTTCGGCTTGATGTGGAGCCGGTTCAGCTGCTCGGCGATCTCGAGCTGAGCCGCCGAGCCGGTCCCGTTGTCGTTGATCCCGGGGCCGTCCTCGACCGAGTCGAGATGCGCGCCCACGACGATCGTCTTGTTCGGGTTGCCCGACTTCGTGTCGGCGATGACGTTGAACGACTCGGTCGTGATGACCGTCGCCGTCACCGCGATGTGCACCCTCGCGCCGGCCGTCGTGTAGAGGTTCTGGCCGATCGCGAACGAGGTGCCGACCGCGGGGATCGCCGCCTGAGGCGGATCGAGCGTCCCGTTGATCACGCCGAGGCGGTCGTCGTTCGGGTTGTCGTTCCCCTCGTTGAAGATCACGACGCCGATCGCGCCGGCGGCAGCTGCGTTGTCGACCTTCACGCGGAACGGACAGGTACCGCGCTGGATCAGCGCGATGTTCCCCGAGGTGGCCGCGGGAAAGTCCGCTGCCTCGCAGCCGCTCGTCGAGCCGCCCACTGCGGGGATCAGGATGTCGTTCGTCGGAACGAGGTTCCCGGTGACGTTTCCGCTACCGGAGTACTCCATCGTGGCGAAGTCGGTGCCCTCGACGTAGGTCTGCGTCGTCGGGGCGGTCCGCTCGAACACCGGCGGAGCCGTCTCGGTGAACCGGTCGAACGTGAACGGCTGCACCGACACCTTCAGGCCGGCCTTCTTCGCCTTCTTGGCGACGTACGCGACCGACTTCTCGAAGCCGGGCGTGCCGTCGACGCGGGTTCCGCCGCTCGCATTCGCGAAGGCCTGGAACGCGCGCAGATGGTCCTTGATGCCGAACACGGTCACGGCGCGCTCGAGCTTGGAGGCCGAGCTGTGGCCCTTGCCACCGTGCCAGCCGTTCCACCCGTGCTTTCCGCCGTTGTGATGCCGCCCGCCTGCCGTCGCGCTGAGCGGTGCGACGCACAGCACAGCGACGAGGGCGATGACGAGAGCAAGTGTCGTCTTTCGCAAGGATTCCCCTCCCTTGGTTTTCAGAAGTCGGCGAGGCTAGCAACGGGCCGTAGCAGCACCGCGCACCCCACCTGGAACTTCCAGGTCGGAAACCACGAAAGCCAGAAGCCATGCGCCGTTGCGCCGGGGCGAACGGTTCGTCAGCGGGTTGTAAGGACCGGGCCTAGAAGAGGCTCGACGACGCAGGCGTCGCACCGACGCGGTCGCGGCCGAGATCGGTGAGGATCCGCCCCCGCGGCGTCCGCTGGATGAGGCCCAGCTGGAGCAGGTACGGCTCGTAGACGTCCTCGATCGTCTCGGGCTCCTCGCCCAGGGCGACCGCGAGCGTGGAGAGCCCGACCGGGCCGCCGCCGAACTTGTTCGCGATCGCGTCGAGCAGCTCGCGGTCCGCGCGCTCGAGGCCGGCGTTGTCGATCTCGAGGAGGTCGAGCGCCTCGCGTGCGACCGCGATCGATACCGCGCCGTCGTGGCGCACCTCGGCGACGTCGCGGACGCGGCGCAGGATCCGGTTCGCCACGCGCGGCGTTCCGCGGGAGCGGCGGGCGATCTCCTCGCAGGCCTCGGGCGCCACCTCGACGCCGAGGATCTTGGCGGAGCGGCGCACGATGCGGCCGAGCTCCTCCTCGTTGTAGAGCTCGAGCCGGTAGGTGATGCCGAAGCGGTCGCGAAGCGGCGTCGTCAGCAGTCCGGTGCGCGTGGTCGCGCCGATCAGCGTGAACGGCGGCAGGTCGAGCGTGAGCGTCCGCGCGGCGGGACCCTGGCCGACGACGATGTCGAGCCGGAAGTCCTCGAGCGCGCCGTAGAGGATCTCCTCGACCGCGCGGTTCAGCCGGTGGATCTCGTCCACGAAGAGGATGTCGCGCGCCTCGAGCGAGGTGAGGATGGCCGCGATGTCGCCCTTGCGCTCGAGCGCCGGGCCGGCGACCGTGCGCACGCCGACGCCGAGCTCCTCGCGGATCACGTAGGCGAGCGTCGTCTTGCCCAGGCCGGGCGGGCCGGCGAGCAGGACGTGGTCGAGCGCCTCGTCGCGGGCCTTCGTCGCCTCGAGCGCGATCGAGAGCTGCTCCTTCACCCGCTCCTGGCCGACGAAGTCGCCGAGCCTGCGCGGGCGAAGCGACGATTCGAGCTCGTCGTCCTCCACGGCCAGGGCGGCTGCCGTGACACGTTCGGGCGCGGCGCTCATGCGGCCCTCAGCGCCTGGCGCACGCGCTCGGCGGCGGGCAGGGACGAATCGATCTCGGCGAGCCGCTTCTCGGCCTCGTTCACGGAGTAGCCGAGCTCGACGAGGGCGTCGCGGGCGACGAGATGCCCGTCGCCCTCCTCCCCGGCCTCGGCCGGAACGACGGCCAGCGGCGCGATCTTCTCCTGGAGCTCGAGGCACACGCGCTGCGCGGTCTTGCGTCCGATCCCGGGAATCGACTCGAAGAGGGCCACGTCCTCGCGGACGATCGCGCGGCGCAGCTCGGCCGGCGTGTAGCCGGAGACGATCGCGAGCGCGACCTTCGGCCCGACGCCGCTCACGCCGAGCAGCAGCTCGAAGAGCTCCCGCTCGCCGGGCTCCGCGAAGCCGTACAGCTGCATCGTGTCCTCGCGCACGTGGAGATAGGTCTGGAGGGTGAGCTCGCCGGCGCCCTCGGCCTTGCGGATCGCGGACGGGGTCGCGTGCAGCCGGTAGCCGACGCCGTTCACGTCGAGGACGAGCGAGTCCGCGCCCCAGCTCACCGGGTTTCCGCGCAGCTGGGCGATCATCGGGCCGCCGCCGCTGCGAGCAAGGGGGATGCGAGCGCGTGGCAGATCGCGACCGCCAGCGCGTCGGAGGCGTGGTCGGACTTGGGCTGCTCCTCGAGCCGGAGGATGGTCGTGACCATGCGGCTCACCTGGGCCTTGTCCGCCCGGCCGTAGCCGCAGACGGACTGCTTCACCGTCGACGGCGAGTACTCGGTGCATTCGAGCTCCGCGGAGGCGCACGCGACCATGAGCGCCCCGCGCGCCTGTCCGACGAAGAGCGCCGAGCGCGCGTCCGCGCCGACGAACGACTCCTCGAGCGACACCGAATCCGGGTGGTGCTCGGCGATCAGCTCGACGACGTTGTCGTGGATCGTCTTCAGGCGCGTGGCCGGCGCTTCGCGCGCGGACGTCTTCCACCAGCCGAAATCGAGCGCCGAAAGTCGGCCGCCTGTTGACTCGACGACCGCGTACCCGCACGCCGCAGTGCCCGGATCGATGCCGAGAACCTTCACGTGTCGAGGTTAGGCGCCGTCCCGGACGTTCCTGCGCGAATCCATCGGCACACGTGCTGCGTAGAAGGGAGCAGTGGTCCGCCTCTCATTCCTCTCCGCGGTCTGCGCCGTAGCACTGGCTGCGCCGGGCGTCGCCCAGGCGCAGCTGGTCGCCACGGTCTCCGACCCCGGAGTCATCTCGCTCACACAGGACGGGGTCACGGTCACGCACCTCGCTCCGGGGACGTACACGATCGAGGTGCACGACACGACGCCGAACCACAACTTCCACCTCAGCGGCCCCGGCGTCTCGGAGACGACGGGGATCTCGGCGGAGGAGGCGCCGACCTGGACGATCACGGTCACGCACGGCTCGTACCACTTCCAGTGCGACGTGCATCCGGATTCCATGTTCGGCAACTTCACCGTCGGCAACGTGCTCGAGGTGGACAAGACCGGAACCGGCCTGGGAACGGTCACGAGCACGCCCGCGGGAATCGACTGCGGCGGCACGTGCACGGCTGCGTACCCCGGCGGCGGGATGGTCGCGCTGACCGCCGCCGCTAGCCCGGGCTCGACCTTCACCGGCTGGAGCGGCGCCTGCACCGGGGCCGCCGCCTGCGAGGTGACGCTCGTCCGGCGCCGTGTCGGTCACGGCCACCTTCACGCTCAACAGCGGTCCGGGCCCGCCTCCGGGCACCGGCCCGCCCGCCAAGGTCACCAAGGTCTCGGCCGCCAAGAAGAAGGGCGTCCGCACCGTCACCGTCGCGCTCGACGTCTCACGCGCCCTCTCCGTCCAGACGAAGATCACGCGCGCGGGCAAGACGATCGTCTCGTCCAAGCGCGCCTTCACGGCCGGCAAGCGCACGGTCACGCTCAAGATCCCGAAGAGGACGAAGAGCGGAAAGGCGACCGTCGCGATCACGCTCAAGGGGACGACCGGATCGACGCAGAGCTACAAGGTCACGCGCACAGTGAAGCTCCCGAAACCTTGACAACGTCCGGGGCGTCGGATACCTACACCTGCGTGAGACGCATAGTTGCTGCGGCAATCTGCGTACTCGCGCTCGGCTATCCCGCCGGCGCGTCGGCTCAGACGAGCCCGACCCTGAACGGGACGATCGAGGGTCTGCAGCTCCCGATGCGGCTGAGCGGGACGCAGGTCACGTACCTGAGCAAGGGCCCGTACACGTTCTCGCTGCTCGACAACTCGAGCCAGCACAGCATCCACGTCGTCGGGCCGCTCATGAGCGTCGGATACACCGGCAACGAGACGAACTTCGGCACCGCCGGCGCGGACGGCGTGAACGTGCCCGCCACGGGAACGTTCGTCTTCCCGGACGTGCTCGCTGAAGGACGGCCTCTACCGATGGCACTGCGACCGGCACTCGGACATGATGTGGGGCTCCGTCATGGTCGGGAACTACCTCTCGGTCGACGTCTCCGGCCGCGGGTCTGTCTCGAGCTTCCCGGTCAACTTCCTCTGCCGCGGCAACTGCGGGCTCGGCGTGCCGGACGGCGCGGAGCCGGTGGCGCTCGTCGCGACGCCGAAGCTCGGCTACGTGTTCGACCGCTGGGAGGGCGCCTGCTCCGGGAACGGCGAGTGCTCGCTGAACGTGACGGGTCTCCTGCAGACCCGCGCCGTCTTCCGCGAGGTCAGCGCCGGCGCGATCTCGCAGGTGAAGGTGACGAAGGCCAAGAAGAAGCGCACGGTCGCGGTCACCGTCACGCTCACCGATCCGGCGATGACGACGATTCAGGTTCGCGCGCGACGGGAGCCTCGTCACCGCCCTGACGAAGCCGACGACCGCCGCAGGAACGACCACGTTCAGGCTGGCCGTCCCGAAGGCCACAAAGGCAGGCGCGGCGACCGTCCAGGTGTCGTTCAAGCGGGCGACGTCGCTGAAGTCGTTCGCGGTCAGCCAGCCGATCCGGATTCCGAAGCTCTAGCCCGCGACGGCTTCGAGCACCCGCTCCGGAATATCGAAGTTCGCGTAGACGTCCTGGACGTCGAAAAACGGGGAAACCCATGGTTCCCCCGTTGGCCCCCTCAGAGAGCCACCGCCTCGAGCACCTGCTCCGGAATATCGAAGTTCGCGTAGACGTCCTGCACGTCGTCGTTCTCCTCCAGGGCGTCCATCAGGCGGACGATCTTGCGGGCCGTCGCCTCGTCGTCGACCTCGACCGTCGTCTTGGGGACCATGGTCAGGTCGGCGGTCTCGAACGTCGATCCCGGCCGCCTCGAGCGCTGAGCGCACGTCCTGGAATGAATCCGGCTCGGACGTGACTCGGAAGCTCGAGCCGTCCCGCTCGACGTCCTCGGCCCCGCCCTCTGCCGCCACCATCACCACGTCGTCCTCCTCGAAGCGGTCGGCGTCCACGAGGATCAGGCCCTTGCGCTCGAAGAGCCACGCGACCGCTCCCGTCGCGCCGAGGTTGCCGTCGTTCTTGTCGAACGCGTGGCGCACCTCGGCGGCTGTCCGGTTGCGGTTGTCGGTCAGCGCGTCCACGAGGATCGCGACGCCGGTCGGTCCGTAGCCCTCGTAGGTCACTTGCTCGTACGCCTCGCCGTCGCCGCCCGCGCCCGAGCCGCGGGCGATCGCGCGCTCGATGTTGTCCTTCGGCATCGACGCCTCGCGCGCCTTGGCGATGGCGTTCTGCAGCGCGATGTTGGCGTCCGGGTCGGGCCCGCCGTCGCGCGCAGCCACGATCAGCGCGCGCGAGAGCTTGGAGAAGAGCTGGCCGCGCTTCACATCCGCTGCGCCCTTCTTGTGCTTGATCGACGACCACTTGCTATGCCCCGACATACGCCTCCTCCCGGACGAGCGCGAGGAACCGCTCGTGGACTCGGGTGTCGCCGGTCAGCTCCGGATGGAATGCCGCGGCGAGGATCCGGCCCTGCTGAACGAGCACGGGATCGCCGTCGAGCGTCGCCAGCGATCTCGACCTCCGCGCCGGCCTCGACGATGCGCGGCGCGCGGATGAAGACGCCGTGCAGCGGCGTCTCGTCGCCGGCGAGCTCGAGGTCGGCCTCGAAGCTCGCGAGCTGGCGTCCGTAGCCGTTGCGGCGTACGACCATGTCCATGCGCGCGAGCAGCGGCTGGTCGGGAATCCCGTCGGTCGCCGCGCGGGCGAGGAGGATCATCCCGGCGCAGGTGCCGAACATCGGCCGGTCGTAGGCGCGAAGCGGCTCGAGCAGTCCCGACAGTCCGATCAGCTTCCCGATCGCGGTCGATTCGCCGCCGGGGATGACGATCCCGTCGGTCTCGGCGAGCTCCTCTGGACGGCGGACTTCGACGACCTCGGCACCAAGGCCGCGCAGCATCGCCGCGTGCTCGCGAAAGTCGCCCTGGACGGCGAGGATCCCGATCCGAGGAGCCCTGCTCATGGCTCCTACTCTAGCCCGGGCCGGGTAGGCCGCTAGCCGATCGAAGGCGCCGCGGAGAGCTCGGCGCCCCCCGGAGGCGGGGCCTCGACGAGGGCGAGCTGGGCGGGCGGGCCGCCGCTGGGCGTGGTCTGCGAGAAACCCGACTCGCCGAGCCCGCCCAGCGGGGAAACCTCGCCTGGGGTGAAGGTGCTCGCCGCAACCGGAGCCGTTGCCAGGAGGATGAGCCAGACGATGGCGGCGGTCACGTGGGGTCGCGGACTCTTCACAGTCCAAGCGTCAGGCCTCGCGGCGTCCGCGTCGTTCCCCAAGGCCGCGCCCGCTGGATCCCCCGGCACACTCCGTTGTCTCCCCTTTCGGGGTACGGAGGGCTACTACCAGCCGCGGGTTTCGAGCAGCTCTTCGGGCGCGATGCTGGCGGCGGAGAGGCCGCGCATCGGCTCGCCGAGCCCGGACGAGACGCGCGCGAGCACGTCGGCGTCGCGGAAGTGCGTCGTCGCCCTCGACGATCGCCTTGGCCATCGTCGACGGATCCTCGCTCTTGAAGATCCCGGAGCCGACGAAGACGCCGTCGGCGCCGAGCTGCATGCAGAGCGCGGCGTCGGCGGGAGTCGCGATGCCACCCGCGGTGAACGTGACGACCGGCAGCCGGCCCTCCTCGGCGACGCGGCGCACGAGCTCGAGCGGCGCGCGGAGGTTCTTGGCCTCCGTGTAGAGCTCGTCCTCGGAGCAGCGAGCCGAGCCGGCGGATGCCGCCGAAGACCGTGCGCATGTGGCGGACGGCGTTGACGATGTCGCCGGTTCCGGCCTCGCCCTTGGTGCGGATCATCGCGGCGCCCTCGCTCAGGCGCCGCAGCGCCTCGCCGAGGTCGCGGCAGCCGCAGACGAACGGGATGTCGAACGCCCACTTGTCGATGTGGTGCTCCTCGTCGGCGGGCGTCAGGACTTCGCTCTCGTCGATGTAGTCGACGTCGAGCGCCTGGAGCACCTGCGCCTCGACGAAGTGCCCGATCCGCGCCTTGGCCATGACCGGAATCGTCACGGCCTCCTGGATCTCGCGGATCTTCGTCGGGTCGGCCATGCGCGCGACCCCGCCGTCGCGACGGATGTCGGACGGGACGCGCTCGAGCGCCATGACCGCGACCGCTCCGGCGTCCTCGGCGATGCGAGCCTGCTCGGCGGTGGTGACGTCCATGATCACGCCGCCCTTGAGCATCTCGGCGAGTCCGGTCTTGACTCCCATGGTTCCGCGCTCGGCCATGGCAAAGAGTCTAACCATGCGCCTCGCCTCCGTGAGCGCACGCCGAACCGTGGTTCGCGCGGCGCCCCCCGATGGGGGGACCGCGCGCCCCAACATTCACGCTATCGAGGAAGGTGTGCCGTGTCTGGCGCGGTTCGTGCCGGAAGGCGCGCCGGGCTGTGTCAGACCTGCGCGCCGGTGAGGAGCGCACGTGCCTTGGTGCGCTCCGCCTCTACCTCGTCGCGCACCCAGCACTCGCCGACGTGGTCGTTCACGAGGCCCGCGGCCTGCATCAGGGCGTACGCGGTCGTCGGACCGACGAAGCGGAAACCGTGCGCCTTCAGCGCCTTCGCGAGCGCCTTCGACTCGTCCGTGACCGCGGGAACCTCGGTCGGCGCGGCTCCGGGCTCCGGGCTGAACGACCACACGAGCTCCGCGAATCCGCCTTCGAGAGCCACGACTGCCTTCGCGTTCGCGATCGCCGCCTCGATCTTCGCCCGGTTGCGCACGATCGACGCGTCGGCGAGAAGCCGCTCGACGTCTCGCTCGCCGAACAGCGCAACGGCCGCCGGGTCGAAGTCCGCGAACGCGCGGCGAAATCCCTCGCGCTTGTTCAGGATCGTGCTCCACGAAAGGCCCGACTGGAACGCCTCGAGGCAGAGCCGCTCGTAGAGGCCCTCCTCGGTCGTGACGGGCCGGCCCCACTCGCGGTCGTGGTAGTCGCGCATCGACTCGCCCTCGCCCCAGGAGCAGCGAACGGTCATGTGAGCAGGTCGAGCGCCGCCGCCGGATCCTTGAACGGCGGGATCACGTACACGCCCGCCGCGCTTCTCGCGCGAGGCCTCGTACAGCTCGCGCGCGATCTCGAGCCCGACCTTCGGCGCGTCCGCGCCCGCGTCGGCGAGCCGCTGCTGCACGGCGTCCGGGATCGTGATCCCCGGCACCTCGTTGTGGAGCCGGAACGCGAGCTCGAAGCTCCGCACCGGCCAGACGCCGACGAGGATCGGCACCGGCGACTCGCCGATCTTGTCGAAGAGGCGATCGAGGTAGCGCGAGGTCGAAGAGCGCCTGGGTCATCGCGAACTTCGCGCCCTCGTCGAGCTTGCGCCGGAACCGCTCGATCTCCGAGTCGAGATCCTCCGCGGACGGGTTCACGGCGACGCCGACGATAGAAGGAGGTCGGCGCGTCGATCGCCTTGCCCGAGTAGTCCTCCCCCTGGTTCAGCCGGGTGAGCAGCGCCGTCAGGCCGATCGAATCGATGTCGTACACGCCGTTCGAGCCGGGGTAGTCGCCGACGTGCGGCGGGTCGCCGGTCACGGCGAGGACGTTGCGAATCCCCTCGGCGTGCGCGCCGAGGAGCTGCGACTGGAGACCCATCACGGACGCATCGCGAGGCGTCACGTGCGGGATCGTCTCGATCCCGACCGTGCGCTCGATCGTCGCCGATGCGATGAGAGCGGACAGCCGCGCGCGGGCCATCGGATTGTCGTTGATGTCCACCCCGTCGACGACGCCGGACGCCTTCAGCCGCGCCGCGACCGCGAGCATCGACTCCATGTTCGTGCCCTTCGGCGGGTCGAGCTCGACCGAGACGTACCACTCGCCCGCCTCGAGCTTGCGCTGAAGCTGGGTCGTCTCCTCCACCTGCGGGAGGATCGAGGCCACCTCGGCGAGGTCGCGATCCAGGGCCACGAAGGCCGACCCGAGGCTCGCGATGTTCCTCCACGGCCGAGCGGATGGCTGCGATCTGCGCCGGGCCGGTGCCGCAGCAGCCGCCGACGATCCGCGCGCCGAGATTCGTCGCCTGCGCGGTGAACTCTGCGAAGTAGTCGGGCGTCGCGTTCGGGTAGACGATCCGGCCGCCGCGCCTGGCGGGCAGGCCGACGTTCGGCTGGGCGGAGAGCGCCAGGCCGTCCGCAGCCGCGGACATCTCGCCGAGCGCGGCCAACGCCGCGCCAGGACCCAGGCCGCAGTTGGCGCCGATGGCGACGACCCCGGCGCTGCGCAGCCGCTCGGCCGCCTCGCCTGCGGCCACCCCGGCGAGCGTCTCCGCGTCCTCGTCGAAGGTGAGCTGCGCGACGATCGGCAGCGACGAGGTGGCGCGTACCGCGGCCACCGCTGTCTCGAGCTCCTCGAGGTCGAAGAACGTCTCGACCATGAAGAGGTCGACGCCGCGTCCCTCGAGGAGCCGGGCCTGCTCGAAGAAGACCTCGTGCGCGTCCTCCCCGCCGTGTGTTCCGTCGAGCTCTCCGAGCGGGCCGATCGAGCCCGCGACGAACACGGCGCGTCCGGAGATCTCACGGGCCTCGCGCGCGAGCTTCACGCCTTGCTCCACGATCTCCTCGAGTTGGTCGTCGAGGAGGAGCCCGGAGAGCTTGCGCCGGTTCGCGCCGAACGTGTTCGCCTCGATCAGCTCCGCGCCGGCCGCGATGAAGGCCGTGTGGACGCCGATTACCGCCTCGGGCGCGCGCAGGTTCGCCTCCTCGGGGGCGCGCAGGCGCGGCACGCGCGCGGAGAGAAGCGCGCCGGTTCCTCCGTCGGCGACGACGACAGGCCCCTCGTCCAGGCGTTCCAGGAAGCGGCTCACGCCGCCAGTGTATGGAGCCCTACTGGAGCTGCGAGGGCTGCCCGTTGGGCGCGTCCGGAACCGACTCGGCGAACGCGCCCGCAGGCCGGAGGTCGGCCTCGAGCTCGCGGCCTGGATCGGTGTCCGCGTCGGGCTCCGAGCGTTCGGGCCGTCCCGCAGCGTTGCGGACGACCGCTTCGAGCTGGGCGATCAGCTCGTGGAGATCGTCGACGGCGGACTCGAACTTGCCCTCGAGCGCCCGCGCCTCGGTGCGGAGCTCGCCCAGCCGCCGCTGGCCTTCCGACGCGACCCGGCCGGCTGCCGCCTGTGCGGCATCGCGCACCGCCTCGGCGTCGGCGATCGCCGCGCGCCGAAGCTTCGATGCCTCCGCGACGGCCTTGGCCCGCTCGTCCTCGGCCTCGGCGCGGGCCTCGGTCTCGGCGCGGCGCCGCAGGGCGTCGGCCTTGCGCGTTGCTTCGGCCTGGATCTCCTCCGCGGCCGATTCGGCTGCGGCCAGGACGGCGGCGACGCGCGAGCCGAGCTCGGCGTAGTCCCGGCCCACCGGGGCCTCCGGCGACTCGGAAACGTCGGTTTCTTCGCGTTCGTCCAGGTGATCAGCCATCGGGACGCCCGAACTTAGTCGAGGTCCACGAAAGACGCAAGCCGCCTAGCGGGCGGGAATCTTGATCTTGGCCGACGTCTGGCCGAGCCCGGCCTTGCTCTTCGCGCGCAGCGTGCACGTGTAGCTCGTGCCGGAGCGAAGGCCCGAGACGCGCATCGGCGAGCGGTTCCTCGTCGAGGACGCCGTGGCCACGTGGCTGCCCGCGCGGCAGGTCGCCTTGTAGCCGCGCACCTTCGACCCGCGCGGCTTCGCCTTCGTGAATCCGATGAGACCCGTCGACGACGACGTCCGCACGGCGCGGAGCTTCTTGGCGGAGCGCGGCGTCATGTTCCCGTGGATGCGAAGCCGGCGCTTCGAGAACGTGATCCCGTCGAGCTCGACCTTCACGAAGCCGGACCCGACGACGACCGACGTGCTCGCCGATGCGCCGGGCGCGGTCACGGTGAACGCGCTCGCCGTTAGCGTGGCCGGGTCGTCCACGCCGTAGAGCCGGCTCAGCATCGCGAACGGGATCCGGAACTCGGCCTCGCCGACGAAGACGGTCGTCCCGTCGGACTCGAAATGTGCGTTCGACGCGTCGAGGACGATCGAGTTCGTCGCGTAGTCGAGCTGCAGCGGAGTCGAGACCCACTCGGCGTTGGTCGAGAGATCGAACCCGCGCATGGCGTCGGCGTCGTCCGGATCGTCGATGTACGAGAGATCGTCGACCCACCCGTCGATGTAGCCGGAGAACGTCCGGCCGGCGACCGAACCGCAACTGCCGCTCGAGCCGCAGGCCTGATCGGCGAGCCGGACCGGCGAGATGGTGAACTTCACCGTCCGGCTGCCGGCGGGACCGCCGCGCGTGACGGTCACGTTGCGCCCGCGCGAGAACGTCTCGGCCGGGTAGATCGAGCCGGTGTTGATCGTGATCTCCCAGACGTCGGCGAAGTCGAGCGTCCAGCTGCCGACCGTCCGCTGGATGGAGAAGTTGTACTGCTGGTAGGCCGGTGCCGACAGCCGCGCGGCCGAGATGAAGTACGGGTCGCCGCCGCCACCGCCCGGGTACGGCTGGACGACGTCGTTGCGCTCGACCGACACGACGCAGTTCGTCGTCGTCGCACCGCCGCAGGCCGCGAGCGTCGTTGCGCCGGCGAACGCGGACGGCGTGAACGCGAGCGCAGCGAGAACGACGGCCGCAGGAAGAAGTCGATGACCCCTCATCGGTCCGAAGCGTGTCACTTCGGCCGGTCGGAGTCCAGCCCCGATCGGTGGAGATGGGCCCGCCTGGATTCGAACCAGGGACCAACGGATTATGAGTCCGCTGCTCTAACCAGCTGAGCTACGGGCCCGACAGGTCGCAGGCTACGCGGATGTTCGGAGGTTCACGAATCCGACCGCGTGGGGAGCCCGTACTCCAATCATGCGATTTCTTACTCTCATCCTCATAGCTCTTGCTCTTCCGTTCGCCGCCGCGTGCGGCAGTGACGACGACTCGTCGGGCGACACGGCCGCCGCGACCGGCGGCGGAGGCGGCGGCCAGACCGTCGACCTCGCCGCGACCGACTTCCACTTCTCGCCGCCCACGGTCTCCGTGGACGCAGGCACCGTCACGTTCGTTCTCGCGAACAACGGCGACTCGCCCCACGCGCTCGAGATCGAAGGAAACGGTGTCGAGGAAGAGTCCGACACGATCGAGCCCGGCAGCTCGACCGAGCTCACCGTCGATCTCGCAGAAGGCGAATACGAGATCTACTGCCCGGTCGGAAACCACAAGGACATGGGCATGGTCGGAACGCTCACCGTCGGCGCCGCGAGCGCCAACAACAGTGGTGGCTCCCCGCCGGGCATGGGTTCCGGGTACTAGCCCGCGAACCAACTTCGACACGACGCGCGTCGAGTCGCAACAATAGGATCCGTTGTGAGTCGAAGCGGGCCGCCCGGCCCGCTGGAGGAGGAGAGCGTGAAGGTCTTCCAGCTGGAGCGGAGCTTGCGAACGAAGGGCGGGCTCGAGATTCGTGACATCACCGAAGAGGTGCAGGAAGCGGTGGTCCAGAGCGGCGTCACGGACGGCATCGCCTGCGTGTACTCGCCGCACACGACCTGCGTCGTGCGCGTCAACGAGTTCGAGACCGGGTTCCTCGAGGACTTCGTGCGGATGGTCCGCCGCCTCGTCCCCACGGAGAAGTACTACGCGCACGACGACTGGGACCGGCGAACCGAGAACGTCTGCCCCGAGGACATGGAGGCCGCGCAACGGCCACTCGCACTGCATGGCCATGCTGCTCGGGCCGGCCGGCGAGTCGATTCCCGTTCGCGACGGCGAGCTCTGCCTCGGCAAGTGGCAGCGGGTCCTCTTCATGGAGCTCGACCGCTCCCGCGACCGGCGCTGGATCGTCCAGGTCGTCGGCGACTGATCGCTCCCCGCTTCAGTCGTTAAATGAAAACGGGGTCGCCGCTGACCCCGTCTCCGATTTCTCGACCGTTGCCCCCGCCGCATCGGGGCCCCCGGTCGTATGTGGACACAGTCTGCGGTCCGGGGGAGGTTCCGTCCCCCCTCTGAGGGAGTTGATCCTCTCCCCCTTTCACGGTTGACCGGGCTGGTTCACTCGTTTCTCGTGTGTTTGAGCGGTGATCAGGGCCCACACCATGTGCGCCGTGAGCGCCGCGGCGATGAGAATCCAGGCCGCCAGCTCGGCTCCCTCCTCGACCACTACCTCGAACGAGTCATACGTCGAGCCGTCCGGATGGCCGTGATTCTTCGTCACGTGTGCCGACGCCTCGGCCGCGATCGCGAAGACGAGCAGCGCCAGACCGATGTGGACGAACTTCCGCGCGCGGGGCTGCAGCTCTCTTGCGAGACCGGCCAACAGGACGAAGGCCGCCCCGATCAGCGGGAGGAACAGCGCGATCCACAGGATTCGCTGCGACAGCTCGGGGGTGCCGAGGATCTCTTCGGCCCGCGCTGCGAGCCGCTCGTGGATTGCTGCGGCGTCGTCCAGGGAGAGGAACGCGAGGACGAGCGCCAGGACGAGCAGGCGCAGGCGACCGGTGAGCCCGAACAGGAGGAGGGCGGCGAACGCGGCGGCGAAGGTTGCGGTCGAGCTCGCCCACGCGAACGCGCTGAATGCATCGCGGTCGGCGTTCAGGCTGTAGATCGACTGCGCCACGAACGAGTGGAAGAGGTGCGCGGTCGTCTGCACGGCCACTCCCGCAAGTGCGAGCGCGACTCCGGCTGAGAGCAGCCAGTCGGGAAGGCGTTCCGGATCCCGCCCGGTCATCTAGGCGGCTTCGGCAGCCGCGAGGGTGGCGAGCAGGTCGTCGCCGTACCGGTCGAGCTTCGCCGGCCCGATCCCCGGGACGGACGCGAGCTCGTGCTTCGTCGAGGGGCGTAGCTCGGCGAGCGCGACGAGGGTGGTGTCGTGCATGACGACGTACGCGGGGACGCCGTCCTCTTTGGCGCGCTCGCGTCGCCATTGCCGTAGCGCGTTCGTGGTCGGCGTGTCCTCGACGACTCGCCGCTCTCGCCTGCGGCTTCGGCGGCGCCGCGACCCCGAGCTCGCCGAGGAAGCGGCTCGGCTTCGCGGTTTCCGACCACGTCAGGTAGAGGCGGCGCTTCGCGCGCGTGAGACCCACGTAGAAGAGCCGGCGCTCCTCGGCGATCTCCTCGGGCTCCTTGGCCTGGCGGATCGGGAGCTCCTTCTCCTCGAGCCGCGGCAGGAACACCGCCTCGAACTCGAGCCCCTTGGCGCGGTGGTACGTGAGCAGCTGGACGCCGGCCTGCGCCGTCGCCGCCCGGCCGAAGCGCTCCTCGAGGTCGGCGAAGAAGTCCGCCACCGTCCGCTCGCCGTCGTCGAAGCGCTCCGCGAGATCGACGAGCCGCGCGAGGTCGGCCTGGCGCACGCGCTCCTGCTCGCCGAGCTCCTTCGGCGGCGCTGTGAGCAGGCCCTCGCGGGACGCCGCCTCGCGGATGCTCGCCGCGACCACGACCGACTGCGAGCTCTTCAGGCGCGCCTTGATCCGCCGTGCTGCCTGGCGCGTGAGGAACCCGCCCTCGCGGACCTGGAACGGGATCTCCGCCTCCGTGAACGCCTGCTCGAAGCCGGCCGAGCGCGCGTTCGTGCGGTAGAGCACGGCGATCTCGCCGAGCGGCACCCCGTCGGACGCCAGCTCGCGGACGCGGTCGACGACGAAGGCGGTCTCCTCCGCCCCGTCGAGCGCGAGCACCACCGGCGCGGGTCCGGGCGGACGCGAGGCACGCAGCTCCTTCTCGGCGCCCTCGAGCCGCGGGACGAGCCGGTTCGCGACCTCGAGGATCTCGGGCGTGGAGCGGTAGTTCGTCTCGAGCCGGACGACGGTCGCGTGCGGGAAGCGCCGCGGCACGTCGAGCAGGTAGCGCGGCGTCGCGCCCGTGAACCCGTAGATCGACTGGTAGTCGTCGCCGACCACCGCCAGCTCCTCGCGCCCGCCGAGCCACAGGTCGAGCAGCGTCTGCTGGAGGAGGTTCACGTCCTGGTACTCGTCGACCGTGAACGCGGCGAAGCGCTCCTGGACACCCGCGCGCGCGTGATCGTCCTCCTCGAGGAGCGCGATCGTGCGCTCCAGGAGATCCTCGAAGTCGATCCGCCCCGCCGCCGCCTTGCGCCGCTCGTACTCGCGGTACACGCTCGCCATGAGATCCGCCGGGATCGGCGGCTTGCGCGTCCCCGAGCGACTCCTCGTACTCCGCGGTCGGAGATCCGGCGGTTCTTCGCCCACTCGATCTCGGTCGCGAGATCCCCGACCGGCCGGAACCGGTACGGACGAGGCAAGGCACGCGAGATGTTCACGAGCATGACCGCCTTGGACGGGAGGATCTGGCCGGGCGGCCCGCCGTTCGAGTGCAGCTGCCCGAGCGCCGCCGCGTGGAACGTCTGCGCCCGAACCCCGGTCGCGCCGAGCGCGGCCAGCCGCGCGCGCATCTCCCCCGCCGCCTTGTCCGTGAAGGTCACCGCGAGGATCTCGTCGGCCCGGAACGCACCGCTCAGCACCTGGTTCGCGATCCGGCGCGTGATCGTCGTCGTCTTCCCGGAACCCGCGCCCGCGAGGATGCAGACCGGCCCGCGAACGGCCTCCACGGCGCGCCGCTGCTCGGGGTTCAGGTTGGCGAAAACGGCGTCGCGATTCACACGTCCGAGGCTAGTCGGGCGACCGGTCGGCGCACGCCGGAAAGGACATGGCCGGCCTGGCTCGACACAGATTTGTCACACAACCGTGACGAAGGCCCGCCGTTTCCGACGGGCCTTCGCGTCACGGGTCCGGCCGGTCCTACGGTCTCGGGAAGACCACCGGGCTGCGGTTTCCGTTGCTGTCGACCGCGCGGACGCCGAAGAAGAAGTTGTCCTTCGACATCCCCTCGACCGTCCAGCGGACGACGCCGCCTGCATCCGGCGTCGGGAGCCCGACCGGGATGACGTCGGTCCAGTCGGCCTCGGTCGTCTCCCGCCACACGATCTCGTAGCCCGCGAGATCCGTTTCCGGATTCGCGTTCCAGCGGAGATCGGTGTTGTAGCTCAGGTTGTTCGTGATGCGGACGTTCTTCGGTGCCACCGGCGCGTTCGCCAGCGCGGCGAGCGCCGCGAGGTCCACGCGGGCAACCCGCTCGACGTACTTGAAGTCGACGAACTCGGGGAGGTCGCCGATCTGCTCGCCCGTCACCGGGTCGATGCGGACGTCCTGGTGCTGGTGGTTGAAGTTCTCGTTCGGCTCCGTCATCCGGACCGACGAGCGGAAGCCCCGCTCGAGGAACGGGATGTGGTCGCCGCCGCGGCCGAACCGGTCGCGCCGGTAGATCACCCACACGTCCATGTCGGTGTAGTGGTTTTCGCCGTACTCCTTCACGAACCGCGCCATCTGTCGGGCCGGCGAGTCGTTCTCGCCGCCGATCGAGCGGCGGGTGTTCGCCTCCTGGGTCGTCTCGTTCGTCGGGACGCCCTCGGCGAAGACGCGGACGGCGTGCTTTTCGACGTCGCCGTTTCCGCCCACCGAGCTTCCGACGATGTCGTTCGTGAACATCCCCTGGATGTCGAGGCCGCCCGACTGCGCGAGCGTGGCGTAGTTCGTCGAGCCGAAGAGGCCCTGCTCCTCGCCCGCGACCGCCATGAAGACGATCGTGGACTCGAACGGGCGCTTCGACATCACGCGGGCGATCTCCATGACCGCTGCGACTCCGGACGCGTCGTCGTTCGCTCCCGGCGCGTCGCACGTCGCGTTGTTCGTGAGCGAGCAGCGCGAGTCGTAGTGGCCGCTGATCACGTACATGCGGCCGGTCGAGACCGGATCCGTCCCCTTCAGCGTCGCGACCACGTTCGTGATCACCGTCGGAGCGGGCAGCCCGCTCGTCTGGGTGTAGCTCTGGAGCTCGACCGTGAGCCGGCCGTCGGAATCCTCGGCGTAGTCGGAGAACTGGTCGAAGATCCAGTCGCGGGCCGCGCCGATGCCGCGGACCGGGTCGGTCTGCGACGAGAGCGTGTTCCGCGTGCCGAAGCCGGCGAGCGTGCGGATCGAAGCCTCGATCCGGCGATGGTCGAGCTCGTCGATCATGCGCCGCACTTCCTTCGAGGTGTGCGGCTTGGAGATGTGCCGCGACTCGCCGAGCTGCGGCTGGTGATGGTGGCCGCCCGACGAGATGGCGGCGGCGGCCGCGGCGAGCGCGACCGTGACGAGGACGCCCGCGGCAAGGATGCCGAGGACAACACGTCTGGACATTTCTTCCCCCCTATGTGGCCTGGAGCCCAGGCCCGATGCGCATCCGGGCTTTCGCGTGCCGCAGGACCGCGGGCCGCGCCGTTGGGCCGGAGCGCGCGACCGGCGCGGAACCTACCCGCGTTGTGCCGAATGCGTCAAGCCGCCCCGCGGATGAAAGGCGGCAGAATCGACGCGTGCCGACAGTTCTCAGCCCGCGAGCCCTGAACCGCGCGCTCCTCGCGCGCCAGTTCTTGCTCACGCGCGAGGCGACCGGTGCCGAGGAGGCGATCCGCCACCTCGTCGGAATGCAGGCGCAGATGCCGCTCTCGCCCTACGTCGGGCTGTGGAGCCGGGTCGAGGGTTTCGAGCCGAGCGAGCTCGCCGCGCTCGATCGAGGAGCGCAAGGTCGTCCGGCTCGCGCTCATGCGCTCGACGATCCACTCGGTGACGGCCGGCGACTGCCTCGGCCTGCGCCCCCTCGTCCAGCCGGTGATCGAGCGGAGCCACGGAAGCAACCACGGGAAGTTCCTGGACGGGCTCGACCAGCGCGAGGTCGCCGAGGCCGGGCGCGCGCTCGTCGACGAGGAGCCGCGCACGTTCGCCGAGCTCGGGGCGGCGCTTGCGGAACGGTGGCCCGATCACGACCAGCAGGCGCTCGCGATGGCCGTCCGTACGTACGTAGCCGCTCGTCCAGCCGCCGCCGCGCGGGATCTGGGGCCGCAGCGGCGCCGCGCGTCACACATCGGCTGAGCACTGGCTCGGGCGTCCGCTGGCCGGCTACGACGCCGGGGACATGATCCTCCGCTACCTCGCCGCGTTCGGACCGGCGTCGGTTCGCGACGTCCAGGCCTGGTCGGGACTCACGAAGCTCGGCGACGCGATGGAGCGCCTGCGGCCGCAGCTGGTCACCTTCGCCGACGAGAACGGCGTCGAGCTCTTCGACCTCCCCGATGCGCCGCGGCCCGACGCCGAGACGCCCGCGCCGCCGCGCTTTCTCCCCGAGTACGACAACGCGCTCCTCTCCCATGCCGACCGCACACGGATCGTCACGAAGGACCAGGGCCGGCGGATCTTCACGCGCGGAGCGCTGCTCGTCGACGGTTTCGTCCGCGGCGCCTGGCGTTTCAACAAGCAGCGCAACGTCGAGCTCGAGCTCTTCGGGCCGCTCACCCGCACCGACGAAGCAGCGGTGAAGGACGAGAGAGAGCGGCTGGTCGAGCTCGCGGCGGACTAGCGCCCGAGCTCGTCGCTCTGGCGCACCCAGAGCGTGACGAGCCGCGCGACGAGCGTGACCAGGAACACCGTTCCGAGCAGGGCCTCGAGCGCGGTCAGCGCCTGCGGGAGGCCGACCGACGGCGACAGGTCTCCGAACCCGAGCGTCGTCAGCGTGACGAAGCTGAAGTAGACGTACTCCGACTGGACATGCGCGCCTGCTTGGGCGAAGAACGGCTCGTCGCGAAGCGCCTCCACGGCGAGGTAGAGGAACGCGAAGAGCAGCCCGACGAGCACGTAGGAGCACAGCGCGCCGAGCACCGTCTCGTGCGTGACCCGCTTGTGATGCAGCACGCGGCTCAGCGTGATCGGCAGCGTCGCGAGGACGAGGATCGCGACCGGCAGGAGGTACGTGAGCCCGATCACCTCGGTCGAGTCGAAGATGAACACGATCGGGGCCAGGGCGACGCAGGCGCCGACGAGCACCCAGTGACGGCCCTTCAGCGTGTGGCCGGCCTCGGGGTCGCTGATCGCGACGACGAGCGCGACCGCCGCGAGCAGCGTGCTCCCGAGCGCGCCCCAGCGCGGATCGTCGACGAGCTCGAGCAGGAAGTAGTTCAGGAGCAGGAGGACGAGCAGGCTCGTGTAGCTGTCCAGCACGCGAATCGTCTTGTCGCGGGTGATCTCCATCGCGGGGACGATAGGGAACATCCCGGCCCGCGCGGCGTCTAACGTTCGATGATCCGAATCGGGCTCGCAACCTGCGCGGCTGCCGTCGTCCTCGGCGCGGCCGGCTGCGGCAGCGCCGAAGAGGCCGGGCCGCCCGCCGGCTGGACGCAGCTTCCGGCCAGCCCGCTCAGCCTCCGCGGATCGACGACCGTGCACTGGACGGGCGACGAGGTGCTGATGGTCGGCGGCAGCGACGCGCCGCCGTGCCCGCCCAACGCGTCGTGCATCGAGCCCACGACCCCGCCTCTGGCCGACGGGGCCGCATTCGACCCTGCGACGCGCACCTGGCGCACGATCGCGACGGCCCCGGTGCCGTTCGAATGGGCCACGGTCGTTCAGCTCGGCGACGTCGTGTACTTCGCAGTGCCCGGAACCTCGGGACGGCCCGAGACGCGAGCGGCTTTCCTCGCGTACGACGTGGGCCGGGATCGCTGGACGGACATCCCGGTTCCCACCGGCTCGGACTCGGAAGGCGGTCTCGTCGCGGCCGGCGGACGGCGTCGTCTTCTACCCGACAGGGGACGAGTTCGGCGAGCACCCGGATTGGATGCTCGACCCGGCGACCCGAACGTGGACCGAGCTTCCGGACGACCCGCTGCCGGCCACGTACAGCCGCTGGATGAAGGAGGAGGACGGGAAGCTGGTGCTTCGCGCGCAGAAGGTCGTCCCGAACCCGACGGGCGACGAGCCGTGGCACGTGACGTCGCTCGACTTCGACTCGCTCGAGTGGAGCGATCCGAAGAGCGAGGAGCCCGAGGCGCAGCAGTTCTCGATGCTTCCCGGCGTCGCTCCGACTGAAAGCGAGCGTGCCGCTGTCGAAGCCGAGTGGGACACGCTGTCGAATCCCCCCGCCGGCCAGACCGACTTCGGCGAGGGAGCGTTCGCCACGGCGCTCATCACCGACGAGGACGTCTACTACTTCGACTACGACGGTTGGGCCTACGACGCGCGCCTCGGCGATTGGCTCGAGATCGCGCCGCTCGAGCCCGACGGAGCGATCGAAGGCACGTACGTGCCCGTCGGCCGCGACCTCCTCGCCTTCGGCGGCATCGAGTGGCACGGCGACTACGGGCTCGAAGGCACGTACCTGAACGAAACGTGGACGTGGTCGCCGCCCGCCGTCCCGGCCGAGTAGCGGCCCGCGCCCGCGCGTGATCGAATGAGCGCGGATGATCGTCGACTGCGCCGTCTACGAGCAGGGCAAGCGCCAGCAGGCCGAGCCCGACACGATCGAGGGGATCCGCGACCGCAAGCCGTCCGACGATGCGTTCGTCTGGGTCGGCCTGGTCGAGCCGACCAAGGAGGAGTTCGACGCCGTGCGCCGCGAGTTCGACCTGCACGAGCTCGCGGTCGAGGACGCGATCAAGGCGCACCAGCGTCCCAAGCTCGAGGAGTACGGCGACACCCTGTTCCTCGTCCTCAAGACCGTCGTGTACCGCAACCACGAGGAGGTCGTCGACATCGGCGAGGTGATGCTCTTCGCGGGCGAGGACTTCCTCATCACCGTCCGACACGGCGAAGGCGGCGGGCTCGGCGACGTCCGCGAGAAGCTGGAGCACCGGCCCGAAGTCCTGAAGCACGGGCCCGGCGCCGCGATGTACGCGATCGTCGACCGGGTCGTCGACGCCTACGAGCCCGCGGGCGAGGCGATCGCCGAGGACATCGAGGAGGTCGAGGCCGAGGTCTTCTCCACCGGGCCGGGAGAACCCGGTGCAGCGCATCTACAAGCTGCGGCTCGAGGTGCTCGACTTCTACCGCGCGACCGCACCGCTCCTCCCCGCGCTCGAGCGCCTCTCGTCCGAGGAGCTGCCGACCGTCCCGGCGAAGGTTCGCGACTACTACCGGGACGTCACCGACCACCTCACGCGCGTGATCGAGCAGCTCGACTCGTTCCGGGAGCTCCTCTCCTCGACGCTCCAGGCGAACCTCACCCAGGTGAGCGTGCGCCAGAACGAGGACATGCGCCGCATCTCGGCATGGGTCGCGATCATCGCCGTCCCGACCGCGATCGCCGGCATCTACGGGATGAACTTCAAGCACATGCCGGAGCTCGGCTGGCGCCTCGGCTACCCGGGCGTCCTCGTGCTGATCGCGGTGATCTGCGGCTACCTGTACTGGCGCTTCCGCAGGTCGGGCTGGCTCTAGGCCCCGGGCTCGAAGCGATAGCCCATCCCCGGCTCGGTCTTGAAGTAGACGGGCCGCGCGGGATCGGGCTCGAGCTTGCGGCGGATCCGCGCGACGTAGACGCGGAGGTAGTTCGTCTCCTTGGAGTACTGCGCGCCCCAGACCGCCTGGAGGAGCTGCCGCTGGCCGACCAGCTTGCCGGGATGCCGCACGAGGTTCTCGACGATCTGCCACTCGGTCGGCGTCAGGCGCACCTCCGCGCCGCCCTTCGTCACGCGCTTGGCGGCGAGGTCGACGGTGAAGTCGGGCGTCTCGACCGTCGCTTCCTCGTCGCTCGGCGCCGCCCGGCGTAAAGCGGCGCGAAGGCGCGCGAGGAGCTCGTCCATCCCGAACGGCTTCGTCACGTAGTCGTCCGCGCCCGCGTCGAGGGCGGCCACCTTGTCCGGCTCGGTCTCGCGCACGGAGAGGACGACGATCGGGACGTCGCTCCAGCCGCGCAGGCCGCGGATCACCTCGATGCCGTCGATCCCTGGAAGCCCGAGGTCGAGGACGACCGCGTCCGGATGGTGGCGCGCCGCCAGCACGAGCGCCTCCTCCCCGGTCGGCGCCAGGTCGGCCTCGTAGCCGCGCGCCTTCAGGTTCGTTCCGAGCGCGCGGAGGATGTGCGGCTCGTCGTCGACGACGAGGATGCGGGTCATTCGACCATTCTGAGGCGAAAGATCATCGTGAGGCCGCCGCCGGGCGTGTCCTCGACCTCGACCTCGCCGTCCATCGCCTCCACGAAGCCCTTCGCGACCGCGAGCCCGAGGCCGACGCCCGTTCCGTTGCCCGAGTCGCCGAGCCGCTGGAACGGCCGGAACATCTCCTGGCGGTCGTCCGACGAGATGCCGGGACCTCGGTCGACCACGCGGACGTCGACGCGCCCGTCCGCGACACCGGCGTCGACCACCACGGGCGAGCCCGGCGGCGAGGCGGCGAGCGCGTTTCCGATCACGTTGGCGAGCGCGCGCTCCAGGAGGCCCGCGTCGGCGAGAACCCGCGGAAGCGTCTCGGCGACGTGGACGTCGACCTGCTCCGCGCTCGCGCCGAGGCTCTCCAGCGCGGCGGGAACGATCTCGTCGACGCCCACCGGCGCGAGCCGCGTCGCGAGCGCGCCGGTCTGGAGGCGGCTCATGTCCAGCAGATTCCCGACGAGGTCGTTCAGGCGGTCGGTCTGCTGGTCGATCGTCTCGAGGAACTCGTTGCGCGCGTCATCCGTCCAGTCGACGTCCCGCTGGAGGAGGCTCGTGACGGAGGCCTTGATCGCCGCGAGCGGCGTCCGCAGGTCGTGCGAGACGGCCGAGAGGATCGCGGTGCGCAGGTCGTTCGCGGCCGCGAGCGAGCCGGCCTCGGACGCCTCGGTCTCGAGCTCCGCGTGCTCGATGGCGGCGTCGAGCTCGGCCACGAACGCGTTCAGGATCCGCTCGTCGTCCCCCACGCCCGCGCCGCCCACCAGCGCGAGCAGGTGGCGTTCGCCGACCGGAACCGTCGTGGTCGCCTCTTCCGGCGAGCTCGGCACCGGGCTTCCGGACGCTGCCTCGATCCGCCAGCCGTCGCCGTCGGAGTGCAGGAGCGCGGCGGCGTCGAGTCCGTAGACGCGGCGCAGGCTCTCGAGCAAGGTCGGCACGGGCGACGAGCCGGCGAGGCGCGCGAACGCCTCGGCCTCGGCACGAGCGCGGGCACCCGACGCGGCGCGTCTCGCCGAGAGCTCGACGAAGCCGCTGACTACCGCGGCGACCGCGAGGAAGACGACCAGCGCGAGGACGTTCTCCCCCTCGCTGATCGTGAAGGTGTAGAGCGGCGGCGTGAAGTACCAGTTCACGAGGAGGAACCCGGCGACCGCGGCGACCAGTGCAGGCCAGAGTCCGCCGACCGCCGAGACGCCCACGACGAGGAGCAGGAAGAGCAGCAGCACGCTCGGCAGCCCGAGGTTCTCGCGCAGGTTCGCGAGCACCACGGCCAAGAGGGCCGGAGCGACGAGCGCAAGCCCGAAGCCGACGACCTTGCGACGCCGCGACAGCGCCGGGGGACGCACGGTGCGCGGCAGGCCTTCGCCCGCCTCGTCGCCTCGGCTCATGACGTGCACGTCGATCCCGGGACCGGCATCGCGAACGATCCGGTTGATGACCGAGCCGCGCGTGAGCTCGGCCCAGCGCGATCTCCTTGTCGCGCCGAGCACGATCTGCGTCGCATTCAGCGAGCGCGCGGTGTCCACTAGTGCGGCGCCGACGTCGCCGCCGACGACCTCGCGGTACGTGCCGCCGACGTCCTGGACGAGCGCCCGCTGCTCCTCGAGCATGGCGGCGGAGGGTCCGGCCAGCCCGTCCTGGGAGCGGACGTGCACGGCGACGAGATCGCCCTTCGTCCGTCGCGGCCATGCGCGCGCCGCGGCGAATGAGACGGTCGCCTCCCGGAGCTCCGGTGAGCGCGACCACGACCCGCTCGCGCGTCTCCCACGGCTGGTCGATCCCCTGGCGCTCGCGGTAGTCGCGGAGCGCCTCGTCCACGCGGTCGGCGACCCAGAGGAGCGCGAGCTCGCGCAGTGCGCCGAGGTTGCCGGGGCGGAAGTAGTTGCCGAGCGCCGCGTCGATCCGCTCCGGCGGATAGACGTTGCCGTGCGCCATTCGCCGGCGCAGCGCCTCGGGGGCCATGTCCACGATCTCGATCTGGTCGGCGCGGCGGACGATCTCGTCCGGGACGGTCTCGCGCTGCTTCACGCCGGTGATCTGCTCGACCACGTCGTTCAGCGACTCGAGGTGCTGGATGTTCAGCGTCGAGATCACCGTGATCCCGGCCTCGAGCAGGTCGTCGATGTCCTCCCAGCGCTTGGCGTGCTTCGAGCCCGGCACGTTCGAGTGCGCGAGCTCGTCGACGAGCGCGACCTCGGGGGCGCGCGCGAGGATCGCGTCGACGTCCATCTCCTCGAAGGTCGCGTCGCGGTAGGTGACCGTCTTGCGCGGGACGACCTCGAGGTCGCCGATCATCCCGGCCGTCTTCTCGCGGCCGTGCGACTCGACGAGGCCGACGACGACGTCCGTTCCGCGCTCGCGGCGCCGGTGCCCTTCTCCGAGCATGGCGAAGGTCTTGCCGACGCCCGGTGCGGCGCCGAGGTAGATGCGGAGCATTCCGCGCGCCATGCGGGAAGGCTACGCCTCCCGGTCGAGGGCGAGGTTCAGCTCGAGCACGTTCACCCCGCGCTCGCCGAGGAACCCGAGCGAGCGGCCTTGCGTGTGCTCGTCGACGAGCGCGAGGACTTCGTCGAGGCTGAGGCCTCGCTCGTCGGCCACGCGCCGGGCCTGAAGCCTCGCGTCGGTGACCGAGATGTGCGGATCGAGGCCCGACCCCGAGCCGGTGACCGCATCCGCCGGGATGTCGTCGTCCTCGTTCAGCCCGTTCTCCTCTCGGTAGGCCTGAAGCCGTTCCGCGACCGCATCGAGGAGGTCGGGATTGTTCGGTCCGAGATTCGAGGCGGAGCTCGACATCGCGTCGTAGCCGTCGCCGGCGCTCGAGGCGCGCGGATGGAAGTACTCCGGGCCGGTGAAGATCTGGCCGATCAGCTTCGACCCGACGACCGTGCCGTCCCGCTCCACGAGCGAGCCGTCGGCCCGGTTCGGGAACGCGACCTGCGCCACGCCGGTCACGACCAGCGGATAGACGAGGCCGACGAGCACGGTGAAGACGAGGAAGGCGACGACCGCGGGAACGAGCTGGCGGCGCATCAGAGGATCCCCAGCTGCGTGATGACGATGTCGATCAGCTTGATCCCGATGAACGGCGCGACGATCCCGCCGAGCCCGTAGATCAGGAGGTTGCGGCGCAGGAGCGCGGCCGCGGAGACGGCCCTGAAGCGCACGCCGCGCAGAGACAGCGGGATGAGCGCGACGATCACGACGGCGTTGAAGACGACCGCCGAGAGGATCGCGGACTCGGGCGAGCCCAGATCCATGACGTTCATCCGGTCGAGTGCCGGGAAGGCGCCCGCGAACATCGCCGGGATGATCGCGAAGTACTTGGCGACGTCGTTCGAGATCGAGAACGTGGTCAGCGCGCCACGCGTGATGAGGAGCTGCTTGCCGACCTCGACGATCTCGATCAGCTTCGTCGGGTCCGAGTCGAGGTCGACCATGTTCCCGGCCTCGCGCGCTGCCTGCGTGCCCGTGTTCATGGCGACGCCGACGTCGGCCTGCGCAAGGGCGGGCGCGTCGTTCGTCCCGTCGCCGGTCATCGCGACGAGCACGCCGCCGGCCTGTTCGCGCTTGATGAGCGCCATCTTGTCCTCGGGCGTCGCCTCGGCCAGGAAGTCGTCGACCCCGGCCTCCTCGGCGATCGCGCGCGCGGTCATCGGGTTGTCGCCGGTGATCATCACCGTGCGGATGCCCATCGCGCGCAGCTGGTGGAAGCGCTCGCTCATGCCCTCCTTGACCACGTCCTTGAGCTGGACGACGCCGAGCGTTCGGCTGCTGTCGGCGACGACGAGCGGTGTGCCGCCTGAAGTGGAAACGCGTGCCACGATCTCGTCGAGCGCGGCCGGCACGGTGCCGCCCTGCTCCTCGACCCAGCGGCGCACGGAGTCGGCGGCGCCCTTGCGGATCGAGCGCCCCTCGAACTCGACGCCGCTCATCCGCGTCTGCGCGGTGAACGGGACGAGCGTCGCGCCGTGGAGCTCGCGCCCGCGGAGCTGGTAGCGCTCCTTCGCCAGAACGACGATGGAGCGGCCCTCGGGCGTCTCGTCGGCGAGGCTCGAGAGCTGCGCCGCGTCGGCGAGCTCGGCCTCGTCGACGCCGGGAAGCGGAAGGAAGGCGGTCGCCTGGCGGTTGCCGAGCGTGATCGTCCCGGTCTTGTCGAGGAGGAGCGTCGAGCAGTCGCCCGCCGCCTCGACCGCGCGGCCCGAGAGCGCGAGCACGTTGCGCTGGACGAGGCGGTCCATCCCGGCGATGCCGATCGCCGAGAGAAGCGCGCCGATCGTCGTCGGGATGAGGCAGACGAGCAGCGCGACCAGGACGATGACGGACTGCTCCGCGCCCGAGTAGACGGCGAACGGCTGCAGCGTCACGACAGCGACGAGGAAGACCAGCGTCAGGCCGGCGAGGAGGATGTCGAGGGCGATCTCGTTCGGGGTCTTTTGCCGGCTCGCGCCCTCGACCAGCGCGATCATCCGGTCCAGGAAGCTTTCGCCGGGCTGCGATGTGACGCGCACGACGATCCGGTCCGAGAGCACGCGCGTGCCGCCGGTTACCGCGGAGCGGTCGCCGCCCGACTCCCGGATGACCGGAGCGGACTCGCCGGTGATGGCCGACTCGTCCACGCTCGCGATTCCCTCGATCACGTCGCCGTCCGCCGGGATGACCTCGCCCGCGGAGACCACGACCTCATCACCGGCGCGCAGAGCCGAGCTCGCGACGTCCTCGATCGCTCCTCCGGGCCCGACCCGGTGCGCCACGGTGGCCGCCCGCGTCTTGCGGAGCGTCTCGGCCTGCGCCTTGCCGCGACCTTCGGCCATCGCCTCCGCGAAGTTGGCGAAGAGAACGGTGAACCACAGCCAGGCGGCGATCAGCCCGGCGAAGACGCTCGGATCCTTCACGAAGAGGACGGTCACGAGCACGCTGCCGATCTCGACGACGAACATGACCGGGTTGCGCACCATGCGGCGCGGGTCGAGCTTCCAGACGCTCTCGAGCGAGGCCGGAGCGAGAATCTTGGTGTCGAGGATCGAGCTCATGCGTTGAGGTGCTCCAGAATCGGGCCGAGGGCGAGGACAGGGAAGTACGTGAGGCCGACGACGATCACGACGACGGCGACGAGGAGCCCCGCGAAGAGCGGCGTCCCGGTCGGGAACGTGCCCGCGGTCACCGGGGTGGACTGCTTGCGCGCCAGGGCGCCCGCGAGCGCGAGGGCGGCGACGATCAGGAGGAAGCGGCCGCCAAGCATCGAGAGGCCGAGTGTCGTGTTGAACCAGTCGGTGTTTCCGGTGAGGCCGCCGAACGCCGAGCCGTTGTTGTTCGCCGCCGACGTGAAGCCGTAGACCATCTCCGAGAGCCCGTGCGGGCCGGAGTTCAGAAGCGAGGCGGTCCCGAAGTCGACGACCACGGACGCACCGGCGAACCCGAGGATGATCGTCGGCACCACGAGCAGGTACAGAACGACCAGCTTCATCTCCGGCGCCTGGATCTTCTTGCCCAGGTACTCGGGCGTCCTCCCCACCATCAGCCCGGCCAGGAAGACCGAGAGCAGCGCGAAGATGAGCATCCCGTAGAGACCGGCGCCGACACCTCCCGGGCTGACCTCGCCGAACATCATGTCGATTAGGGGCACGGCGCCACCGAGAGGCGTGAAGCTGTCGTGCGCGCCGATCACCGCTCCGGTCGAAGTGCTGGTGGTGGTCGCGGCGAAAAGGCCGGTGGCGGCCGTGCCGAACCGGATCTCCTTCCCTTCCATGTTCCCGCCCGAGGCGTCGATCGCCGGATTGCCCTGCGCCTCGAAGGCCATTGCCGCGAAGGCAGCGCCGATCCAGAGGATGAACATCGCGGCGAAGACGGCCCAGCCCTGGCGCCGGTCCTTGGCGAGCCGCCCGAAGGCGAACGTCAGAGCGAACGGGATGATCAGGATCGCCCACATCTGGAGCAGGTTCGTGAGCGGCGTCGGGTTCTCGAACGGGTGCGCCGAGTTGGCGTTCATCGGGCCACCGCCGTTCGTCCCGAGCTCCTTGATCGCCTCCTGGCTCGCGATCGGACCGCGGTAGATCTCCTGCGTCGCGCCCTCGACCGTCGTCGCCTGCGCGGGCCCATCGAGCGTCTGGATGACGCCGAGCCCGGCCATCGCCAGCGCGAGGACGAGCGCAAGCGGCAGGAGCACGCGGGTGACCGAGCGGGTCAGGTCGACCCAGAAGTTCCCGATCGTCTCCGACCCGCGCCGCACGAGGCCTCGCACGAGCGCGATCGCGACCGAGATGCCGACCGCCGCCGAGACGAAGTTCTGAACGGTCAGCCCGGCCATCTGGGTCAGGTGGCTCATGGTCGACTCGCCGCCGTAGTTCTGCCAGTTCGTGTTGGTGACGAAGCTGACCGCCGTGTTGAACGCGAGCGCCGGCGGCACCCCCACGGCATCGGTGGGATCGAGCGGCAGATGCCCCTGGATCCGCTGGAGCGCGTAGAGCCCGATCACGGAGACGGCGCTGAAGGCGAGGAGCGAGAACGCGTAGACCGACCAGGCCTGCTCACGGTTCGCGTCGACGCCGAAGAGCCGGTAGAACGCGCGCTCGACCGGCAGGAAGATCCGGTCGCCGGGAGCGCTCTCGCCGCCGAAAACCCGCGCGAGGTAGCCGCCGAGCAGCGGCGTCGAGACGAGGACGAGCCCGACGAGCGCCGCGAGCTGCAGCCAGTTCGCCGCGCTCATCCGAGCCTCTCGGGCGCGAGCAGCGCGTAGACGAGATAGGCAAGCACCGCGATCGCGGCGACGAGCCCGACGATGTCCTCGCCGCTCATCGTCCGCCCTCCTCCCTCCGGCCGACCTCGAGGATCCAGGCACAGCCACGCACGAAGAAGGCCGCGAGAGCGAAGAAGGCGATGACGACCGCGATGAAGATGACGTCGCGCATACGTCCGTTCTACTGCGCGGAAAAGCGGTTCGGGCCGCCGTTAACGCGATGTCTACGTGGGCGCCGAAAACGTTGACGCTGCCGCTACGCTGCCGCGATGCCCGCCCTTCTGCTCTACGGCGACACCGAGCGCACGGCCGCGCTGCGGCACGAGATTCCCGTCGCGGTCATGGATCCGCTGCTCTTCGCGGAGGTCGACGGGCGGCGCGTCGTGCTCACGAGCATGCTGGAGCGCGAGCGGATCACGCGCGCCCTGCCGGATGCCGAGGTGCTCGACTACTTCGACTTCGGCTGGAAGGAGCTCATCGAGGGCGGGATGTCGTTCGCCGAGGCCGAGCGCGAGACCGTGGCGCGCGTGGTAGGCAGCTCGGGATCGACGACGCGATCGTCCCGGGAGACTTTCCGCTCGCGCTCGCCGACCGGCTGCGGCCGACGGGATCGTGGTGACGGTCGACGAGGACGCCGTGGAGTTCCGGCGGCGCGCGAAGTCGGCCGCCGAGCTCGACGGCATCCGCGCCGCCCAGCGGGCGGCCGAGGCGGGAATGGCCGCGGCGCGCGATCTGCTCTTCAGCGCGCGTCCGACCGAGGACGGCCGGCTGGAGCTCGACGGCGAGCGGCTGCTGGCCGAGGACGTCCGCGCAGCGTTGCGCGCGGCCTGCGCCGAGAACGGCGCACCGTGCCCGCCGGACGTGATCGTCGCGTCCCTGCTGAGCGGGTACGGCCACGACCCGGGCAGCGGGCCGCTCCCGAGCGGGCTTCCGATCGTGATCGACCTCTGGCCCAGGGATGAAGCGAGTGGATGCTGGGCGGACATGACGCGCACCTTCATGGTCGGTGAGCCCAGGCCGGAGCACGCCGGCCGGATCGCCGACCACGCACGACTCTCGCTGGCCGCGCTCGAAGCCGCCCGGGCGGCGATCCGTCCCGGCATCCGCGGCCGCGAACTCTTCGACCTGGTCTGCGACCTGTTCGAGGCGGAGGGCCACCTGACCCAGCGAACGACGAAGGGCGACGAGATGGAGGGCTTCCAGTTCTCACTGGGCCACGGCGTCGGCCTCGAAGTGCATGAAGCCCCAGGCCTGGGCCTGGCCGGGCGCGACGAGCTCGTCCCCGGCGACGTGCTAGCCCTCGAGCCGGGGCTGTGGAACGAAGAGGTCGGCGAAGTTCGCTTCGAAGACCTGGTGCTGGTCACCGAGGACGGCTGCGAGACGCTGACGCGGTTTCCGTACGAGCTCGCGCCCGCGTAGGCGCCGCTTCTACGTGGTCCTCTTGCTCAGCTGACGCGGATCAGCTTCTTGTTGACGAACTCGTCGATTCCGTAGCGGCCGAGCTCGCGTCCGAAGCCGGAGCGTTTCGTCCCGCCGAAGGGCAGCTCGGCACCGTCTGCGAGGACGCAGTTCACGTAGACCATGCCGGCGTCGATCTGGTCCGCGACGCGCTCGGCCTGCTCCGGGTCGTTCGTCATCAGGTACGAGCCGAGCCCGTACGGCGTGTCGTTTGCCAGCGCGACCGCCTCCTCCTCCGACGCCACGCGATAGACCTGGGCGGCCGGGCCGAACAGCTCTTCACGGTAGATGTCGTTCTCCGGCGTGATGTCCGTCAGGACCGTCGGCTCGAAGTAGTTGCCGTTGCGCTTGCCCCCGGCGACGAGCGTCGCGCCCTGCTCGACCCCTCGCCGGACTTGATCCTCGAGACGGTCGGCCGCGAGCTGGGAAGACAGTGGACCGACCTTGATTCCTCGCTCGCGTGGATCGCCCTGCGTCACGGCAGTGAGCGCGGCCGTGAACTTCTCGAGGAACGGCTCGTAGAGCGCGTCGATCACGATGAACCGCTTTCGCGGCGTTGCACGACTGGCCCGCGTTGTCGAGCCGCGCCTCGACGGCGTCCTCGACCGTCTTGTCGAGGTCGTCGGTGCCGAGAACGATGAACGGGTCGGAGCCGCCGAGCTCGAGAACCACCTTCTTCAGATTCCGGCCGGCGATCTCCGCGACGGCGGCGCCCGCGCGCTCCGAGCCGGTGACCGAGACGCCGCGGACGCGCGGATCGGCGATCACCCACTCGATCTGCTCGTTCGTGGCGTAGATGTTCACGTAGGCGCCCTCGGGGAAGCCGGCCTCGTGGTAGATCTGCGCCATCGCCTCAGCCGACTGCGGGCACTGGGGCGCGTGCTTCAACAGAATCGTGTTGCCGATGATCAGGTTCGGGCCCGCGAAGCGCGCGACCTGGTAGTAGGGGAAGTTCCACGGCATGATCCCCAGCAGGACGCCGAGTGAGCTGCGGCGAACGACCGCCGACCCCTCGCCCTCGAGGAGCTCGATCGGCTCGTCGGCCATCAGCGCTTCCGCATTGTCTGCGTAGAACTCGTAGATCGACGCACAGAAGTCGACCTCGCCCCGCGCTTGCCCGACCGGCTTCCCCATCTCGGTGACGATGATGTCCGCAAGCTCCTTGCGCCGTTCCGTGTGCAGCTCGCCGACGCGCCGCACGAGCGAGACGCGGTCAGCGACGGTCGTAGCTTTCGACCACTCGCGGTGTGCCTGGTCGGCGCTGGCGATCGCGTCTCGCAGCCCGTCGTCGGTGATCGTCGGGTACTCCTTGACCGTCTCGCCGGTGGAGGGGTCGACAACTGCGTACATGCTCATCGCTTGGCTCCTTCGTGTGTTCGACTTCGGCCGACTCTACGCGCTAAGTCGCCACGATGATGTCGACTACCCTCATGTCGGCGGGTCTGTCGGACACCTGATTGCGTCACTGCATCGGCACTCGAAGTGCACGAGGCGGCGGGCCTGGGCCCGGCCGGACGCGACGAGCTCGTCCCCGGAGACGTGCTGGCCCTGGAGCCGGGGCTGTGGAACGCAGAGAGGTCGGCGAGGTGCGCTTCGAGGATCTCGTGCTGGTCACCGAGGACGGCTGCGAGACGCTGACGCGGTTCCCGTACGAGCTCTCTCCCTAGGTCGAGCCCCGCACGAGACTAGACGGCGCGGGCGGCTACCTGCGTCCCCGGAAGAAGCCAGCGAGGGCCAGCACAACGAGAACTACGATGACGATCAGGAGCCAGGTCGGCATGTCTACCTCTTCCATTAGCGGGTCAACGCCGACTCTACTTTCATTCGACCGAACGGGCGGAGCGCTCGCACGGCCGCCGCCGCGACCGACATGGCGGGCGCGGCTCACTCCGGTGTCAGGGTTGGATTCCCGCCGGGAATCGCATGTCCCCGGAACGGGGACGAGATTCGCGGCGGTGATACTCCCCGGGTTGGACTCGAACCAACAACCCTTCGGTTAACAGCCGAATGCTCTGCCAATTGAGCTACCGGGGATCGCTTTGGCGGGTCGGATTGTAGCGGTCTAGGCCAGCAGGCTTGCCGCATCACGGACGCGCGCCAGCTCGGCCTGGAGCTCCTTCGCGTGCTCGGCGTCGGCGCGCGGCCAGATCGCGGCGCAGGCGGCGTTCGCGCAGGCGCAGGAGGAGCTCCCGGGCGGTCGTCTCGTCGATCGCCTCGGCGACGGCACGGGCGTCGAGCTCGGCGACCATGCTGAAACCAGGTCGTCGCCCGCGGACGGCTCGAGCAGGTACTCGCGGAGGCGCCGGTTCGCCTCCGAGTCGAAGTGCTCGGGACCTGAGCTCGGCGAGCGCGGGCTTCAGATCCGGATGCGCGCGAACGCCGGCGAGCGCGCTTCGCTCCAGCTTGTCGGCGGCGTCGATGAGACGCGGAGACAACGCGGCTCCGGCGCGCGCCGTGCCGACGCGCAGCTCCACGGTCAGGCCGAGCCGGTCGTTCGCGAGCCGCCAGGCCTCGTCGCGCTCGGGCGACTGCGGAATCCCGTTCAGGATCTCCTGGACGCGGATGTAGGCGAGCTGCCGGTCCCGCGCCCGGTCGAGCTCGAGCCGCACCCGGTGGACGGCGTACGGCTCGGCCGTCTCGAGCCGCGCCTCGAAGCCGGCCGGATCGTCGGCCGGATCGGCGCCCTTCGGCAGCGCGACCACGCGGACGTCGAGCGACTGCCCGATCGCCAGCTCCATCCCGCGCAGCGTCGCGTCCTCCCCGGCCGCGTCGGCGTCGAAGCACAGGTACACGCGCGAGGTGAGCTTCTTCAGCTCGCGGAGCTGGTTCTCGGTGAGCGCCGTGCCCATCGACGCGACGACGGGCTCGAGCTTCGCCTGCCGCAGCGCGATCACGTCGGTGTTCCCCTCGACGACGACCGCGCGGTCCTGCTTGGCGATCGCGGCCCGCGCGAGGTGGAAGCCGTAGAGCACGTTCGACTTCTTGAAGAACTCCGTCTCGGGCGTGTTCACGTACTTGCCGCGCAGCGGGTCGTCCTCGAACATCTTGCGCGCCTGGAAGCCGATCGTCCGGCCGCGCGCGTCGGCGAGCGGGAACATCAGGCGGCGCTGGAAGTAGTCGGTGCCGCGGCGCGTGACCAGCCCGGCGGCGGTGAGCTCGGCGGGCGTGTAGCCCTGCTCCTTTGCCTTGCGCGCGAGCCGGGCGCCGGCGGGCGAGAGCCCGATCCGGAACTCCTTGGCGATCTCCTCGCCGAGCGAGCGCGACTCCAGGTACTCGCGCGCGAAGGCGCCCTCGTCGGTGTCCCAGAGCAGCCGCTCGTAGTAGGCGGCGGCCTGCTCGAGCAGCGCGTAGAGCCGCTCGCGGCGGCGGCGCTCCTCGTCGGCATGCGGCGAGGACTCCTCGTACTCGAGCGGCACGCGGAACCGGTCGGCGAGCCACTCGATCGCGCCCACGAAGTCGAGCCCCTCCGTCTCGCGGACGAACGAGATCGAGTCGCCGCCGACGCCGCAGCCGAAGCAGTGGTACGTGCCTCGCGCGGGAGTAACAGAAAAGGACGGGGTCTTCTCCTCGTGGAACGGGCAGAGGCCCTTGTAGCTCCCGCCCGCCTTGCGGAGCCGGACGCGCGTCTCCACGACCTGGACGATGTCACTAGCGGCCTTGACCGCCTCGACCGACTCGTCCTTGATCCGCGCCATCAGAGCCTCGCAGCGTAATCGAGTGCGAACCGATCGGTCATCCCGGAGATGTAGTCGACGATCTCCTCGGGATCGGATCCCTCGCCGGCGAGGTGCTCGAAGATCTGGCGGACGACCTGGCGCGCGCGCTCGTGCTCCGCGCGGGTGTGCGGCCCGAGGTAGACGCGGTCGAACATGAACTCGCGCAGCGAGAGCATCGCGGCGCCCACCTCGTCGCTCTGGCGGATGTCTCCCGCGGCCGCGGACGTCTCGACGAGATCGTGGACAAGGCGGTCGATGCGCCGGGTTCCCCGTGGGCCAAGCACGGCGATCTCCGCGTTCGGAAGATCCTCGGGACTGAGGATGCCGATCCGGATCGCGTCGTCGATGTCGTGGTTGATGTAGGCGACGCGGTCGACGATGCGGACGATCTTCCCCTCGAGCGTGGCGGGCTCGTTCGGGCCGGTGTGGTTCAGGATCCCGTCGCGGACCTCGGCCGTGAGATTCAGTGACTCGGCGAGGCGCAGCGACTGCTCGTTGTGGCGAAAGCCGCGGTCGAAGCGCTCGCGCAGGCACTCGTCGAGCGCCTCCTCGCCCGCATGACCGAACGGCGTGTGCCCGGTGTCGTGGCCGAGCCCGATCGCCTCGGTCAGGTCCTCGTTCAGCCGCAGGGCCCGGGCGACGACGCGGGCGATCCCGGTCGTCTCGAGCGTGTGGGTCATCCGCGTGCGGTAGTGGTCGCCGGCCGGGTCGATGAAGACCTGCGTCTTGCCCTTCAGCCGGCGAAACGCCTTCGAGTGGAGAATCCGGTCGCGATCGCGCTGGAACGGCGTGCGCAGGCTGCATTCCTCATCGGGCCGCGCGCGCCCCGCGGTCTCGTAGGAACGCACGGCGAGCGGCGACAGGCGGCGCTCCTCGTCCTCGCGTACACCGGCCTCGAAGGCTTCAGCAACGGTTCCCGTGACCTCCACGAACCGAGGTTAGATGATCGATCGGGCACTACCGCACCCTCGGGGGAAAGAGCCAGCCGAGACACGGCAATACCCCACCGACCATCTAGATGATGATCGGGACGCTGCCGCCGTCGACGCTCCAGGCGGCGCCGGTCACGTACGACGAGCGGTCGGAGCAGAGGAACGCGATCACCGTGGCGATCTCCTCGGGCTCCGCGAGCCGGCCGAGCGGACGGCCCTTCCCCACGCCCTCGAGCACTTCCTCGCGGGTCTTCCCCGACCGCGCGGCGGCCTGGTCGGCGAGCCCGCCCTCGGCGAGCCATGCGGGCGAGGCGGTCGGTCCGGGCGTCACCGCGTTGCAGCGGATGCCTGCCGCGGCGTAGAGATCCGCGACCAGCCGGGAGAGGGAGAGGACCGCAGCCTTGGTTACGCTGTAATCAGGCATTCCGGTCGAAGGTCGCTTTCCCGCCGTCGAGCTCACGTTCACGATCGCGCCTCCCCCCGCCTCACGCATTCCCGGCACGACAGCACGGATCGTCCGCACGTAACTCATGACGTTCACCTGCCACATCGCCGCCCAGTCCTCTTCGGTCAGCTCCTCGAAGGAGCGCTGGAACGCGACCCCGACGTTGTTCACGAGGACGGCGACCGGGCCGAGCTCTTCCGTTACACGCGCGACCACGTCCGCCGGCGTCGCGGGATCGGCGAAGTCACAGGCGATTCCGAGCGCCGCATTCGTGTCCGCACGGGCTTTTTCGACCCGTGCCTCGTCGCGGCCTGTGACGACCACCCGCGCACCCTCGTCCGCCAGGATCCGTGCGGTTTCGAGCCCGATCCCGGCAGAGGAGCCGGTGACGAGGCAGACGCGACCTTCGAGGTTGAGACGCATGGGAAGACCATATCCGGGGTAGGGAACCCGCTTCGCATGGTCGATAAGAGACATATGACACGCCGCGCCGTCGTTCTCATCTGCCTCCTCGGGACGCTCGTCGTCCCCTCGTCGGCGACGGCGGCGGTCAAGATCACCGACGCCGACACGCTCGAGCGCGCGATCGTCCAGCGCATCAACGCCGTGCGCAAGGACAAGGGCCTGCGCGTCCTCTCGGTCGCGGCCGCGCCTCAGGAAGGCGGCGACCCAGCACGTGAAGAACATGGGCGTGAAGGGCTACTTCGACCACAGCTGGTCCGACGGGACGCCCTACGGCCGCTGGATCCGACGCTACTGGCCCGGCCCCGGCTACAACGGCTGGTCGGCCGGCGAGAACCTCTACTGGGAGGGGCCGTCCACGACGGCAAGGCGCGTCGTCTCCGGCTGGATGAACAGCCCGCCTCACCGCAAGAACATGCTCAACCGCTCGTGGCGCTACCTCGGCGTCGGCGGCGTCCGCGTCCGCAACGGGATCGGCGAGTACGCCCGCATCGGAACGGCGTACATCTTCGCGGCCGAGTTCGGGTCGCGCTCCGGTTAGTCTCCGGGTCGTGGACGACTACACAGCGAAGTACCAGGGCGAGCCGGTCGAGGTCGCGCTCTTCGGCGGCGAGTACCAGGAGGGGACGCTCACCGCGTACTGCCTCATCGCCGACGTCGTGCACCTCGAGCTGAACGGCCACATCCTCATCCCGCTCCAGAACGTGGCGTCGCTCCACTGCACGAGCCGCTGCGACGCGCCCGAGCCCGACTGGCCGCCGCAGGGGCTCACGGACGCCGATCCGGAGAACGGCGGGCCCTAGCGGTGCGGCCCGCGCTCCGCGCCGCGCGGAACATCGCCAAGGCGTTCCTCCTTCTCGGCGGCTTCGTCGCGCTCCTCACGGCGCTCGGCTGGTGGCTCGGTGAGATTCCGCTCGCAAGCCTCTTCTTCGTCACGACGCTCCTCATGGCCGCGACGCTCCACTGGTACGGCCCGCGGATCGTGCTCGCGTCGCTCGGCGCGCGCGAGCTGACGCTTGCCGAGGCGCCCGGGCTCGCCGCGACGGTCGAGCGGCTGGCGCTCGTGGCCCGCGTCGAGCGGCCGAAGCTCTATCTCCTCCCGGACGGACATCCGCGCGCGCTGTCGGTGGGCCGCGGCGCTTCTGCGTCGGGGATCGCTGTCTCCAGCGGGCTTCTCACGCTTCTCTCGCCGGCCGAGCTCGAAGGCGTGCTCGCGCACGAGCTCGCCCACGCGCGCTACCGCGACGTGACGCTCGTGACGCCGATCGTCGTCATCGCCGGCTGGCTGATCGAGGTGAGCAGGGTCGGCGGCTTTCTCGAGCGCTGGCTCCTCGCCGTGCTCGGACCGGTGGCCGCGAGCATCGTCCATCTCTTCCTGTCGACGCGGCGCGAGTTCGCTGCCGATGCGTTCGCCGCGCGGGTGTGCGAGTCGCCGCACGGTCTGGCGGATGCGCTCGTACGGCTGGAGCAGGCCCAGGAGCTGCTCTCGTTCAGCGCCTCGCCGACGACGGAGCCCGTCTACACGATCGACCCGTTCGCGGACGAAGGCCTCGCGCGGCTCTTCTCCACCCATCCGCCCGTCGGTGATCGCGTGGCGCGCCTGCGCGGTCTCGACCCGGAGTGGCGCGACCGCCTACGGGCGGCCTAGGAGCTCGTCCAGCGAACGCGTGTTGACGACGTCGGCGGCCGTGGCCCATCCGCGTCGCGCCGTCGCCACCGCCATCCACATGTTCCCGAGCCCGGCCGTCGAGTGCGCGTCGGTGTTGACGACGATCCGGGCTCCGGACTCGATCGCCAACCGAACGTGCTCGTCCCGGAGGTCGAGCCGGGCCGGAAGCCCGTTCACCTCGAGCACGACCCCGGTCTCGACCGCCACCGCGATCGTCTCCTCGATGTCGAGCGCGTTCGGCGGGCGGCGGCCGATCAGACGGCCGGTCGGATGGCTGAGCGCTCTCACCGCCGGATGGCGCATCGCCTCCGTCACCCGCTTCGTCAGCTCGCGGGCGGGCATCCGCTGGCCGGCGTGGACGCTGGCGGTGACCCAGTCGAGCTCGGCCAGCACGTCGTCGGGCAGATCGAGCGAGCCGTCGGGAAGGATGTCGCACTCGATGCCGCGCAGGATCCGGAACGGCGCGAGCGCCTCGTTGGCCGCGGCGATCTCCTCACCCTGGCGGCGCACGTCGTCGGCGGTCAGGCCGGGCACGACGCCCACGCTCGGAGTGTGGTCGCAGACGGCGACGTACTCGTACCCGAGCTCGCGCGCCGCGGTCCCGAGCTCGAGGACCGTGGCCCTGCCGTCCGACCAGGTCGTGTGGCAGTGGAGATCCCCGCGGACGTCGGAGATCTCGATGAGCGCCGGCGGTTCTCCGCGAAACGGCTGCTCCCGTAGCTCGGGCGGGAGGAACGCGATCCCGAGGCTCCGGTAGACGTCGGCTTCGGTAGGGCCTTCGGGAAGCGGCTCGAGATCGGCCACGTACGGCGTCGAGCCGGTTGCGCGAACGAGCGCGGTGCCGTAGCCGGCCGGCGGCGCGACCGTCAACTCGACCGGCACTCCGTCGGGGGTCACGCCGACTGCGCCCCGCTCGCTGCGCTCGACGATTGCGACGACCTCGGCGATCCCCGCGAAGTGTTCGATCACCGCGTCGGGATCCTCCGTCGCGGACGACGACTGCGAGCCGGGCAGGAGCGTCGACTCGGCGGCGCACGTCCCCGGCTACCTCGCCGCCGAGCTCCTCGGCGATCCGCTCGAGGAGCTCCCGTGCCCGGTTGAGCAGCATCGGCGTCCGTGGAGGCGCCGGCCGCTCGAGCGCCTCGAGCAGCTGGGCGGCCGTCTTCGGCCCGATGCCCGGAGCGTCCCTGATCGCGCCGCTGCGCACGGCCTCGGCGAACTCCGCCGCCGTGGAGAACTCCAGTGCCTGCGCCACGGTGAGCGATCGCTGCGCGCCGAGCCCGAGGTAGCGGCCGAAACCGACGACTTCCGGCGAGACCGTCCGCTCGAGCTCGTCGAGCTCCGCGATCCGCCCGGTCGCGACCAGCTCGACGAGCCGGGTCTCGATCGCCGGCCCGATTCCGTTCAGCTCTCGGACGCGGCCCGCCTCGACGAGCGCGGCCACGTCGGCCGGCGTCCCACGGATGAGCTCCGCGGCGCGCCGGTACGCGCGGACGCTGTAGGGATTCGCGTCCGCGAGCTCCAGCAGGAGCGCGAACGTCTCGAGCCGCTGCGCGATGTCACCGTTCGTCACGCCGAAGATCTTCTCCTTAACGACGAAGACCCGCACTCGGCGGGCCTTCGGAAAAAATAACCGGCGGCGTCCTACTCTCCCGGGAGGTTGCCCTCCGAGTACCATCGGCGCTGGCAGGCTTAACTTCTCTGTTCGGAATGGGAAGAGGTGTTTCCCTGCCGCTATGACCACCGGAATTGTGAGTCTGCGCGCACGTCCGCGCACTCTCAAAGCTCCATAGCGACCTCACAGTATTCAAATCAAGACCTCGGGTAATTAGTACGGGTCCGCTACACGCATCGCTGCGCTTCCACGTCCCGCCTATCAACGTGGTGGTCTACCACGACCCTTACTCTCTCTAGGAGATGGGAGGCCTCATCTCGAGGTTGGCTTCCCGCTTAGATGCTTTCAGCGGTTATCCAATCCAGACGTGGCTAATCAGCAGCGCCGTTGGCACGACGACTGATACACCAGAGGTCTGTTCATCCCGGTCCTCTCGTACTAGGGACGACTCCTCTCAAGCCTCCAACGCCCATGGTGGATAGGGACCGAACTGTCTCGCGACGTTCTGAACCCAGCTCGCGTACCGCTTTAATGGGCGAACAGCCCAACCCTTGGGACCTACTTCAGCCCCAGGATGCGACGAGCCGACATCGAGGTGCCAAACCCTCCCGTCGATGTGGACTCTTGGGGAGGATAAGCCTGTTATCCCCGGAGTACCTTTTATCCGTTGAGCGACGGCAATTCCACTCTCAACCGTCGGATCACTAAGACCTGCTTTCGCACCTGCTCGACTTGTCAGTCTCGCAGTCAAGCTCCCTTCTGCCTTTACACTCTACGCACGATTTCCAACCGTGCTGAGGGAACCTTTGTGCGCCTCCGTTACATTTTAGGAGGCGACCGCCCCAGTCAAACTGCCCACCTGACGCTGTTCCCGACCCGGATTACGGCATCGGGTTAGAAGCCCAAAACACGAAGGGT
>OY970117.1:0-747500 GCA_963705875.1 uncultured Actinomycetes bacterium | reverse complement strand
GAGCTGGTCGGTCCCGCCGAGCTCGACGTCGGCCTCGACCGCGACCGAGTCGTAGGCCTGCATGAGCGGATAGAGGAGCTCCGAGACCGAGATCGGCGCCTGCGCGGCGAAGCGGTTGGCGAAGTCGTCTCGCTCGAGGATCCGCGCGACGGTGATCGTCCGCGTCAGCTTGAGCACCGCGGCGAAGTCGAGCGGCGCGAGCCATTCGCCGTTGAAGCGCACCTCGAGCTTCTCCGGATCGGTGTCGATGACGAGCGCCGCCTGCTCGAAGTAGCGCTTGGCGTTCGCGTCGATCTCCTCGTCGGAGAGCACGGGCCGCTCGCTCGACCGGCCGGACGGGATCGCCGATGCGCGTCGTGTAGTCGCCGACGATCAGCACCGCCTTGTGCCCGGCGTCCTGGAACGCGCGCATCCGCTGGAGCGGAATCGCGTGCCCGACGTGCATGTCCGGCGAGGTCACGTCGATGCCGAGCTTCACGCGCAGCGGCCGTCCCTTCGCGAGCTTCTTCTCGAGCCCGCCCTCGGGGAGCACGTGCACGGCGTTGCGGGTCAGCGTGGCGATGTCCATCGCGCGCCGAGTCTAGACCGAACCGAACGGCGCGCCCGGGCGAATCGCCAGTTGATGGCGCTGCTAGCGTTGAGCCGCCCGGCCCGGCCGGGACACACCATGCGATCTCGCAGGGAGCACGCACACCTTTCCGACGAGGCGCTCGTGGCGCTCGTCGCGCGATCGGACGAGAACGCGCTGGCGGAGCTCTACGACCGTCACGGCCGCGTTGCCTTCGGGCTCGCGCTGCGCGTCCTGCGCGACCGCAACCTGGCCGAGGACGCGGTGCAGGAGGCGTTCCTCGCCGTCTGGCGCACCGCCGGGAGCTTCGTGCCCGAGCGGGCCAAGGCGAGCACGTGGATCCTCATGCTCGTCCACCGCCGCGCCGTCGACTCGGTTCGCCGCGAGGAGCGGCGCACGACCGAGCCGCTCGAGAACGCGCCGGAGCCGACGACGGACGACACGGTCTCCGAGGCGGCCTGGCAGACACTCGAGCGCGCGCGCGTGCGCGAGGCGCTCGCGCAACTTCCCGACCCGCAGCGCGAGGCGATCGAGCTCGCGTTCTACGCGGGCTTCACGCAATCTGAGTTGTCCGAGCGGCTCGGCGTTCCGCTCGGCACGATCAAGAGCCGTGTGTTCACGGGCCTCGCGCGCCTGCGCGAGTTGCTCGAGGACACCATCCCCGAGGAGGAACGGTGGAGCGAGACTCCGTCCACGAGCTGACCGCCGCCTACGCGCTGCACGCGCTCGACGAGCGCGACGTCGCCGCCTACGAGGCGCACCTGGCGCAGTGCCCCGACTGCCGGGCCGAGCTCGCCTCCTTCCAGCAGACCGCCGGCTCGCTCGCCTACGGCGCGCCCGCGGCCGACCCGCCCGACGCCCTGCGCGACCGGATCCTCTCCACCGCCCGGGCCGAGCGCGAGACCGTCGTGCCGTTCCGTCCCCGGCGGCGGGGGACCGCGGTGTTCGCGTCGGCAGCGGCGATCGCGGCCACCGTGGCCGTGATCCTCGGCGTCTGGGCCGTGTCGCTCTCGTCCTCTCTGGACGACGAGCGCTCGGCGCGCGCGGCCGACGCGCAGGCGCTCGCGATCCTGGCGCAGCCCGGCGCGTCCGCGCACGCGGTCGAGGGCGGCGACGGGTTCCTCGTGGTCGCGCCCGGCGGCGACGCGGCGCTCGTGCTCTCGGGCCTCGACGACGGCTCCCGACGGGAAGACCTACGAGGCCTGGGTGAGCCCGGACGGCAAGGCGATGGAGGCCGCGGGCACCTTCCAAAGCGGCGGCGACACCGACCGCGTTCCGGCTCTCGCAGGCCGTGCCCGAGAACGGGCTCGTCGCGGTCACGCTCGAGGACGCGGGCGGCTCCGACCAGCCGACCGGCGATCCGTTCCTCATCGCTCCGACCGCCTAGATCGAACCCTCACGCCGCCGCGGGCGAACCACCTCCGTCACGCAAGCAATCCACGGAGGTGATCCAACGTGCGAGCAATGAGAATGCTCGTGCTCGCGCTCCTCGCCGCAGTCTCGGTCGTCGCTTTCACCGGCTGCGGAGACGACTCGAACACGTCGACGGGAGCCGCAGGCACATCGACCGGACACATGGGGATGACCACCCCCGAGACCACGGCCGGCGTCACGAGCCCGGCCGCCGACCTGCGCGTCACGCTCGACGAGCTGCTCGGCGAGCACGCGCTCCTCGCGATGTTCGCGACGCAGAAGGGCTACGACGGCGCTCCCGACTTCGAGGCGATCGCCGGCGCGCTCGACCAGAACGGCGTCGACCTCTCCGAGGCGATCGGCTCCGTCTACGGCGACGAGGCCGGGACGAAGTTCCTCGACGGCGGGCTCCTGTGGCGCGACCACATCGGCTTCTTCGTCGACTACACCGTCGGCTGGCCAAGAAGGACGAGGCCGCGCAGAAGGAAGCGGTCGGGAACCTGATGGGCTACAACGCCGCGTTCGCGAACTTCCTCGCGACCGCGACCGAGCTCCCCGAGCCCGCGCTGAAGGACGCGGTCGCGGAGCACATCACGGGCCTCAAGGGCCAGATCGACGCCTACGCCGCCGAGGACTACCCGACGGCGTACGCGAACGTGCGCGACGCCTATGCGCACATGTTCATGACCGGCGACACGCTCGCCGGCGGGATCGCCGCGCAGGATCCGGACACGTTCGCCTCCGAGGGAGCGACGACGTCGGCGGCCGACCTGCGGGTCGCGCTCGGCCGGCTTCTCGGCGAGCACGCCTACCTGGCGATGGTCGCGACGCAGAAGGGCTACTCCGGCGCCGCCGACTTCCCCGAGATCGCCAAGGCGCTCGACGAGAACAGCGCCGACATCGGCGCATGCGATCGCCTCGGTCTACGGCGACGAGGCGGGCCAGCAGTTCCTCGACGGCAAGTTCCTCTGGAGAGACCACATCAAGTTCTTCGTGGACTACACGGTCGGACTGGCCAAGAAGGACAAGGCCGCCCAGGACAAGGCGCTCGGAAACCTGATGGCCTACAACGCCGCCTCGGCGCAGTTCTTCGCCCAGGCGACGGGACTCCCGCAGGCCGATCTCCAGGCGGCGCTCGAGATGCACCTCATGCAGCTCAAGGGCCAGATCGACGCCTACGCGGCGGGGGACTACGACCAGGCGTACACGCTCGCGCGCGAGGCGTACGCGCACATGTACGAGGTCGGCACGACGCTCGCCGGTGCGATCGTCGCGCAGTCTCCGGACAAGTTCTCCCGCTAGCGGAGTGGGAGCAAGGCGTCCCCGGGCCCCGAACCCCTCCGGCCCGGGGACGCCTCTTAGCCGGATCGCAACATGGCCTCGGTCTACACTCTTCCGGTTGCCCTTTCGCAGACGAGAGAAGAAACCCAAGACACGTAGGGTTCGCAAGCTTCGCCTCCTCGGACTGCTCACGATCCTGGGGCTCGTATGCGGCGTTGCGTTCGTCTACGGGCTCGTCACGGCGATCGCGAGCGAGATTCCGAAGCTGAGCCCGATCCATCAGAGCGCCCTCGAGCAGGACGGGTTCATCTACGCGTCCGACGGCAAGACCGTCCTGACCCGCCTACGCGGGGACGAGAGCCGCGTGCTCGTCGAGTCCAAGGACATCAACCCGTGGATGAAGCACGCGATCGTGGCCGTCGAGGACCGCCGCTTCTGGGAGCACCGCGGCGTCGACCTCCGCGGCATCGGGCGCGCCGTCTGGGCCGACGTCCAGTCGAAGGAGCTCGTCCAGGGAGGCTCGACGATCACGCAGCAGTTCGTGAAGAACAGCCTCGGCCAGGACGACCGGACGGTCAGCCGCAAGCTCAAGGAGGCGGCGCTCGCGTGGCAGCTGGAGCGCAGGTGGTCGAAGGACCGGATCCTCACCGCCTACCTGAACACCGTCTTCTTCGGGAACTCCGCGTACGGCGTCCAGATGGCCGCGCGCGTGTACTTCAACAAGAAGGCGCACGAGCTGACGCTCCCCGAGGCGGCGCTTCTCGCCGGGATCCCCGCGAACCCGAGCCTCTACAACCCGGTCACGAACCCGAAGACCACCCGCGCGCGGCGCTCGACCGTGCTCCGCCTCATGTACGACCAGAAGATGATCACCGCCGGCGAGATGTCCGCGGCCGATCACGCGCCGCTGCCGAAGGCCGAGGACATCCACCTGCCCGGAAGCGGCGGGCCTGCCTCCTACTTCGTCGAGTACGTGAAGCAGCAGCTCATCGACACCTACGGACCGGCCGAGGTGTTCGGCGGCGGGCTCAAGGTGACGACGACGATCGACCTCGAGCTCCAGAATCTCGCGCGCCGCACCGTGAACGAGGTGCTCGGCGAGAGGGGCAAGCCGTCCGCGGCGCTCGTCGCGATCGATCCGCGCGACGGCCGCGTGCTCGCCATGTACGGCGGGCGGAGCTTCCGCGAGAGCCAGTTCAACCTCGCCGTCCAGGGCGAGCGCCAGCCGGGCTCCTCGTTCAAGCCGTTCGTGCTCGCCGCCGCGCTCCACGAAGGGATCTCCCCGCAGACGACCTTCGTGTCCGAGCCGCAGCTCATCAACATGGGCGACAAGCTCTGGTCGGTGCACAACTACGAGGGCTCCTACCTCGGGCGCATCGACCTCTTCGACGCGACGACGCATTCGGACAACGCCGTCTACGCGCAGCTGACGGCGCTCGTCGGGCCGAAGAAGGTCGCGCAGATGGCGCACCGGCTGGGGATCACCAGCCCGCTCGACGAGTACTTCGCCATCGGGCTCGGCGTCGAGGCCGTGAACCCGCTCGAGATGGCCCGCGCCTACTCGACCTTCGCGAACGGCGGCGAGCGCGTGGACGGGAGCATCCTCGGAAACCGGCCGCGCGCGGTCGTGAGCATCGAGCGCGACGGGAAGAAAGAGAAGAACGCGCCCGTCGCCAGCGAGGTGATCGACCCGAACGAGAACGCGATCCTGACCGCCATGCTCGAGGACGTCGTCGACGACGGAACCGGCCAGCGCGCCGCGCTCGACGACCGTCCCGTCGCCGGCAAGACCGGCACGACCGAGAACTACGGCGACGCCTGGTTCGTCGGGTACACGCCCCAGCTGGCCGTCGCCGTCTGGGTCGGCTATCCGAACAAGCTCGTCGCGATGGAGAACCAGTTCGAGGGCGGCCCGGTTGCGGGCGGCACGTACCCCGCGGTCATCTGGCACGAGTTCGCCAAGCGCGCGCTCAAGCGTATGGACGAGAACCCCGAGTACTTCCCCACGCCGAGCTACCGGTCGGTCAGCCCCGTGCAGGTGACCTACCGCGGCAACCAGTGGCTCGTCGACAACGGCAACTGCAAGTCCACGCGCGAGGTGCTCTACGTCACCGGCTTCGAGCCGGACAAGCGCGCCGCGTGCAAGCCGAACGAGGTCGACGTCCCTCCGGTCGTCGGGCTCTCGGTCGACGACGCCACGGCGCTCCTCTACGGCCAGCCGCTGACGCCCGAGCTCATCACCCGGCCGGCCAAGGCGGGCGAGCGGGTCGGCGTGATCGTCGAGCAGTTCCCCAAGAGCGGGACGCTCTCGTCCTGGGCCAAGGTGCGCATCGTGACCACGGAGGCGACGCACGGCCGCGTCCCCGACCTCGTCGGGCTGACGCTCCAGCAGGCTCGGACGAAACTGCTGAAGCGCGGGCTCGTGCCCGAGATCGTCGGCGGAGGCAGCCGGGGCGAAGAAGGGCTCGTCGTCCGCGCGCAGCGGCCGAAGGCGGGCCGCGCGGCCGGCAAGGGCATGACCGTCCGGCTGACCGTCGGAGCGAAGTAGCTCAGATCTTCCGGCTCAGGTACTTCGAGCCGGCGAGGCCGTAGCGCCAGGGGAGCTCCGCCGCCTGCGTGATCCCGACGCGGACGCCCGCGACCACCTCGACGTCACCGTCGCGCGTGAGCGAGAACGGCGCGCGGTCGAGCCGGCGCCCGTCGTGCTCGGGGCCGACGCCGAGCGCCTGGCAGAGCTTCCCGGGCCCGGACGCGAGGAGCCGCGCCTCCCATACCCCGCGACGCTCCCGCATCTGGTCGAACCCTTCCGTCGGCTCGAGCGCGCGGACGAGCACGGCCTCGGCCGTCCCCTCGGTGCCGCAGACGAAGTTGAGACACCAGTGGACGCCGTAGGAGCGGTAGACGTACGCGCGGCCGGGCGGGCCGAACATGGCCGCGTTGCGCGGCGTCTGCCCGCGGAAGGCGTGGCTCGCAGGATCGTCCTCCGCGTAGGCCTCGACCTCGACGATCGTGCCGCCGACGCCGTCGACGAGAAGCGTGCAGCCGACGAGCTCGGGCGCCACCTCGTGGACGCTCCGGCCGAAGAACTCCGCGCCGAGCTTCAAAAGAGCTGGTCGGGGTCTCCGGGACGCGCCGTGGCCTCGAGCAGGTGCCGGGCGCGGCGCGCGAGGTCGCCGAGGTCGACCCTCCCTTTCTCCGCGTCCTCGACGATCCGCTCGGCAAGCGCCACGGCCTCGTCGACGAGAACGCCGCCCGCTTCGCGCGAGCCCATCTCCGCGAGGATCGCCCGCTCGGTGCGCGAGGCGATGATCGGCTCCGACACGCCCTCGATCCACACGCGCGTCCGGCGGCCGTCGCCGCGGTCGTCCCCGGTGAGCGGCTCGAGCGCGTAGATCCGGTCGGCGCGGGCGTACTTGCCGAAGCCGAGGAACACCATGCGGGGCGCGTCGGTCACCCGACGATTATTACCCGGTCGCTACGGAAAAGTTCGGAACGCGATCGAGCCAGTGCGACCACTGCTCGCGCTTGCCGCGCACCGTGTCCAGGTACGCCGACTGGATCGCGCGGGTCACAGGGCCGGGATCGCCGAGGTCGTAGTCGTCGACCGAGCGAAGCGGCGTCACCTCGGCGGCGGTGCCGCACATGAAGACCTCGTCCGCGAGGTAGAGATCCGAGCGGATCAGGTTCTTCTCCGCGACCGGGTAGCCGAGGTCCTGGGCGATCTGGATGACCGAGTCGCGCGTGATGCCCGGGAGGATCGACGAGGAGAGATCCGGCGTCGCGATCTGGCCGTTCTTCACGATGAAGATGTTCTCGCCGGAGCCGTCGGCGACGTAGCCCTCGCGGGTGAGCAGTATCGCCTCGTCGTAGCCGGCCGCCGCGACCTCCTGCACCGCGAGCAGCGAGTTCAGGTAGATGCCGGTCGCCTTGGAGACGTGCGGGATCACGTTCGGGCCGATGCGCTCCCAGGTCGAGATCTTGGCGCGGATGCCGTTCTCGAGCGCGCCCTCGCCGAGGTACGTCCCCCACGGCCAGCTGATGATCGAGACCTCGACCGGGCAGTTGCGCGGCCGAACGCCCAGCTCGCCGTAGCCGTAGAACGCGACCGGGCGGAGGTAGCACTCGGGCAGGCCGTTCGCGCCGATCAGCTCGTTGCACGCCGCCTGGAGCTCCTCGGGCGACCACGGAATCTTCATCTCGATGAGCCGCGCGGAGTTGTGCAGCCGGCTCAGGTGGTCGGTGAGCCGGAACACGGCCGGGCCGTCCGCCGTCTCGTAGCAGCGGATGCCCTCGAAGACGCCGGTGCCGTAGTGGAGGCCGTGCACGCCGATGTGGACCTTCGCGTCGGCCCAGTCGACGAGCTCGCCGCTCATCCAGATCTTGTCGGTCGCCTTCATGTGGAGCGCCTCCTCAGTCTGCCAATGCGGCGTTGACGCGAATCTCGACTCCACCCCGGAGCGCGTTCGAAATGGGACATGCGCGCTCGCCTTCCAGGGCGTACTGCTCGAACTCTGACTGATCCAGCCCGGGAACGCGACCGGTGACGGTCAGCTCGCTCGACCTCACGTGGAGGCCGTCGGCGAGCTCGGCCGAGACGACCGCGGAGACCTCGAGCCGCTCGGGCGGATGACCGGCGCCGGCGAGCACGTTCGAGAACGCCATCGCGTAGCAGGTGGCATGCGCTGCGGCGATGAGCTCCTCGGGACTCGTGCGCCCGTCCGAGGACTCGACGCGCGCCGGCCAGCTGACCGGCAGGCCGGAGAATGCGCCGCTCGTCGAGTCGAGGGTTCCGTTCCCCTCGGTCAGGTTTCCTTCCCACACGACGCTCGCGCTGCGTTCGAACTCAGGCATGTCTCCCCCTAATTCTCGCTGACGAGGTCAACGGTACGCGCGCGGGAGACCTTCACGAGGTCCGCGGGCGTGAGCGCGGCGACGTGGCGCGGCGAGCCGGCGCCGATCCAGACGACGTCGTGCGACAGCATCGTCTGCTCCATGAGGACGGCGTGAACGCCCGGCAGCGGGAACGGCGCCACGCCTCCGGGCGGGTAGCCGGTGATCCGCGAGACGTCGCCGGGCCCTGCGGTGGAGGCCTTTTGCGCTCCCGCGGCGGCTGCGATCTTCACGCGGTCGGCGCGGCGGTCGCCCGGGATCATCGCGAGCACCCACTTGTCGTCGCAGGAGAAGAGGAGCGACTTGACGATCTGCGCGAGCCCGCAGCCGACCGCGCGCGCTGCGTCGGCGGCCGTCGCCGTCCCCTCGTCCATCGACTCGATCCGCGACTCGACGCGCGACTCGCGCAGCACCGTGGCCACGCGCTCCACCTCGGGGGGCCAGTCGCTCACGGCTCCGGGAGGACGATGAAGCGGACCTCGACGAACCCGGGCTCGGCGGCGAGCGTCTCGAGCGCGCTCTCCGTGGCCGGGCTGTCGAGCGAGAGCGCCATCAGCGCCCGCGCCTCCTTGCGGTTCCGCGACACGGTCATGTTCGCGATGTTCACCTGGGCCTCGCCGAGGATCGTGCCGAGCCGGCCGATGATCCCGGGCGTGTCGTCGTTCACGACGAAGAGCATGTAGCGGTCGAGCTCGACGTCGATGTCGAAATCGAGGACGCGGACGAGCTGGCGGCGCTCGTCGCGGCCGATCGTCGTCCCGGCGACGGGATAGGTGCGGCCGTCGGCATGCGCCGTGACGCCGACGAGGCTCATGAAGTCGGGCGACGCCGTGGAGGAGGACTCGCGCACCTCGATCCCGCGCTCCCGGGCCAGGAGCGGCGCGTTGACGAAGTTCACGGGCTGCTCCACCCGGCCCTTGAAGGCGCCGTTCAGGGCGGCGGTCGTGAGGAGGCGCGTGTCGCGCTCCGCGAGGCGGCCCAGGTAGATCAGGTCGAGCCGCGAGGGATTCCCGCCGGCCAGCTCGCAGGCGAGCGCGGCGAGGTCGGCGGCGAGCGGCATGAACGGCCCGAGCGCCTCGAGATCCTCCGCGCCGACGGACGGCATGTTGACCGCGTTCGTGACCATGCCGCCGTCGAGCGCCGCGGCGACCTGCTCGGCGACGATCACGCCGGCGCGGTCCTGCGCCTCGGCCGTGGAGGCCGCGAGATGGGGTGTGACGATCACGGTGTCGAGCTCGAGCAGCTCGCCCGTGTACGGCTCCGCGGAGAAGACGTCGAGCGCCGCCCCGGCGACCTGGCCCGAGCGCAGCGCCTCGGCCAGCGCGGCCTCCTCGATCAGCTCGCCGCGGGCCGCGTTCACGAGCCGCACGCCGGGCTTCGCCCTGGCCAGCTCGTCCGCGCCGATCATCCCGCGCGTCTCCGAGGTGAGCGAGACGTGCAGCGAGAGGAAGTCCGCCTCGGCGAGCACCTCGTCGAGGCCGCCCGCGCGCTCGACGCCGAGCGCCTTGAACCGGTCGGGCGCGACGTGCGGGTCGTAGGCGAGCACGCGCATCTCGAGGCCGGAGGCCCGGCGCGCGACCTGCTGGCCGATGCGCCCGAAGCCGATGAGGCCGAGCGTCTTGCCGGCGAGCTCGAGCCCGCCGTAGCGCGAGCGCTCCCAGCGGCCCTCCTTCAGCGCGGCGTGGGCCTGCGGGATGTTGCGCGAGAGCGCGAGCAGGAGGCCGATCGTGTGCTCGGCCGCGGAGATGACCGTGGACTGCGGCGCGTTCGCGACGATGATCCCGCGCTCGGTGGCCGCGTCGAGATCGACGTTGTCCACCCCCACGCCGGCGCGGCCGATCACCTTCAGCCGCTCGGCGCGCTCGATCAGCTCGCGCGTCACCTTCGTCGCCGAGCGGACGATCAGCGCGTCGTAGCCGCCGATCATCTCGGCCAGGTCGCCGTCCGCCGTGACGTCGACGTCGAAGCGCTCGCGGAGGATCTCGAGGCCGCCCTCGGCGATCGGCTCGCGCACGAGGACCTTCAGCCGCTCGCTCACGCGTAGGCCTCGAGCGCGGCGCTTGCCCCCGCGTCGCCGTCGAGCGCCATCACGTCGGCGACGGCGCGAAGCCCGTCCACGACGTCCTCGACGGAGATGTAGCCGACGTGCCCGATGCGGACGATCTTCCCGGCGAGCGGGCCGCGGCCGCCCTCGAGCGTGATCGTGTGACGCTCGGCGACCGCGCGGATCACGTCGGCGCCGTTCGTCCCCTCCGGCATGCGGATCGCGGTCACGACGGCCGAGCGGTCTTCGTCCGGCGAGAACAGCTCGAGCCCGAGCGCCTTCACGCCCGCGCGGGCGGCCCGGCCGAGGCGCACATGGCGGTCGTAGACGTTCTCCAGTCCCTCGTCGAGCAGCAGGCCGAGCGCCGCGTCGAGGCCGTTCACGAGCGTGATCGCCGGCGTGAACGGCGTCACCGGAGGATCCTCGGACTGCGCTTTCTGCGCCCGCGCCCAGTCCAGGTAGAAGCGCGGCGACTTCGCGCGCTCCGCAGCGGCCCATGCCGCCTGCGACACGGCCGCGGTCGCGAGCCCGGGCGGCGTCATGAGAGCCTTCTGCGAGCCGGCGACGACGACGTCCACCCCCCACGCGTCGGTCTCGAGCGGGACGGCGCCGAGGCTCGAGATGGCATCGACCACGAGCAGCGCAGCGCCTCCGACCGCGCGGGAGATCGCCTCGATGTCCGCGACGACGCCGGTCGAGGTCTCGCTCTGCGTGGTGAACACCGCGGTCGCGCCGCCCTCGGCGAGCGCCGACGCGACGTCGGAGGCCTGCGGCGTCTCGCCCCAGTCGTAGCGCAGGTGGACGACCTCGCAGCCGTACGCCTCGGCGATCGCGACCCAGCGCTCCCCGAAGTTCCCGAACGAGACGACGAGCACCCGGTCGCCGGGCGAGCACGTGTTCGCGACGGCGCCCTCCATCGACCCGGTTCCGGAGGCCGTGAAGACGAGCACCTCGTGGCGCGTGCGGTGCACCTCGGCGAGCCGGTCGAGCACCCGCCCGAACATGAGGCGGAAGTCCTTCGTGCGGTGATGGACGAGCGGGCTCGCCAACGCCGCCACCACCTCGGGCGGCAGCGGTGTGGGGCCAGGTGTGAGGAGTCTCGGCGCGCCGCCCATCGCGAAGCGGAGGTTACCCGCGCCGTACGATTGTGGAATGGAGGCACTTCTCGCGTTCGGGGCGGCGCTCCTCGCCTTCCGCTTCGCCGGCGAGCTGGCCGGTCGGTGGCGCCGAAGCCGCGCTCCCGAGATGGCCGCCTGGGCGGCCTCGCTGGCCGCGTACGCGATCGCCTCGGGCGCGCTCGCCTGGGGTGCGGCGTACGGCTGGAGCGACATCGGCTTCAAGGTCTACTACCTCGCCGGCGGGCTCCTCACCGCTCCGCTCCTCGGCGTCGGCTCGCTGCTTCTCGCCGGCCGCCGCTGGGCCGCGCCGGTCGGGCTCGTCTACACCGGGCTCGCCGCTCGGCGTGACGCTCGCGATGACGCTGACGGCGCCCGTCTCCGGGACGGAGATCCCCGAGGCGCAGGCGCACCTCGACCTCGTGCCCGAGCGGCTGCTCGCGATCGCCGGGAACACGCTCGGCACGATCGCCGTCATCGTCGTCGCGATCACGACCTTCCGCCGCCACCGGCTCGGGAACTCCCTGATCGTGGCCGGCACGGCCATGGCCGCCGTGGGGAGCGCGGTCGCCGGATTGGGCGCGGCGCCGACGGCGCTCTTCATCGCGCTCGCGGCGGTGCTGCTCTACGCGGGGTTCCTCGCGGCCTCGGGGGCGCGAATCCGGCTGCCGAAGCTGCAGCCGACGGGCGAGCCTACTTCTTGACCTTCCAGGAGTAGACCGCCGGCGAGTCGTCCCAGCCGTTCGTGTTGCCGACGCGGACGCGGAACGTGTGCGTGCCCGGCTTGAGCCTCGTGTACCGCTTGCCCGGCTTGCAGGTCGTCCAGCTCTTCGCCTTGTCGAACTTGCACTGCGACTTGGAGGGATTCTTCACGGGGTTGGCTCTGGAGCTTCGAGCCCCAGTAGAAGGTCGCGGACTTGCTCTTCGTCGTCTTCGGCGGCTTCGACAGGAGCACGGTGTTGGGGACCGGCGGCTTGGTCAGGTTGAACTTGGCCGTCGCGCGGTACTCGTTGATTCCGGTGAGCGTGAAGGTGCACGAGCGCGCGGTCGAGGTCGTGCAGACGGTGATCGGCGGCTCCACGTCCTCGGGATCCGGCGCGTACCCGTACTGTCTGACCACCCACCCCGCGAAGGTGGATCCAGCGGCAGGAACCGCGTCCAGCCGCTTTTGGCCGTTCGCCATGTACTTCTGGCAGATCGAGCCGCAGTTGATCCCACTCGGGAAGCTCGTCACCGTGCCGCTGCCTGTGCCGGTCTTGACCACGTGGACGCGGATCGGCTGCGGTGTCGGCGGCGCCGCTGCTTCGCAGTCGCCGGTCACCGTCGAGGGCTCTCCTGGAACTCGGCCACGACGCAGTCGACCAGGCCGGCGCTCCCTTCCCGTCCGTCGAGGCGGCACTGGTTGCCACTGGCGTGCCCCGGAGGACAGCTCGACCAGCCGAGGAACGTGCCGCCCGTGGCCTGGAAGACCACGACCTCGTTGTTCGGATTCAGGCCCTCTTGGTCGAACGGCCAGTTGAAGTAGAAGCTGCAGTTCCAGGCGCCGGAGGCCGGGCACTCGACGTGCCCGTTCGGGTACTGGTCGTTGGGATTCGTCGCGCCCGCCACGGGCCCCGGGACGACCGAGGTCACGCGCCCGATTCCATGGATCTCGACGTTGACGACGTAGCAGGGCCCGCCGCAATGGGCGGCCGAACGACTCTGCCCACCCGACGCGCGGTCGTGTCCACCCGTCCAGGAGAGCGCGGCATCGGCGGACTGCGCGCCCACGAGCGCCACCGTGATGGCGGCACACATGATCACGAGCGCCCGCAGATAGGTTCGAAACGCGCATCTCCGCGCCAAAATATACCGGGAAAAACCACCGGAAACGCGCTTGGTGCCTTTACTTACGGCGGGTTTACACGCGCTGCGTTTCGAGCCCGAGAGCGCCGTCACGACGCCGAGCCCGATGAGAGCGTTCAGGGACGCCGTCGCCGGACTCGGGACGCGTCTACTTCTTGACCTTCCAGGTGTGGACGGCGGGGGTCGGGTCCCACCGGTTCGCTTCGCCGACGCGCACGCGGAACGTATGGGCGCCGGGCTTGAGCTTCTTGTACGTCTTGCTTCGCCCGCAGGTCTTCCAGACCCGTTGCCTGTCGATCCGGCACTGCGCGTTGAAACTCCCCGTGAACGTCCCGTCCGTTCGCTTCGCCCGCCAGGAGAAGACCGCCGTCGTGCTCTTCGTCGTCTTGACCGGCTTCTTGGTCAGCACCGTGTTGAACGGGTTCGGCGGAGGAGGAGGCGGCGGAGACGAGAAACGATTGAACGTCGCCGTCACGCCATAGTCGGTTGCACTCGCGACCGTCCAGGTGCACGGCCCTGTCCCGTGGCAGGAGGGGGCGGAACACGTCTCTGCTCCGGACATGACGCACGTAACGCTCCAGCCGCCGAACGTCGAGCCCGAGTCCGGGACCGCGGTCAAGGTGACGTTGCTCGGCGCCGCAATTCGCTCCCTGCAATCGGTGCCGCAGTTGATCCCGCCTGCTGTGCGAGTGACGGTGCCGGATCCGGCACCTCTCTTGCCCACCCCGAGGTTGAATCCCTCAGGCGGCAACGGCGACTCGTCGCAAGGGCTCGGCGTCGGCTTAGCGCCACCCTGGTAATGGGCCTGGACGCAGTAAGACGCCTGCCCCTCCGCTTGGACGCGGCACTGGAAGGGCTCGGATTCCTCGTCGTAGTACGGGCAGTCGACCCACTCGACGAAGCCGGGCTCCGACGCTTCCAGGTACACCCACGTCTGCTCGCCCAAGCCCCAGTTGAAGTAGTAGTTGCAGTCCCAGATCCCGAGCTGCGGGCAACGGATGTGTCCGTCCGGATACTGAGCCGTCCCGGTCGCTCCCGGGACCGGCTCCGGAAAGATCGACGTCACCTCTCCTGCGCCCCAGATCTCGACCGCCAGGAAGTAACAAGGGCCCCCGCCCCGCGCGGAGAGGATCTCGCCGCCACGGCAGTCGGTCACTCCGCGCGCCGTCTCGGCGTACGAGAACGCCGCGTCGGCCGACTGCGCGCCCCCGAGCGCAATGGCTCCGACCGCGCACCCGACCGCCAGGACGCGGGCACCGTTTCGCAAGAGGCGTCCAGGCACGGCCCAAGACGATAGCGCAGTCGAGACCCGAAATCGTGCTTCCAGTCTTGGCTTGCGCCGCCTAGTGCGTGCTGCGTTTCGAGCCCGAGAGCGCCGTCACGACGCCGAGCCCGATGAAGACCGTTCCGGACACCCAGCGCTGCACCCTCAGGTAGCCGCGGCTCTGCTTGAGCCAGCGCCCCGCGGTCCCGGCGACGAGCGCGTACATCGAGTCGCTGATCATCGCGACCGCGACGAACACGAGCCCGAGGATGGCGATCTGCACGCCGACGCGGCCGGCGTCCGGGTTCACGAACTGCGGCAGGAACGCGAAGAAGAAGAGCGCCGTCTTCGGGTTGAGCACGTTCACGACGACGCCCTGGCGGTAGAGCCGCCAGAGCGAGCGCTCGTGGCTCACCTCCGGGTCGGGCAGCACGTCCTTCTCCATGAGGCGGCGGATGCCCATGACGATCAGGTAGGCGGCGCCCGCGTACTTCACGACCTCGAAGGCGACGGCCGAGCGGAGGAGCAGCGCCGAGAGGCCGACCGCGGCGAACATGACGTGGACGAGCCCGCCGGTTCCGATCCCCGCTGCGGACGCGAGCCCGGCGATCCGGCCGCCGTCGATCGACTGCGTGACGATGTAGACCACCGCGGGGCCCGGGACGACCGCGAGCAGAAATGCGGCCACGGCGAAGAGCGCGAGCGTGTGCGGCTCGGGGATCACGACTTGAGCTTCTCGCGCACGCGCTCGCTGACGACCTTCGGGTTCGCCTTGCCGGCGGTCTTCTGCATGACCTGGCCGACGAAGAACCCGAGGAGGCCCTCCTTGCCGCCCTTGTACGCGGCGACCTGGCCCTCGTTCGCCGCGAGGATCTCGTCGATCAGCGGATCGAGCTCCGAGGCGTCCGAGATCGACGTCTCCGCGAGGTAGCCGTCGGCCTTGAAGCCGTCCTCCCCGCTCGCCGCGATGGCTTCCGCGAAGGCGGCCCGGGGGATCGACTCGCGCGCCTCGACGAGCTTCGCGAGCTCGACCGGATCCGGTCTGTCCGGGTCGACGCCCGCCGCGACGAACTGGTTCGTGAGCACGTTCGCGGCGCCCTTCGCGTCGGCGCCCGCGCCGACGACGCGCTCGTAGAGCCCGGCCAGCGCGGCCGACCCGTTCAGGACGTCGGCGTCGTAGAACGAGAGCCCGTACTCGGACTCGAAGCGGCGGATGCGCGCGCCGGGGATCTCGCTCACCTCGGCGCGGGCGGCGTCGACCATCTCCGCGGGCGGCTCGAGCGGCACGAGGTCCGGCTCGGGGAAGTAGCGGTAGTCGTGCGCCTCCTCCTTGGAGCGCAGCGACGTGATCGACCCGCTCGCGGGATCGAAGTGGAGCGTCTCCTGGTCGACCTTTCCGCCCGACTCGTACACCTCGATCTGCCGCGCGACCTCGGCCGCGATCCCGTCCGCGACGAACTTGAAGGAGTTCATGTTCTTCAGCTCGGTCTTCGTGCGGTAGCCCTCCTCGCCCGGCCTCGCGCACCGAGACGTTGGCGTCGCAGCGCAGCGAGCCCTTGTCCATCTCGGCGTCCGAGATCCCGAGCTCGACGATCGTCTGGCGCAGGAGCTGGAGGAAGCGGCGCGCCTCCTCGGGCGAGCGGATGTCGGGCTCGGCGACGATCTCGACGAGCGGCGTCCCGCCGCGGTTGAAGTCGACGAGCGACGAGCCCGCGCCGTGGATGCGGCCGCCCGTCCCGCCGACGTGGACGGTCTTCGCGGCGTCCTCCTCGAGGTGCGCGCGGACGATCCCGATCTCGCGGTCGCCCTCCGGGCCCGGGACGACGAACGATCCGCCCACGCAGAGCGGCGAGTCGTACTGGGAGATCTGGTACGCCTTCGGGTTGTCGAAGTAGAAGTAGTTCTTGCGGTGGAAGATCGAGTGCGTCGCGATCTCGCAGCCCGAGCGCGAGGCCGAGCCGGATGGCCCACTCGACCGCCTGGCGGTTCAGCACGGGCAGCGCGCCCGGGTGCGCGAGGCAGACCGGGCAGGTGCGCGTGTTCGGCGCCGCGCCCCACTCGTTCGCGCAGCGGCAGAACATCTTCGTGCGCGTCTTCAGCTGCACGTGGATCTCGAGGCCGATGACGGCTTCCCAGGTCATGCGAGCCTCCCGGGAACGAAGTCGAAGCCGAGCGCCGTCTCGAGCGCATGGCCGACCTCGAAGAGGCGGTTCTCGGAGAACTGCGGGCCGAGGATCTGGAGGCCGACCGGCAGCCCCTCGGAGAGGCCGCACGGGATCGAGAGCCCCGGCAGCCCGGCCATGTTCGGCGGGATCGTGAGCACGTCCGCCAGGTACATGGCCAGCGGGTTCGCGGTCTTCTCCCCGAAGCGGAAGGCGACCGTCGGCGAGGTCGGGCTGAGCGAGCACGTCGAAGTCCTCGAAGGCGGCGGCGAACTCGTCCTTGATCATCGTCCGCACCTTCTGCGCCTGGCCGTAGTACGCGTCGTAGTAGCCGGCCGAGAGCGCGTAGGTGCCGAGCATGATCCGGCGCTTCGGCTCCTCGCCGAACCCCTCCCAGCGGGTGCGCTCGTACAGCTCGGTGAGGTCGCCCTCGACGGGAGCGCGGTAGCCGTAGCGCACGCCGTCGTAGCGGGCCAGGTTCGCGCTCGCCTCCGCCGGAGCGATGAGGTAGTAGCAGGCCATCCCGTACTCGACCGAGCGCGGCAGCGTCACCTCGCCGAGCTCGGCGCCGAGCTCCTCGGCCTTGCGGATCGCCGCGTTGACCGACTCGGAGATCCCCGGCTCGATGCCCTCGGTCTCGTTCAGCTCCTTGGGAATCCCGATGCGGATGCCCTTCAGGTCCTCGCGCGTGGGCAGCTCGACCGGCTCGGGCAGCTCGACGGTGGTCGAGTCGCAGGGATCGTGGCCGGCGACGATCCGGTAGAGCCAGCGCGTTGTCGCGGACGGTCTTCGTCATCGGGCCGACCTGGTCGAGGCTCGACGCGAAGGCGACGATCCCGTACCGGCTGACGGTCCCGTAGGTGGGCCGCAGGCCGACGATCCCGCAGAGCGCGGCGGGCTGCTTGACCGAGCCGCCGGTGTCGGAGCCGAGCGCCCACGGCGCCAGGCCGCCGGCGACCGCGGCGGCGGAACCGCCGGACGAGCCGCCGGGCACCCGCTCGGGATCCCAGGGGTTCCTGGAGGGCCCGAAGCCGGAGTTCTCCGTGGACGAGCCCATCGCGAACTCGTCCAGGTTCGTCTTGCCGAGGAGCGGCAGGCCGGCGTCCTTCACGCGCTCGGCGACGGTCGAGTCGAAGACGGGGATGTAGCCCTCGAGGATCCGCGACGCGGCCGTGGTCGGGACGCCCTTCGTCGTGATGACGTCCTTGAGCGCGATCGGCACGCCGTCGCCGGCCGTTCGTCCGCCAGTGACGTGCAGGTACGCGTGCAGCTCCTCGTCGCGCTCGCCGATCGCGGCGCGGTAGGCGTCGACGAGCTCGGCGGAGGAAACCTCGCCGCGCTCGATCAGCGCCGCGGCCTCCTCGGCGGTCAGCCTGAGGGTGTCGATGGTCATCCGACCGCCGGCACGCGGAACTGGCCGTCCGAGGGATCGGGCGCGTTCGCGAGCGCGTCCTCGACGGAAAGCGACGGACGCGGCTCGTCCTCGGCCCAGACGTTCACGATGTCGAGCGGATGCGAGGTCGGCTCCACGTCCGAGAGGTCGAGCTCCGAGACCTTGCCGACCGCCTCGAGGATCGCGCCGAGCTGCGCCTGCACGGCTTCGACTTCCCCCTCGGGAATCTCGAGCCGCGCCAGGCGCGCTACGTGCAGTACGTCGTCTCGGGTGATCGCCACTTCGCCTCCAAGTCTATGAGTGGTTCAATCGAGTTTGTTTTGGAATGACGCCTCGCCTCCGGGGCGCGATGGTCGGTGCGAGGGAAGGAGGGTCCACCGCGTTCCGGGGGCTCAGGGCTTCGTTCCAAAACAGACTCCTCAAAAAAGGGACGGGCCCCTTTTGGGGGCCCGCCAAGGTGGTCACGAGAAGGTCCCCGGTTACTGGAGCATGTGGACGTTCGCTGCCTGGAGGCCCTTCGGGCCTTCCTCGACCTCGAACTCCACCTTCTGTCCTTCTTGCAGCGACCGGTAGCCGTCCATCTCGATCTTCGAATGGTGGACGAACACGTCGTCCCCGCCCTCGCGCGAAATGAAGCCGTAGCCCTTTTCGTTCGAGAACCACTTGACGGTGCCCTCTGCCAACGTTCCTCCTTCAACACACGAACGACGCCCGGAAAGGGCGCCGTCTTTGAGCTTGCTACTAGTCCGACTTTAGCGCCTAGCGCAGGGGAAAGGCAAGATCCCCCGACTGGTAACGAGCGGCACGAACCGTGTTGCGTAGGAGCGCCGCGATCGTCATCGGCCCGACCCCTCCCGGCACCGGCGTCATGAGCCCGGCGACCTCGGCCACATCCGCGGCAACGTCGCCCACGACCTTGCCGTCGACCCGGTTGATTCCGACGTCGATCACGGTCGCGCCGGGCCGGACCATCTCGGCGGTGATCATGGCCGGCCGGCCCACAGCAGCGACGACGACATCGGCCTCGCGGACGAGCGCGCCGAGGTCGCGCGTGCGGCTGTGCGCGAGCGTCACCGTCGCGTTCTCGGCGAGGAGCAGGAGCGCCATCGGCTTCCCCACGATGTTCGAGCGGCCGACGACGACGGCGCGCGCGCCCTCGAGCTCGACCTCGTAGTGGCGGAGGATCTCCATGACGCCCGAGGGCGTCGCCGCGACCAAAGTGGGGCGGCCCTGGAGCAGGAAGCCGGCGTTCGCCGGATGGAAGCCGTCCACGTCCTTCATCGGGTCGATCGCGTTGATGACCCGGTCCTCGTCGATCTGGTCCGGCAGCGGGAAGCTGCGTGAGGATCCCGGTCACGCGCGGGTCGGCGTTCAGGTCGGCGACGAGCGCGAGCAGGTCGGCCTCGGACGTGTCCGCGGAGAGCTCGTGGTGGATCGATTCGATGCCCGCCTCGGCGCAGGCCTCGCGCTTCATGCGCACGTAGATGGCCGACGCGGGATCCTCGCCGACGAGCACGGTGGCGAGTCCGACCGGAACGCCGAGCGCGGCCACGTCGCGGGCCACCTCGCCGCGAACCGTGGCGGCAAGCGCCTTTCCGTCCATCAGGGTGGCAGTCACGGGCGAGGAGCCTACCTCGATCGTGTCACCCCATTTGGGGATCTACGGGCCAATGAGTGCGGATCCATACTCAGGCCATGCCGCGTTGTGATGCCTATTACAGGCTCGAGAATCGCCGCTGTAGCCACGAGGGTGAGCATCTCTCGCTCGCTTCGGACCACGAGCTCTACACCGTCTGCTCCGACCATGCCGGCTCCGCCTGGACGACCAGGGTCGCGCATTGGAACGGCGAGACGGACCTGCGACGCACGTCGCCGGTCGAGCTCCGCACCGCAGCAGCCCCCGTGCGCGAAGTCGCGTTCGCCTAGCCAGCCGCCTAGAGAAAATCGAGTTCGGTAGGGTCGCGCCCGTGGGTGCCGAGAGCCACGTGCACGCTCTCGTACGCCGGCGAGACCGCCGAGGTGAAGGCGCTGCTCGAGACCGACGAGCTGATCGTCCGCGGGCCGGTCCGACTGAAGATTCCGCTCGCCGGCCTCCAGGCCGAGGCCGTGGACGGACGGCTCGAGCTGGCCTGGGGCGACGAGCGCGCGACGCTCGAGCTGGGCCCGGCGGCAGAGAAGTGGGCCGAGCGGATCCGCAACCCGAAGACGCTCGTGGACAAGCTCGGCGTGAAGCCGGGCCAGCGCGTCACCCTGGCCGGGATCGACGGTGCGTTCCTCGGCGACGTCGAGCTCGTGGACGAGGGCGCGCGACCATGTCTTCCTGGCGGCGGATTCGTCGCCGATCTCGACCGCATCGGCCCGCTCGCCGAGACGATGGCCCGCAACGGCGGCGTCTGGGTCGTGGCGCCGAAGGGCGGCGTCGAGCCGCGCGAATCGGAGGTCCTCGAGGCCGGCCGGGCCGCGGGTCTCAAGGACGTGAAGGTGACCCGCTGGAGCGACACGCACACGGCGCACCGCTTCGTGATCCCGGTCGACGCGCGCTAGGGGCGCGACAGAAGGCGCGAACCGGATTCGAACCGGTGTACGAGGCTTTGCAGGCCTCTGCCTAACCACTCGGCCATCGCGCCGCTCGCGGCATCGTAGCTCGAGGGTTTGGGGGACGTCGACTCACGTCGGGGTGCGATGGGCGGTGCTAGCCAAGGACGCAGGGAGCGTTCGTATCAAGTTGGCGCGACTGAGGACGCCGGATCGCGCCGCCCAGCGCGGCCGGCGTCGGCGTCGTTTCCCGAGCCCTCCGCTGGCGGAGGAGTCCGCCCCCCCCGCCGAATTTGCGCGGCACGCCGGCCGAGCCGCCTTGTCCCGGGGCTAGATGCACGGTCGGCCAGGAGCCCAGGATCAACCCCTTGACCCGGGCTCCGCTCTCTGGTGGGACCCGCGGGGGCCGCTGTCGGACGCGGCCCTCGCGGTTACCTCTCCCACCAGGTTGCTAGTGCGTGACGCGGACCGAGACGAACTGGATGAAGCACTCGGCTCCGGAGACGCGGCTCGCGACCTGAACCTCGGTCTGCGGGCCGGCCGGGCCGCCCGTGCGGATGAACCAGAAGTCGAGCCCCGGCGCCGCTCCGCCAGACGACGTCACGCCGTCGAAGTTGCGCCGGGCGCGACGGTGAAGTTGAGCGGGCCCGTTGGGTCACCGCGCTCCAGCCAGACCTCGGCGTCCGAGCCGGTCGTGTTGCGGAAGCGGTGGTTCGTGCGTGCCGCCGTTGCAGTCGACCTCGAAGCGGCCGGTGTTCGGGATCGTGAACCCTGTGACGAACGCACTGCCGGTGCCGAGCACCTTGTTGCCGGCACGGGCCGTGCCGTTCCCGAGCACGACGCCCTTGAGGCTCGACTCCTTGATGTCCGTTCCGTTCAGCGAGTTCGGCTTGACCTGCGCCGACCCGACGCTGTTCCTCGCAAGCGCGGCGGCGTATCCGACCCCGCTGAGCGTGATCGCCAGGGCGATGCACGCGACGACCATCGCGGGCGACGGCCTCCTCGGCTTCAGCATTTGTCCTCCTTGGGTGAACTCAGGCTCCGCACAGCCTATGGCCGACACGCTCGTCTTCATACCCGCCTGGAACGAGGAGGCGAATCTGCCGGACGTGCTGACGAGCCTCCACGCCGAGCTGCCGGATGTGGACGTGCTCGTCGTGGACGACGGCTCGACCGACGGGACCGCCGACGTCGCCGCGTGCGAACGGCGCCGAGGTGCTCTCGCTGGGGACGAACCGCGGTCTCCCCGTGGGGATCTCGTCGGGCTATCGCTACGCGCTCGACCACGGCTACGCGTTCTGCGGGCGGGTCGACGCCGACGGGCAGCACCCCGCGCCCGAGCTGGCGCGGCTCCTGCGGATGGTGCGCGAGGACAAGTGCGACGTCGCGGTCGGTTCGCGCTTCGTCTCGGGCGACGGCTACGAGCCGTACCGCTACGCGCCGAGCGGCGCGCGCCGGTTCGGGACCGCGGTGCTGCGCCGCGCGATGGGGCTCGTCCTCAAGCGCCCGTTCGGCGACGCGACGAGCGGCCTCTACGCCGTGAACGCGAAGGCGCTCCCGTTGCTCGCGGAGGAGTTCGCGAGCGAGGCGCCGGAGGTCGAGGCGCTCATCCGCATCGTCGACGCCGGCCTTCGCCTCGAGGAGGTGCCGGTGAACATGGCGCCGCGCGCGAGCGGCGAGTCGAAGCTGCGCGGCGGCAAGGCCGTGAAGGTCGTCGTCACGGTGGCCGGAGCGCTGGCGCTCGCGAAGTACCTGCAGGCCCGGAAGCGCTAGCTAGAGCCCGAGCTTGTCCCAGACCCGGCGCTCCCAGGCGCGCGGCGGGAGCAGCCGGTCGCGGTGCCGGATCGACACGACGACGAGCGAGACGGTCAGCGCGAGGATCCCGAAGAACGTGAAGAGGTCGGCGAGGTTGAACGCGATCCCGCGGTCGTCGTAGTCGCCGATCAGGATCGGGTTCGGCACGTGCCCGCCGTAGACGAGCGCCGAGACGAGGTTCCCGAGCGTCCCTCCCGCCATGACGCCCGCGGCGATCGCGACCGACCAGGACGGAAGGCGAAGCAGCGGAACCGCGGCCGCGATGAGCACGATCGAGGCGAGCGCCCAGGCGAACGAGCGCTGGTGGAGCCCGATGTCGGGCGTCGGCAGGTACTCCTTCGAGGCCATGTCCGCGGCCGCGAGCGAGAGCGCGAGCGCCCCGAACGCGAGCAGCCGCTCGACGAGGTGCTTCGGCGGCGCAACCGGAACTTCGGCATGCAGAACCGCGGGAACGGAGGGACGCGCCACGGGCTCAACGTATGCGCGCGCGCGAGCGGTCGGCCTCCCCCATTCCGGCAGGGATTTCCTGGCAGTCCTGGAGCGCGAACCGGCAGGACTGCGGCACGAGGAAGCGAAGCGCATCGCGATGCCGGGCGAGACCAGGATCGAGAGGCGCCTCGACCGCGCCGTCGACCGCGCGACGACACCGCGCGGCGCCGCCGTCGTGATCGCCGTCACGTCGGTCGTGATGACGATCCTGGCCGGCTTCCTCATGACCGTCATCGACCACGAGAACTACCCGTCGATCGGCCTGGGGCTCTGGTGGGCCGTGCAGACGGTCACGACGGTCGGCTACGGCGACGCCGTGCCGACGACTGTCGCCGGACGGTCGCTCGCCGCGCTGGTCATGCTCTTCGGGATCGGCTTCCTCACCGTGATCACCGCCTCGATCACCAGCACGTTCGTCGCGCGCACGCGCGCAGAGCTCAAGGAGTCGGGTCCGACGGCGGAGCAGTTCGACGCGGCATGGACGAGCGGCTCGAACGAATCGAAGCCGCGCTGCGAAATACTTCAGCGCAGTGACCCTCGAAGCAACGATGCAGGAGCGCGCCGAGCGCCTCCTCGGCAGCCCTGCCAGCCTCGGAGCGCTTGCGCTCGCGTTCGACGAGAGCACCGCCTCGTCCGCGGAGGTGCTCGTCGAGGGCGCCTCGTTCTACCCGCCGATGCTCGCCGACATCGCCGCCGCCTCGTCCTCGGTGCACATCAACCAGTTCGGCTTCCGGCCGGGGATCGTCGGCGACGTCTTCGCCGAAACGCTGATCGCGAAGGCGAAGGAAGGCGTTCCCGTCCGGCTCGTCGTCGACCGGCAGGGCTCCGATCCCGAAGGAGGCTCGAAGGAGTTCTACGACCGGCTCACGTCCGCCGGCATCCAGATCTGCGTCGTGCGCGCGACCCGTCCGCGTGTGCCCGTCGGCCCGCTCGGCGCCGGCGGCAAGACGGGCTGGAACCTCCGCGGGCTCGGTCACATCGACCACCGCAAGGTCGTGATCGTCGACGGCCGCATCGGCTGGGTCGGCGGCGCCGGGATCGAGGATCACTTCCAGGACGGCCGCTTCCACGACCTCTTCGTTCGCGTGGAGGGCCCGGTCGTCGCCCAGCTTCAGCTCATTTTCCTGGCGAGCCTCCACTGGCTGCGGGGTGAGGTCGACCCGGCGGAGCTCGATCCGCTCTTCCCCTCCCTCGACGGCGGCGCGGATCCGATCGCGGTGCGCGTCCTGCACAACGCGCCCGGCCGGTACCGGCCGATCACCGACGCGATCGCGCAGGTGCTCGACGGCGCGACGGAGACGCTGGACGTCGTCAACCCGTACGTCACCGACCGGGGAATGATCAAGCGCATCGAACGAGCGGCACGGCGCGGCGTCCGCGTTCGCCTCTTCGTTCCCGCGAACGCGAACAACTGGGCGTGCGCCGGAGCGCAGCAGCACCACCACGCGAAGCTCCTGGACGCCGGCGTCCGCATCCTCGACTACCCGACGATGCTGCACGCGAAGGCGTTCGTCCGCGACGGCGAGGAGCTCCTGGCCGGGACGTGCAACCTCGAGGCCTGGAGCCTCAAGCGCTTCTTCGAAATCGACCTCCAGATCCGGTCGCCGGCCGTCGCCGCCCAGTTCGACGAGCGCTTCAGCGCCCCCGCCGAGGCGGTGTCCACTCCGGGGCGTCCGCTGACCGGGCGGAAGGAGCGCGCCCGCGGCGCTGCGCTCGCGGTGATCTCGCCGTTGCTCTGAGCTCAGTCGAGCGTGTGGATCGTGAATGCGACCGCGAAGCCGAGCGTCGTCACGACTCCGACCAGCTTGCCGCCGTGCTGGTAGGCCTCGGGGAACATCGTGTTGGCGAGCATCGTGAGGATGGCGCCCGCCGCGAAGGCGAGGACGAACGCGACCGTGTCCGGCGAGGAGTCCTGGAAGAGGCTGTAGCCGGCCAGCGACGCGATCCCGGAGACGACGGCGATCGTGATCCACATCCACAGGATCCGCGACTTCTGCCAGCCGCTGGTCAGTAGGCCGGAGGTCGACGAGATCGCCTCGGGCAAGTTCGAGATGAAGACCGCGGCAAGGTAGGCGGCGCCGACCGCGCCGCCCTCGTAGATGGTCAGGCCGATGACCATCGACTCGGGGATCCCGTCGAGCACGGTTCCGAGGACGATCGCAAGCGGCGAGCCTTCCTCCTGGCCGCCGTCCACGTCCTTGCGCTTGCTGCCGCCGAGACGATCGATGGCCCAGTCGCCGCCGAAGAACACGCCGCAGCCGGCGAAGATCCCCGCGGCGACCCAGCCCGAGCCCGACGACTTCTCAGCCGCCTCCTCGACGAGATCGAACGCGACCGCGCTGATCAGCACGCCTGCGCCGAAGGCCATGATCAGCCCGATCAGGCGCAGATTGATCCGGAAGAGGAGCGCAACGACGGCGCCGATGATGAGCGACGACGCCCCGAGCACTCCCCAGAGGAAGGCGGACGTCACGGCTGCTTCAGCGCCTTCTGCATCGCCGGCTGGGCCTTGTCGGCTACGAGCCTGAAGAGCCCTCGCCCGCAGGCGTCCGATGCCGTTGGCCGCGATCACCGTGAACGGCACGGCCAGGATGAGGCCGACGATGCCGGCCAGGAAGCCGCCCAGCGCGGTGACGACGAGTACGACCAGCGGGATGGATGTCGAGCGTGCGGCCCATCACCCTTGGCTCGACGAAGTTCTCGAGCAGCAGGTTCGACGCGAGGACGACCACGAGCATGATCGTCGCCGTGCCGAGCCCGCCCTCGCCGAGGGCGATGATCACGGCCAGGCCGCCGCCGATGAACGCGCCGATGTACGGGATGTAACCGCCGATGAAGTTGACGACCACGATCGTGAACACGAGCGGCAGGCCGAGCAGAAGGCTGGCGATGCCGACGACCGCGGCCACGATCGCGGACATCGCCGTGCGACCCCGTCCGTAGTCGCGGAGGATCCGGCACGCGCTCGCCGATGAAGTCGTCGACCTCGTCGCGGATCGGACGGGTCGATCTGCTCGACGACCGAGCGCCGGAGGCTGCGTGCCGTCCTTCAGCAGGTAGTACATGATCAGCGCGCCGAGGATCAGGCCGCCGGCCAGCCCGACCAGCGCGTCGAAGCCTTCGACGACCATTCGGTGACGAAGCCCGTCGGCGATCGCCGGCGCCGCCTCCTCGGTCGCGGCCCGGGCGTCGTCGAGCGACGTCCTGGTCGATGCCGAGCTCGTCGGACGCGGTGGCCAGCGCCGCGTCGACCGACGCGCCGATCTCGTCCCGCTGGTCGAGCACGCCGCGGACGGTTCCGACCACGACGACGGCCCTCAGGGCGAGCAAGCCGAGCACGACGATGCCGGCGGCGAGCGTCGGCTTGAAGCCGTGGCGTCCCGAGGCACACCGACCAGCGGCTTGAAGACCACGGCCAGGACGGCGGCGAAGACGAGCGGGAGCACGATCTCGTTCACCGCGGCCAGCGCCGATGACGACGATCACCATCGCGACCACGAACCCGACGAAGCTCCAGGCCCAGAGGCCAACTTTGGGAACTGCGTTCACGGTTCGAGCGTCGCTCACGCACGGCGGAGGGACATCATCCAGACCGGGTGATTGAGGCCCGCCGGGCGGATCACACAGATTGGATGATGCGACCCTTCGGGCCGGCGGCCAGGATCGGATCCGCAATGAGCGAGGCTGCCGCCCACCCATCCCCCGTTCTCCCGTTCAACGATCCTTCGCGCGCCAGCCGGCTGAAGAAGGTCGCAGGCTGGCTGATCGGCATCGCGCTGGTCGTCGTCCTCCTGAACCTGCTGGGCATCGACGTCGTGGGCTGGCTGCAGGAGCTCTGGGACGAGATCAAGGACATCCCGGCCCGCTACATCGTCGCCGGGATCGTCTTCCAGACCGGCCAGACGTTCTTCGCCGGCCTCTCGTACTACGGGATCCTGAGCGCCGCCTACCCGGGCAAGGTCGACCTCTGGCCGATCGTGACCGCGTACGCCGTCGGGGTCGCGATGAACAACTTCCTGCCCGCGAACATCGGGACGTTCGCGACCCTCGTCATGTTCGTGGCGATCATCCCGGGCTCTACGTTCGCCGGCTCGCTGGCCGCCTATCTCGTGCAGAAGATCTTCTTCACGGTCGCGGGGACGTTCGTCTACCTCTACCTCTTCCTCTCGGTGCCCGGATCGTTCGACGCGTCCTTCGGGAACGTCACCGACAACCCGGTGACCGCGATCCTGATCGCACTGGGCGTCGTGCTCCTGGTCGTGATGCTCGCCCGTATCTTCTGGCGGCAGCTGAAGAAGCTCTGGGATCACGCGAAGCAGGGCGGCGCGATCCTGAAGACGCCCAAGAGGTACTTCACGCGCTCGTTCCTGCCGTCGTTCCTCTCATGGTCCTGCAAGCTCGTCGTGATCTCGATCTTCCTCGCGGCCTTCACGATTCCCGTGACGTTCGAATCCGTCATGTGGGTGACCGGCTCCGGGTCGCTGGCGAACGTCGTCTCCGTGACGCCGGGCGCCATCGGGATCACGCAGGCGACGAACGCGCTCGCGCTCGACACGTGCTGCGCCGTGCCCAAGGACCTGGCCGTCGACTACTCGACCGCGCAGCAGCTCATCACGACCGCCTGGAACGTCCTGTTCGCGCTCATCCTCGTCGTGTCGGTGTTCGGCTGGAAGGGCGGCAAGCAGCTCGTCACGCAGTCGTACGCGGACGCGAAGGTCAAGGTTGCCGAGCAGAAAGAGGCGCACGCCGAGAAGAAGGCGGCGAAGAAGGCCGAGCGCGAGGAGTCCGGCCACGGGCTGTTCCACCGCGGCCACAACGACGCGGACGACGCCGATGCGGCCGCGCCACAAGGAGGAGACACCGATGACTAACGGCCCCGAGCCGGCTTACGGCCGGTCCATGTCCTGGCAGCCCGAGCGGCCGCGCTGGAAGCTGTTCCCGCTCATCGTCTCGTGGCTCGCCACGGGCGTTGCGCTCATGGTGGCCGCGGCGCTCCTCCCCGGAATGGAGCTCGCGAGCTTCTGGGGTGCGCTCGTCGTCGCCGTCGTCGTAGCGGCGCTCAACGCGGTGATCCCGCCGATTCTCGCCGCGATGCGCCTGCCGCTGACGCTCGTGCTCGGCTTCCTGCTCGTACTGATCGCCGACGCCCTCATCCTCCAGCTGGCAGCGGAGGCGCTCGACGACGTGCTCACGGTCGACAACTTCGGCTGGGCCCTGCTGGCCGCGCTCATCGTGGCGGCGGTGAGCGTCATCCTCGCCGTCGTCTTCGGCTCCGACGACACGACGCCGATCCGAATCGCGCAGAGGATCGCGAAACGGCAGGGGATCATCGCGAGCACGGACGTTCCGGGGATCGTCTACCTCGAGATCGACGGGCTCTCGCTGCCCGTGCTGCGCCGCGCCATGCGAGACGGAAACGCGCCGAACATGGCGCGCTGGATCGCCAACGACTCGTACCAGCTGGCCGAATGGGAGACGGATCTCTCCTCGCAGACGGGTGCAAGTCAGGCCGGGATCCTGCTCGGGTCGAACGAGGACATCTCGGCCTTCCGCTGGGTGGAGAAGGAGACCGCGACGACTCATGACGTGCTCGGCGCCGCCCGACTGCGCCGAGATCGAGCGGCGGCGTGGGACAGGGATCGGGCTCCTCGCCGACGGCGGCGCGAGCCGCGGAACCTGCTCTCGGGCGAGGCCGAAGACGTGATCCTCACGGTCAGCCGGATGGACGAGGAGAAGAAGTCGAACCCCGGCTACCGGGCGTTCCTCGCGAACGGCGACAACGTGACCCGCACGCTCGTTCTCTTCGGGTTCGAGGTCATCCTCGAATGGACGGCTGCGCTGCGCGCAATCCGCCGAGACGTCCGGCCGCGCGGGCACCGGGGCGGCATCTACCCGCTCATCCGAGCTGCGATGTGCGTCTTCGTGCGCGACCTGATCGTCTCGGGCGTTCTCACCGACATGATGCGAGGCCGGCCCGCCGTGTACGCGACGTTCTCGAGCTACGACGAGGTGGCGCACCACTCGGGTCTCGAGCGCGCCGACACGCTGGAGGCGCTGCGCAAGCTCGACAACCACTTCGCCCAGGTCGAGCGAGCGTGCCGTGTACGCGCCGCGGCCGTACGAGATCGTGGTCCTCTCGGACCACGGACAGACGCAGGGCGCGACGTTCAAGCAGCGCAACGGCTTCGGCCTCGACGATCTCGTCGAGCGCTCGCTGGCGAGCGGCGACGTGGCCGGAATCGCCGGCGGCGACGAGCAGAACTCCATGGTCACCCTCGCCGTGAAGGAGGCGACCGGGAAGAAGGCCAAGCGGCCGAAGAACGACGTCTCAGACCGGGACGTCGTCGTGCTCGGCTCGGGCAACCTCGGCCTCGTCTACCTGATGGAGGAACGCCGGCGGCTGACGCTCGAGGAGATCGACGAGCGGCACCCCGACCTCATCCCCACGCTTCGCTCGCACCCGCACGTCGGCTGGCTGCTCGTGCGCTCGTCCCGGCACGGCGCGGTCGCGCTCGGTGCGAACGGCGCCCACTACCTCACAGAGGGGCGCGTCGACGGAGACGACCCGCTCGGGCCGTTCTCCCCGACCGCGCCCCAACACCTCCTGCGGACCGACGGCTTCGAGCACGTCGGCGACATCATGGTCGGCAGCTTCTACGACCCGGATCTCGACGAGGGCTGCGCGTTCGAGGAGCTCATCTCGTTCCACGGCGGCATCGGCGGGCTGCAGACGCGCCCGTTCATCCTCCACCCCACGCGTCTCGAGGCGCCCTCGGGGCCGATCCTCGGCGCCGCGAGCGTGCACGGCATCCTCCTCGGCTGGCGGCGCGAGCTCCAGGGCGGCGGAACGCCCACGGCTCCGGTGCCGGCAACAAAGGGCGTTGCCTAGAAACCCGCTTGCAGAGCGCGATTCACCCACATTGGACGATGTGGGATCGCCGCTGAGACGCGAAGTTTCCCGCCAGTGACACGCACCGTCGGAAAGGAGTACTAGCTATGGCATCACAGGACTCGTGGGGAGGGTGGATCTCGTTCGCGGGGATCGTCCTCGTCATCGTCGGAGTCATGGACGCGCTCCAGGGCTTCGTGGCGATCATCCAGGACGAGTACGTCGTGGCAACGGCCAAGGGGCTCGCGATCGTCGACGTGACGACGTGGGGCTGGGCGACGCTCATCTGGGGCGCGCTCCTCGTGCTCTGCGGCTTCGGCCTGCTCGGAGGCGCCGGCTGGGCCCGTTGGCTCGCGATCTTCGGCGTCGGCATCAACGCGATCCAGCAGATGGCGTTCATGGCGAACTTCCCGCAGGCGTATCCCCTCTGGAACATCCTGATCGTCGCGCTCAACATCCTCGTGCTCTACGCACTGACCGCGCGGTGGCAGGGCTACAAGGAATCAACCGTCTGACCGGGCTGGAACCGGATCGAGGGACGCCGTCGTTCCTCGATCCGCGTTCTCCCGGCCGGCGAGGGAGCACCGCAATGCCAGGCGAAACCAGACTTGAGAAGCGTCTAGACCGGGCCGTCGACCGCGCGACCACGCCGCGCGGGGCCGCCGAAGTGATCGCGTGTGTGACGGTCGTGATCACACTCGCAGCCGGCTTCCTCATGACGGTCATCGAGCACGAGCACTACACGACGCTCGGTTCGGGGCTCTGGTGGTCGATCCAGACCGTTACGACGGTCGGCTACGGCGACAACGTTCCGACGACCTTCGCCGGACGGGCTCTCGCCGCGTTCATCATGTTGTTCGGGATCGGCTTCCTGACGGTCATCACGGCCGCGATCACGAGCACGTTCGTCGCGCGTTCCCAGCTCGAGACGAGGGATCCGCGCGCTCCGACCTCGGAGCAACTCGACCGGCTGGACGAGCGGCTCGAACGCATCGAAGCCGCTCTCAAAGAGTCTCGGTAGCGCCATGACCGACGCCGAGGCTCCACAGACCGACGCGACACAGAATGGCGAGCGGACGCTCGGGAGGCTCGCGGCCGCGAAGGAGAGCGCCCTGGACGCGAGCGACCGGCACGTTGCCATCGCCGTCCCGCTCCGCGCCGTGGAACGAAACCAGCGCGTCGCGGCAAGCGTGCTCGCCGGCGGGTTTGCCTACCGGATCTTCCTCTGGCTGCTGCCCTTCGGCCTCGTGGTCGGAGGCGCGCTCGGGTTTCTGAACGCGGACGACACCGAGGACGCGGTCGAAAGCGGCGGTCTCCCGGCGGCGATCACCAACACGATCGGGGACGCCGCCCGTGACGCGAACTCCGACCGGTGGTGGCTCCTCGTTGTCGGCCTTCCCCTGCTGGCCTGGGCCGGCTACACCGGCGCGAAGGCGGCGCAGCTGATCCACGCGCTCGTCTGGGACGAGCCCCCGCCGAGGACGAAGCTGCTCCAGGGGTCGCTCGTCTTCACCGGCACGGCGATCGCGTTCTTCGCGGCGGTCGGCGTCACCTGGTGGTTTCGCGACGCAACCTCGGTGTTCGGCCTCATCCCCGCCGCGCTCACGGTGGCGCCGCTCGCTGCGCTCTGGCTCTGGGTGTCGCTCCAGCTTCCACACCGGGACGCCTCCTGGCGGGACTTGCTGCCCGGAGCGCTCCTCGTCGCCATTGGCTTCCAGGTGCTCCACGAGGCGATCGGACACCTCCTCGTGCCGAAGCTCGAGAAGTCGACCTCGATCTACGGCGACCTCGGCGCCGTGACGACGCTTCTCTTCTTCATGTACATGGTGGCCATCCTCGTGGTCAGCGCCCCGGTCTTGAACAGCTCGCTCTACGACGAGCTCAGCCGGCGGCGCGACGCGAACCCGGTCGGCAAAACGGCCTGAACGCGCCCGGCGTTAGGCCGGGCGCGTCCGTCTATCAGACGCGCGCCGGTCGTCGACCATGTAGGCGACGAGCAGGGCGAGCGGGAAGAAGACCAGGCTGAAGAGGAAGTACAGGAAGAAGCTGTGCCCCTTCCGCGCGGCCACGCGGGCCGGCCAGAACGCGATCGCGATCCAGATGATGATGAAGATGATCGACGCGAGCCACCAGAACATGTCACTCCTCCTTGGATAGGTATGGCCAGGAGCCGCCCCTCGCGGTGAGAGGCGGCTCCGGGCCGGCGACTAGTCGTCGCTCTGCTCGTCGTCGAGCTCGGCGATCTCGATCGCGACTTCGAGAGCGTCCACGATCTTCCCGGTCGCGGACGCGATGCGCGCGGTGCCGACGATCGGTGCGATCGCAGCGAGGACGCCCCGGACCTGCTCCGGGTCGACCCCGATCTCGTTGGCCACTCCGAGGTTCAGCAGGTACGAGACGGCCGGCGCATCGACCGCGGCGAGCGCGGCGATGCGAACGAGTACGAGCGTCTCCGCATCGAGGCTCGATGCTTCGAGGGAGTCCGCGGTCATGCTCGCAAGCAGATCGAGGACCGGTGTTTCCGTGGATGAATCGGCCATGGTTCTCCTTTTTCTCGGCGGTTGCTCCGTTTGGGCCTTGTCTAGATGAGCGGTTCGATCTCGCTGGGGCGCCAGGTCTTGTCGAAGAACGGCGCGAGCGGACTGTAGAGACGAAGGATCGGGATATGACCCTTGCCCTCGACCGTCTGGATCCAGTTGCCCTCCGGCGTGTCGTCAGGCCGCTCGGGGCCGAAGATCACGGTCGTCGACCCGTCGTCGTTCGCGACCGCCGCCGGCGTCGGGTAGGACTGGCTCCCGGCACGCGGGAAGCGCTGCGGCGTCTGGAGCATCGACCGCGTCTCGTTGTCGTAGAGGGTGAACGACCAGAACCGTGCGGCCGGAATGTCCGGTGGGAGCGTGACCCGGTATGTCTTGGCGCCGTCGAAGGTGTTTCCGTCGGCGTCCCTTGCAGCCATCAGGTACTGCGACCCGATGCCGCTCAGCCGCATGCACATGGCAGGCGTTACCCCCGTGGCGGCGTAGAAGAACGATGTTCGAGAGTGCAGCTTCCGGACACCGGTCGCGGGGAGCGGCTCGATCCCCTCGGCCGTGACCAGGGGCGGCGGCGTCTCGAACGTGTACCCGCCGACCCACAGCATGTTGAACCACGCCGAGTCCTCGTAGTACTCGAACCCTTCCGAAGCTCGGGCGTCGAAGAACAGCGCGCGAGACGTAGCGCTGCCCACTGCGGCCGCGTCCTCGAGAATGCCCCGCATCCGGTCGTCGGGCGCGAACGGCTGGCCCTTGACGATCCCGATCGCGGCCAGCTGTCCCATGAGCTCGGCGTTCGTGCTGCCGTCGGGCTCGTCCTGGACGACCTCGTCCATGAGCTCGAAGAAGCCGAAGTCGCTCGGCGGCACCGTGTTGAACGCCTTTCCGCTTCCCTCCACGAACACCGTCTCGGGAACCGCTGCCGCCGGAGTGGGCGCCGCGCCGCCCTTGAGCAGGGTTGCGACGCTCGTCCCGGCGTCGCCGGGCGCGTAGGGGTAGATCTTCATCGTGCTCTTGATCGTCGCGACGGTGGGGCCGGGTCGTCGTCCGTCAGGAACGACCGCCCGAGAACGAGCGCCCTCGACGTGCGCGAGTGTCCGACGTGGTAACCGCTGTCCGGCAGCGGGCCGTCGTAACCGGGCGGGACGAGTAGATAGCGGCCGCCTTCGCCGCGATCCGGGCCCGGGAGACCGAAGTCGATGATCCAGCCCCACCACATGTCGTCGATTACCCCGAGGGCCTGCGGGGGCGTCTCGACGACGATCGGGCCGCCGGTGAGGTCGACGCAGCCGAGGTAGTAGACGGTGTCGGCGTTCGCAGTCAGGAACACCGACTCGGATCCCATCAACTCCGAGAAGATGAGGATCTGGTTGTCCTCCACGCCGATGTCGTGGAAGCCCTTCCGGATCGCGTAGGTCGACGCCCCTGCAAAGCCGTCGAGGTAGACGTTCAGGCCGTGGACGAAGTCGAGATGGTCGTACAGCTTCTCGGCGGTCTCGCTAGTCGGCGCGCCGTCGACCGACTCGAGCGTCCCGAGCCGGGTCTCGATCTCCGCCGGCAGCCCGATGGAGCTGAGCGTTTCATTGGAAACTGTCATGGTCACCCCCAAGTTGGTTTGCGTCCACGCGCGACGTCGGCCGAGCGGGATCTGGCTCTGTCAGCTTTCATCCGGACTATTGCCTCGGCTGAGCCCGCGCTCGTCATACCGATGGCATGAAATTGCGACTCCGGATGCGCCCTGGCTTGTAGGCGCGGGTTCGCTGCTCCAGCCCGCGCTGCCTTCCGTAGGATCTGCCGGAAAATGGCACTGGCTGCAACCCCCTTCGACCTGGTCGAAGCCAAGCTCGCCGCCCCAACCCTCCGCCCGGGCACCCTGGCCAAGGCCGAGGTAGTCGCTCGGCTTTGCGAGGCACGCGACCCGTTCGTGACCATCGTCGCGCCCGCCGGATACGGTAAGACCACCCTGCTCGCCAGCTGGGCCGAGGCCGACCCGCGGCCGTTTGCCTGGGTCGCACTGGGCCGGGGCGACGACGACGTGCTGGTGTTCCTCCGCTACGTCCTCGCGGCGATTCACGGGGTCGAGCCCGTGCCGAACGACGCGCTCGAGGCGTTGTCCGGCCCGGGCGGATCCAGCTGGATGGCGCGCGTCCCTCCCGTCGGGCGTTCATTCGCCGCTATGGACCGTCCTCTCGTGCTGGCGCTCGACGACCTCCATGCCGTCTCCAATCCGTCGTGCCTCGACGCGCTGGTCGCGCTTACCCAGCACGTTCCGGCCGGCTCGGCGATCGTGGTGGCGAGCCGGGAGGAGCCGGCGCTGCCCCTCGCGCGCTGGCGGGCGGAGGGACGCGTGACCGAGATCGGAGTGGCGGACCTGCGGATGAACGACGAGGAAGCCGGCCTGTTGCTTCGAGAGGCGGGAGCCGAGCTCGAACCGGGCGAGCTCACCGACCTGACCGAGCGAACCGAGGGCTGGCCTGCCGGCCTCTACCTCGCGGCCCTGTCGATCAAGGCGGGATCGACCGGTCAGGCGGAAGTCGAGCGCTTCACGGGCGAGGACCGCTTCATCTCCGACTACCTCCGCCTGGAGCTCCTCTCGCGGCTACCGCCGGCCGAGGCGGACTTCCTCAAGCACACGTCGGTCCTCGAGCGAATGCGCGGCGACCTGTGTGACGCCGTGCTCGACACGACGGGATCGGCGCAGATGCTCAGCTCGCTCGAGCGCACGAACCACTTCCTGGTACCACTGGACCGCCGCGGCGAGTGGTATCGCTACCACCATCTGTTCCACGACCTGCTGCGGCAGGAGCTCGAGCAGAGCGAGCCGGACCTGGTGGCCGAGCTCAATCGGCGTGCGATGGCGTGGTGCATGGACAACGACCTGGCGGAGGCGGCGGTCCCCTACGCGCACGCGGCAGGTGAGACCGATACCCTCGCCGGCCTGATCGATGCCCTCTCGCTGGGCGTCTACTTCGACGGTCGAGTCGAGATCGCCGATGGGTGGCTCGACTGGTTCGACGACGCCGAGCTCAGGCGGTACCCCGCGCTCGCTGTCTACGGGGCCTGGTATCGCGCGCTATCGGGCCGTCCCGCGGAGGCCGAGCGTTGGCTTGCCCTGACCGAGGGTGCAACGTCGACGATCCCCCTCGCGGACGGAAGCCCCTCGGTCGACCCCCTCGTTGCGAACCTCCGGGCGACCCTCATGCCGGACGGCGCCGAGCGGGCGGTCGCCGACGGCGATCTGGCCCTCGCCCAACTGCCCCCCGGTAGTGGCTGGATCCCCGGGGCGCTCCTCGGTCGAGGCATTGCGCACGCGCTGCTCGGCGAGGCGGATCTTGCGACGAGCGATCTGACGACAGCGGTCGAGCTCGGGCTCGTTGGCGGCAATTCCGACGACGTGTATGTGGCTCAGGCGGAGCTGGCGCTCCTCGCGATCAAACGCGGAGCATGGGGTGAAGCACGACGCCGGGCGCTGGAGGGGCAGACGGTCGTCGATGAAGCGGGGCTCGAGGACTACGCGTCGAGCGCGATCGTGCGCGCGGTCACCGTGCGCGTCGCACTCCACGAAGGAAGACACGAAGACGCGCGCGCGTCCCTTGCACTCGTGCACCGCCTGCGGCCGGCGCTCGACCACGCCGTTCCCTGGCTGACCATCCAGGTGGGACTCGAGCTCATGCGCGCCCATCTCGCCCTCGGCGACGCAGCGGCCGCCCGAACGATTCTCATCGAGACCGAAGAGGTGCTCGCGCTTCGCCCGAACCTGGGCTCGCTGGGCGAGGAGGTAAAGGAGATGCGCGAGCGCGTAGAGGCCACTGCCGGGCCCGCCGGCGCCTGGGCCATGAGCCTGACCGGAGCAGAGCTCCGGCTCCTCCCCTACCTCGCCACCCATCTCACGGTTCCCGAGATCGCGACCAGGCTCTTCATCTCCCGCAACACGGTGAAGACCGAGGCGGTCTCGATCTACCGCAAGCTCGGGGCCTCGTCGCGAAGCGAGGCGATCGAGCGCGCCGTCGAGGTCGGTCTCCTCGAGAGCACGGTCTATCCGCCGGGGGCAAATCTCACCCAGTAAGGATGACGCGTGGCCAGGCGCCGGTTGATCTGATTGCGCCAGCGTTCATGGGGGATTACAAAGAGCATCTGCGCCGGCTCTCGTTGCACGACAACGTGCTGGTCGGTTCGCTGACGTCTGACGACAACGAGACGGAGTCGGCGCTCGACGAAAAGACGGCCGGGCTCGTGCGCCTCTCCGCGACCATCGCCCTCGACGCCGCAACCGCTTCGTTCCAGCACGCTGTCGAGCTCGCCCTCGCGGCCGGCGCGACGCAGGACGAGATCGTGGCCACGCTCGAGGCGGTCACCCCCGTGGCGGGCACCTCGTGCGTCGTCGCCGCAGCACCGAAGCTTGCGCTCGCACTCGGCTACGACGTCGAGGACGCATTTGAGTGATGACGCCGCGTCAAGTCAGCGGCGGCCAACGGATCGTAGGTAGCGCCGAGGGTGACGGCGCGAGAGCCGCCCGGCCGCATCGCGCGCCGAGAGTGCGTCGGGCGGCTCGACTTCTCATCGGATGCGCATGACCCGAAAGCAATCACATTCGACACCCGAGATGATGCTGCCGTGAACATCCTCTGGGGATTCCTGATCACGGCTGCCGTTACCGCCGTGGCGGTCGCGGCGCTGCTGCTCGTCCGCCGCCGGGCGCCCGAGGGCGGCTTCTTCGCGGACGGCGACCGCGCCGCGGGGGTCTTCGGTGTGCTCGCGACCGGATTCTCGGTCCTGCTCGGCTTCATCGTCTTCCTCGCGTTCTCGAGCTACGACCAGTCGCGCAGCGGCGCCGAGCAGGAGGCGCTGATCCTCGTGCAGCAGGTCGAGAACGCGCAGTTCTTCCCGCAGCCGGCCGGCGCCGAGCTGACCGGCGAGCTCGTCTGCTACGGCCGCTCGGTCGTCCACGAGCGAGTGGGAACAGATGGGCGCGGGCGACGCAGGGCGACGCGATCAACCCGTGGGGCGTCGCGATGTTCCGCACGCTGCAAGGCGTCGAGCCGCGAGACCGACACGCAGCAGTCGGCCTACGACAAGTGGCTCGACCAGACCTCCGAGCGGGAGGAGGCGCGGCTCGACCGCATCCACGGCGCCGTCGGCGTGATCCCGACGACGCTCTGGATCGTCCTGTTCTTCATCGCCGGCGTGATCTTCGTCTTCACGCTCTTCTTCGCCGATCGCAGCGAACGGCCCTCGTACAGGGCCTCCTGATCGGCTCGGTCGTCGTCGGTGATGGTCCGTGCTCCTGCTGCTGCTGAGCGCCCTGAACGATCCGTTCCACGACGGCGTCGGCGGACTCAAGCCCGTGGCGATGGAGCGCTCGCTCGACCTGATCGACCAGGCGCTTAGCGCGATCGACGCGGACGTCGAGCTCCCGTGCGACGAGCGCGGGCAAGCCGGACTCGATGACGGCCGACGGCCGCGCGGGCGCGACCGGGTCGAGCTCGTGGCGACGCTGCTGCTCGCCCTGGCGACGGTCGCAACGGCGTGGAGCGGCTACCAGTCCACGAGGTGGAACGGCGAGCAGGCGAAGGCGGCGGCCCGGGCCAACGCGCTGCGGATCGAGTCGGCCAAGGAAGCCGGCCTCGCAAACACCCAGACGGGAATCGACGTGGCCACGTTCACGCAGTGGGTCGAACGCCTACGCACGGGAGGAGACCGTGCTCGCGGACTTCTACTTCAAGCGCTTCCGGCCGGAGTTCCGACCGGCCGTCGACGCGTGGGTGGCCACCACGCCGCTCAAGAATCCGGATGCGCCGCTCACACCGTTCGCGATGCCGGAGTACCAGTTCGCGGCGCCGCGCCGAGGCGGAGCAGCTAAACGCCGAGGCCGAAGTGAGCGCCGCGCAGGCGCGCCGGAACATCCAGCGCGCATCGAACTACGTGCTCGGGGTGGTCCTCTTCGCGTCCGCGCTCTTCTTCGCGGGCATGAGCGCCAAACTCACGGCGCCCAAGCTGCGGGTCGCGATGCTGGCGATCGGCTGCACGGTGTTCGTCTGCACCGCGGCCTGGATCGCGACTTCGCCAGTCAGCATCAGCATCTGACCTCGATTCATCCAGATTGGATGACGGCGAAGGCGGCCGGGCGACGTACGTTCGTGGCGTGAGTTTCCGACGCGTCAGCGACCGACCGGAGGAGAGGCCTTGAGCATCCAGTCAGAGATGAACGTGAGTGGGCGCCGGCGCGTCGAGCTGATCCTGCCGATGCGAACGCTGCTGCTCGTCGTGGCCGCAGTGCTCGTGCTGACCGCGTTCGCAGCGATCGGCGACACCTTCCTGATCGTCTTCATCGGAATCTTCCTGGCGCTCGTCTTCGAGTACCCCGTCCGCTACCTGATGTCGAAGACGAAGCTGTCGCGTGGGCTCGCCGCGGCAATAGTCGTGCTCGGCACCGCCGCCGGAATCGGACTTCTCCTGCTGCTGTTCCTGGCGCCACTCGTCGGCGGAGTCCGCGACTTCCTGCAGGACCTGCCGGCAACGATCGAGCAACTGCGCAATGCCGACGGACTCTCGTGGCTGGGCGACAGCGGCGCGGCTGGGAACGTTCAGACGGGCGCCGAGGAGATCTCGAAGGCGGTGCCGGACACCATCAAGGGTCTACTCGGGATCGCCGGCGGGCTCGTCTCCGGGATCCTCGTCACCTTCACGATCATCTTCATCTGCATGTTCCTGCTCAGCGACATCGCGAACCTGAAGGGCGCGCTCGCGAGCGTGCTCATGCCCGGCGAGGACGTGCGCTGGCTGGACGTCTGGGAGCGCGTGACAGCCACGATCTCGCGCTGGGCGATCGGCGTCGTCGTCATCGCGACGATCGCCGGAACGACTCAGGGGCTCACCGCCTACCTGCTCGGATCGAGCTACGCGATCGGGCTGGGAGTCATCGCGGCCTTCTCGACATGATCCCGAACATCGGCGCCACGCTCGCCGGGTTCATCCTCGTGCCGGCGCTCTGGGCCGAGGAGGGCATCGGCGCGGCGATCATCATGCTCATCGTCCTGCTCGTCTACCAGCAGGTCGAGAACAACATCCTGACGCCGAAGATCCAGGGGAAGGCCGTCAACCTCTCGGGCTTCTTCATCATCGTCGCGGTCACGCTCTTCGGCGCTCTGCTCGGGGTGCTGGGCGCGCTGACCGCGGTGCCGCTTGCCGCAACGATCCAGATCTTCATCCAGGAGCTGACGAAGGCCCGCCGCGCCGCGGTGGCCGACGCCCACGCCGCACTCGATGCGCCGGCTCCGACAACACAAGTGACCTAGGAGGAGGAGAAAATGGCCGGCCGGAAAGCCTCGTGCAATTGCGGACAGCTCAGCGTCGCGCACGAAGGACCTGACCCAGCGCGCATCTCCCTGTGCCAGTGCTACGAGTGCCAGAGGCGGACGGGCAGCGTCCTCAGCGTCCAGGCGCGAATTCCGAGGGAGCAGGTGACGATCGAAGGACGGTCGACGGAGTGGACGTTCCCCGTCGAGGGCGCGGAGCCGGCCACGTTTCGCTCCTGCGACAGCGGCGGGGCCACGTACCACTTCTGCCCTGAGTGCGGATCGACCGTGTACTGGGACATCCCCGTCGCGCCGGACGTCATCGGAGTCGCAGTCGGCGGGTTCACGGACGCGACATTTCCACCGCCGATGATCTCCGGCTTCGAGGCGTACGGGCATCCGTGGGCCATGAACGCGTCGGATCTTCCGGTGCCGCACCTCGACTACGACGGAACCGAGCACGGCGGACAACGCGCGTGAAAGAACGAGATTCCTAGAGCGGATGATGGGACTCGAACCCACGACCTTCTGCATGGCAAGCAGACGCTCTACCAACTGAGCTACATCCGCGTAGCTCTCCGAGTGTAGATGATCGATCGGGAACTAACGCACCCCGGGTTGGCGGCTGCGACACGGCGCCGGACGCCGCGCTCGCCCTTGCCCGTGCTACCAGCACGAGCTGCGAACGATCACGACGCCGAGCTTGGTCGCACCCGTCCCGAGAGCACGCCAATTCCCGATCAACCATCTAGCCGAGCGCGTCGAGCGCTTCGTTCACAAGCTGGTCGGCGAGCTTGTTGTGCTCGCGGCGCACGGCCGTGTAGTGGACGCGGCCGACGCGACGGGCATTGCGGGCGGCTTCGATGGAGAGATCCTGGAGCGCGGCGTTCTTGATCTTGTAGACGCCCGTCATCTGCTTCACGAGGAGCTCGGAGTCGGAGACGACCTCCACCTCGTCGAGGCCGAGCTCGGCGGCGCGCTCCAGGCCGGCAACGAGGGCCGAGTACTCGGCCACGTTGTTCGTCGCCTCGCCGATCGCCTTGCCCTCCGCGGCGAGCACCGTTCCGTCCTCGGCCTCGATCACGAAGCCGTACGCCGCCGGGCCCGGGTTGCCGCGCGCGCCGCCGTCGGTGAAGAGCTTCGCCTTCACAGCAACGCGTAGATGTCGTACGCGGGTTCCTCGTACGGATGCGCGGCCTTGAGCGCCGCGACCACCTCGTCCTGGCGCTCCTCGGGGAACACCGTCTCGAGCCGCACCTCCGAGACGCGCTGCTCTCGCCCGGGCTCGCCGATCGTGGGGTCGGTTCCGGCGCCGGGCAGGAACGTGCCCGTCCCGAGCGTGTACCAGGAGCAGCGCTCGTAGTTTCCGATCCTCCCCGCGCCCGCAGCAAACAGCGCTTCCCGCACCGGGTCGGCGGCCTCACGCGGGACGAAGACGACGAGCTTGCGGTTCACGCGTTGTCGATCTGCGCGCGCTGGAGCTTGCCGGAGTAGTCCACGTAGACCGACTTCCACTCGGTGTAGAAGTCGAGCGCCGCCTGGCCCGCCTCGCGATGGCCGTTGCCGGTGTCCTTCACGCCGCCGAACGGGAGATGCACCTCGGCGCCGGTCGTGCCGGCGTTGATGTACGTGATCCCCGTCTTCAGGTCGCGGATCGCCCGGAACGCCTTGTTCACGTCGCGCGTGAAGATCGAGGACGACAGGCCGTAGCGCACGCCGTTCGAGATGCGGATCGCCTCGTCCACGTCGCTCGCCCGGATGAGCGAGACGGACGGGCCGAAGATCTCCTCCTGGGCGATGCGCATGCCCGGGTCGACCTCGCTGAACACGGTCGGGCGGTAGAAGAAGCCCTTGTCGAGCCCGTTCTCGGTGGCGATCTCGCCGCCCGTGAGGAGCTCGGCGCCCTCGCCCTTCCCGATCTCGGTGTACGAGTGGATCTTGTCGAGCGCCGCCCGGTTGATGACCGGCCCGACGTCCGTGGTGTCGGCGAGGCCGTCGCCGAGCGTCATGGCCGAGGCGCGCTCGGCGAGGCGCTCCGCCAGCTCGTCGTAGACCTTGTTCCCCGCGATCACGCGCGAGGCGGCCGTGCAGCGCTGGCCCGAGGTGCCGAACGCCGACCAGAGGATGCCGTCGAGGGCGAGATCCACGTCGGCGTCGTCCATGACGATGATCGCGTTCTTGCCGCCGAGCTCCAGGTGGACGTTCTTCAGGAACGGCCCGGCGTTCGTCTGCACCTGCGCGCCGACGTCGCGCGAGCCGGTGAACGAGATGAGCGGCACGTCCGGATGCTGGACGAGGTGCTCGCCGACCGTCTTCCCCTCGCCGTGGACGATGTTGAGGACGCCCGGCGGCAGGCCTGCCTCTTCGAAGATCTCGACGAAGAGCTCGGCGAGGAGCGGCGTGTCTCCGGCGGGCTTGAAGACGACGGTGTTCCCGCAGACGATGGCGGGCGCGATCTTCCAGCTCGGGATGGCGATCGGGAAGTTCCACGGGGTGATCGCGCCGACGACGCCGACCGGGTTGCGGGTCGACATCATGAACTTGTCGGGAAGCTCCGACGGGGTCGTGTGACCGAACATGCGGCGGCCTTCTCCGGCCATGTAGTACGTCATGTCGATCGCTTCCTGGACGTCGCCCGCGGCCTCGGCGCGCACCTTCCCCATCTCGCGCACCATCTGCTCGGTCAGCTCGTCCTTGCGCTCCTCGAACGTGCGCGCGACGCGGAAGAGGAGCTCGCCGCGCTTCGGCGCCGGCACGAGGCGCCAGTCGACGTAGGCGGCCTTCGCGGCCTCGATCGCGCGCTCCATGTCGTCGGTTCCGGAGAGCGGGAACGTGCCGAGCACGTCGCCGTTCGCCGGGTTGGTCGTCTCGAAGGTCTCGCCGCCGGCGGCATCCACCCACTCGCCGCCGATGTAGTTGCGGTACGTCTTCGCCTCAGTCGTCGCCATCGCTCCCTTTCGTCGCTTCGCCGGGAGCGATTCTACGGGGCGGATTCGTCAGACGATCTTGACCGGGAGGACGAACTTGAACGCCTTGGAGCCCTTGCGCGTAAATGTGGTCGTAAGTGTCGCCGACACCTTCTTGCCCTTGAGCTTCTTCGCGGCCTTCGAGCCGAGCTTCAGCTTGAGCTTCCTCCCGTCGGCGTTGCACTTCGCCGTGCCCGTGCCGACCGTGGTTCCGATCTTCAGGCTCTTCGCGAGCGCCTTCGAGATCGTCAGCACGGCCTTCGCCGAGGAGGAGAGATTGCATGTGAGCGCCACCTGCTGCCCCGCGGCGAGCGTGGAGCGCTTGAGCTTCGCGTTCTTCTTGACGCCCAGGCTGCCCTTGAGCTTCGGCAGCGGCGGCAGGTTGCAGCCGAGGGAAGCGGCGGCGGGACGTCGCACTGGTCCTGGTCGTTCGGGCCGGCGAGCGTCCGGAAGTTGACCGTGCCGGACACTGATTTCGCCGCACCGTCGTTGTAGTCGAACTTCCAGATGATCTTCATCGGCAGGTCCCACTCGCCCAGAGCGTTTTCGAAGTAGAAGGGTACGAAGCCGCCGTTCGGGCCGAGCGCATCCCCGGTGCCGTAGACCTGGAAGAGCGACCCGCCTCCGGGCACGGCCGGGTTCCAGGCGCCGCCGAGCATCGCGGAGCTTGCGACGAGATCGTTGTTCGACTGCTTCCGGATCTCGAACGTGAGGTTTCCGGCAAAGCCCGCGGAGAAGAGGTTCGCGAAGAACTCGACGCGATTCTCGGTTCCGGCCGCCGCACCCGTCATCCAGAGCGGCACGGCTGCCGGCGTTCGCGCGAAGTAGATGTACGGGGCCTGCGTTCCGCCACCGCCCGGGAACACGTTCGCCCAGATCTGGCTGCGGTCCGGGATCGCGTAGACCCCAGTCGACGTCGTGAGCCAGTTGAACTCGTCCGGGCCGCCGGCGCCGGCCAGCGTCGAGGTCGACTTCACCGGCACGAAGATCCAGAAGAACTGGCCGTTCGCGAGAGGCCTGAACCCGAAGTTCTTCCCGATCCCCGCGACCGACGGGCCCGTCGGGCAGTGGCGTCCGGAGTGTCCGAGGAAGCTCCAGGTCTCGTTCGTCAGCTCCAGCAGGTTGTCCGGGTTCGCGCGCGGGGTTCCGTAGCACCGGGGCGCGCGGCTCGAGTCCGTACGTCGTGTTCTTCGGGAAGACGAGGTCGGTGACGACGGCCGACGAGCCGGTCGCAGGGTTCGCCGGGGATCGCGATCATCAGCGCGACCCAGTACGGGTCGTTCACCTTGACGACGCCGTTGCCGGGCGCGCCGCCGTAGCTGCCGAACGCCCGAGACCATCACCTCGGTGTACGGGCTGCCGAGCACCGAGCAGTTCTCGCCGATCTGCTGGATCAGGCTCCCGGAGAACCACTTGGAACCGGCGCCGCCGACGACCGACCACGGGTCGACGGTCGCGCGCGCAGCACCCGGCGCGAAAAGCGCGCCGAGCAGGACGAGCGACGAGACCCCAAGTCGTAATCGCATCCTCCCTGGCAAGGTAGACCAGTCGGCGGCGGTTTACTAGGCGGAACTAGGCGGCTTCGGGCGGCTCGGTGTCCGGGAACGTGCCCGGCACGCGTCCGCGGCGGCGGTCTCGCACCTGGCGCTTCCCTCCCTGGAACGAACCGCCGGCCGAGCGCCGGTCCGGGCCCGTGCGCCGGTCGATGATGACCGTCACGTTCGGGTTGTCGGAGTAGTGCTCGACAAGCCGGTCGTAGAGCTCGTCTTTCAGCTCTGGGGGGACAACGCAGTAGATCACCGTGGGCGAATCGTAGACCCCCGCCCGGTGGGGCGACTAGAAGCGCGGGATATCCGGGCGCAGAAGCGTCTCGGGGTCGAAGCTCGCGTTCCAGTGGCGGAACCGCTCGCCGACCTCCTCGAGATCCTGGCCGCGCTCCTCGAGGCGCACCGGCTGCGACGAGTCGAAGACGACGCGGTACTGGTACCAGGAGATCTCCCAGGCGATCGTGATCACGATCTCGGGGATCGTCCCGGAGAGCGGCATCATGCTCACGCGCGCCTCGCCGAGGCTCTTCGCGACACCCGCGATCGTGCGGCTGTACGGGCTCTTGTTGAAGAGCTCGGCCGCCTCGACCAGGTGCTGCTCCTCCGGCGAGAGCCGGCGCAGAACGGGCTCCGACACGACCGGCTCGGGCTCGGCAGGACGCGAGTCGAGCAGCCCACCCAGCCCGCCGAACCGGCGCCGTCGCGGCTTCCGCGTCTCGTCGGCCATGAGCGGCTGTGTCGGGCTGCCTTCCTTCACCCAGCCCTGCTCGTTCGCGATCTCGATGCAGAGCGGGCACACGTCGACCCACAGCTCCCCGCCGGGGCTGTAGCGCGCCGAGCGCTCGCCTTGGAGGATCGTCCTCTCGCAGACGGCGCAGACTCGGAAATCCTCCTGCCGCCTAATCTGCATCAGCTTCGTTCTGGATGGCGGGTCCGAGGCATCTATGACGCTTTCGCCTCGTCCCGCGCACGCTTCGTCTCGTCGACGATCTTCTGGGCGACGTGCGAGGGCACCTCCTCGTAGCGGAGGAAGTTCATGACGTAGTCGCCGCGGCCGCCGGTGAGCGACGTGAGCGACTGGGAGTACGTGAGGAACTCGGCCATCGGAACCTCGGCCTTGATCGTGGTCATCCCCGCGGCGGGCTCCATCCCGAGCAGGCGTCCGCGGCGGGAGTTCAGGTCGCCGTTCACGGCGCCCACGGCGTCGTCGGGGACCGTGGCCTCGAGCGACATGATCGGCTCGAGCAGCACGGGATCCGCGGCCGCGTAGGCCTCCTTGAACGCCATCGAGCCGGCGATCTTGAACGCCATCTCCGAGGAGTCGACCGTGTGGTAGCTGCCGTCGACGAGGAGCACCCGGACGCCCTGCACCGGCGCGCCGGCGAGCTCGCCCGTGTGCATCGCCTCCTGGATCCCCTTGTCCACGGCCGGGCGGAAGCTCTGCGGGATGACGCCGCCGACGATCTTGTCCACGAACTCGTAGCCGGTGTGGCCCTCCATCGGCTCGAGCACGATCGTGCAGTCGCCGAACTGCCCGCGGCCGCCGGTCTGCTTCTTGTAGCGCGAGTGCGCGCGCGACTCCTTGCGGATCGTCTCCAGGTACGGGACGCGCGGCTGGTGCAGCTCGACCTCGGCGCCGAAGCGGCGCTTGATCCGCTCGACGGCGACCTCGACGTGCATCTGCGAGAGGCCCGCGAGGAGCTGCTCGCCGGTCTGCTCGTCGCGGCGCAGGACGAGCGTCGGATCCTCCTCGACGAGGCGGCGAAGCGCGGTGACGACCTTGTCCTCGTCGCCCTTCGCCTTGGGCGTGATCGCGAAGCTCATGACCGGCGACGGGAACCCGAGCGACGGCGGCTCGGCCGGCTTGTCCTCGGACAGGAGCAGGTCGGCGGTGGTCGTCTCCTTCAGCTTCGCCACGGCGCCGATGTCGCCCGCTGCGAATCCGTCCACGGACGTGTGGTCTTTCCCCTGGAGAACGAGCAGCTGGCCGAGGCGCTCCTTGCCGTGCGTTCGTCCGTTCACGAGGATCGAGTCGGCGTTCACCTCGCCGGTGAGGACGCGGAAGAGCGTGATGCGCCCGGCGAACGGGTCGGCGAGCGTCTTGAAGACGAACGCGGAGTTCGCGGCCTCGGGCACGTCGATCGCGAGCGGCTTCTTGGCCGGCGACGGGACGCCTTCGACGATCAGGTCGAGCAGGCCGTCCGTGCCGAGGTTCTTCGTCGCGGAGCCGCAGGTGACCGGGAAGATCTCGTCGCGCGACACCGCATTCTTCAGCGCGGCGGCGAGCTCCTCGCCCCCGATCTCCTCGCCTTCGAGGTAGCGCTCCATCACCGCCTCGTCGGTCTCGACGACCGCGTCGATCAGCTTCGTGCGGTACTCGGCGGCCTGCGCTGCGACCTCCTCCGGGATCTCGACCGGCTCGCCCTCGCGGGCGCCTTCGGGATCGAGGTAGGCCTTCATGTGGAGCAGGTCGACGACGCCCTTCAGCTCGTGCTCGTGGCCGATCGGGATCTGGATCGCGAAGCAGCGGTCGGAGAACTGGCTGCGAACGCCCTCGAGCGCGGCGAAGAAGTCCGCGCGCTCGCGGTCGAGCATGTTCACGAAGATGAGGCGCGAGAGCTCGAGCTCCTCGCAGCGCTTCCAGACCCGCGTCGTCTGCACCTCGACGCCGGCGGTCGCGTTGACGACGAGCAGGACGCCCTCGACCACGCGAAGCGCGGCGATCGCGTCGGCCTGGAAGCCGGGGTCGCCGGGCGCGTCGATCAGGTTGACCTTGCGCCCCTGCCATTCGAGGTGGCAGATCCCGGCGGAGAGGGACATCTGCCGCTTGTGCTCCTCCTCCTCCCAGTCCGAGACGGTCGTGGCCTGGTCGACCAGCCCGAGCCGGTTCACGGCGCCCGCCTGGAAGAGCATCGCCTCGACCAGGGACGTCTTTCCGGTGCCCCGGTGACCGGCGACTGCGACGTTGCGAATCTTCCCGGATTCGTACGCTGCCATAGGTGCGCGAGTCTACCGAGTGACGGTCAGCCGGAAGAAGGCAACGCGCCTACCGCATCCCGGTCCAGGCACTCGCGTGCGCTCTGCTCCCCGGGGACCCCCTGTGGAACACCCCTCGCTTTTCAGCGTATCGCCGAAAGTCGTACGTGTCTGTCACGAAAGCGCCGGGACCGTGCCGGATGTGTGACGACTTCGTGCCGCGCCGCGGCTACGGGGACGTCTGCGGCACGGAGCCGCCGAGGCGGGCCTTCAGGCGCAGGATCGCCTTCGTGTGGAGCTGGGAGACGCGCGACTCGGTCACGCCGAGCACCTCGCCGATCTCGCGGAGGGTCAGCTCCTCGTAGTAGTAGAGCGTGATCACGAGCTTCTCGCGCTCGGGCAGCCGGGCGATCGCCTCGCCGAGCGCCTCGCGCAGCTCGGTCTGGTTCATCGCCTCCTGCGGCTGCGGCGCCTCCGGATCCTCGATCGTGTCGATGAGCGCCACCGGGTCGCCGCCGCCTCCGCCCGCCCACAGCTCGTCGAGCGCGGCGATCGAGGAGCGGGAGATCTCGAGCAGCGAATCCTGGAACTCCTCCTCGGTGATCCCGAGGGCCGCGGAGATCTCCTCGTCGTTCGGCGCGCGGTGGAGCTTCGCCTCGAGCGCGGCGATCGCACGCTCGATGTCACGGGCGCGCGCCCGGACCGACCGCGGCACCCAGTCCATCGAGCGCAGCTCGTCGATGATCGAGCCCTTGATCCGCGCGATCGCGTACGTCTCGAACTTGATGTCGCGCTCGGGGTCGAACCGCTCGATCGCGCCGATCAGGCCGAGCAGGCCGTAGGAGACGAGGTCGCCCTCCTCCACGTGCGCGGGCAGCCCGCTTCCCAGCCGGCCGGCGACGTACTTGACGAGCGGCGCGTACGTGAGGATCAGCCGGTCGCGAAGCGCCCGGTCGCCCGTTCGTTTGAACTCGCGCCAGAGGGTCTGGGTCTCGAGAGCGCCGGCCTCCATGGTCAAAGCATACGACCGCTCACCGGAAGACCCTCCACGCCATCTCCCCCATCCACGCCGCGAGGAGTGCCGAAGCCACGGCGATCACCCACGCTCCGCCGCCCGCCATGGCCGCCGCAATGGCGATCCCGGCGAAGCCCACGGCGATCAGCGCGAAGAGCGCTCCGAGTGCCGGTCGCTTCGTCCGCGCCACGCCGGTGAGTCTAAGGAGAGAGCCCCAAACCGCCGACTACAATGACCCCGCCGAGGGCCGTAGCTCAATTGGCAGAGCACCGGTCTCCAAAACCGGGGGTTGAAGGTTCGAGTCCTTCCGGCCCTGTAGCAGCACCGAACGCGCCGTCACAGGTGTGCGCGTTCGGTGCCGGCGCAGATCCTCGGGACCGCCAGCTAGTGTCGGGGCATGGCGTCCGGGGCGAGATGGCTCTGCGTGATCGCGGCGGCGGCGCTCGCCGCGACGGCCGCGTGCTCCTCCGACAAGAGCTCGACCCCGACCACGCCCCCGGCCACGACCGCCGCGGCGAGCGCGGAGCCGCCTCCCGCTCCTGCGCGATCGGACGGCCGTATGCCCGACGAGGAGTTCGCGCAGTTCACTGCGTTCGACGACGACGTGGCCTCCGGGCTGACCGAGTGGCAGGCCGACGCCCGCGAGTGCACGGCGCTCGGCAAGTCCGGTGATCTAGACGGTTTCCGCGAGTGCGTCGGCAACGTCTGGACCGAGGCCAACGACGCCCTCTCCAAGGCGGGCTCGAACACCGCTGCCCTGTCCGACGAGGTTGCCACGGAATGCCGCGCGGCGGCGGAGAAGTACACCACGGCGCTCACGAACCTCCGCGCCGCGGCCGCGCTGGCCCGCGGCTTCGCCGACTCCCTCGACGTCAAGTCGATGCCCGGCGCTCTCCGGAGCCTCGCCAAGGGGCGCAAGGCCTACGAGACGGCCAGCACGCAAGTCCGCGCCGCTTGCAAGCCCTCCTGACGTCGTAAGATCGACCCGCGCCGTATCCCGTCGGGCGCCGCACACGTTCTTCTTGCGACGGGGTCTGAGGCTGCGGAGCCACCGGAAGGAGAGCCGGAGGCACCCCGCCTGACGAGGGAACGGGGAGACGGAGTGAGAGGGGTCTTGGGAATCGCCGTGGCGGCCGCGGTGGGGCTGACGCTCCCCATCGGCGCCGGCGCGGACCCGGGTTCTCCTCACGCCCGCGCGGTTCGCACAGCCGCGGACGCTGCGGCCGTTTTCCCCGGCGCCCTCACCGACTCCGTCCCCGCGCCTGCGGAAGCGGGCGCGACGTTCGATGATCCCGGCCGTGACGTCCAGAGCGGGCTGGCGCCCGACGTCACCCGCACGACCATCCGGAACGACGCGGCCGGGATCGTCACTTTCGACGTGGAGATCGCGAACGTCCCGGCGATCCGCGAACGCGACTTCTTCGCGCTCTTCCTGGACGTCGACCGCAACGCCGCCTCGGGGAGTCCTGCCTCCGACGGGGCCGATTACGCGATCGCGATCCGGGGGTCGAGCGGCACCGTCGGCCTCGCGCGCTGGCACAACTACGCCTGGGATTTCGAGACGCCGCAGGACTCGCTCGCCGTGTCGTGGTCGAGCGGGCCGACGATTCGCATCGACCGCGCCGAGATCGGCGGAACCGCGTCGTTCCGCTTCTGGATGGGCGCGTCCTGGACGGATACAACGGGGCGCGCGACGACCGACCTCGCGCCCGACGCCGGTACGTGGGAGTACGTCCTGCCCGGGTCTCGAGGCGATCCCCCCGCTCCTCGACGTCTCGGCGCCGACCGCGAAGGCGCTGCGCACGACCGGCCGGGCGGGAAGCAATCGTGGGCATCCGCTACCGGCTGAGCGACGACAGCGGCGCCACGTGGGAGCGCGTCCGGATCTTCCGTCCGAACGGCCGGCTCCTCTGGTCGTACGAGACGGAACTCGCGCCGAGCCAGGCGGGCCGGGTCTACTGGGTGCCCTGGCAGGCGCCGCGCGGAGCCGGCCTCAAGCTCCGCTTCTGCGTCCGCGCGTGGGACGAGGCCGGGAACGCCTCGAAGCCGAGCTGCGCGGCGTTGCGCTTGAAGCGGCATCGCTAGGAGGGTTTGGCGGAAAACGTCTCCTGTCGGGGTGCGCTGGACGGTGTCAGGCAAGGACGCAGGGCGCGCCCGTATCCGGAATACGGGCGCAACCGAGGACGCCGCATGGCGCCGTCCAGCGTGGCCCGGCAGCCCAGGCTTTTTCTGCCAAACCCTCCTAGGAGGAATCGGGCCTCATTTCGGGTACGAGATGGTGCCGATGCACCTTCTGCTCCGCCATCGCGCGCTCGGGCTCGCGACCGCCGTCTTCCTGGGCACGACCGCCGTCGCGGCCGGCCTCGCCTTCGCGGGCTCGACGCTCGACGATCGCCGCTTCGCCATCCCGATCCTCGCCGTCCTCATCGGAACCGGCGTCGTCGCCTTGTTCGGCTGGGCGGCCGAGCGCGCGCGGCTCGAGGAGGCGAAGGCCGAGTACGACGAGCGCACCGCCGAGCATGTCGTCCGCCAGGGCCAGGCGCTCGCCGAGACCGAGCGGCTGGGCACCGAGCTGAGCGCCGCGCTCGCGACCTACAACACCGAGAAACAGGAGCGCGACCAGCTCGAGAGCGAGCTGCGCGCCCGCGTCGAAGGGCTCGAGAAGGCGATGCCCGAGACCCGCGGCGACTACGAGACGAAGCTCGACCAGCAGGCCGAGGAGCTGCGTGCCGTCCGCCGGCAGCGCGAGGGCGACGCCGAGGCCCGACGGATCGGGCGCGAATGGACTTCGAATCTTCGGGCGCAGATCGCCGGGTACGAGCGCGATCGCGGCCCGCTCGCCGATCCCGCCCCGCTTCGTCCGGTGCTCCTACGCGCCGCCATGACGCTCGTCGCCGCCGGCCGCGGGCTGCTCGCGTCCCGCACGGACGACGGCTCGTCGGTCACGGTTCTCTGCGACGACGGCTTCGGCGGGGGCGCCGAGGCCGCGGCGCGCACGACCCACACCGCACTCGACCAGGGCGCACCGGTGCGGCAGCGCGCCGAGGCCTCCACCGTCCTCACCGTGCCGTTCCGCCCCGCCGGTGGCCCGGACGGCGCGCTCGTCTTCGCCGACACCGGCGAAGGACTGCCCGACCATCCCGACGACGCGCTGATGGCGCTCGGCGACACCGTCGGCGTCGCCCTGCATGACCTGCGCGTGCGCGAGAGTCTCCGCGAGGCGTTCCTCGCGACCATCGGAGTGCTGACTGACGCGGTCGAGGCGAAGGATCGCTTCCTGCTCGGCCACGGCGAGGAGGTCGCGATGTACGTGACCGCCGTCGCCGACCGGCTCGGCCTCGAACCGCGCCGCCGCGAGGAGCTCGTCTACGCGGCGCTTCTCCACGACGTCGGCAAGATCGCGATCAGCGAGGGCATCCTCACGAAGCCGGCCGAGCTCACCGCCGAGGAGCGCGGCGTCATTCAGCTTCACCCCCGGATCGGCGCGCAGCTCGTGCGGCAGGTCGCCGCGCTGCGCGGGATCGAGCCGGCGGTCCTGCACCACCACGAGCGCTGGGACGGCGGCGGGTATCCCGACGGCCTGGCCGAGGATGCGATCCCCGTCGAGGCGCGTGTGCTCGCGGTCGCGGACGCGTTCAGCGCGATGACCGCCGACCGGCCCTACCGCGCGGCGCTCTCGTTCGACGAGGCCTGCGAGGAGCTCGAGAACTGCGCAGCGACCCAGTTCGACCCGGTGTGCGTGCGCCTCTTCGTCGAGGAGGTTCGCCGTCGCCCCCCTCGTCCGGCTGAGCCGGATGCCCTGGGTCGCGCCGTCGAAGCGGTCGCACCCGGCGCCCCGCGGCGCATCGCCCGGCTCGCCCGGCTCGCCCGCTCGCCGTTCGCGGCGTAGGTCGCGCGCCGGTCGCGGAGAGTCCGCGCGCCCGTCACAGAGTTGTCACACATCCGGCACGGTTCCGGCGCTTTCGTGACAGACACGTACGAGTTTCGGCGTTACGCTGAAAAGCGAGAGGTGTTCCAAGGGGGTCCCCGGGGAACGAGTCACGGGTGCGAGTGCATTAACCCGGTGCTGCGGCGACCCGCGGAGTACACTCGCGCCGTGTCCGGGCTGAGCCTCGACCGCCGCCGTCCGCTCACTCTCGCGGCCTGCGTCATCGGCTCGTCGATGGCGTTCATCGATGCGACGGTCGTCATCGTCGCGATGCCGACGATCGAGCAGGATCTGGGGCTCGGACTCTCGGGCCAGGAGTGGCTCTTCCTCAGCTACTCGCTGGCGCTCGCCTCGCTCTACCTCTTCGCCGGCGCGGTCGGCGACCGCGTCGGGCGGCGCACCGCGTTCAGCGCCGGCGTGGCCGCCTTCGCCGTCGCCTCGGCCATCGCCGGCGCGGCCCCCGACGGGCGGTGCTCATCGCCGCGCGGGCGCTCCAGGGGATCGGCGGGGCGTTCCTCACCACCAACTCGCTCGCGCTGCTCCGCGCCGTCTACGGCGACCAGGCCGGGCGCGCGATCGGCCTCTGGACGGCGTTCACGAGCGTCTCGACGATCATCGGCCCACCCGTCGGCGGCGCGCTCGTCGAATGGACGTCCTGGCGCTGGATCTTCCTACCTCAACCTGCCGCTCGCCGTCGTCACGATCGGCCTCGCTCACCTCGGCCGCTGCGAAGAGCGCGGACAGCGTGGAACCCGCAAGCTCGACATTCCCGGCGCGGTCCTCGCCGCGGCCGGCTTCGGGCTGCTCACGTTCGCGATGGTCGAGGGCGCCGACCGGGCTTCTCGGGCTACTGGTGGGCCTTCGCCGGCGGGCTGATCGCACTCGTCGCGTTCGTCATCGTGGAGCGCCGCGTCGCCGAGCCGATGCTCCCCTTCGCGCTCTTCAAGGGCGGGAACTTCGCCGCCGCTAACGCCGAGACGTTCGTCACCTACGCGGCCATCTACGGCTTCCTCGTCTTCTCCACGCTCTACTTCCAGACACTCGGGTTCAGCCCGTTCGAATCCGGGCTCATCTCGACGCCGTCGAGCATCATCCTCGTGCTCTTCGCGACCCGGTTCGGGACGCTCGCCGACAAGCACGGGCCCCGGCTCTACCTGACGCTCGGACCAGCGCTGATCGGAGCGGGCGCCCTCCTGTCGATGGGGATGACCGAGCAGTCCGACCTCTGGACGTTCGGTGTCGCCTCGCTGGCGGTCTTCTCCTTTGGACTCGCGGTGCTGGTCGCGCCGATCACGTCGACGGCGCTCAAGTCGGCCCCGACCGAGTTCGCCGGGATCGCCTCCGGGGTCAACTCGACGCTTTCGCGGCTCGGGAGCCTCACATCGGTCGCCCTGATCGGGCTCGTCATCTCCCTGGTCTTCGCCTCGTCTACCGACGTTGACGCCGAGCCGCTCTCGATCAACCAGACCGGCGAGGCGCTCGCGGGTTCGATCGACGCCTATCCGCGCCGGGATGCTCGTCATCGGCGCGCTCGCCCTCGTCGGAGCGCTGATCGGCGCGTTCGCGATCTCGAACCGCGAGGCGCTCGGCGGGCCGGCTCGCCGCCACGACCGGTTCCGGCGGTCGAAGCCGGAAGCTGAGCGCGCCGGGCCCGCTCGCGGCAGGCGTCCACCGCCTCCTCGCGGGTCGGCGCCGACCCGTAGACGATCGCGAGGCGATAGCTCTCGACGTCGTTCGCGCCCTGCTCGGAGAGAAGCGCGCCCGGCCGCACCAGCATCTCGAGATCGTCCTCGGGATCGGGAACCGCCTCGACGAACGCGTCCTCGAAGACCCGCACCACGAAGCTCACCGCGACCCCGTTCGGCGGGGTCGGATCCCAGCGCGGATCCTTGCCGCACGCGAGCTCGAACAACGCGTCGTAGGTCGAGCGCCCGTGCGTCGCGAGCACGAGCGGCGCGAACTGCGAGGCGATGCGCGCGTTCACCTCGACGATCCCGGGCGGGCCCTCCGCCGGGACGAAGAACTCGACGTTGAAGAACGCGTCGTCGAGCTCGTGTGCACGGGCGAGCCGGCCGGCGAGCTCCGCGAGCTCGCGTTGGCGCGCATCGGGGAGCGCGCTCGGGTACTCGAAGCGCTCGAAGCTGATCGTCCCCGGATACATCACGGAGTCGGTGATGCCGATCACTGTCGGCCGGCCGCCGTGCACGAACCCTTCGACGGTCACCTCGACGCCCTCCAGGAGCTCCTCGGCCACGAGGCCGTGCAGGTCGCCTACGTCGGCGTCCGACTCCGCCGCGATCGCCGCGTGGCGCTCCGCGTACGCGTCGGTGGCCGGCTGAGGACTTCGGCGGCGGTCTCCACGCGTACCGCGCCCTGCGACAGCCGCCCCACGCTCGGCTTGACGAAGTACGGCAGCGGCGGCGGCTCGTCACGACCCAGGAGCGCGACCGCAGGCGTCGACTCGGGCGCGACCGCGCGCTGGATCGCGCGCGACGTCGGCTTGTGCTGGCAGGCGAGCACCGAGCGCGGCGACGGGCCCGCCAGGCCGCGGCGGGCCGCGAGGATCGAGGCCAGGAGCGCGGATTGATCCTTCGTCGCGACGATCGCATCGGCCTCGACCTGCTCGTACTCGGCCAGGAACGCGCCCGCGTCGAAGTGCTCGATCCGGTCGAGATCCTCCCCGGCGAAGGTCACGCGGTAGCGGGAATCGAGACCGGCCGCGGTGACGGCCTTCCGATCCCGATCCTGGGGACAGAGGACGAGGACGTTGCGCATCGCGGCGTGGAAGGGCGAGATCCTATCCGCGCGAAGGTGCGCCAGAATGGCGGCATGCCTGCGCCGACCCCACTCGAACTGGCGCCTGCCGAGCTCGGCGGCGGCCGGCTCCTCTACCTGAAGCGCGAGGACACGCACGAGCTCGGCGCGTTCAAGTGGCGCGGGGCGCTGCCGACGCTCGAGCGCTACCGGGCCGACGGCGCCGAGGCGGTGTACACGGCCTCGACCGGAAACCACGGCGCGGCGACCGCGTGGGCGGCGAAGGAGCTCGGACTGCGTGCGGTCGTGTATGCGCCCGAGGGAGCGACCCAGGCGAAGCTCGCGCACATCGAGCGGCTGGGCGCCGAGATCCGGCTCGGCGCGGGCGACCTCGACACGGTCAAGGACGGCGGCAAGGCGGACGCGGAGCGCGACGGCGTCCCGTTCTTCGAGGACGGCGCCGAGCGGGAGCAGTACGAGGGCTACGGGACGATCACGCGCGAGCTGGCGGAGCAACTGGACGACCAGCCGGCCGGCATCGTCGTCCCGGTCGGAAACGGCGCGCTCGTCGGCGGGATCGGCCTCGCCGCCGAGGAGCTCTGGCCCGGGACGCAGCTGATCGCGGTCGCCGCCAAGGAGGCGCCGGTGATGGCCGACAGCTGGAACGCGGGCCGCTGCGTCGAGTCGGATCGAAGCGCGACGTTCGCGGACGGTCTCGCGGTTCGCGTGGCGATCCCCTCCGCGGTGAACGTGCTCGGCGAGGTCGTCACGCGGTTCGTGACCGTCAGCGAGCGCGCGATGGCCGAGGCGATGGGCGCTCTGTGGCGCGCCGGGATTCGCGTCGAGGGCTCAGCGGCGGCTTCGCTCGCCGCGGTGCCTCAGCTCGACGACGTCGACGGAGCGCTCGTCCTCATCGTCACGGGTCGGAACGTGGACGACGATCTCTTCAACCGGGCGGTGGAGCGGCCGGAGTCCTTCCCGGACTGAACGGCTCGAGCCACGACTGCTCCTCGCCGAGGAGCGCCGCCGCGACCGCCTCGCCGCACGCGAAGCCCAGGACGTTCCCGTGCCCGGAGTACCCGGCCGAGACCCAGACGTTCTCGCGCCCGGGCAGCGGACCGACGAGCGGAAGGTAGTCCTCCGTGAAGCCCATGATCCCGGCCCAGCGGTGCGTGATCGGCGGTGTCTCGCCGAGCAGCTCCGCGAGCAGGGTTTCGAGGCCGCCCTGGATCAGGTCGTTCGTCGTCTCCTCGAGGCCGGTCTCGCCCGTCAGGTCCAGGTCTCGGCGGCCACCGGCGACGATCCGGCCGTCGGGGAGCTGCTGGACGTAGTCGTAACCCCGCCGGCCGTACATCGGGCAGGGGATTACGCCCGGCTCCACCGGTTCGGTCGCCACGACCTGGCCTCGAATCGACTCGACGGCGGCGTCGAGCTCGGGAACGAGCCCGTCCGTATAGCCGTCGGTCGCGACCAGGACCACGTCCGCCGTCACGACACCGTGCTCGGTCTCGACGCGCGCGTCGTCGAGCGCGGTGACGCGCGTGTCCTCGGCGATCTCCGCGCCCGCTTCGCGCGCAAGGGCGGCCAGGCGGCGGATCCAGGCTCCCTGGTCGAGCGCGCCGTCGCCCGGATGGAAGATCCCGCCGAGGGACCAACCCTGGGCGGCGGGCGGAAGCTCGCCCGGATCGCGCCACTCGACGGAGAACCCGTCGGCGACGAGGGCGCGGGCTTCGGCCCGGACCGCAGAGAGCTCGTCCTTGGTATGCGCAACCCGGAGCGTGCCGACGCCGCGGAAGTGCTCGCCCGCGAGCGTTCGGACCCGCTCCAGGGCGGCCTCGGTGGCCCGCATGACCTCCGGCAACGTGTGGACGTCGTACGGCGCGGCGGTTCCTCGGCGGGCGAAGCCGCCGTTCCGTCCGCTCGCGCCGCGTTCCGGCGCGCCGGGCTTCGATGACGCGGACGCGCTTGCCGGCGGCGGCGAGCGCGCGGCCGCACGCGAGACCGGTGACCCCGCCGCCGACGATCGCCACGTCGACCGTCTCGTCGCCGGGGAGCGGGCCGTAGAACGGAGCGGAAGCGTCGAGCCAGTAGGGAGTACCCATCGTGCGATCGTACGGGCTCGCGGCACGCGGAACAGGAACGACGTCATCGGGCGGCCCGGTAGCGCCCGTCGGCCTCGTACGCGAGCCCGCCCAGCTCGAGCTCGACCAGAGCCGCGGCGACATCCGCCGCGCCGAGCGAGGTGATCCGGGTCAGCTCGTCCGCGCCGCGAGGCTGGTCGGCGAGCAGGCCGAGCACGCGACGGGCCGGCTCCGACACGGCGCTCGTCACGCGGGCGGCCGACGGCGGCTCGATCCCGAGCGCGTCGAGCACGTCGTCCGCTCCGAGGAGCGGCGCCGCGCCCTGGCGGATCAGCCGGTTCGTCCCCGCCGAGAGCGCCGAGGTGATCTCGCCCGGCACGGCGAAGACCTCGCGGCCGAGCTCGAGAGCGAAATCCGCCGTGATCAGCGCGCCGGAGCGCTCGCGCGCCTCGACCACGACCGTGGCGAGGGCGAGACCCGCGATGATCCGGTTTCGGGCCGGGAAGCGCCACGGCGCGGGCTCTACTCCGGGTGGGTACTCGGAGACGATCAGCCCGTCCTTCGCGATCCGCCGCGCCAGCTCCGCGTGACGGGCCGGGTAGTCGCGGTCGATGCCGCAGCCGAGGACGGCCACCGTCCTTCCGCCCGCGTCGAGCGCGCCGCGGTGCGCATCGGCGTCGATCCCGCGCGCCATTCCGCTCACGACGACGAGCCCGGCCGCGCTCAGCTCGCGGCCCAGCATCCGGGCGATCTGCGCGCCGTACGGGGACGCGCTTCGCGCTCCGACGACGGCTACGGCGGCCTCGCCGAGCACTTCCGGCGCGGCGCCTCCTCGCAGGTGGAGCCGCTTGGGCGGGTCGTGCAGCTGGGCCAGGAGCGGCGGGTAGCCGGCGCGCCCGCGATCCAACACAGGAATGGTCATGCGATCGAGAGCTCCGACGGCGAGCGGTAGGAGAGCGCCTCGGCCACGTGCTCCGGCGCGACCTCCGAAGCGCCGGCCAGTGCCGCGATCGTCGTGGCCACCCGGCCGACCCGGGCATGGCCGCGCGCCGAGAGTCCGAGCGAGTCGACCGCACGCGCGAGCAACGCCTTGGACGCATCGGTCCGCACCGGCGGCCCGTCACGAAGACGCGCCGCACCTGCGGCCACGCGCGCGGCCACACCTGCCGAAGGCTCTCCACCCGGCCCCGCGACTTCGCCCGATCGCGCCCGGGGCACGGTCAGCACGAGATCGAACCGGTCGAGGAGCGCCCGCGAGAGCTTCTCCCGGTAGGCGGAGAGCCGCCCCGGCGAGCACGAGCACTCGACGGCCGGATCGCCTCGCGCACCGCACGGGCACAGGTTCATGGTCCCAACCAGAAGGAAGCGCGCAGGGAACACGATGCGGCCGCTCACCCGCGCGATCGCCACGAACCCGTCCTCGAGCGGCTGGCGCAGGCCCTCGAGCGACGGCCGCGGGAACTCCCCGAGCTCGTCCAGGAGCAGGACGCCGCGATGGGCAAGACTCGCCTCGCCGGGACGCGGACCCGGGCCGCCGCCGATGATCGCCGGCGTCGACGCAGTGTGGTGCGGTGCGCGAAACGGCGCCAGCTCGACGAGCGGCTGTCCCGCCGGGAGCACACCGGCGACGGAATGGATCCGCGTCACCTCGAGCGCCTCGTCGCGCGTCAGCGGCGGGAGGATCCCGGGAAGGCGCCGCGAGAGCATCGTCTTCCCCGTTCCGGGAGGCCCGGCAAGAAGCAGGTTGTGGCGTCCGGCAGCGGCGATCTCGAGCGCGCGGCGCGCCCGCTCCTGGCCGCGGACTTCCCCGAGATCGGGCTGCGGCGGCGCGATGCCGCGCACGAGCTCGGCCACCGGCTCGGGCTCGCTGCGTCCGCGCAGATAGGACGCCGCCTCCGCGAGGTGCCGGACGGGGATCGCCTCCACCCCGGCAAGCGCAGCCTCAGGGGCCGACTCGGCCGCGCAGAGGAGCCGGGTCAGCCCTGCGCGACGGGCCGCCTCGGCCGCGACGATCGCCCCGGGAACGGGACGGACGCGCCCGTCGAGCGCCAGCTCCCCGAGAGCCGCGTGCTCCCGAAGCCGTCCCACCGGGACCTGCTGCGAAGCGGCCAACACCGCCAGCGCGATCGGCAGGTCGAAGCCCGAGCCTTCCTTCCGGACGTCCGCAGGCGCGAGATTGACCGTCACGCGCCGCAGCGGCCACTCGAGCTCCGCGCTCGCGATCCCGCTCCGCACCCGTTCCTTCGCCTCCTGGCAGGCGCGGTCCGGCAGCCCGACGATCGCGAACGCGGGAACGCCCCGCTGGAGGTGGGCCTCGACCTCGACCGGCCTGGCCTCGAGGCCGACCAGCGCATGAGTGGTTGCGCGCGCGAGCACCCTCCAAGCTAGGCGGAAGAAACGCCCTATTTGCACGTCTTTCGTGTCAAATGCGCGTCAGAAGGGCACGCGCTCGATCCGCCTGCCGCGGACCGCGACCGCTTCGAGCGCCACGTCGCAATCGCGCAGCTCGGGATGCGCCGCGAGCCACGCCTCCGCCGCGCGTCGCACCCGCCGCGCCTTCTCCTCGGTGACCATCTCGCTGGGATCGCCGAAGCCGTCGCCCGACTTCGCCTTCACCTCGCACACGACGATGCGGTTGCCGCGGCGCACGACGAGGTCGAGCTCGTTGCCTCCCGCCCAGGCGTTGGCCGCGAGGATGCGGTAGCCGCGCAGGCGGAAATGACAGGCGGACGCGCCGCTCGGCGCTCAGGCCCGAGCCGTCCGACTTCGAGCTCACCGGCGTAGCAGAGCGCCTGGAACGACCGGCGATGCTGGCCGCACGGGCCCCGCTCGCGCACGACGGCGGAATGGCGCGGCGTGATGTAGCCGACATGCGAGGCGAAGCCGTAGTGCGGGAAGAGCGCGTCGAGCCGCCTCATGGCCCGGTCTCGGGTGACCTTCGCGACGATCGAGGCAGCCGCGATCGCGGCGCTCTTCGTGTCGCCGTCGACCACGGCCCGGTGCTCGGGCGCGAGCGAGCCGAGCCGGAAGCCGTCCACGAGGCACACCTCGGCCGGCGGGGTCAGCTCGGCAAGCGCCTCCCGCAGTGCGCGGAGATTCGAGCGATGGAGTCCGTCGCTGTCGATCCGCTCCGACGGGATGACGCGCACGACCACCTTCGTCGCGCAGGCGGCGACCGCGTGGAAGAGGCGCTCGCGCTCCTCGGGCGCGACCTGCTTCGAGTCGTTCAGGAGCGCCAGCGGGCGCACGGCGTGGTCACGGAGGCGCTCGTAGTCGAAGAGGACACCGCCGATGACCAGCGGCCCGGCGAGGCTCCCCCGCCCCGCTTCGTCGACGCCCGCGACGTAGCGGGCACCGAGCTTACGGTCGAACGAGAGGAGTCTGGCGCCGCTTTTTCGCACGGCGTCCACGATACTCGCCGCTGCCGACGCATCCGGGGTTCGCGCCCGATTCGGCACGAAGTCGTGACGGCGGCGTTACTTGTCGGCGGGGACGGGCTCTGCTTCGGCTTCCGGCTCGGCGTCGGCCTCAGCCTCGGGAGCCTCGTCCGCCGGAGCCTCGTCCGCAGGAGCCTCGTCCGCCCGGAGCCTCTCGGCCTCGGCCTCAGGGCGCCGCTTCAGCCTCGACGGCCTCGGACTCCGCGGCCTCCGCCTCGACCGGGAGTCTCCTCCACGTCGACGGGCTCGGCCTCCGGCTCCTCCGTGACGAGCGGCGCGCCCATGACGGCGGGGCCGGGGCGCACGTTCAGCTTCTCGCGGACGCGGGCCTTCTTGCCGACCTTGTCGCGGAGGTAGTAGAGCTTGGCGCGGCTGACGTCGCCGATCGCCTTGACCTCGATCTGCTCGATCTTCGGGCTGTGCACCGGGAACGTCCGCTCGACGCCGACGCCGAACGAGTTCTTGCGGACGGTGAACGTCTCGCGGGCTCCGGGCCCCTGGCGCTTGATGACGATCCCCTCGAAGACCTGCACACGGCGGCGCTGGCCCTCGATCACCTGGAAATGCACGCGAACGGTGTCCCCCGCCTTGAACCGGGGAATCTGACGCAGCTGGCGCTGCTCGATGCGTTCGATGGAGTTCGACATCAAAAGAGTTCGGCGACGAAAAGCCGGCGAGGAATGCTAGCGAATGCCGATTCGCTGTGGCGGCCAGTAGATCGCGAACACCTTGCCGATGATGTTGTCGCGCGGCACCGAGCCCCACACACGGCTGTCGCAGGACTGCCCGCGGTTGTCGCCCATCATGAAGTACTCGCCCTTCGGGACGACGCGCTCCTCGAAGTCGGCGTCCTTCCGCGCGACCGGGGTCAGATACGACTCCTCGAGCGGTTTCCCGTTGATGTAGACGACGCCCTTCCGCGCCGAGATCCGGTCGCCGGGAAGCCCGATGAGGCGCTTCACGAACGTCCCGCCGGCGCCGCAGCTGGCGGCCGCGGGCGGCGTCTCGAACACGATGATGTCGCCGCGCTCGGGATCCGTGAAGCGGTAGATGAACCGGTTCGCGAGCACGCGGTCGGAGAAGCGGGCCTCGCAGCCGTCGTCGTCGATGGCGCGCGCGCAGTGCAGCGTCGGCTCCATCGACGAGGAGGGGATCCGGTACGGGTTGACGATGTACGCCTTGATCACGAGGACGGCGCCGATCGCGATGACGATCGTGAGCACCCAGTCGATGATCGAGCGCCACGGAGGTGGGATCCGCCCCATGAGGCGGTCGATGGGGTTCCTCAACGGATCCCCTGAAGCACGTGGTGCGTGCGCTCGCCCTCGGAGCGCTCGCGGCTGCGCTCGAGCCGCCACTCGTCGATCGCGCCGTGGTTCCCGGAGAGGAGCACGTCGGGGACGCCCCAGCCGCGGTACTCCGGCGGGCGCGTGTAGTGCGGGTACTCGACTCCCCCGTCGAGCGCCTCGGAGAAGCTCTCGTGCTCGCCGCTCCCCTCGCTGAGCGCGCCGGGAAGGCGCCGCGCGACCGCGTCGAGCAGCACCATCGCGGGCAGCTCGCCGCCGGAGAGGACGTACGGGCCGATCGAGACGGCGTCGGTCGCGACGTGCTCGACGACGCGCTCGTCGAAGCCCTCGAACCGCGCGGAGAGCAGTGTCAGCGACTCCTCGCCGGCGAGCTCCTCCACGAGCGGCTGGTCGAGCAGGCGGCCGCCCGGCGTGAGCGCGACGATCCGCCGCTTGCTCCAGTCGCCGTAGACCGCGTCGAGCGCTGCGCAGACGACGTCCACGCGCAGGACCATCCCGGCCCCGCCGCCGTAGGGCTCGTCGTCGACCTGGCCGGCGCGAAGCGGCGTGAAGTCGCGGTAGCTCCACAGGCGGAGGTCGAGCTCCTTGCCGAGCACGCTCGCGAGCGGCCGGTGCTCGGTGAGCCAGGCGAACGCAGGCGGGATGAGAGTGAAGACGTCGATCTGCATCAGGGCGGCCTCTGAGATTAGCCTTCGCCCGCGAAACCGGGCGCAATGACGATGCGGCCGCCCTCGAGATCGATCTCCACGACGCATGCGTCGACGAGCGGAAGCGCGATGCCCGAATCAAGCCGTAGGACATCGTTCGCGACTCCCGGCTCGATCTCCTCCACCGTGCCCAGCTCGCGGCCACCCTCCTCGGTGACGGCCAGCCCGCGGAGCTGGAACTCGTAGTAGCTGTCCTCGTCGGGAGGAGGAAGCTCGGACTGCGGCAGCTCGAGCTCGGCGCCGCGCGGGACGTCGCGGTCGAGCTTGATCACGAGACGACCGCCGGAGCGCTTGGCGGAGATCACCTCGGCCGCCTCGCGGTCCGCGTAGACGCGCGCGCCGACGGCGAAGCGCTCGGGCGACTCGCTGGGGCGCTCGACGACGAACTCGCCCTTGAGCCCGTGCGGCCGGCCGACCCGGCCGACCGAGACCCAGTCAGATCACCCAACGATCTCGAGCTGCCGGCGCTCGCCGGCCTTCGCGCCGCTGGCGCGGACGAGGATGCGCAGCGAGCGCACGATCCTCCCGCCGCGGCCGATCACCTTGCCGAGATCGCCCTCGGCGACGTGCAGCTCGTACACGACCGAATCCTCGCGCTCGATGCGCTCGACCTTCACGTGCTCGGCGTCGTCGACGAGGTTCCTCGCGACGTACGTGAGCAGCTCCTCGACCTTGGCGCTCACTAGGAGCTCGCGGAAGCCTTCATGAGGCGCTTCACCGTGTTCGACGGCTGCGCGCCCTTGGAGATCCACTCGTCGATCTTGGCCTGGTCGAGGTCGATCGTGGACGGGTCGGTCTGCGGGTTGTAGCGCCCGACGATCTCGATGAACCGGCCGTCGCGCGGCGAACGGCCGTCGGCGACGACGACCCGGTAGATCGGATTCTTCTTCGAGCCCACCCGGGCCAGTCTGATGCGTGTAGCCAATTCGTCTCCTTAACGCCGCTGCTGCGCGGCAATCGACTTCAGGTTCGGCATTTTGTCACGCGGAGGAACCCCTGGTTCCCCCGCGAGCCCCCTCCTCTGCTCGCCTTGCGGCATCGCGACTTCAGCGTCGCTGCTGCGCGGCGATCGACTTGAGGTTAGGCATCTTGCCTTTCCCCATTTGTTTCATCAGTTTTTGCATCTGCGTGCGGGCGGCCATGAGGCGGTTGACCTCCTGGATCGTGGTGCCGCTCCCGGCGGCGATTCGCGCGCGCCGCTGGCCGTTGATGATCTCAGGCCGGCCGCGCTCGCCGGGGGTCATCGACAGGATGATCGCCTCGACGCGCCCCAGCTCGCGGTCGTCGATGTTCACGCCGCGCATCTCCTTGCCGAGCCCGGGGATCATGTTCAGCACCGACGACATCGGCCCCATCTTCTTCATCATCCGCTGCGCCTGGAGGAAGTCGTCGAACGTGAACTGGCCGGCGCGCATGCGCTTCTCCATGTCGGCCTGCTCGTCCTCGGTCGCCGCCGCCTCGGCCTTCTCGATCAGCGTCATGACGTCGCCCATCCCGAGGATCCGCGAGGCCATGCGGTCGGGATGGAACTCCTCGATCTGGTCGAGCTTCTCGCCGGTCGAGACGAGCTTCACCGGCTTCCCGGTGACGGCCCGAACGGAGAGCGCCGCGCCGCCGCGCGCGTCGCCGTCGAGCTTCGTCAGCACGAGCCCGTCGAACTGGACGTGCTCGGCGAACGCCTCGGCGACGGAGACCGCGTCCTGGCCCGTCATCGAGTCGAGCACGAGGAGGACGTTCATCGGGTTCGTCGCCTTGCGCACGCGCGCGAGCTCGTCCATCAGCTCGGCGTCCACGTGGAGCCGGCCGGCGGTGTCGACGATCACGACGTCGCGGCCCTGCGCCTTCGCCTGCTCGAGCCCCTCCTTGGCGACCGCGACGGCGTCGGTCGTGCCGCGCGCGGCGTAGACCGGGATCTGGATCTGCTTGCCGAGCTGCTCGAGCTGGTCGATCGCGGCCGGGCGCTGGAGATCGGCGGCCACCAGCGCCGGCGCCTTCCCCTGCTTGCGCAGGAGCAGCGCGAGCTTGGCCGCGAAGGTCGTCTTGCCCGAGCCCTGGAGCCCGGCGAGGAGGATCACCGTCGGCGGCCGCCCCGCGTAGGCGAGCTTCGAGCCGCCGGTGCCCATGAGCTCGGTCAGCTCCTCGTGGACGATCTTCACGACCTGCTGGCCGGGCGTGACGCTCTTCATGACGTCCGCGCCGAGGGCCCGTGCCTTCACGCGCGCGACGAATTCCTTGACGACCTTCAGGTTGACGTCGGCCTCGAGCAGCGCGAGACGGATCTCACGCGCGGCCTTGGAGACGTCCTCCTCGGACAGGCGTCCGCGGCCGCGGAGATCGCCGAGCGTGGCTTGCAGTTTGTCGGAAAGCGTGTCGAACATAGGCGGGCCGGAAAGTGTAGCTATGCACTTTCTCCCAATTCACCAATAGAAGGAGCATGAAATGGCGAATATCGCGAAGGTCATCCGCGTCATCGGCCAGTCGCCCGAGAGCTTCGCCGCGGCCGCTCAGGTGGCGGTCAGCGAGGCGTCCGAGACGGTTCGCGGCATCAGCGGCGCGCACGTCATCGAGATGAGCGCCGTGGTCGAGGGCAGCAACATCACGATGTACCGCACCACCGTGGACATCGCGTTCGGAATCGAGCGCTAGCTCGGCCTGATCAGGCGGTCGACCGCGATCTCGAAGGTCTCGGTCGGCGACGGGATTCCCGTCATCTCCTCGTAGTGGTCGAGGTGCTTCTGCACGGCGTCGGCGCTCGCCTCGGCCGTCTCCGCGTCACGCCAGAGCGTCAGGCTGATCACGTTGCCCTTCTCCCGGTCGACGAGGAGCAGCGCGCCCTGGAACCCCTCGGTCTGCTCGGCGATCGGCAGGTAGTCGTTCTCGAACCAGCCGCTCCCGACCTCCCACTCGGCCTCGGTGATGCCGTCGTAGCGAATCGTGCGTGCGTACATGCCCGCGAGCCTATGCCGAGATGAGCGCCCTGGCAAAATCTCCGGCACGCCGGCACGCTCAAACCGCGCGCCGACGTCCGAGCTGACACGACTAGCCTGAGACGAGCGCCCGAGCGAAATCCCGCGCATCAAAGGGCTGGAGATCCGTCGAGCGTCTCCCCCACGCCCACGAGCTTCACCGGGATGCCGAGCTCGTGCGCGATCGCGATCGCGATGCCGCCCTTGGCCGAGCCGTCCAGCTTCGTGAGCGCCACGCCGGTGACCTCGACGGCCGAGCCGAAGAGCCGCGCCTGCTGGAGCCCGTTCTGGCCCGTGGTCGCGTCGACGACGAGCAGCGTCTCGTGCGGCGCGCCCTCGAGCCGCTGCGCGATGACGCGGCGCACCTTGGCGAGCTCCTCCATCAGGTTCGTCTGCGTGTGGAGCCGGCCCGCGGTGTCGACGATCACGACGTCCTTGCCGCGGGCGATGCCGGCCTCGATCGCGTCGTAGGCGACCGCCGCGGGGTCGCCGCCCCTGGTCGAGCCGACGAAATCGGCCTGCGCGCGGCCGGCCCAGATCTCGAGCTGCTCCTCCGCGGCCGCGCGGAACGTGTCCGCGGCGGCGAGGATCACCGAGCGGCCCGATTCGTGCAGGCGGCTCGCGAGCTTGCCGATCGTGGTCGTCTTGCCCGTCCCGTTCACGCCGACGACGAGGATCACCGCGGGCCTGGAGTCGAGCGCCAGGGTCGCCGCCCCCTCCGGCGAGACGAGATCGGCGACGACCTCCTCGAGCGCATCGAGGAGCGCGGCCTCGCTGGCCGGCTGGCGCTCCTCCAGGCGGCGGACGATCTCGACCGTCGCGGGGACGCCGACGTCCGCGCCGATGAGCGCCTCCTCGACCCGCTCCCAGCTCTCGTCGTCGGCCGGGTCGAAGAGCAGCTCGCCCGCCAGCGCCTTGCGGCTCGCCGAGAGCGAGTCCCGCAGCCGCGAGAACCAGCCGGACGCGGCGTCGGGCTCGGGCGGCGGCGCTTCGCCTCCGAGGAACTCGTTCCAGCTGCGGCTCACGCCGCTACTTCAGCAGATCGCTCCGCGGTGATGCGTTTCGAGACGACCTGCGAGATCCCGTCGGCGCCCATCGTGACGCCGTAGAGCGCGTCGGCCGCCTCCATCGTGCGCTTCTGGTGCGTGACGACGATGAACTGCGCCCGGTCGGAGAAGCGGCGCAGGAGCTCGACGAACCGCCCGATGTTGGCGTCGTCGAGCGCGGCCTCGACCTCGTCCAGGAGGTAGAACGGGCACGGCCGCGCGAGGAAGAGCGCGAAGAGGAACGAGATGGCGCCGAGCGCCTTCTCGCCCCCGGAGAGGAGCGAGAGCTTGGTGACGCGCTTGCCGGCCGGCGAGAGCTCGATCTCGATGCCGTGTCCCTCGTCCTCGTCCCCTTCGGTCGCGACCAGCCGCCCGCGGCCGCCCGGGAAGAGCGTCGCGACCACCTCGGAGAAATGCTGCTCGACAGCGGCGTACGTCTCCTCGAAGCGCTTCTCGACCGTGTCGGTCAGCTCGCCGCGGAGCTTGTCGAGCTCGGCGAGCGAGTTCTCGAGGTCCTCGCGCTCGCCGGTCAGCTCGCGCAGCCGCTCCGTCTCGCGCGCGTGCTCCTCGGCGGCGAGCGGATTGACCTGGCCGAGCTGCTCCCGTCGCGCTGCCAGCTTCGCGACCTGGGTGCGGAGTGCGTCCGATTCCTCGTCGGTGAGCGGCTCGCCCTCGGCGTCCTCGGGGAGCCGGGCAGCGATCTCCTCGCGCTCGCGCTCCAGCCGCGCCGCCTCGATCTGCACCTGCGTCAGCCGCTCGGCCGCCTCGGACGCCTCGCGGCGGAGGTCCGCCTCGCGCGCTCCCAGCTCGCGCAGCCGCTCGCCGGCCTCGCCCGAGCGGCTTCCACCCGCGTCGACCCGCGCCGCCAGCGCAGGCTCGAAGCGCCGCGCAGACTCGGCCGCACGCTGGAGCAGCGTCCGACACCTGCTCTGACGCCTCGGCGAGCGTCTTCAGCGGAACCGTGCGCACGGGCGCGCGCTTGGCCTCGGCGCCCGACGCGAACCACGTCTCGCCGCCGGAGGCGACCAGCACGGCGTCGCGCTTCTCCTTCCGGGCGGTCTCGACGAGCTTCGCGCCCGTGAGCGCGTCGTCGACCGGCGTGGTCTGCCAACCGCGAGCGGCCTTCACGACCTGGTCGTAGGTCGGCGGCGCCTCCGGGAGCGGCATGCGGGGACTTGCAAGGTCGGCACGGAGCGTCCGGGCAGTCTCGGTCGCCCGCTCACGGCGGAGATCCGCGCGCTCGATCGCGCTGCGCAGCCGGTACAGCGCCGCGGTGGCGCGTTCGTGGCGGCCGCCTGCCTCGCTCAGCTCCTCCTCGGCCTGGCGGCGTTCCTCGAGGAGCCCGCCCAGCTTCTCGTCGCGAGCACGCCGGTCGGCCTCCGCGGCGGTGCGCCGCTCGGCAACCCCAGCGAGCAGATCGTCGACTCGTTCCAGGTCGGCGGCCGAAAGTCTCGCTTCAAGTTCAGCGATCTGGTCGCCCAGCTTCTTCGCGCGCTCCGCCGCCGTGGCCTGGAGCGCCAGGGGACGGATGCGCTTGCGCACCTCGGCCTCGAGGTCGCGGGCGCGGTCGACCTGGTCGGCGACGCGCGCGAGCTTCAGCTCGGCGCGGTGGCGCTGGCGCTTGAAGCTTCCCGAGCCCCGCGGCCTCCTCGACGAGCGCGCGCCGGTCGGCGGGCTTCGAGGCGAGGATCTGCTCCACGCGGCCCTGCCCGATGACGGAGTGCATCTCCCCGCCGATGCCCATGTCCGCGAGCAGCTCGACGAGGTCGGTGCGCCGCACGGTCGCGCCGTTCACGACGTAGCGCCCTTCGCCGCCGCGCGAGAGGCGCCGCGCGACCGAGACCTCCTCGTACGGGAGCGGCCCCTCGCCGCCCGCGTTGTCGAAGAGGAGCTCCACGGAGCAGGCGTCCGCGGCCGCGCGTCCGGCCGAGCCGGCGAAGAGGACGTCCTCAGGCTTCTCGGCCCGTAGCTCGGACGTGCTCAGGCTGCCGGCGGCCCAGCGGACCGCGTCGGCGATGTTCGATTTCCCGGAGCCGTTCGGCCCCACGACGACGGCCACGCCCGGCTCGAGGAGCACCTCGACCGGGTCCGGAAACGACTTGAAGCCGCGCAGCTTGATCGCCCGCAAGAACACGCGCGCGAAGTGTCGCAGGGGCTCCGGCTAGCCCGCGGCCAAAGGAGGCAGCGAGTCGAGGGCCTCGCGGGCGGCGTTCTGCTCGGCGGCCTTCTTCGAGGCGCCTCTCCCGATCCCGGCGCGCTTGCCGCCGATGACCGCGGCGCAGGTGAACGTCCGGTCGTGCGGCGGGCCCTCGATGTCGAGCACCGTGTACGTGACGCTCAGCCCACGGCGCGCGAGCTCCTCCTGGAGCTCGGTCTTGTAGTCGACGTAGGTCGTCAGCGTGTACTCGATCCGGTCGGCGAACGCGTCGAGGATCGCCAGGCGGATCGACTCGAAGCCGTGCTCGAGGTAGAGCGCCCCGAGCGCCGCCTCGACGAGCGCCGCGAGCACGTTCTGGTTTTCCGCGAGCCGGGCGAGCTCGTCCGGCGAGACAGCGTCGCCGGCGCGCTCGACGAGCATCTCCCCCAGGCCGAGCCGGCGGCCGACGACCGCGCAGGCCTGCCGCGAGACGACGTGGGCGCGGATCTTCGCGAGCTGGCCCTCGGGATGCTCGGGGAAGCGCTCGTAGAGCTCCCGCGCGATCGCGAGGCCGAGCACGCTGTCCCCGAGGAACTCGAGGCGCTCGTACGACTGCTCCCGGATCGGCGCCCAGGAGGTATGCGTGAAAGCAGGCGCCACCCGGTCTTCGGGCAGCGCGTCGATCAGTTCGCGAAGACTCGGAGACCCGTCGGGACTACTGCTGATGCTTGGAGATGTAATCGACGGCGTTTCCGACGGTCAGGATTCCCTGCGCGTCTTCGTCGGAGATCTTGATCTCGAACTGGTCCTCGAGCTCCATGATCAGCTCGACGAGGTCCAGTGAGTCGGCGTCGAGATCCTCCTGGAAGGAAGCTTCCTCCGTGATGTCGCCCTCTTCGATTCCGAGCTGTGTGACCAGCACGTTCTTCACCTGCGTGTAAATCTCGTCTCGAGAAGCGGCCATTGGGCTCTCCAGATCTCCTTGTCGACCTCGGTGGACGCGAGATCGTACCACGAGGCTTCGGCTGTCCTACGCCTCCGGCTTCGACTCGGCCAGGCGGGCGGCGAGTTGGTCGACGACGCCGTGCTCGACGCCACGCGCGGCCAGTTGGATCGCGTTCGCGACCGCCACGCGCGACGAGTTCCCGTGCGCGATGACGACGAGCCCGCGCAGGCCGAGAAGGTAGGCGCCGCCGTACGTCTCCGGATCGAGGCGGCGCCGTAGCTCGCGGGCGGCCGGGCGGATCAGGAGCCCTCCGACCTTGCTGCGCGCGGACGACTCGATCGCCTCGCGCAGGCCGCCGATCGTCGCCGCGATGCCGCCCTCGAGCGTCTTCAGGGCGACGTTCCCGGTGAAGCCGTCGCAGACGATCACGTCGGCCGCGCCGCTCAGGAGGTCGCGGCCCTCGACGTTCCCGATGAAGCGAAGCGGGCTCGGCTCGAGCAGGTCGTGTGTCTCGCGGACGAGCTTGTTGCCCTTCTCGGGCTCCTCCCCGATCGAGAGGAGCGCGACCGACGGCGTCTCGATGCCCAGCGCGTCCTGGGCGAAGACGGCGCCCATGTGCGCGAACTGGAGCAGGTGCTCGGGGCGCGCGTCGGCGTTCGCGCCCGCGTCGAGCAGGATGCTGGGGCCGTCCGGGCCCGGGAGCGGGATCGCGATCGCCGGGCGGTGCGCGCCGCGCAGCCGGCCGATCTCCACGAGGCCCGCGGCCAGCATCGCCCCGGTGTTCCCCGCCGAGAGCGCCACGTCGGCCTTGCCCTCCTTGACGGCACGGCAGGCGGCGAAGAGCGAGCTGTCGCGCTTGCCGCGCACGGCGTCGCCCGGCTTCTCGTCCATCCCGACCTCTTGCTCGAAGTGGACGACCTCGAGGCCGTCCGCGAGCGGCTCGACGACCTCGCGCCGGCCGAAGAGGATCGGTTCGACGGCGTCGCTGCGCGCCTCGAGTGCGCCCGCGACGATCTCCTCCGGCGCCCGGTCGCCGCCCATCGCGTCCACCGCGACCCGGACGGGCGTCATCGGACTACGGAGCCGGCGTCGAGAGTGGCTCGACCTCGCGGCCGCGATATGTGCCACAGGTCGGGCAGACGCGGTGAGGCCGCTTGGGCTGATGGCACTGCGGGCACTCCATCACCGCGGGCGCGGAAAGCTTGTAGTTCGCCCGGCGCTTGTCGCGGCGTGCCTTCGATTGTTTTCGCTTGGGGACTGCCATCGCGGCGGCCAGTCTAGCAGCGAGCTTGGGAGCGATCGGCGGTAGGCGCCTCGCTCCTGGGGTGCGCTGGTCGGTGCGAGGCAAGGACGCAGACTCGTGTTCGTAGCCGGAGGCTACGGGCGCGACCGAGGAGGCCGCATCGCGCCGTCCAGCGCGGCCCAGGGACTCAGGCTCCTGCCGCCGAGCGCTCCTGTCAAAGCTGGTCCTTCAGTTCAGCGAGCGCGGCCCAGCGCGAGTCGACCGTCTCCTCCTCGTGTGTGTGCGGCTCGTCGTTCAGGTTGCGGCCGCAGGTCGGGCAGAGCCCGGCGCAGTCCTCGCGGCACAGGATCTTCTCCGGCAGCTCGAGCGCGATCACGTCGCGAGCCCAGGTCGAGAGGTCGAGCTTGTTCTCGGCGACGTACGGCGTCTGGAGCTCCTCGTCGCCGTCCGGATCGGAAGCCTGGTACTCGCGGCCCCGGACGGGGGTCGCGATCTCGGTCGGCTCGAGGCAGCGAAAGCACGGCCCCGTGAGCTTCGCGTCGAGCTCGAGCTCGAACAGGAGGCCCGGCCGTCGTCCGGGTGACCGTCAGCCTGCCCTCGGGCGACGCGGGCTCGGGCGCGTAGGTCTGCCCACCCAGCTCGAAGGGCTCGAGATCGACGGTGTAGGTGTCGTGAAATTGCTCCCCCGGGAGGATGCGGACAGATCGGAGATCGACGAAAGTCATGCGTCGAGCCTAGCAACGCAAATCGAGGCCGCATCAGTGCTCGGCGCGCACTGCCTGCCGCGCACGCCTGTGGAGAACCGAACACACAACCGCCACGCTTTCGGCACCGTTGCGTGCACCACAAGTGCGCATTTGAGCGTTAGCCTGAAGGCAGGTGGGCGGGGCGCTGGGGCTCCCAGTTCCCGGGCGAGTAACTAGTAGCGGGCGCTATTCGAGCGGTTCGTCGCCGATGCCGGCCATGACCGACTCCTGCGAGCGCTCGTGCAGCCGTTCGCGGCCGCGGCGAACCGCGCCCAGGAACTTGTCCAGGTTGATCTCGAGCGTGGAGAGGATCGAGTCCGCCCAGTCCTCCATCTCGAGCCTGGTTTCCCGCGCCTGGCGCTTGGCGTCCTCGACGATGTCCTGCGCCTGCCGCTCGGCCAGCTTGACGATCTCGGTCTGCGACGCCTCGCGCACCGCCTGCTCGCGGGCCTCGCCGAGAATCCGGTCGCTCTCGCGCTTCGCCTCGGCCAGCATCTCCTGGCGCTCCTTGACGATCCAGCGTGCCTGCTTGATCTCCTCGGGGATCGTCGCGCGCATCTGATCGAGGATGTCGTAGATCTCCTCGCGGTCGATCCGCACCTGGTCGGTCAGCGGCACGGCCTTCGCGTTGTGCACGAGGTCGTCGAGCTTGTCGATGAGAACGAGAACGTCCATAGGCCGATGAAGTCTACTCAGAGCTTCCCGAAATCGGATGCATCTCCGCGAAGCGCGCGGCGACGGCGGGCGGCACGAGGCCCTCGACGCTCCCGCCGAACGACGCGATCTCCTTCACGCCGCTCGACGACAGGAAGCTGTGCTGCGGGCTGGCCATCAGGTAGAGCGTCTCGATGTCCGGGGCGAGGCTGCGGTTCAGATGGTTCATCTGGAACTCCCATTCGAAGTCCGAGATCGCGCGCAGCCCCTTGATCAAGGTCGTCGCGCCGATCTGGCGCGCGAACTCGACGACGAGCTCCGAGAAGACAGCGACCTCGACGTTCTCGAGATCCAGAAGAGCCTCCTCGAGGAACGCGACGCGCTCGTCCGCCGTGAACGCGGGCGCCTTGTGCTGCGGCTCGCCGACGACCGCGACGACGACGCGATCGAAGATCCGCGAGGCGCGCGCGACGATGTCGACGTGGCCGTACGTGACCGGGTCGTACGCGCCCGGGCAGACGGCGACGAGCGGCTTGTCGCTCACGCGGCCGCCTCGAAGAGCGTCACCCGGGCGGCTCCGTAGCGGCGGCTGGTGCGCAACGAGAGCGACGGCAGTTCCGGCTCGTCCTTGGAGGACGACTCCACGACCACGAGCCCGCCGCGCTCGAGGAGCGGCGGCACGTAGCGGTCGAGAGTGGGCAAAAGGCCTGCAAGCATGGCGTACGGAGGGTCGATCAGCACGAGATCGTAACGCCTGCGCGCAGCGGCCTCGGCGGCGAGCACGCGGGCCACGTCGTCGCGGAGCACGGTCGCCCCGGTCAGGCGGAGCTTCTCGAGGTTGCGGACGATCGTGTCCGCGGCCGCCTTGTCGCTCTCGACGAACACCGCCGACGCCGCTCCGCGCGAGAGCGCCTCGAGCCCCATCGCGCCGGAGCCGGCGAAGAGATCCAGGACGCGGGCGTCGTCGACGGGCCCGATCAGGTTGAACGCCGCCTCGCGGGCGCGGTCCGAGGTCGGCCGCGTGTCGAGACCCGGCGGCGCCGCGATCTTCGCGCCCTTATGCGAGCCCGCGACGATCCGCATCGCCCAGCATCCGCTCGACCTCGGCCTCGAGCGGGCCGAGGGTGTCCGGATCGTCCTCGAGGAGCTCGGCCACCCGGCGCTTCGCCCGCGCGATGAGCTCGGAGTCCCGGCCCAGGCTCGCGAACCGCAGATCGGGGAGCCCCGACTGGCGCGTTCCGAGGAGCTCGCCCTCGCCGCGCAGATCGAGATCGACCTCGGCGAGGCGGAACCCGTCCGTCGAATCGACGAGCGCCTGAAGCCGCGTCTGCGCCGACTCGGTCAGCTCCTCCTTCGCGCGGGAGACGAGCAGGCAGTACGACTGCTCCGCCCCGCGCCCGACGCGCCCGCGCAACTGGTGGAGCTGCGCGAGGCCGAACCGGTCGGCCTCCTGGACGATCATGATCGTCGCGTTCGGGACGTCGACGCCGACCTCGATCACCGTCGTCGCGACGAGAACGTCCAACTCTCTCCGCGTGAATGCATCCATCACGGCGCGACGCTCGGGCGCCGCGAGCCGGCCGTGCAGGCAGCCGACGCGGAAGCCCTTCAGCTCGGCGCGGCTCAGACGCTCGGCCTCCGCCTCCGCGGCGCGCGCCTCGATCGTCTCGCTCTCGGAGACGAGCGGGCACACGACATAGGCCTGCCGCCCGTCCTCGAGGTGCTTGCGCAGCCGTGTGTACGCAGCGGCGCTCCGCTCCTGCGGAACCCAGGCGGTGATGATCTCCTTGCGGTCGCGCGGCGGGCGGGCGATCTCGGTCACGTCGAGGTCGCCGTAGACGGTCTGCGCGAGCGTGCGCGGAATCGGCGTCGCGGTCATGTGGAGGATGTGCGGGCTCCGCTCGGCCGAACCGGAGAGCGCGCGGCGCTGCTCGACGCCGAACCGATGCTGCTCGTCGACCACGGCCACTGCCAGTGAGGCGAACTCGACGTGCTCCTGGATCAGCGCATGCGTGCCGACGACGAGCTGCGCCTGGCCGTTCGCGACCGCGTCGCGTGCGGCGGCGTGCTGCTTGGGGGCAAGGGAGCTGGTGAGGAGCACGGGCCCGACGCCGAGCGGCGCGACGAGGCGGTCGATGGTGACAAAGTGCTGCTCAGCGAGGGTTTCCGTCGGAACCATGAGCGCGCCCTGATGGCCGTTCTCCACCGCTCGCAGCAGTGCGTAGAGCGCCACGACGGTCTTCCCCGTGCCGACGTCGCCCTGGAGGAGGCGCTGCATCGGCGTCGCGCGGGCGAGGTCGCGGTCGAGCTCTGCGATCGCCGAGCGCTGCTCCGGTGTCAGCTCGAACGGGAGCGCCTGGACGTAGCGGGCGACCAGCTCGCCGGGCTCGCCGAGCACCGGCGCCGTCGCGGCGTCGTCCGTTTCTCGTCGCCGGCGCGCCAGGCCGTAGAGCAGGACGAGCAGCTCCTCGAGCGCAAGCCGCTCGTGCGCGGCGGCGACCTCGTCCCGGTCGGTCGGCCGGTGGTAGGCGAGGAGCGCGTCGCCGCGCAGCGGAAGTCCCTCGTCGGCTCGCACCTTCGCGGGCAGCGCATCCGGCAGCCAGCGGGCGAGGGGCAGCGCCAGCTCGGTCAGCTCGCGGAGCTTCGCGGCCGAGACCGTCTCGCTGGCGCGATAGACGGGGACGAGGCCGACCGTGTGCAGGCCGCCCTCCCCCAGCTCGTGGCGCTGAACCTTGAAGCGCCCACCGGCCGAGAGCTCGCCGCGGAGCAGGAGTCGAGTGCCGGGGACGAGCTGCTCGGCGAGCCAGGACTGGTTGAACCAGAGCGCCGTCGCGCGTCCGCCCTGCGAGTCGACGACGGCGGCCTCGACGAGCCTCAGGTTCCGGCGGCGCGTCGGGCGAACCTGCGCCTGGCGTTCGACCGTGCAGGCGACCGTCGCCTCCTGCCCGGTGCGCAGCTCGCCGAACCCCAGCGCCTGCGCCCAGTCGAGATGTGCGCGCGGGACGTACTCGACGAGATCCTCGAGCGTCTCGATCCCGAGCGCCGCCAGTCGCTCGGCGACCTTCGGCCCGACGCCCGGGAGCGTTTCGACCGAGAGATCCGGATGACCCCGCTGACGCCATTCGAGGGCGTCTTGGTCCATGCCAGCGAAGCCGGCCTGCTCGAGGCGCCGAGTCATGAGCGTGGCCAGAACGAGCCGAGTATCGGTGAGGGTCCGGACGGCACGCGCATATTTTCGCCCGTGCCGAGGGGCCCGCGCCTCGCCGGGCCGGGTTTCCCCCTTGGGGGACCGGCGGTCCCAGCACGAACGCTATCGAGGCTCGGCGCGCGTGTCTGTCTCGGAAGTGCGCCGACTTCGTGCCGAAGAATCCCCGGTTAGCGCTCGCCGTCCCAGTACTCGAGCTGCTCGATGCGGCCCATGACGCCGAGGCCGCGGAACGAGATCTTTCCCGAGCGCGGGTAGTAGGCGAGGTCGCCCGGATCCCGCGTGCCGTAGGCGAGCAACGTGAGCGGCCCGTCCCCCGCGCGGAACGCGTGCGCCACGCGCCGACCGGCCGGACACGAGACGACGCTCCCGGCGCGCACCGGGAACTCCTCGTCGCCGATCAGGGCGACGCCCTCCCCGTCGAGGACGACGAACAGCTCCTCCTCGACCGAGTGGACATGAGGCGGCCAGTTCAGCATCCCCGGGGGCGTGACGACATGCTCGACGCCGCTTCGAAGCGAGCCCGCCGCGGTGCCGAGATCGCGCCGGACGTGCGCGACCGTGTCCCCGGTGAACTCCTTCACGGGAACGTCGGCGAGGTTCACGATCGACGAGGGTCGCTCCTCGCGCACCTCGAAGTCGGCGGGCCCGGCCGCGGCCTCGCGCGTCCACGGATGGTTCTCCTCGGCGCCGGACTCGACCCAGCTCGCCCCGAGCCAGGACACGCCGGCGCGCGGAAGGTAGGTGGCGGAATCGGCGTACGACCTCATGCCGAAGGCGAGCACGTCGATCCCGTCGGGACCGGCACGCAGCGTGTGCGCTTCCTCGAGCGCGAGATGGACCAGGCAGTCGCCTTCGCCGACGGCGTAGGCGCCCGTGTCGTCGTCGCCGCGCCAGAGGAACGAGTGCCCGGAGCCGCCGAGCACGAAGAAGATCTCCTCCTCGGCGCCCTCGAGATGAAGCGGCGTCGACCACATGCCGGGATCGACCTGGATCCGCTGGAGGCCGACGGTGACCGATCCGGCCGCCTCGCCGAGATCACGCCAGTCGCCGGCGATGTGTCCGCGCTCGCGGCGGTTCGGCTCGACGTCGTCCCAGTGAGCTACGGGAGGCACGCCGGGAAAGTTACTCGTCGGCGAACCAGAAGAGCCCGAGCGTTCCGGGCCCGCCGTGCGTGCCGATGACCGGGCCGAGCACGCAGTCGACGTCGAGCGACGCCTCTGGGCGCACCCGGCGAACGCGGTCGGCGAGGTTCCGGTTGTCGTCGGAGGAGTTCGCGTGCGCGACGCCGACATGGAGCCCCGGGCCCTGTGCCGCGTCCTCGTCGAAGAGCCGCTCCAGCTCGGCGAGCGCCTTGGCCCGCCCGCGCACGCGCTTGATCGGCACGACCTCGCCGTCGCGGATCGAGAGGATCGGCTTGACGGACAGAAGCTCGCCGGCGAAGCCTGCGGCCTTGCCGACCCGTCCGCCGCGGACGAGGTAGTCGAGCGTGTCCACGGTGAAGAGGAGCCCGGCCTCCCGCTTGAACCGCTCGACGAGCTCGGCGATCTCCTCGTCGGTCGTGCCGGCGTCGAGCCGCCGCTGGATCGCGTCGGCGAGGATGACCGTCCCGCCCGAGACGCTCTCCGAGTCGATCACGGTGACGCGCGCGTCGCCGCTCGCCTGCACCGCGAGCCGCGCGCTCTCGACCGTCCCGGAGAGCTTTCCGGAGAGGAGCACGCAGAGAATCCGCTCGAAGTCGGCAAGATCCGTGAACGCCTGCTCGAAGTCGGCAGGTGTCGGCTGCGACGTCTTCGGCTGCACCGTGGTGCTCGTGAGCCGGCGGTAGAACTCGTCCGGCGTGATGTCGATGTGGTCGCGCAGCGACTCGTCGCCGAAGTTCACCCGTAGCGGAACGAGCCGCCAGTTCGGGTTCCGCGCAGCCGGATCCGGCAGGTCCGCGGTCGAGTCGAGGATGAGCGCGGTGGTGCTAGACGAGAGAGGCATCCGCGGCAGCATCGCGGATCGCGCCGACGATGTCACCGACTTCGCTGTCCTTCGTGAGGCACGCGACGGCGCCGGCGGCCAGGAGCGCGTCGAGCTCGGTGCGGTCGGCGGTCGCCGTGAGAACGACGACGGCCGCGCTGCAGGTGGCGCGAACGGCGGCGGTCGCCTCGACCCCGTCGAGGCCGGGGAGCCGGTAGTCCATGAGGACGACGTCGGGCTGCAGCTCCGCGCAGCGCTCGACCGCGGACGTGCCGTCGGCGACGGCGCCGACGACGTCGATGTCGGGCGTGACGCCGAGCATCAGCTCGAGCGCCTCGCGAAAGACATCGTTGTCCTCGACGAGCAGGACGTTGATCACCCGCAGCTCCTCCATCCGCCTTGCAGTATCGGCCAAAACCGCCGGCCGGAACACCCCTCCTTGCGCGGTCCCCCGGGGGACCCCCGTGTTGCACCCCTTGGTGGCGACCCTATCGAGGATACGCGCGCGGGTGGGAAACGGAATCGCGCCGGATGTGTGCCGGACGATCCCCGGCTACTCGGCTCCGAAGAGGAGCGGGTAGTGCGGCTGGCCGCCGTCCACGACTTCCAGCTCGAGATCGGGGTGCGACGCGCCGATCCGCGCCGCGAGCCCGTCGGCGTCGGGCGCATCCGCGCCGCGCAGGACCGTCAGGACGTCCGCGGGCTCGGCGAGCAACCGCGCGACGACCGCGTCCGCGATCTCATCGAGCTCGTCCCCGGCCGCGACCGCGCGGCCGTCCACCAATCCCAGGAACTGCCCCTCCGCCACCGCGACGTCGTCGACGGTCGTGGTCCGGGACGCACGCGTGACCGCGCCGGCGCGCACGCGCCCGGCCGCCTCCGCCATCTCCTCCGAGTTCTCCGCGGCACCCCGCGCGGGATCGAACGCGAGCACCGCGGCGAGCCCCGCCTGGAGCGTGTGCGTCGGGATCACGATGGTCGGTCGCGACGCGGCGGCCGCGGCCTGCTCGGCGGCGAGGACGACGTTCTTGTTGTTCGGGAGCAGCACGACCTCGTCGGCGGCGACGCTCTCGATCGCGGCGACGAGCTCGGACGTCGGCGGATTCATCGTCTGTCCGCCCTCGACGACGCGCGCCCCGTAGCCCGCGAAGAGGGCGGCGTTCCCGGCGCCTGCACAAACCGCCACAACGCCACAGTGCGTCGTCTCCGTCGCCAGCCGCTCCTCGCGGTCTGCGATCTGCATGTGCATGTTCTTCACATCGACCTCGGCGATGACGCCAACCGCGGTCGCGAGCCCGAGCGCGCGCCCCGGATCGTCCGTGTGGACATGCACCTTCACCGCTCCGCGCGAGCCGACGACGAGAAGCGAATCGCCGAATTGCTCCAGCTCGCGCTCGAGCGCCTCGGGATCGGCGTCCTCGCCCTCGACGTAGAAGCTCGTGCAGTAGCGAAACCGTGAGAGCTCCTGGTGGACGGCGTCGTGCGGCAGCGACACGTAGGCCCCCACCACCTCGGGGAGCGGCTCGCCGCGGACGTGTGCCGCGATCCCGCGCACGAGCTCGAGGAGGCCGGCACCGCCGGCATCGACCACGCCGGCGTCGCGCAGCGTCTCGAGCTGTTCCGGCGTCCGCGCGAGGGCGTCCTCGCCGTGCGCGACCAGCTCGGCGAGCGCGTCGGGAAGGTCGGAGTCGAGCGTCTCGGCGCGCTCGGCCAGCTCGCGGGCGACCGTGAGGATCGTCCCCTCCTGCGGCTCGCGCACCGCCGCGTAGCCCGCATCCGAGGCGCCGCGCAGTGCGGCCGCGAGATCGTTGTCCTCCGCCAGCGCGTCCATGGCGCCGCGGACGAGCTGCGACAGGATCACCCCGGAATTCCCGCGCGCGCCCATGAGGCAGGCGCGTGTGATCGCACCCGTGATCTCCTCGCGCGACGATGCGGACGACCCGGCCAGCGCGTCGCGGACGGCGCGCACGGTCAGCGTCATGTTCGTGCCCGTGTCCCCGTCCGGGACCGGATACACGTTCAGGTCGTCGATCCGCTCGCGGCTGGCCTCGAGCGCCGCGAGCGCCGCGCCGACGAGCGCGCGGGCCTCCGCTAGACGGCCTTCTTGACCTTCCCGGCCTTCAGGCATCGCGCGCAGACGTAGCTCCGGCGAGCAACCCCGTCCACGAGGATGCGGACGCGCTGGAGGTTCGGGTTGAAGCGGCGCTTCGTCGCCACCATGGAGTGGCTTCGGTTGTTCCCGAACGACGGAGCTTTTCCGCAGACTGCGCAGACCTTCGACATGGCCGACGAGTGTAGCGGACTACGCCGTGACGACAGCGTCGGAGCGGAGCCGGCCCAGGACGTCGGCCATCTCGAGCCCGGTTCGCGCGGCCTCGGCGCCCTTGTTGCCCTTCGCGCCGCCCGACCGCGCCTCGGCCTGCTCGCGGGTGTCGCAGGTGAGGACGCCCAGCGCGACCGGAATGCCGGTCTCGAGGGCCGCGAGCTGGAGTCCGCTCGCCGCCTCGCTCGAGATGTAGTCGAAATGCGGCGTGTCCCCGCGGATGACGACGCCGAGCGCGAGGATGCAGGCGTAGCGCCGCGTGCGCGCGAGGGCCATCGCGCCGAGCGGCAGCTCGAACGCGCCGGGCACCTGCATCACGTCCACGCGGGCGCGGTCGACGCCGGCCTTCTCGAGGAACTCGAGCGCGCCGGTCAGGAGCTTGGAGGTGAGCTCGCCGTTGAAGCGCGAGACGACGATGCCGACCGCGCGCCGGTTTCCGTCCGCGGCGCCCGTGAAGACGCCGACCCCGGTGGGGATCTCCAGGTCGCCGGGCGCGTGCTGGAGGGAACGCCCGGCTTGGGATCGGGCTCGGGCTCGGAAGACCGCGGCACGGCGGCGGCGGGATCGGGCTGGGGCTCGGGCTCGGGCTCGGGACCCGGCCGCGCTCGGGCTCCGGCAGGGTCTCGGCCGGATCGGGAGCGGGCTCGGCTCGGCGGGCTCGAGGCTCCTCGAGCCGCGGCGCCGTGACACCGAGCGGCGCCGGCCGGTGAGCGCGAAGCTCGTCGGCGCCCTCGATCAGCCGGTCGTCGCTCACAGGCCGGGCTCCTCGAAGCGCTGCTCCTGGTGATGGAGCTTGTGGCCGAGCTTCGAGCGCTTCGTGTCCAGGTAGCGCTGGTTCTCGGCGTTCGGCTCGATCTCGATCGGAAGCTGCTCGACCACGGTGAGCCCGAAGCCCTCGATGCCGCTGATCTTGCGCGGGTTGTTGGTCAGGATGCGAATCGTCGTGAGTCCGAGGTCGGCGAGGATCTGCGAGCCGATCCCGTACTCTCGCGCATCGGCCGGAAAGCCCAGCTCGAGGTTCGCCTCGACGGTGTCCATCCCGTTCTCCTGGAGCTCGTAGGCCTTGAGCTTCGAGAGGAGCCCGATGCCGCGTCCTTCCTGGGCCATGTAGAGGAGCACGCCGCGCTCCTCGGCGGCGATGCGGCGGAGCGCCTCCTCGAGCTGCTCGCCGCAGTCGCAGCGCAGCGAGTGGAAGACGTCGCCGGTGAGGCATTCCGAATGGACGCGCACGAGCACGTTCTCCCGGCCGTCGACGTCGCCCTTCACGAGCGCGACGTGGTGCTTGCCGGTGAACGTCTCCTTGAACGCGACGGCGGAGAACTCGCCGTAGGCGGTCGGCATGCGGACGGTCGTGGCGCGCTCGACGAGCTTCTCGGTGCGGCGCCGGTACTCGATCAGGTCGGCGACGGTGACCATCAGCAGGTCGTGCCGCTTGCAGTACTCGATCAGATCCGGGACGCGGGCCATCGAGCCGTCCTCGTTGGCGATCTCGCAGACGACGCCCGCGGGATTCAGCCCTGCGAGCCGGGCGAGGTCGACGGCGGCCTCGGTCTGGCCGGCGCGCTGGAGGACGCCGCCGGGGCGCGCGCGCAGCGGAAAGACGTGGCCGGGCCGGACGAGGTCGCGCGGGCCCTTGCTCGGGTCGATCGCGACCTGGATCGTCCGGGCGCGGTCGTGGACGGAGATGCCGGTGGCGATTCCCTCGCGCGCCTCGACCGAGACGGTGAAGGCGGTGCCGTACGGCGTTTCGTTTCGCGCCGTCATCGGGTGCAGCTGGAGCTGGTCGCAGCGATCTCCGGTGAGGCAGAGGCAGATGAGCCCGCGGCCGTGGGTGGCCATGAAGTTGATCGCCTCGGGCGTCGCGAACTGGGCGGCGATGGTGAGGTCGCCCTCGTTCTCGCGGTCGGCTGCGTCGACGACGACGACGAACTTGCCTTCGCGGATCGCCTCGATCGCCTCCTCGATGGTGGCGAAGGCGGTCTCGGGAGTCGTGTCCGGCGTCTCGGGCATCCGGGGAATCGTAACCGGGTCAGGCCTCGGTGCCGCGGGCTTCGAGCAGGCGGTCGACGTGCTTGGCGAGGACGTCGGCCTCGACGTTCACCTCGTCGCCGGGCGCGAGCGCGCCGAGCGTGGTCGCGGCGAGCGTGTGCGGGACGAGCGCGATCGCGACCCAACCGGGGCCGAGGTCGGCGATCGTGAGGCTGACTCCGTCGAGCGTGATCGAGCCCTTCTCGACGGAGAGCCGGGCGATCTCGGCGGGGAGCTCGACGGTGAGCCGGGCTCCGTCGCCCTCCGGCTCGAGCGCGCGGACGCGGCCGACTCCGTCGACATGGCCCTGGACGATGTGCCCGCCGAGGGGCTCGCCCGCGCGCAGCGCCGGCTCGATGTTCACGCGCGCGCCGGGCTCGAGGCGGGCGAGCGTCGTGCGGGCGATCGTCTCCGGGACGGCGTCGAAGGCGATCGTGCCGTTGTCCGCCTCGACGGCGGTCAGGCAGACGCCGTTCACCGCGACCGAGTCGCCGAGCGCCGTGCGGGTCGCCGCATCGGGAGCGCTGATCCGAAGCCGCGCGCCGTCGGGCGTTGCGTCGACGGCCTCGACGGTTCCCAGCTCGCGGACGATTCCGGTGAACACGCCGGAAACGATAGTCGGCGCGAGGCTAGAGCTTGCGCGCGCGGACGGCCGTGCCGTAGGCGCAGATCTCGGTCACGTTCGAGCCGAGCTCGGAGGTGTCGAAGCGCATCGCGACGATCGCGTCCGCGTTCATGTCCTCCGCCGCCTCGACGAGCCGCGCGATGCCCTGCTCGCGGCCCTCGACGAGCAGCTTGGTCATCCCCTTCAGCTCGCCGCCGACGAGCGACTTGAGGCTCGCGCCGATGTCCGCGCCGACGTTGCCGCGAGCGCACGGTCAGCCCGAAGACCTCGCCGATCACCTCCTGGATCTCCCAGCCCGGAATGTCGTTCATGGTCGTGATCAGCACGTCTTCCTCCCCGGTTGCGTGACCTCCGTGGAGCCGAGCCTACTCACGGCCGAGGACGGCGACCTCCGCGCCTCGCCTGTGGACGATCCGGCACAAAGTCCCTGCAAATCGGCGCAAGACACGTGACGGTTTCCTCGATAGCGTTCGTGTTGGGACGCTCGCGCCCCCATTGGGGGGACCCGCCCGCCGGAGCGGGCTACGGCTCGTGGACGTACGCGGTCAGCACGACGTCCTCGCCCGAGCGGCCGGCCTCGAGCGACGCGAGCGGAACCGCGTCGGCGAGCGTCTGCGCGCCGGGACCGGCGAAGAGCGGCGGTGCGTCGTCGCCGCCGACCGCCTTCGGAGCGACGAAGAGGACGACCTTGTCGATCAGCCCCGCGCGGAGGAACGCGCCGGCGAGCGTCGGTCCGCCTTCGAGGAGCAGCGACTGGACGTCCTCCGACGCCAACCGCTGCAGCTCGTCCTCCAGAGGCCCGTCGAGCAGCTCCAGCTCCGATCCTTCCGGCAGCGGGCCGTGCCCGAACGCCAGGCGGCGCGGCTGGCGTCGCCGCATCGACGTCGCGAGCCGTAAGCGCGGGGTTGTCGGCGCGCACGGTGCCCATGCCGACCGCGACCGCGTCCGACGCGGCGCGCATCTCGTGGACGCGCCGCCGGCTCTCCTCGCCCGACACCCAGCGGGCATCGCCGCTCGCCGCGGCGAGCCGGCCGTCGATCGTCGCCGCCGCCTTGTAGGTGACGAACGGGCGGCCGAGCGAGACCCACGTCCGAAACGCCTCGTTCTGGCGGCGCGCCCGCTTCGCGAGCTCGCCCTCGGCCAGCTCGACCTCGATCCCGGCCTCGCGGAGCCGCGCGATCCCGGCGCCGTTCGTCCGCGGATCCGGATCGCCCGCAGCCGACCACCACCCGCGCAATCCCGGCGGCGATGACCGCGTCCGCGCACGGCGGCGTCCGTCCCTCGTGCGCGCAGGGCTCGAGCGTCACGTACAAGGTCGAGCCGCGCGCGCGTTCGCCGGCCGCTTCGAGCGCGACGACCTCGGCATGCGGCCCGCCCGGACGCTCGTGCCATCCCTCCCCCACGACCTCGCCGCCGGAGACGATCACGGCGCCGACCATGGGATTCGGCCGCGTCGTTCCGCGCCCGCGCTCGGCCAGTTCGAGCGCCCGCTCCAGGTGCTCGCTCACGCGACCAGGCCGGCGAGCTCGCGGTAGGCCGCGCCGATGTCGGGCTGCGCGAACACCGCGCTCCCGGCGACGATCAGGCTGGCCCCCGCCTCGCGCACCGACGCGGCGTTCTCGGCGGTCACGCCGCCGTCCACCTGCACCAGCACCTCGTCCGGCAGCGCCTCGCGCAGCTCGCGGATGCGGCCGATCGCGTCGGGCAGGAACCGCTGGCCGGAGTAGCCGGGATGGATGCTCATGCACAGGACGAGATCGACGCCCTGCGCCGCCGCGACCGCGTCGGTCACCGTCGTCTCGGGGTTGAAGGACGAGGCCGACGCCGAGTCCGCGCGCGCGGGCCTCGGCGACGAGCGGCGCGGGGTCGGCGGCGACCTCGACGTGGAACGTGACGCTGTCACCGCCCGCGTCCGCGATCTGCGGGATGTGCCGCTCGGGGTTCGAGACCATCAGGTGGCAGTCGAGGACGCCGTCGCGCGAGTGGACGAGCGGCGCGATCGCGTCGAGCACGACCGGCCCGATGGTGACCGGCTCGACGAAATGCCCGTCGCCGACGTCGAAGTGGAAGATCCGCACGCCGGCGTCGAGGAGCTCTTCGACCTGCGCGCCGAGCCGCGCGAAGTCGGCCGCGTAGAGCGACGGCTCGATCTCGGGGCCGCGCCGGCCAGGTCTGCCCAGGTCACGCGCGCATTCTTGCGATGAAGAACCCCGACGTGCGGTGGACGCTCGGCAGCGTGAGGAGGAACTCGGGCCGGCGCGGATGGCGAAAGGCCGGCCACTCGGCGCCCAGGTCGTCGGGCTCGAGACCGCGATGCGTCGACGACGTCCTCGTTCTCGGCGGCGCCGATCGCGCACACCGAGTAGGTGACGGAGCCGCCCGGCCGGACACGCTCGGCGGCGACCGCGAGCAGTTCGCGCTGGAGCTCCGGCAGCGGTTCCGCGCGCCAGCGCAGGTCCGGGCGCGACGCGAGCACGCCCGTTCCGGAGCAGGGCGCGTCCACGAGCACGCGGTCGAACCCGGTGAGCTCCGGCGGGAAGCTCGAGCGCGTCGGCGTGCACGACCGTGACGTTCTCGAGCCCGAGCCGGCGCGCGCGTTCTCGGCCAGCTCGCGCGCGCGGCCCTCGTGCTTCTCCACGGCGACGACCTCCGCGGCGATCTCGGCGAGCTGGGTCGCCTTGCCGCCGGGCGCGGCGCAGAGGTCGAGGATCCGCTCGCCGGGCTCGGCGCCGACGGCAAGCCCTGCGAGCTGGGATCCGCGGCTCTGCGGCCAGGCGCGCCCCTCGCTGATCCACTCGGGCGGGATGTGGTCGACCGTGAGCGCCGTCGGGATCTCGGGATCGCGCTCGCCGGGGAGATCGGCGCGCGCGCGGACGACGGTCGGCGGCGGCTCGTTCATCGCGGCCATGAGCGCGAGGGCCGGGTCGCGGCCCTGCTCCCGCCAGAAGGTCTCTGCGATCCAGTCGGGATAGGAGTGCTTGAGCGCGGCCTCGGCCGGCGTTGCGTCTCGCAGCTCCGCGAGCAGCGCGGGCATCCCTTCGGCGAGGCGCCGCATGACGGCGTTCGTGAACGGGACGGCGCGCTCGAGGCCGGACGCCCGGACGAGCTCGACGGACTCGTTCGCCGCGGCGTGCGGCGGGACGCCGTCCATGAACCCGACCTGGTACGCGCCGATCCGTAGCGCGGCCAGAACCGGCGGGTCGAGCTTGCGCGTCGGCCGGCGTCCGAGCGTGTCGATCGCGTGGTCGAGCGTGCGCTTGCGCTGAACCGTGCCGTAGGCGAGCTGCATCGCGAACGCGCGGTCGCGGTCGTCGAGCCCCGCGGCCGCCGACCGGAAGGCGCGATCCGCGTAGGCGTCGTCCTCGAACACGCGCCGGACGACGTCGAAGGCGACACGGCGGGCGCTCATCGCGGCCCCGAAACCGCGGTCCCCCGGGGGACCCCCGTGTTGCACCCCTTGGTGGCGACCCTATCGAGGAAATCCGCACGGGTCTTGCGCGGATCGTGCCGGCTTTGTCACGGAAGACGAGCACCTCAGCGCAGACCGCGCCGGAACTCCTCGAGCGTCATGCGCCGCTTGCCTTCCGGCTGCACCTCGAGGATCTCCAGCTCGCCGTCGACGATCCGCGACGCGCCACACGATCACCGGGCGGCCCTCCACCTCGCCGCGCGCGCCGATGTGCGGGGACAAGGCGCGGATCCGGTTGTGCAGCTCAACGGCCGGCCGCGACCAGTCGAGCTCGCGGTCGGCCGGGCCGATCTTCTCCGCGTACGTCGCGCCCTCCTCGGGCTGCGGCTCGAACGTGGGCTCCGGCAGCACCGACCCGAGCAGCTCGACCGCCAGCGACGCGGAACGGTCGTACACGGCACCGGCATCGTCGTCGGGGCCGACCGCGAACGCCCGCTGCGCCGCCACCGGCCCCGCGTCCAGCTCCGCCGTCGTCCGGTGGATCGTCACGCCCGTCTCCGCGATCCCCGGCCATGAGCGCCCGCTCGACCGGCGCCGCCCCGCGCCAGCGCGGCAGGAGCGACGGATGGACGTTCAGCCACAGCCGGTCCTCCAGCAGCTCCGCGGGGATCAGCGCACCGTACGCGGCAACGACCACAGGAGCCGACCCCGGGAACGACTCCAGCCGCTCCGGCTGCTCGACGCGGAATCCCGAGCCGCTCCGCAACGACTTTCGCGGGCGGCGCCCCCACCTTGCGCCCTCGCCCGCGCGGACGGTCAGGCCGCGTGACGAGCACCTCGATCTCGTGCGTGGCCGCGAGCCCCTCGAGCACCGCGGCGCCGAGCGGCGCGGTCGCGGCGACGGCCAGCCGCACGGCTATCCGAGCACGGCGCGCGGCCGCAGCTCGGCGAGCGCCGCCTTGCGCGCCTCGTCGGTCGTGCGGTCGAGCGTGAGGACGCCGTTCAGATGGTCGAGCTCGTGCTGGATCACGCGCGCCTCGAGCCCCTCGGCCTCGATCTCGAGCTTCTCCCCCGCCGGCGACTGGGCCTCGACGGTCACGGCCGTCGCCCGCTCGACGGGGACGATGATCGTCGCCGAACCGAGCGACAGGCAGCCCTCGTCGGTGGTCTCGACCTCGTCCGAGCTCGACACGATCTTCGGGTTCACGAGCGCGGTCACCGGCCCGTCCTCCTCCGTCTGGTAGACGAGCATCCGCTGGAGGATCCCGATCTGCGGCGCCGCGAGCCCGACCCCGCGCGCCTCCTGCATGAGCCGCCCCATCCGCTCGCCGAGTGCGACGAGCGCCTCGTCGAAGACCTCGACCTCGCGCGTCTCCATCCGCAGCACCGGATCGGGGTACTGGCGCACCTGCGCGAGCGCCAGCCGGCCGCCGCGCGTCGCGCTCGGCGTCGAGCTGCTCGTCCCGGACCTCTCCTTCGACCTCGCTCATGCTCGGATCCTAATCAGACGCCCTGGGGGTCGACGTCCACGACCGCGGTGAGCCCGTCGCGGCGCATCGCCTTCGCCGCCGTGCCGAGGAGCGCGCCCCGCCGGAACGGCAACGCGGCGCGGGTTGTCCGTCTTCGCGAGGAGCTGCGCGCGATGGCGTCCGCGCAGACGCAGAAGCGGCGCCGGGCCGAGGAGATCCGCGACGCCGAGCCGCTCCAGCTCGGTGCGCAGCTCGCGCAGCGCGGTCATCGGGCCGTCGCGCGTCGGGCCGCTCACGACGACGCTCACGAGGTGCTTGAACGGCGGGTAGCCGAGCGCGCGGCGGCGATCGAGCTCTCCCGCCAGGAACTCGTCCACGGCATGCCGCGCGGCCAGCGCGATCGGGCGCGCGTCGGGCTGGTACGTCTGGACGAGAACCCGCCCGGGCGCGTCCCGGCCCGCGCGACCGGCGAGCTGCGTCACCAGCTGGAACGTCCGCTCCTCCGCGCGGAAGTCCGGGAGCCCGAGACCCGTGTCCGCGTCGACGACCGCGGCGAGCTTCACGCCCGAGAAGTGATGGCCCTTCGCGACCATCTGCGTGCCGAGCAGGACGACGCGGTCGGCCTCGTCGAAGCGGGCGAGCACCTCGGAGAGCCGCATGGGATCCGCGGTCGTGTCCGCGTCGAGGCGCAGCAGCTCGAGCCCGGGGAGACGCAGAGCGAGCTCCTCCTCGAGCGCTTCGGTTCCCGCGCCGAGCCGCGCCAGCTCGGCCGCGCCGCACGAGGGGCAGAGCTTCGGCGCCGGCCGCACCAGCCCGCAGTGGTGGCAGTGCAGCTGCCCGTCGCCGTGCAGCGTCAGCGCCACGTCGCAGTGCTCGCAGCGCGGCGTCACGCCGCACGCGCGGCAGTGGATCGCCGGCGCGATCCCGCGGCGGTTGAGGAGCAGGATCGCCTTGCCGCCCTGGTCCTCGATCTCGCCGAGCGCGGCGAGCAGCGGCGTCGAGAGCGGATAGCCCGGTCTCGCGGCGCAGGTCGACGACCTTCACCGGCGGCAGCGACGCGCCGATCCGTCCGCCGAGGTCGAGCCGCTCGAGCAGCTCCCAGCTCTCCGCGCGCGGCGTCGCGCTGCCGTAGACGACGACCGCGCCCTCGAGCGCGCCCCGCTTGGCCGCGACCGTGCGCGCGTCGTAGCGCGGATCCGAGTCCTGCTTGTACGAGGAGTCGTGCTCCTCGTCGACGCAGATGAGCCCGAGCCGCTCGACCGGCGCGAACACCGCCGAGCGCGCGCCGACCACGACGCGCGCCTCGCCGGACGCGATCCGCTCGCGCTCGTCGCGGCGCTCGGCCTCCGTCAGGCGCGAGTGGAGCACGGCCACGCCGTCCCGAACCGGGCCCGGAAGCGCGCGGCGGTCTGCGGCGTCAGCGCGATCTCGGGGACGAGCACGATCGCGCCCATCCCCCGCTCCAGCGCCTCCTCGCACGCGCGCAGGTAGATCTCGGTCTTGCCGCTCCCGGTCGCGCCGTGGAGGAGCAGGTGCGCCGGCGAGCCGAGCGCGCCGACGATCCGCTCGAGCGCCGCGGCCTGCGCGGGCGAGAGCTCCGCGGGGCGGATCTCCGTCGGAGACCGCCTCCACCGGACGCGCGCGGCGCTTCGCCCCCGCGCGCCGCGCGCGAGAGGGCGGCGCGACCAGGCCGAGCGTGCGCGCGGGCGTCGAGCCGTAGTGGTCGGCCATCCAGAGCCCGAGGTCGACGAGCGCGCCGGGAACCGTCCCGAGGATCTTGTCGACGGCTACCGGATCGACGCCGTCGGGCTTCTCCTCCCCGGTCTCGACCACGACGCCGCGCCGGGCGACGCGCCCGAACTGCACGGACACGACCGAGCCCTTCTCCAGCCCGTCGCCGAGGTACGTGAACGGCCGCGCGACGGCCCGGGCGGTGACGAGTGGAACGACGGAGGCGTAGCGCGGCACCCTAGAATCGTCGCATGGCCCAGGGACATTCCGTCGACGACTACATCGAGACGATCTATTTCCTCGCCTTCCCGGTCGGCGAATACCACCCGGTGACGGAGGGCCCGCCGACCCTGGCGGTGCGCGTCGCGGACATGCTCGGCGTCTCCCGCGCCTCGGCCGGCGAGATGCTGAAGCGCATGGAGGACGAAGGCCTGATCGAGCGCGGCGAGCACAAGGAGGCGATCCTCACGCCCAAGGGCGTCGAGCTCGCGGAGCGCGTCGTTCGCAAGCACCGGATCATCGAGCGGCTCCTCACGGACTTCATGGGCTACACGGCCGCCGAGTCTCATGTGCACGCCGACGAGCTCGGCGACACGTTCACGGACGACATGATCGAGCGGATCGCGGAGAAGCTCGGCAACCCGGACCGCTGCCCGCACGGCTGGCCGGTGGACACGAAGTTCGAGCAGGCGGAGAACAAGGAGCTGAAGGCGCTGGCCGAGCTCGAGCCGGGCGCGCACGCGGAGATCGTCCGCCTCGCCGAGCACGACGGCGACCTGCTCCACTGGTACTACGACTCGGGGCTCGTCCCCGGCACGCGGTCGAGCTGAGCACCTCCGACGGCGAGACGTACACGGTCAAGCGCGGCGGCTCCGAGGTCGCGCTCGGCGAGAGGGCCGCTTCGGGCCTCTTCGTCCGCGCGGCCTAAAGGGGCGTCGCTACCGCGGCGGGAAACCCGGCGGCCGCCCGCAGTGCGTCGGCCTTGTCCGTGCGCTCCCAGGTGAAGTCGGGATCGTTGCGGCCGAAGTGCCCGTAGGCGGCGGTCTTCGCGTAGATCGGGCGGCGCAGGTCGAGGTCGCGGACGATCGCGCCCGGGCGCAGGTCGAAGTGCTCGCGGACGAGCTCCTCGATCCCGGCGACCTCCATCGTCTCGGTGCCGAAGCACTGAACCTCGACGGAGACCGGATGCGCGACGCCGATCGCGTAGGCGATCTGGAGCTCGCAGCGCTCGGCGAGGCCGGCGGCGACGACGTTCTTCGCCACGTAGCGCGCCGCGTAGGCGGCGGAGCGGTCGACCTTCGTCGGATCCTTGCCGGAGAAGGCGCCGCCGCCGTGACGGGCCGCGCCGCCGTACGTGTCCACGATGATCTTGCGGCCGGTGAGGCCGGTGTCGGCACCCGGGCCGCCGAGGACGAAGCGCCCGGTCGGGTTTACGAGCACGAAGTCGCCGTCGTCCAGCATCGCCTCGTCGTAGAGGTCGGCCGGGAGGATCGGGCGCAGGACGTGCTCGATGATCTCGGGCTTCAGCTGCGAGTCGATGTCGATCCCGTCGCGGTGCTGCGTGGAGACGAGCACGCGCTCGATCTCGACGGGCCGCTGGCGGCCGTTCTCGTCCACCTCGTACCGGACGGTGACCTGCGCCTTGCCGTCCGGGCGGAGGTAGTCGAGGCGGTCGCGGCGCGCGTCGGCGAGCTGCTTGGCGATCCGGTGCGCGAGCGTGATCGGGAGCGGCATGAGCTCCTCCGTCTCCGTGCACGCGTAGCCGAACATCATCCCCTGGTCGCCGGCGCCGACCTGGTCGACGGCGTCCTCGCCCGCGGCGTGCTGCACCTCGTACGAGGCGTCGACGCCCTGCGCGATGTCGGGCGACTGCTCGTCGAGCGCCACCATCACGCCGCAGGTCTCCGCGTCGAAGCCGTACTTGGCGCGGTCGTAGCCGATCGCCTTGATCCGGTCGCGCACGAGCCGGGGAATGTCCACGTAGACGTTGGTCGAGATCTCGCCGGCGACGACCACGAGCCCCGTGGTGATGAGGGTCTCGCAGGCGACGCGTCCGGCCGGATCCTCGGCGAGGACGGCGTCGAGCACGGAGTCCGAGATCTGGTCGGCCATCTTGTCCGGATGGCCCTCGGTGACGGACTCCGAGGTGAACGGAAACGTGCGCGGCTCCGGCATGGCCGGGAAGACTACCGACCGACGCGCGGCCGCTAGCTGCGATCTGCGAGGAAGCCCTTCGAACGACGACCGAGCCGTCGTCGGGCTCGTCGCTCCAGAAGAAGAGCGACTTGAGCGGCTCCAGGTTCTCCGTGACGTCCGGCGTTCCTGGGCCGTACTCGCTCCAGCCCTCCCCCGATCCGAATGCCGTTCCCATACCGGTGGCGTTCATGAGGCCGGCCGCGGCCGCGAGGTTCACGTACACCACAGCGGCTGCATCGTCGGAGACGCCCGCGGCCTCGCGCCCGGCGCTGTACGCGGGATCGTCCGCGAGGCTCGAGCCGCTCTTCAGCGCGGCAAGACCGGCCTCCGAATTCGAGCGCGACGAGCTTGCCGTCCGTCGTCGCGAAGTAGAGGACGGGATTCCCGGCGTTCAGGAGTCACCTTGGCGTTCATGCCCTCGATGCTCGTCTCCTCGAGCCCGATCGACGTCTCGCCGCCCATGAAGCCCATGAGACCGCCGGCCTTGGTGACGAGGTTCTCCAGCATCGCCATCGTCGCGTCCTCGTCCTCCACCTCGGTGGCGAAGACGACGGTCGGGGTCAGCGAGACGTACGACGTGTCCGACGCCGGCGCGTAGAGCGCGACGCCGGTCTCGCCGTCGAAGAGCCCTGCGAGGTCCCCGTCGACGCTGAGGCCGAGCGCGAACTGAATCTGTGCGAGCGTCTGCGCCGCATTCGAGTCGTTGGCCGAGGCGCACTTGACGATCTCGCGGATCGCGTCGCCGATGCCCGAGGTCGAGACGAACGCGAGCGCGCCCTCGCGGAAGAACCCGTCGAGCTCGGCGCCGCCGTCGTCGCCCACCGGAATGACCGCACTCGAGACGTCGCCGCCGATGCGGATGCCGTTCTCCTCGGCGCGGGCGGCCAGCGCGAACGAAGCGCCCGAGGCGTCTTCGTCGCCGCCGAAGCACTTCGCGAGCGCGGTCTGCGCACCGCCGAGCTCCGGCTCGACCTTCGCGGTCTCGACCAGGCGCCCGTTCACGTAGACGGTCGCGATCGCATCCTCGAAGAGATCCTCGGTCGCGTCCTGGTAGGCGTCCTCGTCGGCGAGCGAGTCGCCGGACTTCCGCGCCTCGTTGAACGCGTCGAGCGATTCCTGCGACCCGGCGGCGGCCCACCAGCCGTCCTCGAGCTCCTCGGTCACGCCGGGTTCGTCGCCTGTCGCGACGATCTTCTTCAGCTTCGCGGAATCGGTCGGCTGCGTCAGGAGGACGACGTCCTCGCCCTTCGTGTCGAACCCGACGATGGCGATCTCGTCGCCGACGGCCGGGCGGATGTCGTTCTCGAACGAGAGGCCCTCTTCGCTGCCGAACTCGGCGAGCGCCTTGTCGATCGCGCCCTTCCCGTCGGGGAACTTGGCGAGGAGCGCGTCGAGCGCCTGCCACTGGTCGCCCTCGGTGTCGGTGTCGACCGTGGCGAAGATCGCCGTCGAGGCCGGCGCGTACACGGCCGCTCCCGACGTGGCCCCGCCGCTCGACGAGTTTCCGCACGCGGACGCCCCGAGAGCGAGTCCGACGGAGAGGGCAAGGAGTGCTGCGGCGCGAAACGAGCGCACGAACTGAGAGTAGCGGCCGTTCGGGCGGGCGGCTATTCCCCTGTTGGGGCGCGGCCCATGAGCCGCACGACCGCCTCGGCGGGGGTGTCTCCGTCGAGGACGTGGCAGACGGCCTCGGTGATCGGCAGCTCGATTCCCAGCCGGTGTGCGAGGTCGCGGAGCACGGGCGCGGTCGTCAGCCCCTCGACCGCCATCTTGATCTCGGCGCGCGCCTCGTCCGCCGTGGCGCCGCGGCCGATCAGCTCGCCCGCGCGGCGGTTGCGGCTGTGGCGGCTCCAGCACGTGACCATGAGGTCGCCCATGCCGGCGAGGCCGGAGAACGTCTCCTGCCGGGCACCAGACGCCTCGCCCAGGCGCACCATCTCGCGAGAGCCCGCGCGTCAGAAGCCCGGCCTTGGCGTTGTCGCCCATGCCGAGCCCGTCCACGGCGCCCGCGCCGAGGGCGATCACGTTCTTCGCGGCCGCGCAGAGCTCGACCCCGACGACGTCGGTGTTCACGTAGACGCGGAAGCGCGGCGTGTGGATCTCCTCCTGGAGCCGTTTGCCGAGCTCCATGTCCTCGCAGGCGATCACCGCGGCGGCGGGCAGGCCGAGGGAGATCTCCTCCGCGTGGTTCGGGCCCGAGAGCACCGCGACCGGACGGCCCTCGACGACCTTGGAGAGCCGGTCTTCCGACTCCGGGTCGAGGCCTTTCACGAGGCTCACGACGGGGGCGTTCCCGGGAAGCGCGGCGACGACCTCTCGGAATGAGCGGCTCGGCACGGCGATGAAGAACGTCTCCGCGTCGGCGAGCGCCGGGTCGTCGAGCGTGACCGCGTGGACGCCCGAGAGGTCGAGCTCGGTCAGGTAGCGCGGGTTGTGGCCCGTCTCCGCGATCGCCCGGACCTGCTCGGGGTCACGGCAGGCGAGCAGCGTCTCGTGGCCGTGCTCGGCGAGGAGCGCGGCGAACGCCGACCCCCACGAGCCTCCTCCGACGACCGCGATCTTCATGTGCGGCGCTGGAAATCGATCACGACGGGGACGCCCGAAAGGCCGAACCGCTCGCGCAGCCGGTTCTCGACCCAGTAGCCGTAGTCGCGCGTCATGAGAGAGGGATCGTTAACGAAGACCTTGAATCGCGGCGGGCGAACCGTCGTCTGCGTGCCGTAGAGCAGGTTCAGGCGGCGGTCCTTCCCCGGCTTGGTCGGGCCCGGCCGCTGCGCGCGAAGCTCCTGGAGGAAGTCGTTCAGCTCGGGCGTCGAGATGCGCGCGGTGTGCTTGGCGAAGAGCTCGGCGATCTTGTCCAGCATGCGGATCATCCCGCGGCTCGACTTCGCCGAGACGGCGACCAGGGGAGGCCGCTGGCGCAGCCGCTCCTCGAGCACCGGGCGGATGTCCTCGACGTCGATCTCCGTGATGTCCCACTTGGAGAGGATCACGAGCGTCGAGCACCCGGCCGTGCGCGCCACGTCCGCGACCCGCAGGTCCTGGTCGACCATCCCCTCGCTCGAGTCGATGAGGACGAGCGCGATGTCGGCGCGCTCGGCGGCCTGGATCGCGCGCAGCTCCGAGTAGTACTCGATCCCCTGCCGCTGCCTGCGCTTGCGCCGCAGGCCGGCCGTGTCCACGAAGACGAAGGTCTGGTCGCCGCGCTGGACGATCGTGTCGATCGCGTCGCGCGTCGTGCCCGGCTTCTCGGAGACGATCACGCGCTCCTCGCCGACGATCGCGTTGAGGAGCGACGACTTGCCCACGTTCGGCCGCCCGAGGATGGCGACGCGGATCGCCTCCTCCCCCACCTCCGCACGGCCCTCGGCGCCGAGCGCGCGCAACTCGTCGACGATGCGGTCGAGCAGGTCGCCGGTGTTGTGCCCGTGCACGGCCGAGACGGGGAGCGGGTCGCCGAGGCCGAGCGAATGGAACTCGAGCGCGGACTCGTCGCGCCGCGGGTCGTCGATCTTGTTCGCGAGCAGCACGACCGGCTTGGAGGAGCGGCGCAGGATGTCGGCGATCTCCTCGTCCCCGGGCGTCACGCCGTTGTGCGCGTCGACGACGAAGAGGACGAGATCCGCCTCCTCCACGGCGCGACGGGCCTGCTGGGCGATCGACTGCGTCATCGGCGTCGAATCCGCGAGATCGACCCCGCCGGTGTCCACGAGCAGGAACTTCGAGCCCGACCACTCGCAGACGATCTCCTTGCGGTCGCGGGTGACACCCGGCGTCTCGAACACCACCGCCTGGCGCGTCGCGGAGAGCCGGTTCACGAGGGTCGACTTGCCGACGTTGGGGAAGCCGACGATCGCGACCGTGCCGAGGAGGTCGGCGGTCATTTGGCCGGACGGCCGGGCGGAACGGCGTCGGGCCTGCCGAGCGCGTGCATGTCCCGCAGCCACTCCCACAGGCGCAGGATCTCGGCCTCGATCTCGGCCGTCGCCTCCTTGTAGCCCTTCGAGTTCTTCGGAAGGCCGTCGAAGCGCATCGGCTCGCCGTACGCGATCGAGACCTGCCCGCGGCGCGGGAACTTCCAGAACTGGGATCCGTAGATCGCGACCGGCAGCACGGGCACGTCCTCCTGGATCGAGATCATCGCGGCGCCCGGCATCGCCTTCCCCGGATGGCCGGTGAGCTGGCGCGTTCCCTCGACGAAGATGCCGAGCAGATTGCCGTTGCGGACCGCCTCGCGGGAGAGGCGGATCGCCTCGCGGTCGGATTCGCCGCGGCGGATGAAGAGCGTCCCGAACTCCTTCACGACGAAGCCGCCGAACGGCACCTTGAGCAGATCCGCCTTGGCCACGAAGACGATCCGTCGCGGCGTGACCGCGCCGACGCCCGGCACGTCGATCCAGTGGAGATGGTTCATGGCGAGCACGGTTCCGCCCTCGCGGGGGACTCGGTCCTTGCCGTAGGTCTTGAGGTCGGCGACGGCGTGGACGGCCCCGGTCAAGACGGTCTTGCCGAAGCCCCAGTAGATGATGTCGTGGCGATCCATCAGGCGCCCGCCTTCGCGGCGACCATCGCCTCGATCGTGTCCACGACGTCGTCGATCGAGAGTGCGGTCGTGTCGATCAAGGTCGCGTCGGGGGCGGCGCCCATCTGGGCCGCGTCGCGCTCGTCGCGCAGGCGCAGGTCGGTCGCGAGCGCGTCGGTGCCAAGGCCCGGACGGTCGTCGGTCCGCCGTCGTGCCCGCTCGGCCTCGTCGGCGGTGAGGAAGACCTTCACGTCGGCGTCGGGACACACCACGGCGCCGATGTCGCGGCCCTCCATCACGGCGTTCCCCTCGTCGGCGATCGCGCGCTGCCGCTCGCGGAGCACCGCCCGGACGTCCTGGTGGCGCGCGAGCGACGAGACGACACGGTCGATCTCGACGGTGCGGATCTCCTTGGTGACGTCGCGGCCGTCGATCGTGATCGAGCCGGGCTCGATCGTCACCGGGTTCGCGTGCGCGAGGGCCGTCAGCGCCGCCTCGTCGTCGAGGCTGATTCCGCGCTCGAGCGCGAGCCAGGTGAGCGCCCGGTACATCGCGCCGGTGTCGACGTAGCGGAAGCCGAGCCGGTCGGCGAGCATGCGCGCGACCGTGCTTTTCCCGGAACCGGCGGGTCCGTCGATGGCCACGATCATGCGGCCCATCATCGCAGCGCGAGCGAATCGAGCACGGCGAAGAACTCCGGGTACGAGACCGCGACGCTGTCGGCTCCCTCGATCTCCAGCCCCTCGCGCGAGACGATCCCGGCGACCGCGGCGAGCATGGCGATCCGGTGATCGCCGGCGGCGCTGACGGTGGCCCCGCCGCGCGGCCGGGCCGGGACGCCGCGCACGCGGAACCCGTCGTCCGTCGTCTGGATCCGCACGCCGAGCGGGCGGAGGACTTCCTTCACGGCCTCGAGCCGGTCGGACTCCTTCAGACGGAGCTCCCCGGCACCGCGCACGGTGCTCTCGCCGCGGGCGACGCCGGCGAGGAGCGCGAAGATCGGCAGCTCGTCGACCATGAGCGGCACCTCGCCGGCCTCGATGTCGGTGGCGGTCAACTCGGCGGGCCCGACCTCGATGTCGGCGACCGGCTCGCCGCCGACGGTGCGGCGGTTGAAGAGCGAGACGCGGGCGCCCATCCGGTCGAGCACGCTGAGGAGCCCGGTGCGCGTCGGGTTGATCCCGATCCCGTGCAGGCGCAGGTCGGAGCCCGAGAGGAGCGTCGCAGCGACGATGTACGGCGCGGCGGAGGAGAAGTCGCCGGGAATCTCGAGGTCGAGCGGCTTGAGCTGCGGCGCGGGCCAGACGGAGATCGCACGGTGCGAGCGGGACACGCGTGCGCCGCAGGCCTCGAGCAGCCGCTCGGTGTGGTCGCGGGTGGGCTGCGGCTCGACGACGACGGTCGGGCCGTCGCTCGCCTGGATCCCGGCGAGGAGGATGGCCGACTTCACCTGGGCGCTCGCGACCGGCAGCTCGTAGCGGATCGGGTGGAGGCGGTCGCCGCGCGATCACGATCGGCGCGTGGCCGTCGGTCGTCTCGACGTGCGCGCCCATCTCGCGGAGCGGCTCGGCGACGCGCTCGAGCGGGCGGGTGGAGAGCGACTCGTCCCCGGTCAGCTCGAAGCGGCCCGGCTGGCCGGCGACGAGGCCGGAGAGGAGCCGGATGAGCGTGCCCGCGTTGCGGCAGTCGATCGGCTCGTCGGGCGGCTGCGAGGTTCCCGAGCCCGACGCCCTGGATGTGGACGGTCTCGCCTGAGATCTCGACGGTCGCGCCCAGCGAACGCATCGCGTCGGCCGTGGCGAGCGTGTCGGCGGAAGCGCCGAAGCCGCGCACCTCGCTCTCGCCGTTCGCGACCGCGCCGACGAGCAGCGCCCGGTGCGAGATCGACTTGTCGCCGGGGACGCGAACGTCCCCGCGCACCGCCGCGGCGGGCTCTATCCGCATCCCGGCCAGCCCTTCCGCGTCGGCGCCCGCCCGAGAATTGGCCCGGAGGGTTCCGGCGCCTTCCCCCCCAATGGGGGCGCGAGCCGCCCAACACGAACGGTATCGAGGCCGGGCGCACGGATGGGACACGGGAATGCGCCGAATGTGTGCCGGTTCGTCCACAGCGCGGAGCCTAGGAGGGTTTGGCGACATATGCCTCCCGCTGGGGTGCGCTAGGCGGTGTGAGACAAGGACGCAGGGCGCGCTCGTACTGGTAGTACGAGTGCAACCGAGGACGCCGGATCGCGCCGCCTAGCGCGGCCCGGCGGCACAGGCCTATGTCGCCAAACCCTCCTACCAAGGCGCCGCTCACTCATCGCCCAGCACGGGCGCGACCACGACCGAGTAGCCCTGCGCCTCGAGGAGCGCCGCGCCGCGCTGGGCCTCCGCCTCGCCGGCGACGAGGATCGCGAGCGTGCCGCCGCGCTCGGGCGACATGTGGAGCAGGTCGAAGTCCTCGATGTTGATCCCCTCCGCCCCGAGCGCCTGCGTGATCCCGGAGAGGACGCCCGGCCGGTCGGGAATGTGCACCTGCAGCCAGTGCAGCGTCCCGGGATCCGGATAGGCCTCGGCGAGGAGACGCCTCCGATGCTGCGCCGCCTCGCCGATCCAGCGCGCCAGGTAGCCGGCGTCGGTCTCGTCGAGCGCGCGTTCGAGCTCCTCGACGCGGCGCCGGTGCTCGGCGAGCGCGCCGCGGACCTCGTCGGCGTTCTCCAAGAAGATGTCGACCCAGATCCGCGGATTCGCCCCGGCCACGCGGGTCATGTCCCGCAGCGATCCGCCGGCGCCGGCGAGCGGCTCGTGGCCGTCCACACGCGCCGAGCCGAGCTGGTTCATGAGCACGTTCGCAAGCGCGTGCGGGACGTGGCTCGTCAGCGCGACGAGCTTGTCGTGCGCGCGCGGATCGACCGCCACCGGAACCGACCCGAGCGCGGACACGAACCCGTGCAGCGCCCGGTAGCGCGCGGCGTCCGTCTCGGCCACCGGCGTGAGGAACCAGGTCGCCCCGTCGAAGAGCTGGCCGCTCGCATGCTCCGGTCCGTGCGCCTCGGAGCCGCAGATCGGATGCCCGCCGATGAACCGCACTCGCTCGCCGACCGAGGAGCACACGCCGCGCTTCGTCGAGCCGACGTCCGTGACCGTGCAGCCGTCGCCCGTGGCGGCGAGCACTGCGGCGACCTGCGCGGGGAGCGTCGTCACCGGCGTCGCGACGAGCGCGAGCTCCGCGGCCGCAACGGCTTCCTCCAGCGATCCCGCGGCGGTATCGATCGCGCCTTTCTCGTGCGCGATCCGCAGCGACTCGGCGTCGGAGTCGAACCCGACGACGGATCCGACGCCGGCCCGCTTCGCGGCAAGGCCGACGGACGCACCGATCAGGCCGGTGCCGACGATGGCGAGCCGCGAAACCACCTCGGGATTACCCGACGACTTTGCCCATGAGCGACGCGAGCGCGCGGATCTCGTCCGCGAAAGGCGCGAAGTCAGCGGAGGGAATCTGCTGCGCGGCGTCCGAGAGCGCCTGGTCCGGATCCGGGTGCACCTCGACGATGATCCCGTCCGCGCCCGCGGCGACCGCGGCCCGCGCCAGCGGCGCGACGAGGTCCCGACGCCCGGCCGGATGCGACGGGTCGACGATCACCGGCAGGTGCGTCTCGAGCTTCAGCACGGGAACCGCGCCGATGTCGAGCGTGAAGCGCGTCGCCGTCTCGAACGTCCGGATCCCGCGCTCGCAGAGCATCACCTGCGCGTTGCCCTCGCGCACGACGTACTCGGCCGCCATGAGGAGCTCCTCGATCGACGCCGACGCCCCGCGCTTCAGGAGGACGGCCTTGTCGGAGCGGCCGACCTCGGCGAGGAGCGTGAAGTTCTGCATGTTCCGCGCGCCGATCTGGATCACGTCGGCCGCGTCGACGACCGCCTCGACGTCGCGCGCGTCCATCAGCTCGGTCACGATCGGCAGGCCGGTCTCCTCGCGCGCCTCCTTGAGGATGTCGAGCCCCTCCTGCCCGAGTCCCTGGAACGCGTACGGCGAGGAGCGCGGCTTGAACGCGCCGCCGCGGAGCATCGTCGCCCCCGCGTCGCGCACGGCTCGCGCGGCCTCCATCGTCTGCTCCCGGTATTCGACCGAGCACGGGCCGGCGATCAGCCCGAAGTAGCCGTCCCCCACGCGGCGCCCGCGCACGTCGATCACGGTCGGTCCGCGGCGCGCTTCGCGCGAAACCAGCTTGTACGGCTTGAGGATCGGAACGACCTGCTCGACGCCCGGGAAGCTCTCCAGCGGGAGCGTCGCGAGCAGCTCGCGCTCGCCCACGACGCCGATCACGGTCGCGTCGCCGGGCGTCACGTGCGCGTCCGCGCCGGCCTCCGAGATGCGCGCGACGACCTCCTCCACCTGCTCGGGAGTGGCGTTCGCGCCCATGACGACGAGGAGCTCCGGGGATCCTGTGACGGCCATCGTTCTCGGAGTGTAGTTTCCGTCAGTCCATGCGGATCTTTTCGGGCATCCAGCCGACCGGCGACAAGCATCTCGGGAACTACTCCGGGGGCTTTCGCCAGTACGCGCAGACGCAGGAGCAGGGCGACGCGTTCTTCTGCATCGTCGACCTGCACTCGATCACCGTCGAGTACGACCCGGCGGAGCTGCGCAACGCGACGCTCGACCTCGCGGCGATGCTTTTTGCGACCGGCCTGGACGCGAACCGCTCCACGGTCTTCATCCAGAGCCACGTCCCCGCGCACACCGAGGCGGCCTGGCTGCTCGGCTCGGTCTCGAGCTACGGCGAGCTGCGCCGGATGACCCAGTTCAAGGAGAAGGGCGACCGGCAGGACTTCGTGTCGCTCGGGCTCTTCAGCTACCCCGTCCTCCAGGCGGCGGACATCCTGCTCTACCAGACCGACGCGGTCCCGGTCGGCGAGGACCAGCGCCAGCACATCGAGCTTGCACGGAACATCGCCGAGCGCTTCAACCAGCGGTACGGCGCAGACGCTCGTCGTGCCGGACATGATCGCGCCGGCGGTCGGCGGGCGGATCATGGATCTCCAGGAGCCGGACCGGAAGATGTCCACGACCGGCGGCACGCCGCAGGGGACGGTCAAGCTCCTCGACGAGCCGGACGTCATCCGCAAGAAGTTCAAGACCGCCGTCACCGACTCGGGCTCGGAGATCCGCCGCGCCGACGACAAGCCGGGCATCTCGAACCTCGTCGAGATCATGTCGGTCGCGTCCGGCAAGCCGATGGACGACATCGAGGCCGAGTTCGACGGACAGGGCTACGGCGCGTTCAAGGAGGCCGTCGGCGAGGCGGTGGTGGAGCTGCTCACGCCGATCCAGGAGCGGCATCGCGAGCTGAGCGCCGACCCGCGCGAGCTGCAGCGGCTCCTCGCGATCGGCGCCGAGAAGGCGCGCCAGGCGTCCGAGCCGACGCTGCACGCGATGCTCGACGGCATGGGCATCGTCCGCTCGGAGGTCGGCCGCATGTTCGGCGCGGCCCGGCCGCGCGACGGGCTCTAACCGAGGGCGTCGACTTCCGCGCGGGTCAACTCGCGCCACTCCCCGGCTGGAGACCGTCGACCGTGAGCCCCGCGTAGACCGAGCGGTGCAGCCGGACGACCGGGTGCCCGACCGCCTCGCACATCCGCTTCACCTGGTGCTTGCGGCCCTCGTGGAGCGTCAGCTCGAGCCGCGACGGACCGAGGCGCCGCACGCCGGCGGGCGCCGTCTCGCCGTCCTCGAGGTCGACCCCGGCGATGAGCTGCGCGACCTCGGAATCGGTCGGCTCGCCCTCGACGTCGGCCTCGTAGACCTTGTCCACCTCGTACTTGGGATGCATGAGCCGGTGCGCGAGCTGGCCGTCGTTCGTGAGGAGGAGCGCCCCGGTCGTGTCCACGTCGAGCCGCCCGACGGGCACGACGCGATTCTCATGCGTGACGAGCTCGACGACCGTCGGCCGGCCCTGCGGATCCTTCGCGGTCGTGACGACGCCGGCGGGCTTGTGCAGGAGGACGTAGGTGAGCGGCTCGAGGCGGACGCGCTCGCCGTCAACCTCGACCACGTCCCGGCTCTGGACGAAGGTCGCGAGCCCGGCGACCTCGTCGTTCACGGTCACGCGCCCGGCCTTGATCAGGTCGTCGGCCCCACGGCGGGAAGCCACTCCGGAGCGCGCTAGGAAGGCATTGAGCCGCATGGGTTTCGCGATGTCCCCCGGGGGACCCCGGCTAGGGCACCCCTTAGGTTTGAGCCTATCGGGGAAATCCGCGCGTGTCTGTGACCGAAGCGGATCGAATTCGCGCCGGCCCAGCCGAAGCCGGGCCGGCGCGAGAATCCGTTGCTACCAGCTGACCGGCTTCGCCGGCTTGTACAGCCAGGTGTTGAAGAACCGGCCGAGGTCGCGGTGCGAGATGTGCTCGGCGAGCGCCACGAACTCCGGTGTCGAGACGTTCCCGTCCTTGTTGCGCTCAGTCCACTGGCGCAGGACTCCGAAGAACGCCCAGTCGCCGATCTTCTCGCGCAGCGCCTGGAGCGTCATGCCGCCGCGGTCGTAGATCGTCCCGTCGAAGAGGAGCTCCGGCCCGCCCGGGTTGCCCGGCGGCGGCGTCCAGAACTCCGTGTCGGTCGCCGGCGTCGCGTACAGCTCGTCGAACGTGTCGGCCGCGGACTCGCCGCCCGTCCGCTCGTTCCAGATCCACTCCGACCAGGTCGCGAAGCCCTCGTGCAGCCAGATGTCCGGCCAGAGCGAGAGCGTGACCGAATTGCCGACCCACATGTGCGCGATCTCGTGGACGAGCGTCGCCTCGTCCGGCGGCGTGTCGAACACCGGCTTCGTCTGCGTCTCGAGCGCGTACCCGACGTCGGGCGCGTCGTCGACGATCGCGCCGACCGCGTTGAACGGGTAGCGGCCGTAGATCGGCTCGAAGAACCGGACGATCGCGGGGATCTTGTCCAGCACCGGCTGCGGCCCGAGCGTCGGATCGACCGCGACGTAGTTCGGGATGCGGCCCGCGCGCGAGATCTTCAGGTCGAAGACGCCGACCGTCGCAGTCGCGAGGTACGGGGCCATGAGGTCGTCCTCGACCCACCTCCACGTCGTCTTCGAGCCGCGCGTGTCCTTGTCCACGAGGACGCCGTTCGCCATGACGGTGAGCCCGCGCCGGACGGTGACCTTGAAGTCGAACGTCGCCTTGTCGCGCGGCGTGTCGTTCACCGGATACCAGCCGGGCGAGCCCTGCGGCTCGCCGACGACGAACGCGCCGTCCGCGGTCGGCACCCAGCCCTCGATCGCCTCGTCGGGATCGACGACGATCGGACGGCTCGCCCACGTAGTCGACGACGACCGTGAAGTACTTGTGGTCGCGCAGCCCGTGGCGCGGCGTGATCACGAGCTCCTGGCCGGCGCGCCGGAACGAGGCCGGCTCGCCGTTCACGGTGAGTCGCGGGATCGAGAACCCGCGCAGGTCGAGATCGAAGCGCGAGAGATTCTGCGTCGCCTTCGCCGTGATGACGGCGGTCGAGCGCATCTGGTTCGTCGCCTGATCCCAGTCGATCTTCAGGGAGTAGTGCTTGACGTCGTAGCCGCCGTTCCCCGCGAGCGGGTAGTACGGATCGCCGGCGCCGGGCGAGCCGGGCGAGTAGCCCGCGGCGGCCGGAGCGGCGGCGGCGAGCGCGGCGATGGAAAGCAGAATGAGGAAGGAACGGCGCATGAGCACCCCTTTCGTCGGACGGAGCCGACACTAGACCCCTACCTCCTACCGAGCAAGCGCAGCCCGGAAACCGCCGCCGCGCGCGTCATAATCCACCCCATGCCGGTCTACATCTCGCTGATGAAATGGACGTCGGGCGGCGTCGGCGGCATGCCTGCCTGGCGCGACCGCATCGACGAGGCCGAGCGCGCGATCGAGGAGCGCGGCGGCAAGCTCGTCGACACCTTCGTGACCCTCGGCCGCTACGACCTGGTCGAGATCTTCGAGGCGCCCGACGACGAGACCGCCGCGCAGATCCTCCTGACGGTCATGCGGCACGGCAGCGTCACGACCGAGACGCTCCGCGGCTTCACCCGCGACGAAGCCGAAGCGATCGTCCGCGGGATCTAACCGTCTCCCCGCCGACCCGCTCGGCCGATGTCACAAACCGTGGCTTGTGTTGCGTCGCTGGACGTCCGTTTCGGACGGCTCCAGGACCTGTTGAGCAAGAAACCAAGCGGAATCTCGCGAAGCGGTGATGCAACACAAGCCCAGGTTTGTGCGCCCTGAGTTGCCGAGCCGGACGAGATCCTTGGCCAGGGCCGGAGTTAGCGCCGTTCGGCCACGGCTTCGAGCCGGGCTCGCAGCTCCTCGGCGTCGCCGCCGAGATCGTCGAGCTCCGGGAGCTCGTTCAGGCCGGCGAGGCCGAACACGCGCTCGAAGAGCGGCGTCGTCTCGTAGCGCACCGCCCCGCCTTCCGCGTCTCTGCCCGCCTCGGCGACGAGGCCACGCTCGACCAGGCTCGCGACCGCGGAGTCGGCGGCGACGCCGCGCAGGCGCGCGATCTCGGGACGGCTGACCGGCCCGATGTAGGCGACCACGGCGAGCGTCTCCATCGCAGCCTGGGAGAGCCCGCGCGCGACCGGACGGTCGAAGAGGCGCGAGCACGCGTCGGCCGCCTCGTGCGCCGCGCGGAAGGCCCAGCCGCCGGCGACCGGCTCGAGGACGATCCCGCTCTTCCCCTCGCGATAGCGCCCGGTGAGGAGCGCGAGCGCCGTCTCGACGCGGTCGGGATCGGTCGCGGCCGCGTCGGCGAGCTCGTCCACGGTCAGCGGGCGCGAGGCCACGACGAGGAGGCCCTCGAGCACGCGGGCGACCCGGTCGACGGGGTTGTCGATTACGCGGAGGTGAGGTTCGTGCATACGGAGATGGGTTCGAAGGGAGCGGCCTGGCGAAGGGTCGCCTCGCCGCGCTTTCGCAGTTCCAGGAGTGCGAGGAAGGCGACCGCCTGCTCGATCCGTGAGAGGCCGTCCACCTCCTGGTCGAAGGAGAAGTCGCGCTTGCGCTTGAGGAGCGCCCGGAAGCGCTCGAGGAACCGCGCGACCGGCGGGAACGTCCCGAGGTGCCGAAGCGACGGCGACGGCGGCTCCGCAGCGAGCCGACGGAAGGCAACCGCGAGCAATCCGGCATCCTGCTGCGGCAGCGGCGCGGGTGCTGCGACCGGCGCTATCGGCGCGGGGCCGATGCGGAACCAGCGGTCGCCCTCGCTCGCAAGCCGCTCCTCGAGCCAGAGCGCAGCGGCGCGGATGCGACGGTAGGCGGCGAGCCGCTCGGCCAGCTCGTTGGCGGCCTCCTCGGGCTCGAGATCCTCGAGGTCGGCCTCGGCGCCGAAGAGCTCGCGGGCCTTCAACTCGAGCAGCGCGGACACGAGCACGAGGAACTCGCCGCAGGCCTCGAGGTCGAGCTCGTCGCGCTCGGCGAGCCGCTCGATGAACGCGGGGACGATCTCGGCGATGGCCACGTCCGGCAGCTCGAGCTCCTCGCGGAGGATCAGGGTCAGGAGCAGGTCGAACGGGCCCTGAAAGGCATCAAGGTCGAGCGGAAGGTCACGAACAGCAACACCGGCAGGCATTGGGGGCGATGCTAACCGCGGGGACGGACGCGGCCCTTGGGGATGGCCATCGTGCGCTGCGGCTTCGGCGCCGGATCCTTCTTGCGCCGCCGCGGCCGTCGCGGCTCCCCGGTCCGGCGCTGCGACCAGATGAACCCGACGATCGAGAGGATGAGCAAGGCGGCGGCCACGTAAGCGTTCAGCCGGATCCCGAAGAGCTCGTGCGCATGGTCGACGCGCAGGAACTCGAAGCACAGGCGCCCGGCCGTGTACCAGGCGACGTAGAGGCAGAAGATCCCGGGCGGCTTGATCGTGAAGCGCCGGTCGACGAGCAGGAGCACGCCGACGCCCGACGAGGCACCAGATCGACTCGTAGAGGAAGAGCGGATGGAAGACGTTGTCGCCGAGGAAGCCGGCCGCGGAGGCGTTGATCGTGTCGATCTCGAGCCCCCACGGCAGGTCGGTCGGCTTGCCGAAGAGCTCCTGGTTGAACCAGTTCCCCCAGCGGCCGATCCCCTGGGCGAGCAGCACGCCCGGTGCGCCCGCGTCGAAGAACGCCCAGACGCTCTCGCCGGAGCGGTGCACGACGATCGCCGCCGCGATCGCACCGCCGATGACGGCGCCCCAGATGCCCAGGCCGCCCTCCCAGATCTCGAAGATGCCCTGCCACTTGGGGGCGTCGACCTCGCTCCACGACGTGATCACGTGGTAGAGCCGGGCGCCGATGATCCCGCCGACGACGCCCCACATGGAGGCGCGCAGGACGAGATCCCAGTCGCCGCCGCGCCGCGTCCACCGGTAGCCGGTGAGGAGCACCGCCGCCGTGATTCCGAGCAGCAGCATGAACCCGTAGGCGTGGAGCGTCAGCGGTCCGAGCTCGATCTCGCCGCTCGACGGGCTGGGAATAGTGGCAAGCAGCCGCACGAGACCCGTGACTTTACGGGCTGGGCCGCACGCGCGCCGCAGTGTCTAGCCGGAGCTAGAGCAGGATGCGAAGCGCGATCGAAGCGGGGCAGCCGCTTCGAGCCAAAGACACTGCGAAGTGGAGGTCCACATCAGACCGCTCTGCGAGCTCGAACGCGGCCGGCGCGTCGTACCCGGCCTTTTCGAGTTCCGCGAGCCGCCAGCTGAGGACGCGATCCGCTTCGGTGCCCTTTTCGAGTACTGAGGGGGCAGACGCCATACCCTCACATCGCCCTCAAACCGGTCCGTCTTTGTCCCCGCAAAGGGTGATTTACGTCCCTGAGAAGAGTTTTCGTCCCTAGTCGAGCTGCTCGGCGAGCGAAACGGCCTCGTCGCGCGTCAGATCCCCTTCCAGCCTGAGGATCGCGTCGCCGCGCTGCCATAGGAGCGTCGGGCCGGCCAGGCGCAGCTCGACCGCGCCGAACTCGTCATCGGGGTTGAGGTACCCGAAGGCATGCGGTGCCCCGCCGAGCCAGAGCGCCGGCTCGCCGTTCACCTCGAGCTGCTCGATCGTCGTGTTCGGGCCGGCCACCTTCTCCACGTAGTCGCGGTCGAGACCGGCGCGGAACTCGGAGAGCAGCAGCTCGATCTCGCCGTCGTCGTCGCGCCAGATGAACGAGACCTGGCCGCCGGGAAGGTCGTCGGTGAAGCGCACCTCGTCGAAGTCGCCCTCGGGGACGGAGACCTCGAACGTCGCGCGCTCGAGCGCCTCGTCCAGCGTGTACATGGGCCCGAGCCCGAGATCCTCGAGGTGCTCGTCCACCTCGGGATCTCGGGCAGCGTCTCCACCTGCGTGACCGAGACGCCGTCGAGGCCGAAGAACTCGAGGATCGCCGTGCGCGCCTGCGGCACCGCGAATGCGGCGGCCAGCGCGGCCACGAGGATCGCGAACGCGAGCACGAGTCCGCGGCGGCTTCTGCGCGGTCGCGGAGCCGGCTCGAGGCGGGAGCGGATCCCCGCGGCGAGGTCGGGCGTCGGCGGAAGCGCGAGCGCGGCGCCGAGCGAGCGGAGATCGCGTTCGAGGTCAGGCGCCATGCTCCACCTCCTCGCGCAGGCGCGCGAGCGCGCGCGACTGTCGTGACTTGACCGTGCCCTTGCGGACACCGAGGGCCGCCGCCGTCTCCTCCTCGCTCAGGTCGAGGAAGAACCGGCACTCGACCACGAGACGCTCGTCGTCGCGCAGCGTGTCGAGCGCGGCGAGCAGCTCCTCCCGCGCTCGGACGCGGCAAGGGTCGCCTCGGGGGACGGGGCCGCGCCCCCCGAGGGCTCTGCGGCCAGGCGCAGCTCGAGCGCCGAGCGGCGTCCCGCCGACCGGCCCCGGTTGCGCGCCTCGTTGCCGACGATCTGGAGCAGCCACGGCCGAAACGGCGCTCCCCGGCGGAACCGGCCGAGCGCCCGGTACGCCTTCACGAAGCCGTCCTGAGCGGCCTCCTCCGCGTCCGCGGCGTTCCGCGTGACCAGGTAGGCGGTTCGAAAGGCGATGCCCTGATGCAGACGCACGAGCTCCTCGTAGGCCACGGTGTCACCCCGTCTCGCACGCTCGACGAGGTCGGATTCATCTCGTGGGCGGCCCTCCACGCTGTTGGTTCTACACCGCCTGGGCCGCCGGGGTTCCGTCGTCCGGAACGAGTACCCTCCGCGCATGAGGCTTCCGGATGAGCACGGAAGCGGGGCTCCGCCTGGAAACGGGGAAAGCGACGACCCCAACGCCGGGATCGGGCCTCGCGTCTCGGCGGTCTTCACGGCGGCCGAGCGCGCCGCCGACCACATCGTCCAGATGGCCCGCGCGGAGGTGGAGGACATCCGCCGCCAGGCCGAGTCCGAGGCGCAGACGATGCGCCAGCAGCAGCGCGAGGAGGCCGAGCAGGAGGCCCGCTCGATCATCGCGTCCGCGCAGGCCGAGGCCGAGGCGATCCGCGCCGACGCGCTGCGCGACACCGCCGAGGTCGAAGAGACGGCCAGGCGGCGCGAGCAGGCGATCCTCGAGCGGATCCGCTACATGTCCGACCGCGCCGAATGGGCTCGCCATTCGCTGACGGACGCGCTCTCGCACGTCGAGGAGTTCATCGCCCGCGCTCCGTCGGAGTGGCCTGAGCCGCCGCCGATTCCTGCGGCGCCGCCGCCTCCGCCCGAGCCGCTCTACGAGCCGCCGGTGGCGCGGATGGCCGCGCCTCCCATCGAGCCCGAGCCGGAGCCCGAGGAGCCGGAGGAGCCCGAAGCGGAGGCGGAACCCGAGCCTGAGCCGGAGCCTGAGCCCGAGGAGGAGCCCGAGGTCGAGGAGGAGCCGGCGGAGGAGCCCGAGGCCGATGAGGAATCGCCCGGCGACGAGCCGTCATCCGACGATCCGCATTCACGGTTCCGCCGGCCGCGGAGGAACTAGATGGACGTCATGAATCTGACCGCCGAAGACCTGGCTTTGCTGCTCCGCGAGGCCGAGGGCGCCCACGGCGAGTACGAGCGCGAGCTCGGCTCCCGCGACGAGGACTGGCCGGCCTGGTACGCCGCGTACATCCTCGACCGCCTCGCCGAGCGCGCGTAGCCGCGTCCCATCCGGACGTGTGACCGGGACATGTCCCAGCCATGACCCTGGCCATGTCCCGCTCGCGGCAACAAAACCGCGCGCATTTGCAGCGCTTTCCAGGCACCGGCCATGTCCTTCGGAGCCTTGGTAGGGGTCTGACCCCGGTCGTGGCCCGAAGGGACACGGCCACGCGGGACACGCAGCGCGGGCTGGGCTAGCGGATCGCGGCCTCGCCGAGGAGCGACTTCACCTCGGCGAAGAAATCCGACTCGGGCCGCACGCGGAACTCGGGGCCGAGCGCGTACGTGTGCGCGCCGTCCGAGAGCTCGAGATCGACGTACACCGCCGCCTCGCCGCGGTAGCGGGTCGTCACCTCGGCCAGCTCGCGGATCAGCCCGGCGGGCGCCTTCCGCGCATCGACGCGCAGGCGCACTTCGCGCTCCGATTCCGCGTCCGGCTGGCCCTCGAACGGGACGACGTCGAGCGCGATCAGCTTCGTCTCGCCCTCCTGCTTGTGGTCGACGCGGCCCTTCACGACGAGGATGCGATCGTCGGCGAGCAGGTCACGCGCGCTAGCGAGCACCGAGTTGAAGACGACCGTCTCGACCGAGCCGGAGAGATCGTCGAGCCGCAGGAAGACCATCTGGTCGCCCTTCTTCGTCGTGATCTGCTTCAGCGAGCCGACGATCCCGCCGATCGTCACGACCTCGCCGTCGCGGCGCCGCTCGAGCTCCGAGATCCGGCAGTCGGCCTTGCGCGCCAGCGCGGCGCGAACCCCGTCCAGCGGATGCTCGGAGACGTACAGCCCGAGGCTCTCCTTCTCGAGCCGCAGCAGATCCTGCTTCGCGTACTCGCCCGCCGGAAGCCCCGGATGGTGCCGCTCCGGCACCCCGGCGTCACCGCCGCCGAGGTCGAAGATCGAGCCCTGCCCGGAGAGCATGTCGGCCTGGTGCCGTGACCCCCAGCGCGACGATCTCGTCGAGCATCTGGAGCAGCCCGAGCCGCGTCGCCCCGGTCGAGCCGAGCGCGCCGCACTTGGCGAGCGCCTCGACCGCGCGCTTGTTCACGAGCTGCGGGTCGACGCGCTCGGTGAAGTCCCAGATCGTCTCGAACTGCCCGCCGGCCTCGCGCGCGGCCACGATCGCCGCCGCCGCCGAGCCGCCCACGTTCTTCACCGCGTTCAGCCCGAAGCGGATCTTCCCGTCGACGACCGCGAAGTCCGCGGCCGACTCGTTCACGTCGGGCGGCAGCACGTCGATCCCCATCTCGTCGCACGCGGCGACGTAGATCGGCACGCGGTCCTTCGTGTTCATGACCGAGGAGATGAGCGCCGCCATGTACTCGGCCGGGTAGTGCGCCTTCAGGTACGCCGTGCGGTAGGCGATCAGCGCGTAGCAGGCGGCGTGCGACTTGTTGAAGGAGTAGTCCTGCGCCTGCTCCATGTCCTTCCACAGCTGGTTCGCGACCTGCGGCGTCAGCGAGTTGGCGGCGCAGCCCTCGAGGAACTTGTCCTTCAGGGACGCCATGAGCGAGTGGATCTTCTTGCCGATCGCCTTGCGGAGATCGTCCGCCTCGGCCGGCGAGAACCCGGCGAGCTGCTTGGCGATCTCCATGTACTGCTCCTGGTAGATGCAGATCCCGTACGTCGGCCCGGTGATCGGCTCGAGCCGCGGATCGAGGAACACGACCGCCTCGCCCCCGGCCTTCCGGCGTCCGTAGCCGGGGATGTAGCTCATCGGCCCCGGCCGGTAGAGCGCGACGAGGGCGATGAGATCCTCGAACTCGGTCGGCTTCACCTGGCGCAGCGCCTCGCGCATGCCCGACGACTCGAACTGGAAGACGCCGCTCGCGTCGCCGCGCCGCAGCATCTCGTAGGTCTTCGGGTCGTCGAGCGGCAGCGTGCGCAGGTCGAGGTCGCCGTCGATGAGGGCGATCGCCTCGTCGAGGACGTCCAGGTTGCGGAGGCCGAGGAAGTCCATCTTCAGGAGCCCGAGCGCCTCGACGTCGCCCATCGGGAACTGCGTCACGACCTCCTGGTCCGGCCCCTTCTGCTGGAGCGGCACGTACTCGGTGAGCGGCCGGTCGCCGATCACGACGCCCGCGGCGTGGATCGAGTCCTGGCGGATGAGCCCCTCGAGCGGGCGGGCGAGGTCGACGATCGTGCGCGTCTCCTCCTCGGCGTCGTAGGCGGCCTTCAGCTCGGCGCCCGGCTTCAGCGACTCCTCGAGGTAGACCTTCGGGCCCTCCGGGATGAGCTTCGCGAGCCGGTCGACCTGGCCGTACGGGATGTCGAGCACGCGGCCGGCGTCGCGGACCGCTGCGCGCGCCATCATCGTCCCGAAGGTGATGATCTGGGCGACGCGATCGCGGCCGTACTTGTCGGCCACGTAGTTGATGACCCGGTCGCGCCCGTGGACGGAGAAATCGATGTCGATGTCGGGCATCGACTTGCGCCCGGGGTTCAGGAACCGCTCGAACAGGAGGTCGTAGCGGATCGGGTCGATATCCGTGATTTCCAGGCAATAAGCGACGAGCGAGCCCGCCGCCGAGCCGCGTCCGGGACCGACGCCGACCCCGTCGCGCTTGGCGAACTGGATGAAGTCCCAGACGATCAGGAAGTAGTCCGCGAACCCCATCTCCTTGATCGTCTTCAGCTCGAACTTGAGGCGCTCGGTGAGCTCCGGGGTCGCGCGCTCGTAGCGGCGCAGGAGGCCCTTCTCGCACAGCTCGACGAGGTAGTCGAACGCCTCGCGCCCGTCCGGAACCGGGAACGTCGGGAGCAGAATCCGCCCGAGCTCCATGGTCACGTTGCAGCGCTCGGCGACCTCGAGCGTGCGCGCCATCGCCTCCGGGTGGTCCGGGAAGTCGAGCGCCATCTCCTCGGGCGTCTTGAAGAAGAACTGGTCGGTCTCGAAGCGCCAGCGGTTCGGGTTCGAGAGCGTGTCGCCCGACTGGATGCAGAGGAGCGCCTCGTGCGCCGCCGCGTCCTCGTGGCGGAGGTAATGGACGTCGCCGGTCGCGACGAGCGGCAGCCCGAGACCCTCGGCGAGACCGGCGAGATCGCGGACGAGACCCGGCTGCTGCTCGAGTCCGGCGTTCTGCAGCTCGACGTACGTGGAGTCGGCGCCGAAGACGTCGCGCAGGCGCGCGAGCTCGGCCTGGGCTCCGGGCGTGTTCCCGTCGAGGAGCGCCTTCGACACGCGCCCCGACATGCAGCCCGAGAGCGCGACGAGGCCGGTCGAGTAGCGGTCGAGGAGCTCCCAGTCGACGCGCGGCTTGTAGTAGTAGCCCTCGAGGAAGCCGCCCGAGACGAGCTTGATCAGGTTCGCGTAGCCCTCGTTCGACTCGGCCAGAAGCGTGAGGTGCGCGAACCCGCGCTCGAGCTTCGTGCGGTCGTCCGCGACGTAGACCTCGCAGCCGATAATCGGCTTGATTCCTTGCTTTCCGGCCTCCCGGTAGAGCTCGACGGCACCGGCCAGCGACCCGTGGTCGGTGAGCGTGACGGCCGGCATGTCGAGCTCGGCGGCCCGCTTCGCCAGGTCCGGAATCCGGCATGCCCCGTCGAGGATCGAGTACTCGGAGTGGACGTGGAGGTGGACGAACGGCGCGTCGGGCACGGGCCGCCCATTGTTCCAACTCGACCGGCTAGGCGTCTTTGGCCACCCGGAGCATCCAGGCCGCGGCGAGCGCGACCCATGCGAACCAGACGATCGCCCCGCCGCGCGAGGCCGCTCCGTTGCCGAAGATGCTCCCGACGATCCCGCCCGCGAGCGTCGGCCGGAAGCGCCGCGAGCGTCCAGATCCAGATCGGCCGCCACTCGGGGATCCGCCGGAACGCGAAGGCGAGGAAGACCGGCGCGAAGTAGAGCCCCACCGCCGGTGATGCCCGACTCGATCCCGTGCGCGGTCGGAGTGCCAGGAGTCGTTCTCGCAGGCGGCGTCGATCCCGCGGCAGTCGAGGCGGAGGAACCCCTCGGAGAACATCCCGAGCCCGACGACCACGAGCAGCCCGGCGCCGATCCTCCCCGTGATGCTCTTGCCGACGACGCGCCAGACGCCGAGCGCGAAGCCGAGCACGAGCAGGCCGGTGAGGTTCGTGCCGATCCGGTTGTAGATCCAGGCGCTGGTCGGCGGTCAGCGCGCCGAGGTCGGAGATGTCGTCTTCGAGGGAGCGGAACGAGTCGGGTTGCGCGAGTCCGCCGAAGACGATCGCCGAGAGCCAGGCGACCGGCGCGAGGAGGCCGCAGTACGCGGCGAAGCGAAGCGGCATCGACACGAGTCTTTCACGGTTACGCGCCGTTCTGCCGATTATTCTTCGCGCCGAAAGGAGGTGACCGAATAGCCACCAAGGAAGAAAAGCTCGAACTGGAAGGCGAGATCGTCGAGGCCTTCCCGAACGGGATGTTCAAGGTCGCGCTCGACAACGGGCACGACGCGCTCGGCTACACCGCCGGGAAGATGCGCCGCTACCGGATCAAGATCTTCCCGGGCGACCGCGTGAAGCTCGAGCTCAGCCCGTACGACCTCTCGCGCGGCCGGATCGTCTACCGCTACAAGTAGCGCGCTACGTTCGGCGTTCGTACGCGCCGATGTCCGGGTCGCGCCGCTTCACGCCGCGCTGGTCCCGCTTGGGCGCCGAGCCGTCCGCACGGTTCAAGGCGGGGCTCCCCTTGAGGAGCGGGATCGTCGCCGTCGGTCCGCCGTGCCTGCCGAGGTTCCCGATCTTCGGGTTCGCCCGCACGCGGTCGCCGGTCTTCGTGAACCCCTCGCAGGCGAACCGCGTCGTCAGCAGGTTGTGGCCGAGCGACAGGAACGGATCGCCGCTGACGTTGGCGCAGTCGCTCTTGATCGGCGGGTCGCCGGGAGTGAGGGCGGTGACGGCGTTCAGGGAGACGATCGAGTTGCGCACGACGAAGTCGCCGGCCGGAACGTCCGAGAAGAGCCCGCCGCCGGCCTCGCTGAACATCCCGTCGGTGTTCCCGCGGTTGCGGACGACAGTGACCGAGTTCAGGCGGACGACGCTCGAGCCATCCGCGAAGATCCCGCCGCCGTTCGACGCCGACTTGTTCCCCGCGACGGTCGTGTTGAGGACGATGAGCGGCTCGGTGCCGTCCACGGAGATGCCGCCGCCGCCGAGTCGCGCGATGTTCCCGTTGAAGGTGCTGCCCTGGATCCGAATCCGGCCGAGGTCGGTGTAGGCACCGCCGCCCTCGCTGCCCGAGCGGTTGTTCGCGAACGTGCTCCGCAGGATCTCGGACTGGATGCCGCTGTTGGTCTGAAGGTAGATCCCGCCGCCGCGGCCGGTGCCGTCGCCGTTTGCGTCCGCGCGGTTGCCCGAGATCGTCGAGTTCCGGATGGACACGCTCCCGATGCCGCCGTGGCAGCTCGCGCTGATCCCGCCGCCGTCGGCATCGGCGCGGTTCTTCGTCACCGTCGAGTTCCGCATCACGAGCCGGGCTGCGGGCGCCGAGAGGTGGATCCCGCCGCCGCAGATGCCCGCCACGTTCCCGGTCACGGACGACCCGACGAGGCGTGACCTTGACGTAGGCGGCTATGCCTCCGCCGTGGCCGCTCAGCCCGCCCGACCTGCCGTTCCTGATGACGAGCTTCTCGAACGTTGCCGCGGCGAAGACCTCGAACACGCGGTCGAGCGCGTTGCCGCCGATCGTCGCCTTGCCCTTCCCCGGGTGGACGATCCGCAGGCGGTTGTTCGTGATGTCGAGGTCGCCGGTCATGGCGCCGCCCTCGTCCGTGCCCGGGATCGTGAGCTTGTAGGGCTTCGTGCTCGGCAGGACGATCGTGTCGGCGACCGTGAGGGTGGCGTTCGCCGCGATGACCGCCTCGCGGAGCGTGCAGTCGCCGGCCGTGCAGGCGCCGGGCGCGTGGTCGGAGCGCGTGGTCACCTTGTAGGTCTTGGCGGCGACCGTGGGCGCAACGACGAGCGCGATCAGCACTGCGGTGATGGCTGCGACCCCTCGGAGCACGGCCCGAACCGTATGACGGTCGCGGCGGGAGTTCAAGCGAACGCTTCGCGCAGCCGTTCGAGCCCGAGGTCGAGCGGCTCGTCGAGCGTCGCGAGCGAGATCCGGGCCCAGCCACGGCCGGTCTCGCCGAAGCCCTCGCCCGGCGCGAGCGCAACGCGCTGCTCGGCGAGGATCTGGTCGGCGGTGATCCCCTCGGGCAGCCGGAACCAGACGAAGAACGTGCCCTCGCACTGGACGTCGGTCGCGCGCGTGCCCGCGAGCGCTTGGAAGACGCGGTCGCGGCGTTCCTCGTAGAGCGCGCGCCTGGCCTCGACGGAGTCCTGCGGCCCGGTGAGCGCGGCGATCCCCGCCTCCTGCATCGCGCGGAAGATCCCGGCGCGGACGTGGTCGTTCAGCAGGTTCAGCCGCGAGACGATCTCGGCGTTCCCGAGCGCGAACCCGAGCCGCCAGCCGGCCATCCCGTAGGTCTTGGAGAAGGAGAAGAGCTCGATCCCGACCTCGCGCGCGCCCGGCGTGGCGAGGAAGCTGCGCGGCGTCCGTCCGTCGTAGACGAGATCCCCGTAGGCGAAGTCGTGCATGACCGCGGCGCCGGTCTGCTCGGCGAAGTCGATCGCCGCCTCGAACGTCCCGTCGGGCACGCAGGCCGCGCACGGGTTGGACGGGTAGTTGAGGTAGAGCGCGCCAACGTCCTCTCTGTGGCGCCCGCTCGAGATCGGGAGCCCAGCCCGCGGCCGGGTCGAGCGGCACCCGAACCTCGCGCGCGCCCGCGAGCGCGGGCGCCGAGGTGTAGTCCGGGTACCCGGGATCGGGAAGCAGGATCGTCTCGCCCCGCTCGACCGTGCAGAGCGCGAACTCGATGAGCGTCGTCTTCGTGCCGGCGATGACGGCGACCTCGGTCGCGGGGTCGAGCTCGACGCCGTACAGGTCGCGATACCGGGCGGCGATCGCCTCCTTCAGCTCGGGCAGCCCGAGAAACGGCGCGTATCCGTGCACGAGTGCCGTCGGCTGAAGCGCGACCTCGTAGAGCCGCTCCACGACGTGCGCAGGCGGCCCGATGTCCGGGTTCCCGCGACCGAGATCGACGACGGGCTCGCCGTCCTGCGCCTGGGCGGCCGCGACGCGAGCGAGCAGCCCGGCGAAGTACTGGTCGGGCAGGCTGTCGAGCCGTTCGGGGCGGGGGCGCATGCGCGGATCTTCTCAGGCGGGGCCGAAAGAGCCATCTTGCGGCGCGAAGCCGCCCGGCCCACGATCTCGAGGTGGACGACGACGCGCTGGTCCTCCGCTCCGCGGAGCTCGCCGAGGCCGGTGACTGGGGCGCTGAGGCGCTCGCGGTCAACCGGGCGCTCGTCGACCACCATCCGGATGCGGCCGGTGCGCGCTACCGGCTCGCGGTCTGCCTCGAGGAGGCCGGCGAGCTGCTCGCGGCGCGTGCCGCTTACGAGGACTTCCTCAGCGCGGCGTGCGGAAGGCGGCGAGGCGCGCGTCGCCCGGCGGCGCGCGGTCATCCTCAGGGAGCGAGCCCGTGCTGCCGCTCAAGGCTCGGTCCACGCGGCGCTCGCGCACGGCCGCAAGCACCAGCGCGACGGCGATCTCGACCGCGCGCTGGTGTGGTTCGAGCGCGCCGAGCAGACGGCGGAGACGCCGAAGATGCTCGCCTGGGCGCTCACGAGCCAGGCGTCGGTCCTGCGCACCGAGCGCCGCTTCGCCGACGCGCTCCGGCTCGCGGAACGCGCGGTAGCGGCTCAGCCGTCACGTACGGAAAATCTGGCCGCGTACGCGTCGCTGATCGCGATCCTGGCCGACCTGGGCCGCCTCGACACCGCGCGCGAGGAAGCCGACCTCCTGCTGGACGAGGCGAAGCGGAACCGCATCGCGAACGCCACCGCCGGCCGCGTCTACCAGGATCTCTACCGGCGCACCGGCAACCCCGCGCACCGGGCGAAGGCGAACCGCTGCTTCAGCGAAGCGAATCGGAGGCGCTGACTGGACCGGCTACTCGGGCCGGAGCTCGACGAACCCGGCCGCCGCGAAGTCGCCGTCGAACGCAAACGCATCGCGGATCCCGAGCCGGCGCATGAGCGCGAAGCTGGTCGCGTCGACGAACGAGTACGGCCGCTCGTCGTGGCGGCGCAGCCAGGCCCATGCATCGCGCTCGACCTCCTGCGTTACCTCGACGATCTCTAGCCGCCGCGCTCCTTCGGACGCGTCGATGAATCGAACCGCAGTCTCGTGGCCGTCACGCTTCCGGAGAAACGTCCACGTCTCCCCGCAGACGTGATTCGTCGTGATCAGCTGCGTGCGCTGGTTCGCGTGCAGAAGTCGAAGAGTGTCGTCGTGCCGGTCGTCGCGGAGCCTGCTCAGACCGATCCAGAAGGACGAATCGACGAAGATCATCGGCCGAGATCGCCGTACACGACTTCGTCGATCCGCGACGAGTCGTCGGGGCTACCGTCAACCATCCCGACGAGACCCCACAGCGGGTCCTCCTCGATCGGCGGCAGCGGGCGGAGCCGCTCGGACACGTACCGGCGGATCAGCGCGGCCTTCGACACGCCCTCGCGGCGAGCCTGGCGTCCGAGCTCGGCGTCGAGCTCCTCTTCGATCATGATCTGAAGGCGCTTCACCTCCTCCATGTTACGTCAGTTTTGCGAAGTGATGTAACTTCGCCTCATCGCCGCGGATTGCCGCTCCGCGAGCCGGCGCACGACAGCACCGAAGACGAACGAGCGCGGCCCACGAGCCTCGAGGTCGGCGATCGCGGCCCCGGCGCCCGTCACCCCCGCCTCGCGCGCGCCCTCGAGCGCCTCCCGCACCGGCGCGTCGAGCCCCTCGTCCCACAGGAGCGGCACGAAGAACCGCAACGTTCGCCGAGGCTCCCGCTCGTCGTCGGAGTCGAGCGCGCACGCGACCCCGAAGATGCACATCGGGCACGCCACCGCCTCCAGTCCATCCAGGCCCAGCGCCCCGGCGACGGCCTCGGCGGATGCCCGTTCCTGCTCCATCTCACCAGTGAAGCGAAGAACTGCGCACGTGTCTGTGCCGGATCTGTGCCGAAACTACGCGTCGGGCCCGGGCCCGGCCTCGGCCAGCTCGACGAAGCGGCAGAGCGCGTTCGCGAGCCTCATCTGCTCCACCGTGCGGCAGCTCGCCTCGAGGAGCCGCGGGTTCGCGACCACGTACGCGAGGCAGCGCGCCCGCGAGACCGCCACGTTCAGCCGGTTGCGCGAGAACAGGAACTCGAGCCCGCGCGGACACGTCCTCCCCGGACGAGCTCGCCATCGAGAAGAACACGACGGTCGCCTGCTGGCCCTGGAACTTGTCCACGGTGCCGATGCGGATCCGCTCGTCCGGGATCGCCTCGCGCAGGCAGCGGACGTGCGCGTTGTACGGCGCGACGACGATGAAGTCCGCCGGGCCGAGCGGCCGCTCGACGCCGTCCTCGCGTGTACGGCGTCCCGAGCAGCCGCTCGATCTCCGCCGCGACCGCCACGCGCCTCCTCGGGCGCCGCCGTCGCGTGCCCCGTGTGCTCGACCGGCAGGAACCGCACGCCCGCGCCGTCCGCGACCGAGCGCGTCGAGGTCACCGCCGCCGGCTCGAGCCGCCCCTCGTAGAACGACTCGGAGATGAACGCGTTCACCTCGGGCCGCATGCGCCAGGTCTCCTCGAGGAACACGCCCATGCTCGGGCGGCAGCGTCTCGTCGCTCGCCGAGCAGGTGCTCGAGCGACCGACGCGTTCGCGCCCGTCGGGATGCGAGCCCTGCGACACCTGCGGCAGCTGGTTCGGGTCGCCGAGCACGACGACGTTCCGCGCGGCCGTCCCGACCGCGAGCGCGTCGGCGAGCGCGAACTGCCCGCCCTCGTCGATGAACAGCGTGTCGACGTGCCGGTCCATGTCCTCGCGCGCGAAGAGGAACGACGTGCCGGCGACGAGCTGCAGCTCGGGATCGAGCATCGCCGTCGTTCGAGCCCGTGCTCTCGATGAACCGCCCCTCGAAGCTGCGACTCCTCGCCGCTCGCCTTCTTCATCCCGCGGAACTCGAACCCGGCCTCGACCGCCGCCTCCTCGACGTCCTCGAGGAACTTGTGGATCGCCTTGTGGCTGAGCGCCGTCACGCCGACGCGCCGACCCGGCCTGCATGAGCGCGATCGCCATCCGCGCGCCGTTCCAGGTCTTCCCCGAGCCGGGCGGGCCCTGCACGAAGAGGTAGCTGCCGTCGAGGCTGAGCGCCGCGTCCTCGAGCGAGCCGCCGAGGAACGCGCCGCGGCGGACGCCGCTCGAGGATCTCGACGAGCGCCGGGTAGTCGCTCGCGCGCCTTCGCGAACCGCAGCACGGCGTCGCGCTGCACCCAGGTCGAGAGCGGCTGCGGTCGGGATGAGCGCCTGCGGCAGCGGCTCGTCCGCGGCTTCGCAGCGCCGCGGCGCAGGGTGAGCGTCCCGTGCTCGTTGTCGATCGCGACGGCGTAGGACTTCTCGGTCGCCGGATCGACGCCCTCCCGCCCGATCTTGTGCTCCTGCGGCGGGAAGCGCATCGGGTACAGGAGCGACTTCTTGTCGGGGACGGGCTCGCCGTCGAGCTCGAGCCCGCCGAGCGTCTCGCCGCCGTCGATGAGCTCCTCGTCGTCGAGCTTGAGGTTGTTGAAGTACGCCCACCACTGCGGCCGGGCCTCGCGCTGGTGGTAGTCGAGGATCTGGCCGAGCAGCCAGTCGGGATCGCCCTCCTCCGCCCCGTCGAGCAGCGCGTCGCGCACGCGGTCGCGCTCCTCGTCCCGCGCCTCGGCCTCCTCGGTGCGCTCGCGCTTGTCCGGCGGCAGCCGCCAGGGAAGGTCGTCCGGCCGCAGCCCGAGCAGCCAGCGGTGCAGCTCGTAGAGCGAGACGCAGTCCTCGCGGTTGTAGTCGCGGATCCCGTCGAGGAGCGACTGCTCCCCGATCTCGAGCCAGCGCTCGAAGTCCTCGACCGACTCGGCGCCGCCGCCGACGTCCGCGGTGCGCTCGAACCCGTAGAGCGCCTCGACCTCCTTGATCGAGTACGACGGGACGGACGCGCGCAGCGCCTGCTTCGTGACGCGGAAGAGGTCGACGAGCACCTCGCCGCGGAGCAGGTCGTCGAGCTCGTCCTCGCGCGTGGCGTGCTCGCCCATGAGCCGCGTGAGGGCGGTGCGCTCGTAGGCGGCGTAGTGGTAGACGTGCATCCCGGGGAAGCGGCGGCGGCGCTCGACGACGTGGTCGAGGAAGGTCTCGAACGCCTGCTTCTCGGTCGGCGCGGTCCTTGGCCCAGATGTCGTGGTAGCCGCGGCTCGCCGGCGTCGTCGAGCTCGATCCAGCCGGTGAGGTACTCGAGCCCGTGCGCCGGGTCGAACCAGGGGTCGCCCTCGAAGTCGAGCCAGATGTCGCCCGGGCTCGGCTCGGGGAGGAGGTTGAACCCGCGGTCGTCCTCGAGGTCGAGGAACTCGATCTCGTGCTCGCCGGTCTCGCGGTGGTGGAGCTGAAGCCGAGCCTGCTGCCGAAGCCCGTCGAGCGTCGAGGCGCGCATGCTCGGGATCTTGGTCTCGGCGGTCTGCGCCGAGCCCAGCGAGCGTGGCGATCCCGGCGGCTTCGAGCCGCTCGACCTGAAGCCGAGAGACGCCGGCGACGAGCGTGAGGTGATCGTCGGCGTTCCAGCGCTCCTTGCAGAGCGAGAGAAAGTCGCAAAGCCCGCAGAAGTCGACCGGGTAGGGGTAGATGTCGGCGCGCTCGTCGACCGCTCGGAGGAACCGCGCGCGGAGCCGCCGGTAGTAGGCGGCGAAGTCCTGCGGGCCGGAAGGTCTCGGTCTCGCCGATCCCGGTGACGACGTGCATCTGCTGCGCGGCTCGTGCCCCTGGATCCGCGCGATCTGCTCGGTGTAGAAGCAGAGCTGAAGCACGTGCGCCGGCTTGGCGTGGCGGGCGAGCTTGGTGTCGATGACCTCGTAGCCGTCGGGCGTGGCGATCGACGAAGTCGGCGAGCCCGCGCCAGTCGCCTTCGCGGAGCGCGGCCTGGTAGATGACGTCGGCTCCGTCGCGGATCGCCCGCTCGGTCTCGGGCGCGGCGCGTTCCCAGTCGCGGTCGTCGAAGTCGATCGTGGTGATGTCGCGGCCCTCGTCCGCGAGCCGCGCGAGGTACCGAGCCTCGTGCTCGTCCCCCTTGCGCTGAATGAGCTCCGCGTGCGCGGTTGACGCGGTAGGGCTTCTTGATCTCGTCGAGCGCGACCGCGACCTGCAGCGCCGTGAGGTGCGGGCAGGCGAGGAAGCCGTTCAGGTCGGTTGGCGAGAAACGCAAGGCGACCATTCTCAGATCACACCGACAGACCTCCTGAGTTTTCTGACCTTGAACTCGAAACAGGCCCGCCTTGGTGGAGCTACCCGGCGTCGTAGCTCATTTCGATTAGCGGCTTGGCGCGTTCCAAGTCGGCGGGAGAACCAAGCCGCACCTCGAGATCTCCAGTTCCATAGTGCCCGATCTTGCGTACGTCACGAGAGAACCCGTCCTCTAGCTCGATCTCGTCAGGATTGACCTTGAGAAACACCAGCAGCTGTCCGGTCTGCGGATGAACCTCCACGCACGCGAAGTTCTTGATCCGTCGGTACGCCAAGTAGTACAGCGTCGTCTTCATGGAGACATCGTCGCCGAGCGCGACAAGGAACGCGTTGAGCGATTCGTAGCGAGATCGGAGGTCACCATCGGCCTGATCGAGGTATTCGGTGACCGTCTTGTACGTCGGCTTAGGCTTCGCCCCCCGTCTCCCTCCGCCGGCCTCAACAGGTCGTGTCTTGCTGTTCACCAGCTCAAGAACAAAGTAGCCGTCCTCGTACCAGCGATATCGATATAGCTCGATGTTCCGCCCGATCTGCGACACAGCGTGCTCGTCAGACCGAGTGAAATCCCCCGCGACGCATCGAGGCGCGGCGAGGCCCAGTCGATGGTCATTCGGCCTCGGGCCCGAGGACTTTCATGGCGAGCAGAGTGAACTCTGCCGGTGATCGAGGAGCCAGTCGAGGTAGAAGAGCCCCTGATTGATCACATTCTCGTTGGACGACCGCTTGTACTGCGAATCACCGGCGAGCCGTTCTCGTCGACGCCGAGCGTGTCGATCCGTCCGCCGTGGGCATGACCGGTCGAGTGCTCGCTCGCCAGAAATGTCACGCCGAGCATGCTGTCGAGGTTGTGCTCGATCAGCATCTGCAGCTTCTTCTCGACTGCAAGAGCCGATCCGCTGAGCTCCACGGCATCGCCCTTGTCGATCCGAAACAGCTTGATGTTGCTGATTTTTCTCCCGGGTCAGATGATCCAGACAGACTCTCGGCGATCGCCGCGAACTCCGCCAGCGCCGCTTCCAGGTCCTCCACGATCTCCTGCGCGATCACCTCCGGCGCCGGCAGGTTGTCGGTGTCCTCCAGCGACTCGTCGCGGAGCCAGAAGATGTCGAGGCTCGCCTTGTCGCGCGCCAGCAGCTCGTCGTAGCGTGAAGCGCTGGAACCGCTCGCTCTCCTCGCGCTCGTGCGCGGTCGTCCGGGCTTGTAGCAGCGCGACGAACTCGTCGAGGTCGCTCGCGCTGCAGCGGGTTCTGTCTTCAGCGTGAAGTGCTTGTTCGTGCGCAGGTCGTAGATCCAGAGCTCCTTGCGTCCACGGCGTCTCGCGCGCCGGCTTGCGGTCGAAGAACAGCACGTTCGCCTTCACGCCCTGCGCGTAGAAGATGCCGGTCGGCAGGCGCAGCAGCGTGTGGACGTCGCACTCGTGCAGCAGCTTGCGGCGGACCGTCTCGCCGGCGCCGCCCTCGAACAGCACGTTGTCGGGCACGACCACCGCGGCGCGGCCGTTGATCTTGAGCAGCGTCTTGACGTGCTGGACGAAGTTGAGCTGCTTGTTCGAGGTCGTCGCCCAGAAGTCGTCGCGGTCGTACGGTGAGCGTCTCGCTGCTCGGTCTCGCCCTCCTCGTTGACGATCGGTGATCGACGACTTCTTGCCGAACGGCGGGTTGGTCAGCACCATGTCGAACCGCTCGCCGGGCTCGGCGCGCAGGCGTCGTCGATCGTGATCGGCGGCTCGCGTCGTCGTCGTCCGGGCCGATGCCGTGGAGGAACAGGTTCATCGCGCAGAGCCGGGCGGTGTTGTCGACGATCTCGACGCCGCGAAGCGCCTCGTAGCGCAGGTGCTTCTTCTGGTCGCGGTCGAGCTTCGTAGTGCTCGGCGATGTAGTCGTGCGCCGCGAGCAGGAAGCCGCCGGTGCCGCAGGCCGGGTCGCAGATCGTCTCGCCCGGCTCGGGCTGCATGCACGTCGACCATCGCCTGGATCAGCGGCCGCGGCGTGAAGTACTGGCCCGCGCCGCCTTTGACGTCCTCGGCGTTCTTCTCCAGCAGCCCCTCGTAGGCGTCGCCCTTCACGTCGGCGTCGAGCGTCAGTCCACGTCTCCTTGTCGATCAGGTCGACGATCAGCCGCCGCAGCTTGGCCGGGTCCTGGATCTGGTTCTGCGCCTTGCGGAAGATGAGCCGAGCATGCCCGGCTGCTTGCCGAGCTCGTCCAGCATGTGGCGGTAGTGGACTTCGAGCTCGTCGCCGTCGCGCGTCGAGCAGCGACGGCCAGTCGTAGCCCTCGGGGATCGACGACGGCTCGGTTGAACGGCGGCTGCGTCTGCTCGTCGCGCCATCTTCAGGAACAGCAGGTAGGTGAGCTGCTCGACGTAGTCGCCGTAGGACAGCCCGTCGTCGCGCAGGACGTTGCAGTAGTTCCAGAGCTTCTGGACGAGCGCCGTTGTGTGTCGCTCACGACGTCTCTCGCCTTCCGACGGCTCGGTCGGCGGTTGCCGCAGCTCGCTCGGCGCGGATGCGCTCGAGGAGCACCGACGCCGGCTCGTCGTCGGGATCCTGCGGCACGAGCTCGCCGCGAACGCGCGCTCGAGGATCGACTCGACGCAGCGCCGCAGCGTCGCGCTTCTGCGCGACTCGACGCGCAGCGCGCAACGAGTCGATCAGTGAGAGCTGCAGCTCGACCTGGCGACGATCTCGGCGCTGCTCGTCAATCGGCGGCAACGGGAGTCGGCTCAGCGTCTGACAGGTCGTCGGCGCGAGGTTGATGGTCGCATCGTGTCGCGTTCGTCGCGAACTGCGCCTGCGAGCACCGTGTGGAGCGACACGAGCCGACGGAATCCGGAGTCGACGTCGCGTCGAGCTGCACGCGAATCACGTGTTCTGGATGGACGCAGTCCTCGATCGCTCGCTCGCCAGAGCGATCTGCCGACCTCGCCGAGCTTGTCCCGATACGCTCGTCGAGAAGGACGTCGCCGGCGCCAGGCGATCGTGCTCAGCTCGTTCGCAGTCGACGTCCATCGGCTTACGTCTGGAGCTCGAAGTCGACGCCGACCTCGCTCGACGTTCGCAGCCCGCAGGTAGCGCGTCGATGTCGTCCACGGTCGGCGCTTCGGAGACGTCGTCTGAACGCCGCGCCGTCGATGCTCGCGCGATCGTCACCGAGACGTCGGCCTGGCCGAGATGGCCGAGCGCTCGATGCGAGCCGCAGCGCCCGATCGCTCGAGGAGGCGAAGTCGCGCCGCACTGCGTCAAGCAGCGCGTCGGCGGCGTCGAGCCGCGAGAACTGCTCCTCGATCGCGGCGACGATCCGCCGCTGCTCCGCGACGGCGGAGCGGAACTCGACGTCGAGCAGCGGCCTGCGTCGAGGTCGCCGACACGTGCGTTGCCGACTTCGCCGTGATGATCGCAGAGTCGCAGCTGGCGTCGGCTCGCACGCGGTCGAGGAACGTACTCGCCTCGAGCGCTACTCGCGCGGAGTCGATGCCTGATCACGTGGTTCGAGCGCGACGGCACGTCGGCCATCGACTGTGCGACGTAATCGGTGCTTGCCGACTGAACAGCACTGCCCGTGCTGAGCGAGAGCATCGCTGACCGGCGAGCTCCGTCGTCGACATCGCTGCTCCGTCGACGGACTTGATCTCGAACCAGCTCGATCCGCGTCGAGTCGCTCGACGTTCGGGACGTCGCCATGGAATTTCGCCTCGCCAGTATGTCCGAGCAGCTCTCTCGGAGTCCGATCCGCCGACGACCGCCAAGCGTCGCCGAGCGTCGTCCACTCCCAGCCGGTCGGCAGATCGGTCATGCCGCGAGCACCTCGTTGAGCTCGTCGAGCAGCGGCGTCGAGGTCGTCGCCGAAGACCTGCGCGGCCCTGCCGAGGCCGCCGTGCTGGACGAACGGCGCGTAGTCGAAGTCGTCGGGCGTCGATGCGCGAGGATGGCGGCGACGTGGTCGCGGATGCAGCTCGAGCCAGTGCGAGCTGCTCGGCGGTGAAGCTCGCGGCCGGCGTTCTCCTGCTGGAGCAGCCAGGCCTCGAAGCGCTCGTCGACGCGTCGGGGTACGGCGACCAGTTCGTCGTCCTGGTGCGAGGGCGAAGCGGACGAGCGAGACGAGGTCGGTGAGGACGCTGCCGGCCGGAGCCGCGGACCTTCGAGCGGTCGAGCGTCTCGTAGGCCTGCCCAGAGCCGCTCGGGGTCCAGCGGTGCGGCGGCCGTCCGATCGCCTCGGCGAGCTCCTTGACCTCGCGGAAGGTCAGCCGCTGCGCGTACGGGCGGCTGTAGAGGACCTGGAGGGCGGTGATCTCGTCCTTGTGCTCGTCGATGAACGCCTCGAACGACTCGACGGTCTGGCGGGCGCGGTCGGCGGCGTCCTCGGAGTAGCCGGCGTCGATGACGTCGTCCTGCGGAGGTCTCGTCGATCATCTGCTCGTAGCTGCGGCGCACGCTCGACGAGCTCGCTCGCGCAGCTCGGGGTTGGCGGCGAGCGGCTGCGACGGCTGCGTCGAGCAGCGTCGCCTGCGGCCGCTGCGATCTGCGTCGACGTCGGGCTCGTCGTCCCGGTCGACGCCTGCGGCGGCGGCGAGCTGGCGGTCGGGGTCGAGCGCCTCGACCAGCGCGCGCGCGATCGCCTTGAGGTCGAGCCGCCGGCGAGCTCGTCGAGCTTCGTCGCGGTCGGCCGTGGTCGAGCTGCCGGTCGAGCCGGGCGAGGCGCGCGGCGAGCGACGAGACGACGTCGGGGTCGCGGTCGCCGAATGCGACTGGTGGAGGAGCTTCTCGAGCGGGACGGTCGGCTTGCGGTCGAGCGGGTGGGTCTCGATGAGCTCGGTCTCGGTGACGCCGACGGCGTCGACGATCACGAAGCGGTCCTTGGCGTCGGCGTCGGGCGTGACGGCCTGCAGGTCGGTGTCGTCGATGACGCGCACGCCGCGGCCCTTCATCTGCTCGAAGTAAGTTGCGGCTCTTGACCGATGCGCATGAACATCACGCATCTCGAGCGGCTTCACGTCGGTGCCGGTGGCGATCATGTCCACGGTGACGGCGATGCGCGGGTTGTAGCTGTTGCGGAACGCTGCGATCAGGTCCTCGGGCTTCGCGCCGGTCGGTGCTTGTAGGTGATCTTCTGGCGAAGTCGTTGCCCTTGCCGAACTCCTCGCGGACGATCCGCACGATGTCCTCGGCGTGGCTGTCGTCCTTGGCGAAGATCAGCGTCTTGGGCACCTCGGTGCGGCCGGGGAAGATCTCGGTGAAGAGCTTGTCGCTGGAAGGTGCGGATCACGGTGCGGATCTGGTCCTTGGCGACCACGGCGCGGTCGAGCTGCGTCGGCGTCGTAGGCGAGGTCCTCGTCGAGCTGCTCCCAGCGCGTCTTGCGCGGTCTGCGCGGTCGCGGAACTGCGTCGACGTAGACCCGGCCTCGACCGTTGCGCCCGCGCTCGGTGATCTCGGTGCGGATGCGGTAGACGTCGTAGTCGACGTTGACGCCGTCGGCCACGGCCTGCTCGTGGCCGTACTCCATGACCAGGTTCTGGTTGAAGAAGCCGAAGGTCTGCTTGCTCGGGCGTGGCGGTCAGGCCGATCAGGAAGGCGTCGAAGTACTCGAGCACCTGCCGCCACAGGTTGTAGATGGAGCGGTGGCACTCGTCGATGATGATGACGTCGAACGTCTCGATCGGGATCGCCGGGTTGTAGGCGACGCTCGACGGGCTCGGTCCGGCGTCGAGCTCGTAGCCCGACTGCTCGTCGAGCTCCTCGGTCGAGCTCGGCCTCGCCGCGCAGCATCGAGTACAGCCGCTGGATCGTGCGTGATGCACGACGCTGGCGACCGGGTCGATGCGTGTTCGAGGTCAGGTGCTGGACGTTGTACAGCTCGGTGAACTTGCGGCCGTCGTCGGGCGTGGCGAAGCCGCTGGAACTCCTTGAGCGTCTGCCGGCCGAGGTTGGCGCGGTCGACGAGGAACAGGACGCGCTCGGCGCCGGCGTACTTGATCAGCCGGTAGGCGAAGTTGACCGCGGTGAAGGTCTTGCCCGAGCCGGTCGCCATCTGGATCAGCGCCCGCGGCCGGTTCGTCGGCGAGCGACCGCTCCAGGTTGCGGATCGCCCGGTGCTGGGCCGGCCACAGGCCGGGTCAGTCGAGCGGCGGCAGCTTGGCAGGCGGTGGCGCAGCGGTCGGCGCGTCGGGCTCGCGCGAGAGCCTCCTCGATCCAGCCGGCGAGCGTCTCGGGCCGGTGGAACGAGAACACCTCACGGCTGGTCGGCTCGGGGTCGAGGGCGTTCGTGAACCGCGTCTCGGTGCCGGTGGACTCGTACGCGAAGGGCAGCGGCCCTCCAACGGCGCTCGGGACGTCGTCGGGAATCCCGTCGACGTACTTGGCGGTCTGCCAGGCGACGCCGGTGAGCGTCTGCCCTCCTTCTTCGCCTCGATCACGCCGACCGCCTGGCCGTCGACGAAGAGCAAGTAGTCGGCCGCCCGTGCGGCGGCGCGAGCACGAACTCGCGGACCGCAACGCCCGGCAGCCGCCGAGATTCACCCTCGAGGCGTCCTGAACGACCCAGCCCGCGGCGGCGAGCATCGCGTCGATCTGCACCCGCGCCTTGGCTTCAGGCGTGAGATACGCGAGGGAATCGGTCACGGGCACTCCGGGAACGGCTTGTTACGGGGCCGCCGCAGTGTCCCCGCCCTCAGAGCATGGCTGGGCTGGACACCCTCGGATCTTCCCTGGCAGCACGAGGCAGCGCAAGGCAGCGGATCTCGGCGTTCGCTCGAGAAAAGGATCCGCATGGTCATGAGGGGAGCGCAACGCTAAACCGGTCGCGCGTGCGGCGGGCGCGCTACCGTCGTCCTACAACGGTTTCAACGCATTGGGAGGAACGATGAGACGCTTCACGATCTTCGCGGCAACGGTGCTCGGGGCGGCGGTTCTGGCCGGGACTGCGCTGGCGGAGCCGGAGGTGTTCGCGAACGCCGAGAGCGGCGATCTCGACGTCTCGGCGTCGATCCTCCTCTCGGCCAAGGCGACGGACATGCGCGGCGGCTGGCTGAACGAGACGCTCGGCTGCAACCAGTGGCGGCGGCTCAAGGTCTCGATCATCGTCGAGCGGATCCCCTCGAGCGGCGCGCCCAAGGTGATCCGCCGGTCGAAGTCGCGGGCCACGATGAACTGCGGCGAGGGCGGGCCGAACATGGGCTTCTCGCTCTCCGCGCGCGGGCTCGGGCTCGCGTGCCCGAACGGTGCCTGGAAGCCCGGGCGCTACGCGTTCGCGACCACGGTCGAGCACCTGGCGACCGGCGTCACGGCGATCGCCAGCCTCGGCTGGCGGAAGCGCGGGAGCTGTTGACCGAGACGGTGACGATCCCCGGGCGGTTCAACGGGCCGCCCGGGTCGGCCAACGGCGGGTACGCGTGCGGGCTGTTCGCCGCGTTGGCCGGCGGGCTCGCCGAGGTGACGCTGCGCGTGCCTCCTCCGCTGGATCGGGAGCTGGCGGTCGTTCGCGACGGCGGGATCGAGGTTCGCGACGGCGAGACGCTCGTGGCTCAGGTCGAGCCGTTGGAGTCGCTCGAGGTGGACGTGCCCGCGCCGGTGTCCGTGGAGGAGGCCGAGCGCGCTCGCGAGCGGTACGCCGGGTTCGTCGAGCACGCGTACTCGACGTGCTTCGTGTGCGGGCCCGACCGCGAGGACGGGCTCGGGATCTACGCCGGGCTTGTCGAGGGGCGCGAGCTGGTCGCCGCGCCGTGGACTGCGCCCGAGGACGTCTCCGACCTGCTCGTCTGGGCCGCGCTGGATTGTCCGTCCGGCTGGGCCGTGGACGAGTTCTCGCGCTCGGGCGTGCTGCTCGGGCGGCTGGCGGCGCGGATCGTCGAGCCGGTCGTGGGCGGCGAGCAGTACGTGGTCGCCGGCTGGCCGATCGGCGCCGACGGGCGCAAGCGGTTCGCGGGGTCGGCGGTCTACGGCGCGGACGGGACGGTTCGCGCCTTCGCACGCTCGACCTGGCTCGTGCCGGCCGAGGCGTAGAGCAGCCCGCGGGCGCGCGAGCGCGCGAGGTTCCAGGAGCCGAGCGGCTCGTCGGCCTCGAGCCGGTACTCGATGTCCCAGAGCGTGTCCTGGCTCCAGGGGCTGCGGCAGCGCCACGAGCGCCGGCACCGCGTCGGCGCTCAGCTGCGCGAGGTACGACGTGTCGATCTTGCCCGTGTCGCGCCAGCGGTCGACGTTCCGCTCCGCGACGAGCCCGTCGGGATTCGCGAGCGAGAACGCGAGGAGCCCCGCGGCCGTCCCGGCGAGGACGATGCGCGGCAGCTGCCGGCGGACGGAGGCGAACACCCCGGCTGCGATCACCGCGACGAAGAGCGCGCCGAGCCACAGCGTGAAGACGTCCACGAAGAGCCGCAGCCGGGTGAGCCCGAACGTCGTCCTCGTAGACCGCCAGCCGTTCGAGCACCGACGCGACGATCACGAGCGTGAGCACGCAGAGGAGTCCGAGGAGTCCGCGCAGCAGCAGCCGGTGCGCACGGCTGCGGCGTCGCGGCCGCGTGGACCGCGGTCATGACCACGGCGAGCGTCAAGACCGCGACGGCGACGAGCTGCCAGAAGCCCTGGTGCGCGTACTCCGCGTACGTGAGCCCGGCCGTGCGCAGCACGTGATCGTGGCCGCCGAAGAGCACGAAGATCTGGACGGCGACGAACGCGAGGAAGAGCGCGTCGAGGAGGACGAGCGGCAGCGCCCACTCCCACGGGCTGAGGCGCTCCGATCGGCTCAAGACGGCCGGCGCGCGGCGCCTTGTCGTGCGGCCAGCGCGAGTCCGATCGCCGCGCACACGACGAGCGACGAACGTGACGGTCGCGGGCGAGCACGCGAGTCGAACGCCGGATGCGGAATCCGGCTCCCGAGCTCCGCGAACGCGGCGTCGGCCTGCCAGAAGAGGGCGCCGAACACGAAGACGAGGCAGGCGCCGATCATCGCGCCGCCGATGATCTGGCCCGTGCTCTTCGGCCGAGGCGGAACGAGCGCCGGCGCGTCGGCGACGCCGAGGAACGGCGCCGCGAGCGCCTTGAGGCGAGGGCCCCGCGATCGCGGCCGCGGCCACGAGCCACGCGGCGACCAGGTCGAGCGCGACGACCCAGCCGGCGTCGCGGACGACGGCCATCGCCGCCAGCGCGATCGCGAGCGAGCCGAAGAGGAGCGTGTCGAGCCGCGGACGGGCGGTCGTCGCGACCGTGACGGCGATCGAGCACTGCGACCACCAGCACGCCGATTCCCGGACGGCCGAAGGGCAGCAGAACGGCGCCGGCCAGGCCGGCCGTCAGAGCGGCGACCCTCATCGCGGCAGCTCGACGACCATGCGGCAGCCGTGCGGATCGGCCTGCTCGGCGCGGATCTGGCCGCCGTGCAGTTCCACGATCCAGCGCGCGATCGAGAGGCCCAGGCCGCTGCCGCCGTCGGTTGCGGCTCGTGCCCGGTCGGCGCGGTAGAAGCGCTCGAAGACGCGCTCGGCCTCGTCCGGCGGGATGCCCGGGCCCTCGTCGGCGACCTCGAGCCGCGCGTGGCCGTTGCGGGCGTCGGCGCGCAGGAGCACGCTCGTCCCCGGCGGGGAATGGCGGATCGCGTTCGAGACGAGGTTCGCGAGCACCTGGTACATCCGGTCCTCGTCCGCGTCGAGGACGAAGCCGATCTCGACCGCGGTCTCGAGCTGCACCTCGCGCTCCTCCGCCGCCGGGCGCCACTCGCGGACGACGTGGTCGAGGAGCTCCTTGGCCGCGAACTGCGTGCGCGCCAGCGGTGCGACGCCCGCCTCGAGCTTCGAGAGATCCAGCAGCTGCTCCACCAGGCGGCCCAGCCGCTCGACCTGCACGAGCAGCTTCGCCGGATCGACCGGCTCGACCCCGTCCACGGCGTTCTCGAGCGTCGCCCGCAGCGCGCCGATCGGCGTGCGCAGCTCGTGCGAGGCGTTCGCGATCAGGTGGCGCTGCATCGCGTCGACCTCGGCGAGCTCGGCGGCCATCGTGTTGAACGCGCGCGCGAGCTCCCCCACCTCGTCCCGCGATGTCGCGGTCACGCGCTGGGAGTAGTCGCCGCGGGCCATCGCGCGGGCGGCGTCGACCATCTCGCGGAGCGGAAACACCATCCCGTGCGCGAGGAACTGCACCATCCCGAGCGCGACGAGCGCCGCGATCACGCCGGTGATGAACGGCGAGAGACCCGGCCCGCTCGCCCACCCAGACGACGACCACCGTGACGGCCACCGCGGCCACGATCACGACGCCGAGCTTCAGCTTGATCGAGCCGAGGGCGTCGAGCGGTCTCACACGAGCCCCGACGAGTCGAGGGCGTAGCCGATCCCGTGCACGGTGCGGATCACGTCCGGGCCGAGCTTCGAGCGGATCGAGCGCACGTGCGAGTCGACCGTCCGCTCGCCGGTCGGCACCTGGTGGCCCCAGACCCGCTCGAGCAGGCGGCTGCGCCCGTAGACGACGTGCGGCGTCTCCGCGAGATGGAGCAGGAGGTCGAACTCGGTCGGCGTCAGGTGCGCCTCGTCCCCGTTGCGGAAGACCTGCCGCGTGGCCGGGTCGATCGTGAGCTCGCCGATGCGGATCGGGCCGTCCTCGGGCATCGGGCCGCGCTCGGCGCGGCGCAGGATCGCGCGGACGCGCGCGACCAGCTCGCGCGGGCTGAACGGCTTGGTCAGGTAGTCGTCGGCGCCGACGCCCAGGCCGACCTCGAGATCGGCCTCGGAATCGCGCGCGGTCAGCATCAGCACGGGGACGGCGCGGTCGCGCTGGATGCGCCGGCAGACCTCGAGCCCGTCGAGGCCCGGGAGCATGAGATCGAGGACGACGAGGTCGGGCCGCAGGCGCCGGCAGAGCTCCACGCCGGCCGGGCCGTCGCGCGGCGATCTCCACCTCGAAGCCCTCCGAGCGGAGCCTCGCCGCAACCGAGGCCGCGATGGTCGCCTCGTCCTCGATGACCGCGATGCGCCGTTCGCTCACGGCTCCCAGGGTAGGCAACGCGCGATGCAGACGGCTTCGGGATGGTGTGAAGATCTCGTGCAGACGCCGGTCAGGCGCGGCGCTCGGCCCGCGCTTCCAGCGCATGGGTGAGCACCCAGACGACGGCGAGCGCGAGCCCGGCGGCGACCGCGTCGGCCGCGTCCGCGACGGCGAGCCACTTCGATCCGTTGATCGCTTCCTCGAGCGTCTCGTTCTGCTCCGACTGCGTGAACGAGACGTTGTGGAGCACGAGGCTCCCGAGCCAGACGATCCACCAGGACCAGAGCAGCACCGGGACCCAGCCGGCGCGCGCCTCCCCCGAGCGGCGCACGTCGTCGACGAGCTGGAACGGCCGGAACAGGTTCCAGATCGGGACGAACCAGGCGCCGATCGCCCACCACCCGGCGTAGCGCGGGTTCGGCGGCGCGAGCGCGATCGCGTTGCGGTACATCCGGTTCAGCCACGCGATGAAGGCGACCGCGGCGCCGATGAAGAGCACGAGCTGCACGGCCGAGACCGCCGCCTGGCGCACGTCGTTCGCGTCGGCCTCCAGGAACGAGATCCGCTCGGTCTGCGCACGCTGGAGCAGGCGCACCTCGGCGACGTCGGAGACGATGGCGACGACGTCGGCCACGATGACCAACGCGAGCACGATGATCGCGATCCAGGCGCGCGCCGCAGGGGATTCGTAGACGGCGGGCCGCTCGGCGTCCATCGAGGACGCTAGTGCGAGTGCCCGGTGAGGCCGAGGAAGTCGACCGTGTTCTCGGCCGCGTCGAACTGGATCAGCACCGCGTCCTCGTCGCCCTCGACCCAGGCGTCGTGGCCCGCGTCGATCACGAACGCCGCGGGCGCCGCGTAGGCGAACGTGCAGCCGTCCTCGTACTCGCCGGCGATCGCGCCCTGGGCGAGGAAGCCGACGTGCGCGTGCATGCAGAGATCCGTGGAGACGTGCGGCTTCATGTCGCGGCTCCAGCGGAAGCCCGCCGGGTAGATCGCGCGCTTCAGGCGGGCCTCGCCGAGCGGCACGGTGTCGATCTGCACGCCGGCGAGCGAGCGGCTGTCCGCGCCTTCGATCGGAGCGGTGAGCGGATCCATGCGCGCAGCCTAGCTAGAGCTCACGCTTGAAACTCGCCAGCGTGCGCTCGCGCTCGTAGCCGACGCTCTTGTTCAAGCGCGAGCATCGGCGCGTTCTCGGCGTCGTTCTCGGTCGTGACCGCCGTGACCCCGAGCTCCCCCGCGGCGCGCAGCACGGAGAGCTTCGCCAGCTTCGCAAGCCCGCGGCCGCGATATTCCGGGAGCGTTCCGGTCATGTCGCTCATGCCGAGCATCGACTCCGGGTTGATGAGCAGGAACGCGAGCGACACGGGCGTCTCTCCGTCGAGGACGACCATGCTCGCCTCGCGGGACATCTCGGGATCGCCGAGGATGTGGCGCTCGAACTCGTCCGGCTGCACGTTGTCCTCGACCTCGTCCTCCGGGACGTCGCGGGAGGCGATCGCGTACAGCTCCTGGAGCGAGGAGATGTCGTCGATCTCGCCGAGCGGCACGACGCGCAGCCCTTCGGCGGCGTGGTCGGCCTCGAGCCGGGGCAGGCCGGAGAGATCCGCGTCCGCGAGCTCGAGGCGCTGCTGGTACGCGGTTCGCGTCCGCTCGAACCCGCGTGCGAGCGCGAACTCGATTCCTGGTGTCTCCTCGACCGCGGTCGTGTGGAGCGTGCGGACTCCGAGCGGCGTCCACCACTCCTCGGCGCCGCGGTAGAGCGCCGCTCCGATCCCGCGGTTCCGCGCGGCCTCGGCGACGCCGATCCAGACCGCCGCGAGATCCGTGCGGCTCGTGTACCAGGCGAGCAGGTTCTGGCCGAAGCCGACGATCTGCCCGTCCTCCTCCGCGACGAGCAGGTGGATCCGCGCCCGTTCGGGCTGGCTCGTCATCCAGTGCTCGACACCGGCCGCGGTCGGCGGCGGAAGCCAGTACATCGACTCGCCGAGCACCTTGGCGACGCTCGGGTAGTCCTTGGATTCGAGGGGGCGGATCACGCGAGGCGCTCCGGGTCGAAGGTCGTGTCGCCCGCGACGTAGCGGCGGCAGGCGGCCGGGATCGTGACCATGCCGATCGAGGAGAAGCCCGCGGCGACCTCGAGCCCGTCGATCCCGACCGGGCCGATGACCGGGCGTCCGTCCGGGGACATGCCGCGCCGGCCCGACCAGGCGGCGGCGACCTTCACGCCGCGCAGGTGCGGGGCGATGCGGACGGCGCGCTCGGCGATGCGGTGGACGGTGTCCTGTCCCTCGGGCTCCTCGTGGAGGGACGCCGCCAGCGACGTGCCGATCACGAGCTGGCCGGCTGGGCGCGGGCCGAGGAGGAGCGAGGCGATTCCGGGCTCGGCGGGACCTGCGGCGATCTCGCCGAGCGTTCGGTCGGCGGCGATCGGGGCCATCTCGGCCTGGGTCGGCCACGCCGCCTCCTCCAGCGCGTACGGCGGCTGGTGCTCCACCGGGCCGGTCTCGAGGAGCCAGCCGCGCGTGGCGGTGACGTCCAGGTCGAGGCCGACGCCGCGCAGGAGGAAGCGTGCGCGCGGGCCCGGTCGCGACGATCACGCGCTCGGTCTGGAGCATCGCTGCGTCCGTCGAGATCCCGGTCACGCGGTTCCCTTTCACGAGCACCTGCTTCGCCTCGCAGCCGAGCAGGAAGACCACGCCGGCGCGGCGGGCGGCCTCGGCCATCGCGGTCGTGGCGCCGAGCGGGTCGAGCGTGTAGCCGCCGTCGACGAGGAAGCCGCCGGCGAGATCGTCGGCGAGCCAGGGGTCGGCGTTCGTGTCGTGCTCTTGCGGCGCCGACGGCCTCGGCGTACTCGCGGGCGCGCGCGAGCTCGTCCTCCTCGGCGGCGAGCAGGAGCTGCGGCGCGCGGCTGGAAGTCGAACGGCAGCTCGATGCGGTCGGCGAGCTCCGTCGTAGATCTCGGCCGTCTCGGCGAGCAGGTCGTTGATCCAGTCGGCCGGCTGGCGGAAGAGGAAGCCGCCGTTGCGGCCGGACGCGCCCGCGCCGATGCCGCCGCGGTCGCAGACGATGACGTTGCGCCCGTCCTCGGCGAGGTAGCGCGCGAGCGTGCAGCCGGCGAGCCCGGCCCCGCAGATGACGACGTCGGGGGTGGTCAGGTCGGCGGGAGCTCGTCGTCGTTCGACCGGCGATGGTTCCAGAAGAGCACGCCGCCCACGATCGCGGCGACCGCGCCGATCACGCGCAGCCATGCGGCCCGCGCTGCCGCCCTTGCTCTTCGTGCCCGACGTCGGACTTCTGCGCGGACTTCTGCGTCGCTTTCTTCGCCTGGACCTTCACGGCGCGCTTCGCCACCGGCTTCGCGGCCGAGTAGACGAGCCATCCGATCATCGCTTTGCGGCGGTTCAGCATGTCGCTCCCTCTTCTCCGGCGGAGTCTAGTCCCAGTCGTGTTCCCACTCGGACAACTTGTTGCACCATCGGCACGCTTCCGCGCGCAAGCCGTGCGCACTCGCCGGATACGATCGCAGTGGGCGGCGGGTGGAACTTCATCCCCACCCTGGGCGGGGATGTGGTCCATAGGTGCGCGCGCGGGTGTGACAGGACGGCGGGCCCGCGACGCGGTCGGGTTCGGCGGCCGGTCGCTCGGCGACGGGCTAGGCCTTCGCGGTCGCGCGGGGCTTCTTGTTCGGCATGTGGATGGCGCGGCCGAGGGCCAGGAGGCCCGCTTCCTTGATCGCCTCCGAGAGCGTCGGGTGCGCGGTCATCCCGTCGGCGACCGTCTCGATCGTCGACTCGGAGTCGAGCGCGACCACGCCCACCTCGATCAGGTCGGTCACGTGCGGCCCGACCATGACGAGGCCGAGGAACTCGCCGTAGCGCGTCTCGTGGATCGTCTTCACCCAGCCGACGGTCGCGTCCTGCATCATCGCGCGCCCGTTCACCGACCACGGGAACTTGCCGATCGCGACGTCGTCGCCGTACTGCTCGCGCGCCTCGGCCTCGGTCAGGCCGACGCCGGCGATCTCCGGATCCGTGTAGATCGGGCGCGGCACGCCGCGGTTGTCGACGACGGCGTCGTGGCCCGTCGCGTTCTCGGCCGCGACCTCGCCCTCGCGGAACGCCGTGTGCGCGAGCTGCCAGTAGCCGGCGCAGTCGCCCACCGCGTAGATGTGCGGAACCGACGTGCGCCGTCCCTCGTCCGCGGTGATCCCGGCGCGCTTGTCGAACTGCACGCCCGCGCTCTCGAGCCCGATGCCCTCGACGAGCGGCCCGCGGCCGGTGGCGACGAGCATCAGGTCGGCCTCGACCTTCTCGCCCTCGCCGAAGTGGACGACGAGCCCGGAGCCCGTGTCCTCGACCTTCTTGCACGTCGACTCGAGATGGAGCGCGATCCCGCGCTTCGAAAACTGCTTCTTCAGCTCGGCCTGCGCGTCGGCGTCCTCGGCCGGGATCAGGTTCGGGAGCATCTCGATGATCGTGACCTCGGAGCCGAACCGGTTGAAGATCGACGCGAACTCGCAGCCGATGATCCCGCCGCCCAGGATGACCAGGCGCTTCGGCACCTCCGTCTGGGACAGGAGCCCGGTGGAGTCCACGCAGCGCTCCGAGTCGATCCCTTCGATCGGCGGGCGCAGCGGGAACGAGCCGGTCGCGACGATCGCCTGCTTGAAGGTCACGTCCTCCCCGCCCTCGACCGTGATCGTGTTCGCGTCCTTGAACGTCCCGACGCCCTTCACCCACTCGACGCCGTTGGCCTTGAAGAGTCCCGCGACGCCGCCGGTGAGCTGCTTGACGATCCCGTCCTTCCACTCGTTCGCGGCCGCGAGATCGAGCTTCGGCTCGCCCACCTGGACGCCGAACTTGGCGAAGCTCTCGCCGGCCTCGGTCAGCGCGTGCGCGGTCTGCACCCACGCCTTCGTCGGGATGCAGCCGACGCGGAGGCAGGTGCCGCCGAGCTCCGGCTCCTTCTCGATGCACACGGTCTTGGCGCCGAGCTGCGCCGCGCGGATCGCAGCGCTGTAGCCGCCCGGTCCTCCACCGAGGACGGCAACGTCACATTCCATCAGAAGGCCTCCGAAAGATCGCTTGCGGGAACTAGCGCGATCCTACCGGCGCCGGTGTGCCCGAAGGCTCGGGCCCGGGGCGGGTTCCCGCGAGTGCGACCACCGCCGCGACGACGAGGCCGATCGCGGCGACCATGATCACCGTCTGCGGCCCCGCGATCTCGTTCAGGAGCGGCGCGGTCGCGACGGCGCTCATCATCGTGGTGGTGAAGAACGCGGAGGCGAGCCCGAACACGCGGCCGTAGTACTGCGGGTCGGCCTCGCGCTGGACGATCGTCTCGAAGAGGACGTCGGTCGTCCCGTCGAGGAAGCCGATGCAGGCGAGGAGGAGCAGCGCGGTCGGCGCGTGCGTCGTGCTGGCGAGCGTCAGGAAGACGGCCGCCATGAAGATCAGGGCCACGCCGATCCAGCGGGCGCTCGAGGCGCCGACGCGGGCGAAGCCGACGACCGTCTCGCCGAGGGCCAGACCGCCGGCGAGGGCGGCGAGGCCGAAGCCGTAGGCGCCCGGCCCGAGGCCGAGCTGGCCGTCGAGGAACCGGGGAAGCGTCGCGTTCGTGAGGCCGGTCGCGACCGTGGCCGCGCCGAAGGAGAGGACGACGATCAGGATCACGCGCTTCTTCAGGACGTAGCGAACGCCGGCGACGATCCCGCCGGTAGCGCCCGCCGTTGCCTTGATCGCGACGGTCGAGTTGGCGACGGTCCAGTACAGCGCCGCGGCGATCACGAAGGTGACGAGGTCGACCGCGAGCGCGAGCGTTGCGTCCGCGGTCGTCAGGGCGATGCCGGCGAGCAGGGCGCCGATCGCCATCGCGCCGTCCTGCGCGAGGCCGAGGCCCGCGTTTCCGGCGGGGAGATCCTCGGGCGGAAGAATCGACGGGACGAGCGCGCGCAGCGTCGCCGCCGAGATCGCGGCGAGCACGCCGGAGACGGCGACCGCCAGGAAGGCGAGCGCGCTGATGTCGAGGACGACGCCGACGAGGGCGCCGATCACGACCGCGCCGCGCATGATCTCCATCCAGGCGAGCAGGCGCGCCTTGGGCAGCCGGTCGACGACCGCGGCCGCGACACCGCCGCCGACGATCGGCGGAATGAGGCGGACGAGCATGAGGATCGGCGACCTGCACGGTGGACTGGCTCTGCTGGTACACCCAGCCGACGAGGGCGGCGATCGTCAGCCAGTCGCCGAGGTGCGAGACGAGCTTGCCGATCGCGAGGCGCCGGAAGGTCGCCACGCGCATCGGGCGGAGCATCCGGCCCGGGACGAGCGCGCGCTCTGAGCCGTCGCCGGTCGTGACCGCGACCATGAGCCCGATCATCCCGATCCCGATCAGGATGTCCCCGACCGAGAAGGCGTTCGCCATCGGGAAGCCGGACGGGAGCGCGAAGACGTCGCCGAGCCACGCGAGGTGCGCGCCGCCCAGCTGGACGTTCGAGTGCTCGCCGGCATCGAGGCCGACGGCCTCCCACGCGCTCGGCGAGACGGGCATCTTGCCGCCGTTCGCGACGATCGCGAGACAGTTGAGCGCCATGCCGAGCGAGAGCGGCAGGATCGCGAGGTTCTTCACGTTCGCGAACGCGAAGACGAAGAGGAGCGCGTAGCTCGCCGAGATGGATCGGCGTGACGAGCGCGTCCGGGGCGATGTGGAGGAAGAGCAGGCTCTGGAGCCCGACCGACGCGAAGACGGCCCAGCTCTGCTTCAGCTCGATCTCGAGGATGCGCGACAGCCTTCCCCCGAGGATGAGGGAGAAGAGAACGCCGAAGAAAACAGAGGCAAGTAGAAACATGGCGACGGAGAACGATCGTGGCTACGGCCCGTTCCCGGGCCGTAGCCATCAACCGAATCGATCAGGCGATGGGCCTTGTTACCACTTGAACGCTGCGCCCGCTGCAAACACGAAAGCAGCGAGGAGCGCGTAGCGGACAGCCCAGGTGCGATACCGCAGCATTGGTCCTCCTAGTGTGTATCTGCCTGTCCTACGCATCGTCGGCGAGGAGGGGGCAAATGCGATATCCCCCTTTGGGGTAGGGGGCCGCATGACCACAAGCGCGCGATCTCCCACCCCCTTCTAGGGGATGCCTGCCTCTTGGCGGCAGGCCGATATCCGTTTGTGGATCGTCATGGACGCGACTGCGGCTGCGGATACATCGAAGATGCCGGCTGATCCGGGAAACCGGGCAACCGACGTGCCTCGCCTGCCCGAGGCGGGTTCACAGGTGAGCGCGCGCGTGCTTCCGCTCGTGATTCCGGTCGCGCTCGGCGGCGTTTTCGTCCTGGTCGCCGCCCTCTGGAGCTTCGTCGACTCCGATCCCACGCTCGCGGTGTTCGGCGGGCTGCTCGCGCTGCTCGTCGCGTCCTGCTTCGCCGAGGCGTTCCCGGTTCCGCTCGAGCCGGCGGGATCGGCCTCGCTCACCGCCGTCTTCATCGTCGGCGTGGCCGTCATCTACGGCTGGGCGCCCGCGACGCTCGTCGCCTTCCTCACGTGCGTGATCGTGGATCTCTTCCAGCGCAAGCCGCTCGTCCGCATCGCCTACAACGCGTCCATGTACGCGCTCGCGGCCGCGGCCGCGGGACAGGCGATCGAGGCGATCCCCGAGAGCGACACGCTCGGGTCGCTGCTCCTGCGCGTGCTCGTCGCCGCGACCGTCTTCTACGGCGTGAACATGCTGCTCACGTCGGCCGTCATCGCCCGCTGGGCCGGCGAGCCGCTTCCTCCCCTTCTCGTCCGCAACCTCGTGGACAACGCGGTGCCCTACGCGATCATGGCCTCGGTCAGCCTCATGCTGGCCGTGATCTGGGACACCTCCCCGCTCCTGCTCGGCGCCCTCTTCGGCCCGCTCGTCGCGATCGCGCTCTACCAGCGCTCCGTCCACCGGGCGATGCGCGCGATGCGCCTGGCGCTCACCGACCCGCAGACCGGGCTCGGCAACAAGCGCCACTTCGAGGAGCTGCTCCAGCGCTACCTCGACCGGGCCGACTCGGAGGGGTCGCCGGTCACGCTCTGCCTCATCGACCTCGACGACTTCAAGACGATCAACGACACCTACGGGCACGTCGCGGGCGACCGCGCGCTCGCCCAGGTGGCTGCGCGCCTGCGCCGCGGCGGCGAGTCGTTCCGCATCGGCGGCGACGAGTTCGCGCTGCTCCTCCCCGGTCGCACGACCGAGGAGGGACGCGTCGCAGCGGAGGCGCTCTGCCAGCGCATCGCCGACGCCCGCTACGACCACGGCGGTGCGGTGTCGATCTCGATCGGCGTCGCGACCTACCCGAGCGAGGGCGTCGAGCGCACGGATCTCGTCCGCGTCTCCGACAAGGCGCTCTACTCCGCCAAGGGTCACGGCAAGGCGCGCGTGCACGTGTACTCGCCGGACGGGCGCATGCCCTCCATCCCGCCGGCGCGCACGCTGGCCGGCCGCGCGGCCGGCATTCACCAGGCTGCAAGCGCGGCGCACGCTGTCGTCGCGCGCGACGTCTACATCGGCAGCCATTCGCACAACGTCGGCGAGCTCGCCGTTCGCCTCGCGTTGCGACTCGGCCTCGACGGCGAGGAAGCGGAGCTGATCCGCGTCGCCGGAAGCCTCCACGACATCGGCAAGCTCCTCATCCCCGAGGAGATCCTGCACAAGCCCGGCTCGCTCACTCCCGCGGAGCGGAGCGTCGTCGAGCGGCATTCGGAGATCGGCTGCCGGATGCTCGAGTCGCTCGGCCTCGAGCCGATCGCGACCTGGGTGCTGCACCACCACGAGCGCTTCGACGGCGACGGCTACCCGGACGGTCTCGTCGGCGAGGAGATCCCGCTGCCGGCGCGCATCCTCTTCGTCGCCGACGCCTACGACACGATCACGACCGACCGCGTCTACCGGCAGAAGATGACGCGCTCCGAGGCGCTGGCCGAGATCGAGCGCTGCTCCGGCACGCAGTTCGACCCGGCGGTCGTGAACGCCCTGCGCGAGGAGCTCGCCGACACCGAGCTCGAGCTCGTCCTCCCCGCCTCCGCCTAGCGGCTCGGTCTCCGAAAGGCCATGTCCGGGGTCAGACCCCCAACATGGCCGGAGCGGACGTGTCCGGCGAGAGACCCTGCTTAAGCAAGGACGGCACTCTAGGCCGCCCTCACTTTGACCCGGGGGAAATCCGGTCCCTCGCACCTTGTGCGCGACTGGGCCGGTCTGCCATCCCCCGAGCGGGGGGAGAGAAGGATCCTGCGCTAGGGCCTTCCCCGCCGGGGCGCGCTGGGCGTCGTGAGCCAAGGACGCAGGGCGCGTCCGTATCGGGAATACGGGCGCAACCGAGGACGCCGGATCGCGGCGCCCAGTGCGGCCCGGCGGGTCAAGGCCCTACCGCCGGATCCGCCTAGATCACCTGCGCGAGCTGGATCCGGTTTCCGTCCAGATCGAAGACGTCCACGATCCGCAGGCCGCCGGGGATCTCGAGAGCCGTCCCGACCTCTACGCCGGTCTTTCGCAGCCGGTCGGCCTCGGCGACGACGTCCTCAACGTCCATCGTGAAGACGATGTCGGGATCGCCCGCGCGCTCCTCGGAGAGGCTCAGCTCGGCGCCGCCGGCGGCGAGACCGGCCCAGCGGGTCTCGTCGTCGCGGAAGATCAGCTCGAACCCGAGCTTGGTCACGTAGAAGTCGCAGGCAGCGTCGAGGTCGGCGACGCGGTACCAGACGTTCACAGCATCAGGGCCGGGTTCTCCAGGAACGCCTTCACGGTTCCCAGGAACTCCGACGCGACCGATCCGTCCACCGAGCGGTGGTCGCACGAGAGGGTCAGCTCGAGCATCGGCCGCGCGACGATCTCGCCGTCGCGGACGACCGCCGTCTCCTCGATCGCCCCCACGGCCAGGATCGCGGCCTGCGGCGGGTTCAGCACGGCGACGAAGCGCGAGACGCCGTACATGCCGAGGTTCGAGATGGTGAACGTCCCGTCCGAGAGATCCTCCTGCTTCAGTCCGCCCGACCGGGCGCGGTCGACCAGGGCGGCGCGATCGGCGGCGAGCTCGGCGATCGACTTGCGGTCGGCGCCCTTGATCACCGGGACGACGAGCCCCTTGTCCAGCGCGACGGCGAACCCGACGTTCGCGGTCGGGAACTGGAGCAGCGAGTCGCCCGTGTAGTGGACGTTCATCGCCGGGTGGCGCAGGAGCGCGACGGCGCAGGCCTTGGTGAGGATGTCCGAGAAGGTCGGCTTGGTGTCGCCCTCGCGCAGCCGCTCGACCATCGCCTTGCGCGCGGCCTGGGCGGCGGTCATGTCCGCGGACATCGCAATCTGGAAGTGCGGCGCCTGCCAGGCCTCGCCCATGCGGCGCGCGATCGTCTTGCGGAGCTGCGTGAGCGGGATCTCCTCCGGCGCGGCCGACGGAGCGCCCGCCGCGGACGCCGCTGCCGCCGGAGCGACCTCGGCGCGCTCGACGTCCTCGGCCACGATCCGGCCTTCGGGCCCGGTGCCCCGCAACGCGGCGAGGTCGATGCCACGCTCCTTCGCCAGCCGGCGCGCGAGCGGGGACGCCTTGATCCGCCCGCCGTCGCCGCGCTCGATGCGGCGCGACCGGAGCAGGTGCTCCTTCGACTCCTCTGCGGCCGCCGCCTCGCCCTCGGCGCGGTCGTCGTCGCGGGCCGCGCCCGGATCGCCTTCCTCGGCCTGCTCGCGCTCGGCCACCTCGGTTCCGCTGCCGCCGTTCGTCGATGCGGACGGCTTCGGCGCCTCCTCGCCCTCGGCGCCGATCACCGCGATCGCCTTGCCGACCTCGACCTCGCCCTCTTGCACGAGGATCGAGAGCAGGACGCCCGAGGCGTCGGCCTCGACCTCCTGCGTGACCTTCTCCGTGTCGAGCTCGTAGAGCGGCTCGCCCTTCTCCACCGGCTCGCCCTCGGACTTGAGCCAGCGCACGATCGTGCCGGACTCCATGCCCTGGCCCAGGCGCGGCAGCGTGACCTCGGTGGCCATTACCCCCGGCCCACCGTCCGGCGCACCGCGGCGAGCACGTCGGCCGCGTGCGGGATCACGAACTCCTCCATCACCGGCGCGAAGGGCAGCGGCACGAACTTCGCGCCCACGCGCTCGACCGGCGCGTCGAGGTAGTCGAACGCCTGCTCCTGGACGACCGCGGCCACCTCGGCGCCGAAACCCATGCGGACGATCGCCTCGTGCGCGGTGACGCAGCGGTTCGTCTTCTTCACGGAGTTGACGATCGCCTCCTCGTCGAGCGGCTGGAGCGTCCGCGGATCGAGCACCTCGACGGAGATGCCCTCCTTCTCGGCCTCCTCGGCGGCGGCGAGCGCCTCGTGCACGAGCCGGCCGGTTGCGACCACGGTCACGTCCTCGCCCTCGCGGTGGATGCGCGCCTTGCCCAGCTCGATCGGCTCGATCGAGTCGGAGACCTCGCCCTTGATCGGATAGAGCGTGCGGTGCTCGAAGAAGATCACGGGGTTGTCGTCGTAGATGGACGACCAGAGCAGGCCGCGCACGTCCTCGGGCGTCGACGGGAAGACGACCTTGAGGCCGGGCACGTGGACGAACCACGCCTCGAGCTGCTGCGCGTGCTGGGCGCCCGGCGACCAGCCGGCGCCTCCCTGCGTGCGCACGGTGAGCGGAACCTTGAGCTGGCCGCCCGACATGTAGCGGTGCTTGGCGGCCTGGTTCACGAGCTGCTCCATCGAGAGCGTCGTGAAGTCCTGGTACATGATCTCGACGATCGGGCGCATCCCGGCCATCGCCGCGCCGATCCCGGCGCCGACGATCGCCATCTCGGAGATCGGCGTGTTGCGCACGCGATCGGGCCCGAACTCCTGGAGCATCCCCTGCGTGACGCCCATCGAGCCGCCCATCTCGGCGATGTCCTCGCCCATGATGAAGACGGAGTCGTCGTTGCGCATCGCCTCGCTCATGGCGTCGCGAACCGCCTCGCGATAAGTGGTCTCAGGCATAGACGTTCTTCAGCGCGTCTTCGGGCTTCGGGTCCGTGGCGTTCTTGGAGAACTCGACGGAGGCCTCGACGAGCGCGATCACCTCGGCGTCCATCGCCTCCCACTCGGCGTCGGGCAGCTCGATCGCGGCGCGCAGCTTGTCGATCGGATCCTGCGTCTTGCGCAGCTCGCGGAGATCCTCCTTCGGCCGGTACACCTGCGGGTCGCCGACGTAGTGGCCGGTCAGCCGGTAGGTCTCGACGAGGACGAACACGGGGCCCTTGCCGTCGCGCGCGTGCTTCAGCGCCTTCTGCGCGGTGCGGTACACGGCCTCGACGTCCTGGCCGTCCACCTTCATGGACGTCATGCCGAACGCGACCGCCCGGTCGGAGAGATCCTTGATCGGCGAATGCTGGCTCTGCGGCGTCGACTCGGCCCAGTGGTTGTCCTCGCAGACGAACACGGCGGGGACGTTCCAGAGCTGCCCGAGGTTGAGCGCCTCGTGGAACGCGCCGGTGTTGGTGGCGCCGTCGCCGAAGAACGCGACCGCCACGCGAGGCTCTCCGCGCATCTTGTAGGCGAGCGCCGCGCCGACGATCGCCGCGAGCCCGCCGCCGACCACCGCGTTCGCGCCCAGGTTGCCGCGCTCGACGTCGTAGAGGTGCATCGAGCCGCCGTACCCGTGGCTCATCCCCTCCATCTTCCCGTAGAGCTCCGCCATGACCTCGTTCGGATGCGTGCCCTTGGCGAGCGTGTGCCCGTGGGCGCGGTGCGTCGAGGCGATCACGTCGTTGTCGCCGAGCGCGCGGCAGACCCCGACGGCGACGGCCTCCTGGCCGATCGCGACGTGGAGGAAGCCCGGCAGCTCGCCGGCGCGGAACCGCTCCTCGACCTTCTCCTCGAAACGCCGGATGAGCAGCATCTCCCGGAGGAAGTCCTTCAGGGTGTCGCGCGCGAGCGCCTGCGTCTTCTTCTCTGCGGTGGCCATCGGTCGCACGCTAGCATCCTCGACCGTGAAGCTCGGCGAGCAATGGACGGACATCCTCGGTGAGCTGCCGCGCGGCTGGGAGCGCGCGACCGTCGACCTCGAGGTCGCCGACCCCGGAGACGCCGAGCGCGTGGCGCTCCTCCTCGGCCAGGTGCCCGACGGGCAGAGGTTCGTCCTGGACGTCGAGCGCGACGGCGAAACCGTCGGATTGAACCCCGATCTCGTGTCACGCGCGCTCGCGCGACTCGACTCCGAGGGCCTCGCCGGCGAGCTCGCGCTCGGCGACTTCCGCACCGAGCATCACGCGCTCGCGGAGGAATGGCGCGGGCTCGTGGACGCGCTGCCTCCCGACTGGTCGCACCTCCTCGCGCAGGTCGATCTCGACTCGAGCGACTTCGTCGACCGCGCGGCGATGCTGGTCGGCCCGACGAATCCCGTGCTCGTGGACGGCGTCCGCGCGCTGCAGTTCCGCTCGGCGCGGCTGGTCGGCTACGGCGTCTCCGTCGGAATGGCCGCGCGCTGCCTCGAGCGGCTCGACGGGGAGAAGATCACCGGGCCGGATCAAGATCGTCAAGGTCGTCTCCGACGCACGTCCCGTCGCGACGCAGGGCCCCGTGTGGCGCGCCGGCGGACGCTCGGTGTGACCGACACGCGCCCCGAGGTCTCCTGGAAGGCGATCGAGGTCGACGCCGTGCTCGTGGCGCGCGACGGCACCGAGGCGGGCCGGGTGACGCGGATCGTCGGCGACAAGACCGCGGACGTCTTCACCGGGCTCGCGGTGTCCCTCGGCCTGCTCAAGGGCGAGCAGATGCTGGCCTCCGAGCGCGTCACCGGCATCTGGCCGGACCGGGTCGAGACCGACCTCGACGCCGCGGCGCTCGAGTCGCTTCCGCCGTTCGAGGAGGAGCCGGTCGTCCAGATTGACGCCGGGCCGGCGGAGCTTCCTCGACCGCCTGTTCCGCCGCTAGCCGGCGACGACGGTCCAGCTGTACGAGGCCGGCGTCTCGTCCCTGTTTCCGGCCTGGTCGATCGCGCGCACCCTGAGCGTGTGCTTGCCGAGCCCGACCGTGTAGGTCGTCGTCCGCTTGCAGTCCCTCCACGCCCGCTTCCCGAGCCTGCACCTGAACTTCAGGCCGGCCTCGCTCGACCTGAACCGGAACGTGGCCGTCCTCGACGCCGTCGTCTTCTTCGGCTTCTTCACGATGGACGTCTTCGGATCGATCGTGTCCTTGGCGGTGACGAAGAGCGCTGCGGCCGAGACCGACCCGGCGTCGCCCGCGATCGAGTCGTTCAGCGCGACGAACCAGGTGCCGTTCGGGTTCGCGCTCGCGAACGCCGACGTGAGCGACGTGTCCGACGGCGCGGAGGTGACGCTCGGGCCACCCGCGGCAGACGTGCGATAGACGCCCGCCGGAATCGCCGTCGAGCCGTTGACCGCGGACGCCCCCGTCCACCAGCTGAGCGTCGCGGTGTCGCTGAACGTGTACGGGCCGGCGAGATCGGAGCTGTCCCCGCACTGCGACGTGGTGAGCGAGCCCGTGCGCCCGAACAGCGTCTGCGACGAGGAGTTGGGCGCGATGAGGACGGCGGTGATGTCGGCCGCCCACGGGTGCGAGCCGAAGGTCAGCTTCACCTTGACGCTCGTGATCGTGTCCTTGAGCCCCTTGACCGCGAACGTGACGATCTTCGGCGAGCCGGGCGTCGGCGACGCGCAGTTGCCGCTCAGCCCGTCCGGGATGGCGCCGAGCGTGCTCGGCGAGGCCGTGAAGGTCTTGGCGGACGCGGGTGAGGCCGCGAAAAAGACGGCGGCCAGGATTGCCGCCGAAGCGCAGATCGATCGGAGAAACCGCAGCCGCATCGCCTTCGGACGGAGTTCTACACGGCCCGCGGGCTTCCTACGCGCGGAGCTCGGCGCCGAAGCGCTCGACCACCGCGGCGACGACCCGCTCGCGGATCGCCCGCGCCTCGTCCTCGTCGAGCGTGCGGTCGGGCGCCTGGAACGCCACGCGCAGCGCGACCGACTTGCGTCCCTCGGGGATCTGACCGCCGCGGTACACGTCGAAGACGCGCGCCTCGACCAGCTCGGATGCCGCTTCGCGCCGCGACTTCCACGACGTCCCCGGCCAGCACGTCCTCGTCCACGACGAAGGCCAGATCCTGCCGCACGGCCGGGAACGCGCTCACCTCCGCGTAGCGCGCCTCGTCGGGCGCGAGCTCGGCCAGCTCGTCGAGGTCGACCTCGAACGCGCCCCACGTCCCCTCGAGGAGCGTCGGGTGGAGCTCGCCGAGCCAGCCGCCCTGCACGGACGCGGCCTTGCCGGGATGGAGGAAGTCGTTCTGCGTCCGCTCGATCTGCGGCTCGATCCGCAGCGCCGCGAACAGCGTTTCGATCGCGCCCTTCGCCCGGCCGAAGCCGCCCTCGGCGATCCCGGCCAGATGCCGGCGCTCGTTCGGCAGCTTTTCGCCGGACGGGAGGTACACGCGCGCGAGCTCGAACAGCGCGATCCCCTCGTTGCCCGCGTCGAGGTTGCGCTGCACGGCGCCGGCGAGCCCGGGGACGAGCGTCGTGCGCAGCACCGCCTCGTCCGCCGAGAGCGGATCGGCGAGGCGCAGCGCGTCGGGGTTCGGGTCGCTCCCGTACAGGCTCCATGTATACGCCTCGTCGAAGCCGGCGCCGACGAGCGCGTCCTCGGCCCGGCGGCGCAGGCGCTGCTCGCGGGTCAGGCGACCCGAGCCGCCTCGGCTGGGAAGCGTGAACGGGATCTCGTCCAGGTGGACGCGCGCGATCTCCTCGACCACGTCGGCCTCGCGGGTGACGTCGCGGGCGCGCCAGGTCGGCACGACGACGTCCCAGGCGTCGGTCTCGACGAACCCGAGCCGCGCGAGCAGCCGGCGCTGGTCGTCCTCGGGAACCTCGAGGCCGTTCAGCGCGTTCGCGCGCTCCGGGCGGAAATGGATCACGGGCCGGTCGGGCAGCCCGGCCGACGCGTCGGTGGAACCCGCGAGCCTCGCGCCCGCGAGCTCCAGGAGCAGCGCGGTCGCGTGGTCGGCGGCCGGCTCGGCCAGGTACGGGTCGACGCCCTTCTCCCAGCGGTTCGAGCCGTCGGTGCGAAGCCCGAGCCGCTCGGAGGTCGCGAGGATCCCGGTCGGCTCGAAGTTCGCCGCCTCGAGGAGGACGTTCGTCGTCTCGGGCCGCACCTCGGTCTCCTCGCCCGCCCATGATCGCGGCGAGCGCGACCGGCTTCTCCGCGTCGGCGATCACGAGGACGGAGCGGTCGAGCTTGCGGTCGGTGCCGTCGAGCGTGCGCACCTCCTCGCCGGAGCGCGCCGGGCGGACGACGATCTTCCCCCCGGAGAGCCGGTCGAAGTCGAACGCGTGCAGCGGGCTCCCGAGCGAGTGCATGACGTAGTTGGTCACGTCGACGACGTTCGAGATCGAGCGCATCCCGGCGGCGGTCAGGCGCGCCTTGAGCCAGGGCGGCGAGTCGCCGACCATGACGTCGCGGAAGAGCCGCCCGATGTAGCGCGGCGCCGCCTCGAAGTTCTCGACGGCCACGTCCACGTGCTCGTCGCCCATCGACGCGGGCGCGTGCGCGGGATACGGCTGGAGCTCCGCACCGGGGAAGACCGCCGCGACCTCGCGCGCGATCCCGTAGACCGCGAGCAGGTCGGGCCGGTTGCCGGTCACCTCGATCTCGAGCACGTCGTCGCCGAGCGGGAACACGTCGCCGAGCAGCATCCCCGGCTCGTGCCCGTCGCCGAGCACCATGATCCCCTCGTGGTTTCCGGAGAGCTCGAGCTCGCGCTCGCTGAGGATCATCCCGTCGGAGGTCTCGCCGCGGAGCTTCGCCTGCTTCAGCTCCGTCCCGTCCGGGAGCACGGCGCCGGGAAGCGCCACGGCCACGGTCGCGCCGGCGCCGAAGTTCCACGCGCCGCAGACGATCTGGCGCGGCTCGCCCTCCCCCACGTCCACGCGGCAGAGCTGGAGCCGGTCGGCGTTCGGGTGCTTGCCCGCCTCGACGACGCGGCCGATCTTGAAGAACCCGAGGTTGCCGTCCGTGTCGGCGACGCCGTGGTGCGAGATCCGCTCGACCTCGCAGGTCGTGACCGCGAGCCGGTCGGCGAGCTCGCGCAGCGGCACGTCGAAGGTGACGTACTCGCGCAGCCAGGAGACGGGGACTTTCATGTCAGAACTGCCTGAGGAATCGCAGGTCGTCGTCCCAGAGGAGACGGATGTCGGTGACGTCGTGGCGCAGCTGGGCGATCCGCTCGAGGCCGAGGCCGAACGCGAAGCCCGACCACTCCTCGGGATCGAGCCCGACGAACTCGTAGAGCGACGGGTCGACCATCCCGGAGCCGCCCATCTCGATCCAGCCGGAGTGCTTGCACACGCGGCAGCCCTGGCCGTCGCAGTTGAAGCACGAGACGTCCGGCTCCATCGACGGCTCGGTGAACGGGAAGTAGTGCGTGCGGAAGCGCATCCCGCGCTCCTCGCCGAAGAGCGCGCGCATGAGGTGGAGCAGCGTCCCCTTCAGGTCGGCGAGGGTGATTCCGCGGTCGATCACGAGCCCCTCGACCTGGTGGAAGACCGGGCTGTGCGTCGCGTCGTGCGTGTCGCGGCGGTAGACGCGGCCGAGCGAGATGATCGCGATCGGCGGCGGCTGCGCCTCCATCGTGCGGATCTGCGACGGCGAGGTCTCGGTGCGCAGGAGCACGTCGCCGTTCAGGAAGAGCGACGCGAGCCGCGACCTGGCCGGATGCCACGACGGGAAGTTGAGCGCGTCGAAGTTGTAGCGCGTGGTCTCGACCTCCCGGCCGTCCACGATCTGGTAGCCGAGCCCGAGGAAGACGTCCTCCACCTCGCGGCGGATCTGCGTGATCAGGTGCAGGTGCCCGCGCGGGATCGCGTCGCCGGGAAGCGTCACGTCGACGCTCTCGCCGGTCAGGCGCTGGTCGAGCTCGGCGCGCTCGAGCGTTGCCTGGCGCTCGTCCACGGCCGCCTCGAGCCGCTCGCGCACGGCGTTCAGGCTCATCCCGGTCTCGCGGTCGCGCACCTCGCGCAGCGCGAGCTTCAGGTCGCTCGACCGTCCCAGGAAGCGGACGCGGACGTCGTCGAGCTCGGCCGTCGTGGAAGCCTGCGCAATCGCGCTTCCTGCCTCGGTTTCCAGGGCCTCCACGTCCATCGTGCGAGCGTATCATCGTCCCCCGTGGAGACTGTCTCCGACTACGACGCGATCGCGGAGCTCTACGACGAGTGGTCGACGAGCGTCACCGAGGACATCGACTTCTACGTCGCCGAGGCGCTGAAGGCCGAGGGCTCGATCGTCGAGCTCGGGATCGGGACCGGCCGGATCGCGCTCGCGATCGCCGATGCGGGCGTGCCCGTGATCGGCGTCGACTCCTCGGCCGGGATGCTCGGCGTGGCCCGCCGCCGCGCGGCCGAGCTGGGCGTGGCGGAGCTGCTCGACCTGCGCGAGGGCGACTTCCGCCGGCCGCCGGTGACCGAGCGGGTCGAGCTCGTGACCGCGCCGTTTCGCTCGCTGCTCCATCTGCACACGGACGCCGACCGCGCGGAGACGCTCGCCGCCGTCCACGAGCTGCTCCTCCCCGGCGGGCGCTTCGTCTTCGACGTGTTCACCCCGAGCCGCGCCGACATCGACGAGACCCACGATCGCTGGCTCGAGCGCGAGCCGGGCATCTGGGAGCGCGCCCGCTGGGACGAGACCGCGTGCACGCTGACCCTCGAGCTGCGCGGCCCGAAGTCGGAGACGTCGATGCAGCTCGCCTGGCTCCCGCCGCAGCGGTGGGACGAGCTGCTCCGCGAGGCCGGCTTCGAGATCGAGGAGTGCTACGGCTGGTTCGACCGCCGGCCGTACGACGGGCACGAGGATTCGGTGTGGATCGCCCGCCGTCCGGCCGAGTAGGCTAGCGCCGTGATCTGGCTCGCCATCGGCATCGTCGCGCTCGTCGTCGTGATCTTCCTGGTCGTGCTCTACAACCGGCTCGTCCGGTTGCGGAACCGCTGCGAGAACGCATGGGCCCAGATCGACGTCCAGCTGAAGCGCCGCCACGACCTGATCCCGAACCTCGTCGAGACGGTCAAGGGCTACGCGAGCCACGAGCGCGCCACGTTCGAGGAGGTCACCAAGGCGCGCACGGCGGCGCAGATGGCGCAGGGTCCCGCGGCCACGGCGGCCGCCGAGAACATGCTCACGCAGGCGATCGGCAAGCTCTTCGCCGTCGCCGAGGACTACCCGGAGCTGCGCGCCACCGAGAACTTCCAGCAGCTCCAGGCACAGCTCGAGGAGACCGAGTCGAAGATCGCCGTCTCGCGCCAGATCTACAACGACGCGGTCCTGAGCTACGACAACGCCCTCGAGACCGTCCCGACCAACATCGTCGCGGGGATCTTCCGGTTCAAGCCGCGCGAGTACTTCGAGGTCGAGGACGCCGCGGCGCGCGAAGTGCCGCAGGTCCAGTTCTGAGAGCTCTCCGCGTCGCCGCCGCGCTCGCCGCCGGGGCGCTCCTCCTCGCCGGCTCCGCGCAGGCGCAGTCGAAGTCGTTCTCGCTTCCCGACGCGAACGTCATCGTCACGATCGCCGACGACGGGTCGCTCGACGTCAGCGAGACGATCCTCTTCGTCTTCAACGGGCCGTTCTCGGGCGGCTACCGCGACATCCCGCTCCGCGACGGCGAGTCGATCTCGAACGTCTCGGTCGAGGAGGACGGCCAGGCGTACAGCCCGGGCGCGTCGGCCGAGCTCGGCTCGAGCGGCGACCCGGGAACGTACGGCACCGAGGAGACCGACGACCGCTACCGGATCGTCTGGCACTACAGCGCCTTCAACGAGGTGCGCTCGTTCACGATCAAGTACAAGCTCAGCGGCCTCGCGATCGCCTACGACGACGTCGTCGACGTGAACTTCCAGGTGTGGGGCGACGAGTGGCAGGAACCGCTGGGACAGCTCTCGGCGCTGATGCTCCTCCCCGGAGACGCGAGCGGCGAGCAGTTCTTCGTCTGGGGCCATCCGGTGTCGGTGCGCGGCGACACGACCAAGGGCGCGGTCGACGCGACGCTGCGCGCCGAGAACATCCCCGCGGAGCAGTTCGTCGAGATGCGCGTCGTCTTCCCGCGCGACCTCCTCACGTCGACCGCGGGCGCGCAGGTGCGCTCGGGGAACGCGCTCGAGCGGATCGTCGCCGAGGAGAGGTCCGACGCGCGCGAGTTCGAGGAGAACCAGCGGAAGATCAACGACGCCAAGGACCACCTCGGCCGCACGCTGCTCATCCTCTTCGGGCTGGCCGTCCTCCCCGCGCTCGCCGTGATCGGCGGGACGTGGTGGTTCTACGGCCGCGAGCGCCGCACGAGCTACGACCGCGAGTACGAGCAGGAGCCGCCGAGCGACCTCGAGCCGGCGCTCGTTCCCACGCTGCTGCGCCAGAGCACGAACGTCGGGGCGACGGAGTTCACGGCCACGCTCTTCGACCTGATCCGCCGCGGCCGCTACAAGTCGACGCCCGTCACGACGGAGAAGGCGATCTGGGGCGGGCTGCGCAAGGAGAACGTCGCCGACCTCGAGCTGAGCCCCGGCGAGGAGCTCGACCTGAAGCCGTTCGAGCGCGCCGTCGAGGAGGTCGCCGACAGCGTCATGGGCTCGGGCAGCCAGCTCCTCTCGAACTTCCGCGACGAGATCGCCGCCGACCGCGAGACGAACAGCAAGCGGTTCGAGCGGTTCAAGTCGCGCGTCGACGACGCGGTGACGGATCAGAAGTGGCTCATGCGCGGCGGCCTGCTGCCGCTGATCGTCGCGCTCGTCCTCTTCGCGGTGACCGGCGCGATCATGTTCGCCGTCGGCGTGGCGAGCTACAGCCCGATCGCGCCGACCTGGGCCAACGTCGTCGTGATCGCGCTCAGCATCTGCCTGATCTTCAACGCGGCGCTCCTCTTCGTCTCCATGTTCTTCGTGCGCCTGTGGCGGCGGCGCAGCGCCGCGATCGAGGGCGAGGCCGAGCGCTGGGAGGCGTTCCGCCGCTTCCTCTCCGACTTCCCCCGGCTGCAGGACGCGCCGCCCGCCTCGCTCGAGCTCTGGGAGCGCTACCTCGTCTACGGGATCGCGTTCGGGATCGCCGAGCGCGTGCTCCAGGCGCGCGCAGCTCCAGATGCCCGAGGAGCTGCACGCCGCGAGCACGGTCTTCTGGATCAGCCCGACCGGCGACCTCGGCTCCGGCCCGACCGCGCTCGGGATCGGCGACCTCTCGGCCGGCTTCGGCAGCGCGCTCGCCCCGCCGTCGAGCGGCTCGGGCGGTGGCGGCGGCGGCTTCTCCGGCGGCGGTGGCGGTGGAGGCGGCGGTGGAGGCGGCGGAGGCGCCTGGTAGCTACCTGCGCCGGCGGTGCTCGTAGAGCGCCACGGTTCCGGCCATCGCGACGTTCAGCGACTCGGAAGCGCCGCTGAGCGGCACCGAGACGCGGAGGTCGGCGGCGACATCTTCCGGGAGCCCCTCGCGCTCGGCGCCGAGGAGGAACGTCACACGCTCCGGCAGCTCGGCGTCCCAGATCGCGGTCGGCGCATCCATCGCGAGCGCAACCGTCGGGCCGGTCACGTCGTCCCAGGAAACCAGCGGAACGCGGAACGTCGCGCCGACGGCGGCGCGCAGGGCCTTCGGGCCGGTCGGATCGGCGCAGCCCTCCGACAGCGCCACGAACGCCGGGCCGAGCGCATCGGCGGCGCGGATGAGCGTCCCGATGTTCCCGGGATCCTGGACCCGCCACAGCGCGAGCCCCACCGGCGCATCGGTGCCGCGAGGAAGATCCGCGTGGCGGAAGACGCCGATCACCCGCGCCGGGTGCGGCAGGGTCGAGATCCCGGACATGAGCGGGCCGTCGACGAGCGTGGCGCCGGGAAGACGGTCGAGCAGCACCGGGCGCGAGTTGTCCACGAGCGCCTCGACGGGCTCGAGCCCCGCGTCGAGCGCGGCCGCGACGAGATCCTCGCCCTCCGCGGCGAAGAGGCCGAGCCGCTGCCGCTTGCTCGCCGACTCGAGCTGGCGCACGAGCTTCAGGCGCGGATTGGTCGCGGCGGTGATTACGTCAGCCATCGCATCCGGTTCCCGTGGCCGTCGAGCAGCGCGAGCCTCCGCTTCTCGCCGCCCGGCCAGACGGTGACGTCGATCGCGGCCGCCTCGAACGCGGGCCGGTCCGACCCCTCGTCGAACTCGTAGGAGATCCACGCGAGCGGGCCCTCGCGGCCGGCGGCCTCGATCTCCTCGGCCAGCTGGATCCGTTCTTCGCGGCGGACGTAGGCCATCGAGACGGAGTGGAACACAACCGTGAGCCCGTCCGCAGGCCGACCGGCGAGGAGCCGCGGCAATTCCTCGCGGTAGTCGCCGCGAACGAGGCGCGGCGGGTCGAGCCGCGCGACCTCGATCGCGCGCCGCAGCCGCTCGAGCCGCGCGGGCTGGTCGGCCCAGACGAACGACTGGAGGAGGAGCGCCTCGTCGTCCGACGTGACGTCGATCGGCGAGTGGTCGATGCCGAAGCGCGAGCGAACGACCGGGCGCCGCGCGAGCAGCTCCGGCAGGCGGGTCGCCCACGCCCGTCAACGAGAGCTCGGCGTCCGGCTCTCCCCACGAGCCGGTCGCGTACTCGTAGCGGTAGCGGTCCCAGAGCAGGTTCAGCCCGGCGCTGGGGCCGAGCTCGATCAGATCGAGCGGGCGCTCGTCCGCGACGGTGAGGAACGCCGGGAGCAGCGCGAACGAGCGCTGCACCTCGTTCGTCTGCACGTTCTGCTCGGCCACGAAGCGCGTGAGGAACTCCTGCCGCTCCCGCACGACGTCGCCGAAGCGCGACCACGGATCGTCCTCCTCGCCGCGCAGCTCGAGCAGGTGCACGCCGGCGAAGAGGAGCATCGGGAGGTTCCACGGCTGCCGCTCGGCCGAGCTGATCTCGGCGACGACCGGATCGTCCGCGTACTCGCGGGCGAGACGGGCGTAGAGCGGCGAGCCGCCGGGCTCGAAGCTTTCGTCCGCCATGCGGCGGAAGCTCTGGGCGACCTGTTCGGGCGCGCTCAGGCTTCGAGCGCGGCCTTGGCGCGCTCGGCGATCTTCGTGAACGCCGCGGGATCGCTCACGGCGAGATCCGCGAGGATCTTGCGGTCGAGCTCGATCTCGGCCTTCTTGCACCCGTTGACGAACTGGTTGTACGAGAGGCCTTCCTTCCGCGCCGCGGCGTTGATCCGGATGATCCAGAGCCGGCGGAACGTCCGCTTCTTGTTCTTGCGGTCGCGGTAGGCGTAGACGTCCGACTTGAGGATCTGCTCCTTCGCCTTGCGGTAGGAGACTCGGCTGGAGCCGAAATAACCCTTCGCCTCGTCGAGCACCTTCCGGCGCTTCTTGCGGGCGTGTACCGATCGCTTTACGCGGGCCATCGTCGTCCTCCCTAGCTGCCGAGCATCCGGCGCACTTCGCGGTCGTCCGCAGGAGCGACCGGCTGGTCGTTGCGAAACGCGCGGCCGCGCTTGGCCGACTTCTTCTCGAGATTGTGGCTTTGCATCGCATGACGGCGCAGGAGCTTGCCTGAGCCGGTGAGCTTGAACCGCTTGGCCGCGGCCTTCTTAGTTTTCTGCTTGGGCATCTTCAGCCACCTCCACCGGCGCTGCTTCTGATTGGGGCTGGGGATTGCGGTGCGGGCCGAGCACCATGACCATGTTCCGCCCGTCGAGCAGCGGATCCGACTCGACGACGCCGAGATCCTTCACGTCCTCGGCCAGCCGCATGAGCAGGTCGCGCCCGCGCTCCGGATGGGTTGCCTCTCGTCCTCTGAACATGATCGTCACTTTCACCTTCGCCCGGTCCTTCAGGAATCGGGCCACGTGCCCCTTCTTCGTCTCGTAGTCGTGGACGCCGATCTTCGGCCGGAACTTGATCTCCTTGACGTTGATCTGCGTCTGATGCTTGCGGGCCGTCTTGGCCTTCTGCTCCTGTTCGTAGCGGTACTTGCCGTAGTCCATGATCCGGCAGACCGGCGGATCCGCGGTGGCGGCTACCTCGACGAGATCGAGATCCTTCTCGATCGCGATCGCGAGCGCCTCGTCACGCGTCTTGATCCCGAGCTGGCCCCCGTCCTCGTCGACGAGACGAACGTTCGCGGCCCTGATCGCTTCGTTGATCCGCGTCTGCGGCTCGACCGGACGGTCCGGTCGTACGAATCGCCTCGGCCTCACTGACCTGTCACCAAACTGTGCCTTTCCTCAAGAACAACAAAAAGCTGCACGCAGGCAGCTCCGTCAACCTCGGTTCTCGGTTGAACCTCCGGGAGCCTGGGGCTCGGGAGGTGAGGAACGGAAGCTCCTACTTGCAGGGTCAAACCTTATCAGCCGCAGCGATCTCGCCTGCGAGTGCATCCAGACTCAAGGTGGACTGCTCGCCATGGTGGCGGCGCACCGCGAGCGCGTCCCTCGACTCGCGTTCGCCCCACACGACGACGTACGGGATCTTCGTGAGCTCGGCGTCGCGGATCCTGCGGCCGAGCGTCTCGACGCGCTCGTCCACGCCGACGCGGATGCCCTGGCCGCGCAGCTCCTCGGCCACCTCGGCGGCAGCGAACGCGTAGTCGTCTGCGACCGGGATCACGCGCACCTGCTCGGGCGCGAGCCAGACGGGAAGCTCGCCGCCGGTGTGCTCCAGGTAGACCCCGACGAAGCGCTCGAGCGAGCCGAGCAGCGCGCGGTGGATCATCGCCGGCGTGTGCTCGGCGTTGTCGTCGCCGGCGTAGACGAGCCCGAAGCGCTTCGGCATCTGGAGGTCGAGCTGCACCGTGCCGAGCTGCCACGAGCGGCCGAGCGAGTCGTTCATGTGCAGGTCGATCTTCGGCCCGTAGAACGAGCCCTCGCCCTGGCTCTCGACGTACTCGAGGCCGCGCGCGGCGAGCGCCTTGCGGAGCTCCTCCTCGGCGAAGTCCCACTCCTCGTCGGTGCCGAGCTTGTTCTCGGGCCGCAGCGACAGCTCGACCCGCATGTCCAGGCCGAACATGTCGTAGAGGAAGTACGCGTAGTCGAGGCACGCGAGCAGCTCGTCCTGGATCTGGTCATACGTGCAATAGACGTGCGCGTCGTCCTGCACGAAGTGGCGTACGCGGAGGAGCCCGTGGAGGACGCCCGAGAGCTCGTTTCGGTGCAGGTTCCCGGCCTCGGCGATGCGGAGCGGCAACTGGCGGTAGGAGTGCGGGCGCAGCGAGAAGAGCAGGCAGTGGCCGGGGCAGTTCATCGGCTTCAGGCCGAAGTCGCGCTCCTCGATCTCGAGCCGGAACATGTGCTCCTGGTACTTCTCCCAGTGGCCGGACGTGACCCAGAGGTCGGAGTCGTAGAGCTGCGGCGTGCGCACCTCCTCGTAGCCGCGCTTTCGGTTCTCGGAACGGCGCAGATCCTCGAGGACGTTCCAGATCGCCATCCCGCGCGGCTGCCAGAACGCCATGCCCGGCGCCATCTCGGAGAAGTCGAACAGGTCGAGGTCCTTGCCCAGGCGCCGGTGGTCCCGCTTCTTCGCCTCCTCGATCCGCTCGAGGTACGCATCGAGATCCTTCTGGTCGAAGAACGCCGTGCCATAGACCCGCGTGAGTTGTTGGTTCTTCTCGTCGCCACGCCAGTACGCGCCAGCCAGCGACGTGAGCTTCACGGCCTTGATCGGCGCGGTGTTCTGGAGGTGCGGGCCCTTGCAGAGGTCGGTGAACTCGCCCTGCGTGTAGAGCGAGATGTCTCCTTCGGCCGTGTCCACGAGCTCGACCTTGTAGGGCTCGCCCTCGGCCTCGAAGCGAGCCTTCGCGTCGTCGCGGGAGATCTCCTCGCGCGTCCACTCGCGCCCCTCGGCGATCTCGCGGCGCACCTCCTCCTCGAGGCGCTCGAGGTCGGCGTCGGTGATCGGCTCGGGGAACTCGAAGTCGTAGTAGAAGCCGTTGGCGATCGGCGGCCCGATCGCGACCTTCGTGCCGGGCCAGAGCCGGCGCGCCGCCTCGGCGAGGAGATGCGCGGTCGAGTGGCGCAGCACGTACAGCGCGTCGGGGTCCTCCCGGTCGCGCGTCGTCAGGAAGTGGACCGCGGCGCCGTCCGGCAGCGGCAGGCGCAGGTCGCGCGGCTCGCCGTCGACCTTGACCAGCACCGCCTGCTCGGCCAGCTTGGGCCCGATCGCGCGCGCGGCGTCGAGGCCGGTCGCGCCGTCGGCCAGCTCGAGCTCCGCTCCGTCGGGGAGGATCACCTTCACAGCGACGGAGAATACTGACGCCCTTGCTCACAGCGACGCGGGTTCAGGCGATGTCGTGTTGTTGGAAAAAAGTGGTGAACGGGTGGGCCGGACGAGGGCAGCGGGCTACGATCGGCTGAGATGACCGACGCACCGCGCGCAACCCTCGAACGCGAGCGCAAGCTCGAGGTTCCGGCCGGCTTCGAGCTGCCTCCGCTCACCGGATCTCCGCTCGACCCGCGGACGTTCACCTCCACCTACCTCGACACCCGCGACCGACGCCTCGCGCGTCTCGGGATCACGCTACGGCGGCGAACCGAGCGCGGGCTCGGCGCGTGGCAGCTGAAGCTGCCGAGCGGGCGCGACCGGCTCGAGCTCGAGTCCGCCGGAGGACGCACGCCGCCCGAGTCTCTGACGTCGTTGCTCGCGGGGCTCCTCCGCGACCGCGAGCTGGAATCGGCCGCGGTCCTGCGGACGCACCGGCAGGGGATCCGGGCCCAGAAAGGACAGGTTCCCCTCGCGGAGGTCGTCTACGACCGCGTCGCGATCATGGACGGCCGCAGGATCGCCGACCGCTTCGAGGAGGTCGAGATCGAGGCGATCGACGGCGACGAGCTCGCTCTGAACCGGCTCGAGGCGGTCCTGGTCGCGGCGGGAGCGGAGCCCGGGAACGGACTGCCCAAGGCCTTTCGCGTCATCGGTCGTGCCGGAGCCGTCGCGGCCGCTCGCCGCGCCCGACCAGGAGGTCGTCCGGGCGGCGCTAGAACAGAATGCCGTGGAGCTCGCGCGCTACGACCCCGGCACGCGACTCGGTCACGACCCCGAGGATCTGCACCGCTTCCGCGTCGCCACGCGGCGGTTGCGCGCCGTACTTCGTGTCGCCCGCCCGCTCCTCGACCGCGAATGGGCCGACGGCCTGCGCACCGAGCTCGGCTGGCTCGGGAGCGCGCTCGGGCCCGTCCGCGATCTCGACGTGCTCGTCGAGCACCTCACCGCGGAGCTCGCGGAGCTGGACGACGACGACCGCGCCGCGGGCGGTCCGCTCCTCGAACGGCTTTCGGTGGAGCGCGCAACTGCGCGGGAGGCGCTGCTCGAGGCGCTCTCGACCCCTCGGTACTTCGCCCTGCTCGACGCGCTCGAGGCCGCGGCGGCCAGTCCCAGGTTCAGCGGCGCTGAGGTGTCGGTCACCGAGCTCGCCGCGCAGGAGTTCGGCCGGCTCGAGAAGGCCGCGAAGGCGCTGCGGCCCGACATCTCGGACGACGACCTCCACGGCATTCGCGTTCGGGGAAAGCGGGCCCGCTACTCCACCGAGCTCGCCGCGCCGCTGGCCGGGTCGCGGTCGGCCAAGGTGATCACGCGCGCGAAGCGCTTCCAGGACGTCATCGGAGACCACCAGGACGCCGTGGTCGCCGAAGAGAAGCTGCGGGCGCTGACCACTCAGCTCAAGGACCCCCCGTCGGCCTTCGTCGCCGGCCTCCTCGTCGAACGCCAGCGCGAACGCCGCCGCGATGCGCGCGCCGCGGTCCCCGAGGCGTGGCAGCGCCTCTCGAAGGCCGGCCGGAAGGCGTGGCCGCGATGACGCTCGTCCACGCAGCCGGCGGCATCGTGTGGCGCCGCGTCGACGGGCGGATCGAGCTCGTGCTCGTACACAGGCCGCACTACGACGACTGGACGTTCCCCAAGGGCAAGCGCAAGGGCAACGAGACCGACGAGGAGTGCGCCCTGCGCGAGGTCGAAGAGGAGACCGGGCTGCGCTGCTCGCTCGGCGACGAGCTTCCCTCGACGGAGTACGAGGATTCGCGCGGCCGGCCGAAGATCGTCCGCTGGTGGACGATGGAGCCGGAGAGCGACACGGCCGAGATCGACGAGGACGAGGTGGACGAGGCGCGGTGGGTCTCGACCTACGAGGCCTCGCTGCTCCTCACGTACGACCGCGACCGGCGCCTGCTCGAGGCGTTCGCCTCGGTCGCGGTCTAAGCGGCTGCGGCTTCGACGCGGTCGAAGAGGTCGAGCACGGCGCCTTCGCGCAGACCGCCGCGGGCGACGACGAGCGGCGTCTCGAGAAGCTGTTGCACCTCGGCGAGAAGCACGGCTCCGCCGGCGAGGGACAGGACTCGTGCCGGGTCGATGCCGTGGCGCTTGGCGTAGATGCGGGTCGGCGTCTCGATCAGATCCTCGACCACCGCTGCGAGCTCGCTCGGCCCGAGCGCGGGGCCGACCGCCTTGCCGATCGCCCTGGCGGTTCCCCCGGTCGCGAGCGCCGTCTGAGGCAGCGGCGGAAGAGCGGCTTCAAGGGCACCGACGACCTCCGCCCTGATCTTGTCGACCGCCTTGCGCCCGCATGGGTCGTCGGTGACGAATCGCCGTGTCAGCCGCACGGAGCCGAGGTCGAACGAGCGCATCCAGGCGACGCCGCCGCTGATCGTGCCGACGCCGACCTCGGTCGAGCCGCCGCCGACGTCGCAGACGGCGACCGTGCCCTGGGTCTCCACGAGGCGCGAGATCGCACCCTCGAACGCGAGGCGTCCTTCCTCGTCGGGAGCGAGCACTCGCACCGGCGCGCCGGTGGCCGACGCGAGAGCGGCAACGAGCTCGTCGCCGTTCTCCGCCTGGCGGCCGGGGGCGGTCACGATCACCTCGATCGAGTCGCAGTCGAGCTCGAGAGCGATGCGGGCCTGCTCGCGCGCCCGTTCAGCGGTGCGGCGCAGCGCCGCCTCGCTCAGCCGGCCGGTCGCTTCGACCTCTTCCCCGAGTCCGAGGAAGTCGCGCTCCTGCACCACCGGCTCGACTCCTGACCGGGAGCGGTCGGCGACGAGCAGTCGGACCGTGTTCGAGCCCACGTCGATGATCCCCACGCGCATCGCCCGCATTGTTCAGGGCCGGTCGGCGGTCACTTGATCACTCGGCTCGCCGTACGCGTGCCCCGGCGGCGCGCCTTGCGCATGAGCACCTCTTGCGCCGCGCGCGCCGGTTCGTCGTCGGTGGGCCGAAGCCGCGTCCACGCGCCGTCCTCGCCGAGCTCCCAGGCGTCGTCGTTCGCTCCGAGGAGCACGTCGAACGCGCCGGCGAGCCGCTGCTGGAGCACGCCGTCCTCCACGGGAGCGACGACCTCGAGCCTGTGGTCGAGGTTGCGCGGCATGAGATCGGCGCTGCCGAGGAGCCACGAGGTCGACTTCTCCGCCTGGAAGCAGTAGACGCGGCTGTGCTCGAGGAAGCGCCCGAGGACGCTGCGCACGCGGATGTTCTCGGACAGCCCGGGAACGCCGGGCCGCAGCGTGCAGATCGAGCGGGCGACGATGTCGATCTGCGCGCCCGCCTGCGAGGCCGCGTACAGCTCGTCGATGATCGCCTCGTCCGTGAGCGAGTTGACCTTGATCCGGATGCGGGCCGTCTTCTTCTTCTCGGCCGCCGCCGCGACCGCGCGGATCTCGTCGATCAGCCGCCGCCGCAGGGCGAACGGCGCGACGAGCAGCTTGCGGAACCGCTGCGGCCGGCCGAATCCGGTCAGGTAGTTGAAGAGCTCGGCGACGTCGGCGGCGATCTCCTCGTCGGCCGTGAAGAGCCCGAAATCCTCGTAGAGCCGCGCGGTGAGCGCGTGGTAGTTCCCGGTGCCGAGATGGACGTAGCGGCGCAGCTTGTCGCCCTCGCGGCGCACGACGAGCGTCATCTTCGCGTGGATCTTCAGGTTCGGGAACCCGTAGACGACATGCACGCCCGAGCGCTCGAGCGCTCGCGACCAGCCGATGTTGCGGTGCTCGTCGAAGCGCGCCTGCAGCTCCACGAGGCACACGCTCTGCTTCCCCGCCTCGGCCGCGGAGACGAGGGCGGGCACGAGCGGCGAGTCGTCGCTCGTGCGGTACACGGTCGTCTTGATCGCGGTCACGTCCGGATCCTCGGCGGCGGCGCGCAGGAACGCCTCGAACGTCGTCGAGAACGAGTCGTACGGGTGGTGGACGAGCAGGTCGCCCGACCGGATCGTCTCGAAGACCGAGCGCGGGTTCAGCCGGCCGGCGAGGCGATCCGGCGTCCGTCCGAGCCACACGGGATCGCGCAGGTCGGGGCGCTCGATCGTCGCGAGCTGGATCGCGTCGGCCAGGTCGAGCGGGCCGCGGACGCGGTACACCTGCTCCGGCTTCACCCGCAGTCCGGTCTGAAGCCGGTCGAGCATCCGGCTCGACATCGCATCCGAGACCTCGAGCCGAACCGGCTCGCCGAACCGCCGGCGGCGCAGCTCGACCTCGACGGCCTCGAGCAGGTCGTCGGCCTCGTCGGAGACCTCGTAGTCGGCGTCGCGGGTGACCCGGAACGCGGCGCACTCGACGATCTCCATCTGCGGGAAGAGGTAGGAGAGGTGGTGCGCGATGACGTTCTCGAGCGGAATCCGCAGGCCGCGCTCGCCGAGCTCGAGGAACCGCGGCAGGCCCTCGGGAACCTTGACGCGCGCGAAGCGCTCCTCCCCGGTCTCGGGCTGGCGCACGAAGACGCCGAGACTGAGCGAGAGCCCCGAGATGTACGGGAACGGCTGGCCCGGGCCCGACTGCGAGCGGCGTCAGCACCGGGATAGACCTCGGCCTCGAACCGGCGCGTGAGCTCCTCCAGCTCGGCCGGGTCGCAGTCGTCGACCTGGCCGATCTCGATCCCTTCGGAGGCCAGCGAGGGCCGCAGCTCCTTCGACCAGACGCGCGACTGCTCGGCGCCGAGCTCGACGACCCGCTCGCGGATCGCGGCCAGCGTCTCCACCGGCGTGCGGCCGTCGGACGTCGGATCGGCGATCCCCGACTCCTCCCGCCCGATCAGCCCGCCGACCCGGACCATGAAGAACTCGTCCAGGTTCGCGGAGAAGATGGAGCAGAACTTGACGCGCTCGAGGAGCGGGACGCTCGCGTCGGCGGCCAGCTCGAGCACCCGGCCGTTGAACTCGAGCCACGAGAGCTCGCGGTTCAGCAGGCGGTCCGGGATCGCCCGGGTCTTCGCCTTCGGTGCTCGCGCGCGTGAGGAAGTAGTTGCCATCTCCTGGATCATCGATGGTGCCGGACGAAGATCCAAGTATGGGTTACGAAGTTGTGAACGCTAGACGGCGGCGGATTCTTCGGCGGCCTTCGGCAGCGGCTCGAACTTGTAGCCGACGCCGTAGCGCGTCTGGATGAACGTGTGCCGCGTCGACCGCGTCTCGATCTTGTCGCGAAGCTTGCGGACGAAGACGTCGACCGTGCGGTCGCGGCGGGTCTCACGCCGGCCCCAGATCCGCTGGAGCAGCTCGTCACGGGTGACCACGCGCCCCCGCTCGAGCGCCAGCGCGTAGAGAAGGCGGAACTCGGTCGGCGTGAGCTCGACGCTCTCGCCGTCCACGTACGCCTGGACGTTCAGCGGATCGACGAGGAGCTCCTCGACCTGGATCGGCTCGCCGCGCTCCTCGGTCTGGGCGCGAACGCCGCGCCGGGCCGCCGCGCGCACGCGCGCGACGAGCTCCTTCATGGAGAACGGCTTGACGAGGTAGTCGTCGGCCCCGATCTCGAGCGCGTGGACGCGGTCGTGCTCGGTGCCGCGGGCGCTCACGACGACGATCGGCGTCCCGATTCCCTCCTGGCGGGCGGTCTCGAGGAGCCGCCAGCCGTCGAGGCCCGGGAGCATGAGGTCGAGCACGCAGACGTCCGGATGCTCGTAGCGGAGGCGCGCCAGGCCCGACTCGCCCTTGTTCACCCAGATCGGGTCGAACCCGGCCGAGACCAGGTGGCGCGACATCCCGTCGGCGATGACGTCGTCGTCCTCGATGATGAGAACCTTCGGCATGCAGGCGAATTGTGACTGTCCGGACGCTCCGGCGGGGTGCGTTCTCGGTGAACGACCTGTGAACAAGTGGAGAAGCCGCCCGTGCTCTACGCTCACGCCGTGCGGTTTCCCTCCCGCAGATCGGCTCCCGCCGGCCCGAACGCGGAGCTCGTCGTCGAGGCCGAGCGCGGACGGCGGCTGATCGAGGAGAGCCGCGAGTTCGTGCTCGTGCTCGACGCGGACGACCGCGTCGTGGCCGCGAGCCGCCGCGCGCGCGAGGCTCTGGAGGGGATCGTCGAAGGGACGCAGGTGACCGAGGAGATGATCGAATCGGGCTCGAGCCGCGTGCCGTTCCGCGTCCCGTACGAGATCGCGGGGCGCACCGAGACGCTTCTCTACGTGTCCGATGCGGGCGACCTCGCCGCCTACGAGGAGCTTCGGGCCGGATTCACGGCGGCGGTCTCGCACGAGCTGCGCACGCCGCTGGCCCGGATGCTCGCGCTCCTCGAGACGGCGCTCCTTCCCGAGGCGGACACCGCCGGCCTGATCGAGCAGGCCAAGGGTGAGATCAGCGAGATCACCGAGCTGATCGACGACATCCTCTTCCTCAGCGAGCTCGAATCGGGGCGCGAGGTCGTCGGGCTCGGATCGACCGTCGCGCTGCCGGTGCTCGAGAGGATCGCGGCGGAGACCGCCGACAGCGCCGCTCGGGCCGGCGTTCGGCTCGCGGTCGAGGGCGAACCGGGCCTCGAGCTACCGCTGCGGCCGCGGATGATCCGCGTCGTCGCGACGAACCTCGTCGAGAACGCGATCCGCTACGCCGGCGCCGGCGCGACCCTGACGCTCAGCGTCACGTCCGGGAACGGCGAGGTCGCGCTGACCGCGTCCGACACCGGGCATCGGCGTCGCCGAGGGCGATCTGCCGCGGCTCTTCGAGCGCTTCTACCGGGCCGACCGCGCGCGGGCATCCAGGGGAACCGGGCTCGGCCTCGCGATCGTGAAACACGTCGTCACCGCCGCCGGCGGACACGTCGAGGCGGGCGGCGACCGGGGCGAAGGCCTCACCGTGCGCTGCGTGTTTCCTGCTCGCTAGAGCGGCGTTCACAACTTCTTCTCCAGCCGTTCACAGCCTTTCTGCCCACGCGCCACAGGCTGGGATCGACACTCGCGGAAATGAGACGACGCGAAAGGAGAACAGTGAGTTTTCGGCTTCCCAACCGGGCGCTTTTCCTTGCCCTGGCCGTGGTGCTGATGGCGTTCGCAGCAGCCGGTTGCGGGCGTGACGACTCGAACGAGAACGTTGCCAACACGGTGGACACCTCCTCCGGAGGCGAGCAGCTCTCCGGCACGGTGATCGCAGATGGATCGAGCACGGTCGGCCCGCTCACGACCGCTGCGGCCGAGGCCTTCCGCGGCGAGCAGCCCGATGTGAACGTCGAGGTCGGCATCGCCGGCACCGGCGGCGGCTTCGAGCGTTTCTGCGCAGGCGAGACGGATCTCTCCAACGCCTCCCGCCCGATCAAGGACGACGAAGAGGCGCCGCTTTGCGCCGACGCCGGCATCGAGTACACGGACTTCCAGGTCGCAGTCGACGCGCTCACGGTCGTCGTGAACACGGAGAACGACTGGGTGGACTGCCTGACCGTCGACCAGCTCGGCGAAGATCTGGGGACCTGACGCCGAAGGCAAGGTCACCAACTGGAACCAGGTCGACCCGAGCTTCCCCGACCAGGAGCTGACCCTCTCCGGGCCCGGCACCGACTCGGGAACCTTCGACTACTTCACCGCCGAGGTGAACGGCGAAGAGGGCGCCAGCCGCGCCGACTACAACGCGAGCGAGGACGACAACACGATCGTCCAGGCCGTGTCGGGCGACAAGGGCGGTCTGGGCTACTTCGGCTACACGTACTACGAGGAGAACCAGGACACGCTCAAGGCCCTCGAGATCGACGGCGGCGAGGGTTGTGTCGCCCCGAGCGCCGAAGCCGCACAAGACGGTACGTATACGCCGCTCTCCCGCCCGCTCTTCGTCTACGTGAAGAACGAGTCCTTCACCAAGCCCGAGGTGCTCGGCTTCATGACCTACTACCTCGACAACCTCGACACGATCGCCGAGGACGCGCAGTTCATCACCGTCCCCGACGAGGTGCTCGACGAGAACGCCTCCAAGCTCGAAAGCGCAGGCGGCTCCTAGCCGGCGCATGGCAACGCCCGACGTAACCGCAGGCGCGCAGCCGGTCCCGATCCGGCTGCGCGCCGACGGTCGTAGATGGGGCGAGGACGTCGTCAAGGTCGTCCTCGGTCTCTGTGCGCTCGTCTCGATCCTGACGACGGTCGGGATCATCATCGCGCTGCTCGAGCCGTCGATCGAGTTCTTCCGCGAGGTCTCGCCCGTGGACTTCTTCTCGGGCGACCGCTGGGCGCCGCTCTTCGAGCCCGCCTCGTTCGGCGTTCAGCCGCTGCTCGTGGGAACGCTCGTCATCACGTTCTGGGCGTGCCTCGTCTGCCTCCCCGTCGGGCTCGGCGTCGCGATCTTCCTGAGCGAGTACGCAAAGCCGCGGACGCGAAGCATCGTGAAGCCGGCCCTCGAGACGCTGGCGGGCATTCCCACCGTCGTCTTCGGGTTCTTCGCGCTCACGTTCTTCACGCCGTTCCTCCAGGATCTCGGCACCGGCGTCGGCGGTTTCAACGTGCTCTCGGCCGGGATCGTGATCGGGGTGATGCTGATCCCGATCGTCGCCTCGGTCTCCGACGACGCGATGAGCGCCGTCCCCCAGGATCTCCGCGACGGCGCCTACGGGCTCGGTTCGACCCGCCTCCAGGTCTCGACGAAGATCGTCGTTCCGGCCGCGATCTCGGGGATCATCGCGAGCTACGTGCTGGCGATCTCGCGCGCGATCGGTGAGACGATGATCGTCCTGATCGCCGCGGGCGGCCTGGCGCAGATCACCGCCGATCCCCGCGAACAGGCCCAGACGATGACCGCGTTCATCGCAGCAACCGGGACGGGCGACGTTCCGACCGGCTCGATCGAATACAAGACGATCTTCGCCGTCGCGCTGACGCTCTTCGTGATCACGTTCGCGATGAACATGTTCTCCATCCGCCTCGTGCGGAAGTTCCGGGAGATCTACGAGTGAGCGCCGCGCCCCAGGCGATCGGACGCCAGTCGCGCGCCAACCGAGTGCGCGGCACGGCCTTCTACATCGTCCTGCTCGTCTGCGTGTCGATCGGGTTCGTCCTCCTGGGTGCGCTGCTCTTCGACGTCGTCCGCAAGGGATTCGGCTACATCGACCCGGTGCTGTTCCAGAACCCGACTTCGGCGAACCCGGAGAAGGCGGGCGCCCGGCCGGCCATTCTCGGGACGATCTACATGATGTTCCTCCTGCTGGTGATGGTCATGCCGATCGGCGTCGGCACGGCGATCTACCTCGAGGAGTACGCGAACCGCGAGCGCTGGTACAACCGGATGCTCGAGGTGAACATCCAGAACCTCGCGGCCGTGCCGTCGATCGTCTACGGGATCCTCGGACTGGCGTTCATCGTGCGCGGGCTCGGCATCGGCCGGGTGCTTCTCGCGGGCGCGATGATCCTCACGCTGCTCGTGCTCCCGACGGTGATCGTCGCGAGCCGAGAGGCGATCCGGGCGGTTCCGGACTCGATCCGCCAGGGCGCCTTCGCGCTGGGCGCGACGCAGTGGCAGGTCGTCTGGCGCCAGGTCCTCCCCGCGGCGATCCCGGGGATCGCGACCGGCTCGATTCTCGCTCTGGCGCGGGCGATCGGCGAGACGGCGCCGCTCCTCCTGGTCGGCGCGCTCACGTACGTCGCGGTGGACCCGACGATTCTCGGCTCCTTCACGGTTCTGCCGGTTCAGATCTACCAGTGGATCACGCGGCCGCAGGAGGAGTTCCGACTGCTCGCCGCGGCCGGGATCATGGTGCTCCTCGTGATCCTCCTGACGATGAACGCATTCGCGATCTGGCTCCGCAACCGCTACCAACGACAATGGTGAGGGACGACATGGAAAGTTCCACTGCGACACCTGCGAGAATCGCGGGTGTGGACGAAAAGCTCCTCGAGCGCAAGAGCTCCGAGGCCTACGCGCGCCGCGAGGCCCTCTTCGAGGTGACCGACCTCGCCGTCGCCTACGGCGGCGTGCCGGCGCTGAAGAACGTCTCGCTGGAGATCTACAAGAACTACGTGACGGCCTTCATCGGCCCGTCGGGCTGCGGCAAGAGCACGTTCATCCGCTGCTTCAACCGCATGAACGACCTGATCCCGTCCGCGGCGATCGACGGGCGGATCATGTACCACGGGCTCGACCTCTACGGCCCCGAGGTGGACGCGGTCGAGGTGCGCAAGCGGATCGGCATGGTCTTCCAGAAGCCGAACCCGTTCCCGAAGTCGATCTACGACAACATCGCGTTCGGCCCGCGCGTGCTCGGCCTGAAGGACAACATGGACGACCGGGTCGAGAAGGCGCTTCGCCAGGCCGCGCTCTGGGACGAGGTCAAGAGCCGCCTCAAGGCGAGCGCGTACAGCCTCTCCGGCGGGCAGCAGCAGCGGCTCTGCATCGCGCGCTGCCTGGCCGTGGAGCCCGACGTCCTGCTGATGGACGAGCCCGCCTCGGCGCTCGACCCGATCTCGACCACGGCGATCGAGGACCTCATGCACTCCCTGAAGGAGCGCTACACGATCGTGATCGTCACCCACAACATGCAGCAGGCGGCGCGCGTCGCCGACATGACGGCGTTCTTCTCGGTCGAGGTCGACGAGGAGGCCGACAACCGGATCGGCATCCTGGTCGAGTACGACGAGACGCCGACGATCTTCACCAAGCCCGCCGACCAGCGGACAGAGGACTACGTGACAGGACGGTTCGGATGAAAGTCACTCGCGTCACACTTCAGGAGGAGCTCGACCAGCTCGAGGCGGGTCTCCAGGAGGAGGGCGAGCTCGTCCTCCGCTCCCTGCGCGGCGCGCTCAACGCGCTGAAGACCCAGGACATCGAGCTGGCCGAGGAAGTGATCGGCTTCGACGACGAGATCGACGCGCGCTACTTCGAGATCGAGGAGGGCATCCAGTCGCTCCTCGCGCGCCAGAATCCCGTCGCCGGCGACCTGCGCCTCGTGCTCGCCGTGCTCCACAACAACCTGCACCTCGAGCGCATGGCCGACTACTGCGTGACGATCTCCAAGCTGACCAAGCTCGTCGAGGGGATCTCGCAGGACACGGACCTCCTCGAGGGCTTCGAGGAGATGGGCTCGCGCGCCGAGGAGATGATCCGCATCGCGCTCGACTCGTTCGCGAACCGCGACGCCGACAAGGCCGAGTCGCTCGTCACCTGGACGAGCTGATCGACCGCGCCAACCGCCGCGTCGTCGACCGCGTGCTCGCGCTCGGCTCGGATCCCGAGCGGCGCGAATGGGGACTGCGGATGATCATCGTCTCCCGCTGCCTCGAGCGGATCGGCGACCACGCCGTCGACATCGGCGAGCAGACCGCCTACCTCGTCAGCGGAGAGTTCCGCGAGTTCACCGACGCGTCCCACACGGGCCCGCCCGGCACCACTCCGCGCGAGCTCGACTGACCTAGTAGGGAGGCGGCCCGAACGGGGTCGCTTCGGCGGGCACCGGCGGGCGGCGGGCGAGGATCGTCCGCGTGGCGAATGCGAGCACGCCGACCGTGCAGGCGGCGCCGAAGAGCAGCAGGTCGCCGCCCGGCAGGCGCGTGATCAGCTCCATCGTCGCTCCGACCGCGGCCGCGCAGGGAATCGTCATGACCCAGGCGAGGAGGATGTTCCCGGCGACGCCCCAGCGCACGGCGTTCAGCCGCCTCGTCGCCCCCGCGCCGAGCACCGAGCCCGACACGGTGTGCGTCGTCGAGACCGGGAACCCGTAGTGGGCCGTGATCCAGAGGATCGACGCCGTGAAGTCTGCGCGGCGAACCCGCGCGGCGGGTCGAGCTTCGCGATCCGCGTGCCGAGCGTACGGATGATCCGCCAGCCGCCGACGTACGTCCCGATCCCCATCGCGAGCGCGGCGCTCACGATCACCCACAGCGGCGGGCGGTCGAAGTCGGGATCGAGATGGCCCGTGGAGACGAGCGCGAGCGCGATGATCCCCATCGTCTTCTGCGCGTCGTTCGTCCCGTGCGTGAACGCGACGAACCCGCCCGAGACGAGCTGGAGCCGGCGGAACACGCGGTTGACGATCCCGGGCGAGCGCCGGCGCACGATCCAGAGGACCGCGATCATCAGCGCCGCCGCGGTGAGCAGGCCGAGGATCGGCGCGAGGAGCGACGGGATCAGAACGTTGTCGAGGATCCCCTGCCACTGGATCGCGTCGAGGCCCGACGGCAGCGATGGCGGCGCCGACCACACCGCCGATGAGCGCGTGGCTCGAGCTCGACGGCAGGCCGAGGTACCAGGTGAAGAGGTTCCAGAAGATCGCGCCGACGAGGCCGCCGAGGATGACGCTCGGCGTGACCGCGTCCGCGTTCACGATCCCCGAGGCGATCGTGGCCGCCACTGCAAAGGAGACGAACGCGCCGGCGACGTTCAGGACGGCGGCCGAGAGCACGGCGGCCCGCGGCGACATCGCGCGCGTCGACACGCTCGTCGCGATCGAGTTCGCGGTGTCGTGAAAGCCGTTGGTGAAGTCGAAGAAGAGCGCGGTCGCGACGACGGCTGCGAGCGTCCAGTCCATGGGACGGAGCTAGGCGTTCTTCACGACGATGTTGCCGATCACGTTGGCGGCCCGCTCGCAGGCGTCGATCGCGTCCTCGAGCGACTCGAAGATGTCCTTCCAGCGGATGACGACGAGCGGGTCGATGCGCGGATCGCGGAAGAGGTCGGCGATCGCCTCGCGGACGATGCGGTCGCCCTCGTCCTCCAGCGCCTTCAGCGCGATCAGCTCGGCCTCGACCGTCTTCACGTCGCGAAGGCCCTTGACGGCGTTGTTCAGCCGCTCGGCCGCGCCCACGAGGATCCGGCACTGCTCGAGCGCCTGTCGCGTGGCCGACTCCACGCCGTAGAGCTCGAGCAGGTCGCAGGCCTCGTCGATGATGTCGACCACGTCGTCGAGCGCCTGCGCGAGCTCGTAGATGTCCTCGCGGTCGAACGGCGTCACGAACTGCGTGTTGAGGAGCTGGATGATCTCGCGCGTCGCGTCGTCGCCCTTGTGCTCGATCGCCTTGATGTCGGCCTGGCTCACCGAGGAGTTCGGGTACTCGCGAAAGCGCGTCTCCGCCTTGCGCGCGGCCTCGAGCGCATTGGCTCCCGCCTGCTCGAACAGGACGTAGAACTCGGACATCCGAGGGACGAGCTTCAGGCGCACCGGCGGGATCGTACCGGGCTTGTAGGCTCAGGCCATGACCAACGCAACGCTCCACACCAATCACGGGCCGATCCAGGTCGAGCTCTACGACGACGCCGCGCCCGTCACCGTCAAGAACTTCCTGAAGCTCGCCGGCGACGGCTTCTACGACGGCGTCACGTTCCACCGCGTGATTCCGGACTTCATGATCCAGGGCGGCGACCCGACCGGCACCGGCTCGGGCGGCCCCGGCTACCAGTTCGAGGACGAGGAGAACGAGCACCGGATCGAGCGCGGCGCCCTCGCGATGGCAAACGCGGGCCCGAACACGAACGGCTCCCAGTTCTTCGTCGTCGTCGCCGACGCGTGCCCCTGGCTCGACGGCAAGCACACCGTCTTCGGCCGCGTCACCGAGGGCCTAGACGTCGTGGACACGATCGCCGAGGTCGACCGCGACCACGCGGACAAGCCCCTCGAGGCGGTCGTGATCGAGCGCGTCCAACTGGACGGCTGACACAAAAAATTCGCACTTTGGGAACATTCGTCCCGAACCCCTTTGACGTTTGGGGTCAGGTCTGTAACTATCCCGTTCGTCAAGTCCTGTAGGCCTTCGGGCCCGCAGGACTTGGCATTAAGGACTGGTTCAGCGGAGCTCGTACAGGCGGTCTTCGATCTCGCCGCCCCGCACGTCGTCGTACACCCGCTTCGAGCCGATCAGCGTGAAGCCGCTCTTCTCGAGGACACGCACCGAGCCGTGGTTGTCCCCGGCGACCTTGGCGTGTAGCGGCCGCTTCGTGTCCACCTCGAGGAACGCCGCCACGGCGGCCGTGGCGATGCCCTTTCCCCAGAACTCACGCGAAATCCAGTAGCCGAGCTCGCGCAGACCGTCGCGGTCGAAGCTCAGCACGTTGCCGGCCACGTTCCCGTCGAAGAGGATCGTGCGGATGGTGGTCGCGGGATCGGCGAGGATCCTCGCCCAGTGCGCCTCGAAGGCTTCGCGATCGCGTGAGGCGACCGCGGCGAGGCGGCTTGCATCCTCGTCCGCCTGGTTCTCGAAGAAGACCGGCAGGTCGGACTCTTGGACGTCGCGGAGCTGAACCACGGTCGCCATGCTACGCCGCGGCGACCGCGGTTCCCGCCCCGCCGCGCTTAAACGGTCCTGCGCCCGCTCGCTACGGAGATCAATGCCAGGATCGCCGCAACGACGAGGATCAGGAAGAGGAGCTTGCTGACGGCCACCCCGCCGGCGATGGCGAGGATGACGAGAAGCAAGACCAGGAGCCAGAGCATTTTCGTTCCTTTCGGTAGGGACGATGCTCTGAGATGCCCGCTCGGTCGATCCCAAAACCTAGAAACCGGCTCTTGCGTCACGGGCCAACCGTGCCTCGACGCACGCGCGCGAGGATCTAGACGGGCGGCACGCATCCGAGTAACGTCCGGCGCCCATGAGAGGACGAATTCTGCTCCTCATCGGCGTTGCGGCCCTGCTGGTTGCCGGCGCTGCGATCGGCGGACCCGGGTCGGCGCGTCCCGATCTCGTCGTCACCTCGCTCGGGAAGCCGCCGGCCTCGCTGGACACGGGCAAGTCGTTCTCGCTGAAGACCACGGTGAAGAACGGCGGCAGCGTGCGCGCGGGCGCCTCGACGGTCCTCTTCCTGCTCTCCGCGAACAAGCGCAGCGACCCCGCCGACGTTCGCCTCACCGGGCGACGCAAGCTCGGGCGCCTGAACGCAGGAAAGAGCAGCCGCTTCACGCAGACGCTCCGCATCCCGACCACCACTCCTGCCCGGGCGTACTACGTGCTCGCGTGCGCGGACGGGCTCAAGGGCGTGCGGGAGCGCAGCGAGAGCAACAACTGCCGCGTCGCGTCCCGGCGGATCACCGTGAAGGACACGACGGCGCCGGCTCCTCCCTCACTCACCTCTACGTCACCCTCCTCTCCCGGCAACGACGCGACCCCGAACGTCAAGGGCACCGCCGAGGCCGGCTCGATCGTCACGCTCTATAAGGAGGCCGCGTGCGCAGGTCCGGTGGCCGGCTCGGGGACGACCGCGGGCTTCGCCGGCGCGGGCCTCACCTCGACTGCCGTCCTCAGCGGCCAGACGACGACGTTCAGCGCGACCGCGACCGACCCGTCGGGCAACGTCTCGCTCTGCTCGACCACGACCGTGACGTACTTCCTCGACGACGACGCGCCGTCTGCGCCGACCATCACCGGGACGAACCCCGCGTCGCCCTCGAGCGTCGGAGCCCCGGTCGTCGAGGGAACCGCCGAGCCGGGCGCCGACATCGACGTCTTCGTTGGCGCCGACTGCACCGGCACCCCCGCCGCGACGGCGACCGCCGACGGCACCGGCGACTGGTCCGTCGCTACGCCGGTCACCCAGAACGCGAGCAACAGCCTGCGTGCCCGGCAGACCGATGTCGCCGGCAACCCGTCCTCGTGCTCCGGGTCGTTCACCTACGTCGAGGACTCCACGCCGCCGTCCACGCCCTCGATCGTTTCGACCCTTCCGGGCTCTCCGAGCCAGGAAGACCAGCCGACGGTCAGCGTCGACGGAACCGCGGGCCTCGTCGTCCGCGTCTACAACACCGCCTGCACCGGCATTCCGCTCGGCAGCGACACGGCCGACGGCGGCGGTGACGCCGTGGTCGCGCTGACGAACAAGCTCAGCGAGGGCACGAACAACCTCCGCGCCGACACGGTCGACGAAGCGGGCAACCGCTCCTCGTGCTCCGACGTCTTCCCCTACGTCCTCGATACGATGGCGCCCCCGGCGCCGGTCTTGTCGGCGACCGTCCCGGTCTCCCCCTCCACCGACAACACTCCTGGGATCCGCGGAACGGCCAGCGGCGGCGGAGCGGTCTCGGTAGCGCTCTACGCGAGCACGACCTGCGCCGGCTCGCCCGTCGCGACTGGCACGCCCACCCAGCTCGCCGCGGCGGCCGGGCTCGCTCCGCCCGAGCAGCTCAATGGAACCACCGTGAGCTACACCGCGACAGCGGTCGACGCAGCCGACAACACCTCGGCCTGCTCGAACGTGCTCTCCTACACGGAGCGGCGCGAGACGACCGCGACTCCGGAGATCGAGCCGAACAAGATCCAGCGGTCACGTCGACGCCAACGGCATCATGTTCTCCGAGGATCACCTGGTCTCCGGCACGTTCGGAGCGACGCGGGGATGTCTTCAAGTACCGCGCCTCGGTTGCGCAGCTGGTCCGTTTCGAGCTCTTCAACGGTGGCGCCGAGCAGTGCACCGTGGACAACCGATCAACGGCATGGCTTCGGCGGCCGTTCCCGCCGCCCGCCGACACGGCCGACCTCGGCATCGGCCCGTGCGGCATGTGGACGACGGTCCTGCCTCAGGACACCGACCTCTACCCCATCGTCGCGGGCCCGAACCCGTCGAGCTACCTGCTCGAGGCTCGCCGGATCTCGATCGTCGGAGACGAGAGCGAGCCGAACGACATGCCTGCGACCGCCGATCCGTTCCCGGCAGGCAACGACATCGCCATCGAGGGCACGTTCGGCAACACCGACGCGCTACTCGTTCACGCTCGACGCGCCCGCGTCGGTGCGGATCGAGGTAACGAGCCAGATCGGAGCCGCGCAGAGCTGCGAGGCCGGCACGGTCGCGGCATCGCTCCAGGTGCAGAACGCGGCGGGATCGCTGGTCTTTGCCACCGACAGCAGCGGCGGGATCAACTCGTGCGCAATCGTGGACGGCATCGGGCCGGCTCCAACCGATGGGGGCCTCACGAACCTCCCGGCCGGGACGTACACGATCCTCGCGGCCGGCACCGCCGGCGCCGCCTACAGCCTGGTGCTGACTAAGCGCTGACGCCGGAGCGGATCGGGGCGAAGGTGACCATGCCCCGCTGCTCGTACCAGTGCCCGAAGATCACGAGCGCGTCGTGCTTGGTCGCCGCGCCGTCGATGATCAACTCGCTGCCGCGCTCGAGGTTCCAGACCGGCGGCCAGAGGCCGGGCAAGCGATACAGGCGGAACTCGCCTCCCTCGGTCTCGTAGTCACCCACCGCGACGAACTCGAAGCTCGGAACGCTTACGGGTTAGCTGCAGAGCCGTGCTCGTGGGTGGACGGTCGCCATGTACTGACCATCGGCCTCGGTCGCTCGCGGAGTGATGAAAATCGCGTTAACGGAGCGTCAGCGCACTCGAGCGCATCGAGGCTCTCGGTTTCCTGACGTGTCGCTGAGTGCCCGGAGGCGAAGGGACAGTGCGAATGCACGGCCCGCAGGCCGGAGGGTGCTCAGCGGCGCGAGGCGCCGGCGCCAGCCGGCGCCGGTCAGGGAAGCGAGAGTGGGCGGTACTGGGCTCGAACCAGTGACCCCCAGCTTGTCGAGCTGGTGCTCTCCCAACTGAGCTAACCGCCCTTGGGCGCAGGATTCTAGCGAACGCTCTTGGGCAGGAAGCCCAGTGGGTTCACGGGCTCGCCGTGCACATGCACCTCGAAATGCAGGTGTGGGCCGGTGCACGAGCCCGTGCAGCCCGCTTGCGCGATCCGCTGGCCGCGCTGGACGAGATCGCCCGGCTCGACCTGGATCGACGACAGATGCGCGTAGAGGGTCACGAGCCCCGGCCCGTGGCGGATCTCGATCACGTTGCCGTAGCCGGCGTGCTCGTCGAGCCAGCCGGTGGCGATCACGACGCCGTCGTCGGCCGCCCGCACCTGGCTCGTCTGGAGGACGGCGATGTCGACCCCGGCGTGGAGCCGGCCCCAGCGCTCGCCGAACGGTGACTCGAACGGTCCGCGAAGCGGCACGGCGAAGCGGTCCGCTCCGCCAGGACCAACGCGGGGAGGCGTGGTGTAGTCCGGGTAGGAAGCGAACGCGGGGGCGGCGAGCGCACAAGCGCTGAGAGCCGCCGCGGCGAGCGCGGTGAAACGAAGCAAGCGCCCCAGGCTAGCCGAGGAATCGGGCCCCGGACTCCCCCGGAAGGGGGGACGCGCCGCAGCCCGCAAGCGGCGGCGCGCCCCGAAAGCGTCCTATGAGCGCGGCGCCTTGCCGGTCTTCGTGACGCGGATCGTCCCCTGCATCCAGGGGTGGATGGCGCAGAGATAGTGGAGTCTCCGGCCGACCTTCGCGTTCACGCGCGCACCAATCCTCTTCCCGGGCAGGAGGATGAGCGAGTCGCCCTGCGACTGCATCCCGGCGGGGCCGAAATCGACGCGCCGTCTCGCGAGACCCGAGTCGGGGTCGTTCGGATCCTCCAGGTGGTTGTTGATCAGCGAGCAGATCGGGCAGGCGAAGATCTCGTTCACCGTGTTCGGGACGTTCTTCTCCATGACCATCGTGATCGAGTGGGGATCGCCCGACTTGTCGGCGTCGACCCAGGTGACGCGCTCGCCCGAGCGGACGAAGATGACGCCCGCGTCGAAGTGCAGCGTGCTGCTCAGGTACTCGTTGGGCGAGAACGCGTCGCCGCCGCGCGTCTTCACGGTCTTCCCCGCGTAGGCCGGAGCCGCCGCGAGCCCGACGGCGAGGAGCGCCGCGAGGAGCACCACGAGGCGTCGGGAGAACTTGGTTTCGAGCATGCGAACCTCCATCGTTTCTGCCGCCGAGTGTTCCACCCGCAGCGCGGCGTTACAACGTTTCTACTTGCGGAGCGTGAGCGTTCCGCTGGTTGTCTTCGAGTAGCCGTTCTTCGCGACGCTGAGGCGCAGGCGCACCTTCATCGTCGCGGTCGGCTTCACCGTGAAGGCGGTCTTCGACGCCGCCGGGAGCGTGTGCGTCGAGATCGCCTTCCACTTCGAGCCCGACTTGCGCTCGAGCACGATCTTCCCGCCCTTCTGGTTCGGGCTCGTGGAGACGGTGATCGTGTACTTCCCGTTCTTCTTGCGCGACTTCACGTTCAGCTTCGGCTTCACGTTCAGCCGGACCTGCGAGCTCAGCGTCGGATCGGGGTCGGTCGAGGCCTGGTACAGACCGGGCACCGGCGGAACGGAGAACGTGAACCGGCCCGTCGTCGCGCTCGCGGTGGCCGTCGCAATCGGGTTCGACGCGCCGCCCATCAGGTTGAGCTCGACCGTGTTCCCCGCCGCCGCGTAGCCGCTGAAAGCTCGCGGGCTTGCCGTGCGTGACGACGATGCCCGGCCCGGCGAGATACAGGTTCGAGACGAGGACGACGCCGTGCATTCCGGGGTGCAGCGAGCAGTGGTACTCGTACGTCCCCGGGGCCGAGAAGACCCAGCTGAACGTCGCTCCCTTTGCGAGCGGGGAGTTGAACAGCCCGGTCGTTCTCGACCAGGTTGTGGTTGGCGAGGCTCGACACGTTCGTGACCTCGTTGTTCTTCCACTCCACCGTGTCGCCGGTGATCGCGATCACCTGGTGCGGCGTGAAGCGCTGGAACTTCACCGAGACGTTGCGCTGCACCGCGGCGCCTGCCGTGGGAGCGAGCAACGCCGCGACGACGACCCCGATGAGGGCGACCCGGGCGCGCATCAGCGGCTCACCTTGTAGTAGCCCATCATCCCGGCCATCATGTGAGTCTCGACGTGGCAGTGGTAGAGCCACGTGCCCCTCGACGTCCTCCTTGAAGCGGAACCGGAAGCTCTCGGCCGGGCCGAGTGTCTTCGTGTCGATCCACTCGCCGTTCTGCTTCCAGCGGTGCCCGTGGATGTGGAACGTGTGGTGCTCGCTCCCGAGCGCCAGGACGTCCCACTGGACGATGTCGCCGAGCTTGGCCGTCTGCGTCTGCTTGTTCCCCGGGAAGGCGCGGCCGTTGATCGTCATGAAGCCGAGGTGGCTCGAGAGGAACGCGATGTTCTCCCTGTCCGGCTTCCGCTCGTTCTTGCCCAGGATCGAGATGGCGCCGTACATGCCGCCGTCGATCGACTGGGTCATCGACGACGAGTGGTCGTGGTAGGGCCACACGCCGCGCGAGCCCTTCACCGCGGTCAGCCGGTACGTCCAGCTGTGTCCGACGGCCACGTTGGCTCCGGGGCCCGAGGTGCCGGGGATGTACGCGCCGTCCGAGCCGACCGCGTACTTGAACGCGTGGAAGTGCATCGAGTGCCGGTTGAGGAACCGCGTGTCCAGGTTCCTGAAGTGCACGATGACCTTGTCGCCGACGCGCGCGCGGATGGTCGGGCCCGGGATGCCGTCGTTGTCGCCCGTGATGTACGGGTAGTTCGGCGTGGGCTTCGCCCAGTTCTTCGTGTAGCGCTTGTAGAGCACGGTCTGCATGACCGTTTCGCCCTTCGTGTACGTGGTGCCGCTGATCGGGTCGAGCCCGCTCGGCATGAGATCCCACGTGGCCGGGACGGCGGCGATCCAGTAGTGGATCGTCTTCGCCTGCGCCGCGGCCGGCGCCACGGCAAAGCCGATGGCGACCGCGAGAACGAGCGCAAACGTCCGCAGCACGAACTCATTGTGCCGAAAAAGCAGCAGGAATCGGTGGGTTGCGTGTAAGCGGGCGGTAAGCCCTATAGGCGCTCGAGCGGGGCGTACTCGAGCATGAGCCGCCGCTCGGAGCCGTCGTCGGCGAACCGCACGGTCACCGTCCCGTCGGACTCGATCCGCGTGACGACGCCCTCGCCCATCGTCGCGTGGCGCACCGTGTCGCCCGTGGAGAGGTCCGGGAACTCGACCTCGCGCTTCGGCGTCACCGTCGGCGCGCCGTAGCCCGACCACGACGTCGGGCGCAGGCGGTCGCGCTCGATCTCGTCCTGGGGAAGCTCGTCGATGAACCGGCTCGGCAGGTTGTAGTTGCGCGAGCCGTAGAGCGCCCGGGCGGAGGCGTGGGTCAGCGTGAGCCGTTCTCGCGCCCTGGTCAGACCGACGTAACAGAGCCGGCGCTCCTCTTCGAGGCTGCCCTCCTCGAGCGAGCGCGCGTGCGGGAAGACGCCCTCCTCCATCCCGATCATGAACACGGCGCGAAACTCGAGACCCTTGGCGTTGTGGAGCGTCATGAGCGTCACCTTGCCGCCCTCCTCGTCGATCGAGTCCTGGTCGGAGTAGAGCGAGACCTGCTGGAGGAACTCCGAGAGCGTCGGCTCCTCGGCCGCCTCGTCGTACTCCTTCGCGACGCCGAGGAGCTCCATCAGGTTCTCCATGCGGCCCTGCGCCTCGATCGTGCGCTCGGCCTGGAGCGCCTCCATGTAGCCGGACTGCTCGTAGACGCGCTCGAGGAGATCCGGAACCGAGAGCTCCTGCGCGGCCGAGGCGAGCGAGTCGAGGAGCGCGCGCAGCTTGCCCACGGCCCGGAGCGGCGCCGGACCGACGCCGGCCTCGTCGGCGCGGCCGATCGCATCCCAGAGCGTGATCCCCTGTGCGTCGGCGAACGCCTGGAGCCGCGCGAGGCTCGTGTCCCCCACGCCGCGCCGCGGGCGGTTGGCCATGCGCAGGAGCGAGACCGTGTCGGACGGGTTGTCGATCGCCTGGAGGTACGCGACGGCGTCCCTGACCTCGGCGCGCTCGTAGAAGCGCGGGCCGCCGATCACCTGGAACGGGATGCGGACGGTGCCGAGGATCTCCTCGATCACTCGCGACTGCGCGTTCGTCCGGTAGAAGACCGCGATGTCGGAGGCCGAGTGGTCGCCGTCGACGAGCCCGGAGATCTCGGAAGCGACGAACCGCGCCTCGGCGTGCTCGTCCTCGACCTCGAGCACGCGCACGGGCTCGCCCTCGCCGACCTCGCTCCAGAGGTTCTTCGGCTTGCGCTCGCGGTTGTGCGCGATGACCGCGTTCGCGGCCTGGAGGATGCGGTTCGTCGAGCGGTAGTTCTGCTCCAGCGCGATCGTGCGGGCGCCCTCGAAGTCCTGCTCGAACTCGAGGACGTTGCGGATGTCGGCGCCGCGGAACGCGTAGATCGACTGGTCGGGATCGCCGACCGCGAAGACGTTCTTGTGCTTTCCGGCCAGGAGCTGGAGCAGCCGGTACTGGGCGTGGTTCGTGTCCTGGTACTCGTCCACGAGGATCCAGCGGAACGTCTTCTGCCAGCGGTTCCGCGCCTCCGGGAAGCGCTCGAGGACGTCGACGGTCAGCATCAGCATGTCGTCGAAGTCGAGCGCGTTCGAGGCGAAGAGCCGGCGCTGGTAGGCCTCGTACACCTCGGCGACGGTCTGGTCGTAGAAGGAGCCGACCCGCTCCGAGTACATGGCCGGGCTCACGAGCTGGTTCTTCGAGCGCGAGATCTCGGCGTGGATGCCGCGCGGCGAGAAGCGCTTCGGATCCTTGTCGAGCTCCTCCAGGCACGCCTTGACCACACGGATCTGGTCGGCCTGGTCGTAGATCGTGAAGTTGCCCTTGTAGCCGAGCCGCGGCGCCTCGCTTCGCAGGATGCGCCCGCACGCGGAGTGGAACGTCATCACCCACATCGTCCGGGCGATCCCGCCGACGAGCCCTTCGACGCGGCGCTTCATCTCCGCCGCGGCCTTGTTCGTGAACGTGATCGCGATGATCTCGTTCGGCTTCGCCCCCGCGCCGCGGATCAGGTGGACGATGCGATGGGTCAGGACGCGCGTCTTGCCCGAGCCCGCGCCGGCGACGACGAGCACCGGCCCGTCGACGGCCAGCACCGCCTCGAGCTGGGCGGGATTCAGGTCGGAGAGGTAGTCCTGGGACGGCGCGACGGTCACGCTCCGATGCTAGACGCTCGGCCGCGCGTCACCGCCGTCCTGCTTAGCCATCGCCTTCGCGCTCAGCCCAGCGTCACGAACCCACGCTCGTGTTACATCACCGGTGGCCGCCGCACCCGATGAACGCTGGCCTCGATTGTCCGCTTGGGACGTGCGGGTGATGTAACACAAAGTCCTGCTTGTGACACCTCGCCGGCCCCCAGACGCGTCGGCCGTCAGAGCGGCAGAGGGCGGTCGGCGATCGGCGACGAATGGACGATCGAGGTCGTCGTCCGCCCGTACACCACCAGGCGATCGAGGATGCCCTCGAGGTCGTCCATCGAGCGCAGATGCAGGTCGAGCACGAAGCAGTCGTCCCCGGTGATGCGCTGGCACTCGACCACCTCGGGAATGTCTCGCGCCGTCTCGGGGATCTTGTGGAGCTGGCGCGACTCGGGCCGCACGCGGACGTGCGCGCGGATCGGGTAGCCGAGCGCCTTCGGATCGAGGACGGCGCGGTAGCCGGTGATCACGCCGGCGCGCTCGAGGCGCTGGACACGCTCGGCCACGGCGGGCGCGGACAGGCTGACACGGCGGCCGAGCTCGGCCATCGTCAGGCGAGCATCCGACTGGAGCTCCGCGAGGAGACGTTGGTTGATCTCGTCCAGTAGTCCGTTTTCGTAGGCGGAGGCTGCGTTCGTCCTTGCGTTCGTAGGCATCTGGCGCTCAACTCCTTCGATCGACCCTGGTGCCAGCGTAGCGCCGTCGCGACCATTTCGGTATGGACACGACGGCCGACCGGATCCGCACCCGCGCGACCACCGTGCCGCCCGCGACCTACTTCGTGGGGAGCGCGGTGTTCCACTACCTCGGCCCCGCGTTCGCGGTCTTGCTCTTCGCGCTCGTGCAGCCGCTCGGCGTCGCCTGGCTGCGGATCGCGAGCGCCGCTGCGATCTTCGCGCTCTGGCGGAAGCCGTGGCGCGGGCTGGCGCTGCTCGACACGCGCGGCCGGTGGCTCATCCTCGGGCTCGGGACGACGCTCGGGCTCATGAACGCGTGCTTCTACCTCGCGATCGACCGGCTCCCGCTGGGAACCGTGGCCGCGATCGAGTTCCTGCCGGTCATCGGCCTCGCCGCGGTCGGCGCACGCACCTCGCGAAACGCGCTCGCGCTGGTGGCGGCGGTGGCCGGCGTCTACCTGCTCGTGGACGTCCAGCTCGTGTCCGCTCCGCTCGGCGTCGCGCTCGCCTTCGCGAACGCCGGGCTCTTCGCGCTCTACATCGTCCTCGGCCATCGCATCTCGCGGCTCCCGACGATGGGCGGGATCGACGGCCTCGCCGCGGCGATGCTCGTCGCGCTCGTCGTCGCGACGCCGCTCGGGGGCTGGGCAGCGATCCCGGCCTTCGCCGCCCCGCTCGCGCTCCTCGCCGGGATCGGCGTCGGGATCACCTCATCGGTCATCCCCTACGTGTGCGACCAGCTCGCGATGGCGCGCATGCCCCGCGCGACCTACGCGCTGCTCGTCTCGCTGCTCCCGGCGACCGCGACCGTGATCGGCATCGTCGTGCTCGCGCAGATCCCGACGTGCAGGAGAGTGGGCGGCGTCGCGCTAGTGGTCGCCGGTGTCGGCGATCCACCGCGAGCAGGCTGTCTAGCGCCGCGCCGAGCGAGAGGCTCGCGGCCTCGAGCGCCGCCCGCGTCGGCGGACTTGAGGACGATCTCGACCTCGGGCCCGTCCGCGCCGAAATGCGGGTAGCTCCCGACGGTCACCGCCGGATGCTCCGCGGTCGCCTTCTCGAGCAGCGCGACGAGCTGGCCCTCGGTCGCCCGCACGGTTCGCCGCCGCGACACGATCGGCGTGCCCTGGAACCGCTCGGCGATCGCGTCGAACATCTCGCGCATCTCGCTCGGCAGGCCCGGAAAGACGTAGACGTTCTCGACGCGGAAGCCGGGAGCGCCGCCGAGCGGATTGGCGAGCGGCTCGGCGCCCGCCGGGAGGCGGGCCCAGCGCGCCGCGTACTCCGCGAGGCCGCGCGGCCCGAACCGCGCGCGCAGCTCCCCGCGAGCGGCTCGATCTCGATGCAGGCGACGCCGAACGCGGCGGCGACGCCCTCGCGGGTGACGTCGTCGGGCGTTCCGCCCAGGCCGCCCGTGACGAACATGAAGCTCGGCCTGCGAACGGCTGGGCGCGGATGAACGCGGCGATCTCCTCCACCTCGTCGCGCACGGCGGCGACGAACGTGACGCGCACGCCGAGCTCCGCCAGCCGGCGCGAGAGCCAGGAGGCGTTCGTGTTCTCCGTGTCCCCGGAGACGATTTCGTTCCCGACGGTGAGGACGGTCGCGTCCACCGGAGAGTTGCGCGAGGCCGGTGCGAGGGACGCTAGGGCGCGGCCGTATCGGGAATACGGGCGCAACCGGGACGCCGTCCGCGCCGAGCGCGCCCGGACACGAGCGGCGACGCGACCACCTGGGCGGTCGTCCACACCGGGCTCGTCGCGTACTGCCGGTTGTAGCGGTAGCTCCCGTTGGGGCGCTGGAGGCGCTGGAGGTAGCGGACGGCCGGGTTTCCCGGCTTCTTCCCGGCGGCGACGAACGCCTGGATCGCCCACGCCGTCGAGGGCGCGTCCGAGCCGCGGTTGGGCGTCAGCTCGAAGCCGCCGTCCCTGTTCTGGAGCCTGCGCAGGAACGCGAGCCCGCGCGTGATCGTCTTCGCGCCCCTCGAGACGCCGGCGGCGCGGAGCGCCTGGATCGCGGCCGCCGTGTCGTTCGAGTCGGCCTGGCCGTTCGCGTACCACGACCAGCCGCCGCTCTTTCCCTGCCGCGCCTTGATGTAGCGGATCGTCTTCGCCGGGACCTTGCGCCCGGCGGCGCGGAGGGCGATCACGCCCCAGAAGGTCGAGTTGACCGTCGGCCCGATCCGGCCGTTCGACCTCGTGTAGCCGGCGAGGCGGGTCGCGAGCGTGCCGACGAGCCGGTTCATCGAGGCCAGCGCGACGATCCGCAACTCGAGATCCGTCACCGAGGCGTCCTTGCGGCTCGCCAGGTAGTCGCCCGCGTCGTCGCTTCGCGTCGGCCACTTCCGCGCCGCCCGGATGCCGAGCACCGCCCAGCCGGAGAGGCTCCCATCCGAGGCGCGCCCCGATTCCGCGAAGCCGCCGTCCGGGCGCTGGTGCGCCTGCAGGAACTTGGCGCCCTTGTTGTAGTCGGCCTGCGCCGCTCCGGCGGCGAAGCCCGCGAGCGCGAGCATTGCGACGAGCAGGGCGATCAGCTTCATGCCCAGACCACCTCCGTGTGTTGCCGTCGGTCGTAGCGTTCGAGCACCCGTCTCAGCTCCGGCCCGGCGGCCAGAGCGAGCACCAGGTTCCCGATCCCGTGCGCCAGGTCGAACGGGATGCCGCGCGCCATCAGCAGCGTGAACGCCTGCCAGGTGTGCGGCCAGAACGAGTACCAGTTCCACACGTCCATGAAGGCGCTGAAGCCGAGCCCCAGGACGAAGCAGGCGAGCGCGAACGCGAACCGGCCCTGGAGGAGCGGCGCCGCGAGCCCGCCGACGAGGCCGCACAGGCCCCAGGCGAGCATCTGCCACGGCGTCCACGGGCCCTGGCCGAGGAAGAAGTTCGAGGTCAGCGCGGCCACCGCCCCTACAGCGAAGCCGCGGCGCGGCCCGAGCGCGACGCCGGCCGCGACGGTCATCACCGTGACCGGCTGCACGCCGGGAACCGCTGCGAAGAGCACGCGCCCCGCCGCGGCGAGGCCGGCGACCGTCGCAACCAGGGTCAGATCCTTGGCGGAGTCGGGCGACCCTTCGAGCATCGCGGCGCCCCCGGCGAGGACGGCCAGAACGGCTAGGAGCAGCGCGACGCTCGCCCGGTCGGGGTCGAGCGCGGCCCACGCAGACGCCGCGAGAGCAACCACAGCGCACACGAAGAGCGTTCCGCCCTTAGACCGCAACGGCTTCCTCCTCCCGGACGGCGCCGATCGTGACCCGGCGATGCGCGGGGAACGTGCGGTCGTGCGTCGCCACGAGGACGGCGTGACCCTCGGCCGCGTAGGCGAAGAGCCACTCGGCCAGCGCCGCCTTGCGGTCGGGATCGACGCCGCGCGTGGGCTCGTCGAGGACGAGGAGGTCGGGCCGGCCCACGGCGACCGCCGCCAGGCCGAGACGCTCACGCTCGCCGCTCGAGAGATCGCGCGGATGGCGATCCTCCGCCCACGCGAGCCCGACCCGGCCGAGCGCCCGGCGGGCCTCGTCCTCGCCGGGCGCGCCGAGGGCGACCTCGTCGAGCACCCGCTCGCAGGCGAGGTAGCGGCCCGGATCCTGGAGGAGCAGCCCGGCGCGGCCTTCGCGCTCGACCGTGCCGGCGTCGGCGTCGAGCAGGCCGGCGAGGATCTTCGCGAGCGTCGTCTTGCCCGAGCCGTTGGGGCCCTGGAGCGCGACCACCTCGCCGCGCCGGATCTCGAGGTCGACGCCGTCGAGCACCGGGATTCCGGAGCGGTACGCGAACGAGACTCCGTCCGCGCGAGCCACGACCGGGCCGGGCTCGGGTGCATCCACATCGGCCGCGGGCTCGGCGGGCAGGTAGCGCGGGCGGTTCTCGGCGAGCCACGCGAGGCCCTCGTCGCGCGGCGCGTCACAGAGGAGGCGGCCGTCCTCGAGGAAGAGCACGCGGTCGCAGACGGCCAGCGCCCGCTCGGTGCGCTGCTCGGACAGGACGACGGCCGCGCCGGAGCTCTCGACCTCGCCGAGAAGGCGCGCGGTCGCGTCGGGGTCGAGCTGCGACGTCGGCTCGTCGAGCAGCACAAGCCCAGGGCGAACGGCGAGCGCGGCGGCGAGGCAGACGCGCTGCAACTCTCCGCCGGAGAGCTCGTTCGTGCGCCGCCCGGCGAGGTGCGCCGCGCCGAGCGCGTCGAGCGCGGCGTCGACGCGAGGCCAGATCTCCTCCGGCGCCGTGCCGAGGTTCTCGAGCCCGAAGGCGACGTCGTTGCGCACGAGCGCCATGAGGATCTGGTCCTCGGGATCCTGAAACACGGTCGCGACGGTTCCGGCGAGGTCAGCGGGGTGCGCCGTGCGGGTGTCGAGCCCCGCGACCTCGACCCGGCCGGAGAAATGCCCGCCGTGGAAGTGCGGGACGAGACCGGCGAGCGCGCGGACGAGCGTCGTCTTCCCCGAGCCCGACGGGCCGAGGAGCGCGACGATCTGGCCCGGCTCGAGCTCGAGCGAGACGTCCGTGAGCGCCGGCGCGGCGACGTCGGGGTACGTGAACGACAGGTGCTCCACGCGGGCTAGAGCCATACGAACCCCACCACGACGAGCGCAACCGCGCCGACGATCGCGGCGTGATCGAGCCACGTCCAGGGCGCGCTCGGCGCGGTCGTCCGCCCGGCGCGGCCGTAGCCGCGGGCCTCCATCGCCTCGGCCAGGTTCGAGGCGCGCTCGAGCGACCCGGAGACGAGCGGCGAGAGCAGACGCGCGTGCCCGCGCACGCCCGCGACGGCGACCCCGCGGCCGCGGATCGCGTCGCGCAGTCCCGAGGCGTCGCGCTCCAGCGAAGGAACGAGCCGCGTCGCGAGCGCGACCGCCAGCGCCGAGCGCCGGAAGCCGCGCGCCGAGGCAACGAGCCGGTCGTGGTCGACCAGCAGCGCGTACGCGGAGAACGCGAGCGCCACGCCGATGAGGCGCAGCGCCTGGAGCGCGGCGGTCTCGATCTCCTCCACGGTCACGTCCAGCGGCCCGAGCACCGGCAGCGTCGGCCCGCTCCAGATGACGTTCGTCCCCCACACGGCCAAAAAGGGCGAGAGCAGGAACACGCCGGCCCCGGAGACGAGCGCGCCGATGATGTAGATGCGGCGCCGGCCCGGCTCGGCCTGGAAGCAGACGACCAGCAGCACGGCGACGATCAGCGCCGCCGACCAGACGTGCTGGGCGAGCAGCGCGGCCGTCCCGACGGCGGCGAGCAGGATCGTCGCGGGCGCGGGCGCGAGCCTCATCCGACACGATCCTTCCGGAGTCGTCGAAGCTCGCCTCGTAGCGATAGCGCACGATCGTCGGGATCGGTCGGCGAGCGCGGTCATCGCCGCCCGGACCGCCGTGAGCGAGCCCGCGAGCGTGAACGTCACCGGTGCACCGTTCGCTTTCACCGCGCTCGGCGGTCAGCTCGGCGCCCTGGAAGTCCGTGCCGAGTCTCGACCGAGAACACGTTCGGCTCGCCCTCGCCCTCGGCGCCGCCGAGCGTCTCGAGCAGCGCGGCCGCCTCGGCGTCGAGCTCGGCGGGCGCACGCACCTCGGCGGGCCGCCGCTTCCCGTCCCAGCCGTGCAGGAACGGCTCGGGAAACGCGCCGACCACGACCGGCGCCGCGCATCTCCTCGCTCCAGTCGCGGTAGTCCCACCAGAGCGACGTCGCCGGGACGCAGCTTCACCTCGGCGCCGCCCACGGTCGGGCTCGATGCCGTTCAAGAAGTAGAACCAGTCGTGCTGGTCGTCCAGGCTCCCGGAGAGTCCGTTCACGGACTGGACGAAGCGCCCGCCGTAGCGGGTCTCCACGTCGGTCGCGCCGTCGAGCGCGGCGATCGCCGAGATCCCCGAGCGAACATCGGTATCCACGATCACCTCGGTTCCCCGTTCCTGCGTCACCCAGAGCGTCGCGTCGCCGCCACCTGCCGGCTGCGCCGCGTCGCCCCCGCCCCCGCACGCGGCGAGGACGAGGACGAGCGCGAACGCGCAGAGCGAGCGTGAAGACGCGGCGCATCGGCTAGCGGGCTCTGCGCTCCGGCGAGAATGGCGGAGCGGACGAGCCCGGCCTTCGACACGCGAACCGTGCGCACTACCCGCTTCGGGCAGAGCGTCCCCGACTTCGACCTCACGGCGTGTCCGTTGACCCGGAACACGACGTCGCCGACCGCGGACTTCACGCCCGCGTCGTCCTGCTGGCGGGCCGTGAAGCAGAGCTTCGGCTTGCGCTGCTTTTCGAGCACGAGCGTCTTCGGGCCGCCGGTCGGGCCGAACGTCGCGTAGTACCACAGCACGCGATCGCCCTTCTTGAGCACGTAGTCGGTCGCGCCGACGGGCGGCGAGATGCCGTTGACCTTGTAGACCCAGCCGGTGTTGGCCGTGCCGGCAAGCCGTCCGATCTGGTTCGACGAACGAGCCGAACGAGAACGTGAGCGTGGCGTAGAAGAACTCGCCGCGCTGGCTGGCCCGCTCGAGCGCGCCGAACGCGGTGTTCGCGCCGACGGTGATCGGATCGCCCGACGGCGGCTGTGATCGTGCCGGACGCGGGCGTGACCCACGGCTCCTTGGCGCCCCAGACGGTGGTCGTTGGCGCTTTCGACGCGCACGTGGACCTTCACGGCCAGGGCGGGCGCGGCGAGCGCGAGCGCTGCCACGACGATGCCGAGCCAAACGAGAGAACGGTGCACGTTTCCTCCTTCCTCGAGGGGAACGGATCGACGAGTGGCAGGTCTTCTGACTCGGGGCGCCCTCCTCGCCGCCTTCCCGGCCGAAGCCAGTGACGTCGTGGCGAGGAGCGTCTCCCCTTACAGCGGCGGGACCGTGCCGGACTTGCACCGGGCTTCCCTTGACCGCTCGCCTAGGTTGTCTTGGGGCAACGCTAACACTCCACTAGGCTTGCGGCGGATGGTCGCCTCCGAACGTCTCGCCCGCTGGGGCCCCGTCGTCGCCTGGGCGGCCGTGATCTTCGCCTTCTCCTCGGTGGCGCACCTGGGAACCGGGCTCGGGGCATGGGATCTCGCGCTGCGCAAGCTGGCGCACTTCGCGGAGTTCGCGGTGCTCGGCGCGCTGCTCATGCGCGCGCTCGACCGGCTGTGGCTCGCGGTCGTCGTCGGCTCGCTCTACGCGATGACGGACGAGTTCCACCAGGCGTTCGTCGAGGGCGGGTCGCCTCCCCGCTCGACTGGACGATCGACACGGCCGGCGTGCTCGCGGGCGTCGTCCTCTACACGAGGGCCACGCGGTGAAGACGGTCGCGATCGACCTGGACGCGAAGCTCGGCGACACACGGCCGCTCTGGGACGCCTTCCTCGTCGACGCCGCGCGGCGCTTCGCGTCGATCGCGCCGCTCGACCCGTCGGCGCTCCCCGCGGATCGCGGCGAGGCCGCCGCGGCGCTCGATGCCTGGGCCGAATCCGGCGTCGGCGACTGGCGCAGGGCGCTCGAGCGCTTCGCCGAGGATCACGCGCCGGTCTACCTGCGTCCCGACTCGGGCGCGAACGCGGAGCTGCGCAAGCTCAAGTCCTCCGGCGCGCGGATCGTCGTCTTCACGGACGCGCCGGAGCCGCTCGCCCGCGTGGCCGTCTCGCACCTCGGACTCGCGCGCTCGATCGACGCGCTCGAGTTCGGCGCGGGCGCGCGCGAACGAGCCGAGGCGTCCTAGGTGATGCCCGGCGCCGAAGCGGCAGGCGCCGCGGTACGCCGCCGGCGCCTTCGCACACGCCTGGCGCTGCTCGGCCGGCGTCGCGTAGAGCGACGCGACGATCGTCCCGACGCCGTTCCAGCAGCGCTCCTTCAACTCGCGCGCGAACGATGCGGCAGAACTCCGCCGCCTTCTTCCCGGACGGGTCGTACGAGGAGAGGTCGCGCGCGGCGCCGTAGACGCAGCTCGACGTGTAGTCGCCCGCGAGGTCGCAGAGCGGAGCGATCTTCCTCCCCACCTCCAGCGTCTGGCCGGACGCGTCCCGGCCGAACGACTCGAAGCAGGTCTCGATCCAGTCCTCCTCGACGGTGCGGCAGGTCGCCGCGGTCGCCGCCCAGTCGAAGCCGTTCAGCTCGTTGATCCGCGACGTGACCATGAGGTAGCAGTAGAGCTTGTGCCGCTCCTTCATCTCCCGGCAGGGGATAGACGCCGTCGTCGTCGCGGACCCACTGCGACTTGATCCCGTAGCTCGACGAGATGTTCTCCATGAAGACGCCGCCCGTGCACGAGCTCTGGTCCCAGTCGGTCGCGAGCGAGTCGCACACGTCGAGCGACCAGGGCAGGTCGTAGCCGCGGTAGATCATGAGCCCGTGTCCGAGCCCGTGGACGCACTGGTAGAGGAGGAAGGTCGTCTTCGCGATCTCCGGGTCGTCGCAGATCCCGCGCGCGATCTCCTTCACCTCGTCGGGAGACTTCACGCCCGCGAACGAGCGCTCGAGGATCCCGTGGTAGTAGCCGGACCAGCACGAGGCCGAGCCGGCCGGCGAACGCCTTGGCGACGTCGCCCTCGTAGCGCTGGAGCGAGGCTGAGCCGATCATGTGGACGATCCGGTGGCAGTTCGCGCGGACGTCCGGGTTCGCCTCGATCGCGTCGTCGAACTTCACCAGCGCGTTCTTGGGGCCCTCGTAGTAGGCGAGGTTCCCGAACGCCTGCTCGTAGCAGGGCTGGTCGCCCTGGGCGCAGCTCCCGAGGAGCGTCTGGTCGGGCGCGAAGTGGCCCGCGGCCGGATGCGCCTCGGGCGCCGTAGTTGTATGACCGGCGTGCTCGTCCCCGCCACCGCCCGAGCCGTGGCCGCCGAACGCGAACGCCGCGAAGCCGAGCGCCGCAGCCGCGACGAGCACGACGATTCCGACCGTGGTTCGAGTCACCCTGGGCATGCCTACAGGGTATTCGTCGTCTCGGGAGCCCTAGTTCGTTAGCGGCGCGAGCCGGGCCACCAGGAGCGCGGCCGCTCCTCGTGGATCCGGGAGTCCACGCCCGCGAACACGGCCAGCGGAGAAGCGATGAGCAGTGCGATGAGCGCAATCTGGATCATGCTCGTTCAAACGGCCCCGCACCGCGAAATATTCCTGCAAAGCGGCCAATTAAGACTCCCGGCGGGCCACGCCGCACACCCCCTTGTTAGTGCGCGGCGCGACCCACCGGAACTTGGAAACTCGTTAGCCGTGAATCGAGACGATCAGCGGGATGATGAGGATCGCGACCACGTTGGCGATCTTGATCATCGGGTTGATCGCAGGGCCGGCGGTGTCCTTGTACGGATCGCCGACCGTGTCGCCGGTGACCGCGGCGGCGTGCGCCTCGGAGCCCTTGCCGCCGAACTCGCCGTCCTCGATCAGCTTCTTGGCGTTGTCCCACGCCCCGCCGCCCGAGGTCATCGCGATGGCGAGGAAGATGCCCGTGATGATCGTCCCGATCAGGAGTCCGCCGAGCATCTCCGGCTTGATGATCCCGACGACGATCGGGAAGACCACGGGGATCATGCTCGGGAGAATCATGCGCTTGATCGCCTCGGCCGTGACGATGTCGATCGTCTTCCCGTACTCGGGCCGGACGGTTCCCTCCATGATCCCGGGGTTCTCGCGGAACTGGCGGCGCACCTCCTCGCACCACCTGACCGCCGACGCGACCGACCGCCTCCATCGCGAGCGACGCGAAGAGGAACGGCATGAGGCCGCCGAGGAAGAGCCCGGCGATCACCCACGGGTCGCTCAGCTCGAACGTGACGTTCAGCCCGTCCTCGGCGAGCGACGGACGTGAAGCCGTCGAAGAGGATCAGCGCGGCGAGACCGGCCGAGCCGATCGCGTAGCCCTTCGTGACGGCCTTGGTCGTGTTGCCGACCGCGTCGAGCGGATCGGTGACGCCGCGCACCTCGTCCGGCAGGTCGGCCATCTCGGCGATGCCGCCCGCGTTGTCGGTGACCGGGCCGTACGCGTCGAGCGCGACGATGAGGCCGGTCATCGAGAGCTGCGCCATGACGGCGACGCCGATCCCGTACAGGCCGGCGAACTCGTTCGCGGCGATGATCGCGGCCGCGATGACGATGACCGGCAGCGCGGTCGCCTGCATGCCCATCGCGAGCCCTTCGATGATGTTGGTCGCGTGGCCGGTGGTCGACGCCTTGGCGATCCCCTTCACCGGCGGCCAGCGGGTGCCGGTGTAGTACTCGGTGATCGCGACGAGCAGGAAGGTGACGCCGAGCCCGATCAGGGTGCAGGCGTACAGATCCCAGAAGGCGAACTCGGGCGTCTCGAACGCCTTCACGACCGGGATGAACCCGATCGCGGAGAAGACCACCGCGGCCAGAACGGCCTTGTACAGCGCGTTCATGATCGAGCCGCTCGAGCCGATGCGCGCGAAGAACGTCCCCAGCACCGAGGCGATGATCGCGACGCCGCCGATCGCGAGCGGGAAGACGACGAGGTTCGAGCGACGCGAAGTTGAGCGCGCCGAGGAACATCACGGCGACCGCGGTGACCGCGTAGGTCTCGAACAGGTCGGCGGCCATGCCGGCGCAGTCGCCGACGTTGTCGCCCACGTTGTCGGCGATCACGGCCGGGTTGCGCGGGTCGTCCTCGGGGATGCCCGCCTCGACCTTGCCGACGAGGTCGGCGCCGACGTCGGCGGCCTTGGTGAAGATGCCGCCGCCCAGCCGTGCGAAGACGGAGATGAGCGAGCCGCCGAACGCGAGTCCGATGAGCGCGCGTCGTGGCCTCCTCGGGCGTGTTGTCGAACCACTCGGTGAGGACGCCGTAGTAGCCGGCGACGCCGAGCAGCCCGAGGCCGACGACGAGCAGGCCGGTGACCGAGCCCGACGAGAACGCGACGGCCAGCGCGGGCTTGACGCCGCTCTTGGCCGCCTCGGCCGTGCGGACGTTCGCCCGCACCGCGACGTTCATCCCGATGAAGCCGGCGGCCGCCGAGAGGACGGCGCCGATCAGGAAGCCGAACGCGGTCGACCAGCCGAGGTCGTTCCAGAGCCCGATCCCGATGAAGAGGACCGCCGCAACTCCGGCGATCGTGATGTATTGCCGCCGCAGGTAGGCGGATGCGCCCTCCTGCACGGCGTGCGCGATCTCCTGCATCCGCTCCGACCCCGCGGGGAGCTTGAGCAGCCGCACCGTCAGTACGACGGCCCAGGCAATACCGATCGCCGCGCAGACCAGCGCGAATAGGACGCTGTGATCCTGAAAGAAATCCGTCAAATCCTCCGCCTTCTCGTGTTCACAAGGTTGGCGTCGATCGGCCCGCTGGAACTCGAAATTCCTTTGGTACAGGCCGTTTTCGCCCGCGGCATTCTATTCACAATGTCCGGACGCGTGAGTTAGAACCGCGCGCCGCGCAGCGCATTTGCGCAGAGATGCTCCTCGGGCTGCGGCGGGATCTTCGGGATCACCGCGAAGAGAAGCTCGCGCAGGCGCTCGTTGTTGCTCGTGAAGACCTCGACCACCTGCTCGTGCGAAACCGGCTCGGTGCCCTCGACGCCGACGTCGTGGTCGGTGACCATCGAGATGTTGGCGTAGCAGAGCTCGAGCTCGCGCGCGAGGTAGCCCTCCGGATATGCGGTCATGTTGATCGTCTCCCAGCCCATCTGCTGGAACCAGCGCGACTCGGCCCGGGTCGAGAAGCGCGGGCCCTGGATTACGACGACGGAGCCGCCGTCGCGCGCCTTGATCCCGAGCTCGCCCGCGGTCTCGACGAGGAGCGTGCGCAGGTCGGGGCAGTACGGGTCGGCCGCGGAAACGTGCGTGGTCTCGGGCCCCTCGTAGAACGTGTCCGCCCGGCCGCGCGTGCGGTCGATGAACTGGTCCACGACGACGAACTCGCCGAGCTCGAGATCCGCCTGGAGCGCGCCCGAGGCGCACGGCCCGATGATCCGGCGGACGCCGAGCTCCTTCATGGCCCAGAGGTTCGCCCGGTACGGGATCTGGCCCGGCGGCAGCTCGTGGTCGCGGCCGTGGCGCGGAAGGAACGCGACGCGCTTGCCGCCGATGTCGCCGATCGCGAACGGCGCCGACGGCTTCCCGTACGGGGTGTCGACCTCGACCTCCTGCACGTCCTCGAGGAACGAGTAGAAGCCGGAGCCGCCGAAGACGCCGATCTCTGCCTGGCCGGTCACGGCGCGGAACACTAGCTACCGGCGAGCGTCCGTGTCCGTTCGAGCCATGTTGGGGGTCTGACCCCTGTCGTGTCCGTACCGGCCATGTCCGCTGCCGCCAGGGCCACGCGCAAACCCGCTCGAGGACTCCCTATTCGTCGTCGGCGCCAGAATCGGCCGTGGCCTCTTCAGACGCGTCCGGGGTCTGACCCTTCGACGCCTCGACGTACGCGAGCTGAAGGCTCGCGACCGCCGCGGTGAAGTCCTTGAGCAGCTCGTCGGGAACGAACGTCTCGAGCACCGCGGTCAGCGACTGCATCGTGTCGATCGCCAGGCGCACCTGCGCGAGGTCGCGGTCCTCCACCGTGTCCGGCGTCGCGCCGAGCCGCTGGTAGCCGATCGACGAGACCGCGACGAGCGTGTTCACGAGGACGTCCTCGACGCGCAGGTTCCGCAGCTCCTGCGCCATCTCGCGGGCGCGGCGTTCCTGATCCTCAGACACGGGCCGGCTCCAGGACCTCGGCGGCGTAGATCTCCTCGAGCGTCGCGCCCTGCTCGAACTTCGCGATCTGACGCTGAGCCGCGTTCGCCGCAGGAATCGTGAGGAACGGGCGCCGCGCCGATCTCCTCGGCGACGGGCATGACCCACTCGACGAGCTCCTCGAGCGCCGCCCGCGTCGAGCGCACCCGCGCCGACGGGAACGCGGACAGGTCGATCAGCTCGCCGGACATGCCGTAGCGGATCGCGCGCCAGAAGTTCTCCTCGAGCAGGCGATCCGGGTAGTCGGGCAGCGGCTCGCCCTCGTCGAGCGCCCGGGCGATCCGCGCCGTCACCGAGTAGAGGAGCGCCGCGAGGAACTGCGCCTCGCCGAGCTGTGGCTGGCCGTCGCAGATGCGGATCTCGACCGTGGGGAACGCGAGGTGCGGCCGCACGCTCCACCAGAGCTGCGTGTCCTCGGTGATCGACTTCGTGTCCCAGAGGTACTTGACGTACCGCGCGTAGTCGTCCCAGTCCGAGAACGAGTCCGGGATGCCGCAGCGCGGGAACATCTTCGTGAAGATCTGCGTGCGCGCGGAATGGAGGCCGGTCGAGATGTTCTCGAGAAAGGGAGAGCTGGCCGAGACGGCGAGCAGCTCGGGAAGAAACGATCGCAGGGCGCTCGAGACCTTGATCGCGCGGTCGGCGCCGCGGATGGCGGTGTGGACGTGCAGCCCGAAGCTGTTGTTGCGCCAGACGACGTAGCGCAGGACCTGGTCGTTCGTGCGGTAGTGCGGCGTGTCGATGATCCGCTGCTCCTGCCACGGGCTCCACGGATGCGTTCCCGTCGCCGCGAGCCGCACCCCGAGCTCGTCCGCCAGGCGGAGAAGCTGGGCGCGCCGCTCGCCGAGACGCTGCGCCGCCTCCGTGAAGTCGGTACACCGGCCGGTGCGGATCTCGACCTCGGACGCGATCAGCTCGCCCACGAGCGAGCCGTCGAGGTCGCTCCCGACCGATGCCGCCTGGAGCTCCTCGAAACGGTTGACGAGGCCCAGCGTCTCCGGATCGAGGATCGCGAACTCCTCCTCGACCGCGAGCGTGAAGTCGTCCGCCTCGTCGAATCGCTCCCGGGCGAGACGCAGCGCCTCATCCGGGCTAGGGCGCTTAGCCTCTGCCATCGGGCGAAAGTATCAAAGCGAAAGTATTAGAGAGGCGATCCGCTCCCAGCTGAAGTGCTCGACCGTGGCCTTGCGCGCGCCGGCCCCGAGCACGGCCCGCTCGTCCGGCGTGAGCGCGAGGAGCTCGCGCAGCTTCGCCTCGAGGTCGTCGCGTTTCGCCGTTTTCGAAGCTCGCGAGGTGCCGGTAGGCCGGCGGGTAGTAGCTCTCGACGGCGGCGGCGATCTCGGCCAGGCCGGAGTGGCGCGCCACCAGCGGCGGCGAGGCGCAGGCGGCGGCCTCGGCGGCGACCATGCCGAACGCCTCGGGGAAGACGGACGGCGTGACGCTCACGTCCGCGAGCGGCCAGAGGTGTGCGAGATGCCGGTGCTCGAGCGGCCCGGTGAAGAGCACGCGATCCGACGCGCGCGCCTCGAGCGCGTCGCGCTCGGGCCCGAAGCCGACGATCACGGCCCGCGCCTCCGGAATCCGGTCGAGCGCGTCGAGGAGGAGGCTCACGCCCTTCTCGTCCGAGAGCTTCCCCACGAAGACGATCGTCTGGGCGTCGCCCGCGAGGAAGGCGGCCAGGCGCTCGGCGTTCCCGGGATCGGGGAACCGCTCGTTCTCGCGGTCCGGGTTCGGCGGGTCGAGCTCGGCCTCGGCGATGAGCGCCGGCAGCGCCTCGTCGCGCGGCTCGGGCTGGAGCCGCTCGATGTCGACGCCGGGCGGGACGATGTGGACGCGGTCGAGGTACTCCCCCGGCCCGACGACGGCCTGGAGCACGCCGCGGATGTGCTCCGAGCCGGCGAGCACGGCCTTCGCAGAATCGAGTGCCTCCTGCGCCCAGTCGGCGAGCTCCTCGTTCCCGCGGATGGAGAACTCGAGCTCCGAGCCGTGCGCCTTGACCACGAACGGCGCGCCCGCTGCGACCCCGACCGGCGCACCGAGGAGAACGTGGTTCACGAGGAGCAGATCCGCCGGCAGGTGCTCGCGCACGGCGGCCGCGTTGCGCTCGACGAAGTCGTTTCGCTCCTCCCACGAGAGCTCCTGGAGGTAGCGCGCCTCGACGCCGTCGTAGTGGTCGAGCACGAACACGGGCAGCGGCCCGCCGCCGAGATCGGGCCGCACGACCGTGCGCGCCGCCGAGGTCGAACCGCTCGGGATGTCGGCTCCTGGCAGAGGACGACGACGTCGTGACCGAGCCGCGAGAACGCTCGCGCGAGCGCGCGCGTGTAGACATTCGAGCCGGTTCCCCCGAGTAGGTAGCCGTGCCAAATGAGAACCTTCATGCGTGGATCCTGACGGTCAGCTGGTGGAGCGTGCGCAACGGGGCGACCAGTCCGCGTTCGCCGAGCTCGTGGAGCGGCACCAGCATCGCATGTTCACGCTCGCGGCCCGGACGCTCGGCTCGCGCGCCGACGCCGAGGACGCGGTGCAGGACGCGTTCGTGCGCGCGTGGCGCTCGATCGGCAAGTTCCGCGGCGGCTCGCTCTTCTCCACCTGGCTCTACCGGATCTGCGTGAACGCCGCGCACGACCATCGCTCGCGCCGCCGGCCCGACCCGGTCGAGCCGACGGACACCGACGCGGATCCGCGCGACCGCTTCGCCGACGAGCAGCTCTCCGGGGAGCTCCAGCGGGCGCTCGCGCTTGCTCGAGGAGCACCAGCGCGTCACCGTCGTCCTCTTCGACGTCCTCGGCGTGTCCTACGCGGAGATCGCCGAGATCACGAAGTCGACCGAGGGTACGGTGAAGTCGCGCCTCTTCCGCGGCCGCGCCGAGCTGGCGCGGCAACTGCGGGGAACACAGGGAGCCGAGGACGAGTCGAAGTGAAGATGGCCAAGGGACATCCGCAGCGCCATGACCTGCTCGACTACGTCGAGGGCTCGCTCGACACCGCCGACCGCTCGGAGCTGAAGCAGCACCTCGACTCGTGCGCGGCCTGCCGCGAGCTCGTCGCCGACGCCGAGGCGGGCAAGCGGCTCCTCGCCGCCAGCCCGCCGCTCGAGCTTTCGCAATCACGCGCGGACGCGATCGTCGCGGCGCTCGACGCCCCCGCACCCAGGCCCGAGCGCCGCCGGCCTGCGTGGCGCTTCGCCGTCGTGGTCGCCGTTGCGCTCGCCATCGCCGTCCCGCTCTCCTACGTCGCCCTCCAGGGTGGTGGCGGCGACGACAGCGCGTCGTCCGGGGCCGCCGCCGACACCGGGGCCGCGGAGGGAGCGAGGACGCCGGCGGGGAGACGACAGGCGGCGGCGCAGCCGCTCCGGAGGAACCGCCCCAGCTCACGGTCGTGCGGGGCGTCGAGGCCACGCCGGCTGCTGTCGCTCGTGCGCTGCGGACCGCGGGCTACACGGCGGAGGTCGAGGCCGACACCGTCATCGTGACGGTGCCGGAACGCAGAGGTAGAAGGACGTGGCGACGCTCCTCGACGACCGGTTCGAGGCCGGCAACACGATCGTCTTCTGGCGCGAGCCCTAGTCGAGCTACGTGAGGTAGAAGTAGAGCGCGTAGAGCAGCTCGACGGCCGGGCTCGTCGTGTGCACGGTCACGTCGGGCGGCACGTTCAGGAGCGCGTCGGTGTAGTTGAAGATGATCTTCACGCCCGCGCGCACGACGTCGTCGGCGACGCTCTGGGCCGACTCCGCCGGGACGGCCAGCACCGCGACGATGATGTTCTTCTCGCGGATGACCTCGCCGAGGCGCGCGTAGTCGAGCACCTCGAGATCGTCGATCGGCTGGCCGACCTTCCCCTGGTCGGTGTCGAACGTCGCGGCGATGTTGAAGCCGTGATCCGCGAAGACGGTCGAGTTCGCGACGGCCTGGCCGAGGCGGCCCGCGCCGAAGAGCGCGATGTTGTGCTGGCCCTGCGTGCGGAGGATCTTGCGAATTTCTCCCGCCAGACCATCAACCGTGTAGCCGACGCCCCGCTTGCCGAACTTCCCGAACCCGGAGAGGTCGCGGCGGATCTGCGTCGCGTTGATGTTCGTGTACTCGCTGATCTCCTGGGAGGAGATGCGCTCCTTGCCCATCTTCTTCGCCTGCGTCAGAACCCGGAGGTACTGGCTGAGGCGCGCGGCAACTCCGACGGTGAGGCGCTCTTCGGAGGAGATCCGCGTCTCGTCGAGGGTTGCCGTTGCGAGTCGCGAGTTCATAGCTTGTGACAGAGCATAGCCAGGCGGATCACCAGCCGGGGCGGGAACCGCGCGCCGCTACGGGCCGGACTTTGTGACGCCGGTCAGAGGGCGCCGAGGCGCCGGCGAAGCCCGTCCGGATGGACGTAGAACGTGAATGCGGGCTCCCCGTCGACGACGACCACGGGGATCCGCTCGCGGTACGAGTCCTCGAGCGCGGGGTCGCCCGTGATGTCCACCTCGGTGAGCTCGAACGGCGTCTCGTCGCGCACCTGGCCGATCACACGGCGCGCCGCGGCGCAGAGGTGGCATTCCGGTGCGTAGTAGAGAAGAACGCTATGGGTAGAGCCCGCGGATATTGGTTGCCTCCGCCACTCGGGCGACGCCGAGCGCATACGCCGCCTGCCGCATTGTCATCGCCTTGCGCTCGTGAAGGTCCCACGTCTGCGTGAACGCCCTGGTGATGATGTCGTCCAGCCGCTGGTTGACCTCCGCCTCCTTCCAGAAGTACTCCTGGAGGCCCTGTACCCACTCGAAGTACGAAACGACCACGCCGCCCGCGTTCGCGAGGATGTCCGGCAGGACGAGGACGCCCTTGTCCGCCAGGATCTCGTCCGCCTCGACGGTCGTCGGCCCGTTCGCGCCCTCGCAGACGATCGACGCCTTCACGTCCGCGGCGTTCTCGCGGGTCAGCACCTGCTCGAGCGCGCACGGCGCGAGCACGTCGCAGTCGAGGACGAGGAGCTCGTCGTTCGAGATGTCGTCCGTGCCCGGAAGGCCGCTCAGCGCGCCGGTGAGATCCTTGTGCCGGTGCGCCTCGTCCAGGTCGATGCCCTTCTCGCTGACGATCCCGCCGGTCGAGTCGGAGAGGCCGATCACCTTGGCGCCCTCGTCGCGGAGGAGCTCGGCGAGGTTGCGGCCCACGTTCCCGAAGCCCTGGACGACCACGCGGGCGTCCGTGAGCGACTTGCCGCTGCGCTGGAGCGCCTCGCGCGCGCAGAACCCGGCGCCGCGCCCGGTCGCCTTCTCGCGCCCGAGCGAGCCGCCGACGTTGACCGGCTTCCCGGTGACGACGCCGAGCACCGAGTAGCCCTGGTTCATCGAGTACGTGTCGAAGATCCACGCCATCACCTGCGCGCTCGTCCCCACGTCCGGCGCCGGGATGTCCTTCTCGGGCCCGATCTGCGTGATGATCTCGGTCGTGTAGCGGCGGGTCAGCCGCTCCAGCTCCGACATGGAGAGCGTCTTCGGGTCGCAGACGACGCCGCCCTTCGCGCCGCCGAACGGGAGCTCCATGAGCGCGCACTTCCACGTCATCCACATGGCGAGCGCCTTCGTCTCCTCCATGGTCACGGCCGGGTGGTAGCGCAGGCCGCCCTTGGAGGGGCCGCGCGCGACGTTGTGCGTGATCCGGAATCCGGTGAAGACGTCGACCGAGCCGTCGTCGCGTCGCGTCGGGATCGAGACCTCGATCGCCTTCTTGCACTCGAGGAGCACGCCGAGCATGTCGTCGTCGAGCTCGAGCACGGCGGCGGTGCGCCGCAGCTGCTCCCGCGCCATCTCCAACGGGTCTTCCTGCGAGAACGACGTCGGGGTCTGGACGCTCGTCACTGCGAGCGGAGTCTAAACCGGACGTCCACCGAGGTTGCGGTCGCGCCCACGTCGCCCGAGGGCGGGTAGGCGACGAGGCGCAGCGTGTACGCGCCCGGCCTGAGTACATGTCCGCCGGGACCGCGGCCGGTGACGCCCAGCGCGTAGCGGCCGGGGAGGAGATCGTGGAGCCTCGTCAAGACGCCGAGGCGCTTCTCGCCGCGCCAGAGCTCGACCACGAGGAGCTGCACCGGCTCGACCGCCTGGCCGGTCTCGTTGGTCGTCACGCTGCCTGCGCGGAACGCGAGCACGGCGGGCGCGACGTCGGAGGCGGTGAAGTCGTCGGTGGAGAGCGCGACGTTGCCGAGCAGCGGCGCCGGGTCCTGCTCGCGGAAGCTGACCGCCCACGGGAGCCGGACCGGCCGCGAGCCCTCCGGCGAGACGACGAACGCGCCGCCGGCGCTGCCTTCGAGCGGGCCCTTCCCGGTCGCGATGAGCGCGACCTCGGCCGTGGATCCCGGGGTCACGGAGACGTGTGCGGGCGAGGCCGCGAAGCTGAGCTCGGGGACGCCCCAGGCATCACGCGCGAGGCCGAGGTCGATCTCGAGCGAGCGCGTGGAGAGATTCCGGATGCGGACGGTCTGCGTGACCTGCCAGCCGTCTCCGCTGACGCGCCCGTACGCGAGCGTGACCGGCTCGGCGGCGATCTCGGCCGCGGCTGCTCCGGTCGCGTCGACGATTCCGGCGCCCTGGACGGTCACCGGCTCGGGGCCGGTCTCGAGCACGATCTGGCGCGCGCTCCCGACGAGCAGGCTGCGCAGCTCACCGGAGGTGAGTCCCGGGGCGCGCCTGGATCACGGCGGCGGCGGCGCCGGCGGTGACCGCGGCGGCGACGCTCGATCCGGTCGCGGTCGCGTAGCGCTCGGTGCCGTCGGAGTTGCGGCCGCCGTCCGAGGTCGCGATCCCGACGCCCGGCGCGACGACGTCCGGCTTCACCTGGCCGCCGAAGGCCATGCCGCCCGAGGAGAACGGCGCGACGTCGCCGGCGAGGCCGTTCGCGACCCCGCGCACGCCGCCGAAGGAGACCGTCACCTTCGTTCCGTCCATCAGCTGGTCGAGCGCCTCGTTCCCCTCGTCGGCGGGAAGCCCGACGACCGGCACCGCGGTTCCCTCGTCGAGGTCGAGCGAGCCGGCGCGAACCCGGGTGCCCGCGACGAGCACCGCGCCTGCACCGGCCGCGACCGCGTTGCGGACACGGGTGTCGAGCGCGCTTCCGGCCGGAAGGATCGCGGCCCGCCCGGCGACGCGGCTCACGCCGTTGGAGTCGAAGAAGTCGGCCAGGATCGCGCCGTCGGCGACCTCGTCCTTGGACCGGTCGACGTCGGCGAGCGACGGCCCGGAGAGCGCGACCGCCTCGAGCTCGCCCTCGGGAGGAAGCACGCCGAGGACGGGCGCCGCGCCGGAGAAGACGTCGTCGCCGTCGGCGGAGACCTTCGTGTCGGCCTCGAGCGTGGAGGCGCGGAGATCGATCGCGCCGACGGTCAGCGCCGCTGCGGCGCCGCCGGGATCGCCGACCGTGCCGAACCCGCGGCCCGCGCGTCCGTCGTTCCCCGAGGGGGCGACGACGAGCGTTCCGAGCTTGGCCGCGCCGGCGACCGCGCGCGACTCGGGGCTGTCCGGGAAGGACGCGTACGGCTCGACGACCGCGGCGAGCGCGACCGGCAGCGCGTCCGAGACGTCGCCGTCGCGGTTCGGGTCGACGGCGCGCTCGAGCCCGGCGAGCAGCGTGTCGCCGTGGCCGAGCAGCGCGTACGAGCCGTCGGCCGTCTGCTCCCAGCCGAGAATCCTGATCGGGACGACCGTCGCGCCGGGGACGACGCCCTGGAGCCCGGTCGGGCCGTCCGAGCCGACGAGGATGCCGGCCATGCGCGTGCCGTGCGGCTCGACGCGGCCGGGGTCGTCCGGCTTCGGCTCGGCCGCGGCGCGGCGGTCTCCGTCCACGAGGTCGTAGCCAGGGCGGACGCGGCCGCCGAGGTACGGATGGTCGAGATCGACGCCGGAGTCCAAGAGACCGATCTTCACGCCCGTACCGTCGAAGCCCGGGAGCGCGGCGTCGAGCCTGCGCCCTGCGCCGGCTGCGAACTCGGACTGGCCGAGCGACTGGGCGGTCAGCGCCGCCGGGTAGAGCGTGCGCACCGGGTAGACGCCGACGATCCCGTCCATGCGCTCGAGCTCGGCCTGGGCGCGGCCGTCGAGGACCGCGGAGAAGCCGTTCAGCGTGCGCGTGAAGGTCTGCTCGCGCTTCACCTTGACGCCGCGCTGGGCGAGTCGTTCCAGGAGGAGCCGCTGCGAGGCCTCGGCCTCGGCGAGCCAGCGCTTCTGGTCGGCCGGCGTCGGCAACGACTCCGACCGTGCGAGCGAGTCGGCGAGCGACGGCGCGGCGAGCACGACGATCATCCGGTCGGCCTGGGCCGATTCGGGACGCTCGCCGAAGACGTCGTTCCAGGCCGAGGCCGCCGCCTGGAGAGCGGACTCGCCGGCGCCCAGAACAGGCGCCGCGAAGACGATCGCGACGGTGCAGGCCGCAACGAGCGCGAGAACGGCCGGACCCGCCGCGCGGCGCCTCGGATTACGCCGCGGAGGCATACGCATCGAGCTCAAGGTAGCGAGGATACGGAATCGCCTGTACGAACCTGCCGGCAGAAGCGACCATCGCTGCGTTATCGGTACAAAGCGGTAACGGGACGAGTACGGCTTCCGGAAGCGACGCGCGCAGCTCCGAATTGGCCGCGACGCCGCCCACGACGGCGATCTTCGTCGCGTTCAGCTCCTTCGCCGCGGCCCGTGTCCGCTCGACGAGCGCCCGCACGATCGCGCGCTGGTAGGACGCGGCCAGATCTGCCCGGCGTGCGCTCCAGCTCTCGGGCCCGAGGTCGCGCACGGCGTAGACGAGCGCCGTCTTCACGCCCGAGAACGAGAAGTCGTGGCCGGCGACCTTGGCGACGGGGAACGTGAACGCCTCGGCATCGCCCTCCCGGGCAAGCCGGTCGATCGCCGCACCGCCGGGATAGCCGAGACCGAGGAGCCGCGCGCCCTTGTCGAACGCCTCGCCCGCCGCGTCGTCGAGCGTCGTCCCGAGCACCCGGTAGCCCGAGCGGTCGGTCACGTCGAGGAGGAGCGTGTGGCCGCCGCTCGCGAGCAGCGCGAGGAACGGCGGCTCGAGCGGCTCGGGCTCCAGGTAGAGCGCGGCGACGTGCGCGTGGAGGTGATCCACCGGATGGAGCGGGAGCCGGAGCGACCAGGCGAGCGCCTTCGCGGCCGAGACGCCGACGAGCAGCGCGCCGATCAGGCCGGGCCCGCGCGTGACCGCGATCGCGTCGAGGTCGCCGAAGCCGGCGCCGGCCTCCTCGAGCGCCTCGTGCACCACCGGCGCGAAGAGCTCCAGGTGCCGCCGCGACGCGATCTCCGGCACGACGCCGCCGTAGCGCGCGTGCAGCTCGGCCTGGGAGGCGACCACGTTCGAGCGGATCTCGCCGTCGTGCGTGACGACGGCCGCCGCCGTCTCGTCGCACGAGGTCTCGATTCCGAGGATCATTGATGGTCGGCCGGGGATCGGCGTGCTCGTCGGGGATGGGTGCGACCAAGCTGGACGTCGTGATCGGCCGCCGCCCGTGCTGGTAGCACGGGTAAGGGCGAGCACGGCGTCCGGCGCCGTGTCGCAGCCACCATCCGTGAGTGCGTTGATCTCCGGCCGATCATCTAGTTGGCGCGCGCCTCGACGTGGGCGAGCGGGTCCTTCCACATGACGAGCGCGTCCTCGCGGTTGTCCGTGTAGTAGCCGCGCCGCACGCCCGTCGGCGAGAACCCGAGGCTCTCGTAGAGCGCGATCGCCGACGTGTTCGAGACGCGCACCTCGAGCGTGTAGCCGCGGCGGTCGTCGTCGGCGGTCGTGCGGAAGAGCTCCTCGAGCATCTGCGTGGCGATGCCGCGCCGCCGGAAGGGCTCCGCGACCGCGACGTTCATCACGTGCCAGGCGTCGACGTAGCGGGAGATGATCAGGTAGCCGACGAGGCTCTCGTCCACCGGGTCGAACGCGCCCAGCGAGATCGACGACGGCTTGGCCAGCTCGCCCGCGAACATCGACCGCGACCACGGCGTCGGGTAGGCGGTGCGCTCGATCAGCTCGATCGAGTCGAGGTCGCCGAGCGTCAGCCTGCGGAAGTCGAGCGTCATGGCTTGAGTGTGCCCGCGCGGCGGTTTTTCTCGGCGTCGGGAACGCGCAGGTAGAGCGGCTCGAGCGTGTCCGCCGAGCCGAAGTCCGAGGCGAGCCCGGCGAGGTTGCGCGCCCACGGGACGTGCTCGTCGCTCTCGTCCTCGGGCACGACGCCCCCGGCGGCCTCGATCGCTGACCCGGTAGAGAACCGCCCCGTCGCCGACGTAGCGCGAGCCCGGCTCGACCGGCAGATCCTCCGGGGAGACGACCACCGGAGCCCCGTTCGCGCGCGTGAACACTTCTCCGCGCCGCGCGTCGAGCACCGGGACCGCGCCGGGCGACCCGGCGGCGAGCGTGTCGAGCGTCGAGACGCCCGCCGCGGGAACGCCGAGCGAGAACGCCAGCGTCCGCGCGGTCACGAGCCCCATGCGCAGGCCGGTGTAGCTCCCGGGCCCGGTTCCGACGGCGAGCGCTTCGAGATTCGAAGCCTCCAGCCCCGCCTCGGCCAGGAGCTCCTCTGCGTCCGCCAGCACGCGAAACGCGCGGGAACGCCGCTCGCCGAGCAGCGCCCCGTCCCGAAGGAGCGCCACGGTGGACGCGTCGGTCGCGGTGTCGAAGGCGAGAACAAGCATCAGTTTCCCTTGTTTTCCAGGGATTTCTGGACGGCGATCAGTCTACGGTCGCCCTCTTCGAGCCGCAACAGCACCCGCAGGCGCGGCTCCGGCAGGTAGCCCTCCCCCACCTCGGGCCACTCGACGAACGCGACGGCGCCGTCGAAGTACGGCTCGAGATCGGCCCAGTCGGCCTCGCCGAGGGTCTCGAAGCGGTAGAGGTCGAGGTGCGCCACGGGGACGCGTCCCGGGTAGCGATGGCCGATCGCGAACGTCGGGCTCGTCACCGCGACCGTGACCCCGAGCGACCGGCAGGCGCCGCGCACGAAGGTGGTCTTCCCCGCGCCCAGATCCCCGGACACCTCGACGACGTCACCAGGCACGAGGTCGGCGGCCAGCTCGGCGGCGATGCGCTCGGTCTCCTCGGGCGAGGAGGACGTCAGCTCAGCCATGGCCGAACGCTAGAAGAGGTCGAGCTGCTGGGCGGCGGGCAGCGCCGGCTCGGGCGGCGCGGCGGCGTGGAGCTCGATCACCTCGGCCGACGGAGCCGCCGCGGCGGTGCGGCCGAGCAGGGCCGGGATGCGGGCGAAGTCCTCCTCGAGCGTGCGCAGCATCGCCGGCGTGTAGAGCGCCGCGGCGGGATGGAAGATCGGGTAGAGCGTCACCGTGCGCCCGCCCACGCTCGCCTCCTGCGGCGTGCCGTGCACGCGCGTGATCCCGTCCGGCTTGCCCGAGAGGAGCTTGGTGGCGAAGTTGCCGAGCGTCGCGACGAGCTTCGGCTCGATCAGCTCGAGCTGGCGGAAGAGGTGCGGCTCGCAGGAGTCGATCTCGTCGGGCTGCGGGTCGCGGTTCCCCGGCGGCCGGCACTTGAGGACGTTCGCGATGTAGACGCTTTCGCGGTCGAGTCCGATCCCGGCGAGCAGCTTGTCGAGGAGCTTCCCGGCCTGGCCGACGAACGGGTAGCCCTGCTGGTCCTCGTGGAAGCCGGGCGCCTCGCCCACGAACATGAGGTCGGCGTTCGGATCGCCGACGCCGAAGACGACCTGCGTGCGTCCCTCGGCCAGACGGCAGCGCGTGCAGACGGACGTTTCCGCCGCGTAGGCGGCGAGCGCCTCGCTCCGCGTCAGGGCATCAACCGCAGCCACAGCTTCCGCCACAGCAGCCCCCGGCGCTTCCGCCAAAGCTCGGCTGCTCGGCGGCGCCGTGAGCTGCGAACACGGAGAACTGGCGGCGCGTTTGCCCCGAACCGCAGTCCGGGCAATCAGGATCTGCGTCGCTCAGCCGGAGGAGTTCCTCGAAATGGCTCTCGCACTCCATGCACACGAACTCGTAGATCGGCATCGCCAAAGGAGTCTAGTGGCTGCGCATGACGTCCGGTGCCGACGTCCGTACCAGCTAAAGTCCTGCGCTAAGTGGCCGATGGGACTGGCAGGGGGGTTGTTCGTATTTTCGTAGTACCGCCGCAATCAAGGGATGAAGGAGCACCGTGCGCCGCGGGCTGATCGCAACGATCGGGCCGATCGCGGCGCTTGCGCTCGTGCTCGGCTTCTTCTGGGTTCTCCGCTCGCTCGGAGCCGACATGCAGTCGCTCGGGCCCCTGCCCCTGCCCGTGCCGCGCTCGGACGAGACCGCGACCGTTGCGGTTCCGCCCTCGGCGCAGCCGCCCGCGACCACCCCGCCTGCGGGCTCGCCGACCGGCACCCTGCCGCCTCCGGCTCCCTCGCCCGTCGGCGGCAGCCTCATCACCTCCCCGCCGCCCGCGGCGCCGCTGCAGCCGCCGGCTCAGCCCATCGGCAACGACGGGCCGTCGACACCTTCCGGCAATCCGCCCGCGCCTCCCGGGAATCCGGGCACCGGCAATCCCGGCACGCCTGGGAATCCCGGTAATCCGGGTACTCCCGGCCAGCCCGGCAACCCGCCGCCTCCGCCTCCCCCCGGCACGGCCACCGGCGGAGTCGACCCCGGGGACGACGATGACGACGACATCCCGTGGTGGAAGCGCCACCACGGCGGCAAGAAGCACGACCACGGACACAAGCACGGCGACAAGCATTCGTCCGGCGACGCCGACGACGGCGATGACCGCGATGACGACCGCGGCGACAAGGATCGCGACAAGGGACGTCACCACGGCGACAAGAACCGCCATCACGGTGACGGCAACCGGGACAAGGACGACAACGACGACCGCGGACGCCACCACGGCAATCGCGGACGCGATCACGACGACAACGACGGCGACCGCGGCCGGCACCACGGCAACCGGGACCGCGACCACGACGACAACGACGGCGACCGCGGACGCCACCACGGGAATCGCGACCGTGACCGCGGACACGACGACGACGGCGACCGGGGACGGGACCGCGGCCACGGCAATCGCGGGCGCGACCACGACGGACACGGCGGCCACGGCGGCCGGCGCCACCGCGACTAGGACTCCCTCCGGCTAGACTGCGGCCGCCCGGTATCCGCGAGGAACTGGAGCCGCTCATGACCTTCGAATCGATCTGCGTCGTCGGCGACGGCCGTCTCGGACAGGCCTTCTCCGCGCGCCTCGCGAGCGCGGCCTGCCGGTCACGGTGACGACCCGCGACCACGACTGGGCCGGCGCCGATCTCGTCCTTCTCTGCGTCCCGGACACGGCGATCCCCGACGTGGCCCGCGCGGTTCCCGTCGGCCCCTGGATCGCACACACGAGCGGCGCGACGACGCTCGAGGCGCTCGCGCCGCACACGCGCCGGTTCAGCGTCCACCCGCTCCAGGCGTTCGTGCTCGAGCGCGGGCCGGAGCAGCTGGACGGGATCTGGAGCGGCGTCAGCGGCGAGTCGCCCGAGGCGCTCGAGACCGGCTTCGCGCTCGCCGAGACGCTCGGGCTCGTGCCGTTCGAGCTCGCCGACTCCGACCGGCCGCTCTACCACGCCGGCGCGGCGTTCGCGGCCGCGTTCGTCGTCACGCTGCACCAGGTCGCCGCGGAGATCTTCCGCGAGGTCGGCGCGCCGGTCGAGGCGCTCGAGCCGCTCATGCGCCGCACGATGGAGAACGGCTTCGTGCCCACCGGGCCGCACCGCCGCGGCGACTGGAAGACGGTCGACGGCCACATCGCCGCGATCCACGAGCGCCATCCCGAACTGGATGCGCTCTACCGGGCGCTCTCGGACGCGACCGCGGCCCGGCCGGAATGAGGATCGCCCGCACGGCCGCCGAGGCGCGGGCCGCGCATCCCAGCGAAGGAACGGTCGGGCTCGTTCCCACGATGGGCGCGCTCCACGAGGGGCATCTCTCGCTCGTTCGCGCCGCGCGCGCCGAGTGCGACTTCGTCACGGTCAGCGTGTTCGTGAACCCGGCGCAGTTCGGGCCCAGCGAGGATCTCGCGCGCTATCCGCGCGACGAGGCCGGCGACCTCGCGCTGCTCGAGGCGGCCGGCACCGATCTCGTCTTCATGCCGGCCGCCGAGGAGATCTACCCGCCGGGCTTCGACGCCTGGATCGAGGTCGAGGGCGTCTCCGAAGGCATGGAAGGCGACGCGCGGCCCGGGCACTTCCGCGGCGTCGCGACCGTCGTCCACCGGCTCTTCTCCATCCTGGAGCCCGACCGCGCCTACTTCGGCCAGAAGGACGCGCAGCAGGCCGAGGTGGTCGCGCGCCTCATCGACGAGCACGGGCTCGGGATCGAGCTGCGCGTCCTCCCGACCGTGCGCGATGCCGACGGCGTCGCCCTCTCGTCGCGCAACGCCTACCTGAGCCCCGAGGAGCGCGAGGCCGCGCGCGCCCTGCCGCGGGCGCTCGAGGCCGGCGCGGAGGCCTTCCGGGCGGGCGACGACCCGGTCGCGGCCGCCGTCGACGTGCTCGCGGCCGAGCCACGGCTCACGGTCGACTACGTGGACGTCGGTCGCTGGAACGGCCGCGTCGTGCTCGCAGCCGCGGTCTTCGCGGGGGCCACGCGGCTCATCGACAGCGTCCTTCTGGAAGGATCATGGGCGTGAAGATGCCGATCACCGAGCTGGCGGCGATGAAGGCCGAGGGCCGCACGATCGTGATGGTCACGGCCTACGACTACCCGACCGGTCGCCTGGCGGACGAGGCCGGAATCGACATCGTCCTCGTGGGCGACTCGGCCGCGATGACCGTGCTCGGCCTCGAGTCGACGGTGCCCGCCACGATGGACGAGATGCTGATGCTCGCGCGCGCGTGCGCGCGTGGGGCTCGACGGCCGCTCGTCATCGGCGACCTGCCGTTCGGCTCGTACCAGGTGTCCGACGAGGACGCGGTCCTGAACGCCGTGCGGTTCGTGAAAGAAGCCGGCATGGATGCCGTGAAGCTCGAGGGCGCCGGCCCCGAGGCCGACCGGGTGCGCGCGATCGTCGGCGCCGGGATCCCGGTCATGGGCCATCTCGGCCTCACACCGCAGTCGGCGACCATGCTCGGCGGCTTCAAGGCGCAGGGGCGCACGGCCGGCCAGGCGAAGCGGCTCCTCGACGACGCGCTCGCGCTCCAGGAGGCGGGGTGCTTCGCGCTCGTGCTCGAGGCCGTTCCGGCCGCAGTGGCGGCCAAGGTCACCGCGGCGCTCACGATCCCCACGATCGGGATCGGCTCGGGCCCGGACTGCGACGGCCAGGTGCTCGTCCTCCACGACCTGATCGGCCTCTACGAGGGAAGCCGCGCCCGCTTCGTCAAGCGCTACGCCGAGGTCGCGGACACGATCAAGGACGCCCTCGAGCGCTTCGCCGCGGACGTCCGCTCGGGCGCGTTCCCCGAGGAGGAGCACACGTACTCGATCCCGGACGACGAGCTCGCCCGCTTCGAGGCCGAGCTCAGCTAGAGCGCCAGCGCGAACACGACGCCGAGGGCCACGAGCGCCAGGATCGTGAGGACGATCGCGCCGAGCGAGCGAATCAACGGCCACGCGTGCACGGTCATCACGCCGAGGATGAGCAGGCCCATGGCCCAGACCGAGAAGGCGATGTCGGCGGCGTAGAAGACGTAGCGGCCGTCGCTGATCGAGTCGCGGCCGCCGCTGTGGAAGACGTGGTCGCCGTAGACGGCGAGGCGGATCGGCCAGAGCACGAGCGCCAGCGCGAGCGGCGCGGCCGCGAACGCCAGGAGGTGCCGTGCCCCGCGCGTCTTGCCCGCACCCCCGGCGGAATGGATACCCAGGGCGAGCGCGCTTCCGCCCACCCAGTACGTCGCTGCCCCGTAGAGCCCGCCGGCGATGAACACGAGCACGGCCACGGTCACGGCGTCGCGCGCGGGGTCGTCCATGAGCGTCGCCGACCACGGAGAGGCGAGCACGCCGCCGATCCCGGCCAGGAAGGCCAGTGCGAGAACGACCTCCTGGCGTGCATTCAAGGCCTCGTCCGACTCGTCGCGGAGCGCCAGGAACGTCGATCGGGGGGTGATGAGTACCCCAATCGAGCGAAGCCACCAGTCTTTCTCCGACGTTCTGTGAGCGGCTTGCGCTTCCATTGAGATCAGCTTAACCCTTGGCGCCAAGCGGCCTTGAGCCATGCGGCGTACTACGGAGCGGCCGGTCGGATCACCCGAAAGGGTGGTGCCGACCCACCCCGATGGAGCCGAAACCTTCATTCGTAAGGTCAGTCTGCGGCTACTCAAGGAGAACACATGGCCAGGCGTACACGTAATCTGCTCACGACGCTGCTCCTTCTCGGAGTCGTCGGGAGCGTGGCCGGATGGGGCGTCTACTCGGCGTTCACGGCCACCACGACCAACTCCGGCAACACGATCTCCGCCGGTACGGTCTCCATCTCTCAGCACGCTGGTTCGACGACGCTCTACAACGTCGCTGCCCAGGGTCCCGGCACGAGCACCGCACGGTGCATCCGGGTCACCTACGGCGGTTCGCTGGCGTCGAGCGTCAAGCTCTACACCTCCGCCGTCACGAACGGCGCCGCCTTCAACCTTCAGGTTGAGCGCGGTTCGGGCATCACTGCGCCCGACAACACGATGAACTGCACGGGCTTCACCTCGTCCTCGACGGCGTACAACGGCGCGCTCGGGTCCTTCCCGACGACCTACGCCGCCGGCGTCGACGGCAAGGCGGCCGCTGCAGCGTGGGCACTGAACGACTCGGTCGACTACCGCTTCACCATCACCGTGGTGGACGACACGACGCCGAACGCCCACACGAGCGCGCTCAGCTCGGGTGCTCACACGTTCACGTGGGAGGCAAGGAACAACTAGGACGGCTAGCCAAGACTGACGCCTGAATCGAGCTGGGAGCGGAGATGACGAACACCGCCTTCGCTCCCAGCCGATCAGGAGAGCATGTCTTGCTTGCGGCAACTCGTACACGGATCGACTGGCTGGCACTCGTTGCCGGAGTCGTCCTCGCGGCAATCGCACTCGCCGGCTGGCGAGTCGACGGAGGTCTCAATCCGCCCCCCGCGGATGTCGCCCTCCTCGTAGCACCGTCCCTGGACATCGCGATCGCGACGACCACGGGCTCGGACGAAGCGGTAGCCATCCGAGCGACGGATTCGGAACAGGGCGTAGCGCGAGCCTTCGAGATCCGGAACGCGACAGGCGGCAAGCTCGACCTCCGTCTTCAGGCCATCCCGGCAACGGGCGAACTCGACGAGTCGCTCAACGTCAGGGTCGTGACCGGAGGCGGGACGCTCTTCGAAGGGTCGCTCGGGCAGCTTCGAGCCGGAACCCCGGCCTTCGCTCTCGAGAGCCACAAGACGTCAGATCTGCAGATCCTCGCCTGGATCCCCGGCACCGCGACAGATGAGTCGTGGGGCGGGCGCTCCGAGCAGGTGAAGCTCGAACTCGTCACCACACCAAGCACATGAGACTCTCAATCCAGATCATCCACACTGACGGCGGCGTGAAGGCCCAGCGGCCTGCACGGCGGAAGCGGACGGGCCGCACCAAGCTGCTCTTCCTCACCGCTCTCTGCGCAGCGCTCGGTCTTGCCAGCTTCGGCGTCTACTCGGCCTACACGGCGACGACGACGAACACCGGCAACTCGTTCGCCTCCGGCACGGTGTCGATCACGGACAACGACTCCTCGACGGCGATGCTGAACCTCGCGAACGCGAAGCCCGGCGATGCCGACTCGAGTTGTGTGCGGGTGACCTACACGGGTTCCCTCGCAGCGAATGTGCACCTCTACGGCGCCTCGAGCGGCGGGCTCGCGCCGTACCTCACGCTCACGATCACGCGCGGGACGGACCCGTCGCCGTCCTTCGATTCCTGTGCCGGATTCACCCCGGACGCGACGAACTACATCGGCCAGGGCGCCGGCGTCGTCTACCAGGGCGCACTGAACGCGTTCGGCACCGACTGGGCCACCGGGGTCGTCGACCCCGTCACGGGTAGCCCGGAGAGCTGGACGCTCAACGAGTTCCACTCGTACCGCTACACGATCACGTTGCAGGACAACAACGCAGCACAGAACCTGACGGGAACCGCTTCCTTCACCTGGGAGGCGCGTAACTCGTGACCTCCGTGACGACGTCACACGACATCTCCGCGGCATATGCGCGGGCGTGGGACGCCCGCGTTCGTCGTTCAACGGTCGGTCGCATCGTGCGGATCGCCTGCCTCTTCGTGGCCGGCTTCGCGGCGATGATCGCGGTCGCGGTCGCGCTCCCCCTGGCGTTCGGGATGCACTCGTTCACCGTCCTCTCGGGGAGCATGGAGCCGACCATCTCCACCGGCGACGTCATCGTCGTGAAGACGATCTCGCCGCTCGAGGCGAAGGTCGGGGACGTCATCAGCTTCCGCGACCCGGAGAACGCCGAGCGGCTTCTGTCGCACCGGGTCATCCAGATGCGCGTCCTGCCGGAAGGCGTCGCGTTCGTCACCAAGGGCGACGCGAACACCGGCGTCGAGCGCTGGCAGATCGCCCGCAACGGGTCGATCGGCAAGGCCGAGTACCACGTTCCGAAGATCGGGTACCTGACGAACCGGCTCGGCAGCAAGTTCGGACGGCTCGCGTTCCTCGTCCTCCCGCTCATCCTGCTCGCTGCTCTCGAGCTCCGCCGCCTCTGGAGCACCGACGACGAAGATCCGAAGGAGCACGCCGATGCGTCCGCGCACTAGGCGTCTCCGCAAGTTCCTGATCGTCATGGTCGTCGCCGGCCTCGCCGGGACGGCCGTCGGCGTGATCCACGCCGCCTTCTTCGCGACCACCGGCAACACCGGCAGCTCGTTCGGCTCCGGCTCGGTGATCCTCACCGACAACGACGCGAACGGCGCCGTCCTCTCGCTCACGAACGCGAACCCCGGCGCGACCGACTCCGGCTGCATCCGCGCCTCCTACTCGGGCTCGCTGCCCGCGACGGTCAAGCACTACGCCGACGTCACTGGCGCGCTCGCTCCCTTCCTGACGGTCAAGGTCACGCGCGGCACCGACCCGTCGCCGTCCTTCCGCTCCTGCGCGGGCTTCACGCCGGACACCTGCGACTTCTACGGCAAGGGCGCCGGCGTCCTCTACGACGGGCTGCTCTCGAACTACCCGACGACCTACGCCGCCGGGATCCCGGACTGGACGTGCTCCGGCTCGTCCACCTACGGCACGACGGTGAGCGGCACCGCGGGGATCGTCAACCAGTACCGGTTCGACCCGGCGTCCGCCGTCTACACGAACGACACCATGACGGGCGCGAACGGAACGCTTCTCGAGGCGCACGCCGGCGAGCAGAACGCGACGTGGACGCAGACGGTCCTCTCCGAGCAGGACGCGGTCCTCACGAACGAGAACCGGGTCCGGAAGAACGGCAACGCCGTCGCCGTCTACATCTCGCCGGCGACGTCGAGCGCCGACTACGCGATCGAGGCGGACGTCCACGCGAAGACGCTCATCAACAACGACGCGATCGGGATCCTCGGCCGCTACGACAACTCCGTCCTCGACCGGAACCGGCACCTGGTACCTGGCGCGCTACCTGTACTCGACGACCGCCGGCAACTCGCAGTGGCAGCTCTACAAGGACGTCAACGGCACCCAGACGCAGCTCGGCACCTTCGCGCAGACGATCACGGCGGGAACCAACTACCGCGTCCGTCTCCAGATGGTCGGCACGACGATCAGCCTCTGGGTCGACGGCGTCCAGCGCGTCTCGGTGACGGACAACGCCGTCACGGCGGCCGGGTTCCCCGGCGTCCGGCTCGGCTCGCCCGGCTCGGCGGTGACGGTCTCGAACACGACCGGCCTGCACATCGACAACTTCCAGGTCTACGACATCGACGAACGGCTTCGACTCCGTCGGCACGAACCATGGCTTCCGCGAGCGGCGGCCCGACGACCGGCGGCGGCGCGATCCCGGGAGACCCGAGCGTCGCGCTGAACTTCGACGGCGTGAACGACTACATGCGCACGGCGCGCCAGGTCTCGGACAACTTCTCGATCGAGTTCTGGTTCAACTCCACGCAGGGCATCGGCACGGGCACGACCTGGCAGTCGGGCGCGGGGCTCGTCGACGCGAACACCGCCGGGACGACGAACGACTTCGGCGTCTCGCTCAACTCGAACGGCCGCATCCTCGCGGGAACGGGGAACGCGGACACCACGATCCAGTCGGGCACCGGGCTGAATGACGGCAACTGGCACCACGTCGTCTTCACGCGCGTCCGCGCGTCCGGCGCGCTCATCCTCTACGTCGACGGCGCGCAGGTCGCGACCGGCACGGGCGGCACGAACGCGCTGACCGCCTCCGCGAACATCGACTTCGGCCGGCTCCAGACGGCGGCGAACTACTTCGCCGGCGCGCCTCGACGAGGCCGCCATCTACAACGTCGCCCTCTCGCCCGCAACCGTGGCCGTCCCACTACGACACGGCGCGCACGGCCGAGGTCTGGACGAACCCGGAGAACCACTCCTACAAGTTCGAGGTCACGATGGCGAACACGAACGCCGTCGAGGGCCTCTCGTCCACTGCGACGTTCAAGTGGGAGGCGCGAAACCAGTGATGCGCCTCGCCACCATCGTCTGCGCGATCTTCGTCGCCCTCGGCGCGGCCACCGTCGCCTGGGCCGCGTTCAGCTCCGTCACCCAGAACCCGAGCACCTTCTCGGCGAACCCGGATCTCTCCAACCCGACCGTGACCGGCGCGATCATCGCGAAGACCACCGGCCTGACGCCGGGCAAGATCCGTCAGGGCGGCCAGTACTACGTCTACGCGAACGCGACGGACGCAGGCAACCCGGCGAGCGGGATCTCCTCGGTCACGGCCAACATGACGACGTTCGACACCGGCACGGGCGCAGTTGCGCTGACGACCGCCGGCGGCCCGTGGACGGTGAACGCGGTCTCGTACTCCTACCGCTCGGCGCTGCTCACGGCGAACACGCCGCTCGACACGGGCACGAACTACGCGTACACGGTCACGGCGAACGACAACGCGTCCCACACGAGCGGTGCGACGAACTTCAACGTCACGATCGAGACCTACGCGGAAGTGATCCAGTCGTTCGCCTCCCTTGTCAGCTACTGGCGCCTCGACGAGGCAGCCGGAACCACGGCGGCCGACAGCGAGGGCACGAACACGGGCACCTACACGAACACTCCGACGCTCTCCCAGGCGACGGCGCTCGTGGGCGACTCGGGCAACTCGGTGCGCTTCAACAACGGCGTCACGAACGAGTACGTGCAGATCCCGGACAGCGCGAGCCTCGACTTCGCCGGGAACAGCACGATCGAGGCCTGGATCCAGTCCGCGACGCTCTCGGTGAACAACGCGACGGTCATCGGCAAGGGCTCCACGACGAGCTGGGCTGTCCAGCGCAACGGCGGTGCCAACACGCCGGCGTGGCTGACGAACGGCACCGGCGGCGCAGGCGGCACGACGCTCGTGGGGACTGTCAACATCAACAGCGGCGCGTGGATCCACATCGTCGTCGTCCGCAACGGCACGACCAAGCAGATCTACATCAACGGCGCCCTCGACGCGACGGCGACGATCACCGGGAACCCCAACACGAACGGCAGCCCGGTCAGGATCGCCGAGAACGGCCAGACGGCCGGACGCTACTGGCGCGGCTACATCGACGAGGTCGCGGTCTACAACGCGCCTCTCACCGCCGCCGACATCCTCGACCACTACAACGCCGGCCGGGGGACGGGCTAGCCATGACCGGCTACGACGAGCCTGAGATCCAGGGTCCCGGCGACGAGCAGCCGGACGACCCGTACTACACGTCGCGTCCGGCGGCTCCCTATCCCGAGGAGGAGGAGCACCGGCGGCGGCGCTGGCTCGCGATCCTCCTCTCGATCATGGTGATTCCGCTACTCGTCGCGGTTGCCCTCGCGGGCGGCAACAAGCCCACGACGGGGTCGAGCGAGTGCACGCCCGGCACCGAGGCGAACGGCGTGGTCTGCCCGACGCCGAATCCGGTCACGACCGGCCAGATCGAGACGCCCGGCGAGCCGGTTCCGCCGACCACGACCACTCCGAATTCCGGCGGCGGGATTCCGCTGCCCCCGGTCACGCCGAATCCCCCGACGTACAACCCGAACCCCCCGACCGTACAACCCTCCGTCGCCCCAGCCGACGCCTCCCGCGCCTCCGGCGCCTCCCGCACCTCCCGCGCCGCCGGCTCCCCCGGCGCCTCCGTCGCCTCAGCCGACTCCCCCTCCGTCCCCGGGCTACAACGGGCCCCCGAAGCTCTCGCGCAGCGACGGCGGCCAGGCGCTCTTCAAGCTCCCGAACGTAGGCGGCGGCAAGACCGTTACGAAGTGCGTGACGATCAAGTACAACGGCAACCCGTCCGCGCGCGTCCGGCTCTACGGAGTTCTCTCCGGCACCGGTCTCGACAACTACATCGACTTCAAGGTCACGCGCGGCTCGTCCCCGTCGGCGACGAACGGCTCGTGCGCGGACTTCAAGGCCGACACGACGAACTACCTCGGCGACGGCTCAGGCGTGATCTTCAAGGATCTCCTCTCGGCGTTCCCGATGACGTTCGAGAGCGCCGACGACGAGCCGGCCCAGGCCGACCGCGAGCGCTGGACGAACAACGAGAGGCACACGTACAAGTTCGAGGTCAAGCTCCGCTCGGACAATGCCGCGCAGGGCAAGACGGTCGGCTTCCAGCTTCACTGGGAAGCGCGCGACTACTAAGCCCTAGGCCGCGGCAGGCTCGGCAGCTGCGGCGAGCAGCTCGCGCAGGAACTTGCCGGTGTGGCTCTCGTCGACCCGCGCGACGTCCTCGGGCGTGCCCGCGACGAGCACCTCTCCCCCGGCCTCTCCGCCTTCCGGGACCGAGGTCGATCACCCAGTCGGCCTGCTTGATCACGTCGAGGTTGTGCTCGATCACGAGCACCGTGTTCCCCGCGTCGGCCAGGCGCTGGAGCACCTCGAGGAGCTTCTCGATGTCGGCGAAGTGGAGCCCCGTCGTCGGCTCGTCGAGGATGTAGAGCGTTCGCCCGGTCGCGATCTTCGAGAGCTCCTTGGCGAGCTTCACGCGCTGCGCCTCGCCGCCCGAGAGCGTCGTCGCGGGCTGCCCGAGCTTCACGTAGTCGAGCCCGACGTCGTGCAGCGTCTGCAGCCGCCGCCGGATCTTCGGGATCTTGGCGAAGAACGCAAGCGCCTCCTCGACCGACATCGCGAGGACGTCCGCGATCGACTTCCCCTTGAAGCGCACCTCGAGCGTCTCGCGGTTGTAGCGCGCGCCCTTGCACGTCTCGCACGGGACGTAGACGTCCGGGAGGAAGTGCATCTCGATCTTGATCGTCCCGTCGCCCTTGCAGGTCTCGCACCGGCCGCCGCGCACGTTGAACGAGAACCGGCCGGGCTTGTAGCCGCGCACCTTCGCGTCCTGGGTCTGTGAGTAGAGGTCGCGGATCGCGGTGAAGAGATCGGCGTACGTCGCCGGGTTCGACCGCGGCGTGCGCCCGATCGGCGACTGGTCCACGTCGATCACCTTGTCGAAGTGCTCGACCCCGTCGAATTCGACGTGGTCGCCGGGCTTCACCCGTGCCCGGTGCAGCCGGTTCGAGAGCGTCTTCAGGACGATCTCGTTCACGAGCGTCGACTTCCCCGAGCCCGAGACGCCCGTCACGCAGACGAACTTCCCGAGCGGGAACTCGACGTCGATGCCCTTCAGGTTGTGCATGCTCGCGCCGCGCACCCAGAAGGAGCCGTGGTCCTCGGTGCGCCGCGGCGGGACGGCGATCGTCCGCTGGCCCGAGAGGAACGCGCCCGTCACCGACTCGGGATTGCGCTCGACCTGCTTCGCGGTTCCCTCGGCGACGACGCGGCCGCCGTGCTCGCCGGCGCCGGGGCCCATGTCGACCAGGTGGTCGGCGGAGCGCATCATCTGCTCGTCGTGCTCGACCACGAGGACGGTGTTGCCGAGGTCGCGCAGCCGCTCGAGCGTCTCGATGAGGCGCCCGTTGTCGCGCTGGTGCAGGCCGATCGACGGCTCGTCGAGGATGTAGAGGACGCCGACGAGCTGCGAGCCGATCTGCGTCGCGAGCCGCAGCCGCTGCGCCTCTCCGCCCGAGAGCGTCGCGGACGCGCGGTCGAGCGCCAGGTAGCCGACGCCGACGTTGTCGAGGAACGTGAGCCGCTCGCGGATCTCCTTGACGATCCGCTCGCCGATCAGCGAGTCCTGCTTCGAGAGGCCGAGCTCGTCGAGGAACATGAGCGCCCGCTGCACCGACATGCGCGTGAAGTCGTGGATGTTGCGGTCGCCGATCGTCACGCCGAGCACCTCGGGCTTGAGCCGCGCGCCCTTGCACTCCGGGCACGGCCGCAGCGCCATGTACTCCTCGATCCGCTCGCGCTGCTGCTGCGAGTCGGTCTCGCGGTAGCGCTTCTGGAGGCTCTCGACGATCCCCTCGAACGCGAGCATGTACGAGCGCTTGCGTCCCATCCGGTTGCGGTAGTTCACGTAGATCTTCTCGCCGCCGGTGCCCGAGGAGGAAGCGGTTGCGCTCCTCGTCGGTCAGGTCGCACCACGGCCGCGAGAGGTCGATCTCGTAGCGGTCGCCGATCGCCTCGATGACCGCGTCGTAGAAGTTGGACGACCAGCCGAGCGACCACGGTACGAGCGCGCCGTCCGCGATCGAGAGCGTCGGGTCGGGGACGAGCAGGTCCGGGTCGATCTCCTGCTGGTGGCCTAGGCCCGTGCAGCGCGGGCAGGCGCCGTGCGGGGAGTTGAACGAGAACACCCGCGGCTCCAGCTCGGGCAGCCCGACGCCGTGGAACGGGCACGCGAAGCGCTCCGAGAAGGTCAGCGGCTTGCCGTCGATCACGTCGATCACGACCAGCCGGTCGGCGAGCGCGAGCGCCGTCTCGACCGAGTCGGTGAGCCGGTGGCGGATGTCCTCCTTCAGGACGAGCCGGTCGACCACGACCTCGATCGTGTGCTTGAGCTTCTTGTCGAGCTCGATCTCCTCCTCGAGCTGGCGCTGCTCGCCGTCCACCTTCACGCGCGTGAAGCCCTCGCCGCGCAGGTGCTCGAAGACGTCCTTGTACTCGCCCTTGCGGTCGCGCACGACCGGGGCGTTGACCGTGAACTTCGTCCCTTCGGGAAGCTGGAGCACCTGGTCGACGATCTGCTGCACCGACTGCCCGGCGATCGGGCGTCCGCACTCGGGGCAGTGCGGCTTGCCGATCCGCGCGTAGAGCAGGCGCAGGTAGTCGTAGATCTCCGTGACCGTGCCCACCGTGGAGCGCGGGTTTCGTGACGTCGTCTTCTGGTCGATCGAGATGGCCGGCGAGAGCCCGTCGATCGAGTCCACGTCGGGCTTCTCCATCATCTGGAGGAACTGGCGCGCGTAGGCCGAGAGCGACTCGACGTAGCGCCGCTGCCCCTCCGCGTAGATCGTGTCGAAGGCAAGCGAGGACTTGCCCGGACCCGGAGAGGCCGGTGACGCAGATCAGCGCATTCCGCGGCAGGCGGACATCGATGTCCTTCAGGTTGTGCTCGCGGGCGCCGTGGACGACAAGCTCATCGGCAGCCATGCCAGGTCAGTCTAGCTTTGGCCCCGGACGAACGCATGTTCGCTTTGGTCAACTGCAGGCGGCCGGGATCGGGCACGTACGGCACCTCGAGATTCCCGGCGATCACCGTGCCGTAGCCGAGCATCCGTCCCACGAGGCTGCGGTCGATCTCGATCGGCTCGCCGGGCGTGAGCGCCGCGGACGACCGCGCGGCGGCGCAGCACGCCGTGGACGACCAGGAGCTTCCGGCTCGTGACCACGAGCCGGGTGCGATCCCAGGCCAGGACCGAGCGGACGGCGACCCAGGCCGCGAGCGCGAACGCGATCGTGCCGGGCGCGAGGGCCCAGAGCTCGGTCCGGCCGAAGTACGCGAGCGCGGCTCCGATCGCCGCGAAGAACGCGGCGCGGAAGAACGGGCGCACGAGCGCGGCCGCATGGGGCCGGTCGTCCAGACGAACGTCCTCCCCGGGCTCCAGGTACTTCCTCATACGTCGCGTTTCGGCGACGCGGGCTAGACCCCTACTTAGGCTTTGCGCCAGCGGCGGAACACGAGTCCGCCGATGGTGAAGCCGAGGCCGAACGTGCCGATGGCGAACCCGCCGACGGCAACGGCCTTCCTCGCGCCGTCCATGCGCTCCCAGCGTCCGAGCGCGTCCTTCTCCTCCGGCGAAAGCGGTTCCCCGCGCCGCTTCTTGCGGCCTGCCGCCCCGGCGCGCAGCCCGACGTAGATGTCGTCGAAGAGCTCGTTGGATTCTTCAGCCATGCTCACATTGTAGTCTCAGACCCAGATGTGGCCGGTGCGGGTTCTCCATGTTTCCGACCTGCACGCCGGCACGGCGGAGGAGCCCCAGATCGAATCGGCGCTTCGTGACCTCGTTTCCGAGGTCGATCCGGAGCTCGTCGTCTGCAGCGGCGACCTGACGCACCGCAACCAGCCCGGCCAGCACGCCCGCGCAGCCGCCCTCCTGCGCTCGCTGGAGAAGCCGCTCTTGGTCGTCCCCGGCAATCACGACATTCCGATGCTGCCCCCGGGCCGCTACACCAGCACCTTCGAGGCGTTCGCCGCCGAGTGGCCGGAGACGGAGCCCGTGTACCGGTCCGAGCGGATCGTCGCCTGCGGGCTCAACTCCGTGCGCGCGTGGCGTCGGCAGGCCGGAGGGCTCTCGGACGAGCAGATCGGTCGCGCCGCCGCCGCGTTCGCCGACGCGCCGGCGGGCGCGGCTCGCATCGTGGCGCTTCACCATCAGCTCGCGAGCCCGCCGTGGCGCACGGCCAAGCGCCCGGTCGCGCACCGCGGACACGTGCTCGACGGCCTCGCGCGAGGCGGGCGCCGAGCTCGTCCTCTCGGGACACGCGCACCAGAGCTCGATCGTCGAGCGGCGCGAGTTCCAGTCGGGCGAGGGAGCGACTCGTCGATCGCGACCGCGCCGGGACTCGGTCATCCCCGGCCGAAGCGGCGCGGCGAGGCGCGCGGCCTGCACCGCTTCGACATCGACGAGACGACGATCCGCGCCCTCACCTACGCCTGGAACGGCGCGGGCTGGACGCAGATCGCCGACCGCCGGTTTCCACGCGGCGCCGGGCCGCTCAGCGCGAACTGAGCGACCCGGCCCGCGAAGCTCCTACGGAGCCGTGATCACGGGGCAAACCGCCGCCCCGGTGGTCGTGCACTTGATGCGGCCCTGGATCGCCGGGGAAATCGGCGTCCGGGCGGTGATGAAGTCCGCGAGCACCTGGTCCATGAAGTCCTGCGTGACCATGCGACTCGAGAAGTTCGGGTACCCGTCACCGCCGTTCGCGGTGAAGTCGTTCTGGGCGATCGTGTAGTTCGTCGCCGCCGTCAGATCGACCGCTGCGCCCGTGCAGGTTCCGTCGGCTGCCTGCCGCACTGCCCCGGTCACGCGGCTTCCGACCGCTGCCGAGATGTTGTACGTGAAGCAGAGCCCGGACACCTGCGGGAAGCGACCGTTCGCGGCCGGCATCGACGACACGCCGTTCTCGAGCATCGTCTTCAGCTCCGCTCCGTTCACGGACATCGTCACCACGATGTTCCCGAACGGCAGCACGGCGAAGTTCTGGCCGCGCGTGATCGGGAACGGAGGCGGTGTGAACGCCGGGCAGAAGTCGCCGGCGATGTCCGGGTTCGGACACGTCAGGTCGGCGCGGAGGCCGCCCGAGTTCGTGATCGCGAAGTCGGTCGCAGTAGGTCGTCCGCATCGAATCGGTGACCGTGTCGCCGACCAGCGACTCGCAGAGCCGCCCGTCCGCGCGCCCACACGAGTCGGAGCGCGGAATCGCCCGCGTCGAGACGCCGATCTGCGTGCTGAAGATCGGCGCGAGGGCCGCGTTCAGCTCGTCGATCTTCGCCTGGATGGCGGGATCGGGCGCGATGCCGATGTTCCACGGCTTGTGGAAGTCGGCCGTCTTGTACTCGACCTTGCCCGTGTCCTCGTCCACGAGGAGCCGGACGCGGGTGAACCGGAGGCCCTTGCCGCGGTTCTCGGTCACGAGCGTGCCGTTCGCCCGGGTCGCGAGGACCTGGACGTCGTTGTGGTCGCCCATGACCACGTCGGCGCCCGTGAGCGCGTCCGCGATGTCGATGAGCGGCCCGCTCGGGTCGCTGAGAGTGCCTTCGTTCGCTCCCTCGTGGCCGAGGGCGACGATCGTCTTGATGCCCTTCCAGCGCAGACGGTTGATCTCCGCCTGGACGGCGGGAACGACCGGCCGCACCTGGAACGGACCCAGCCGGCCCGGGAAGAGCAGGCTCGGGGTCGCCTCGGTCGTGAAGCCGACGATCCCGACCTTCTCCCCGCTCACCCAGTACGTCGCCGACGGATCCCACTCGGCCGGCGTCAGCCCGTTCGGGAAGACGACGTTGGCCGAGATGACCGGGAAGTCGGCGAGCGGAATCAGCTCGTTCCGCAGGAACTGCTCCCCGCGGTCGAAGCTGTGGTTTCCGACCGCCTCGGCGTCGAAGCCCATCATGTTCATGATCTCGACCGCCGGCCTGTCCTCGAAGAAGTTCGAGATCGGCGGAGTCGCGCCGCCGAACGAGTCGCCGCCGGCCACCTTGAGGACGCCACCGGCCGCGTCGGCCGAGTACATGTCCCACCAGGTGTCGATGAACGCCGCGCCCGCGATCGGGAACGTCGGGTTCAGGGCACCTGCGCTGGAGACGTTGTCGGCAACCTCGGCGAGCGGCGTCAGCTGGGCGTGCCAGTCGCTGACGTTCAGGATCGTGATCTCCTCGAGATCACGCGTCCCCTCGACGATGTCCGTGAGGATCCTCCCGCGCGCGTTCTGCGGGCCCGGCATGTCCATGAGGAACGCGACGGTCGGCGCGATGTCGACCGCCTTCACGCCTCTCACCTTGTCGTCGTCGCGGTCGATATCCGGCCCGCCGGCGATGAAGGTCGCGTGCATGTTCACGTTGTGCTTCAGGTCGACCAGGTTCGGCAGGTAGCCGTGCTGGCCGAAGAACTGCGAGAACGCGATCCGCTGGCCCACGGTCGCCGCGTCGAACTGGTACGGCGGCCTCAGGACGACGACGACGTCGCCGGAGCGGCTCGGGTGGAGCGACATCGAGCCGTCCACGTTCGAGAGCTCCTCCTTCTTCAGGATCTTCAGCACGACCTGCTTCCCCGGATTGGCCGGGTCGGTCAGGTTCTGGAACGCGGCGATGATCTGGTTCCGGACCGTCTCGTAGTTCGCGACCGGCACGGTGCCGCCGGGGTCGCGTCCGACGACCGGGATGTAGATCTGCGCCGCGCCGCCCGCGTAACAGGCCTTGGCGAGCGTCGGAGCGCCGCCCACGCGGCAGTTCCCCGTCTGCTCGGTCGCCTGCAGCCCGGCGTCCATCAGCACCTTGCCGGCGTTCACCGCGTACCACTGCGGTGCGAAGCCGTGGTCTGACGACACGAACGTGTTGGCGTCCTTCTTGATCAGGTCCTGCGTGAGGTCGAGCGTCTCGTCGGCCTCCTGGTAGGCGGAACGGATATATCCGCGGCGGATGGAAATCCGGCCGTCCGGGATGTTGTCGTTCGTCAGGTCGTCGAAGTACGGGTTCGGGTCGCCGTCCATGTCCGTGCGCGTGACGAGGCCCATGAACTGGTGCTGGAACTCGTCCGTCGTGGGCACGCCCACGAGCGCGAGGTCGGGGTCGATCCCGAGCTGGCCGGACTTGTGGCCGAGGATGTAGCGGAGGTACGCCTGATGGGCGTCGGCCCACTTGAGGCCCTGCTCCACGTACGTGTCCTCGTCCACGATCCCCGCCTCGAGCGGCGCGAAGTCAGCGGCGGTCGAGGTCGGGAACTTCGACGCGAGGGTCTCCTCGAAGGTCGCCGCGCACGTGCACCCGTTGTAGGTCGCGTTCACGCGGCCCACGGAGGTGAAGTACATGCGGAACTTCGAGAGGTCCTTGGCGATGTCGACGGCCTTGATGTAGAGGCCGGCCGTCTGCCCGGCCCGCGTGCCGATGAGGCTGACCTTCACGTCGGCCCACTGGCCCTGCTTCAGCTTCGCAACGGCCGAGGCGCCGTTCTTGGCCGCTTCGGACGGGACGACCCACACGCTGTCGTAGTCGGTCTTCCCGTTGTTGCGCGAGTCGTAGATGTAGAGGTCGTAGATCCGCGTCGGGTTGACGGCGGCGTTCGTCGTCGTGACCGTCATGATCTCCTGCTTCGCCGGGCTGTAGGAGGTGGGGACGTTCGTCCACCCCGCCGCGGCGTCGAGATCGAAGCGCTGGTAGTCGACGCCGAACGTGTTCGCCAGCGCCGGCTGTCCCGGAAGGTCGAAGTTCAGCGCGACGCCTCTCCGCGAGAAGAACGAGCGGAAGTCGACGACCGGGCCCTGGAGCGCCGGAACGAGGTTGCGCGAGCCGACCCACTCCATCGAGACAACCGTCTTCCCGGCCCGCTCTGCGGCCTGGGCGATGTGGTCGGCCTGGAGGATGCCGTTCGTCGCGAAGCTCGTCGAGTTGTTGAAGTTCCCCTCGCCGACGCGATGGAAGGTGTTGTTGGTCGAGCCGTGCTCACCCGGCCACGTGCCGGTGGAAAGCGTGTACCAGCCGACGCCGGTGTTGGGCGGGAAGCCCTGCATGAGACCGTTCTTGCCGGTCACGCCCTGGCGCATCAGCTTCTTCATCGCGGGCATGTAGCCCCGGTCGGCATAGAACTCGACCTTGTCGGGCCGCATCCCGTCTGCGGCGAACATGATCACGGGGGGCGTCTTCGAGCCGTGCCCTCCGCCTCCGCCGCCGTGTGAGCCTGTCGCCCCGGCGAGACCCGTCGATACGGATCCCCCGATGAGCAGCAGTGACGCGAGTGTCAGCGCGGCCGGAATTCCCCGCCGCGAACGGAACTTCCGTCTCATATTCGTCTCCCCTCAAGTCGGACTTCGGCCGACCATAACGCGTCGAGTGACTTTCGGAAACCCGCAGCCCAAAGCGACACCCCGTCGTCACCAGCCGCTAGCCTCGTACGGATGAAGCGTTTCCTCGTTTCCGCACTCGCAATCGCCGCTTTGACGGCGACTGCTCCCGCCGGGGCCGCGATCGTGCCCGGCAAGTCGATCGCCGGCGTCAAGCTGGGGATGACGCAGGCGCAGGTCATCGTCGTCCTAGGCGCTCCGTCGCAGACGACGCACGGCACGAACGAGTTCGGCTCCTTCACCGTCTTCGAGTACCGGCGGCTCAAGGTGACGTTCCAGGGCGACGTGACCGCGACCGCGGTGAAGACCACGCGGAAGGGCGAGCTCACGCCGCACGGCGTCCACGTCGGGTCGACGCGCGCTCAGCTCAAGGCGGGCGTGACCAAGCTGCACTGCATCACGCCGCGGCTCTGCCAGAAGGGCAAGAGCAATCCCGGCGCACGCGTGACCGTCTTCCGCCTCTTCAACGGCAAGGTCACGAGCATCCTGGTCGGCTTCGTTATCGACTAGCCGACGGCTCGGCTTCGGCTTCCAGCTCGCGCCGCAGCGCCTTGATCTCGTCGCGCAGCTTCGCCGCGTACTCGAAGCGCAGCTCCTCGGCGGCGACGAGCATCTCCTCCTCGAGCGTGACCGCGAGCTTCTCGGTCTCCTCGCGCGTCATGCCCTCGGTCTTCGGCGCCCGCCGGCGCTTGCCCGGCACGTTCGGCGACTCGAGCGCGAGGAACTCGGCGATGTCGCTCACGCCCTTCACGATCGACTCGGGCGTGATCCCGTGCTCGGCGTTGTACGCCGAGCTGGATGTCGCGGCGGCGGCCCGTCTCCTCGATCGCGCCGCGCATCGCGTCCGTGACCTTGTCCGCGTACATGAGCACCTTGCCGTTGATGTTGCGCGCCGCGCGCCCGATCGTCTGGATGAGCGCCGTCTTGCCGCGCAGGAAGCCTTCCTTGTCGGCGTCGATGATCGCGACGAGCGACACCTCGGGCAGGTCGAGGCCCTCGCGGAGCAGGTTGACCCCGACGAGCACGTCGTACTCGCCGAGACGCAGCTCGCGGATGATCTGGATCCGCTCCAGCGTGTCGATCTCGGAGTGCAGGTAGCGCGCCTTGAGGCCCGACTCGAGCAGGTAGTCGGTCAGGTCCTCGGCCATCTTCTTCGTCAGCGTCGTGACGAGCGTGCGCTCCCCCACCTCCTCGCGGCGGCGCACCTCGTTCATCAGGTCGTCGATCTGGTTCAGCGTCGGCCGCAGCTCGATCGGCGGGTCGACGATCCCCGTCGGGCGGATGATCTGCTCGGCGATCACCGAGGAGTGGCCCGTCTCGAACGGCCCCGGCGTCGCGGAGACGAAGACGAGCGTCGGCGTGCGCTCGAGGAACTCGTCGAAGCGCAGCGGCCGGTTGTCGAGCGCCGAAGGAAGCCGGAAGCCGTAGTCGACGAGCGTCTGCTTGCGGGAGCGGTCGCCCTCGTACATGCCGCCGATCTGCGGGACGGTCTGGTGCGACTCGTCCACGAAGACCACGTAGTCGTCCGGGAAGAAGTCGAGCAAGGTGTTCGGCGGCGAGCCGGCCGGGCGGTTGTCGAGGATCCGCGAGTAGTTCTCGATCCCGTTGCAGTAGCCGAGCTCGCGCAGCATCTCCATGTCGTACTCGGTGCGCTGCCGGATCCGGTGGGACTCGAGCAGCTTGCCCTCGGCGTCGAACTGCTTCACCTGCTCCTGGAGCTCGTGCTTGATCGCGCCGATCGAGCGCTCGATCGTGTCCTTGTCGGTCACGTACTGCGTCGCCGGGAAGATCATCAGGTGCTCGAGCTTCGAGTAGATCTCCCCGGAAACCGGGTCGAAGTGCGTGATCTGCTCGACCTCGTCCCCGAAGAGCGAGATGCGGTAGGCCGACTCCATCGAGGCCGGCTGCACCTCGATCACGTCGCCGCGCACGCGGAAGCGGCCGCGGCCGAGATATGAGTCGTTGCGCGAGTACTGGATGTCGACGAGCTTGCGCAGGAGCGCGTCGCGGTCGACCTCCTGCTCGAGCGCGAGCAGCACCGTCCTCTTCTCGTAGGCCTCGGGCGAGCCGATCCCGTAGATGCACGAGACCGAGGCGACGATGACGACGTCGCGGCGGGTCATGAGCGCGCTCGTCGCCGCGTGGCGCAGGCGGTCGATGTCGTCGTTCACCGACGAGTCCTTCTCGATGTAGAGGTCGGCCTGCGGGACGTACGCCTCGGGCTGGTAGTAGTCGTAGTAGGAGACGAAGTACTCGACCGCGTTCTGTGGGAAGAACTCCCGGAACTCGTTGCAAAGCTGCGCGGCCAGCGTCTTGTTGTGCGCGATCACGAGCGCCGGACGCTGGAGCTTCTCGATCGTCCAGGCCATCGCCGCCGTCTTGCCGGTCCCGGTCGCGCCCAGGAGCGTCTGGAAGCGGTTGCCCTCGGAAACGGAGGCGGTGAGCGCGGCGACGGCCGTGGGCTGATCGCCGGTCGGCGAGTACGCGCTGTTCACCTCGAAGGACGCCATCGGGCCATCGTAGCCAGGCGGTGCAGGGCCGCTGCCGCCGAGTTCGCTCCGTAAACTCGACAGGCGCTTTCGCACCGCGATGGGTCGCCGAATTGCCACGCTGATCCTCCCTGCGCTCCTCTGCGCCGGACTCGTGGCGCCTGGAATCGCCGACGCGGCGAGGCCGAACATCGTCCTCGTCCTCACGGACGACCAGCGCTGGGACACGGTGGCGGGCATGGCGACCGTCGAGCAAGAGCTGGGTGGCAACGGAGTCACCTTCACGAACGCGTTCGCCGTGAACCCACTCTGCTGCCCCAGCCGGGCGACGATCCTGACCGGGCGCTACTCCCACTCGACGATGGTGTACTCCAACGCCGACCAGTACGGCGGCGTGGGCTGGTTCGACGACGACTCGACGATCGCGACCTGGCTCAGGGACTCCGGGTACCGCACCGGCTACATGGGCAAGTACCTGAACGGCTACGGCGGCAACGTTCTCCCACCGTCGCCGACCCGCTGGTTTCTCCCGCCCGGCTGGGATCGCTGGTTCGGCTACGCCGGCGGGTACTACGACTACAACGTCAACTCGGACGGGTTCATCATCCCGTTCGGGACTGAGGAGGCCGACTACTCCACCGACGTTCTCGCGCGCGAGGCGATCTCGTTCATGGACTCCTCGTCGGGCCAGCCGTTCTTTCTCGTCTACGCGCCGTATGCACCGCACGTGCCGGCCGATCCGCCGGCCCGCTACGACGAGGCGTTCACCGACCTCCCCCCGTGGCGTCCGGCCTCCTTCGGCGAGACGAACGTCTCCGACAAGCCGCGCTGGGTGCGCCGGCTGCATCCGCTCACGCGCAAGCAGCGCGCAAGAATCGAGGAGCTGCGGCGGAACCAGCTCGCCTCGCAGTTCGCCATCGACGACGGCGTCAAGGCGATCCTAGGCTCGCTCGAGGCGTCCGGCCGCCTGGGGACGACGATGATCGTGTTCGCCTCCGACAACGGCCTCCTCTGGGGCGAGCATCGTCTGTTCAACCAGAAGATCGCAGCCTACGAGGAGTCGATCCGGGTCCCCCTGATCATCCGCTACGACCCGCTCGTCAAGACGCCGCGCTCGAACAAGGAGCTCGTGGCAAACGTCGATCTCGCCCCCACGTTCGCGGCGGTCGCGGGCATCCCGGCCCCGGGGGCGCAGGGGAGGAGCCTGCTCCCCTTGCTCACCGCCACTCCCGGCGACCCGCCGCGTTGGCGCAAGCGGCTCGTGATCGAGCACCGCAAGGGCGGTCCCCTCACCAACGACGAGGTTCCCACCTACTGCGCGGTGCGCAGCAACCGGTTCAAGTACGTCGTCTACTCGACGCACGAGGAGGAGCTGTACGACCTGCTCGTCGATCCGGCGGAGCTCGAGAACCGCGCCGGCGATCCCACGCTGCGCGCGACCAAGTTCGGGCTGCGCGCCGACGTGCGCCGCCTCTGCAACCCGCCTCCGCCCGGGTTCGGCCTGGCCTGGCTCTGCACCGTCGAGCCTGCGCCGGGCGCCACGTCGGCCACGGGCACGGCGGCCGCCGAGACGATCTGCGGACGCAAGGCGGGCGAGGTTCTCCGGGGACAAGCCGGGAACGACGTGGTGCTCGGCAGTGGCGGTGACGACCGGCTCTACGGGGGAGCGGGGCCGGACCGGATCATCGGCGGCACGGGCAGCGACCGGCTCGACGGCGGGCCGAGCGACGACACCCTCCTGGCGCGCGACGACCGTCGGGACCGGATCGTCTGCGGCGCCGGGCTCGACCTCGTCGTCGCCGACAAGCGGGATCTCGTCACGCGCGACTGCGAGCAGGTGCGGCGCGGCTAGGAGGGCTCAGGTCTAGCGCCAGGTGCGCCGGGTTCGCCCGTACACTCGAACGGCTCCTCGCATCGCAATGGGTCGTCGCCTCAGCAGCTTTTCCGGACTCGCGCTCGTCTGCGCCTGCCTGGCCCTGCCCGGAATCGCGAACGCGGCCCGGCCGAACATCGTCCTCATCCTCACCGACGACCAGCGCTGGGACACCGTCTCCTCGGTCATGCCGACCGTGCAGAACGAGATCGCCGGGCACGGGATCACGTTCACGAGCGCGTTCGCCGTGAACCCACTCTGCTGCCCGAGCCGAGCGACGATCCTGACCGGACGCTACTCGCACTCGACCGGTGTCTACGGGAACCGGCCGCCGTACGGCGGAGTGGGCTGGTTCGACGACTCGTCCACGATCGCGACGTGGCTCGACGCCGCCGGCTACCGCACCGGCTACATCGGCAAGTACCTGAACGGCTACGGAAACGCCTGGCAGCCGCCGTCGATCAACCGCTGGTTCGTCCCGCCGGGCTGGGACCGGTGGTTCGCGTTCAACGGCGGCTACTACGGAATTCGCGTCGGGGTGGACGGCATGAACGTCTTCTTCACGCCGGAGGAGGCCAACTACTCCACCGACCTGTTCACGCGCGAAGCGGTCAGCTTCCTCGACGGAGCCGGCGCGGAGCCGTTCTTCCTCGTCTACGCGCCGTACGCGCCGCACGAGCCGTCCACTCCGCCCGCGCGCTACCGGGGCGCCCTGGACGGAATCGCGCCGTTTCGCCCCGCCTCGTTCGGCGAGCCGGACGTGAGCGACAAGCCGGCCTGGGTGCGAAAGAAGCTACCGATCACCGCCGACGCCGAGGACGCGATCGATGCGTTCCGCCAGAGACAGCTCGAGTCCCAGATGGCGGTCGACGACGGCGTCGAGACGATCCTCGACACGCTCGGCGCCTCGGGAAAGCTCCAGAACACCATGGTCGTCTTCGCCTCCGACAACGGCCTCACCTGGGGCGAGCACCGGCTCTCGAACCGCAAGGAGTCGGCTTACGAGGAGTCGATCCGGCTGCCGCTCATGATCCGCTACGACGCGCTGCTCGACGGAGCCGGGACGAACGACGAGCTGGTCGGAAACGTCGACCTCGCCCCGACGTTCGCCGCGGTGGCCGGAGTCGCGGCCCCGGCGGCGGAGGGCAAGAGCCTCGTGCCGCTGCTCGCGGGCGCGTCGCCACCCTGGCGCAGCCGGCTCGTGATCGAGCACCTGAAGGGGAAGGGCGGGATCTCCGCGGAGGTTCCCACCTACTGCGCGGTACGCAGCCACCAGTACAAGTACGTCGTCTACGCGACGCGCGAAGAGGAGCTCTACGACCTCGTCTCCGATCCGGCGGAGCTCGTGAATCACGCGTCCGACCCGGCGCTGCGCCCGACCCTCTTCGGGTTACGCGCCGACGTGCGCCGGCTCTGCAATCCGTCGCCCCCGGGGTTCGACCTCGCCTGGCTCTGCACGCTCGAGCCTGCGCCGGGCGCGACCACCGTCACCGGGACGGCGGCCGCCGAGACGATCTGCGGGCGGAAGGCGAGCGAGGTACTCCAGGGCCGAGGAGGAAACGACGTGATCCGCGGCGGAGGCGGCAACGACGTGCTCTCCGGCGGCACCGGCCCCGACGGGCTCGACGGAGGGCCGGGCCAGGACCGATTCGACGGCGGACCGAGCGACGACATCCTCCTCGCGCGTGATCACACCCGTGACCGGATCGTCTGCGGCCACGGGCACGATCTCGTCCTCGCGGACAAGCGCGATGTCGTCGCGCGCGACTGTGAGCAGGTTCGCCGGAGCTAGCCCCAGGCGAACCCGGTGGAGTGATCGAGCTCCGCCACGCGGTCCCCGCTCATCGCGAAGACCCGGACGTCGTGGCCGGTTCCCTCCGCGGGCAGGACGCTCGCGGGAACCTTGAAGGTGAACGCCGAGTCGTCGATCCCTCCGTGCCGCTCGGGCTCGGGGGTTCGAAGCAGCTTGCCGCGCGCGACGTAGACGAGCTCCCCGTCCGCGAAGACGGCGATCGCATCGACCGGCCGGCCGCGCTTGTCGTCCACCGCCCACCCCGTGAACGCGTACCGGTCCGTGAGGAAGCTCGTGCGAACCAGGCCGTGGATCTCTGCCGGGACGACGACCAGCGTCTTTCCGTCGGCGCGCCGGATCTTGTCGCCTTCGAGGATTAGCGACGGAGACGCCGGGGCGATCCGGGAGAGTGCACCGGCGGCACCCACGACCAGGATGTCGACCTCGTTCTCCCCCGCCGTGAGCGAGCTCTCCGGAACGAAGACCGCAAGGCGGTTCTCGCCGCCGGATGCCTTGTAGACCTTCGTCGTCGCGGCGATGCTCCCGTTCACGGCGACCGCCAGATCCGTCCCGCTGTCCACGCCGGAGACGCGGCCTGTGACCCACGCGGGCGAGACCTGTCCTTCCGGGTCGTAGTTTGCGAGGACCGACCCGGCCGTCGAGCTCGACCCTCGCCTGGCCCGCGCTGCCGACGTTCAAGGAGTCGAGCGGCTTGCCGACCAGGTCGCTCCTCGGCCCGGCGAGGTAGATCTGGTCCCAGCCCCCGGTTCCGAACAGGCCGGTCCAATGGGCAACCTCCGCGTCTCGCTCGGCGAGCAGCCGCGAGAGCGGCGCCTCGAACTTCGCGCCCGCCTTCCCCGCGATCCGCACGACGCCGTCCGCCTCCGGCTCGCCTTCGAGGAGCGAACGGCCGTCCATCGGCTCGGGAACGTCGATCCCGAGCAGGTCGGTGATCGTCGGCAGCACGTCGATCGTCCGCACGAACCCGTCCTGGACACGACCCTTCTTCTGCTCCGGCAGCTTGATGAACAACGGCACGAAGGAGAGGTCGTGCATCGTCTCGGCGGTCGCGTCCCTGCGCGGCAGCCCCGGCGTGAAGCTCACGCCGTGATCCGCCATCACGATCACGAGCGCGCGGTCGTAGAGCCCGGACTCGTGCAGGTGGCGGAGGAGGATCCCGAGCACCCGGTCGGTGTAGCCGACCTCGAGGAGGTAGCGCTCGTACCCCTGCTCGACGAGGAAGGGGTCGTCGGTCCAGGTGCGGTCTTCGAGGCCGGGGATGACCCTGGTGTCCCCGACGTAGTGCTTGCCCGACGGCAGGTCGCGCCACGGGATGTGCGGGTTCTGCGCGTGCATGTAGTGGAGGCTGCGCAGCCGCGACGCCGACATGGATCGCACCGATCCACAGATCGGCGCGCACTCTGCCGTGACGGCCTTGGCCTTGCCGCTCCCGGAGGCGACGCGCAGTCCTCCGAAGTCGCGCCAGGTCTGGTCCACCGGCGGAAGGCCGAGAGCCAGCGAGTGCGGCAGGAGGACGTGGAGGTACACGAGGCCCGTGTCCGAGGCGAGCGACGTCAGGCGCTCTCCGACCGGCTCGACGTCGGTCGGCTTGCAGAGGGCGACGGGACAGAGATGAGTGAGCGACTCGTGGACGCGCAGGCGGTAGCCGTTGCCGAGCAGGGTGAAGAGGTTCTGCCGATGGTTCGCGTAGATCGGCAGCTCGTCCTGTTTGGGCAGCTTCCCGGTGAGCGCCGAGGGAACCGCGTGCTCGGTGAACGCGTGGACGGTCGTCGCCTGGCGGTAGAAGGTCGCGTGGTCCTCGAGCTCGGCGAAGTTCGGGAACCGCTCGGCATTGACGTGGCCGTCGGCGCCGAGGAGTCCGGCCGTGCTCAGCTCGTCGAACATGACGAACACGACGGGGATGTTCGAATCGACCGCCGCGGCCTCGACCGGCGTCTCGTCGACGCGGAGAAGCGACGTGACCGGCGAGTGGAAGAGGAAGAGCGCCGCGAAGATGAACGGGGCCGGCAAGAGGATCGTGAGGAACGACCGAACGGGCGCCAGGCGAACGTAGGCGAAGGCTGCGGCGGCACCCCCGAGAACGGCGGCGACGACCAACGACGCGCCCGAGTTCTCGGCGATCCGCTTCGCCACCTGGAGCAGGACGAGCGACGAGAGCCCGGCGATGAACAGCACGTGGACGACCCACCAGACGCGCTCGCCGATGAACGCGACCAGCCACTCGATCGCGAGGAGCACGGCGGGCGGCACCAGCAGGATCCCGAGCGTGAACAAGACGATGTCCGACGGCGTCGAACCACGCACCGCGAAGAACTCGGCGTTCTTGGCGAAGAGGTAGTAGAGCGGCTGCGCGACCGCGAACGACGACAGGACGACGATGTGCGCGGCGGGCGTCAGCAGCTCGCGAGGACGTACGCGTGCGCCGACCAGGCTGCGCAGCGAGCCTGCTCCCCCCGTCGATCCTGTGCCTTCCGCGCTCGCCATCGTCGCCGGGGTCTCTCCTCGTCAGTTTCCGACGCGGCGTTCGAGGTTACTGCGTTTTTCGGCGGGTAGCGAGCGGGTCAAGGCCGGAGCTCGTCGTCGTACGCGCGCCGGTAGATATCGCGGAGCTCGAGCACGTCCTCCACGTACTCCTCCGTCTCGGGGAAGGCGATCCCCTCGTCGTTTTCGATCCACTCGTCCACGTTCGTCTGCCCGGCGTTGTAGGCCGCCAGCGCGAGCCGTTCGTCGTCGTACTTGCGGATCAGCCGGCGGAGGTAGAACGACCCGTAGCGGACGTTGATCTCGGGGTCGTAGAGATCCTCGACGACGAACTCGTTGCCGCCCGTGTGGAGGGCGATTCCCTCGGCCGTGTCCGGCAGGAGCTGCATGAGGCCGATCGCGCCCGACGACGACTTGGCCTTCGGGTCGAACTTGCTCTCGCGGTAGATGACCGCGGCCAGGAGCGCCGGGTCGAGGTCGTAGTTCTCGGCGTGCCCGACGACGATGTGCTCGTACGGGAGCGGGTAGCGCAGCTGCGCGTACCAGGTCGGCTTCGTCTTCTCCAGGTAGAGAACCGAGCCGGCCGCGAGCACGAGCAGCGCGGCGACGGCTGCGATGATCTTCGTCATTCGCTTCTCGGTCAGCCTGCGGATCACGTCGGACGCGGACGCGTCGAGGTGGTCGAGTGACCCGCCGTTCTCGATGACGAAATCGGCGCGCGCGATCTTCTCCTCCTCGGGGATCAGCCGCTCCTCGCGGTCCGAGACGCGAACGTCCCAGCCGCGCCGCCCGCACCTCGGGCGAAGCGGTCACGACCACGACGGCGTCGAACTGCTTGTCCCCGCCGACCTCGTAGAGGAGCGGCACCTCGGTCACGCACACGGCGGGAGGATCGTCGAGCGACGCCAGCTCCTCGCGCCACGCCAGGTACGTCCCGACGACGGGCGGATGGAGCAGCCCTTCGAGCCACGTGAGCGCATCGCGGTCGTGGAAGACGCGCTCCGCCACGCGGCCGCGGTCGATCTCGCCGTCGTCCCCGAGCACGTTCGGCCCGAGCCGGTCGACGATCGCCGACTTCACCGCCTCGTTCTCGCGGAGCAGCCGGTGCACGATCTCGTCGCTCGAGATGGTGGCCGCGCCCTGACGCGCGAACGCGTGCAGCAATTCGCTCTTCCCCGCGCCGATCGCCCCTGTGATTGCGACTGCGACGGGGCGCCGGGACGTGCTAGCTGGGATCGTCCTCGCCCTCGGCGGGCTCGGCGGCGGGCTCTTCGGCGATCGCTTCGGCTTCCGCCTCGACCTCTGCCTCGAGCTCGGCTTCGACTTCGTCCTCGACGGCGGCTTCCACCTCTGCCTCCACGACTGCCTCGACTTCTGCTTCGGCTTCGGTCTCAGCCTCGGCCTCGACTTCCGCTTCGAGCTCGGCCTCGATCTCGGCGGGGCCCTCGGCCTCTGCCTCGATGGGAGCGTCGGCCTCGGACTCGGCCGGCTGGTCGCCGTCGGTCTCGGTGGAGTAGACGGTCTCCTCGCCACCCTCCTCGAGCCGCTTCAGCGAGAGCGAGAGGCGCCGGCGCTCGGCGTCCATCTCGATGATCTGGGCCTTCACCGTGTCGCCCTGGTTCACGATCTCGCGCGGGTTCTCGACGTGGTGGTGCGCAAGCTCGGAGATGTGCACGAGCCCTTCGACGCCCGGGAGGATCTCGACGAAGGCGCCGAACGTGACCACCTTGGTCACACGGCCCTCGACGATGTCGTTCTCGGAGTACGCGTCGACGACCTGCTGCCACGGGTCGCTCTGGGTCTGCTTGAGCCCGAGCGAGATCCGCTGGCGGTCGCGGTCGATGTCGAGCACCTTGACCTCGACCTCCTGGCCGATGTCGAGCACCTCGGACGGATGGTTCACGTGGCTCCAGGAAAGCTCGGAGATGTGGATGAGGCCGTCGATCCCGTCGAGATCGACGAAGGCGCCGAAGTCGACGATGTTCGAGATCGTGCCGGTGACGACGTCGCCCGGCGAAAGCCGGTCGAGGATCGCCTGGCGGGCGTCCTTGCGCTCCTCCTCGAGCACGGCGCGCCGCGACAGCACCACGTTGTTGCGGCTGCGGTTGAGCTCGATCACCTTGGAGCGAAGCGTCTTGCCGAGGAACTCGTCCAGGTCCTGGACGCGGCGGATGTCGACGAGCGAGGCGGGCAGGAAGCCGCGCACGCCGAGGTCGAGGATGAGACCGCCCTTGACGACCTCGATCACGATGCCCTCGACGGGCTCGCCGGTCTCGGCGGCGCCCTCGATCTTCTTCCACGCCATCTCGAAGCGCGCGCGCTTCTTCGACAGGATCAGGCGCCCTTCGGCGTCCTCCTTCGTGAGCACGAGCGCATCGATCTGGTCGCCGAGCGAGACCTCGTCGGCCGGATCGACCGAGCGGCGGATCGAGAGCTCCGAGACGGGGATGACGCCTTCGGACTTGTAGCCGATGTCGACGAGCACCTCGTCCTTGTCCACGCGAACGACGGTGCCGCTGACGACCTCTCCTTCATTGATGATGGGAAAGGTCGAGTCGTAATCCGGAATCCGGTCACCGTCGGGACCGATAATCCAGAAATCTTCCTCAGACTTTGTGTGGTCTGCTTCTATAACCGTCTCGCTCTGCATCAGTTGAGCGGGGAAGTATAGCCAGGAAACCTTGAATCCACGCGACTTCCTGACAACTGCGGCGGTTGGCCTCGTGCTGGTGGTCGGCGGGCTCGCGCTGGTCGACTCCGTGCGTGGCTGCGAGACGTCGGGAACCGAGGCCACGCCGCCGCCGACGACCGCCGAGACGACGACCCCGACGACGACCTCGGCGGATGGACCCGCGCCCCAGGAAGAGGCGCCCGAAGACTGGCCCCAGGGGGATATTCCCGGCGTTCTGAGCTTCATCGACTCCAACTCGTGCCGCGTCCGCTCGATCGGCCTCGCCGGCGGACGTGAGCGGCCGCTCACCGAGTACCAGACGAACTGCGGCGGCTTCTGGGGACCCCGCGTGAGCGCGCGGCTCGCGTACGAGGTCGACGACGTCGCGCGGCGCCGGTTCCTGATCCAGATCTCCGACACGGGCCAGGGACCGCGGGACTACGGCCACTACACGTCCACGACCCCGCTGGTCTGGGATCTCAACGGCCAGCGGGTCGCCTGGTGCGACCGCCGCCGGGGCGTCGAGCGGGAGGTCCTCGGCAAGGCGCGGCTGCTCCCGTTCTGCCCGATCGCCTACACGCCGCAGGGGAACCTCGTGCACGCCGAAGGACGAAGGCTCGTGCTCGGCACGACGACGCTCGCGCGGGCTCCCGCGCCGATCGTCTGGGCTCGGTTCGGCGTCGACAACGGCTCCCTCGTGGTCCTCGCCGAGCGACTGCTCCGGCGCTACGAGAACGGACGTCCGGCGGGCTTCTTCACCCTGCCGAACGACTGGACCGGCGAGCCGCCCGTCGCGAGTCCCGACACCTGCTCGGTCGCGGTCCCCGCCGAGTCCGGCATCGACCTGCTCGACCTGTGCTCCGGCCGGGGCCGGACCGCACTCAGCGGCCACGCCGCAGCCTGGTCGCCCGACGGCGAGTGGCTCGCGATCGCCGACAGGACGATGATCGTCTTCCGACGCGCGGACCACGACGGCGAAATCGTCATCTGGCCGGCCAGCGCATTCGCGCTCGCCTGGAGCACGAGCTAGCGACAATGAGCCCGTGAACGGACGCGGGCTCGCTACACCGGTGGTCATCGGCCTCGTCCTCCTGGTCGGTGGCTTCGCGATCGTGGACTCCTTTCGGGGGTGCCAGACGACCACGACCCGCGTCGCGCCGGCCACGTCGACCGAGGCCGAGGAGCCGGAGCCGACAACGACCACGACGGACACCGGCCCCGCACCGCAGGAGGACGCCCCCGACGACTGGCCGTCCGGTGAGCTCGACGGCGTGCTCACCTACGTCGACCGCCGACGGCTGCCGGATCCGCACGATCGGTCTTTCGTCCGGCCGGCCGCGGCCGCCCAGCCGCTTCGTCACGGATTGCCGCGGCTTCTGGGCGCCGAAGGTCGGGTCGCGGGTCGCCTTCGGCGTTGTGCTCTCCGAAGGGTTCTTCCAGATCGCCGACCTCGGCCATCCGCGCCGCGACTTCGGCGCGTACCCGATCGGCGCTTCGACCGCACCCGATCTGGAGCCCCGACGGCCAGCGGATCGCCTGGTGCGACTCGCCGAACACCGGCGTCGAGCGCGAGATCCTCGGCCAGGGACGGATCCTTCTCTTCTGCCCGATCGCATACACGCTCGACGGGCGGCTCGCCCGAGCAGGCTCGAGGGGTCTAGCGGTCGGCGGGACGACCGTCGCATCGACCGGGTCGCCGGTCACGTGGGCGCGGTTCGGAACCGGAGACTCGGTGGTGGTCGAGTCCGACGGAGCCCTCGAGCGGTTCGTCGGCGGCGAACTCACGGCGGCGTTCGATCTGCCGGTGGACTGGACCGGCGGCGCGCCGGTCGTGAGCCCGGACACGTGCGTCGTCGCGATTCCCACCGCGATCGGCTTCGCCGTCGTCTCCTTGTGCGACCCCGATGTCGTCGCCCAGGTCTCCGGATTCGCGGCGGCATGGTCGCCCGACGGCGAGTGGCTCGCGGTGGCGGGCGAGGACGGAATCGAGTTCACGCGGTTCGCAGGCGAGGATGTCGGCGAGCAGCTCGAATGGCCGGCGGCGGCCGTCCAGCTCGAGTGGCGTAACTAGCTCTTCGCCTCGGCCCAGTCGTCGCCGACGCCGACGTCGACGCCCAGCGGTGGGTCGAGCGGGTACGCGGCGACCATCTCCTCCCTCAGGATCGCCTTCGCGGCCGAGACCTCGACCTCGGGCGCCTCGATCAGGAGCTCGTCGTGCACCTGGAGGACGAGCCGCGCGGCCCGGCCCTCCGCGCGCAGCCGCTCGTGGATCGAGACCATCGCCTTCTTGATCACGTCCGCGGCCGTCCCCTGCATGACGGAGTTGACGGCCAGCCGCTCGCCGAGTGAGCGCGTCTGGCGGTTCTGCGCCTTCAGCTCGGGGATCGGGCGGCGCCGCCCGAAGAGCGTCGTCACGTAGCCGTCGCGCGTCGCCTGCTCCACGGTGCGCGCGATGAAGTCCTGCACGTGCGGGAAGCGGGCCAGGTACGTGTCGATGTAGGTCTGCGCCTCCTCGCGCGGGATCTCGAGGTTCTCGGAGAGCCCGTAGGACGAGATGCCGTAGATGATCCCGAAGTTGACCATCTTGGCCACGTTGCGCTGATCCTTCGTCAGCTCCGCCTGCGGGATTCCGAGCACCTCCGACGCCGTCGCGGCGTGCACGTCCTCCCCGCGCTCGTACGCCTCGCGGAGCTTCGGCTCTCCGGAGACGTGCGCGAGGATCCGCAGCTCGACCTGGGAGTAGTCGGCCGAGACGAGCCGGTGGCCCGGCTCGGCGATGAACGCGCTGCGGATCTCCCTCCCGAGCTCCGTGCGGATCGGGATCGACTGGAGGTTCGGGTTCGTGGTCGAGAGCCGCCCGGTCGACGCGACCGCCTGGTTGAAGGTCGTGTGCAGCCGGGCGTCCTCGGCGGAGATGAGGCTCGGCAGCGGCCCGAGGTACGTGTTCAGGAGCTTCGAGTACTCGCGCCACTCCTCGATCACCGGGACGATCTCGTGCTCGTCGCGGATCGTGCGGAGCACCTTCGCGTCGGTCGAGTAGCCCGTCTTGCCCTTGCGCCCGGCGGTGAGGCCGAGCTGCTCGAAGAGGACGCGGGCGACCTGCTGCGTCGAGCCGAGCATGAACTCCTCACCGGCAAGCTCGTGGCCGCGCGCCTCGAGCTCCTCGACGCGGTCGGCGAGCCGCGCGGTGATCTCGCCCATGCGGTAGGTGTCGATCTTCACGCCGGCGTCCTCCATCGCGGCGAGGACGCGGGTGAGCGGCAGCTCGATGTCGCGGTAGAGCGGCTCCATGCCGCGCTCGGCGACGCGGCCGCGCATCGGTCGGCGCGAGGCGCAACGTCGCCGCGGCGTGGCGGACGAGCGCCGCGGTCTCCTCGTCGGTCGCCGGCTCGGGCTGGAGCTCGACCCCGTACTCGGCCGCGAGGTCGTCCAGCGCGTACGTGGCCCGGCCGGGCTCGATCAGGTACGCGAGGAGGAGCGTGTCGTCGGTCGCCTCGATTCGCGCCGCCTTCGCATCGTGAACGGTGACGCGTACGCCGTCCCCGAGGTCGACCGGGGCCGGGACGAGCGCGACCGAGCCGTCCGGCAGCGCCAGCGCGGCACGGCCGTCCTCGGCGGCCAGCGCGATCTCGCCGTCCACGGCCGGCGCGACGAGCTCCTCGCGCCAGGGAACCGCGACGCCTTCCACGGGAACGGCCTCCGCCGCGGGCAGCGCCTCGTCGATCACGTCGATGCGGCCGAGCAGGTTCCTGAACTCGAACCGCCGGAAGATCTCCTTCAGCTGCGAGCGGTCCGGCGGCGAGAGGACGAGCGCGGACGGATCGGCGTCGAGCTCGAGGTCGCGGCGCATCGTCGCGAGCACCTTCGAGGCGCGGGCCTGGTCGGCGTGCTCCTCCAGGTTCTTGCGCCGCGCCGGCGAGAGCTCCGCCGTGTGCTCGAGCACCGACTCGAGCGAGCCGTACTGCGCGAGCAGCTGGCCGGCCGTCTTGTCGCCGATCCCCGGGACGCCCGGGATGTTGTCCGACGTGTCCCCCTTGAGGCCGATGAAGTCGGGGATGAGCTCCGGGCCGATGCCGTAGCGCGCCAGGACCCGCTCGGGCGTGTAGACCTGGACGTCGGCGACCCCGCGCGGGGTCATCATCAGCGCGATGTTCTCCGAGACGAGCTGGAACGCGTCCCGGTCGGTCGAGACGACGGTCGTCTTGACGCCGGCCTCGTCCGCGCGGGTGGCCAGCGTGGCGATGACGTCGTCGGCCTCCCAGCCCTCGAACTCGAGGTTCACGTAGCCGAACGCCTCGACGATCGGCTTGAAGTGCGGGAACTGCTCCCGCAGGAGGTCGGGCATCGGCTTGCGGTCGATCTTGTACTCGGGCGCGAGCTCCTTGCGGTGCACCGGCCGGGTGTCCCAGGCGACGGCGACGCCTTTCGGCTTGTAGTCCGAGAGGAGCTTGAAGAGCATGTTCGTGAACCCGAGCAGCGCGTTCGTCGGGAAGCCGTCGCTCGTGATCAGCTCCTCGGGCAGCGCGAAGAACGCGCGGTAGGCGAGGTTGTTGCCGTCCACGAGGAAGAGCTCGGAGTCGCGCGCGGGCGCGTCGTTCAGGTCGAGCTCGACCCCGGTGAGCGTCTTCGGCGACACACCGGGAACCTTAGAGGCGGGAAGGGATCAGTCTTCGCCGAGGTAGGTCTTGCGGACCTGCTCGTTGTCGCGGAGCAGCTTCGCGTCGTCCGCGAGGGCCACGTGGCCGGTCTCGAGGACGTACCCGCGGTTCGCGACGTCGAGCGCCATGAGGGCGTTCTGCTCGACGAGCAGGATCGGCGTTCCCTGCGAGTTGATCTCGACGATGATCTCGAAGATCTTCTCCACGAAGATCGGCGCGAGGCCCATCGACGGCTCGTCGAGGAGGAGAAGCTTCGGGCGGGCCATGAGCGCGCGGCCCATCGCGAGCATCTGCTGCTCGCCGCCCGACATCGTCCCGGCCTTCTGCGTGCGCCGCTCGGCGAGCCGCGGGAAGAGCGTGAAGACGCGGTCGACGTCCTCCTGGATCTCCGACTTCGGCGCGTTGTTGCGCTGGTAGGCGCCCATCTCGAGGTTCTCGAAGACGCTCATGCGCGTGAAGACGTGCCGGCCTTCCGGCGACTGCGAGATGCCCATCTCGACGATCTCGTGCGGCGGCGTGCCCGTGATGTCGACGCCCTGGAACGTGATCGTTCCCTCGCGCGGATGGTTCAGGCCGTTGATCGAGCGCAGCGTCGTGGACTTGCCGGCGCCGTTCGAGCCGATGAGCGTCACGATCTCGCCGTCGCGCACCTCGAGCGAGACGCCCTTGAGCGCCTGGATCGTCCCGTAGAAGACCTGGATGTCGTCCAGGCTTGAGGATGATGTTGCGGCCGTCGGAGGCGACGGGCATCTCGGCCGCCGCCTGCTTGGCGTCGCCGTTCTGCTTGCGTCCGGGGATGTTCACTGCGTCGCCCCCGCTCCGAGGTAGGCCGTGATGACGCGCTCGTCGGCCTGGACGTCCTTCGGCAGGCCCTCGGCGATCTTCTCGCCGTAGTCGAGCACCGTCACGCGGTCGGAGATGCCCATGACCACGCGCATGTCGTGCTCGATCAGGAGGACGGTGATGTTCTCCTCGCGGCGCAGCTTCGCGACGAAGTCGGTGAAGTTCGCGGTCTCCTCCGGGTTCATGCCGGCGGTCGGCTCGTCGAGGAGCAGGAGCTGCGGATTCGTGGCGAGCGCGCGCGCGACCTCGAGCCGCCGCTGGTCGCCGTAGGAGAGGTTCTTCGCGTACTCGTTGTCCACGCGCTTGAGGCCCGAGTAGGCGAGCAGCTCGCGGGCGCGGTCGAGCGCCTCCTGCTCCTCCCGGCGCAGGGCCGGCGTGCGGAGGATGGAGCGCCAGACGCCGCCCTTGATGCGGCTGTGCATCGCGACGAGCACGTTCTCGACGCGAGGTCATGTTGTGGAAGAGCCGGATGTTCTGGAACGTCCGCGCCATCCCCATGCGCCGTGACCTTGTGCGGCGGCAGGCCCGAGACGAGCTGGCCCTGGAAGACCACGCCGCCCGAGGTCGGCTTGTAGACGCCCGTGAGGATGTTGAAGAAGGTCGTCTTGCCGGCGCCGTTCGGGCCGATGAGGCTGACGATCGGCGCCCTTCGGGATCGCGAAGTCGACGTCGTTCACCGCGATCAGGCCTCCGAACTCCTTCCGGACTTTGATCGCTTCGAGGATGTTTCCGTTCTCTGCCATGGCTAGGACTGTTCCGTGTCGTAGAGGTATCCCGACTCGTCGCCCTCTTCGAACTCGGCCTTGCGGCGTCCGCTCGGGATGAGGCCTTCGGGCCGGAACAACATCATGAGGACCAGGAGGCCACCCAGGATGCCGAACTTGTACTGCGGGATGTTCACGACGTAGTCGCTCCCGGCGTCGTCGATGACGCCGTTGATCCCGTCGCCGATCTGCGTGAGCCCCACCTGGTTGAGCCACGAGATCAGGCAGGCGCCGAGGATCACGCCCCAGACGTTGCCCATGCCGCCGACGATCACCATGACGAGCACGATGACGGAGATCTGGAACGAGAAGCTCGTCGGGAAGATCCCGTTGATGAACGATCCGTAGAGGGCGCCGGCGAAGCCGCCGAAGACGGCGCCGATCCCGTAGGACCAGAGCTTCGTCCGCATGAGCGGGACGCCCATCGCCGACGCGGCGATCTCGTCCTCGCGAACCGCGATCCAGGCGCGGCCCATCTTCGAGTCGCGCAGGCGCAGGTTCACGAAGATCGTGAGCAGGGTCATGATCAGGATCGTCCAGAACCACGGCTTGAGCTCCGACGGCAGCGACGTGTAGCGGTCGGGCAGGAACCCGCCCGTCGCGTCGCTCAGGGTCTGGCCGAACCCGGGCCGGTCGAGCTGCGTGATCCCGCGGACGCCGTTCGTCAGGTTCTCGTTCTGGAAGTCGAGGAACGGCGGCGTCCCCTGGAGCGCCCTGCGGAACGGGGAACGCGTCGCCGTTGCGGAAGACGTCCGGGATGATCTCGCCGAAGCCCAGGGTGACGATCGCGAGGTAGTCGCCACGCAGGCGCAGCGTCGGCCAGCCGATGATGATGCCGGCGATCGCGCAGATGAGCCCGGCGAGGATCATCACGACCCAGAAGCTCAGGTGGATGCCCGGCACCTCCGCGACCGCGGTGTCCGCGAAGTGGACGTTCCGGTTGTTGAAGAGCCCCGATCCGAACCAGCCGAGCGTGTACGCGCCGAGGGCGAAGAACGCCACGTAGCCGAGGTCGAGGAGACCCGCGAACCCGACGACGATGTTCAGGCCGAGCGCCAGCATGACGTAGACGGCCATGACGAAGAGCGTGTCGCTCGTGATCCCGAGCTTGTCGACGAAGAGCCAGTCGAGCGGCGAGCTGAAGCCGAACATGCTGTCGCCCTGCGCCCAGTACGGGAACGTGAACGCGAGGACGATCGCGACGCCCGCGATGATCCAGCCGGTCCGGTTTCGGTTCTTGCGCTTCTTCGGCTGCGCGTTCGGCTTGGGAGCGTCGGCGGCTACGGGGGCGTCGGTCACTGGCCCTCCGGTACCTGCTCGCCGAGGAGACCCGACGGGCGGAAGACGAGGATCAGGATCAGGATCGAGAAGATGATCGTGGTCGTCCAGCGGGCGTCGCCGAAGCCTTCGTTGTAGGCGGCGATGAGCCCGAGGAGGACGCCGCCGAGGACGGCGCCGGTCAGGTTGCCGATGCCGCCGAGCACGGCCGCGGTGAACGCGTAGAGCCCGAGGCGGAACCCGGTGTCGAACTTCGACACGCCGACGTAGAGCGCGTAGATCGCGCCGGCCGCGCCGGCCAGCGCGCCGCCGAGCGCGAACGTGAACGAGATCGTGCGGTCGACGTTGATGCCCATCATCGCCGAGGCGTCACGATCCTGAGCGGTGGCGCGCATCGCCTTGCCGGAGCGCGTGCTGCGCACGAGGTACGTGAGCACGAGGAGGAGCGGAATCGTGATCGCGACCACGATGAACTCCTTCCACGAGTAGCTCGCGTCCTTCCACGTGAAGATGTCTCCCGTGGGAAGAATGTTCGGCGTCGGCTGGGGCCCGGCGTCCTTCCAGATGAGACCGACGTCCTGGAGGATGAACGAGAACCCGATCGCCGTGATCAGCGGCGCCAGCCGTGGCTGGTTACGCAGCGGCTTGTAGCCGATCCGCTCGATCGAAACGTTGATGACCATGCAGAAGAGCATGGAAAAGAGGACGCAGCAGAAGATCGTCCAGGCCCGCTGGCCTCCGGACGACGCCGCCGTGGCCGTCGTCCCGAGCGGGATGCCGAGGATCAGCGTCGTCGGAAAGAGCGGAATCTGGAACTGGCCCTCGGTGACGATCGTCTGGGTCTGGAACGTCCCCAGCATGAAGTTGTCGCCGTGGGCGAAGTTGATGAGCTCGATGATTCCGTAGACGAGCGTGTAGCCCAGCGCCACGAGCGCGTAGATCGAGCCGTTCGTGAAGCCGATCAGCGTCACCTCGAGGAAGCGCGACGGCGATTCGATCGCATTGCCGATCAGCCAGAACGCCGCGCCGGCGAGAAGCAGCGCGCCGAACGCCCACAAGATCAGCTGGGAGGTCGGCGGCAGCCTCCGAGCTCGGAAGCTCGTGGGTGACTGTAGTCGTCATGTGAGGGGGATTATGAATGGAGAGGCCGGTTCGAAACCGGCCTCTCCATTCGGTCTATCTGTCTTGTGTTACTCGCCCAGCTGCTGTGCCTGGACGAACGTCCAATTCCCACCCTCAGCCTTGAAGATGGAGATCAGGCCGTTCTCAGGATCACCGTCAGCGTTGAAGGACATGGGACCGACGATGCCGTCCGTGATGTCCGTCTCGAACAGCTTCGCGACGACGTCCTCGCGCGTGCCGTCCGAGCGGCCGATCGCGTCGACGAGAGCCTGCGCTGCGGCGGCGCCGTAGGCCGTGTAGACCTCCGGGTCGCCGTACTCAGCCGTGTAGGCCTCGAGGAACTCTGCGCCTGCGCCCGTGAGATCCTCCGGGTTCAGGACGGGAGCACTGCCGTACATGCCTTCGACGACGTCCGCGCCGGCCTCTTCGAAGAGCGAGGCGACGACGAAGCCGTCAGATGCCATCAGCGGAACGTCCTCGTTGTCCCAACGACCTCGACCTTGTCCTTGACGACCTGGCCGCCGTTGAAGTCGGAGATACCGCCGATGTAGATGCCGTCGGCACCGGACGCCTTGACCTGCGTCATGAGTGCCTTGTAGTTCTGAGCGGCCGCATCCCAGCCCGTGTGTCCGGCGACTTCGAGACCCGCGTCGGGAGCGGCGATCTCGAATGCGTCGGCAACGCCCTTACCGTAGGCGTCCTTGTCGTCCAGGATGTAGACACTCGTGACTCCCAGCTCCTCCGCCATGTACGTGGCGTCGATCTGGCCCTGGAAGTCGTCCGAGGCGACGACGCGCGTGTAGTTGCGCGTTCCGCTCGGGTAGTACTTGTCCGGCTCGCCGGGCTCGGAGCCCGGGCCCTGGTGCGTCAGGCCGACGGCCGTGTTGGCCGGGCTGACGTACGCGAGGGAAGCCTCGTTCGCGATCGGTACCTCGATCTTCGCGCAACCGGAGTTGAACGTTCCGATCACACCGAGGATCGTCTCGTCCTCGACGTAGTTCCGCGCATTCGCGGCACACGTCGCCTCGTCCCACGCGCCCTTGGCGGCGGTCGAGTCATCGAACGACTCGTACTCGATCGTGAAGTCGCCTGACGTGTTGTCGATCTGCGTCAGGTAGAGCTTGATGGCGTTGACCATCGTCTCGGTCTGACCCGCCGACGAGCCCTGCAGGGGCAGGTCGGACACGATCTTTGCCGTCTGCGGCTCGCCGCCGCGTGTCGCCCGTGGCCGCGGCGTCGCCCGTGTCTGCGGGGTCGTCATCGCCACAGCCAACGGCCATGAACGCAAACGCGCCGACCAGCAGTACGAGCACTGCCATAACTGTCCTTCTCTTCACTGCGCCTCCTCATTCGCCCGACTTTTGCTCGGCGCTGCACCTGGCGAGCACCGCCCTGGAAGGGGTATCCGAGCGGGACCCGAACTCACGCCAGGCTGAACCGCTCCTTGTGGGCTGGCAATTATGACGTCGTTGCGGACAGGCATCAAGCCCGTCTGGTTACGATTGCCCTGTCGCCGCGCCGAAGTGGCGGAACTGGAAGACGCGCTGGACTCAAAATCCAGTGGGGCCTGGCCCCGTGCGGGTTCGATTCCCGCCTTCGGCATTGGTACTCCCCTCACTACAGCTCCCGAGTCGTTGTGACGGAGAAGACGAGGATCCCCTGCCGAAGTTAGAAGACAAGTGACCGACAGAGTTGGAGTCCTCACCGGGGGCGGCGACTGCCCGGGATTGAACGCTGTCATCCGCGCCGTGGCGCGCCGTTCGCTCGATCGCGGCGCCGAGGTCGTGGGCGTTCGCGCGGGCTGGCGCGGGCTCGTCGAGGGCAAGTTCATGGAGATCGGCCCGCGCGAGATCTCCGGGATCCTCCCGCGCGGAGGCACGATCATCGGCACCACCCGGACGAACCCGTTCAAGACGGACGGCGGGCCCGAGGCGGTCCTCGAGCACTTCGCCGACGCCGGCCTGACCGCGCTCGTCGCGATCGGCGGCGAGGACACGCTCGGCGTCGCGGCGCGCCTTTACGCCGAGCACGACTTCCCCGTCGTCGGCGTCCCGAAGACGATCGACAACGACCTGTCCGCGACCGACTACACCTTCGGGTTCGACACGGCGGTGACGATCGCGACCGAGGCGATCGACCGGCTGCACACGACGGCCGAGTCGCACAACCGCGTCATGGTCGTCGAGGTCATGGGCCGCCACACCGGCTGGATCGCGGTCATGAGCGGCATCGCCGGCGGCGCCGACGTGATCCTCATCCCCGAGCAGCCCGTGACCGTCGAGGACGCCTGCAAGGAGATCGAGCATCGCCACAGCCGCGGCAAGGACTTCTCCATCGTCGTCGTCAGCGAGGGCTACGAGCTCACCTACGACTCGGGCGAGCGGCGCCAGGTGACGCAGGAGGGCGGCGACGAGTTCGGCCACGTCCGCCTGGGCGGCGTCGGCGACCAGCTCGCCGCGCGAGATCGAGGAGCGCACCGGCTACGAGACGAGAGTGACCGTGCTCGGCCACGTCCAGCGAGGCGGAACCCCCACTCCGCGCGACCGCGTGCTCGCGACGCGCTACGGCCTGAAGGCCGCCGATCTCGTCGAGGCCAGGGCAGTTCGGGATGATGGCCGCGCTCCAGGGCGACGCCATCGTGGCCGTGCCCCTGGCGGACGCGGTCGCGGAGCTGAAGTCGGTTCCCCCGGACTGGTACGACGTCGCACGTGCATTCTTCGGCTAGTGCCGAAGCTCATCGCGCTCATCCTGGTCTCCCTCACCGTGCTCGTGGGCGCGACCGCGTGCGGTGACGAGGAGCCGGCCCCGGGCGTGGAGGCCTACAACACCTACCGCGAGCTCGAGGACGCGCGGAACGACGCCGAGTCGCAGCTTCGCCAGGCGATCTCCGACATCAACGACGCGGCCGTCGCCGAGGATCGCGAGGCCGTGCTGGCGGCCGCCGACGACGGGCTCGCCGCGGTCAAGGCGATCGACAAGGCGCTCGAGGCGGAGATCGAGGCGGCCCGCGAGCTCGGCGAGATCTCGAAGATCGCCGGCGACGCGAAGGATCTCGAGAACGGTCTGGCCGACACGCGCGAGAGTCTCACGTACTTCGAGCAGATGCTGAACATCGCCATGGAGGATCCGTTCCTCGAGAAGGACGGCAACCAGGAGAAGGTCGGCAACCTCGCGCGTCGAGGGCACCAACCTGGCCGTGCAGGGAGAGCTCGCGGTGCGCGAGGCGGATCGCAAGATCGCCCTCGCCCTCGGCCTCGAGCCGCGCAACGACGAGGTGCTCGACAACCCGCTCGCGCCGACCACCTCGACGCCGACGACCACGGACTAGTCGATGTAGACCCAGGCCCCGTCGCGGGCCTGGAAGAGCGGCACGGGCGCGTCGATGCGGTCGCCGTTCGCATCGAACGACGTCGGGCCGAGGATGCCCTCGTCGAACTCGGTCTCGAGCATCTTCGCGGCGATGTCGGCCCGCGTCCCGTCCGAACGGCCGATCGCGTCGACCAGGACCTCCAGCGCCGCGACGGCGTACGGCGCGTACAGCGCCGGGCGCCTCGCCGTACTTCTCGGCGTAGTCCGCCGCGAACACCTTCCCCGGACCCGTGAGGCCGTTCGTCATCACCACCGGCGAGGTTGCGTAGATCCCTTCGACGTTGGCCGCGCCCGCATCGTCGAAGAGCTCGTCCACGAGGAAGCCGTCGGAGACCACGAGCTTCACGGCCTCGTTGTCGCCGAGCTCCGTGACCTTGTCGCGGATGAGCTCCGCGCCGCCGTCGTCGGAGCCGCCGCCGAGGTAGACCCCGTCCGCGCCGGATGCCTTCACGCGCTCCATGAGGCCGAGGTAGTCGGCTCCGGCCGGCTTCGGTCGCCAGCTCGTCCGGCAGACGACGCCGAGCCCGAACTCCCCGGCGGCCTGCGCGAACCCGTCGGCGACCGCCTTGCCGTACTCGGTGCCGTCGTCGAGCACGCAGGCCTTCGTCGCGCCGAGCGAGGCCATCGCCTCGGCGCCGGCGCGCGCCCTGGGCGACGTCGGTGGGAACGAGCCGGGCATACGTGCGCGCGCCGGTCGGGTAGTAGACGCCGGGCTCGCCCTTTCGCGTTGTTCGGCGCCTCGCGGGTCAGTCCGTCGTACGAGTTGGACGGGCTGATCGTCGCCAGCGACTCCTTGTTGAGCTTCTCGAGCATCAGCTTGGCGCAGCCGGAGTTGAATGGCCCGATCACGCCGACGACGTCCTCCTCTTGCGCGAGCTGGTTCGCGGCGATCAGGCAGCCGGCGTCGTCGAACGGCGATGAGTGCGTAGTGCTCGTGTCGCGCGACTCGTACTGGATCGCGGTGTCGCCGACGCGGTGGTCGATCTGCTCGAGGTAGAGCTCGATCGCCTGCACCATCGACGCCGTCTGCTCGCTCGGCGAGCCCTGGAGCGGCAGCTCGGAGACGATCTTGACCGTCGTGGTCGGCGGCGCGCTCGGCCGCGGCGCTCGTCGTCCCCGGCGCGTCGCTGCCCGAGCTGCAGCCGGCCAGCGCGAGCGCGGTCAGTACTGCCGCAGAGCCGATCCGTACGCGCATCCGCCTCCCAGGGTCGTCCTAGAGGACGCCCGTTGCAACCAGAAGTTGGCTACGCGCGGCCGGTGAGCTCGGCCAGGGTGGCGGCGAACTCTGTGCCCAGGTGGTCGCCGGAGACGAGGATCGCGTCCACGCCGGCCCGCTCCAGGGCGACCACTTGCTCACGCGCGCCCACGCGCGCGTCGGAGATCACGAGCTTGCCGGCCGGGACGTCGGCGAGCAGGTCGAGCGTGCGCTCGAAGTCGTCCTCCTCGTCGTCGCGGTCGCGCTCGGAGAGCAGGAAGATGTCCGGGTCGACGTGCTCGAGAACGGCCTGGAGCGCCTCCTCGTTGGTCACGTCGACGACGCAGTCGAGGCCCAGCTCCCGGGCGCGCTCGTGCTGCTCGGGGAGCGTCTCGTCGGACGCGAGAACGCAGGCGTCGGCACCGGCCTCGGCCACGCCCTCGAGCCCGGTCCGCGCCAACACAGGAAGCGACGTCGCCCCGGCGGCGCGGGCCACGTCGGCTTCGGCGACCGCAACCGCCTCGGCGCCCGACTCCTCCGCGAGCGCGGCCAGCTCTTCGACCGCGCCGGTGAGCACGGGGATGACCGAGATGCCGTCGCCCTCGGAGATGGCCTGTCGGAAACGGCTCATACGCCGATCGGGTGCCAGACCGTCTTCATCTCGAGGAACGCCGCCACATGCCACGGGGATTGTCCCTGGCCGTTTCGGACGACGCGCTTCACGTTGTCCGCGGCGAGGCGCTCGAGCTCGGCGGTGTCTCCGGTCGCTCCCGCGAGATCGAGCGCGTTCACGTCGAGATGACCGGCCAGCACGGGCGTGAGTTCCTCCTTGCGGCCGGTGAGGATGTTGACGACGCCCGCGGGGACGTCCGAGGTCGCGAGCACCTCGGCCAGCGACGCTGCGGCGAGCGGATGGGACTCGGAGGCGATCACGACCGCCGTGTTGCCGCCGGCGAGCACCGGCGCGAGACGCGACACGAGCCCGTCGAGCGGCGGCTCCTCGGGCGCGACGACGCCGACGACGCCGACCGGCTCGGGCACGGTGAAGTTGAAGTACGGCCCCGCGACGGGGTTCGAAGCGCCCAGCACCTGCGCGAGCTTGTCCGCCCAGCCGGCGTACCAAACCCAGCGATCGATCGCGGCGCCGGCGTCCTCGTCCCCGGAGAGCTCGGCGAACTCGGCGCGGCGGCCCTCGAGCATCTCGGCGACGCGGTAGAGCACCTGGCCGCGGTTGTACGCGGTCGCGCCCGCCCAGCCCGGGAGCGCGCCGCGGGCGACCCGGACGGCGTCGCGAAGATCCTTGCGGGAGCCGAGCGCGACGTTCGCGCCCTCGACCTCGTAGGTGCGGCCCGACTCGGAGCGCACGAACGCGCCGCCCACGAAGAGCTTCGCGGTCTTCGAAACGGGCAGCCGGTCACTCATCGTCGAACCTCATGTACGGCTCCAGCCCGTGGCGTCCGCCCTCGCGGCCGAAGCCGGACTCCTTGTAGCCGCCGAACGGCGACGCGGGATCGAAGCGGTTGAACGTGTTCGCCCAGACGACCCCGGCGCGGAGGCGCTGCGCCATCCAGAGGATGCGCGAGCCCTTCTCCGTCCAGACCCCGGCGGAGAGACCGAACGCCGTGTTGTTCGCCTTCTCGACCGCCTCGTCCGGCGTGCGGAACGTGAGCACCGAGAGCACCGGGCCGAAGATCTCCTCCTGCGCGATCCGGTAGCTCTGCGCGACCTCGGTGAAGACGGTCGGCGGGAACCACCAGCCCTTCTCCGGGAGGACGCACGGCGGCTGGTAGATCTCCGCGCCCTCCTCCTCCCCGCTCTTCACGAGCGCCTTGATCCGCTCGAGCTGCTCCTTCGAGTTGATCGCGCCGACGTCGGTGTTCTTGTCCAGCGGATCGCCGACGCGGAGCGTGCCCATGCGGCGCTTCAGCTTCGCGACGACCTCCTCGGCGACCGACTCCTGCACGAGGAGCCGCGAGCCGGCGCAGCACACGTGGCCCTGGTTGAAGTAGATCCCGTTGACGATCCCCTCGACCGCCTGGTCGAGCGCGGCGTCGTCGAAGATGATGTTCGCCGCCTTGCCGCCGAGCTCGAGCGTCAGCTTCTTGCCCGAGCCGGCGATGGCGCGCTGGATCTCCTTCCCGACCTCCGTCGAGCCGGTGAAGGCGACCTTGTCCACGTCCGGGTGCTTCACGAGCGCGGCGCCCGCGCGGCCGTCGCCGGTGATCACGTTGACCACGCCCGCCGGGAGACCGGCCTGGCGGAGCACGTCGCAGAAGAGGAGCGCCGTCAGCGGCGTCGTCTCGGCCGGCTTCAGGACGACCGTGTTGCCGGCGGCCAGCGCGGGCGCGATCTTCCACGAGAGCATGAGGAGCGGGAAGTTCCACGGGATCACCTGCGCGGCGACCCCGACGGGCTTCGGCGTCCGGTTCGGGAAGGCGTACTCGAGCTTGTCCGCCCAGCCGGCGTAGTAGAAGAAGTGGGCCGCCGCGAGCGGCAGGTCGACGTCGCGCGACTCCTTGATCGGCTTGCCGCCGTCGAGCGACTCGAGCACCGCGAACTCGCGCGAGCGCTCCTGGAGGAGGCGCGCGATGCGGAAGAGGTACTTGGCCCGCTCGGTCGCGGGGAGGTCGGACCAGCCGTTCTGGAAGGCGTCGCGCGCGGCAGCGACCGCGACGTCCACGTCCTCGGCGCCGGCGTAGGCCACCTCGGCCAGCGGCTCCTCGGTCGCCGGGCTGATCGTCGGCTGGATCTCCTTGGAGAGCGGCTCGACCCAGTCGCCGCCCACGAAGAGCCCGTAGCGCTTCTCAAGGTGGACGATGTCGCGCGACTCCGGCGCAGGGGCGTAGTCGAACGAGGACGGGACCGGCGAGCGGTCCTTGCGTTTTTCGACGTCGCTCATGCAGCCATCCTAGGAGCCGTCAGTCCAGCGTGAAGTAGTCCGGGTTCTGGTAGCGCCCGGTCTTCTGCTTGCGGATCTGGAGGAGCACGTCGTTCAGGAGCGACGACGCGCCGAAGCGGAAGAGATCCGGCGTGAGCCACTCGGGGCCGAGCGTCTCGTTCACGGTCACGAGGTAGGCGATCGCCTCCTTCGCGCGGCGGATGCCGCCCGCCGCCTTGACGCCGACCTTGCGGCCGGTCTCCTCGTAGACGTCGCGCACGGTCTCGAGCATGACCAGCGTGACCGGCAGCGTCGCGGCCGGGCTCGTCTTGCCTGTCGAGGTCTTGATGAAGTCCGCGCCGCCGGCGATCGCGAGCAGCCCGGCGCGGCGGACGTTGTCGTAGGTGCCGAGCTCGCCGGTCTCGAGGATCACCTTCAGGTGCGCGTCGCCGCAGGCCTCCTTCACCTGGCGGACCTCCTCGTAGACCTTGGCGTAGCGCCCGGAGAGGAACGCGCCGCGGTCGATGACCATGTCGATCTCGTCGGCGCCGGCCTCGACCGCGCGCCGGGCCTCCTCCACCTTCAGGTCGAGTGGCGAGCGCCCGGACGGGAAGGCGGTGGCGACGGCGGCGACCGCGACGGACGTGCCGTCGAGCCGCTCGCGCGCGACCGAGATCAGGTCGGGATAGATGCAGAGCGCGGCCACGGAAGGGACGGTCGCGTCCGCCGGATCGGGGTGAGCCGCCTTCGAGGCGAGCGCACGCACCTTGCCGGGCGTGTCGGCGCCCTCGAGCGTCGTCAGGTCGGTCATCCGCACGACGAGGTCGAGCGCGAACATCTTCGACTCGCGCTTGATCGAGCGCCGCGAGAGCGAGGCCGCGCGTTCTTCGACGGCCACCTGGTCGACGGAACCGACCCGCGGAAGCCTGGGCTCGAGCGGAAGCTCGAACCCTCCTGGCAATGCCGGCGCTTGCGCCATGCCCTCCAGTTTGCCCTAACCAGAGGGATTGGCGGAACGAGCCTCGTCTCCAGGGTGCGCTGGTCGGTGCGAGGCAAGGACGCAGGGAGTGTTCGTATCCAGCGGATACGGGCGCGACTGAGGACGCCGCATCGCGCCGACCAGCGCGGCCTGGGGGCACAGGCTCGTTCCGTCGAGCTCTCTAACCAGACAGTTCCGAGAGCAGCGGCGCCGTGTCGAGCGGGTCGTAGCCGACCTGTGCGGCCACGTCCTCGCTGGACGGCTTCGTGCCCTGGAGGAAGAGCGTGCGCAGGAACTCGCCGGTCTCCGGGCGCGCCCACCAGTCCTCGCCGATCTCGGCGCGGAGGTAGTCGCGCACCTGCGCGGTGCGGATCCAGGCGCGCAGGTAGTCGGCCGAGTAGAAGCCCTCGTCCAGGTCGGCGAGGTAGTTGTCGGCGCGGTAGCGCACGCCCGTCGCGGCGCGGAGCTTCTCCTCGTACACGCCCGAGTAGTCGGTCGCGTGCTCGAAGTCGCCCCAGAGGTCGAGCTCGTAGCCGAGCTTGGCCGCGTAGCGGCGGAAGAGGATCGCCTCGAGGAACCGGGTCGCCTCGGCGTTCTCGCGCGCGGTCTCCTCGTCGAGGCCGAAGTAGGCCGCGTGCCAGGCCGGCTCGCGGGTGATCGACTCGACCAGGAAGGAGTAGATCTCGGTCAGCGCGTGGTCGCGGGAAAGCCGGCGGAACGTGTACGAGAGGTCGGGATCGCAGCCCGCGTAGTGGAGCGCGTGGCCGGCCTCGTGCAGGAACGCCTGGTAGTCGTGGATGCCGCCCTGGGCGCGCGTGATCAGGTGGACGACCGACGGCGGGTCGGCGGCGATCACGCAGGCGCGCGGGTTCTTCTGCGGGCGGTCGTCGAGGTCGAGCTTGATCCGGCTTTCGGCCGCGAGGTCGAAGCCGATCTTCGTGAGCGTCTCGAGGCAGACCTCGACGGCGCGCTCCTTCGAGTACACGTCGGCGAGCGGGGACATCCGGCGGACGTAGGCGATGTGGTACGAGGACGGCTCGTCCTCGCGCTCGGGACCGAGGATCCGGTCGAGCCACTTGTCGCGCAGCGGCCCGAACGAGCTCGGACTGCGCGGCCGCGGTGCGCTCGAGCACGTCCGAAGAGCTCGTGGAGGTCGATCGCCTTCAGCTCCTCGCTCCGCGCGATCGGATCGGTCTGGCCGGTGAGGTCGGACTCGAACGCCTCGCCGCGGCGCATGAGGTCGAGCCGGCCGTCGTTGAACTCGGCGGACTTGTCGCCGGAGATGCGCCCGAGCTCCTCGCGCGCGGCGTAGTCGTCCTCGAGCGCGACCTGGGCCTGGGCGTTTCGCAGCGGCATCTCCTCGCCGCGGAACTCGATCCGCGCGGCGAGCATCGCGTTCTGCGAGCTCGTCGTAGGCGGTCGCGAGCTCGAGCGACACGACGCCGTCCTTGCACGCCTCGCGCAGGCGCGTGACCCGCTCGTCCTCGCCGGCCAGCGCGTCGTACTGCTCGCGCGTGAACAGGTCCGCGTAGCGCTCGACGATGGCCGCGTACTCGCTCGTCTCCTTCTCGCCCACGCGCACGGCGCGGGTCTCCTCCGAGCTCTCGACCATGTAGTCGCGGAGCCGGGTCTCGAACTGGTCGGGCGTCAATGCAGCGATGTCTCCTCCTCAGAGTCCGAGCCGCGAGAGCATCGCCTCGTCACGGCGCCAGCGGGGACGTACCTTCACCATCAGCTCGAGAAAGACCTGCGCACCGAGCAGGTGCTCGATCTCGGGCCGTGCCCGCGAGCCGATCTCCTTGATCATAGAGCCGCCCTTGCCGACCAGGATCCCCTTTTGGGACGCCGTTTCGACGTAGATGACGCAGGAGATCCGGTCGCCCTCGATCTCGGCCACCTCGACCGTGACGGCGTGCGGGACCTCCTCCTTCGTCAGGTGGAGCGCCTTCTCCCGGACGAGCTCGGCGATGCGGTCCTCGACGGAGAGATCCGTGATCTCGTCGGCCGGGAAATATGCGGGGCCCTCGGGGAGGAGCGCGGACAGCTCGTCGCGCAGCGCGTCGACGCCGTCCTCGGTCTTCGCGCTCACGGGATGGAGCGCGTGGAAGTCGCCGAGCGCCGCGGCGTTCGCGATCTGCACGGCGATCCGGTTCGGGTCGACGCGGTCGACCTTGTTCAGCGCGATCACGACGGGGACGGGCCCGCCGAACACGCGCTGGGCGATGAAGCGGTCGCCGCCGCCGATCTCCTCGTCCGCGGAGAGCACGAACAGCACCGCGTCGACGTCCTCGAAGGCGGAGTCCACCGTCCTCTGCATCCGCTCGGTGAGCGGGTCGCGCGGGCGCTGGAAGCCGGGCAGGTCGGCGAGGACGAGCTGGTAGCCGTCGCCGTTCACGACGCCCATGATCCGGCGCCGCGTCGTCTGCGGCTTGTCCGAGACGATCGCGACCTTGCCGCCGCAGAGCGCGTTCACGAGCGTCGACTTGCCGACGTTCGGCCGGCCCGCGACGGCGACGAAGCCGCTACCTCAAAACTCGAAGGAATCCGGGAGCAGCTCGGCCGGCGTCCGCTCGGCCAGCTTCCCGTCGATCGGGAACAGCACGCGGTCGATCTGGAACTCGGCCATCCACTGGCGGCAGCCGCCGCACGGCGACGCGGTGATCGCGAGCGCCTCGATCCCGCCGGGCTTCAGGCCGTCGCCGACGGCGCGCGAGATCGCGGCCCGCTCGGCGCAGATCCCCAGCGGATAGGACGCGTTCTCCACGTTCACGCCGGTGACGACCGAGCCGTCGCGCAGGAGCAGCGCCGCGCCGACGTGGAACTCCGAGTACGGCGCGTAGGCGTTCTCCGCGGCAATGACTGCCCGCTCGTAGAGCTCCTGGCCGGTCACGTCAGGAACTGGAAGAGGATGAGCGTGACGAGGGTTCCGATGAGGCCGCCGAAGACGACCTCGCGGACCGAGTGGATCCCCGACTCCACGCGGGTCTGGGCGACGAGGAACGCCATGAGGAACGCGAGCGTCGAGACGAGCACGCGGTGCTGGAAGTCGGTGACGACGAGCGTGATCGCCATCCAGCCGCCGAACGCGACCGCGGCGTGCCCGGACGGCAGCCCGCCGGAAAGCGGCGTCCCGCGCCCGGTGACCGCCTTCACCGCGATGACCACGATCACGGTGAGCGCGAGGGCGATGATGGTCAGGTTGGCCGGGATCGCCCGCACCTCGTTGACGAGGTGGTACGTCGGCGAGCGGATCCGGTCGACGAAGATGAGGTAGCCGATCGTGCCCGCGACGACGGCGGCGATGAGCACGGCGCCGGCCGCGACGTCCTTGGCGATCTTCGCGCGCGGGTCGTAGGCCTTGGTCGTCAGGTCGATCATCTCCTCGACGGCCGTGTTCAGCATCTCGGCGATGAGGACGAACGAGATCGCGATGAGGAGCGCCATGAGCTCGAGCTTCGAGACGTCGTAGGCGAACGCGAGCACGAGGATCACGGTCGCGAGCAGGAAGTGGACGCGCATGTTGCGCTCGCGGCGCAGCACGTGGATGACGCCCTCGATCGCGTAGTTGAAGCTGAGGAGGAGCGAGTGCGGGCGCTTGCGCGTCTCGATGGGCGGCGGCAGCTCGAACTCGAGCTCGGGCGGCTCGACGGGCCGGATGGGCGGGCGGCGCTGGCGCTGGCTCATGACGCGGCCAACTCGGCTTCGCGGCGCTCCATCTCGGCGCCGTGGTCGTAGCCGAGGAGGTGCAGGAGCCCGTGGACGAGCGGCGCGCGCCATTCCTCGCCCGACGACCTGCGGGCAGAGGACGACGTCCCCGAGCTGGCGCGGAATCCCGTCGGCGAGGGGCTCGCGCTCGTCGATCGGGAACGAGAGCACGTCGGCGGCCTCGTCGATCCCGAGGTGCTCGCGCTTCAGCGCGCGGCTTTCGTCCGCGTCCACGAACGCGATGCCGAGGTCGCCGTCCTCGATCCCTTCGGCGGCCGAGCGTCGCCTGCGCGAGCGCGATCGCCGCCTCGGTCTCCACGTCGGCGCCGCTGCGATTCTCGACCTCCACGGCGATCACGCGCCGTCCCCGTCCGCGTGCTGCTTGTAGGCCTCGACGATCCGCTGAACCAGGACGTGACGGACGACGTCCTGGTTTCCGAGCTCGACGAACTGGATCCCCTCGACGTCGGCGAGGATCTCGCGCACGCGCACGAGGCCGGAGGTCTGCTCGCGCGGCAGGTCGATCTGGGTCACGTCGCCGGTGACGACGATCTTCGAGCCGAAGCCGAGCCGCGTGAGGAACATGTGCATCTGCTCGGGCGTCGTGTTCTGCGCCTCGTCGAGGATCACGAAGGAGTCGTTCAGCGTGCGGCCGCGCATGAACGCGAGCGGCGCCACCTCGATCGTCCCCCGGTCCATGTGCCCGGCCACGCGGTCGGCGTCGAGCATGTCGTGGAGCGCGTCGTAGAGCGGGCGCAGGTACGGGTCGACCTTCGCGAGCATGTCGCCCGGGAGGAAGCCGAGCCGCTCGCCGGCCTCGACCGCGGGGCGCGTGAGGATGATCCGGCTGACCTCGCGGTCGGCGAGGGCAGCGACGGCGAGGGCCATGGCGAGGTAGGTCTTGCCGGTTCCGGCCGGGCCGATGCCGAACGTGATCGTGGACTGGCGGATCGCGTCGGCGTAGCGCTTCTGGTTCAGCGTCTTCGGCGTGATCTTCTTGCCGCGGTGGCGCCAGACGACGTCGTCGAAGACGTCGCGCAGGTCGCGGCTCTCCTCCAGGGCGGCCAGGACGGCGTCCACGGTTCCGGCGCCGATCGCGTGCCCGTCCTCGACGAGGTCGACGAGCTCGCCGATCACGACGCGCGCCTCGCCGACGTTCGCGTCGTCACCCTCGAGCGTCAGCCGGTTTCCGCGCAGGAGGACAGTGCAGCCGAGGCGATCGCGAACACGGGTCAAAACCGCGTCGTCGACGGTCGCCAGCTCGGCCGCAACCTGATTGGAAACCGAGAGAACTTCCTGCAATAGACGAAGTGTAGTCGCCGCCTGGGCCGGGATTGACAGCCCCGAAGCCGGGTGGGAGGCTTAGCCAGCACCACAGTTCCATGCCGCCGCAAGCAACACCCCAGACCGCCGCATGAAGTCCGAGCCGCAGACCAACGGCGCGCCGACGCCTGGGCTCGGGGCCGGAAGCGAGGGCGACGCCGTCCGCGCGCTCCAGAAGCTGCTCAAGCAGCTGGACGAGTACTCGGGCCCGGAGGACGGGGTGTTCGGGCCGGAGACCGAGCGGGCCGTTCGGGCGGTACAGCGCAAGCACGGGCTGCCGACGACCGGCGTCGCCGACGTTCAGACCGACCAGGTGATCACCTCCGCCGCGAGCGCCGAGGCCGTTGCGACGCGCGGAACCGCCGCGGCGGCCGACCCGCAGTCCAACTGCCTGGTCGTGAACGAGACGAACAAGCGGGTCGTCATCACGGCCCCGACGGGCGAGGTCCTCGTGCTGTCGCCGCTCGAGCGCCGCCTGATCTCGAACGAGGACCGGGAGCTCTTCGAGACCGACCTGCGCGACCTCGAGCGGCAGTCCATCGTCGCCGTCCCCGCCCCGGAGATCTCGACCCGCGACGCGGCGATCGTCGGCGGCGGCCTGTGGGTCGTCGTCGGCTACGTCATCGCCGGCTTCGTCATCGGGAGCAGGTACTTCTGGATCGGCGGCGCGATCGCGCTCCTCATCGGCGGCATGGTCGCGTTCGGCGTGTCGCGCAGCGGCGGCCGGGCGGCGGCCCGCTGGAGCGCTCAGTTGGCCGCGTTGTCTGTCGTCCTCCTCGTCGGCGTCGTCTTGCCGGGCGCCGCGCTCTACTTCCCCGGCGGCGTGGACGAGCTCGTCCAGCAGGCCTACATCGACGAGACCATCCCCAAGGCGGGCGTCGACCTGACCCTGCTCGGGCGCGGGCTGCAGCTCCTCTTCATGTCGGCCGTCTCCCTCCTGCCGGCGCTCCTCTACTTCCTCTTCGACCGCCAGCAGCTGCGGACGCTGCGCGAGCAGTTCGAGCGGCACATGTTCCGCCTCGATCCTTCGGTGGACACGCTCGCCGACGTCCGCGCCAAGTACGGGACGCTGCTCGGCGAGACCTACGGCGCGACGACCGGAAGCGCGCGGGGCCGGCTGCTGCCCGGCCGGCGCTCGCCGGTCCTCATCGCGACGGTGGTGATCACGTTCGGCTGGCTCGTGACGCTCCTGAACCAGGACGTGAACATCATCAGCGACCGCGTGGGCGTGCTCGCGCTCTTCCAGCCGCAGCGCTCGGCGCTCATCTTCGGCTTCCTCGGCGCCTACTTCTTCGCCCTCCAGCTGATCCAGCGCGGCTACGCGCGCGGCGACCTGCGGCCCAAGACCTACACCCAGATCACGATCCGGATCCTCCTCGTCACGATCCTCGCGATGGTGCTCCAGGTCATGCCGGGCGCCGACGACGAGCCGTACATCCTCGTGCTCGCGTTCGCCGCCGGGATCGTCCCCGAGACGGCGCTCGTCGGGATCTCCGAGTACCTGAACAAGAGCGTCGCCGGCGCCGTGTTCGGCCGCGGGGTGGCCGAGGCGAACCCGCTCACGAACATCGAGGGGATCGACCTGTACGACCGCGCCCGGCTCCAGGACGAGGGCGTCACGAACGTCGAAGGGCTCGCGCACCACGACCTGATCGAGCTGATGCTCCAGACGCGCATTCCCGCGCCGCGCCTCGTGGACTGGATCGACCAGGCGATCCTCTACCTGCACGTCGGCTCGAGCGAGGTCGAAGGCGACGAGTCGCGCGCCGCGTCGGTCGTCCGGCTCCGCGCCTTCGGGATCCGCACCGCGACCGACCTCGAGCAGACGCACTTCGAGGCGAAGTGCCGCGACGAGCTCGAGAACTTCCTCATGATCCTCCCCGGCGCCGAGGCATCGCCGCCGATCGCACGCATCTCGGTGATCCTCGATTCGATCAAGGACGAGGAGTGGATGGCCAACCTGCGCTACTGGCACAACCCCGAGCACCTCGTCGAGCAGACGTTCAGCTGGCCGCTCGTCCCGGCGCCGGTGCCCGAGGCGGAGCGCCCGGCCAGGCGCAGGCCCGCCCGCGCCAGCGGCTAGCCCGCCGCCGGCTCGACTTCGAGCGTCTCGAGCACGGCGCGCGCCTCGTCGGCGAGCTGGGGATCCGCATCGGGGCCGAGCAGCAGGTAGGCACCGAACATCCGGCCTGCGTCGGAGAACTGCACCGTCCCGCCCGAGCCGTCGAAGCACTCGATATTGCCCGGCGTGATCGGCAGCTCGGCGGATCCGAAGTGTTCGGGCGCGGGCCCATGGCGATGTCGTCGTTCGGCTGCCACTCGAGGACGATCAGGGCCACCGCGTCGTCCTCCGGGCCGTAGTCGCTCACCTGGCACTGCGTGTCGCGAATGGCCATCGGGCCGGACGAGACCGCGACCTGCGTGACCGGATCGGTCGATCGCTCCGTCGTCGGCGGCCAGCTCGTGCCACCCGTCGGGAAGCGCCACGGTGACGCCGTTCGCGCCTGAGCGCGTCTCGGCCGGCGCAGGCTGCGGACTGCTTGTCGCCGCTGCACCCGGCGAGCGACAGGAGGAGCAGGGCCGCAACGAGCGACCCGCATGCCCACAGGTTACGCCCTGGGCGAGCTAGGCGAGCTTCTCGCGCACGAACGCGCTGACGGTCGATCCGTCCGCGCGGCCGGCGACCTGCGGCATGACGTCGGCCATCACGCGGCCGAGATCGCGGAGCGACGTGGCGCCGGTCTCGGCGATCGCGTCGTCGACGATCTGCTCGAGCTCGTCCTCGGAGATCGGCTCGGGCATGTAGTCCTCGATCACCTCGAGCTCGTCCTCTTCCTGGTCGGCCTGCTCGTCGCGGCCGGCGTCGCGGAAGGCCTGCGCCGCCTCGACGCGCTTCTTGCGCTCGCGCTGGAGCACCTGGAGCTCCTCGCTCTCGTCGAGCGGGCGCTGCAGCTCCTTCTCGGCCAGGCGGAGCTCCGACAGGATCAGGCGCAGCGTGTCGCGCCGCGACTCGTCGCCGCCCTTGATCGCCTCGGTCAGGTCTTCTTCGAGCTCGCCGATGAGCGACGTCATTCGAATCCTCCGAGGGTTGAGCCGCCAAGGATGTGCCAGTGCAGATGGAAGACGGTCTGGCCGCCGCCCGGCCCCACGTTGACGATCACGCGGTAGTCCTCGAGGCCGGCCTCACGGGCCGTGTCGGCGACGAACTCGAGCATCGCCTTCGACTCCTCCGCCGGGAACTCGCCGACCTCGCGAAACGTCGGGACATGGCGCTCGGGAATGACGAGCAGGTGGACGTCCGCCTTGGGCGCGATGTCACGGACGGCCACGAAGCCGTCGGCGCTGCGGACGTGGTCGCCGTTCGCGACGAGTCCGCAGAAGAGACAGTCAGGCTGCGACACCGACGATTCCCTCCTCCACCACCCGCTCGGCGCGGACGCGCACGAGGTCGCCGACTGCGGCGTCGACGAGCCAGGGAGTGTAATCGTCTCCGTAGCCAATTCCTGGTCGGTCGACCAAAACCGTGTCCTCGGTGCCCACGCGCTCGGCCCAGCGGCGGCGGCAGGCGGCGTCGGAAGCGGCGCGCAGGCGGGCGCCGCGCTCGCGCTTCACCTGCGGAGGAACCGTGTCGCTTTCGGCCGTGTCCGTGCCCGGCCGCGGCGAGTACGGGAAGACGTGGACCTTCGTGATCCCGGCGGTCTCGACCAGGCGCAGTGTGGCCGCGAACGCGGCCTCGTCCTCGGCGGGGAAGCCGACGATCGCGTCGGTCGTGAGGTTGAAGCCGTCCGCGAGCGCGACGCGGCGCAGGTAGGTCTGCGGCCGAGTAGCGCCGCTTCATCGCCTTGAGCACGCCGTCGTCGCCGGACTGGAGCGGCACGTGCAGGTGGCGGGCGACGGTCGGGGTTTCCCGCATGGCGGCGACGAGCTTCTCGGTCACGTGGTTCACCTCGACCGAGGAGAGGCGCAGGCGCGCGAGGCCCGGCGTTGCGCCCGCGGCGCGCACGAGTCCCGGCAGGTCGAGCCCGGCCTCGCGGTCGCGGTAGCAGCCGAGGTTGATCCCGGTGAGGACGACCTCGCGGTTCCCCTGGGCGACGCGGCGCTCGATCTCGGCGAGCACGCGCTCCGCGGCGCGGCGAACGAGACGCGCCGCGAACCTGCGGGACGACGCAGAACGCGCACGAGAAGCTGCAGCCGTCCTGCACCTTCACGAACGCGCGGATCCGGTCGAGCCCGACGTCGTCGCGCACGCAGCCGACCGCGCCGACGTCGCCCGCGACGAACTCGGCGGTGCGCTCGCTCGGCAGGGCGACGACCTTCACCTCGTCGGGGAGTCCCTCCCAGGCGCCCTTCGAGGTTCGCGCCGCAGCCGGTGACGTAGACCCGGCGCGCTCTTCGGGACGCCTGCCGCGCCGCCTGGCGCGACTTCCGCACGGCCTCGTGCGTGACGCAGCAGGCGTTCACGATCGCGACGTCCGCTTCCCCGCCGGTCTCGATGTGGCCGTCCGCGATCAGCCGCTCACGGATCGCCTGGACGTCGGTCTGCGAGACCTTGCAGCCGAGAAAGCGCGTGGAGAACGTCCCCATGCGCGCGATGGTAACGCCGCTATGCCGGTTTCACGATGCGCCGGCGCGCGAGCGCATAGAGCGCCGGCGCCGCGGCGAGCAGGATGAGGCCGCCTACGAGCCACGGCTTCGGGTCGAGGCTGCCGCCACAGGTGACCGTGATGCCGCCGTTCTCCTCGGTCGTCCGACAGCCGGGCCCCTCGTGGTTGATCGCGGCGATCACGATCAAGATGACGCCCGCGCCGCCCGACCATGCCGAGGATCTCGGGCCAGATCCGGCTCTTCCGCGCGACGAGCCAGATGGCGAGAACGGCGAACGGCAGCACGAACAGGCCGATCGAGAAGCCCGTGAGCCACGCGAAGAGCGTGAGCGCGCCGGCGAAGACCCACGCGGCGAAGCGCCCCCACCCCGTCGGCGGAATCACGCGCGCTCCAGGCGGTCGGCGGCCCAGCCGTCGGACTCGCGGCGCTCGACGCTCCGCCAGCCGGGCAGGTCGAACGGGTCGTGCGGCCGGTAGCCGGACGCGATCCAGGTCCGCGCGCGTACGCGTGAGGCGAGCGCCGTCACCGGGCCGAGCTCGATGTTCGCGACGGCGATGTCCGTCTGCGGCAGGTCATCCCTCAATGCATCGGCCGCGCGGATCTCGATCTCGACACCGTTTCGGTGTGCGTTCTCGCGCGCGATCCCGACCGCGAGCTCGTCCGAGTCGAGTGCCGTCACCGGCGCGAACCCTAGCTTTGCCGCGGCGATCGCCAGGACGCCCGAGCCACAACCGAGGTCGAGCAGGCTCCCGCGCGGAGCCTCGACGAGCAGCTCCAGGCAGAGCCGCGTCGTCGCGTGCGCGCCGGTGCCGAACGCCTGGCCCGGGATCGACGACCACGGCAAGCGCGCCCGCGTCGGGCTCGAGCCAGGGCGGCCCGACCCAGAGCGGGCCGATCCGCACCGGCTTGTGGAACTCGCGCCAGGCGTCCTCCCAGCCGGACTCCACCGGCTCGCTCGTCGCATCCGGGAACGCGGCGCGGAGCCGGGCCTCGCCGTCCGCGTCCGTGTAGGCGGCCAGCTCCAGCGGATCTCCCTCCGACTCCTCGAACCCGCCGGGGCTGAGCTCGACGAAGCGTGCCCGCGCCTCCTCCCCGCGCTCGGCCGCGACGCGGACGGACACCCGGCGCAGGCCGCTCGGTCAGCGGAAGGCGGCGCGGAGCTTGTCGAGGAAGCTCCCGTCGCGCTTATAGGTGTCCTCGCCGCTCAGCTCCTCGAACCGGCCGAGCAGGTCGCGCTGCTCGTCGGAGAGCCGCCGCGGAACGGAGACGTTGAAGACGATCCGGTGATCGCCGCGCCCGAAGCCCTGCAGCACCGGCATCCCCTTGGCGCGCAGCACCTGGACGTCGCCGGGCTGCGCGCCGGGCTTCACGTCGAGCTCGTGGTCGCCGTCGAGCGTCGGCACGGTGAAGGTCCCGCCCAAAGCAGCCTGGGTCATCGTCAGGTCGAGCGCCGAGAGGATGTCGTTGCCGTCGCGCACGAGCCGCTCGTCGCGGCGGACGCGGACGAGCACGTAGAGGTCGCCGGAGCGCCCGCCGAGCATGCCGGCGTGCCCCTCGCCGGCGAGACGGATGCGCTGGCCGTCGTGGATTCCCGGCGGAACCTCGACCTCGACCGTGCGCTCGGTCGTGATGCGACCGTCGCCGGCGCAGACCTTGCACGGGTGCGAGATCGTCTGGCCCGAGCCGCCGCAGGTTCCGCAGGCCTGCGTCCGGATGAACTGGCCGAACGGCGAATTCGAGACGGCCTGAAGCCGGCCGGAGCCGCCGCAAGTCGGACATGTCTCGGGCGTCGTCCCGGGCTCGGCTCCCGTGCCGTCGCAGACCTCGCACGGAAGCGACACCGGGTACTCGACCTCGCGCGTCACGCCCTCGGCGGCCTCGACGAGCTCGATCTCGGTCTCGACGAGGATGTCGCCGCCGTGCGCGGATCGCGTGGCGCCCGCGCCGAAGATGTCCTCGCCGAAGAGCGCCGAGAAGATGTCCCCGAGGCTCGTGAAGTCGAAGGTCGTCGGGCGAAAGCCGCCGTTGCGAAGCCCGTCATGGCCGAAGCGGTCGTACTGCTGGCGCGTCTCCGGCTTGGAGAGCACCTCGTAGGCCTCGGCGACCTCGCGGAAGCGCTCCTCCGCGTCGGGCTCGTCGGAGACGTCGGGGTGCAGCTCGCGCGCGAGCCGGCGGAAAGACTTCTTGATCTCCGCCTGCTCCGCGGAGCGCGAAACCCGCAGGACTTCGTAGTAGTCGCGTTTGACCGAGGCCATGGCTCGAAGGGTACTCACCGGGTTCGGCGTCACCGCCGGGGTTCAGGCCGCGCGCGAGTTGTCACGGTTCCGTGCAGAAGTTGGCGCATTTCGTGCGGCTTCTGCGCGGAATTGCCCGCTAGCTTCGAGGGAGGGCGGTCATCGGCGTCGCCGAGATGGCGGCCGGCTCCGAGACCCCGAACCCGACGACGTCAGCGACACCAGGAGGTGACCCACCGAGGCGGCAGGATCGACATAGAGGACGGCGCCTCGCGGCGCTACTCCTCGTAGATGTCCTCGACGAAGAGCGAGAGCTCGTGCGCAGCCGAGCGGACGACCTCGATGGCGTTCGCGTAGTCCATGCGGGTCGGGCCGAGGAGGCTGACCGTGCCGAGGTTGCGGTGGCGCAGGCCGTACGGCGCGGCGACAAGCGAGATGGTGCGCAGGTCGGGGTCGCGCGAACTCGGAGCCGACGCGGACGAACGGGTCCTTCGAGCTGAGGTTCGCGCGCATCAGCTCCAGGAGCTCCGCGCGCTGCTCCAGCACCTCGAGCAGGCGCCGGTAGCCCTGGAGGTCCTCCTGGCGAAACTCGTCCAGGAGTCCGGCCGCCCCGCCGACGTACAGGCTCTGCTCGCCGGCCTCGACGAGCTCGGTGAACGCCGGGGCGAGCTCGGCGAGGAACTCGCGCTCGGCGTCGGAGAGCTCCGGATCCTCGAAGCGCGCCCGCAGCTGCCGCGCCCCGAGCTGGAGTCCCGCGACCTGCTCGTTCAGGTACACCCGTGCCCACTCGGCGAGACCGGAGTCGACCGGCTCGGCGAACGCGAACAGGCGCTTGGAGATCCCACCCGTGGACGTGATCACGACAACCATGACGAGCTGCGGCTGGAGCAGGATCAACTCGACGTGGCGGACGCTCGTCGTCTCCAGCGGCGGCGCAGACACGAGCGCGAGCAGGTGCGTGACCTGCGCGAGCGCGTCCGTCGTCGCGCGGAGCGCCTCGTCCACGTGGCTCTGCGCCTCCGGCAGGTTCAGCCGCAGCGCCGAAGCGGGGCGCGGCTCGAGCCGGCCGATGCACGCGATCGACGTACGCGCGGTAGCCCGTGTCCGTCGGAACACGCCCCGCGGACGTGTGCGGATGGGTCAGGAGCCCGTGCTCCTCGAGCACCGCGAGCTCGTTCCTCACCGTGGACGGCGAGGCGCCGACGCCGTCGCGCTCGACCAGCGTCTTCGAGCCGACCGGCGCGCCCGTGGCGACGTAGCCCTCGACCACGCGCGCGAGGATCTCCTCCTGGCGGAGGCTCAGGATCAGGACTCGTTCGGCCTCGTCCATGGACGAAGGGTAGTCGCTCAGGCCGGCTCTACGGCCATGAGCTCGGCCGTGACCGCGCCGCCGAGGAAGCGGCCCCGCTCGGTGAGCTGGAGCCCGCCGTCGCGCCGTTCGGCGAGGCCGAGCGACTCGAGCCGCTCGAGCGCATCCGGTTCAACCGCGTCGGCGACGTCGGCGAACGGGAGCGGACGATCGAGGCGCAGACCCAGCATCAGGCGCTCCGTCAGCTTCGTCGCCGAGTCGAGCTCCTCCGCCTCACGGGCCGGAGTTTCGCCCCGCCCGAGCGCTACGACGTAGCGCGCCAGGCTCGGCGCATTCCGCCACCGGTGCGCCCCGACCGTGGACACGGCGCCGATGCCGACGCCCAGGTAGTCGCGGCCGAGCCAGTAGCCCAGGTTGTGGCGCGCCTCCCGTCCGGGACGGCAGAAGTTCGCGGTCTCGTACCAGCGGTAGCCGGTGCCCACCAGGGCCTCGACGACGCGCTCGAAGTAGCCCTCCATCGCCTCCGCCTGGCGGCCGAGCTCCTCCCCGTGCGCATGCGTGAAGCGCGTCCCCGGCTTCGCCTCGAGCTCGTAGTACGAGATGTGCTCGGGAGCCAGCGCGAGCGCTTCCTCGATGTCCGCGTCCAGGCCGGCGGGCGTCTGGCCCGGGATGCCGTAGAGGAGATCGAGCGAGATGTTCTCGAAGCCGGCGTCCCGCAGAACGTGCACCGCGCGGCGAACGTCGTCGGGGCCGCAGCGCCGCTCGAGCACGTCGAGCAGCGCAGGGTCGAACGACTGCGCGCCGAGCGACACGCGGTTGACACGACCACGGGTTAGAAGCGCGGCCAGCTCGGGCGTGACCGTCTCGGGGTTCGCCTCGACCGTGACCTCGTCCGCGTCGGGCAGCTCGGCCAGCAGCCGCTCGAGCGCGGCCGGCGCCGTGAACGTCGGCGTCCCGCCGCCCAGGAAGATCGTCTCGAGCCGCGGCGCGAGCACCCCGCGCTCCAGCTCGAGCTCCGAGAGAAGCGCCGACACGTACCCGCCGTGCTCCTCCCCGCGCCCGACCACGGTGACGAAGTCGCAGTAGCCGCACCGGTGCACGCAGAACGGCATGTGCACGTAGAGATGGCGGACGCCGCTCACTTCGACCGCTCCCCGTTCAGGTCGAGCACGGCGAGGAACGCCTCCTGCGGCACCTCGACGATCCCGACCTGCTTCATCCGCTTCTTGCCCTTCTTCTGGCGCTCGATCAGCTTCCGCTTGCGCGTGATGTCGCCGCCGTAGCACTTGGCGAGCACGTCCTTCCGCTTCGCCTTGATCGTCTCGCGCGCGATCACCCGCGACCCGATCGCCGCCTGCACGGGGACGTCGAACATCTGGCGCGGAATCTCCTGGCGCAGCCGGTCGACCAGCGCGCGGCCGCGCGCGTAGGCGCCGTCGCGGTGGACGATGATCGAGAGCGCGTCCACGGTGTCGCCGGCGAGCATGATGTCCACGCGCACGAGCTCGCCCGGCTGGAAGCCGACCACGTCGTAGTCGAAGCTCGCGTAGCCCTTCGTGCGCGACTTCAGCTGGTCGTAGTAGTCGTAGACGATCTCGCCGAGCGGCAGGTCGTAGGCGAGCATGACCCGCTCCTCGCTCAGGTACTCCATGTGGTGGAACCGGCCGCGGCGCTCGGTGTTCAGCTCCATGACCGCGCCGACGTGCTCCTTGGGGACGATGATCGACGCGCGGATGTACGGCTCGGCCACCTCCTCGACCTCGGCCGGGAAGTCGGACGGGTTGTGCACCTCGACCTCCTGCCCCGCCTTCGTCCGCACGCGGTAGGCGACGTTCGGCGCGGTCACGAGCAGGTCGAGCTCGTACTCGCGCTCGAGCCGCTCGCGCACGATCTCCATGTGGAGGATCCCGAGGAACCCGCAGCGGAAGCCGAACCCGAGCGCCTGCGACGTCTCCGGCTCGTAGAAGAGCGACGAGTCGTTCAGCTTCAGCTTCTCGAGCGCGTCGCGCAGCTCCGGGTACTCGTCCGACTCGGTCGGGAAGAGGCCCGCGAACACGGTCGGCTTGACCTCCTTGTAGCCGGGCAGCGGCTCGGACGCGGGGCGCTCGTCGCTCGTCAGCGTGTCGCCGACGCGGAGCCGGCTCACGTCCTTCAAGCCGGAGATGACGTAGCCGACCTCGCCGGCGGAGAGCGTCTTGGTCGCGCGCCGGTCGGGCGCGAACGCACCCAGCTCCTCGACCTCGAACGTCGTGCCCTGCGCCATCGCACGCAACCGCTCGCGCGGAGAGAAGACGCCGTCGATGACGCGCACGAACGCGACCACGCCCTGGTACTGGTCGTAGGCCGAGTCGAAGATGAGCGCCCGCGCGGGCGCGTCGGGATCGCCCTCGGGCGCCGGGATCCGCTCGACGATCGCATCGAGCACGTCCTCCACGCCGATCCCCGTCTTCGCGGAGATCCGCAGGACGTTCGCGGGGTCCTCGCCGACGAGCTCGGCGACCTCCGCGGCCGCGGCGTCGGGATCGGCCGAGGGCAGGTCGATCTTGTTCACGACCGGGACGATCTCGAGGTTGTTCTCGATCGCGAGGTAGGCGTTCGCGAGCGTCTGCGCCTGGATCCCCTGCGCGGCGTCCACCAGGAGGAGCGCGCCCTCGCACGCCTGGAGCGCGCGCGACACCTCGTAGGTGAAGTCGACGTGCCCGGGCGTGTCGATCAGGTTCAGCTGGTGGCCCTTCCACTCGACGCGGACGGCCTGCGCCTTGATCGTGATGCCGCGCTCGCGCTCGAGATCCATCGAGTCGAGCACCTGCTCGCGCATCTCCCGCTTCGAGAGCGTCGAGGTCAGCTCGAGGATGCGGTCGGCGAGCGTCGACTTGCCGTGGTCGATGTGCGCGACGATGGAGAAGTTGCGGATGCGATCGAGGCTCATGATGAGGTTCGGGAGCGCCTGACGAGCGCGAGAATGGTGTCGAGCTCCCTGATCCGAAGGATACGGGCCGCCCCGAGGAACGCACCCGTCGCTGCCAGCACCGCGATCCCGACCGACGCGATCTGCGCCCAGCCCGAGCGTCCGAGCGCCTCGTCTAGGAGGTACCAGACCCCGTAGGCGACGCCGGCCGTGACGATCGAGGCGACGACCGTGCGGCCGTACGTGTCCAGGATCCGGCGTCCTTCGACCGAGCCGATCCGGCGGCGGAACAGGAGGATGAGCGCGACGGTTCCGGCCACGTTCACGAGCGACGTGGCCAGAGGGATCCCCCACACGCCGAGGCGGAAGAATGCGATGTCGAGGACGACCTGGAAGCCGAGGTTTCCGAGCGCCACCCAGGTCGGGATCCACGGCGACTGGAGCGAGAAGAACGCCCGGTTCAGCATGAGCATCGTCCCGTTGAACGTGAGGCCGAGCGCGAACGCGATGAGCGCGTAGGCGACCACGTCGGTCTGGTCGGGGCCGAAGGCGCCGCGCTGGTAGAGGAGCCGCACGACCGGGATGGCGAGCACGGCGCCGATCGCGCTCGCCGGCAGGAGCGTGAAGCCGACCTGGCGCAACCCGAGGGAGACGGTCGAGCGCAGGCCGTCGTAGTCCGCGCGGGCGGCGAGACGCGACATCGACGGGAACAGCACGGTCGCGATCGCGACGGAGAAGATCCCCTGCGGGAGCATGTAGATCCGGAAGGCCGCCTCGATCGACGCCGGGGCCAGCTCCGGATCGATGTAGCGGGCCGCGAAGAACGTGTTGATGACCTGGTTGAAGTTGATCAGCCCGAGCCCGAGCGTCACCGGGAGCATCAGCACGAAGATCCGCCGGACGGCCGGGTCGCGCCAGTCGATGATCGCCCGCAGGCGGTCGTCGCGGCCACGCAACCACGGCAGCGGGAGCAGGAACTGGACGACCGTCGCGACGAGCACGGCGCCCGCGTAGACGTACAGCGCGTCCGTCTCGTTGTCCGCCCGCGGCACGCCGATCGCGACGCCGAAGATGATCACGAGGTTCCACGCCACCGGCGCGAGCGCGGGGACGGTGAAGTGGTCGTAGCTGTTGAGGATCCCGACGACGATCCCCGAGAGCCCGAGCAGGACGACGGTCGGGAAGAGGATCCGCGAGAGCGTCACGACGAGCTCGGCCTGCTCGCCCTCGTATCCGAACGGCTTCATGAGCCACGGCGCGAGCAGGATGAAGAGCGCGGTGATGCCGCCGAGGCCGAGCAGCACGAGCCAGAAGAGCGTCGACGCGACGCGCCAGGCGCGCATCGCCTTTCCCTTCTCGAGCAGCTCGCTGAAGACGGGGACGAACGCGGCCGAGAGCGCGGCGTCGGCGACGAGCGAGCGGAGCAGGTTCGGCAGCTGGAACGCGACCGTGAACGTGTTGATCGAGCCCTCGACGCCGAAGTAGCGGCGGACGACGATCTCGCGGACGAGGCCGAGGATCCGCGAGAGGCCGGTGGCGAACGAGAAGATCGCGGCCGAGCTCGCGAGCCGGCGGCGGTTCGCGGGGGGCGGAACGTCCGGTCCGGGCGGCTCGTCGGCGGGCGTTCCCATGCGCGGATCGTAGGAGAGAGGCCGCCCGGAGCCGCCGGGGAGCTGCGCTCCCAGCTTGGAACGGCTGGTACGATGCTCCTCGCGCGGCATCGAGTCCGCGCACTTTTACGCCTATGCCGAATATCAAGCAACAGGAGCGCCGAGTTCGAAGCGCCGCCCGCGAGCGGATGCAGAACCTGCGCTGGCGCTCGACCGCGAAGACGCTCTACAAGCGGCTCGAGACGGCTGTTCAAGACGGCGACAAGGACACGGTCGGCGCGGCCCACCGCGACCTGGTCAAGTGGCTCGACCGCGCCTCCGCGCGCGGGGCGATCCATCCCGCGAAGACGGCGCGCAAGAAGTCGCAGGCGGCGCGCCTCGTCGCCGGCCCGAAGAGCTAGCGCTAGCGGGTCACCCTCCAGCTGAAGGACGCGGGCGTTGCGTCCTGATGTCCCACGGGATCGATCGAGCGGACCCGGAAGGTGTGGCGGCCGGGCTTCACGGTCGGGCGATAGGGCGACGAGCAGTTGCGGAACGGCTTGCGGTCGAGGCGGCACTGGAACCGCGAGCCCGGGAACGACGACACGAAGCGGAACTCCGCCCGGCGCTTGGACGTCTGCTTCTTGGGCGTCTTCGTGATCCGCGTGTTCGGCGGTGGGCAGGTCGTCTGCGTCGCGCCTTCGAACTCACCCTCCGGATCGTTGGTGGCGAGCGGCGTCAGGTCGCCGGTCGTCAGGTTGAACGTCCCGTACTGGTTCGCGCCGGCGCCCTGGTACGTCCAGGCGTAGAGCGTGCCGGTCCTGTTGTCGAAGTCCATGCCCTGCGCGAAGTTCGAGTTCACGCCGGTCGCGCCGATGAACGTGACCGCCGCCGTCTTCGGGTTCATCCGGAAGATGCTGTCCCGGCTGACGTCGTGGACGTACATCGCGCCGTCGCAGTTGATCGAGGCGGCGACGACGATGCCCGTGGTGGTCTCGACGTCGACCAGCGTCGCGGCGGCGGTCTTGAGGTTGATCGTGTAGAGCGCGGTCGTGACGGTGTTCCCGCTGGTCGCGAACGCGCGGCCGGTTCGCGGATGGATCGTGAGCGCCGACCAGGTGTGGCCGATGAGCGGCGTCGCGACGCCGATGCTCGTGAACGCGCCGCTCGTCAGGTTCATCGTCCCGAGCTGGTTGGTGACGCTGTCGAGCGCGTAGAGCTTCGCCGCGTGCGGGTCGAAGTCGTAACCGAAGATGAGCCGCAGATTCGGGCCGAGGACGATCTGTCCGTCGAAGTCGTTCAGGCGATGTCGGACGAAGTCGTCTGTGAGCGGGCCGATGTCGTGGGCGAAGGCGAAGCTGGTCACCGCGAACACGCCGCCGCCCGCCTGGGCCGCCCGCGGCTCGGTCTCGGGGGCCGGGCAGGCGTCCGCGTAGCCGGCGGGCTCGATCAGGGCCGACGGAGCGGCGCAGTCGATCTCCGCGGCACGCGATCCCTCGGCAACGCCGAGCGCGCCGGCGCACAGCGCAGCCAGCGACAGTACGAACCATCGATTTCGCATCCCGTTTGTGTCCGCCATCTGCCCTTCAACGGCGCCATCCGCAGCTCTTCGAGCCTAGATGGGCGGCGCGAGGAGCGCAACCGGTCGGCGTCGCGTGGCGGCTTCTGGTCGCGGAGATCTACGCGGACGCGGGCGCGCCCACGCGTGGCGCCGTGATCTCCACGAGCGCACGCTCGAGCTCGAGCTCCGCAGGCAGGCGGCTAGCGCCCTTGAGTGCCGCGTCGAGCTCCGCGAGCCGCACGACCGCAGCGTCGAGCTCCTCGCGCGTGTAGTTGCGCGCGAATGAGACGAGCTTCCTCGCCGGGTACTCCTTCATCTTGAGCCGCTTGGCGACCTCGGCCGATCCAAGGCCTTCCTCGGAGATCGCCTGCGCGACGCGAACGCGGCTCACGTAGACGGCCAGCGCGGCGGCGATGCCGAACGGCTCCCTGGTACGGCGGTCCAGAAGCGTCTCGCAGGCTACGAGGACACCGGGCAGGTCGCGCGCTCCCCAGGCGTCGGTGAGCGTCCAGGGGAGCATCTCCCCCGACGTGACCGCCAGGAGCTCGACCTCGCGCCGGCCCACGGGTTCGCCCGCGGCCCAGGTCGCGATCTTCTCGATTTCGGTTTCGAGCTCGATCACGTCGTCCCCGACGATCTCGACGAGCGCACGCGATGCGTCCCCGTCTGCACGGACGCCCAGCCGCTCGAATTCGGAGCGAACCCAGACGGACGGATCCTTCGGCTTCGGGACGTCGAAGGAGAGCACCCGACCCGCCTTCTCGCACGCGGCCACCAGGGCGGCGTGTTTCAGCGCGCCTTCGGCGATCAGCGCGAGAACGCTGTCGGGCGAAGGGTCGGCGAGGTAGGACGCCACAGCGTCCGCGTCGTCCGCCTTCCACCGCTCCACTCCCTCGACGACGATGAGAATCGCGCCGCCGGCTCCGAAGAGCCCGAGGGAGTTGCAGGCGGCGACCGCATCCGCGCCCGTGGCCGTGTCTGCGGAGAGGAGCTCGACCGCCTCCTCCGGGAACCGGCCCCGGAGCCGGACGAGCGCTCGGCGGATCTTCGGCCGGTCGCTCCCGAGCATGAGTTCGACGGGGCGCAGCGCTTCGCTCGACATGGTGCGAGCATATTCACGGTCCCCGCTGGCTGTGGACGGTGAGGTGCCGCCCGTCGGATTCGACGACGACGCGGCCGTTCTCGTCGGTTCGCAGGACCGTGAGCCCCGGCGCGGCCGCCAGCGCGGCCAGCGTCTCCGGCGTCGGATGGCCGTAGGTGTTGCCGCGCCCGACCGAGATGACGGCGATGCTCGGAGTCGTCCGCCGCAGGAACTCGGGCAGGGCCGGGTCGGCGGAGCCGTGGTGGGCGACCTTGAGGATCTCCACGTCCGGCAGGCCGAGCGGGACGGTCACGGTCGACTCGGCGTCGGCGGTCAGGAGGACGTCGGTGCTCCCGTAGGACGCGACGAGAACGATCGCGTGCTCGTTCGGGTCTCCCCCCACGGGGCCGGGTGCGTCCGGCCAGAGAACGCGGAGCTCGAGCTCGCCGAGGCGATACGTCTGTCCCTCGCGCGCGATCACGACCCGCACGTGGTGGGCGCGGGCGACGCGAAGCGCGGCGGATTCCTCCGGGCTCTCGTTCGGGATGCCGGGGTCGAGGACGAGATCGACCTCCAGCCCGTCGAGCACGGATTTCGCGCCGCCGACGTGGTCGCGCTCGGGATGCGTGAGAACGAGCGCAGCGAGATGGCGGACGCCCAGCTCCTCGAGCTGCCCGGCGACGTCGGCCTCGGGCGGGCCCTCGTCGACGAGGATCGCCCCTTCAGGGACCTGGAGGAGCGTGCCGTCGCCCTGGCCGACGTCGAGGAACGTCACGCGCAAGCCCGACGGAGGCGCGGCCGCGGCGTTCTCGTCCGCGATCCAGACGCGCCAGCCGGCGACCAGGGCGACGATCATCAGCGCGAGTGCGGCAGTTCGCGGGCCGCGGTGCGCCCTGAGCCTCGTGGAGACGAACGCCGCGGCGCCGATGAGCGCGACGACGGCAAGCGCTCCGCGGGAGGCGAGACGCGCGTGCGGGAGATCTGCGACGAACTCGGCGCACCAGGCGAGGTATGCAGCGAGCCATCCGTTGACCCAGGCGAGAGCGAACGCCGCCGACGGCAAGACCGGGTCCAGCGCCGCGCAGACGAGGGCGAATCCCAGGAGGAGCGGGACGACCGGCGCGGCGAGCGCATTCGCGACCACCGTGTAGACCGGAATCGCGCCGAAGTGAAGCCAGAGCACGGGCGCCGTGACGAGGCCGCAGCCGATCGAGATCGCAAGGCCCTGGGCGACCTTCGGCCGCAGCGGATAGCCCTCGAGCCTGCGCTCGATCCGTGGGACGACGACGAAGATCGCGGCGACGGCGACGAACGAGAGCTGGAAGCCCGGCTCGAGGAGCGCGTACGGATTGACCGCGAGGAGCACCGCTGCGCCGACGAGTAGGAAGTACCAGCGATCCGATGGACGCGACGCGAGCCACGCGAGCGACAGGAGCAGTCCGGCGACACCTGCACGGACGACGGACGGCTGCCAGCCGACGGCGCCCGTGTACGCGAGCACGCCGGCGATCGCGCCGAAATGCGCCACTCGTCGCCGGACGCCCGCGATCCACGCGGCCAGCAGGATCCCGCCGACGACGTACGCGACGTTTTGGCCCGACACCGCGAGCAGGTGGTACAAGCCGGACGCCTTGAAGTCGTCACGGAGCGGCTCGCTCAGTCGCTCGTCCTCGCCGAGGACGATGCCTCCGATCACTGCCCGCCGTTCGCCTGTGAGCCCAGGGGCCATCGACGCCGCCAGCCAGCGGCGCAGCCGATCAGTGACGCCGAGCACTCCGCCGCGGCGGCCGATCTGATGGAACGCACCGGCGCGCAGGATCGTGTGAACACCCTGGCGGCCCAGGTACTCGGCCTCGTCGAAACCGCCGTCGGATGCGGCCGGCTCCGGCGCGTCGATCGTCGCGACGAGCTCCAGGATGGCGCCCTGCGGCGGAGCGCGGCCGAGCGGAAGCTCCAGGCGCGCGGGCTCGTCGAATTCGGCCCGATCGAAGCGCCTGACGTGAACAGGCACGCGTACGGCGAACTTCCCGGCGCGCGCGGGACCGGTCACCTCGACCTGCGCAAGTCCGGCGTCGCCGATGCGGGCTGCGAGTGCGCTGTGGTCGAGCTCGTTCAGCCGGATCGATCCCCACCACACACCGACCAGCGCCAGCCCGAGCACCAGCGCAGCGAGCCGTCGCGCGCCCCGAAGGAATGGAGCGCACAGGACGGCGAGCGCGGCGACGACCGCCGCGGCCCCGCCCACGCGCACCACGAGCGCCACGCCCAGGCCGACGCAGAGCGAGCCCGTGAGCAGGTGCGGTGCCCGGACAGCCGGCGCGCGCATCACAGGTCGACCAGCTCCTTCAGCTGCTCGAGCCGGGCAGGTCCGATCCCGGGAACGGCATCGAGCTCCTCGACGGACTGGAACGCGCCGTGCTCGGTGCGGTAGTCGAGGATCCCCTGCGCCGTGACCGGGCCGACGCCGGGGAGCGAATCGAGCTGCTCGAGCGTCGCCGAGTTCAGGTGGACGCGCTGGCCCGCACCGACCGCCGCGCCCGGCCCTGGAGCGGCGGCCGCCGCTTCGCCCTTCCTCGGGACGAGCACCTGCTGCCCGTCCGCGACCGGTGACGCGAGGTTGACGAGATCGAGCGCCGCCTTGGGTGTTGCGCCGCCGGCCTTGCGGATGGCGTCGTCGATCCGACTCCCCTCGTCCAGCTGGTAGAGGCCGGGGTTCGCCGACCGCGCCGACGACGTGAACGACGACTCGGCGCGCGGCGGGCTCCTCCGCCTCGATCGCGACCGCCTTCGAGCCGCCCGCTCTGCGATGCCGCATCACCCCGCTCGAGAAATCGCGCCCCGACCACGAGGGCGAGCAGGGCGACCGTCGCGTACGCGAGCGCGCGGGCCCGGGAGATCGAAGGCATGTCCATCGACTCCACTGTTGCGGGAGAAAACGCGCGGAACCGTCACGAGGTGTGCCGACTTCGTGACGGCTTCGTCACGAGTCAGCGGGGCGAGCAGCTAGCCCGCGCAGGGCCCCGGATCGACCGGGGCGAGACGTCCGTCGATCGCGTCGAGCACGGTCTCGACCGGAACCGCGAAGCCGTCGTTTCCGCTCCGCGAACCGCCGAAGATCATGGCCACGACCCGGCCCTTGGCGTCGACCGCAGGGCCGCCGCTCTCGCCTCGCCGCACCTTTCCGCGCAGCGGCGTGACGCGCCGCAATCCGACCCGTCCCCCGTCCGCGTTCGGGACGAGCATCCGGCGGGTCGCTCCCGCGGTCGCGGGCACGGCGACGAGCGCGCCGTCACCCGGGTAGCCGAGCAGCACGACCGACAGCGGCGTGTCCGGCGAGGTCAGAGTGGCCAGCGCGGGCGTCGTCAGGCCGTTCACGCGCAGGATCGCGACGTCGTCACCGGGATCGCGGTAGACGATCACCGCGTCGAGCCGGTCGCCGTCGGGAGTGAGCACGCGGGTATCCCGCTCGCCGGAGATCACGTGCGCGTTCGTCGCCACCAGGTCACCGCTGACGACCCAGCCGGATCCCTGGATCCCGAGACCGCACGACGTCCCCTCGATCTTCACCACGCTCGCCGCGGCCGCGCGCGCGCCGGGGCTGCGCAGGACGCTCTTGTCCGGCGGAGGCAGGTCGCGCGGCACGAGCTGCGGGAGGACCGGCAGCGGATCGATCCCCTCGAGCGTGCTCAGCACAGAGTCGGGCGGAAGGACGTCGACCAACGCGGGCAGGACGACCGAGCGCTGAACCGCCTTGCGCAGGCCGAGCGACGGCTGCTGGAGGAGGAGCACCGCCAGCGCCCAGGCGAACGCGAGCGCGAGCAGCCCGCCGACGACGGCGCCGCCGATCCGGTCGACGACTCCGAGGCCGGGAACGCGGAGGATGCTCATCTGCGCACCTGCCGCAAGCCGGCCGGCGCCGAATCCGAACGCCATCGCGCCCGCGGCCGCGCCGACGAGCGTCGCGAGCGGCAGCCAGTCGGCGCTCGATTCGGGCAGAAGGTGCGGCGCGAGCCAGGCTCCGACGACCAGGCCGGCCGCGACGCCGAGGAGCGAGATGACCTGCGCGGTGAATCCGCGCATGTAGCCGGCCACCGCGAACAGCGCGACGGCGACGAGGACGAGGAGATCGAAGCTCACCGGGCCCGGCCTCGCGAAATCAGGCGGCCGTAGGGCATGGACTCATGGTACGGACGCGACGCGGGATTTCCTGTTCCCGCGCACGCGCGCGTCTCGCGGGTGGATCCCCCCAATTTCAGCGTAGCCGCGAAATTCGCACGCGTGGCGCGCGGAATCGTGTCGACTCCGTGCCGGTTTCTCCACCGGCGAATCGAGCGCCGCCCGACGCCGCGGAGCCTCAGACGACGAGGTTGACGAGCTTGCGCGGGACGACGATCGCCTTGCGAAGCTCCTTGCCGTCGACGAGCTCCTGAACGCGGGGCAGTTCCCGCGCGGCCGCGACCAGCTCGTCCTCCGACAGCCCCGCGCCGACCTCGACGCGCCCGCGCACCTTGCCGTTCACCTGGACGACCAGCTCGAACGTGTCGTGCTCGAGGAACGCCGGATCCGGCTTTGGCCACGGCTCCTCCCAGAGCCGCTCGTGCCCCAGCTCGACCCACAGCTCCTCGGCGATGTGCGACGCGTACGGCTGGATCAGGGAGACGGCCGTCTCGGCCGCGAAGCGCCCCGCCGGGTCGCCGGGCGTCTTCGTGAGCTCGTTCACCAGCTCCATGACGGCGGCGATCGGCGTGTTCAGCGCGAAGCGCCGGCCGATGTCGTCGGTCACCTTCGCGATCGTCTCGTGCGCCTTCCGTGCGAGCGCCGTGTCCGGAACCGGCCCGTCCAGCGGAGGCTTCGCGCACTGCTCCATGACGGCGCGCCAGAGCCGGTGCAGGAAACGCACGATCCCCTCGAAGCCCGAGTCCTGCCATTCCGCGTCCTGCTCGACCGGGCCGATGAAGAGCAGGTACATCCGCACCGCGTCGGCGCCGTGGCGGTCGACGTACTCGTCCGGGGTGATCACGTTCCCCTTCGACTTGGACATCTTGGCGCCGTGCCGGTGCAGCATCCCCTGCGTGAAGAGCCGCGCGAACGGCTCGCGGAAGCCGACCAGGCCGAGCTCCTCCATCACCTTCGTGAAGAAGCGCGCGTACATCAGGTGGAGGATCGCGTGCTCGATCCCGCCGATGTACTGGTTGACCGGGAGCCAGAAATCGGCGATCGCCCGGTCGAACGGCGCGTTCGCGTTCTTCGAGTCGGCGTACCGGATGAAGTACCAGGCCGAGTCGACGAACGTGTCCATCGTGTCGGTCTCGCGCTTCGCCGGCCCGTCGCATTGCGGACAGGTCGTGTTGACCCAGTCCTCCGCCGCGGCCAGAGGCGAGCGGCCCTTCGGCAGGTAATCCGTCACCTCGGGGAGCACGACGGGCAGCTGGTCGTCCGGCACGGCGACGATCCCGCACTCGGGGCAGTGGACGACCGGGATCGGGCAGCCCCAGTAGCGCTGGCGGGAGAGGAGCCAGTCGCGCAGCCGGTAGCCGATCTTCGCGTGGCCGCGGCCCTCCGCCTCGAGCCAGCGGACGATCTGCTCCTTGGCCTCGGTGGCTACCAGCCCCGTGAAGTCGCTCGAATTGACCAGCACCTCGTTCTCGGAGTGCTCGATGAACGCGCCTTCCTGGGCGACCGGGCCCTCGGCCCCGTCCGCCGGCGCTACGACCGTGCGAACCGGCAGGTCGTACTTCTCCGCGAACGCGAAGTCACGCTCGTCGTGCGCGGGGACGCCCATGATCGCGCCGGAGCCGTACTCCATGAGCACGTAGTCGGCGACCCAGATCGGCATCCGCTCGCCGGTCGCGGGGTTCTCGACGTGACGGCCGGTGAAGACGCCGTCCTTCTCCTTCTCCTCGCGCTCGACCGCGGTCCGGGCGCCGGCGTGGCGCACGTATTCGAGCACTTCCCGCTCGTGCTCGGTGCCCGCGACGAGGGCAGGGACGAGCGGATGCTCGGGTGCGAGCACGAAGAAGGTAGCGCCGAAAATCGTGTCCGGACGAGTCGTGAAGACCGGGATGTCGTTGTCGAGCTCGACGGAGTGGAAGAGCAGCTCGGCGCCCTCGGAGCGGCCGATCCAGTTGCGCTGCATCGTGAGCACGCGCTCGGGCCAGGACTCGAGCAGCGACATCTCGTCGAGCAGGACGTCCGCGTAGTCGGTGATCCGGAAGAACCACTGCTCGAGGTTCTTCGCCTCGACCTCGTGCCCGCAGCGATCGCAGCGCCCGTCGATCACCTGCTCGTTCGCGAGGACGGTCTGGTCGTTCGGGCACCACTTGACCGGCGCCTCCTTGCGATACGCGAGGCCGCGCTCGAAGAAGCGGAGGAAGAGCCACTGCGTCCAGCGGTAGTACTCGGGCTCGTGCGTGGAGAGGACGCGGTCCCAGTCGATCGCCCAGCCCATGCGCTCCATCTGGGCGCGGATCGACGCAATGTTCCGCTCGGTCACGTCGCGCGGGTGGCCGCCCTCGCGGATGGCCGCGTTCTCCGCGGGAAGTCCGAACGCGTCGTAGCCCATCGGGCGCAGGACGGCCGCGCCGTTGCGGCGACGGAACTGCGCGACGATCTCGCCCAGCATGTAGTTGCGCACGTGCCCCATGTGGAGCTCGCCCGAGGGGTACGGGAGCATCTCGAGCACGTAGGTCTTGGCGCCCATCTCGGGAGCGCCGGGCTCGCCCGGGTTCGGGACGTGGAAGGCGCCCTCGCGCTTCCAGGTCTCCTGCCACTTGGGCTCGATCGTCTTCGGGTCGTAGCGCTTCATGTCCATCTCCGTATTCGTCTCCAGATACGAAAAAGCCTCTCGTGCGAGAGGCTCAGGGTTGACTGGGCGACCGGCGGCTGCCGCTCGCTAGGTTCCCCTGAAGCTCGTAAGGGCGAGGCTCGTCATCTGATTCGAGTGTAGCGGAGCCCGATTTCGGCGTCTCCGTCTGTCAGCGGCCGTGTCACTTCGAGCCTTGGTAGGGGTCTGACCCCTGTCGTGGCTCGACCGCCGTGTCCTCCGTAGGCACGTCCACTCGCAACGTCGCGCAGGGGCTGACCTCGCGTCGTGCGGAGCCGTTCTGGCCCCGTACCTAGCCGCCACGCCCATGGACATGTCCGGGGTCTGACCCCTGACATGGCTGGAAGCGCCGGCGCCGCTACTTCGGCGCGGGCGGTGCGGTGCGCGCTGCGCCCGGGCGCGGCTGGTCGAGGACGCGCGCCTCGATCCGCCGGCGGCGAGTGCGGAGGAGGATCCAGGCCAGAACGGCGAGCACGATCAGCGGGCTCGCCGCGATGAAGACGAGCAGCGCGATCGTTCCGGCGGCGGCGAGGAACGCGAACCCGTCGTCGACGGCTCCGGCCACTCCACCCTGATCGTCGGTCGAACCCGCCGGCTCCGAACCCGTGCGGAGAGTGAGGGCTAGCTCGGCGTTCGCGGCCTGCTTGGCGAGCGCGGCACGGACCCGGCGCACGTCGCGCAGGTCTGCGCGGTTCTCCGCCAGGCGCAGCTCGGCCATGAGCTTCTCCTCCGGGGTGAGCGTTCCGCTCGCGATCCGCAGTTCGTCGGCCTCGATCGCGCGCTGCAGGCGCTCGACCTGCTTCGCGCGCGCATCGAGCCGCCCCTGGAGGTCGACCGTCTGCACGTTCTGGTGCGTGATCGTCCCGAGCGCGGAGAGCCGCACGACCGCGTCCTCGATCTTCCCGACCGGGATGCTCAAACGGAGCTCGGCCTCGCCGCTGGAACCATCCGTGTCGACGTTCGACGCGACGACATGACCGCCCAGCTCGGTCGTCAGGGCGAGCGCGGCGTTCGTCGCATCGGAGAGCGCGTCGGCGTCCGGCACGCGGATCGCCATCGTCATCTTCACGTCCTGCGCACGGGCGGACGGCGCGGTCTCGAAGACCGAGCCCGCCTTCGCGGCGTCGGCCAGGGTCGACGCCGGCAGCCTCGCGCTCGAGCTCGCTGGAGCGCGTGGCGCCGTTCAGCTCCTCCGACTGCGGAACAGCCTCGTGGGCCGGGATCGGCGCGAGGCCGGACTTCTCTTCCGGCATCGCCGCAGGCGCGCCGACCGAGGCGCTATCGCTCTCGCCCCCACCCCTGATCGCCACCGCGCCGATGACCGCGACGAGCACCGCCATGAGCGCAACGGCGACGAGCCGACGCCGGGTAACGAACACCCGCCGCGGCGACACGGGATCGCAGATCATCCGGACGCGCTCACGCAGCGCCAGCGGCGCCTCGGCCATGCCGCCGCGCAGCTCGCGGACGAGCCCCTGGAGGATCGCCTCCTGCGCCGTCTCGGGCGCGAAGCCGGCGAGCAGACGCTCGAGCCGTGCCGGTTCGATCTCAGGCGATCGCATGGGATTCCATCCTTTCTCCGAGCTTGCCGAGCGCCCGCGAAAGGCGCATCGAGCAGGCGGTACGTCCGATTCCGAGCACGCGCGCGGCGGTGTCGGCGTCCATCTCGAGGACGATCCGCAGCACGATCACCTCGCGCTCGCCGGCGCTCAGGGTCGCCAGCGCCTCGGCGAGCTCGGGGGAGAAACCGACCGGCTCGAGATCCTCGATCTGCGTCTCCTCTGCCGCGTAGCGCTGCTCGCGGCCGCGCCGTCGCGATTCCGAGCGGAAATGGTCGAGCGCCACGCGCCGCGCGACGGCGCAGAGCCACGGCAGCTCGGGCCCGCGCCGCGGGTCGTAGCGCTTCCAGCGGCGCAGCGCGCGCTCGAACGTCTCGGCCGTCAGGTCGTCCGCGAGCCCCGGATCGCCGGTGAAGAAGACGAGGAAGCGGCGCACGTCGTCGAGATGCTCCTCGGCGACCTCGGCGAACGGCCTCCGGCTCGCGCGACCCCCGACCCAGGGCGATGCGAACGCGTTCATAGGAGTACTACGCCACAGATCGGGTCCCGCGTCACTGTCATGCCGCTTCGACCGCCCCGGGTTCCGCATTGTTCCGCCGCTGCGGAACCGATCGAGTGGAGCCAGCGGGATTCGAACCCGCGACCTTCTGGCTGCCAGCCAGACGCTCTCCCAGCTGAGCTATGGCCCCGTGGGTGAAAGGTTAGCGCGCGGCCGCGATCTCGACCGACGGGACGTCGCCCCAGAGCTCCTCGAGGCGATAGAAGTCCCGCGCATCCTCCGTGAACACGTGCAGGACGACGTCGAGGTAGTCGGCGAGGATCCACGAGCCCGGCGAGACCCCCGCCACGTTGCGCGGGATCAGCTGCAGATCCTCCTTCATGCGGTAGTGCACCTCGTCGTAGATCGACTTCGTCTGGCGCGGGTTCGCACCAGTGCAGATGACGAAGTAGTCCGTGTACGAGCACACGGGCCGCATATCGAGGATCGTCGTATCGGTCGCCAGCTTGTCCTGGGCGATCCCGGCGATCCGCTGGGCGTAGTCGAGCGGCGTCAGAGGGCCGCTGGCGTCGAAGGGAACATCTGTCTACAGCGTAGCTCGATAGAGACCGAGCTCGTCGATGATCTGTGCGACCGCTTCGGGGACGAGGTCTTCAATGCTTTCACCGCGGAACACGCGCTCGCGGATGTCCCGCGAAGAGACCGGAAGCGGGTCGAGCTCGAACTCGACGATCCGATCCGGCCGGGCGAGTCGCTTCTCCGCCGAGTCGACGCGCGCACGATCGGTTCCGGGTCTTGTCGCGACCGCGAGACGAAGAGCGTCGAGGATCGCGTGCGGCTCCCGCCAGTCGGGGAAATCGGCGAACTCGTCGGCCCCGACGACGAAGAGGACGTCGCCGTAGCGCTCGCTCGCCCAGCGCGCCGTGTCGACCGTGTACGAGGGGCCGCCCTCGTCGAGCTCGCGCCGCGAGAGCTCGACGCCGGGGATCCCCGCGAACGCGGCCTCGGCGAGGCGGAACCGCGTCTCCGCGTCCGTGTCGACCAACTTGTGCGGCGCCTTGCCCACGACGACCACGATCAGCCGGTCGACCCCGAGCGCCTCGATCGCCCGGCGCGCGAGCGCGACGTGCCCGTTGTGCGGCGGATCGAACGTGCCGCCGAGGAGGCCTACGGCCATGGCCGTTCCAGCCATGTCCGGGCCCCATTACGTGCTCCCGACCCCCCTGCGCAGTGAGACCTTGAGCTCATCGGGGAAACCATGTTTCCCCCACGGACCCCTTCTTCCAAGTCGCCTCGGCTTCGCCGAGGAGAAACCGGGGGAACCTCCCGGTTCCCCTGTGCCGATCCCGCCGCACCCCCAGGTTCGAGCGTACTCCGGAAATGCGCGCGTGTGGTTCACGAGCGAGTGCCTCATGTGTGACATCAGTACGTGAACGTCTCCTCGCCGACCGTGACCGCGTCGCCCGGCTTCGCGCCGGCGGTGCGCAGCGCCTCGCGCAGTGCGTCGGGATCGAGCTCCTCCGCCGCCGGGCCTGTGACCTTGTAGCCGCGGTCGGTGCGGAAGATCCGGTACGGGCGCCGGCGCGGCGGCTTCGGGCGATAGACGAGGAAGTCTGCGAGCTCGTCGTCCGCGGGAGCCTTCGGCTCCAGCGTTGGCGCCTCCGCAGGAACGTGCTCGAACAGCGCGCGCCGCAGGTCGTCGATCCCGGCGCCCGTCGCTGCCGAGACCGCAACGACCTCGAGCACGCGCGGATCCGAGACCGGGAAGCCGACCGCCTCGGGCAAGAGGTCGAGCTTGTTCAGCACGACGATCTGCGGCCGCCCGGCCAGCCCGGCGCCGTACGCGGCCAGCTCGCGGTCGATCGCGTGGAACTGCTCCGCGACGTCCTCGGTCACGTCGATCACGTGGAGGAACAGCCGCGCGCGCTCGAGGTGCGCCAGGAACTCGTGGCCGAGGCCGATCCCCTCGCTCGCGCCCTCGACGAGACCCGGCACGTCCGCCACGGTGAGCTGTCGCCCGTCGCCCGCTTCGACCGTCCCCAGAACGGGCGCGAGCGTCGTGAACGGGTACTCGGCCACCTTCGGCTTCGCGTTCGAGATGCGGCGCAGAAGCGACGACTTGCCCGCGTTCGGGAAGCCGAGGAGCGCTGCGTCGGCGAGGAGCTTCAGCCGCAGCTCGTACGTCCCCTCCTCCGCCGCCTGGCCGACCTCGGCGAGCCGCGGGGCCTGCTCGGTCGGCGTCGCGAAGCGCTTGTTGCCGTGCCCTCCGAGTCCGCCGCGCGCGAGGAGCGCCCGCGCGCCCGGATGCGCGAGGTCGGCGATCAGCCGCCCCTCGTCGTCGAACACCTGCGTCCCGACGGGAACGTGGAGCTCGATCGACTCGCCCTCGGCGCCGCGCTTGTTGGAGCCTTCGCCGTGGCGGCCCCGCTTCGCCTCGAAGTGGTGCTTGCGGGAGAAGTACGACAGATCGCGGCGGTCGGGATCCGCGAGCAGCACGACGTCGCCGCCCTTCCCGCCGTCGCCGCCGTCGGGGCCGCCCTTCGGCACGTACTTCTCCCGGCGGAAGCTCAGGCAGCCGTCACCGCCGCGGCCTCCCATGACGTTGATCCGCGCGCGGTCGTGGAACACGGTAGCTCTACGCGCTCGCGGACACTAGACACCGAGACGGTGCGGCCCGAGGCCGACGTGCGGAACGAGACGCGCCCGTCGCGGGTCGCAAAGATGGTGTGGTCGCGGCCGAGGCCGGTGCCCTCGCCGGCGCGGAACCTCGTGCCGCGCTGCCGGACGATGATCATCCCGCCCGTGATCTCCTGGCCGTCGAACATCTTGACGCCGAGCCGCTTGGACTCGGAGTCGCGCCCGTTCTTGGAGGAACCGAGTCCCTTCTTGTGCGCCATTACTCGCCTTTCTCTTCCGTCGTCTTCTTCGCAGCGGGCTTGCGTGCCGGCGCCTTGGGCTTCGCGGGTGCCTTCGGCTTCGCTGCGGCCTTCGGCTTGGCCGGGGCCTTCGGCTTCGCGGCCGCTCTCGGCTTCGCTGCGGCCTTCGGCTTCTCCTCCGCGGTCTCGGCCTTCTTCGCCGGGGCGCGCTTCGGAGCTGCCGCGCCGATCGACGTGATCTCGATCTTGGAGAGCCTCGAGCGATGCCCGTTGCGGCGCCGGTAGCCGGTGCGCTGGCGGTGCTTGCCGACGACGACCTTCTTGCCGAGCAGATGCTCGACCACGATCGCCTGCACGGTGACCTTCGCGTCGTCGCCGAACTTCGCGTCGCCGTCGCCTCCCACGAGCAGGACGTCCGGCGTGAACGAAGCGCCCTCGTCGTGCGGAACCCGGTCCACGAGCAGCCATTCGCCCTCGCGGACGCGATGCTGCTTGCCTGAGAGTGCGATCACTGCGTAGGTCATGGTCTGCTCCGTAGAACGAGCGGGCTCACGCCCGCTCAGCCGAAAAGTCTAGCCGATTGATACCCGATGGGCGTGCCTTCGGAGAGGGCCGGCACCAAGCACCGGGTTCGACCCGTGCGGCGCCCAGCCGGAGGTGCGCTCATCGAATATTGATCGGCTCGCCGAGCTCCTCATCATCGACGGCAACAGGAGCGAGCGGCTCCGCGGCCGGGGGTTCGGCCGGCGTTTCGGCCGGGGTTTCTCCGTCGACCGGAACGGCAGGCTTCTTCTTGCGGTTTCGGCCGCCGCGCGAGCCTCGGCGCGTCTTCTTGCGCGGCTTCGCCTCGGGATCGGCGCCGTTCGTCTCGGCCGCCGGCGCGGTCTCGGCGACCGGCTCGGCCGGAGCCGCCTCGGCCGCGGGCTCGGCGCCGTTCGTCGCCTCCGCGGTGGTCGCCGCCGCCGGCTTCTTCTTGCGGTTGCGCCCGCCGCGGGATCCCCGGCGCGTCTTCTTCTTGGGCTTGGGTGTCTCGTCCGTGGACTCGCCCTCGGCCGGGGTGACCTCGGCCGCCTTGGGCTCCTCGGGCTTCGTCTTCGGCTTGGCGGTGCGGGTCTGCTTCTGCTTCTGCTTGGGCTTCTCGACGGTCTCGGCCGTGTCCTTCGCCTCGGTGCCTTCGGCAGCGGCCTTCTTGCCGCGGCCGCGACCGCCTCGCGAACCGCGGCTTCGCTTCGGCGTCATCGCCACGCCGGCGTCCTCGCGGTCGAGCTCCGTGCCGGCCTCGATCGGCGCCTCGCCGGCCGCGTCGGCGCCCGCGAGCGTCGCGTAGGCGACCGTGCGCGTGGCGCGCTCGATCTTCACCTTGACCGTCTTGCCGATTCGATCCTTTGCACCTGCGACGGCGATCACGTAGCCGTTCACGCGGGCGATCGCGTCCCCGTCGGAGGAGAGATGGACGTCCTCGAGCTTCACGTCGAGCTCCTGGCCCTTCGTGACCGGGAGCGCCTTGCCCTCGAGCCTCGAGACCGGGCCGCGGTCGAGCACGGCGAAATGGGAGGCGGGCAGGTCGTCGCGCGTCTCGAAGAACAGGCGCCGGCTGGTCTCCGCCTCGAGCTCGTCGAGGCGCGAGGCGCCCGGGCCGATCAGGATCCCGGCGACGCGCGAAGGAAGCTCGATCGCGAACGCCTGGTGGCGCGACTCGTTGACGAGACGCCGGATGCGCCGCTCGGCGTCGACCGCGTAGCTCTCCTCCGAGACGACGATGCCGTCGCCCGTGCAGGTCGGGCACTTGTGCGTGAGGATCTCGCGCGGGCCGTCGGTGACGTTCTGACGCGTCATCTCGACGAGGCCGAGCGGCGAGATCTCGACGACGTAGGTCTTCGTGCGGTCCTTCTCGAGCTCGTTCTTCAGCGCATCCTCGACCTGGGCGCGGTTCTTCGGGTTCGCCATGTCGATGAAGTCGATGACGATGATCCCGCCGATGTCGCGCAGCCGCAGCTGGCGCACGACCTCGGAGACCGCCTCGAGGTTGTTCTTCGTGATCGTGTCCTCGAGCCGGGCGCCGCTCGACTTGCCGCGCGCGCCGACGAAGCGGCCGGTGTTGACGTCCACGACCGTGAACGCCTCGGCGTAGTCGAAGATCAGGTAGCCGCCCGAAGGGAGGTCGACGCGGCGGCGCAGCGTGGATTTCACGGCCTCCTCGACCCCGCACTTCTCGAGCAGGGGCTCCTTGCCGTCGTAGAGCTCGACGCGGTCGGCGAGGTCGGTCGACGTGCGCTTCAGGTAGCCGACGATGCGCCGGTAGGTGCGCTCGTGGTCGACGACGACGCGCTCGAAGTCGCGGATGAAGAGGTCGCGCACGATCCGCAGGGGAAGCTCGGCCTCCTGGTAGACGAGCGCCGGCCCCTCGGTGCGGGCGGCGCGGCCCTTGAGCGTCGACCAGAGCTTGGCGAGCAGCGCGAGGTCGCCCTCGAGCTCCTCCTTGGTCGCGCCCTCGGCGGCGGTGCGGATGATGATCCCGCCCTCGGGCAGGTCGAGCTGCTTCGAGATCGACTTCAGGCGCTCGCGCTCGGCGTCCTCGAGGCGGCGCGAGATGCCGATCCCCTCGCCGAACGGCGTGTAGACGAGGAAGCGGCCGGGCAGCGAGATCTCCGTCGTGAGCCTGGCGCCCTTCGTCCCCATCGGGTCCTTGACCGCCTGGACGAGCACCTCCTGGCCGCGCTGGACGAGCTCCTGGATGCGGCGGCCGTGGCGCTTGCCCTCGAGCTCCGGGACGACGATCTCGTCCACGTAGAGGAACCCGTTGCGTCCGATGCCGATGTCGACGAACGACGCCTCCATGCCGGGAAGCACGTTGTCGACGACGCCCTTGTAGATGTTGCCGGCGATCGACCGGCGGCCCGGGCGCTCGAGGTAGACCTCGGCGGGGACCCCGTCCTCGACCACGGCGACGGTCTGTTCCATGACCTCGACCGAGACGTAGATCTCCTTCTTCACGTCCGCGAGCGCGGCTCGCGAGCCGGTCGACGACGTGCGCCGCGTCTGGCTGCGCCGGCGCTGCGGCTTCTTCTCCTCGGCCTTCCCTCTCGTCGAGGGCTTGGCGGTCTTCTCGGCGACGGCTACCGTCGCGGAGGCATCGCCTGGACGCTTGCGTCCGCGGCCTCCTCGGTTGCCGCGACGGCGCTTCGGTCGGCCGTCGGGGCCGGTCTTCGCAGGGTCAGACTGACCGGTGCGTTCTACTGCTTGCGGTTGGGAAGGTGCAGCCGGCGAAGGCGCCCCTTCCGCGGACCGCGGCTTCTTGCGAAACCACTGGAGCACGGTGTTCTCCTTTCAGGCGCACACCGGTCGGCGCCGCACCCGTGTCAGGGGCGCGCGTCGCGGGCGTGTCAGCCTCAAAAATCATCGATAAACAAATGAACGTCGGGATTCCCGCTCGCCCGATCCGGGCTCGGTGCTCCCCCTTGACGTTCTGTCCACAGGGTAGCAGCGGCTAGATGGCTGATGTGGTCGCATCAGCCGCGGCCGGGCGCAGTCTCCCGCGCTCGACCTCCACGATCCGCAGTCGCTGACTGAGCCTCGCCCAGGCCCACGGCTCGACCTCGTCGTAGCGCTCGTTCGCCGAATGCGAACGAATCGCCTCGAGGTATTCGAACCATGCATCGGCCTCTTCGATCGCGAGCGCCTCGTCGGCTTCGAGGATGTTCTCGAATGTCATGCCTCGGAACGCTAGGACCTGGACCGGACGGACCGGACCTGCGGACTACGGCCGGCCGTCGAGCTTCCCGCGCACGTGGATCGCCTGGAGCAGGCCCATCATCCCGAGCGTGGCGATCATCGAGCTCCCGCCGTAGCTCACGAACGGGAGCGGGATGCCGGTGATCGGCGCGATCCCGATCGTCATGCCGACGTTCACGAACACCTGCATCGTGAACGCGAGCACGACCCCGCCCGCCACGACCGCGGTGAAGAGGCTCGGCGCGATCGAGATCGTCCGCAGCCCGCGCCAGACGACCAGCCCGTAGAGGATGAGGAGGAGCGCGCCGCCGACGAAGCCGCGCTGCTCGGCGAGCGACGAGAAGATGAAGTCGGTCGAGTGCTCCGGCAGGTAGTTCAGGTTCGTCTGGGTCGCGTTCGCGACGCCCCGCCCGGTGACTCCGCCGGCGCCGACCGCGGTCTCGGACTGGACGATGTTGTACGTGGCGCTGTCGGGCGCGCTGTCCGGATTGAGGAACCCGGTGAGGCGCTCGACCTGATACGGCTGGAGCACGTCGACGCCCATCGACGGCAGGAACCAGGCGATCGACGCGAGCGCGAGCACTCCGACGGACAGGAGCACCGCCAGCTGCGACCAGCGCGTGCCGCCGATGAAGAGCGCCGCGCCGAGGATGGCCGCGTAGACGAGCGCAGTTCCGAAGTCGGGCTCCATGAACACGAGCACGGCGGGAACGGCGGTCAGCACGACCGCGCCGAACGTCGTCCGCCACTCGGCGATCTGACGCGAACGCTCGGAGAGGAATCCGGCGATCACGAGGATCATCAGCACCTTGCCGAGCTCGGACGGCTGGAACTGGAAGAAGCCGATGTCGATCCAGCGGCGCGTCCCCCGTCGTCGTGTCGGCGACGACGAGCACGGCCACGAGCGTGACGAGCAGGAAGCCGTAGAACGGGCGGCGCATCGCCTTGAACCGCTCCGGGTTCATGAAGGAGAGGACGAGCAGCGCGATCACGCCGAGCGCGACGTTCACGTACTGGCGCACGACGTAGTAGTCGGGCTCGCCGGGGACGTCGTTGCGCGACACCGAGCCGAGCACCGAGAGCCCGTAGACGATCAGGCCCGCGACGGCCGCGAGGAGGACGAAGTCGAGGTGGCGGACCATCGCCGGGACCTCCGCCGTCCACGAGGCGCCGCCGCGCCGCTGTTCGACCCGGACGGCCATCAGTCGCTCTCCACGACGCCCGTCTCGTACGAGCCGGCCGGGACCTGGAAGTAGTGCTCGAACACCTTGAGCGCCGCCGGCGCCGCCGCGGTGCCGCCGTGGCCGCCGTTCTCGATCAGCGCGCAGACGACGAGCTCGGCCTTCTCGGACGGGCCCCAGCCGCACCACCAGGACTGGTCGCGAAGGCCCGCGAAGCCGGGCAGCTGCACGAACTTCTCCGCCGTGCCGGTCTTGCCCGAGATCGGGCACGGGAAGTCGCGAGAAGACGTTCGTGGACGTCCCGTACGACGCGTGCGTCGCGTCGTAGAGCCCGTCCTGGACGACCTGGATCGCGGCCGGGTCGATGCCGAGGTCGACCGGCTTCGGCGCGATGAACGGACGGACGACGAGCGGCGCCGCGCCCTCCGTGTTGTTCTGCTCGATCGCCTTGACGACGCGCGGCTCGACGAGCTTGCCGCCGTTCGCGAGCATCGCGTAGAGGCGCGTCATCTGGAGCGGCGTGACGAGCAGGTCGCCCTGGCCGATCCCGAGCTGAACGGAGTCGCCGTTCGTCCAGACCTGCTCGCGCGGATCCTTGAAGTGCCGCTTGCGCCACGCAGGCGTCGGGACGAGCCCGTCCGACTCGGGGCCGACGTCGATCCCGGTCGAGACGCCGAAGCCCATCGTGCGCGCCCACTTCTGGATCGGCGAGTCGGGCCGCTCGTACGCGCGCAGCGCGACCTCGTAGAAGTACGTGTCGCACGAATTCGCGAGCGCCGTCGTCAGCGTCATCGGCTCGTTCTTCGTCGGATCCCAGTTCTTGAAGATCTGCTTGTCGCGCCCGACCTCGATCTGGCCGGTGCACTGGATCGGGCTCGACGGGTTGAGCAGGCCCTCCTGGATCCCGGCGAGCGCGGTGACCGGCTTGAACGTGGAGCCCGGCGGATAGAGGCCGGAGACGGCGCGGTTCAGGGTCGGGTAGTTCGCGGCCGGGGCGGCGAGCCGCTTCAGATCCTTCGTCTCGACCCGGCCGACGTAGAGCGACGGGTCGAACGTCGGGTTCGACGCGAGCGCGAGCACCTCGCCCGTGTCCGGATCCATGGCCACGATGGCGCCGCCGTTCGCGGCCCACTCCCCGTCGTCGTGCGCCAGATTGACGCCGTATGTGAGCGCGCTCTCGGCCGCGCGCTGGAGGCCCGCGTCGAGCGTCAGCTTCACGGAGTACCCGGCCTCGGGCGCCCGGCTGAACTGGCGGTCGCTCGTCACCTGGCCGAGTGCGTCCACCCGGACCTCGCTGATCCCGGGCGTGCCGCGCAGGTTCAGGTCGTAGGCCGACTCGATGCCGGTCTGGCCGATCGTGTCGCCGGCCGCGTAGCCCTTCTTCTCGAGCTGCTTCAGCTGCTCCGGCGAGATCTCGGACACGTAGCCGAGGAGCTGCGCGGCGAGGTCGCCGTCGTTGTAGCGGCGGAGCTCCGTCTGCGCGAGCTCGACGCCGGGGAACTCGGCCTGGTGCTCGAGCAGGTAGAGCACCTTCGCGTTCCTCACCGCCGTCTTGATCGTGACCGGCGTGAGCGGGTCGTCACGATGCTTCTTCAGCGCCTTCTGGATCTCGCCGACCTTCAGTCCGAGGAGTGGCGCGAGCTTGCGGAACATCGCCGCTGCCTCGGCCGGCGGAAGATCGCGGATCGTGGCCGGCCAGAGCTGGACCGACGTCGCGGCCTGGTTCGACACGAGCAGGTTGCCGTTGCGGTCGACGATCGTCCCGCGGCTCGCCTCGACCCGCGCGCTGCGCACCTGGTTGTTCTGCGCCTCGAGGAGGTAGCGCTCGCCGCTGATCACCTGGAGCGCCCACAGCCGGAGGAAGAGCGCCGCGAAGAGCGCGATCGCGATCGCGCCGAGGATGGCGATGCGAAGCGCCGTCTGCGACGTCAGGCGGTAGGGCTCCTCGACGCGGGGGTCGCGCGGGAGAAATCCGGGGAGCTGTTCGAGCTAGACAACTGCCGGCTCCCTTCGGTCGCGCGCGTCCGTCTTGAAGATCCGCGCGACGAGCTTGTAGACCGGATAGGCGATCAGGACGTTCAGCGCGAGCGTCGGCAGGAGGACGTGCCCGAAGAGCTCCCCGGCCGGGACGCTCTGGCCGAGCATGAAGTTGAAGACCGCCGAGCCGACGGCCACCCACACGGTCGCAAGCGCGGCGGCGATGAGCGGCGGGTGCGGCGAGTTGCGCGTGGTCGCCTCGCCGAACCGGCCCGTCCAGTAGCCCGCGAGCGTGAGGACGAGCGAGCTGAGGCCGAGCGGCTGCATCGTCCCGATGTCCAGGACGAACCCGGCCCAGAAGCCACCGACGGCGCCGAGCATCGGGCCGCGAATGAGCGCGAGCGAGACGAGCACCACGAGCAGCAGGTCGGCGTGTCCGCCGGCGATCGAGATCGGCGTCACGAAGCTGATCTGCACGAGCGCGGCTACGAGCATGACCACTGCGGTCTTGACGGCGTCGGCGACGTTCACGAGCGATCCTTCGGGACGAGCACGATCACCTCGTGCAGTGACGAGAAGTCGACGAGCGGCGTGCACTGGATGCTCTTGAACGTGTCGATGTCGCGCTGAGACACGCTGGTAACTCGGCAGATCGGGATGTCGCGCGGGTAGAGCGACTCGAAGCGCCCGATGTTCGACCCGGCCGTGACGACGATGTCGCCGACGTTGACCTCCTCGTCCTTCTGCACCCGGTCGAGGATCAGCGAATCGGAGCTCATGCCGCGCAGCACGACGCCGGCCGCGCCCGTCCCCAGCACGTAGGCCGAGGCGGCGCTGCGCTGGTCGGTGAGCAGGCGCACCTTCGACTCGCTCGGCGCGACCTCGGTCACGGTGCCGACGAGGCCCTGCGGGAGGACGACCGGATCGTCGACCTCGATGCCGTCGTTCGAGCCCGCGGCGACGAGCACGTCCTGGCGGAAGACCGTCTGCGGCTCGACGAAGACGCGCGTCGCGACGCCGCGGTAGTCCTTCGGGAAGCGCGGCCCGTCGCGGAACTTGAGGAGCTGGCGGAAGGTCTCGTTCTCCTCCGCCGCGGTCTCGTTGATGATCACCTGCTGGCGAAGCTCCCGCACTTCCTTCTCGAGCTCCTTGTTCTCCTCCTTGGCCGAAAGGACGTCGGCGCTCCAGCCGTAGGCGTCCTGGAACGGCTGCGCGACGCGCTCGCCCGCGATCTCGAACGGGGCGAGGACGCTGATCCCGATGCGCTGCGTGCCGTGCAACGCGCCGTCCGAGGACTCGCGGAAATAGACGGTGACGAGCGCGAGCGAGACGAGCACGAGCGCGAACGCCACGAGGCGCGCGCGGGCCGGTTTCCGGTCACGGCTACGCGAACGCTCGGTGCGAGAAGCGGACGAACGAACGAGAGGGATCCGTGCGGTGCGAGGCCGGGGCACGGGAACTACATCCTAGCCGCGTATGCGGAAAGGCAGACGCTCGACACAGGCGCTACCTCCGGCGGCCGTTGCGCTGCCGGGCCTTGGCGGAACGGTGAATCGCCTCGAACTCCTCGAGGCTCTTCCCGGACCCGACCGCGACGCAGGTGAGCGGGGACTCGGCGAGGTGGACCGGCATCAGCGTCTCCTCGCGCAGGCGCACGTCGAGGCCGGAGAGAAGGGCCCCGCCGCCGGCGAGCACGATGCCGCGGTCCATGATGTCGGCCGCCAATTCAGGTGGCGTCTTATCCAGGGTCGACTTGATCGCGTCGAGGATCTGGTTGACCGGATCGTCGAGCGCACGCCGCAGCTCCTCGGACGTGATCACGATCGTCTTGGGCAGGCCGGTGAGCATGTCGCGTCCGCGCACCTCGGCGCGAACCTCCTCGCGCAGCTCCCAGGCCGAGCCGATCTCGAGCTTCAGCTCCTCGGCCGTCTGCTGGCCGATCAGGAGTTTGTACTCCTTCTTGATGTGGGCCATGATCGCCTCGTCCATCTCGTCGCCGCCGACGCGGATCGACTGGCTGACGACGATGCCTCCCAGCGAGATCACGGCGACCTCGGTGGTGCCGCCGCCGATGTCCACGATCATGTTCCCGGTCGGCTCGGAGACGGGCAGCCCGGCGCCGATCGCGGCGGCCATCGGCTCCTCGATCAGGTAGGCCTGGCGCGCTCCTGCGGACAGGGTCGCCTCCTCCACGGCGCGCTTCTCGACGCCGGTGACGCCGCTCGGCACGCAGACGATCACGCGCGGGTGCGCGAAGCGGTTGTGGTTCACCTTCTGGATGAAGTGGCGGAGCATCTGCTCGGTCACGTCGAAGTCGGCGATGACGCCGTCCTTCAGCGGGCGGATGGCGGAAATCGTGCCGGGCGTGCGGCCCAGCATCCGCTTCGCTTCGACGCCGACGGCATGCACCTCGCCCGTGCGCTGGTCGATCGCGACGACCGACGGCTCGGACAGAACGATTCCGCGGCCGCGCACGTAGACGAGGGTGTTAGCCGTGCCGAGGTCAACAGCGATCTCCCGGCCGCCGAGACCGCTCATGTACCTCCAGATGCCCATTCAGGCGCGGAAGTCTAGCTGTTGCAGGGCTTTCGCTCTACGGGTGAACCGTCGCGGCTGTTCGGGGCGTGTCCGGGGTCAGACCCCTGCCATGGCCGTTTCGGCCATGGCCTTCGTGCCAAGAGTGCGCCGGTCGGCGAGATGCGTGACTCCTCGGCGTACCGTGGGTTCCATGCCCCGTCCTCCGCGCATCCAGCTCGCCGGCGGCACCTATCACGTCACCGCTCGCGGTAACCGGCAGCAAGCGATCTTCCACGACGAGACCGACTACTCGCTGTACCGCACGTTGCTTCGCAGAGTCGCATGGCGACTGGGCTGGAGGATCCTCGAGTACTGCCTGATGCCGAATCACGTGCACCTCGTGCTCGAGACGCCGCAGCCGAATCTGTCCCGTGGAATGCAATGGCTCAGCGGGACGTACGCCACGTGTTTCAACGAGCGCCACGGCTTTTCAGGGCACCTGTTCCAGGGCCGTTTCCACTCTCGTCTGATCGAGGACGAAGAGCACCTCGCCGAGCTCGGCCGCTACCTCGCCTACAACCCGGTTCGGGCCGGCATTTGCCCGATGCCGAGCGAGTGGCGATGGAGCAGCCACACGGAGCGGAGGACACGTCCGCGGCGGCCACGGCCGGGGTCTGACCCCGGACACGGCTCGAATGGGCGCCTAGCCGAGCCCCGGCGCGCCGGCCGGGAAGCGCCGCTCGAGGATCGCCGAGGAGCGCGGCCGCCGGAAGGCCGACGACGTTCAGGTAGTCCCCTTCGATCCGCTCGACGAGCGCGGCGCCGCGGCCCTGGATCGCGTACCCGCCCGCGCGCCCTTCCCACTCGCCACTCGCCACGTACGCATCGAGCGCCGCCGGGCCGACACCACGAAACGTCACGAGCGTGGTCGCCTCCACGGCCTCCTCCCACCCGGGCCCGGCCAGGCAGAGCCCCGAGACCACCGCATGCGTCTGTCCCGCGAGCCGCCCGAGCATCGCGCGCGCCTCCGCGGCATCACGCGGCTTGCCGAGCGTGTCCCCGCCGAGCACGACGGTCGTGTCCACGCCGAGCACGAGCTCGCCGGCCACCGACCGCGCCTTCCCCCGCGCGTGATCCAAGGGAGAAGCGTCCGGCCACGCGGCCTCGTCGTACGCGGGCGCCACGACCTCGAACGGAATCCCGAGCTGCTCCAGGATCGCCCGGCGCTGCGGCGACGTCGACGCGAGCGTGATCACGCCCCGAGTCGCGCCTTCCAGACTTCCTCGCACGGCCACTGCCGCGCCCACTCGAGCGTCACGAAGTCCCACTGGCCCGAGTCGCCGCCCTCGGGCGCCTGCAGCTCGCGGAGCTCCTCGACGACGAACCCGCTGGACACGAGCACGCCGATCATCTCGGCGTGCGACAGCACGTACTCGACGCCGTCCTCCCCGGGCCACTCGATCCGCCCGAGCCCGCCGAACTGCGGCGCCTGGAGCTCCGCCCGCACGGGGATGCTCCCGTCCCGCGGCGAGCACAACACGAGCAGCGGCGAGGTCCGCAGGAACACGAGCCGGCCGCCCGGACGCAGGAGCCGCGCCGCCTCGGGGATCCAGAGCGCCGGATCGGCCCAGAGGCTCGCCCCGTACTCCGAGACCGCCAGGTCGAACGACGCATCCGGCAACGGAACCGACTCGGCGCCGGCCTGAACCAGGGGGAACGTGACCCCGAACTCCTCCTGGAAGCGCCGCGCGTTCTCGAGCTGCGCGGTCGACGGGTCGACGCCGACCGGCCTGCCGCCCCGCCGCGCGATCCACGAGGACACGTACCCGGTGCCGCACCCCAGCTCGACGACGTCGAGCCCGTCCACCTCGGACAGGAACCCGACCTCGGACTCGGGGATGCTCCAGATCCCCCAGTCGGGCTCGTTCGACTCCCAGTTTCGCCGCCCGGCGGCGAGGTAGTCGGCCGCGTACGTATCCCAGGCGGCCGCGTTCCTCTCGACGGAGCCGTCAGTCAAGGTCGGGGAACCAGAGCGCGATCTCCCGCGCCGCCGACTCCGGCGAATCCGATCCGTGGACGAGGTTGTTCGGCATCGCGAGCGCGAGGTCGCCGCGGATCGTGCCGGGCGCTGCGTCGACGGGATTCGTGCCGCCCATGGTCGTGCGGACGACCGGAATCGCCGAGTCGCCCTCGAGCACGAGCGCCAGCGTCGGCGCCGACGTGATGAAGTCGACGAGCTCGCCGAAGAACGGCTTCTCGGAGTGCTCCGCGTAATGCGTCTCGGCGAGGTCGCGGTCGACCGTCAGGAGCTTCGCCGCGCGGATCGTGAGGCCACGATCCTCCATGCGCTTGAGGATCTCGCCGGTGAGCTTGCGCTCGACGGCGTCGGGCTTGATCAGGAAGAGGGTGCGTTCGGCCATCGGTTCGCGGCCTCCAACCGCGCGGTGTCTTCGCGCTTCTTCGCGCGCCAAAAGATCCAGCAGACGACCCCGAGCGCGATCCAGCCGAGCGCCAGGACGATGCCGAACACGACCGACAAGGCCGTGCTCTGCTCGGCCGCTGCGAGGACGGGATTCACGCCCAGCGCAGGCTAGAGCGTTTCGACGACGCGCGGCGACTCGACCGGCGTCTCGCAGTACGGGCAGATCTGCCAGAGCGGCTCGAGCGGCGCCGAGCAGCGGCGGCAGGCGGCCTTCAGCTTCGTCGTGCAGACGGGGCAGACGAGGAAGGTCGAGTCGATGTCGGCGCGGCACACCGGGCAGCGGTCGCCGCCCATGCCGTCCTCCATCGCCTTGATCTCGAGCTCGCGCTCGCGCACGTCCTCGAGGTACTCGGGCGGGCGGAAGAGCATGTAGATGAGCGGCCCGACGAAGGGCGGGAAGAGCCCGAGCGCGACGGCCATCGCGAGCAGCCACGGATCCTCGATGCGGCGCTTCGCGTCCTTGTAGACCCAGAAGGCCGTGGCCAGCCAGAAGACGACGACGAAGAAGAGCGTGACGTTGCGCGCGAGGAGCCAGACCTCAGAGTCGAAGAAGTCGCTGACGGACCCGAACGCGTCTTCGTCGGTCGTGGTCTGGAGGAAGAGAATCGAATGCGCGCTCACAGGATCATCTTTCCGACGAGCCAGCCGGCACCGAACGCGAGCGCCACGATCGCGGTGAGCACGATCGCCGCGAGCACGAAGACGCTGACCCGCTCTCCTACGTGACCCATCGTACGTACGCCGGTCGGACAGCGGCAAGACGAGCGATCAGGGTCAGAGAGCCCGTGACGAGGACGGCTCCGGACGGGCCCGCGAGCGTGCGCGCCCGCGCGAGGGCCTCGGCCGGGTCGGCCACGGTCTCGACCTCGGGGAAGTGCCGGGCGGCGATGCGCGCGAGCTCCTCGGCCGCGACTGCCCGCGGGTGCTCCGACGAAGTGACGACGGCGCGGCGGCCGAGCGTGGCCAGCCTCGCGAGCATCGAGTCGGCGTCCTTGTCGGCGAGGATCGAGACCACGAGCAGTCCATTCGTCGGCTTCGGGAAGACGGGCGAGAACGTAGTCGACGCCCGCGACGTTGTGGGCGCCGTCCCAGAGCTCGAGCGGCGCGTCGCCGACCTGCTCGAGCCGGCCGGGCACGAGGACGTCGCGCGCGGCGGCCGGATCGACCGGGCGGCCGAGGAGCGCCGAGGCGGCCAGCACCGCGAGCTCCTCGTTCGACTCACCGACCAGGCCTTCGCCCCACTCGGGCTCGCCGAGGACGAGCGTCGCGCCGGGCGAGACGACCGCGAGCTTCTCGGCCGCGATCTCCTCGCGCGTCGTCCCGAGATGCTCGGTGTGCTCGAGCGCCACGTTGGTGAGGACGACGACGGGCGCGTCGAGGACGTTGGTCGCGTCGAGCCGCCCGCCCAGACCGGCCTCGACCACGGCGACGTCGATCTCGCGCGCGGCGAACTCCGCGAACGCGGCCGCGGCGAGCACCTCGAACTGCGTGGCGTCGAACGCTTCCGCGTCCGACCTGACGCGCGCGAGAGCCAGATCGATGTCCGCCTCCTCGCCGTCCACGCGGATCCGCTCGGCCCAGGTCGTCACGTGCGGCGAGGTGAACGCGCCCACGGAGAGCCCTTCGGCGAGGAGCAGCGCCTCGGTCATCCGCGTGACGCTCGTCTTCCCGTTCGTGCCGACGACGTGGATCGAGCGAAACGCGCGCTGCGGATCGCCGAGCCGCGCGAGGAGCGCCCGCATGCGGTCGAGCCCGAGCTGCATGCCGAAGAGCTCGAGGCTCTCCAGCCACTCACGATCGGAGCGCATCGAGCTCGCGGCGGTAGCGGTCGAGCTTCTCCCGCTCGGCCTCGACCACCTCCGGGTCGGCGTTGGCGACAAACCGGTCGTTCGAGAGCATCTTCTCGCCGCGCCCGACCTCGCTCCTCGAGGCGCGCGATCTCGGCGGCCGCGTTCCCGTCGGTCTCGGCCGGAGCGCGCCGCTCGACGGCCTCGAAGATCCGGCGCTCGTCGTCGGAGAGCGTGACGCGCACGCCGCTTCTCCGCACGATCGCGACCGCGTCCTGGACGCGCTGGAGCGCGTTCGCGTCGGCGTCGTAGTCGCCCGTCGGCTCCGGCCACGGCGACGACGATGAGACGAGTCTTTCGCGCAGGGAGGTTCGTCCAGATCTCCTCGGTGACGTGCGGCATGATCGGGTGGAGCAGCGCGAGCAGCCGCTCGAGCGCGACCAGGGCGGTCGCCCCGGCGGCCGTGTCCTTCTCGTAGAGGCGCGGCTTGATCGCCTCGGCGTACCAGTCGCAGAAATCGTCGAACGTGAGCCGGTAGACGGCGTTCACGGCCCGGGCGAACTCGAACGACTCGACCGCGTCCCCGACCTCGCGCGCGGTCGCGTCGATGCGCGCCAGGATCCAGCGCTCCTCCACCTCGGTGGGCTGCAGCGCGGGCTCGACGCCCTCCGCGTTCCCGAGGATGAGCCGGCTCACGTTCCAGAGCTTGTTCGCGAGCTTGCGCCCTTCCTCGACGGCGCCGTAGGAGAAGCGCACGTCCTGCGTCGAGGACATCTTCAGGAGCCCGTAGCGCACCGCGTCCGTCCCGTGGTCGGCGATCACGTCGAGCGGATCGATCCCGGTGCCGAGGCTCTTCGACATGCGGCGCCCGTCGGGCGCGAGCACGGTCGAGTGGATGATCACGTCGTCGAACGGGATCTCGCCCATGAGCTCGAGGCCCATGAAGAGCATGCGGTTCTCCCAGAGGCGGATGATCTCGCGCGCGGTCGTCTGGAGGTGCCCCGGATAGAACGCCTGGAGGTCGGGCGTGGAGTCGGGCCAGCCGAGCGTCGCGAACGGCCAGAGCGCCGACGAGAACCAGGTGTCGAGCACGTCGTCGGAGCGCACCAGCTCGGTCGAGCCGCAGTCGCCGCACGCATCCGGATCGGTGTCGCGCACGGTCAGGTGGCCGTCCGGGCACTCCCAGATCGGGAGCCGGTGACCCCACCAGAGCTGCCGCGAGATGCACCAGTCGGGGGCGTTCTCGAGCGAGTCGTAGGCGTAGCGGTGCTGCGACTCGGGATGGAAGCGGACGGTGCGGGTCTCGAGCGCGCGCATGGCCGGCTTCTTCAGCTCGTCCATCGAGCACCACCACTGGAGCGAGATCAGCGGCTCGATCCGGCTTTCACAGCGCTCGCAGAGGGCGACCGTGTGCCGGTACGCCTCGCGCTTCTCGAGGAGGCCGCGCTCCTTGCACCAGGCGACGATCTTCTCGGCCGCCTCGTCCTGGGTCAGGCCGGCGAGCTCGGGGACGTGGTCGTTCATGCGCCCGTCGGGGCCGATGCACATCGGCTCGGGCAGCGCGTGCGCGCGGCCGATCTCGAAGTCCTTCTGGTCGTGGCCGGGCGTCACCTTGAGCGCGCCGGTGCCGAACTCGGGATCGACGCGCTCGTCCGCGATCACGAGCACGGGCCGCTCCACGAACGGGACGACGACCTCCTTGCCGATCGCGTCGGTGTAGCGCGGGTCGTCCGGGTGCACCGCGACGGCCACGTCGGCGGGGATGGTCGCCGGCCGCGCGGTCGCGATCGCGACGTAGCCCGAGCCGTCCACGAACGGGTAGCGGATCGTGGTCAGCGCGTCGTCGCGCTCCGCGTGGATCAGTTCGAGATCCGACAGCGAGGTCTGGTGGAACGGGCACCAGTTGATGATCCGGTTCGCCCGGTAGATCCAGCCCTTGTCGTACAGGTGGACGAACGCGCGCATGACCGCACGGACGTAGCCGTCGTCCATCGTGAACCGCTCGCGCCTGTAATCCAACGAGGCTCCCATGCGGCGGAACTGGGTCATGATCTTGCCGCCGTACTCGCGCAGCCACTCCCAGACGCGGGCCTCGAACGCCTCGCGGCCGAGATCCTGGCGCGTCTTCCCCTCGGTGCGCAAGTGCTTCTCCACCGCGTTCTGCGTCGAGATGCCGGCATGGTCGTAGCCGGGCTGGAAGAGGACGTTGTAGCCCTGCATCCGCTTGAGCCGGCAGAGCGCGTCGCCGAGCGCCAGCTGGAGGGCATGGCCCATGTGCAGCTCGCCCGTCACGTTGGGCGGCGGATGGGCGTCGACGAACGTCGGCCTGGACGGGTCGGGGTCGGCGTTGTAGAGGCCTTCCTCCTCCCACGTCCGCTGCCAGCGCTCCTCCACTCCTTCTGGGCGGTACAGCGTGTCCACGGTCTGTCGATTCTACGGACGTAGAATCTGCCCGAGGCCTGATGACCCAGCTCGTCGACGATCCGCTCGCAGCCGGCCGTGAGGCCGCCGCCCGCGGCGCCTGGCGCGAGGCGTACGACACGCTCAAGCCGGCCCAGTCGGAGCTGAACGGGGACGACCTCGAGATGCTGGCCGAGTCCGCCTGGTGGCTGGGCAACCTCGACGAGGCGATCGGGCTGCGCGAGCGCGCGCACGCGGGATTCCTGAAGCGTGGCGAGAAGCTGCGCGCGGCGCAGATCGCGCTCGTCCTGTCGGGCGACTTCTTCGGCAAGGCCGACCTCGCCGTCTCACAGGGCTGGTTCGCGAAGGCCGAGCGGCTCCTCGAAGGCGAGCCCGAGTCGCTCGAGCACGGCTACCTCGCGCTGTTCCAGGGGATGAATTCGCTCGCGACCGATCTCGACCTTGCGATCGAGAAGGCGGAGATGGCGCACGAGATCGCGACGCGGTTCGAGAGCCCCGACCTCCAGGCGCTCGCGCTCGTGACCAAGGGGCGGGCGCTCGTCCTTCGGGGCGACGCGACAGAGGGTCTCGCACTGCTCGACGAGGCGACCGCCTCCGCCGTGAGCGGCGAGCTGCGTCCGCTCTCGACGGGATGGGTCTACTGCGTGACGATCACGTCCTGCAACGGCGTCGGCGACTACCGCCGCGCGTCCGAGTGGACGACGGCCGCGAAGCGCTGGTGCGACGGCATGGACGTCAAGGGCTTCCCTGGCGCCTGCCGCGTGCACCACGCTACGGTCAAGCGCCTCCAGGGCGACTGGGCCGGCGCCGAGGAGCAGGCGGTTCAGGCCTGCGAGGAGCTCCAGGGCTTCGACGCGTGGACGACCGCGGCCGGCTTCTACGAGATCGGCGAGATCCGCCGGCGCCGCGGGGACTTCGCGGCCGCCGAGGAGGCGTACCAGAAGGCGAAGGAATGGGGCCGCAGCCCGCAGCCCGGGCTCGCACTCCTGCGGCTGGCGCAGGGCAAGGTCGATGCGGCCGTGTCCGCGATCACGCGTGCGATGGAGGTTGAGGGCGATCCGATCAGCGTGATCCGGCGGCTGCCGGCGCAGATCGAGATCTCGCTCGCGGCCGGCGATCTCAAGACCGCGCGCGAGGCGGCGACTCAGCTCGACGAGCTGACCGAGATGTTCCGCGTCGGCGAGGGGCGGACTCCCGCGTTCGAGGCGAGCGTGTGCCTCGCCTGGGGCGAGATCCGCCTGGCCGAGGGCGATGCCGCGGCGGCCGTGAAGAAGCTCGAGAGCGCGGTCGAGATCTGGCGCGAGGTCGGGATCCCGTACGAGACCGCCGAGGCGCAGACGCACCTCGGGCTCGCGCTGCGGAAGGTCGGCGACGAGGACGCGGCCGTGGAGGAGCTGACCGCGGCCCGCTCGACGTTCCAGCGGCTCGGCGCCGTGCTCGACGCCCAGCGGGTGTCCGAGCTCCTCGGCGAGGTTCCGGTCACCCGGACGTTCATGTTCACGGACATCGTCGGTTCGACCGAGCTTGCCGAGGCGCTCGGCGAGGCGAAGTGGGAGAAGCTCCTCGCCTGGCACGACCGGACGCTCCGCGAGCTCCTCCAGGCGGAGGGCGGCGACGTGATCAAGCAGACCGGCGACGGGTTCTTCGCGGCGTTCGACTCCCCGGCGGCGGCGGTCGAGGCGGCCGTTTCCGTGCAGCGGGCGCTGGATGCCTACGAAGGCGTCGCGCCTGACGTGCGGGTCGGGCTGCACGCGGGCGGCGCGTTCGCGAAGGACGAGGGCGACTACGGCGGACAGGGCGTCCATGCGGCGGCGCGGATCGGCGCGCTCGCCGGTGCAGGCGAGATCATCGCGAGCTCGGACACGCTCGCCGACACGGCGATCCGGTATCCGGTGAAGAACACCCGCTCGGTCGAGCTGAAGGGCATTGCCGAACCGGTGCAAGTCGTCTCGATCAGCTGGCAGTGAGCCGCGTCGCCGAGGATCCGCCGGAGGCCGCACGTACCGCGGCTGCGAACCGCGACTGGCAAGCCGCCTACGACCTCCTCTCCGAGGCTCATCGCGACAACCCGCTCGGGGGCGAGGACCTGCTTCTTCTCGCCGATGCGGCGCTCTGGACCGGCCGCGCGGTCGAGACGGTTCCGCTCCTCGAACGCGCATACGCGGCGTTCGTCGAGGAGGACAACGCCGTCGCCGCCGCATCGGCGGCGATCCTCCTGGCGCACTACTACGCGGCGGCCAAGAACCAGACCGCCGTCGCGAACGGCTGGCTCGGCAGGGCCAAGCACCTCGTGGCGGACATGCCCGAGTCGCTCGTGCACGGCTACCTCGCCCTCGAGGAGAGCCTGCTCAGCTTCACGGCTCACGAGGCCGAACGGACGCTCGAGCTGGCCGGCCACGCCGAGGACATCGGCCGCCGCCTCGGCGACCGGAGCCTCGAGATCCGGGCGCTCCAGCGGCGAGGGATGGCGCTCATCGTGCGCGGCGACGTCGGCGAGGGCAGGGCCCTCCTCGACGAGGCCGGCGCGGCCGCGGTCGGCGGAGAACTCGACCAGTTCTCGACCATGGCCGTCTACTGCAACACGATCGGCACGTGCCGCGACGCCGCGGATTACGACCGGGCGCGAGAGTGGACCGACCTCGCGCACAACTTCTGCACCGAGGGCGGCCTCGCGGGCTACCCCGGCATGTGCCGGGTGAATCACGCGGAGATCCTCAAGTTCAAAGGACAGCTCCGCGAGGCGGCGGACCAGGCGGGCCGGGCCGGCGAGGAGCTCCGCGACTGGTCTCCGGGCATCGCGGGCGCGGCCTTCTACGAGCTCGGGGACATCCAGATGCGCCTGGGCGACCTGGACGCAGCGGAGGCGAGCTTCCGCGACGCCGACGAGTACGGCTCGACGGCCGAGCCCGGGCTCTCGCTCCTCCGGCTCGCTCAGGGCAGCGCCAAGGGCGCCTCGGTCTCGATCACGCGAGCGCTCTCCGAAAGCGGGCTCACGGTCGCCGGGCGTGCGCGCCTCCTCCCCGCCGGCGTGGAAATCGCGCTTGCGAACGGCGAGATCGAACGCGCGGAGATCTACGCCGGCGAGCTCGCCGAGACGGCCGACGCCTACGAGACGTCCGCCTTGAAGGCGGTCGCGCGCTTTGCCTCCGGCTTGATCCTGCAGGAGCGCGGCGAGACCGCGGCCGCGTTCGCCGCCTTCCGCGAGGCGCGCCGGCTCTGGGATGCGACGGGCGCCACCTACGACGTCGCTCGGGCGCGCGAACGGCTCGGCCTGCTCGCCCGGGCCGAGGAGGACGAGGAGACCGCTCTCTGGGAACTCCAGGCGGCCGCCGCGCGCTTCGAGCGGCTCGAGGCGGTTCGAGACGCCGAGCGCGTCGCCGCCGAGCTCGGCCGGGATACGTCGCGGGAAGTCCGAAAGACGTTCCTCTTCACCGACATCGTGAAGTCCACCGAGCTCCTCGACACGATGGACGACCGCCAGTGGGGCACGATCATGCGCCGACACGACGACACGCTCCGTGCCATCTTCCGCGACCACTCGGGCCAGGTCGTCGATCACACCGGGGACGGGTTCTTCGCGGCCTTCGACGAACCGGGCGACGCGGTGCAGGCGGCGCAGGCCGTCCAGCGCGCGGTCGACCAGGAGTTCGTGTTCGACGTACGGATCGGCGTCCACACCGACGGCGCGCTCCAGCAGGGCGGCGACTACCGTGGCCGGGGCGTGCACGCCGCCGCGCGGGTCGGCTCCGCCGCGGAGGGCCGCGAGATCCTCGTGACGACTGCGAGCGTGCAGGACCTCGAGATCCGGCGCTCCGACGCGCGGACGATCGAGCTCAAGGGCCTCAAGGCGCCCGTCGAGGTCGCGTCGGTCGAGTGGGCGCCGTACGTGCCAAGCGCCGCGAGCTACGCGGACTCTTCGGCCAGCTCTTCGGGCTCTTCGGAGCGGCCGCCCTCGGTCACGAGGGTCGGGCGCAGGTGCTTCTCGATCGTCTCCTTCGTGATCACGCACTTGTTCACGTCGGTGCGCGACGGAAGCTCGAACATGACGTCGAGGAGCGCGTGCTCGATGATCGAGCGCAGGCCGCGGGCGCCGGTCTCGCGCTCGAGCGCCTTGTCGGCGATCTCCCAGAGGGCGTCCTCGGTGAAGATCAGCTCGATCGAGTCGTAGTTGAAGAACCGCTGGTACTGCTTGACGAGCGCGTTCTTCGGCTCGAGGAGGATCTGGACGAGGTCTTCCTTCGTCAGCTGGTGCACCGCCGAGATGACCGGGAGGCGGCCGATGAACTCGGGGATCAGGCCGTAGCCGAGGAGATCCTCCGGCATGACCTTGGCGTGCAGCTCCTCGCTCTCGGTGTCGTGCCGCGACTTGATGTCGGCGCCGAAGCCGACCGCGTTCTTGCCGATCCGCTTGCCGATGATCTTCTCCAGGCCGGCGAAGGCGCCGCCGCAGATGAAGAGGATGTTCGTCGTGTCGATCGAGAGGAACTCCTGGTGCGGATGCTTGCGCCCACCCTGCGGCGGCACGCTCGCGACCGTCCCCTCGAGGATCTTCAGGAGCGCCTGCTGGACACCCTCGCCCGACACGTCGCGCGTGATCGACGGGTTGTCCGCCTTGCGCGCGATCTTGTCGACCTCGTCGATGTAGATGATCCCGGTCTCGGCCTTCTTCACGTCGAAGTCGGCGGCCTGGATCAGCTTGAGGAGGATGTTCTCGACGTCCTCGCCGACGTAGCCGGCCTCGGTGAGCGCGGTCGCGTCGGCGATCGCGAACGGCACGTTCAGGATCCGCGCGAGCGTCTGCGCCAGGAGCGTCTTGCCGCAGCCGGTCGGGCCGAGCAGGAGGATGTTCGACTTGGCGAGCTCGACCTCGCCCTCGCCGATCGCCATCTGGACGCGCTTGTAGTGGTTGTAGACCGCGACCGAGAGGGTGCGCTTCGCCTCCTCCTGGCCGACCACGTAGTCGTTCAGGACCTCGTAGATCTCCTTCGGGCGCGGCAGGTTGTCGAGGTCGAGCTGCGCCGGAGCGGTGAGCTCCTCGTCGATGATCTCGTTGCAGAGATCGATGCACTCGTCGCAGATGTAGACGCCGGGACCGGCGATCAGCTTCTTGACCTGCCTCTGGCTCTTGCCGCAGAAGCTGCAGAGGAGCTGTTCGTTTCCGTCAGTCGCTCGGGCCATGTCTGCTTAACCTTGTAGCGGGTCTTGGCGGTTACGCCTAGGGGGATCAGGCGGCTGCTGCGGCGACTCCGGCGCCGCGCTGGGTCTGGACCGTATCGATGATTCCGTACTCCTTGGCCTCCTGCGCGGTCATGAAGTAGTCGCGCTCCATGTCCTTGGAAACCTTCTCGGTCTCCTGGCCGGTGTGCTCGGCGAGGATCTCCTCCAGGCGGCGCTTGATGTTGATGACCTCACGCGCCTGGATCTCGATGTCCGTCGCCTGGCCCTGGAAGCCGCTCGAGACCTGGTGGATCAGGATCTTCGAGTTCGGCAGCGCCATGCGCTTGCCCTGGGCGCCGCCCGCCAGGAGGACCGCTCCCATCGACATCGCCATGCCGACGCAGACGGTCTGGATCTGCGGCTTGATGTACTGCATCGTGTCGTACACCGCGAGGCCGGCGTAGACCGAGCCGCCCGGCGAGTTGATGTAGATCGAGATGTCCTTGTCGGGATCCTCCGATTCGAGATGGATCAGCTGCGCGATGATGAGATTCGCGATCTGATCGTCGATCGGGGTTCCCAGGAAGATGATTCGCTCGTTCAAGAGGCGCGAGTAGATGTCGAACGCGCGCTCGCCGCGCGATGTCTGCTCCACCACCATCGGGATCAGGGGACTCATGTCGTACGTTCCTCCTCGCTGCCTGGGGTCCAAATGTTCATCCCGGACTGTGCCTTCTCCTTCTCCGGGGTCCAGAGTTTTTCGCGGGCCTGGGCAAGTTCCACCGGAATCGGCTTCACGCCGGCCGCGATCTCGTCGAGTGCTTTTCTCATTCTCAGGTCGGATCGCAGCGCCTCGAGGGCGCCGCGCTCACGAAGGGTTGCGAGCGTCGTGTCGGGGTCGTCGCCGACCGCCTCCGACTGCTCGCGGACGAAGGCGTCGAGCTCCTCGTCCGTGATCTCGATCTCCAGCTTGTCCGCGACCGCGTCGAGCACGAGCTCGCGGCGGATCGCCCGCTCGGCCTGCGCACGCAGGCGCATGGCGACGTCCTCCTGCGACTGGTTCGTCGTGGCCAGGTAGGTCTCGACGCCGATGCCGCGCTGGGCGAGGGAGCGGGCGAGCCCGTTGAAGAGCTCGGACGCGCGCCGGTCGACCAGCGAGCCGGGAACCTCGAACGGGGTCGCGTCGACGAGCGCGTCGACGGCCGACTCGCGGAAGGCCGCCTCGGCCTCGTCGGCGATCGACTCGCGCAGCCGCTCCTCGATCTCGGCGCGCAGCTCGGCGAGCGTGTCGAACTCGCTCGCCGACTTCGCCAGGTCGTCGTCGATCTCCGGGAGCACGGGCTCCTTGATCTCCTTGAGCGTCATGAGGACGTCCGTGGTCGCTTCGTCGGGCATCGCGAGCACGACCGTCTTCGCCTCGCCGGCGGCCATGCCGGGAAGCGCGTCGTCGAGCTCGTCGATCAGCCGGCCGCTCCCCACCTCGGTCACGTAGTCGCGCTGCGTCCCGACCTGCTCGCCCTCGAGGTCGACGACGACCGTGTCGCCTTCCTGCGCCGGACGGTCGACCGGGACGAGCTCGGCCACGGTCCGACGGAGCTCCTCCAGCTCGGCGTCGACGATCTCCTGGGGAACCTCGGCCTCGGCCTTCGGCACCTCGAGATCGGTCCACTCGCCCACCTCGGGCTTGTTCAGAACGGCGACGGTCGCCGTGAACTGGAACGGCTCGCCCTCGCCGGGCATCTCGCCCAGCTCGACCTCGGGTGCCGAGACCGCCTGGATGCCCGCTTCGTCGGCCGCGTTCCAAAACCAGCCGTCGAGGTGGCCGCGGACGGCCTCGTCCCAGACTGCGTCGCGCCCGATGCGCGCGGTGACGACCGCGAGCGGAGCGTGGCCGGGCCGAAACCCCGGGATCCGCGTGTTGGCGGCGAGGTCGGTGGCGGCGTGCTCGAACGCGTGCGCGACGTCGTGCTCGGAGACTTCGACCGCGAGGCGAACGCGGTTTTCGGGGAGCTCTTCGACGGTCGTCTTCACAGCCCGGCCCATTCTGCCAGCGTCGCGCCGCGCTGCGGAGAGAAGCGTCGGCGTTGACTCCGTCCGAGCAGCGGTGTAAACCCCAGGCCAGCATGACGCTCGACCACACCGAGCAGGCGCCGTCCGCCGTCACAGCGCGGCCTCGGATCCCTTGGCGTTGGATCGTGGCCGCGCTCGTCGCGCTCTTGCTGACCACGGCGGTGATCGCCGTGCTCTGGCTGCGTACGTACGCGCCGCTCGCGAGGGAGCAGCTGGTGGCCCGGCCCGAATGTCGCAGCGTTTCGTTCCGGCCGAGGACGATCCGCGACGCATGGCTCGTCGAACGCCAAACCGCAGTGATGGACTTCCGGCAGGACGGCCAGTTCAGGTTCCTGATCGTCGGTCGCGAACGACGGAAGGCTTCCGATCACGCTCGAGGGCGTGACCACGTCGGACAGGACTGGCAACCAGGTCGCTCGCAATTCGATCGACGTTGAAGCTCGGCGCCCGGGGCCGACCGAACATCTCGGCCGACGAAGCGCTCGGTGCCGTTCCATCCGCTCACGCTCGACCCTGGAGAGACTCCAGGAGCTCATGGTCTTGGGGACGTTCAAGGGCATGTGCCCGTCGACCCCGCGTGAACAACCAGGGCGCATCCAGCTACGACGAGGTGGAGCTCCGCTACTCCTACGCCAGGATCTTCGAGCGAACGCAACGCGTGCCGCTCCCCACCGAGCTAGTCCTCCTGTGCGGGCTGGGCGGCAGCGTCGACGACGAGTAGCCGCTACGCCGAGATGCGGGCGAGAGGACTCGAACCTCCAAGAGCTTTCGCTCAACGGGTCCTAAACCCGTCGCGTCTACCAGTTCCGCCACGCCCGCGTTTCGCCCGTAAGGGTATTCGGTAGCTTCCCTCCGCATGCGTGGGTTCATGGAACGCAAGTGGCCCGCGATCCTCGCCCGCGCCGCCCGCGGCGCCCTCGACGACGGAGCGACCGACGCCGCCGCTGCGCTCGCCTACTACGCGTTCCTGGCCGTGCCGGCCGTCGGGCTCGTGACGCTGGGCCTCTTCACGGTGCTCGCCGGCGAGGACACGGTTCAAAGCCTGGTCGACCGGCTCGACGGCGTCGTGCCCGACGAGGCGACGGCGCTTCTCCAGGACTCGCTCACGCGCGCGCTCGACAACACCAGCGGCGGGGTTGCGCTGATCGTCGTCGGTGTCGTGCTCGCGGTCTGGACGGCGACGAGCGCGATGGGCGCGCTCATCCGCGGGCTGAACCGGATCCACGGGCTCACCGAGAGCCGCTCGTACGTGCGCCGCCGCCTGCTCGCGCTCCTCATGCTCGGCTGGGTGCTGCTGGCGCTCGCGCTCCTGCTGGCGCTGCTCGTGCTCGGGCCGGTCATGTCCGAATGGCTCGGCGACGTCCTCGACGCCGAGAGCGCCGTCAGCTGGATCTGGTGGATCGCCCAGTGGCCGATCCTCATCGGCGTCCTCTTCGCGACCTTCGGCGCGGTGCTCTACCTCGGCCCGAACACGGAGCCGCGCCGGCTTCGCCTCGTGACCCCGGGCGCCGTGGTCGCGATCGTGATCTGGCTCGCCGCGTCGGGCGGATTCGCGCTCTACGTCGACCGCTTCGGCTCCTACAACAAGGCCTGGGGCTCGCTCGCGGGCGTGATCATCGTCCTCACCTGGCTGTGGCTCTCGAGCCTGGCGCTCGTCCTCGGCGCCGAGGTGAACAAGGAGGCCGAGCGCGGGCGCTGAGCGAAAGGCCATGTCAGGGGTCAGACCCCCAACATGGCCGAAAGGGACGCGGGAACCCCGGGTCTACACTGGATTCGCTCGGCCCCGTAGCTCAGTGGATAGAGCGGCAGGCTTCGAACCTGCGCGCGGAGGTTCGATTCCTCCCGGGGCCACTTACTTCGCGTGGCGCGCCAGGTCGGCCTTGACCGCTTCGGCGATCTGCCACCGCAGGCGCTCGGCCCGGGCGTCCTGCTCTCCGACGAGACGGCGCAACTCGGCGAGCAGCCGCTCGACCTCCGCGTGCCCCCTCCGCAGGGCTGCGGCGGAGGGGGCATTCGACGGGGAGAGGAGAGCGGTGCTCATGCGATGAGTGAAGGAGACCAGACGTGGATGAAAGATGGATGAGACCGGGCTAAGCGGTTCCTAAGACTCTTCGGGCAGACTTCCCCGCGATGGCGACCTACGACTTGCTGCGCGACCTGCCCGTGGAGATCGAGTCCTATTCGCTCGAAGGGCTCGTCCTCGACGTGTCGAGCGGATTCACCCGGCACACCACCGTGATCAAGCTCGCGGGAGGCGGCGAGGAGGGCGTCGGCGAGGACGTCACCTACGACGGCGACGACCAGCTGCGCCACCAGGAGGCGGGCGCGTTCCTGCCGCTCGCCGGCTCGCACACGATCGACTCCTTCTCGGAGCTCGTCGGCGGGCTCGACACGTTCCCGCAGGCGCCCGACCGCGACGTGTACCGCATCTACCGGCGCTGGGGCTTCGAGAGCGCCGCGCTGGATCTGGCGCTCCGCCAGGCCGGGATTCCCCTGACCGAGGCGCTCGGCCGGGAGGCAGGGCCGCTCAACTTCGTCGTGTCGATGCGCCTCGGCGAGGAGCCGACGAGCGCGCCCGTGCGCGGGATCCTCGAGAACTACCCGGACATGAAGTTCAAGCTCGACGCGACGAGCGAATGGACGGACGAGCTGATCGCGGAGCTGCGCGAGCTCGGCGCGGTCGACTCGATCGACCTGAAGGGGCAGTACAAGGGCACGGTCGTCGACCAGGCGCCCGACGTCGACCTCTACCGCAAGGTGATCGAGGCGTTCCCGGAGGCGTGGATCGAGGATCCTGACGTGACGCCCGAGACGAAGCCCGTGTTGGAACGAGTCCGAGACCGGGTCACCTGGGACGCGATCATCCACTCGGTCGCCGACATCGAGGCGCTCGAGTGGCCGCCGAAGACCGTGAACGTGAAGCCGTCGCGGTTCGGGAGCCTCAGCGCCCTCTGCGACGCCTACGACTACTGCGAGAAGCACTCGATCGGGGCGTACGGCGGCGGGCAGTTCGAGCTCGGGCCGGGCCGCGGACAGATCCAGTACCTCGCCTCCGTCTTCCATCCGGACACGCCGAACGACGTCGCGCCGGGCGGATTCAACCTGTCGAACCCGGGACCGGGCCTGCCGTCGAGCCCGATGGCGCCGGCGCTCGAGCCGACCGGGTTCCGCTGGCGGACGGACGGGTAGGACGACCCCGTGATCAAGCTGTACTTCCTCCTCACGCGCGGATGGCGACTCATCCCGCGGCGGCACCGCCGGCAGATGCTGCTCACCGCCGCGATGCTGGCGAAGACGCACGGCCCCAAGGCCGCCCGCCTGGCCCGCGAGTACACACCGAAGGTCGCCGACGCGGCCAACCGCGCGCGCGACGCCGTGCGCAAGCCGCCGCAGCCCTAGCTCGGCTCGCGCGGCATCTCGGCGGCGAGGTCGCGCGCGAACCCGGCGACGACCTCCTCGAGCTCCGCATGCCGCTCGGGCTCCCAGCCGTCGAGGAGCTCCGCGATCCTCTTCTCTCGCGCGGCGACGAGACGATCGTGCGCCGCACGACCCGTCTCGGTGAGCCGGGCGCCGGTGACGACCATCCCGTGTCCGCGCAGCTCGAGCAACGGTCCGGCGAGCCGCTCGGGCTCCACGGTGGGCATGTCTCCGTCGCCGAGCCGGATGAGGAGCCACGCCCCCGCCGGACTGACCTCCACCCCGGCCCGCTCGGCGAGACCGGCGTAGGCGCCCCAGCGGTTCTCGCGTTCCGTCAGCACCGACAGCGAGCGCACGATCTCCTCGAACGAGTCGTCCGAGCGCGGCGACGCGAAGCTCTCGCCGATCCCCTCCGCCCCGACCGTGTGGCGCAGAGGCCGCTCCTCCAGGAACCAGGTGAGCACGAACGCGACCGCCGAGATGAACGCCGCCGCGAGGAACACGGGCCGGATCGACGTGGCGAACGCCTCCACGTAGGCGGCATGAACCGCGTCGGGGAGCGCCGCGATCGTGGCCGGATCGGTCGCGTCCGGAAGCGCCGCGCCGGGTGGTACGCGGGACGCGATATTGGTCGCGAGCTGGTTGGCGAAGATCGCGCCGAAGAGCGAGACGCCGATCGAGCCGCCGATCGACCGGAAGAGCGTGGCGCCCGAGGTGGCGACGCCGAGCAGCGTGTAGTCGACCGCGTTCTGCACGGCGAGGACGAGCACCTGCATGACCATCCCGAGGCCGAATCCGAGCAGCAGCATGTAGGCGTCGACGACGAAGAGACTCGTGTCCTCCGTGATCCGCGACAAGAGCGCCAGCGCGACGGTCATGAACGCCGTCCCCACGATCGGGAAGACGCGATACCGCCCGATTCGCGAGATGAGCTGGCCGCTGCCGATCGAGGTGATGAGCAGACCGGCCATGAGCGGCAGGAGCTGCAGCCCCGAGTCGGCCGGGCTCTGGCCCTTGGCGATCTGGAGGTAGAGCGGCAGGTAGGTGATCGAGCCGAAGAGCGCGAGCCCGACGATGAACCCGATCGCGCTCGCGACCGAGAAGACGCGGTTTTGGAACAGGACGAGCGGCAGGATCGGCTCCGGCGGCGCGACGCTCCACGGCGAGGAAGCCCGCAACCCCGCCCGCGCCGAGGACGGCCAGCAGAGCGATCGTCGGCGAGCTCCAGCCGAGCGTCGTCCCGCCGAGGCTCGTGAAGAGAACGATGGAGGTGAGCGCCAGTGCCAGCAGCGCCGCCCCCAGGTAGTCGATCGTGTGCTGGCGGCGTTCGGACGGCGCCTGCATGACGATCGCAACGACGGCGAACGCGGCCGCACCGATCGGGATGTTCACGTAGAAGATCCAGCGCCAGGAGAGGTGCTCCACGATGAATCCGCCGGCGAGCGGCCCGATGATCGTCGCGACGCCGAAGACGGCGCCGAACATCCCCTGGTAGCGGCCGCGCTCGCGCGGCGGGACGATGTCGCCGACGCTCGCGATCGCGGTCACCATGAGCCCGCCGCCGCCGATTCCCTGGATGGCGCGGAACGCGATCAGCTGCGGCATGTCCTGCGCGAGCCCGCAGAGCGCCGAGCCGAGCAGGAAGATCAGGATCGCCGACTGCAGCATCAGCTTGCGGCCGTACAGGTCGCCGAGCTTTCCGTAGAGCGGCGTCACGATGGTCGCGCCGAGCAGGTAGGCGGTCACCACCCAGGAGAGGTGCTCGACGCCGCCGAGCTCTCCGACGATCGTCGGCAGCGCGGTCGAGACGATCGTCTGGTCGAGCGCGGCGAGGAGGACGACGAGCAGGAGCGCACCGAAGACGACCCGGACGCGCGGCTGCGCGACGGTCGGCTCGGCGGCCGTGGTCATTCCGAGTCGAGGTCGCGCTCGGCCGAGCGCAGTCGTGCGAGAGCGAGGTCGAACGAGCGGGTGAGATGCGCCTCGATCCGCCCGAGCCGCTCACGGGCGACCCGGACGCTGTCGAGCGCCGCGTCGAGCTCGTCGAGCGCCTCGCTCATCAGCTCGAACCGCTCGCCGGCCGGGAGCACGTCGCCCCAGCGGGCGCGGAGCTCCTCGAGGTGCCCCTGCGCCGCGACGAGGAGATCGGGAAGCGGCGGGTCGAGCCGCAGCTCCTCCCCGAAGACGACGATCCGCTCGGTGAGCTCCTCGGCCATGCCGGAAAAACTACCCGCCGCCCCCGCGACGACCACACGGAGGCGCGTCCATCGGAGCCACGACCGGGGTCAGACCCCTCTCATGTCCGCGGCGGCCACGTCCGAGCTCCCGCGGGGCCGCATGAGCCCATCGGATCTTCCGCGCGGGCAGGACGTGTCCAGGGACATGGCCCGGGATTACCCGCTTTCGGCCGTGTCCGGGGTCTGACCCCGGCCGTGGCCCGCCGGGACGCGTGCTAGGCGAACGCGCCGGCGTAGCCGTTCAGGGCCGGCTGGCCGCCCAGATGGGCGTAGAGGACGCGCGAGCCGGGCGCGATGCGGCCGTCGCGGACGAGGTCGATGAGCGCCGCCATGGACTTGCCCTCGTACACCGGGTCGGTGATGACGCCCTCGAGCCGCGCGCAGAGGCGGATCGCCTCGATCGTCTTCTCGTCCGGGATCCCGTAGATCCCCGCGTGCCACTCGTCGAGGAGCACGATCTCCTCGTCGGCGAGCTCGCGGCCCAGGCCGATCGCCTCGGCGGTGAACCGGGCGATCCGCGCGATCTGCTCCCAGGTCTGCTCCACCGTCGCCGAGCCGTCGATCCCGAGCACCGCGCGGTCGGCCTCCTGCAGCGCGAACCCCGCGACCATCCCGGCGTGCGTCGACCCGGTCACCGCGCAGACGACGACGGTGTCGAAGAACACGCCGAGCTCGGCCTCCTGCTCCGCGACCTCCTCCGCCCAGCGCGCGAAGCCGAGCCCGCCGAGCGGATGGTCAGAAGCACCCGCCGGGATCGGATACGGCTTGCCGCCGCGCTCCCGAACCGACTCGAGCGCGTCCTCCCAGCTCGGCCTGATCCCGATGTCGAAGCCGGCCGCGTCGAGCCGCACGTCGGCGCCCATGATCCGCGACAGGAGGATGTTCCCGACCTTGTCGTAGACGGGATCGTCCCAGTCGACCCAGTGCTCCTGGACGAGGACGCAGCCGAGCCCGAGATGCGCGGCGACCGCCGCGACCTGGCGCGTGTGGTTCGACTGGACGCCGCCGATCGAGACGAGCGTGTCGCAGCCCTGCGCGAGCGCGTCCGCGGCGAGGTACTCGAGCTTGCGCACCTTGTTCCCGCCGTAGGCGAGGCCCGAGCTCACGTCCTCGCGCTTGGCCCAGATCTCGACCTCGCCGCCCAGGTGCTCGCTCAGCCGCTCGAGCCGGTGCACCGGCGACGGCCCGAACGTGAGCGGAACGCGGTCGAAGTCGGCGAGGCTCATCGGTTGGCGATTGTCTCAGTTGTGGAAGGATCGGACGCATGGGAAAGGTGAGAGCCGGGATCACGATGTCCCTCGACGGCTACGTCGCCGGACCGAACGCCACGCTCGAGGTGCCGCTCGGCGAGGGCGGCGAAGAGCTGCACGAGTGGGGAATCGCCACGCGTGACTGGAGGGAGCGGCACGGCTACGAAGGCGGCGAGGAGGGCGCCGACTCGGAAGTCATCGCCGAGTCGACCGAGAACATCGGCGCGCAGATCATGGGCAGGAACATGTACAGCGGCGGCTTCGGCCCCGGAGCCTGGTCCGACGACCCGAACCCGACCGGCTGGTGGGGCGACGAGCCGCCGTTCCAGGTGCCGGTCTTCGTGCTCACGCATCACGCGCGCGAGCCGCTCGAGATGAAGGGCGGCACGACGTTCCACTTCGTCACCGACGGGATCGAGGCGGCGCTCGAGCAGGCCCGCGCCGCCGCGGAGGACAAGGACGTCTTCCTGGCCGGCGGCGGCCGCGCTCATCCAGCAGTACCTCGCGGCCGGGCTCGTCGACGAGCTCGAGGTGCACATCGCCACCAAGGTGCTCGGCGGCGGCGTCCGCCTCTTCGACGAACCTGGGCGCGAACCCGCCGAAGTTCGAGGTCGTACGCGCGCTCTCCAGCCCCGGCGTCGCCCACGTGAAGTACCGCGTCGGATGACCGACGACGGCTTTCGCTCCGACCTCGCCCGCGAGACCGCGCCCGGCGCGCTCGAGCGGTTCGTCCGCTACGCGCGCGTCGACACGCAGGCCGACCCGACCTCGGACACCGTTCCCTCCACGGCCAAGCAGCTCGACCTCTCGCGCCTGCTCGTGGAGGAGCTGCACGAGCTCGGACTCGACGACGCGTTCCTGAACGACGAGGGCTACGTCCTCGCCACCGTTCCCCCGACCGTCGACCGCGACGTCCCGACGGTCGCGTTCCTCGCCCACGTCGACGTCGCGCCGGACGCACCCGGCGACAACGTCCAGCCGCAGGTGATCCGCTACGACGGAGGCCGCGTGCCGCTGCCGGGCGATCCCGCGATCGCGCTCGACCCCGAGGTGAGCCCGAAGCTCCTCGACCACGTCGGGCACGAGCTGGTGACGAGCGACGGCACGACGCTCCTCGGCGCGGACGACAAGGCCGGCGTCGCGGCGATCATGGCCGCCGCCGAGTACCTGCTGGCGCACCCGGAGATCGAGCACGGGCCGATCCGGATCTGCTTCACGCGCGACGAGGAGATCGGGACCGGCACCGACGGCCTCGAGCTGGACGCCCTCGGCGCGGATGCGGCCTACACGCTCGACGGCTCGACGGCGGGCGAGATCGAGAACGAGACGTGGACCGCGCGCGAGGCGACGATCACGTTCACCGGCGTCGCCGTCCATCCCGGCTACGCGAAGGACCGGCTCGTGAACGCGCTCAAGGCCGCCGCCCATTTCATCGCGCGCGCTGCCGGCCGACTCGCTCTCGCCGGAGACGACCGAGGGCGCCGACGGCTTCGTGCACCCCTGGCGCGCGTCCGGGAACAGCGAGGTCTTCACCCTCGTCATGATCCTGCGCGCCTTCGACGACGACCTGCTCGACGAGCAGGAGCAGCTCGTGCGCCGGCTCGCCGACGAGGCGGTCGCCGCGTATCCCGGGCTCCTCGGTCGAGATCGAGGTGACCGAGCAGTACCGGAACATGAAGGAGTACCTCGACGACCATCCGCACGTGCTCGACAAGGCGCTCGAGGCGGTGCGGCGCACCGGGATCGAGCCGACGCTCCACGAGATCCGCGGCGGCACCGACGGATCGAGGCTCTCCGAGCGCGGCCTGCCCACGCCGAACCTCCCCACCGGCGGACACGACTTCCACAGCCGCTCCGAGTGGCTCTGCGTGGCCGACCTCGGCGCCGCCGTCGCGACGGTCGTGCACCTGGCCCAGATCTGGGCCGAGTAGCGCACGAGCCGGAGAGGTGGCGGATGGGACTCGAACCCACGACAACCGGGACCACAACCCGGGGCTCTACCAACTGAGCTACCGCCACCGCGCAAGGCTCATCCTAGCGCCGCTGCTACCGTCGCCACGCGGGCGCCTGTAGCTCAGTGGACAGAGCGGCGGACTTCTAATCCGCGGGTCGGAGGTTCGAATCCTCCCAGGCGCATTAAACGGGGGAAACCGGGTTTCCCCCGTTGGCCCCCTCCTAAGAGCACGGGCTCCGAGAGCCTTGGGTAGCCGAGCCCGCCATGTCGGTCTCGGCGGCGTTCTTGAACCGGGCCGCTCAGGTGCTCCTCTACCCGCGCTCGACGGGATGGTTGCCGCCGCGACCGTCCATCGCGCCTCGACGAACGACTGTCACGCGCAGGCCCTGGGCTTCGTGGCCTCCTAGCGCATGAAGACTGCCGCGCCCGCACTAAGCGGGCGCGGCAGACGAGGCGGGCCCAGTGGCGGGAGCGGCTGCGCGAAGCCGCCCCCGCCGTCTGGACCGACAGGTGGTGGTTTTGGCGTGCCACCGCCTGGAGCGCGAGACGGGTGTGCCGCGAGGCGTCCCGCGCTCTAGGAACAAGGAGCGCGCAGGCGCGAAAAACTTGCGCAGGCGGGTGAATCGACGTAGGCGATCGAGGCACCTCGAATTGGCTACGGCCCCATCGCCCCATTCCATGCGCGATCCGATCTTCATGGGAGTCGTGCTCCCAAGCGAAAGGAGATCGTAAATGCCGACACGCGACACGCCGGAGACGACCTCTGGCCCCGCCGTCTGGACGCTCATCGACGCGTTGCTCGCCGACGGGCAGGGCAATTCAGGACCGCTCAAGGACAAGGATCGTCGACACGCCGCGCCGGCGCCGGCCCAGACGCGCAGGCGGCTGCCCTCGTTCCGGCTCGCGCCGATCGCATTCGCCGCCATCGCGGTCGCAGCGTTTCTCGCGTACTCGTCCTACGACGGCTCCGAGCCGGCGGAACCGGGTCGGTCGCGCCGAGCGTCGGCGTCGTGCCCGAGTCCCCGCCGGCCTTCGTAAGCGTCCCGCCGAAGCAGAAGAAGCGGGCGCACAAGCAGGCGAGGGCCGAGACGGTCGCCTACACGGCCACGGCGCCGAGCACCGCGCTCCCGGCGAAGCCGAAGCCCACGCGGAGCTCGAACCCGCCGAAGGCCCCGGCCGACAAGGCCCCGCCGGCGAAGCCGGACGCACCCGAGCCGCAGCCCGAGACGACCGATCCGGTCGCCGGCCTCCCGATCGAGCTTCCCGAGCTTCCGATCGACCTCGGCCCGCTCGGCCTCGGAAACTAGATCCCGAAGAAACGGAGGCGGCCTTCCGGGCCGCCTCCGTCAGGGATCAGGCGGGCGGCGGGATGTACCGCCCGGATCGCGTCGACGAAGCACACTCGCCCGAGGCGAGCCACGCGATCCACACCTAAGGACGCTTCCGCCGCGAAAACCTTGCGCGGCGAGGCCGGAGCTACTGGAGCCCGAGCGGCGGGCAGGTCGATGTCCGGAAGCTGCAGCTCGGGCGGCAGCAGCGGATTCACGCCGTCCACCACATCGTCGACGACGCCGTCGACCGTGTCCGTGAGGCCGCCGACGGTGCCGTTCACCGTGTCGACGACCGAGCCGACGGGCCGGTCGGGATCGATGATGCCGTTTCCGCCGCCCACGATCGGATCGAGCACGCTCGCCGACGGGGCCGGTTACCGGCTGGCCGGGCTGATGCTTGCGGCTTGCTCGGCGCCGGCTTCGTCTTCGTGGGCGGATGGATCTTCGGGCCCTTCTCGTCCGGGCTGAACACGCCCGCCGAAGGAGCCGTCGCGACCGGAGCGGTGACCGGCAGATCGACGGCCGGCGGGGTTTCCGCGGGCGGCCGCTGCGGCACGTCCGACGAGACGCCGATCCCGATCGCCACGACGGCGGCGGAGACGGCGAGCCCGGCCTTCGCGGCCGTTCCCAGCCCGAGCGACGCCTTGAGGCCGGTGAAGAGCGAGCCGAAGCCGGAGAGGATCCCGGCACGCTTCGCCGGAACCGGCGGATGCTCGAGGCGCTGCGCCAGTGAGCGGCGCGCGCGGAAGATCAGGGTCTCGACCGCGGGAGCGGAGAGCTCGAGCTCGTCGGCGATCTCGGCGTAGGAGCAGCCGCGCCATTCGCGCAGGATGATCGCCCGCCGCTGCTGCTCGGGCATGTCGGCGAGTGCGTCCTCCAGGGAGAAGAGCTGGTCGCCGGCGGCCTCGTGGTCCGGGGAGACGGCCTGGAGAAGATGCGGGTCGCTGAGCGTCTCGCGCTCGCGGCTCAACCCTCGCGTGCGGAAGCGCCCGCGGCATGTATTGCGCGCGATCGTGAAGAGCCAGTTGGCCTCCATCTGCGGAACGACCCCGCGTTCGAGCGCGCGCAGCGCGGAGAGGAAGGTCGTCTGCGTGGCGTCCTCGGCCTCTTCGCGGTTGCCGAGCTGGTAGAGGCAGAACCCGTAGACCCGGTCGTAGTAGCGCTCGTAGAGCGACGCGGCCGCCTCGGCAGCCCCGCCGGCGGGCTGGGTCTTCGGAAGCGGAACCTCGTGCAGGGGCGCTGAGCTCATGTGCTTATACGCACGGTACCCCTCGAAAACGCCGTGCCAATCCTCGTTTCGCACAGATCCCCCTCCTGGGGCACCCGGCGGCGCGGATGGGGGACGCCGCGGGGCCCGCGGAGATTCGGCCGGGCGCCCCCCGTTCGAGTGATCCGCGAAAACACCGCGCAAGTTTTTCCAGGTTGCTTCCCCTTTAGCGATACGAACACGAACGAAGGGGTGCCAAATGCGCGGATATGCAGAGGATTTTTCGTTCGAAAGCGACTATCGGGCGGGTGGCGTGGAGCTTCTTCCCATGCCTGAGCTCGAGCGCACGACGTGCGTTGTCGCGGACGACCATCCGGTCGTCCTCCAGGCGGTTTGCGCGTACCTCGAGGCGAGGGGTATCGAGATCGTCGCCCGCGCGATCGAGGGCCGCGACGCACTTGCCCGGATCGCCGAGCAGCAGCCCCAGGTCGCACTCGTCGATCTCGGCCTGCCCAACCTGAGCGGCGCCGTCGCCGCGAACTCGATCCGGAAGGTCGCGCCCGAGACCGCGGTGATCATCTTCACCGGGCACGCCGAGCTCGGCCAGGCGACCGCCGCCCTCGACGCGGGTGCCCGCGGCTTCGTCCTCAAGGAGGCGCCGCTCTGCGAGCTCGCCCGCGCCATCGAGGTCGTCGGCGCAGGCGGCTGCTACGTCGACCCGGCGTTCGCCGGAGCACTCATGGAGTCGGGCGTCGCCCGGCTTCTCACGGCAACCGAGCGCGAGCTGCTTCGGCTCGTCGCCGACGGCCTCACGAACGACGAGGTCGGAGAGCGGATCTTCCTCTCGGGACACACCGTCCAGAAGAGGCTCGCCACGGTGATGGCCAAGCTCGGCGTCGGCACCCGCACCGAAGCGGTGGCCCTGGCGCTCCGACAGCACATCATCGCGTGAGGAGGCGGACATGCTGAAGTTCGTCTCCACCGACACGGCCATGTCCATCCCGGCCTCGCTGCGCGAGCGGCTCCGCCTGAGCGGATCCGGCGAGCGCGACGAGCGTCCGGCGATGGCCCGGGCGGCGTTCTACCTCTTCGCCGTCGGCGGCCTGCTCGCGCTCGCGTCGCTGGCCCTTCCGACCGAGCAGCCGCGAAACGAGGCCGCGCTCGCCGCGACCGCGCTCACCGCGATTGCGTTCTCGCTCGTCCCGCTGATCGCGTTCGACCGTCTGCCCGTCATGGCGTTCGAGCTCCTCTGCGCCGGCGGCACGCTGCTCGCGAGCACCGCGCTCTACGTCGGCGGAGCGGACGCGTACGAGTTCTTCTACTTCTGGGTCGCTCTCTACGCCGCGTACTTCTTCGGGCATTCGGGCTGGATGATCCAGCTCGGGCTCGTGCTGGCGTGCTACGCGGTGGTCGAGTACGCGGCGCCCGCCGGCTCACCCAGTCCCGTCCGGCTCCTGATCGCGAGCGGTGCGCTCATCGTCGCCGCGACGACCGTGGCGCTCCTGAAGGCCCGGCTCGTCGCGGTGATCGATCGGCTCGAGGCCGTCCTCGAGGCGTCTCCGCTCGCGGTCGTGGAGCTCGACTCCCGCGGACAGGTCCGCGGCTGGTCGGCCGGCGCCGAGCGGCTGTTCGGCTGGTCGCGCGGCGAGGTGGAGGGGCAACGGCTCCCCATGGCCGCCGCGGGCAAGAGCGTCGGCCACCTCTTCGAGCGCGTCATGGCCGACACGCCGCTGAACGGCCACGAGCTCGACTGCAGCCGCAAGAACGAGGCTCCGGTCTCGGCCGCGCTCTACACCGCACCGCTCACCGGGAACGGCTTCCACACGGGCGGCCGGCTGCTCCTCGCGGCCGACGTCAGCGCGCGGACGAAGCTCGAGGAGCGGCTCGCCCGCGCGGCCAAGATGGAGGTCATGGGCCGCCTGGCGAGCGGCATCGCCCACGACTTCGGGAACCTCGTCCTCATCATCCGCACGCACGCCTCGCTCGCCAAGGACCGCGTCGGTCCCGCGGTCGAGACCGAGGTGGCGGCGATCGAGCAGGCCTGCGGCGACGCGACGCGGATCCTCCGCGAGCTCCTCGCCTTCGGCCGGCACGAGGCCCTCGAGCCGGCGATCCTCGACCTCGACGACCTGCTTGCGAGCGTCACGGCGATGATCGACCCGCTGCTCGACGGCGGTCTCGAGCTCACGCACACGCGCAGCGAGCGGCCCGCGACCGTGCTGGCCGACCGGACGCAGCTCGAGCTGATCGTCCTCAACCTGGCCCTGAACGCCCGCGACGCGCAGCCCGAGGGCGGGACGATCCGCCTCGAGACGCACGCCGGCGAGCATGCGGTCGAGCTGCGGGTCACCGACACGGGCAGCGGCATGGACGAGTCCACCCTCGCCCGCGTCTTCGATCCGTTCTTCTCGACCAAGGAGGAGGCCGACGGCACCGGGCTCGGCCTGTCGATCGTCCACGACCTCGTCGTCGGAAACGGCGGGCAGATCGACGTCACGAGCGAGCCCGGCGTGGGAACGACGTTCAGCGTCGTCCTCCCGCTCGCCGCACGGCCGGCCGTCCTCACCGCGCCCGCGCCGGAGGAGCTTCTCACCGCCGACCACGGCCTCGAGACGGTGCTTCTCGTCGAGGACGATCCCGAGGTACGCCAGTCGCTCGGGGTCGCGCTCGAGCACTACGGCTACCGGATCCTCTCGGCGACCGGCCCGGCGGAAGCGCTCGAGCTCGCCGCGTACGAGACGATCGACGTGGCCGTCACGGACGTGGAGGCTGATCCCGGCGACGAGCTCGCCGCCCGGCTCGCCGGCATCCCGGTCGTCTACATCGCCGGCCACGAGGACGCAGCACCGATCTCCGCGCCGGACACGTGCCTCGTCCGGCCGTTCACTCCTATCCATCTCGCTCGAGCGATTCGAGCGGCTCTACGCGAACCAGGGAACGCCGGCCGGGCAGCCGTCCGCACCTCCCAAACGGCCGTACGCACCCTGGAAGTCGCGCAGGTGGCGGGTTGACGATGGTCGCCTTTCTGATCCCTGCGGTCAGGCGAATCCGTCCCTCGATCCGACCCGCCTAACCCCACGGCCGGCGCAGCTCTCATCCCGGGCTGCGCCGGCCCTACCCCGTTCGAGTGATTCGGCGCATGTATTCGACACCGGCCGCGTCCTCCAAAGACCACAACCGAGATCGCATGATCTCGAAGGAGGCAACCAAATGAACTGGATGCGCATCACGACCAGCATCGCGACCCTCGTGGTCGCAGCGGCAGCGCTGTGCGTCCCCGCGTTCGGACAGGTTTCCATTCTCGATCCGACCAGCGGTGACGATGCCGACGTCCCGGTCACGATCGGGACGACCAAGGTGAAGGGCAACACCGACGCCACCGGCGACCAGGGCATCGTCGTGCCTGGAACGGGCGAAGGTACGGCCACGGCCGGCCCCACGCCTGGAATCGGCGGCATCCTCAAGGTCTCGTGCATCGGCGGCGTCCTTGGCGGCGGCACCGCGAACGCCGGGCTCGCCGCGAGCCTGGGCGAGTGTGGCTCGGGCGGCGGCTCGGGCGACGGTGACGGCAACGGCGACGGCGACGGCAATGGCGACGGCGGAAACGGCGACGGCGACGGAAATGTCGTCCCCGACCTTCCTCCGCCGCTCGACTGTCTCGACGTGGCGCTCGAGCCGACCATCGCGCTCGACCTCACGTGCGACGGCGCCGGCGGCACCGGCACCGGCACGAAGCCGCGCAACACCGGTGACGACGACAACGCCGACGGTGCGGGCTCGACCGGCGCCGGCGGCTCCGGCGGCGACGGGGACGGCTCCGCGTCCTCGTGCCATCGACGAGGCCGCGAACGTCAGCGGCCCGTCCGACAAGGGCCCGCTTCTGGGCGGGCTCGCCCTGGGTCTGACGATGTTCGCCCTCGGCGCTCTCTCGCGCCGGCGCCGCGCCGGCTCGACCGACGCCGCGCTCTAGACCTGGCCGGCCCGTGGGCGGTCCGAAAGGGCCGTCCACGGGCCACTCCTATCTCACGCGCGCGGGGGACGCAGTTCGAGGGATGGCCGATGCGCCGCCTCGCTGCCGATTCCATCCGTGCACAACTGATTGCGGCGCACGAAGGGAATCGTCATGCGACTTCGCGTTCTGCTCTCAGGGTTCGGCTTCTTTCTCACAGCACTCGTGATCGCCTGGGGGCCGGTCGCCGCCAGCGCGCACGGCGCGCAGAAGTGCACGATCCGCGGCACGAACGGGGCCGACCAGCTGCTCGGAACCTCGCGCAAGGACGTGATCTGCGGCCTCGGCGGCAACGACATCCTCGCCGGCCTCAGCGGGAACGACATCCTCAAGGGCGGCAAGGGCAACGACCGCATCCAGGGCGACGCCGGCAACGACCGGCTCTTCGGCGGCCCCGGCCGCGACACGCTCTACGGCTACGACGGCGCCCGCGACTGGCTCGACGGCGGCACCGGCTACGACCAGGGCTACCGCGACCGCACGGTCGACTCGATCAAGAACGTCGAGCGCTACCCCGGGCTCTAACGCGCCGACATCGCCCGGCGTTCGCGCTGGTACTCGAGGATCTCCCGCAGGATCGCCTGGACGGAACCGGCGACCGGGATCGCGACGAGCGCTCCGAGGATCCCCGCCAGCTCGGCGCCGATCAGCACCGCGATCAGCACGAGGAGCGGCGAGAGCTGCACCGTCCGCCCGTAGACGAGCGGCTGGAGCACGTGGTTTTCGAGCTGCTGGTAGCAGACGAAGAAGATCGCGACGATGACGGCCTGGACCCAGCCGAGCTCCACCCCGACCACCGCGGTCACGATGATCGCGGCGAGCGTGGCGCCGGCGAGCGGGATCAGGTCGAGCACAGCGACGACCACGCCGAGCGCGACCGCGTACTTCGAGTCCACAAGCAGGAGGACGATCGTGGCGGCGATGCCGGCGATCAGGCTGATGGCCAGGTTCCCGGTGACGTAGCCGCCGATCGTCTTGTAGATCTCGCCGCCGACGCGCTCCCACCGGGCGGCCATCGACTTCGGGAGGAGCCCGAGGAACCGCTGGACGGTCGTCGGGCCCTCGAGGAGCATGAAGAAGGTGAGGAACGCGATCGTGACCGCGCCGACGACCGCGGTGACGACGCTCTTCGCCACGGCCACCGCCGGCTCGGTGACGCCGAGGACGCCGCCGAGGCCGTGCTCCTCGATCGCTTCCCGCACGCGCTCGACGATCTCGTAGTCGCGCTCCAGGAATCCGAGCGGCCCGCGGCCCTTCGTCAGGTCGTCGATGAGATCGGGAACGGCCTCGATGAAGTCGCGGATCTGGGTGATGAGCGGCGGGATGACGAGGAAGCCGAGCCCCGTGAGCGCGAGGAGCGCCGCGGCGAACACGATCCCCGCGGCCATGCCCCTGCGGATGCCGCGCCGCACGAAGAACTCGACCGCGGGATTCAGCGCCGCGGCGAAGAACAGCGCGATCAGGATCCACGTGATCACGTGCCAGGCGAGGTAGACCAGCGAGAGCCCGAAGAAGACGAGCAGCACGATCCCGAGGATCTGGAGCACGGTGCGCGGCCTGACCACGACCACGCGAGTTGCTTCTTCGGGCATGAACACAAGTCTCACAGCGAGGTCAGACAGCCCCTAAAGGGGGTCTAGATCGCCCTCCCGAAGTGCGAAAACCAGTCGTGGTGCCCAAACACGCCCTGCGGCTTGGCCTGACTCTCTCAGGGATCGTTCTTCTCGCCATCGGGGCGGGCGGCTCCAGCGCGGCCGAACCGCATGCCGCGAAGCGCGTGGACGCGCCCTCGAGTGTGGGCCGGGCGGTTCCGGAGGAGACGCTCGCCAACGGCCAGGTCATCGTCCGCTTCAAGGCGGGAACGACGGCAGCCGAGCGAACCGACGCGCTCGAGGAGGTCGACGCGACCGTCGACGCCACGCTCCTCCCCCGGATGCAGGTCGTCGACCTGCCCGACGACGTCGAGGTCGGCGAGGCGGTCGGCACGCTCGAGGCGAATCCCGACGTCGCCTACGCGGAGCCGAACTTCGAGCGCGAGGCGGCGGTCGTCCCGAACGACCCCGAGTACGGCGAGCTCTGGGCGCTCCCGAAGATGGGCATGCCCGCGGCCTGGGATCTCGAGACCGGCAGCACGAGCGTGATCGTGGCCGTGATCGACACGGGCGTCGCCTACGACCATCCCGATTTCGCCGGGAACATCTGGACGAACGACGACCCGGCGGGCGGCGGCGACTCCGACGGCAACGGCTTCGTCGACGACACGCACGGCTGGGACTTCGTCCAGGAGGACGCCGTCCCGCTCGACTTCCACTACCACGGCACCCACGTGGCCGGGACGATCGGCGCGAAGGGCAACAACAACCTCGGCCTCCCGGGCGTGAACTGGGACGTCTCGCTCATGCCGGTGCGCGCCGGCGACTTCTACGGCTCGTTCGACTCCTCGGACACGATCGCCGCCTACACCTACGCCTGCCAGAACGGCGCGCGCGTCGTGAACGGCAGCTTCGGCGGTCCCGGCTTCTCCCAGGCCGAGCTCGACGCGATCAACTCGCCCGCCTGCGCGAACACCCTCTTCGTCTTCGCCGCCGGAAACGACGGCGTGAACATGGACACCGTCGGGCCGCTCGAGTACCCGTGCGCCTACAACAGCGCGCGGATCATCTGCGTCGCAGCGTCGAACGAGACCGACGGGCGCGCGCCCTACTCCAACTACGGCGCGACGAGCGTCGACATCGCGGCGCCCGGCAACGACATCTTCAGCGCGAGCCCGAGCTGGGACTTCGTCGGCCAGCTCGAGAGCTTCGAGGATCCCGGCTTCGGCGCCCGCTGGGCCCTTCCCACGGCCACGAACGGAGGCCCGCTCTGGGGCCGCACCGACGATTTCAAGTCGGCGGCGACGTTCAGCCTCGCCGACTCGCCCCCGGTGACGGCGGGGACGCCGGTCCCCTACGCGGAGAACACGATCAACCAGGTCGTGAACGACCTGCCGCTCGCCGACCTGACCGGCAAGCGCGGCTGCTTCCTCCAGTACGACCTGCTCCACGACATCGATTCCCGCGGCGACTTCCTCCGGATCTTCGGAGGCACGACCAACGTTCCCGCGTCGATCACCACCGAGATCGCCTCGCTCTGGAGCGAGTCGCCGAGTGGCGAGTTCGTCCTCGTCCAGGACGACCTCTCGATGTTCGACGGCACGCCGTCCGTCTACCTGAAGGTCCAGCTCGCCTCGAACAACGACGGGCACGTCGGCGACGGCGCGTTCCTCGACGCGGTCGGCGCGGTGTGCCTCGACCCCGGCGTCGAGAGCTACCAGCGCCTCGACGGAACCTCGATGGCCGCGCCGCAGGTGTCCGGCGTCGCCGCGCTCATGATCGCGCGGAACCCGACGCTGACCGTCGCGCAGACGCGCAGCATCATCCTCGGCACCGCCGACCAGGTGCCCGCGTTCTCGAATCCGGCGCCGCTCGTCGCGACCGGCGCCCGGCTCGACGCGCTCGACGCGGTCGAGCACGCCGTCCTGCCGCCCGCGCCGACGATCGGCTCGGGCCCCTCCGGCTCGGTCTCGTCCACGAGCGCCACCTTCGCGTTCACCGGCGACGGCGACGCGCTCGAGTGCCGCCTCGACGCTGCGTCGTTCGCGCCGTGCGTCTCGCCGGTCGACTACACCGGCCTCGCGGAGGGCGAGCACACGTTCCGCGTCCGCGCGACCTCGCCCGCCGGCCCGTCGGACACGACCACGCGCGTGTGGACCGTGGACACGGTCGCCCCGGTCGCGCCGACGATCGACTCCGGCCCGACCGGCGCCGTCTCGTCCCAGACGGCGACCTTCACCTTCTCGAACGTCGAGAGCGGGCTCACCTTCGAGTGCAGCCTCGACGGCGGCGCCTACTCGGTGTGCACCTCGCCGGCGGTCTACAACGGCCTCACCGAGGCGGCCCACACGCTGGACGTCCGCTCGAAGGACGCCGCCGGGAACCCGTCTCCCGCGACCACGCGCAACTGGATCGTCTCGCTCGTGGACACGCCGACGATCGACTCCGGCCCGTCCGGCGCCGTCTCGTCCACCGACGCGTCGTTCGAGTTCACCGACGTCGAAGGCGGGACGACGCTCGAGTGCAGCCTCGACGCTGCGCCGTTCGCTCCCTGCTCCTCGCCGGCGGACTACTCGAGCCTCGAGCAGGGCTCGCACACCTTCCAGGTCCACTCGGTGAACGGGCTCGGGAGCATCTCGGATCCGGCGAGCCGCACCTGGACGGTGGACACGGTCGAGCCGGAGGCGCCGACGATCGACTCCGGGCCGACCGGTCTGGTTGCCTCGACCGAGGCCACGTTCGCCTTCTCGAACGTCGAGAGCGGCCTCGACTTCGAATGCAAGCTCGACGGCGGGGAGTACGAGGCGTGCGTCTCGCCTGTCGACCTCACGAGCCTCGACCAGGGCGACCACACGTTCCGAATCCACGCGAGGGACGCCGCCGGTAACGACTCGGCCGCCGCTTCGCAGAGCTGGACGGTCGACACGGTCGCGCCGCCCACGCCGACGATCGACAGCGGCCCGGCCGGGACGTTCGCCTCCACCTCGGCCACGTTCGACTTCACGGCCACCGAGATCGTCGAGTGCCGGATCGACGGCGCCGCGTACGCGACCTGCGCCTCGCCGGTCGACTACACGGACCTCGCGCAGGGCGCCCACACCTTCGACGTCCGCGCCTCGGACCTCGCCGGGAACATGTCCGGGGTCGCCTCGCGCACGTGGACCGTGGACACCGTCGCCCCGCCCGCGGCGACGATCGACTCGGGCCCGTCCGGCTTCGTCTCCTCGCTCGCGGCCACCTTCGAGATCTCCGACACCGAGGCAGGCGCGATCCTCGAGTGCCGCCTCGACACGGATCCGTTCGCGGTCTGCACGTCGCCGGTCGACTACACCGGCCTCGGCCAGGGCTCCCACACCTTCGACGTCCGCGCCAAGGACGCCGTCGGGAACACGTCTGCGACGACCTCGCGCACCTGGACGGCCGACACGGTCGCCCCGCCGGTCCCGGCGATCGACTCCGGCCCGAGCGGCACCGTCGCCTCGACCTCGGCCTCGCTGGCCTTCTCCGACACGGAAGGCGGCGTGACGTTCGAGTGCCGCCTGGACGGCGGAAGCTTCGGCGCCTGCACCTCCCCGGCCGACCACACCGGCCTCGGCCAGGGCTCCCACACCTTCGAGGTCCGCGCTCGGCGACGCCGCCGGAAACACCTCCGCGGCGGCCTCGCGCACGTGGACGGCCGACACCGTCGCGCCGCCCGCGCCGACGATCGACTCCGGCCCGACCGGGGCCGTCTCCTCGACCGACGCGACCCTCACGTTCTCCGACACCGAGGCCGGCGTCGTGCTGGAGTGCCGCCTCGACTCGGATCCGTTCGCGGTCTGCACCTCCCCGGCCGACTACACGGGTCTCGGCCAGGGCTCCCACACGTTCCAGGTCCGCGCGAAGGACTCGGTGGACAACACGTCCGCCACGACCTCGCGCACGTGGACGGCCGACACGGTCGCACCCGCCGATCCGACCATCGACTCGGGCCCGACCGGCACCGTCGCCTCGGATGCGGCCACGTTCGCGTTCACCGGCGACGAGACGCTCGAGTGCCGGATCGACGGCGGCTCCTACGCCACCTGCACCTCGCCGAAGGGCTACACCGCGCCTCGCGCAGGGCTCCCACACCTTCGACGTCCGCGCGAGCGACGCCGCGGGCAACCACTCGAACCCGGACTCGCAGACGTGGTCGGTCGACACCGTTGCGCCGCCGGATCCGACGATCGACTCCGGCCCGACCGGCACGGTCGCCTCGACCGACGCGACGCTCGCCTACTCCGACACGGAGGGAGGCGCGGTGCTCGAGTGCAGGCTCGACACGGCCGCCTTCGCCGAGTGCACCTCGCCGAGCGTCTTCTCCGACCTCGCGCAGGGCTCGCACACGTTCCAGGTCCGCGCCAAGGACTCCGTCGGAAACACGTCCGGAACGACCTCGCGCACCTGGACGGCCGACACGGTCGCACCGCCCGCGCCGTCGATCGCCTCCGGCCCGGCCGAAGGCTCCTTCGTCTCGTCCACCTCGGCGAGCATCGGTTTCACCAACACGGAAGCAGGCGTCACCTTCGAGTGCCGTTACGACGCGGCCGCGTTCGCCGCCTGCACCACCCCGGCCGCCACGAGCGGGCTCTCCGAGGGCGCCCACTCGTTCCAGGTGCTGGCCAAGGACTCCGTCGGGAACACCTCGACGACGACCACGCGCAACTGGACGGTCGACACCGTCGCCCCGCCGGTGCCGGCGATCGACTCGGGCCCGACCGGCACGGTCGCCTCGACGAGCGCGACGTTCACGTTCTCCGACACCGAGGCCGGCGTCACGTTCGAGTGCAAGCTCGACACCGGCGCGTTCGCGGCCTGCACCTCCCCCGCCAACCTTTCGGGCCTCGCGCAGGGATCGCACTCCTACGAGATGCGCGCGAAGGACGCCGCCGGGAACACGGCCTCGGCCACGCGCGCCTGGTCGGTCGACACGGCGGCGCCGCCGGTCCCGACCTTCAGCGCCGGGCCCACCGGGAGCGTCTCCTCCACCGACGCGTCGTTCGCCTTCTCCGACACGGAGCCCGGCGTGACGTTCGAGTGCCGCCGCGACGCAGACCCGTTTGCGGTCTGCACCTCGCCGGTCGACTTCACGGGCCTCGCCGAGGGCGCGCACACGTTCGACGTCCGCGCCAAGGACGCGCTGGCGAACACCTCGGCCGCGGCCACGCGGAGCTGGACGGTCGACACGACCGTTCCGCCGATCCCGACGATCACGAGCGGCCCTTCGGCGACGGTCGGCGCGACGACCGCGTCCTTCGGGTTCACGGGCGAGGCCGGCGCGACCTTCGAGTGCCGCCGCGACGCGGGAGCCTTCGCGACGTGCACGTCTCCGTCCGTCTACACCGGACTCACGAACGGCGCCCATTCGTTCGAGGTCCGCGCCAAGGACGCCGCGGGGAACCTGTCGTCCGGCGCCACCCGCGCCTGGGCGGTCGATTCGGTCGCGCCGAACACGACCATCACCGCCGGCCCGAAGACGGGGAAGGCGACCACGGCGACGTTCAAGTTCACGGCCACCGAAGTCGGTTCGACCTTCAAGTGCAAGCTCGACAAGGCCGCCTGGGCCACCTGCAAGACGGGCAAGGCGTACAAGAAGCTGAAGAAGGGCGCGCACACGTTCCAGGTCGCGGCGACGGACAAGTACGGAAATCTCGACAAGACCCCCGCCAAGAAGACCTGGAAAATTACGTAGCGACTAGTCCGTCCGGGGGTTGTCGCGCACGCAACAAGTTGCGACACTCCGGGACGTGTTCAGAACGGCCCGGCGACTCGCCGCCTTCCTCACCCTCGCAGCGACCTCGGCACTCGTACTCGCAGTGTCGGGATCGAGCACGCCCGCGCCCTCGTCCGGCCCCACGCTGAAGAACACGCGCACGGGCGAGTACGTCCCCGGCCAGGTGATCGTCGGCTACACGGCGGGCGTGACGCGGACCGGGCGGCGCGCCGTCTTGAGGACGCAGGGCATGTCGGCCGTGCAGTCCCTCGGAGAGCAGACGCTGCTCGTCGACCTGCCCGCCGGCACCTCCGTCGACGAGGCCGTCGACGCGCTCGAGGACGAGCCCGGCGTCGCGTACGCCGAGCCGAACTTCGTCTACCACACGAGCGCTGTCCCGAACGACACGAATTTTGCGCAGCTCTGGGGCCTCGACCAGCCGAGCGACAAGGACATCGACGCACCCGAGGCCTGGAACACGACCACGGGCAGCCCGAACATCGTCGTCGCGGTGATCGACTCCGGGATCACCTACAACCACCCCGACCTCGCGCCGAACATGTGGGTCAACCCGGGCGATCCGCCGGGCGGCGGCGACCAGGATCACAACGGCAAGGTCGACGACGTCCGCGGCTGGGACTTCGTCCAGAACGACAACTCGCCGTTCGACCCGAGCGACCACGGCACGCACGTCGCCGGGACGATCGGCGCCCAGGGGAACAACTCTCTCGGGATCACCGGTGTCAACTGGGACGTCTCGCTGATGGCGCTCCGCGCGGGCGACGCGCTCGGGAGCCTCTCGTCCAGCGCGATCATCAGCGCGATCCAGTACGCCTGCGCCAAGAAGGCCCGAGTCGTGAACGGCAGCTTCGGCGGCTCCAACTTCAGCGCCGCGACGCAGGCCGCGATCAACTCCGCCGCATGCGCCAACACGCTCTTCGTCTTCGCGGCCGGGAACGGCGGCCAGGACGGCATCGGCGACGACAACGACACGACGCCGACGTATCCGTGCAACTACCCGACGACGCGGATCATCTGCGTCGCGGCGACCGACCAGAACGACACGATCGCGAGCTTCTCCAACTTCGGCGACACGAACGTCGACCTCGCCGCGCCGGGCGTCGGGATCTACAGCGCGATGCCGAGCTTCTCGAGCGTCAGGACCGACGACTTCGAGAACGTGCCCACGCTGTTCGCGACCCGCTGGGTCGGAACCGGGCTCTGGGGCCAGGAGAACTTCAGCTTCCACCCGCTTCCGAACTTCTCGGCGAGCGACACGCCCGCAGGCAACTACACGGCGAACAGCGACACGACCCTCCGCTCCCTGAGCGGGATCAGCCTCGCGGGCCGGACCGGCTGCGTCCTCGACTACGTCTTCAACCTCGACACCGAGCTCAACTTCGACTTCTTCCGGATCGAGGCGGCGACGAGCGGATCCGGGCCGTGGTTCGACATGACGGGCGGCTGGTCCGGAAGCGATCCGACCACCTGGTACCCGGACACGGCCGACTTCGACGTCTTCGAGGGCCTCAACGCCTTCCTGCGCCTGCGCCTAACCGCAGACCAGGTCAACAACGGGAACGGCGTCCGCGTCGAGGATCTGAACATGCGCTGCCTCGCGACGCCGCCGCCGGCCGGCGAGTACCAGAACCTGAACGGCACGTCGATGGCGAGCCCGCACGTCGCCGGCGCGGCCGCGCTGCTCCTGGCGCGCAACCCGGCGATGCCTCCGTCGAAGGTCCGGTCGCTTCTCCTCAGCACCGTCGACCCGGTCGCCGGCCTTGCCGGGAAGGTCGTCACCGCCGGACGCCTGAACGCCGCGAACGCGATGCCGCTCATCGACCTCACGAAGCCGAACACGTCGTTGAAGAGCGCGCCGAAGGCGAAGACGAAGAGCAAGACGGCGACCTTCAAGTTCACTTCGTCCGAGCCGGGCTCGACCTTCAAGTGCAAGCTCGACAAGGGCGCCTGGACGGCGTGCAAGTCGGCGAAGACCTACAAGAAGCTCAAGCTCGGCAAGCACACGTTCCAGGTGGCGGCAGTCGACTCGTTCGGGAACACCGATGCGACGCCGTCCAAGAAGTCCTGGAAAGTCGTCAAGTAGCCCGCTCATGGCGCGGACACTGCGGCGAGGCTCGGTGCTCTTCGGCCTGACGGCTGCCTCGGCGCTCGTCCTCTCCATCGCCACCTCGGCCGCGCCGGTGCCTACGGTCAGCCCTGTCGCGCACGACGCCTATGTCCCCGGCCAGGTGATCGTCCGCTACACGGCCGGAACGACGCGGGCCGAGCGCGCCGCCGCCGTCGACGCGGCCGGTGCGGCGAGCATCGAGTCGCTGGGAACCGCCCGGACGGAGCTCCTCGACCTCGACGCCGGGGTGTCCGTCGCCGAGGCGATTGCCGAGCTCGAGGTGAACCCCGACGTCGCCTACGCCGAGCCGAACTACCTCTACGAGATCTCGGCGATCCCGAACGACACGAATTTCGGGTTGCTCTGGGGCCTCAACCAGGCGACCGACAAGGACATCGACGCGCCCGAGGCCTGGGACATCACAACCGGCAGCTCGAGCGTCATCGTCGCGGTCATCGACTCGGGGGTTGCGTACGACCACCCGGATCTGGCGCCGAACATCTGGACGAACGACGATCCGGCGGGCGGCGGCGACAACGACGGGAACGGGTTCGTGGACGACACCCGCGGCTGGGACTTCGTGCAGAACGACAACACGCCGCTCGACGGCAACCAGCACGGGACGCACGTGGCCGGGACGATCGGCGCGCGCGGCAACAACGCGCTCGGGATCACGGGCGTCAACTGGCAGGTCTCGATCATGCCGCTCCGCGCAGGCGACGTCAGCGGGAGCCTCACGAACGCGGCGATCATCAGCGCCATCAACTACGCCTGCGCGAACGGCGCGCGCGTCGTGAACGGCAGTTTCGGCGGCTCGGGGTTCTCGCAGGCGACGCTGGACGCGATCAGCGCGCCGGCGTGCTCGAACGTCGTGTTCTCGTTCTCGGCCGGGAACGGCGGCTCCGACGGCGTGGGCGACAACAACGACACCACGCCGCAGTACCCCTGCAACTACGCGACGACCAGGATCATCTGCGTCGCGGCCACCGGCCAGACCGACGTGCGCGCGGGCTTCTCGAACTTCGGCGCCACGAGTGTCGACCTGGCCGCGCCGGGGGTCGGCGTCTACAGCGCGATGCCGAACTTCACGAACGTGCTCGTCGACGGATTCGGCGGCACCCCGGCCGAGTTCGGGACCCGCTGGGGCGGGCAGACGGCGCCCGCCGGCCATTCGCTCTGGGGCCAGATCCCGGTCTCGTACGCGGGCGGCGCGCCCAGCATCAGCGACTCGCCGTTCGGAACGAACTACGCCGCGAACACGGACACGCAGATCAGATCACTCACCGGCGCGAACCTGACGGGGAAGGGCGAGTGCTCGCTCGACTACCTCCTGAACCTTCAGGCCGCCTCGTCGGACTTCTTCCAGATCTCCGCGTCCACGTCGTTCGGCGGCGCGTACACCGCCGTAAGCCCGCCCTGGTCGGGCTCGACGGGGTCGAGCCTGGTCGCGTTGACCGACGACATGCACGCCTTCGACGGCCAGCCGAGCGTCTTCCTGAAGCTGCGCCTGTTCAGCAACGCAACCGGAGAGGCGGACGGAGCGCTCGTCGACGACCTGACGCTCAAGTGCGTGGGTCCGTCTGTGAGCCCCGGCGACTACCAGAACCTGAACGGGACCTCGATGGCCGCGCCGCACGTTGCGGGTGCGGCGGCCCTGGTCATGGCGCGCAACCCGGCTCTGACGGCCGCCGAGGTGCGAACCATCCTCCTGGCCACGGTCGACCCGATCGCGAGCCTCTCAGGCGTGATCGCCACGGGAGGGCGGTTGAACCTCCACGCAGCGGTTGCAGCGGCGGCTCCGGGGGACACGACCGCTCCGCCGGTCCCGTCGATCGACTCGGGCCCGACCGGAACCGTGGCGAGCGCGGGCGCGACGTTCACGTTCTCGGACACCGAGGCGGGCGTGTCGTTCGAGTGCCGCCTGGACGCGGGCGCCTTCGCGGCCTGTACCTCGCCTCGGACGCTCACCGGCCTGAGCGAAGGAGCGCACTCGTTCGAGGTCGTGGCGAAGGACAGCTCGGGGAACACCTCCGGCTCCTCCACGCGCGCATGGAGCGTGGACACGACCGCTCCGCCGGTTCCATCCATCGACTCGGGCCCGACCGGAACGGTCAAGTCGACCGGCGCCACCTTCGGGTTCTCCGACTCCGAGGGCGGTGTCACCTTCCAGTGCCGCGTCGACGCGCAGCCGTTCGCCGCATGCTTGTCGCCGCTTGCGCTCTCGGGCCTCGCCCAGGTCCGCACACGTTCGAAGTGCGGGCAACGGACGCCGTGCTGAACACGTCAGCCGCGGCATCGCGCACCTGGACGGTCGACACGGTGGCGCCGAACACGAAGATCACCGGCGGCCCCGCGAAGTCGACGAAGGCGAAGAAGGCAACGCTGAAATTCACCGCGACAGAGCCCGGCTCCACGTTCAAGTGCAAGCTCGACAAGGGCGCCTGGACGACCTGCAAGTCGCCGAAGACCTACAAGAACCTCAAGACGGGCTCGCACACGTTCCAGGTCAAGGCAACCGACAAGACGGGGAACGTCGACGGGACACCGGCCAAGAAGACCTGGAAAGTCGTCAAGTAGGTGGTGCGCACACTCCGGCGTGGCTCGGTGCTCTTCGGCCTGACGGCGGCTTCGGCGCTCGTCCTCTCCATCGCCACCTCGGCCGCGCCGGTGCCGACCCTCAACCGCGCTGGAGGCGACACGTACGTCCCGGGCCAGGTGATCGTCCGCTACGCGGCCGGAACCACCCGGGCCGAGCGCAACGACGCCGTGGACGCGGCCGGCGCGACGAGTCTCGAGTCGCTGGGAACCGCCCGGACCGAGCTCCTCGACCTCGACGCCGGGCGTATCCGTCGCCGAGGCGATCGCAGAGCTCGAGCTGAATCCCGATGTCGCCTACGCCGAGCCGAACTACCTCTACGAGATCTCCGCGATCCCGAACGACACGAACTTCGGCCAGCTCTGGGGCCTCGACCAGGCGAACGACAAGGACATCGACGCGCCCGAGGCCTGGGATCATCACCACCGGCAGCTCGAGCATCATCGTCGCGGTGATCGACTCCGGGGTCGCGTACGACCATCCGGATCTCGCGCCGAACATCTGGACGAACGACGACCCGCCCGGCAACGGCGACGACGACGGGAACGGCTAGATCGACGACACCCACGGCGTCGACTTCTTCCAGGGCGACATGGTCCCGCTCGACGCCAACGGCCACGGGACGCACGTCGCCGGGACGATCGGTGCGCGCGGCGACAACTCGCTCGGCGTCACCGGCGTCAACTGGCAGGTGTCGATCATGCCCCTGCGCGCAGGCGACGCCAGCGGAAGCCTCAGCGAGAGCGCGATCATCAGCTCGATCAACTACGCCTGCGCCAACGGTGCCCGCGTGGTGAACGGCAGCTTCGGCGGCGGCTCGCTCCTCCGACCGCGATGTTCACCGCGATCACGTCGCCCGCCTGCGCGAACACACTGTTCGTGTTCGCGGCCGGGAACGGCGGGTCGGACGGCCTCGGCGACAACAACGACTCCCTTCCGCAGTACCCCTGCAACTACAACACGACGAGGATCATCTGCGTGGCGGCAACGGACTCGAACGACGCGAGAGCCGGCTTCTCGAACATCGGGCCGACGAGCGTCGATCTCGCGGCTCCCGGGGTCGGGATCCTGAGCTCGACGCCGACCTACGACAACCTGCTAGCCGACGGCTTCGAAAACCCGGGATTCACCACGCGCTGGGGCGGCCAGACCGCGCCGGCCGGCCATCCGCTCTGGGGCCAGCAGAACTTCGTCTACGCGGGCGGCGGCACGTTCAGCCTGAGCGACTCGCCGACCGGCAATTACGCGATCAACACGGACACGAAGATCACCTCGCTCGTCTCCGCGAACCTGACCGGCCGTAGCGTCTGCTCGCTCGACTACTTCATGCACCTCTCGACGCTCACCGACGACGTCTTCCGGATCTACGCGGCGCCTTCGCCCGCGGGCCCGTTCACCGACATGACGCACGGCGGGTGGCAGGGATCGACGGGCACCAAGTTCTTCGGCTTCACGGAGGAGATGGCGTCCTTTGACGGCGCGCCGTCGGTGTTCCTCATGTTCCGGCTGAACAGCAACACGGACGCCAACGTTTCCGACGGAGCGCACATCGACGACGTCGCGATCAAGTGCGTCGGGACGCCTCCGGCGGAGGGCGAGTACGTGAACCTGAACGGCACGTCGATGGCGTCCCCGCATGTGGCCGGCGCCGCGGCACTCGTCTGGGCCCGCAACCCGGCGCTCACGCCGGCGCAGGTGCGGACGATCCTCCTCGCGACGGTCGATCACGTCGCGAGCCTCAGCGGGTCGATCGCCACGGGCGGCCGGTTGAACGTCCGGGCGGCGGTCGCGGTCGCGGACATGACGGCGCCGCCGGTGCCGTCGATCGACTCGGGACCGTCGGGAAGGGTCAGGTCGACGGGCGCCACCTTCACGTTCTCGGATACCGAAGGCGGTGTCACGATCGAGTGCAGCGTCGACGCTTCGGCCTTTGCGCCCTGCTCGTCGCCCCTCGTGCTCTCGGGCCTCGCCCAGGGAGCACACAACCTCCAGGTGCGGGCCAAGGATGCAATCGCCATCACCTCGGCTGCGGCATCGCGTTCCTGGACGGTCGACACCGTCGCCCCGAACACGAAGATCACCGGCGGCCCGGCGAAGACGACCAAGTCGAGGAAGGCGACGCTCAAGTTCACGTCCACGGAGACGGGGTCGACCTTCAAATGCAAGCTCGACAAGGGCGCCTGGAAGACCTGCAAGTCGGCGAAGACCTACAAGAACCTGAAGAAGGGCAAGCACACGTTCCAGGTCGCCTCGACGGACAAGACCGGCAATCCGGACAAGACCGTGGCGAAGAAAACCTGGAGGATCGCCTAGGTAGTAGCGAGCGGCGCAAGCTGGGACACTTTTGTCATGTCCAGAGGCGCCTGGCGGCTTGCCGGCCTGCTCACGCTGATCGCAGCATCCGCGTTCGTTCCCGCCTCGGCCGGCGGCCCCGGCCCCACGCTCGTCCAAGGAGCGAGACTCGGCGGCGCGGAGATCGTCCCGAACCAGGTGATCGTCCGCTTCGCGCCCGGCACCACGCGCGCCGAGCGGCTCGGCGCCGTGCGCGACCAGGACGCGACGATCGCCGAGACCCTCGCGCTGCCGCGGACCGAGCTCGTCGAGCTCCCGGACGAAACCTCCGTCGAGGAGGCGATCGCCGCCTTCGAGGCCGATCCCGACGTGGCCTACGCCGAGCCCAATTACGTCTACGAGATCGCGGCCGTCCCCAACGACACCAGCTTCGCGCAGCTCTGGGGTCTCAGCCAGGCGAGCGACAAGGACATCGACGCGCCGGAGGCCTGGGATCTCACGACGGGCAGCAAGGAGATCGTGGTCGCGGTGATCGACACCGGCGTCGCGTACGACCATCCCGACCTGGCGGCGAACATCTGGACGAACGACGACCCGCTCGGAGGCAGCGACCAGGACGACAACGGCTTCGTCGACGACACCAACGGCTGGGACTTCATCTCGAACGACCGGACGCCGCTCGACGCCAACGAGCACGGCTCCCACGTCGCCGGGACGATCGGGGCGCGCGGCAACAACGCGCTCGGCGTCACGGGGGTGAACTGGCAGGTCTCGATCATGCCCCTGCGCGCGGGCAACGCCAGCGGCGGCCTTCCCGACAGCGCCATCCTCGGAGCGATCCAGTACGCCTGCGCGAACGGCGCCCGGGTCGTGAACGGCAGCTTCAGCGGCGTCGGCTTCTCCCAGGCGATCCTCGACGCGATCACATCGTCGGCGTGCGCGAACACGCTGTTCGTCTTCGCGGCGGGAAACGGCGGCGTCGACGGCGTCGGCGACGACAACGACGCGGCGCCGCAGTACCCGTGCGGCTACGCAACCACCCGGATCGTCTGCGTCGCCGCGACGGATCAGAACGACGCGCGGGCGAGCTTCTCGAACTACGGCGCGACGAGCGTCGACCTCGCGGCGCCCGGGGTGGCCGTGTTCAGCACGATCCCGAAGTTCACCGACGTCGAGACCGACGGCTTCGAAGGCACGCCGACGGAGTTCGACGCGCGCTGGGGCGTCGCGTCGTCGCCGGCCGGTCATCCGCTCTGGGGGCGGCAGAGCCCGGGCGCTTCGGGCACGTTCGTGCTCAGTGACTCGCCGGCAGGCGATTACTCGGCGGACACCCTGACGCACATCCGTTCACTCTCGGGAGCGGACCTGAGCGGCCGCAGCGGCTGCGCGCTCGGCTACTCCATGCACCTGGCGACCGAACTCGACCACGACTACTTCGCCATCTCGGCGGCTTCGTCGTTCGGAGGCCCGTACACGCTGCAGGCGGCCTGGACCGGCTTCACGGCTCCCGGCTTCTGGCGCTTCTACACGGAGCTCGGAACCTTCGACGGGAGGCCGAACGTGTTCGTGCGGTTCGACCTCCTGAGCGACGGCAGCGTGCAGGCCGACGGCGTGCAGATCGACGACCTCGCCTTCCGCTGCCTGACCACGCAGCCGGCCGCGGGTGAGTACCGGAACCTGAACGGAACCTCGATGGCGGCGCCGCACGTGGCGGGAGCCGCGGCGCTTGTTTTCGCCCGCGATCCGACGCTCACGCCGGCGCAGGTCCGAAGCATCCTGCTGTCCACGGTCGATCCGATCGCCGGGCTCAAGGTGGCGAGCGGCGGACGGCTGAACGCCGGCCGCGCCGTGGCGGCGGTCGACCTGACCGCCCCGGACACGACGATCGACGCGGGTCCGTCCGGCGCCGACCAACGACACGACGCCGACCTTCACGTTCTCGAGCAGCGAGGCCGGGACGTTCCAGTGCCGCGTGGACACCGCTGCCTTCGCGGACTGCAGCTCACCGCACACCACGGCCGCGCTGGACGAGGGCTCACACGCGTTCGAGGTGCGCGCGACCGACCAGGCCGGGAACACCGATGCGACTCCGGCGAGCCGCTCGTTCACGATCGACACGACCGCACCCCAGACGACGATCGACTCGGGCACGTCCGACACGACCAACGACGCGACGCCTACCTTCGCCTTCTCCAGCGAGGCGGGCGCGACCTTCCAGTGCCGCGTCGACACAGCGGCCTTCGCCGCCTGTACCTCCCCGTTCACCACGGCGGCGGTGACCGACGGTGCGCACACGTTCGAGGTGCGCGCGACCGATGAGGCCGGGAACACCGATTCGACGCCGGCGAGCCGCTCGTTCACGATCGACACGACCGCACCGCAGACGACGATCGACTCGGGCCCGTCGGGGCCGACGAACGTGACCTCGCCGAGCTTCGCGTTCTCCAGCGAGGCCGGCGCGACCTTCCAGTGCCGGGTGGACACCGCCGCGTTCGCAGCCTGCACCTCGCCGCGCAACACCGGAGCACTCGCCGAGGGCGCCCACACGTTCGAGGTGCGCGCCACGGACGAGGTCGGGAACACCGATTCGAGCCCGGCGAGCCGCTCGTTCACGGTCGACACGACTCCCCCCGACACGACGATCGACGCGACCCCCTCCGGGCCGACGAACGATCCCACGCCCACCTTTGTGTTCTCCGGCAGCGAAACGTCGACGTTCCAGTGCCGCGTCGATGCCGCAGCCTTCGCCGCCTGCACGTCACCGTTCACCTCGATCGCCCTCGGCGACGGCGCCCACACCCTCGAGGTGCGCGCGACCGACCAGGCCGGGAACACGGACGCGACCCCTGCCAGCGCTCCTTCACCGTCGACACGCAGCCGCCTCAGACGACGCTCGACTCGGGCCCGCCGAGCCCGGGCAACGACACAACGCCGCGCTTCACGTTTTCGAGCAACGAGGCCGTCGGGACGTTCCGGTGCACCGTGGACGCCGCATCGTTGATCGGGCCTGCACCTCGCCGCTCAGCCCCTCGGCTTTGGCCGACGGCGTCCACACGTTCACCGTTAGCGCGGTCGACCAGGCCGACAACGCGGACCCCACTCCAGCAAGCCTTACCTTCGTCGTGGACACGGCTCCGCCGCCGCTCCCGGCGATCGACTCCGGCCCCGCGGGAACGGTCGCTGCCACCGGCGCCACCTTCGCGTTCTCGAGCACGGAGGCGGGAGTCGCCTTCTCGTGCCGGCTCGAGGCGGGAGCGTTCGCGGCCTGCACGTCGCCGGCGGTGTTCGCCGGGCTCGGCCAGGGCGCGCACACATTCGAGGTGCAGGCGACCGACCTCGCCGGGAACACCTCCGCGGCCACCTCGCGCGCCTGGATGGTCGACACGAACGCACCCAACGCGACGATCGGCAAGGCCCCGGCGAAGTCGACGAAGGCCAAGACAGGCGACGTTCAGGTTCTCCTCCACCGAGACCGGCTCGACGTTCAGGTGCAAGCTCGACAAGGGCGCGTGGCGAAGCTGCAAGTCGCCGATGACCTACAAGCGGCTCAAGAAGGGCTCGCACACGTTCCAGGTCGTCGCGATCGACAAGGCCGGCAACGCCGACCGAACGCCGGCCAAGAAGACCTGGAAGATCCGCTAGCCGAAGGTGAAGGCGTAGGCCTCGACGCCGGGCGAGAAGCGCAGCTCGAGCAGGTGCTCGCCGGCCTCCGGGAGATCGGTCAGGCGGTACAGGTCGTCCTTGTCCACGGTGACCGTCTTCACGGGCTTGCCGTCGAGGAGCACCTGCACCGTCCCGGGCTTGCCGTCGGTGCCGAGCACGAGGTTGGCGTTCGCCGCCCAGTAGCGCAGCCGCAGCTTGGCGGCCTCGCCGGCGACGATCCGCTCGCCCTCGACCGTCCAGGCGCCCGCGTAGGACACGCCGTTCGGCGGGATCTGATCGGCGAACTGGTAGTCGGTCAGCCGGTTCGCGGTGATCGGGCTGCCGTAGTAGCCCTGGAGCCGCTCGGCGCCGAGGTACGTCTCCGGCGTCTGAACGTTGCCCGGCGTCTCCGCGTCGACGTCGTTCGAGACGAGCGCGGGCAGATCCGGCTCGTCGAGCAGCGTCCGGATCGCCTCCTCGGTCGTGTCGTACTCGCCCTCGCCGAAGTGCGCGAAGCGGATGCGGCCCGAGCGGTCGATCAGGTACTTCGCCGGCCAGTAGCGGTTCTGCCACGCCTCCCAGGTGCCGAAGTCGGGATCGAGCGCCACCGGGTAGGTCAGGCCGAGCCGCCGCACCGCGCTCTCCACGTTCGACCGCTCGCGCTCGAAGGCGAACTCGGGCGTGTGGACGCCGACGATCACGAGCCCCTTGTCGCGGTAGGTCTCGTCCCACTTCTTGATGTACGGGAGCGTGCGCAGGCAGTTGATGCACGAGTACGTCCAGAAGTCGATGAGGACGACCTTGCCGCGCAGCCCCTCGATCGTGAGCGGGTCGGAGTTGATCCACCCCTCGACGCCGGTGAACTCGGGCGCGGGGCCGCCGTCGCCGAGCTCGTCGCCCTCCGCCGCGACCTCGTCCCGGCCGGGGACGATGCTGTCGAGCCGGCCCTGGACGTCGTCCGAGTTCTCGAGGTGCTGCAGCGCGCGGGTGTACTCGGGGAGGTTCGTCTGCAGGCGCGTGTCCACGTTGAAGGCCATGAGGATCGCCACCAGGAGGACGGCGCCGCCGAGCGCCCGGCGGATCATCGGCGCGGCCGTCTTGAACCGCGGCAGCGCCAGCCCGCGCCGGCCGGCGATCGCGATCCCGAGCAGGACGAGCCCCGCGCCGAGCGCGTACGAGAGCGTCACGAGCACCGCGTCGAGCGAGAGATCCTGCGTCGCGGCGACGGTCGCGACGGCGCCGATCACCGGCCCCGCGCACGGGGTGAAGACGAGCCCGAGGCAGATGCCGAGCAGGAAGCCGCCGCCCGCCCGGCGCGAGTCGAGCCGTGAGAAGCGCGCGAACGGCCGCTCGAACGCCTGGCCGAGCCGCGGCCAGAGCAGCGAGAGCCCGACGAGCGCCACGACGACGATCGCGATGTTCCGCAAGAGGTCGTCCGGCAGGTTGAGCGCCGAGAGCACCGCGGTCGCGGTCAGCGTGAAGACGGTGAAGCTGACGACGAGCCCGGCGACGATCGCGTACGGCTGGCGCTCGTTGCCCGTCGTCCCTCCCGCGAGGATGACCGGAAGCACCGGCAAAACGCACGGCGAGAGCGCCGTGACGATCCCGGCGACGAACGCGACTAGGAGAAGAACCAACACTTAGTACTTCAAGAGTGCCTTGGCGCCGATCTGGCCGAGGCAAGGAGCGCAGTCGCCGAACTCGTCCGCGTAGCCCCCGGTGAAGCCGATGACGGGCGGCGGCTCGTCCTCGTTCACGACCTGGAACCAGCCCATGAGCCCCTTGTCGGCGAGGTGCGACTGGTGCGCGTGGAACATGTAGAGCCCCCGATCCTCGAACTCGACCTCGACGATTGCCCGCTCACCTTGCCCGAGCGTGACGGTGTCCGTGTATTCGAACTGGTCGCCGGTTCCGGTTCGGAAGAGCTTGAAGAAGGCGCTGTGGAGATGGAACGAGACGACGGGCTCGTACTCGGTCACGTTCACGAGGTAGATGCGCACGGGCAGGTTGCGGCGCACGACGATCGGCCGGCGCTCGTACTGGAACGGGCGCCCGTTGTAGGCGTACAGCTCGTTCGTCCCGTCCCCGTTCGTGTCGAAGCCGCTCATCATGAGGACAAGCTCCTGCGCTCGTGGCCTCGGCCTAGGGGGGTCGACGATCAGCGCTCCGTACAGCCCCTTGGCGATGTGGCCGGCGAGCGGCTGCGTGTGGCAGTGGTAGAGGTGGAGCCCCCACGGCCGCGCGGCCAGGTCGTAGAAGAAGGTCGAGCCGGGCGGCACGGGATCGAGCGAGCCGTCCATCTTCGGGCGGTGCGTCCCGTGGAAGTGGATCGAGTGCGGATGCGGCGTCTCGTTCGTGAACGTGACGCTCAGCTGGTCGTCGTGCGCGGCGCGGATGATCGGCCCGGGGACGTTCCCGTTGTACGTCCACGCGTCGAACTCGACGTCCTCGAGGAGCTTCAGCTTCGCCTCGCGCGCGACCAGCTCGAACTCGCGGACGCGTCCCTCCTTCGGCGTCGTCGCCTTGGGCGGGACGAGCAGCCGGATCTCGTCGTCGGTCGGCGCGATCGCGCCGCCGGCGTGATCGGCGTGCGGGTTGTCGGCGGGCGCCTGCTGGTCGCGCTCCATGAGGCCCGCGTGGTTTCCGAGCATCTGTTGGGCAAGCGGCAGCGACGCAACAGCAGGAACCGCGCCCGCAAGAAACCGCTTGCGACTGATCTCACTCACGTCGTCGAGGTTAAAGACGACGATACGGGGCCGCGAGTTGTGGAAAGCGGGCGACCGGGCTCGAACCGGCGACATTCAGCTTGGAAGGCTGACGCTCTACCAACTGAGCTACACCCGCGTTGTTCGATCGTAGCGTTACCGTGCGGCGGTGGCACCACTCGCCTTGGAGCTGGCACTTCGCCTGGGGCGAGATCGCGATCGTGGCCGCGCTGGTCATCGCGTACGCGATCGCATGGCGGGCCTATCCGGTCTCACGCGCGCGGGCGGCGGTCGGGGCGCTCGGCCTGCTGCTCGTCGCCGCCGCGCTCCTCAGCCCGCTCTCGACCATCTCGCTTCACTACCTGCTCTCGGCGCACCTGCTCCAGAACGTCGTGCTCGCGGAATGGGCGCCGGCGCTGCTCGTCGGCGGGCTCGCGCCGGCGCTGGCCGAGCGGCTCACCGCGAACGCCGTGATGCGCGCGCTCACGCACCCGCTCGTGGCGCTGCCGCTCTGGCTCGTGACCTACGCGATCTGGCACATCCCGGCGGTCTACGACGCGGCGCTCGAGAACCACGGACTGCTCTGGCTCGAGCACGTCGCCTACCTCGCCGCGGGCGCGCTCCTCTGGTGGTGCGTGGTGCAGGAGGCCCCGCACGCGCTCGACTGGGGGAAGCGCGCCGCGTACGTCTTCGCCGCGTTCCTGCTGGCGAGCCCGATCTCGCTGCTCCTGACGCTCCTCCCCGATCCGGTCTACGGCTTCTACGAGCGCGCGCATCGCATCTGGGGCCTGACGCCGCTCCAGGACCAGCAGATCGCAGGCGTGATCATGTCGGGGTCGGAGGCGATCGTCTTCTTCGCGGCCTTCGCCTTCTGCATGTTGCGTTTCCTTGAAGACGAGGCGTAGGTACTGACGGAGCATGGAAAGGCGAGCCAAACTACGTGACGGCGTGCGCATCCACCGTCCCCAGCAGGTCGCCCTTCGCGGCCTCCATCTCTTCGTGCTGTCCGCGTTCGCCGTGGCGCAGCCGCTCTTCGACCTCCTCGGCGACACGCCCGAGTTCTTCGTCGTGCGCGGCTCGACGACCTGGGACATCCTGGCGCTCGCCCTCGGACTCACCCTCATCCCGCCGGCGCTCCTCCTTGGGATCGAGGCGCTCGGCGGGCTCTTCGGCCCGCGGATCCAGACCGGGCTCCACCTCGTCTTCTGCGCCGGCCTCGCCGGGCTCGTCGCGCTGCAGGCGCTGAAGCGCACGGCCGACCTCTCGCCCTGGCTCTCGTTCCTCATCGCCGCCGCCGCAGGGGCGGGCCTCGCGGTCGCCTACGCCAGGCGGAAGGGCGTGCAGACGTTCCTGACCGTCCTCGGCCCGGCGCCGCTCGTCTTCCTCGCGCTCTTCCTCGTCAACTCGCCGCTCGAGAAGCTGTCGCTCGAGTCCGAGGCGCACGCGAGCGCGGTCACGAACATCACGGCGACGGCGCCGGTCGTCATGGTCGTCTTCGACGAGCTCCCGGCCAGCTCCCTCATGGACCAGCACGCCGAGATCGACCCGGTGCGCTACCCGAACTTCTCCAAGCTCGCCAAGGACGGAACGTGGTTCCGCAACGCGACGACCGTCCACGAGCACACGACCGAGGCCGTGCCGTCGATTCTCACGGGCATGGAGCCGAGCCAGGGCGCGCTGCCGCTCTACTCTGAACACCCGGACAACCTCTTCACCTTCCTCGGTGCGGGCGGCGCGTACGAGATGCACGTCTACGAGCCGGTCACCCAGCTCTGCCCGACCGACCTGTGCCCGCGTACGAACGAATCGTTCATGGCGCGGATGAGTTCGCTCAGCGACGACCTCTCGATCATCTACCGACACGTCGTCCTCCCCGACGCGCTCTCGGACGACCTCCCCTCCGTCACCGAAACGTGGCAGGACTTCGGCAAGACGCACGCGGAGGAGGAGCTTGCGGCCAAGCCGCTCGTGCTGAAAGGCGACGCGGACATCGACCGGACCGTCGGCCGCCAGCTGTGGCAGGACCAGCGGTTCCAGACGGAGCAGTTCATCGATTCGATCGAGCCGACCGACGAGCCGACGCTCTTCTTCCTCCATTCGATGCTCCCCCACTCGCCGTGGCGCTTCCTCCCGTCCGGCCGCCAGTACGGCGACGCGCTGGGGATCGACGGGCTCGCCGACGACAAGTGGGGCGGGGACGACTTCCTCGTCCAGCAGGGGTGGCAGCGGCACCTGCTCCAGACCGGGCTCGTCGACCGTCTCGTCGGAGACCTGATCGACCAGTTGAAGGATCAGGGCCTCTACGAGAAGTCGCTGATCGTCGTCACCGCCGACCACGGGGTCAGCTTCAAGCCGAACGACCGCCGCCGCGGGATCACCGAGACGAACATCGGGGACATTGCCAACGTGCCGCTCATCATCAAGCGCCCCGGCGAGCACCGGGGGCTGATCGTCGACCGCACCGTGCGCTCGATCGACATCCTCCCGTCCATCGCGGCCGCGCTGGGCGAGCCGCTGCCGTTCGAGGTCGACGGCGAGTCGGTGTACGACGACGCGAACGACCAGCAGACGGTCGAGGTGAGCCAGCGCGAGGGCGAGCCGGTGTCCGTGCCCGCCGATGACGTGATCGGCCTGCGAAACGCAACGCTCATCCGCAAGCTGCACCTCTTCGGCGCCGGGAGCCAGGACGGCCTCTACGCCTTCGGCCCCGACGCCGCGCTCGTCGGCTCGGCCCCGGACACGCTTCCCTCCGTGAAGGCGACGGGCCTGAAGGCCTCGATCGACGGCGAGCCTCTCCTGCGCTCGGTCGACCTCGACTCCGCGCTGGTACCGGCGCATGTCTCCGGTGGGCTTTCGGGCGAGGGAGCGGAGGAGGGAATCCGGCTCGTCGTCGCCGTGAACGGCACGATCGCCGGCGTCGGCCAGAGCTTCGACTCGAACGGGTCGATCGTGTTCTCCTCCTACGTGCCCGAGTCGGCGTTCACCGAGGGCGAGAACGACGTGCAGGTCTACGCGGTCACCGAGCAGGACGGCGAATCTGCGCTGCAACCGCTCGGCGGCACCGGCGCCCAGCCCGAGTACACGCTGGCCGACACGGAGATCGAGGTGTCCGAGGGCGAGCCGATCCCGATCGCGCCCGGCACCGAGGGCCTTGTCGAGGACTGGTTCTTCGAGCGCGACGCCGTGCGCTTCGGCGGCTGGGCCGGCGACGTGGAGACACGAGCGCCCGCCGACCGCGTGCTCGTCTTCGCCGACGGGGAGCTCGTCCACTCCGGCACGCCGGGGATCGGGCGCGCAGATCTCGCGCGAGCGCTACCCGGGCCTCGGGCGCTCCGGCTTCGTCTTCGACCTGCCGCAGAGCCTCGTCGGCGACGGCGGCGACGTCCGTCTGCGCTTCTTCGCGGTCCGCGACGGAACGGCGACCGAGCTGACCTACGCGAACGGATTCCCCTGGCAATGAAACGGGGCGTCCTGGCCGCGCAGGTCGCCGTGTCGGTCGTCGCGCTCGGCGCCGTCATCTGGTGGGCCACGCGCCAGGAGCCGCCGCAGCTCCCCCGTACTCGCAACGACGCGCTCGCGCTCATCGCGGCGCTCGGGCTCTACTGCCTCGCCACGCTCGCCCGCGCGGAACGCTGGCACCGGATCGTCCGCCGGGCCGAGATCCACGCCGGCGCGGCCCGACACCTACCGGCTGACGGCGGTCGGCTACATGGGGAACAACGTGCTCCCGGCGCGAAGCGGCGACGTGCTGCGCGCCTTCCTCCTCGCGCCCATCGCCGCGACCCGGAAGCGCAACGTGCTCGGGACGGTCGTCGCGGAGCGGCTGCTCGACGCGGTCGCGCTCGCCCTCATCATCGTGGCGGTGGTGTTCGTGTTCGTCCGCGACGCGGAGATCCCCGAGGGCCGGGTCGTGCTCTTCGCCGCGATCGGGCTGGCCGCGGCCGCGGTCGTGCTGGTGGTGGCCTACATTCGGGCGCGGCGAACCGGAGCGCTCGGGCGAGCGCGGGAGATCCTCCGCCCACTGGCCGCGCCGTCGAAGAACCTCGCGAGCGTCCACGGCGGCCGGCTCCTCGTCCTCTCGCTCGCCGTCTGGCTCCTCGAGGCGTCGGTCTACCTGGCGGTCGCCCGCGCGGTGAATCTCGACTTCAACTTCGGCGACGCCCTCTACGTGATGGCGCTCACGAACCTGTTCGCGCTCATCCCCGCAGCGCCGGGATACGTCGGAACCTTCGATGCCGCCGTGATCTTCGCGTGCGGCTCGCTCGACGCCTCCGGCTCCGACGCGCTCGCCTACCTCGTCATGCTCCGGTTCGTGCTCTTCGTCCCCATCACCGTCGTCGGCCTCGGCTTCCTCGTCTCGCACTACGGCGGCTGGTCGCGCTTCCGGGCCGCACGGCTGAGCGGCTCGTCCGCGTGAGAGACCTCGCCCGGAGGCACCCGACCGCGCTCGGTGCGGTCGCGCTGGCCGCGCTCATCTGCGTGTCGCTCATCCTGCGCACACGCGACCTCAACGATCCGTTCTGGATCGACGAGGGCCTGTCCGTCGGGATCGCCTCGTACCCGCTCACGGAGATCCCGGGCGTGCTCATCCAGGACGGCTCCCCGCCGCTCTACTACATGCTCCTGCACGTCTGGATCGCCCTCTTCGGCTCCGGCGTCGCGGCCACGCATGCGTTCTCGATCCTCTTCGCGCTCGCCGCGATCCCGGCCGCGCTCTGGGCCGGCTGGAGCCTCTTCGGCCGCCGCGCCGGCTGGGCCGCGGCCGCGCTCGCGACGTTCAACCCGTACCTGACGATCTACGCGCAGGAGACGCGGATGTACACGCTCCTGAGCTTCCTCTCGATCCTCGCCGCAGCCGCGTTCCTGCACGCGTTCGCGTTCCGGCGCCGCGGCTACCTGCCGGTGTTCGCGGGACTCCTGATCGTCATGGTCTACACACACAACTGGGCGCTCTTCTTCACGGCCGGCGCGCTCGTCGCGTTCGGGCTGATCCTCAAGATGTCGAGCGACCGCCGGGCGCTCCTGAAGGACGGCGCGCTCGCGTTCGGCGCCGTCGGGATCGCGTATCTGCCCTGGCTTCCGACCCTGATCTCACAGGCGCAGCACACCGGCGCGCCGTGGTCGAATGCACCGGGGTTCGGCGAGCTCCTGGAAGGGTTCCTGATCGTCCTGAGCGGCCAGGGCGCCGTCGTCGCGATCGTCCTGGCGGGAGGCGTCGGGCTGATCGCGCTCGCGCGGCGGGCCCAGCCTTCTCCCGCGCGCACCGCGATCTTCGCGTCGTTCACGCTCGCCGCCGGAACGCTCGTGATCGCGTGGATCTCGTCCCAGGTCGCGCCGGCGTGGGCACACCGCTACCTGGGGGTGCTCGTCGGCCCCGTCCTTCTGCTGGCCGCGGCCCTCGTGCCGCGGGCTGGGAGGCTCGGCCTCGTCGCGCTCGGCGTCGTGCTCGTCTTCTGGGTCTCGTTCCAGCCGGCGGGCATCAAGTCGAACGCGGACGTGCTCGGGGAGCTCTACAAGGACGAGATCCGGCCGGGCGACCTGGTCATCTCGACGCAGCCCGAGCAGGTTCCGGTGCTCGCGTACTACCTCGGGCGCGACCACGAATGGGCGTCGACGCTCGGCCCGTTCGCCGACACGCGGATCATGGACTGGCGCGACGTGCAGGACCATCTGGAGGAGCGAACCGCCGAGACCACGCTCACGCCGATGCTCGACGAGCTGCCGGTCGGAAGCCGCGTCGTCATGATCCGGCCCCGCGTGCGCGACCCGCGCCCGTGGAGCGCGCCGTGGACGAGCCTCGTGGCCAAGCGCTCGAGCGAGTGGTACGTCGCCATGGCCGCCGACGACCGCTTCGAACGAACGGCGCAATACGTTCCCCCGTACACTGGCCCTGTCCGCCGGCCGCTCATCCTCGAGATCTTCGAAAAGACCGAGGAAGGGTAGGCAAGCACCCACGCCATGACTTCGTCTGTCACCGAGACACCCGAACCGGCGCCGCCGACCTCCTCGTCCAAGCCGACGGTCGTCCTCGGCGCGGGCCCTGCCGGCCTGACCGCCGGCTACCTGCTCGCCAAGCGCGGGCTGCCCGTCGTCGTGCTCGAGTCGGAGAACCAGGTCGGCGGTCTCGCGAAGACGGTCGAGCGCGACGGCTACCGCTTCGACCTCGGCGGACACCGCTTCTTCACGAAGTCGAAGGAGGTCGAGCACCTCTGGCACGAGGTCATGCAGGACGAGTTCCTGCTGCGGCCGCGGATGTCGCGCATCTACTGGCACCGCAAGTTCCTCGACTATCCGCTGCGCGGCCCCGACGTGATCCGCAAGCTCGGCGCCGTCGAGCTGGCGCGCGTGATGGCCTCGTACGCTAAGGCGAAGATCCGCCCGATCAAGCCCGAGGAGAGCCTCGAGGACTGGGTCACGAACCGCTTCGGGCGCCGGCTCTTCGAGCTCTTCTTCCGCTCCTACACCGAGAAGGTCTGGGGCGTCCCGACCTCGGAGCTGCGCGCCGAATGGGCCGCGCAGCGCATCAAGGGGCTCTCGTTCATGAGCGCGGCGAAGGCGGCGTTCTTCGGCAACGAGGGCAACAAGGTGAAGAGCCTCATCCAGGAGTTCCACTACCCGCGCTACGGGCCCGGGCAGATGTGGGAGACGATGACCGACGACATCCGCGCGCTCGGCGGCGAGGTGCTCCTCGACACGCCGGTCGAGCAGATCGTCACCGACGACGGCCGCGTCAAGGAGATCGTCGCGGGCGGCCGGACCTTCGAGCCGAGCCACGTGATCTCGTCGCTCCCGCTGCGGGCGACGGTGGACATGGCGAGCCCGGCGGCGCCGCCCGGCGTGCTCGACGCCGCGAGCGGCCTTCGCTACCGCGACTTCCTGACCGTCGCGCTCGTCCTCGACGGCGAAGATCTCTTCCCGGACAACTGGATCTACATCCACGAGCCGGACGTCCGCGTCGGGCGCATCCAGAACTACCGCGCCTGGAGCCCGTGGATGGTCCCGGATCCGTCGAAGGCCTGCGTCGGCCTCGAGTACTTCTGCTTCGCCGGCGACGACCTCTGGACGATGAAGGACGAGGATCTCGTCGCGCTCGCGACCCGCGAGCTCGTCCAGCTGGGTCTCGTCGAGGAGTCGAAGATCGAGCGCGGCTACGCCGTCCGGGTTCCCAAGGCGTATCCGATGTACGACGTCGACTACGCCGAGCGCGTGGACGTGATCCGCGACTGGCTCGAGGGGATCGAGAACCTCCAGCAGGTCGGGCGCAACGGGCTCCACCGCTACAACAACTCGGACCACTCGATGCTGACGGCCGTGCGCGCCGTCGAGAACGCGGTGCTCGGGCAAAACCACGACATCTGGGCCGTGAACGCCGAGAGCGTCTACCACGAGGAAGACGCGCCCGACGAGCACCCGTACCGCGAAGCACCCGAGACGCCCGAGATGAAGACCCGCGTCGGCACAGAGATCTAGCGCCTACGCAATCCGTCGCGACACGGTGTGCCGCGCTTCGCCCCGGCGCCCTTGTCCACCGAGGCGGTCGACAATCGGCGCACCGCGGAAACGCCGATCGGGCCTGCGCTCCCGCGGGCGGACACGGCCCTTCGAGCCATGACAGGGGTCAGACCCCCAACATGGCCGAAGACGGTGGACCTGGTGCGCAATGCCGGCGGCGGAGAGTCGGGACGGCGAGATTCGAACTCGCGGCCTCCGCGTCCCAAACGCGGTGCTCTAACCAGGCTGAGCTACGTCCCGTAGCCCGCTCATCGTACGGGGCCTACGCGATGAGACTTTGCCGCAGCGCGGTCGCGACGGCCTGCGTCCGGGTATCCGCGTCCAGCTTGGCCATCGTCTTTCGCACGTGGGTGCGGACGGTCTCCGGGGAGATGAAGAGCCGCTTGCCGATCTCCTCGTTCGAGCAGCCGTCCGCGAGGAGGCGCAGCACGTCGCGCTCCCGCTGCGTGAGCGTCGGGATCTTCTCCGTCGCGGTCGCCGTCGTCAGCGCGCCCGCCAGGACCGGATCGACGTAGGTGCCGCCGCCCGCGACGAGCCGCACCGCGCGCACCAGGTCCGCGAGCGGCGCCTCCTTCAGGACGAACCCGCGGGCGCCGGCGTCGATCGCCTCCGTGAGCAGCGCCCGGTCGCCGTAGGCCGTGTAGAGCAGCACGCCCGTCTCGGGCACGGACTTCACGACCTGGCGCGTCGTCTCGATCCCGGAAACCCGCGGCATGCGGAGATCCATGACGACCACGTCGGGTCGGCGCGTCTCGATCTTCGCGAACGCCTCCTCCCCGTCGACGGCGCGGCCGACGATCTCGATGCCGTCGGCGCCGAGAACCTCGCAGATCGCCTCCACCATGGCCGGATGGTCGTCCGCCACCAGGCAGGTGATCGAACGGCTTTCGGACGGCTCGGACGGCGGCAAGGGCATCCCCCGGTCGGGGTACAGAGGTCGCGCGCCAATGGGGATCGAAAAAGCGCGCTGAAACGCCGTAACCCTACAGTGATGACCCGTCATTTCACGGCCGCCGCCCCGGCCGTAGACGAGTGGCCCGACGACCAGCCGACCCTCGATCAGGGGTCGGCGCTCGACGCCGTGCTCCAATGGGTCGGCGACGGCGTCTGGATCGAGGTCGACGGCGTGAACCGCGTCAATCTGACCGGACGCAAGCTCCTCGGGCTCGGCCCGGGATACGACCCGAACGACGGCCAGGGCCTCGTCGCCGTCTTCGACCTCGACGGCAACCAGTTGGCGCCGCGCTCGCTCCCGACCGAGCAGGCCCGCACCCTTGCCCGCCCCGTTCCGTACCGGGTCCGGATCCGCCGCGCGGACGGACTCGAGCGCGTCTTCGAGGGAACCGCCGCGCCGATCGTCGAGGAGCGCGAGGTGCGCGGCACGGTCACGACCTTCCGCGACATCACCGACGAGCACAACCGCCGGCTCCTCACCGAGCGCCTGCTCGAGCAGCTCTTCGAAGCCCTCCCCACGGCGGTCGTCGTCACCCATCCCGAGACCGGCGAGATCCTCTCGGCCAACCGCGCGTTCGGCGAGCTCGTCGGCCACGCGCCCGAGGAGCTCCTCGGCGCGACCGCTCCCTACTCCTGGGAGGCCGAGGTGCCGGAGCTCGACTTCGACGCCGACGACCCGGCCATCGCCGACGGCCTCCTGCGCCGCAAGGACGGACGCCTCGTGCCGGTCGAGATCACGCCGCTCGTCGTCCGCGAGGACGGCGGAGCGCCGGTTGCGACCGTCCGCCTCATCAGCGACCTGAGCGAGCGCCGCCGCTTCGAGCAGCAGATCGTCCAGAGCGGCAAGCTCGCGGCGATCGGCGAGCTGGCGGCCGGCGTCGCGCACGAGATCAACAACCCCCTCTTCGCGATCCTCGGCCTGGTCGAGTTCATGCTGAAGGACGCCGAGCGCGGCACGAAGCAGTTCGAGCGCCTCGAGCTGATCCAGCAGACCGGCCTCGAGATCAAGGACGTCGTCCGCGCGCTCCTGGATTTCGCGCGTGAACGATCGGACGAGTTCGAGCGGGTCGCGATGCGCGACGTCCTCGCCCGGACGCTCGACCTGGTGCGGCGCACGTCGCTGCGCAAGGAGATCGAGCTGGTGGAGCGCTACGCCGACGAGCCGCTCTTCGTGGACGCCAGCGCCGGCCAGCTGAAGCAGATCGTCCTGAACCTGATGACGAACGCGCAGCAGGCGATGCGCGACTCGGGCACCGTCACGATCGAGCTCGAGCGCGACGGCCTGCACGCGCTCGTCCGCGTCCGCGACACCGGCCCCGGCATCCCCGAGGACGAGATCGAGCGGATCTTCGACCCGTTCTTCACGACCAAGCGCGAGCTCGGCGGCACAGGGCTCGGCCTCGCGCTCAGCCAGTCGATCGCCGTCTCGCACGGCGGCACGCTCGTCGCCGCCTCGCCCCCCGGCGGCGGAGCCGAGTTCACGCTCCGCCTGCCGCTCTTCGAGGAGGCCGCATGAGCGAGCGCGTGCTGGTCGTCGAGGACGAGGACATCGTCCGCAGCCTGATCGTCGAGATGCTCGAGGACGCCGGCTACGAGGTCTCTGCGGCCGACCGCGCCGAGACCGGGCTCGAGCGCATCGCGGCCGAGGCCCCGGACGTCGTCGTCAGCGACATCGTCATGCCCGGGCTCACCGGACTCGAGCTGCTCCAGCGCGTGCGCAAGTCCCATCCCACGCTGCCCGTCGTCCTCGTCACCGGCGCCGGGACGAACGGGAACCTCGCGGAGGCGCGCGCCCTGGGCGCGAGCAGCGTGGTCGAGAAGCCGTTCGCGACCGCCGAGCTCGTCGCCGCCGTAGCGGCGGCACTCTCCGAGGCGGTCGCCCCGGTGGCTCGCCCCCGGCGCTCGGTCCTCCTCGTCGAGGACGACGCCGATCTCGCGGGCCTCGTCAGCGAGACGATCAGCCGCACCGTCGACGACGTCCGCGTCGTCCACGCGCTCGACATCGCGAGCGCCGTGCAGCTCTCCACGGAATCGTCCTGGTCGCTCGCCGTGCTCGACAACAACCTTCCGGACGGGAGCGGGCTCGACCTGCTCGAGCGGCTCCTCGACTCGTTCCCCCAGATGCCCGTGCTGGTCATGACCGGCGAGGGCTCGGAGCGCGTCGCCGTCGAGGCGTTTCGCCGCGGGGCGTCCGACTACGTCGTGAAGGGCGAGGACACCCTCGCCGAACTCGGAACGCGCGTGCGCGCACTGCTCGCCGTATGACGCTGCGCTGCCTCGTAGCCGACGATCACCCCGGCGTCGTCGCCGCGGTCTCCGACCTGCTCGAGTCCCACAAGGTCGAGCTGGTCGGCGTGGCCGCGGACGGCGAGGAGGCTGCCGCGCTCGCCGCCGAGACGAATCCCGACGTGGCGCTCGTCGACTTCCGCATGCCGAAGCTCTGCGGGACGGAGCTCGTCGCGCGCATCCGCGAGGTCTCGCCCACGACCGAGGTGGTCGTCTACACGGCCGAGGCCGGCGACCACCTCGCCGGCGACGTCATCCGCGCAGGCGGTGCCGGCGTGATCCTGAAGGAGGCGCCGCTCGACGACATCCTGCGCGCCGTGGAGGCAGCCGCGGCCGGGCGCAAGTACGTCGACGCGACCCTGGCCGCCAGAGCGCTCATGCAGCCGCGCCGCGCCAACTCGCCGCTCACCGGCCGGGAGCAGGACGTCCTGCGGCTCCTCGCCGAGGGGCTCGGAAACGACGAGATCGGCGGCAAGCTCGGGATCAGCGGCGAGACCGTCCGCACCCACGTCCAGAAGGCCTGCGAGCGGCTCGGCGCCTCGACGCGCACGCAGGCCGTGGCCACGGCCATCCGGGGAGGGATGATCCGGTGACGGCGATCATCGACGAGCGCTTCCGCGAGAAGCCGTTCCCGCGCGTCTTCTTCGTCGGCGCGTTCATCGTCGCCACGGTGATCGCGGCCGGCCTGCATGCCCTGGCGCCGTTCGCCTCGGCCGACCTCGAGCCGATCCTCGTCGGGAGCGCGTGGCTCGTCGCGTCGGGCATCGCGCTCGCCACCGCCGTCGCCGTCGCCGTCTGGACGCACGACCGCAGCCTCCGCCGCGCCTGGATCTTCTGGGCGATCGCGTGCGCCGTCTGGTTCGCGGGCGCGCTCGCGCGGCTCATTTCGGTCAACGGCGACCTGCCGAACCTCGAGGGAGTCGGGGACATCGCCTGGTTCCTCGTCCCCGTGATCGCGATCGCGTCGATCGCCTACGACGCCCCGAAGGGGCTCTCGTTCGGACTCTTCCTGCTTGGACGCGATCCCGATCGTGCTGCTCGTCGCGATCGTCGCGCGCTTCGTCAGTCCGCACGAGCTGAACGAGCTCAACCATCACGAGGTGCTGCTCCTCGGCTACCCGATGCTGTACCTCCTGCTCGCGCTCGTCGGGCTCCAGATGCTCGATCTCGAGCGCCCCCGCCTCTCCTCTCCGAACATGTGGGGCTTCGGCGTCGCGCAGCCGTACCTCGCGCTCGCGGCCGCCACCTACCCCGCCTACACGGCGCAGACGCTCGTCGTCGCCGCGCCTCCCTGGGACGCCTTCTGGACGGTCGGCTTCATCGCCGCCGCCTGGGCCGCGCTCTGCCGCGCCAAGGCGATCGACGTCACCCCGCGACTCGTGCGCTTCGACGACAGCGGCCCGCGCGTCCTCGCCCCGGCAATCGGCACGCTCGGCCTCGTCGTCGTGAGCCTGGCCGCGCCGGACGCGTACAACCACATCCCGGCCTCGTTCGCGGTCGTGGCCGTCGTCTGCTTCATCCTCCGCGCCCAGGTCGTCCGGCGCGAGAGCCTCAGCGCCCAGAAGGGCCTCGTCGAGAGCGAGCGCAAGCTCCGCACGCTCGTCTCGAACGTCCCCGGCGCCGTGTACCGCTGCGAGTACGGGAGCGGCTGGATGATCGACTTCGTGAGCGAGGAGATCGAGGCGATCACCGGCTACCCGGTCTCCGACTTCACCCGCACGCGCCGCCAGAGCTTCGACACGATCGAGCATCCCGACGACGAGGCCGAGTTCAACGCGCACATCACGAGGAAGATCGAGGCGCGCGAGCCGTTCGAGTACGAGTACCGGATCATCCACGCCGACGGCGGCGTCCGCTGGGTGCTCGACAAGGGCCAGGCCGCGTACGGCCGGCGCGGCGAGGTGCTCTGGATCGACGGCGTGCTCGTCGACATCACCGAGCGCAAGCGCGCCGAGGCCGAGGTCGAGACGCAGACCGGGCTCCTGAAGATCCTCCAGAGCGTCGCGGTCGCCGCGAACGAGGCGCACGAGCTCGGAGACGCGCTGCGCGCCTGCGTCGACGAGGTGTGCGCGCAGTCGGACTTCACGATCGGCCACGCGCTCGTGCGCCAGGGCGACGGGCTCGTCTCGACCGGCATCTGGCACGCGGACGACCCGGCGGCCGGCGCCGCCTTCCGCGCGGCCACGGGCCTCCACGTCTTCCGCACCGAGACGGGCTACCTCGGACGGGTGCTCGGCTCGAAGCAGGCCGTGTGGCTCGTCGACCCGGTCGCCGAGGATCTGCCGATCCGCTGGCAGCAGGCGGCCGAGTTCGGGCTGCGCGAGCGCACTCGCGTTCCCGGTCGTCGTCGGCGGCGAGGTCGTGGCGGCGGTCGAGTTCTACTCCCCGCACCCCACTCCCCCGGACAATCGCGTGCTCGGCGCCGTGACGAACGTCGGCGCCGTCTCGGCCGCGTGGTCGAGCGCCGCCGCGCCGAGGAGGTGCTGGAGCAGCAGAACGAGCACCTGCGCCAGCTCGACTCCCTGAAGGACGAGTTCGTCGGGCTCGTCTCGCACGAGCTCCGCACGCCGCTCACCTCGATCCGCGGCTACCTGGATCTCGTGCTCGACGACCGCGAGGAGCTCAGCGAGAACCACCAGAAGTACCTCGAGGTCGTGCAGCGCAACTCGCAGCGGCTGCTCCAGCTCGTCAGCGACCTGCTCTTCGTCGCCCAGGTGGACGCCGGCCGCATGTCGGTGGAGCGCGAGGACATCGACCTCGCGGCGATCGTCGCCGAGGCCGTTCAGGGCGCGCAGCCGCACGCCGACGAGCAGGAGGTGCGGCTCGAGCTCCACGCTGAGCCGACGCCGCTCTCAGGCGATCCCGCGCGGCTCTCGCAGCTCGTGGACAACCTGGTCTCGAACGCCATCAAGTTCACGTCAGCCGGCGGCTCGGTCGTGGTGCGCACCCGGACGACGCAGCGCGGCGTGCTCCTCGAGGTCGCCGACTCGGGCATCGGGATCCCCGCCGACGAGCAGGAGCATCTCTTCGAGCGCTTCTTCCGCACGTCGAACGCACGGCGAGCAGCGATTCAGGGCACCGGTCTCGGCCTCGTGATCGTCCAGGCGATCTCGGAGGCCCACGGCGGCCGCGTGTCGGTCGAGAGCGAGGAGGGCGTCGGCACGACGATCACCGTCGAGATGCCCTCGTCCGGCTCGGTCGAGCTGCGCGAAGTCGCCTAGCTGCTGGCTACTTCTTGACGGTCCAGCGCCAGGTCGCCGGCGTCTTGTCCCAGCCGCCCGTGCTTCCCGCGCGGACCCGGAACGTGTGCACACGCGGCTTCAGCTTCCGGTACGTCTTGCCGGGGGTGCACTTCTTCCAGTACTTCTGCTTGTCGAGCCTGCACTGGTAGGTGACCTTGCCCTTCTGCTGGCTGCTCTTCCAGAGCACGCCCCAGTGGAAGAACGCGGTCTTCTGGCGCGTGACCTTCGGCGGCCAGATGTGGCAGCTGCGTCCCGGGCGGCGGCGGCTTCGGGCACTGGGTGCCCATGTTGACCGGCACGGTGTTGCTCGCGGTCTTCGTTCTCGGAATCGAACGCGACAACCTGCCAGTTGTACGTCGTCTTGCAGAGCTGGTTCTCGAGCGTCAGCGTGGTCGTCGCACTCGAAGCGCGCGGCCTGGCTGCGTACAAGCTTGCCGGCGACACCTTGTACCTCGATAGATCTCGTATCCACCGAGCCACGTCTCGTCGGCCGATGCGGTCCATTCGAGCTTGACGGTCGTCCCGCTGAGCCTCGTCACCGTCAGGATCGGCGCGGACGGCGCGTCGATGTCCGGCGTCTTCTCCGAATGTCGGCGGTCACGGTCTTGTCGGCGTCCATGACGATCGAGCAGACGTTGCGGTGTCACGGCGACCTTGGTCGACGGCGCGCAGTTCGACGTCCAGCCCGTGAAGTACGAGTCTGGGCCGGCAACCGGCGTCACCAGGGCGATAGCGGGCATCGGCGTCCCCCAGCGCTGTAGACCTGGCGTGTGCCAATGGATGCAGTGAAATGATGAGTCCGACGCGCAGTTCTGCTTGACGTTCCAGATGCTGCTACCGGAGGCCGTCTCCGTGGCGCATTCCCGCGGGCCTCGGCTGTCGTAGGCCGCCGGAAAGTACGGAGTCATCGCGCTTGCGGTGAAGCTCCCGAGGCCGACCGGTGTGGCGGTCAGCGTAAAGCTGGGCGACGACGCAGTGTCCACGCAGACCGGCCTGCACTCAGTCTTGCCGGGCGGAAGCGTCAATGGCCCGGGCGGGCAAGCTGCGGCCTGAGCCTGGGCCGGCGCCGAGAGCGTCAGGAACACGTAGAACGACGCACCGAGAACGACGGCCAGACGAGTCGCCTGAACCCACCGTGCTCACGTGTCGCTTCGTGAATGCGCAATCGCGTCTCCGCCTCTGGTTATCGGGAATTCTTACGAAATGTACCACTGGGTTTAGGCCTCACCAGTGCGCCTTGCGAAATTCATTACCGGCCGCTTACGCGGCCAGTAACCTGCGCGGTCGCCCGTGGATGCCCCCTACCAGCCGATCCCGCCCGAGCCTGCCCGCGAAATGCGGCCGCTGCTCGGGTTCACGCTGGTCACGTCGGCGATCCTGCTCTGGTCGGTGAACGCCCCCGTGGCCAAGGTCGTGCTCAACTCGGCCGAGCTCTCGGCGTACCGGCTCGCGGAGGTCAGGGCGACCGGGTCGGCGCTCCTCCTCATGGGCGCAGTACTCGTCTTCGCGCCGCGGTCGCTCAAGGTCACCCGCCGTGAGCTCCGGTTCCTCGTCTGCTTCGGCGCCAGCCTCGCGCTCGTCCAGTTCTTCTACTTCGTCGCGATCGAGCGGCTCGCGATCGGCATCGCGCTCGTCATCAACGCGCTCACCCCCGTGCTCGTCGCTCTCTGGGCGCGGTATGCGGGTCACGAGGACGTGCGCCGCCGGATCTGGGTCGCGATCGGCCTCTGTCTCGTCGGCGTCATGCTCGTCGCGGGTATCTGGAGCGGGCTGACGCTCGACGGCATCGGGCTCCTCGCCGGGCTCGCGAGCGCGACCACCTACGCGGCCTACGTCCTCATGGCCGAGCACGGCCTGAAGGAGGGGCGCGACGCGTTCTCGCTCCTCGCCTGGGGATTTGCCTTCGCGGCGGTCTTCTGGGGGATCTTCCAGCCCTGGTGGACGTTCCCGTGGGACAAGGTGGACGGCGCGTCGTCGCTCCTCGGGCGGCTCGCCGAATACGAGGCACCGGTCGGCGGGCTCATCGGATACGTGATCGTCTTCGGCACGGTCGTCCCGTTCTGCCTGCTCGTCACGGCGCTCCACTACGTGCCGGCGACGCGGGTGACGATCTTCGGGATGCTCGAGCCGGTCGTGGCCGCGATCGTCGCGTACGCATGGCTCGGCGAGGAGCTCACGGCGGTGCAGATCCTCGGCGCGCTGCTCGTGCTCGGCGGGGTCGCGATCGCGACGACCGCGCGCGTGGCCGCCCCCGGCTAGCGGACTTCGAAGAGCTCGCGCAGCTCGGCCACGCGGTCGGCCCGCAACTGCTCGCGCTCGCCGCGCGCGACCGCGTCCACGACGTTCTCGACGACGGTCGCCAGCTCGAGCGGATTGAACGGCTTGGTCACGTAGTCGACGCCGCCGAGGTCGATCCCACGCGCCTGGTCGCGCACGTCCGCGCGGGCGGTGAGGAAGACGATCGGAATCGCGTCCGTTCTGTCGTCCGCGAGAAGCTCTTCGGCGACCGTCCAGCCGTCGACGCCCGGCATCATCACGTCGAGGAGGATCAGGTCGGGACGCTCGGCGCGGGCTGCTTCGAGTCCCGCCCGGCCGTCAGCGGCCTCGACGACCTCGAAGCCCTCCGCCTCGAGGTTCGCGCGGCAGAGAAGGCGCAGGGGCGCCTCGTCGTCGACCACCAGGACCTTCGTCGCCATTAGCCCCGCCTACCCGACCCGGTCTCGTTCGATGCGGGCAGCTCGAACACGAAGCTCGAGCTCGTCCCTTCGTCCGATTCGACCCACAGCCGGCCGCGCATCGCGGCCACGAGACCGCGGGCGAGGAAGAGGCCGACGCCCGTCCCGCTCTCGGGGTCGGGCGCGCCGTCGCTCCCGTGGAAGAGCTTGGTGAAGAGCCGCTTGCGCTCGGCGAGCGCGATTCCCGATCCCTCGTCGACGATCCGCAGCTCGACCGTGTCGGGGCGCGCGCGGCCCACGATCGTGATCGTCCCGCCCGGAGGTGAGAGCTTGATCGCGTTCGCGACGAGGTGCTGGACGACCTCGCCGAGCCGTCCCCGGTCGGCCAGCGCGACGAGTCCCGCGGGGACGTCGACCTCGAAGCGGTGCCCCGTCCTCGGCTCGTTCTTCACGGCGCCCGCGACGACCTCGCCCAGCTCCACGGGGCCGAGGTCGAGCCCGAGCGTCCCCGCTTCGAGCCGCGCGACGTTCAGGAGGTCGTCGACGATGCGGATGAGCCGTTCCGACTCGGACGCGATGTAGCCGAGGAACGTGGCCCGGTCGGCCTCATCGAACTGGACGTCCTGGCGCATGAGGGTCTCCGCGAAGCCGTAGATCGACGTGAGCGGCGTCCGCAGCTCGTGCGAGACGGCCGCGACGAACTCGGACTTCATCGTCTCGACCGCGCGCTCGGCCGACACGTCGCGGAACGCGAAGACCCGCCCGGCGACCGCTCCGGAGTCGTCGTGCATGACCGCCTCCGTCAGCGAGAGCCAGACCTCGTCGCCACCGCGCAGGATCGAGACCTCGCGCTCGCCGGCGGGGCGCTCGTCGCCGCTCGCGAGCTCGCGCTGGAGAGTCTCTGCCACGCGGCGGCCGACCGCTTCGCTCGCCGGGACGCCGGTGATCTGCGCCGCGGTCGAGTTCCAGAGGACGATCGTCCCGTCGCGGTCGACCGCGACGATGCCGTCGGCGATGTTCCCGAGGATCGCCTCGCTGCGCTCCTTCTCCTCGGCCACGCTGCGGTAGAGCTCAGCGTTCGCGAGCGCCGCCGTCGCCATGGCGGCGAGCGCGTTGAGGGCCTGCGTCTCGTCCGTGCGCCAGCTTCGGGGCGTCGCCGAATAGACGCTGAGAATCCCGCCGAGTCCGCCGCCCGCCGCGCCCATGGGCGCGGCCACGGAGGCGACCATGCCGTGCGCGAGGAGCGTGTCCTCCGAGGCGAGACGAGGTAGCGCCAGGATGTCGTCCACCTGGGCGGGCTTGCGCGACTGCGCCACGTCCCCGAGCAGGCCGGCGCCCGTGCTCGAACGCGACCCGACCGTCTCCTGGGCCCGCTCTCCGGAACCGGCCACGACGACCAGCTCCTCACCCACGAGCACGCGGACCAGGGCGGCATCGGCGGCGAACAGCTCGCACGCGGCCGTCGCGATCTCCTCGGTGACCCGCTCCGGCGAAAGACCCGTGACAAGCCGAGCACCGACGGTGGCGAGGTGCTCCGACAGCATGCGCCCGCTCCGCTCGGACTCGTACAGCTCGCTGCGCTCGAGCGCGCCCCGCGCAGCGTCGCTGAGATGGCCGGCGGCGGTGAGATCGTCGTCCGTGAACTCGTGGTCGGCCTTGAAGAGGACGACCACCGATGCGAACTCGCTCTCGCCGCGAGCGACAGGGGCCGCGCAGAGTGAGGCGTAGCCGCTCCTCGTGAGGAGCGTCCGCACGGCGGGAGTCGAACCGGTCGTCGTCCTGCAGTGAGCTGACGAGCATCTTGCCCTGGCGGCCCGCATCGGCCAGCGGCGTCTGGGCGGCCGGGATCCCTTCGGCGAGCGCCGCGGCCAGCGCCGGAGGTAGTTCGTAGGAGCCGGCGAGCCGCAGGACCGCGCCGGACGGCTCGAGTACGAACGCGGCGTCGCCGCCGAGCGCCTCCGCCGCCGCGGTCGCGAGCGCGTCGAGGGTCTGGCCCAAGGAGAGGGTCGAGCCGAGCAGCTGCGCGATGCGGTAGAAGCCGAGCTGGATGCGGGCCTGCCGCTCGTCCTCGGCGAGCAGGCGCGCGACGTGGATCGCGACGCCGACCTCGCCGGCGACCGACTCCGCGACTGCGATGTCGTTGGCCGACCAGGCACCGGTGTGCGTGCGGTGCAGCGAGAAGACGCCGACCTGCTCGTCGAAGAGGAAGACCGGTGTCGCGAGCGCGGCCTTCGTCCCGAGGCTGGTGAGAGCAGCTCGCCCGCCGAGCGCCTCGTCGTCGAGGGCAGGCGAGTCCTCGATGTCCCCGATCGCGATCGTGCGGCCCTCCCGGATCGCGAGATTCGACACCGCGAGCCGCTCCGGAACGGTCCCGATCGGCTCGATTCCCGGCGCGGCCCACTCGGCCCGGACGGGAGCTCCCTCGGGCGATGTTCCCAGGCGGATGAAGCAGCGAGCCACGCCGAGCCCTCGGCCGATCTCGCCCACCGCGACGGCGAGCACGTCGTCGAGGTCGAGCTCCGAGCGCACCTTGCGCGCGATGTCCCCGACGAGGCGCTCGCGCTCGAGCGCGCGCCGCAGCGCGTCGGCGGAGCGCATCCGCCGCAAGACCGGCGCCGTCTCGTCGGCGAGGCGCTGAATCGCCTCTACGAGCTCGGTCGAGAAGTGGCGGCGGTCGGTGCAGGACGCGACGACGAGCGCGCCGACGAAGCGCTCCTCCGCGGTCATCGGCACGAAGGCGGCGCTCTTCACGTTCAGCGCCTCCACGAGATGCTGGTTGACGTTGGCGGCGGCAGCGGCGTCGTAGACCGTGAACGCGATCCGCTCGCGGGCCACGGTGGCGATCCCGCCGATGTCGTTCGCGAGATCGATCGAGACGCTCCGGAACCAGGTCTCGTCGCCGCCGCGGATCGCGAACCCGGAGGCGCGCTCGGCCTCCTCGTCTGCGAGCGCGAGGGCGAGCACGTCGGCCTGGGAGATCTCGGCGACGGCGTCGAGGAAGATGTCGACCGCCTCCCGGGGGTCTTCGGCACGGGCGAGCGCACGGGCGATCTTGGGCTGTTCGACGTCCTGACGCGCGAACCGGATATCGGTCATCTCCTCCGATGATAGAGCGGCGCAGAAGATAGGCCGTTCGGCCTATTGGCACGGCCTGGCACGCGGGATAGCGTTTCGGGCTGGACGATGCGAGCCGCGGCCGGTAGTCCTGGCCGAGTAACGCCGCGGTGAGCGATGCGGAGGGCCCGCTGCTACACCCCCCCAGCGGCGGGCCTTCCGCTCAGTTCATCGGGCTGCGGAAGCACGTGGATACCATGGGATCCATGGTGAAGCGGATTCTCCTCGCATCGCCGCGCGGCTACTGCGCAGGGGTCGAGCGCGCCGTCGACACGGTCGAGCGGGCGCTCGACATGTGGGGCGCGCCGGTCTACGTGCGCAAGCAGATCGTCCACAACCTCCACGTCGTCCGCGACCTCGAGGAGCGCGGCGCGATCTTCGTCGAGAGCGAGACGGATGTGCCCGCGGGCGCGACCGTCGTCTTCTCCGCGCACGGCGTCGCGCCGTCGGTTCACAAGAACTCCGAGGAGCAAGGCCTGAAGACGATCGACGCAACCTGTCCGCTCGTCACCAAGGTGCACGCAGAGGCGCGGCACTACGCGAAGCGCGGCTACACGGTCGTCCTCATCGGGCACGAGGGCCACGAGGAGGTCGAGGGCACGATGGGCGAGGCGCCCGAGGCGATCATCCTCGTCGAGTCGCCCGAGGACGCGGAGACCGTCGACCTCTCGCACGCGGAGAAGCTTTCGTACATCACCCAGACGACACTGTCGGTGGACGAGACGAACGAGGTCATCGAGGTGCTGCGGCGCCGCTTCCCGTGGATCGAGGCGCCGAAGAAGGAAGACATCTGTTACGCGACGACGAACCGCCAGCGCGCCGTGAAGGCGATGCTGAGCGAGATCCAGCTGCTCCTCGTGATCGGCTCCCGCAACAGCTCGAACTCGAACCGGCTGGTCGAGGTCGCGCGGGCGGCCGGCGTGGCGTCGCACCTGATCGACGACGAGACCGAGATCGACGAGTCCTGGCTCGAGGGCGTCGAGACGCTCGGCGTGACCTCGGGCGCATCGGCTCCCGAGCGGCTCGTCGACCGCGTGATCGGCTGGTTCCGCGAACGCGGCGTCACCGACGTGGAGCCGTTCACGGACGAGACCGAGGACGTCACGTTCAAGCTCCCGGTCGAGATCCGGCGCTCGGCCGCGGCTGCTTCGTAGCGCACTCGTAGCTCCCGCGTGACACCCGGCTGCGGCCGCTTCGCCGCTGCGCGCGTTCCGAGGGCGTTAACGCACTACGACCCCACCCGGGAGGGGGAGCACCGCCCTCGGACCCGCCTTCAGCGTAACCCCGAAATTCCTACGTGTCTGTGACGGTTCGCGCCGAGTTCGTGGCGGACCGTGACGACTTTGCGCGGAGGCGCTAGGCCTTCGCGACGGCCAGCTCGGCGCCCGGTTCGAGGCGCTCGGCCAGCGTCTCCGCCTTGATCCAGTCGGCATGGCGGAGAAGGTCGTCGTCGGCTGGAACCGTGAGCACGATCCGGTCGGTCACCTCGAGCCCGGCCTCCTTGCGCATCAGGTTCACCGAGTGGATCAGGTCGAGCACGCGGCCCTCGAGCCGCAGGTCGTCGTCGAGCTCCGTGTCGATCGCGACGGTGACGCCGTCCTGCGACTCGACCGCCCAGCCCTCGCGGCCGACGCGCTCGACGAGCACGTCCTCGGCCGCCAGCTCGTGGCCGCCGACGCGGAACCCGCCGCCGTCGAGCTCCTCGAACTCGCCTGCGGCAAGCGCTGCCCGAATCGCGCCGAGCTCCTTCCCGAGCCGCGGCCCGAGCACCGGGAGGTTCGGCTTCACGCGCAGCTCGGTCGCGTCCACCTCGCCGAACTCGAGCTCCTTCACGCGCAGCTCGTCGCGGATCGTGTCGGCGTGCTCGCCGGCCCGCGCCGCGCCCTGAACGACGGCGCGCCCGAGCGGCTGGCGGAGCTTCAGCCCCGCCTGGTCGCGGGCTCGGCGTCCGAGCTCGGCGACCGCACGGGCCTCGGCCATGCCGCCCAGAAGCTCCGCATCCGCCGCGCGCACCTCGGGCCAGCCGGCCAGGTGGACGCTCTCGGGCGCATCCGAGCACCGCTCCGCGACGAGCGCCTGCCAGAGATGCTCGGAGAGGAACGGCATGATCGGCGCGATCACGCGCAGGGACTGGACGATCGCCGTCCAGAGCGTGCGGAACGCCGCGTCGTCGTAGTCGTAGAACCGCCGGCGCGAGCGGCGGATGTACCAGTTCGAGAGATCGTCGACGAACGCCTCGAAGCCCTCGACGACGCGGTACGAAAGCTGCGCCTCGTACGCCTCGGTCGTCTCGGCGACGAGCGCGTCGGTGCGCGCGAGGAGCCACCGGTCGAGCAGCGTCAACTCGACATCCTCGAGCCCCGAGAGATCGGCGTAGCGCGGCTCGAAGCCCTCGATGTTCCCGTAGTCGCAGAGGAACCGCACCGAGTTCCAGAGCGTGAGGAGCCGCCGCTTGATCTCGTGCGCCGGCCCGTAGCCGAAGAGCAGGTTGCGGTCGGGCGGCTGCGTGCAGAACTGCCAGCGCATCACGTCCGCGCCCATGCGCGAGAACGCGTCCTCGGCCGGGATCAGGTTCCCCCAGGAGCCGTGCATCTCGCGGCCGTGCTCGTCGAGCATCTTCTCGTAGCCGAGCGCCGACTTGAACGGCGCCTTGCCGACGAGCGCGACCGACATGAAGAGCTGGGAGTAGAACCACAGGCGGATCTGCTCGCGCATCTCGGTCACCCAGTCGGCCGGGAACCACGTCTCCCAGTGCTCGTGGTCGGGCAGGTCGGCGGTCGAGAGCCCCTTCGAGGCGCCGGTCGCATAGCCGTTCTCGACGCAACTCCGGGTTCTCCCAGCCGAGCGTCGAGAACGGGACGATGCCGGCGTCGAGCCAGACGTCCCCCACCTCGACCACGCGGCGCACGCCCTCGACGTTGCAGCCGTCGCAGCGGATCGTCACCTCGTCCACCCACGGGCGGTGGAGCTCCTCGAGCTGGTCCAGCCCGGCCGGTCGCCTTCTCGGAGAGCTCGCCCTTCGAGCCGACGACGGTCAGATGGCCGCACTCGCCGCACGGATAGAACGGCAGCGGCAGGCCGAAGAAGCGCCGGCGCGAGATGTTCCAGTCGCCGAGATTGCGGAGCCAGTCGTCCATCCGCTTGCCGAAGTACTCGGGCGTCCACTCGATGGTCGCGTTCGCGTCGATGAGCTTCGGGCGCAGCTCCTCGACGGCGATGAACCAGTCGTCGGAGATGCGGAAGATGAGCGGCGTGTGGCAGCGCCAGCAGAACGGGAAGCGGTGCTCGATCGTCCCGGCGTCGATCAGGCGCCCGCGCTCGGCGAGGTCGGCCAGGAGCTGGTCGGCGGCCTCGGCCGTGCCGAGCCCGTGCAGCCAGCCGTAGTCGGGGTAGAAGCGCCCGGCCTCGTCCACCGGCGTGAGCACGGCGAGGTCGTGCACGCGCGAGAGCTCGAAGTCCTCCGAGCCGCAGCCCGGCGCGATGTGGACGATCCCCGTGCCTTCGTCCATGGAGACGTCGTCCCACGGGATGACGCGGTGCTCGACGCCGGCCGCGGCCGGCAGGTGGTCGAACGGCCCCTCGTAGCGCCAGCCGACGAGCTCCGAGCCGGGGCGGCGATCCTCGAGCTCCTCGTCGGGATGGCGGCGCACCGCGACCCATTCGCCGTTCTCGCGCCGGCCGTACTCCTCCGTCGGGATGCACGGCGGCGGCGACGTTGGCGGGAAGCGTCCACGGCGTGGTCGTCCAGACCGCGAGCGCCTCGCCCGGCCGATCGGTCAGCGGCAGGCGGACGAAGAGCGACGGGTCGATGCGGTCCTCGTAGCTTCCGACCAGCTCGTGCGCGGAGATCGACGTGCCGCAGCGCGGGCACCACTCGGTCGAGCGGTGGCCGAGGTACAGGTAGCCCTGCTCGTGCATCCGCTTGAGGAAGCCCCAGATGTACTCGATGTTCGTGTCCGAGAACGTGAAGTAGTCGTTGCCCCAGTCCATCCACTGGCCCAGGCGGACGCAGCCGCGGGTGATCTCGCCGGCCGACCAGACGACCTTCTCGCGGCAGCGGCGGGAGAACTCGGCGAGGCCGTACTCCTCGATCTCGTGCTTCGAGTTGAGACCGAGCTCGCGCTCGACGCCGACCTCGATCCAGAGGCCCTGGCAGTCGAACCCGTTCTGGTAGCGCTGATGGAAGCCGCGCAGGCCCTTGTAGCGCTGGAAGACGTCCTTCAGCGTGCGGCCCCAGGCGGTGTGGACGCCGAGCGTCTTGTTCGCCGTCACCGGGCCGTCGACGAAGCTCCAGACGGGGCCGCCGCGCGTTCTGCTCGCGCAGCCGGTTGAACGTTTGCCGCTCCTCCCACCAGGCGAGGACCTCCTCCTCGAGAGCGGGATGATCGGGAACGGGCGGAAGCGGCTTGAACATGGGGAAACGGAGTCTAGACGCGGGACTTTTCGCCGCGGCCCGGACGTTTCAGAAGGAGACAATCAACAGGAGGAAACACGTGGCGACACAGGCAGTGGAAGCGACCGAGACGACATTCGAAACCGAGGTGCTGGGCAGCGAGAAGCCCGTGATCGTGGATTTCTGGGCTGAGTGGTGCGGCCCGTGCCACATGGTCGCTCCCGCCCTCGACCAGATCGCCGAGGAGCGCGCCGACGAGCTTCGGCTCGTGAAGGTGAACATCGACGAGCAGCCCGCGCTGGCGCAGCGCTACGGGATCATGAGCATCCCGACGATCGTCCTCTTCAAGGACGGGGAGCCGGTCGCCGGCGCCCTCGGCGCCCAGCCGAAGGGCGCGCTCGAGCGAGCGCTCGGGCTCGTCGAAGACGGCGCCTAGCCCTTTCTCACCACGAAGCGGCCCGTGTCCATTCGGGCCATGTTGGGGGTCTGACCCCTGACATGGCCCGAACGGCCGTGCCTGGGTCTCTCGTAGGATCGCGGCGTGAGACACCAGTCCGCGACCGCACATGAGCTCGCCCAGGTCGGGCTTCTCGCCGGGTTACCCGGAGAGGTGCTCGCGAAGCTCGGCGAGCGGATGGAGCGGCGCTCCCTCGAACCCGGCGAGCGCGTCGTCTCCCAGGGCGAGGACGGCGACCGCTTCTACGTCGTCATCGGCGGGTTGCTCCGCGCGGTCCAGGACGAGCTCGGCGAGCGGACGGTGCTGAAGCCCGGCGCCTACTTCGGCGAGGTGGCGCTCCTCATGGACGTCACGCGGACGGCCACGGTCGAGGCGGTCACGCCGGCGACGGTCGCGAGCTGCGACCGGGCGACGTTCGACGAGTTCCTGCGCCCGCTCTTCACCGAGTAGCGGCGCCGAACGCCTCGAGCACCGCGTCCGAGAACGCCGGCCACGCTTCCCGCGACCAGTCGCCGAAGTCGCGATCCGTCAGGCATGCGCACGCGAGTCCGGCCTCCGGATCGACCCACAGGAACGTCCCGGCCCGGCCGAAGTGGCCGAACGTCCGCGGCGAGTTCCGCGCGCCCGTCCAGTGCGGCGCCTTGCCGTCGCGCAGCTCGAGCCCGAGGCCCCAGTCGTTCGGATCCTGGCGGCCGTACCCCGGGAGCACGCCGGCGAGCCCGGGGAACGCGACCGTCGTCGCCTCCGCCAGCGTCTCTTCGGCGAGGAACCGCGGCGCGAGCAGCTCGCGGCCGAACGCGAGCAGGTCCGCGAGCGACCCCGAGACCGCATGCGCCGGGGAGCCGTCCAGCCGCGCGGTCATCCCGACGGGCTCGAGCACCGCCGCGGACAGGTACTCCTCGAACGGCATCTCCGCGCGCTCGGCGACCAGAGCGGCGGCGAGCTCGATCCCGGTGTTCGAGTAGATGCGCCGGGTCCCGGGCCCGGTGAGCGGACGCTCGCCGTCGAGCGGAAGCCCGGACGCATGCGAGAGCAGGTGCCGAAGCGTCGCCCCGGGCGGCCCGGCCGGCTCGTCGAGCTCCACGATTCCCTCCTCGGCCGCGACGAGCACGGCCCCCGCGGTGACGAGTTTGGTCACCGAGGCCCAGGGAAACACCCGATCTTCCGCCCCGCGCCGCGCGAGCACGCCCTCCGCCGAAACCACGCCGACCGCCGCGTTTTCCACCGGCCAGGCATCGATGAGCGCGAGCGCGTCCACGGCGGGCGATACTACGCGCAGACGAGGAGCCGAACTTGCCGGAATCGACAGAATCCACCAGGCCGCTCTACCCGCCGTCGATCACCGGCGAAAGCTTCGCGGAAGGGGGCAGCGTTCTCGAGCACAAGTTCGGCGTAGGCGACCCGTTCACGCTGGGCGTCGAGGAGGAGTACATGCTCCTCGATCCCGAGACGTTCGACCTCGTCCAGCACATCGACACCGTGCTCTCGCGGATCCACGAAGAGGAGTTCGTCGCCCGCGTCTCGCCCGAGCTCATGCAGTCGGTGATCGAGATCTCGACGCCGGTCTGCCACACGGCGAGCGACATCGACTCGGAGCTGCGGCGGCTGCGCGGATACGTGACCGGACTCGGCCGCAAGGAAGGCCTCCGCGTCGGCTCGGCGGGCACGCATCCGTTCAGCCTGTTCGAGCGCCAGCGGATCACCGCGCGCGACCGCTACCGGGCGCTCGTCGACCAGCTCCAGTACGTCGCTCGCCGTGAGCTGATCTTCGGGATGCACGTCCACGTCGCCGTCGACGGGCCGGACAAGTGCATCGCCGTCTTGACCGCGATGCTCAACCACCTCGGCGAGCTGCTCGCGCTCTCGGCCTCCTCGCCGTTCTGGCGCGGCGAGCTGACCGGGCTCGAATCGACGCGGCAGATGGTGTTCGCCGCGTTCCCGCGCTCCGGCGTTCCGCCCCGCTTTGCCGACTACGAGGAGTACGCGCGCGTCGTGGGCCAGCTCGAGAAGACCGGCTGCATCGCCGACTACACGCACATCTGGTGGGACATCCGCCCCCATCCCAAGTGGGGCACGCTCGAGGTGCGCGTCATGGATGCGGTCACGCGCGTCGACGACGCCGTCGCCATCGCCGCGTACATTCAGGCCCTCGTGAAGCGCTACTGCGACGCCTACGACGCCGGCCAGCAGCTCCCGACCTTCCACCGGATGCTCGTGACCGAGAACAAGTGGCTCGCCGGCCGCTACGGCCTCGAGGCGCCCGTGATGGACCTCGTCACCGGGCGACGGAACCGCGTGCCGGTGGCGCAGCTCATCCGCCGGACGCTCCGCGAGATCGAGCCCCACGCGGCCGAGCTCGGCTCCGACCGGGAGCTCGCCGGCATCGCGGACATCCTGGCGCGCGGAAACAGCGCCGACCGGCAGCGCCGCGTCTACAACGCGAACCGTGACATCGCCGAGGTCGTCCGCGAGATCGCCGACACGACCGAGGACGTCGAGCTCGAGCCGGTGGCCGCGTGATCGCCGCCGGAGAGCCTGCGCCGAATCCGACGTTGCTCGCCGCCCCGGGCGAGTCGGTCCGGCTGCACGATCTGACGCCGCCGGGCGAGGGGATCCTGCTGCTCTTCTACCTCTTCGACTGGTCTGCGACCTGCACGGACGAGCTGCTGATGCTGCGCGAACGGCGCGAGGACCTCGAGGCGGCCGGCTACTCGTCGTTCGGCGTTTCGCGCGACAGCCCCTGGTCGCACGTGGCCTGGCGCGAGGCGCTCGACCTCGAGATTCCGCTCCTCTGCGACTGGGAGGCCGAGGCGATTCGCGCGTTCGACATCGCGCACGAGTTCCGCGGCCTCTCGGAGGTCGCGCAGCGGTCGTGCTTCCTCGTGGACGGCGACCGGACGGTGCGCTGGACGCGGCTCTATGCTCCGGGCGAGGTGCCCGACATGGACGAGATGGTCGCCGCGGCGCGAGAATACGGCTCGTGAAGCTCGCGCTCGTAACCCTGCTGCTCGCATTCGCCCTCGCCGGCTGCGGCGCCGAGGAGTCGACCGACACGAGCCCCGGCGCCGGCACCACGGCGGCGACGCCGACGTCCTCCGAGGAGCCCGCGACGTCGCTGACGATCGAGGTCGCCCAGACCGGCTTCGACCACGGCGTCACGCAGACGACGACGCTCGAGTGCGACCCGGTCGGCGGCTCGAACCCGCTCCAGGACGAGGCGTGCGCCCAGCTGGCCGCCCATCCGGAGGCGCTCGAGCCGGTTCCCGAGAACACGGCGTGCACGATGATCTTCGGCGGCCCCGAAGAGGCGCAGCGTCTACGGCACGTTCGAGGGCGAGGAGATCGACGCCGAGTTCAGCAAGGCGAACGGCTGCGAGCTCGCGCGCTGGGAGTCGCTCGAGCCGCTCTTCAAAGTCGTAGTCGATTAGCCCGGGGCCGCGGCCCGCAAGCTACGGTCGCGCGATGGACGGCGACAATCCCCTGCGCAATCCGGCGTTCATCCTGCGCGCCGGGCTCGTCGTGCTCCTCCTCGTCCTGCTCTTCGGCCCGTACTGGCTGCGTGCCACCGTGCCGATCTGGATCCCGTTCCTGATCCTCGCCGGGCTCGAGCTGAACTTCTTCGTCGGCGCGATCCGCGCCGAGGCTCCCGGCCCGCCGAACCGCGGGCCGCAGCCCGTCGACCAGGAGCTCTACGGCTACCAGGGCGCGTTCGAGGACGAGCCCGTGCTCTGGTCGGACGACGAGCCGAACGAGATCGAGCCCGCGCCGGCCGTCCCGTACCGGCGACGTCCTTGGCGGCGGCTGGCGGCGGCAGCGGCGGTCCTGGCCGCGCTCGCGCTGGCCTTCTGGATCACGGACAGCCGAACGGGCTGGGACGGTCTCGACGAGAGCACGCAGACCGAGGCGACCGAGCGGTTCGCCGTCGAGGCGTCCGCGATCGCGGACAAGCCGGTCACGGTCGAGTGCGACGAGGCGGGCGAGCACGTCGGCGCGGTCCAGCACGCGGACGGGGCGGCCCAGGTCGGCGGCGAGGTCGCGTACCTGACGCCGGACCGCTGCTACGACCTCTACCGCCTGGCGTTCAAGGACGAGGTGAACGGCAGCCAGACGGCCCGGTCGATCGCCGTCCTCGCGCACGAGGCCTGGCACCTGCGCGGCGTCGCGAACGAAGGGCGAGACCGAGTGCTTCGCGTTCCAGTCGGGCGTCGTCCTCGGCCGGCGCTTCGGACTTTCGGAGGATCGGGCGCGCCAGATGATGAGCCAGCAGCTCGCCGAGAACGCTCTCCGCAGCGGGCCCGGAGTCGAGTACGTCGTTCCGCCGGAATGCCGAGACGGCGGGCCGCTCGACCTGAATCCCGAGAGCTCGCAGTTCCCCTAGCTAGGTCGCCTGCATCCGCAGGACGACGACGACCAACGAGGCGCAGGCGATCGCGGCGATCAGGTAGTCCGCGCGCTCGGGCCCGTCCTCGCCTCCCTCGACGGGCAGGACGCGCCGGCCGACCAGCACCGGCAGCAGGACGACCGCGACGGCGACGTACCCCAGGTGCGTCGCCGGCTCCGCGGGCTCATGTCCTCGCAGCCACGCGATGGCCTCGAGCGCGACCAGCAGGAGCAGGAGCACCTCGGCCACGATCACGCCGGTGCGAACCGCCCCCGAGCAGCGCACGCCGATCGCGCCGGCGACCGCCAGTGCCGCCACGAGCGCGAGATAGACGACGACCACCTGGGCCGTCGCCGAGATCACGGGGCGGCGGCGCGGGCGCGGCGGCGCTTGCGCAGACCGCGCTTGTAGAACCAGGTCGAGAGCCCGGTGATCGCGAGCAGCAGCGGCACGAGGCCGAAGACGAGCCAGATGATTCGCCACCACGGCCCGACGATCCAGCCGGAGTGCATGGGGAAGTTCCAGTCCTGCCAGATCGTCTGCGCCTGCGATTGCGGCCCGCCGTACGTGATCGCCACCTTTTCCCCGTCATGCCGATCGACGTTGACGAGCAGGTCGCCCGGGTAACCGCCGTTGGCCCAGGGATCGAAGCCGTCCTGGTGCCAGACCCCGTAGGTCGCCTCGGGCTCCTCGGCGCTCGGCAGCTCGACCACGGTCACGTCGGTGTTGCCGGTCGCCTTCACCGCCGCCGCGATCGCGGCCTCGATCCCGATGTCGGGCGCGTCCGATTCTTCGGAGACGAGCGACACCTCGGGAGCGACCTCGCCCGGCAGCACCTTGTACCACGCCTTCTCCACGAACCCGAACTCGTAGCCGGCGCCCGTGATCGCCCAGATGAGGAGCAACGGGATCGCGATCATCCCGACCACCTGGTGAAGGTCGTAGTCGCGCGCGTAGCGGCCGCGCTTCATCCGTACCCGGATGCCGACCGCCCAGCGCTTGATCCCCGGCCACCACAGCCAGATCCCGGAGACGGCGAGGAAGAGCAGCAGGAGCCCGGTGATCCCGAGGATGAGCGCGCCCCACGTCACCTTCTCGCCCTCGAAGCCGAGCCAAGCGGTGCCGGGCACCGGCTTCGCGATCCACGACTGGTAGCCGACGTACTCCTCGCACGTGAGCATGCAGAGGTGGACGTTCACGGCGAGGCTCATCGCCTGTCCCACGAAGCCGTCGTCGTCGAAGGTGAAGTCGCCGAGGATCTCTCCCGTCGCCGGGTCGACCGTGACCTGGTGGCCCGTGTCGAAGTTCTCGACGATGTAGACGCCCTTGCTCAGGTAGACCGAGTGCGCGACGAACTCCGGATCGTGCTCCAGCGCCGCCGCGTAGGCCTCCTCGAAGGTCAGCTCGCGCGGGCCGCCCGACTCCTCGTAGGCGCTCGAGTGCTTCGCGCGGTTGATCTCCTGCTCGTAGACGAGCGGGACGCCCGAGGTCGTGACGACGAGCAGCGCCAGCCCGAGGACGAGCGCCGCCCAGCGGTGCGTCCAGATCGTCGCCTTCTTGATCGGCTTTCGGCGCCACCACGACTTGCGCCGCGGCGGCGCGGGCTCAGGGCCCTCGATCGGGCTCTCAGTGGTGGTGTCGTCGGTGATCGTCACGGTTGTAAGGGTCGCCATACATCAAGTGTCTGGGCAACCATACAACGCGCGGGATCATGGTACGAGTACTAGCTTTGCTCCGGCTCCTTCGGCCTGGCGACGCCATGCGTCGGCGACCTGGTCGAGCGGCACCCGCTCCACGTCGAGGCGGATCTTTCCGGACACCGCGAGGCCGACGAGCCGCCGGTAATGCTCGGCCAGCTCGTCGGGCGGCACGGCGAAGTTCGTGTGGCCGAGGATCGAGAGGTTCTTGAAGCGGACGGCCGCCGAGGCGAGCTCCGAGGTCGCGCCCGCGGACTGGCCGAGGTTGACGATCGTCGCGTGCGGCGCGGCCGCCTGGATCGCCGCCGCTGCGGGCTCGCCCCAGAGCGGATCGAAGACGTAGCTCGGCCCTTCGCCGCCGAATGCGTCCTTCATCGCGGCCGCGAGATCATCGGCCTCGTCGATTCGCAGGGTCGCGTCGGCCCCGCACTCGGCCGCACGCTCGAGCCCGGCGGCGTCGCGCCCTGCGGCGACGACCCGGGCCGCGCCGAGGAGCTTCGCCGCCTGCACGGCGACGAGCCCGACCGAGCCGGTTGCGCCGAGCACGAGCACGTTCTCGCCGCCGCGCAGCGGCGCGCGCCAGGCGAGCGGGAGCCAGCCGGCGAGCCCGGCGATCCCCAAGGCGGCGGCGAGGGCGGGATCGGCGCCCTCGGGCACGTCGATCGCATGCGAGTCGCCGATCGGCGCGTACTCCGCCATCGCGCCCGGCGACGTCCGGCCGAGCGAGCCGCCGAAGATCCAGACCGTGCGGCCGTCGGCGGTGCGGCCCACTGCCTCGCAGCCGGGGACGTACGGCAGCTCGGGATGACCCGTCGCGAGGATCCCGCGCGAGACCGCGAGGTCGATCGGGTTGATCGGCGCGGCGAGGACCTCGATCGTCTCGCCGGACGGATCAGGGGCCTCGCCGAGCTCGGCCGGCGCGCCGACCTCGCGTACCAGCGCAGCCCTCACTCGACCTCGACGATCGCCTCGATCTCGACCGTGATCCCGAACGGCAGGCTCCCCATGCCCACCGCCGAGCGCGCGTGCTTCTCGCCGAATATGTCCACGAAGAGATCGGAGCACCCGTTGATCACGTAGGACTGCTCGCGGAAGTCGGGCACCGCGTTCACCATCCCGAGCAGCTTCACGACCCGCACGACGCGGTCGAGGCTGCCGAGCTCGTTCCGCAGGATCGCGAGGATGTTCAGCCCGGCGAGCCGGGCATGCTCCGCGGCCTCCGCGGTCGTGACGTCGAGGCCGACCTTGCCGGTGGCGAACTCGCCGTTCGGGAGCGTCGGGACCGTGCCGGACGTGTAGATGAGGTTCCCCGTCCGGACGAAGTTTGCGAAGTTCGCAGCCGGCTCGAGGACGGGCGGAAGCTCGATGCCGAGCTCCTGGAGCCGCGCCTCGGCGCCCAACTACATCCCCATGGCGTGATAGCCCGGAGTCGACGTAGAGCGTCGTCCCGGTCACGTTCTTCGCATCCTCCGAGAGGAGGTAGGCGGCGGCCGCGCCGACGTCGTCGGCCTCGATCGGCCGGTGGAGCGGCGAGCGCTCCTCGACGATCGCCTCCATCGTCGGGAAGCCGGCGATCGAGCGGGCGGCCAGCGTGCGAACCGGTCCGGCCGACACGGCGTTCACGCGGATCGACTTCTGGCCGAGATCCCAGGCGAGGTACTTGACCGACGAGTCGAGCGTCGCCTTGGCCACGCCCATCACGTTGTAGTGCGGCACCGCGCGCTCGCCGCCGAGGTAGGTCATCGTCACGATCGAGCCGCCGCCGGCCTTCTCCATCAGCGGCTCGGCCGCGCGGGCGCACGCGACGAGCGAGTAGGCGGACACGTCGACCGCGAGCCAGAAGCGGTCGCGCGGCGTGTCGGTGAACCGTCCCTCGAGGTCGCGCGCGTCGGCGAAGGCGACCGAGTGGACGAGCAGGTCGAGCTCGCCGCCGAACGTCTCGGAGACCTGGGCGAACAGCGCGTCGATGCTCTCGTCCGAGCGCACGTCGCACTCCGCGATCAGCGGGCTCCCCACCGATTCCGCCAGCTCGCGGACGCCCTTCTCGATGCGCTCGCCCTGGTAGGTGAACGCGAGGCTGGCGCCACCTTCGGCGAGGCGCTGCGCGATCGCCCAGGCGATCGAGCGCCGGTTGGCGACGCCGAGAACGAGCCCGCGCTTTCCCTGGAAGTCAGGCATCGCGCGGGAGTCTACGGGGATACTCCCGCCCATGCCCGTGGCCGTCATCACCGGAGGATCGAGCGGAATCGGCGCGGCCACGGCCCGCGCTCTCGCCCGCCGCGGGTGGCGTTGTGTGCTGCTGGCGCGCAGCTCGCGAGCGGCTCGAAGCGGTCGCCGCGGAGATCGACGGCGAGGTCGAGGTCTGCGACGTCTCCGATCGCGCGTCGGTCGACGACGCGGCGGCTCGCGTCGCCGAGCGGCACCCGGCGATCGGGCTCCTCGATGCTCAACTCGGGCATCCCCGGCGGCGGCGGGTTCCTCGAGCTCCCGCCGGAGCGGATCGAGCTCGTGACCGGCGTGAACTTCCTCGGGAGCGTCTGGGGCCTGAGGGCGTTCCTCCCGCTGCTCGAGGCGGGCGCGCCGTCGGATGTCGTGGTGGTGGCATCGGTCGCGGGGACGGCGGTGCCGCTCACGTCCGGCCCTTACTCCGCGTCGAAGCACGCGCAGCTCGCGTTCGCGCGCAGCGTCGGCTACGAGCTCGAGCCGCGCGGGATCCGCATGCACGCGATCAACCCGGGCCCGGTCCCGACCGAGGGCTTTCCGCAGGACAAGGCGCTCGCGAGCCGCTTCGGGCGGCACCTGGTGGTCATGCCCGACGAGGTCGCGGCCACGATCCTGCGCGCCGTGGACAAGAACCGGCGCGAGGTCGTCACGCCGCGGGTGTTCCGGCTCGCGGGCGCGGCGCAGGGGATCGCGCCGGCGTCGCTCGGGCGCTTCACCGCGCGTGTTCGCAACCGCTGGCGTTAGCATCGCGGGCATGGCACAGCTTTCCATCGGCGACGCGGCTCCCGGCTTCTCGCTCCCGGGCGTGGACGGCGTGGAGCATTCGCTCGCCGACTACGAGGGCACTCCCGTCGCGGTCGTCTTCTCGTGCTGCCACTGCCCGTACGTGATCGCGTGGGACGGCCGGATGAACGCGATCGCCCAGGAGTACCAGGGACGAGCCGGCGTCGTCGCCGTGAACCCGAACCACCACGCCGGGGACACGTTCGACGCGATGGTCGTGCGCGCGGCCGAGGAAGGCTTCGTGTTCCCGTTCCTGCGGGACGAGTCGCAGGACGTCGCCGCCGCCTACGGCGCGTCGCGCACGCCCGAGGTGTTCCTGTTCGACCGGGAGCACCGGCTCGCCTACCACGGCGCGCCCGACTCGGACCACCAGGATCCCGAGGGCGCCGATCCGTGGTTTCGGGATGCGCTCGACGCGGTGCTGGCCGGGCAAGCCCCCGCCGTTGCGGAGACCCCGCCGGTGGGCTGCACGGTCAAGTGGGCGCCGAGCTAACCGGCACGCTTTCGGCACACTTCCGCGCACCACACGTCAGAGTTTCCGTAATAGGCTGAACGCGGGGCGTCTGCACAGGGGGGTCCCCCGGGGGAGCACCTTAAGGCGGTCGGAAATCCCTGCTCAGGGGCTACTTCTGCTCACGGCGGACGAGCTCCAGCGCTTCGTCCCGCGTCGTGATCGTGCCCGCGGCTCGCTCCTCCTCGACCAGGTCCAGGAGCCGGCCGATCTCCGGGCCCGGCGGGAGGCCGAGCTCGTCGCCGCGCAGGAGCGGCTCGGCCGGATCCGCGGCGCGGGCGGCCAGCACGGCGTCGACGAACTCCCCCGCCCGCAGGTACGCGAGCGCCTCGAGCGCCCACGGCTCCGTCGCCCGGCGGAAGCGGTAGATCGCGCGTGGGCGAATCGTCCGCCGGCGGCTCGCGCCCGAAGGACGTCGACGGCGAACCGCTTCGTCTCGTTCGACGCCGGCAGCGCCCGGATCGCGTCGCCGAGCACGACAACCAGCGCATAGGACGGATGGTCGGCCGCATCGACCTCGTCGAGCCGCGCCGGATCGCCGCCGAGCGGACGAAGCAACCCGAGCTCGTCCAGCCGCCGGAAGCCGTCCGGCGACAGCCGCTCGAGCTCGCCGAGCACCCGCTCGCCGGCGGGCTCCGACACGAGCTCCGCGTCGCGGCGGACGAGCGCCTCGGTCTCCTCGTCGAGCCGGAAGCCGAGCTCGTCCTCCAGCCGCACCGCCCGAAGCAGCCGCAGCGGATCCGCGCGGAACACGCCGTCGGTCACCGCCCGCAGCGTCTTCGTGCCGAGATCCTCCACTCCGCCGAGCGGATCGATCGCGTCGGTCGTTCCCAGCCGCCGCGCGATCGCATTGACGGTGAAGTCGCGCGTGGACAGGTCGTCGGCGATCGTCCCGCGGAGCGGCGTGAAGTCGACCGTGTGCCCGTCGCGGTAGGCGACCCGCCAGGCGCCGTGGCGCTCCGACAGCGGCACGACCGCCCCGCCCTGCGCGCCGGCGTACGCGCGCGCGGCCGCCTCGGGCTCGGCGCAGGCGACGTCCACGTCGAGCACCGCGCGGCCGAGCAGCTGGTCGCGGATCACGCCGCCGACGAGGTAGGCGTCCTCCCCGGCCGCGGCCAGAAGGGGCGCGTCATCCATCGACGACCCTCCGCACCGCGCGCTCGGCCGGCGCGCGAACCCCGCACGTCACCTCGTAGTTGATCGTCCCGAGCACGCGCGCATGGTCCTCGGCGAGCACGCCGTCGCCGATCAGCGCCACGGGCGTCCCCTCCGGCTCGTCGCCGAGCTCGACCGCGAACGAGTCCATGGACACCGTGCCGAGCACCCGCCGCCTCGTGCCTCCGACCGAGACCTCCGTCCCGGTTAGGCCTCGGCGGAACCCGTCCGCATAGCCGACCGGGACGAGCCCGATGCGCGTCGGCTCCTCGGCGACGAACCGGCGGCCGTACCCGGTGCTCTGGCCCGCCGCGAGCGTCTTCGCCTGCGCCACGTGGCTCCGCCAGGAGAGCACCGGCTCGAGCCCGTGCGCGGCCGGGTCGTCGCCGAACGGCGAGAGCCCGTAGAGCGCGACGCCGCAGCGAGCCGCGTCGAAGCGCGACTCCGGGAACCGGAGCGCAGCCGCGCTCGATGCGACATGCGCCGGAACACCCAGTTCGGCTGCGAGCCCGGCGAACACGTCGAGCTGCTCGCGCACGAACGCCTCGTCGCCGTCCGCCGTGGCGAGATGGCTCATCAGGCCCACGACCTGGTCGCGCGGCACGGCGAGCGCCTCCTCCGGCGTCATGCCGAAGCGGCCCATGCCCGTGTCCACCTTGAGATGGACGCGAAGCCCGGCGGGGATCTCCGGCGTCGACACGGCGACCTCGAGATCGGCTTCGCGCGCGGTGTCCACGTCGCCGAAGAGCGGCCCCATGACGAGGATCCGGGCTTCCGGGAACTCGCGCCGCAACGCGGCGCCCTCCGCAACCGTCACGACGCAGAGCGCCGCCGCGCCTTCCTCCAGCGCCGCTCGGGCGCAGTCGACCGCGCCGTGCCCGTAGGCGTCGGCCTTCACGACCGCCCAGAGCTCCGCCGGCGCGACGGCGGCTCGCAGCACGCGGACGATTCGCCCGCAGCGCGCCGAGGTCGATCGTGACGACCGAGCGTTCCGATCAACGCGACAGCACCGGGGAGAGCGAGTCGATCACGTCGCGGGCGATGAGTCCCGCCTCGCCGTGCAGGATCGCCGCGTCGCGGGCCGCGAGTCCGCACGTCGCCGAGGCAGCCGACGGCGGCGCGCTGCGCCTCCATCCCCTTGGCGAGGAACGCCGCCACCACGCCCGTGAGCACGTCTCCGGTTCCGGCGCTCGCGAGCCCCGGCGTACCGAGATCGCCCACGAGCACGCCGCGGCCCGGCGCCGCGACCAGCGAGTCGGCGCCCTTGAGGAGAACGACCGCGCCGGCATCGTCCGCCGCGCCGCCCGCCGCCTCGAGCCGGTTCGCGTCGACCCACGAGGATTCGCGCCCGAGCAGCCGGCCCAGCTCGCCCGCATGCGGCGTCAGCACCGTCGGCGCGTCGCGCGTGAACACCCACTCCAGATGCCCGGTCACCGCCCAGAGCCCGTCTCCGTCGAGGACGAGCGGGCGCTCAACCCGGTCGAGCACGAGCCGCACGAGCTCGCGGGTCTCGTCGCTTCGCCCCAGCCCCGGCCCGATCGCGACGGCGTCCGCGGACTCGGCGGCGGCGAGGACGACCTCGATCGCCTCCGTGCCGAGCAGTCCTTCCTCGTCGGGCGCGGCCGAGAGCGTCACCTCGACGAAGCGCTGCGCGAACGCGCCCGCAAGCGACTCCGGCACGACCGCGCGGACGTAGCCCGCCCCGGCGCGCATGGCCGCTTCGGAGCTGAGGTACGGCGCGCCGGTCAGCCCCGGAGAGCCGCCGATGACCACGACGTGCCCGGCGCTGTACTTGTGGTCGAGCAGCCCGCGGCGCGGAATCTCCCCGAGGATCTCCTTCGTCACGAGCCCGTTCTTCGTTCGCCCGCCACCGGCGAGTCCGATGTCCGCCACCACGACCTCGCCGCAGCGATACCGCCCGGGCCCGACCGCGTGGCCGATCTTGCGACCGTGGAACGTCACCGTGACATCCGCTTCGACGGCGGCGCCGGGGACGACACCGGTCGAGGCATCTACGCCGGAGGGCACGTCCACCGACACGACCGGGATCCCGCGCCGCTTGATCTCGCCGATGTGCGCGGCCGCCTCTCGGCGCGGCGCGCCGGAGAAACCGGTACCGAAGATCGCGTCCACGGCTACGTCGGGAGACGACGGCGCAGCGACCACGGGAATCCGCGCCTTGCGCGCCTGCGCCAGCATCTCGGCGGCGTCGCCCGCGATCTTCTCCTCGTCCCCGACGAGCAGGATCTCGGCCTCGCGGCCCGCCTTGGCGAGGTGGCGCGCGACCACGAACCCGTCGCCGCCGTTCGCGCCCGAGCCGCACCAGACCGTGAAGTGCGCCGCGCCCGGATAGCGCTCGAGCGCGAGCTCGGCCGTCGCCGCCCCGGCCCGCTCCATGAGCTCGAGCGTCGGCCCGGCGTAGGCCTCCTCGGCCGCCCGCATCTCGGCGGCGGTGTAGAGCGGCTCGACGCTCACGCGTCCGCCACGACGCAGATCGCGGCGGCCAGCTCCTTCGAATGCGTCATCGAGAGGTCGATCGAGCCCGCGCCGACTCGCTCGCTCCACGCCTTCGTCCAGCCGGACAGGTTCACGCCGGGCTTCGGCCGGCCCGCGATCTCGATCTCGCGCCAGGTGAAATGGACGCCGCAGCCGAGCGCCTTGCCGATCGCCTCCTTGGCGGCGAACCGGCCGGCGTAGTGCTGCGCCGGGTTCGGCCGCGAGTCGCAGTAGGTGCGCTCGGCCTCGGTGAAGACGCGCTCGCGGAAGCCCGGCCGCGCCAGAGCCGCACGGATGCGCCCGATCTCGATCAGGTCGACGCCGACCCTCATGCGAGGAGCTCCGGGAGATCGGCGATCGAGTCGATCACGGCGTCGGGCTTGGGATCGGCGGCGGCGAGCGTGTCCTCGCGGAACTTGCCCGTGCGGACGAAGACGCCGCGCAGCCCCAGCTTCTGCGCCATGGAGAGATCCGCCTCGAGGTCGTCGCCGACCATCGTCGTGTCGCCCGGCTCGGCGCCCAGCGCGGCGAGCGCGGTTTCGAAGTAGGCGGCGCTCGGCTTGCCCACGAGCTCGGCCTCGACACCCGGCGGCGTACTCGAGCCCCGCGACGACCGCGCCCGAATCGAGCAGCGGGCCGTTCGCCGTCTGCCACCAGCGGTTGCGATGCAGACAGACGAGACGAGCCCCGCGTTCGAGCTCGCCGAACGCGGCGTTCAGGCGCGGCCACGCGAACATCTCGTCCGCCTCTCCGTCCTCGTCGGCGCCGCCCACGAGCACGACGTCCGCGTTCGATTCCACGAGCTCGACGTGCTCGGCGAGGTCGTCATGGATCGCCGCGCACGGTCAGCGGAAAGACACGCGACCCGGCGAGGAGCTGCGCCGCAGCAACGCCGGTGGTGGAGATCTCGTCCTCGTCCGCGGCGATTCCCAGGCCGTCGAGCATGACCGCGATCTCGGCCCGCGACTGAACGGTGTTGTTCGTGACGAAGCGCAGCGGCTCGCCGGAATCCCGCAGCCTCTGCACGGCCTCGGCCGCGCCCGGGATGACCTCGCCGGACACGTGGAGCACGCCGTCGATGTCCAACAGGACGGGCATTCCGGCGAGTCTAGTCCGGTTCGTTGCGTCAGCGGGAAGCCGTTTCGTACCATTCACCGGGCATGTTCCGGCGCGCCCTCTGGCTTTCGCCGCTTCCGCTCATCGCGGCGGGGAGCCTGGCCGCGCATGGGCTCGTGTATCGCCTGGCCGCTCCCGCGGCGCACGATCACGCCCAACCCGTCTCGCACGCGCCGATCGCCTGGTACGCCTGCGCCGCGCTCTGCGGCGCGATCGCGCTCGTCGCACTGATCGCGATCGCGGTCTGGAACGTTCGCAGCGGCGTCCGCGTGCGCCCGCCGTACTGGCTCGTCGCGCTCGTGCCGCCGCTCGGCTTCGCCGCCCAGGAGCAGATCGGCCGTGTCTTCCACACCGGCGCGCTCACGACGATGCCCGAGGCGTCGTTCGTGCTCGGCCTGCTGCTGCAGCTCCCGATTGCGCTGCTCGCGCTCTGGCTCGTTCGCGTCGTCCTCGCAACGGCGATCGCCGTCATTTGCGCGCTCGGCGGCGAACCGCGGCGGCGCACCGCGCGAATTACCACGCAGCGTCCCGCCTGGACGGCTCTCGTCCCCTCCCTGCCGGCGCTCGCGCTCGGCTACGGCGAGCGGGGCCCACCGGCGCTTCTCCGACCCTGAGGACGCGCGCCGCCCAGGCGCGCCGAGCAGAAGGAGAGCCCAGAACGTGCTGACCCCCAGATTCCGATCCCGAGGGACGCGCCGCTTCGCGGCCCGGTTGGCCGTGTCTCTGACCGCGCTCGTCGCGGCCCCCGCGGCCATGGCCCACGCGACCGTGGTCTCGACCAGCCCGGAGACCAACGAGGTCGTCCCCACCTCGCCGGCGCAGGTGTCGATCGTCTACAGCGAGCCGGTCGAGACCGCGTTCGGCGGCGTTCGCGTCTTCAACAACTCCGGCGAGCGGGTCGACCAGGGCGCGCTCGAGCGGCCGGACGACAAGACGGTCGCGATCGCGCTCAACCCCGACCTCGCGGCCGGGACGTACACGGTCGCCTGGAACGTCGTCTCGGCGGACACGCACCCGATCCGCGGCGCGTTCGTCTTCCACGTAGTTGAGGCGTCGGTCGGCCCGCCCCCCGACCTGGACCTCACCGCGAGCACGCCGAACTCCGTGTCGCGCTCCTACGACGTCGTGCGCTTCCTCGGCTTCACCGCGCTCTTCCTCGCAGTCGGCGGGGTCGTCGCGCTCCTTCTGTTCCTGCGGGACGCCCAACAGCCGGTCCGGCGCAAGCTCTGGTACGTCGTGGCCGGCGCCTCGGGCTTCCTGGCCCTGCTCGGGCCGGTGACGATCGTCCTCCAGGGAGCGGCCGCAGAGGGATTCGGAATCGGCCAGGCGCTCCACTGGAACATCGCGTCCGAGGTTCTCGGGACGCGCTTCGGCCACGTGATGGTCGCGCGGACCGTGCTCGCGGCCGCGCTCTGCGTCTTCGCCATCTGCGCGCCGCGGATTCCGGCGAAGTACCGCACCTACGAGGAGGCGGCGCTCTTCCCGGCGGCCGGGCTCACGATGATCCCGGCGCTCTCCGGCCATGCGTCGGTGAGCGGGAACGCGTCGTTCGTCCTCGACGTCGTCCACGTCGCGGCCGCGTGCGTCTGGGTCGGCGGGCTCGCGTTCATCGTCATGGCGCTCCTGCTCGCGACCGACGGCCGCTGGCCGCTCGCCATGCGCTGCGTGCCGCGCTTCTCCGCCGCGGCGGTGATCTCGGTCGCGGCGCTCATCACCGCGGGAACGCTGAACGGCTACCTCCAGATTCGCACCTGGGATGCGCTCTTCAACACGACGTACGGGCAGCTGCTCATCGCGAAGATCGCGCTGGTCACGCCGCTGCTCCTCATCGGCCTCTTCAACAACCGCTTCGTTCCACGCCTCAAGGCCGGGCAGTCGACCGCTCGCGCAGCGGCAGCGCTTCCTGCGGATGACGGGCGCGGAGCTCGCGATCATGGCGCTCATCGTCGGCGTCACCGCGGTGCTCGTCTCGGAGCCGCCCGCGAAGGCGCAGGCCGCGCTCGAGAAGACCCAGGTGCCGAAGGGCACGGCGACGATCATCACCGGCCCGTACCACCTGGAGCTGAAGGTGGAGCCGGGCACGGCCGGGCCGAACGACATCGTCATCGAGGTCGTCCACGGCGATCCTCCGACCGAGGTGACGGTCTCCGCGTCGCTGCCCGAGCAGCAGATCGGGCCGCTCGACTACGTCGCGGTGAAGTCCGGCGAGACCGAGTACACGGTCAAGGGCGCGGATCTCTCCATCCCCGGCACCTGGACGCTGAACGTGAGCGTCCGCGTAGGCGAGTTCGACGTGTACGAGGGCGAGGCGGAGGTGGGCATCAAATAGCCGACGGTCTGCAGGTGACGCCGAGCGTCGTGCTTCCGCTCGCGGAGGTCGAGCTGCGCACGTCCCGCTCGAGCGGCCCGGGCGGCCAGCACGCGCAGAAGACCGAGACGCGGGTCGAGGCGGTGTTCGACGTGGACGCCTCGGCCACGCTCTCGGACGCCCAGAAACGCCGGCTGGTCACGAAGCTCGGCCCGGTCGTCCGCGCGATCGCCCAGGACGAGCGCAGCCAGTCGCGCAACCGGGAGCTGGCGCTGGAACGGCTGGAGGCGCAGCTCCGCGAAGCGCTGAAGATCCCGAGGAAACGCCGCCCGACGAGGCCGACCAAGGCCGCGAAGGAACGCCGCCTCGACACGAAGAAGCAGCGCGCGACGACGAAGCGCCTGCGCCAGCCGCCCGCCGAGGACTAGCTACTCGACCGTGACGGTCTTCGCCAGGTTGCGCGGCTGATCGACGTTCAGGCCGCGGAGCCGGGCGATGCGGTACGCCAGGAGCTGCAAGGGAATCACGGCCAGCGGCGCCTGCAGGAACGGGTGCGTGCGCGGGACGAAGATGACGTCGTCGGCGTAGTGCTGGACGTCCTCGTTCCCGTCCGTGGCGATCGCGATCACCGACGCGCCGCGGGCTCGGACTTCCTGGATGTTCGAGACGATCTTCTCGTAGACGTGCGAGTCGGTCGCGACGCAGACGACGGGCGTGTCGTCCTCGAGCAGCGCGATCGGCCCGTGCTTCATCTCGCCGGCCGAGTAGGCCTCGGTCGGGATGTACGAGATCTCCTTCAGCTTGAGCGCGCCCTCGAGCGCGATCGGCAGCCCGACGTGGCGGCCGAGGTAGAGGAAGAAGTCCTCGTCCCAGTGGCGCTTGGCGATCTCCTCGATCGGATGGCGCGTGTCGAGGAAGGTCTCCATCTTCACGGGCAGACCCTGGAGCTCGTCGACGCAGGCTCCCGATCTCCTCCGGCGGCCAGCGTGCCGCGCGCCTCGGCGAGCCGCAGGCCGAGCAGGAAGAGCACGATCACCTGCGTCGTGAAGGTCTTCGTCGCCGCGACGCCCATCTCCATGCCGGCGCGCGTGTAGACGACGCTCGCTGCCTCGCGCGTGAGCTGCGTGCCCTGGAGGTTCGTGACCGCGACGGTGTGCGCTCCGAGCTCCTTCGCGAGCTGCACGGCCTGGACCGTGTCGCGGGTCTCTCCCGACTGGGAGATGCCGATCACGAGCGTGTTCTTCGGGACGACCGGGTTGCGGTAGATCCACTCGCTCGCGACGTCGAACTCGCACGGGACGCGGGCCCACTCCTCGATCGCGTACCGGCCGACGACGCCCGCGTGGTACGCGGTGCCGCAGGCGAGGATCAGAACGCGCTCGATGCCGGCGAGCTCCTCGTCCGAGAGACCGAGATCGATCTTGACCTCGCCGTCGACGATGTACTCCTCGAGCGTGCGCTCGACGGCGTACGGCTGCTCGTAGATCTCCTTGAGCATGAACGTCTCGTAGCCCTGGCGCTCGGCCGACTCGTCGTCCCACTCGATGATCAGCTCGTCGCGGTCGCGCTCCTCGTCGTCGGTGGAGACGAACCGCGCGCCGGCCGGCGTGATCTCGACGACCTCGCCGTCCTCGATCAGCTTCACGCGCGAGGTCTCGCGCTGGAACGCGGCGATCGACGACGCGAGGAACATCTCCCCGTCGCCCACGCCGACGACCAGCGGGCACTGAAGCCGCGCGCCGACGAGCAGGTCCGGATGCTCCTTGTGGATGACCACGAACGCGAAATGGCCCTCGAGCTGCTTGTAGACGACGCGGACGGCGTCCAGCAGGTCGCCGCCGTAGTGGCGCTCGATCAGGTGCGTGACCACCTCGGCGTCCGTCTCGGACGAGAAGACGTGGCCCTCGGCCTCGAGGCTCTCCTTCAGCTCGCGGAAGTTCTCGACGATTCCGTTCAGCGCGATCGAGACCTCGCCCGGGTTGCAGCCTTCGAGCGGGTGCGCGTTCTCCTCGGAGACCTTGCCGTGCGTGGCCCAGCGCGTGTGCCCGACGCCGGTGCGCGTGTGGGAGCCGTTCGGCTCGACCGCTTCCTTGAGGTTCCCGAGGTTGCCGACCGCGCGGACGTATTCGAGCCCGCCGTCCTCCAGCAGGCCCACGCCGGCCGAGTCGTAGCCGCGGTATTCGAGGCGTTCCAGCCCGGCGAGAATCAAGGGCTTGGCTTCCCTGGAACCCACGTATCCGATGATTCCGCACATAGGGACAGCCTTTCTTCGGGACCCCTCGGCCAAAACCTCGCCCAACGCCTCCTCGGCGGCCTCTAGGACAGGTCTTTGGCGACGAGGTCGGCGATGGTAGCACAGAGATCTTGAGCCGTTTTGGGGGTTTCCGACTCGGCCAAAACCCGTACTACCGGCTCGGTTCCCGACGGTCGCACGAGCACCCGGCCGCTGTCGCCCAATTCCGCGTTCAGGCGCTCGACTTCGGCCACGATCGCGGGGGTCAGATCCTTGTTTCGAACGGGGACGTCGCGTCGCGCCTGCGGGAAGCGGACGAGCGCCGCGCCCAGGTCGGCCAGCGTGCGGCCCGACTCCATTACGGCCCGGGAGAGGAGCACCGCGGCAACGAGCCCGTCGCCGGTCGTGTGGCCGTCGAGCCAGGCGATGTGGCCGGACTGCTCGCCGCCGAGCTTTCCGCCCTCGCGGTGGAGCGCCTCGAGCACGTAGCGGTCGCCCACGTCGGTCGTGACCGTGCGGATCCCGTTGTCGGCCATCAGCTTGTGGAAGCCGAGGTTGGTCATTGTCGTGACGGCGACCAGGTCGACGCCCAGGTGAAGCGCCAGCACGGCGAGGATGCCGTCGCCGTCCATGGAGTTCCCCGCGGCGTCGACCGCGATCAGGCGGTCACCGTCGCCGTCGAACGCCACGCCCAGGTCGAATTCGCCACCGCGGACGAGCTCGGCCAGCACCTCGGGATGCGTCGCGCCGCAGCCGCTGTTGATGTTCGTCCCGTCCGGGCGCGTCGCCGATCGACGTCACCGTGGCGCCGAGGCGCTCGAGCACGCCCGGCGCGATCGCGCTGAACGCCCCGTTGGCCGAGTCGCACGCGATCCGCAGGCCGTCGAGCGGGCCGCCGAAGCGCTCGACCACGAGGTCGGCGTAGCGCTCGGCGAGCGACTCGTCCGCGACAGGCGGCTCGCCCGTTCTCCGCCTCGTCAGCAAAGAGCGCCTCGATCTCGATTTCCTCCTCGTCGGTGAGCTTGCGGCCGCCGGGAGCGAAGAGCTTCACGCCGTTGTACTCGGGCGGATTGTGCGAGGCCGAGACGACCGCGCCGCATTCCTCCGCGAGCAGCGCGACGGCGGGCGTGGGCAGCACGCCGCCGAGCGCGACCTTCGAACCGCCGCCCGCAAGCCCCTCGGCGAGCGCGGCCTCGATCGCCGGGCCCGACGCGCGTGTATCGCGCCCGATGAGCACGGACGCGCCGTCCGTCCAGCGGGCGAAGGCGAACCCGAGCCGGCGAACGACGTCCTCGGTGAGCGCCCTCGCCGACGACTCCGCGCACGCCGTCGGTTCCGAAGTACATGCGGCTGCCGGGCATCGAGGGAGGCTAGATGATCGGGTTCGGCGGCCGGGCTAGCGCTTCGAGTACTGCGGCGCCTTGCGGGCCTTGCGGAGACCGGCCTTCTTGCGCTCGACGATGCGGGCGTCGCGCTTCAGGAAGCCCTCGCGCTTCAGGGCGGTGCGAAGCTCCGGATCGGTCTCGACGAGCGCCCGGGCGAGGCCGTGGCGCAGCGCGCCGGCCTGGCCGGACGTGCCGCCGCCGTGGATCCGGACGCGGACATCGAAGCGGCCCTCGGCCTCGGCGACGCGAAGCGGAGCCGTGGCGATCGAGCGCTGCGAGGCGCGCGGGAAGTACTCCTCGAGGCTGCGGCCGTTGACCCACCACGTTCCGTCGCCGGGACGGAGGATGACGCGGGCGACCGAGGTCTTCCGCTTGCCGGTGCCGCGGTACTGCGCGAGTTCGCTCATTCGGGAAGTGCCTCCGGGTTCTGTGCCTCGTGCGGATGGTTCGGGCCTGCGTAGATCTTCAGCTTGACGATCTGGCGCCGCGCGAGCTTGTTGCGCGGGAGCATCCCCTTGACGGCGCCGCGGATGACCTCCGTCGGCTGCCGGTCGAGCTGCTCACGAAGCGTGCGCTGCCTGAGTCCACCGGGGTAGCCCGAGTGGCGGTAGTAGATCTTGTCGTCGAGCTTCTTCCCTGTGACGGAGACCTTCTCGGCGTTCACGACCACGACGAAATCGCCGGAGTCGACATGGGGCGTGTACGTCGGCTTCTTCTTGCCGCGCAGCGTGTCCGCGATGCGCGTGGCGAGACGGCCCAGGGTCTGGCCCTCGGCGTCCACGACGTACCAGCGGGCCTCGAGCTCGCCCTTTTTCGCTGTCCAGGTTTTCATCACAAAAAAGCGGCGGAATGGCATCCGCCGACCCGCAGGATGGTAGCAAGAGTCACGGGTTCAGCCTGTTTTCGAGGTGAGCAGCACGATCTTCGGCTCACCGTTTCGTTCCTGCCAGCGCGAGGCGACCGTGGCCTCGCTCTCGTCGCCCGAATAGCGGATGCGGCAGACCATTGCGTCGCCCTCGGACTCGACCGAGACGACCTCCGCCCCGGTCACGGGACGCGGCATCTGCTTCATGACGGCGCCGGCGCTCTCCATCGCCTCGGCGCTCAGGTCGCTGCCCGCGCGGCCAGGTCGCCGGCGACGATCGCCTGTGCATGCGCGTTTGCGCTCTCTCGTACGGTGGTTTCGTCCATGCGGGCGATTCTACGCTGGCTCGATCGCGGCACGACGCCAGGTCGACTTGGTCGCGATCACGATGGCGGGCAGAAGCGCGATCGCCGCCGCCCCCGCTCCGAGCGCCAGGACGCCCTCCGCCTGGAGCGCCCAGCCGCCGAGCAGTGCGAGCGACGCTCCGGTCAGGCCGGACAGAAGGTCGCTGAACCCGACGAGCTTGCCGCGCTCGCTCGGCGCGGCGCAGTTCACGAGCGTCGTCGTGGCCGAGACGAACGCGAGGTTCCAGCCGAGCCCGAGACCGAACAGGAGCACGGCATGCCCGGCGACGCTCGACGCCCAGATGAGACCGAGGCAGGAGAGCGCCTCGAGCGCGAGCCCCGTGACGAGGGTCGGGATGGCGCCGACCCGGTCGACGATCCGGCCGACGACGAGGACGAGCGCGAACATCCCGAAGACGTGCGCGCCGATGATCGGGTAGACGTCCTTCTGCTCGTGATGGTGCTCGTGGACGACCGCGTATCCGGTCAGGTTCATGACCACGACCATCACGGCGAACGAGGCCACCGCCGCAAGGAGCGCGGTCGGGACGCCCGGACGCCGAAGAATCGTCCGCAGCGGCGCCGCCGGACCCGTGGGGCCGGTTGCGGTACCGAGCCGCTCCGCGATCTTCTTCGGATCGGGCCGGACGAAGACGACGATCGAGAGGCCGATCAGCATCAGGACTCCCGCCGTGATCCACGGCGCGACGAGCTCGGACGGCTCGAGCCCCTTACCGGCGAAGAGCGGGCTGAACACGAAGGGCCCGAAGAGCGCGCCGACGACCGAGCCGCTGAGGACGTAGGAGATTCCGCGGGCGCGGCGCTCGGGCGGGTACATGTCGCCCCCGGCTGCCCGCGAGAGCGTCACGGTGCCGGTCGCGCTTCCGATCAGGAAGAAGCCGATGATGACCCCGATCCCCGAGGACGCACCGGCGGAGAGCGCCGTCACGAGCCCTCCCGCCGCGCCGAGGACGAACCCGGTAGCGATGACCGGGATGCGGCCGAGACGGTCCATCGCCCGTCCGGCAGGGAGGGCGGCGCACGCCGCGCTGGCCAGGAAGATCGCCGGCCCGAGTCCGAGCAGGCCTTCGAATCCGGTGGCGAGCACGAAGGTCGTCGACGCAAGAGCGGCGACCAGCTGGAGCGCTCCCGAGGTGACGGCCATGGTCGCCGCGAGCAGGATCGTGTTGCGGCGAACGGTTCGTTGGAGATCGGCCGTCATCGGTAGGTAGCTTGCTGGAAGACTGTCGAGGAAGCGAACTAGGAGGGGAACGATGGTGGAGAACGGATTCGTCCAGGATCTGGCCGAGCGGATCGGCGCCAAGGTCGGCGCGCAGACCGTGTTCGGCGAGCCGGTGGAGCGCGAGGGCGTCACCGTGATCCCGGTTGCGCGCGCCGCATGGGGATTCGGCGGCGGCAGCGGCCAGGGTGACGAGGGCGAGGGAACGGGCGGAGGCGGCGGAGCTTCGGCATCCGCGATCGGCTACGTCGAGATCAAGGACGGGCAGACCAGCTTCAAGCCGATCGTCGACGCGCGCCCCTTCGTGGTCGCCGCCGCGTTCGGCCTCGCAGCCGGGCTCATCTTCGCCGCACGGCGCCGCTAGCACTCCGCGTGATCGAGCTCCGCACGTACCGCCAGGGCGGCCAGACGGCCACGGACGTCGCGGAGACGATCGCCGGGTTTCTCGCGGGTGCGAGCCGCTCGCTCGACCTCGCGCACTACGACTTCCATCTCGCGCCGGAGACGGCCGAGATCGTCGGCGGCGCGATCAAGGCCGCGCACGAGCGCGGGGTCGCGGTGCGGATCGTCTACAACGTCGACCACCGCAACCCGATCCCCGTTCCGCCGCCGCCCGAGCCCGACGTGACCCTGATCGCCGCGCTGGGCGTCCCGCACAAGGGGATCTCGGGGATCCCGGATCTCATGCACCACAAGTACGTGATCCGCGACGGCGAAAGCGTCTGGACGGGATCGCTGAACTGGACGGACGACTCGTTCACGGTCCAGGAGAACGTCGTGCTCACCGTCGACGCCGCCGAGGTGGCCGCGGTGTTCACCGACGACTTCGAGCAGATCTGGACACGCGAGATCGTCGAGCAGACCGGGTTCGTCGAGCCGACGACGACCGGCGTCGACGGGACGCCGGTCCGCGTCTGGTTCACGCCGGGGAACGGCGAGGATCTCTCCGCCCGCATCGCCCGCGCGATCTGCCGGGCGAAGCGGCGCGTCCGGATCGCCTCGCCGGTGATCACGACGGCGCCCGTGCTCGGAGCCCTCGCGCAGGTGTCCTCCGAGGACGAGCTCGACCTCGCGGGCGTGGTCGATCAGACCCAGCTGCGCGGCGTCGTCCACGAGTGGCACCGAAACGGCAACGTCTTCTGGAAGCTGCCGCTCCTCCAGCGGGCGCTGGCGCGCGGATTCACCGGGAAGCGCTCGTCCGCGTGGCGGCCCGAGGGCGGCATCCACGACTTCATGCACGCGAAGGTCACGGTCTGTGACGACACCGTGTTCATCGGGAGCTACAACCTGTCGCGCTCCGGGGAGATGAACGCCGAGAACGTCGTCGAGCTGGAGAGCCCGGAGCTGGCCGAGCGGCTGGCGGCGTACATCGACGAGATTCGCGTGCTCTATCCCGAGGTAGAGCTCGAGCCAACCGAGTAAGGAGGACGCATGGGATTCGACCAGTACCACGAGCCTGCCGACGAGCTGTCGCAGGAGACGCGGACGTTCGCGCGGATGTGCACGTCGCTGATCGAGGAGGCGGAGGCGATCGGCTGGTACGAGCAGCGGATCTCGCTCGAGAAGGACGCAGAGGCGAAGGCGATCATGGTCAACGCGCAGCAGGAGGAGTTCAAGCACTTCGCCATGGATCTCGAGTTCCTCATACGCAAGAACGCGAAGTGGCGCGCCGCGCTCGAGAAGGTGCTGTTCCGCGAGGGCGACATCGTCGAGCACGGCGAAGAGGCCGAGGAAGCCGCGGACGAGGCCTAGCTGGGGCGCGTCCCTCGGGTTGTCGCGCGCACGCACCTAGGGTCCATATCCCCGCCCAGGGTGGGGATATTTTCCACCCGCCGCCCACTGACCAGCCTACGGCTAGCGCATCGGCCGTGAGTGCCGATTTGGCGCGCGATGTGTGCCAATTGGACCTGCTCGCCGCAGCGACCGACCTGGCGGGCGCTGCTCTCGGCCGTTCAGGGTGAGGTCATCCGATGCAAGTCGTCACCGGCCGCAGGCCGGCAGACTTGCGTCGGCGACTACTCCCACTCGATCGTGGCGGGCGGCTTCGAGCTCAGGTCGAGCGCCACGCGGTTCACGCCGGGGATCTCGTTGATGATCCGGTTGGAGATCGTCTCGAGCAGCTCGTAGGGCAGGCGCGCCCAGTCGGCGGTCATCGCGTCCTCCGAGGTGACCGCGCGGATGACGATCGGGTACGCGTACGTCCGCTCGTCGCCCTGCACGCCGACCGAGCGAATCGCCGGGCAGCACCGCGAAGCTCTGCCACAGCTCGCGGTAGAGCCCGGCGCGGCGGATCTCCTCCTGGAGCACCGCGTCCGCCTCGCGGAGGATCGCGAGGCGCTCCTCCGTGACGTCGCCGATGATCCGGATCGCGAGACCCGGCCCCGGGAACGGCTGGCGCCAGACCATCGCCTCGGGCAGGCCCAGCTCCTCGCCGACGCGGCGCACCTCGTCCTTGAAGAGCATCCGCAGCGGCTCGACGAGGTCGAAGCTGATGTCCTCGGGGAGCCCGCCGACGTTGTGGTGCGACTTGATCTTCGCGGCCACGCCCTCGCTCGAGCCCGAGCCGCCCGACTCGATCACGTCCGAGTAGAGCGTCCCCTGCACGAGGAACTCGATCGCGCCGAGCTTGCCGGCCTCCTCCTCGAAGACCCGGATGAACTCCTCGCCGATGCGCGTGCGCTTCTCCTCCGGGTCGGTGACGCCGGCGAGCCGCGCCAGGAAGCGCTCGCGGGCGTCGACGTGGACGAGCGGCACCTGGAAGTGCGAGCCGAAGGTCTCGACGACCTGCTCGGCCTCGTTCTTGCGGAGGAAGCCGTGGTCGACGAAGACGCAGGTGAGCTGGTCGCCGACCGCCTTGTAGGCGAGCAGCGCCGCGACCGCGGAATCGACGCCGCCCGACAAGGCGCAGAGAAGCCGCTCGCCGCCGACCTGCTCGCGGATGCGCGCGGTCTCCTCCTCGATCACCGCCGCGGCCGTCCACGCTGGAGGCGCCTCGGCGACCGTGTAGAGGAAGTTCTTGAGGATGTCCTGCCCGTGCGGCGTGTGCGCGACCTCGGGATGGAACTGCACGGCGTAGAGCCCGCGCTCGGGCGACTCGAAGGCCGAGATGGGCGCGTTGGGCGATCCGCCGACGACGCGGGCGCCCGTCGGCGGCTCCGAAACGGAGTCGCGGTGGCTCATCCAGCAGGTCTGCTCCTCGGGGAGATCCGCGAAGAGGGCGCTGTCGCGTTCGGCCTCGAGCTCGGTGCGGCCGAACTCGGCGCGGTCGGTCCGCTCGACGGCGCCGCCGAGGTCGAGCGCCATGAGCTGCATCCCGTAACAGATGCCGAGCACCGGGACGCCGAGCTCGTACAGCCCCGGGTCGATGCGCGGCGCTCCGTCCGCATAGACCGACGCCGGGCCGCCCGAGAGGATCAGCGCGAGCGGCTTGCGCGCGGCCGCTGCGGCCGGGGAGATCGTGTACGGAACGAGCTCCGAGTAGACGCGCGCCTCGCGCACGCGCCGCGCGATCAGCTGCGAGTACTGCCCGCCCAGGTCGACGACCAGGACCGGGCGCTCTTCGATCTTCGGCTCAGGGAGGGGGACGACGTTCTCGGGAGTTCCCACGCCCGGAACTATCCCATGCCGATCTTCTGCGCCTGCTGGAGCATCTTCCCCTCGGTCTTGATCGACGGGGCGAGCGCGATCTCGGCGCGCTGGAACTCATGGATGTTCTCGTAGCCGCAGGTCGCCATCGACGTGCGGAGCGCACCCATCAGGTTCAGCGTCCCGTCGTTCTCGCGCGCGGGACCGACGAGGATCTCGGAGAGCGTCCCGGCCGGCTCGACCTTCACGCGCGCGCCGCGGGGAAGCGTGGGATGGAACGTCGCCATGCCCCAGTGGTAGCCCTTGCCCGGCGCGCCTTCGCGCGCGGGCGAGCGGCGAGCCGATCATGACCGCGTCGGCGCCGCAGGCGACCGCCTTGGAGATGTCGCCGCCGGTGCGCATGCCGCCGTCGGCGATCACGTTCACGTAGCGGGTCGTGTCGAGGAGATGCTGGGCCCGCGCGGCCGAGGCGTCCGCGATCGCGGTCGCCTGGGGAACGCCGACGCCGAGCACGCCGCGCGTCGTGCACGCCGCTCCGGGGCCGACGCCGACGAGCACGCCCTCCGCGCCCGTTCGCATGAGGTGGAGCGCCGAGTGGTAGGACGCGCAGCCGCCGACGACCACGGGGATGTCGAGGCTCGCGATGAACTCCTTCAGGTTGAGCGCGCCGCCGTTCGCGGACACGTGCTCGGCCGAGACGACCGTCCCCTGGATGACGAGGACGTCGAGCCCTGCCTCGCGGGCGATCGGGTAGTACTCCTCGACCCGCTGCGGCGTGAGCGCGCAGGCAGCGAGGACGCCGCCGTCCTTGATCTCGCGGACGCGGCGCGCCATCAGCTCGGGATCGATCGCCTTGGCGTAGATCTTCTGCATGCCGCGCGTCGCCTCGGACGGCGAGAACTTGGCGACCTTCTCGAGCTGGGAGTCCGCGTCGGCGTACCGCGAGAAGATCCCCTCGAGATTCAGGACGCCGAGCCCGCCGAGCTTGCCGATCTCCACGGCGGTGCGCGGCGACACGACGCCGTCCATCGCGGATGCGAGGAGCGGCAGCTCGAGCAGGTGGTCGCCGAGCTTCCAGCCGATGTCCACGTCGTCCGGGTCGCGCGTGCGCCTGGACGGGACGATGGCGATGTCGTCGAAGCCGTAGGCCTGACGCGCCTTCTTGCCGAGTCCGATCTCGACTTCCACGCTAGCTCTCTACCCCCAGGATGCAAAAAACCCAGGCGGACCGAGTTTGCCTGGGCTCAGGGACGGGAGTTTTCGCGAGAACTCTCATCCCCAGCGACTGTATCAATGCACCGGGACGTCAGGCGTCCTGGGCGACGGGCGCGAGCTGCTCGACCGAGACCAGCGCCGCGAGCCGTGTCGCCTCGGCCGGATCGAACCGGCCCGGCCCGGCCTCGAGCACCGATGCGGCGCCCGCTGCGACCGCGTCGCGCACCGACTCGTCGACGGTGCGTCCGGCCACGCGGCCGGCCAGGAAGCCTGCGAGAAGCGTGTCGCCCGCGCCGATCGTCGAGACCGCCTCGAGCCGCGGCGCCGAGCCGCGGACACGGTGCGCCTCGCGGTCGTCGCGCACCAACGCGTAGCAGCCGGCCTCGATCGAGATGAGGACGTTGCGCGCGCCCAGCTCGGCGATCTCCTGGAGCCCGGCGGTCAGGTCGTCCGCGTCGTTGAACTCATGGCCGACCAGCTCCTCGGCCTCGCGCACGTTCGGGGAGACGAGATGCGGCTCGGCCTCGACGCCGAGACGCAGCGGCTCGCCCTCGGTGTCGAGCACCGTGAGGATCTGCCGGCGGTTCAGGTCGCGGACGAGCTCCGCGTAGAACGAGGCGTCGACGCCGCGCGGCAGCGAGCCGGCGAGGACGACGTACTCGGCGCCCTGCGTCAGGTAGGCGAGCTTCTCGCGCAGCGCGTCGAGCTCGGCCTCGGTCACCTCGGGCCCCCACTCGTTGATCTCCGTGTACTGGTCGGAGAGCGGGTCGAGCACCGCGATGGACGTCCGCGAGTTGTCCTCGATGCGGACGAAGTCGTTCAGGATCCCCTCGCCGGTCAGGCTCTCGGCGATCTGCGTCCCGCTCTGGCCGCCGACGAAGCCGGTGCACACGACCGGGACGCCGAGACGCCGCAGCGCCCGGGCGACGTTGACGCCCTTGCCGCCGGCGCTGCCGAAGGCGCTACTCGCTCGATGCCGGTGCCCGAGCTGGAAGCTCGGCACGAGCAGCGTGCGATCCATGGCGGCGTTCAGGGTGACGGTGACGATCAAAAGATGGATCCGAAAAGGTTGCTAATCGTGTCCCCGGCCTCGGAGAGAGCGTGGCCAGAGTACCAGCCCGCCTTCTCCGCCAATCCGGGCGCCTCGACATCCTCCGCGGCCACGAGCGCGCGGCGCGCGACGAGCTTGCCGTTGTCCATCACGCGGATCTCGCCGAGCTTCTGGCCCTTGTGCACCGGGAGGCTCACCATGGCGGGCGCGACGACCGTCTCGACGAGCGGCCGGTCGAGCGGAAGCACCGCCGAGGCGCCCTTCGCGGCCACCAGCGGGAGCATCTCCTCGGAGAACGGGATCTCCGCGCTCGCGTAAGTCCGGGCCGGGTCGACGACCTGCCGGCGGCCGTACTGGTCGAAGCCCCAGTCGAGGAGCTCGCGCAGGTCGGCGTTGCGGCCCGCGCGCTCCGGGCTCCCCAGCACGACCGTGTAGATGACCACGCCGTCCCGGCGTGCGACGGCGACCTCGCACCAGCCCGCGTCGTCGGTGTGGCCCGTCTTCACGCCGTAGAGGCCGCGGTAGCGGCCGAGCAGGTCGTTCCAGGTGTGCAGCGTCCGCCCGCCGGCGATCGCATCCGTCCGCTTGCGCACGAGCTTGCGGATGAGCGGCTCCTGCATCGCCGCCTGGGCGAGCACGAGAACGTCGTCGGCCGAGGAGTAGTGCCCCGGCACGTCGAGCCCGTCCGGCCGCACGAAATGCGTGTTCTCGAGCCCGAGCTCGGCGGCCTTCGCGTTCATCATCTCGACGAAGGCCGGGACATTGCCGCCGACGTGCGCCGCGAGCGCGAACGCCGAGTCGTTGGCGCTCTGGATGAGAGCGGCCGCGAGGAGATCGCGCACGGTCAGGCGTTCCCCGGGCGCCAGGTTGATGCTCGACTCGCCGACCGTGGAGGAGCGCGCGTTCACTCGAACTTCATCGTTTGGCTTCGCGTGCTCGAGCACGACGAGCGCGGTCATGAGCTTGGTGATGCTCGCGATCTGCACGCCGTTCGTCCTCGTGCGCGCCCGCGAGAAGCTCGCCGGTCTTCGCGTTCGCGACCAGATACGAGTTCGCGTCGACCTCGGGCGGAGGCCCGGCGATCGAGGGGGCGGCGACGGCAAGCGCGACGCACGCGGCAAGAAGAAGCAGCAAAAGGCGCCGCACGAACCCGGATTGTACCGGCGCGCAGGCGGCTGATCGGGAGTTGCCGTGCTCGTCGGGGGCGGGTGCGACCAAGCCGAACGTCGCGATCGGGTGCAGCCCGTGCTGGTAGCACGGGTAAGGCCGAGCGTGGCGTTCGGCGACGTGTCGCGGCCGCCAGCCGCGAGTGCGGGAATTCCCGATCAGCCGCCTACACTCCGTCCATGGGACAGGAGCTCGAGCCGACCAAGAGCGGCGAGCGCTCGCTCGAGCTCCAGCTCGGCGCGCTCGGCGGGTTCGACCTGCGGCCCACGCGGCTCTTCGTCTGGAAGGGCGACGAGCGGGAGTCGCAGGCGCGGATCGTGTCGCTCGGCTTCCCGCCGGGGGACGCCGGGAACGAGGTCACGCCCCGTGAGGTCGAGGCGGGCGCCGTTCGCGTACGCACGCGCGGGAACCCGCTCCTGACGGTCGCGCTAGCCGGGGTCTACGCCACGCGTCGCGCGGTCGATGCCGCCAAGAGATCTACTGGATCCTGATCTTCGTTCCCGGCTCGAGCGCGTTCGCTTCGATGTTCGGGTTGAGCGCGATCAGGTCGTCCACGGTCGTCTCGAAGCGCAGTGCGATCGCCTCGAGCGTGTCGCCCGGCTTGATGACGTAGTTCTTGCGCTTCTTGGGAGTGCCGGTCGCCGTTCCCGTGCTCGTCGGCGTGGTCGCGAAGCTGCCGGTGGTGGTCGCGGCCTCCGTCTTCTCCGGGGCGTTCAGCGAGCTCGAGACGAGGAGCGCCAGCACGGTCACCGCGGCGAAGAACGCGAGCGGCGCCAGCAGGCGCGGGCCCCAGGAGGTGCGATGCTCGGACTCGTCGCGGTCTTTCACCATCCGGATGCCGCCCAGACCTCTCGTTGAAGGCGCGCCGCCTCGGCCGCGGCCGCTGTGCGCCAATCGGCGCCGTCTACCTTGAACGCGTAGATGACGCTGCGAGACACGGGCACGAGCGCGCTGGCCGGGCCGCTCGTGAACGCCCGGGCGACGTCCGCCGGGGTCGCTCCCTGTGCGCCGATGCCCGGGAGGAGCAGGATCGCCTGCGGCATGAGGCGCCGCGCCTCGCCGACCGAGCGGGGGTAGGTCGCGCCGACGACCGCGCCGACGCTCGAGAGGCCGCGCTCGCCGTTCAGCTCCTCGCCCCAGGCCGCGACCAGCTCGGCGACGTGGTGCCAGACCGGGCGCTTGTCCGAGAGGGTCAGGTCCTGGATGTCCGCGCTGCCCGAGTTCGACGTCTTTACGAGGCAGAAGATCCCGGTCCCGGCCCGCCGGCAGGCGGTGAGGAACGGCTCGATCGAGTCGGCGCCCATGTACGGGATTGACCGTGAGCGCGTCGACGGGCGGATCGGCGCCTTCGCTCCCCTGGAGGTAGGCGTCCGCGTAGGCGCGGGCGGTCGAGCCGATGTCGCCGCGCTTTCCGTCCGCGATCACGAAGAGGCCGGCGTTCCGCGCGTACTCGCACGTCTCCTCGAACGCGTGCATGCCGTCGGCGCCGAGCGCCTCGAAGAACGCGAGCTGCACCTTCACGCCCACGACATATGGCGCGGTCGCGTCGACGAGCCCGCGGGAGAAGCGGAGACAGGCCTCGGCGGCGGCGGCCCTGCTCGCGTGCGCGCCCGCTCGAAGCTCGAGCGGCAGGAGGTCCGCCCGCGGATCGATGCCGAGCACGATCTGGCTGCGCTTGCGCTCGACGGCGTCCGCCACCCGGTCGCCGAACGTGACGACCGAGTTGCGCGGGCCCGCGTCCACCTCCTGTTGCATGAACGGAGCTTAACTCGCGGCAGCGGCGATCTTTCTCGGATCCAAGGGCAATACGCGCAGCTCGGGCGGCGGACGCCGGATGAACGTCGCCAGGCAGAGAAGGTCGTCGGCGTCCTCGGGCCCGACGGACGGGCTCGCGGCGGAGCGCTGCGCTTCGGCGACTCCGGTGGCGGCCTCGACCGCCGCGCCGGCGTTTCGCGGGAGACGACGCATGGACGCAATGCGCCCGCCCGCGACGAAGACGGCCGTGCGGAACCCGTCGTCGAGCGCCGGGAGGAGCAGGCAAACCTGGAGCGCGCGCAGCCGCTCGAGCTCGCGCAGGTCGGCGATCGCCGCCTCGAGCGCGGACAGCCGGTCCCGCAGCCGCGCCGCATCCTCGTAGCGCTGCGCGGCGGCAAGCCGGGTCAGGCGGGCGCGAACCCCGGCGAGCGGCGCGCCCGCGCTGAGCCGGTCGAGCTCCTCCGGCGTGGCCTTGGCCAGCGCCCGCACGGTGAGCTCGGCGCGGCGGCGGCTCTTCAGCGGGCCGAGCGGCGGTCGGCTCCTTCGCGAGCCGGATGCCGTCTTCGCGCCGCTCCAGGTAGGCGTAGCGGTCGGGCCGCAGCCCGCGCGCGTTCCCCGGCGGGCCGGAACTCGCGGATGAGCCGCAGCTCCTCGATCGCCGCCTCGACCTCGGAGCCGAGGACGCGCCACTCGATCCGCTCGAGCGCGGCGAGCGCGGCCTCCACGGCCGGCCGCTGGCGCTCGGTGCCGAAGTAGGAGCGAAGCCTCGTCCGCAGGTTCCGGGCGCGGCCGACGTAGAGCACCTGGTCGCCGGCGCCGCGGAAGAGGTAGACGCCGGGCCGCGTCGGCGCGCCGAACGCGAGCGAGCGCTTGTCGTGTGCCTGCCGCGCGCGAGGGCCGGCGATCCGCTGGAGATCCGCCACCGTGGCCGCGCCGCGCTCCTGCGCCATTCCGATCAGGGCCATGAGGATCTCGGCCGTCGCCTGCGCGTCGGCGAGCGCGCGATGGCACGGCTGCACCGACGTCCCGAAGAACCGCGAGAGCGACGCGAGGCTCGTGCGGCCCGCGCGCCCGTTCAGAAGCGCCCGCGCGAGCGGAACCGTGTCGAGCACCGGCGCGGCCAGCCGGCGCGACTCCATCCGGTCGACGGCGCGGTCGAGGAACGACATGTCGAAGCGGGCGTTGTGCGCGACGAGCACGCAGTCGCCGGCGAACGCGAGGAAGCGGCGCATGGCGACGTCGACGGCCGGCGCCCCGCGCAGGTCGGCGTTGCGGATCCCGGTCAGCTGCGTGATCGCCGGCCCGAGCGGAGCCCGTGGGCGGACGAACGTCTCGAACGTCCCGGCGGTCTCGAGCCCGCGGACCCGCACGGCGCCGATCTCGCAGATCTCGGAGGTGCGCGCCGAGAGGCCCGGTCGTCTCGAGGTCGACGACGACGAAGGTCGCCGCCTCGAGCGGAAGATCCTCCGATTCGGCGCCGGCGAGCGCGACGTGCGCGCCCGTCCAGACGAGCCGCGCGTCCGACTCGACCACCTCGCCGAGCAGCGAGCGGGCCAGCCCGGCCGGTGCGCTCGCGAGCGCGAAGAGCGAGCGCGCCGCATCCGCCGCAGGCACGGGCCCGCGCCGTTCCTCGACGAGCTCGACGAGCCGATCCGCGGCATCCAGGCGTAATTGCACCCCGCCAGCATGACAGAACATATGTTCGTATAGCTAGACCGTTGCCTAAAGGCGGCTTAACGACGGAGGCCGCCTTGCGGCGGCCTCCGAGGATCGGTGGAAGAGGGGTGGGACCGACTAGCTGGCCTTGAGAGCGGCCTTCAGCGCGCTGCCGGCCGAGAACTTCGGGACGGTCGCGGCGGCGATCATGACGCGCTCACCCGTCCGCGGATTGACGCCCTGACGTGCATTGCGGTGCTGCGGAGAGAACTTGCCGAATCCCGTGAACGTGACGGCTTCGCCACTCACGAGCGTCTCCTGGACCGACTCGAGAAACGCATCCACGGCCGCAGCCGCGTCGCGCTTCGAGAGACCGGCCTTCGCCGCGACGCTATCGACGAATTCTGACTTGGTAACTGCCACTTCCCTCTCCTCCTAGTTCGATTTCGTAGAACTGGCTCGGAACCGTAACAGTGGGGCTTACAAGCACGCAACCAAGCGGGTTGCGGGGTTCAGGCCCCGGTGATCTCGCCGGCGCGGAAGAGCGCCTCGAGCCGCACGGACTCTTCGGCGAAGGCACCCTCCCCTCCTTCCTCTCGATCAACTACGCAAATTGCGGCGTTGCACATGAGCCCAGCTTCTCGCAGGGCTCGGACGGCAGAGATGGCCGCACCGCCTGTAGTCACCACATCTTCGACCAGGCACACGCGCTCGCCGGCCGCGAAAACGCCCTCGATCCGGTTCTCCGTGCCGTAGCCCTTGGCGTCCTTGCGGACGATGAGGAACGGCAGGCCGGACGCCAGGGAGCCCGCGGCGGCAAGCGCGACGGCGCCCAGCTCGGGCCCTGCGAGGAGATCGGGGCGCTCCTCCAGCGCGAGGGCCCGTTCGGCGATCCGCTCGCCGAGCGCCCGCAGCAGGTCGGGGTGCGTCTCGAAGCGGTACTTGTCCAGGTAGTACTTCGACCGGCGGCCGGAGCGCAGGACGAAATCGCCCTCCAGGTAGGCGCGCTCCTTGAGGAGCGCTGCGAGCTCGGCGTCGGTCACCTGGTCGTACCGAGCACGGCGCGCGCAAGGAGGACGAGCCGCTCGCCCTCACGCGAGCCCGCGGCGAGCGAGACCATCGAGCCGTCGTCGAAGTAGAGCTCGGCGCGCTCGCGCGAGCCTTCCCGGGAGCGGCGGACGTACGCGACCGCGGCAACAGCCGCCGCCGTGACGAAGGCCCAGCGCGCCTTACGCATCTGCGGCCTTCTTGCGCGGCTTCGGCTTCGGCTTCGGCTTGTCCGTCGCACGCAGCGCCGCGCGCAGGTCGTAGAGGACGAGACCGACGGTCGGATCGGGATCCGTGGTCGCGGCGAGCGTTCTGCCGCCCTCGCGCACGACGAACACCGCGCCGCCGTCCGTGGACACGACGAGGTCGGTGAGCCCGGCCCGGCCGCTCGTCTCCTCGGCCGCCTCGGCGAGCGCGAGCGCCGCGTGACGCCGTGGCGTCGCCGTCCTCGAGGGTCGAGGCGAGCACGCCGCCGCGCGGGCCGATGAGGACGGCCGCGCGCACCTGCGAGGAAACTGCGGTGAGATCGGCGAGCGCTGCGGCCGCGTCCATGCGCCGGAACCTAGCAGGGACTGCTTCTACACTCGTGCGGTGGGCAGGCCGACTCCCGTGCTCGGAAAGTTCCTCGCCGACCGCGGAACGCACCTCGCCGCGATGATCGCCTACTTCGCGCTGCTCGCCTTCGTCCCGATTCTCTTCCTCGCGCTCTCGCTGATCGGCCTCGCGGGCACGCCGGACGAGTCCAGCTACCTGATCGAGCAGCTCCAGCGCGCCTTCCCGGCGAGCTCGGTCGAGCGGCTCGTGAGCGTCGTCGAGGACATCCAGGGAAGCGCCGCCGAGCTCGGGATCGTCGGCGGGATCACGCTGATCTGGGCGGCGCTGGGCTTCTTCAGCGTGGTCGAGTCGGCGCTGAACATCGTCTACGGGCTCCAGAACCGCCCGTTCGTCCGGCAGAAGGCGCTCGTCTTCGTGCTCACCGCCGCCGGCCTCGCCGTGCTCTTCGTCGCGCTCGTGATCGGGACGATCGGCGTCAACCTGGCGCAGGACTCCGGCCGCTTCGGCGGCACGCTCGCCTACCTCTGGGGCATCGCGCTCTCGACCGCGCTCCTCCTCGGCGTCCTCTGGAGCCTCTACACGCTGCTCACGAACGCGCGGATCCCGTGGCGGGAGACGTTCCCGGGCGCGCTCTTCGCGGCGCTCGTGCTCCAGGCGACGTTCCAGGTGCTCCCGCTCTTCGTCTGGGGGAGCGGCGACCTGGCCTCGCTCCAGGCGTTCGGCGGCCTGCTCCTGCTGCTCGTCTGGATCTACCTGATGGCGAACGTGGTCGTGCTCGGCGCGGAGGTCAACTGGTACCTCGCGCACGGGCGCAAGCAGCCGGACGAACCGCCTAAGGGGCTTGCCTAGAGGGATTGGCGGAGCGGGCCTCAGCTTCCGGGGTGCGATGGTCGGTGCGAGGCAAGGACGCAGGGCGCGTTCGTAGCCGGAGGCTACGGGCGCAACCGAGGACGCGGCATCGCGCCGACCAGCGCGGCCGGAGCCCAGGCTCGGTTCGTCGAGCCCTCTGTTGCTCGTCGTCGGTCGTCGTCAGAGCGCGCTTGGCGAGCGCCTGGAGGATCTTGCGCTCCACCCCGGGCATCCCGTCGATCATGCCCCAGAACGACTGGCGCGAGAGCACGAAGAACCGCAGCGGCGTCGACGCCGTGACGGTGGCGGTGCGGGGGATGTCCACGATCAGCGCGATCTCGCCGAAGAAGTCTCCGTCGGAGAGCGTGCGGAGGTCCTGGCCGTCCTTCGTGACGTCGGCCTCGCCTTCGATGATCACGAAGAACTCCTGCGCCAGCTCGCCCTCGCGGCAGAGCACGCGGCCTGCTTCGACCTCGAGATCCTCGGTCGCCTTCGCAAGCTGCGCGAGCTCGTCCTTGGACAGATCGCTGAAGAGCGGCGCGCGGCCGAGCGACGCGACCTTGGTGTCATGTGAGAACAGCACAGGAGAAATCTAACGATCCGGCGCGTCCACGCCTAATGCGACCGCCAGCGCCCGCGCCGCCTGGGCGCGGTGGCTGTGGCTCGACTTCCAGGCGTTTCCGAGCTCCGCGACCGTCTGCGCTCTCCCCTTCCGGGACGAAAACCGGGTCGTAGCCGAAGCCCTCGCCTGCTCTCGGCTCGTCGGCGATCGAGCCTTCGAGCGTGCCGCTGACCGCGACCTCCTGGCCTTCGGGCCCGAGCGCGACGAGCTCGCAGACGTAGCGGGCCCGGCGCTCCTCGACGCCCTGGAGCGCGGCGAGGAGCTTCTCCACGTTCCGCTCGTCGGTCGCGTCCTCGCCCGCGTAGCGCGCGGAGAGGATTCCCGGCGCACCGCCGAGCGCGGCGACCTCGAGGCCCGAGTCCTCGCCGGCCATCCACGCCTCGGGATCGCCCTCGGCCCGGCCGTGGAGCGCCTTGCCGCGCGCGTTGTCGCGGAACGTCTCGCCGGTCTCCGGCGGAAGCGGCGGGCCCTGCCAGCGCTCGACCGTCCAGCCGGGCAGCGCGTCGCCGAGCTCGCGCGCCTTGTTCGCGTTCTCGGAGACGAGGACGAGTCTCACGTCTCGGTGCGGACCGCGATGACGTCGTCCAGGCGGGAGAGCGTGTCGACGATCTGCGACGTCGGAACGTCGCCCGGCAGCTCGACCTCGAGGCGGATCCGGCGGACATCGTCCTCACGGCGCAGCTCGACGCGCTGGATCGTGACCTTCCGCGTCTCGATCGCGTCGACGACGGGCCCGACCGCCGCACCGGGCTCGACGTCCACCTGGAGCACGCTGGACTGGCGCCGCAGGCTGCGAACGACCGGCGCGGCTTCGAGCCAGCGCACCGGGCCGAGCCCGAGCAGCACGATCGCCGTGGCGATGAGCGCGGCCGCGAAGTAGCCCGCGCCGCACGCCATCCCGATTCCGGCGACCACCCAGAGCCCCGCCGCGGTCGTGACGCCGCGCACCGAGAGCCCCTGCCGGATGATCACGCCGGCGCCCAGGAACCCGATGCCGGTGACGATCTGCGCGGCGATCCGGGTCGGGTCGAACGTGACCGATCCCTCGAAGGTGAAGTCCGCCCAGGCATACGCGGACACGAGCGTGAAGAGCGCCGAGCCGACGCCGACGAGCATGTGCGTCCGCAGGCCGGCCGCACGCTCGCGCATCTCGCGCTCGAGGCCGATCGCCCCGCAGAGGGCCGCGGCGGCGAGGAGCCGCAAGGCGATCTCGAGGTACGAGAGCTCAGGCACGGTCGACCGCGTCGCGCTGCGCCGCGGCGATCTGCTCGATTCCGCGTCCGTGCAAGCTCGACCATCTCGCCGAGCCGCTCGTGCGTGAACGGCTCGCGCTCGGCCGTCGCCTGGATGTCGATCAGGCGTCCGCCCCCGGTCATGACGATGTTCATGTCCACGTCCGCGGAGGAGTCCTCGCACGTAGTCGAGATCGAGGAGCAGCTCGCCGCCGACGATGCCGAGCGAGACGCGCCGCGATGTGGTCGGGCGGCTCGGTGAAGCCCTTCTTGCGCGCGGCGAGGACGAGCGCGACCCAGGCGCCCGAGACCGCGGCGGTGCGCGTGCCCCCGTCCGCCTGGAGGACGTCGCAGTCGAGCCAGAGCGTCCGCTCGCCGAGGTTCTTCAGGTCGTAGCCGCCGCGGATCGAGCGGCCGATGAGGCGCTGGATCTCGACGGTGCGGCCCTTCTGCCGGCCGGCGCTCGCCTCGCGCCGCATCCGCTCGCCGGTCGAGGCGGGGAGCATCCCGTACTCGGCCGTGAGCCAGCCCTCCCCCTTGCCCTCGAGCCAGCGCGGGATCCCGTCCTCGACGGTGGCCGTGCACAGCACGCGCGTGGACCCGATGGAGATGAGCGCCGAGCCGTCCGCCTTCTCGAGGAAGTTCGGGACGATGCTCGACCGGGCGGAGCTCGTCGGGGCGCGGCCTTCGCGGATCATGCGGCGCGCCAGCGCTAGATCGCTCAGGGACACCGTGCGAACGGAGCGGACCGGAAGCTGGAGGAAGCGCTCGCCGAGGGCGGGAAGTCGCCGGGCCTCGCCGGTGGTCACGAAGGTGGTCTGCCCCTCGCGGGCCGGGTCGTTGCCGATCCCCTTGCGGGCGAGCGTCTCGGCGACCTCGCGGGCGGTCTCGTCGGCGGAGAAGACGAGCGTCGTCGCGCGGCCGAAGATGCGCTCGAAGAGCGGGCGCAGCAGCGGGTAGTGCGTGCAGCCGAGGACGACCGTGTCGACGCCTGCCTCCTTGAGCGGCGCGGCGTAGTCGCGCACGGCGGCGAAGAGCTCCTCGGTCCCGGCGTTCCCCTCGATCAGCGGGACGAGTCGCGGGCAGGCGACCTCGGTCACGGTCACGCCCGCGTCGAGCGAGTGGATGACGTCGGCGTAGCGGCCGCTCGCGACGGTTCCCTCGGTGGCGAGGACGCCGATGCGGCGGTTGCGCGTCGCCTGCACGGCGGCGTGCGCCTCGGGCGTGAGGACGCCGACGACCGGCACCGTGAGCTGCTCCTGGAGGAGCGGAAGCGCGACGGCGGTGGCGGTGTTGCAGGCGGCGGCGATGAGCTTCACGCCCTGGCGCTCGAGGTAGGTGCCGAGCTCGAGCGCGAACGTCTGCACCTCGTCCGCGGAGCGCGGGCCGTAGGGGCAGCGCGCGCCGTCGCCGAGGTAGACGAAGTCCTCGGCGGGAGCGTGACGAGGCACTCGTGGAGAACGGTGAGCCCGCCCGCGCCGGAGTCGAAGATGCCGATCGGGCGGTCGTCCATGGAGGCGATTCTACGAGCGGCCCTGGACCGCGCCCCGCCGTGTCCGTTCCTGCCACGTCGGGGGTCAGACCCCGGACATGTCCGCAGTGCGAGCGTCTTCGCGCTGAGCTCATGCGGGTTTGCGAGGCCTGGACATGTCCGCTCGGGACACGACCGGGGTCAGACCCCTCTCATGTCCGTTTCGGACCTCCGCGAGCGTGCCTCGAACGATTAGCGTTACGCCCGTGCTCGAAGTCTGGGACACAGCACGGGATCCGTTCGACGCTGTCGCGGATTACCTCGACGAGGCCGGGTTCTACGGCGGGACGCAGCCGGCCGACGTCTACCTCGGCTACGGGATCTCCGACGCGCTGCGGCGGCTGAGCCTGCCCGCACCGCCCGAGCCGTGCGCGCTTCCGCTCGCCGCCTGCCGCATCGGGCGCGCGCCCGCCGCGCCGCGGGAGATCGAGATCGGCTCGTGGGAGCACACCTGGCACCCCGACGACTACGGCCAGGCGATCCGCGCCGTGCGCTCGGCGATCGAGCGCGGCGACGTCTACCAGGTGAACCTCGTCCAGCACCTGTCCGCGCCCTTCCGCGGCAACGCCGCCGGCCTGGCCGAGCGCCTGAGCCCGCTCGACCCGCTCCACCCCGCGCCGCTCGAAGGCGACGGGTGGGCGATCGTCTCCGCGTCGCCGGAGCTCTTCCTCTCCCGGCGCGGCCGCACGCTGACGACGCGCCCGATCAAGGGGACGCGGCCGCTCGACGACGCGGCCGAGCTGCACGACTCCGAGAAGGACGCGGCCGAGCACACGATGATCGTCGACCTCGAGCGGAACGACCTCGCGCGCGTGTGCGAGCCCGGGTCGGTTCGCTGGCCCGAGCTGATGGCCGAGGAGCAGCTCGCCGGCGTCGCGCATCTCGTCTCGACCGTCGAGGGGACGCTCCGCGAGGGCGTGACGCTCCCCGAGATCCTCCGCGCGACCTTCCCCGGCGGCTCGATCACCGGCGCGCCGAAGATCGCCGCCGTCGACCTGATCGCCGCGCTCGAGCCGGTCGGCCGCGGCGCCTCGATGGGCGCGCTCGGAACGATCTACCCCAACGGCGACTTCGATCTCGCGCTCACGATCCGCACCTTCGCGATCGCGGACGGCCGGATCCACCTGTGGGTCGGCGGCGGGATCGTCTGGGACTCCGACCCGGACGAGGAGATCGAGGAGTCCTGGGTCAAGGCCCGGCCGCTGCTCGCGCGCATCGGCAGCCGGACCGCGGTGCCCGCGTGACCCTCCTCGCCGTCGCCGTCCGCGGCCGGGGCGTCGTGGCGGCGGACGAGCCGGTTCTCCACGCCGACGACCAGGGCTTCCTCCGCGGACGTGCGGCGTTCGAGACCGCGCGGGTCTACGCCGGGCGGCCGTTCCGGCTGGCGGATCACCTCGAGCGGCTCGCAGCGTCGGCCGAGCGGATCGGACTTCCGCCGCTCGACGGCCTCGAGGAGCTCGCCGCCCAGGCGCTCGCCGCGGCGGGGGAAGACGAGGCGGTGCTCCGCCTCTACTGGACCGCCGGCCGCGAGGACACGGACGAGCCGACCGGGCTCGCGCTCGTCTCGTCGCTTCCCCCCGGGCTCGACGAGCGCCGTACGCAGGGCCTGAAGCTCGCCTCGATCCCGCTGGCGATGGAGGCCGCGGAGCGCACCGACGCGCCGTGGATGCTCGGCGGCGTGAAGTCGACGAGCTATGCCGTGAACATGGCCGCCGAGGCCGAGGCGAAGCGCCGCGGCGCCGACGACGCGGTCTTCCTCGGACAGGGCGACGTCGTCCTCGAGGGCCCCGTCACGAACGTCTGGTGGCGGCGCGACCGCACGCTCTTCACGCCCGGCGCTCGACCTGGGGATCCTCGCCGGCGTCACCCGGGCGACGCTGCTCGAGGAGGCGGCCGCACTCGGGTACGAGATCCGGGAGGGCGCGTTCCCCGTCGGCGAGCTGGCCTCGGCGGACGAGGCGTTCACGTCTTCCTCCGTGCGCGAGGTGATGCCGGTCGTCGCGCTCGACGGCACGCCCGTCGGCGACGGCAGGCCCGGTTCGGCCGCGGCCGAATTGCAGTCCTCTTTGCGCGCGAGGGCACTAAGCTAAGTCCATGCGGATTCTCACGTTGATCCACGGCAAGGACGCCGGGCCGGGCGTGCTCGGGGAGGAGATCGAAGCCGCCGGCGCCGAGCACGAGGTCCGCAGCTACACACTCGGAAATCCGCCGGCCCATCCGCTCGGCAGCTACGACGCCGCGCTCGTCATGGGCGGCTCGATGAACGTCCACGAGGTCGACGGGCATCCGTGGCTGAACGAGGAGCGCCACGCGATGTCGGATCTCCTCGACGCGGGCGTTCCCCTGCTCGGGATCTGCCTCGGGAGCCAGCTCCTCGCGGCGGTCAGCGGCGGAACCGTCTCACGCGTGTCCGAGCCCGAGATCGGCTGGTACGAGGTCGAGACGACCGAGGCGGCCGCGAGCGATCCCGTCCTCGGCGCCCTGCCGTCGCGCTTCACGGCGTACCAGTGGCACAGCTACTGCTCGGATCTCCCGCCCGGCGCGGTCGAGCTCGCGACCAGCCCGGTCTGCCTCCAGGCCTACCGGCTCGGGGACAACGCCTGGGGCACGCAGTTCCACGCCGAGGTGACGTCCGCGATCTGCAACGGCTGGATCGAGAGCTACGACACCGATCCCGACGCGATCGCCCTCGGGTTCGACCAGGACGAGGCGCGCGCTGCGGTTGCGCAGAACATCGGCCGCTGGAACGAGATCGGCCGCGAACTGGCGCGGGGCTTCCTCGGCTACGTGTCCGCCGGCCGCGTCGCGGCCTGACGGCCCGGGAGGTCTTGACGAAACGTGCCTCGTTCCCGGGGTGCGCTGGGCGGTGCGAGGCAAGGACGCAGGGCGCGCTCGTATCGGGAATACGGGCGCAACCGAGGACGCCGGATCGCACCGTTCAGCGCGGCCCGGGGACTCAGGCTCGTTCCGTCAAGCCCTCCTTGACCACTCGTGCCACGAGCCGTGGTAGTTCACGGCCTCGATCCCGGCACTCGTCAGCGCAGTCGCCGCGATGCCGGAGCGCGAGCCGGAGTGGCAGTAGACGACGATCGGCTTCTCCCGGTCGATCCCGACGTTCCTCGAGAAGCGCGTCCAGCTCCTTGCGGCGGTCGGCGTGGAGGAGCTCCTCGAGCTCGATGTTGACCGCGCCCGGGATGTGGCCCTGGACGGGATCGCAGTGATGGCCGGCGGTGCCTTCGTACTCGGTCGGCGTTCGCACGTCGACGAGGTTCACGGCGTCCTCGGCGAGGAGCGCTGCGAGTTGATCTCCGTTCATCCGAGCTCCTCGAGGAACGCGAGCAGCTCCGCGGAGAGCTCGTCCGGGCGCTCGACCGGCGGCAGGTGGCCGGCGCCGGGGTAGAGCACGAGCCGGGCGTTCGGCAGCGCGGCCGCCATCGCCTCCGACTCGGAGGACGGAATCAGGGCGTCCGCCTCGCCGGCGACGACGAGCACGGGCACGGCGATCTCGGAAAGAAGCGCGCTCGAGTCCTCGCGGTCGCGGATCGCCTTCACGGCGTTCGCGACGCGCGTCCCGTCGCGGTTCGGCGCCAGGCCGTCCACGGGCTCGGCGGTCAGCTTCGGCTCCATCTGCTCCCAGAGTGCCCCGACCCCGGCTTCGGCAAGCAGGCGCAGCGTCGCCTCGCGCGCCTCACGGGCCTCGGGCGAGTCGGCGCCGGGCCGCGTGCCGACCAGGCCGAGCCCGGCGATCCGCTCGGGCGCCTGTCGCCACAGCTCGAACGCGAGGTAGCCGCCCATCGAGCTTCCGACCGGGACGAGCGGGCCCTCGGTGCCGGCGAGGATCGCCGATGCCCACGCGCCCATCGTGTCTCCGTCTCCGAGCTCGGGCGCCTCGGACGCCCAGTCCCCAGCCGCGAGCTGCGAGCGCACGTCGTCCCACATCCGCGAGTCGAGCGGGAAGGCGTGCAGGAGGAGGACGAGGGGACGGGTCATGGATCGGCTCGGCGCAGGAGAGCGTAGACGCCCGCCGCGGCGGAGAGGATCAGGAGCCACGCGACCGAGACGGTCGGCTGAAGCATCCCCGGGAACTGGAAGTCGGAGGTGCCGCGCTTCACGACCTGCTCGAGCCAGAAGTCGTCGAGCGTGTTCGCGAGTCCGTAGACGAGCATGAGCGACAGATACGCCGTGAGCGCGTTGCGCAGGCGCGGCCGAACGATCCTCCCGAGCTCGCGCGTCAGGAGGAGCGCCGTCAGCGAGAGCAGGACGCCGTCGGTGCCGTGATGGTGGCCGAGGTGGACCGCCGCGAGCTCCGGATGCCCCGGCTCGGGAACGACTCGCGTCGACTCGAAGATCCCGCCGAGGCCCACGTGGTTGCCGGTCTCGGCGCCGATCCACGGGATCGCGGCGATGAGCAGGCACGCGGCGAGCACGACGCGGACCCAGTCGAAGGGAACCCGGCCCGGAGGACTCCCCACGCCGCGCCGTACGACCGCGGCGATCGTGAGACCCACGGCGAGGAGGACGCCGCAGGCGGGCACGACGTTCACGAGCTTCGCGTCCACGTCGTCCGCCTCGACGACGCCGGGAATCGCGACGACGAGCGCGAGCGGAACGACGGCGATCGCGAGCCGGTCGCCCCACCGCGTGCGCAGGCGCTCCGCGGCCAGCCCGGCAAGGGCGATAGCGGCGAGCGCCATCGGGAAGTTCATGAGGACCAGCACTCGGCCGAGCCCCCCGGGGAGGCCGTCGACGGTGACGTTCCAGAGATCCTCCGACGGAAGGCGGGAATAGGTGATGAGCACCGCGAGCGCGCTCAGCCCGAGCAGCGCCCAGACCACAAGTGCCTCCGTGAGCGCCGGCCGTTGCGAGTCGGCCACTAGCGCGGCAGGTCGATCGCGCCCTCGGCCTCGCGGGCCTCGGGATAGCCGTGCGTCGCGCCGGGGAGAGAGAAGAGCGTCGCGATCTCGGTGAGCAGCTCGCGGGCGGGCGGCAGATCCTCGGGCGAGCGGCCGGTTCGGGCCGTCTCGCGCACCGCGTCGGGGTCGGCGCCGGTGAGCCGGGCCATCAGGCGCGGATTGGCGCCGAACGCGATCACGTCGCCGGGCGGGAGCGAGCCGTAGAACTCGGGGACGGAGAGGTACTCGTCGACGACGCGCCCGCGCTCGAGCGCGACGTAGCGGACGACGGCGTTCTCCTCGGCGCCGATCGCGACGACGAACGCGCCCATCCGGTCGGAGAGCTCGCGGGCCAACCGGCGGAGCATCTCCGGCTCGCGGTCGCAGAGCTCGTCGTAGATGGACGTCCACCCGTCGCGCGGCGGGATGACCACGCTGCCCTTGGATCCTCCCGGCAGCCGCGGGACGAACTGGCGCACGGCCCGCGTGACCGCGTCGAGATCGTCCGACTGGACGTGGATCGAGCCGAGCGACGGCTCGTGCGCTCCGCCCAGGTGGCTCTCGATCGCCTCGACCGGCGCGGTGAGGACACGCGTCACCTCGCTGAACCCGGCGCGGATCCACGCGTCGCCGGCGTCGTGCGAGGTCTCGATGAGGATGTGCGCCTCGCCCGCGGCGCGAGCGGCCTCGACCAGCTCGCGCAGGGCCTCGTCGGTCGGCTGCTCCTCGATTCGCGCCTGGTACGGCATCGCCGGAACCCTACGTCGCGCGCTCGACCCGCGCGCCGACCAGGAGGTAGTGCGCGGCGAGGTTGCGGTAGCCGGCGAAGCGGTCGCCGAACCGGCGCACCTCGTCGATCGTCGTCGGGCGGCCGTCGAGGTAGAAGGCGGACACGACCTTGCGCAGCGCGAGGTCGCCGGCCGGCCAGGCGTCGACGCGGCCCAGGTGGCGGGCGAGGAACCAGTCGGCCGTCCACTCGCCGATCCCCGGCAGGGAGACGAGCTCGCGCTTGACCTCCTCGTCGGGAAGCGCGGCGAGGGCGTGGAAGTCGACGTCGCTGCGGGCCAGGCCGACCGTGTACGCGGCCTTGCTGCGCGAGAAGCCGAGCGCGATCAGCTCGTCGGGCTCGGCCGCCGCGAGCCGCTCGCGCGTGGGAAAGGCCCATGACGCGCTCGTGCTCGACGCCGAGCGCCCGGATCAGCCGACCGCGGATCGCCGCCGCCGCGCGCAGCGAGATCTGCTGCGACGTGATCGCGGTGACGAGCGCCTCGACCGGGTCGGGAACCTGCGCCGGGCGGAGGCCGCGGAGCTCGGTCACGAGTCGGGTGAGGACCGGGTCTGTGGTCGCGGCGAGCGGCGCGAGATCGAAGCCGCCGCCGAGGAACCGGCGCACCTCGTCGTCGGCGCAGGCGTGTCGATCTCGACCCCGCCGTCGGCCGGCCCGATCGCGACCTCGCGGCCGCCGAGCACGCGCACGAGCCGACCGTCGACCCAGCGGTTGGCGAGGTCGTCGCCGAACGCGCGGAAGCGCTCGGTCGTGAGCGAGAAGTCGAACGGCTCGGGCAGTGGACGAACACGCGCGAAGGCTATGCGCGTTCCGTCACACATCCGCCCGAAGAGCCGGCATGAACGTGACAGACACGCGCGTTTTCCAGCGATAGGCTTGATGCCGAAGGCGGGAGGGATAGGGAATCCCGAAGTTACACCCGCGCGCGCCTGGCTACTGGGCCGCGATCGAGGAGGGCGGGCTCAGCCGAGTGCGCGGCGCGGACTCGAGCCAGGCGAGCGTTCGCTCGACGTCCTCGGCTCGGGTGCGGTGGTTCAGGATGCACATCCGCATCGCGTAGCTCCCGTCGATCCGCGTGGACGAGATGAGCCCCTCGCCGCTCTCGGCGAACCGGCGCACGAGATCGGTGTTCAGCGCCTCGAGCTCGGGCTCGCCGTCCACCCCGGCCGGGCGACGGCGGAAGCAGACGATCCCGAGCGTCGCGGGCGACAGCAGCTCGAGCTCCTCCGAGGCCTCGATGCGCTCCTGGGCGAAGACGGCCAGGTCGAGCGAGCGGTCGATCGCCTCGCGGAACGCGTCCACGCCGAAGTACTGGAGCGAGAGCCAGAGCTTCAGCGCGCGAGCCGCCCGCGTGAGCTGGATGCCGCGGTCGGCGAAGTTGACCTCGACGCCGCCGACCGCCGTGTCCTGGAGGTAGTCCGGCATCACGTGGAAGGCCTGCGCGAGCAGCGGCCCGTCGCGGACGATCAGACAGCCGCACTCGTACGGCTGGTAGAGCCACTTGTGCGGGTCGAGCGCGACCGAGTCCGCCTGGTCGATGCCGGCCAGCCACCCGCGCCCGCGGTCGGTGAGCATCGCGAAGCCGCCGTACGCCGCGTCCACGTGCAGCCAGACGTCGTGGTCGGAGCAGACGGCCGAGATCTCCGCGATCGGGTCGATCGCGCCGGTGTTGGTCGTCCCGGCCGTGGCCACGACCATGAACGGCCGGCGGCCTCCCTGGACGTCCGCCTCGATCGCCGCGGCCAGCGCATCGGGCCGCATGCGGAGATGCTCGTCGACGCCGATCGAGCGCACCTGCTCGGGCTTCACGCCGAGCACCTGGAAGGCGCGCGTGACCGAGGAGTGGACCTGCGACGTGACGTAGACGATCGTGTTCTCGGCGCGTCCACCCGCCTGGGTCTCGCGCGCGCACGCGACCGCCGTGAGGTTCGCGAGCGAACCGCCCGGAACGAGAACCCCGGAGGCGCGGCCGCCGTAGCCGATCCACTGGCGGAACCAGTCGATGACGATCAGCTCGAGCGTGCTCGGACCGGCCGACTGCAGCCAGGTTCCCGCGAAGACGTTCGCGCCGCTCGCGAGGAAGTCCCCGAGGATCCCCGGCCACGTGGGGCAGCTCGGCGTGTAGCCGAAGAAGCGCGGATGGTCGTGCTGGCCGGTGAACGGGAGCACGTCGGTCTCGAGCCGGCGGAAGAGCTCGCCTGCATCGGTCGGCCCGGCCGGCGGGCCCTCGCGCAGGCGCGACTCCATCTCCGCCCGGGACGCGCCGCGCCAGACCTTGCTCTCGTCGAGGCCGGCGGTGCGGTCGACCAGCAGGTCGACCATGCGGTAGCCGAGCGCGCGCATCGTCTCGAGGTCGACCTCGAGCCCGTCGGTCGTGCGCTTCGCCGGATCGCTCACGGGAGCGCCTTCGCGATGTCGTGGAAGTCCTCGAACGGCAGGTAGTCGAGACCTTTCGCGTCGAAGTACCGCGCGAGGCCGGTGCGCGCGAAGACGTGGTCGGCCAGCTCGGCGGCGCAGCGGTCGGAGTACCCGTCGCCGACGTAGACGAGCGTGCTGCCGTTCGTGAGCGCCTGCACGGACGCGCGCTTGCACGCCTGGCCGCAGACAGGACAGGTCAGCTCGTCCTGGAACGTGATCTTCCAGCCGGTGGGATCGGGGTCGGCCGAGCTCGCGACGAGCGGCAGGTCGCCGAGGCCCTCGCGCTCGAGCACGGGCTCGATCAGCTCCTTGAAGCCCGAGGAGACGACCGTCACCTCGTAGCCGCGCTCGCGCGCCTCGCGAACCAGCTCGGCGAACCCGGCCCGCGTCTTCGCGTTCGCGAGCACCCAGTCGACGACCTCGCCGAGCGGCGCCTTCACCGGCGCGAACTCGCGGCGGATCACCTCGTGGAGCGGCAGCTCGCCGCCGAGGAGATCGACCTCGAGCTCGGCGAAGACGTCCTCGTCGCCGAAGCGCGTCGCGATCGCGTCGAGCAGGTCCTGCTCCGTGATCGTGCCGTCGAAATCGAGGATCAGGGCGCGCTCAGCCATGCGCCGAGCATAGTTCAGTCCGGTGAGGGCGCCGGGGGTTTCTGGCCGCGCGCGAGGAAGATCCCGCCGGCGATCACGACGCCGCCCACGACCTGCAGCCAGGTCATCGTCTCCGAGAGGATGAGCAGCGCCCAGATGGCGCCGAGGAACGGCTGGAGGTTCGCGTAGAGCGACGAGCGCGCCGCGCCCACCCGGTCGATGGCGGTGAACCACATGATGTTCGTGAAGACCGAGGCTGAAGAACAGGCTGTAGAAGAAGCAGGCCCAGGCGAGCGTCGTCAGCTCGGCCCAGTCCTGCGTCACGATCTGGTGCGCCGAGGCGACGAGCAGCGGGATCGAGCCGACGATGAGCACGAAGGCGCTGATCCGGTAGGGCGAGTAGCGGCGCATGAGCGGGCCCATCGCAACCGAGTACGCGGCCCAGGTCGCCGAGGCGATGAGGCCGAGCGTGACGCCCTTGAGGTTCCCGACGAAGCCGCTCGCAGCGCCGGCCGCCACGAGGCCCACGCCGAAGAACGAGACGACCGCGGCCATCCAGTGGCGCAGGCCGAGGCGCTCGAGCCCGAACGCGCGGGAGACGAGCGCGACGAAGATCGGGAGCGTGCCGAAGAGGAGCGCGACCGTCGACGCGGTCGTGAGCCGGACCGAGTACGCGAACGTGACCTGGTTCAGGAAGATCCCGAGCATCGCCGCGACGACGAGCAGAAGGATGTCGCGGCGCTGGACGCGGAGCGTGTGCTCACGCGCGAGCGTGAAGCTGGAGAAGATCGCCGCGCCGAGCGCGAAGCGCACGGACGAGTAGGTGAGCGGCTCCCACCCGTGCGTCAGCGCGTACTTGACGACCGTGAAATTGAAGCTCCAAAAGAGGACCGTGACGAGAAGCAGGACGTCCGGAGGGATGCGGTTGCGCACGGCGCCCGGACATTAGCCATGTCCCTTCGGGCCACGGCCGGGGTCTGACCCCTGTCGTGTCTGCAGGAGCCATGGCCATCGCGGCCGCGCGCCTGGATCCACGCGGATCGCGGCGAAAGGGCATGCCCGCCCGGGACATGAGGGTGCTCTGACCCCTTCTGGATCCATGCGGGATCGGGCCCGCGGCGCCCCGCTACGGCCGGTGCGCCTCTCCGCCCTCCTCCGGGTCGCCCGAAGCGACTCCCGGGTTCCCGCCCGTCGGGACATCACCATGGTCGATCCCCTTGGACGGCCGGCTCACCTCGCCGCCCTCCTCCGGGTCGGCCGATGCGGCCGCTCCGCCGGCCGGGGACGCGTCTCCGTGGTCGATCCCCTTCCCGGCATCGGACTCCGGCGCCGGCCTGAGAGGGTCGAACGAGCCCCTGGAGCCTTCCGGCACCGAGCCCATGGGCCCGACCGACTTCATGTCCACATCGTCCTTGGGGTTCTTGCCTGCCGCCTTCTTGAACGCGTCGACGAAGGTGGAAACCAGTGACATGGAACGCCTCCCGTCCGGTTGCTGGCCTGCGCGCGCTGGCCGCAGGAGTCTAGATCGGGCGGTAAAGTCGCGCCCATGGCCGAGCCGACCACGGACGACATCGACTACCTCGTAGGGCCGGCGACGCCGCACTTCGCCTACCAGATCCGCGCCCGCGTGAAGGCGCTCGTCGAAGACCTTCCGCCCGCGCACCCGACCCGCGCCTACGCGGAGGAGAAGATCGCGCTCCTCGACCGCCTCGGCCACGCGTCCTCGAAGGCCGAGGAGGGCCCGCTCGAGCCGAAGACGCGCGCCGGCTGGTCGAGCCTCCCGTCGAGCGCGCCCGCCACGCCGGCCCCCGATCACCCGTGAGCTTCCAGGGCGCGAACGTCCTAGTCACCGGCGGTACGCGCGGCATCGGCCGCGCGATCGCGCTGCGGTTCGCGGCCGGCGGAGCGCGCCAGGTCGCGATCAGCTACCTGCGAAACGACAAGGCCGCCGAGGCCACTGCCGACGAGATCCGCGCCGCGGGCGCCGAGGCGCTCGTCCTGCGCGGCAACCTCGGGGATCCCGACAACGCGCGCGAGATCATCGAGGCCGCCGGCGCGCTGAACGTCCTCGTCTCGAACGCGGCCACGGGCGTGATCAGGCCGATCGCCGAGCTGACGGAGAAGCACTGGGACTGGACGCTGAACGCGAACGCACGCGCGCTGTTCACGCTCGCGCGGCACGCCGCGCCGGCCATGCCCGAGGGCAGCTCGATCGTCGCCATCTCGAGCCTCGGCTCCGACCGGGTGCTCGACAACTACTCGCTCGTCGGCACCTCCAAGGCGGCGATCGAGTCGCTCGTGCGCTATCTCGCCGTCGAGCTCGCCCCGGACGACATTCGCGTCAACTGCGTCTCGGCCGGGCTCGTCGAGACGGGCGCGCTCGACCACTTCCCCGACCGCGAGGGGATGCTCGCCACCTTCCGCGAGCGCACCCCGGCCGGCCGCCTCGTCGACCCCGAAGACGTCGCGGACGCCGTCGAGTTCCTCGCCTCGCCGCAGGCGACCATGATCCGCGGCCAGACGATCGTCCTCGACGGCGGCTACTCGATCCTCGCTTAGCTTCCTCCGGCCTCGCGCATGAAGCCCTGACGCGCCGCCGACACGAGCGCGACCGACTCGGGGAACAGGACGCGCATCGCGTCGCGCAGCGCGACCGCCTGCTCGTCGGACGAGCCGGAGACCTCCATCTGCCCGAGCGCCGCGGCGGTCAGCTCGACCGCGGTGTTCAGGGTCAGCGTCGCGAACTGCTCGCGCTGCGACTCGGCCACGGCTTCGCTCTGCTGCTCGGCGAACTCGCGCAGCGAGCGCATGAGGTCGTCCGGGTCACCTCCGAACGGGAATCCGAATCCACCTTCCATCAATGCTCCTTTCTCATTCGAGAGCGGCCTTGTAACCGCGCTCGACCTCGTTCGAAAGCTCCTCGGCCGCGCCGATGCCGGACTTCATCGCCTCGGCGAACGGCGAGCCGTTGTCTCCCAGTGCACGCTCCAAGCGTGCCGCGGCCGCGCCGATCGCGTCGAGGTAGGCGCCGCTCGCCACCCGCGGCTCGGGCTCGATCGCGGCCTCGAGCGCCTCCGCCGCCGCCTCGGCGTCCTCGATTCCCTCGGGGTTGTCGGCAAGGCGGATCTCCTCCAGCCGCAGACGCACCTGCGGGACGTCGCCACCGCCCGCGTTCTCCTCGGCCAGCTCGCAGAGCGCCGCGATGGAAACGGCCTCGCGGACGAGCCGGCGCTCGGTCACCGCGGCACCTCCAGCATCGACTGCGAGCCACTTCCGTTCCTCCCCGGACTGGAACGCGCAGAGGTACACGCGCCGCCCCGGCGACGGCTCCGTCGGGACGACGCCGACCAGCTCCTCGCCCTCGTCGGCAAGCCCCGCCGCCGCGGCCCGCGCGGTTGAAATGTCCTCCGCGAGCCCCACGAGAGCACAATATCCCGATGGCCTTCGCGCTCGCGCTCGAGCTACCCGCCCATGTGGACCCGCCCGCACTCGTCGCGCCGGCCGCCCGCGAGGCGTCGTTCGGGAGTATTTCCGGGACGGTGGCGCCCGGCACGTACCGCGTCGTGGTGCGCGTGAACGGCAACGAGAAGGCCGCCAAGCGCGTCGACGGCAAGGAGTTCGAGGTCCAGGTGAAGCTGCCGCCGCGCGATGTGACGATCGAGGTGGTGGCCGAGGACGCACTCGGCAATTCGGGCAAGACGCGCATCGAGAAGGTGCTCGGCCTCCCCGCCGCCGGTGCCCCGGTCGCCGAGGAGACCTACGAGGACCCGAGCCTCACCGCCGCTGTCTCGGAGCTCGTGGACGACTTCCCCGCGATCTCGGCCGTCTACGTCGAGAACCTCCAGTCGGGCGCCGGCGCCGCGTGGAACGCGACCGCGCACTTCCCGGCGGCCTCGACGGTGAAGCTCGCGATCGCGATCGAGTTCCTCCGCGTCCTGTCCGACCGTCCCACGGAGAACACCGAGCTCGACGTGCTCCTGCGCGACATGCTCGTGGACTCGGACAACGAGTCCGCCAATGCGCTCCTGCGCTGGATCGGCTCGACCGAGTCGGGCGGCGCAGACCAGGTGAACCGCACGCTCGGCTTGCTCGACCTCGCCGACTCCCAGCTCTACGGCGGGTTCCTCATCGCCTCGACCGGCCGGCCGATCCCGCTCGAGACCGAGTCGCAGCCGGAGTTCGAAGGCAAGTACACCTCCGCCTGGGATCTCGCGCAGCTCTACCGCTACCTCCACCTGGCGGCGCAGGGCGAGGGCCCGTTGCTCGACCTGGATGGCAACTTCGAGGCGAGCGACGCGCGCGCGATCCTCTGGTACCTCGCGCACTCCGCAGACCACGGGAAGATCGACCGCCTGCTCGGGACGCGCGCGATCGTCGCCCACAAGGCGGGCTGGGTCAGCGACGCCCGCCACGACGCCGGGCTCGTGTACACGCCGCGCGGCTCCTTCATCACGGTGGTCATGACGTACACCGGCGGCGGGGCGGGCGAATCGTCCGATCTGCTTGCCGCTCAGGTCGCCCGCGCGGTGCAGGAACGGCTCGGGGACACGAGCGCCGCCCCTGCGCCCTCGGCCTCCTCGTCGTAACGCCGTACGATTCCACCATGGAGTTCGTCTTCGAAGCGTTCTTCGTCGCGGGATTCGCGGTCGTGGCCGTGTCGTTCCTGCTCGTGGCGCTCGGCCGGATCTCGGAGCGGACGCTGCTCATCCTCACGGCGGCGCTCGGAGCGGCGGCGGCAATCGCGCTGATCGCATTCGGCGTCAACTCGATCGAGGAGTTCACCGATCGCGGCGCGGTCGCGCTGGCTGCGGCCGGCCTCCTCGGCGCCACGATCGCCGAGGCCGGGCTCTACGCCCTCACGCGCGGGCTCGCGGCGATTCGCACCCAGGAGCAGCTCATCACGGCCGGCCAGGAGCACATCGCCACGGTCCTCGAGGCGCACGCCAAGGAGCAGTCGGAGGCGTTCGAGCGGACGCTCCAGCGCGAGCGCGCGAACGCCGGGCACGCACTCAGCCAGCAGGAGCGCAAGCTGACGATCGAGCGGCGCGACATGGTCGCGCGGCAAGCCGACCGCGCCCGCGCCGAGCTGGCCAGCGCGATCGAGCAGATCCAGGAGCAGCTGGAGCACCGCCTCACGGCCTGGGCGGCCGACCTCGACCGCGGCCAGCGCGGTCTCGAGACGCGGCTGAACGCGCTCGCCCAGCGCCAGGCCGAGGCGATCAAGGCCTACGAGGCCCGGTTGGCCGCCGATTCGGATTACCTCCGGAGCGCGACCGAGGAGCAGCAGACCGCGCTCCAGCGGCTCCGCGCCGAGCTCGAGCAGGTCGGCCGCGAGTCCTTCGAGGCCGGCCAGGCGGAGATCGAGGTCTACGCGGAGGAGAACCGCCGCCAGCTCACCGAGATCATGCAGCGGCTCCGCGACCAGGAGCGCAGCGTCCGCGAGCAGATCGAGCGCGAGGAGGCGGACGCGAACACGCGCATCCAGGCGTCCTTCGAGGACATCGAGCGCCGCCAGCGCCAGAGCCTTGAACGCTCGCTCGAACGCGCGACGCAGCGGCTCGTCGACGAGGCCGAGAAGCGCTTCGACGGCCAGATCAAGGAGTCCCGCGAGAAATCCGCGCAGCGCCTCTCCCACGAACTTGAGAAGGCGATGCAGCAGTTCGCGCACCAGGCGGAGCGCCAGATCGCCGAGCGCATCGACGAGGCCGCGAAGGCGGCGGCGTCACGGCTCGAGCGGCGGATCGGCGACATCACGCGCGCCGCGGACGCGCAGCAGGAGGACGCGGCCGAGCGGCTACGTCAGATGAGCGACCGTCTGGCGGAGTCACTGAATCAGGCCGAAGCCCGTTTGGAACAGCAGATGTCCGTTAGGCTCGAGCGGTTCGAGCGCACAATCCACTCCGACGGCTAACCAAATTGAGCAGGGATCGTCTCGGAGAGAACGAACCACCGGCGACATGGGAGACGAACCATCGATTGCGATGGACGACGTGATGGAGCAGACCACCACAGTCGGGCGTGACCTGGACGAGCGATCCAAGGTGGAGAGCTGGCGCCTCCACGTGCTCGCCGAGGCCGGGTATCCGCTTCCGATCGCGGAGCGGGTCGCCCGCTCGAGCGCCGACCTGCACGACGCGGTGACGCTCGTGGCCGAACGCGGCTGCAGCCCCGAGCTCGCAGCCGAGATCCTGGTCTAGCCCAGCGCGTTACATTGCTCGGGTGACGCCCGAGCCGCCCGTCCAGAAGAACGCAAGGTCTACGCGGTCGCGGCGTTCAACCGCGGCGTGGCCGACTGGCTCGCCCGCCTGCCCACGCTCTGGGTCGAGGGCGAGGTGACCGAGTTCCGCCGCCAGCCGGGGTGGCAGAGCGTCTTCTTCACGCTCAAGGATCCCGCCGACGGGTCGTGCCTGCCGGTCTCGATGCCGCGCTCCACGTTCGACGCGCTGCGGATCGAGCTCGCCGACGGCGCCTCGATCCAGGTCTTCGGGCGGCCCGAGCTCTACACGGCCCGCGGCACGTTCCGCCTGCGGGCGCTCTCGCTCGAGCCCGTGGGTCTCGGCGCGCTCGCCGCGCGGATCGAGCGGCTGCGCCAGACGCTCGCCGCGGAAGGGCTCTTCGCCGAGGAGCGCAAGCGCTCGCTGCCGCTCCTCCCCCGCCGGATCGGACTGCTGACCGGCGCCGAGGCCGCGGCCAAGCGCGACTTCGTGACGGCGGTGGGAACGCGTTTCCCGGCCGCACGGATCCTCGTTTCTGAGACGGCCGTGCAGGGACCGCGGGCGCCGGCGCTCATCGCGGTCGCCCTCGAGACGCTCGCGGCCGAGCCGGAGATCGACGTGATCGTCCTCGCCCGCGGCGGCGGGAGCTTCGAAGACCTCCTCCCCTTCAGCGCCGAGCAGGTCGTGCGCGCGGTGGCCGCATGCTCCGTTCCCGTCGTCTCGGCCGTCGGGCACGAGCAGGACACGCCGCTCTGCGATCTCGCGGCGGATGCGCGGGCCTCGACGCCGACCGCGGCCGCGCGGCTGGTCGTGCCCGACGAGGGCGAGCTGCGGGCGGGTCTGGCCGGCCTGCGGGCCGCGCTCCAGCGTGAATCAACCCGCAAGGTCACGGGCGCGTCCGAGCGGCTCGGCGTCCTCCACGGCTCGCTCGCCCGCGAGGGAACCCGCACGTTCGCGCGCGCCCGCGAACGGCTCGTCGCCGACCGCGCCCGGCTCCTGAAGGCGCCTACCGTGTTGGTCGAGCGGCGCCGTGAAGCGCTCGACGCCGTCGCGGCGCGCCTGCGCACGCTTTCCCCGCGCTCGACGCTCGAACGCGGCTACGCGATCGTCCGCGCCGACGACGCCATCGTCCGCCAGACCGCCGCGCTGGCCACGGGCACGCGGGTCGAGGTCGAGCTGGCCGACGGCGGCTTCGGCGCGCGCGTCGAGGAGATCCGGTGAGCGAGCCGACCTTCGAGCAGGCCCGCGAGGAGCTGGAGACGATCGTCGCCGAGCTGGAGAGCGGCAAGCCCGGCCTCGACGAGGCGATCGCGCTGTGGAAGCGCGGCGAGGAGCTCTACGCGATCTGTCTCGGCAAGCTCGATGCGGCGCAGGGCGCGGTCGAGGAGCTCGCCAAGCGCGCCGAATCCACGCGCCCGGACGCGTGAACGGGCGGCTGTACGACCTCTTCTCCCGGCGCGCGGAGCACCGACAGCTGGGCGCGTTGCGGCACGGGCTCCTCGCAGACGTCGAGGGCGAGGTCCTCGAGATCGGCGCCGGCACGGGCGCGAACCTGCGCCACTACGCAGCGGCCGATCGGGTCGTCGCGCTCGAGCCCGATCCGGGCATGGCGAAGCAGCTGCCGGCGAAGCTCGCCGAGGCGAGCGTTCCCGTGGAGGTCGTCGACGGCCGCGCGGAGGCGCTCCCGTTCCCGGATGCGACCTTCGACGCCGTGGTCTCGACGTTCGTCCTCTGCTCGGTCGACGATCCGCCGCGAGTGCTCGCCGAGATCGGCCGCGTCCTGCGCCCGAATGGTCGGTTCGTCGTCATCGAGCACGTGCGCGGATCGGGACGCCGGGCACGCTGGCAGGATCGCCTCACCGGCATCCACCGCAAGCTCGCGGGCAACTGCCACCTGAACCGCGACACGCGCGCCGCGATCACCGCCGCGGGTTTCGACACCACGAGCATCGGCGAGGTCGCCTTCCCGGCCCACCACCCGCTCGTGCGGCCCGGCATTCAGGGAGTCGCGACCAAGACCTCTTCGTAGTACGCGCCCGCCCGGCGGCCCGTCCGGCGATTGACCTCGCGGAGCACGCGCTCCTCGAGCCGCAACCCGGCTGCGGCGAGGATCCCGTCGTAGAGGCCGCGCGAGTCGTTCACGACGATGACGACGCGCCCGCCCGGCCGCAGCGCGCGCTTGGCGCGGCGCAGCACGGCGGCGATCGAGTCCGAGTAGCCGGTCATCCCGCGTCCGATCTCCTCGGGGTCGCGGCGCTCGAGGCCGAGCAGCTCGAACGCGTAGGCGTGCTGCTCGTGGTAGTCGATGAGGCCGGGGTAGGGCGGCGACGTGAAGACCAGATCGACCGGCCCGGGCGGATCGACCTCGCGCGAATCGCCCTGGACGACGGTGACCGCGTTGTCGGTGCGCAGGTCGCCGAACTCCTGCACCCGCTGAGCCGAATCGCGGGCGTAGCGGCGGAGGAACTTCCGCGCCTCGCCGACGGGACGGCACACACGCCGGTGCTTGTGGCAGAAGTACTCGCCCCGCACGGGCTCGCGCGGGAAATCCAGGTCGTCGTGCCGCGTAAGCCGCGCCGAGCGGGCCGCCCGCGAGAGCACGACGCTCCACAACTCGGGATAGCTCGTGTGCTCGATCTGCGCGCGAAACGCCGCCAGCTCGGCGAGCGCCTGCGGCGCGAACCACTGATCGAGATAGCCGGAGCCCCCCGCTCCGATGTCGACCCCGTCCAGTTCTTCCGAGACGATCACGAGATCTCCGAGCAGCTCCACCGGGTCGTACGCGGCGGTCTTCACGCGGGTCAACAGGCAGTTGAACGCGCTCAGATCGCAGCCGCCGGCGCGCAGACCGAGCGCGTTCGCCTCGACGAGCGTCGTCCCCGAGCCGGCGAACGGATCCCAGACGAGCTGCCCCGGCTTCGCGTAGCGGCGCAGGAACACCTCGGCGAGCTGCGGCACGAACTTGCCCAGGTACGGATGGAGCCGGTGGACATGCTTCGTGCGCTCGCGCTCCGGCAGCTCCTGCTCGGTCCAGGAAAGAGCCGGGTCGACCTGACCCGCGTACGCCGGATTCGCGCGCATTGCGGGACATTTCTGGACGCTCGCGGCACATTCCTTCCAGGCACTAGAATCGCGCCATGTCCAGAGTCCCCGCAGAGGAGCTCCGCAAGGTCTGGCTCTTCGCCGATCTCTCCGACGCCGAGCTCGAGCGGCTCGGCGACCGATTCGCCGAGCGAACGTTCAAGGCAGGCGACACCGTCGTCGAGGAAGGCTCGACCGGCACGAGCTTCTTCGTCATCGAGGACGGCACGGCGACCGTGAGCGTCGGAGGCGAGGAGAAGGCGACGATCGGCCCGAGCGACTACTTCGGCGAGATGGCGATCATGGACGACGGCACGCGGTCGGCCTCGATCGTCGCGGCCGAGGATCTGAAGGTCGCGTTCCTGACGCCGTGGGAGTTCCGCCCGTTCGTCGAGGAGCACCCCGAGCTCGCGTGGAAGCTCCTGTGCAGCCTGGCCCGCAGGCTGCGCGCCGCCCAGACCGCCCAGGCTTAGCGTTCGCCCGAATCGGGCACCCAGTTCCGGTACCCAATCCCTGGAGGACTAAATGGGCATCGGCGCAAGCCTCTTTCTGATCACACTCGGCCTCATCCTGTGGCTGGCCGTCACCGCGACCGTGCAAGGCATCGACATCAACCTCGTCGGACTGATCCTCGTGATCGTCGGTGGGATCGGACTCCTCCTCTCCCTGGTGTTCTGGTCGACCTGGGGCGGCTACGGAACGCGCCGCACGACCACGACGGTCTCGAACGACCCGTACGACCGGCCCCCGATGTAGCCGTTCAGGCGATTCGCTCGACGCGCTCGTCCACTTCGAGGTCGGTGACCTCGGGCATCCGGCGGAGCATCGCGAACGAGAAGCCCTCGCGCGCGAGGAAGATGAAACCGAGAGCGACGCCGACCGAGACCTCGACGGCCTGCAGGCCGATCCCGTAGGCGAAGCCGCGGCCGTAGCTCACGCCGTACGGCAGCAGTGACAGCGCGATCGCGGCCTGGACGAGACCGACGTTCCCCGGCCAGAGGGGGAAGACCATGACCAGGTTCATGATCACGAGGACGAGCGCGGCCATCGTGATCGTCCCGTCGATCCCGAACGCGTAGAACATCGTCCATACGGCGAGGAGCTGGGTCGTCCAGCCGACGAGCTGGAAGCACAGCGCAGCGATCGCCGGAACCGGGCGCTTCATGACCGTGAGGCCGTAGCGCGCGAGACGCAGAACGCGCCGAACGGGGCCGACGTCGTCGACGCCGCCGCGCGGAGTCCGGCGGGCGATGATCAGCGACATGATGAGGAGCCCGAAGCCGACACCGAGGGCGATCGCGAGCGCAGGCCGCGCCCACTGCGGGATCTTCGCGGCGTAGACGACGTAGATCACGAGCGTCGATGCGGCCACGACGTCGAAGAGACGGTGCGCGAAGACGGTTCCGGTCAGGGTCGCCCAGAGCCCCGGCCGGCCGCGCATTCGCCGCGTGAGCACGACGATTCGGGCGACCTCGCCGACGCGGCCCGGCAGCGCGGCGTTCCCGAGCAGGCCGACGCTGAACGCCGCGAAGACATCGCGGCTGCGCGGGCACGGAGGCTGGACGGCCTCGTCGATCACGATCTCCCAGGCGATCGAGCGCACGACGATCGAGGCCAGGTTCAGGAGCACCGCAATGACGACCCAGCGCCACGTGACCAGCTCGAACGCGTGCCGGACGATGTTGACGTCGAGCCGCCAGAGGACGAGCGCGATCGCACCTCCGAGCACGGCGATCACGATCGCGAGGCGCCAGGGGCGGGAACGCGGGACGTACCTCACGCGGCCACCGCGACCTTGCTCGTCAGGCCGGTGTAGATCTCCTCGAGCCGTCCGGCCACGCGCGCCCACGAGTAGCGCTCCTCGGCCTGCTTTCGGGCGGCCGCGCCGAGCTGCACGCGGTGCTCCTCGTCGGAGAGGAGTTCGACCAGCGCGGCCCCGAGCGCGTCCGGATCGTCCGGAGGCACGAGGAACCCGGTCTCCGGATTGGCGACCTCGCGGTAGCCCTCGATGTCGGAGGCGACGACCGGCGTCGCGCAGGCGAACGCGCGCGTGAGCACCATGCCGAAGCTCTCACGGCCGATCGACGGCGCAACGAGGGCGCGCGCTCTGAGCAGCTCGTCGGTCAGGGGCTGCTCCGGAATCGAGCCGAGCAGATCGATGTTCGTGTCTTCGAAGCCGTTGCGGCGCATGAGCCATTTCACGGAAAGAGGATCAGCTCCGACAACGCGCAGGCGCGCCCCGGTCTTCCGAGCGACCTCGGGCCAGGCGCGCAGCAGCACCGCGAGACCCTTGCGCGGCTCGTGGCGCCCGATGAAGACGACGTGCGGCTCGCGTCCGGCCGGATCGGCCTCGGGCGGGATGACCACGCCGTTCGGCAGCACTTCGATCGGGCCGCCGAGGATCGGGAGCGCGGAGTCGCGGGCGCGCTCCGACACGGCGATCTTGTGGTCGATCCGGTCGATGGCGCAGCCGAAGAACGCCTTTGCGACAGGGTTCCAGCGCATCGAGTCGCCCGAGCTGTGCGACGTGGAGACGATCGGCGCGTCGGCACGCGTGAGCGCGTAGAAGGAGACGATCGGCGCAAGCGGCTCGTGCACGTGGACGACGTCGAAGCGCTCTTCCTTGAACACACGCCGGATCCGCGGCATCGACTGCGGCGTGAGAACGATGTTCGAGAGGGATCCGTTCGCCGGCACGATCACCGAGCGGCCGATCGGGATCACGTAATCCGGCGGTCGCTCGTGGCGCCCCTTGCGGGGGTGCAGCATCCTCGTGAGCCGGCCGGGCGGATCGTGGCCGATGATGATCCGCGCGTCGTGCCCGAGGTCATGGAGAGCGCGCGCCTGATGCTCCGCATGCTCGGGGACGCCGCCCCAGAAGGACCAGGAAAACGGCACGACGATCCCGACCTTCACCCGCGGAACCCTATCCGTCCTTTCGGTTCGGAACGGTCTCTGCGAAGCTGCCGCCGTGAGGCGCGCGCAGCGTTTGGCAGATATCGGCGGGATCGGCCTGGACGTCGTCGCGGCCGCCGCCGAGCGGATCGAGGCCGAGGATCCAAGCCGCTCGGTGCTGCGGCTCGAGAACCTCGACACGAACCTGCCGCTTCCACCCGAAGCGCTCGCCGAGACGCAGGCGTCGCTCGGCCGGCCCGAGTCGAACAGCTGGCTTCCGCTCGAAGGCGACCTCGACCTGCGCGCCGCGATCGCGGACTTCACGGAGGCGCGGACCGGTCACCGCTACGACCCCGAAACCGAGCTCGTGATCACGACCGGCGGCATGACGGGGATCTTCAACGCGCTCCTCGCGATCACCGATCCCGGCGACGAGATCGTCGTCACCGATCCCGACGTACGCGGGCATCGTGAACCGGATCCGCCTCGCGAGCGGCACGCCGGTCTTCGCGCCGTTTCGCATCGACGCGGGCCATTGGCGCCTCGACCAGGACGCGTTCGCCGCAGCGGTCGGCCCGAAGACGACGGCGATGGTGCTCATGAGCCCGTCGATGCCGTCGGGCGGAACGTTCACTCGCGAGGACTGGGCGCTCGCGTGCGACCTCTGCCGCGAGCACGATCTGACGCTCGTCTACGACGCGGCGATGGAGGCGCTCCTCTACGACGGCCGCGAGCTCGTCCACCCGCTCCAGTTCGAGGGAATGGCCGAGCGAACGTACGTGGTCGGCTCGCTCTCGAAGGAGCACCGCATGATCGGCTGGCGCGTCGGCTGGGTCGCGGGCCCGCCCGACGCGATCACGATGGCCCGCCAGGTGTCCGTCTACAACACGGTGATGCCGGTCGCGCTCGCGCGGTTCGCCGCCGCGGCCGTGCTGCGCGGCGACCAGGGACACGTCGCCGAGTGCACGGCCGAGCTGGAGCGCCGCCGCGACGTGATCCTCGAGGGGCTCGCCGGCTGGCCGGTCGTCAGCCCCGGCGGCGGCTGGTCGCTCCTCATCGACGTGGACTCGCTCGGCTTCACGCCCGCGGAGGCGTCGCGGATCCTGCTCGAGGAGGCCGCGATCGCTGCGACGCCGATGACCGGCTGGGGCGGTCCCGTGGCGGCTCGCTGCCTCCGGTTCGTCTACTCCGCGGAGTCGCTCGAACGCCTGGCGGAGATCCCGGATCGCGTGGCTGGGACAGCGCTTGCGGCCGCTGTAGCCGCCCGCTGACACTCACCCTTTAGGGTGCTTCCAAAAGGCATCGGCGCGCCGACAATTCATCCCATGGCGGCACTCTTCATCACTCAGAGCGTTCCCAAGCCGACTCCGCAGAAGGAGCCGGTCGTACGCCCCTCGGCCAAAGACGCGAGCATCACCGCGGCGATCGCGCGGCTCACGAGCGCGCGCGCCGCGTAACCGGTCAGCGGACCTCGCCGGAGGGCACGAGAGGGGCTTGCAGGAGCCTCTCTCGCGTTCCCGCACACCTCGCGTAGACTCGGCGGCATGGCGATCGCCGAGTCCGCCGCGCACACGTCGGCCGTCGAAGGGATCGGCCGCCGCGGGCTCGCGGAGCTGCACACGCATCTCGGCGGCTCGGTCGACCCGGCGGTCATGTGGACGCTGGCGCACGAGCAGGGAATCGCGCTCCCCGTCAAGGACTTCTGGGACTTCGTCGACCTGATCTCGGTCGACACGCACGGCGTCGAAGGGCTCCCCCAGCTCGACGCGATCTACCAGTGGACGGAGCTCATCCAGTCGAGCCCGCTCGCGGTCGAGCGCTCGGTGCACGGCGCGATCGGCGGCGCCTACCGAAAGCAGAACATCACGACACTCGAAGTCCGCTTCAACCCGATGAAGCGAAACCGCGGCGGCGAGCGCGACCTCGACCACATCATCATGGCCGCCGCCCGCGGCCTCGACCGCGCGAGCCTCGAGTACCCGCAGGTCCGCGCCGGCCTCATCCTGATGATGGACCGCACCTTCACGCACGAGCAGAACGAGATCATCATCGACAAGGCGATCCGCTACCGAAGCCGCGGCGTCGTCGGCGTCGACATCGCGGGCCCCCGCCCCGCGCCCGGCCACTACCCCTACCGCGAACTCGCGCCGCTCATCGAGACCGCGCGCGAAGGCAGGACTCGGCGTGACCATCCACGTGGGCGAGGAGGGCGAGACCGGCGGCGCGGAGATCGACGAGGTCGTCGAGTACCTGCGGCCGGACCGGATCGGGCACGGGATCCTGGCCGCGCAGAGCGAGGACACGATGACCGCGCTGCGCGATGCAGGGACGATCCTCGAGCTCTGTCCCAGCTCCAATCTCCTCACGCGCGCGCTGCCCGACGAGGCGGCGGTGCGCGACACGTTCCGCACGTTCATCGACCGCGGCGTGCGCTTCACGGTCGCGACGGACGGGCCCGAGATGATGCGCACGCACCTGCGCGACGAGCTGAACCTGCTCCTACGCGTCGGCGCGCTGACCGAGGACGAGGCGCAGGCCGCCAACGAGCTCGGCCACGATTCCGCCTTCCAGCGGCTGCGCTAGCTCTTCGGGCGCGCGGGAACCGCGGTGGTCGAGAGCCGCGGCAGGCGGAGCTTCGGCTGCTCGAACTCACCGATCGCGACAGCCTTCTTCAGGTACTCCATCGCCTCGGTCGTCTTGCCCTGCTCCTCGAGCAGCTCCGCGTGGCGGCGGTACACGCGCACGAGATACCGGTTCGGATTCGTCTCGAGCATCTCGGCGGCCAGCTCGTAGAGCTCGATCGCACGTGCCGTGTCGCCGATCTGCGCGTAGAGGTCGGCGAGCAGCGTGTAGCTGCGCCCGGCGTCCTCGACGTTCGCGCCGGCGATCACGCCCGAGACCTCCATCGCGAGCGAGGCGGCCTCGTCCACCCGGCCGAGCCCGGCGAGCGCACGCGCCTCCTCGAGCCGGTACTGCGGCCCGCTCGAGCTCGCTCAGCTCGTTCGTCAGCTCCCGTCCCTGCTCGAGCACCTGGAGCGCCTCGGCGGGATGGTTGCTGTCGAGCTCGATGTGCGCGAGCAGCTGGTGCGCGCGAGCGGCGTAGGAGCGGTCCTCGGTCATCTCGATGATCGCGAGCGCCTTGCGGGCGTACTGCGCCGCGCGCACCGAGTCGTCCTGCTCGGCGTGCAGTCGCGACTCGAGCCAGTAGAGACGCGCGTGGAGAAGCGGGTCGCGCAGCTCCTCGACGACGTCGAAGGTCTGGGCCAGAAGCGCCTCGGCCCGCTCGAAGTCGGCGGCGTCGATGAGCGCGTTCCCGAGAAGGACGCCGAACCGCGACGCCTCGACCCGGTCGCGGCGGCGCTGCGCATCCGCGAGGCACTTGTCGAACACCTGGATCGATCCGTTCAGGTCTCCGAGCATCGCGTACGAGCGGCCGAGCGTGTCGGCGAGCTTCGGATGGTCGACGACGTCGGCGCCGTAGGCCTCGAGCGCCTGCTCGAGGTAGTCGGCGGCCGTGCGCGGATCGCCGCGCCGGAACGCGAGCTGTCCGAGCCCTTCGAGCGCGCGACCGCGCGACCGCGGGTTCGCCGCTTCCTCGAGCGCCTCGGCGAGGAGCTTCTGCGCCGCGTCGAGATCGTCGAAGCGCATCGCGAACTCGGCCTGCGAGAGGAGATCCTCCTGGTAGGCGGACCCCGCCTGGCCGGTCGCGAGGAACTCGCCGCTCACGCCGAGGTGCTGGCCGAGCAGCTGCAGCACCTGGAGCGAGGGCGTCCTCGTCCCCGCCTCGATGCGCGAAATGTAAGCCGAGGAGCACCCCGGAAACGCGAGCTGGCGCTGACTCAGGCCGGCCGCTTCGCGGGCCTCCTTGAGACGAACCCCGACGGAATGGGGGTCGTCAACGTGCGTTGACTTTGTTCTCGGCAAATGACTCCTCGCTATATACTCTTGCGCGACTCCGGGCCCGGGATCGTCGAGTCCTCATAAGTCCGACACGAAAGGACGATCCCGATGAAGTTGCGGCTTGCTGTGCTGTGCGCCGTCCTCGGGTCTGTCGCCGCGTTCGTTGGCGGCACACCCTGGGCGTAGGCACCAAAGCGTTGGGAGGGGCGGGCGCCGCTCGCCCCTTCCGCGCTCCTTCGTCGGGAGGTCGTTTGGATAGGCATGAGGGGTAGTTGAACCATCGTCGCGCCGGTGGTGTTCTCAGCCCACTCAATCGAGTGAGTTCCTGCCTCCTGGCAGCAGGATGACACATCCGAAGTCCCCCCGTTCAGGGATAACGCCTACCCCCTTCCGACGCATAACCTGAGGACGAAGGGGGAAGGAGGAAACGGCGCGGGATGGACGGGGACTTGGCACCCAGGAAGACGATCGACAGGACCGAGCGTGCTTGGCTGCTCAACTGTGCCGGCATGCGGGTCGAGACCGCCGACGGCCTCGTCGGCGAGATCCTCACGCCCCTCTACGAGTTCAGCGCGCGCTGGGACCGGCCGTGGGGACTGTCGGTTCGCACGGAGTCGGGCGCGACGATCGTCCGGATGGACGCGATCGAGTCGGTCGACGCCGAGGCCGGCCGGATCCTCGTGCGCGAGACGCCGTTCGTCGATCTCGGCGCTCCTCCCTCGGTTTAGGCCCGAAGATACGCCGCGCGGTCAATGGCGGCCGGGTGCGGCCTTGGCGAGGATGGGCGGCATGCTGACAGTCGAAATGGAGCGGTTCACGCTCCGCCAGCGCCAGGTCGTCCACCTCATCTCGCAAGGGTGCTCGAACCTGGAGATCGCGGACAGGCTCGGCATTTCGCCACGAACGGCGAAAGCGCACTCGGACACGCTGCGAGTGAAGCTCCGCGTGTCCCGCCGGCGTCACATTCCGGCCGCCTTCAGGGAGGCGACCGGCGAGGATCCTCACGACTTGGACGTCCTCGATGACACCGGCGATCGAGGCGCAGGGACGACGGCACCGAGCTAGCCACGAGGGAGCACACAAAACGCGCCCGTCCGTCGCGGCGACGACGGGCGCGGGCTCCTTCCGCGGGGATGGCGTAGGCGGGATCTGCGCACTATGCTCGGCGCCCTGACCCGGAACCCTGGCCTGCCGCTTCTCTTCGCGCGCCATGTGAAACGCCCGCGACTGACGCGAGCGCTCGACAAATCCAGCGCGCAGGTCATCCTGCTCCACGCGCCGGCCGGTTACGGAAAGACTGCGCTCGCCGCCGAGTGGCTGCAGGAGACCGAGCACGTGGCGTGGTACCGCGCGACGAACGCGTCGGCCGATGTCGCCGCGGCCTCGGTCGGAATCGCGGACTCCGTGAACCACTTCATGCCGGGCGCCGGCGACCGCCTCCGCAGGCGCGTCCGCATGGGCGACGCCCCGCAGAACATCGTCCCCGCCCTGGGCGAGCTAATGGCCGAAGACCTGGCGGAGTGGCCCGCGGGCGCCTGGCTCGTGATCGACGACTACCACCTCCTGATGCCGTCGAAGGCGGCGGAGGAGTTCGTCGACTGGCTGCTCACCCTCACGTCGATCCGGCTACTCGTAACGACGCGGCAGCGTCCGACGTGGGCGACTACGCGGCGGCTGCTCGAAACGGATGTGTTTGAGCTCAACCACGAGCAGCTCGCAATGACTCCCGAAGAGGCGCACGAGGTTCTCTCAGAGCATCCATCAGCCTCTGCGCAAGCCCTGATGACGAAGTCCCAGGGGTGGCCGGCACTCCTCGCTCTCGCGACTCTCGAGATATCAGCCGAACTCCCGGAAGCCTCGGTGTCTGACGTGATCTTCCGATACCTCGCCGAAGAGGTGCTTCTCAGCCAGCCCGACGACGTCCAGGCGTTCATGCTGGCCGCCGCTCTGCCTTCGACCTTCGACGCGATCTTCGCCCGGGAGGTGGTCAATACAAGGGACCCAGCGGGAATGCTTGAGCACCTGGCATCCCGCGGATTGATAGGAGGAGCGCCCGACGCACTTGCGTTTCATCCGCTTCTTCGAGAGTTCCTTTGTTCTCGAGCAAAAACAATGCTCGCCTCGCAAGAACTGCGCCAACTTCAACAACGGACCGTCAACTACACAGTCCACCGCGAGCGATGGGACGAGGCCCTTCGGCTCGCGACCGAGCTCAGTCATCGCTTGCTGGGCGACCTACTTGAGCAAGCTGCTTCGACATTCCTCCGAACGGGTCGTCTCGAACTCCTGTCCAAGTGGCTAACGAGGCTCGGAGCGGAAGTAGAACACCGACCTGCCCTCCTCCTAGCAAGAGGCGGAATGCTGACCAGGCTGGGTCGATTCCGTGAGGCAGCGCTAGTCGCGGATCACGTCGCTCGGCTGCCCGAAAGCGCGTTCAAGCCGGCAGCTCATGTCCTGGCTGGCCACGCCTACTATTTCGTGAGCGACGCTCGCCGAGCGCTCGATTCGCTGGAGATGGCACCGCTAGACACGTTGCCGACCGCGGAGAGAAAGGACGCACTTTGGCGTCGCTTCTCGGCAGCTAGAGAACTCAATCTCCCCGAGCTTCCAGCGTATCTCGCCGATTTCGTCGCCTCATCCGACTCGAGCATCGACGACAGGCTCCGGATCGCGTCGGGTGAAGCGTTGCTCGCCTTTCAGCGTGGGTCATACACAGGCCTATGGCAGACGCTTAGCCCGCTCATCCGCGAGTCGGCTGATGACGCTGACCCGCTGATCTCAAGCGGTGCAATGGTCAACTTCTGTTACGTCGCGATCGGGCGCGGTGACTATGTCACGGCCCACGCTCTAGTCGATCGTGTTGTCGACGTTTGCAACAAACATCACCTTGACTTCGCAGAGGGATTCTGCACTGCGGTCAAGGCACACGCTGAACTCGGACTCGGACGTTTCGCTAAGTGCCACGAACTTACGGAGGAACTCTTCGTCATTTCCACACGGCACGAGGATCCCTACCTCGCCGTGGAAGCCCGTATCCTTGCCGCGCGCCTAGATCTCTCGAAGGGACTGTTCGGGCGGGTAGCGCCGATAGAGCGTTGGGAGCCCGCCGATCCCGACTCGTTCAGGATCTACCTAGCTCAATACGAGGCGTTGCGTTCTCTCGCTGCAGCTGCCGCGGGCGACGGTAGCGCCGCAGATTCATCTTCCGAACATGCACTGCGGCTAGCAACGACGATCGAGACCGTGACAATCACGGAATGGGCGTCAGTCGTCGCGACCCTGGCAGTGGACAGTGACGCCGGTCGCCAGATCGCCGTTGATGTACTGAAGGCTCAGTATCAACGAGACTTCCTCGACTCATTCGTGCTTGCGGCTCGGGCCGTGCCCGCGATTCTTCCGCTCGTCGCTAGTGATCCGATCGCTGGAGCATTCGCCAGCGAGATCTTGAAGCGATGCAACCCGCAAGGGCACCTCGGGTCCGCCGACCAAGAAAGCCGACCCTATGGATTGACCAAACGCGAGATCGAGGTCTGGGGGTTGATTTCGGAGGGTTGCACCAATGCCGAAATCGCGAGGCGCCTGTTCATTAGCCACAGCACGGCCAAGGTGCACGTCCACAACATCCTCAAGAAACTTGGGGCCACGAATCGACTCGAGGCCGCGCTTGCATTCTCGTTCAGGCGCTAGAAGCACTGACGAGTGCCGGCCTAGTTGCGAGTGTCGTCGTGGAACAGAGAGCGAGCACTCGGGAGTGCGACCAACGCGCGGCGATCGAACCGAGCCCCCGCAATCGTTGGGCTACTGGGGCATCGCTGCTACCCGCGCGTGCGAAAGTTGCAGCGCTCCACCGAGAAGATCAGCGGACGCACTCGCATATGCGGGCTCAGCCGTATCGAGTGGTACCTCGGCGAGAACGGCGTCGAAGGCCTCGACGACCATCGGATCGAACTGGGTGCCGGATCCCTCCCACAGTCGCTCGCGCGCAGTCCGGCTCGGCAGCGCGTTCCGGTATGACCGCGCCGAGGTCATCGCACCGTACGCATCCGCAACGGTGATGATCCGCGCGATGAGCGGGATGTCCTCACCCTTGAGCCCATCCGGGTACCCGCCCCGTCGATGCGCTCATGATGATGGCGAACCATTCGTGCGACCTCCGAATAGTCGTCAACGCGCCCGAGAATGCGCTCGCCAATGATGGAGTGAAGCTCCATCTCACGACGTTCGTCGGGAGTCAGATGGGCCTGCCTTCTCCAGGATGCCGGGCGGGAGTCCGACCTTGCCGATGTCATGGAGCAAACCCGCCAGGTTCGCGAGCTGCTGCTCGTCGCTCGACAGCCCCATGCGCTGCGCGATATCCCGGGCGTAGACGGCGACAGCCGCGGAGTGGCCCGCGGTGTAGTGATCTCGAGCGTCTAGCGCGGCGACAAGACCGGAGGCAAACGAAAGACTCGCCGCCTCAAGTCGAATGTTTGCAGCGATTACCGTCTCGGTCAGGACACGCTGGTTCTGGTAGAGCACAAGCAGGCTTTGAGCAGCAAGTGCCGGAACCGCGAAGAAAGACGAACGTCCACGGCGAGATCTCCACGTACGCATAGACCAGCGCGGCCACCATGGGTGCGTAGAACGGAAGAGCGCGAAGAAGAAGTCGACCCATAGGCCACATCGTGTTGGAGAAAGAGCCACTCCCTCTGCATCGCGACGGTCAGAGAGTTCAGGAGCATGTCGCAGATCCCTTCGGCAAGAGCAGCGGCTACCACGGCAAGAAGCAGCCAGCCGAACGCCTCTCTGCCATCAAGTACCGCGAAGGCGGCGAGCCCTGCCGCTGCACCGGCTAGTGACCGACTCGCGGTCCAGACGACCCATCTTGTGTAAGGCCGGCCGAGAACTACGAGAACCGAACCGCCGCCGACGATCATCGCCACGAGCGGGTCGTACGCTACAGCGGCGAATAGGATCGGCAGCGCAGCCACCGACATTTCCGTATTTGGGCCAATACGAACGCTCTGCTTCTCGGCGATTGCCGCCATGGCGACCAGAGCTGCGACTGCCCACCACGGGGCTTCGATCACAAAGCCGAGATCGCCAAAGCAGCGCGACTGTGGCGACCGCGGAGGCCACCAGCAACGCCGCATATATGTGCACTCGTTGAATCACACGAAGAAGCCTCGAAAGAGCAGAAATCACGGCCCCCGGAGATCTGTTGAAACCTCCCCCAAAAGGGTGATACTCTTGGCAAGCCGTTGTGTCCAAGAGAGGAGATCGTGAAGCGATGCGCCTCGTAGAGTTTTTCATGCTGAGCTTCGCAGTTAGATCCGGTAGAAGCTGGTAGAAGCCTTCGCAGTCTGCGGGTTTCCACATTTGTTGACATCCCTCCGATGAGGGATATCCACAAGATGTGGAAAACCCGCAGTACTGCTTGATCTGCTGGGGAAACGTCGCTCAGACGTCTCTGGAAATTCTTAGGCGATCAGGCCGCGGCGGAAACCGATGGCCACGGCGTGGGCGCGACTGCGGCCCTGAAGCTTCGCCAGGAGATGGCGCACATGCGACTTGACCGTCTCCTCGGAGAGGAAGAGGCGCTGACCGATCTCGCGGTTCACGAGGCCCTCTGAGATCAGCTGGAGGACTTCGATCTCGCGATTCGTGGGCTCCTGCTCGAGCTCGCGCATCGGCGTGGTGAACTGAATGACCTCCGCGGACTGGCCGGCGCTCTCGCGCCGCGCCGCCACCTCGTCGAACGTACGAGAGTGCTCGAGGTATCGGTTCAGGATGTCTTTGCGCTCAGCAGCGTCCATCTCGAAGCTTGGTGTCGGCGCGAAACACCCGCCTCCATACCCTAGAACGAGGGAGGCCGACCTACCCCCGACGGGGTGAGGTCGACCGCCTCATTTCTAGGATTCGAGCGGTTTAGGCCGCTGCGACTGACGCGAGGTCACGGATTGCAGCAAGTCGCGCAAGCGCCTGTGCCTCGAGCTGGCGTACCCGCTCGCGGGTGAGACCGAGCTCGTGTCCGATCGCCTCGAGCGTCCAGGGATCGCCTTCGAAGCCGAAGCGAAGCTCGAGAATCCGGCGCTCACGCTCAGGAAGAGCGTCGAGAGCACGGCGAACGCCCTGCTTGCGCAGCGACTCCTCGGCCTCGTCGAACGGATCCGGAGCCTCACGATCGGCGAACAGGTCTCCCAGCTCGCCCTCGTCGTCGGCACCGACGTTCTGGTTCAGCGACACGGAAGCCTGTGCGGCCCCGAGCGCCTCCTCGACATGCTGGAGCGGAAGTCCGGTCGCCTCCGCGAGCTCCTCCTTCGTCGCCTCGCGGCCGAGCTCGACCTCGAGCCGGCGTGCGGCCCGGCTGAGCTTCTGCTGCCGCTCGACGACGTGGACGGGAACGCGGATCGTGCGCGCGTTGTTCGCTACGGCGCGCTGCACCGACTGGCGGATCCACCAGGTCGCGTAGGTCGAGAACTTGAAGCCACGGCGCCAGTCGAACTTCTCGACTGCGCGGTTCAGGCCGAGCGTGCCCTCCTGGATCAGATCCAGGAACGGGACGCCGAGACCGCGGTAGCCCTTGGCGATCGACACGACGAGACGAAGGTTGGACTCGATCATGCGGCGCTTTGCGAGCAGGTCGCCCTTCTCGATGCGCTTGGCGAGCGTGACCTCCTCGGACGCCGTCAGCAGCTTGTGGCGGCCGACGTCGGCGAGGAAGAGCTGCAGGCTGTCGCCCGCGCCGATGACGGCACCGGGCGAGATGTGCGCAGGCTCGGCAGGCTCCTCGCGCGGAGCGCCGATCTCATGGCCAAGAGTCTCCAGTTCCTGCGTGAGGTCCGCGACGTCCTGATCGCCGAGCTCGAGCTCGAGCGCAAGCGCCTCGAGTTCAGCCGGCTCGATGTAGCCGCGCTCCTCCGCGTTCTCGACCAGAGAACGGGCCTGGGTGGTCTCAAGAAGTTCCTGGGTGGTGTGGTCGCTCAAATGATCCTTTCGCAAAGTCGTACTTGTGCTCACGACTGTGTAAACGTTCGCAGCGTACGACTGATTCCCTAGCGTGAGAAGGGAAATACGTCCCTCTTAACCGGGGATTAACGTACCCCGGACCGGACGTCGTTACTCCTCGGTCGCGCCGGCGCCGGCCGCGGCCGGGGCACGCTCGGGGAAGTCGAATTCGACCTTCCCGTCCTCGTTCATGACGAGGCGAGCGCGGAACGGCTTCTTGTTCTTCGAGCGGAAGCCGGAGAGAACCTCCTTGGTCCTCCCCTCCTCGAGCAGCTGTCGGGCGACCTCGGGGGTGATCGTCCGGCCCGCGACCTGCTTCCAGATCACGAAGCCGCAGCCAGGCTCCTCGCGGCTTTTCCAGCTCGTGCAGCCGTACGCGCGGGAGTTCTCGCGGATGATCTCGCCGGTCACGGCGCCGCAGCGCGGGCACAGGCCGAGCTCGGCGCGCTCGGGCCGGAGCTTCTCCTTGTCGAGCGCGGCGATCTGCTCGACGGTCTTGCGCGTGAAGTCCTCGATGCCCTTCATGAACTTCGTCGCGGTCGCCCGTGCCGTGCTCGATGTCGCGGAGGCGCTTCTCCCAGTCGCCGGTGAGCTCGGGCGAGAGCAGCGGATGGTCCTCCAGCATCGACACCACCTGGAGACCCTTTGGTGTCGGGAGGAGCTCCTTGGATACGCGCTCGATGTACTCGCGGCGGATCAGCGTCTCGATCACCTCGGCGCGCGTGGCCGGCGTTCCGAGGCCGCTGTCCTTCATCGCCTCGCGCAGCTCTTCGTCGCCGATCAGCTTGCCGGCCGTCTCCATGGCGGAGAGGAGCGTCGCCTCGGAGTAGCGGGGCGGCGGCCTCGTCTCCTTCGCCTCGCTCACCGCCTCGACGCAGCGGATCGTCATGCCCTCCTCGAGCGCGCGGCAGCTCGCCGCCCTCGGCGTCCTCCTCGGAGCGGCCGTTCGCCTTGTCGTCGGCCTCGATGCCGTAGACGCCGCGCCAGCCGGCCTCGAGCGTGACCTTGCCGCGGGTGCGGAACTGCTCGCTCTCGATCTCCGTGACGACCGTCGTGCGCTCGTAGCGGGCCGCCGGATGGAACACGGCCAGGAATCGCCGCGCGACGAGGTCGAAGATCCGGCGCTCGTCATCGCTGAAGGACGAGACGTTGTGCGTCGACGTCGGTCGGGATGATCGCGTGGTGGTCGTCGACGCGCTCGTCGTTCACGACGCGGGAGAGCGGGAGCTCCTTCAGGTCCATGACGAACCGTGCGTGCGGCGCGTAGTCGGAGATCGGGACGAGCGTCTCGGCGGTCGGCTTCAGGAACGGCACCATGTCGCCGGTGAGGTAGCGGGAGCTCGTTCGCGGGTACGTGAGCGCCTTCTTGTCCTCGTAGAGCGACTGGGCCGCCTGGAGCGTCCTGCGGGCCGAGAAGCCGAAGCGCCGGTTCGCGTCGCGCTGGAGGCTCGTGAGGTCGTAGAGGAGCGGGGAGCGCTCGCTCTGCTCCTTGCGCTCGACCGATGCGACCGTCCCGTCCTTGCCGGAGACCTTCTTGACGATCTCGTCGGCGCGCGCGCCGTCCTTCAGGCGCGTCTCGTCGCCCTCGAACCACATGCCCTCGTACCCGGCGCGGGTCGGCGCCTCGAACGTGCCGTGGACGAGCCAGTACGGCTCGGGGACGAACGCCTGGATCTCGCGCTCGCGCTTCACCATCAGCGCAAGCGTCGGCGTCTGGACGCGGCCCAGGGAGACGACTCCGCCCACCCAGGCGCGGCCGCGGATGGTTCGCCGCGCGTGTGGCATTCATGCCGACGAGCCAGTCGGCCTCGGAGCGCGACCTGGCGGCGCGCTCGAGCGGCGCCATCGACTCGCCCGGACGAAGCTTCTCGAAGCCCTCGCCGATCGCCTGCTTCGTCATGCTCGAGATCCAGAGGCGCTCGACGGGCTTGTCCACGCCGGCGGTCTCCCAGATGTACGCGAAGATCAGCTCGCCCTCGCGCCCGGAGTCGCAGGCGTTGATGACGTGATCGATGTCGGTCGCGCTTCAGCAGCTTGTGGATCACGCTCAGCTGCTTCTTGCCCTTGGCGTCGCGCGGCTTCAGCTTGAACTCGTCGGGGATGATCGGCAGGTCGGCCATGCGCCACTTCTTCAGGCGCTCGTCGTAGTCGTCCGGCTCGGCCAGCTCGACGAGGTGCCCGACGGCCCACGTGATGACGTAGTCGTCCGACTCCAGGTAGGCGTCGTCCTTCGCGAATGCGCCCGGAAGCGCGTTCGCGAGATCGCGTCCGACGGACGGCTTCTCTGCGATTACTAGGGTCTTACTCATCTGAAAGCACGATAGCTAAGAGGGAAAGCCGCAATACTGGCCGGATGAGCGAGTTCCTTCCTGCGAGGCCGCTCCTCGTGGTCGACGGGGACTCGCTGGCCCACCGGGCCTACCACGCGCTTCCGTCCTCGATCAAGGACGCCGAGGGCCGCCAGGCGAACATGGTGGTCGGCTTTCGCAACATGGTCACGAACGTGTGGGAGGCGGAGCAGCCACGGGCGGTGTTCGTCGGCTTCGACACGGTCGGGGTCGTCTCGGAGGGCTTGGCGCCTCTGCCGAACTACCGCAACGAGCTCCTGCCGGACTACCAAGGCGGCCGCGACTTTCCGCCCGAACTCACGGACCAGCTCGACCGGCTCCCCGCGCTCGTCACGAGCCTCGGGTTCCAGTGGGCCAAGGCGCCCGGGTTCGAGGCGGACGACTTCCTCGCGGCCGCAGTGAGCGCCGAGGAGGATCGCGGCGGGACTTCCCTCGTCCTCACGAGCGACCGCGACATGTTCCAGCTCGCCAGCGAAAAGACGACGCTCCTCCTTCCGCGCCGCGGCGTGCGTGAGCTCGACCGGGTCGGGCCCGCAGAGGTGTTCGAACGCTACGGCGTCTCGCCCGCCCAGGTGCCCGACTTCATCGCCCTTCGGGGAGATCCGTCCGACCGCATCCCGGGCGCCCGCGGTATCGGCGCCAAGCGCGCAGCGCAGATCCTCGCGGAGTACGGGACGCTCGACGCCGCGCTCGAGGCCGGGCGTTTCTCGGACGAGGCCGAGGCGCTGCGGACGTACCTCCAGATCGCCCGCCTCCAGTACGACGCCCCCGTACCGGCGGACATTCCGGACTCGACGCTCGTCCGCGCCTAGTCCCAGCAACGACGAGGACGCCTCTCGGCGCCCTCGTTCCCCTTCTGACCGGACCGGTGTGCCCCGCCGGTGAGGGCGGGACACACCTAATCCGAGTTTCACTACCGGTTGTTACTTGGCGACGTTCTTGGCCTTCGAGCAGCCGAGCATATTCGGCTGTGCGGCGACGGAGAACGTCAGCTTCTTGGCACCCTTCTTCGGCTTGACGGAGAAGGAGACCTGACCGTTGGCAGGCGTCGTCTTCGAGCCGCTGAAGCCGCTCGTCGAGCCCTTGACGACTGCGCCCTTGACGCCCTGGCCCATGACCTTGACGGTCGCCTTGATCGTCCGCTTCGAATTGACCTTCGGCGAGCCGCTGATCGTGATGGCGCAGGTCAGCATGGCCTCCTGGGTCTGCGGGTTCAGGTGCGGCAGGTCGAAGGCGCCGGCCACCGAGTCGTCGGTGAAGCTGAACACCTCGAGCCCACGGCTCCCCTCCGGGTACCAGCTGCCGTACGCCGGTGCCTGGTTCGAAACGTAGATGTAGCCGTTGTAGAAGTACGACGCGAAGGCGTTCGACTTGAGCGCCGAGTTACCAGCCGGCCGGTTGAGCGGGTTGGCGTTGGCGTTGCCCTCGGCGAACGACGTGTTCACGTCGAACCAGCCGAGCTCGGTCGGGTTCAGGTAGTTCGTCCAATCGACGACGTTCGTGCCGCCGATCTGCCAGGACAGCGGCAGGATGTACTTGCCGTTGACCGGGACGACGTTCCCGAGGGATGCGCTGCACCCCTGGCCCGAGTAGAGCTCGTAGCGGTTCACGCTCGGGTCGATGGAGTACGGGATCTTCGTCTGGGAGATCGGCCAACTCGCGTCATCCGCGTTGTTCATCCAGAACGCTGCGCGGTTGAACGGCGAGCGAATCGGAGCCGTGCCAGCACCGGTCTCGCACTCGTTGGAGGTCGACTGACCGTCGTAGAACCGGTCAACGCTCACGTTCGTGTTCCCGCGCGGGTTGCACGAAAGGGCAACCGTGGCGGAGTTGCTTCCGCAGCCGGCGTGACCCGAGGCGGTGTTGCCCCAGATGATCTTCTTGCCGTCGTACGTGAACGTCGCCGTACCCCACATGCAGTTCGGGGTCGCGGCCTGGGAGGAGGTTCCTCCGGCCCAGCGGTACACACCGGTCGCGCAGAGATCGATGTCGGGGTTCACGAAGTGATCCTCGACCGTCGGCGCTGCCGGGTTCGAGATGTCGAGCGTTACGCCCTCGGTGACACAGGCAGCCGCTGCGGTGTGAGTGGCCATGGAAACCGCGATGTCGTGGCAGCCCTTGTAGCCGGGCGTGTTGTTGAAGTCACCCGTGTAACCCGGGATGTGCGCGAAGAACGAGTTGTAGCCCTTCAGCCCGAGCGTGATCTCACCGATGACGCTGGCCGACGCCGGGTTCCCAAGCGGAACCGCGACGATCGTCAGCTTGTCATGACCGGAGACCTGGTTCGGGGCTGCCGGCGACCCGGGTGCCAGGAGCTGGCAGGAGTTCCCGTAGGTCGTCGGAGTCGCGTCGATCGCAGCGTTCGGGAACGACGAGACGTAGAGCAGCACGCGGTTGTTCGCGAGATCCGGAACGAGCGTGTGGGTGTACGAACCACAGTCCGTCGCGACACCGGCAACGAACGACGGAGCCGACGGGGTGGAGATGTCGATGATGCGGATGCCCTCGAAGCCGGGGGCGATCCGTGTCGACTGAGCAGTCGCGGTGTGGTTGCCGCCAGTCGTCTTCCAGTACTGGTCAGCACTGCCCGCACACGCGGCAGTCGTCTGCGGGACGTCGACCGAGCGGAACACGAGGTTCCCCCAGACCGACACGTCGCCGGAGCCGCCGTTGCACGAGAAGTCGCTCTGGAGCGCCGGCGAGGCCGGGTTCGAGATGTCGTAGAGGCGGAAGCCGCGATCGCTGCCCTGGATCAGCTTCTTGTCCCAGAAGGCCATGTCGCCGTTCCGCCGCGTGTTGCTGAGCTCGAAGTTGACAGCTGCGGCCGTTGCCGAAGCGGGCTGGCTCAGCTGGATCGTGTCGTTGTCGCCGTTCGTGAACGGCGTGTTGGCAACACCAGCAAGGCGGCCGGTGGTCGTACCCGACGCCGTTGCGGTGACCAGAGCGGCCACAGGTGCGAACTCACCGGCGCCACCGTTGGCGGCGGTGATGAGCGCCGCTGCCGTGGTCGTGACGGTGTAGACCTGGCCACCACCCGAAGCGGCGAGACCGCCGGTCGGGTTGTTGTAGGTGAACGAGAACGCCGTCGGGACGCTGGCAACCGTGAAGGTGCCGTTGTAGCCGCCGACGAGGACTCCGTCGATCGTGACGCTCTGGCCGACCTGAAGGCCGTGAGCGGCACGCGTGGTGATCGTCACGGTGTTACCGACTTCGCTGGCACCGCTGTTGCCGGTCGCCGTTCCGCCACTGGTGTGGGAGACGGTGCCGCCGCCAGAGGCCGGGATGTCCGCGGTCGCATTCGTGTACGTGAGCGTCGTCGCGGTCGGAACCGTGTCGACCGTGAACGTGCCGTTGTACGTCGCGTCTGCGACACCGGCCACCGTGATCGTCTCACCGGCCGTGATGTTGTGAGCGGCCGTGGTCGTGAGAGTGACGGTGTTACCCGACGAGGTCGCCCCGCCCGGAGCCGCGGCGATCGTGAAGGAGCCGCCGGCCTGCGCGAAGGGGGTGAGCCCAGCGAGGGTCGCGTACGTGAAGGTCGTCGCCGACGGAACCGAGGCGACCTGGAACGTCCCGTTGTATGCAGCGACGCTGACGCCGGAGACGGTGACGAGCTGGCCGACCCTGAGGTTGTGGGCCGCCGACGTCGTCATGGTGACCGTCGAGCCGGCATGGGTGGCGAGCGTGATGGTTCCGCCCGCCCCACCGGCCGAGACAGCCTGAATGCCGCTGCCCTGGACGGTGCCGCCGCCGGAGGGCGCGAGGCCCGCCGTCGGGTTCGTGTAGGTGAACGTCGTCGTGGTCGGCGTCGTCAGCACCTCGTAGGTGCCGTTGTAGTCGGTCACGGTGACACCGGCGATCGTGACCGTCTGGCCGACGTGCAGGTTGTGCGCGGCCGTCGTCGTGATCGTCACGGTGTTGCCGGCCTCGGAAGCGCCGCCCGTGCCCGTCACGATGTTGTTCGAAGCATTCGCGCCGACGAACGCGCGGCCGAGGTTGATGGTGATGTCGTCGCCGGCCACGGAAGCGCCGAGCGTGGCGGCGAGTCCACCCGGATCGTTGTAGGTGACGGAGGTTCCGTCGCCCGCATCAGCCGGAAGAGCCTTCGTCTCCCAGAGGATGCTGTTGTCGAGTCCGACCGGGTCGATGAGTGCGTTCGCAGGCGTGCCCACACCGGTAACGGTGGTCTGGGTCGACGCCGTGCCTCCACCGGAGGGCAGAAGCTGTGCGACAGAAGAAGTCGTGAAGGTGGTCGCCGTGGGCGTCGTCAGCACCGTGAAGGTGCCGTTGTAGCCCGCAGTCGCGACGCCCTCGATGACGACCGTCGAGCCGACGGAGAGTCCGTGCGGTGCGGTCGTGAGGAACGTTGCGAACGGCGTGACCGTTCCGCCCCAGGCGGACGCAATGCCCGAGGTCGGGTGCGTGAACGTGAACGAGGAGCTCGTCGGCGTCGCGGTCACAGTCCACGTGCCGTTGTAGAGAGCGTTGCCGGCACCGGTGATCGTCACGCTGTGGCCGACCACGAGGTTGTGGTCGAACGCGCCGAGACGAACCGTGACGGTGTTCCCGACCTCGCTGAGGCCCGGGTTCGGGCCGGTGGCGGTGCCGCCGCCCGAGTTGGCCAGGCCGACGGCCGCGTTCGTGTACGTGAACGAGGTGATCGTCGGGGTGCCCGTGACGGTGAACGTGCCGTTGTATCCGCCAACGGCGACGCCGGCGATGACAACGGAGTCACCGTTGACGAGGTTGTGCGGAGTGGTCATGTTGATCGTGACCGTGCTCCCGGACTCGGTTGCGCCGGGAGGAGTCGCATTGGCCGCGGCGATCGTGTTGCCGGCCACGGTGCCGCCGGAGCGGATCGCGGTCGAGATCGTCGCGCTACCACCCGGGATGCCCGGGCCGGAGATCCCATCACCGAAGCTCGCTACGCGGGCATCAGCGCCTGAGAGATTCGTGATCCAACTGCTGTTCAACGTCGTATTTCCGGTGAACGCAGTCGTATCGCGTCCAGTCGGCGACGAGGCGAGCAGCGCAAGGCCGCCGCTGGAATTGGTCGAGACTGTGACCTGCGCGAGAGCGCTGGTCGGGACGGCAAGCGCGGCCAGTAGGCCGAGCGGAAGCGCCAGGCGAAGAAGCCGTCGCATGGGCGATGTCACCTCCGGTGTCGTAAAAAGAAGGGGGCCCGATGGTAAACCACTGGAAGCGCCGCGTCTAGGCACACCTTATGACTTCTCCGACACCGATTTTTGGGCCTCAGGAGGCCCCCGTGAGGCTGGTGAGTCACGCCGCGCTGGCGCGGCTCCACCCGACCGCTCCCCACCCCGAAAACGGCGCTCGGATCGAGGCGCTCCAGGTCGCGTTTCCGGACTTCATCGAGGGTTCACCGGCCGCCCTCGCCGACGTCCATGCGTGCCACGACCCGGAGTACGTCGAGACGATCAGAAACCTCTCAGCAGCAGGGACTTCTGTCCTCGTCGATCCCGACACGGTGGTCACGCCGACGTCCTACGAGGCGGCCCTTCTCGCCGCCGGCTGCGCGCTCGAGGCTGTTCGAATCGGCGGATTCGCGCTCGTCCGTCCGCCTGGTCATCACGCGCTTCGCGACCGGGCCATGGGCTTCTGTCTTTTCAACAACGTTGCGATCGCGGCTCGCTACGCCCAGCGCGAGTTCGGGCTGGCCCGCGTGGCGATTCTCGATTGGGACGTCCATCACGGGAACGGCACCGACGCGATCTTCCGCGGCGACGACTCGGTGCTCTTCGTCTCGCTCCACCAGTGGCCGTTCTACCCCGGCACGGGCGGCCCCGGCGACAGCGATGCAACCACGCTGAACGTCCCCCTAACGGCCGGCTGCGGGGACGAGGAATACGTGGACGCCATGGAGCGAATCGTCGAGCCGGCGATCGCATCGTTCGCGCCCGACCTGCTGCTCGTCTCGGCCGGGTTCGACGCGGCCTTCGGCGATCCGCTCGCAGGGATGGACCTGACCGAGGCCGGGTTCCGCGAGCTCGCCCGGCGGGCCGCGGGGCTCTGCGAGCGGATCGCGCTCGTGCTCGAGGGCGGCTACGACCCGAAGACGCTGCCGGGTCTCGTCGGAGCGACGCTGGACGGGCTCAGGGGCTGAGCAGCCCGGCGGCGTGGCGGCCGCTGCGCACGGCGCTCTCCATCGTCGCCGGCCAGCCCGTCGCGAGCCACGCTCCCGCGCGCACGACCCCGGGACGGCCCGTCTCGGCACCGGCGCGCAGAGCGGCGGTTCCCGGCCGCGCCGCGAACGTCGCCGCAGGCTCGCGGCTGACCCGCGACCAGAGGACCTCGGCCCGGCCAAGGCGGGAGGTCAGCTCACCGGCGACGAGCTCCACCAGCTCGCGGCCGCGGATGTCGAGCAGCTCGGGCACGCCGCTCGACACGACGGTGAGGTACTGGCCGTCGCGCGGTTCGCTCCGCGTCAGACGGCCGCGGTCGAACACCCAGTGCGCGTGACTGCCCAGGAGCGCAGCGAGCGTGAACCGCAGGATCTGGCGGTCGACGACCATGTGGACGCTCACGATCGGCGAGTCCTCGAGCGCGGGCGCCGGCTCGCCGAGGAGCTCGGCGCTCTCCTCGTGCGGCAGCGCCAGGACGACGCCGTCGCCCTCGATCCGCTCTCCCCCGGCGAGGACGACCGTCGTCCCGTCGATCTCCTGCGCACGCGCGCGTGTACGTATATGCGCTCTAGCCGCAGCGAGCGCCTCCGCCGCGGCGTCGCCGTGGATCGCCCCGAGCGGGGCCTCCGGCAGCACGAGGTCGCTCGCGCCCTTCCCGGCGAGGAGCGCGGTCTGCAGCGTGAAGAGCGCCGGTGCCGCGCTCACCTCCTCGGCGGGCAGGTTGAGCGCCGGACGCATGAAGACGTCCCAGAAGCGCGTGATCGCCGGCTCGGTCGAGCCGTGCTCACGGAGCAGGTCGGCGAACGTCCTGTCGTCGTGCTCGGCGGGGTCGAGGCGGCCAAGCGTCCGGGCGATGCGCCCGATCGCGATCCGGTCGCGCAGGCCGACGTGTCCATAGCGCAGGAGCGCGAACGCGCCCGGCCGGATGAGGGAAACCCGGCCGTTCTCGGCGATGACCGGAAGCGCCAGCGGCGTGCGCCGCACCGCGCCCTCCTGGCCGATCCGGTCGAGGAGCGCCAGGTAGGCCGTGCAGCACCCGAGCGCGATGTGCTGGCCGTTGTCGGGCGGGGGCGGCGGATCCCCCTCGCGTTCCGGAAGCGTCTGCACCGCGCCGCCGAGCGTCGGCCGGGCCTCGACCAGCGTGACCTCGTGCCCCGCGTCCGCGAGCTCGAGCGCGGCGGCGATTCCGGCCAGTCCTCCTCCGACGACGGTCGCCTTCATCTGACGCTCACCATGGCACGCAGCTTCGCAGCAGTCGACAGGCTCGGCCGGGAGGAGAAGACGTCGAAGCCGGTCGCCCGCATCTGGCCGAGCAGACCCGCGTACGCGCCCGCGAAGGAGCGGACGCCGAGCCGGCTGCGGCGGTCGAGCAGCGGAAGCAACTCGAGTCCCTCGGCGAGGAGCGCGTCCGCGCGGGCGGCCTGGTGCTCCATGAGCGCGCGCCACTCGGAGCCCGTGCGCCCGGCGACAAGGTCGGCTTCCGAGACGCTGAACCGCGCCAGCTCGTCCTGCGGAAGGTAGACGCGGCCGAGCCGGAGATCCTCGGGGACGTCGCGCATGATGTTGATCTGCTGGAGGGCGAGGCCGAGCGTCTGCGCCAGCGGGCGGGCCGCCGCCGGGTCGCTCGGCTCGTAGACGGCCGCACACGCAGCGCCGACGGAACCGGCGACGAGAAGGCAGTAGCCGCGCAGCTCGTCCCAGGAGGCGTAGCGGGTCGTGTCCACGTCCATGAGCCCGCCGCGCACGAGGTCGTCGACGTCGGAGACCAGCACGCCGTAGCGGTCGATCACGTCGGCCAGCGCGACGAGCACCGGATCGTCGCCAGGGCGCGCGGCGAGGCTGACGCGGCAGGCCTCGAGCCGGGCGCGGCGCTCCTCGGGCGGCAGGCCGGGATCGTCGGCGATGTCGTCCACGCGGCGCGCGAACGCGTACAGCGCCGACACGGCCTCGCGCTTCGCGCGCGGGAGCACGCGAATCCCCCACGCGAAGCTGCGTGCCTCGGCGCGCGTTATCCGGACGACCTCCGCGTAGGCGGCGTCCGTGTTCATCGGACGAGCTCGCGCACGGTCAATCGGGCGAGCCGGAATCGCGACGGGGACGGGCGGCTCGAGAACACGTCGTATCTCGCGCGCGCGAGAGCATCCAGGGCGGCGAGCCCGCCGCGGACGAAGAGCGCGACCGAGCGGCCCTCGCGACCGCCGAGCGCATCCACCAGCGGGAAGCCGCGTTCCAGGAGCGCGCGTGCCCGCGCCGCCTCGAACTCGCCGAGCGCCATGACGCGCTCGCTCGCCGGCCCCGCAAGCTCGGCGTCCACGACGGCGAAGCGGCGCAGATCCTCCTGCGGGACGTACACGCGCCCGAGCTCGAGATCGCGCGGCAGGTCCTGGAGGAAGTTCACGAGCTGGAGGCCCGTGCAGACGTCGTCGCTCAGCTCCACGAGCTCCGGCTCGGCCCGCCCGTAGACGCCGAGCACCAGGCGCCCGACCGGCTCCGCGGAGTACGAGCAGTAGCCGCGCAGGTCGTCCCAGGTCTCGTAGCGGGTGACGCGCTGGTCGATCCGGTTCGCCTCGATGAGACGCGCGAACGGCTCACGCGGGAGGTCGCACGCCGCGATCGTCTCGTGCAGCCGGCGCATGATCTCGGTCGCCGGAGGGCCGTCGAGCTCGCGCTCGACCTCGTCGAGAAGCGCGGCGCGGTCGCCTTCGGTCTCGTCCCCGATCGTGTCCACGAGGCGGGCGAACCCGTAGATCGCCTTCAGGTGCGGCCGGGCTTGCCGCGGGGCGAGCAGCGACACGACGGGAAAGTTCTCCGTCCGGGCGCGCGCGTCGATTCGCTCGAGCGCGAGCGCCGGATCACCGTGGGCGAGACCGGAACCCGGCATGGCCGGATTCTCCCATGAGGCTCGCTACGAGACGGTGATCGTGCAGGCGCGGTTCGCGGCCTGGCTGATCTCGACCGACGTCGAGGGGGCGACGAGCTCGATCTCTTCCTCGCACTCGTTCACCGGAGGATCGACGTAGCCGCAGTTGCCCATGCACGGCTTCATCGCGCTTCGCACCGTGTACGTGCCGGCCGGGAGGTCCTCGGCGTGCTTCATTCCTTCGATGTCGTCCTTGAAGACCGAGGTGCCGTCGGCGTCGACGATCTCGAGCGCCCAGAGGTAGCCCTCGATGAACATCGGGCCGCTCGTGTCGAGCACCTGCTCGACGTTCAGGGACGCGTTCTCGGGCGCGGCCTCCGGGGATTCAGTGGCGGCCTCGTCGGCCGCGCCGCAGCCCGACGCCGCGAGCGCCAGGGCGAGAACGAATGCGAGAGCAACGAGACGCATCGCCGACTGTACGTCGCCGGCTCCGGGATTCGTCACATCGGGTTCTCGGTGTGCTCGCCGAGATCCGGGACGGCGCCGACGTCGGGCCGGACGCCGTCCACGAGGAACGGCGCGCCGATGGTCGGGATCGGGCCCGCGGGCGAGCCGATCTCGGTCACGAGCCCGCTCGCGGCGAGTTGCGGATGGGCGAGCACGTCGGAGACGTCGTTCACCGATCCGAACGGGATGCCCGCGGCCGCGAGCCGCTGCTCCCACTCGGCGGCGGTGCGCTCGCCGAAGACCTCGGCCAGGATCGGCTCGAGCTCGTCGCGCACCTGGACGCGCTGCTCGTTCGTCGCGTACCGATCGTCCTCGAGGAGGTCGGGGCGCTCGAGCACGTCGGTGCAGAAGACCCGCCAGTGATCCGGCGAGAGCACGGCGACCGAGACGAGGCGGTCGGCGGCGGGCAGCGGCCCGTAGGGGCAGAAGAGCGGATGGCGCAGGCCGGTGCGCGGCGGCAGCTCCTCGCGGTGCCACCAGAGATGCGGGAAGTAGCCGAGCCAGTCGAGCGCGACGTCGAAGAGGGAGATCTGCACGTGCGCGCCCTCCCCGGTCTGGCCGCGGCGCACGAGGGCGGCCAGCGTCGCGACCGCCGCGTACGAGCCGGTCGAGAGATCGCAGGCGGAGACGCCGAGCCGCGCGGGCTCCTCCGCAGTGCCTGTGATCGACATGAGCCCGGCCTCGCCCTGGACGATCAGGTCGTAGGCGTTGCGGTGTGCGTACGGGCCGTCGGGGCCGTAGCCCGAGATGTCCACGTAGACGACGTCGGGCCTGAGCGCGCGAACGGCCGGCTCGTCCAGGCCGACGCGCTCCGCCCAGCCGGGCGCGAAGTTCTGGAGGAAGACGTCCGCCGAGCCGACGAGCCGCTCGACCTCGTCGCGGTTGGCCGGGTCGCGGACATCCACGGCCACGCTGCGCTTGCCGCGGTTCACCCAGACGAACGCCGAGGAGACGCCGTTCGCGATCGTGTCCCAGCCGCGCGTGACGTCGCCGCCCTCCGGCGCCTCGACCTTCACGACGTCCGCGCCGAGGTCGGCGAGGAGGCGCGTGCAGAGCGGCCCGGCGAGCCCGATCTCGCAGGCGACCACGCGAATCCCGTTCAGGAGCATCAGTCGAGCAGGGCGTCGAGGCCGCGGGTGAGCCCGACGCGGCCGCCGACCGCGCGAACGGCCAGGAGCGTCCCGGCGACGTACGGCTCCGGGCTCTCCCCCGCGTCGTGGCGGATCGAGAGCCGCTCGCCGGGCGCCGCGAAGACGATCTCCGTGGAGACGACGAAGCTCGGGAGCCGCACCGAGTGGATCTGCGAGCCGGCCACGGTTGCGCCGCGCGCCTCGGTGGGGCCGAGCAGCGTTTCGATCTCGCGGCCGAGGGCCGGCTGCCGCACCTCGCCGAGCTGCTCCGCCAACTCACGCGCCGTGCCGCTGGGAACATCGGGCTTCTTGGCGCTCGCGTAGTCGATGATCTCCCAGGCCCCGGCCTGGCGGGCGGCCTCGCGCGAGATGCGAAGGAGCGTCGCCGCGAGGATCGAGAAGTTCCCGGCCGCGATCACGCCGACTTCTGCTTCACGCGCGCGTGTGTCGATCTCCGCGTAGTCGTCCGCCGTCAGGCCGCTCGAGCCGACGACCACCGCGACCTTGCGCTCGAGCGCGGCGAGGACGTTCGCCTTCACCGCCTCGGCGCTCGTGAAGTCGACGACGACGTCCGTCTCGACCGCATCGAGGGCTTCGGCGACCGATGCGTGCGTTCCGCCGCTTCGCGAGACCCCGGCCACGAGCTCGAGATCGTCGGCGGCCTCGATCGCGGCGGCGACGGCGGATCCCGTCCACCCGGTCGATCCCGCGACGCAGACTCGAACCATCGCGCGCAGGCTAGACGCTCGTGGGTAGCGTTGGCGGCGCAAGCGACGGGAGGAGCCCAGTGGCCGAGCTGACCGAGAAATGCCGTGAGCTGATCGACGCGCCGAACTTCGCCTATCTGGCGACGCTCGATCCCAACGGCGCGCCGCAGGTCTCCCCGGTGTGGATCGACCGCGACGGCGACACCATCCGCGTGAACACGGCCACCGGACGGACGAAGGACCGGAACATGCGCAACGATCCGCGCGTGGCCATCTCCATCGCGGACAAGGACGACCCGTACGTGAAGAGCGACGTCCGCGGCCGCGTGGTCGGGATCGTCGAGGGCGGCAACGAGCCGAACGACCACATCGACGCGCTCGCGCGCAAGTACACCGACGCCGACAGCTACCAGGGTCACAAGCCCGATGAGGACCGCGTCATCTTCCTCATCGAGGCGCTGCGCGTCGCCGACCGGGCGTGAGCTCGCTCCTCTATCTCTCGCGCGCGGACGTGGCGGGGCTGCTGCCCCCGGCGACCGAGCAGCTCGATCTCGTCGAGGAGACGTATCGCGCCGTCGCCGCCGGGCGCGTGGAGCTGCCGCCCAAGCCGGGCGTGCACCCGCGGCCGGACGCGTTCATCCACGCCATGCCGGCGTATCTCGAGGACTTGGACGTGGCGGCGCTCAAGTGGGTGTCCGGCTACCCGGAGAACACCTCGCGCGGCCTTCCCTACATCTCGGGGTTGATCGTCCTGAACGACGCCGATACCGGCCTCCCGATCGCGATCATGGACGGCGCCGAGATCACCGCGGCACGCACCGCGGCCGCGAGCGGCGTCTGCGTCCGCCGCTGGGCTCCGCAGGGCTGGACGACCGCGGCGATCGTCGGCTGCGGCGAGCAGGGCCGCTTCCACGCAGCGCTCCTGCGCGAGCTGAACCCCGGCGTGCGGATCCGCGCGTACGACCCACATCCCGAGCGGATCACCTCCCTCGGCGACGTCGAGGCGGCCGGGTCGCCCGCCGATGCCGCGGAGGGCGCGCAGGTCGTAATCACGGCCGCGCCGATCGTGAACGATCCGAAGCCGCAAATCGGCCTGGGCGCGCTCGGCGAGGCGTGGCTCGTCCTACCCATCGACTTCGACGCGATGATCGAGCGTGAGGTGATCGAGGAGGCCGACCTCGTGGCCGCCGACGACGTGGCGCAATTCGAGTACTACCGCGAGCAGGGTCACTTCACGGACTGGCCGAGCCCCTACGCCCCGGTCGGAGCGGCGCTGCTCCGCCGCGACATGCCGCCGAAGGTCGCCTGCGTGAACCTCGGAATCGGCGCGCTCGACGCGGCCTTCGCGGCCCGGGTGCTCGACGCGGCCCGCGCCTCAGGCGCCGGGCTCGAGCTCACGCGCTAGCAGCGCGACGTCGATCCGCTCGACGATCTCGTCCGCGGCCGCGAGCCGCTCCGGCGCGACCGTTCCGAGCAGCGCGATGCACCGCGTCCCTGCCGCCTTCGCCGCGAGCACGCCCGCCTCGCTGTCCTCGAACACGAGCGCCTCGGACCGCGTCAACGCCCAGACGCTCGAGCGCGCAGCAGATAGCCCTCGGGATCCGGCTTGCCCGCGCTGACGTCCTCGGCGGCGACGATCGTGGAACGGCGTCGGCGAGCCCGGCCGCGCCGAGGACGAGCTCGATCTCGCCCCGCGAAGCGCCCGAGACGATCGCAACCGGAACGCGCCCGGCGGCGAAGCGGACGACCTCGCGCATCTCCGGCCCGATCGTCGAGCCGTCGGCCACACGCTCGCGGTAGCGCCGGACCCGCTCCGCCATGACCGCCTCGACGTCCTCCGCCCAGCCAGCGCTCGCCGATCTCCGGATCGGACGAGCCCGGCGAGCTGCCCGAAGTACTCCTCGGCGGAGAGCGGCCGGCCGTGCTCGGCGGCGATCTCCTGCCAGACCTCGCACAGGATCGGCTCGTCGTCCGAGAGCGTGCCGTTGAAGTCGAAGACGACGGCGCGGATCACGCGGACGCCTGCCACACGGCGTACGCGGCGATCGAGACGGCGTCCGACAGCTCGTCGAGCGCCCGCTCGGCCGGGACGAGCCGCACCTCGATGTCCTCGTCGTCGTCTGCGGCGACCGGCTCGGGCGCCGGCTCGAGGCCGCCTGCCTCGAAGACGTGGACGAACTCGGTCGAGTACGCGGGCACCGCCCAGAAGCCGCCGACCTCGCGCCAGTCCGCCGCGACGAGCGCGCACTCCTCGGCCAACTCGCGAACGGCGGCCTCGAACGGCGTCTCGCCCGGGCTCGAGCTTTCCCGACGGGAGCTCGACCGTTCGCTCGGGCGAGCCCGGGCGCGTCTGGAGCACCGTGACCAGCGCTCCGTCGCGGAAGGCCACGATCGCCACGGACTCGGGGTGCTCGACCAGCATCGGGCGCAGTTTAGGATCGCGGGATGGAACTGACCGAGATCCTCAATCGAGCTCTGGCCGGGCCAGGAGGTGACACGTCGAGGAACTGGGCGGCGGGATCACGAACCGCAACTTCCTCCTCGCCGTGGACGGCCAGAACGTCGTGCTGCGGCTGGGCGGGAACGACACGCACCTGCTCGGCATCGACCGTGAATGCGAGTACAAGGCATCGGTCGTGGCCGCCGAGGCCGGGGTCGGGCCCGAGGTGATCCGGTTCGTCGAGCCGCAGGGCTGGCTCGTGACGCGGTTCCTCGAGGGACGGCCGGTCTCGTCCGAGGATCTCCGGCAGCCGGACCATCTCCGCGCGGCGGCCCGCGCGCTGAAGCTGATCCACGAGGGTTCCGAGGTGCCGGGCCACTTCAACTCGTTCCGCGTCGTCGAGACGTACCGGGACACCGCCGCCGAGCGCGGCGTGGTCATCCCGGCCGCCTACGAGCGGGCGCACGCGACCGCCGCCGACATCGAGCGGGCCCGCGGCGAGCAGCCGCTGACGCCCTGCCACAACGACCTGCTGAGCGCGAACTTCATCGCCACGCCGGACGGGCTCCGCATCGTGGACTGGGAGTACGCAGGCATGGGCGACCGCTTCTTCGACCTCGCGAACTTCGCGGTCAACCAGGGCTTCGGGGCCGACGAGAAGGCGATGCTGCTCGAGGAGACCTTCGGCGAGGTGCGCGACGCCGACCTGGACGCGCTCGAGCTCATGACCTTCATGTCGGACTTCCGCGAGGCGATGTGGGGCGTCGTCCAGCAGGCCATCTCCGAGCTCGACTTCGACTTCGTCGCGTACGCGGACGAGCACTTCGAGCGGCTCGAGCGCACTGCTGCGTCGGACGCGTTCCGGCAGGCGCTGGCGTGAAATCGAAGGCGCGCGCGGTCGTCGTCGGCGGCGGCGTCGGCGGCGCCTCGATCCTCTACTGGCTCGCGCGGCTCGGCTGGGACGACGTCGTCCTCGTCGAGCGCGCCGACCTGACGAGCGGCTCGACCTTCCACTCCGCCGGGCTCGTCGGGCCAGCTGCGCGGCTCGCTCGCGCTGACGCGGATGATGATGAACTCGGTCGAGCTCTACCGCACGCTCGGCGAGGAGGTCGAGCTCGAGACCGGCTGGAACGAGGTCGGGTCGCTGCGGCTCGCCTCCTCCGAGGAGCGGATGGAGGAGCTCGCGCGCCAGGCCGGCTGGGCGAAGACCTTCGGGCTGCCGCTCGAGCTCGTCTCGGCCGAGCAGGCGCAGGAGATGTTCCCGCCGATGACGACCGACGGCGTGCTCGGCGCCGCCTACCTCCCCACCGACGGCTACATCGATCCGAGCCAGCTCACGTTCGCGCTCGCCGAGGGCGCCCGCCGCCGCGGCGCCGAGATCAACACGAACACGCGGGTGACCGCGATCGGCGTCGAACGCGGCCGGGTAACCGGCGTCGAGACCGACAAGGGCTCGATCGAGACGGAGATCGTGATCAACGCCGGCGGCATGTTCGCGCGCGAGATCGGAGCGCTGGCCGGAGTCGAGGTGCCGGTCGTCCCGATGGCGCACGAGTACCTCGTCACGCGGCCGCTGGACGTGCCGCACGACGTGCCGACGATGCGCGACCCGAGCCTGCTCGTCTACTTCCGCGGCGAGTCCGGCGGGCTGATCATGGGCGGCTACGAGCGCGATCCCGCGCCGTGGTCGCTCGACGGGATCCCGGCCGACTTCAACGGGAAGCTCCTCCCCGAGGACTGGGAGCGCTTCGAGGAGCTCATGACGAACGCGATCGTTCGCGTGCCGGCGCTCGAGAACGCCGAGGTCGTGAAGCTGATCAACGGCCCCGAGGCGTTCACGCCGGACGGCGAGTTCATCCTCGGCGAGTCGGACGTGCGCGGCTTCTGGGTCGCGGCCGGGTTCTGCGCGCACGGGCTCGCGGGCGCCGGCGGCATGGGCCAGCTCATGGCCGAGTGGATCGTCGACGGCCAGCCCGGCCTCGACACGTGGGAGATGGACTCGCGCCGCTTCGGGCCGCACTACCGCAGCCGCGAGTACACGCTCGCGCGCACGGTCGAGGGCTACGCGACCTACTACGACGTCAAGTACCCCGGCCAGGAGCGCCTCGCCGGACGGCCGCTGCGGGTCTCCCCGGCGTACGAGCGGCTCGCCGAGCTCGGCGCGTCGTTCGGGGAGAAGTCGGGCTGGGAGCGCGCGAACTGGTTCGAGTCGAACGCGGCCACCGGGGACGAGTCGCTGCGCCCGCGCGGCTGGGCCGGGAAGATCTGGTCGCCCGCGATCGGCGCCGAGCACCGCGCCTGCCGGGAGACCGCGGCGCTCTTCGACGAGACCTCGTTCGCGAAGCTCGACGTCACCGGCGCCGGCGCGGCCGAGTTCCTCGAGGGCCTCTGCGCGAACCGCGTCGCCCGCGACGTCGGCCAGGTGACGTACACCCAGATGCTCAATCCCAGGGGCGGGATCGAATGCGACTTCACGGTCACCCGGCTCGGTGAGGACCGCTTCCGCATCGTCACCGGCACCGCGTTCGGGCGGCACGACCTGGCCTGGATCCGCTCGCACCTCCCGGACGACGGCGCCGTGCAGCTCGAGGACGTGACCTCGCGTTTCGCGTGCTTCGGCCTGTGGGGCCCGGCCGCGCGCGAGATCCTCCAGCCGCTGACCGACTCGGATCTCTCGTTCCCGTACATGCGCGCGCGGGAGATCGTCGTCGGCCCCGTGCCGTGCCTGGCCGTGCGCGTCACCTACGTCGGCGAGCTCGGCTGGGAGCTCTACTGCCCCGCCGAGTTCGGGCGACGCCTGTGGGACCGCCTCTGGGAGGCGGGCTCCGAGCTCGGACTTGCAGCCGGCGGCTACAAGGCGATCGACTCGCTGCGCCTCGAGAAGGGCTACCGCGTCTGGGGCGCGGACATCTCCCCCGAGGACACGCCGTACGAGGCCGGGCTCGGCTTCGCCGTCAAGCTCGACAAGGGCGAGTTCATCGGGCGCGAGGCGCTCTCGGCCGCGACGGAGCCCGAGCGTCGGCTGGTCTGCATCGCGCTCGCGGATCCCCGTTCGGTCGCACTCGGCTCGGAGCCCGTCCGCGTCGACGGAGAAATCGCCGGGCGGGTTACGAGCGGCGGGTACGGCTACACGGTCGAGCGCTCGATCGCGTACGCCTACGTCCCGGCCGAGGCTGCGACGCCCGGACGGGCGGTCGAGATCGAGATCTTCGGCGAGTGGATCGCGGGCGAGGTCGCCGAGGAGCCGCTGTTCGACCCGAGCGGCGAGCGGATCCGGGTGTAGCAGTGGCGCCTCCCTGGCTCGTCAAGCTCGAGGAGGGACTGGCCGCCGAAACCGGATCCGAGACCGACCGCCTCGCCACGGCGCTCATCGTCCTCGCCTCGGTCGCGGGGGCGAACATCGAGATCGACGAGGCGGAACGGCGCGGAGCCACCCGGCGAGCGCTCCTGCGGCTCGCCGCTGGAGGCGATCCCTCCCGCGGGCTCGACCTGAACGGCCCGGCGGTCGCGGAGCTGGCCGAGGAGCTCCGCGAGATCGACCGGCAGATCTCGCTCGAGAACGGGTTCCGCGAGCTCGCCGCGCAGTCGAAGGGACTCCCGCACGTGAGCGAGGCGCTGCACGGTCTCATGCATGCCCCCGACATCGCCTGGCGCGCGTACGCCTCCGGCCTCCTCGCCGAAGATTTGGGCGAGGAGTAGGCTGAGATCGGTGCGCCGGGAAGTCTGGTCGGCAACGGATAGCCCATGAGCGCATACACCGACTTCTTCCCGGATCTCTTCGCCTTCGCGGCGCTCGTCGTCATCGCGATCGCGATCGCGCCACTGGCGGCGCGCGTCGGCCTGCCTGCGCCGGCCGCATTCCTGGGGGTCGGTATCGCCGCGGCGGCAACCGGCCTCTTCCCGGCGGACGACCTCGGCCCGCTGCGGCTCCAGGAGGTCGGGACACTCGCGCTCTACGCGATCCTGCTCCAGGGCGGCCTCACGACCGGCTTCAAGGCGTGGCGGCGCTCGGCGACGCCGATCCTCGTGCTCGGGCTGCCCGGCACGGCGGCGACCGCCGGCGGGCTCGCGCTCATCGGCCACTACGTGCTCGGCCTCGACTGGTCGCTGGCCGCGCTCATCGCGATCGCGCTCAGTCCGACCGACCCGGCGGCGGTCTACTCGGTCCTGCGCAACCGCGGGAAGACGCGCGCGCGCACGATCCTCGAGGGCGAGTCGGGCTTCAACGACCCGGTCGGGATCTCGCTCATGGTCGCCGCGCTCGCCTACCTCGGGCCGGAAAGCGCGAGCACCGGCGATGCGGTCGTCCGCTTCGTGAAGGAACTGGGGATCGGCGCTGCCGCAGGGATCGCGGCCGGCCTCGTGCTCATGCGCGTCCTGCGCGCGACGCCGAAGGTCGCGGACGATCTCCAGAGCGTCGGCATCGTCGCTGCGGCGATCCTCGTCGGAGCCGGAACCGCGTCGATCCACGGCAGCGGCTTCCTCGCCGTCTACATCACCGGGCTCCTCGTCGCGGACACGTGGAAGGTGCAGGACGGCAGCTATCACACCGCCGCGAACGCGGCCTCGGCGATCGCAGAGCCGATCATCTTCGGCCTGCTGGGAGCGACGTTCGCCTCGCAGGTCGGCTGGGATGAGCTGGCCTACGGGATCGCCTTGACCGCAGCGACAGTGTTCCTCGTCCGCCCGATCGTCGCCGCCGCCGGAACGGTCGGAAGCGGCCTCACGAAGGGAGAGCGCGCGCTCGTATCGTGGGGCGGCCTGAAGGGAGCGGTGCCGCTGCTCCTGGCCGCGTACCCCGCGCTCGACCACCTCGACGGCGCGGCGCAGGTCGAGGGAACGGTGCTGGTCGCGACCGCCGCGTCGGTGCTGCTACAGGGCGCGACGCTCGGTCCGTTCGCGCGAAGAACGGTGGGCGCCCGAGCCGAAGCCCGAGCGCCCATCCGCGATTCCGCTTAGGAGCCGGGGACGGTGCCGCCGGACTCGTAGACCTGCTCGATCCGCTCGAGCTCTTCCTCGGTGCCCTGCCGGACCGGACCCTTGAACCACTTGCGGGCCGAGATGACCCACCAGCCGCCGAAGAGGAGCAGCGCTCCGCCGACGAGGATCGGCGCGTAGTTCAGCGCCTCCCAGCTGAAGTCCGGGTCCCAGGGAACGCTCGTGTTGTACGGCGGGAGCATGAAGAGCACGACGATGAACGCGACCCAGAGGATCGCGATCGCGTCGATCCACTTGTAGTGCTTCCCGAGCGTCCAGGCGCCGGGCTCGAACTTGTCGCCCATCCGGAACCGGAGGATCACCGGGAGGATGAACGCGACGTAGAGCCCGATGACCGCGATGCCGGTCCCGACCAGGTAGCCGACGAGGTAGTTCCAGTACGCCGGCACCATGATCAGCGCCGCGAGGACGACGATCGCCATCACGGACATCTGCGGCACGCGGTTCTTTCCGACCTTGCTCCACATCTGGTGGCCCGGCACCGCGCGGTCGCGCGAGAACGCGAAGAGCATGCGCGAGGCCGAGGTCACGGACGCGGTCACGCAGAAGAACTGCGCGACGACGCAGATGAAGAGCAGAGCCTCGGCCCAGTTCCTGCTCATCGATTCCTCCCAGCTCCACGGGACGAGGAACCCGATGTTGTCGATCGCGCCCTGCGTGCTCGGGATCGCCAGCGTGACCGCGACCAGGAGCACGAAGCCGAAGATCACCGAGACGACGACCGACATGTACATCCCGACGGCGGCCGAGCGCGACGCCGTCCGGGTCTCCTCGGCCATGTGCGCCGAGGCGTCGAACCCGGTGATCGTGTACTGCGCCATGAGCAGGCCGGTGAGGAAGACGTAGATGAACACGAAGCCGGTCGTCTTGCCGTCACCGAAGCCCGACGCATTCACGGTCTCCGTGAAGACGTAGCGAGAAGGACTGGTGGTTGTCGGGGACGATCAGAAGGACCGCCACGATCACGACCACGCCGACCATGTGCCAGTACGCGGAGACCGTGTTGAGGAGCGCGGTCACGCTGACCTTCAGCAGGTTCAAGGCCGCGGCCGCCGCGAGGAAGATGACGTAGAGGAGGTAGATGTACTCCTTCGTGTTCGGGTAGTCGAACCAGAAGTTGAAGAGCGCCGTCCCGAACGTGGCGAGGCCGTACCCGATGGCGGCGGTGACGGCGATCTGCCCGATCAGGTTGAACCAGCCGGTGAACCAGCCCCAGGCCGGGCTACCGAGCTTCGACGACCAGTAGTAGAGGCCGCCGGCGGTCGGGAACGCAGAGGCGATCTCCGCCATCGCGAGCGCGACGATCGTGCTCATGAGGCCGACGAGGAGCCAGCCCCAGCTCACGGCGATCGGGCCGCCTTGCCCGAACGCGATGTAGTAGGAGGTCAGACACCCCGCGAGGATCGAGATGATCGTGAACGAGATCGCGAAGTTCTGGAACCCGCCCATCGCGCGGAAGAGCTCCTGCGCGTAGCCGAGTCGGTGCAGAGTCTTTTCGTCGTCGAGATAGTCCGGTGCCCGCCCCGGCGCACCTGGATCTGCCGCGGTCATGCGTGACTCCTTCCGCTCAATGGGTGAATAGCGAGCTATTTACACGCCTCGCCGGATGGGATGTCAAGAACGCGGCCGCAGGTTAAGCTCACGCGATGCTCAGCCTGAAGGAGCTCGAAGCCGCGGTCGCGGACGGTTCGATCGACACGATCGTCGTCGCGTTCACCGACATGCAGGGCCGCCTCATGGGCAAGCGCGTCCACGGCGAGCACTTCCTCTCGGAGAACCTCGCCGAGTCGGGCGTCGAGGCGTGCGACTACCTGCTCGCGCTCGACATGGACATGGATCCGGTCCCCGGGTACGCGCTCGCGAACTGGGAGCTCGGCTACGGCGACTTCGTCCTGAAGCCCGATCTGGACACGCTCCGCGTCATCCCGTGGCTCGAGGCGACCGCCCTTTGCCTCTGCGACGTGGCCTGGCACGACGGCCGCGACGTCGGCCCGTCTCCGCGCCAGGTGCTGAAGAAGCAGGTGGCGCGCGCCCGCGAGATGGGCTTCGAGCCGATGATCGGCTCCGAGCTCGAGTTCTATCTCCTGAAGGAGACCTACGAGGAGGCGCACGCGAAGGGCTACGAGAACCTGACGCCGTCGGTTCCGTACGTCATGGACTACCACGTGCTCGCGACCACCTACGACGAGCCGTTCATCCGCCAGGTCCGCAACGGGATGCACGCCGCCGGGATCCCGGTCGAGTACTCGAAGGGCGAGGCCTGGCCGGGCCAGCACGAGATCAACTTCCGCTACGCCGAGGCGGTCGAGGCCGCCGACCGGCATACGATCTACAAGAACGGCGCCAAGGAGCTCGCGCACCTGAACGGCTGCTCGCTGACGTTCATGGCGAAGCCGCGCGAGGACTGGATCGGCAACTCCTGCCACGTCCATTCGAGCCTCTGGGCGGACGGCAAGAACGCGTTCGCCGACGAGTCGCCTCTGTTCAAGAACTACCTCGCCGGGCATATCGCCGGGCTGCGCGAGCTGGCCGTCTTCGTCGCGCCGACGATCAACTCGTACAAGCGCTTCGCGGCGGGCTCGTGGGCGCCGACGACGCTCGCCTGGGGCCACGACAACCGCACGTGCGGCTTCCGCATCGTCGGGCACGGGCAGTCGCTGCGCTCGGAGACGCGGATCCCTGGCGCGGACGCGAACCCGTACCTCTGCGTCGCGGCGCTCCTCGCCGCCGGCCTGAACGGGATCGAGAACGAGCTCGAGCTGCCGCCGCCGCTCGAAGGAAACGCGTACGAGTCGGACGCGCCGCGCTTCCCGCACTCGCTCGCGGAGGCGATCGAGGCGCTCGAGTCGGGGACGATGGCGCGCGAGACGCTCGGCGACGACGTGGTCGACCACTACCTGACGTACGCGAAGACCGAGCAGCGGCTCTTCGACTCGGTGGTCACGGACTACGAGCGGCGCCGCATGTACGAGCGCGGCTAGCGCGGGCGCTCAGCTCCGGCGTCCACGCCGTGGAGCAATCGGCACACAATCGGCACGCCTCTGCGACAGACACGCGCGCACTTCCCCGGTACCGTCGAAGGCGGGTGGCGGGTGGTCTTCCCCTCCCAGGGTGGGGCGCGCGCGCGAGTAACCCGACTGCGTAAAGTCCGCGTATGGCCGACGCACGCAGCAACGGCGGCTCCAAGCCCGTCGTCGGGATCACCACCTACGCCGAGAACGCCAAGTGGGGCGCGTGGGACATCCCGACCGCGCTCGTGCCGCTGAACTACGTGCAGTCCATCGAGGCCGCCGGCGGTCGCGCGCTGCTCGTGCCGCCCTCGACCGACGGTGTCGAGGAGACGCTCGACGCGCTCGACGGGATCATCTTCTCCGGCGGTTCCGATCTCGATCCCTCGCTCTACGGCGCCGAGACGCACCCCGAGACGAACGGCATCCGCCCCGAGCGCGACCGCGGCGAGCTCGCGCTCATGGAGGGTGCGCTCGCGCGCGACATGCCGATGCTCGCGATCTGCCGCGGGCTCGAGGTCCTGAACGTCCTGCGCGGCGGCGACATCGTCCAGCACCTCCCCGAGGTCGTCGGAGACGAGCGCCACAAGGAGACGCCCGGCGTGTTCGCCCAGCACGAGGTGAAAGTCGCCGGCCAAAGTCGCCTCGGCGCGATCCTCGGCGACCGCACGCCCGTCAACTCGCACCACCACCAGGCCCCCGGCCGCGTCGGCGACGGGCTCGTCGAGACCGCGTGGGCCGACGACGGAACGGTCGAAGGACTCGAAGACCCGTCGCGCGCGTTCGCGCTCGGCGTGCTCTGGCACCCGGAGGTCACGCAGGACGCGAAGCTCTTCGGCGCGCTCGTCGACGAGGCGAAGCTGTACCGCGAGCGCACCCGATGATCGAGGTTCTCAACCCGGCCACCGAGGAGACGATCGCCGAGCTTCCCGCGGCCACGGTCGAGGACGCCGACCGCGCCGTCGCCGCCGCGAAGGCCGCCTACCCCGCCTGGCGCTCCGTCTCGCCCGGCGACCGCACGCGCCTCCTCCGCCGCCTCGCCACGCTCGTGGAGGAGAACGGCGAGGAGCTAGCGCTCCTCGAGACGCGCAACGTCGGCAAGCCGATCGCCGATTCCCGCGGGGAAGTGGGCATGGTGGCGGACGTCTTCCACTTCTACGCCGGCGCGATCGACAAGCACTACGGCGAGACGATCCCCGTGGCGGGCGGCGTCGACCTGACCTTCCGCGAGCCGCTCGGCGTGGTCGGCCTGATCACGCCCTGGAACTTCCCGCTGAACATCGCGTCGTGGAAGCTCGGCCCCGCGCTCGCGTGCGGGAACACGGTCGTCCTGAAGCCTGCCGAGCTGACGCCGCTCACCGCGTTGCGGCTGGGCGAGCTGGCGCTCGAGGCCGGGATTCCCGAGGGAGTCCTGAACGTCGTCGTCGGCCCCGGTCGTGTCGTGGGCCAGCGCCTGGTCGAGCACCCGGACGTCGCGAAGATCGGCTTCACCGGCTCGACCGAGGTCGGGACGCGGCGTCATGGAGGGCGCCGCGGCGACGATCAAGCGCGTCACGCTCGAGCTCGGCGGCAAGTCGGCGAACGTCGTCTTCGCGGACGCGGATCTGGAGCGCGCGGCGTCCGCGGCGCCCGGCGCCGTCTTCGGAAACGCCGGCCAGGATTGCTGCGCCCGGTCGCGCGTCCTCGTCGAGCGCTCCGTCTACGACCGCTTCCTCGGGCTCCTCGAGACCTCGACCGCGGCACTGCGCGTCGGCGATCCCGAATCCGCTGACACGGAGATGGGCCCGCTGATCTCGGCCGCGCACCGCGAGACGGTCTCCTCTTTCGTCGACGGCGACACGTACTTCCAGGGCGAGACGCCCGCCGGCCCCGGCTTCTGGTTCCCCTGCACGCTCGTCGAGGCGACCAACGATGACCGGGTCGCGCGCGAGGAGGTCTTCGGGCCGGTCGCGGCCGTGATCCCGTTCGACGACGAGGCCGACGCGATCCGCATTGCGAACGACACGCCGTACGGGCTCTCGGGGTCGATCTGGACGGAGAACGGAGCGCGCGCGATGAGAGTCGCCCGCGCGCTCGAGACCGGCGTCCTGTCGATCAACTCGAACTCGTCGGTGCGCGTGAGCACGCCGTTCGGCGGGTTCAAGCAGTCGGGCTTCGGCCGCGAGCTCGGCATGCAGGCGCTCGCGGGCTACTCGGAGGTCAAGAACGTCTACATGGCGACGGAGGTCTGAGCATGGGCAGGTTGGACGGCAAGGTCGCGGTCATCACCGGCGCGGCGGGCGGCATCGGGCGCGAGGCGGCGATCCTCTTCTCGGCCGAGGGCGCGCAGGTCTGCGTCGCCGACGTGGATGCGGACTCGGGCGAGCGGACCGCCGCCGAATGCCGCGACGCGTTCTTCTTCCAGGCCGACGTCACGAGCCCGGAGAGCGTCGAGGAGATGTACGCGACGACGGCCGAGCGCTACGGCGGCGTCGACGTCCTCTACAACAACGCCGGGATCATGCCGGCCGACGACGCGTCCGTTCTCGATACGGAACCCGACGCGTTCCAGCGCGTGCAGGACGTGAACGTGCGCGGCGTCTACCTCTGCTGCAAGCACGGGATCCCGCGGCTGCTCGAACGCGGCGGCGGCTCCGTCATCAACGTCGCGTCGTTCGTGGCGCTCATGGGCGCGGCGACCTCGCAGATCTCCTACACCGCGTCGAAGGGCGCGGTGCTCTCGATGAGCCGTGAGCTGTCCGTCGAGTTCGCGCGCCGAGGTGTGCGTGTCAACGCCCTCTGCCCCGGCCCCGTCGAGACGCCGCTCCTCATGCGGCTCTTCTCGGACGACCCGGCGGCCTACGAACGGCGGCGCATCCACCTGCCCATGGGCCGGCTGGCCCAGGCGCGCGAGATCGCGAACGCGGCGCTCTTCCTCGCGAGCGACGAGTCCTCGTACGTGAACGGGACGACGTTCCTCGTGGACGGCGGGCTGACCGCCGCCTACGTCACGCCCGAGTAGCTTCGCGGCCCTGCAGGTGCCAGCGCCACCCGTCGAGGACGTGGTGGACTTCCTCCGCGCCGACGATCTCGTCGTCGGGCACGGGCAGCGTCACGGGATGGAGGATGAACGGCCGGGTCTGCGGGCCGCCCATGCCGCCGTGGAAGGAGATGAGCTCCTCGAACGCGCAGCCCTCGTCGCGCATCTCGTCGTAGAAGCTCCCGACCATGATGTCGCCGACGTTCGAGAACGAGTCGGTGCGGAGCAGATGCCGCGCGGCCCGCGGAGGGAACTTGGCGAGCGGATCCTCGCCCTCGACCGTGCCCTCGTCGAGGTAGTTGGCGCCGTTCGCGCCGAGTGCGACCGCGCCGCGCGCCGATGAGCGCACGAGCAGCCAGCCGACGTGCGGGTGCTCGCGAAGCGCCGGGAGCAGCTTCGGATGGCGCTCCTCGATCTCCTCGAGCGTCAGCCGCCGCTTCTCCTCCATGAGGTAGACGAGCGCCAGGTTCCCCGAGCCGAGGACGACGACGTCGCCGAGCTCCTTCTTCGCCTTCTTGCCCTTCTTCTTCGGCTTGTCCGCGGCCGACGTGCCCGTCGCCTCGGCGAAGGCCTGGTTGACCGTGTTGTCGTGCTCGTCGCCGCCGAGCACCGCGCCGACCTGGGCGTCGGTGATGTTGCGATTTACCAGATCGTCAAAGCCGTAGCCGTTGCGCTGCTTGAACGTCGCGCCCTGCGTCTGGCCGTGATCCGAGAGGACGACGATCTCGTACGGCCGCGGCGCGTAGCGGCGGGCGCGGGCGATGCGGCCGATCTGCTGGTCGACCTTGCGCAGCGCTTCGAGCGTGTCGGGCCGTTCGAGCCCCGAGTGGTGCGCGACCTCGTCGTAGCTCGCGAACGTCGCGTACATGACGGGACGGCCGCGCATCATGTCCTGGAGGATCCCCGACACGACCAGGTCGCGGACGAAGACGCACATCACGGCGCGAAGGAGCGGATAGATCCCGCCGCGATGCCCGCGCGGCACGACCTTGCGGCGGCGCTGGCGCGCCGAGGCAGTCAGCTCGAGAAAGACCTCCCAGAAGATGAGCACGAGCGTGCGCGTGGTGTTGTAGCCGTTGGCGAAGAACGCCCTGTAACCGGGGTTCGACTTGATGTCGCCCTGGAGGCGCGCGACCGTGAGGATGGTCGCGTCGGCCTCGCCGGAGAAGATGTTGCCGCGGCTCGCGCCGCCGTCGCGCAGGAGGCCGATGCCCGTCGAGAGGCGCTTCTCGACCTCGACCACTTCGTCGGGGCCCGAGACGGCGAGCAGCCTCCCCTCCTCCTTCTCCACCCAGCGAAACGCGGGGATGTCCTCATTCGAGCCGAGCAGGATGCCCGCCTGGGACGCGCCGGTCTGCGACGAGAGGTCGGTCTCCCATTCAACGAGGCGGTGCGAGCCGTCGTCGAGCATCTTCGAGAGCTCCGGCGCCGAGCCGTCGCGCATCGCGCGCTGGAGGACCGGGTAGGCGAGCCCGTCGATCTCGAGGAAGACGATCCCGGGAACGTCGGTCTGCTCGAGCACTCCCTGCCGGCGGGCGACGCGCCGCGTCACCCTCAGGTCGTAGTCGTCGTCGTCGTTCGTCCCGAAGGCGATCTCGAGGATCATCGTCACGCCCGCGATGACTACGGCGGCCAGGAGCGCGATCCAGTACGAGTCGACCTCGATCGCGTTGTCGGTGAAGTCGGAGGCGAACCAGATGACCGCGGCGTCGACGAGCAGGATCACGATGAACCCGACGGCGGCCATGACGGGCAGGCGGAGCGCCGCGATGAGCGGCGGCAGTAGCGCGTTGAAGACGCCGACCACGATCGCGACGGCGAGCGCGCCGACGAAACCCTCGACGCTGATCCCGGGCAGGATCCACGCCGTCAGGAACACGGCGATCCCGGTCGTCACCCAGTTGGCGATGAAGCGGACCGGCTTGAACTTCGGCGTGGCCGGCTTCCAGGTCGCCGGCTCGCCGTAGGTGGAAGGCTCGGCCATGGGGGCATTCTCTCCTGACCGAGTGGTCCTCACAAGGAGAGCCGGCACCACGGATCAGGGTAGGCGCGCCTCCACCTCGGTCAGGGCGGCGTCGAGCGCCGCGAGCGCCAGGTCGGCGTCATCGGCGCTCAGCACCAGCGGCGGCTTGATCTTGAGCACGTTGTCGTCGGGTCCGTCCGTGGACAGGAGAACGCCGCGGGCCTTCACGGCCTCCTTGACCTCCTCGGCGGCATCGGTCGCGGGCTCGCGGCCTTCGCGGTCGAGGCTCAGCTCGACGCCGATGAAGAGTCCCCGGCCGCGGACGTCGCCGATCAGCGGATGGCGTGCGGCGAGGTCGCGGAGCCCTGTGAGCAGGCGCCCGCCGACCTCGGCCGCGTTGGCCTGCAGCCCCTCGTCCTGCATGACGTCGAGCACGGCGAGCCCGATCTCGCACGACACCGGGTTGCCGCCGAAGGTGTTGAAGTACTCCATCCCGGTCACGAACGACGCCGGCGATCTCCGGCGTGGTGACGACCGCGGCCAGCGGATGGCCGTTCCCGATCGGCTTGCCGAGCGTGACGATGTCCGGCACCACCCCCTGGAGCTCGAAGCCCCAGAGGTGCTCGCCCACGCGGCCGAGCCCGACCTGCACCTCGTCGGAGATGCAGACGCCGCCGGCCGCGCGGACGTGCTCGAACGCGGCAGCGAGGTATCCCTCGGGAAGGACGATCTGTCCGGCGACGCTCGGCAAGGACTCGGCGAAGAACGCGGCGGGCTCGTTCGCGTCGGCCTGCTCGCGCACCGACTCCGCGTAGCGCGGGCCGAGATCCGGCTCGCCCGTCCTGAGCCGCCCGCGGTACGGATCGGGCAGCTCGCAGACGTGGGTTGTCGCGGGCCTCCCCTGCCCGCCCACCCCGGCGAACTTGTAGGGGCTCAGCGCGACGGTGCTCGAAAGGTGGCCGTGGTACGCGTGGTCGAGGACGAGCACGTCGTTTCGCCTCGTGTGCGCGGTCGCCAGCCGCAGCGCGAGATCGTTCGCCTCGGAGCCGGAGTTGACGAGGAACACGACGCGCAGGGGATCGGGGAGCGACGCGGCGAGGCGGTGGGTGTACTCGACGATCGAGTCGTGCAGATAGCGCGTGTTCGTGTTGAGGACGGCCATCTGGCGCGCGCCGGCCTCGACCACACGGGGATGGCAATGGCCGACGTGAGCGACGTTGTTCACGAGATCGAGCCACGCGGTCCCGGCGTCGTCGTAGAGGTACGCGCCCTCGCCGCGGACGATGTGCAGCGGCTCGCGGTAGGCGATGCTCAGCGCGCTGCTGAGGTTCCCTCGGCGGCGGCGGGCGATCTCGGCGGCCGGTCGCGGCGGGCGGTCCGCATCGCCCTCGCGGCGGCCGATGAGGAGGTTCGGATCGGGGTTGATGCTCCCCCATAGGCTCGCCTCGTCCGGCGGGGCGACGCCGGGAACGTCCGCGCCGAGATCGCAGAGCGAGGTCACGAGCTGGAGGTGCAGGTGCGGCGGCCAGCCGCCGTTGACCGCCACGTCGCCGAGCCGTGCGATCTGGGCGCCGGCGGCGATCTCGTCACCGACCGCGAGCTCCAGTGACTCGGGATCGAGATGCCCGTAGAGCGTCCAGAACGGCACACCCTCGTCGGTTTCGTGCTCCAGCAGGACGAGTCCGCCGAAGTCGAGCGGCGCCGGGTTGTTCGAAACGACGGCCGCTACCCCGTCGAGCGCGGCGAACACCGGCGTTCCTGCGGCGAGCCACACGTCGAGCGCCATGTGAAGCGATCGCCGCCGGCCGTCACCGAGATCGAACTGCGGCGCCCGGTAGATCGTTCGGTCCTCGCGGTAGAGCCCGATGGCGAACTCGACGCCGGCGCGCTCGATCCGCTCCTCGATGTCGGCGCAGGCCGCGGCGAGCTCGGCCGGATCGAGCGGATCGAAGCCCCCTTCCCCGAGATCGAGGACGACCGCGTCGCCGCCGGCAACGTCGACCGGAAGCACCGGCGCCGGGCGTGCGCGGCCCGACTCGAAGAACTGCCGCACGTGGCGCGACCACGGCACGGCATCCCAGCCGCAGGCGTCGCGGAAGCGGAAATGCGCCAGATCGCGGCTCGCGCCCTGAAGCACCTCGAGCGTCCGCCAGACCCCGTCCTGGCTGACGAGGAGGTAGTCGTTTCCCGGATCGTCGGCGTGCTGGCGGGCGGCCATGACGACGCTCATCGCGAGCCGTAGCCGGATCAGGTCGAAGAGCACCTCGAGCTCCTCCGGGCGAAGCGGCCACTCGGCGTCGTAGCCGGCGACCACCGGGACGATCGCCCGCACCGGCTCGTCCTCGTCGAGCATCGCGTAGGCGCAGGCGACCGCGAGGCCGGCCACTCGTGGGCTCCAGACGGCGTCGCCGAAGTCGATCAGCCCGCTTACGGATCCCGTCCTCGCCGACGAGGATGTTCAGCTCGTTCGCGTCGTTGTGGATCACCTGGTGCGGCAGCGCCGCGAACTTGGGCGCGACGGCGCTCTCGTGGCGATCGAAGATCTCGCGGACCGCCGCTTGCCGTTCCGGTGCGACGAGATCGATGTGCGCCGCCAGCTCGGACGCCGTCTCCATGTTCCAGAGGAGTGGCCGGTTCTCGGCCGGGTGACGGAAGTCCGACAGCGCACGGTCGAGCCGGGCAACCGCTCGCCCGAGGCTCTCGCGCCGTTCCACGCCGTGCGGTCCGCACTCGGCCCACGGACGGCCGTCGAGCCAGGTGAGGAGCGAGACGACGCGGTCGCCGCTGCGACCGAACGCCTCGCCGGCGGGCGTCCGGACGAGGCGCGGCGCTCCCGAAACTCCTGCGACATGCTCGAGCGCAGCGGTCGCGAGCTCGAGCTCGGCCGGATCCGCCTCGGGCGGATGAACCTTGAGGACGTAGTCGCCGTCATCGGCGCGCAGGCGGAAGTTCAGATCGCGCTCACCGGGAAGGGGCGACGCGCTCCCCTCCACGCCGTACACCTCGCTTGCGATCCGGGCCGCCTCCGCTGCGTCGACGAGGATCCGCACCGCGCAAACGTACCGCGTCCGGCACGGATCCATAGAAAGAGCTCCGTTGCCGGGGCTTCTGAGGCACCGCTTGCGGTGCCGCCTTGGAGGACGTTCGAGCGTTGCTCGGACGTCCGTCTCAATGTCGAAGCCCCGCATTCGCGGGGCTTCGATGTAGCAGGCCTGTAAGCCGGATTCTGTCGAGGGTGACCATCCATCTTTGCGGCGTACCCGGCTCCTAGACGGGCCGTCTCAATGGAGCCTGTCTGCCTTGCACCGGACGGGGTTTGGCTAGCCGCCGTGTCGCCACGACGCTGGTGGGCTCTTACCCCACCTTTTCACCCTTACCTTCGGCGTCTCGCGAGATTCGCCGCCGGCGGTTTCTTTTCTGTGCCACTTTCCGTCGGCTTTCGCCCCCTGGGAATTCCCAGCGTCCTGCCCTGTGGTGTCCGGACTTTCCTCGAGCCGCTTGCGCGGCCCGCGGTCACCCGGCCTGCCTTCCCAGTGTAGCCCGGTTATCGTTCCGCCATGAGTTCGGATCCTCGTCCGCAGGCCATCGAGGCGCTCTTCACGGAAGACCGCAGCTACGCGCCGCCGCCCGAGTTCGCCGCGCAGGCGAACGCCGCGGCCGGACATCTACGAGCGCGACGTCGACGAGTTCTGGGAAACCGAGGGCCGCGAGCGCGTCACCTGGTTCGAGCCCTTCACGAAGCTCTCCGAGTGGGAGCCGCCGTACGCCAAGTGGTACCTCGGCGGGAAGCTGAACGTCTGCTTCAACTGCGTCGACCGGCACGTCGAGGCGGGAGACGGCGACAAGGTCGCATACCACTGGGAGGGCGAGCCGGTGGGCGAGCTCGAGACGATCTCGTTCGCCGACCTCCAGGACGAGGTCGTCCGCTTTGCCAACGGCCTGAAATCGCTCGGCGTCCGCAAGGGAACCCCGGTCGGGATCTACATGGGGATGATCCCGCGCCTGCCGATCGCGATGCTCGCCTGCGCCCGGCTCGGCGCGCCGCACACGGTCGTCTTCGGCGGGTTCAGCGCGGACGCGCTCTCCGACCGCCTGAACGACATGGGCTGCGAGGTGCTCATCACCCAGGACGAGGGCTGGCGCAAGGGCGGGATCGTCCCGCTCAAGGCGAACGCCGACGAGGCGCTCGAGCGCAGCCCCGGCGTGAAGTCGGTCGTGGTCGCACGCCGCACCGGTGGCGGGCCGGAACTAGTCGAGGGCCGCGACCGCGACTGGGACACGCTCGTCGCGGGCCAGAGCGCGGAGCCGGAGTCATGCCCGTGCGAGCCGATGGACTCCGAGGATCTCCTCTACCTCCTCTACACGAGCGGCACGACCGCGAAGCCGAAGGGGATCGTGCACACGACCGCCGGCTACCTCGTCGGCGTCGCGACGACGCACCACTACATCTTCGACGTGAAGCCCGAGTCGGTCTACTGGTGCGCGGCCGACATCGGCTGGGTCACCGGGCACAGCTACATCGTCTACGGGCCGCTCTGCAACGGGACGACCTCCGTCCTCTACGAAGGCACGCCGGACTTCCCGGATCGCGAGCGCTGGTGGGACATCATCGAGCGCTACAAGGTCGACATCCTCTACACGGCGCCGACGGCGATCCGGGCGCACATGAAGTGGGGCAAGGAGCACGCGGAGGCGCACGACCTGAGCTCGCTGCGGCTCCTCGGCTCGGTCGGCGAGCCGATCAACCCCGAGGCGTGGATGTGGTACCGCGAGACGATCGGCGCCGGCGCGACCCCGGTCGTCGACACGTGGTGGCAGACCGAGACCGGGATGATCGCGATCACGCCGCTCCCGGGGATCACGACCGTGAAGCCCGGCTCCGCGACGAAGCCGTTCCCTGGAATCGACGCGGCGGTCGTCGACGAGGAAGGGAACGAGGTGCCCCACGGCTCCGGCGGCTATCTGGTCATCCGGCGTCCCTGGCCGGCGATGCTCCGCGGGATCCACGGCGACCACGACCGCTACGTCGAGACGTACTGGAGCCGTTACCCCGGCGTCTACTTCACGGGGGACGGGGCGAAGCGCGACGCCGACGGCGACTTCTGGCTCATGGGCCGAGTCGACGACGTCATGAACGTCTCGGGGCACCGGATCTCGACGATCGAGGTCGAGAGCGCGCTCGTCGACCACCCCAGCGTCGCCGAGGCGGCCGTGTGCGGTCGCGCGGACGCGACGACGGGCCAGGCGATCGTCGCCTTCGTGACCCTCAAGGGGAGCGAGGAGGGCTCGGTCGAGCGCATGGAGGAGCTCCGCGACCACGTCGCCGTGAAGATCGGGAAGATCGCGCGCCCGTCGAACATCGTCTTCACGCCGGAGCTGCCGAAGACGCGCTCCGGGAAGATCATGCGCCGCCTCCTGCGGGACGTCGCCGACCAACGCGAGCTCGGGGACACGACCACGCTCGCTGATCCAACGGTCGTCGACGAGATCAAGCAGCGCGCCGAGACCGAGCGCAGCTCCGAGGACTGATCGCCGACGTTCTAGCCGGCGCGTCCGTCGAGCGCGAGCACCTGCACGGCCCCCAGCTCGAGCCGCGAGCGGCACTGCGGGCACTCGATCGCACCGTCCGCGGTGTGGAGCACGAACTCCCCGCAGGCCAGGCACTCGAGGCTCGCGCCCCGCGTGAGCGCCAGAAGCTCCTGCTCGAGCGTGCGGTTCAGCGAGATCACGCCGTTCACCTCAGACGCTCCTGAAGACGCCGACGACCTTGCCGAGCACGCTCACGTGCTCGGGGTACATCGCCTCGAGATCGGGGTTCTCCGGCTGGAGCCGTACGCGCCCGTTCTCGCGGAAGTACCGCTTCACCGTCGCCTCGTCGGTCGACTCGTCGCTGCCGGCGAGCGCCACGACGATGTCGCCGTCGCGTGCCGTCTGCTGCTTCCGCACGACCACGTAGTCGCGGTCGAGGATTCCCGCGCCGATCATGCTGTCCCCGCGGACCCGGAGCAGGAACTCGTCCCCGCCGGACGAGAGAAGCTCCGGGACCGCGAGGTGTTCCTCCACGTTCTGCTCGGCCAGGAGCGGCCCGCCAGCCGCGATCTGACCAACGAGAGGAAGAACGCGCACGCCGCTGATCTCGGCCAGCCCCGCCTGAGGCGAGGGCCGGTCGCGACCGACCAGCTCGAGCGCGCGCGGTTTCGTCGGGTCGCGCCGAAGCAGTCCGGCGCGCTCCAGATTCGCAAGATGCGCGTGCACGGTCGAGGGCGAGGCAAGGCCGACGGCCTCCCCGATCTCACGAACGGTCGGCGGATACCCGCGGTCGTCCACGTAGCGGGTGACGAACTCGTAGATCTCGGTCTGCCGGGCTGTGAGCATCGAACTCGCTCCTCTGTAGGGAACGTACGTTCGTAACGGTACCGACCCGCTCGGACGGCGTCAAACGACGGCTAGAATGGCGCTCCGCACGCGCTGGTGGCGGAATTGGTAGACGCGCAAGGTTGAGGGCCTTGTGACCCGTACGGGTCGTGGAGGTTCAAGTCCTCTCCAGCGCATACGAAGGGCGGCCCGAGAGGGCCGCCCTTTTCGTTCCCACAAAAGTAGCGGGCCCGCTCTCCCAGGAAGAGAGCGGGCCCGCTTGATCGCACGTGCCTTTTCCTAGGCGGTCTGCCCTACCTCTTGACCGCCTTGGTGGACTTCTTCGCCTTCTTGGCCGTCGCCGCCTTGGCGATGTTCTTCGCCGGTGCGCTGCAGCCGATCATGTTCTCCATGTTCGGTGCGGTGACCGTCAGCTTGCCCTTACCGGTGGACTTGACGCCCGTGATGGACACGGTTCCGTTCTCGCCCGTCTTCACGGACTTGAAGTAACCGGGTGCCCTGACCTCGACCGTCGCGCCCCAAGCCGCCTGGAGCGGGGCGGGGCCGAAGACCTTGACGGTCGCGTTGACCGTGCCGGCCTTCTTGGCCTTCGTCGGGCCGCCCGTGAAGGACACCTGGCAGCGGATCAGCTTGGTGTTCGTCTGCGGGTTGAGCTCGTCGAACGTCATGGCCTGCTTCCACCACGGCTCGTCGACGGTGAAGACGTGCGCACCGTAGAGGAGCTCGTTGCAGTACAGGTTGTCGTTGTACCAGTAGCCCGTCCAGCAGCCCGCACCGCTGTTGCCGGTGCCCGGGAAGAAGAGCGGGTCGATGAACGCGATCTCGCGCGGCGCCTTCGGGTTCGTGAAGTCGATGACGCTCACGCCGGCCATGTAGCCAGACCACGCCATGAGGTTGCGGTCGAGCGACGGGATCATGCTGACCGTGTGCGACGTGCAGTTCTCCTGCGCGTTCTCCTGCTGCGGACGCGGGAGCGCCCACTGGCCGACAACGTTGCCGGTCACGCGATCGAGGATGTGGATCAGCGGCTTGTTCGTGTCGTCCTAGAACGAGCACTCGCCACCGGAGCCGCCACCGGGCTCGCCGTTGATGTAGACGTACTTGCCGCTCCAGCTGATCGCAGCGGAGTGGACGGTCTGGAGGCCGGGCCACGTGAAGCCGGGCGGAGCCCACATGAGCTCGGTGCCGCCGGGCTCCGCGACGTGGGTCAGGTCGATGATCTGCGCGTTGCTGGTACCGCTGCATGCGGTAGCCATGAAGTGCAGCTCCTCGAACAGGTTCACGTCGTGGCAGTTGCCGCTGCCGCCGACCGAGAACCGCAGTTCCGGACGGACGCGGGAGTTCTCGGGATGGTCGATCGGAATCTCGACGACCTCGGTGAAGCCGTCCCCGTCCGGGCTGTCGAAGGCCGGGCAGGTCAGGCCGAACTGCGGCTGTGCCGTGTTGCCGCCGCTCGTGCCCATGACGAACAGCTTGTTCGAGACGTCGTCGAAGTACTTGCTGATCGTGTGCGTGTTACCGCACATCGGCACACCCTTGATCTCCCTCGGGTGAGCCGGGTCGCTGATGTCGACGACCGTGACGCCGCGCATCGAGACGCCGGTCGAGCCGATGACGAGCTCCTCGTCGAGGCCGGTGACGCCGCCGGTGGCGTTCGTGACGCTGAGCGGGCCGACGTTGACCGCCGTGAGCGTGCCCGCGAAGACCATGTTGAACCCGGTGTCGCTCAGCGCTGACCGTGGCCGTGCCGCCCGTCGTCCAGCCCGGCCGTCCGGCCGTGCCCTTGACGGTCTCGCGCACGGAGCCGCTGATCACAGCGCTCCGCCCGTGTCCGTCTCGTTGGTGACCGTCGAGCGCCGCCACATCGGTGTTCGCCGCCAGACCCGAGAACGTCACCGTGAAGCCGGCATCCGTCGGGGTCGTGGACGAAGCCTGCGTGCCGGCCGGGAGGATGCCCGCGCTGCCCGCGGTGGTCTCGGCGACGACGCCGGTCGCGCCGACGCCGTTCGTGACGGCGACCGGAGCGACGTTCGTGCCCTGATGTGCACCGGCGAACGTCAGCGTGAAGCCGGCGTCGGTGAGGCCGCCGACGGCGACCGTGCCGCCCGTCGGCCAGCCGGCCACCGGAGCGCCGCCGCGAGCGGACTCGCGGTTCGGCGACGGTGCAGGTCGGGCAGCCGCCGATGTTGATGACCTCGACCGCGTTCGTGTTCGTGTTCGCGGACGCACCGCTGAACGTGAGCGTGAAGCCACTGTTCGTGACGGCCGACGTGGCCGCGCCGCCGGCGAAGCCGGAGAGGCCGTTGATCGCCGCGTCGATGTTGAACGCCGTGTAGGCGAGACCGCCGGCGCCGATGACCGGCGAGACGGCGAAGCCGCCGTTGAACCGGAGCTGGAAGTTCGCGGTCGCCGGGTTGAAGTTCGTCAGCGTGACCGTCTGGACCTCGTTGCCCCCCTGGAGCGCGTTCTGGATGCCCTGGGTCGTGTTGTTCTGACCGCGGACGATCGGATGCGAAGACGCGCCGCCGTTGTAGCTCAGGGTGAACGAGTCCGTCCCGTCATAGCCCGTGAGCGTGGCGGTCTGAACCTCGCTGATGCCCTGGAGCGCGGTCTGGATCGCGGCCTGCGTCTGGTTCGTGCCGCGGACGAACGGCGCCGTCGTGTTCGCGCCGTGCGTGAGCGTGAACGAGTCGCCAGGGTTGTCGTTCCCCGTGAGGATGACCTGCTGCTGCTCGTTGCCGCCCTGGAGCGCGGCCGAGATGCCGGCGGTCGTGTTGTTCTGTCCTCGTGTGATGGGGATCGTCGTCTGCCCGTTCTGGGTCAGCGTGAACGAATCACCGTCCGCGTCGAAGCTGCCGAGACGCCACGCGCTGGTTCTCGTTTCCGGCCAGGTCACACGAACGCGTGAGATCGCCGTTCGGAATGTTGTGCGCGGTCTCGTGTGCGCGGATCAGCAGGTTCCCGTGCACGACGATGTCGCCCTGAGAACCGACACAGATCTTGTCCGAGACCACCGGATCACACTTGCCGCCCATCGCCGCAGGTCGTGCTGTCGCGGGGTTGGTGCAGGTGTCCGTCTTGGTGGTGTCGAGTAGGCGGAAGTTGTTGTACTCGGCCTGGATGGCGTAAGGAACGCCGTTGATCCTCTGGAAGGCCCAGTCGCTCCCGTCGCCGGAACGCGCCGGAGCGCTGGCCGATCCAGTCGGGACCACCGACGATCGTCTGGATCCACTCCATGTTGTCGCTGCGCTGGGCCGGGATGAGCCCGAACGAGTTCAGGCCCGGTGCATCACCGTCCATGTGAGGCTTGGCCCAGCCGCCCGCCATCTGCTGGGGCGTGGCCGGGGGTGTCGCGCTCGCGATGGCGATGAGCACGAGGGACGCCAAAACGAGCGGAAGAAAGATACGAAGCAGTTTGGGCATGTGCGATCAGACCTCCGGAAGAAGCTCCTGGAAAAGGGGCCCCGATGGTAAACCATTCATCCATCGGAGTCCAGCATCTCCTGCAGGCGCCGGGGAAGCCCTCGTCTAGGGTTTCTCCTCGATGCGCGACACGTGCGAAAAAGCACTCGACGACGCGGTCGCCGCGGGGGCCTCGTACGCCGACGCGCGCGCGGTCACGCGACGCTCGCAGAACGTCTCCACGAAGAACCGGGCGGTCGAGTCGGTCTCCGATTCGGAGAGCGAGGGCATCGGCGTTCGCGTGCTCGTCGACGGCGCCTGGGGCTTCGCCTGCGATCCGCGCCTCTCGGCCGAAGGGGCTCGGGAAGCGGCCGGCCGCGCGGTTTCCTTCGCGCGCGCGAGTGCCCGTAACGCCGCGCAGCGGGTCGAACTGGCGCCCGCGCCGGCGCTCGAAGGCGAGTACCGGACGGCGTTCGCGCGCGATCCGATCGAGGTCTCCCTCGAGGAGAAGATCGGCGTCTGCCTGGCGGCGGAGGAGGAGCTTGCGCGGCCCGGGATCGAGATCAGCGGGGCGGCTGTCCGGGCCCGGCGCGAGCAGCGCGCCTTCGCTTCGACCGAGGGCACGCGCCTCGTGCAGGAGATCGTCGAGTGCGGCGGCGGCATCGACGCGCTGGCCGTCGGCGACGGCCGCGTGCAGACGCGCAGCTTCCCCTCGAGCCACGGCGGGTCGAGCGCGCAGGGCGGCTGGGAGTACGTCGAGTCGCTCGGGCTCGAGCGCGAAGCGCCGCGCGTCGCGGACGAGGCGCTGGCGCTTCTCCAGGCGGAGGCGTGTCCGTCCGGCGTGACCACCGTCGTCCTCGACGCCGAGCAGATGCAGCTCCAGATGCACGAGTCCGTCGGGCACCCGACCGAGCTCGACCGGATCCACGGGACCGAGGCCGCCTACGCCGGGACGAGCTGGGTGAGCGCGGCCGATCTCGGCTCGCTGCGCTACGGCTCGGAGCTCATGAACGTGACCGCCGACGCGACCACGGCCGGCGGGCTCGGGACGTTCGGCTGGGACGACGAGGGCGTCGCCGCCCGGCGCGAGCCGGTCGTGGCCGCGGGTGTCCTCGTCGGCTTCCTCAGCTCGCGGGAGACCGGCGGCGGCGGCTCGATGCGCGCCGACAACTGGAGCCGCATGCCGCTCGTGCGGATGACCAACCTCCACCTCGAGCCGGGCGAGGGGTCGCTCGAGGATCTGCTCGCGGACGTCGACGACGGGATCTTCATGTCGACGAACAAGAGCTGGTCGATCGACGACCGGCGGCTGAACTTCCAGTTCGGGACCGAGATCGCCTGGGAGATCAAGAACGGCAAGCTCGGCCGGATGCTCCGCGACGCGACCTACACCGGTGCGACCCCGGCGTTCTGGGCCTCGCTCGACGGCGTCGCCGGGCCGGACGAGTGGCGGATGTACGGGCTGACGAACTGCGGCAAGGGCCAGCCCGGCCAGCATGCGCACGTCTCGCACGGCGCCGCGCCGGCGCGGTTTCGCGACGTCCAGGTCGGCGTCCGCTCGTGAGGGCGCTCGAGCTCGCCGACCGCGCCGTCCGGGCGGCGACCGGCGACGGCGTCGAGGCGTTCGTCCAGATCGAGCGCTCGGGGTTCGCGCGCTTCGCGGCGTCCACGGTGCACCAGCCGACGCTCATCGACGATACGACGCTGACCTTGCGCGTCGTCCGCGACGGCCGCGTCGGGATGGTCAGCACGAACCGCGTCGACGAGGACGGCCTGCGGGAGGCGGCCGGCCGCGCCGAGGAGGCCGCCAACCTGGCCCAGCCGGATCCCGGGTTCCCGGGTCTCACCGCGGCGGCGACGATCCCGGAGGTCGAAGGCTGGGACGAGGAGACCGCGGCGCTCACTCCCGAAGGTCTGGCCGAGCGCGCCTGGACCGCCATCGGCGCCGCGCCCGAGATCGGGATGTACGGCTACGTCACGAGCGGCGTCACCGAGCTGGCGATCGCCTCGTCGACGGGCCTCGCCGCGACGCAGACGCTCACCGACGCGACCGTGCTCGCCCTCGCCGGCAACGCCGAGACCTCCGGCTACGCGGACGCGACCGCGTGGCGGATCGGCGACCTCGACCCGGCCGCGGTCGCGCGGCAGGCGGCCGAGACCGCGGCGCGCACGCGCGATCCCGTGGGCATCGACCCCGGGACGCACCGGGCCGTGCTCAGCCCCTGGGCCTTCGCCGAGCTCCTGTCCTACTTCAACTTCAGCTCCCTCGGCGCTCTCGCCCTGGTCGAGGGGCGCAGCTACTTCTCGGGCCGGATCGGCGAGCGGGTCTTCGACGAGCGCCTGACGATCCGCGACGTCGCGAGCGATCCCGCCGGGATGCCGAAGGCGTTCGACTTCGAGGGCGTCCCCAAGCAGCCGGTCACGATCGTCGAGGCGGGCGTCGCCCGGGACGTCGTCTGGGATCGCCGCACGGCCGCGCTGGAGAGCCGCGAGTCGACCGGGCACGCGCTCCCGGTCCCGGCGCAGACGCACGGGCCGGTCGCCTTCAACCTCTTCGTCGATCCGGGGACGAACACGCTCGACGAGCTGGCCGAGCTGGTCGGCGACGGCATCTACGTGACGCGGCTCCACTACGTGAACACGGTCGACGCGCGCGAGTCGATCTACACGGGCATGACCCGCGACGGGACGTTCCTGATCGAGGGCGGGCGCGTGACCGAGCCGCTCGTCAACCTGCGCTTCACGACCTCGTTCGCCGCGCTCTGCGCCGGGATCCTCGGACTCTCGAGCGAGCGCACGCTTGCGAACGCGAGCGACTTCTACGGCGAGCGGTATCCGCATGCGTCGCTCGTCCCGGCCGTAGCGACCGAGGCGTTCACCATCGTGGGAACCGGGTCACCGCCCGGGCTCTAGCGCTTACTCCAGCGCTTTGAACAGCACGAGCGAGTTGACCGCGAAGATGACCGCGACGACCACGGTCAGGCGCGTGAGGTTCCGCTCGACGATGTGCTGCCCGCCCTGCGAGGCCGGCGTGTAGCCCATTCCCCCGAAGCCCGAGTCGCGGCCCGAGTGCATGAGCACGAGCACGACCAGGACGACCGAGAGGATGACCTGAAGAGCTGCGAGAAAGCCGACCACGGCTCGAAAGGATAGCTAGCTCACGCGCGCGTTGAGCGACCTGATGGCGCCGAGCAGGTCGGAGGCGATCTTGTCCTTCGTCACGTAGCCGGCCCCGCCCGACGCCCGTGCCTCGGCCACGTCGGTGGGCGCGTTCGAGCCGGTGAGGAAGAGAACGCTCGTCTCGGGCAGCTCGTCGCGAATCTGGCGCGCCGCGTCGAAGCCGCCGACGACCGGCATGGAGATGTCCATGAGAACGACGTCCGGCCTCGTCTGGGAAGCCAGAAGCATCGCCTCCTCGCCGTTCGACGCACGGCCGACGACGTCGATCGCGGCCTCGGTTCCGAGGAGCGCTTCGAGGCTCGCGGCGAACAGGTCGTGGTCGTCGGCGATGAGGACTGTCACGGCTTCAGCCTCCATCGGGAGACGTTATCGCGGTTTTGCAAAGAAAAGGCAAGCTTTGGCGAGCTAGCGGCGCTGGATCTCCAGACCCGACCGCACGCCGACGTGGTCGACCTGGAGCGTCGTGTGGCCGAGTTCGAAGCGCTCGTTCAGCATCTGCTCGAGCTCGAGGCGGATCCGGTGGCAATCCGCGCCGGGCTCGACGAGCACGTGAGCCGAGAGCGCCGGGAACCCGCTGGTCACCGTCCAGACATGGAGGTCGTGCGTCTCGACCACGCCGGGGTGCGCCACGATCGCCTCCCCCACCTCGTCCGGCGGCGCGGTCTCGGGCGCTCCCTCGAGGAAGATCCGGCCCGAGTCGCGCAGGAGCGACCACGCCGCGGCGGCCGCCAGCGCCGCGACGAGCAGCGAGGCGATCGCGTCGACGCGGTTCCATCCGGTCAGGATGATCACGACGGCGGCGAGGGCGGTTCCCGCGAATGCCGCGGCGTCGGTGGCGATGTGCAGGTAGGCGCCGCGGATGTTCAGGCTCTGGCGCTCGGCCCGGGCGAGGAGCGCCATGACGATCCCGTTCACGACGATCCCGGCGAGGGCGACCGGGAGGACGATCCACGCGTCGACCTCGGGCGGGTCGATCAGCCGGCGGATCGCCTCGTAGGTGATCCAGACGGCGATGAGCGCGAGCGCGATCCCGTTCGCCTGCGCGGCGAGGATCTCGGCGCGGGCGAAGCCGAACGTCCACGGGCCACGGGCGGGCCGGGCCGCGGCGTGCAGGGCGAAGAGCGCGAGCGCAAGCGCGGCGGCGTCGGTGAGCATGTGCCCGGCGTCGGCGAGGAGCGCGAGCGAGTCGGCGGCGATCCCCGCTCCGATCTCGAGAACCATGAAGCCGAGGAGGAGGCCGAGCGAGATCCACAGGAGCCGGCGGTCGGCGGCCGGGGTCGGCGCATGGTGATGGTGGTGGCTCACGTCGTGACCTTCTCGAGGAGTTCCCCGATCCGGCGCGCCTCGACCTTGACGTCGTGCTTCGCCGCGGCGGCTCGGGCGGCCGGGTTCGGGCTCGGCAGCCCGGCGGCGGCGCGCAGGCCCGACTCGATCGAGTCCACGCTCTCGGGATCGACGAGCACGCCGGCCTCGGGTGGAACGAACTCCGGCGGACCTCCGATCCGCGTCGCGACGACGGAACGCTCCGACGCCATGCCCTCGAGGAGCGCGATCCCGAACGGCTCGACGAGGCTCGGCTGGCAGAGCACGTCGCAGGCGGCGACCCAGGTCGCGACCTCCTCGTGCGGGAGCCGTCCGGTCAGTCGCAGCCCGGGGATCCCGGCGAGCCGCTCGCGCGCAGGGCCGTCACCGACGAACGCGAGCGAGCCGCGGCCGAGCCGCGCGAACGCCTCGGCCAGGCGCACGACGTTCTTGCGCTCGTCGAGCGTGCCCACGCAGAGGAAGAACGGCGCCTCCGTTCGCCAGTCGAGCTCGCGGCGCGCACCGGCGGCATCGCGCGGAGCGAAACGCTCCATGTCGACGCCCGCGGAGATGACCTCGATCCGCCCGTCCGCCTCGGGGAGCTTCTTCAGCAGCTCGCCGCGCAGGTACTCCGAGACGGCGATGATCGCCGACGCGCGGCGCACGGCCATGCGGGTCAGCCGCTCGACGCCGCGCAGCTCGCCGATGTTGCGGACGTCGCGACCGTGCGCCGTGACGACGAGCGGCGCGCGGGCCAGGCGCGAGGCCACGGCGGCGATCGCTCCAGCGGGAACGAGGTAGTGCGCGTAGACGACGTCCGGCCGGTGGCGGATCGCCGCCCACGCGGCGCGCAGGGCGAACCCGATCTGCTTGCCGAGTCCGCCTGCGCGGCGGTCGGTCACGACACGGACGACCTCGTGCCCCTGCGCCTCGAGCTCCCCGGCGATGCTGCGCACGAACGTCCCGTAGTCGGGATCGTCCGGGCCGGGATAGAGCGATGAGACGAGGAGAATGCGCACGGCGACTCGCCCGCCGACCCTAGCGGGAGCGGGCGATGTCTACGCGGCCGTGCGGAGCCGGCGCGCCTCGCGGTCGAGGCGATCGTGCGCCCGGGCGCGGGTGATGATCTGGTCCGAGGGTCCGTAGCGGACGTAGGCCTTGGCGATGCGCATCTCGTCCCAAAGCTCCTCGATCCGCCGCGTCAGCGCGGCAGCCTCGGACGACTTCTCAGGGTTCAGGCCCTCGGCGAGGTCGTCCCAAAGCTCGCGCCGCCGGTCGGTCGCCTCGTCGATCTCTGTGCGAATCTCATTCAGCGGTCTCATGACCACTGAAACGAACGAAACACGGCCCCGTATTCCCGTTTAACTTCACGCGCGCGAAGAACCTTAAGAGGAGCCGGTGAGAGGACTCGAACCTCCAACCTTCGCCTTACAAAAGCGCTGCTCTGCCAATTGAGCTACACCGGCGCACCGGCATCGTAGCCCGCTCCTACAGGAGAACCTGGCGCGACTCCTGGTGTGTGAGCACCTTGCGCTTCACCCGCTGGAGGGCGTTGTCGATCGTCTTCGTGTCGCAGCCGAGCAGCTCGGCCATCTCCTCGTACGAGTTGCCCTCCATGTAGTAGCGAAGCGCATCCGTCTCGAGCGGCGAGAGGCCGGTGCCGAGCGTGAAGACGAGGCTCTGGAGCTCCTCGGTGGAGATCACGCAGATAGCGGGATCGTCGACGCCGGGACCCGGGAGCGCGTCGCCGAGCGTGCAGTCGCCGTCCTCCTGGCCCGCGGGCGTCTGGCTGAACGAGACGTAGCCGTTCAGCGGCTGGTGCTTGAAGCGGGTCGCGGCCTTGATCGCCGTGATGATCTGGCGCGTGATGCAGAGCTCCGCGAAGCTGCGGAACGAGGTCTCCTTGTCGGTGCGGAAATCGCGGACCGCCTTGTAGAGGCCGATGAGCCCCTCCTGGATCAGGTCGTCCGACTCGCCGCCGGCGATGAAGTACGAGCTCGCCTTCAGGCGCACGAACCCGGTGTAGCGGCGGATCAGCGCGTCGAGCGCGACCGAGTCGCCGTTGCGGGCCTTGATGACCAGACGGACGTCTTCGCTTTCGCGCTGAAGTCGTTCCGGTGTACGTGCTGGTCGTACGGCAGCCAACTGCTGGCGGGGCATGGCTTGCCTCCTGGGCGGCGGGAAGGCGAGAGCTGCTCTGGCGGGTGCAACCCTAACCCTCAGGTTGAAGGTGACGGCACGCTAGCAGCGACCTGTGGAAAAAGTCAAGAGGTCTTTCTGCGCCAGTCCTCGAGGCGGGCACGCGTCTCCTCGTCGAGCGCGTCCTCGATCTTCGTCTTTCCCGTCCTCGGAACGGTGCGCGACTCCGCCTTCGCGGTGGTCAACTCACCCGCGAAGGCGTTCGACGAGCGGTGCGCGACCTCCTGCCCCGCCGTATCGCGGATCGCGCGGTCAGAGGAGACCAGCAGTACGCGTTCCTCGCTGCGGCGCTCCGCCGCGAGCTGCTCGAGGAGCGCGTCCGCAGGCTGGGCGAAGCGGATCTCGAGTGCGCCGATCCGCCGGTCCTCGCCGACGCCGTCGAAGACGACCACGCCGCGCGCGCCGTGAAGGGCCACGTGGCCGGCCAGGAGATCCACGAGTTCGTCGCGATCGGCGAACGACCCGGCGTGGAGCAGGTTGTAGCCGTCGACGAGGTAGAGGGTCGGCTCAGGCATCTCCGCGCTGGCGCCTGGCCTCGAAGAGCGCGACCCCCGCCGCCACGCTCACGTTCAGCGATTCCACCTTGCCGCCGAGCGGAATCGCGAACGCGTCGTCGCAGGCACGGCGCACGCTCGGGCGGATTCCCTGGCCCTCCGAGCCGAGCACGAGGAAGACGCCGGTGGTCAGATCCGCGCTCCAGACGGGCGTTTGCGCCTCGGTCTCGGTCGCCCAGGCCCAGAGATCGGCGCCCTTCGTCTCCTCCAGGTAGCGCGCGAGATTGACCACCACGGCGACGGGAAGATGCTCGACCGCGCCGGCGGACGCCGAGCACACCGCGGGTGTCACGCGCGCGGAGCGGCGCTCGGTGACGACGACTCCGGTCGCGCCGGCGGCCTCCGCGCTGCGACACACCGCGCCGAGGTTGTGCGGGTCGGTCACCTGGTCGAGGCAGACGATCAACGGCTTCGCGCCACCGGCCAGCTCGTAGGCGTCGACGTAGCGGTACGGCTCGCAGAAGGCGATCACGCCCTGGTGGTCCCGCGTGTGCGAGGCGTCGGTGAGCACGCGCTCCGGCTCGGTGCGGATGCGCTTCACCTCCTCGAGCCACGGCTCCGAGGAGCGAGCCCGTTCCGTGGCCAGCACCTCGATCACCTCGCGCCGCCCGGCGCGAAGCACCTCGTGGACGGGGCGGCGCCCGTAGACCAGCTCGCGGGTCTGCGTCACGCCTTCGGGATCAGGCGGTATCCGTCCGCCACGTCCTGCACCTCCCAGCCTGCCGCGTCGATCTCTCCGCGCAGCCGGTCGGCCTCGGCGAAGTCCTTCTCGGCCCGAGCCGCCTCGCGGGCGTCAGCGAGCGCGACGATCTCCGCCGGCGCCTCGCCTGCGTCGGTGCCGGCCTCGAGCCCGAAGAGGGCAAGGCCGCGGCCCAGTTCCTCGAGTCGGCCGGACGCACGCCACTCATGAAGGATCGCCAACGCTGCGGACGTATTGAAGTCGTCGTCGAGGGCCGCGGCGAAATCGTCCCAGGAGGGCGCGTCGCCGCGAACGGCCGCGACCCGAAACGCCGTGCGGAAGTCCTCCCACTGCGCCTTCGCCTGCTCGATCGCGTCCTCGGAGAAGTCCACCGGGCTGCGGTAGTGCGCGCCCAGGAAGAGGATCAGGATCGCCTCGCGCCCCCAGCGGTCGAGCGCCTCGCGAAGCGAGACGATGTTGCCGACCGACTTGGCCATCTTCTCGCCGCCGAACTCGAGCATGCCGTTGTGCGCCCAGATGTGCGCGAACCCTCGGCCGGCGCCGCGCGACTGCGCGATCTCGTTCTCGTGGTGGGGGAAGCGGAGGTCGAGCCCGCCGCCGTGCAGCTCGAACTCGGGGCCCAGGTGCTTCTCGGCCATCGCCGAGCACTCGATGTGCCAGCCGGGCCGGCCGTTCCCCCAGGGCGACTCCCACCACGTGTCCTCATGCGGCTTGTTGGCCTTCCAGAGCGCGAAGTCGCGGGGGTCTTCCTTCAGGTCGCCGGGCTCCTGCGAGACCATGTCGTCGAGGTTCGCGCCCGAGAGCGCGCCGTACTCGGGGAAGGCGCCGACGCGGAAGTAGACGTCCCCGGACGACTCGTACGCGAGCCCGCGCTCGACGAGGTCGGAGATCAGCGCGACGATCTCGGGGATCGTCTCGGTCGCGAGCGGCTCGACGTCGGGACGACCGATTCCGAGCCCGTCGGTGTCCTCGAAGTACCAGCGGGAGGCGCGCTCGGCGAGCTCGCCGCTCGGAATTCCTTCGTCGCGCGCCGCGTCGTAGATCTTGTCGTTGATGTCGGTGACGTTCTCGACGAGCTTCGCCTCGTACCCGTTCTCACGGAGCCAGTTCCGCATCCAGAGGAAGACGACGTAAGGCCGGGCGTTGCCGACGTGGATCCGCTGGTAGACCGTCGGGCCGCAGACGTACATCCCGATCGGGCCGGGCGGGGCCGGAAGCTCCTCCTTGGAGCGCGTGAACGAGTTGTAGATGCGCACGCCCGTAGATTCGCAGACCCCGGCGTGCGGCCGCTCCTGACCAACCGGCCTGTGAACAACCCGGCACAGAATCGGCACGCCTTTGCGCGCAAGCCGTGCGCACTCGGCCGCTACCCTCCCTTCGGGAACGCGGGTGGCCGCCAGGAAGGGGGCCACAGCCCCTCCCAGGGTGGGGGTGTGGCCGTTTCCCCTCGAAGCTATGAGCGGCGCGACGCCTAAGCGTGCGCCTGCTGGAACTGGGCCTCTTCGGTCGAGCCCTTGAGCGCGAGGGTCGAGCTCTCGCCGCCCGAGACCGCCTGCGCGACCAGGTCGAAGTAGCCGGCGCCGACCTCGCGCTGGTGGCGGGTCGCCGTGTAGCCGTCCTCCTCCAGCTCGAACTCGCGCTCCTGCAGCCGCACGTACGCGGTCATGCCCTCGGCCGCGTAGCCGCCGGCCAGCTCGAACATCCCCGCGTTCAGGGCGTGGAAGCCGGCCAGCGTGATGAACTGGAATCGGTAGCCCATGGCCGCGAGACGCTGCTGGAACTCGGCGATCGTCGCGTCGTCCAGGTGGCGCTTCCAGTTGAACGACGGCGAGCAGTTGTAGGCGAGGAGCTTGCCCGGGAACTGCTCGTGGATCGCCGCCGCGAAGGCCTCGGCCTCGTCGAGATCCGGCGTCGAGGTCTCGCACCACAGGACGTCGGCGAACGGCGCGTACGCCAGTCCGCGGGCGATCGCCGAATCGATTCCCGACTCGACCTGGAAGAACCCTTCGGATGTCCGCTCGCCGACGACGAAGCCGGCGTCGCGCTCGTCCACATCGCTCGTGAGCAGCGTGGCCGCGAGCGCATCCGTGCGGGCGAACAAGACTGTGGGGACGTCCAACACATCAGCGGCAAGCCGCGCCGCGACCAGCGTCCGCACGAACTGCGCCGTGGGCACGAGCACCTTGCCGCCGAGGTGCCCGCACTTCTTCTCGGACGCGAGCTGATCCTCGTAGTGCACGCCCGATGCCCCGGCCTCGATGAAGCCCTTCATCAGCTCGAACGCGTTCAGGGCGCCGCCGAAGCCCGCCTCCGCGTCCGCGACGATCGGCGCGAGCCATTCGCGCTCGCCGTTTCCTTCCGCCCATTCGATCTGGTCGGCGCGCCGCAACGCGTTGTTCAACCGCCGCACCAGCGCGGGCGCCGAGGTCGCCGGGTAGAGCGACTGATCCGGATACACGTTCTCGCCGAGGTTCGCGTCGGCCGCGACCTGCCAGCCGGAGAGGTAGATCGCCTTCAGACCGGCCTTGACCATCTGGACGGCCTGGCCGCCCGACAGCGCGCCGAGCGCCGCGACGTACTCCTCGCTGTGGAGCAGCGACCACAGGCGTTCCGCCCCGCGCCGGGCGAGCGTGTGCTCGACCTGGACGGAGCCGCGCAGCCGCACGACCTCGTCGGCCGTGTACGGGCGCTCGATCCCGGCCCAGCGCTCTTCCGCCCAGCGGCGCTCGAGCGCCTCCACCTGCTCCATGAACCCCGTCATCGGTGTCCCTCCAAGTAGTCGTAGGCCGGCAAGGTCAAGAACTCTTCGAAGTCGTCTGCGAGCGCCACGCGGTCGAACACCGCGCGCGCGTCGTCCCAGCGCCCCTCGCCCACGCCTGCGAGTGCGGCGTCCTCGAGCGTGACAACGTGCGCGAGATCGATGCGCCCGTGCCGCAGCCACTGCCAGATCTGGGAGCGCGCGATCTCCGCGGTCGCCGCGTCCTCCATGAGGTTGTCGAGCGCCACGGCGCCCACACCGCGGAGCCAGGACTCGAGGTAGCGGATCCCGACGCTGACGTTCCCCGCGACGCCGTCCTCGGTGATCTCGCCGCCGGGAACAGCCACGTCGAGGAGGTCGGCCACCGCAATGTCGACCTCCTCGCGCAGCTTCTCGACCTGATTCGGTCTGCCGTCCAAAATCAGGTCGAACTCGCGCAGGGCAACCGGAACGAGATCGGGGTGCGCGACCCACGTGCCGTCGAACCCGGCGCCCGCCTCGCGCTCCTTGTCCTCCGCCACCTTCGCGAACGCGCGCTCGTTCACCTCGGCGTCGCGCCGGCTGGGGACGAACGCGGCCATGCCGCCCATCGCATGCGCGCCGCGCCGGTGGCAGGTCTTCACGAGCAGATCCGTGTACGCCCGCATGAACGGGACGGTCATCGTCACCTGCGCCCGGTCGGGCAGCACGAACTCGGGGCGCGTGCGGAACTTCTTGATGATGCTGAAGATGTAGTCCCAGCGGCCGGCGTTCAGGCCGACGATGTGGTCGCGCAGCTCGAAGAGGATCTCCTCCATCTCGAACGCGGCGAGGATCGTCTCGATGAGGACGGTCGCCTTGATCGTCCCGCGGTCGAGGCCGAGCGCGTCCTCGGTGAAGTCGAAGACGTCGTTCCAAAGGCGCGCCTCGAGGTGGCTCTCGAGCTTCGGCAGGTAGAGGTAGGGACCGGTGCCGCGCTCGAGGAGCCGGTGCGCGTTTCGGTGCAGGTAGAGCCCGAAGTCGAAGAGCGAAGCGGACACCGTCCCGCCGGGGACGTTGCGCTCGTCGAGATGCCAGCCGCGCGGGCGGACGATCAGCGTCGCGACCTCGTCGTTCAGGCGGTAGGTCTTCTCGCCCGTGTCGAGCTCGATCGTGCGCTCGATCGCGTCGGTCAGATTCACCTGGCCCTCGACGCAGTTCCGCCACGTCGGCGAGTTCGCGTCCTCGAAGTCGGCCATGAAGCAGCGCGCGCCCGAGTTGAGCGCGTTGATGACCATCTTGCGGTCGACGGGCCCGGTGATCTCGACGCGCCGGTCCTGGAGATCGGACGGCACGGGCGCGACCTGCCAGTCGCCCTCGCGCACGTCCTTCGTCCCGGGAAGAAAATCGGGCAGCTCGCCGGCGTCGAGGCGCTCCTGTCGTTCCGCCCGCAGCGCGAGCAGCTCCCTGCGCTGCGGCTCGAACCGGCGGTGGAGCTCGCCCACGAAGGCGAGCGCCTCCGGAGTGAGGACCTCCGCGGCGTTAGTCGAGATCGTGATCACGCTCGCAGAAGTCCGGGCAGTTGCACGGACTGAGTTCCGCGGAGCTCAACACGATCACGGACGCCTTCTGCGGCGCCTCCGGCTCGTCGATCTCGGTTGCCGTGTATGTCGCGTCTGCTCGCATCGAACCTCCTTGGATTGCCCGATGCCGAATGACGCTAGCCCGATCGGTGTTATCCAGCAAATCGTTTCTGTAGATCAGCAATATAGAATTCCGTTATATGCAGATTTCTCAAGTCCAGGGTTTCGTCGAGGTTGCGCGAACGGCCAGCGTCAGCCGCGCGGCCGATGCGCTGTTCGTCACGCAGCCGGCCCTGACGTCGCGGCTCCAGCGGCTGGAGGAGGAGCTTGCGGCCAAGCTCTTCCACCGAACCTCGCACGGGATGCGGCTGACCGAGGCGGGCGAGGCCTTCCTCCCCTTTGCCGTGCGCGCGCTCGAGTCGCTCTCCGACGGGCGGCAGATCGTGAACGCGTTCGAGCGCGGCGGCGCGGGACGGCTGGCGCTCGGCGCGGCCCCGGCGCTCTCGACCTACTCGCTGCCGACGATGCTGAAGGAGTTCGCCACCGCCCACCCGCGCGTGCGCGTGAGCGTTCGTACCGGCCACTCCGAGGAAGTGCTCGACCTCGTCCTGCGCGAACAGGTCGACCTCGGGCTGACGCGCGTGCTGCGCCATCCCGACATCGTGTCGACGCCGCTCTACGAGGACCGGCTCGTGCTCGTCTGCGACCCGTCCCACCGCTTCGCCGAGCGCGGGAAGATCCGGCTGGAGGAGATCGCGCGCGAGCAGCTCGTGCAATTCGACCGCACGTCGAGCTACACGGAGCTCACGAACGCGCTCTTCCGGACGGCCGGCGTGCAGCCCGACGCGGTCATGGAGCTGGACGCGATCGACGCCGCGAAGAAGATGGTCGAGCTCGGCTTCGGGGTCGCGCTCCTCCCCCAGACCGCGGTCGCGGACGAGATCGCTGCGGGACGGCTGCGGCTGATCGAGATCACCGATGCGCGCATGCCGCGCCCGCAGCTCGTGGCGATCCGCCGGCGCGACCGCGGCGACGCTTCCGGCACCGTGGCGGCGTTCCTCGCGACCGCGACGACGGTCGGGCCCGAGCTCACGAAGTAGCGGCGGCGGCGCGGCCCAGGGCCTCGTCACGCGACAGCGCGGCGATGACGGCCCGGAGCTCCGGCCCGCGCGGCTCCCCGGTGAGCGCCAGCCGCAGCGCCCGCAGATCGGCGCCGCCCTCGCGCAGCGCGCCGAGGAGGTCGTCCGCTCCTTCGAGGTCGAGCGTCTCCGGCGCGGCCGCCCGCAGCTCGGCGAACCGGGCCAGCGTGTCCGGCGATTTGGTCGGCCCGGGAGCCGGTCGCCGAGGAGATCAGCTCCGCCAGCGCCCGCGCCTCGGCGAGATCACGCGCGCCCCTGAGCGCCGGCGCGTACGCCAATGGAGCATCGGCACGCGCGGCCAGCTCCTCGTCCGAGAGCGCGGCGAGCGAGTCGACGGCCAGCCGGCGCAGCCGCTGCTCGTCGTAATGGACGTCGTGCTTCGGCAGTCCAAGCTCCTCGAGATACGCGCGCACCGCCTCGGCCGGGATCCCGCGCTCACGCAGGTCGGCGAGCGACGCCGCGCCGTGACGCTTGGAGAGCTTCGTCCCGTCCGGGCCGAGGAGAAGCCCGTGGTGGATGTACTCGGGCGGTTCCGCACCGAGCGCCCGCGTCAGGGCCGCATGGAGCGGCGCGTTGTCGAGGTGGTCGGTGCCGCGGATCACGTGCGTGATCCCGAGATCGACGTCGTCCACGACGGAGGCGAGCTGGTACGTCGGCCGGCCGTCGGCGCGCAGAAGCGTCGGCCGTCGCTCCTCCCGAAACCGCACGGCGCCGTCGTCCTCGCGCTCGGCCTCGCCGGTCTCGAGCATGCGCGTCGCGACCTCGGCGTAGCGCGCGGCGCGCCTGCTCTGGTGCACCGGACCCTCGTCCCAGCCGATCCCGAGCCAGGTCAGGTCGTCGAGGATCCCTGTCTCGGCGCCGGCCTCGGTGCGCGCCTCGTCCGTGTCGTCGATCCGAAGGATGAAATGGCCGCCGTGCTCGTCGGCGAAGTGCCGGTTCGCGACCGCCGTGAGCGCGCTGCCCATGTGCAGTGAACCCGTGGGGCTGGGCGCGAAGCGGACGCGAACCACGGCGCGAGCATAGTCAGGCGTTAGGCTCGTGGCGACCCCCCGCCAAAGGAGCCCTCGTTGATCTACATCGGTCTTGCCTTCATCTATCTAGCGCTGCTCGTCGTGGTCATCGCCGACGTACTGCGAAACCGGCACCTCTCGACCATGGGGAAGGTCGCCTGGATAGCCGGGTTCATCGTCTTCACGATCCCTGCCTGGTGCATCTACGGCTTCATCCGCCTGCGGGAGAGCCGCGGGCTCTAACAGTGGAAGCGGCCCTTCTCGCCTGGTACCGGGAGCACGGCCGCGACCTGCCCTGGCGAGGAACGCGCGACCCGTACGCGATCCTCGTCAGCGAGGTGATGCTCCAGCAGACCCAGGTCTCGCGGGTCGTGCCGCGCTGGGAGGAGTGGCTGGAGCGCTGGCCGACCGTCGAGGCGCTCGCGGACGCCTCGCGGGGAGATGTGATCCGCGCGTGGCAGGGGCTCGGATACAACCGGCGTGCGGTCGCGCTGCACGAGGCCGCTCGAGTGGTCGCGGCGGGCGGTTGGCCGGATGACCTGACGGAGCTCCCCGGCGTCGGCCGCTACACCGCCGACGCGGTCGGTGCGTTCGCGTTCGGACGGCCGGTGCTCCCCGTCGACGTGAACGTCGGGCGCGTGCTCGAGCGCTCGGGCGGCGAGTTCGGCCCCGAGTCGGCGCAGGCGCTCTTCGATCTCGGCGCGACCGTCTGCCTGGCGCGCGTGCCACGGTGCGACGTGTGCCCGCTCGCGACCGGTTGCCCCTCGCGCGGCCGCCGCTACGAGCCGCTGCGCAAGCAGGGCCGCTTCGAAGGCTCGTTCCGCCAGCGGCGGGCGCAGACACTTCGCGCCGTCGCCGCCGGCTCGCGACCGCTCGCCGAGCTCGACTCCGAGGCGGTCGCGGCCCTGGAGCGCGACGGCCTGGTACGGATCGCGGACCGCCGGGTTCGCCTCCCGCGCTGATCGGCCGAATTCATCGGCTGGTAAGGAGTCCGCTGCCACAATGTCTCCATGACCACCGTCCTTGTCGTCGACGACGAGCCGATCGTTCGCGAGGTCGTCGTCCGCTACCTCGAACGGGACGGGTTCAAGACGCTCGAGGCCGCTGACGGGAACCGGGCCCGGGAGCTCGTCGAGACGGGCGGGCCGAGCCTCGTCGTGCTCGACGTGATGCTTCCCGGCGTGGACGGGCTCGAGCTCTGCCGCTGGATCCGCAACCGGTCCGACCTGCCCGTGATCATGCTGACGGCGCGCGGCGAGGAAGCGGACCGGATCGTCGGGCTCGAGCTCGGCGCGGACGACTACGTGACCAAACCGTTCTCTCCGCGTGAGCTGGCCACCCGGGTGCGCACCGTGCTGCGTAGGTCGGCGCCGGCCGTTCCCGGCGAGAAGCGGCTCGAGTTCGGAGCCCTCGCCGTCGACCAGGCCGTGCGCGAGGTCACCCGCGACGGCGAGCCTCTGCGACTGACGGCGCGCGAGTTCGATCTCCTCTGGTTCCTCGCGAGCCATCCCCGCCACGTGTTCTCCCGGGCCGACCTGATGCAGCGCGTCTGGGGCTATTCGGCCGCGCTCGACACCGGCACCGTCACCGTTCACATGCGCCGCCTCCGGGCCAAGATCGAGGAGGTGCCGTCGCGACCGCGGCACCTCGAGACGGTCTGGGGCGTCGGCTACCGGTTCCAGCCGTGATCGGCTTCGCGGCCGTAGTCGCGGTCATCACCCTCGCCGTGGGACTGGCGGCGGCGCTCGGCCTTCGGCGCCTGCCGACGCTTCGCCTGCAGCTGGCCGGACTCGCGCTCCTCTCCCTCGCCCTGCCGCTCGCGGCGGTCTACCTCTCCGGCGCCGTCATGTTCGACTCGTCGCACGACCTGACCGTGCTCGGCGTCGCGGCCGCTTCCTCCACGGCTGCACTCGCCGCCGCGCTGCTCCTCGGACACGCGATCGCGCGACCGCTCGAGCGACTGCGCGGCGCTGCCAAGAGCCTTTCAGAGGGAGATCTCGGCACCAGAGCAGTCGAGGCCGGGCCCGCCGAGTCACGCGACCTCGCGGCCGCCTTCAACGAGATGGCTGGAAGCATCGAGCGGCTGTTCGCCGCGCGCAGGGAGTTCGTCGCGTGGGCGAGCCACGACCTGCGCACGCCGCTCGCGTCGCTGCAGGCGATGGTCGAGGCGGTGGAGGACGGCCTCGTGCCGCCCGAGCGCTATATCCCGGAGATGCGCGAGCAGGTCCGAAGCCTCGCCATGCTCGTCGACGACCTCTTCGAGCTGGCGCGCATCGACGCCGGCGCGCTCACCCTGGAGCTGCGCGACGCGGAGGTGGCCGAGCTCGTGGACGAGTGCCTGCGCGGCCTCGAGGCCGAGGCGCGACTGCGCAAGGTGCGGCTCGAGGCACGGGTCGCCGCCACCGTTCCGAGCGTTCACTGCGCCCCCGAGATGGTGCAGCGCGTCCTCCTGAACCTCCTCACGAACGCGCTGCGACATACACCGTCGGATGGCTCGGTCGCGGTGCTCGTCGAGCCGGACGGCTCCGAGGTGCGCATCTCCGTGGAGGACACGGGCGAGGGCCTCGAGGACGAGGCGTCGCGGCGCATGTTCGAGCGCTTCTGGCGCGGCGATCGCGCCCGGACACCCGGCCGCAACGGCAACGCGGGCCTCGGGCTGGCGATCGCGCGCGGGCTCGTCGAGGCGCACGGCGGCAGGATCTGGGCCGAAAGCGCCGGCGACCGCGGCGCCCGGGTGTCCTTCACGCTGCCGGTCGCCCGAAGCGGCGCCTAGCGATGACGGCGCACGCCGAGGGGACCGTCCTCGTCACCGGAGGCCTTGGCTTCATCGGCTCCCACATCGTCGACGACCTCGTCGCGCAGGGCCGCTCGGTTCGCGTGCTCGACTCCCTCCATCCCCGCTCGCACGACGCGGCTCCCGGCTACGCGAACCCCGGCGCGGAAACGATCGTCGGCCGCCTCGAGGACCGCGAGATCGTGGAGCGCTGCCTCTCCGGGGTCACGGCGGTCAGCCACCAGGGCGCGATGGTCGGGCTCGGGGTCGACTTCGCCGACGTCGAGGACTACGTGCGCGCCAACGACCTCGGGACGGCGACGCTCCTCCGCGCGCTCGCCCGCAGCCGTTTCACCGGCCGGCTCGTCCTGGCGAGCAGCATGGTCGTCTACGGGGAGGGCCGGTACGCCTGCACGGAGCACGGCGTCGTCCGCCCCACGCCGCGCGCCCCGGCCGACCTCGACGCGGGGATGTTCGATCCGCGCTGTCCCCGCTGCGACCGCGTTCTCGTCCCCGAGCCGGTTCCCGAGGACGCGGCGATCGATCCACGGAACGTGTACGCGGCGACCAAGGCGCACCAGGAGCACCTCTGCGCGGCGTTCGGACGCGAAACCGGCGTGGCGGTGACCGCGCTTCGCTACCACAACGTCTACGGGCCGAGGATGCCGCGCGGCACGCCGTACGCCGGCGTCGCGAGCATCTTCCGCAGCGCGCTCGAGGACGGTCGTGCGCCGAAGGTCTTCGAGGACGGAGGCCAGCTGCGCGACTTCGTCCACGTCCGCGACGTCGCGCGCGCGAACGTCCTCGCTCTTCTCGCCGACGACCCGGTGGCCGAGCCGCTGAACATCGCGAGCGGCGAGCCGAGAAGCGTGGGCGAGCTCGCCTCCGAGCTGGCGCGCTCCTTCGGGGGCCGAGCGCCGGAGACGACCGGCGAGTACCGGCTCGGCGACGTGCGCCACGTGTTCGCGTCCGCGGCCCGCGCAGAGGAGGCACTCGGGTTCCGGGCGGAGATCGCCTTCTCCGAGGGGGTCAAAGAGTTCGCGTCGGCGCCGTTGCGGTCCGCGCCGCAGGTCGGGGCCGCAGCGTCCTAGCCGGGCGGCGGCGAATCAGCATCCAGGCCGCGAGGATGAGCAGCGCGACGATCGTCCCGCCGTAGGTGAGCTGCCTCGGCCAGTACGGATGCGACGGCAGCAACGTGTGGAAGTACGAGAAGAGCGCGGTCGCGAAGAAGAGGTGCGCGACCCACACGAGCGGCCCGCGCGCGAGCGGGAGCAGGGCGAGGGGAACGAGCCGGTACCAGGGCTGGACCGGCGATGCCAGGACGATCATGAGGAGCAGGAGGAGCATCCCCCTCGTCGCCGCGTCCCGCGTCGTCACGGCCGGCCGAACGACGAACCAGAGCGCCAGCGCACCGAGCAGCGCCACGGCTGCCACCTGGTACGCGGTCGTGACGTCGAAGGGAACGCCGAGCTGCCCGAGCACCTTGGGCACGTAGAGCCCGCTGCCCGACGAGAACCCCTGCTCGTCCACATAGCCCGGGAGGTAGCCGAGCACGCCGACGCCGACCGACAGGAACGGCACGTAGGCGAGCACGAACGTCGCGGCCAGCGCGACCGCGGTGACCAGATCGCTGCGACGGCGCCCGGTCGCGAGCGCAGGCGCGGCGGCGAGCGGATAGAGCTTCACGAGCCCCGCGGCCGCGATCGAGACGCCGGCCAGCACCGGCCGTCGCAGCTCGAAGGCGAGGAAGGCGAGCAACAGGAAGACGGTGGCGAAGACGTCCACGTGGGCCCCGTGGGCGACCTCGACGACGGCGAGCGGATGCCACGCGTACAGGAGGACGCGCTCCCGCGCCAGGCCGACGCGCGCGAGCAGCGCCGCGAGCAGGCCGATCGCAGCCAGCTCCACGAGGATGAGCGCGAGCTTGACCGCCCGGATGCTGTCGGGATAGACGACGTTCACGGCGCGGAAGAGCCCCTGCGACGCCGGCGGGTAGATCGTCGGCGCGTCCTTGCGGTTGATGCGCGGGTAGATCACGTCGTCGCGCAGGCGCTCGAGCGCCGGATCGGAAGGGGCGTAGCGGTACGGGTTCACGTCCGCGGCGGCTACGCGCCCGTCCCAGACGTAGCGGTAGACGTCGTCCGACAGAACGCCGGGGCTCGGGACGAGCACGAGCCGGGCCGCGACCGCGACGAGGACGATTACGCCGAGCGCCATCCGCCCGCCGGACGGGCGCCGGGAGACGAACACGGCCGCCGCCGCGTAGACGGCGAGCGACGCAGCGATGAGCAGTCCGATCTCGACGCTCGCAGCCCGAAACGACGCGAGGCTGGTGAGCCGCGAGCCGAGGAGGGCCATGAGGCCGGTGAGAATCGCCCCGAGCACGGCGAGGACGCACGCGTCCAGGTAGCGAAACGACGAGGCGCGCTCTCACGACCGGCTCAGCCTTCGACCGTGACCGTGCGGCGGTGCAGGCCGGTGGCGCCGTCGGGGGCGATGCCGTCACGCTCGGTCTCCTGCGGCATCCCGTCGCCGTCCGTCGCGCGCACGACGAGCGCGTGCTCGCCCTGGACCGGACGGCCGCCAGGTGTAGCTCCAGAGCGTCCAGGCGAGCGGCGAGGGGTTGTAGTCGAGGACGGCGGGCGCCCAGGTTTGCGCGTCGTCGGCGCTCACCTCGACCTCGGAGATCCCACGGTCGCCCGCGAACGCGATTCCGCGCACCGTTACGGCACCCGTGCCGAGAACGTCGCCCGTGCGCGGATCGTCGATGCGGGACATCGTGTGGACCCGCTGCGCCCGCCAGCCCTGGCGCTCGTAGTAGCCCTCCTCCTGGGAGGCGGCAAGTTCGATCCGGTCGATCCACTTGACGCTCAGCTCGCCGTAGCCGCCGGGATGGACGATCCGGGCCGGGTAGCCGTGCCGGTCGGGCAGCGGCTCGCCGTTCATCTCGTACGCCACGAGCTTTCCGTCCTCCAGCGCGGCCTCGAGCGGCGTCGAGTGCGTGAAGCCGTCGGCCGCGTGGAAGAGCACCCAGGCCGCGTCGGCGTCGGGCTCGGCGGCCTCGAGCAGGTCGCGCAGGCGCACTCCCTTCCACACCGCGTTGCTGATGAGACCGCCGCCGACGCGATTCGAGATGCACTCGAGCGTGACCTCCTCCTCGACCGCGTCAAGCCCGGCGAGCTCGGCGAAGCCGTACGTGTGCGGCCGGGCGCAGCGGCCGCCGACCTCGAGCCGCCAGAGCCCCTTGCGCACGGCCGGGTCGATGATGTTCTTCGTGACGACGTAGAAGTCGTCGTTCGCCGTGACAGGATCGACGCTGCGGCGCTGCAGCGTCAGGCCGTCGTAGCCGATCGCCGACCGGCGCCGAAGGGCCTCGACGAGGCCGCCGGTCGCAAGCAGTCCGACCCCGGCGGCGGCCCCGGCGAGCAGCGTGCGCCGCGGAAAGCGGGGATCCTGCGTCATGACGCGTCGGCCCTCAGGAACAGGTACGTCGCGGCCAGCGTGGCGCCGTAGGCGGCGTACGCGAGCAGGAGCCCGAGCACCGAGGCCCAGACCGCCGGCCCCGGCGGAAGTCCGACGTAGCTCGAGTCGAGCGCGGGCCAAAGGACGGCGACCGTGACCACCCAGACGCCGCCGGCGAGGCAAGCCGCCGCCAGCCACGCCCTGCGAACGCTCGGCCCGCCGGACACCCCGCGCTCGCAGACGACGACGAACAGCGCGCCCGTGAGCGCTCCGACCGCGATCTGGCCGGGAAGTCCCGTGTAGAGCGCCAGCTCCTTCGCCCGGATGGGGCCGCCGAGAAGCCTCAGAAGGTCGAGGAACGTGTCGACCGGAAGGAGCGGGAGGAAACGGTCACCGACCAGCTCGGCCGGCAGTCCGACGCCCGCGAAGAGCCGCAGCAAGACCATGGCGATCGTCATCACGAGCGCGGCGACGAGCCCCGCGAGCACGCCCCGCAGAAGAAGCCGCGGCGGCGGCAGCGTCACCGCGCTCCCACCGCCGAGGGTACGGCCGGGCGCCACGGGCCGAGCGCGTCGAGCGCCGCGCGCGTGTTGGCGAGATCGGAGCGCCCTTCCGCGAGGCGGCGCAACGCGTCCAGATCCTCGGCCTCGTCGACGTCGAAGGTGGAATCCACGAGGGCCACGGTGAGACCGGCTCGCCCGGCCCGCCCGAGGATGGCCGCGGCGACGTCGGGACGGCTCATCTCGTACGCCCGCGAGCACGTCGTGCCAGCGGCTCATCCCGATCAGGTAGTAGCCGCCGTCGAGGGTTGGCCCGAGCACGATGTCGTCGCGGTCGAGCGCGCGGAATGCCCGGGAGACGACGTCCGAGGTCAAGTGCGGCGAATCGGACGCGATGAGCACGGTGCGACCCTCTCCGCGAGCCTGCGCGCCGCGAAAGAGCGCCTGCTGCCGCACCGTCCAGTCGCCGTCGGGCTGGGCTAGGAACCGGAAGCCCGCCGCCCACGGCTCGGCCCGGGCAACCCGCGCCCAGGCTTCAGGCGGAGTCACGTACCAGCGCGCGTCGTACTCGACCTGCGCGAAGCGCGCTGCGAGATCCATGAGAAAGGCCCGGTAGACCGTTGTGGCGGCGGCCATCCCGACGACCTCGCCGAGCCGCGTCTTGACCGTGCCCGGGATCGGCGCCTTGGCCGCGATGTAGAGCCGGTCCGTCACCGCAGCACCTGCACCATGTCGCGCGTCGTGCGCAGCGTCCCGAGGAGCGTTCCGGTCACCTTCGAGCGGCCGGCGCGCGGATGGTAGGGAACGGGCACCTCCTCGATCCGCCACCCGCGGCGATGGGCGAGCACCGCCATCTCGAGCGGCCAGCCGAAGCGGCGGTCCTCGATCCCGAGTCCGATCAGAGCCTCACGCCTCGCCGCCCGCATCGGCCCGAGATCGGACAGCCGGAGCCCGGTGCGGCGCCGGACCTCCCAGGCGAGGAGACGGTTCCCGAGGCGCGCGTGCACCGGCCAGGCACCGCGGTCGGGAACCCGCGTGCCGAGGACGAGATCCGCACCGCCGGCGAGAACGGGACCCGAGACCGTAGGGAGCATCCGTGGGTCGAGCGACGCGTCGCAGTCCATGAAGCACACCGTGTCGGCGACCGCCGCCTCGAGTCCGGCGAAGCAGGCCGATCCGAAGCCGGGGCGAGGCTCGAAGACGACCTCGGCGCCCAGGCGGGCGGCGATGTCTCCCGATCCGTCGGAAGATCCGTTGTCGACGACGATCGGACGGTGGCCGTCGGGCATTCGGGCGAGCACCCACGGCAGCGCGTCGGCCTCGTCGAGGACCGGGAGGATGACGTCGACCACGCTCAGCTCCCGGCCCTGGCGGCCGCGAAGACGCAGTTGTGCGTGGAGACCCCGAACGGGCCGCGGACGTCGGGCACGAACGGGACGAGGTGGTTCGACGAAAGGCTGGTCGCAACGAACCTGCGGGCCATTCCGGCATCGGGAAACTCGAGTGTGCCGTGGACATCACGGCGCTCGACGTGCTCGAAGTGCCGCGCCAACCGGTCGGTGCCGCTCTCCGCGGTGAACGAGACGCCGGGGTGAGCGGCTCCTCCGACGAGCGACCAGAGCTCCGCGAGATCGCCGGCACCGATCGTCGTGGCGACGAACGAGCCCCCGGGCCTCAGGACGCGTGCGACCTCGGCGACCGCCCGGTCGAGCCGCGGGACGTGGTGGAGCATCCAGTTCGCCACGACGCAGTCGAACTCGCCGTCGGCGAAGGGAAGCTCCTGAGCGTCGCCGTGGAACGCATCCACACCGAGCTCGCGGGCAAGCGCGACCATTCTCGGAGAGAGGTCGATCGCGATCACGCTTGCCCCGAGCTCGGCGGAGACGCGCCGGGCGAACGCGCCACGACCGCAGCCCACCTGGAGGAGACGCTTCGGCCGGCGCGTAGCTACGGTCGCGAACGCGACCTCGAGAGGATCGTCGCCGCGTAGAAACTCGCGGTAGAGGGCGCTTCGCCGGGCGAGGCGCCGCTCGTCCGCGTATTCGCGCCGAACGAGCTCGGGATCGTCGAAACGAGCCGGTTGCAGCGATCGGTTCGGACGTTCTGGAGAGCTGACGGACACCCGGTGAGCCTAGACCGGGGTTCCCGCTCAAACCCTTACGATTCTCCTAATTCCGCAGGCGGAGCAGGGCGACCGCCTGGGCCGCAAGACCCTCGCCGCGCCCGGTGAATCCCAGGCCGTCCGTCGTCGTCGCGCGGACGTTCACGAGCGCCGGATCGACGTCCATCGCGCCGGCCAGGGCGACTCGCATCTCGTCGCGATACTCGGCGATGCGCGGCTTCTCTCCGATCAGGACGCAGTCGGCGCTGGCCAGCTCGAACCCCGCGGCGAGCACGTCCTCGTAGGCGCGCCGGAGCAGATCCAGCGACGACGCGCCCTCCCACGCCTGATCGTCGGAGGAGAAGAGCGAGCCGATGTCCCCGAGCCCGGCCGCGCCGAGCACCGCGTCGATGAGCACGTGCGCGAGCACGTCGCCGTCCGAGTGCCCGACGAGCCCCGGCTCCCCGGGGAACACGACTCCGCCGAGCACGAGCGTCTTGGCCCCCGAGAGCGCGTGCGCGTCGACGCCCATCCCGATCCTCAGGTCGGTCACGACGCCAGCAGCCTCTCCGCCAGCGCGAGATCGGCGGGCGTGGTCACCTTGAAGAGCGCGGGATCGCCCTCGACCAGCCGAACCCGACCGCCGGCGGCCTCGACGAAGGACGCGCAGTCGCTTCCCTCGCCGCCGGCGATCGCCGTCCTGAGGGTCGAGGCCACGAAGGCCTGCGGCGTCTGCACGGCATAGAGCCCGGTGCGGTCGATCGTCTCGGTCACGGCCTCACCTTCCGCCCGTTTGACCGTGTCGGCAAGCGGAAGCGCCGGCGCCACGCCGTCGACTCCGTCGAGCGCGACCAGCACCCGCTCGACCACGGCCTCCGTGACGAATGGCCGCGCGGAGTCGTGGACGAGCACGACCGGGACGTCCTCGGGCACCTCGGCAAGTCCGGCGCGCACCGAGTCGGCGCGCGTCTCGCCGCCGGGAACGGCCGCGGTCACCTTGCCGGCGCCGAGCTCCTCGGCGAGCAGGATCGCGGGCTCCTCCCACTCGGGGGGAGCGACGACGACGATCGCCTCGATCCAGGCGGATTCGTCGAGCCGCTCGAGGCTCTCCGCGAGGAGCGGCCGGCCGCCGAGGTTCGCGAACGACTTCGGCCGGTCGACAGCAAGACGCTCGCCGCGGCCCGCCGCGACGACTACGGCCCAAACGCCGGTCGGCTCTCCTGCGCTCAGCTCGCGACGGCCGCGCGGACCGGGGTGCCGAGAACCTCGTCGAGCCAGGCTGCGGCCTCGTCCTCGTCCATGGCCTTCGCGTACATGAGCTCGGAGGCGAGGATCTTCTTGGCCTTCACGAACATCTGCTTCTCGCCGGTCGAGAGGCCCTTCTCCTGGTCGCGAAGCGACAGGTTCCGGACGACCTCGGCGAGCTCGAAGATGTCGCCGGTCTTCATCTTGTCGCGGTTGTACTTGAACCGGCGGTTCCAGTTCTTCGGCATGTTCGTGCCGTCACCGTGGAGGACGACGAGAACCCGCTCCACCATCTCCTCGTCGATCACCTTGCGGAGACCGACCCGGTCGCAATTCTCGGACGGCACGTTCACCGTCATGTCGTTGTGGAGGATCTGAATGGTCAGGTATTCGCGCTTCTGACCGAGGATGATGCGCGATTCCTTCTTCGCGACAACACCTGCGCCGTGGTGGGGGTAAACGACCTTATCGCCGATCTCGTACAAGTTGCCTCCCTCTCGAAAACGAGCGCACGCCTACGCCCCGACCTCTCTCCAAGACCGTCAATTGTACCTAGACAAGCCAGAAAAAGCCAAACTTTCCAGGACTTTTGTGACGGACGGCACTCGTCCGTGCCTACGAGCAGGGCTTTTCCGGACTAGAGCTGCAGGTACCGGTCGACCAGGTTGTGCTCCTGGAGCCGTCTCAGCCCCTCGCGGATCTCCCGCGCGCGCACCGCGCCGACGCCTTCGACGGCTTCCAGCTCCCGCTGGCTCGGCGCGGATGACCGCGTCGAGGCCGCCGAAGTCGCGGACGAGGTGGCGGACGATCGATTCGGGCAGCCGCGGGATGTGCTGGAGCACCCGGTAGCCGCGCGGCGCGACCGTGAAGTCGAGCGGATTCGCCTCCTTCGGGTAGCCGAGGAGCACCGCGATCTCGTCGAACTCGACCAGCCGCTCGTGCGCCAGCGCGCCGAGCGACTCGAGCGCCGTGACCGCGTTGCTCGGGTCGCCCGAGAGCTCGTAGTCGTAGACGACCGCGGCCTTCTCGCGGGCCACGTCCTCCATCAGCTCGTCGAGCTGCATCTGGATCAGCCGGCCTTCCTCGCCGAGCTCGACGCGGTTGCGCTCGATCTCGGAGGCCATGCGCGTCGTCATCTCGGCCCGCTGGAGCACGACGAGGACGTCGTCGAGCATCACCGCGCTCTGGAACTCGAGCGCGGTCAGCCGTGTCAGTCCCTGGTCGAGCCGCGTGCGGTAGGTCTCGAGGGTCGCGAGCGCCTGGTTCGTCTTCGCGAGCACGTCGGAGATCTCCCCGAGCTGGTAGCGGAGGTCGCCGATGAACACCGTGACCGTCTCTCGCTGCTGCGAGATCGAGATCACGAGCGTTCCGGTCTGCTTCGCGACGCGCTCGGCGGTGCGGTGGCGCGTGCCCGTCTCGTCCGACGGGATCTTCGGATCCGGCATCAGCTGGACGTTCGCGTAGACGAGCTTCGTGCAGCTCGTCGTTCACGATGATCGCGCCGTCCATCTTGGCCAGCTCGTAGAGGAGCTGCGACGTGAGCGGCAGGTCGAGCCGCATCCCGCCGGAGAAGAGGAACGCGAGGTCGTTCGGCTCGCCCGCGACGATCAGGGCGCCGAGCTGGGCGCGGATGATGTCGTCGATGCCGGCCCGCAGCGGAGTCCCCGGCGAGACGAGGCTCAGTGCCGAGAGAAGGGTCCTATCCTTCCGTGGATCCGCCCGCATCGAGTCCCAAAGAGATCGCGCGCCGCAGGGTGTCTGCGGAGCTGAGCCGCATTCTGCCATGAGGCAACGTCTCTTCCGGGACGATCGCTTCGACGAGGCCGAGCTTCTCGCATTCCGACAGGCGCCGTTCCATCTGCCCGACCGGGCGCAGACGGCCTGTGAGGCCGATCTCGCCGAGGCACGCGACCCCCGGGCGAACGGGGACGCCGCGCGCCGCCGAGGCGATCGCGACCGCCACGGCCAGGTCGGCGCCGGGCTCGTCGATCCTGACGCCGCCGGCGACGTTCACGAAGACGTCGGCCTGGCCGAGCGAGATCCCGGCGTGGCGCGAGAGCACCGCCACGATCATGGAAAGCCGCTTGGGATCGACGCCGGTGGCGACGCGGCGCGGCATCGCGAGATCCGTCTTGGACACGAGCGCCTGGATCTCGAGCACGATCGGGCGCGTCCCCTCGAGCGCGCACGCGATCGCCGATCCGGGCTCGCCGTCGGCGGCCTTGCCGAAGACGAGCGACGGGTCTTCGACGCCGACGAGGCCCGCGGACGTCATCTCGAAGACGCCGAGCTCGTTCGTCGATCCGAAGCGGTTCTTGACCGCCCGGAGGATCCGGTGCGCCCGGTAGCGGTCGCCTTCGAACTGGAGGACGCAGTCGACGAGGTGCTCGAGCACGCGCGGGCCGGCGACGGTGCCGTCCTTGGTCACGTGGCCGACGAGGAAGACGGCGATGCCCTCCTCCTTCGCCAGCCGCAGGAGCCGTGCGGCGGACTCGCGCACCTGGCCCGACCGAGCCGGGCGCGGAGCCGAGCTCCGCCGAGTAGAGCGTCTGCACCGAGTCGATCACGGCCACCTCGGGGCGTTCGCGCTCGAGCGTGGCGCAGACCTCGTCCAGATTCGTCTCGGCGAGGATGCGCACGTCGCCGGCGCCGCCCAGTCGGTCGGCGCGCAGCTTCACCTGCGCTGCGGACTCCTCGCCCGTGACGAGCACGACGGGCCGGTCGGCGCTCATCGAACGGAGCGCCATGAGGAGCAGCGTCGACTTGCCGATGCCCGGATCGCCCGAGACGAGCACGAGCGAGGCCGGGACGAGCCCACCGCCGAGCACGCGGTCGAGCTCGGGAACGCCGGTGGTGACGCGCTCCGCGTCCGAGGCCTCGACCTCGACGAGCCGCAGCACGGGCCGGCCCTGCGTCGCGGCGCCCTTGCGGCCCGACGGAGCGGCGGCGCGTTCCTCGACCAGCGTCCCCCAGGCGTTGCACGCGGAGCAGCGCCCGAGCCACTTGCCGGTCGTGTACCCGCATTCCGAGCATGCGTACTGGATTGCCGCCGCCTTGGCCACGACTTCGAGTCTAGGCCGCAGGCATGACGGCGAACGTGCCGAATCAGTGTCCGATATGCGCTTGCTATTTACGCGCAGGACCTAGAAAGTTCCGGCTCACGAAAACAGCTCGGTCGGAAGACCAAGAAAGGACAGGCCGCATGGAACGATTCTCGGCGCTCTCCCGCGGAACCCAGCTCATGTTCATCGGGAGCATCTTGCTCCTCATCGACAGCTTCCTGAGCTGGCAGAAGTACGACGGACACCGGGTCCGAATTCGCGGAGCAGCTTGGTGTGAGCGACGACGCTGACACGCAACCTGTGGCACGGCGTCGGCGTGATCATGGGCCTGCTCGCTCATCGTCCTCATCGCGTGGCTCGTCGTGCGGCTCGCGGCGGCGGACATCAAGCTGCCCGTGTCCGACGCGATGACCGGCGCCGTGCTCGGGATCCTGATCCTGATCTTCACGATCATCAAGATCCTCGCCGACGAACGAGTGCCGCACGATCTGGGCCTGGATCGGCCTGCTGCTCGCAGTGGTGATCGCCGTCGGAGCCTGGCTTTCGGTCCAGGAAGCCGGCGGGATCGACAACCTCAAGACCGAGGCGACCAGCATGGGCGGCTCCGGTGGCGGTGGCGGCGAGTCCGCTCCGGCCGCGACCACGCCTCCCCCGGCCCCCGCGGCTCCTGCGCCTCCCGCCGCTCCGGCGGCCCCGAGCCTCCCGCCGCTGCGCCCGAGCCTCCGGCTCCTCCGGCTCCTCCAGCCGCTCCGGCCGAGCCCGCTCCGCACGACCATTCCGCCGAAGGGCACACGCACGACGAAGAAGATCGCCCGGCCTAGCCGAGCCGGCAGAAACTCGCACGTCGAAAGCGGCCCTCCGGGGCCGCTTTCGCTATCTAGGGGCGATTACTCCTCGTCGCCGGAGTGGTCGTCGTCGCCCGAGTCCTGCGGCTTCTCTGCGGGGACGGTGACCTTCTCGCGCTGCTCGGGCTCCGGGCCCTGGATGACCGTGATCTCGACGTCGTCCGTGCCTTCCTTGCGGTCGACCAGGATCGTCGAGCCGGGCTTGAGCGAGCGCCCGAGGACGAAGTCGGCGAGCGGATCCTCGATGTGGCGCTGGATCGCGCGGCGCAGCGGCCGGGCGCCCATCGCCGGGTCGTAGCCCTTCTCGACGAGCAGCTCCTTCGCGTCGTCGGTCAGCTCGATCGCGGTCTCGTGCTCGACCATCTGGTCGCGCAGCCGCTTGAGCATGAGATCGACGATGACCGTGATCTCTTCCTTCGAGAGCTTGTGGAAGACGATGACCTCGTCGATGCGGTTCAGGAGCTCGGGGCGGAAGACCTTCTTCAGCTCGCCCATGATCCGCGACTTCATCTCGTCGTACGTGAGGCCCGTCTCGTCGCCGATGCCGAAGCCGAGCGACTGGTTCTTCGAGATCGTGGCCGCGCCGATGTTCGACGTCATGATCACGATCGTGTTGCGGAAGTCGACCTTGCGGCCCTGGGCGTCCGTGAGCTTCCCGTCCTCGAGGATCTGGAGCAGGATGTTGAACACGTCCGGATGCGCCTTCTCGATCTCGTCGAGGAGGACGACCGAGTACGGCTTGCGGCGCACGGCCTCGGTGAGCTGGCCGCCCTCGTCGTAGCCGATGTAGCCGGGCGGCGAGCCGACGAGCCGGGACACGGAGTGCTTCTCCATGTACTCCGACATGTCCACCTGGATCATCGCGTCCTCGTCGCCGAACAGGAACTCGGCGAGCGTGCGCGCGAGCTCGGTCTTCCCGACGCCCGAGGGGCCGAGGAAGATGAACGAGCCGGTCGGGCGCTTCGGGTCCTTGATGCCGGCGCGGGCGCGGCGGATCGACTTGGAGACGGCGACGATCGCCTCCTCCTGGCCGATCACGCGCTTGTGCAGCTCGCCCTCCATCTTGATGAGCTTCTGCGACTCGGCCTCGGTGAGCTTGAAGACCGGGATGCCCGTCCACATCGAGACGATGTCGGCGATCTCCTCCTCGCCGATCTCGGGCTGCTCGACCTCTTCGGACGAGCGCCACTTCTCCTCGAGGTCGCGGCGCTTCTGCGTGAGCTTGCGCTCCTTGTCGCGCAGGTTCGCGGCCTTCTCGAACTCCTGGTCCTCGATCGCCTTCTCCTTCTCCTCGCGCACGCGCTCGATCTCTTCCTCGAGCTCGCGGTAGCGCGGCGGAGCGGTCATCGTCTTGATGCGCATGCGGGACGCGGCCTCGTCGATGAGGTCGATGGCCTTGTCCGGCAGGTGGCGGTCCTGGATGTAGCGGTCGGCCAGGGCTGCGGCGGCCGCGAGGGCGTCGTCGGTGATCGTGCAGCGGTGGTGCGCCTCGTAGCGGTCGCGCAGGCCGCGCAGGATCTGGACGGTGTCGTCGACCGACGGCTCCTCCACCTTGATCTGCTGGAAGCGCCGCTCGAGCGCGGCGTCGCGCTCCAGGTACTTGCGGTACTCGTCGAGCGTCGTCGCGCCGATCGTCTGGAGCTCGCCGCGGGCCAGCGCCGGCTTCAGGATCGAGGCGGCGTCGATCGCGCCCTCGGCGGCGCCCGCGCCGACGAGATTGTGGAGCTCGTCGATGAACAGGACGATGTCGCCGCGCTGGGTGATCTCCTTCATGACCTTCTTCAGGCGCTCCTCGAACTCGCCGCGGTACTTCGAGCCCGCGACCAGCGCCGCGAGGTCGAGCGTGTAGATCTGCTTGCCCTTCAGGAGCTCGGGCACCTGGTTCGTGGCGATGCGGGCCGCGAGGCCCTCGACGACGGCCGTCTTGCCGACGCCGGGCTCGCCGATCAGCACCGGGTTGTTCTTCGTGCGGCGCGACAGGATCTGCATGACGCGCTCGATCTCCGTCTGGCGGCCGACGACCGGGTCGAGCTTCCCCTCGGAGGCGAGCTTCGTCAGGTTGCGGCCGAACTGGTCGAGGAGCTTGGAGCTCTTCGTCTTCTCGCCGGGCGCTCCGCTCGAGCCGGACTGGCGCCGGCCGGGGCCGGAGAGCATCCGGATGATCTCGTTGCGAATCTTTTCCGCGTCCGCGTCGAAGTCGAGCAGGATGCGGGCCGCGACACCCTCGTTCTCGCGCACGAGGCCGAGGAGGATGTGCTCGGTTCCGATGTAGTTGTGGCCCAGCGACAGGGCCTCGCGCAGCGCCAGCTCGAGCACCTTCTTGGCGCGCGGCGTGAATGGAATCTGGCCGGTGGTGACCTCGTCGCCCTGCCCGACGATCCGGGCGACCTGGGCGCGGACTTCCTCCACCGTGATGTCGAGACTTTCGAGGACTCGCGCGGCGAGCCCCTCCTCCTCGCGGAGGAGTCCGAGCAGGATGTGCTCGGTCCCGATGTAGTTGTGCTTCAGGGCGCGCGCCTCGTCCTGTGCGAGAACGACGACCTGTCGTGCGCGTTCAGTGAATCGTTCGAACAACGCCTCAGTCCCCTTCCGGTCGTACCGCGAGACCCCATGGTACCGAAGTGGTCGGGAGGTAACGAGCGCGCATGCAACCTTCTATCGGCCGTAACGGCCGGTTAACCAAGACCAAATTGTCTAGGGTCGCGAGATGGCGGTGGAGACGACGATCGAGCCCCGTCCGCCGTACTCCCTCGCCCAGTGCGCACGCCACCGAAGCGACGCCACGCGCATCTTTCGGGACGGCGTCCTGACGCTCGCCTACGAGGTCGAGGGCGCGCCGGTCACCGCGCGCGTGTGGCAGCGGACGGACGGGAAGCTCGAGGCGCGGATCGACGGGACGAAGGCCGCGATCGAGCCGCTGCGCTTCATGCTGGCCGCCGACGACTCCCATGCGCCGTTCGTCGAGGAGTTCCGCGACGATCCGCTCGTCGGGCCGGCCATCCGGCTGCGCAAGGGGATGCGGCCGCTCCGCGTCGCCACGGTGACGCACTCGCTCCTCAAGGCGCTCTGCGGCCAGCTGATCCAGGCGAGCGCGGCACGGCGCCTCGAGCGGCGTCTCCTGGCCGTCTCCGCGGAGAAGCACAACGGGCTGCGGCTCCCGCCGACACGGGAGACGTTCGCGCGCTACGCGCCGGCCGAGCTCGCGCGCCACGGGCTCGCCGCGCGCAAGGCGGCCACGCTCGTGCGGCTCTCCCGCGACTTCGATCTCGAGCGGCTGAAGGGCGCGCCCGCGGCGGCGGGCCGGATCGAGCGCGAGCGCGGGCTCGGGCCGTGGTCGGCGGGCGTCATCTCGCTCTACGGACTGGGCCGCTTCGACCACGGGCTCGTCGGCGACCTCGGGCTGATCCGGCTCTGCTCACGCCTCTCCGGCGCGCCCGCGACCGTCGAGGACACGCGTGAGCTACTCGCTCCGTACGGCGAGTGGGCCGGGCTGGCTAGCGAGTACCTGCTGGCCTAGATTGCGCCGCGGGCGGTGAAGCCGCCGTTTGCGCGCGTGACGCGGTAGCCCGTGTCCTCGAGCTTCATCGCGTTCCGCATGAGCCGCCAGCCGCGGTTCGGCTTCGTGGCGAACGCCACGCGCGAGAAGCGATAGGCGAAGCTGTTGCAGCGGCCCGAGTCGGCGTTCCAGCTCTCGGCCGTGGCGACCGGCTCCCACGTGCCGTGGCTTCCCGGGAGGTGGATCGCCTTCGAGACGGCCTTGCCGTCGACCCAGACGCGCCACCAGTTCTTGCGGCTGCGCATCTCGGCGACGCCCATGCTGTGGGTCTCGCCGGGCTCGACCTTCATGACGGCGTGGTACGTCGGGTAGCCGCCCGGGCGCGTGACCTCGTAGTACAGCGTGCTGTCCTCCCAGGAGTAGCCGCTGTAGCCGACCTGGATCCACTCGGTGGAGCCGTTCGGGCCCAGGCCCGTCTCCACCGACGCCGACCCAGCCGGCGACGTGGCCGTTGCGAACCTCGGGATCCCTCACGACCGTCAGCTTGGTGCGGACGCCGTGGGAGGTGTGCGCGCCGATGAGGCCCGCGTAGGAGTACGACTTGGAGCAGTGCGTGCGCGCGGCCGCGGCACCGGATGCGAAGAGCGCGCCCAGGGCGATGACGGCGACGGACACTGCGATGAGACGTCTCCCGTTCACGCCGTTGGCATCGGCGCGCGAAGCCCTCCATCCGCTCCCTCATGGGAGGGCTAAAGCCTTCCAGATCGAGTGACCCTCGTTCGAGGGACGAGGTACTCAAATCGAGTGACAACGCGCCGACGCCCCGGATTTCCGGGGCGTCGGCGGTCGTGCCTATCTAGGAGGACCTACTCCTTCTTGTTCTCGTCGCGCCCGGTCAGCGGCGGCCGGAACGGGCCGCGGACCGCGATCTGCGCCGTGCACCGCTTCGAGCCCTGGACCCGGAAGCGGATGATGCCGACCTTCTTGGGCGTGATCGTGACCGTCGCAACGCCGAACTTGTTCGTCCGAGCCGACGTCTTCACGCCGGCGCCCTGCACGAGCACCTTCTCGTTCTTCATGCCCTTGCCGTGCTGGTCGCGGCAGGTCATCTTGATCGTGACCCTGCGGCCGATGAACGCCTGGTGCCGGTTCAGCTTCAGCGACCGGCAGACGCGCGGAGGCTGGAACGGCGTCCGCCAGTTGCCGAAGTTGTTGTTCGCCTCGACCTGGCCCGACGTGAAGCTGATCGCGTACCCGCCCGGAGCGAGCCCGGCGATCGCCGCGCACTTCGTGTTCGCCGGCAGCGACTGGTTCCAACCGGACTGCATGACCTCGCAGACGACGTACCTGCCCGGGTTCAGCGAGAGCGAGTACGTCCCGTGCCGCGTCGGTCGTGGCCGAGGCCGCGATCGTCGACTCGCCCGCCTGGAGCGTTCCGTCGCCGTTCGTGTCGCCGTAGGCCCGGATGACCCAGCCCGAGAGAACGGGCTCACCCTGGTCGCGGACGCCGTTCCGGTTGGTGTCCTCGAACTTGAGGCCCGACTTCGTGCCCTTCTGGTAATTCCCGAAGTCGAGGTTCGAGTCGGCGCTGAGGCCTCACCGAGCGACACCGCGTAGCCACCGGCGCCGAGCCCGGAGATCGCCGCGCACTTGGTGTCGGCGGGAGTCGACTGGAACCACGTGGCCTGCAGCACCTCGCAGAGGACGTAGTTGCCCGGTTCGAGACCGGCGATCGTGTACGCGCCGTCCGCGCCCGTGACCGTCGAGCCCGCGATGGTCGTTCTCGCCGGCCTGTAGCGGATGCCGTTCTCCGTTCGTGTCCGAGTAGGCGCGGATCGTCCAGCCGGAAAGCCCGGGCTCGCCCGCGTCCTTCACGCCGTTGGCGTTCAGGTCGTGGTACTTGACGCCGCCGAAGCCCTGGATCCAGATCTTCGAGGCGTTGCCGCTATTACCCGCGAGACCGTCGCCGGTCGCGCGGTTCAGCGTAATTCCGCCGACGACAACTGCCGTCGAGGCGCGCACCACCGTGGTGCCGGTCGTCGTCGCGTTGTTCAGCGAGACCGCGCACGAGCCCGTCGAGCCGATCGTCGGGCAGCTCGGCGCGCTGAGCGAGCCGGGGCCGCTGACGATGGTGAAGTTGATCGTCGTGCCGGCGGGCGCGTTCACGAAGCCCGTCCCGGGGTTGACGTTCACGTGGCCCGTGAGCGCGTGCGGATCGCCGAGCGCGTTGGTTGCCTGCGGCGGCGTGATCTGGATGTTCGCATCGACCCAGTTCTTCACCGCGTTCGCGGAGTCGCCGGTATTCGCGTCGCCGGTCGCCCGGTTCAGCGTGACGCCGCCAACGACCACGGCGGTCGAGGCGCGCACCGTCGTCGCTCCCGTCGTCGACGGGTTGTTCAGCGTGACCGTGCACGAGCCCGTCGTGCCGATCGTCGTGCAGCTCGGCGCGCTGAGCGAGCCGGGGCCGCTGACGATGTTGAAGTTGATCGTCGTCCCCGCCGGAGCGTTCACGAAGCCGCCCGTGCCGGTGTTGACGTTCACGTGGCCCGTGAAGACGTGGGCCTCACCGAGGGGGTTCGTATCCGTGAGCGGGGAGATCTGGATGTTCGCATCGACCCAGTTCTTCACCGCGTTCGCCGAATCGCCCGCGAGGCCGTCGCCGGTCGCCCGGTTCAGCGTCTGACCGCCGACCACGACCGAGGTCGCGGCGCGAACCACCGTCTGGCCCGGCGTGGACGAGTTCAGCGTCACCGTGCACGAACCGGTCGCGCCGATCGTCTGACAGCTCGTCGGCGTCAGCGTGCCCGGGCCGCTCACGATGTTGAAGTTGATCGTCGTCCCCGCCGGAGCGTTCACGAAGCCCGTACCGGGGTTGACGTTCACGTGACCCGTGAAGACGTGCGGGTCGCCGAGCGCGTTGTTGTCGGTCAGCGGGGAGATCTGGATGTTCGCATCCACGTTCACCCACGTCTTGACCGCGTCCGCGGAGTCGCCCGCGTGGGCGTCGCCGGTCGCCCGGTTCAGCGTCTCGCCGCCGACCACGACCGCCGTTGCGGCCCGAACCGTCGTCTGACCGACCGTGGCCGCGTTCGTCAGCGTGACCGAGCAGGAGCCGGTCGTTCCGACCGTCAGGCAGCTGGGCGCGCGTCGAGCGAGCCGGGGCCGCTGACGATGGAGAAGTTGATCGTCGTACCGGCGGGGGCGTTCACGTAGCCGCCCGTGCCGGTGTTGATGTTCACATGGCCCGTGAAGACGTGCGGGTCACCGAGCGTGTTCGTCGCCGTGAGGGGCGAGATCTGGATGTTCGCATCGACCCAGTTCTTCACCGCGTTGGCCGAATCGCCGGCGAGACCGTCGCCGGTCGCCCGGTTCAGCGTCTGGCCGCCGACGACCGACGGCGGTCGAGGCGCGCACCGTGCTGACGCCGGGCGTTGCGTTGTTCAGCGTGACCGTGCACGAGCCCGTCGAGCCGATCGTGGCGCAGCTCGTCGGGGTGAGCGTGCCGGGGCCGCTGACCACGTTGAAGTTGATCGTCGTACCGGCCGGGGCGTTCACGTAACCGCCCGTGCCGGTGTTGATGTTCACATGGCCGGTGAAGACGTGCGGATCGCCGATCTCGTTCGTCGCCTGGAGCGGCGTGATCTGGATGTTGGCGTCCACCCACGTCTTGACCGCGTTGGCGGAGTCGCCGGCGTTCGCGTCACCGGTCATCCGGTTCAGCGTCTGGCCGCCGACCACGACCGAGGTCGCGGCGCGGACGGTCGTCACGCCCGGCGTCGCCGAGTTCAGCGTCACCGTGCATGAGCCGGTCGTCCCGATCGTCTGGCAGCTGGTGGGCGTAAGCGCGCCCGGCCCGCTGAGGATCGAGAAGTTGATCGTCGTGCCCGCCGGCGCGTTTACGAAGCCGGAGCCCGGGTTCACGTTCACGTGACCCGTGAAGACGTGCGGGTCGCCGACCTTGTTCGTCGCGGTGAGCGGCGAGATCTGGATATTGGCGTCGACCGGCCGCTTGTTCCCGAAGTCGTTGCCCGAGTCGACGTCGCCCGCGGCGAGGTTGATCGCCCAGCCGCCGCCGTTGCCGCAGATGTTCCCGGAGGGGTACGACTGCGTCCACGTGGCCTGCTGCGTCTCGCAGACGACGTACTTGCCCGGCTTGAGGCTCATGGAGTAGTTGCCGCTCGCGTCGGTGACGGCGCTGGCGCCGACCGTCGTCTCGCCGGCGTCCTTGATGCCGTCGCCGTCCGTGTCCTTGTAGGCCGTGATCGTCCAGCCCTGGAGGCCCGGCTCGCCCGCATCCTTCACGCCGTCCGCGTCGAGGTCGTGGAACTTCATGCCCGACTTGGTGGCGTTGCGGTAGTTGCCGAAGTCGTACGTGTGCGTGCCGGTGAAGGCGTTGCGGCCGCCCGAGACCGACGAGGCGCCGCTGCCGGAGATCGTGACCGCGTAGCCGCCGATCCCGGCGCCGCAGACGCTGTTCGCCGGCGCGGACTGCGACCAGCCGGACTGCTGCACCTCGCAGAGGATGTACTTGCCGGTCGGGAGGTTGATCGTGAACGAGCCGCCCGCGTCGGTGACCGCGGAGCCCGCGACCGTGTTCTCGGACGCGTCCTTGTCGCCGTCGCCGTTCGAGTCGACGTACGCGTTGATCGTCCAGCCGGCGAGGTAGGGCTCGTTCGTGTCCCTGTCGCCGTCCGCGTTCAGGTCGTGGAACTTCTTGCCGGTCTTGCCGGTCTTCTTGTAGTTGCCGAAGTCCTTCCCGGTGAAGCCGGGAGTACCGGTGAAGACGTGGCGGTCGCCCGAGCGGACGGACTGCGAGCCGGCCGACGAGATCGTGACGGCGTAGCCGCCGGCGCCCGGGCCGCAGATCGAGTTGGCCGGAACCGACTGCACCCAGTTCGCCTGCTGAACCTCGCAGACGATGTACTTGCCCGGGTTCAGGTAGAGCTCGTAGTCGCCGTCGAAGCCGGTGACCGTGGTGGCGGCGACCGTGGTCTCGCTCGCGTCCTTCACGCCGTTGCCGTTCGTGTCGGCGTACGCGTTGATCGTCCAGCCGGAGAGGCCGGGCTCGGTGTTGTCCTCCTGCCCGTCCGCGTCCTGGTCGTGGAACTTCTCGCCGGAGACCTTGCCCTTCTTGTAGTTCCCGAAGTCCTTGTTCTCGTGCTTCTGGTCGACCACGACGGTGATCGCCCAGCCGCCCGAGCTCGTCCCGCACTTCGTGTTCGCGGGAGCGGACTGCGTCCAGCCGGACTGCTGCGTCTCGCAGACGACCCACTTGCCGGCGAGGAGCCTGAGCTCGTACCCGCCGAAGCTGTCGGTCTGGTCCGAGTCGCCGACAGTCGTCTCGCCGGCGTCCTTGATGCCGTCGCCGTCGGTGTCCTTGTAGGCCTTGATGATCCAGTTCTCGAGATACGGCTCCCCGGAATCGCGCACGCCGTTCACGTTGAGATCGTGGAACTTCTTGCCCTTGATGTAGCCGTACGTCAGCGCGCCACGGCCGCCCGACTTGCGGGCGGAGAGGCGGCTGGAATCGGCCGCGAGCCCGGAGGAGGCGAGCTCGTCGGAAGAAGCGCCGACCCCGTCCTCGGAGGCGGCGACACTCGCCGAGCTGGCGCTCGTCGAGCTTGCTGCGGACTTGCTGACGCTGCCGCTCTTGGCGGCGGAGGCGGCCTGCGCAGCGGATGCGCTGCCGCCTGAAGCTTTCGTTCCGGCGCTCGCCTGAGCGGCGCCGGCCTTGCTTTTCGCGACGTCCGGACTCGGCGAACCGACCGGCGTCTTGAAGTCCTGCCCGAGCGGGGACGAGCCCCGCGCAGCGATCGCGCCTGCAACGACGAACAGCGCAAGCCCGATCGCGAGCATGACGAGCGTCGACTTCTTGGTTGCACTAACCCCAACCCCACGGTGCCGCAGCATGATTCTCCTCTCGACCTTATGTACGTTCAGGGCGTCTCCCGGGCACGAAACGGACTTCTGGACCCCGTCCGTGTCGCCCGGATCACTCGTGCCGCATGGGGGGTGACGCCCTCCCTCTCCTGAGGTCTCACACTCTCCCCTAGAAGGGTGAGTTCTTCAAGTGCTTTCAGCTAAAAATGCCCCGATCGAGGGATACAGCCCTTCCCTCGTTCGAGGCTTGAAGGCTACCGGTCGCGGAGGCTGGGGAAGAGGATGACGTCGCGGATCGTCTCGCGGCCCGTGAAGAGCATCGCGAGCCGGTCGATTCCGAGCCCCAAACCGGCCGTCGGCGGCATGCCGTAGGTGAGCGCCTCGACGTAGTCGGGATCGCCCTCCTCGGCGGTCGAGTCCCCCGCCTGGCGCTCGGTCTGCTGCAGACGAAACCGCTCCTCCTGCTCCGCCGCGGTGTTGATCTCCGTGTAGGCGTTGCCGAGCTCCATGCCGCCGGCGAAGTACTCGAAGCGCTCGACGGTCCGCTCGTCGTCGTCACGCGTGCGCGCGAACGGGGAGAGCTCGAGCGGATAGTCGTAGAGGATCGTCGGCTGGATCAGATCCGGCTCCACGAAGTGGCTGATCGCGTGGTCGACGAGCTGCGCCCAGGTCTTGTCCGCCTTCGTGTCGACTTCGCGCGCGTCTAATAGAGAGCGCAGCTCGGACTCATCGGTCGACCAGACGCCGTGCTCGGTGAGGGCCGCGACGAACGAGACGCGCTTCCACGGCGCGGCGAGATCGATCTCGTGGCCGCGGAAGGTGACGTTCGTCGTGCCGAGGACCTCGCGCGCGGCCGCGTCGACCAGCGTCTCGATCCGCGCCATCGTGTCCTCGTAGTCGGCGTAGGCCTCGTACCACTCGAGCATCGTGAACTCCGGCTGGTGCTTGTAGGAGATGCTCTCGTTGCGGAAGTCCTTGCCGATCTCGTAGACCCGCTCGAGCCCGCCGACGATCAGGCGCTTGAGGTAGAGCTCGGTCGCGATGCGAAGGTAGAGATCGCGGCCCAGCTCGTTCGAGTGCGTGACGAAGGGCGCGGCGAACGCGCCGCCGTAGCGCGGCTGGAGCACCGGGGTCTCGACCTCGACGAAGCCATCCGTGTCGAGGCGTCGCCGCAAGGCCGACACCAGATGGCTACGCGTCAGGAAATCCTTGCGCGCCTCCTCGTTGACGAGCAGGTCGAGGTAGCGCTTGCGGTAGCGCGTCTCGGCGTCGACGAGGCCGTGGTACGTGTCTGGGAGCGGGCTGTCGATCTTGGCCAGGAGCTCGAGCTCGTCCACGGCGAGCGAGGGCTCCCCGCGCTTCGTCTTCGTGGCCGGGCCGACGACGCCGACGATGTCGCCGAGGTCGAGATCGACCGGACCCGCGCGGTCGGCGGCGCACAGGAGCTGGATCCGTCCGGAACGGTCGACGAGATCCAGGAAGACGAGCTTTCCGTGCCCGCGACGGCCCATCACGCGACCGGCGAGCCGCCGCTTCTCCGAGCCCTCGGCACCGGGCTCGAGCGCGTCGGCCTCGGCCCGCACGGCGGCGATCTCGTCCCGGTCGGGAAAGCGCTTGGAAAGCTGCGGCATGGCGCCGCGAGTCTAGTCGCCGAGCCGGTCTGGCCCCGGAACGCAGCCTCGCCGCGAGGCCCGATTCACTCGGGCCTCGTTCACTACCGCTCGCCGTCAGCGCCTGCGCAATTCCCGCGGAAAACCGCATGCGCGAAGCGCGAGGTTTTATGCGGCCTTTACGTCCATGATCTTGTACTTCATGGAGCCGCGGGGCGTGGCGACCTCGACGGTCTCGCCCTTCTTGCGGCCGATGATCGCGCGGCCGACCGGCGACTCGTTCGAGAGCTTGCGCTCGGCCGGGTTCGCCTCCGCGGAGCCGACGATGAAGTACTCGACCGTCTCGTTCGCGTCCAGGTCCCGCAGGCGGACGCTCATTCCGATCGCGACGACGCCCTTGGGCACGTCCTCCGGCTTGATCAGCTGCGCGCGCGCGAGGCGTTCCTCGAGCTGCGCGATCTTCTGCTCGACCATCGCCTGCTCGTTCTTCGCGTCGTCGTACTCCGAGTTCTCGGAGATGTCGCCGAACTCGCGCGCGTGCTTGATCCGCTCCGCGACCTCGCGGCGCTTGTCGGTCTTCAGATATTCGAGCTCTTCCGTCAGCCTTTTCAAGCCGTCGGGCGTGAGCAGTACGTCTTTCACTTCAAGCCTCCGAGACTCCGATTTCCGCAGTCCGAGCCCCAGCCAGGGGTTCGTGAGCGGGCGAATGATAGCGAGCGCGTCAAGGCTCGCGTGTTCGGCCCTCGGCTACGATTTCCTGCCTCAATGCAGGTAGATCTGGACGCACCCTGGAGCATCGGCCCGGTCGTGATTCACGGCCGGATCGTGCTCGCCCCGATGGCCGGGGTCAGCGTGCAGGCCTTTCGCCGCCAGGGACGCCGTTTTGGAGCCGGTCTGGTGTGCTCCGAGATGGTCAGCTGCGCCGGCCTCGCGCACCGCAACGAGCGCACGCTCGGGTACCTGCGGATCGGCGCTGACGAGCATCCGCTGGCAGTCCAGATCTTCGGCGCCGACCCCGACGCGATGGCCGACGCGGCGCGCCTCGTCGAGGCCGCGGGCGCCGACATCGTGGACATCAACTTCGGCTGCCCGGTCCGCAAGGTGACCAAGACCGGCGCGGGCGCGACGCTCCTCGACGATCCCGAGCACGCCTGCCGGATCGTCGCGAGCGTGGCCGAGGCGGTCTCCGTCCCGGTCACGGTGAAGATGCGCCGCGGCGTCGCGAACGGCTCGCGCGACGCGCTCTCGGTCGGCCCCCGGCTCGTCGAGGCAGGCGCCGCCGCGCTGACGCTCCACCCCCGCTCCGCCAAGCAGATGTACACCGGGCACCGCCGACCATTCGCTCACCGCCGAGCTCGTCGACCTCGTGGACGTCCCCGTGATCGCCTCGGGTGACATCGTCTCGCGCGCGAGCGCGGAGGAGGTGCTCGCGCAGACCGGCGCGGCCGCGGTCATGGTCGGGCGTGCGGCGCAGGGCAATCCGTGGACGGTCGCGGAGATCGCCGGGCGCAACGGCCACCGCCCGTCCCGCGAGGAGGTCGTCGCCGAGCTGCTCTTCTTCATCGAGGACACCGTGCGCGAGATGGGCGAGGAGCGCGCGACCGGGTTCCTGAAGAAGTTCTACGGCTGGTTCCTCGGCCACGGGCGCTTCCCGAAGCCGTTCAAGCAGGAGCTCGTCCAGCTCGCGACGATCGCCGAGGTGCAGGAACGCCTGCTCGCGGCGGCACCCGGCGCGGCCGAGCTCCTCGAGGCCCTCCGCGCCGAGGTTCCGGCGGTCGAGCACACGACGCTCGACCTCCCCGTGTCCATTTACGCAGGCGGATAGAGGGCTCCGGGAACAGGGGTTCGCCCCGGTACGCTTCGACCATGGCAACAGTCGCCACAGGTCAGAGGCGAATCGTCTCGGTTCTCATCGCCGACGTCGTCAACTCGACGGGTATCGGAGAGCGCCTCGGGCCCGAGCGTTCGAAGTTCCTGATGGACGAGGTGCTGCGGATCATGGCCACCCAGATCCGCCGCTACGACGGCACCGTCGTGCAGCGTGTCGGGGACGAGATCTTCGCCATTTTCGGCGCTCCGATCGCCCACGAGGACGACTCCGAGCGCGCCGTCCTGGCCGCGCTCGCGATCCAGCGCGCGGTCGCCCGGTACGCCGAGGAGGTGCGCGACGCCTACGAGGTCGAACTCTCCGTGCGCGTGGGCGTGAACACCGGCCCGGTCGTCATCCCGGCCGACGACGGCGCGGACATCGCCGAGCGGATGAACGCGCTCGGCGACACCGTCAACGTCGCCTCGCGGCTCCAGGAGGTCGCGCCGGCGGGCGAGGTTGCGATCGCCGCCGAGACCGCACGCTCGGCCGAAGGCTGCTTCGAGCTCGAGGAGCTCAGCGAGCAGGAGCTCCGCGGCAAGAGCGTCCCCGTCACCACGTTCCGCGTTCGCGGCGTGCGCGAGACCGAGCGCGCGATGCCCACCGGCCCGCTCGTGGGCCGCGACTTCGAGCTGACCGTCCTCGAGCGCACGATGGACGGCCTCCGCGAGGGCCGCGGCGTGATCGTCTCGGTGATCGGCGAGGCCGGCATCGGCAAGACGCGGCTCGTGAACGAGGTCCGCTCCGAGTACACCGACCTGATCCGCTTCATCGAGGGCCGGGCGGTCTCGTACGCGCAGAGCTTCCCCTACTCCCCCATCCGCGACCTCCTGCGCGACTGGCTGCGCGTCGGCGCGTCGACGCCGGAGACGCGCGTGCGCCTCGAGCTGAAGGCGCAGCTCGCCGAGGTCTTCGGGGACGAGGCGGACGACGCCTACTCGTTCCTCGCCAACCTCCTGGGGCTCACGCTCGAGCCCGACGAGGCGGAGAAGATCCGCGAGCTGAACCGCGAGAGCGTCCAGCACCAGACGATCGAGGTCTTCGCGGAGCTGCTCTACCGGCTCTCCCAGGAGCAGCCGCTCTGCGTCGTCCTCGAGGATCTCCACTGGGCGGACGAGTCGACGCTCGAGCTGCTCGAGGAGACGCTGCGCGTGACCGAGGAGGCGGCCATCGGGCTCGTCTTCCTCTACCGCACCGAGCGCGAGCACCGCTCCTGGCGCCTCGGCGAGCGCGCGCGCCAGCTCCATCCGCACCGCTACCGCGAGATCGAGCTGCGGCCGCTGCCGTCGGACGCGTCGAAGGCGCTCGTCGACCGCACGGCCGACGGCGAGCTGCCCGAGGCCGTCTCGGATCTCCTCGTCGAGCGCGCGGGCGGCAACCCGTTCTTCCTCGAGGAGGCCCTGCGCGATCTCGTCGAGCGCGGCGCGCTGACGCGGTCGAACGGCTCCTGGAAGCTCGCGGTCTCGACCGACGACCTCGCGGTTCCGGCGCTCGTCCAGGGTGCGCTGCAGGCCCGGCTCGACCGGCTCGAGCCGGACACCCGCGAGGTGGTCAGCCTGGCCGCGGTGATCGGGCGCACGTTCGGACTGCCGCTGCTCGAGAAGCTCGTTCCGCACGACCAGCTGCGCGACGCGCTCCTCGAGCTGCAGCGCCTCGACCTGATCGTCGAGAAGCGCCGCCGCCCGGCTCCCGAATACCGGTTCCGGCACGGGCTCGTCCAGGAGGTCGCCTACGCGACGCTCGTCGAGCCGACCCGCCGCGACCTGCACCGCCGCGTCGGCGAGGCGCTCGAGGAGCTCTACAAGGACTATCCCGAAGAGGTCTACGAGCTGCTCGCGCGCCACTTCAGCGAGGCGGACGAGCCGGAGAAGGCGGTCGAGTACCTGCTCGCGGCCGGCGACGCGGCCCGGCGGATCTACGCCGACCAGGAGGCGCTCGCGCACTACCGCAGCGCCCGCGCCTTCCTCGCCCGCCTCGGCGACGAGCGCCGCGCGCGCGACACGCTCTTCAAGATGGCGCTCGCCTACCACCTGGCCTCCGACTTCGAGCAGGCCGAGAAGACGTACGACGAGGCGTTCTGCTGCCGCGTCGAGGAGCCCACCGACCTACGAGCTCACCGCCCGGGTCGAGACCGCGGCGCAGCCGCCCGACGAGATCTCTCCGGGCGACGTCTACACGACCGAGGGCGGCCAGTTCATCTCGCACCTCTTCCAGGGCCTCCTGATCGTCGACCGCGAGCTGAACGTCGTGCCGGCGATGGCGGACAACATGCGCGTCTCGAGCGACGGGCTCGAGTACCTGTTCCGCCTGAAGGAGGGCGTCAGCTGGAGCGACGGCGAGCCGGTCACGGCCGAGGACTTCGTCTACGCGTGGACGAAGATCCGCGAGGAACGGGCGGTCACCGCGTTCCTCCTGGAGGACATCGAGTCGGCGACGGCGCTCGACGACCGCACGCTCGAGGTTCGGCTGCGCGCACCGCGGCCGTACTTCCCCTACATCCTGGCCGCGACCTGGGCGTACCCGCGGCCGAAGCACGCCTGCGAGTCGCTCGGCGACGCCTGGCGCGATCCGAAGAACCTCGTCTCGAACGGGCCGTTCGTCCTCGCCGAGCTGAACGACGACGGAGCGCTGCTCGCGGCGAACCCGCACTTCGTCGGTGAGCGCGGCAACGTGAAGGAGATCGCGATCACCTTCGCCAGAGGGCCCGTCGGAGAGACCGTGAAGGAATGGATCGACGGACGCTACGACGTCCTGCACGTGCACGACCCGCGCGCCCGCGACGCCGAGAACACGATCGTCGATCTCGTGCCGGAGCTCTCGATGACGTACGTCGGCTTCCGCCCGGACACGAGCCCGTTCTCGAACGAGCTCGTCCGCAAGGCGTTCTCGCACGCGATCGACCGGGAGGCGCTGAAGCCGGCGCAGCACGGCCTCGTCACGTCCGCGGTGAAGGGCGGCGCGATCCCTCCGGCGATGCCGGGCCACTCGCACAAGGTCGCCCCGTCGTACGACCCGGAGCTCGCCCGCAAGCTCCTCGCGGACGCCGGCTACCCGGAGGGCAAGGGGCTCCCCGAGGTGTCGATCGTCGCGTCGATCTGGAAGGACTTCGCCGACGGGCTCGCCGACCAGTGGCGCGAGGTGCTCGGCGCGCGAGTCAAGGTGCGGTTGATCGAGGGCCACCTCTGGGGCTCGAACATCGAGGACACCGACCACATGTGGCTCTCGGGCTGGACGGCCGACTACCCCGATCCCGACGGCTTCTTCCGCGGCCTCTTCAAGGCGAGCGGCTGGCCGCTCTACATGGACGCGGAGATCGAGGAGATCTACGAGCGCGCCCGCGATCTCGAGAACACGAACGAGCGGATGCGCCTGTACCACGAGCTCGACCGGATCTGGGTGTCCGAGCGCGCGGCGATCCTGCCCGTGTTCTACGGCCGCACGATGCTGGTGCGGCGCCCGTGGATCGAGGACCTCTGGACGACGCCGCTCACGCGGCTCCAGCTAGACCAGGTCGTCGTCGGGCCGCACTAGCTCACGGCTGGCGCTTCGACCCGGCCTACTCGGCGCCCGCCGCCGCGTCCACCTCCGCCTCGCCACGCGAATCAAATGCGGGCCGACTTGCGCACGAAAGGCGCGCGAACAATCCCAAGTTGCAGTCTGTTACTTGCGGATCGCAAGCGTGGGCCTGCGTTTCCGAGTTAGCAACAGTCTGTTGCTAAGTCCGACACGGCCGGAACTGCCACGCTGCGAAGCGGGTGTGTCGACGGGGACCGGCAGTCGGCGCGCTAGTGGTCGGCGCGATCCCACACGAGCCGCAGGCCCTCGAGCGTCAGGAACTCGTCCACCAGCTCGATCGTCTCCGAGTGCGGGGCGATCAGAGACGCGAGCCCGCCCGTTGCGATCACCCGCGCCTCGGCGCCGAGCTCCGCGCGCATGCGCGTGACGATGCCGTCCACCTGGCCGGCGAAGCCGAAGACGACGCCCGACTGGAGCGCCGAGGTCGTGTTCGCCGAGATGACCTTGTCGGGCGCGACGAAGTCGACCTTCGTGAGTCGCGCCGCGCGGGCGAAGAGCGCCTCCATGGAGACCTCGATCCCCGGCGCGAGGACGCCGCCGACGTACTCGCCCTCGGCGGAGACGGCGTCGAAGTTCGTGGACGTGCCGAAGTCGACGACGATGCACGGCGCGCCGTAGCGCTCGCGCGCGGCGACCGCGTTCACGACCCGGTCCGGGCCGACCTCGCGGGGATCGTCGTAGCGCACCGGCACGCCGGTCTTCGTCCCCGGCCCGACGACGAGGATCGGCGCCTCGGCGTAGGTCTCGGAGAACTCGGTGTAGGCGCGGACGAGCGCCGGAACGGTCGTCGAGAGGCAGACGCCGGAGATCTCCTCGAAGCCGAGGTCGCGCAGCTCGAGGAGCCGGCCCACGAGCGCGCCCAGCTCGTCGCCGGTGCGCTCGGCCTCGGTCGCGACGCGCCAGTGCTCGGCGAGACGGTCGCCCTCGAACAGACCGAGCACGGTCTGCGTGTTGCCGACGTCGACCGCTAGGAGCAGCGGACGCCCTCTCGGTGATGGTTCCGTGTTCCTGACGACCGACCGGGGCCGCCAGGCAAGGACGCAGGGCGCGTTCGTATTGCCCAATACGAGCGCAACCGAGGACGCCGCATGGCGGTTCCGGGCCCGTCAGGGACGCGAGAACTATCGCCGAGGGAGGCACTTACTCGTCGTCGGTCGTGGGAGTCTCGCCGAGCCGCTCGGCGAGCGCCTCCGCGGTGATCGTGGGCTCCTCGCCCTCGCCGCGGAGCTCCTCGATCGTCACGTCGCTCGACGTGTACACCTCGGCCTTCGGGATCATCCGCGTCGGCCGGTTCTTGTCCCACACCCAGACGTCCTCCATGGTCACGTGGAAGAACGGATAGGTCGACTGCGGCAGCACCTTCACGTCGAGGCGGTTGCACAGGTACGTCGAGTCCTGCGTGACCACGCAGTAGCGGAAGAGGCCGAAGACGGCGGTGTATTCCTTCTTGAGGCGGAGCTCGAGGTCGGCTTCGAACTCGTCGAGCTCGTCGAGGTGTGACATAGCTCGGATTCTAGCTCTGGTCCACCAGAGTCCCGAGGATGTCCTTGAGCCGTGTCCCGTCGGGCATCGTGAGCGACGGGATCGATCTCGACCAGCGGCTCCAGCGCGAAGGCCCGCTCGAGCGAGCCGCGGGTGCGGAACCGTGAGGTCCGGCTCGTCGACCGTCCCCTCGCCGTAGAGGAGCAGGTCGAGATCCAGTGTTCGCGGGGCGTACTGCTGGGCCGGGTCGCGCACACGCCCGAGCTCGTCCTCGATCCGGTTCAGGACCGCGAGGAGCCCGCGAGGCAGGAGCTCGGTGTCGACCTCGACGGCGCCGTTCAGGAACTCCGGCTGGTCGGCGTAACCCCAGGGCTCGGTCTCGCGTAGCGACGACACCGCGAGGATGCGGACGCCGGGTGCGGCGCCGAGGAGCTCGACGGCGCGCTCGATCGTCGCGTCGCGGTCGCCGAGATTCGATCCGAGTCCGATAAAGGCGCGCATTAGCGGGTCGGTAAAGGTTCTTTCTCTTCCGCGGGCGATCCGCGAAGCCGGGAGTACCATGAGAGCACGCGCCTCGGAAGGCCGCGTCCTTTTCATCGTGCATACCCACCCTCCCAGGACTCGGATGCAGCGGCCCTTCGTGGTCTTCATCGCCGCGCTCGCGTGCATGGGAATCGGCGCCGGGGGAGCGCAGGCGGCGCAGCCGTTCAAGCCGCAGCTTCCGAGGATCCAGCCCGGAAACGACGGGATCGCACAGGCGTTCGAAGCCGGGCGGATCTCCGAGGCCCAGTACGCCCTCGAGCGGGTGCGCGCGATCGCCGAGCCCGTCCGCGCCCGCCTCATGTTCGGCGACGTCGAGACGCCCGAGCGCTACGAGGCGACGATCATCCTCCGCGACCTCGTCGCGCGGCTCGACCGGCTGTCGTATTCGGAGCGCGCCGTCGCCCGGCGCCTGCTCGCCCGGCCGACGAGCTCGTTCGACTCGATCCGCAAGTACCGGGCGAAGGCACGCCACAAGTGCGGCGTGAGGATCTGCGTCTTCTGGGTCTCCAAGACGAGCGACGCGCCGAGCCTGAAGGACAGGAACCGCAACCGCGTGCCCGACTGGATCGACACGACGCGCGAGGTGACGAGCCACGTGTGGAAGGTCGAGGTCGGGCGCATGGGCTACCGCGCGCCGAAGTCCGACCGGAGGTCGAAGAACCACGGCCCGAACGGAAAGCTCGACGTGTACGTCGCCGACGTCGGAGCGATCGGGCTCTACGGCTACTGCACGACCGACGATCCGACCCGCGGACCGCGCGGCGACGTCTCCGCGTACTGCGTGGTCGACGACGACTTCGCCCGCTCCCAGTTCGGCGGCGCCGCGTACGGCACGAGGGCGCTGCAGGTCACCGTCGCGCACGAGTTCTTCCACGCCGTCCAGTACGGCTACGACTTCCTCGAGGACCTCTGGCTCATGGAGGGCACGGCCGGCTGGATCGAGGACCAGGTCTACGACACGGTGAACGACAACCGCCAGTACCTGAGGGTCGGCCCGCTCGGCACGGACTTCGCGTGGCTGCCGCTCGACCACGAGAACCCCGACTTCTCCGAGACCGACTCCGGCTACCACTACGGCGTCTGGATCTTCTGGCGCTACCTGTCCGAGCGGTTCGGCCCGGGCGTCGTCCGCAAGATCTGGGGACGCGTGGACTCGCGGCCCGGCGCGCTGGACGAGTACTCGGCCCAGGGAACCGTGCACGTGCTCGAGAACATCGGCGCGGACTTCGGGAACCTGCTCGCCGACTTCGGCTACCGCAACCTGCGGCCCGGCTCGTTCTACTCGGAGGGCTCGAAGTACCCGAAGCCGGGCCCGATCGAGACGGTTCCGGTCACGAACGCCGGCATCGCGCTGAGCTCGGTCCCGGTCGCGCACCTCTCGAACTCCTACTACGACTTCACGCCGTCGGGCGTGGCCGCCGGCTCGACGCTGACGTTCACGCTCAGCCTCCCGGACGATCCGGTGACCTCGCGCGCGAGCGCGGTCGTCACGACCGGCAGCGTGGTCACGAAGATCGCCGCCGTCCCCAGCGGGGCGGTCTGGACGATCACGGTCCCGAACTTCGGCAGCGCCTCCAAGGTGACGCTCGTCCTCACCAACGCGAGCACGCGCTACAACTGCTGGACCGGCGACCTGTACTCGTGCCGCGGAACGCCGCTCGACGACGTCGAGTTCGCGTTCCTCGCGACCGTCAGCTAGTTCTTTCGACGGTCACGGCCGTGTACTCGACCGGCGCTTCGAGCTGGACCTGCGGCTTGCGGACCCGCACCCGGACACGGGAGACGGGGAACCGGGCGAGCAGCGCGTCGGCGAGCGCCTCGGCGAGCGCTTCGAGCAGCTCGAACGCGCGGCCGTCCGAGATCTCGCGAACGCACGCGACGATCTCGCGGTAGTCGATCGTCTCGGCCAGGTCGTCGCTTCGCGCCCCGGCGACGTCGGCGTCGAGCTCGAGGTCGAAGAGGAACGTCTGGCCGTCGCGCCGCTCCTCCTCCAGCACGCCGTGGAACCCGTGCAGCTCGAGGCCGTGGAGCTCGATCGTCACGCGGCTCACGGCGCCACCGCGGCCGCAACGGCCAGGGCCTCGACATGCGGACGGACGTCGTGCACGCGAAGCATCGTCGCACCGCGCTCGTAGGCGGTGACGGCGGCGCCGATCCCGGCCGCGACCGGACCGGTGGTCGCCTCGGTGTCGCCGAGCAGCCGTCCCAGGAAGCGCTTGCGGGACGCACCGACCACCACGGGCCGGCCGAGGGCGGCGATCTCGCCGAGCCGCGCGATCAGCTCGACGTTGTGCTCGACCGTCTTGCCGAACCCGATGCCCGGGTCGAGGCAGATCCGCTCCTCGGGAATCCCTTCGCCGACCGCGAACGCGAGCCGCTCCTCGAGGAACCGCGCGACCTCGGAGACGACGTCGTCGTAGCGGGGGTCGTCCTGCATCGTCCGCGGCTCGCCGAGCATGTGCATCAGGCAGAGGAACGCGCCGGACTCGGCGACGACGCCGGCGAGCTCGGGATCGCCGCGCAGCGCGGTCACGTCGTTCACGAGGATCGCCCCGAGCGCGAGCGCGCGCCGGGCCACCTCGGCCTTCGACGTGTCGATCGAGACCGGCAGCTCGCCGGCGATCGCCTCGAGCACGGGAACGACGCGGCGCAGCTCCTCGTCCAGCGAGACGGCGCCGGCGCCGGGCCTCGTCGACTCGCCGCCGACGTCCACGAGCGCGGCTCCGTCCTCGATCATCCCGCGCGCGTTCGCCGCCGCAACGGCGGGATCGAGGTTGACGCCCCCGTCCGAGAAGGAGTCGGGGGTCACGTTGACGATGCCCATGACGCTGGGCCGGGGGAAGCGCGCTGCGACCGAGCTCATGGGGGAAGTGTCGCAGCCCCCGCTGGGCGGCCGGAACCTCTAGGCGGCGGCCTCGATGGGGGTGCCGAGGGACTTGGACTCCCAGTACCGGTTGAGCGCGCCCTGGACCAGCACGAACCAGATGATCGACCCGACGATCGGGATGAGGTTCCAGAGGCCGGCCCAACCCGAGATCGGTGCCTCTTGGCCGTCTGCCTGGTACATCTTCCCGACCTCGGACGGGGCGAGGAACAGGTTGATCGGCGAGAACAGGATCTGGATGAGGAGGCCGATCACGCCTCCGACTCCGTTTCCGGTGTGCAGCTTCATCTCCTCGAAGGTCTTGAAGGCCCAGTACCAGCTGTAGAAGCCGAGCGTGATGATGAACATCAGGATCGCGAAAAGGATCCCGCGTGGCTGTCCGAGCGGTCCGTCGTTGCTCACGTGCTCTCCTCCTTGTCGGTCGACGATGGGTTCGGGTTCCTGGCGACCTCAGCGTCGATCGCGTCGATTCGCCCCGCCTTCAGGAACAGCTTGTGCTGGCGGAGCGTGAAACGGGCGAAGATCCACAACGGCAGCGCCAGGAGCGCGGGGCTGAGCCGGCCGTAGAGGTACTCCGAGAGCGCGGCGATGCGAGCGGGTGCGAAACGCGCGCTTCAGGTAGAGGACGACGAACGCCGCGACGACGGCCGCGAAGCCCAGGACGGCGACGACCGCGCCCCAGGTCGGGATGTCCGAGGTCAGCCAGTCGCGCACCAGATAGAGGACGAGCGCGACAAGGCCGCCGACGACGACGAGCGCGAGGAGCGCCGCCACCGCAGCCTGGAGCTTGGCGCGCCCGCTCAGCTTGACCGGCTTCAGGAACCGCTTCTGCGCGATCGCGAGCTGGTTCAGGAACGGGTCCGGCGGCCGCCGGAGGTAGTCGAGGACGCGCGTGAACGCCCAGCTCCCGACGGTCGCATCCGGGTCGGGCGCGGCGAGATCCTTGATCCCCGGCACCTCCAGCTCGACCGAGCTCATCGCGTAGCCGTAGCCCGCGAGCGAGTGCGCCTCGACCTCGCTGAACGAGTCGAGGTCGGTGCGCACCTGCGAGAGCATGAGCTGCACCCGCGGCGCGACATCGTAGGAGACGGCGCCGCGCATGACCGGCGTCGTCGTGGTGTCCGGCTCGTCGTCGGGCACGGGCGGCACGACCAGCGCGGGCAGTCCCTTGCGCAGGTGGATGAGCGCCGAGCGCCCGGGCTGGCGGCGGACGTCCGAGAGCTGCTCCTCCCGCACGCGGTCGCCGTAGATCCCCGACGTGGAGCGCGTGACCGAGGCCGGGATCCGCGTCGAGGGCTCGTCCATGTCGGCCATCTGGCCGGACGCGTCGCTGACGATCACGCGCTCGCAGCCGGCGTCGAGGAGCGTGCCGACGCCCTGGTTGTCGTGGACGCCGCCGTCGACGAGCTGGACGCGAAGCTCCCGCGTGCTCTTCCCGATCCGGTAGCGGAAGAGGCCGGAGACGGCGAGCGGATGGAAGAGTCCCGGCACGCAGGACGAGGCCGCGACGGCGAGCCCGAGCTCGAAGCTCCGCTGACGCGGGGCGATGTTCTCCCAGTCCGTGACCTCGAGCCGCTTGTTCTTGTCGATCTCGACCCAGTACTCCTCGTCGCGCGGGTACTCGCCCATGCGCACGGCCTCGAAGCGCCAGGCGTGGCCGGTGTTCAGCGAGGTCGCGTTGACGATGAGGACGGGCACCGGCGCGTTCTCCCGCTGGGCGTTGTCGCGGAACGGGTTGAAGCCCGGCGGCGCGCCGACGGGGCGGACGAGCAGATCGCGGACCTGCACCATCCCGTCCGGGTTCTCCCTGGGCGCGGGCGGGCCGAAGAGCGGCTTGTCCCAGGCGGGACGGTAGAAGATCTCGTCGTAGAGCTCGCCGAGGCGGTCGCTGCGGGAGTAGTCGGCGCGGCGCATCCGCCAGTTCTTGGCGAAGTTCGCGGTCGCGAGCGCGCGGACGTGCTGCTCGACGCCGGCGAGGAAGGTCGTCTCGAGGTGCTCGACGATGCGGACGTAGTGCTCGTCGGTGATCTCCGCGGCCGGGACGTTCTCGTGGAGATCCTTCAGGTGCAGGTAGAGCTGGGCGCCGACGATCGAGCCGCCCGACACGGTCGAGATGACCTCGACCTTGCGCAGGAGCCCGCGCTCGGCCATGCGCGCGAGGACGCCCACGTGGAAGAACGCGGCGCGAAAGCCGCCTCCGGAGAGGGCGAGACCCAACTTCGGGCGGCGCGCCGGCAGAGCCGGCTCTGAGACGTCTGCGGCGGACACCTCGCCTCGGACCCTCCCACCGGGCGGGCCCGCGTGTCAAACAGCGGCGTGTGCGGGAATCGGCCCGGCACCGTCACAGAATCGGCACGGTCCGTGACAGACACGCGCGCATTTCCCGGGTACCGTCGAAGGCGGGTGGCGGGTGGTTCATCCCCTCCCAGGGTGGGGCGCGCGCGGAGAAACCGATCAGCGACCGCCCGGCGCATGTTGCGCTAGTTGCCGCCGCCCTGCCTCAGGCCCTCGACCCAGAGCCTCCGCGGCCAGGGCCACAGTGACGATCCTCACGTCCCTGATGAGCGGAATCGCCGCATCGACGCGGACCGTGACCCCGGCGTCCCGCCGTATTTGCCATTTCACGTCGAGTTCGGGCCGCTCGGTGGCGATCTCGACCTTCCACCAGACGCTCCTCCAGCCGGGATCGCGCAGCCAGATGTAGAGCGTCCCGCCCCGTTGGCGGATGTGCCTCGACGCCGCGTTCGAGACCGTCAGCTTCACGACGGCGACGAAATCAGGGCCGACGCCCGCCGTCAACGCCTAGTCGCCCGCGATGAAGAACGCCCACGTGCCGTCGGGCTCGATACCTGCGCGCCAGCCGAGATAGCCGCTGCCGGCGCCGAAGTCGTCGGCCAGGTCGCCAAGCAGATCCACGCTCGTACGGCGACAGGTCACCGGGCTCCTTGTCGAACGCGAACGGCCAGATGTACGTGCCCTGGTAAAGCGTGTAGGGCAGTTCGAGGATGCGTGCCAGGACGTCGATCGTTCGTTCGTCCGAGGTCTCGTCCACCTGCTGCCAGTGGGCGATCGGTCCGCCCTCCGCGGGCAGCCCGAATGTGTAGGAGAACTCGTCGTCCGGGACGAGCGGCCGCAGCGCCTCGTAATCGCCGGACCGGGCCGCCGCCAGAAGCTCGGCATGGGTCTGGGCGACGGCGTCCGGCAGGCCGACGGATGTCTCGACGGTCTGCGTGACCGAATTCGTCTCGGTGACGGTCTCCGTCTCGCTCCGCGTTACGGTCGTTGTCGAGCCACCGCACCCGGCGACGAATAGGACGGCGAAAAGCAGCGCCGCTCGCACGGTGGGGAGCTACGCGCTCTCGGGCGGCGGCGGCTGCATCGTCGCGCCCGGGAGCGGGAACGGACGCGGCTTCGGCTCGGTGCGCGGCTTCTTGTCCGGCGCGGGCTCGGGCTCGTCGGCGGCCGGCTTCTCCGGCTCGACGAAGACGGTCTCGGGAGACTCGCCCGCGAGCAGCCGCTCGAACTGATCCTTGTCGATCGTCTCGCGCTCGATCAGCAGCTCGGTGATCTGGTGCAGCTCGTCCATGTGGTCCTTCAGGACCTGGATCGCGCGGCCGTGCGACTCCTCGATGACGCGGCGGATCTCGTCGTCGATCTCGCGCGCGATCTCCTCGGAGTAGTCCGGCTCGCCGCCCATGTCGCGGCCGAGGAACGGCTGGTCGTGGTTGCGGCCCAGCACGCGCGGGCCGAGCTTCTCGCTCATCCCGTAGCGCATGATCATGTGCTTCGCGGTCGAGGTGACCTTCTCGAGATCGTTCGCGGCGCCCGTCGTGACCTCGTGGAAGACGAGCTCCTCGGCCGCACGGCCGCCGAGCGTCATCCCCATCTGGTCCATGAGCGCCGAGCGCGTCGTCAGGAACTTGTCCTCGGACGGCAGCGAGATCGTGTAGCCGAGCGCCTGGCCGCGGCTGATGATCGAGATCTTGTGGACGTCGTCGCAGTTCGGCAGGTAGTGCCCGACGATCGCGTGGCCCATCTCGTGGTACGCGGTGATCTTGCGCTCGTGCTCGGACAGGAGGCGCGTCTTCTTCTCCGGCCCTGCGATCACGCGCATGATCCCTTCCTCGAGCTCGTGCTCGCCGATCGTCTTGCGCCCGCGGCGCGCTGCGAGGAGCGCTGCCTCGTTGACGAGGTTCGCCAGGTCGGCGCCGGTGAACCCGGGGGTTCCGGCGGCCAGCGTGTCGAGATCGATGTCGGTGTCGAGCGGCTTGCCCTTCGTGTGCACCTCGAGGATCCTGCGGCGACCGATCCGGTCGGGGCGGTCGACCACGATCTGGCGGTCGAAGCGGCCCGGGCGAAGCAGTGCCGGATCGAGGATGTCGGGACGGTTCGTGGCGGCGATCAGGATGATGTTGTCCGTCATCGTGAAGCCGTCCATCTCGACGAGCAGCTGGTTCAGCGTCTGCTCGCGCTCGTCGTGGCCGCCTCCGAGGCCGGCGCCGCGATGGCGGCCGACCGCGTCGATCTCGTCCATGAAGATGATGCAGGGGCTCGCCTGCTTCGCCTGCTCGAAGAGGTCGCGCACGCGCGAGGCGCCGACGCCGACGAACATCTCGACGAAGTCGGAGCCGGAGATGGAGAAGAACGGGACGCCGGCCTCACCGGCGACCGAGCGCGCGAGCAGCGTCTTCCCGGTGCCCGGAGGCCCGTAGAGCAGGACGCCCTTGGGGATCCGCGCGCCGAGCGCCTGGAACTTCTTCGGGTTCTCCAGGAACTCCTTGATCTCCTGGAGCTCCTCGACGGCCTCGTCCACGCCGGCCACGTCCTTGAAGGTGATCTTGGGCGAGTCGGGCGCCATGCGCTTGGCGCGGCTCTTGCCGAAGCTCATCACCTTCGAGCCGCCGCCCTGCACCTGGTTCATCAGGAAGATCCAGAAGCCGAAGAAGAGGACGAACGGGAGCAGGTACGTGAGGAACGACCACCACGGGTTCGCCCCGGTGCCCTTCGAGTCGAAGGCGACCTCGTTCTCCTGCAGGACCTGCTGGAACTCGGCCTGCGACTGGTCGCTCGGGTAGTTCGTCTTGAACTTCTTCCCGTTGACCGTCGACTCGATCGACTTGCTCTTCGGGTTGAAGACGACGTCCTTGACCGTCTCCGGCTCGGTCTGAACCGTCGTGATCAGGGTCGAGTACGCCATCTTCCCGCGCTCGGGCTTGCTCGGCAAAAGCGTCTGCGACGCCAGGTACACGAGCAGCACGATGAGGATCAGCGGGAAAAGCGCGCTACGGAAAAATCGGCTCAAGACGGCATGACTCCTGGGAGGAAGGGTAGCAGCGGGGGCCTAGGCCACCCCGCGCCTGGTCAGTGCTCCTCAGCCTGCGCGATCAGGTCGTCTCGCAACACCCCGATGTAGGGGAGATTGCGATAGCGCTCGGCGAAGTCGAGGCCGTACCCGATCACGAAACGGTTGGGGATCTCAAAGCCCACGTAGCGGCAATCCACGTCGTTCTCGCGCCGCTCCGGCTTGGCCAGAAGAGCGCAGATGTTCACGGACTTCGGCTGCCGCGCCTCGAGGTTGCGCACGAGGTACGAGAGCGTCAGGCCCGAATCGACGATGTCCTCCACGATGAGCACATTTCGATCTTCGACCGAGACGTCCAGGTCCTTGAGGATCCGGACGACCCCGGAAGAGTCCACGCCCGCGCCGTAGCTCGAGATCGCCATGAAGTCGACCTCGCACGGGAGGGCGATCCGCCGCATCAGATCGGCCATGAAGAAGATGGCGCCTTTGAGCACGCCGACGAGCAGGAGATCGTTGCCGCGGTAGTCCTCGGTGATCGCCGCGCCGAGCTCGTCGATGCGGTGCTGCAGCGTCTCCTCGTCGATGAGGATCTCGCCGACGCCGGCCTGGAGCTCGTCCGGAAGCACGGGCACTACGCGTCCCTCCGCGCGCTGACGGCGTCTTCCCAGCCCGGGGCCGAGGCGATGCCGGGCACGGTCACCACGTCGTCACCGCGCACGACGAGCGGCCAGGCCTCGCGCTTCGAACGGGGAACCTTCGCATCCACGAAGAGATCCTGAACCTTCTTGCGGCGGCCTGCCAGCCGATCGCCCGCGCGCCAGCCCCGGACCCGCAGCCCCGGGCGCTGCGAAGCGAGCACCCAGCCGCCCCAGCGCACCTCCCCGTCGAGCGCCACGGGCGCGCGCTCGAGCCAGACCTGGTCGTACTCGCGCACGGCGACGACGCCGTCGCCGAGGTCGACGCGCTTCGAGCCCGCCGGCGAGGAGACGAGGTCGGCGAACGCCCGCTCGACCGGCGCGGCCAGCTCGGCCGGCGCGGTGAGCGAGGCGAGGATGTTCCGGTCGGCGGCGGGATGCAGCTGCCGCAGGAGCGGGAGCACCTCGTCGCGGATCAGCCCGCGGCTCGTACCGGCGTTCGAGGAGTCGACGCGGAACTCGAGCCCCTCGGCGCGGCAGTAGGCCTCCGTCTCGTCGCGCCAGATCGTCAGCAGCGGACGGACGACGCCGTCGTCGCGGCGGACGCGGATCGCCGGTCGTCGTCCCGCTCGAGACCAGGCGATAGAGGATCGTCTCGACCTGGTCGGAAGCCGTATGGCCCGTCGCGCGGAGCCGGCCGGGCTCGACCGCGTAGCGCAGGTCGCGCAGCTCGGCCTCGGTGCGGCCGGGCGCCTCGACCACGCGCGCCCCGAGCCGCTCGGCGCAGAACGCGGCGTCCTCCTCGGATTCCCGTCCGCGGAGCTTGTGGTTCACGTGCAGCGCGTCGACGCGGTAGCCGAGCGCGCCGAGCGCGTGCCAGAGACAGGTGGAGTCGGCGCCGCCGGAGACGAGGCAGAGGACGTCGCCGCCCGCCGGGACGAGGTCGTGCGTACGCACATGCTCTTCGATGCGACTTCGGAGAGCGGCCGTGTCCACACGGCCATCTTAGAGAGGCGTCTAGAGGAGGGGGCGACGTCGCAGCCGCGCTTCATGAGCTCCGGCTGCGCCTGCAGCAGGACGTCGCGCGCGAAGTTCGCGAGGCCGTACGAGCGCTGCATGTGGATGCCGGCGCGGTCGCGCTCCTTCGCGGCCAGCGTCACCGCCCGGCTGTACTCGCGGAACATCCCGTCGATCAGCTTCTGGGACTGCTTGAGCGCCGGATCGAGCGGCTTCACGTACGTGACCCGCTTGGCCGCGTCCTTGGCCTCGTTCGCGACCTCTTCGGCGCCGATCTCGCCCTTGCGGAAGCCCTCCGACCACATCGAGAGCGCCTCCATGTTCGTGCTCGCCGTCTGGATGAAGCGCTTGTCGACCGCCGAGCAGGAGTGAGCCTCGGCGCTTTCGGCGCCGCCGCCCAGCACGGCAAAGCCGAGTCCGAGCACGAGCAGGAGTACTGCCGCAGTGATGCCGAGGGGACGCATCGACGCAAAGCATCCGTGGAGAGGGGGCACTCTGCCACCCCCGTCGGGGTGTCCCTCGAACCAGCTACCCCTACGCGAAGATCAGGGAGCGGTAGGTGATCGTGCGCTGCATGCCGATCGAGTCGTAGAGCGCCAGCGCGGGGTCGTTCTCGGGGCGGACGAAGAGGCACACCTGCGGCGTCTGCTCGAGGAGCGTGCGGCACAGATCGGCGAGCGCGCGCTTCGCGTAGCCGCGGCCGCGCAGGGCCGGCTCGACCCAGACCTGCTGGAGCTGCACGGCCCGGTGCGTCCACGCGGACGCCTCCGCCTTGAAGAGCACATGGCCCTCCTCCCGCCAGATCCAGCTGCGGCCCTGCTCGATCTGCGCGCGCGTGCGCCACTCGAAGAGCGAGGGGTCGCGGCCGTACGCGTCGATCCCGACCTCCTCGTAGTACGCGTCGGCCGCGGCGGGGACGATCAGGTCGAGATCGTCGAGCGTCGCCGCCCGCAGCCCGCTCTCCCCCGGCGGCGGCGGCGTGTCGAGCACGTAGACGGGCTGGCCGGGGCGGTCGTCCGCCGGGGTGGGAAGCCGCCGCCCGATCGCATCCCAGAGCTCGGTCACGGCCCGCTCCTCGCCCACGATCATCCGCGGCTCGCCCTCGACGGCCAGGTCGGCGAACTCCGCGGCTTGCGGCCCGGAGGGGACGACGTTCGCGCCGACGTGGCAGAGCGCCGTCAGCCTGCCGCCCTCCTCGAGCGCCGCGAAGCGCCCGAGCCCGCGCCGGGCGACGTCCTCGAGGAACACGCGCTCGACCGGATCGCCTGCGCAGAACGCGAGGATCCGGTGGAGATCGGGCGAGCGCACGAGCCGCGGCACGGGATGACATTACTCCGGTTCGGCCCGCAGGTTAGGCTGCCGCCATGCCGATCCACGTGCGAGCGAACGAAGGCGATTACGCCGAGGCCTGCCTCCTCCCCGGAGACCCGCTGCGCGCGAAGTACATCGCCGAGACGTTCCTCTCGGACGTGCAGCAGCGGAACTGCGAGCGCGGGATGCTCGGGTACACCGGCACGTTCGACGGCAAGCCGGTTTCGGTGCAGTCCACCGGGATGGGCTGCCCGTCCGCGGCGATCGTGATCGAGGAGCTCATCCAGCTCGGCGTGAAGCGCCTGCTCCGGGTCGGCACCTGCGGCGGGCTCCAGCCGGACCTCGAGCTCGGCGACCTCATCGTCGCCCTCTCGGCCGTCCCCGCGGACGGAACCGCGCGCCACTACGTCGGCGGCGAGCCGCACGCGCCGACCGCGGACTTCGAGCTCGTCCACGCAGCCGTCCACTCCGCGAAGGAGATGGGCAAGCGCGTGCGCATCGGGCCGATCGTCTCGAGCGACGTCTTCTACGACCCGGACACCGGCCGCGCCCAGCGCTGGTCGGACCGCGGCATCCTCGCCGTCGAGATGGAGGCCGCAGTCCTCTTCACCGTCGGCGCGCTCCGCAAGGTGCAGGCGGGCTGCCTGCTGACCGTCAGCGACGTGATCGTCGAGGGCGAGTTCAAGCGGATCACGGACGAAGAGCTGCGCGCCGCGGTCGACCAGATGACCGAGCTCGCGCTCGGCACCGTCACGCAGTGACGGACATCGCGTTCGTCGTCAATCCGGCATCCGCAGGCGGATCGACGGGCCGCCGCTGGCCCGAGATCGCGCGCCGCGCGGCCGCCGCGGATCTCGACGGGGACGCCCTCATCTCGACGAAGGCCGGCGAGATCGCCGATCTGGCCGAGCGGGCCGCGAACGACGGCGCACGCATGGTGATCGCGGTCGGCGGCGACGGGACCGTGTTCGAGACCGTGAACGGCCTCATGCGGGCGGGCAAGCGCGACGTCGAGCTGGCGATCCTTCCGCGCGGCACGGGCAAGGACTACATGCGCACGTTCAAGATCCCGGGCGACCTCGACAAGGCGCTCGCGATCGCCCGCGACGGCGTCATTCGGACGATCGACGTCGGCCATGCGCGCTACCTGGCGTGGGACGGCGCCGAGGCCGAGTCGTGGTTCGCGAACTTCGGCGGCGCCGGGATCAGCGGCGCGATCGCCCGGCGCGCGGACACGTCCACGAAGGCGCTCGGCGGGCGCGTCTCCTTCTTCTGGGCGACGACGACCGTGTTCATGCGCTGGTCGCCGAGCCAGATGACCGTGCGCGTGGACGACGAGGAGCGCTCGGGCCCGATGCTCGAGGTGCTCGCGACGATCGGCCGGTACGCCGCAGGCGGTATGAAGGTGACGCCCGAGGCCGAACCGGACGACGGCCTGCTCGACGCGCTGCTCATCGGAGACGTGAACAAGGCCGACTTCGTGCTCACGGTTCCCAAGATGTACCGCGGCACGCACGTCCGCCACAAGAAGGTGGAGACGCTGCGCGGCAAGACGGTCGCGATCGACGCCGACGAGACGCTCCCCGTGACGCTGGACGGCGAGCAGCCGGGGACGACGCCGATCGTCTTCAGCGTCGTGCCGAACGCGTTGAAGCTCCGCGTGCCCGCTAGGCGGGCGGAGTTTTCTTCGCGGCCGGCTTCTTGGCGGCCGGCTTCTTCGCCGCGGCGGGCTTCTTGGCGGCGGTCGTCGCGGGCTTCTTCGCGGCCGGCTTCTTGGCGGCGGGCTTCTTGGCCGGAGTGCCCTCGAGCTTCGCGAGGCGCTTCTCGAGCTTCTCCAGGTTCAGGCGGAGATCCTTGATCTCGTCGGCGGCGGCGAGCCCGACCTGGCGGAGCGTCTGCCGGGTCTTCTCGTCCACCGTGCCCTTCGCGGACACGACCTTGCCGAGCGCCTCGGTCACGCGCGGGTTCTTGCCCATCTCCTCGAGGAGGCGCGTCACGGCCTCTTCGCCGGCGCTGGCGAGCCGGCCGAGAACGGTTGCATCCGAGTTGTTCTTGCTGTCTGCCATACGTCTCCTTCGTGGTCTCGACTGGACAATACCCACGAAAGGCGGGCCGGTATGCCGTTCAGGCGGTGCGGATGCGGCGGCGGCGCGTGAACCACACCGCGGCGAGCACGAGGCCGACGAGCAGCGCGAGCGGCGCGATCGTGGCCACGGCGACGAACGTCCAGGCGGCGACCGCGAGGAAGGCCTGCGCGCCGTCGCTCCAGGCGTCCACGATCCCGCCGTCGCTCGACGCGGCGGCCGCAGCCACGCGCTCGCCGAGCACGATCGAGATGGTCGCGTACGCGGTCTGGTCGTCGAGGTAGCGCAGCCGTCCCCGGGCCTCCTCGAGCTGGAGCTGCGTGTCGTTCAGGTTCGACTGCACCGCGAGTGCGGACTGCACCGTGTCGGCCTTCTCGAGCAGCGCGAGCAGCTGGCGCTCGACCGCCTCGAGATGACGGACGCGCGACTGCAGGTCGACGTACTCCGCCGTGACCTCGGTCGAGGTCTCCTGCTCGCTCTCCAGGCGTCCCAGCGACTCGAGCGAGGCGAGCGAGGTCACGTACGCCTTCGCCGGCACACGGAGGACGATCGAGCCGCGCGTCGGCTTGCCGGGCTTCGGCTTGCTCGACTCCGAGCTGACGACGAACCCGCCCGCGCCGGCTGCGATCGCGCGAGCCTCCCGGATCGCGTCGTCGAAGTCGCCGCGCGCGACCGAAAGGCGGATCGACGCGTTCTGGATCACCTTCTCCCCGACCGGGGGCACGCCCGGCGCGACGACGGCGACGTCTTCGCCTCCGCCGGCGGAGGCGTCTTCGTCGACCGCCGGCATTTCCTCCATCGCGGCGCCGCGTGGCGGCCGCTGAACCGGCGTCGTCGTCGGAGCCGGAGCACCCGACGGCGAGGAGGAGGGTGGCGCACGCAAGCACGAGGATCGGGAGTGTTTTTCTCATCGTGGTTGCTCTGACCGGCCGAACGCTGCGAAAGTTCCCGGCCGTGGACGGCTTTCTCTTCTCCGAGGATCTCCGCGTCCGCTTCAGCGAGACCGACGCGCAGGGGATCGCGAACAACGCCGTCTACCTGAACTGGTTCGAGGTGGCGCGCGTCGCCTACCTGGCGCGGTTTCGCGGCGGCTACAAGGGCCTGATCGAGACCGGCGTCGAGGCGGTCACGCTCGAGACCCACGTCCGCTACCGCGCCCCGTGCCGCTTCGACGACCAGCTGCGGCTCTGGGTCCGCGTGTCCGACCCGGAGAAGCTGCGCGCCCGTTTCCGCTTCGAGTACGCGATCGAGCGCGAGGGCGAGGTCGTCGCCGACGGCTGGACGAGCCACGCGACGGTCGACGCGGAGTCGCTCTCGCCGGTGCGGATGCCCGGCTGGCTCGCGGACGAGATCCGCGCCGCGGAAACGCCTAGCTAGCGCGGCCGCGGATTGGTCGTCGTCGGCCCGGTGGTCGTCCCGCCGGTGCCGGGAGGCGGCGGAGGCGGAGCCGGAGGATTCGCGGGCGGCGGAGGCGGCGGCGGCGCGACCGGGATCGTCCCGACGCGCACGATGCGCGGCTCCGAGTGGTAGTAGGTCGTGAACGTCTCCTCGTAGAGCACCTTGTCGCCCTGGTAGACGGTGCGCGTGACGGTGACCTGCCGCGACGGCTCGCCCTCGTCCTCGATGACCCTCTCGCCCACGTGCATCGTCGGGTCGGGCACGCGCTCGACCTTCGGCTTGCCCGTCGACTTCAGCGGGCCCGCGACGCTCTCGACGTGGCGGTTCGTCGGCGCGCCGAGGATGCGGATCGTGATCCCGGTCTCGCCGTTCTCGCCGCGCATGACGACCCAGTTCTTCGTGTCGTTGATGAACTCGAGGTTCACGTCCGGGTAGTTCACGGTCGCGTCGCGGCCGAGCGGGTAGCGGCTGATGTAGAGGCTGTGCGCGCGGCGGACGGTCAGGTCGAGCCCGGCCTCCCAAGCAGCGTTGAAGACCGTGGTCGCGACCTGCGAGACGCCGCCGCCGAGCGCGTCCTTGTACTCGTTGTCCATGATCGTCGGCGCCACGCGGAAGCCGCGCTTCTCCGTCCGCGGGCCGACGACGTCGTTGAAGGAGAAGGTCTGGCCCCCGGCGAGCGTCGTCCCGTTGATGAGGCGCGTCGCGAGCTGGAGGTTCGTGATCCGGTCGAACGTGCCCGAGTACGGCGTGTAGAAGGACGCGAGCACGCGCGTGACCCCCATCGCCTTCGCCTTCGCCGTGGTCAAGGCGGGCGGCGACTCCACGACGACGAGGCTCGCCTCGCGGCGCTGCGTCGAGAGCGCGCCGGCGAGGAGCGCCTTCGCCGTGGCGGCGGCATCGAGCTTGCGCCCGGCGCCGCTCGGGACGACGCGCACGTGCACCTCGTCGGCGGCGACCTTGAAGGACGCCTCCCTCGGCGTGCGGTTGACCGCGCGGGCGAGGCCGTTGAAGTAGCGGTTCGCCTCGGGGCCGCCGACCTGAAGGTCCGAGCGCCCGTTGGCCGGCAGCCGGAGCAGCTCGGCCATCTGCTGGGGCCGCACGACCCAGTGCGCGTTCTTCCAGCCGAAGCGAACCGAGCCGGAAAGGGCCGTCCGAACCTGGTCCATGACCGGCGCCAGCTCCTCGCTCGTCACGTCGGGCTGGGCAACGGCCACGGGCAGCGCGAGCGGCGTGCGCTCGAAGTGCGCGAGCGCATGGACGATGGAATCGCCCGCCTCGCGCCGGTTCAGGGCACGTCCTTCCCGCGCCTCGACGAGGACCGGATCGAGGCCGCTCAGCTTGATCGCCGCGTTGCGGCCGGCCCGGTCGTAGCCCTTGGCGATCGCGTCGAGCTTCGCGGCCAGCGCCGGCTCGTACACCTCGGCCGCCGGATCGACGTCGGAGCCGGTCAGCCGCAGCGCGAGGCGCTTGATGCCGCGGAACGGCATCGGCCAGGAGCCCTCGTCCTGCGCCTCGGCGGCGAAGCGATTCCAGTCGACCTCGGCCTCGACGTCGGCAGGCGCGATCTCGAACGACTTCCCGGCGACGGTGACGACGAGAGCCTTCGACGCGACGGACTCGTACTTCTCGGCGAGGAAGGCGGAGGCCTCGGCCTCGTTCATCCCGGAGACGTCGACGCCCGCGACGGTCACGCCTGCGGCGATCTCGTCGCTCGAGCCTGCGAAGAGCACGCCGACCGTGATCCCGAAGAACAGGACGAGGGCGCTCGTCCAGACGACGATGCGCTTCCAGGGCACGGACCGGACCGCGACGATGACCTGCTTGCCGCGGCTTTTCTTGCGCTTCCGTACCGGCCTGGGCGGCGGCTCCGCAGTTGCCGCTCCCAATGCGCTTCCACCCTCTCGCTCCACCGTCAGAAGACTAGCCGCGCCAGCGTTTTCCTTACACGGGTACTACCAGCGGCCCGGCGGCTTCAGTCCGGCCCGTGTCCGCAGCTCGAGGACCCGCAGGACGTGCTCGTCGAGGAGGCCCTTCTTCGCGAGCGGCACGAGCGCGGCGACGGCCTCGCGGGCGTCCTTGCTGCTCGTGAAGAGGACGAGGTCGGCGCCCGCGCGGATCGCCTGCACGGCCCAGCGCCGCGTCCAGTCGCCCGTCTGCACGACCGAGAGCGAATCCGTGATCGCGACGCCCTCGAAGCCCATGGCGCGCAGACGCTTGTACGTCTTCGGGTTCGCGATCGCGCGGCGGGGCCCGAGCTCCTTGTAGAACGCGTGGCTCGTCATCACGCATGGGACTCCTGCGTCGATCGCGGCCCGGAACGCCGCCAGCTCCTTCGGGACGAGGTGCGCCTTCACGTGCGGCTCGAGGTCGGTCGAGACCGGCGCGCTCCCGAGGCCGGGGAAGTGCTTGACGCAGCCGATCACCTTCCCGTCGGCGAGCCCGCGCGCGAACGCGAGGCCGAGCGCGGGCCGGGAGAAGTGCCGCGACCCGAGCGGCCCGCCCTTCAGGTCGAGCACGGGCGCGAAGTCGCCGTGGACGCCCTTCCTGCGCAGCGCCCGAGCGGTCGCCCGCCCCGCGCTTCGCGCCCCCGCCTTCGTCCGGTACGAGGACGCGGCCGACGCCGGAGGCAGGGTCGAGAACGCCCGGACCTCCCCGCCTTCCTGGTCGACGAAGACGAGCACGTTCTTCGGGCGCGGCTCCGAGAGGTTCCACCGCTGGACGAGGATGCCCGCGGCTCCGCGCGGCGCCTTCGGAACCGTCGAGACGACGACGAGCGCGGCCTTGTGGCGCGCGGAAAGCCCGGCGAGCGGATCGGCGTCCGCCGGCGCCGGCGCGGGCGCCGCGAGCCCGAGCGCCGCGACGGCCGCCTGTGCGAACGCTGCGAAGAGCACGGCCGTAGACTAGTTCCGTGGACTTTTCGCTCACACCGGAGCAGCGCGCGATCCAGGCAACCGTCCGTCAGTTCGTCGACGAGCGGGTGCTGCCGAACGCGATCGAGAACGACATCGCCCACCATCTCGACATGGGGATCATCGAGGGCATGGCCGAGCTCGGCCTGCTCGGAATGGTCATCCCGGAGGAGTACGGCGGCGCCGGTCTCGACTTCGTCTCCGAGGCGCTCGTCTGCGAGGAGATCGAGCGCGGCGAGGCGGCGTTTCGCACGCTCATCTCCGTCCACGTCGGGCTGAACTCGCTGGCGCTCCTCAAGTACGCGAACGAGGAGCAGAAGGAGCGCTACCTGACCCCGCAGGCGCGCGGAACGGCGATCGCCTGCTTCGGGCTGACCGAGCCCGCCGCCGGCTCCGACGTCGCCGCGATGCTGACGAACGCGCGCCGCGAGGGCGATTCCTACGTCCTGAACGGGCAGAAGAACTGGATCTCGTACGCGTCGGTCGCCGACCACGCGGTCGTGTTCGCGAAGACCGACACGGACGCGAAGCACAAGGGCATCTCCGCCTTCATCGTCGAGACCGGCTGGGACGGCGTCTCGCGCGGTCGACACCGAGAACAAGCTCGGCATCTGGGCCGGATCGACCGGCGAGCTCTTCTTCGAGAACGTCGAGGTCCCGGCCGAGAACCTCCTCGGCGAGGAGGGCCAGGGCTTCGAGATCGCCATGTACGGGCTCGACCAGGGCCGCTTCACCGTCGCGGCCGGCGCGTGCGGCGTGATCGCCGCCTGCATCGAGGCCTCCGTCGCGTACGCGCGCGAGCGCCAGACCTTCGGCAAGCCGATCGGCAAGCACCAGTTCGTGCAGGACATGATCGCCGAGATGGTGCTCGGCTACGAGACGTCGAAGCTCCTCGTCATGCAGGCCGCGTGGCTCAAGGACCAGGGCGTTCGCAACACGCGGGAGACGAGCCTCGCCAAGTGGCACGCGACCGAGTCGGCCTTCAAGGCGGCGCACCTCGCGATCCAGGTGCACGGCGCCTACGGCTACTCCGCGGAGTACGGCGTCGAGCGCCATTTCCGCAACGCGCGCGCGCCGATCATCTACGAGGGCACGACGCAGATCCACAAGATGATGCAGGCCGAGCACGCGCTCGGATACCGCGACCTGAACGGCAAGGACGGCGACGCCTCGCCGATCACGGCCTGGGCGCCGGCGCTCCTCGCCCGGTAGGCCGCACCGGTCCGTTCCAGCCACGGCTGGAAAGGACCGCTACAAACTCGGGCTTGTGTTGCATCATCCAAGGCGATGCAAGACTCCAATTCGAGAAGCCATGCGAGCCGGGATGCGCAAGTGATGAAACACAAGCGCAGGGTTTGTGCGCTCGTTCTGGGCGGTGCGGCGGTGGTGGTCGCCGTCGGTGGATTCGCGCTGCCCGCGGGCTCGGCTCCTCCGGCCAAGGGCGTCTTCGTGCCGGGGCAGTCGCTCGGCGGCGTCACGCTCGGGATGACGCAGGAGGAGGTGCTCGCGGAATGGGGCCCGAAGCACGGCGTCTGCCTCGAGTGCACGGCGGAGACCTGGTACTTCAACTCGGTGCCGTTCGCGCCCGAGGGCGCCGGCGCGATCTTCGACGAGGGCGTCGCGGTACAGCTCTTCACGATCTGGAAGCCCGAGGGCTGGACGACGCCGGACGGGCTCACGCTCGGCGATCCGGAGGACGAGGTGCCCGGCGACCTCGTCGTCTCGGAGGAGCGGACGTGCGACGGCTACCTGGCCATCCTCGCGCCCGACCAGAACGCTGTGAGCGTCTTCTACGTCTACGCCGGGTCGCTCTGGGGCTTCGGGCTCATGCGCCCGGAGCTCAATCCGTGTCTTTGAGCGCCGCCGGCAGCTCGCCGAGGCTGCGCAGCGCGTCGTCGCGATCCGCGTAACGGCCCTCGCGGTCGAGCAGGAACGCCTGGAGCCCGAGCGCGCGGGCGCCCTCGACGTCGTCCGAGGGCGAGTCGCCGATCATCGCCGCCTCGGCCGGCTCGACCTCGAGCAGCTCGAGCACCGCGCGGAAGATGGTCGGGCTCGGCTTCACCTTGCCGTGGCTCCCCGAGGAGATCCACGCGTCCACGTCGAGCTCGAAGTGGCGCACGAACGCCGCCAGGTCGCGGTTCGTGTTCGAGATGAGGCCGAGCTTCAGGCCGCGGCCGCGCAGCTCGGCCAACGTGGGCAGTGCGTCCTCGTAGAGCTCGAAGTTCTCGTGGCGCTCCCAGCCGCGCGTGATCTGGAGCGCGATCGCGCGGATGGCCGGCCCCTCGGCGCCCATGCCGCGCAGGATGTCCTCGGTGAAGCGCACCCAGATCTCCTCGTCGTGGTCGAGCTCGGGGTGGCGGCGAAGATCCAGCAGCGCCGCCGCCCGCGCTTCCGGATAGCGCTCCGGGTCGAGCTCGAGCCCGTGCGGCGCGGCGGCGTCGCGGTAGCCGGGCCCGCCGAGCAGCGGCCCGGGCTTCGCGAGCGTGAAGTCGACGTCGAAGAGGACCGCGCGGAGAGGCACTCAGTAGGCGACCGGGCCGGCGGTTCGCGAGCGACGGGAGGAAGCTGCGGATCGAGCGCATCCGCTCCCGGTCGAGGTCGGCGACGATCACGCAGTCCTCGTCGGGCGCGGTCGCGAGCACGGTTCCCCACGGATCGACGATCACCGAGCGCCCGTAGGCCGCCTTGCCGTCGTGCGTGATCCCCCACTGGTTCGGCGCGGCCACGTAGCACTGGTTCTCGACCGCCCGCGCGCGCAGCAGGAGCTCCCAGTGGTCCTTGCCGGTCGCGAGCGTGAACGCGGCGGGAACGGTGATGAGCTCGGCGCCCTCGAGCGCGAGCTTGCGGAAGAGCTCGGGGAAGCGCAGGTCGTAACAGATCGTGAGGCCCGTCTCCCAGCCGGCGGTCTCGACGACGACGCTCTCGTCGCCGGGCTCCTCGGCCTCCGACTCGCGGTAGACGAGCCCGCCGACCTCGACGTCGAAGAGGTGGATCTTGCGGTAGACGGCCGCGATCTCGCCCTCGGGGGAGAAGACGACGCAGGTGTTCGAGAGCTTCTCGCGCCCGTCGCGGCTCTCGGTGATCGAGCCGCCGACGATCGTGATCCCGTGCTTGCGCGCCCAGCCCGCCATCGCGCTGACGGTCTCGCCGCCCTCGAGCGGCTCGGCGGCGGCGCGCATCGTCTCGACCGAGCCGAACGCGTTCCACTTCTCCGGCAGCGCGACGAGCTCGGCCCCGTCCGCGGCCGCCTCGGCCACGAGGCTCTCGGCGGTCGCGATGTTCTCGGACTTCTCGGCGCGGGCGCTCAGTTGGACGCACGCGACGCGGAGACGGTCGGCCATGTGTCTGAGGATAGCCTTGCGCCCATGGGCCGCACGCCGGCGGAGATCCTGGGAGGCGCGAAGACGATCGCGCTGGTCGGCGCGTCGCCGAATCCGATGCGGCCCTCGAACCGCGTCATGCGCTACCTCCTGGAGCAGGGCTACGACGTCCGCCCGGTGCGCCCGCTCGTGAAGGAAGTGCTCGGCGTCCGGTGCGTCTCATCGCTCGCGGAGATCGACGAGCCGATCGACCTCGTGGACGTCTTCCGCCGCGCCGACGCCTGCCCCGACGTGGCCCGCGAGGCGGTGTCCGCGGGCGCGAAGGCCGTGTGGCTCCAGCTCGGACTGGTCTCCCCCGAGGCGCGGCGCATCGCCGAGGAGGGCGGGCTCGAGTACGTGGAGAACCGCTGCACGGCGATCGTCCACGAGTCCGAGCTGGTCTAGGTCCCGGCTTCGTCCTCGTCGATCAGGCGCAGCACGAAGTAGCCGATGGCGATGAGGAAGACGAGCGCCTGCTCCGCGTTCATGAGGACCCCGGCGTAGTTCTGATCCTGGGTGGCCGTGAGCCCCCAGATCCGCGGAACCGTCTCGTAGAAGTCGTAGACCGGCCGCGTCGCGAACGTGAGCGCGAGCCCGAGGAACGCCGAGCCGACGAACGCGGCCGCGAGGTAGCCGAGCGAGGCGAGCGTCGAGAGCGGGTTCGGCTTCCCGCAGAGGACGGGCCACCAGAAGACGAGCCCGATCGCGATCAGCGCGACGTGCTCCACGTACAGGAGCCAGTGATTGCGAAGCGCGGCGTCGTAGAAGCCGGCGTAGTGGATCGCGTACCACCCCACGAGCCACACCGGCAGCGCGACCTTCGGGCGCGTGAGCACGGCAAGCGGTCTTCCGCCGCGCCGGGCCAGCCCGTCCACCATCGCCGGCGTCAGGCCGAGCAGGAGGAGCGGCGGCGCCCAGTCCGCGATCATCACGTTCTGGAGCAAGTGGACGAGGAGCAGGTAGTGGACGGCCAGCGTCTCGATCGGCGAGTTCAGCGCCGCGACGATGAGCAGAAGGCCGGCGAAGAACGAGACGATGCGAAGCGGCCGCACCTCCTCGCGCCGCGCCGCCCGCACGTAGACGACCGCCGCGAGCACGCAGAGCGCCAGGAAGAACGGCTCCCAGCTCCAGGCGTACGGGTCGCCGTGGTGGGTCACGCGGGCCGCGGCGACCGGTTACGCCGCCGCAGGAAGACCGCCCCGGCCACGCCGGCGAGGACGAGAAGCCCGATGCCGCCGTAGAGCCAGACGCTCCGAGACTCGTCCGGCGGCGCGTAGTCGAGGCGCCCGCTGACCTTCACCGCCTGGGATCCCACCTCGACCGGCACCGTCCAGTCGAGGATGTGGTGGGCGGACTGACGGTCGTTGCGCACGACCTCGGGATCGGTGGCGCTCATCCAGTGGATGCGATGGTCGTGCCAGTCGTAGGTGTCGCCGTCCGCGACCTGCTCCCAGTCGGGGGGCGCGGACAGGTCGATATCCGCGGGAGGCTTCTTCGCGCCGTAGCGGTCCTGGTTCAGATAGTGCGTCCCCGAGTTCTTGTTCACGTAGACCGCACCGTCCTCGAACTTCACGTACGGCTCCTGTCCGTAGCCGAGGACGATCACGGTCTCGCCGGTTCCGTTCGTGACCTGCAGGCGGTCGTCCGAGTCGAGGATCGCCACGCCGAGCCCGTCGGCCGCCGGCTCGATCCCCGTCACGGTCGACGTGAAGCCGCGCGCGGCGCCGTCCCCATGCGCCGCGGCGCCGGAGACGAAGACGAGCGCGGAGACCGCAACCGCAATGACTAGGGCGCGCATCGGTTCGATCGTGCCAGAACCGGACTGCGCGCCCTACGGGAACCTCGCGATTCCCGGTGTATCGGGGTGCCCGGATTCGAACCGGGGACCTCGCCGACCCGAACGGCGCGCGCTACCAGGCTGCGCCACACCCCGAGGCCGCAATAGGCTAGCGCAATCGCCACGAGAGCCGAGCTCATCTCCTTTTGCGACGAGCTTCTGGACGTCGCCTCGTTCCCCGACCACACGCCGGTCGGGCTCCAGGTCGCGGGCGCGGACGAGGTCACGAAGCTCGTCTGCTCCGTCTCCCCCTCACGGGAACTGTTCGAGCGCGCCGCCGAAGCCGGCGCCCAGCTCGTGCTCTGCCACCACGGGCTCTTCTGGGAGCGCGACGACCGCGTCATCGGCCCGGTCATGCGCGAGCGGCTGCGGGCGCTCTTCGACGCGAACCTGAACTTCGCCGCGTACCACCTGGCGCTCGACGCGCACCCCGACATCGGCAACAACGCCTACCTCTGCCGTGAGCTCGGCGTCGAGGCGGAGCGTGTCTTCTCCGAGGTCGGCTGGGGCGGGACGCTCCGCGAGCCGGTCGCCATGAGCGCGTTCGCCGAGCGGATCCAGGCGCTCGTCGACCGCCCGCCGCTCGTCTTCGCGTACGGGCCGGAGGAGATCCGCACGGTCGCGGTCTGCTCGGGCGGCGCGGCCAGGGCGATCGACGAGGCCATCGCCGAGGGCTACGACTGCTTCCTCACCGGCGAGGCCGCCGAGCCGACGAAGCATCTCGCCAAGGAGAGCGGCATCCACTTCGTCGCGGCCGGCCACTACGCGACCGAGACCTCCGGCGTGAAGTTCCTTGCCGACCGGATCAAGGAGCGCTTCGGGGTCGAATGGGAGTTCGTCGACCTCCCGAACCCGGTCTAGCCACGACGGGTATTGCCGCGTCCGGGGTCCACCACTATTGTGTGGATATGGATGTGGAGGTAGCGGGCCTTTGAGCGAGGCCCGGACAATCGAAGGTCGCACCCCAGCCCGCCTGCGCGCTAACGCCAGCGGGTTTTTTTGCGCCCTCGTTCGGTAAGGGAAAGGAGCGTTCCGTGGCCAATCATCTGACGCCGGAAGAGCTGTCCGAGGAACTCGGAATCGATCGCGACGAGATCATCAGGGTCTGCATGCAGGAATCGATCCCGATCTACCACGGAAAGATCGACAAGAGCCTCTTCGCGGCGCAGCTCCAGGCTTCGGGCCCGCTCCAGAAGTCGGCTTAGGCAGTTAGCGCGCAGCGGCGCGCTTGCGCGTCGAAGCCTTCTTCTTGGGCTTCTCCGCGGCTTCCTTGCCGTCCGTCTTCGACATCGCGACGCTCTGCTTCAGGGCGTCCATGAGATCGATCACCTCGGCGCTCTCGGGCTGTTCCGGAATCGTGATCTCCTTGCCTTCGAGCTTCGCCTCGAGCATCGCCCGCAGCTGGTCGCGGTAGTCGTTCGTGAAGTCGGTCGGGACGAATGAGCCCTTGAGGTTGTCGACGAGCTGGACGGCCATTTCGAGCTCGGCCTTCCCCAGCTTCGTTCCTGAGACCGCTTCGTCGATCTCCTTGCGCTCACGGATGTCCTCGGCGTAGTAGAGCGTCTCGAGCGCGAGCGAGTCGCCGAGCGGGCGGATGTAACACAGGTTCTCCTTGCCCCAGAGGATGAACTTGCCGACGGCGCCGAGTTCCGTCTTCTTCATCGCCTCGAGCAGGAGGACATACGGCTTGCGCTGCGCGTCGGCCTCGGACGGCGCCAGGTAGTACGTGCGGTCGAAGAAGATCGGGTCGACCTCGGACATCGGGACGAACCGGTCGATCTCGATCGACTGCGAGCGCGTGAGCGCCATCGCCTCGAGCTCGGACTCCTCGACGATCACGTACTGGCCCTTCGCGAACTCCCAGCCCTTGACGAGCTCGTCGGGCTCGACTTCGCGCTCGTGCACGGGGCAGTAGCGCTTCTGCTTGATGGGCGTCCCGCACTCGCGGTGCAGGTTCCGGAACGACACGTCCTTGCGCTGCTGCGCGACGGCCAGCCCGATGGGGATGTTCACCAGGCCGAAGTTGATGGATCCGTTCCAGATCGTTCGCATGGCTGCTCCTGAGATTACCCGGGTTGCGCCGGGTCTCAATCGTTCGCCGTCGAAGAACGGTTCCTGCGGCTAGAGGCGGCGGGCGCCGTAGTACGTGCTCGAGTACCACGAGTCGCTGAGGCTCGAGATCTTCACCACGTCGCCCGTGTGCGGCGAGTGGATGAACTGGCCGCCGCCGATGTAGATCCCGACGTGGCTGAGCCCGTTGAAGAACACCAGGTCGCCGGGCGCGAGCATCGCGCGGGAGACCGGGGAGCCGTAGCCGTACTGCATGGCCGCGTTGTGCGGCAGCGAGACGCCGACCCGCGCGAACGCGTACATGACGAGCCCGGAGCAGTCGAAGCCGCTCGGTGACGCCCCGCCCCAGACGTAGGGAACGCCGAGGTACTGCATCGCGACGCCGACCACGCCGCCGTAGCGGGCGTCGGGCGTCTGCCCGTCGATGAAGTCGTCCGAGCCGCCGCCCGAGCTCGTCGGCGTCGCGGGCGTGTTGTTCAGCCGCTGCTCCGCGAGCTCCTTGAGCCGAGCCTGGCGCTTGGCCTCGGCCGCCTCGATGCGGGCGATCTCGTCCTTGATCGACGCCAGCATCCGCTCGCGCTCGCTCAGCTGCGACTGGATGCTCGCCTTCTGCGCGGCCAGCTCGTCCACGACGGCGGCCTGGCGCTTCTGGGCCTTGGCCAGCGCGGCCTCGCGCTTCTTCATTTCCTGCCGCGCGCGCTCGATCTCGGTGACGATCCGGAGATCCTGCTTCGACACGCGGTTCACGGCGTCGGCGCGGTCGAGGAAGTCGGTCAGGCTCGTCGCGCCGAGCAGAATCTCGAGCGTCGACGACTCACCGTTCGTGTACAGCGCGAGCAGCCGGGCCTGGAGCGTCTTCTCGGCGGTTCGGAAGCTCGCCTTCGCAAGCTCGAGGTGGCGCTTGTTCGCGGCCTGGTCGGCCTGGATCTGGTTCAGCTCGATGGTCGCGGCGTTGTAGGACTCGATCGCCTGCTCCACCTGCATGTCGAGCGCGTGGATCTGCTCGAGGACCTGCTGCGCCTCGGCGCGCTTGGCTGCCGTGGGCGGCGCTGCGGCGGCGGTTGCGGCCAGAAAAGCGGTCGCCAGGACCACGACGGAAATGAACGCCGCTCTTTTGGTCACGAGTAGCCTCACGGTCTCGCGTCCCTAGGCCCAGTCAGGGCGGGCAGGTGTCTGCTCGCCAGCACGAATGGGCGATGCTAGCAGGGTGTCGAGACGGGGCGCAAACGGGAACCAGACCTTGAACATCTTGTTACACGAGCATTCATGCGGGCTGGTAGGGTGCCGGGTCGTGCGTGCGGCAGGACGAAGGCACTCGCGTCTCGGCCGTTTCGCCGTCTGCGGCTTGATGGCGGCGATCGCCCTACTCGGGGCGGCGGGGGCGGAGGCCGTCCAATCTTCGGGGTCGAATCGGGAGGCCTCGCAGCTGCGTTCCCAGGGCAAGAGCCTCGAGGCGCAGAAACGCAGCGCCGCGCTCGAGCTCTACGGGCTCCAGTCCCAGCTCGGACAGGTGCAGACCCGGCTGGCGCTCCTACGGGCCGAGGCCAGCACGGCGGAGCGCGTCACGGCGCTCGAGCGTCAGCATCTGGCCGACGCGCAGCGAGTCCTCGACGAGTCCGAGGCCAAGCTCGGAGCCCGCATCCGTGAGCTCTACGTCAAGGGCGACCCCGACCTGATCACGCTGCTCTTCGGCGCCGAGTCGCTCAGCGAGGCGATCACGACGATCGACAACCTCGGCCGGTTCGTCGAGCAGGACATCCGCATCGCCGCGCAGGTGCGCGAGGCGCGCGCCGAGCTACGCAGGTCGCTGAAGGCCCTCGCTGCGCGGGCCGAGCGCCTGAACCGGCTGACCGCCGACGCCGAGGACGCGCAGGCAGCGCTCCTCGCCGCGCGCGACGCCAAGAGCGCCTACCTCGCGGAGATCACGCGGAAGCAGAAGCTGAACGACGCCGAGCTCGCCGGCATCGAGACGATCGCCGACAACGCGGAGGACAAGGCCGAGGATCTCGGCGGCGGCGGAGCGGCGCCGGCCCCGAGCGTTCCGGCGGCGCCGGTCGGCTCCGGCACGCGGATGACGGTCTCCTCGACGGGCTACGCGCTTCCGGGGACGACCGCGACGGGCATCCCGGTCGGCTGGGGCGTCGTCGCGGTCGATCCGAGCGTGATCCCGCTCGGCACCCGTATGTACATCCCGGGCTACGGCGAGGGCGTGGCCGCCGACACGGGTGGCGCCGTCGACGGCCGGGAGATCGACCTCTGGTTCCCGACCCGCGCGCAGGCGCTCGCGTGGGGCCGCCGTACCGTGACGATCACGATCCATTAGCCTCTAGCGGAGCGGTGAAGGCCCAACCAGCCACGGAGACGATGAACGCGCAGGGGGGAAACGACGAGCCCCGCGTGCTGGTCGTGGACGACCACGACCTCTTCCGCACCGGCCTCGTGAACCTGCTCACCGAGCAAGGCATCCACGTGGTCGGCGAGGCGCCGAACGGCGAGACGGCGGTGCGGCTCGTCCGCGAGCTCGCCCCCGACGTCGTCGTCATGGATCTGAACATGCCCGGGATCACCGGCGTGGAGGCGACGAGAGAGATCGCCGCGAGCGCCCCGCGCACCCGCGTCGTCGTCCTCACCATCTCGGTGGACGACGGCGACGTGATGGACGCGGTCATGGCCGGCGCGTGCGGCTACCTCCTGAAGGATTCGACCATCACGGAGCTGATCAGCGGCATCCGCGCCGCCGCGGCGGGCGAGTCGCTCATCTCGCCGCACATCGCGACGAAGGTCCTCCAGGTCCTGCGGTCGCAGCAGTCGAGCAGCGAGTGGGCCGGACGGCCGCTTCGCGCGGAGCTCTCCGAACGGGAGCTCGAGGTGCTGAAGCTGATCGCGATCGGCAAGGACAACGCCGAGATCGCGCGCGACCTCTTCATCAGCCCGAAGACGGTCAAGAACCACATCTCGAACATCCTCATGAAGCTGCAGATCGAGAACCGCATCCAGGCCGCGGTCTACGCGGTCAGGAGCGGGATCGTGTGACCGAGGCCAGCTCCCGGGTCTGCTCACGAAGCGGCACGAGCCGGGCGCGGAGCCGTTCGAGCTCCGCCTCCGTCGCGGCCAGCCGTTCGGCCAGCCCGCCGAGCCGGTCGAGCGCATGGCGGCTCGCGGCCGCGCCGATTTCCCGGACGATCCGCAGGTGTTCACCCTCGAGCGCGAGTGCGCGGGCGTAGCCGTCGGTCAACGTATGCTCCATCCGTTCGAGGAGGCGCTCAGGGGCGCTAGGGTCACGACCGTCGACGAGGACTTGGATTCGGTCGAGGAGGTTAGGGAGATCTTCCATCGCCGCCGCATTATCGGAGGGTCGCACGCGGCACTCCATGGGCCGAACGGCCTATCCACGGGGCTCGTAGGTCCTGTTTTGCGCCGCCTGGCTGCGGTGCTCGTCGCCGTGCTCGCGTTCCTCGCGCTCGCCGCGGCGGCCTCGGGCGCGACGCTCCAGGCGCGGATCTCCCAGGCGCTCAATTCCTCGGGAGCAGCGTCGACCTCGGCGATCGTGCTCGACCTGAAGACCGGGAAGGTCGTCTATTCGCGAAACGCCGGCCGGGCGCTGCGTCCCGCGTCGAACGAGAAGCTCGCGGTCGCCCTCGGCGCGCTCGCGGAGATCGGGCCTCATTACCGCATCCCCACACGCGTGTACGGCGAGGGCAAGCAGGACGGCAAGGTCTGGCGCGGCCGCCTCGTCCTCAAGGGCTTCGGCGACCCGACGCTGGGCCACGACGACCTGAAGCGGCTCGCGCGCGCGATCAAGTCCCGGGGGATCCGGTTCGTCACGGGCGGCATCGTCGCGGACGAGCACTTCTTCGACACGAAGCGGATGGGGCCGGGCTGGAAACCTTCGTACTACAAGGAGGAGTGCCCGCCGCTCACGGCCCTCATCGTGGCGCGCGGCAAGGTGAACGGCCACACGGTCGACGACCCGGCGCTCATGACCGCGCGCGCATTCCGCACGACGCTCGAGAAGATCGGCGTCAACGTCGTGCGCGGCGTCGTCAGGGCGAAGGTCAAGGCAACCGCCGCCCGCCTCGCCGACGTCTACTCGCCGAAGATCATGACCATCGTCAGGGCCATGAACCTGGACAGCGACAACTTCTACGCGGAGATGCTGCTGAAGGAGATCGGCGCCCTGCACGGCACGCGCGGGTCGAGCGCGGCCGGCGCCGTCGTCGTGCGACGCGTCCTCAAGCAGCGCGGCGTACCGCTCGCAGGTGTTCAGGTGCGGGACGGCTCGGGACTCTCCCGGCTCGACCGCTGGCCGGCGAAGTCGGTCGCGTCGCTCCTGCGCTCGGCGTGGGCCGACACGGTGATCTCCTCGATCTTCTATGCGTCCCTGCCGACCGCCGGGGTCAGCGGGACGCTCGCCGACCGGATGGAACGGGCACCCGCGCGCTCGCGCGTGCACGCGAAGACGGGCACGACCCTGGCCGCGTCGGCGCTCTCCGGCTACGTGAAGAAGAAGTTCGTCTTCTCGATCCTCCAGAACGGCTCGCCGGTCTCGTCGACGCGCGCGCGGGCCAGCCAGGACCGCGTCGGCCAGATCCTCGCCGGCGCCGCCGGCTAGCGAACGAGCTTCTCGAACGCGGCCTCGTCGAGAATCTCGACGCCCGCCGCTTCGGCCTTTGCGAGCTTCGACCCGGGCGACTCGCCGGCGATCACGCCGGTCGTCTTCTTCGACACCGAGTTCGTGACCTTCGCGCCCTTCGCCTCGAGCGCTGCGGCCGCCTCCTCGCGCGTCCACTTCTCGAGCGTCCCGGTGATCACGTACGTGGAGCCCGTGAGCGGCCCCTCGGCGACCTGCTCGGCCTCGCCCGACTCGAAGGTCAGGCCCAGCTCGCGCAGCTCCCCGATGAGTCGCTTGTTGTCCGCGTCCGCGAACCACTCGGCGATCGCCTCGGCGCGCTCGGGGCCGATCCCCTCGACCTCCTGGATCTGCTCCTGGGACGCGGCCGCGAGCTTGTCGACCGAGCCGAAGTGCCGCGCCAGGGCAGCTGCCGTCACCCAGCCGACCATGGGGATGTTGAGCCCGTAGAGCACGCGGGAGAACGGCTGCTCCTTGGAGCGCTGGATCGAGTCGACCGCCTTGCCCGCGGAAACCTCGCCGAACCCCTCGAACTCGGCCAGCTGCTCCGGCGTGATGCGGTAGAGGTCGGGCATCGAGCGCAAGAGGCCCTCGTTCCAGAAGCGCCAGACGAACTGCTCGCCGACGCCCTCGATGTCCATCGCGGCGCTCACCCAGTGGTTCAGCGTCTCGAGCCCGCGCGAGGGGCACGCGTTGTTCGGGCACCGGTGCATGACCTGGCCCTCGGGCTTCACGACGTCCTCGCCGCAGAGCGGGCACTTCTTCGGCATGCGGAACGGCTTCGTGCCCTTCGCGTGAGGCAGCACGGGCCCGACGATCTGCGGGATGACGTCGCCGGCGCGCTGGACGATCACCGTGTCGCCCTCGCGGATGTCCTTGCGGTTGATGTCCTCCTCGTTGTGCAGCGTCGCCTGCGAGACCGTGACGCCGCCGACCTCGACCGGCTCCATCTGCGCCCACGGGTTCAGGTTCCCGGTGCGGCCGACGCGGATGTGGATCTTCAGGAGCTTCGTCTGCGTCGCGACCGGCGGCCACTTGAACGCGCGCGCCCAGCGCGGACGGCCATGCAGGGCGCCCAGGCGCCGCTGCTGGTCGAGCGAGTCGAGCTTGATGACGATCCCGTCGATCTCGTAGTCGAGCTCGCGGCGGCGCTGCTCCCATTCCTCACAGACCTTCAGAACGCCCTCGAGCGACTCGTGCCGCTCGGTGAAGGGGTTCGTGCGGAAGCCTCGCTCGCGCAGCCACTCGAGCGACTCGAAGTGCGAGTCGAACTCGACGTCGGCGCTCCCGAGCCCGTAGATCCAGACGGAGAGATCCCGCGATGCGGTGACGGACGGATCCTTCTGGCGCAGCGAGCCGGCCGACGCGTTGCGCGGGTTCGGCGCGAGCTTCTTCTCCTCGGCCGCCAGGCGCTCGTTCAGGCGCTGGAACGCCGAGAGCGGGAAGTAGATCTCGCCGCGCGCCTCGACGAGCGCGGGCGGCGGGTCGCCGTCGAGCCGGAGGCGCAGCGGGATCGCCTTGATCGTGCGCAGGTTCGGGGTCACGTCCTCGCCGCGGATCCCGTCGCCTCTCGTAGCGCCGCGGGTGAACAGGCCGTTCTCGTAGACGAGCGAGACCGCCGAGCCGTCGATCTTCGGCTCCGTCACGTAGATGACCGGCTCATCGGTGCCGAGGCGCTTGCGGACGTCCTCGCCCCACTTCTCGAGCGCCTCGCCGGTCGTGACCTTCTCCAGCGAGCCCATCGGCGCCAGGTGCTCGACCTTGGGGAACGCGTCCGAGGGAGCCGCGCCGACGCGCTGCGTGGGCGAATCGGGCGTCACGATCGACGGATCCGCCTCCTCGAGCGCTACGAGCTCGTCGTAGAGGACGTCGTACTCGGCGTCGGAGAGCGTGGGGTCGTCGAGGACGTGGTACTCGTAGAGCGCCCGGTCCAGCTGCTCGCGCAGCTCTGCGACGCGCTCAGAGGACACCGAGGAGCTCCTCGCGCGTGTGGACCACCACGTCGGCACCGGTCTCGCGCAGGCGCTCCTCCTGGTGGAGGCCGCCCCAGGAGACGCCGACGGCATAGACGCCCGCCGCTTTGCCCGCGCCCATGTCGAAGGGCGAGTCGCCGACGAACGCCGTGTCCTCGGGCTTCGAGCCGAGCCGCTCGAGCGCGACGAACACCGGCTCCGGGTCGGGCTTGTGGCGCACCGCGTCGTCGGCGGTGACGATCGCGCCGAAGAAGCGCTCCAGGTCGACGCTTCGGAAGGCCATGTCGATCGAGCGGCGGCGCTTGGCGGTGACGATGCCGAGCTTGCGGCCCTCGGCGAGCAGCGTCTCGAGCACGTCCGCCATGCCGCCGAACACCTCGAGCCCGTCCTCGTGCAGCAGGTCGTGGTGCTCGCGGTAGCTCCGGACGAGGTCCGGCGTGCGCTCGGCGTCGAACGAGCGCATCTGCTCGGTCACCGACGTGCCGCCGGCCGCGGAGATCAGCTCCTCGTCCGGAATCTCGCGGCCGAGCACGGTGCGCGTCGCGTGCCGAAACGAGGCGAGGATCATCGCGCCCGAGTCCACGAGCGTGCCGTCGAAATCGAAGAGGACGGTCGAGTAGCGCATCGGCCTCGATGCTATCGAGGCGGTTCGGGGCTAGTTCACGGGGATGAGCTGCGGCACCAGGCGGATGAGACCCGGGCCGAACCGCTCGTCCATGATCGCCTGGCCCGCGCCGCCGGGATCGGCGACGACCCAGATCTCCGCCGCCTCGCCGACCTCGCCCTCGGTCGACCCCGCCATAGACGAGGCCGTACTCCTCGAGGCTCGCCTCGGCCTCCGCGCGGATCGCCATCGCCTCCTTCTCGGTGAGCGCGTCGCGCTCGACCACGCACAGCGGGCCGTCCCAGCGCTTGCGCGCCTCGGCCTCGACCGCGGGAGCGTTGTCGTTGACCACGATGCTGAAGATGACCGGGAACGGTCCCTCGTCCCCAGCGTCGAACTTGGCGCCCACGTTCGGATCGAGGTAGGTGACCCAGGCGGCCACGTACTCGGGTCGGGTCGTCGCCCAGGCTCCGACGTCGCCTGAGTCCTCGTCGGTCGTTCGCCCCCGCTTCGGGACGACCCAGCCGCCCCGCGGCTTGTCGCAGGCCGGCTTGTCCTTGCTGTCCTCGACCGTTCCCACCGGTTCAATCGGCTCCTCCGGGCCTGCCTCGACGAGCGTAAACGTCTCACCGTCGTACGTTCCGACGACGTGGTACACCCCCCACGTTCCTTCGTACGGACCCTCGCCTGCCGTCTCTTCCCCCGTGACCTTGTCCCAGTCCCAGTTCGCGATCGGCACGCCGCCGCACTGAGGCGGCAGTGAAGCCGCCACGCCGCCGAGACACAGTCTCGGGCCGTCCGTCTCGTCCTCGAGCACCGTCGTGTTCGTCTCGTAGAGGAGGGGCGCGCCGACCTTGACGCCCGGCGCCGGCGTCGTGGCCACCCGCTCCGATTCGGGTTCCGCCGCGCCGCACGCCGCGGCGAGCAGCACGAAGGGAAGCAGGAGGAGCGTGCGCACACCGTTCATACGCCGCCGCCGCTCAATAGGTCACGCGCTCCAGGTAGAGCCCCCAGGCCGGCGCGGTTGTTCCGGCCTCGGCGCGGTCGCGGCCCTCGAGGAGTTGCGCGAACTCTTCCGGGGGAACCTCGAGCATCGTCCCGACGAGGGTTCGCACCATGTGGCGCAGGAAGCTATCGGCCGTGATCCAGAACTGCAACGCGTCGCCGTCGCGCTCCCACCGCGACTCCAACACCGTTCGCGTGAACACTTCGTGCCGCGTCACCGACTTCGTGAACGCACGGAAATCGTGCGTTCCGGGAAGCAGCGCGGCGATCGCATGGAGCCGCTCTTCCTCGAGAGGACGCGGATGCCAGAGCGCCCGGCGGTACTCGAACGGCGACGACGTCCGGCGGGCCCAGACGCGGTAGCGGTACGTGCGCGCCCGCGCGGAGAAGCGCGCGTGGAAGTCGTCCGGCGCCTCCTCGGCGGCGAGCACGGCCACATCGCCGGGGAGATGCGAGTTCAGCGCCTCCGCAGCACGGCCGAACCGGGGGCCCTCCACGGCCGTGAAGCTCGCTACCTGCCCGCGGGCATGGACGCCCGCGTCGGTGCGGCCGGCGACGAACAGGCTGTTCCAGGAGGGATACGCGGCGTCGAGCGCCTCGCGCACCGTGCCCTTCCACGGTTCGCAGGCCCGGCTGCGCCGCCCAGCCGGCGAATTCCGTCCCGTCGTATTCGAGCGTCAGCCGGACGACCACGTGCGGAGGCTAAACCAGCCGCAGCCCCCGACGTCTAACCGGACATGCGGACCCTGCTCGGCCTCGTCGCCCTCGTCGCCCTCGCCTCCTGCTCGGACGGCGGGAAGGAGACCGGCCCGGCGCCGCTCCCGGACTCGGTCGCCATGATCGCGCCGGAGCAGATGCGGACACACCTCGACGCGCTCCAGGCAATCGCGGACGAGGCCGGCGGCAGCCGTGCGAGCGCCACGCCCGGCTACGCGGCCTCGGTCCGCTACGTCGAGCGCGTCCTCCGCGATCTCGGACTCGAGCCAGAGGAGGACCGGTTCCCGCTCGATGCCTGGCGCGAGCTCGCGCCGCCGGAGGTCACCGCGAACGGCGAACCGGTCGCGGGCGCCGTCGCGATGCAGTACTCCCCGGGCGGTGACGTGACCGCCCTGCTCAACCCGGTGGACGTCGGTGACCCGGTCGCCCCGACCGAAGCGTCCACGAGCGGCTGCGAGCCGTCCGACTTCGACGGCTTTCCGAAGGGCCACGTCGCGCTTGTCCAACGAGGAACGTGTTTCATGGCCGAGAAGGCCCGCAACGCGGCAGAGGCGGGCGCCTCCGCTGTGATCGTCTTCAACGCCGGCACGCCCGGGAACACCGAAGCGCTCCAGGGAACGCTCGTCCAGCCCGGCGTTCCGATCCCGGTCGTCGGCGTCGGTTTCGACGAGGGAGCGGCGCTCGCCGCGGAGCGCCCCACCGTCGGCATCCGCGTCCGTGCCGAGGTCCGGCACGTGACGGGCGTGAACGTCCTCGCGGAGATCCCCGGAGGCGACGGCGTCGTCCTCCTCGGCGCGCATCTCGACTCGGTGCCCCGCGGGCCGGGCATCAACGACAACGGCTCCGGCGTCGCGACGCTGCTCGCGACCGCGGAGGCGCTGCGCGACGCGCGCCCGGAGAAGACGATCAGACTCGCCTTCTGGGACGCCGAGGAGCTCGGTCTGCACGGCTCGACCGCGTACGTCGAACGCCTATCCGACTCGGCCCGGGACGCGATCGAAGCGGTTGTGAACGTGGACATGGTCGCCTCGCCGAACGGCGGGCTCTTCATCGGCGACGGCGACGGCTCGAGCGGATCCGAGCCCGGCCCGCCCGGATCGAAGGAGATCGAGGACGCCTTCCAGGCCGCCTTCCGTGCGCTCGGGCTCCCTGAGGCGCCGGCCGACCTCGACCCGCAGCGCACCGACCTCGCGCCATTCGTCCAGGCGGGAATCGCGGGCGGGAGCGTCTTCAGCGGTGCCGAGGGGCGAAAGACGCCGGAGGAGGCGTCCGCCTTCGGCGGCGAAAGCGGCGCCGCGTACGACCCCTGCTACCACCAGGCCTGCGACCGCGCAGACGCCGCGGACGCCCGCCGTGCAGCCGACCTCGCCCGCGCCGTCGCGCTCACTGTGCGCGCTCTCGCCGGGGCTTGACAAGACGCTCGGTAAGACGTAACTTACGGTAAGTCATGTCTTACGGAGTCGCAATCACCGCGCTCGCCGATCCGACGCGTCGCGCTGTGCTCGAGGAGCTTCGCCGCGGCCCGCAGGCCGTCGGGGAGATCGCCCGCCGACTCCCCGTGAGCCGCCCGGCGGTCTCGCAGCACCTCCGCGTCCTGAAGGACGCCGGGATCGTCCGCGACCGCGCCGAGGGGACTCGCCGCGTCTACAGCGTGAACGGCGACGGGCTGGCGGAGCTACGCGACTACGTGAACGGGTTCTGGGACGAAGCGCTCGCCGCGTTCAAGGCGGCGGCGGAAACGCAAGACGAAGGAGAAGACGATGCAGGCGACAGATGAGCTCGTACTCCGGAAGTCGATCACGGTGAATGCCACGCCCGAGCGCGCCTTCCAGGTATTCACCGCCGAGATGTCCGGCTGGTGGCCGATGGCGACGCATTCGATCGGCGAGGAGAACGTCGAGCACGTCGAGATCGAGCCGCGTGTCGGCGGGCGCTTCTTCGAGCGCACGAACGACGGCGTGGAGCACCTCTGGGGCACCGTGACGGCCTGGGAGCCGCCCACGCGCATTGCGTACACGTGGCATCCCGGCTACTCGACGGACGAGCAGCAGGACGTCGAGATCACGTTCACGCCGGAGGGCGACGGGACGCGCGTCGATCTCGTCCACACGGGCTGGGAGCGCCGCGGCGACCAAGGCGGCGAAGATGTACGCCGGCTACGACGAGGGCTGGGACTACGTGCTCGGCGAGCGGTTCGCCGAGGCGGCGAACGCCTAGCTCTGAGGCGGCAGGTAGGGCCGCTCGGGGACGTAGTCCACGAGCTCGAGGTAGGCCATCGCGGCGTTATCGCCCTGGCGCGGATCCAGCTTCACCACGCGGGTGTAACCGCCGGGTCGCTCCGCAAAGCGCGGAGCGACCTCGGCGAACAGCTTGTGGGCCACCGACTTGGAACGCAGGAACGCGACCGCCTGGCGATGCGCGTGGAGGTCGCCGCGCTTGCCGAGCGTGATCATCTTCTCGGCGATCGGGCGCACCTCCTTGGCCTTCGCCTCGGTCGTCCGGATCCGGCCGTGCTCGATCAGCGCTCCCGTCAGGTTCGAGTAGAGCGCCTTGCGGTGCGCCGAGTCGCGGCCGAGCTTCCGTCCTGCCTTCTGGTGGCGCATGTCCTCTTAGTCCTCGCGCAGCGTCAGGCCGTGGGCCTGCAGCGTCTCGCGGACTTCCTCGATCGACTTCTTGCCGAAGTTGGGGATCGCGGAGAGCTCGTCCTCGCTCTTCGACACGAGGTCGCCGATCGTCTCGATGCCGACGCGCTTCAGGCAGTTGTAGCTCCGCACGCCCAGCTCGAGCTCCTCGATCGGGAAGTTCTCCATCCCGTGCGCCGTCGGCGCCTCGACCTCGGCCTCCTGCGCCTGCTCGCCCAGACCCTCGATCTTGTCGAGGTCGGTGAAGATCGCGAGCTGGCGGATGAGGATCTCGGCGGCCTCGGCGACGGAGTCGCGCGGGTCGACCGAGCCGTCGGTCGTGATGTCGAGGGTGAGCTTGTCGTAGTCGGTGCGCTGCCCGACGCGGGCGGCCTCCACCTCGTACGAGACGCGGCGGACCGGCGAGAAGATCGAGTCGACCGGAATCGTGCCGATCGAGTGCTCGGGCCCGCGATTCAGCTCGGCCGGGACGTACCCGCGGCCGCGGCCGACCGTGAGCGTGATCTCGAGCCGCCCCTTGGCGGCGAGATTCGCGATCTCGAGGTCGGGGTTGAGGATCTCCAGATCGGCCGGCGCGGAGATGTCGGACGCCTTGACGGGGCCGGGGCCCTTCTTGTCCAGGCGAACCTCGATCTCGGGGGAGTCCCCGTGCAGCCGGCAGATCAGGTTCTTCAGGTTGAGGATGATGTCCATGACGTCCTCGCGGACGCCCGGAAGCGTGGTGAACTCGTGGGCGACGCCCTCGATCTTCACCGAAGTCACTGCTGCGCCCTCGAGCGAGGAGAGCAGTACCCGCCGAAGCGAGTTGCCGAAGGTGTAACCGAAGCCGCGGTCGAGCGGCTCGATCACGAAGATGCCGTGCTGCTCGTCGACCTCCTCGTGGGTGATCCTCGGCGTCTGAAAGTCCGTTGCAAGCGATCTGGTAACCATGGGTCCCTTCGGTCTACTTGGAATAGAGCTCGACGATGAGCTGTTCCTGCACCGGCGTGTCGATCTCGTTCCGCTCGGGCAGTCTCAGCACTTTTCCGGTCAGGTTCTCATGATCGGCCTGGAGCCACGGGACGACCGAAGCCGTCAGATCCGTAGCGTCCCGCACGACCTGTTCGACACCACTGCCCGGTTTCATCGAAACCACGTCGTTGGCCCGAACCTGGAAGCTCGGGATGTTGACCCGGCGGCCGTTCACGTGGAAGTGACCGTGCCGGATGACCTGGCGCGCCTGTGCGCGCGATGCGGCGAAGCCCATGCGGTAGACGACGTTGTCGAGCCGCAGCTCGAGCATCCGCAAGAGCTCCTCGCCCGTGATCCCTGAGCGCTTCGAGGCCTTGTTGTAGTAGCCGCGGAACTGCTTCTCGAGGATCCCGTAATACCTCCGTGCCTTCTGCTTCTCACGCAGCTGAAGCAGGTACTCGGACTGCTTGATGCGCCCGCGCCCGTGCTCTCCCGGCGGGTAGCTGCGACGCTCGACCGCGCACTTCTCGGTCAGGCAGCGCTCGCCCTTCAGGAAGAGCTTCATGCCCTCGCGCCGGCACTGCCGACACTTCTTGCCGAGGTTCTCGCGGGCCACTAGACGCGCCTCCGCTTCTTGGGGCGGACGCCGTTGTGCGCCTGCGGGGAGACGTCCTTCACGCCGAGCACCTCGAGGCCGGCGGCCTGGAGGGAGCGGATCGCCGTCTCACGCCCGGAGCCCGGGCCCTTGACGAAGACCTCGACCTTCTGGAGGCCGTGCTCCATGCCCTTCTTGGCGCACGAGTCGGCGGTCACCTGGGCGGCGAACGGCGTCGACTTGCGCGAGCCCTTGAAGCCGGCGGAACCGGCGCTCTCCCAGGCGATGACGTTCCCGTCCTTGTCGGTGAGCGTGACGATCGTGTTGTTGAACGACGTCTTGATGTGCGCCTGGCCGATCGCGATGTTCTTCTTGACGCGGCGGCGGGTGCGCCCCTTGGACGGTCTGCGGGGAGGCGCCATCTAGACCTTCGCCTTCTTTCCGCGGCCGACCGTCTTCTTCGGGCCCTTGCGGGTCCGCGCGTTCGTCTTGGTGCGCTGGCCGTTCACCGGGAGGCCGCGGCGATGCCGGACCCCGCGGTAGGCGCCGATCTCCTGGAGCCGCTTCACGTTCTGCGAGCGCTCCCGGCGCAGGTCGCCCTCCACCTCGAGGTTGTCGTCGATGTAGGCGCGGAGCTTCGAGACCTCGCCGTCGGTCAGGTCGCTGACCTTCTGGTCGGGCGAAAGCTCGTTTGCGAGCGCGGTCTTACGCGCCGTCGACGGGCCGATTCCATAGATGTATGTGAGCGCTACTTCCAGGCGCTTTTCGCGCGGAAGGTTGACGCCTGCGATTCGAGCCAAGTTCTCTCCTTACCCCTGCCGTTGCTTGTGTCGCGGGTTCGTGCACAGGACCAGCACCCGGCCGTGCCGCTTGATCACTCGGCACCGGTCGCAAATCGGCTTGACGGAGGCACGGACTTTCATAGGCACAAACGAGCGGCCACGCCGGTATCCGGCGAAGCCGCGCGAGGGTCATCGTAGCAATTCAACGGGGGCTCCTGCCGTAGTGAGAATGCGCGGTCCAGCGTCCGTTATCGCAACCGTGTGCTCGAAATGAGCGGACAACGATCCGTCGTTCGTCGAGATCGACCAGCCGTCCTCGGCGAGGAAGACATCGTCGGCGCCCGCGGTGATCATCGGCTCGATCGCGATCGTCATCCCGGTGGACAATTTCGGGCCGTGGCCGGGCTCGCCGAAGTTCGGAACCTGGGGCTCCTCGTGCATGTCGCGGCCGACTCCGTGGCCGACGAGCGAACGCACGATCGAGAAGCCCGCGTCCTCGGTCACCTGCTGCACGGCCGAGGAGATGTCGCCGATGTGCCCGTCCGGTTTCGCCGCCTCGATTCCGGCGGCCAGCGCCGCTTCGCAGACCTCGAGCAGCCGCTGCGCCTCGGCATCGATCTCCCCTACGCCGAACGTCCGTGCGGAGTCGGCGACGAAGCCGTCGAGCGTCACGCCGACGTCGATCGACATCACGTCGCCCTCGGCCACCTTGTACGGGCCGGGGATCCCGTGGACGACCATCGAGTTCGGCGACGCGCAGATCGAGCCGGGAAAGCCGTTGTAGCCCTTGAACGTCGGGACGCCGCCCGCCGAGCGGATCCGGTCTTCCGCGAGCTCGTCCAGCTCGAGCGTCGTGATTCCGGGGCGGATCGCCTCGCCGATCGCGGCCAGCGTCTCGGCCACGACCCGGCCGGCGCGCGCCATCGTCTCGATCTCCTCGGGGGACTTGCGGACGATCATCGCGCCGACGCCGCCTCGAGCACGCTGCGGACTTCCTCGGACACCTCGTCGATCGAGCGGTCGGCGTGGATCCCGACCAGGTTGCCCCTGGTGCGGTAGTAGGCGACGAGATCCTCGGGGACGCGCATCGTCTCCATGCGGTGGTGGATCATGTCGGGCGTGTCGTCGGCGCGGCCCGACTCGAGCGCACGCAGGAGCAGCCGCTGCTCGGCCAGCTCCTCCGGCAGCAGGAAGTTGAGGACGACGGAGATCTCGCGGCCGTGGTCGTCGAGCATCGCGTCGAGGGCCTCGGCCTGCGCCAGCGTCCGCGGGAAGCCGTCGAGCACGAAGCCGGGCTCGGCGTCCGCCTCGTTGAGCCGCTGGCGGACGGGTCCGATGAGCATCTCGTCGGGAACGAGCTCGCCGCGGCCGTTGTAGGACTCGACCTGGCGGCCGAAGTCGCTGCCGGCGGCGATCTCCGCCCGGATGAGATCCCCGGTCGCGATGTGCGGGATGCCGGCCTCCTCGGAGATCCGCTGGGCCTGCGTTCCCTTGCCCGCGCCAGGCGGGCCCAAGATCACGATGTCGAGTGGCATCGGACGGCGGGCCGCGCGCCCTATTTCAAGAAGCCTTCGTAGTGGCGCATCATCATCTGCGACTCCATCTGGCGCATGGTGTCGAGCGCGACACCGACGACGATCAGGATCGACGTTCCGCCGAGTGCGCTCGACGTGGCCTGCGAGAACCCGCCGTAGCGGATGAAGAGCGTCGGCAGGGTGGCGACGGCCGCAAGGTAGAGCGAGCCGGGCAGCGTCAGCCGCGACAGCACGCGGTCGAGGTACTGCGCGGTCGGCGGGCCCGGACGGATGCCGGGGATGTAGCCGCCGTTCTTGCGCAGGTTGTCCGCCTGGTCGATCGGGTTGAACTGCACCGCCGTGTAGAAGTAGGTGAAGATCACGATCAGGAACGCCTGCAGGAAGAGGTACGGCAGCGCCGTCGGGCTGAAGTGCGAGTTGACGAAGCTCTGCGTCGACGGGAAGAACTGCGCGACGGTCGGCGGGAACGCCATGATCGCGGCGGCGAAGATGATCGGGATGACGCCGGCCATGTTCACGCGCAGCGGCATGTAGGTCGTTCCGCCCGTCGTCATGCGGCGGCCCACCATGCGCTTGGCGTACTGGATCGGGATCCGTCTCTGCCCTTCCTGGACGAAGACGACGGCCACGATGATCGCGAGCGCGATGAGCGGGAACATGAGCCGCTCGAACGCGTCGCCCTCGTACCAGGCGCGGATCCCGGCCGGGAGGCTCGAGAGGATCGACGCGAAGATGAGGAGCGAGATTCCGTTGCCGATTCCGCGCTTCGTGATCAGCTCGCCCATCCACATGAGGAGCGTCGTCGCCGCGGTGAGCGAGACGACGATCAGGATGAAGCGGCTCGGCGTCAGGTTCAGGTCGGTGGTGCGGTCGAACAGGTACGAGTAGCCGGCCGCCTGGAGCGCCGCGAGGATGACCGCGAGGTAGCGCGTGTACTGGTTGATCTTGGCGTAGCCGGACTCGCCTTCCTTCTGGAGCTGCTCGAGCCGTGGGATCACCACGGTCATGAGCTGCAAGATGATCGACGCCGTGATGTACGGCATGATCCCGAGCGCGAACAGGGCGAACTGCGACAGCGCGCCGCCCGAGAAGATGTTCAGCAGGTTCAGGATCGTGCCGCCCTGGCCCGCGAAGTAGTCCTCGATCGTGGACGGGTCGACGCCCGGCGTCGGCACCCAGCTTCCCAGCCGGTACAGGGCCAGGATGAAGGCGGTGAACAGGACCCGGCGCCTGAGCTCCGGAACCCGCCAGGCGTTGGCGAGCCAGGAGAACACCTAGCCCTCCGACTCCTCCGTCGCCGGCGTGTCTCCTCCGTGGTGTCCGGACGCGGCTGCGTGGGCGCCTCGTCTGCGCCGCGTCCTCGGTCTGCGGCTCGACCTCGGCCGCTGCCGGCTTCATGGAGCGGCGCTTGCGGCGCTTGCGCGTAGGCGGGTTCTCGACCTTCTCGCGCAGCGCGGTCGCCGTTCCGCCGGCGGCCTCGATCTTCTCGCGCGCCGTCTCGGAGAACGCATGCGCGGTCACGGTGAGCTTCTTGGTCAGGTCGCCCTGGCCGAGGATCTTCACGTCGGTGCGCGAGTTCTTGATGAGGCCCTTCTCGATGAGCGCCTCGATCGTCACGTCGGCGCCCGCGTCGAAGCGCTGCTCGAGCGCGCGCGAGGTTCACCGGCACGGTGTGCGTGCGGTGCGGGCCGACCGGCATCGCGTCCTTGGAGAACTGGCCGCGCACCTTCGGGAGCCGCATGTAGATCGGCATCTGGCCGCCCTCGAACCCGGGGCGCATCTTGTGCGAGCCCGCGCGCGACTTCTGGCCCTTGATCCCGCGGCCGGAATAGCGGCCCTTGCCGGAGCCCAGGCCGCGGCCCACGCGCTTGCGGTTCTTCCGCGGCTGCGCCGGCTTCAGGTTGTGCAGGCTGAGATCGTCTTCGGGCAGGGGCGTGGGCGGCACTACGACTCCTCGATCTTCACGAGATGACGGACTTTTCTGAGCATACCCTGGGTTTCCGGGGTGTCCTGACGCTCCACGGAGCGGCCGATCTTGCCCAGTCCGAGCGCGCGCAGCGTGCCGCGATGGCGCTCCGACTGGCCGATCTGGCTGCGGACCTGCGTGACCTTAAGCGTCGCCATCGACCGCTTCCTCCGGGACGGCGGCCACCGGTGCTTCGGCCGGCTCGGGCGCAACCTTCGGGGTCTTCGGGAGGGGCAGCACCTCGGAGATCGACTTGCCGCGGATGCGGGCGACCTCCTCGGGGCGGCGCAGGTTCTGGAGGCCGTTCACGGTCGCCTTCAGCAGGTTGATCGGCGTCGGCGTGCCCAGGCTCTTCGCCAGGATGTCGCGGATGCCGGCCAGCTCGAGGACGGCGCGGACGCCGCCGCCGGCGATGACGCCGGTTCCCTCGCTCGCCGGGCGGAGCAGGACGCGCGCAGCGTCGAACTCGCCGACGATCTCGTGCGTGATCGTCGTGCCGTGCTGCGGCACCTCGAACATGTTCTTCTTCGCGTCGTCGACCGCCTTCGAGATCGCCAGCGGAACCTCGCGGGCCTTCCCGTAGCCGACTCCGACGCGATCGACCTCGTCCCCGATCACGACCAGAGCCGTGAAGGAGAACCGCCGGCCGCCCTTGACCACCTTGGCGACGCGGTTGATCTCGACCACGCGCTCCTTGAGCTCTCGACTCTCAGCAACATCCATTGCCATCAACGATTTCCTCTCTTCGAGGGCCGGACGTGATCCGCCCCTACTAGTCCGGCCCGGCGGCGACCTTCATGGATCGCGTGCGTGCAGCGGAGGCCCGCAGGGCCGGAGTCTGCGCGGGTCCAAGTTCGGTCTTGGAGAAGAAACATCAGAACCTAAGACCCCCTTCGCGGGCAGCCTCGGCCAGCGCCTTGACGCGGCCGTGGTAGAGGAAGCCGCCGCGATCGAAGACGACGGACTCGATGCCCGCGGTCTTCGCGTTCGCAGCGAGCGCCTTTCCGACGGCGGCCGCCTGCTCGGTCTTCGATCCCTTGAACGACTTGAGCCCGCCGTGGTTCGCCGCGGCGAGCGTCTTGCCGTCGCGGTCGTCCACGAGCTGAGCCTCGATTCCCTTGTTCGAGCGGAAGACGACCAGGCGGGGCCGCTCGGCGGTGCCCGTGAGGGTCCGCCGCAGCCGCCGGTGCCGGCGCATCCGCGCTTCGCGTGTCGTCAGCGCCGGCATTACGCGCGCTTCCCGACCTTGCGGGCGACGTACTCGCCCTGGTACCGGATGCCCTTGCCCTTGTAGGGCTCGGGCGGTCGCACCTTGCGGATCTCGGCGGCGATCTGGCCGACCTTCTGCTTGTCGATGCCCTTGACGACGACCTCGGTCACGGTCGGGGACCTCGAACTCGATCCCGCCCGGAGGATCCATGACCACCGGATGCGAGTAGCCGACGTTCAGCTCGAGCGACGACCCGCGCAGTGCGGCGCGGTAGCCGACGCCCTGGATCTCGAGGCGCTTCTCGAAGCCCTTGGTGACGCCCTCGACCATGTTCGCGACGAGCGTGCGGGTGAGTCCGTGCAGCGCACGGTCGTCTCCGCGCTCGGTCGGGCGGGTGACCGTGATCTCGCTCTCCTTCTGCTCGATCGCCATGCGCTCCGGGACCGTCTGGGAGAGCTCGCCGAGCGGGCCGTTCACCATGACGCGCCCAGGGGAGATCGAGACCGAGACACCGGCCGGGAGTTCGATTGGCTGTCTTCCGATTCGACTCATCGCATCACCAGACGAAACACAAAACCTCGCCGCCGACGCCCAGCTCCTGCGCCTTGCGGCCCGTGATCAGGCCCCTCGAGGTCGAGAGGATCGCGATTCCCATGCCGCCGAGCACGCGCGGCAGCCGGTCCTTCTTGGCGTAGACACGCCGACCCGGCTTCGAAACGCGCTTCAAGTCGGTGATCACCCGCTCGCGCGCAGGCCCGAACTTGAGCTGCACGACGAGGGTATCGAAGGACTCGCCCTTCTCGACGTGGTAGTCGGTCACGTAGCCCTCCTCCTTCAGGAGGCGGGCGATCTCCATCTTCAGCCGCGACGACGGCATGGAGACGGTCTCCTGGAGCGCCTTGTTGGCGTTCCGGATGCGGGTGAGCATGTCGGCTACTGGATCGGTCATCATTTTCGCGTCACCAACTCGACTTCGTCATGCCGGGGATTGCGCCCTCGTGGGCGAGCTCGCGCAGGCAGATCCGGCACAGGCCGAACTTCTTGTAGACCGCGCGCGGACGCCCGCAGCGATTGCAGCGCGAGTACTGCCGCGTGGGGTACTTCTGCGGCCGCGCGGCCTTCGCAATGAGGCTCTTCTTTGCCACCCTTCCTCCTACTCCGCTCTGAACGGGAGGCCCATCTTGCGCAAGAGCGCAAGTGCCTCCTCATCGTTTCTGGCCGTTGTTGTGATCGCGACGTCGAGGCCACGGACGGTGTCGACGTCGTCGTAGTCGATCTCCGGGAAGATGATCTGCTCGCGGATGCCCAGCGAGTAGTTGCCGCGCCCGTCGAAGCTCTTCAGCGACAGGCCGCGGAAATCGCGGATGCGCGGGATCGCGATCGAGACGAGGCGGTCGAGGAACTCGTACATGCGCGGGCCACGGAGCGTGACCTTGGCGCCGATCGGCATCCCCTCGCGGAGCTTGAAGCCGGCGATCGACTTGGTCGCGCGGCGAAGCTGGGCCTTCTGGCCCGAGATGATCGCGAGCTCGTCCATCGCGGTGTCGAGCGCCTTGGCGTTCGTCTTCGCGTCGCCGACGCCCATGTTCAGCGTGATCTTCGCGATGCGCGGGACCATCATCAGGGAGCTCAGCTCGAGCTCGTCCTTCAGCTCCGCGCGGAACTCGGCCTCGTAGCGCTGCTTCAGGCGCGGCGTGTAGGCGTCGGTCTTCTTGGACTTCGTAGCGGCCGGCGTCATCGGTCGAGCACCTCCCCGCAGTCCTGGCGCCGGCAGACGCGCACCTTGATGCGTCCCGACTTGGTGTCGCGGAACTCGTAGCCGACGCGCGTCGCCCGGTTGCACGTGGGGCACACGACCATCACGTTCGAGATCGGGATGGGCGCGGCCACGTCGAAGACGCCGCCCGGCTGCACCTGCTGCTGCCCCATGCGGCTCGAGTCGCGCAGCGCGCGGGGCTTGCGGTGCTTCTTGACGAGATTCAGGTTCTCGACGATCACGCGGCGCTCCACGGGATTCGACTCGATGATCCGTCCCTGCTTGCCGCGGTCCTTGCCGCTGATCACCTGGACGAGATCGCCCTTCTTGAGCTTCATGGCAGGCACTAGAGGACCTCCGGGGCGAGCGAGACGATCTTCATGAAGTTCCTCTCGCGCAATTCCCGTGCGACAGGACCGAAGATGCGGGTGCCGCGCGGGTTCATCTGGGCGTCGATGATCACGGCCGCGTTCTCGTCGAACGCGATCGACGTGCCGTCGGAGCGGCCGAACGGCTTCTTCGTCCGCACGACGACGGCGCGCACCACTTCGCCCTTCTTGACGGTGCCCTGAGGGGTCGCGACCTTGACGGTCGCCACGATGATGTCCCCCACGCGGGCGTACCGGCGCTTGGAGCCGCCGAGCACGCGGATGCAGAGGATCGAGCGGGCGCCCGTGTTGTCCGCCACCTTCAGGTTCGACTCCTGCTGGATCACTTCGCGGCCTCCAGGACCTCGGCCAGCCGCCAGTTCTTCGTCTTCGACAGCGGCCGCGTCTCGACGATCAGGACGAGGTCGCCGACGTTCGCGACGTTCTGCTCGTCGTGCGCGTGGAACTTGGTCGAGTGCCGGACGACCTTCTTGTAGCGCCGGTCGGGCTTCGACGTGTCGACGCGGACGACGATCGTCTTGTCCATCGCGCTCGAGACGACCACGCCGCGCCGCTCCTTGCGCCGGCCGAACTCGGCGACCGGCTTCGGGATGCGGACGATCGGCTTGCGCTCGCCCTTCTCGCGCGCGGCCGCCTTGCGCTTCTTGTACTCGGAGCGCTGGACCTTCTTCTCCTTGTTCGGCTTCGTCGAGCGGCGCCGTTCGCGCGTCGCCGGGAAGGTGGGCTTCTCCTCCTCGGCGGGAGCCTCGGCCGCGGGGGCCTCGTCGGCGGGAGCGCTCCGTCGGCCGGAGCTTCCTCGGCAGCGGCTTCCTCGGCAGGCGCCTCCTCGGCGGCAGGCTCCTCGGCCGGAGCCTCGTCCGCGGGAGCTTCCTCGGCAGACGCTTCCTCAGCGGGCGCTTCCTCGGCGGGCGCATCCTCAGCGGCAGGGGCCTCGGCGGCCTCTTCGGCCACGGGCTCCTCCGCCGGCGCGTCCTCGGCCGGAGTCTCCTCCTCGGCCGCGGGGGCTTCCTCGGCAGGCGTCTCTTCCGCGGCGGGAGTCTCCTCGGCCACGGTCTCCTCCGGCGCCTCGGTCACTTCGGCCTCGGCCTCGGGGGTCTGCTCGTTCTCTTCGATGTTGTTTTCGTTCTCGTCAGCCATCTCTACCGTCTCTCCAGCCTGTTGGCGCGCTCGGCCTGAACGGTCAGGATCCGAGCGATGTCGCGCTTCGTGAGACCCAGGCGCGCGGTGTTCTCGAGCGCGCCGGTGGCGTCCTGAAAGCGCAGGTTGAACAATTCTTCGCGGCTCTCGGCGAGGCGCCGGGTCAGCTCCTCGTCGGACAGTTCTCGCAGTTCGCTACCCCTCAAAGAGCTCAGCCTCCCTCTTCACGAACTTGGTCTTCACGGGGAGCTTCATGCCGGCGAGGCGCATCGCCTCGCGCGCCAGCGGTTCCGGCACGCCGGCCAGCTCGAACATGACCCGGCCGGGCTTGACCACGCAGACCCAATGCTCCGGGGAGCCCTTGCCGGAGCCCATGCGGGTCTCGGCGGGCTTCTGCGTCACGGGCTTGTCCGGGAAGACGTTGATCCAGACCTTGCCGCCGCGCTTGATCTTGCGCGTCATCGCGATTCGGGCAGCCTCGATCTGGCGGTTGGTGACCCAACCGGCGTCGAGTGACTTCAGCCCGTAGTCGCCGAAGTTGACCTGCTGCTGGCCCTTCGACATCCCACGCCTGCGCCCGCGCTGCTGCTTGCGGTACTTGGTCTTCCTCGGCATCAACACGTCGCATCACTCATTTCGCGTCGTCCTTCTTCGCGGCCGGCTTGCGGGCCGCGGGCTTCTTGGCGGCGGGCTTCGCCGCTGCGGTCTTCGCGGCCGGCTTCTTCGCGGCCGTGGTCTTCGCCGCGGCGGCCGGCTTCTTCGCGGCCGGCGTCTTCGCCGCTGCCGCCTTGTCGCGGCAGGCTTCTTCGCGGCCGTGGTCTTGGCCGCCGTCGCGGCCGGCTTCTTCGCCGCCGCAGGCTTCTTCGCGGCAGCGGCCTTCGGCGCTGCCTTGGCGCGCGGCTTCTTCTCCTCGGCCGGAGCCTCGGGCTCGGGCGCTGCGGGCGCCGCCTCGGCTCTACGGGCGCCTCCTCGGCGACCGGTGCCTCGGGAGCGGTCTCGACCGGAGCCTCCACGGGCGTCTCGACCGGAGCCTCGACGACCTCCGGAGCGGCGGCGGCCTCGACCGGCGCCTCCACGGGAGTGTCTACGGGCTTGGGCGTCTCTCGCTCGGCTGCGGGCGGAGCCTGGCGCCCGGCCTGCGGGCGGTCGGTCTGCGGGCGCGGCCGTCCGCCGCCTCCGCCCCCACCGGGACGTCCGCCACCGCCGCGCCTACCGCCGCCACCGCCGCCGCCCGAGCGCTCGCGGCGCCGGACGGGGCCGAGGCCCTCACGGTCGGGTGCACGGCGTCCGCCCTCGCGGCCGGCGCTGAGACCCTCCTGGCTCGGGCGCCGGCGCGAGGAGCCCTGCTCGCCGTCGCGGCCGTCGCCGTAGCCCTCGGGCATGATCTCGCCCTTGTTGATCCAGACCTTCACGCCGATGCGGCCGAACGTCGTCTTCGCCTCGACGAAGCCGTAGTCGATGTCCGCGCGCAGCGTGTGCAGCGGGACACGGCCCTCGGAGTAGTGCTCGGAGCGCGACATCTCGGTTCCGCCGAGACGGCCGCCGCACTGGATCTTCACGCCCTGGGCGCCGGAGCGCATCGCCGACGCGAGCGAGCGCTTCATCGCGCGCCGGAAGCTGACGCGGTTCTGGAGCTGCTCGGCGATCGCCTGCGCAACCAGCCGCGCGTCCAGCTCGGGCCGCTTGATCTCGTTGATGTTGATGTGGACGTTCTTCTCGGTCATCGCGTGGATCTCACGCCGCAGCGCGTCCACCTCGGAGCCCGACTTGCCGATGACGATGCCGGGCCGCGCCGTGAAGATGTCGATCGTGATCCGCTGCTTGTCCTTGCGGATCAGGATGTCGGAGAGGCCGGCATGGCCGAGCTTCCCGTTGATGTGATCCCGGATCTTGACGTCCTCGATGATGTACGCCGGGAACTCCTTGGTGCCCGTGTACCAGTTGGACTTCCAGTCGTGGATGATCCCGAGGCGTAGTCCGCCCGGATGAATCTTTTGTCCCACTAGGAGTTGCTCCCCTCGTCGGTCTCGGTCTTCTTGCGGCGCGGCGCGCGCTTCGGCTTCGGCTTCTCCTCTGCCGGCGCTGCGTCGGCCTTCGGCTTTGCGGCCCGCTTGGGCTTCGTCTTCTCGGTCGTCTCGGTCTCGGCCTTCGGCTTCGCGGCGCGCTTCGGCTTCTCGGCGGCCTCCTCGGCCTGCGGCTCCTCGACGGGCTCCGGCGCGGTCGACGGTGCGGGCACCGGCGCGACCTTGCGGATCGGGAGCACGCCGCCGTCGGGCTGCGCGAGCATGACCGTGATGTGGCACGTGCGCTTGTTGATGCGCGACGCGCGCCCGCGTGCGCGAGGACGCCAGCGCTTGAGCGTCGGCCCTTCGCCCACGAACGCGGCGGAGACGATCATGTCGTCGCCGGCGAGGCCGTGGTTCATCTCGGCGTTCGCGACGGCCGAGTCGAGTACCAGGCGGACGTCTCTCGCCGCCGCGCGCTCGGTGAACGCGAGGATCGTGCGCGCCTCGGGCACGGTCCGTCCGCGGATCTGCTCCACGACGAGCTGTGCCTTGCGCGGCCCGGTGCGCACGTAGCGCGCCTGGGCCTTGACCTGCGTCTGCTGCTTTTCGCTCGAGGCCATGGCTAGCGCTTCTTCACCTGCGCCTGGCGGTCGCCGGAGTGGCCGCGGAACGTGCGCGTGGGAGCGAACTCCCCGAGCTTGTGGCCGACCATCGACTCCGTGAGGAACACGGGTACGTGCTTACGGCCGTCGTGGACGGCGATCGTGTGCCCGACCATGTCGGGGAAGACCGTGGAGGTACGCGACCACGTGCGGAGCGGGCGCTTGTCGCCCGACTCGTTCATGGCGACGATGCGCGCCATCAGCTTCGCGTCCACGTAAGGCCCCTTCTTGCTGGATCTACTCACTTAGCGCCTTTCCTTGCCGCGGCGACGGCCGCGGACGATGAGCTGGTTCGATTCCTTGTGCTTGCGGCGGGTGCGCTTCCCGAGCGTCGGGACGCCCCACGGCGTCACCGGGTTGCGGCCGCCCTTGGACTTGCCCTCGCCGCCGCCGTGCGGGTGGTCGACGGGGTTCATGGCCGAGCCGCGCACGGTCGGGCGCTTGCCCAGCCAGCGGCTGCGGCCGGCCTTCCCGCTGCGGATGTTCTCGTGATCCGTGTTGCCGACCTGGCCCACGGTCGCGCGACAGGTGAGGAGGACGCGCCGGATCTCCCCTGACGGAAGCCGGAGAACCGCATGCGGCTCGTCCTTGGCCACGAGCTGCACGCCTGCGCCTGCGCTCCGTGCCATCTGGCCGCCGCGGCCGGGCTTCAGCTCGACGTTGTGGATGATCGTTCCCGTCGGGATGTTCTCGAGGGGGAGTGAGTTGCCGGGGCGGATGTCCGCGTTCGGGCCCGACTCGACGGTCTGGCCGACGGTCAGGCGCGTCGGGGCGAGGATGTACGCCTTGGCGCCGTCCGCGTAGTGGAGCAGCGCGATGCGCGCCGAGCGGTTCGGGTCGTACTCGATCGACGCGACCTTCGCCGGCACGCCGTCCTTCGTCCGCTTGAAGTCGATCTTGCGGTAGCGGCGCTTGTGGCCGCCGCCCTGGTGGCGCGTCGTGATGCGTCCGTTGACGTTGCGCCCGCCCTTCTTCTTCAGCGGCTCGAGCAGGCTCTTCTCGGGCTCGACCTTCGAGAGCTCGGAGAAGTCCGGAACCGTGCGGAAGCGACGTCCGGGGCTGGTGGGCTTCAATCGGCGGGGCGGCATTTAGCGATCACCTTCCGTGCGGTTCGTGGTTTCGGACGGCGAAAAGCAAGCCAGGGAAGGACGCAGGGAGTGTTCGTAGCCGGAGGCTACGGGCGCGACTGAGGACGCCGCCTGGCGCCGCTTTGCAGCCGCTACGAGACCGCGATCCGTACGGAAGGGGGTCGCCATCAAACCTGCGCTCCTTCGAAGATCTCGATCTTGTCGCCCTCGCGGAGCTGCACGATGGCCTTCTTCCAGCCGGGCTTGATGCCCTTGGAGAGGCCGCGCCGCTTCGGCTTCGAGCGGACCTTGACGATGTTGACGCCTTCGACCTTGACCTCGAAGAGCTCCTCCACGGCCTGGCGGATCTGCGTCTTGTGCGCCTTGTCGTGGACGCGGAACGAGTACTTGTTGTCCTCGATCAGGCTGTAGCTCTTCTCGGAGACGACCGGTGAGATGAGAACATCGCGTGCGTTCATCTAGCGAGCCACCTCCTGGATCCGCTCGAGCGCAGCCTCGGTCGCGACGACCGAGCGCGCCCAGATGAGCGCGCCGACCTCGAGCTCGGACGGCTCGAGCACCAGCACGCGCGGGAGGTTGCGGAACGAGCGGGCCACGGTGAGCTCGTCCGGCTGGACGAGCACGAGCAGCGGCAGCTCGTTCCCCCAGGCGCCGAGGAACGCGGCCGCGGCCCTCGTGGACGGCTCCTCGAACGAGTTCGCGCCGACGACGGCGAGCGATCCGCGGCCGGCATGGCGGGAGAGCGCCGAGCGAAGCGCGGCCTTGCGGGCCTTGCGGTTCACCTTGAGCGTGTACGAGCGCGGCGTGATCCGGAAGGTGTGACCGCCACCCGTCCACTGGGGCCCGCGCGTCGTGCCCGTGCGGGCGCGGCCGGTGCCCTTCTGGCGCCACGGCTTGGCGCGGCCGCCGGCGACGAGGCCACGGCTCTTGGTCGCCGAGGTCCCGCTTCTCGCCGCGGCCGACTCGGCCCGGACGACCTCGTGGATGAGACCCGGCTTCACCTCGGCGGTGAACACGGCCTCGTCCAGCGTGAAGTCCTTCGCCTTCTTGCCCGACGCGTCGAGCACGGGTGCCTTCGGAGCGGCCATCAGCGAATGTCCTCTCGCACCACGACGGTTGCGTTCCTGTGGCCCGGGATCGCGCCGCGGACGAGGAGAAGGTTCTCCTCCGGAACGGCCTCGACCACCGTGAGCCCGACCTGCGTGCGCCGCTTGTTGCCCATCTGGCCGGCCATCTTCTGGCCCTTGAACACCCGGGAGGGCGTCGCGGACGCGCCGATCGAGCCGGGCGCGCGGACGTTGTGCGATCCGTGCGAGACCGGCCCGCGATGGAAGTTGTGGCGCTTGATCGTGCCCTGGAAGCCCTTCCCGATCGAGACACCCGTGACCTTCACCTTGTCGCCGGGCTCGAAGGCCTCGACGGTGACGGTCTCGCCGGCGACGAGCTCGCTTGCGCCGCGCAGCTCGACGAGCTTGCGGTGCGGGCCGACGTTGTTGCGCTTCAGATGTCCGATCTCGGGCTTGGAGAGCTTCTTGTCCGGGACCTCGTCCCACGCGAGCTGGACGGCGTCGTAGCCGTCCGCCTCGGCGGTCCGCACGGTCACGACCGGGCAGGGCCCGGCCTGGATGACCGTCACGGGCACGAGCTCGCCGGTCTCCTGGTCGAAGACCTGCGTCATGCCGAGCTTCTTGCCGATGATCCCTTTCATCTCCGTCCTAGAGCTTGATCTCGATGTCGACGCCTGCAGGAAGATCCAGCCGCATCAGGGAGTCGACCGTCTTCGGGGTCGGCTGGTGGATGTCGATCAGGCGCTTGTGCGTGCGCACCTCGAAGTGCTCCCGGGAGTCCTTGTCCTTGAACGGGCTTCGGATCACCGTGTAGACGTTCTTCTCGGTGGGCAGCGGAACGGGACCGGTGACGGTTGCGCCGCTCCGCTGCGCCGTATCGACGATCTGCACCGCAGACCGGTCGAGCTGATTGTGGTCGTACGCCTTGAGGCGGATTCGGATCTTCTGCTGGGCCACTAGTGGTTGCCTTCTCTCCTACTCGACGACGTCGGTGACGACGCCTGCGCCGACGGTGCGTCCACCCTCACGGATGGCGAACCGAAGGCCCGGATCCATGGCGATCGGCTGGATCAGCTTGATCTCCATGTTCGTGTTGTCGCCCGGCATGACCATCTCCTGGCCCTCCGGGAGATTGATGTCGCCGGTCACGTCCGTCGTGCGGAAGTAGAACTGCGGCCGGTAGCCGTTGAAGAACGGCGTGTGGCGGCCGCCCTCGTCCTTCGAGAGCACGTAGACCTCGGCCTTGAAGTGCGTGTGAGGCGTGATCGAGGCGGGCTTCGCAAGCACCTGGCCGCGCTCGATCTCCTCGCGCTTCGTCCCGCGCAGCAGGGCGCCGGCGTTGTCGCCGGCCTGCGCGAAGTCGAGGGTCTTGTGGAACATCTCGAGGCTCGTGACGACCGTCTTCTCGATCTTCGGATGGATGCCGACGATCTCGACCTCGTCGCCCGAGCGGATCTCGCCCTGCTCGATGCGGCCGGTCACGACGGTGCCGCGACCCTGGATCGTCATGACGTCCTCGATCGGCATGAGGAACGGCTTGTCGGTGTCGCGGACGGGCTCCGGGATGTAGGAGTCGACCGCCTCCATGAGCTCGAGGATCTTCGGGACCCACTCGCCGTCGCCCTCGAGCGCCTTCAGCGCCGAGACCTGGATGACGGGGATGTCGTCGCCGGGGAACTCGTACTTGGAGAGAAGCTCGCGAACCTCCATCTCGACGAGCTCGAGCAGCTCGGGATCGTCGACCATGTCGGCCTTGTTCAGCGCGACGACGATCGAGGGGACCTCGACCTGGCGCGCCAGCAGGATGTGCTCGCGCGTCTGCGGCATCGGGCCGTCAGCCGCGGACACGACCAGGATCGCCCCGTCCATCTGGGCGGCGCCCGTGATCATGTTCTTGATGTAGTCGGCGTGACCAGGGCAGTCCACGTGCGCGTAGTGACGGTTCTCCGTCTCGTACTCCACATGGGCCGTGTTGATCGTGATGCCGCGCGCCTTCTCCTCCGGCGCGTTGTCGATCGACGCGAAGTCGCGGACCTCCGTGTTGCCGCCCTGCTCCGCAAGGACCTTGGTGATCGCAGCCGTCAGCGTCGTCTTGCCGTGATCGATGTGACCGATCGTTCCGACATTGACGTGCGGCTTCGTGCGCTCGAACTTCTGCTTTGCCATTCCTCCTCCAATTTCTCCGTTGGGCTAGGCGCCCTTGGCGCCGTCGATGATCTCGCTCGCGATCGAGGCCGGCGCCTCTTCGTAACGGTCGAACTGCATGGTGAACGTCGCGCGTCCCTGGGTCGTCGACCGCAGGTCCGTCGCATAGCCGAACATCGTCGCAAGCGGAACCCGGGCGCGGATCGCCTGCGCGTTGCCGCGGGGCTCGAGTCCTTCGACCCGGCCGCGGCGCGAATTCAGATCTCCCATGACGTCGCCGAGGTACTCGTCCGGCGTGACCACCTCGACTGCCATCACGGGCTCGAGAAGCTTGGGCTTCGCCTTCCCCATCGCGGTCTTGAACGCCATGGAGCCGGCGATCTTGAACGCCATCTCGCTCGAGTCGACGTCGTGGTAGGAACCGTCGGTGAGCTCGACCCGCAGATCCACGACGGGGTAGCCGGCGAGAATGCCCGACTCCATCGCCTCCTGGATCCCCATGTCGACCGGCGCGATGTACTCACGCGGAATCCGGCCGCCGGTGATGCGGTCGATGAACTCGTAGCCCTCGCCGGGATCGGTCGGCTCGACCGTGATCACGACGTGGCCGAACTGGCCGCGGCCGCCGCTCTGGCGAACGAACCTGCCGACGACCTTCTCGACGCGCTGGCCGATCGTCTCGCGGTAGGCGACCTGGGGGCGGCCGACGTTCGCGTCGACCGAGAACTCGCGCATCAGGCGGTCGACGATGATCTCGAGGTGCAGCTCGCCCATCCCTGAGATGAGCGTCTGCGCCGTCTCCTCGTCGGTGCGCACCTGGAACGTCGGGTCCTCCTCGCCGAGGCGCGCGAGCGCCTGCGAGAGCTTGTCCTGGTCGGCCTTCGTCTTCGGCTCGATCGCGACCGCGATGACCGGGTCCGGGAACTCCATCGACTCGAGGACGATGGGAGCGGACTCGATCGCGAGCGTGTCGCCCGTCGTGGTCTGCTTCAGGCCGACGGCGGCGACGATCTCGCCCGCGCCGATCTCCTCGCGCTCCTCGCGATGGTTCGCGTGCATCTGGAGGAGGCGGCCGACGCGCTCGGTCTTGCCGGTGCTCACGTTCAGCACGCGGTCGCCGGCCTTGATCCTGCCCGAGTAGACGCGGAAGTAGGTGAGCTTGCCGACGTACGGGTCGCTCATGACCTTGAACGCGAGCGCCGCGAACGGCTCGTCCTCGGCGGGGCGCCGTGAGAGCTCCTTCTGCGTGCGCGGGTCGATCCCGTGGATCGGGGGGACGTCGAGCGGGCTCGGCAGGTAGTCGATGACCGCGTCGAGCAGCGGCTGCACGCCCTTGTTCTTGAAGGCGGAGCCGAGCAGGATCGGGGTGACCGCGATCGCCAGGGTCGCCGTGCGCAGCGCGCGGCGGATCATCTCCGGCGTGACCGCGGACTCGTCGGTGAGGTAGGTCTCGAGAAGCTCCTCGTCGTGCTCGGCGACCGAGTCGATCAGCTGGTGGTGGTACTCGGCGGCCTGCTCCTTGAGCTCCTCGGGAACCTCGCCCTCGGTCATGTCCATGCCGAGGTCGTCGTTCCAGACGGTCGCCTTCATCTCGATGACGTCGACGACGCCGCGGAAGTGCTCCTCCTGGCCGATCGGCAGCTGCACCGGAACCGGCTTCGCGCCGAGGCGGTCGATCATGGACTGCACGGCGGCGAAGAAGTCCGCGCCGGTGCGGTCCATCTTGTTGATGAAGGCGATGCGGGGAACGCCGTAGCGGTCGGCCTGGCGCCACACGGTCTCGGACTGCGGCTCGACGCCGGCGACCGAGTCGAAGACGGCGATCGCGCCGTCGAGGACGCGCAGGCTGCGCTCCACTTCCACGGTGAAGTCAACGTGCCCGGGCGTATCGATGATGTTCACACGAAAATCGCGCCAGAAGGCGGTCGTCGCAGCAGACGTGATCGTGATGCCGCGCTCCTGCTCCTGCGCCATCCAGTCCATCGTCGCCGCGCCCTCGTGCACCTCGCCCATCTTGTGGGTGCGACCGGTGTAGTAGAGGATCCGCTCGGTCGTGGTGGTCTTGCCCGCGTCGATGTGGGCCATGATCCCGATGTTCCGGACCTTTTCGAGACCGCCCTTGCCGCCGGTCTGCGCTGCAGTTTTCTCAGCCACGGGTGCCATTTACCACCTGTAGTGGGCGAAGGCCTTGTTGGCCTGCGCCATCCGGTAGAGGTCGTCCTTGCGCTTGAACGCGCCGCCCTGCTGGTTCAGCGCGTCCAGAATCTCGTTCGCGAGCTTGTCGGACATGTGCCGCTCGCGGCGATCGCGCGAGTACGTGACGATCCAGCGCACGGCGAGCGTGCGCGCGCGACGCTGCGGCACCTCGACGGGCACCTGGTAGTTGGCGCCGCCGACGCGGCGCGAGCGAACCTCGAGGACCGGCGTGACGGTCTTCACGGCCTGCTCGAGCACCTCGACGGGCGGACGGCTGGTCTTCTCGCCGATCTGGTCGAGCGCCGAGTAGACGATGTCCTCGGCCACCGACTTCTTGCCGCGCGTCATGATCCTGTTCACGAGCTGCGTGACCAGCTTCGACTGGTAGACCGGGTCGGGAGTGAGCTCCCGCGGCTGGATTGCGGCGCGCCTGGGCATCAGCTTCCTCGCTTGGCGCCGTACTTGGAGCGTCCCTGCCGGCGCTCGGAGACACCGGCGGTGTCGAGCGCGGCGCGGATGATCTTGTAGCGGACGCCCGGCATGTCCTTGACGCGGCCGCCGCGGATGAGCACGACCGAGTGCTCCTGCAGGTTGTGGCCCTCGCCGGGGATGTACGACGTCACTTCCATCTGGTTCGTCAGGCGGACGCGGGCCACCTTCCGGAGAGCCGAATTCGGCTTCTTCGGGGTAGCCGTGTAGACGCGCGTGCACACGCCGCGCTTCTGCGGCGCGCCCCTGAGCGCGGGCGTCTTCGTCTTCGCCTTGGGGGTCTTGCGACCCTTGCGAACCAGCTGGTTTACGGTCGGCACAACGTCCTTCTGTTTGGTCTTGAACGCAAGAAAAGGCCGGAATGGGCGGAGCCCACTCCGAACCTCGGCGTAGGGTAGCAGAGCAAAGCCGCATGGCGCCTGGGATAGCCGAAACGCCCAAAGCGTTCTATTGTCAGCGCACGGAAACACCTGGGGGCGTTACTGCGGCACGCCGCTGTGCGTTACACGGGTGACCCGGAAGGCGGACCGGAATTGCCCATCCCCCTGCTCGACAACACGACGTGGATCGTCATCGTCGGCGCGCTTGCCGCGGCGGCGCTCGCCGTTGTGCTCTGCGTGGCGGTGTTCATCCTCGTCACGCGGAACCGATCCGGGACAAAACGACGAGCTCGAGCGCATGCTCGAGGCGTCGAACTCGCGCTTCGAGGAGATGCTCGGAGAGCTCGCGCGCGAGGTCGACCGTGCGCAGGAGGAGACCAAGCGCTCACGGCAGCTGGCGGCGATCGGCGCCTCCATCGACCTCGACACGGTGCTCTCGCGCGCGCTCGAGGCCGCCTGCGCGCTCGCTCCCGTCGACGCTGCGCTCGTGATCGCTCCCCAGGAGGGCGAGCCCCCGGTGATCGCGACCTACGGCATGACGCAGGAGGAGGCGGCCGAGCATCCCATCTCCGCCCCGGCCGGCGGCGACGCCCGCGCGATCGAGATCTCCTACCGGTACGCGCCCGAGCGGGCGAAGGCGAACGGTGGCCTCATCCGCGGCGCCCTCGCCCTGCCGCTCGTGAACGATGCAGGCGAGTCGGTCGGGACGATGGGCGTCTTCTGGCGCGAGGACGGCGGCCGGCCGAGCGACGACGAGCTGTCCGCGCTCGAGCACGTCGCGACGAACGTCGGGCCGGCGATCGAGAACGCGAAGCGCTTCCGCGAGGCGCGCAAGCTGGCCGACCTCGACGCGCTCACGAGCCTGCACAACCGGCGCTTCTTCCACGACACGCTCGCGCGCGAGGTCGCCCGAGCGCACCGCTACGACCGGCAGCTCGCCCTGGTCGTGCTCGACATCGACGACTTCAAGGCGATCAACGAGCGCGTCGGCCATCTGTCCGGCGACGCCGTCCTGGCGCAGCTCGCCGAGCGCGTCCGCTCGGTCGTTCGCAGCGCCGACATCGCCTGCCGCGTCGGCGGCGACGAATTCGCGGTCATCCTCCCCGAGTCCGCCCTCGCGGACGCGGAGCAGCTCTACCGCCGGCTCCAGTTCGCGGTGTCCACGAAATCCACAGGGCCCGCCGAGCGGTTGCATCTTTCGGCCGGCATCGCGGAGCTGACCCGCGAGGACGACGCCATCTCGTTCTTCGAGCGCGCCGACGAAGCGCTTTTCCGGGCCAAGCAGACCGGAAAAGGCCAGTCCGTAGCCGCCGAGGGCGGCGCCTAGCCCACGCGTTTCTCCCCAGAGCCGTCCACAGCTCCTGGGGAAGAACGAAGCTCTGCCGGAGCGGCCGTTTCCGACCGCCCCGGCAGGAGTGATTGCTAGGAGGAGCTCTCCTCGTCGACCTCGGGGATCTCCTCGGCGGCGAGCGGAGGCTCGGCCGGGAAGTCGAGGTCGAGGCCGGCCAGGTCGAGACCCTCGCCGTTCGAGCCGATCTCCTCGAGGGCAGCGAGGAGCTGCTCCTCGGTCGCCGGCCGCGTGTAGGCGGCGGCGGGGACCTTCTCGGTCGGGTGGATCTCGATGTTCCGGTACCGCTTGAGGCCGGTGGCCGCCGGGATGAGCTTCCCGATGATCACGTTCTCCTTGAGGCCGAGCAGCCGGTCGACCTTGCCCTCGATCGACGCGTCCGTGAGCACCTTGGTGGTCTCCTGGAACGACGCCGCCGAGAGGAACGACTCGGTTGCGAGCGACGCCTTCGTGATCCCGAGGATCAGCGGCTCGAACGTCGCCTGCTCGCCCTTGGCCTTCTTGACCCGAACGTTCTCGCGCTCGAGCACGACCTTGTCCACGAGCTGGCCCGGGAGCAGGTCGGTGTCGCCGGCGTTCTCGACGCGCACCTTCTTCAGCATCTGCCGGATGATCAGCTCGATGTGCTTGTCGTGGATGTCGACGCCCTGCGAGCGGTAGACCTTCTGCACCTCGCCGACCAGGTAGAGCTCGGTCGGAGTGGAGCCCTTCTCGCCCGTCGCGTGCAGCGCGAGCAGCTCCGCCGGCGCGATCGAGCCCTCGTGCAGAGGATCGCCCGCCTCGACGGTGTCGCCCTGGGCCACGAGCAGCCGTGAGCGGCGCGGAAGCGCGTACTCCTTGACCGGAAGCGGCTCGCCGTTCTCGTCGAGCGCCTTCGGATCGATCGTGATCTTGGGACCGCGGTCCGTGTCCTCGATCTCCACGACGCCGGTCACCTCGGCGAGCCGCGCAGCACCCTTGGGGTTGCGGGCCTCGAAGATCTCGACGACGCGCGGAAGGCCGTGCGTGATGTCGGCGCCGGCCACACCGCCGGTGTGGAACGTCCGCATGGTCAGCTGCGTGCCGGGCTCGCCGATCGACTGCGCGGCCACGATTCCGACCGCGTCGCCGACCTCGCACATCCCGCCGGTGGCGAGGAAGATGCCGTAGCAGGCCTTGCACACGCCGAACTCGCTGCGGCACCGAAGCACCGAGCGAACGGCCATCTGGTAGTCCTCCGCGTACTCGCCGAGCTCGTCGGCGAGCCGCTGGAGCTCGACGTTCGTGACCACGGAGCCCTTGGCCAGGATGACCGTCTTGCCGGGCTTCCCGTCCTTGATCGGCTTGTGGATGTCGTACGAGACGATCCGTCCCGGAAGCGATCGGTTGAACCCGTCCGACGTGAAGAGCGGGAGCTCGACGTACGCGTCGGTACCGCAGTCGTCGTCGCGGACGATGACGTCCTGGGAAACATCGACGAGCCGGCGGGTCAGGTAGCCCGAGTCGGCCGTGCGCAGCGCCGTGTCGGCGAGACCCTTGCGGGCGCCGTGGGTCGAGATGAAGTACTCGAGCACCGACAGGCCCTCCATGAAGTTGGCCTTGATCGGGCGCTCGATGATCTCGCCCTTCGGATTCGCCATGAGACCGCGCATACCGGCGAGCTGGCGGATCTGCTTGATCGATCCACGCGCTCCCGAGTTGGCCATCATGTAGATCGGGTTCAGCTCGAACATCGTGTCCTGCATGGCGTCGGCGACGACGTCGGTCGCCTCCGTCCACTCCTCGATGATCCGCTCCTTGCGCTCGTCCTCGGTGATGAGGCCGCGCTCGTACTCGCGCTCGATGCGCTGCACGCGCCCCTCGTACTCGGCGAGGATCTCTTCCTTGTTCTCGGGGATGACGATGTCGTTCTTCGAGATCGTGATCCCGGCCCGGGTCGCGTGTGCGAACCCGAGCTCCTTGATCGTGTCGAGGATGGGAGCGATCGAGAGGGCGCTGTACCGGTCGACGAGATCGGCGATGAAGTCGTTCGTCTCCTTCTTCGCCAGCGCCCGGTTGATGTACGGCTGCTCGGACTGCACGTAGCCCTCACCGAGCGTGCGGGCGAGCGAGCGGCCCACCTCCTCGTTGAAGATCACGCGGCCCGGCGTCGTGAGGATGAGCTCCTCGCCGCGCCGGTACTCGATCGGATCCTGGAGATCGACCGAGCGCGCGTCCACCGCGAGGATGACCTCCTCCTCGGTGCCGAAGCGCTTCGGGCGGGGCTTGAGATCCTCACCGGTCTTGTCGGTGAGATCGGTCGCGCAGTAGGTCATGTAGTAGGTGCCGAGCACCATGTCCTGCGTCGGCGTCGAGAGCGGCTTGCCATGCGCCGGCGAGAGGATGTTGTTCGCCGAGAGCATGAGGATCCGCGCCTCGGCCTGCGCCTCCGAGGAAAGCGGAAGGTGCACGGCCATCTGGTCGCCGTCGAAGTCGGCGTTGAACGCGTGGCAGACGAGCGGGTGGATCTGGATCGCCTTGCCCTCGACCAGCACCGGCTCGAACGCCTGGATGCCCAGGCGATGCAGCGTCGGCGCGCGGTTCAGGAGGACGGGATGCTCGGCGATGACCTCCTCGAGGACGTCCCAGACCTCGGGCGCCATCGAGTCCACGTACTTCTTCGCCGCCTTGATGTTCTGGACGGACTTCCGCTCGACGAGCCGGCTCATGATGAACGGCTTGAAGAGCTCGAGCGCCATCAGCTTCGGCAGGCCGCACTGGTGCAGCTTCAGCGTTCGGGCCCGCGACGATCACCGATCGTCCCGAGTAGTCGACGCGCTTGCCGAGCAGGTTCTGGCGGAAGCGGCCCTGCTTGCCCTTGAGCATGTCGGAGAGCGACTTCAGCGCGCGGTTGCCCGGGCCCGTGACGGCGCGGCCGCGGCGGCCGTTGTCGAACAGCGCGTCGACGGCCTCCTGGAGCATCCGCTTCTCGTTGTTCACGATGATCTCGGGAGCCCCGAGGTCGAGCAGGCGCTTCAGCCGGTTGTTCCGGTTGATCACGCGCCGGTAGAGGTCGTTCAGGTCGCTCGTCGCGAACCGGCCGCCGTCGAGCTGGACCATCGGGCGCAGCTCCGGCGGAATGACCGGAACGGCCTCGAGGATCATCCACTCGGGACGGTTCTCGGACGTGATGAACGCGTTCACGACCTTCAGGCGCTTGATCGCGCGGCTCTGCTTCTGGCCCTTGGACGTGCGGATCGTCTCGCGGAGGTTCTTCACCTCGGCGACGAGATCGAGATCCTTCAGCAGGTCACGGATCGCCTCGGCGCCCATGCCCCCGCGGAAGTACACGCCGAACCCGTACGGCGAGCCGAACCGGTCCTTGAGCTCACGGAAGAGCATCTCGTCGGAGACGATCTGCTTGACATCCATGTCCTTGAAGAGCTGCCAGGTCTGCTCGAGGCGGTTGACCGCGTCCACCGAGGCGTCGCGCGCATCGGAGCGGCGCGACTCGATGTCGAGGTACATCTCCCGCACCTTGAGCGACCACTGGACGAGCGCGTCGAGATCTTCCTTCTGCATGCGGCCGTCCGTCTTCAGACAGAGGTCGTTGGCGAAGTCCTTGATCTCGTCGGGGCCGGAGCCCTCCTCGGCGGTCTCGACGACCTCGCGGACGAGGCCGTTGCCGATCTCGCGCACCTTGTCGAGGTTCTTCATGTCGACGCCGGAAACGAGCGCGGCGTCGTCGCCCTCGAGCTCGGCGCCCGAAAGCAGCGCGTCGAGGATCTTGCCCATGTGCTTCGTGACCGCGCCCTTCTTCGCGCCGGTCGCCTTGGCGTACTCGGCGCGCAGCGGCGCGAGACCCTCGCGGATCTGCGTGGCCGCGGTCGCGACCTGGTCGAGCTCACGCGTGGAGAGCTGGCGGTCGTCGCGGATCGCGGCGCCGCGGACGAGCTCGCGGATCTTCTTCGCGTCCTCGGTGGTGATCTTCTTGGCGACGTCCGTGAAGAGGCCGGCGACGAGCGTGCGCGCCTCCTCGAGCGGCGGCAGGCCCTGCTCCTCGGCCCAGGCGATCAGGCCGCGGGCCCAGAACTCGTCGTCCTCGTCGAAGTTGCGCTCCTTGCCCTTGATGAAGTAGTCGCGCCGGCGCGAGAGACGGTCCTCGAGCGCGGCGAGCTGCTCGTCGCGGTCGACGAACACCTGCTCCGACTCGGCCCGCACCTTGTCCTCGAGGTCGGCGAGATCCTCGCCGCGCTTGTCCTTGTCCACCGCGGTGACGATCGACGCGGCGAAGTAGAGGACCTTCTCGAGCTCCTTCGGGGCGATGTCGAGCAGGTAGCCGATGCGGCTCGGCACGCCCTTGAAGAACCAGATGTGCGAGACGGGCGCGGCCAGGTCGATGTGACCCATGCGCTCACGGCGAACCTTCTGCCGCGTGACCTCCACGCCGCAGCGCTCGCAGATGATGCCCTTGTAGCGGACGCGCTTGTACTTGCCGCAGTAGCACTCCCAGTCCTTCGTCGGACCGAAGATCCGCTCGCAGAACAGGCCGTCCTTCTCCGGCTTCAGCGTCCGGTAGTTGATCGTCTCGGGCTTCGTGACCTCGCCCGAGGACCAGTCGCGGATCTGCTTCGACGACGCGAGGCCGATCCGAATGGCGTCGAAATTATTGATGTCGATCAAAGCTCTTCCCTTCCCATCTCGCCTAGACGGCCTGACTCGTCGTCGAGCTCGGCTCGCTGACGCCGCCTCCGTGCGGCGCGTCCTCTCCTCGACCTCGCGTCGGCCACCGGAGCGGCGTCGGGGTCGTCGACGTCCGTCAGCGCCTCGTCGGTCGGAACCGCCAGCTCGCCGGCCTCGTCGAGCCGGTCCTGTCCCTCCTCGACCTCCTCGGCCGTCGGCTCGCGCGCCGCTGCGCGGAGCGAGCCGGGCGACAGGTCGATGCCGAGTTCCTCCGCGGCGCGGAGCAGCTCGTCGTCCTCTTCCCGGACCTCGACCTCGGTGCCCTCCTCGGACTCGACGCGGATGTCGAGCGCGAGGGACTGCATCTCCTTGAGGAGCACCTTGAAGGACTCGGGGATGGACGGCTCGGCGATGTTCTCGCCCTTGACGATCGCCTCGTAGGCCTTGACGCGGCCCACGGTGTCGTCGGACTTGATCGTGAGCATCTCCTGCAGCGTGTAGGCGGCTCCGTAGGCCTCGAGCGCCCAGACCTCCATCTCGCCGAAGCGCTGGCCGCCGAACTGGGCCTTGCCGCCCAGGGGCTGCTGCGTCACGAGCGAGTAGGGGCCCGTCGAGCGCGCGTGGATCTTGTCGTCCACGAGGTGGAGGAGCTTCAGGATGTACATGAAGCCGACGGTGACCTTCTGCTCGAAGGGCTCGCCGGTGCGGCCGCTGTAGAGCTGCACCTTCCCGGACGTCTTGCGTCCCGGGCGGCGCTTCTCGTCCACGTTGAACTTGATGCGGTGCTTCGGGTTCTGCTTCGTCCACTCGACGAGCGCCTCGTCGACCTCGGCCTCGGTCGCCCCGTCGAAGACAGGGGTCGCGATCGGGGTCGGGCTGTCGCTCGCGCCGTTCTCGCCGAAGACGCCGTAGTGCGCCGCCCAGCCGAGATGCGTCTCGAGGATCTGGCCGATGTTCATCCGGCTCGGCACGCCGAGCGGGTTCAGGATCACGTCGACAGGAGTTCCGTCCTCCATGAACGGCATGTCCTCCTGCGGGACGATCTTGGAGATGACGCCCTTGTTGCCGTGGCGTCCGGCGAGCTTGTCGCCCTCCGCGATCTTGCGCTTCTTCGCGACGTAGACGCGGACGAGCTCGTTCACGCCCGGAGACAGGTCGTCGCCCGTTGTCGCGCGAGAACGTCTTCACGTCGATGACCTTGCCGCCCTCGCCGTGCGGGACCTTGAGGGACGTGTCGCGAACCTCGCGCGCCTTCTCCTTGAAGATCGCGCGGATCAGCTTCTCCTCGGCGGTCAGCTCGGTCTCGCCCTTCGGCGTCACCTTGCCGACGAGCAGGTCGCCGGAGCCGACCTCGGCCCCGATGCGGACGACGCCGCGATCGTCGAGATCGCGGAGCGACTCCTCGGAGCGGTTCGGAATGTCGCGCGTGATCTCCTCGTCGCCGAGCTTCGTCGCGCGCGCGTCGATCTCGTACTCGTGGATGTGCACGGACGACAGCTCGTCGTCCTTCACGATCCGCTCGGAGATGACGATGGCGTCCTCGAAGTTGTAGCCCTCGAACGGCATGAACGCGACGAGCAGGTTCTTGCCGAGCGCGAGCTCGCCCTGCGACGTCGAGCTGCCGTCGGCGAGCACCTCGTCCTGCACGACCTTCTGGCCCAGGCCGACGATCGGCTTCTGGTGCATGATCGTGCCCTGGTTCGAGCGCATGAACTTGACGAGGTCGTACTCGTCGATGCCGTCCTTCGCCTCGACCGTGATCTTCTCGGCGTCGACGTCGGTGACCGTCCCGGCGCGCTTGGCCAGGATCACGTCGCCCGTGTCGACCGCGGCGCGGTACTCGAGCCCGGTTCCGACGAGCGGCGCGTCCGTGATGAGCAGCGGGACTGCCTGCTTCTGCATGTTCGCGCCCATGAGCGCGCGGTTCGCGTCGTTGTGCTCGAGGAACGGGATGAGCGCCGTGCCGACCGAGACGATCTGCGCCGGGTTGACGTCCATGTACTGGACGTCCTTGGGGACGGCCGTGACCGGCTCGCCTCCGGGCCCGCGGCAGAGCACCGTGTCGTTGCGGAACTTGCCCGTCTTCTCGTCCACCGGCTCGTTCGCCTGCGCGATCGTGAGCTTCTCCTCCTCGCTCGCGTCGAGGTAGACGATCTCGTCCGTGACCTTGCCGGCCTTGACGATCCGGTAGGGGGTCTGGACGAAACCGAACTCCGAGACGGTCGCCATCGAGGAGAGCGAGCCGATGAGGCCGATGTTCGGGCCTTCCGGCGTCTCGATCGGGCACATGCGCCCGTAGTGGGTCGGATGGACGTCGCGCACCTCGATCGGCGCGCGCTCGCGCGTGAGACCTCCCGCGCCGAGCGCCGAAAGCCGGCGGCGGTGCGTGAGGCCCGAGAGCGAGTTCGTCTGGTCCATGAACTGCGACAGCTGCGAGGAGCCGAAGAACTCCTTCAGCGCGGCCACGACCGGACGGATGTTGATGATCGTCTGCGGCGTGATCGTGTCGACGTCCTCGGTCGTCATCCGCTCGCGCACGACGCGCTCCATGCGGTAGAGACCGACGCGGAACGCCTCCTGGATCAGCTCGCCGACGGTACGAAGCCGGCGGTTGCCGAAGTCCTCGTACTCGTCGAGCTCGCCGCGAATGGGCTCGCGCGACAACGCGTAGGCGTCGGCGGCGAAGTCCTTCGCGTCCTCGGGTACGCCGAGCATCTTCGGAAGCTCGACGAGCTTCCGAACGAGCGCGACGATGTCCGTCGTCGTCAGCACGCGACAGTCGTCGGGCGCGTCGACTTCGAGCCGCTGGTTCAGCTTGTACCGGCCGACCTTCGTGAGGTCGTAGCGCTTCGGATCGAAGAACAGGCCGCGGAGAAGGTTCCGCGAGTTCTCGAGCGTCGGCGGCTCGCCGGGGCGCTGCTTCTTGAAGACCTCGACGACCGCCTCTTCCTCGCGGGTCGTCGTGTCCTTGTCCAGCGTGTTCTGGATGTAGAACGAGTTGTCGAAGAGCTTGAGGATGGCCTCGTTCGTCGACGTGTCGAGCTTCGCGCCCGTCGTCGGGTCCTCGGCCGGCAGGGCCCGGAGCAGCGTCGTGATCGGAAGCTTGCGCTTCCGGTCGATGCGCGCGTAGACCACGCCCTTCTTGTCGATCTCCACCTCGAGCCACGAGCCGCGGCTCGGCATCAGGTTCGCGATGAAGACCTGCTTGTCCGGATCCTTGGGCTCCATGAGATAGGCGCCCGGGGACGCGGACGAGCTGGGTGACGATCACCCGCTCGGTGCCGTTGATGATGAACGTGCCCGAGTCGGTCATCATCGGGAAGTCCCCCATGAAGACCGTCTGCTCGCGGATCTCGCCCGTTTCCGTGTTCACGAAACGGACCGTCATCGAGAGCGGCACCTGGTACGTCAGATCCTTCTCGCGACACTCCTTGATGGAGACCGGAGGCGGACCAAACTCGTAGTCGGCAAACTCGACGGCGAGCGTGCCGGTGTAATCCTCGATCGGCGAAATGTCGTCGATCGTTTCACGCAAACCTTCGTTCAAAAACCAGTCGAACGAAGCTCGCTGGATGTCGATCAGATTCGGAAGGTCTAGAACATGCTTCAGGCGGGAGAAACTCTTCCGCACGGGACGCGGAGCGACCTTGGTGGCCACGTAGGGCGACCTCCTCTACGCAGAGTCGTAAGTCAAGTACTGGGGCAAGCGGCGAAAAGCGGCGCGACCCTCCAAAGTAGCAGGTCCGCCGGACCCTCCGCAAGGGAAACCGAAACGGGCGTACCGCTCGGTGCAAGCGAGTATACCAGACGGCCCTAAAAACGCCGAGGGAGGCCACTTGGGCCTCCCTCCGAAGCGCGTTCTTGAGGCGGATCTACTTGATCTCGACGCTGGCGCCGGCCTCTTCGAGCTGGCCCTTGATGTCGTTGGCCTCCTCCTCGGCGACGCCCTCCTTGACCGGGCCGGGAGCCCCGTCGACGAGGTCCTTCGCCTCTTTGAGGCCGAGGCCGGTGATCGCGCGGACGACCTTGATCACCTGGATCTTCTTGTCGCCGGCGGCCTGGAGGACGACGTCGAACTCCGTCTTCTCCTCCGCCGCAGCGCCTCCGCCCGCGGCGGGAGCCGCGCCGGCAGCAGCAACGGCCACCGGAGCTGCGGCGGTGACGCCCCACTCCTCCTCGAGCTGGTTCTTCAGCTCGACGAGCTCGAGCACGGACATCTTGCCCAGCTGCTCGACGAGCTTTTCGGTTCCTGCTGCTGCCATCGTTACTCCTCCTCCTTGGTCTCTTCGGACCCGTTCGTCTCTGGTTCCGCCTCTGCGGCGGGCTCTTCCGCTGGTTCATCTGCTGCTGCTTCCGGCTCGGCCTCGGCTTCCGCCTCGGGCTCCGGGGTTTCCTCTGCTGCTGCTTCCGGCTCGGCCTCGGCTTCCGCCTCGGGCTCCGGGGTTTCCTCTGCTGCTGCTTCGGTCTCGGTCTCGGCTTCCGCCTCCGGCTCCGCCGGTGCTTCTGCTGCGGCCTCGGCCGGCTCCTCGGCTGGGCTTCCACCGTCTCGCCCTGCTCTTCGAGCTGGCGGATCCGCGCGTCGACGACGCCGACGAAATCGCGCAGCGGCGCGTTGAAGATCCCCACGATCGACGTCATCGGACCGACGATCACCGCGAGCACCTGGCCCTTGAGCACGTCGGCCGGCGGCAGGCTCGCGAGATCCTTGACCTGGTCGGCCGAGATCGTCTCGCCGTCCAGGATCCCGCCCTTGACCGCGATGACCTTGGTCTCGCGCGCGGCATCGCTCAGCGCCTTCGCGACCGCGACCATGTCGCCGTCGCCCACGAACGCGATCGCGGTCGGGCCGTCGAGCATGTCGACGAGGCTCGGAACGCCCGCTTCCTCGGCGGCGCGCTTCGCAAGCGTGTTCTTCACGACCGAAAACCGCGCGCCGTGCTTCAAGAGCTCGGTCCGCACGTCGTTCAGCTGCGTGACGTCGAGCCCGCGGTAGTCGGCGACCATCAGGGTCTCCGACGCACGCAGGCGCTCGACGAGCTCTGCGACGACGCGTTCCTTCTCTTGTTTCAGCATCCGTTCACCTCCTCAAACGACTCGGCCCGCGCGAGGGCGGGCCAGAGAGAGGTGACGCAATTCTCCTCGGGCCGCCTCGGCTGGTCTTACGCCCCGAAGGGCTGCCTGCTGTCTCGGGCGGGGAGTTCAGATTACGCGACGGCTTCTGCCGGCGCCTCCTCTAGCTCTTCGACCACGTCGCGCGTGCGCGACGGATCGACCTTGATGCCCGGCCCCATGGAGCTCGCCAGGGTGACCGAGCGGATGTAGCGACCCTTCGCGGCGGCGGGCTTGGCCCGCACGATCTCGTCGAGGATGACCGCGTAGTTCTCGAGCAGCTGGCGCTCGTCGAAGCTCTTCTTGCCGAGCGGCAGATGGACGTTCGCGCCGCGGTCGGTGCGGTACTCGAGCTTGCCGGCCTTGGCGTCGCTCACGGCCTTGCCGACGTCGAAGGTGACCGTTCCCGCCTTCGGGTTCGGCATCTTCCCGCGCGGACCGAGGATGCGGCCGAGCTTGCCGACCGTTCCCATCATGTCCGGCGTCGCGATCGTGACGTCGAAGTCGTCGAAGCCGCCCTCGATCTGCGTCGCGAGATCGGCCGAGCCGACCACGTCCGCGCCGGCATCCTGAGCCTCCTTCGCCTTCTCGCCCTCGGCGAACACGGCCACGCGCGTCTCCTTGCCGGTCCCGTGCGGGAGCATGAGCGTGCCGCGCAGCTGCTGCTCGGCATGGCGCACGTTCAGGCCCGTGTTGAAGTGGACCTCGACGGTCTCGTCGTACTTCGCCGGCCGGCGCGCCCTTGAGGATGCGGATCGCCTCGAGCGGCGAGTAGAGCTTCTCGCGGTCGATCGCCTCGCGCGCGGTGCGGTAGCGCTTGCCGTGCTCGGGCATCAGACCTCCACCTCCACGCCCATCGAGCGGGCGGTACCGGCGACGACGCGCATCGCGGCGTCCACGTCGCGCGCGTTCAGATCCTCGAGCTTGATCTCGGCGATCGAGCGGCACTGGGCCTTCGTGAGGCGGCCGACCTTCTCGCGGTTCGGCTCGGGGGAACCCTTGTCCAGGTTCAGCGCCTCCTTGATGAGGACGGCCGCGGGCGGAGTCTTCGTGATGAACGTGAACGAGCGGTCCTCGAAGACCGTGATCTCGACCGGCGTGATGCGGCCGCCCGCCTGCTGCGTCTCGGCGTTGAACGCCTTGCAGAAATCCATGATGTTCACCCCGTGCTGGCCGAGCGCAGGCCCGACCGGCGGGGCCGGGTTCGCCTGGCCGCCGGGGATTTGGAGCTTGATGAGTGTCAGAACTTTCTTAGCCATGTGTCGTATCAGTCCAGTTTCTTCACTTGGTCGAAGCCGAGCTCCACGGGAACCTGGCGTTCGAAGATATTGACGAGAACCTTGAGCTTCTGCTGATCCATGTTGACGTCGACGATCTCTCCGTCGAAGTCCGAGAGCGGGCCTGAGGTCACCTTCACGGTCTCGCCGAGCTCGAACTCGGCGACCGCGCGCTGCCTTTCGGCGGCGGCGCCCGTGTGGAGGATCCGGTCGACCTCGAGCTGGGAGAGCGGCACCGGCTTCGCGCCTGCGCCGACGAATCCCGTCACGCCGGGCGTGTTCTTCACGACGCCCCACGCCTCGTCGCTCATGTCCATGTTCACGAGGACGTAGCCGGGCAGCACGCGCTGCTCGGTCTGCACGCGCTGGCCGTCCTTCGTCTCGATCCGCTGCTCGGTCGGCACGACGACGCGCCGGAAGCGCGGCTGCTGCCCCATCGAGACGATGCGGTGCTCGAGATTGGCCTTGACCTTGTTCTCGTGCCCGGAGTAGGTGTTGATCACGTACCAGCGAAACATCGTGATCCCCTAGAACCCGAGAAGGACGTCGCGGACGAGACGGCTGAAGGCGAAGTCGGCGATCGCGAGGAACGTCCCGACGACGGCGATGGCGACGATGACGACGACCGTGGCCGAGACGAGCTGGCGCCGGCCGGGCCATTCGACCTTGCGGAGCTCTGCGTAGGACTCGCCGGCGAAGCCGCGGAAGCCTCCGCGCCGCTCCTTCTGCGAGCCGGTCTGGCTCTTCGTGCGCTCGGTCGGGCGAACCTGCTGCGAGCGGTCCTGGCGCTCACGCTTGCGCGCAGGCTGTGCGGGCGCCTGGTAGTCGTCGCTGCGCTGCTTGCCGCGACGGGTACGGGACGGTCTCGCCATCGGCTAGCGGGTCTCCCGGTGCAAGGTGTGGCTCTTGCACCAGCGGCAGAACTTCTTCAGCTCGAAGCGGTCCGGCGTATTTCGCTTTGACTTGTTCGTCTGGTAGTTCCGCCGTTTGCACTCAGTGCACGCGAGCGTGATACCGACTCGTACTCCTGTGGCCACGTCTTATTCCTCTTCGTGTTGGTGATGCCGCAAAGGTAGCGGCGGGTGGATTCGAACCACCGACCTGCGGGTTATGAGTCCGCCGCTCTAACCGCTGAGCTACGCCGCCGAGCGGTGAAGAAGTGTAGCAGCGCGGATTCGCACGATCTCCGTAGGTGAAACGGCTCCGCTCACCGGCTCCGCCGACGAGCTCGATGCCCTCGCCGCGAAGTCTTCGACGCCGCCGTCGGTGACGTGGATCACGTTGCCGACGCCGGCGCGCTGAAGAAGCGACGCGGCGATCGCGCTGCGGTTCCCGGTGGAGCACGCGACGGCGATCGGACTTCCCGTTCGCCTGGAGCTCGGCGGGCACGCCGTTTCCGAGCTGCATGTACGGAACGTGAATCGAGCCCGGCGACGTGGCCCTCGGCCCACTCGTCGTCGTCGCGCACGTCGAGCAGGAGGACGTCGCCGGCGCGGATGTGCTCCGCAAGGCCGGCCGGATCGATCGCCGGCGTCTGTGCGGTTTCGAGCCCCGCGTCGGCCCAGGCACCCACGCCGCCGGCGAGGAAGCCGCGGATGCTGCGGAACCCGACCGCCTCGAGCAGCCGGCCCAGGCGGAGCGCGTCGGCGTCGCTGTCGGCCGTGACGACGACGTCGGCCTCGGGGTCGACGACCCAGGCGGCGCGCGTTCCCACGGCGGCGCGGGCCATCGTCACGTTGATCGAGCCGGGAACGTGCTCCCCGTCGAACTCCCGCGGAGAGCGGCCGTCGATGATCGTTGCGCCCGCGTCCATGAGTTCTCGCACGCGCGCGGGCGCGTGAGGCTCGATCTGCGCCGCCTCCGTGAGGAGCGCCCCTCGGTTCAGCTCGACCACGCGCTTGAAGTTCGGCGGCTGCGCGGCCAGGTGGCTCGTCAGCTCGCGGACGAAATCGCTCTCGTCGGCCAGCTTCGCCAGGCGGTTGTAGCGGCGCTCGAACCCGATCGTCGAGCCGGGCTTCTGGCTCATCCCGGCGCCGCCGCACAGGGAGCCGCCGATGTGGCCGGGCCAGACCTCGGCGAAGTCGTCCAACGCGAGGAGCCGGCGCAGCGAGCCGAAGAGCGCGTGCGCGCCCTCCTTCGGCTCCACCGCCAGATCGGGACGAGCGAGGTCGCCGACGAAGAGCGAGTCGCCGGTGATCGGCGAGCCAGGGCTCTTCGCCGCGGCCGGCGTCCGCGATGAGGAAGGCCATGTGCTCGGGCCGGTGTCCCGGCGTCGCGAGCGCGGTGATCCGAACCTCCCCGAACGCGACGACATCGCCGTCGTCGAGCGGCTCGTGGGCGTACTCGACGCCCGCCTCGGCGGACACGTGAACCGTGGCGCCGGTCGCCTCGACCAGCCGACCGTGGCCGGAGACGTGGTCGGCGTGGTTGTGGGTCTCGAGGACGTGGCGAATCGCGAAGCCGTGCTCCTCGGCCAGCTCGAGGTAGTCGGAGATGTCCCACTTCGGATCGATCACCGCCGCCTCTCCGTGCGACGCCACGACATAGGAGGCGCAGCCGAGATCGTCGTGGAGCACCTGGCGGAAGAACATGCGGCGATGGTATCCGGGAGGCGCCGGAGCGAGGATTTTGGGCCGACGAGTCGGTTTGGTATGTTCCTAGGCAGTGCCTAGGAAGACTCTCCCAGCAAGCGAGGCCGCACGGTCGCTCGGCATCAGCCTGGACACGCTGCGGCGCTGGGACCGCCAGGGCCGGATCCGCACCGAACGGGACGCGGCCAATCGTCGGCTCGTGCCGGTTTCCGAGATCAAGCGGCTGCGCGGCGGCGACGATCACGTCGGCGCTCTCGGCGCGCAACCGTTTCCCGGGAATCGTGCGCGAGGTGCGCATGGACGGGCTGCTCGCGCAGGTCGAGCTCGAGATCCCCGGCCCCGTCCGCGTCGTCTCGGTCATCACCCGCGACGCTGCCGAGTCCTTGGGCCTCGTGCCCGGCGCCCCCGCCTCCGGGATCGTGAAGGCCACGTCCGTTCTCGTCGAGCGATGAAGCGCGCGTTCCTGATCGTCGCGCTGGTCGCTTCGCTAGCCGCCGGCTGCGGTGGGGACGACGAGTCGGGCGGCCCGAAGGCGACCGTCTTTGCAGCCGCCTCGCTCACAGAGGTCTTCCAGGCGATCGACCCGGACGCGACGTTCAGCTTCGCCGGCTCGGACGAGCTGGCCACGCAGATCCGCGAGGGCGCTCCGGCCGACGTCTACGCCGCAGCGAGTCCCGCGCTATCCCGGACGAGCTCTTCGAGGAGGGCCTCGTCGAGGAGCCGGTCGTCTTCGCCACGAACAAGCTCGTGCTCGTCGTTCCCAGCGGCAACCCGGCGGGGATCACGAGCGTCGAGGACCTCGGCGCCGACGGCGTCCAGCTCGTGATCGGGGCCGAAGGCGTGCCGATCGGCGACTACACGCGCACCGTCCTCGAGACGATGGGCCAGACCGCCGTCCTCGACAACGTCGTCTCGAACGAGGAGGACGTGAAGGGCGTGCTCGCCAAGGTGGTCTCGGGCGACGCCGACGCCGGCTTCGTCTACGCGACCGACGCGAAGGCGGCGGGCGACGACGTCGAGGTGATCGAGCTGCCCGACTCGGCGCAGGCCACCGTGCTGTACCCGATCGCGATCGTGAAGGACGCGCCGGATCCCGACGCCGCGCAGGCGTTCGTCGATCTCGTGCTCAGCGACGAAGGCAAAGAGGCGCTCGAACGAAGCCGGCTTCGGCCTCCCGTGAGACGCGCGTTCGACGTCGTCCTCGTCGGCGCGACGGCGCTCGCACTCGCCTTTCTGCTCCTCCCCATCGCCGCGCTCTTCCTGCGGATCTCGCCCGCCGAGATGGTCGACGCGTTGACCAGCGACGTCGCGCTCGACGCGCTCTGGATCACGCTCAAGACCGGGCTGATCGCGCACGTGTTCGTGCTGCTCGTCGGGACGCCGGCGGCGTACTTCCTCGCGACCCGCCGCTTCCGCGGCCGCAGCTTCGTGATCACGGCGATCGAGCTGCCGCTCGTCCTTCCCCCGGCCGTCGCCGGGATCGCGCTGCTCGCGCTGTTCGGCCGGCGCGGCCTGCTGGGCGAGTCGGTCGACGTGCTCTGGTTCCAGCTCGCGTTCACGCAGACGGCGGTCGTCCTCGCGGTCATCTTCGTCGCCGCGCCGTTCTACCTCCGCGCGGCGATCGCAGCGTTCGAGTCGGTCGATCCCGCGCTGCTCGACGCCTCGCGCACGCTCGGCGCCGGGCCGGGTCGAACCTTCGGCCGGGTGGCCCTTCCGCTCGCGCGCAGCGGGCTCGGCGCCGGCTCCGCCCTTGCCTGGGCACGCGGAACGGGCGAGTTCGGCGCGACGATCATGTTCGCCGGGAGCCTGCAGGGGTCACGCAGACGCTGCCGCTCGCGATCTACGCGCAACTCGACGTCGACCGCGAAGTCGCGATCGCGATCGGAGCGCTCCTCGTCGTTCTCAGCCTCGCCGTGCTCCTGACCGTGCGACTCTTGCCCTCATGGACTCGCTTCACGTCCGTCTCGCTCATCCCCTTCGAACGTTCCGCCTAGAGCTCGAGCTCGACGTCGGGCGCGAGACGGTCGCGCTCGTCGGGCCGTCGGGCGCCGGGAAGACGTCGGTGTTGCGGGCGATCGCGGGGCTGCTCCAGCCGGAGGACGGCCTGGTTCGCATGGGGAACGAGGTCTGGCTCGACACGGCCTCCGGGCGCTCGCTGCCGCCGGAGCAGCGCTCCGTCGGTCTCGTGTTCCAGGACTACGCGCTCTTTCCGCACCTGACCGTCGAGGGGAACGTCGGCTACGGCGGGCGGCGCTCGACCTCCGAGCTGCTCGAGTCGTTCGGGATCGCTCACCTCGCGTCGACACGGCCCGGCGAGCTCTCCGGCGGAGAGCGCCAGCGTGTTGCTCTCGCGCGCGCGCTCGCGCGTGACCCTGCTGTCCTGCTCCTCGACGAGCCGCTTTCGGCGCTCGACACGCAGACGCGGATGCATGTGCGCGCCGAGCTCGGGGCCACGTTGCGGCGACTCGCGCTGCCGACGCTCGTGGTCACGCACGACTTCGCCGACGCGGCCACGCTCGGAGACCGGATCGGCGTGATCGTCGACGGCGCACTCGTCCAGATGGGCACCGCGGCCGAGCTGATCTCGGCGCCGGCGTCGCGCTTCGTCGCCGACTTCACGGGCACGAACGTGCTGCGCGGCTGGGCCGAGCCGGGGCCGGACGGGCTGACCTCGATCCGCCTCGACGACGGCGCGCAGATCTTCTCCGCGGAGACCGGCGCGGGCCGGGTGGGCGCGGTCGTCCATCCGTGGGACATCGCAGTCGGCCGCGCCGAGCCCGACGACTCGACGCAGAACCGCATCGCGGGGACGATCGTCGCGCTGACGCCGCTCGGGAACCGCGTCCGGGTGACTCTCGGCCCGGTGACCGCCGAGATCACCGCCGCGTCCGCGGAGCGGCTGGCGCTGCGAACCGGCGAGCCCGCGGTGGCGAGCTTCAAGGCGACCGGGATCCGGCTCGTCGAGCTCAGCTAGTTACACGCGCGCGCCCCACCCTGGGAGGGGAATGAACCGCCCGCCACCCGCCTTCGACGGTACCCGGAAAGTGCGCGCGTGTCTGTCGCCGAAGTGCGCCGATTCTGCGCCTGTTTCTCCACAACGGCGGGGCCGGGCAGAGACGCGAGGGGCTGAGCGCTAGAGCGCGCCGCCGGCCGCGGGCGGCGCCGATGCTGCCTCGCCGCCGTCGCCGATCTGGTTGCGCGCCAGGTAGTCCTCGGCGAGGAGGATGTTCGAGCCGTTCGCCCGCTCGACGATCGCGAGGAGCGCGGACATGCTCGAGACCTCTTCGCGCTGCTCCTGGAGGAACCAGTGGAGGAACTGCTCGCCGACGAGGTCGGCCTCCTCGCGCGCGGACTTCGCGAGCTCGACGATCTGCGCGGTCACCTGCTTCTCCTGCTCGAGCGCGAGCGCGACCGGAGAGACGACGTCGGAGAAATCGGTCTTCGGCGCGGTGACCGCCGGGATCGTGACCGGCTCGCCGGCGTCCAGCAGGTACTGGACGATCATCATCGCGTGGTTTCGCTCCTCGAGCGCCTGGCGGTAGAAGTGCGCGGCGAGACCCGGAAGCGTCTCGGTGTCGTAGTAGACGGCGATCGCGACGTACTGCTGGGACGCGGCGAACTCGTGTCCGACCTGCTCGTTGAGTCCTGCTGGGAACTTGGCCATGCGGCGATTCTAGGGGTCGCTCCGGTGCATGCCCGCGACAAACGCACCTGACATCTCGCGGCAGCCGGACCTGACGCCATCCGACTACGATCGGGCCGTGAGCGGCACCAGGCATGAGTACCGGTCGACCTGCGCCTGGGAGGGATCGACGGGGGTCGGCTACGAGCACTACAGCCGACGGCACACGCTTTCGCTGCCGCCGGCCGAGGTTCCGATCTCGGCCTCCGCCGACCCGGCGTTTCGCGGCGAGGCCGCCTTCGGCAATCCGGAGCAGCTCCTCCTCGCCGCTGCCTCCTCGTGCCAGCTGCTGTCGTTCCTCGCGATCGCGGCGCGGGCGCGGATCGACGTCGTCTCGTACTCGGACGACGCCTGGGCGCTCATGCCGGAGGACGAGCCGCCCGTGCGGATCACCGAGATCGTGCTGCGCCCGCGGGTCGTCGTCCGCGGGGAAATCGCCGAGAGCCGGATCCTCCGTTACCTCGGCCTCGCACACGCGGAGTGCTACGTGGCGAACACGCTCAACTGCGAGGTACGGCTCGAGCCGACGGTGCTGTTCGAGGTCTAAGGAGCCGCCGATGAGCGTGAGGAGCTTGAACATCGGCAGGTACATGGAAATGATGATGACGCCGACCATCATTCCGACCAGGATCATCATCAGAGGCTCGATGATCGAGGTAAGGGTCGCGATCGAGCTGTCGACCTCGTCCTCGTAGAAGTCGGCGATCTTCCCGAGCATCTTCTCGAGCTCACCGGTCTCCTCGCCGACGCGGACCATCTGCGAGACCATCGGCGGGAAGATGTCGATCTGGCCGAGCGGGATGGCGATCGGGATTCCCTGGTGAACCTGCTCCTTGACGACCTCGACGGCTTCCTCGATGACCGTATTTCCTGAGGTCGTCCCGGTGATCTCGAGGGCGCGGATGATGTCCACGCCCGCGCCGATCAGGGTGGAGAGCGTGCGCGAGAACCGGGCCATACCGACCTTCATGACGACGGCGCCGATCCCGACGGGGGCCTTGAGCCGCATCTTGTCCCAGACGCGCTGGCCCTGGGTCGTCTTCTTGGCGCGCAGCAGGCCGTAGATGATCCCGCCGCCGAGCGGGAAGATGATGTACCAGTAGTTCTTCAGGGCGTTCGACATCGTGACGACGACCTTCGTGAGCATCGGCAGGTCGCCGCCGAGCTGCGCGAAGATGTTGACGAAGATCGGGACGAGGAACATGAGCATCCCGCAGAGGACGAGCGTCGCGAATGCGAGCACCATGAGCGGGTACATGAGCGCGCCCTTCACGCGGCGCTTGATCTGCGTCTCCTTCTCGATCTGAAACGCGACGCGGTCGAGGACGACGTCCAGGATTCCGGCCGCCTCGCCCGCCTCGACCATCGAGACGAACAGGCGCGAGAAGATCTTCGGGTGGCGAGCGAGCGCCTCGGAGAGCATCAGTCCGCCCTCGACGTCGGCGCGTACCTCACCGATCACTGCGGCGAACTTCCGGTCCTCGGTCTGCTCCTCGAGGATGACGAGCGCCGTGACGACGTTCAGGCCGGCCTCGACCATCGTCGCGAACTGGCGCGAGAAGATCTGGAGCGACTTCGGCTTGACCTTCTTCCCGACGCCCTTGATGCCGGCCGTCGAGGCCGCGCGCTCCTTGAGGTCCACGGGCAGCAGGCCGCGCACGCGCAGCGCTTCGCGGGCCCCGTTCAGGTCGGGAGCATTGATCTCACCGACGGATTCGAGCCCGTCGGAATTGATCGCGGTGTAGGAGAAGGCCGCCATTTCTCATGGTTCGAATCGGCATCACCCCTTTCCGGCTTGAGTGCTGTCGTCAAGTTGCCGATGCCTTCACAAGATGTACGCCCTCAGAAAGCGGATCTGCGGCCGCGCGCGCGAGAACGCGGGCTTCGGCATGATCGAGCTCCTCGCCGCGATGACGGTGCTCTCGATCGGAATCCTCGCGGTGTTCTCGATGTTCCATGCGGGCTCGGTCCAGATCAAGCGCGCGTCGAACGTCACCACCGCGGCAGCGATCGCGGACAGCGAGATGGAGGGCTTTCGCGCGATCAAGTACTCGTATCTCGGGCTGACGGCCGCCGCGGTGACCGCGACCGACACGACGTACAAGAGCTCGACCCAGAGTTACGGCGCCTACCTCGCGGCGTCCTCGCCGACGAACCAGGCGAACTCGATGGTCATCTACGTGACGTGTGGCACCGCGCCGTGCACGACCCTCGTCCCGACGAAGACCGTGACCGGCGCCGACGGCAAGAGCTACCGCGTGGACACGTACATCACGTGGCAGACCACGTCGACCGCCGCCGGCGTCGCCGGGCGGATGGTGAAGCTCATCACGGTGATCGTCCGCGACCCGACCACGAACGCCACGTACGCCCGCGTCTCGTCCTCGTTCGACGAGACAACCGGCCTTTAGCAACCGCCCGAAGTCTGCGCCCGCTGGCGCGGGCGATACGACTTCGTTCGGCGAGAGATTGCGTGGACTTCGAGCCGTGCCCCGCCCGTCATGCCGGTCGCGGCGCGTGGGCTGAAGCCTGTGGACGAAACGGCACGAAGCCGGCACAAATCGTGCGCCACTCGTGCGCTTTTCCGAAGTAGGCTCGAACCAAGGGGAAGCTTCAGCGGGGACCCCAGTCTCACGCGCGCGAAATAGCCGCCGCCGCGACCGGCATGACGGGCGCGGCTAACCGAGGCCGGGATCGCAAGCCAGCGGTTCCGCCGCCCGGAATCGCTTGTCCGCCGAAGGCGGGCGAGATTTTGCGCGGTTTTCGCCGCTCGAAATTGCATGTCCCCAAGGCGGGCGAGATTCCGGGCACCGGGATCCCCGTCTCACGCGTTACTCGAGGGAGCGAAGCGTGCGCATCGCCGGCCTGAGGACCAGCGCGCGGCGACGGGGCCCGGATCCTGTGGTGCTAACCCTTGGAGACCGAGATCAGCTTGATGACGTAGCGAACGCCGTCGGGCTGGCTGACGAGGGTGACGGTCTTGCCGACCTTCACGGTGACCGTCTCCTTGCCGTTCGAGAACGAGCCGGAGACGAGGCCGATCTTCGCGCTCCCGGCCGAGATCGACACGATCTTGAAGAGCGGGTCGCTCTCGGGGAACGGGGTGCCCTTGCTGAGCGTCTCCTCGACGCCGTTCACGTCGACCCTGGCCGCGGTGTAGGCGGACGGCTCCTCGGTGCCCGGATCCTCCGGGACCGGCGTGACCGTGCCGCCGCCGTTGCCGCCCGTGCCCGGGTCGGAGGGAGGCGGCGCAGCGGCCGGCGTGTCGTCGACCTGCTGCTGGAACGGGTCCTTGCCGAGGAAGCGGTCGAAGCGCACGAGCTGGTCCTCGCCGGCGGTGACGGACTCGTCCGTGTCCGGAAGCGTTGCTCCGACCCCCGACGGTGTCGCGACGGGCACCTCGCCGCCGGCGGTCGTCGGCGCTGCTCCGGTGGGATCGGTCGGGGCGGGCGCAGTCGACGTGAGCGTCGTCGCACCCGCAGCGGTGGTCGTGGCAGCGCCGCCACCGCCCTTCAAGAGACCGGGACCCTGCCAAGCGACCATGAGCAGCAGGATCGGCGCGAGCACGATCAGCATCTTCTTCTGCTTCTTGTCCTTGGCCGCGCGTGCGGCTGCCTCGCGTTTTTCGGCTCGGCTCATGGCGTTCCGCTCGGGGGAGGAGGCGTGGGCTGGCCGGGCGCACCGGGGATGGGCGCCATGGCGTTGTTCGTGGACGTGACGGGCGGAGCGGTTCCGGTCGTCGTCTGGCCCGTCGTCGTCGCCGGAACCGTGGTTCCGCCGGACGGCGGGGGCGGCGGCGCAGCCTCGGCGGGCGCGGCCACGGCCTCGCCCTCGGGCGCGCCGTACGCGTACGCGGAGATGACGAGCACCGCCTCGATCTGCGGGAAGCCGTCACTCGACTCGTGGATCTCGAGCGTGTCGAGCGTGTACAGGCGGCCGTTGGCCTCGAGCACGCCGTCGTTCACGGAGACGAGATTCCGGAGACGGAACAGGAAATCGGTGAGGTCGTAGTAGTTGCCCTCGAGCGTCAGCGTCACCGGGACCGCGTAGTAGCCGTTGCGATTGGCCGCGGGTCCGGGCTGGATCGCGACGAACTCGATCCCGGCGGAGGTGGCGACCGCGTTCAGCTCGAGCAGCACGCCGGCCATGTCCTCGTTGTCCGGCATCGCCTTCGCGAGACGGAACACGTCGGCGACCGCGATCTGGACGACCTCGGGGCCCTCGGGCTTGGGCTGCTGCGCGACGAGGATCTTCGCCTGGTAGTCGGCGATCTCGGCGTCGAGCTCGCCGCCGCGGCCCTGCTTCGGGCCGACGACGAGGAACCAGGCCAGCGCCGCGACGAGCACGAGCGCCACGGCCAGCACCGGGGTCATGGGGATCTTCTGGTCCTTCTTCACTCTGCTGCTCCCGGAGGCTTGAGCGTCGCGCTGATCGTGAACTGCACGAGCTTCTCGTTGGACACGGAGGTCGCCGTCGCGTTCACGAGCGTGGCGGATTCGACCTGCGGCATCGACTGCACGCGGCTCAGAAGCTGGGCCACGCTCTCGGCCGAGCGGGCGAAGCCGTTCAGCTCCATGACGCTCTTCGAGGCCTCGAGCTGCTCGACGGTCGGGCCGGAGCCGTCCTCGTTGGTCGGCGGGACGCCGCCGCTCGAGACCATCGTCGTGAGCCACGCGTCGTCCGGCAGGACGAGCGAGATGTCACGCAGGAAGCGGTCCCACTGGACGCGGGAGCCGAGGGCGGTGCTCAGGGCGGTCGTGCGCGAATCGCGCTCGGCGATGAGCGAAGGATCGGACGGCGTCGCGGCCGGCTCCTGGGCCGGAACGTCGAGCGCGGCGAGCTGGCCCTTCAGAGCGTTCAGCTCGGTCTGACTTGTCGGCGACGCGCGCGTTCGCGATCAGGAACATCGAGGCGAGCAGCGCGAACACGACGAGCGCCGCGACCGCGATCCCGAGCCGGGCGGGATTGACGCGCCTCGTGTCGGCACCCGAGGCCGCGTCCTTGGGCATCAGGTTGAACGCGCGCATGAGCGGGACGTCCGCCAGCGCCGGACCGGCGCCCTTCGCGGACTTCTTGCGGCGCGGCTCCTTCGGGGCCTTCGGGGCCTTGGGCTCCTTGGGCTCCGCGTCCTCCGACTTCTTGCGCGTGAGCGTGAAACGGCTCGGCTTCTTCTCGGCGGGCTCCGTCGGGTCGGTCGTCTCCATCTCGACGTCGTCCTGCTTCGGCTTCCGCTTGAAGAGGTCGGACAGCTTGATCTCCTTGCGCATGTCCATCAGCCGGCCATCCCGAGTCCGATGGAGACGGCCATGGCCGGGCTGCCGGCGTCCTGCGCCTTCTTGCCGACCTCGACGCCGATGAGCGGATCGCCCACGCGGACGGCGACGCCGGTCAGGCGCTGCAACGTCTCGGCGAGGCCTCCGAGCTGCGCGGTGCCGCCGGCGACGACGACCTCGCGGATGCCCAGGGATCCCTGCTGCGACTGGTAGAACTGGAGCGAGGCGACGAGCTCGCGCGCGAAGCCCTGGAGGGCGCCGCGAAGCGCCTCGACGGCCTGCGTGGTCTGCTCGATCGTCAGGCCCTGGACGGCGCCGGGCGCGTCCTCGAGCGTGAGCAAGGTCTTCAGGCGCTCGGCCTCCTGCGCGGGAATCTCGAGCGAACGGGCGAGCGCGCCGGTGAGCGCGGCGCCGCCCCAGTCGAGCACGCGCGTGAACTCGCAGGTGTGACCGTCGGAGACGGCGAGGATCGAGCGCTCCGATCCGATCGCCACGGCGACGACGGCGCTTCGGTCGGCGGCCGTCTGCGTGGGATCCACGGGCACGAGCGCGCGGAGCACGGCGAACGCCTCGAGGTCGATGCCGGCGAGCCGCAGGCCCGCGTCGTGGCAGGCCCGGACGTACGCGTCGACGAGATCGCGGTAGGCGACGACGAGCAGAGATCTTGTGGGTGGGCTGGCCCTCGGCGTTCGTTCCCTCGCCGAGCACCTGGTAGTCGAGCACGGCCTCGTCGATCGGGATCGGCAGCACCTCCTGGGCGCGGAAGCGGATCGCGTTCGCGACCTGCTTGGGATCGTCGATCCCGACGAGCTCGATCGTGCGGACGCCGATGCGGTTGTTCGCGATGCCGACGCGCACTGCGCGCTTGGGCAGCTTGTGCTTGGCGAAGAACTCCTTCAGCGCAACCGAGAGCGCCTCGGGGTCGCGAACCTCGCCTGCGGCGACGATGCCGGGCGCGAGTGACTCGCGAGCGACCTGCGTCACCTGGGCGGAGCCGTTCACGCGCACGCGCGCGGCTGCCAGGTGCGACGCGCCGATCTTCAGTCCTACGATTTCCTTGGCCATTTCCCCCGGCTCCCTAAGCTCCGGCCGCCCGGAGGCCGCCGTTCAATGGACTCCCCGCGGATCCGGACGACATGCCGCCGCGTTCGAGCAGTCCGAGTAGTTGGTCAGGTCGGCTCGAGCGCTGCAGAGCCATTTCCTTGGAGACGATCCCGCGCATGACGAGCTCGACGAGCGCCTGCTCGAGTGTCTGCATGCCGCGCTTTCCGGCGGTCTGCATGACCGAGTAGATCTGCTCGACCTTGGCCTGGCGGATCAGGTTCCGCACGGCGTCGTCGGGAAGAAGAATCTCGACCGCTGCGACGCGCCCCGCTCCGTCGGCGCGCGGCAGAAGAGTCTGCGTCACGACGCCCTGGAGCGTGCTGGCGATCTGCACGCGGACCTGCTCCTGCTGCGCCGACGGGAAGACGTCGATCAGACGGTCGACGGTTCCGGGCGCGTCCTGCGTGTGGAGCGTGGCGAAGACGAGGTGGCCGGTCTCGGCCGCGGTGAGCGCGGTTCCGATCGTCTCGAGGTCGCGCATCTCGCCGAGGAGGATCACGTCGGGGTCCTGGCGGAGCGCGCCCTTGAGCGCCTCGGCGAAGCTGGTCGCGTCGGGGCCGATCTCGCGCTGGTTCACGATGCAGCGCTTGTGGCGATGGAGGAACTCGATCGGATCCTCGATCGTCATGATGTGATCCGCGCGCGTCGTGTTGATCATGTCGATCATCGCGGCGAGGGTCGTGGACTTGCCGGAGCCCGTCGGGCCGGTCACGAGGACGAGGCCGCGGGGCTTCTCGGCGAGATCGGTGAGCGCCTGCGGCATCCCCAGCTCCTCGAGCGTCTTCAGCTCGGTCGGGATGATGCGGAAGGCGGCGCCGAGGCTCTCGCGCTGGAAGTACACGTTCACGCGGAAGCGCGCGAGGCCGGCGAGCGAGTAGGAGAAGTCGAGCTGACGCTTCAGCTCCAGGTTCTTCTGCTGCTCGGTGGAGAGAATCCGGTAGAGGAGACGCTGCGTGTCGTCAGGCGTCAGGCGCCCGAAACCCTCGAGGCGCTCCAAGCCGCCGCTGACGCGGACGACCGGCTCCGAGCCGCTCGTGACGTGCAGATCCGACGCTTTCGACTCGACGGTCTTTTCGAGAAGATCGTCGATCGAGAACGTGGCCTGGGTAGATGCCGCATGCTAGCTTCCATGGCTCCCTCGAACGCTCGTATCGGCAGCGCCCACTGATAGCTAAAGCGACTTCTGTCTTTCCCTCTAATGGGTGACACCGGGGGGACGGAGGCCGCCGATACCGGTTGTGGCCCCTCTGGTGGGCCATGAGCCAAGAACGACCCAACGCTCGATTAGAGAGGAACCACCAAATGACGAAGCTGCTCCGAAAGCGGATGACGCGCAGCGAGAACGAGGGCGGTTTTACGCTCATCGAGCTCCTGGTCGTGATCATCATCATCGGCATCCTGCTCGCCATCGCCATTCCGAGCTACCTCAAGTTCCGGGATCGCGCCAACGAGTCGGCCGCCAAGGCCAACGTCCGCGCCTCGGTGCCCGGGTCTCGAGGCCTACTACGCCGACAACAACACCTACGTCGGTATGACTCTCGCCGGGATCCAGTCGAGCTACGACGCCGGCATCAAGAACATCACGTTCGGCACGCTCACGGCTACCAGCTACTGCGTGCAGTCCGTCGTCGGCCAGGCCACGTTCAACAAGTCGGGCCCCTCGGCAGACATCGTCTCGGGCGCCTGCTCGTAAGGCAGCCGGAGATCGGTTCAGAAAGGGCGCGGGAAACCGCGCCCTTCTCTTTTGCCGTTTTTGCGTAATGCGAAATCCCTCTCTCGGTGGAGAAGATTCGGAGCACTGCCGCCGATGAACCTCCTGAGCCAATCAGTGCCCACGTGCAAGGAGGAACTTTGATTTCAGGACTTCGAAAGCGCATCGCGCGCGGTAACTCGGAGGGCGGTTTCACGCTCATCGAGCTCCTCGTCGTGATCATCATCATCGGCATCCTGCTCGCCATCGCCATCCCGAGCTACCTCAAGTTCCGGGATCGCGCCAACGAGTCGGCGGCCAAGGCGAACGTCCGCGCGTCCATCCCGGGTCTCGAGGCCTTCTACGCCGACAACAACACCTACGTCGGCATGACCCTCGCCGGGATCCAGACGAGCTACGACGCCGGCATCAAGAACATCTCGTTCGGCACGCTCACGGCTACGAGCTACTGCGTGCAGTCGACGGTCGGCCAGGCCACGTTCAACAAGGCGGGCCCCTCGGCAGACATCGTCACGGGCGCCTGCAGCTAGGCGAACGCGACAAAGCTTGACGGACGAAAGGGCGCGGGAGACCGCGCCCTTTCTCTTGTCCTCTAAGAGACACGCGCGCGTGCCGATAGAAAGCACATGAAGTCGAATCTGCGGCTGCGGGTTCTAGTTCCCACTGCGTTGCTCGCCCTCCTCGGGATGGCGGCATTCGCGTTCGCATTCTCCGGGTCTCCCGGAGAGGACGCCGCGCCCGCGCCCATCGCTCCCCAGAACCCTGCGCCCGCCGCACCGGCGGACGAGGTGAAGCTCACCGACTGGGCGAAGCAGGCCCAGGCGATCTGCAAGGAGCTGAACGCGACCAACTCGGAGCTGAAGACGCCGCAGAGCTCGGCCGAGCTCCTGATCGTCCTGCCGCAGTCGCTCACGAACGCCGAGCAGTCGCTCGCCCAGCTGCGCGCCCTCCCGGCGCCGGCCTCCGAGCAGAAGCGGATCAACAAGATGCTCAAGCACTTCGACCAGTTCATCGCGCTCGAGCGCCAGGCCATCGCGGCCATCCAGGCAGGCGACATCGCGACCTACGCGAGCTACACCGGCGTCGCGTACGCACAGAACGACAAGGGCTCGGCGATCGCCATCGATCTCGGCGCGCCGGCCTGCGGAGCGAACACGAGCGACGACTCCGAGCTTGCGAAGGAACTCGACAAGCACAAGCTCGTCGTGGTCGTCCTCTACGCGCCCGGCGGACAGCTCGACTCGCTCTCGATCGAGGAGGCCCGCGCAGGCGCCGACATGAGCGGCGCCGGGTTCGTCGCGATCGACGTGTTCGATCCGAGCGAGATCGCGGTCGTGGCCGCGGCCTACCCCTTCCGCACGGCGCCCTCGACGATCGTCTTCGTCCGCAACAAGGGCGTCGACTCCGCGTTCGAGCGCTACGTCGACCGCGAGACGGTCGCGCAGGCCGTCGACAACGCGTCGGTATGAACCCGCCCTCCACGCCCGCCGCCGAAGAGCAGCTGGCCATCCGCACCGCGCGGAAGGAGGGCCGCCAGGTCGTGACGATGCGCTCCGTCCACCGCGGCAACGAGTTCGTGATCGAGTGCGAGGTCTACCCCGTGTCCGGACTGCGCGTCGACCCCCTGAATCCGGGGCCCTACCGCTTTCCCACCGTGGACGAGGCGACCGTGTTCCTCGACGAGGCCGTGCAGGCGCTCACGCACCTCGGCTGCGAGGTCGAGTAGATGAACCCGAACGCTGCTTTGGCCGCCCTGGCTCTCTTCCCCGCGCTCGCGCTCGGGAGCTTCCTGAACGTCGTCGTCGCGCGCATCCCCGAGAAGCGCTCGATCGTGACGCCGCGCTCGGCCTGCCCGGGCTGCGGCCACGAGCTCGCGTGGTGGGAGAACATCCCGCTGCTCTCGTACGCGCTCCTGCGCGGCAAGTGCAAGGGCTGCAGCGCGCCGATCAGCGTCCGCTACCCGCTCGTCGAGCTCGCCACCGGCCTGCTCATCGCCGCGTGTTTCTGGCGCTTCGGCCTCACCGGCGAGGCCGTCCTCTACTCCTACTTCTGCGCCGTCATGGTCGCCCTCTCGGCGATCGACTTCGAGCGGCACATCCTCCCGGACAAGATCACGCTGCCGTCGGCGGTCGTCATGCTCGGCGGGAACATCGTGCTCATGCCGGACCGGACGCTCGAATGGGTCTTCGCCGGCCTCGGCGCCTCGCTCTTCCTCTTCATCGCCCTGCTCGTCTACCCGGCGGGGATGGGGATGGGAGACGTGAAGCTCGCGCTCGTGCTCGGCTTCGCGCTCGGCTGGCCCGTGGCGATCGCGATGATGGTCGGGATGGTCTCGGCGCTCGTGCCGTCGTTCTACCTCCTCGCCCGGCACGGCATGAAGGCGCGCAAGATGAAGATCGCCTTCGGCCCGTTCCTCTGCTTCGGCGGCATCGTCGGGCTCTTCTGGGGGCAGCAGCTCCTGGACGCCTATTTGGCCGGGTTCTAGCCCGCCGAAAAAACTTGATCGCACATCTCAGGGATTCGGCCCGAAAAGCCGATAACTCCTGGGAGTGGATCTCGACGACAAACAGCCGCAAGACGCACTGACCGGAGACGGCGTCTCCGACGTCACGCCCGTGCCCCCGCCGGGGGCCGGAATCCAGCCGAACCGCACGGCTGAGCTCCTGGCCGACCTCCTCGAGGCGACCGGGCTCATCGCCGTGGACACGCTCGCCGAGGCGAAGGCGCGCGCGGGCTCCGGCTCGCTCGCGGCGGCGCTCGCGGGCGACGGCCCGGGCGGCGCGGCGGCACGTCGAGCGCCGAGGTCGCGCAGGCCCTGGCGGCCCGCTACCACATGCAGTACGTCGACTTCACCGAGGTCGCCGTGCAAAAGGACGCGATGGAGTCGATCGCCGCCCACGTGCTCGATCGCGTCGGGGCGATCCCGTACCGCCTCGAGGGCAACACGCTCAAGATCGCGATCGCCGATCCGAGCGACATCCAGAAGGTCGACGAGCTGCGGCTCGCGACGCGCTACTCGCTCGACATCGGCGTCGCTCCGCGCGAGGACATCGAGCTCGAGCTCCGCAAGATCGCCCGCGCGAGCGAGGTCTGGGAGCGCGCCGCCCTCGTCGAGGACGAGTTCGACGTCGACGACGGCGAGGACGAGGACGACCTCGAGGCCGACGACGGCGTCTCGGACGCCCCGCTCGTCCGCCTCGTGAACTCGATCATCCTCCAGGCCGCCGAGGACGGGGCCTCCGACCTCCACTTCGATCCGCAGGACGACTCGCTCGTCGTGCGCCTGCGCGTGGACGGCGTGCTCACCGAGGTGCAGCGGATCCCGAAGCGCCTCGCGATGGCCGTCACGACCCGACTGAAGGTGCTCGCGAAGCTCGACATCGCCGAGCGGCGCAAGCCGCAGGACGGACGCATCTCGCTGAACGCGAAGGCCGCCGGCCGCCTCCTCGACATCCGTGTCGCGGTGCTCCCGTCGGTCGAGGGCGAGATGGTCGTCATGCGCCTGATCGACAAGTCGAAGAAGCTCCCGAGCCTCTCCGATCTCGGCTTCTCGGACGAGATGCGCGCCCAGCTCGAGGAGATCATCGACAAGCCGACCGGCGCGCTCCTCGTGACGGGGCCGACCGGTTCCGGTAAGTCGACGACGCTCTATGCGTCGCTCTCGCAGTTGAACAGCCCCGAGGTCAACATCATCACGGTCGAGGATCCGGTCGAGTACCGGATGGTCGGCCCGAATCAGATCCAGGTGAACCCGAAGGCGGGGCTCACGTTCGCAACGGCGCTCCGCTCGATCCTGCGTTCCGACCCGGATGTCGTGATGGTGGGAGAGATTCGTGACACCGAGACGGCCAAGATGGCGATCGAGGCCGCCCTCACGGGTCACTTCGTGCTCTCCACGCTGCACACGAACGACGCACCGAGCGTGCTGACCCGCCTGAACGAGATGGGCGTCGAGCCGTTCCTGACCGGCTCCGCCGTCACGGGCGTGGTCGCCCAGCGCCTCGCGCGAAAGCTTTGCTCCCACTGCTGCGAGATGTTCATCCCGACCCGCGAGGAAATGCTTGCCGCCCGCTTCACGAGCGAGCAGGTCGCGGCCGCCGACGGCGTGTCGCTCTACCGCAAGAAGGGCTGCCCGCGCTGCAACCAGACGCGGCTACAAGGGCCGGATCGGCATCTACCAGCTGATGGTCATGACCGAGGAGCTCTCGCACCTCGCGGCCACGCACGCGACCAAGGACGACCTCGAGCGCGCAGCGATCGGCAGCGGCATGAAGACCCTGTGGGACGACGGCCTGTCGAAGGTCGCCTCCGGGCTGACGTCGATCGAAGAAATCGGCCGCGTCCTCGTTTAGGCGCGGCGCTTCCACCCGACCATCAGATCCCCAGATCACGCGTCATTCCGGACGCGGATGCGTGGCCGCGCCGCTTCGACTACCCGCGCGCGCTCCTAGGGTCCATATCCCCACCCAGGGAGGGGAGATTTTCCACCCGCCGCCCACAGACCAGCCTACGGCTAGGCGATCCCCGGCGCCACGGCGCACCGTGCCGATTCAGCGCCGAAACCGTTCCAATTCATCACAGGACGAACCGCCGCCGCGACCGACACGGCGGGCGCGGCTCACCGTCGCCATCCGCCAGAAGCGCGCCAAGACACGGCCCGTGCCGACACCTGGCTCTTCCCCGGTTGGAAATTGCATGTCCCGCGAAGCGGGGCGAGATTTCTCAACCGGTTTGTGGGCCGAGCACGAACAGGTGGTCGGCCGCGCTGTACGGGTTCATGTAGACCTGGCCGTCGACGAGCGTTCCGAGGTCCGGCCACGGGTAGTACGTCGGCCAGCCGTTCGCCTCGTCGGGGAGCGTGATCGTGTCGCACACGATCGGGCCGCTCAGGTGGAAGTTCTCGTGGACGAGGCAGTCGCCCTGCGCGTAGATGAGACCCTGGAGCCCCGACGGGACGGACTGGGACTGCGTACCGCCCTGGTCGAACTCCGCCCAGCCGCCGGCGAGCACGATCATCATGTTCTGGCTCGGATCCCAGTTCCCCATGCCGCCGCTCTGGGTGACACAGCTGGACGTCCCGGAGCCGCCGGCGCAGACGAGCTCGTCGAACTCGAGGTCGCCGGACGCGTAGATGATGCCGCGGCCCTGGTAGTGGACGACCTGGCCGTCATCGTCGAAGCGGAAGTTCCCGTCGATGAAGATCGTGCCGTTGATCTTCATGACGTGGGTCTGGTAGTTCCAGGAGATCTCGCCGAGCAGGTTGTTGTTCGCGTCCTTCACCTGGCACGTGTAGCTCGAGTTCGTCGGCGTCATCTCGCCGTTCTGCGGGAGGCTCTTGTTGCGCACCGCGTCGTTGTCGAACGTGTTCGGGAAGGTGCCGCCGCCGGTGCAGTAGTTCTTCGGGCCCGGCTTTGCGTTGTCGTACCAGTACTGCATGTCCACGGACGGCTTGTTGAGGCCGGCCGGCGTCGTCTTGATCTCGTCCGCGTAGACCTTGTCCGCGGTCGAGCAGGGCGTGTGCGCGGTGGCGGTGTTGTACTTGCACGTCCCGCTGGCCGCGAAGTAGTCGATGGGCGTCGCAGCCGTACCGATCGTCGTGTCGATGTAGCGAGACTGTGATCTCGATGTAGTCGACCGAGGCGGTCGTCGTGGCCGAGTTCGTGTTCTTCGCCTGGAAGCGCAGACCGAAGTTCGATGCATTCACCTGTGCCGGGGTCCAGGTCGTACCCCAGAGGTCCGTCGAAGAGCCGTAGGTCTGCGTCGAGTCGCTCGTCCCCCATGTTCCAGCCTTGAGCTTGTCGGTGATCCCCGACGTCGAGCCGGCCTTGAGGAGCTGCACGTGGTTGTCCTGGATACGGCCCGAGCTCGACGCGGCGCGCTCGACCGTGGCGGTGATGCCCAGGATCGTCGCCGTCGTCGGGATCGCGAACCCGAAGTTGGTCGCGTCGAGGTTCGCGCTCGTCGCCAGGTTGCCCAGGGACGCGGTCGCGTCGGAGTTGTTCGACGACACGATGTTCGACGAGCTGGTCCAGCCCGATCCGGAGCCTGCCGAGCGCTCCTTGTCCGCGCCCGTCATCGTCACGTTGCCGCCGACCTCGACGGTCGTGTCGGCGCCGGTGATCTTGCCCGAGCCGACGAGGCAGATGCCGCCGCGGCTCGCGACCGGCATCGTCACGGTCACGTCGGTGATCGTGAGACAGGAGCTGGGATCGTCGTGGTACATCCGGCTCCACGCTGCGACGGTGCCGCCGGACGAGAGCCCGTAGACGACGACCGAGCGCGTGAGCGTGCGCTTGATCAGGTTGGTGCCGCCGGTCGGGTTCGGCGCGCTGCCGACGGACGTGATGTTCCAGGTCGTCCCCGTGAGCGTTCCGGAGTACGTGACGCTGCCGCCCGAGGTCGGGTACGTGACCGTCTTGGACGCGAGGATGTTCGGCTGCATCGGCGTGAGCGAGCCCTGCAGCACGGCGAGCGCCTGGGCGATCCCCGCTTCCGCGAGGTCGTAGGCGAGCCCGTTCCCCTTCGAGTAGCCGGCGCTCCGCGCATTGGAATTGGCGTAGTAGATGATCGTCGTGCCCGTAACCGTGAGCACGCCAAGGACGCCAATAGCCATGACCAAAGAAATCCCCCGCTCGGAGCGGAGGAGCCGCATGAGGCGCTGAAGTAGCACGATGTTCAGGTGAGGAGCGTCAGGTGCGCGTGGAGTTCCTGAGAACAACATCGGTTTCCAGGCGCCAGGTCTTCCATCCCTCGTTCTGGCGAATGTTCACCGGGAGGTTCAAATGGAGCTTCCCGAGCGTCGACGTGGACTGCGCCGTGTACGAGAAGACGTTGCCGCTCGTGATGTAGTCGGCGATCACCGCGCCGGCGCGGCGCAGGCGGTAGCGGCCGGTCGACACGAGCGACGTGTCGTAGACGATGTTCTGGGCCGTTCCGCCCGACGTCGGGCAGGTCGCCGGGAGCACGACCGTGACGGACGCGGCGCTGGTGAAGGTGACGGAGGTCGCGCAGTGCACCTCACGGCGCATGCGGTCGGTCGCGATCCGCACGGCCTGCTGCGCCTCGAAGCGGCGGTTCAGCTCGATCTGCGACTTGGCGCCCGCGACGAAGAGTGACGTGATCGAGGTCACGACCGTGATGAGGATCGCCATGACGGCGATCAACTCGACGAGCGAATAGCCGGCCTGCGCCCGAAGGCGGATCCGGCGGGAGACCCGGCGGATCACTTGCCGCTGCGGCGCTCGACTTCGGCGAGTGCGGCCTCGGCGACGGCTGCGCTCTTCCCGCCCATGTCCCACCGCGACTGGAGGTCGTGGTCGACGCGGACGAGGATGCGCAGCGCCTCCGTGCCGCCGCTCCAGCCGAACTGGGCGCCGGTCACGAGCCACGCGTGCTGGTAGAGCCAGAAGTTCACGAGCGCGGGCGTCGGCTTCGGCTTGCCGGAGAGGCGCTGCTCGAGGAGGCGCGCCCGGTCGGGCAGCGGCATCTCGTCGAGCGGCTCGGCGGGTGCGCCGGGGACGACGAACGCGGGCTTGCGGACCTCGACGGTCTTCCGCTTCTTCTTCGCCGGCTTCTGGTTCTTCGAGGTGTTGTTCGGCTGGCTCTCGGTGGGCTGCGTCGCGGGCGGTGCGGCCGCGGCGCCCTCCTCGGGCTCGGCGGGCGTCTCGGCGTTTCCGTCGGCGAGGACGACGGCGGTGCCTGCGCGCGAGGACTTGTTCTCGGGGAGGCCGTTCTGCGCGTAGTCAGCGTTCTTCTGAAGATGGAGCACGACGATCGGAGCGCCGGTGTCCATCACCTTCGTTCCCGGGGCAGGATTCTGTGAGGCGACCGTGTTGGCCGCGTAGCCCTCGACCGGACCATCGACGCGCCAGGCGAACCCGCCGTCCTCGAGGATGCCCTTGGCGAAGACGTAGGCCTGCTGGCGCACGTCGGGGACGATCAGGATCTCCTGAACGTTCTGCGCGGCCGGCTCGACCGGGTCCGCGTCGGTGCTCTCGTGGCCCGAGGCCGCGAACGTGATCGCGGATGCCGCGAGCAGCCAGATCAGGGTCAGAGCCGCGATCCGGGGCAAGAGCGCAGAGAGACGTGCCGCCATACCTACCCCATCGGCAGCCTGGCGAGAGGGTCAATCCCCTAACGGGGGAGGCGCGCTGGCATTCGGGGGATAGCCGCGTCTAGTCGGTCGTGAAGCCGATGACCGGCCCGTCCGAGGACGGCGGGCCGAACGTGGCGGTCGAACCTGCGGCCGGCGCGGGCGCCTCGCCCTGCCAGCTGAATGCGACTCCGGCGAACGACTGGAACCACGCGGTCTCCTGCGGATATCCGCTCACGGGGACGAACTGCAGGTGCAGGTGCGGCCCGGTCGAGTGCCCGGTCGAGCCGACGAGCCCGACCGAAGCGCCCGCGGCGAGCGCGGTGCCCGGCGTGATGTGCGGCTCCATGTAGGAGAGGTGGCAGTACAGGTAGGTCGTGCCGTCGGCGATCTGGATCGAGAAGCCGATGCCGCAGTTGGTCGTGTCGGTCGGGAACGTCTGCATGACGATCCCGTCGGCGAGCGCGTAGAGCGGCGAGCCCATCGGGGCGGCGATGTCGGCCGCCGGGTAGTCGTGATGGGTGGCCGCGGTCGAGACGACGGACGGGCCGCCTCCGACCGGGAAGACGAACTGGCCCGAGTAGAGCGGCGAGCCGTAGCCGCCGGCGAGCGAGGGGTTGCCGAACGCGAACGTGTTGGCCTGGCCCTCCATCGCGCCCTCGAGGTCGTCGACGAGCTGCGCCGCCTCGGCGAGCGCGCCCTGCTTGCGCCCGACCTTGGCGAGCGCCGTCTCGTGGGCGACGACCAGAGCGGTGACTTCCTCCTCGAGCGCCGCGAACTCATCGTCGGTCAACTCGGGATTGCCGGCGCGCTGCTCGGCCTCGAGCACGGCGGCGTCGAGCTGCTGCTCGGCGTCCTCCGCCTTGGTCACTGCCTCCTGCGCGGAGACGACGGCCTTGCGCGCGTCCTCGAGCTGCTTCTGCAGATCGTCGACCTGGAAGACGGCGTCCGCGCCGACGGCGGCGGAGCCGAAGCCGAGGCCGGCGCCGAGCGTCGCGTCGAAGCCGCCGCCGCCCGAGAAGACCCGGGCGAGCTCGAGCACGTCCTGGACGTACCAGTCGGCGTGGTTGTAGGCGAAGATCCCGCGGTAGAGATCCTCGCGCGCGCCCGCGGCTGCGAGGTAGCGCGCCGCGGAGAAGATTCCGTCCTCCGGATCCCAGGGATTCGCGAGTCCGTCGCCGTCGGCGTCGGTTCCCCAGCGCTCCCAGGTGGAGGGCATGAACTGCATCCAGCCGACGGCGCCGGCCGAGCTCGGACCCATGTTGCGCCCGAAGTTCGACTCGATCTTGTTGATCGCGCCGAGCACTTCCCACGGAACGCCGTACGCCGCGCCGGCCGACTTCCAGAGCTCGAGCAGCTGTGCGTAGGAGCGCTGCTCGGGAACGGCGGGGCCGACCTGGAGATCGAACGGCATCGCAACCGAGCCGGGCGTGTTCGGCGTCTCGGCGCTCGGCAGTCCGGCGGACGAGGAACCGCCCGCGGCGATGCCGGCGAGCGCGATCACGAGGGGGAGGAGAACGAATCGCCGCACTAGCGAAACCTTACGGGGCGGCGAGACGGAGGGTCGCGCCATCCTCGTCTCCGGTCGCTTCCGCCGCGAGTTCTTCTTCGGTCGGCTCGGGCTCTCCCTTCGCGGCGGCGGCCTCGGCGGCCTTGCGGTGACGGAGCGCCTGCTGCACGGAGAGCTCGAAATCGTGGCGGTTGGTCGCGCCGGTGGCGGCGACTTCGAACTCGAGCCGGTCGTCGAGAACGAGCTGGACGAGGTGCTGCGAGAAGCTCTGCATGTGGTGGTAGTCGCCCTCTTCGATCGCCTCGGTGATGCCCTCGGTCTTCTCCGGCTCGCGGATCAGGTCGGCGACGCGCGCCGTGTTGAACATGACCTCGATCGCCGCGAGACGGCCGCCGTTCTTGGCCGGCAGGAGACGCTGGCTGACGACGCCCCGCAGGACGCCCGCGAGGATCTGGCGGATCATGAGCTGCTTCTGCGGCGGGAAGAACTCGACCATCCGGCCGATCGTCTCGGCCGCGTCGAGCGTGTGCATGGTCGAGAGGACGAGGTGTCCGGACTCGGCGGCCTGGAGCGCGACCTGCGCGGTCTCCTCGTCGCGGAGCTCGCCGATCAGGATCACGTCCGGATCCTGGCGAAGCACGCGCCGGAGGGCCTGCTTGAAGCTTTCGGTGTCGAGGCCGACCTCGCGCTGGTTGACGATGCAGCCGTGGTCGACGTGGAGGATCTCGATCGGATCCTCGATCGTGACGATGTGCTGCTTCCGCGAGCGGTTGATCTTGTCCACCATCGCGGCCAAGGTGGTCGACTTGCCCGAGCCGGTCGCGCCGGTGACGAGGATCAGGCCGCGATGCTCGTCCGCAAGTTTCTCGACGCCGATCGGAAGTCCGAGCTTCTCGAACGACGGAACCTCGAAGGGCACATGGCGGAAGGCGAACGAGATGGCGCCGCGCTGGCGGAACCCGTTGACGCGGAAGCGCCCGGTGTTCCCGGCCGTGTACGAGATGTCGAGGTCGCCCGTCTCGACGAAGACCTCGCGCTTGGTGGGTGAGTTCGCGGTCACGACGTCGAGGACCGCTTCGAGATCGCGGTCGTTCAGCGACTCCTGGCCGAGAGCGACCAGCGAGCCGTCAACGCGTGCCATCGGCGGCGAGTCGACCTTGAGGTGCAGGTCGCTCCCCCTGTGCTCGACGGCCGCGGCGAGAAGGGCGTTCAGATCCATGGACTCATTGGCTATCGGCCGCGGGTCGCCGTGCCTTGAGTTCATGCGGGTGGACCCTCGCTACACTTCCGCCCCCACGGGGGAGTTCCCGAGTGGCCAAAGGGGACCGGCTGTAAACCGGTTGGCTCCGCCTTCGCAGGTTCGAATCCTGCCTCCCCCATAAACCGACGGAAGTCCGGCCGCCTGCGGCGACCATGACGACTTCCGTCGGGATTTGCGTCTGTGGGCCGCGCCCGCCATGTCGGTCGCGGCGGCGGCAAGGGAATCCGGACAATCGGCCAAGCGACGCTCTCGATCTCCTCTGGCCACGACTAGAGGCGCTTCGTGTACCGGTGACAGGGCACTGCGATCGTCCCGTCTCCGACTGCTGGCCTGTATTCGAACGGCCCTTCGTCGTCCCAGCCCATTCGCTCGTAGAACCGCCGTGCCCGGCGGTTTCCGGCTACGACCGCGAGCCAGGCCTTCGCGTGGCCGCCGGCGCGCGCCTGCCGCCCGGCCTCGTCCAACAGCGCATCTGCGACACCCATCCCGCGGTGCTCGCGGGAGACGTAGACCTGCTCCACCTCGTCTTCTACGACCATGACGAAGCCCGCGACCGCACCGTCGACCACGAACGACCGTCGTGTCGCCGACGCGTTCCGCTGCTCGGGTCTCGAACGACTCGTCCGTCCTCGCGACGACAAGCGCCTCCGGAACGTGCCCGTCGTGCGCGTCGTGCCAGCCGAGCCGCCAGATCTCGGCAACCGCGCCCGCATCCCCGGCGGACGCCTTACGGAGGATGAGGTCGCGTTCCGCGTCCACTCAGCTAGGCGCTAGCGCCCGGCGATGCGGCGGAACGTCGCGCCGACGCCGCCCGCGAGGACGAACCCCGCGGCAAGCGCGATGCCCGTGGCGAGCGGGACGTTCTGGCGGATGCGCTTCTTCACGTCCGTCGCCTCGTGGACCTCGCGGCGGAGGTCCTCGACCGCGCCGGCCAGCTGGTTTCGCTCGCTCTCGAGCTCGCGGCGGACGTCTTCTGCGGTGCGGCCGTTAGTCGGCATCGAGGAAGCGCTCCTTCGTGATCTTGGCCTCGGCGATCGCCTGCTCGGGGAGCGGCTTTCCCGCCTTGAACTTCCTCACGGCGACGAACGCGAGCCCGGCGCCGAGCAGGAGCAGAAACAGGAAGACGATGAGGAGCGCCAGCCAGGCGGCCATCTGGGTCGCAAGGCCGGCCGCGATGGTCGCGAGGCCGAAGCCGAGCGCGTAGAGCGCGACGAAGACGACGCCGACCGTGAGGCCGATTCCGATCCCGAGGTTCGCGGCCTTCTGCTTCAGCTCGAGCAGCGCGAGCTCGACCTCGAGCCGCGCAATCGAGCTGGCCTTCTCGCTGACCGTTTTGACGGCGTCGCCGATTCCCATGTCCTCGGTCTTCGGTGCGCTAGCCATGTCCCCTCGGATCCAGGAGCTTCGCGAGCACGATGCCGGCGACGAACGCGACGCCGACGATCACGAGCGGATTCGGCTTGGCGACCCGCGCGGCTCTCCGTCTTGCATCCCGCACGCGCGCGCGCGCGAGGACTTGCTCGGTGACCTGATCCGGACCTGTGCTCATCGCTGCAACCGTACCAGCGAACCCCGGGCCGGAAACCCGGCGTTCCTGCATCGCTCTAGCATGTCGGCCATGGCGCTCACCGGAGGATGCTTGTGCGGAGGCGTCCGTTACTCGGTCTCAGAGCCGTTCGAGATCGCCGGGTACTGCCACTGCACCCGCTGCCAGCGCCGCACCGGCGCCGCCGCCTCGGCGAACGCACGAACCGCGCCCGGGAGCCTGACGGTCGAGCAGGGCGAGGAGCTCGTCACCGTGTTCGAGCCGGACGACGACGAGAGCTGGCCGAAGGCGTTCTGCTCCCGCTGCGGCTCGGCGCTCTGGTCGCACGCGCCGGACGACCCCACCGTTCACTCGGTGAGGCTGGGAACCCTCGACGACGGCGATCCCGGCATCGCGCTGTCCTTCCGCCAGTACGTCGCCTACGCGGTGTCGTGGGAGGACATCCCCGACGACGGCCTGACGCGCTTCGACGAGCGCGTCGATCGCAGCAAGCTCTAGCGCCGCGCTAGCATGGTCGGCCTGCCCTCTTAGCTCAGTTGGTAGAGCACCTCCATGGTAAGGAGGGGGTCGACGGTTCGAGTCCGTCAGAGGGCTTAGGGAAGAGCCAGCTCACACGCCCGTGTGGTAAGCCAATTGGTAAGCCGCGCATGGGCACGGCCTACTCACGCCCCGCAACGAGCAGCCCTGCACCCCATCCGGGCGCGCGACCTCCCGCCGGAGGTTGGATCTTTTCCGTCTCGAGGCCGCTGCGGGCGATCAGCCACGAGATGACCGAGTTCGAGTTCCACATCTCCCCTGCCTGAAGTTCATCGCGTCCCCAGACCGGAGTCGGTACGTGTGGCACGAGCTCGAGCACTCGGCGGCGCAATCTCCTCATTCTCCGTGAGGCGCCGCGGACTCTCGACGGCTTCGGCAACGTCCGGAATCGCTCCGTCCCGCCACCGCCGAATCTCATACCGAAACGGCTTGAAGCGGCCCGCTGCCCGTGCGCCTAACCGCTCCCTCGGCGACAACCCCACGATCCGGCCCTTCGCCCGACCAGGCAGGTGCCTGCTCGATGACGAAGCGGCCCTCCGGCGTGCGGATCTCGAGCGCCGAGTGGTAGAGCGCGCAGCGACGTCGCCGGCCGATCGTTGCCGCGACGGCTTCAAAGACGCGGCCGTTCAGCCGGACGGAATGACCACCCGCCCCGAGCGGGAGCCAGTAGAGGTCGACGGCGGATTGCGGCTCACCCATCGATGGTTCGGCGGCGCAGGCCGCGAATCACAAGGGGACCCAGGCCGAGCCAGACAAGGACGAGCGGCCACGTGCGTCCGGCCGTGAGGTTGTAGTCGTGGAGAAGCTCCGACCACGACTTCCCGTCACCGTAGTGGCCGAAGCCGAACTCGAACGCCACGGTCAACGCGACCCACGTAGCTCCGATTTCAAGCGCCGCGCGCTTCGTCGGAATCGGCCAGCGGGACTCGAGAATCCAGAAGTAGCCGGCAAAGAGAGCGATCGCGCTACCGGTGGAGATCTGATGCGCGGCCGATTCGCTCATCGTGTCCTTCAGCAGCACCTCGCGTGCGACCCCGTTCACGATCCCGATGACCGGACCGCCGAGCCATGCGACGAGGTATGTGCGTCGGAGGCTCGGGTCTCCGTGCGCGAACCGAATGTTGGCGATCTCCGACATGGCTACGTTCCCTCTCCTCTCCGCAACCGAAGACCACCGAGCGCGATCGCGAGTCCGATTACGAGCATCGCGGGCTGCAGCCAGCTGAAGCCGCCGTCCGGGACGATGATCAGCACCTGGATGAGGATCCATGCGACAAGGACGAGGCCGGCCACAATGCTCGCCTCCGGCGCGAACTCGTCATGCGTCATGAGCAGTCCAGCCGCGAGCGCCATCCCGCCGCCGACGGCGATGAGGAGCACGAGACTCGGAACCAGGTAGCTGTGAAACGGCGTGCCGTCGAGCCATTCGCGCGGCATGTTTTCGGCGCCGCTCAGTCCGTATGCGGCACCCCCAACGGCACAGAGGCTGATGAGAAGCTCGAGGCCGATCAACCCGAGGCGCGTCGCCCGGCCCCCCAAAACGCCCATCTCTCCAGCTTTCGTGACGGTAGACATGCCAACCGAGCCTTCCATCCGCGGTCGAATCGCGCATCCGTAGGAGCTCCGTGACAGCACTACGGCTTTTCCGCACGAACGTGTCACGTCGGGGCATGCTGTCCGGGCAATGACCGAGGTCACTCCGCTCGACGTCATCCTCCGAGACGGATCGACGCTGCGGCTGCGCCCTCCAAACTCTGCTGAGGCCGACGCGGTCGCGGGTCTGTTCGCACGACTCTCTCAGGCAAGTTCGATGCGGCGGTTCCACGGTGGCGCCGGCGCACCTTCGTGGCTCGTGCATACGGCACTCGACCCGGACTGGGAGACGCGGGGCGCGCTCGTCGGGGCCTACTCCGCCGACGGCGACGAACGGATCGTGGCTCTCGCGACGTTCGAGCGGTTGCGCGATCCGGACACGGCCGAGGTCGCCTTCGCCGTCGCGGACGACTTCCAGGGCCGTGGGGTCGGGACGCGCCTTTTGGAGCAGCTGGCTGCACTCGCAGCACGAGCCGGTATCGAGCGCTTCGTGGCCGACGTAGTCGCGGGGAATACAGCCATGCTCCACGTCTTCGCCCAGGCAGGTTTCCAGGAGACGCAGCGGCGGGAGGGCGACGAGATCAGGGTCGAGTTGCGACTGGCCGAGACGCCCACCTACCTCGAGCGCCGGGACGAACGCGACCATGTCGCGGTCGCCGCATCCCTTCGGCCGTTCTTCACGCCGTCGAGCGTCGCGGTGGTCGGGGCTTCTTCCAAACCGGGCTCGATCGGCGGGGCGCTTGTTCGCAATGCCCGGGCGTCAGGCTTCCCCGGTGCGCTCTACGCGGTCAACCGCGGCGGCCTCCCGGTGGACGGCACGAGCGGATATGAGTCGTTCACGGATCTGCCCGGCCCCGTCGACCTCGCGTTCGTCTGCGTCCCTGGGGCAGCGGTGCTCGACGTCGTGCAGTCCGCGCTGCAACATCGGACCCGCGCGATCTGCGTCATCTCGGCCGGCTTTGCCGAAGTCGGCCGCGAGGGAGAAGCCCGCCAGGACGAGCTGCTTGCGCTCGTCCGCGCCCACGGCGCGCGGGTGCTTGGGCCGAACTGCGTCGGCATCGCGCTCGCCGACCCTCCGCTCAACGGCACGTTCGCTGCGGCCCAGTTTCCCCCTGGGAGCATCGCGTTCTGCTCGCAGAGCGGGGCGCTCGGGCTCGCCTTGCTCGATCAGGCCGCGCGACGCGGCCTCGGGTTCTCTGCATTCGTTTCCGTTGGAAACAAGGCGGATGTCTCGTCGAACGACCTACTGGAGTATTCGGAGGACGACGAGCGCACGAACGTTGCGATCCTCTACCTCGAGTCCTTCGGGAACCCGCGCCGGTTCAGCCGGATCGCGCGCCGCGTCGCCCGCCGCAAGCCGATCCTCGCCCTCAAGGGCGGAACGACCGGGGCCGGCACGGCGAGCGGCTGCGTCTCACACTGCTGCGCTCGCGGGCTCTGACGCTGCGGTCGAGGCGCTGTTCCACCAGGCCGGCGTGATTCGAGTGCCGACCCTTGAGGAACTCGTGGACACAGCCGCCGTGCTCGCGTCACAACCGCTGCCGGCCCGGGAACCGAGTCGCTCTGCTTACGAACGCCGGCGGGCTTGCGATCCTCTGCGCCGATGCCTGCGAGGCGGCAGGTTTGGAGGTTGCGTCGCCCTCGTCGGAGACGCGCGACGGTCTTCGCGGCGTGCTCGCGGCCGAGGCAGCCGTGGATGGGCCGGTCGACGTCCTCGGCAGCGGTACCGCCGAGCAATACCGTCTCGCGCTCGACCTCCTCCTCGCGGATCAAGGTGTGGACGCGGTCATCCTGCTTGCCGTACCCACGGCGTCGCTGCCGGTGACCGACCTCGAGCCGATCCTCGATGCAGCCGGAGGAACGAAGCCGATCGTGGCCGTCGGGCTCGACGCGGATCCGAAGAGCCCCTATTCCGCGATTCGTCTACCCGGAGCCGGCCGCTCGCGCGCTCGCCCGAGCGGCACAGCGAGCCGCGTGGCTCGAGCGGCCGGCCGGCGAGACGGTCGAGCCGACCGGGATCGACCGAAGGCGCGCCGCCGCGGTTGTCGAGGCGGCGCTTGCACGAAGCGACGACGTGTGGCTCACCCCAGCCGAGGTCCGCGAGCTACTGGCTGCCTACGGCGTGCCGTTCGTCGCGGAGCGCGACGCCGCTTCATCGGACGAGGCCGTCGAGGCAGCGCGCGAACTCGGCTTCCCGGTCGTCGTGAAGTCCGCTGTCCCGGGCGCGCACAAGACCGAGACGGGCGGCGTCGCCCTCGACCTAGGCGACGACGACGCTGTGCGGATCGCGGCGGAGCGCATCGGCCCACCCGTCGTCCTCCAGCAGATGGCCGCGGGCGGACCCGAGCTTCTCGCGGGCGTGATTCAGGATCCGGTATTCGGTCCGCTCGTAGCGCTCGGTCTTGGTGGATCGCTCGCGGAGCTCATCGGCGACGCGTCGTTCGCGCTGGCGCCACTCACCGATGCCGACGCAGAGGAACTCGTCCAATCCGGACGTGTGGGCCGGCTTGTCCGAGGCTTTCGCGGCGCGCCGCCCTCGGACAGCGCAGCGCTCGCCGACGTCATGACCAGGCTCGCCCACTTGGCCGATGCCGTTCCGCAGATCGCCGAGCTGGATCTCAACCCCGTGGTTGCGCTTCCTCGCGGCTGCCTGGCGCTCGACGCCCGAGCTCGGGTTCGGCGCGTCGATCCGTCGGCGCGGCCCCGGAAGACGTGGTAGCCCGCTTCTTCGGGCAACTACGCACTCGATTCGTGGCTTCCCACCGAGGACGACGCTCAGCACGGCGGCGACGATTGGGCCTGCCAAGCGACGTCCGCTGATACGGCAAGAAAGAGAGGAGTCATGAAGACGATCGTTGTGGGATACGACGGGTCCGAATCGGCGCAACGTGCACTCGAACGGGCCGCGGCACTCGCTGACGGCGAGGCCAAGATCACGGTGGTGGGCGCCGTGCACACCATCGCATCGAAGGTCGGGGTCACCTATGACCCCGTCGAGGAAGAGGATCAGGCGCGGCATCTTGAAGAGGCGCAGGCGCGCCTTTCGGAACTCGGTGTCGACGCCCGAACGCTCGAAGGTAAGGGCGACCCGGCTCGAGTCATCGTGACCCAGGCCGAGGATGAGGGCGCGGATTTGATCGTGGTTGGCTCCGAGGGCAAGAACCTCGTCGAGCGCATTCTGTCCGGCGGCTCCGTCAGCTCCGGTGTGGTTCACCGCGCGAAGACCGACGTCCTGGTCGTCCACTAGCCATCCGGTAGAGACGTCGCGGCGATCGAATGTGAGGCAGCGATCGCCGCGACGGACGCCGTGATGACGAGAAGCAGCTCTGGACCTTCGATGCCTCGCGCGTGGTGAGGTCTTCCGCGAATCACGGCCATGACGCAACTCTACGGAGTTGCGGAAAACACGCATCAAGCCCCGCGGGTCACCCGCAGCAGGTTCGGTGATCCCTCCGATGAAGCACGGGCTCCAGTCGACGAGGGTGCGGTCATCGACCGGAAGGAGACCTTGCAATGAGAAAGAGAAAGTGGTTCGAGATCGGCGGCATCGCCGCAGGCGTCGTCCTCATCCTGTTTGGGCTGGGCGCACTGGCTCTGAGCGTGAATGGACGCAGCGATGTGCAGTCGGCCATCAAGCAGGAGCAGATCGTCGGAACGCCCGACATGACGCCCGACGCGACGAGGGCCGCAGTCGAAGAGGCGGGCCTGACCGGCGTCACCATCCCGACGTGCGCGGTCGCCGACGAGCCGATCAGCAACGGCGGCGAGGCGAAATGCTTCGCCGACTACATGCGAATCCACGCCCTCGAGGCGACCGGCGGCCAGACGTACGCGGAGATGGGCCGCTTCCTCGACGAAAAGCGGCAACCCGACCTCGGACGCGGCAGCTCGCCGCGAAGACCGACTCGGGGCAGCCCGTCGAGAATCCGCAGCGTCAGCTCTGGGTGACCGAGACCGCGCTCGCGACAGCGCTCAACATGGGCTTCCTCGCCGAGAACATCACGATGTTCGGGATCGTCGTCGGGATCGCGCTGCGTGCTCACCGGCATCGGCTTCCTCGTCCTCACGCTCGGCGGCGCTCTGCGCAGCCGCGAGGCCGACCAGGCCGCGGCGGTCACGAGCAGGCCGGCGACCGCCTGAGTACCACCAACACCGACGGTTGAGAGGCCCGGTTTCGCCGGGCCTCTTCGTCTAGGCGGAGACGAGCAGGATCTCGAGCGCCGCCATCGCCACGAACGAGATTGCGAACACGGCTGCGAGGGGTCGTGGCTTCGCGTTGGCGCGTGCGTCCGGGATGAGCTGTCGAACGACCATCCAGGCCATTGCGCCGGCCGCGAAGCCGAGTCCGGGAGCGAGGAGCGGGCCGTAAGGACTCGACGAAGAGGAACGCCGGGACGGCCATGAGCGGCTGCGGCAGGCTCGAGACGATGCTCCACCCGGCCGCCGCCACGACGGACGAGCCGCGGGGAACGAGTACCGCGCTGATCGCGAGTCCTTCGGGGATGTTGTGCACGGCGATCGCAAGCGCGATGACGAGGCCGAGCGTGGCGCCGTCCGCGTAGGCGACCCCGACGCCGACTCCCTCGGCGAACGAGTGGACGGTCATGACGGCCACGATGGTGATCGCCCGGGACGCGTCGGCGCCGCGTAGCTCGCCGACATGCAGGTCTCCGTGTGGCTCAACGCCCGCTGGAAGAGCGCGAGCACGGTCAGGCCGAGCGCCGCTCCTACAAGCATCCATGGAACGCTTGCGACCGCCCCTTCCCAGGCGAGGAGAACGGTGGCCGCGGCCATGAACCCGGCGGCCGCCGCGCTCGACAATCCGATTCGCGACCTGCTGGCCGAGCGCGCGCCGATGAACGGCAGCGCGCCCAAGCCTGTTGCGGCAGCGGTGACGAGCGCCGCGAGAGCAACTGTTGCGGCGGTGGGTTCCACTGCCTGGAGAATGGCCCGCTAGGCGGCGGTCGTGTCGACCGCGAGCCCGGCTACACGCCGCGTGATCTCGGACAACGTGCCTGGACCGTCGAGCGAAGCGATCCGAACCGCGGTGCCGTCGTTCAGGGTGACGACGATCGTGGGAAGCTCGTCGAGCCGCCCTGCCGGCGAGCGTTTGACCGCAACCTTCACGATCTCCTCCGCGCGAACGAAGTCACCGGCATCGGCGATGCCGGGCTGGGCGCCTTCGAACCGAAGCCCCCCGCCGGGGAAGGCGAGCTTTCCGACCCGCCGGGTCAGACCGTCCCTTTGCCACATCGCCGCGTATGTCTTGTCCATGCCCACATGCTCGTCTTTTGCCGGCGGGAGTACATCGGCGCGGGCGCGGGTCTTTGCTGCGGGAAACCCGAAAGGTCAGGCGGGCTCGTCGGTCTGCTCGAGAAGGCCTTCGGCGAGTGCGTAGCGCACCAGCTCGGCCCGGGTCTGCAGACGGAGCTTCTGCATGATGTGCGCCCGGTGCGTCTCGGCCGTCCGCACGGAGATGAAGAGCATCTTTGCGATCTCCTGGTTGGTGTGTCCATGAGCGAGTAACCGGAGTACCTCGCGCTCACGGTCCAAAAGCGGGTCGGCCTCTGCCTTTGCGACCGCTTCCGCGTCGGCGACCGCCAAACGAGCGCCAAGAGCCGGATGGACGTACCGGTTTCCCTGGGCCACCTCCCGCACGGCCTCGACGACGTCGGAGTCCGCGGCCTCCTTCAGCACGTAGCCGCTTGCACCTGCGGCGAACGCCTCGCGGACGTAGCGCGGGTCGTCCTGCATGGACAGGATCAGGACCTTCCTGCGTCGCGGCGGCAAGGATTTCCGCCGCGTCACCTCTAGTCCGCTGCGCCGGGCATGACGATGTCCAGTGAGCACGACGTCGGGCTCGAGGTCGCGCGCCGCGCGGACGCCTTCCTCGGCGGTCCCGGCCTCTCCCACGGTCTCGATGTCCGCTTCCGCATCGAGCACATGGCGCAGTCCCGACCGGACGACTGCGTGGTCGTCGATGACGAGAACCCGGATGGTCATCGCAGCGGCACCTCGGCGCGAACGGTGGTCCCCGCGCCCGGACGACTCGATCTCGAGATTGCCGCCGATGATGACGAGCCGCTCGCGCATTCCCGCCAGACCGATGCCTTCGTCGACGCTCCTTCGGAGAGAATCCCCGGCCGTCGTCCTCGACGACCGCAGTGGCGGAATGGGCCGACCGCGCCAGAACGATTCCGACGGTCGCCGCGCCGGAGTGCTTGACCACGTTGGTCAGCGCCTCCTGGACCACGCGGTAGAGCGTCGTCTCGATGTTGCTCGGCAGACGGTCCTCCATTTGGGTCGCATGTACGTCGAAGCGGATGCCCGTCCGCTCGCCGAGCGACTCGGCCAGAGCCGCTCGATCGCCGGAACGAGTCCGAAGTCGTCGAGCGCCTTCGGCCGCAACTCGACTGCGAGCCGGCGGACGTCATGCAGCGTCTGGACGACGATCTCGCGCACAGCGGCAATCGCGGCCGACCGAGCCTCGTCGGAGTCCGGCTTCCTCCACTCGGCGAAGCGACAGGAGGATCGATGTCAATTCCTGGCCTGTCTCGTCGTGCAGCTCGAGCGCGAGCCGTCGGCGCTCAGCTTCCTGGGCGTCGAGCGCGCGGCCGAGCGCATCCTGCTCGACTCGCTGAGAGAGGTCGACCGCAACGGCGGCCCTTGCCCCGAAGATCTCCGCGATCCGCGAGTCGACGCCGCTGAACCGCCCGTCGAGAGAGCGCTTGTCGAACGCCGCCAGGACTCCGATCGCAGCGCCCCCGAGCACGAGCGGGACGAAGAGCCCGGTGCGCACGCCGGCCTCGCGGATGAGGGTCTGGTCCGTCTCCGGGTCCTCGAGGAACGAGTCGACCCGCTCGGTCCGGCCGCGCTCGAGAACGCGCCCCTGCTTCGAGGACTCGCGGGACAGCACGCGGCCGAGGATCTCATCGGCCGACCGGCCGTCTGCCGCCTCGATCCGAAGGTCGCCGGACTCGACGGGCAGCGCGATCGTGACTAGCTCGGCGTCGACCAGCTCACGGAGCCGATTGGCAATCAGCGCGAGGAGCGGCTGCAGATCCACCTCGCTCGCCATGGCGGTCACGATCTCGTTCAGAGACTCCAGCTGCCGCGACCAGCGCGTGGAGGATTCGTAGAGGCGTACGTTCTCGATCGCCGTCGCCGCTTGAGCCGCGAGGAGACGCGTCAGCTCCTCGTCTTCGTCCGTGAAGTCGCCGCCGCCCTCCTTCTCGGTGAGGTAGAGGTTGCCGAAGACGATTCCGCGCACGCGTACGGGTACGCCGAGGAACGTCTTCATCGGCGGGTGCCCGGGCGGAAAGCCGACCGACCGCGGATCGGCGGCCAGTTCGTGGAGTCGTAGGACACGGTCGTCTCGAATCAGCGCGCCGAGAATGCCGCGGCCGCGCGGAAGCTCGCCGATCACCGCGCGTAGCTCGTCGTCGATGCCCGTGTAGACGAACCTCTCGAGCTCGCGGTGACCGGAGTCGAGCACCCCGAGCGCTGCGTACTGAGCGCCAGTCAGACCGGCGACCGTCTCGACCAGCCGCTGGAGGAGGGCGTCGAGCGACAGCTCGGATGTCAGTGCGATGCCGGCGTCGACCAGCGCACGTAACCGGTCCTGTTGCCGCTCCTCGCTCTGCACTTGGCAATTATTGCCCCGCTACTCGCCCCATGCGGCCGATCCGGCCGGCACTGCCCTCTCCCAGAAATATGCCTCGCGTGCCAGCTCCGGCATACCGTCGAGCAGCGACTCCCAGGCCGCGAAGGCCTCGTGTGCTCCGCTGGTCTCGGCAAGCGTCTTGATCAGGGCGTTGACGTTGGCGCCTTCAAAGACGAAGACGGCCGTGTCTTCCGACACGTACACGTGGTGTCGTTCGAACCCAAGCGTGGTGGGATCGAACGGAGGCCCGTTCTCCACGAGCGTGCGGGCCTTCTCGGCAGAGTCCGGCTTGAGCTTGGCTACGACTGCGACTCGTTGCATGGCGTGCTCCTTTCTGATTTGCGCTTCGATCGTCGCACCGTGTGTCTGGCGCGGCATCGTGGCTGCCACGGAAGCTCGTGCGGGAAAGCCGCAGGTTGTTCAGAGGGCAAGCTCGACGCGCACGGCGTCAAGCTCGGGCGGAGGCGCGAGTGCGATCCCGGAACGCTCGGCGAGAAACGGGCCGAGGTAGCGCCCGGCGATCTTGGCCGGCGGCCACCAGAGCGCGTCGCCGGAAACGACGGCGGTCTCGCCATGGCCACCTGCGAGCTCGGAGCGCAGATACGTGGACGTGCTTCCAGTGAGGAGGAGCCCCTGCAAGACAGGCGCAAACGGCACGAGCTCGATGTCAGAGCCGGCGGCCACGACGATCGAGTGCGCAGCAGCGTCCGCCTGCTGCGTCGCGAGCCCTCCCTGTTTCACCGGAAAGCTCGTGATGTCGCCGGCGGCGTAGATCCCTTCCACACCGTTCACGCGGCCGAAGACATCGGTCGCGATGAATCCGTCCCGGTCACTCGGCAGTCCGTTGATTGGACGCCCGAAGAGCCGCGGAAGCGCAACGACGCGGTCCACTTCGAGTTCGGGACCGGGCGTCAGCTGGAGCGCGCCGGGTCGAGTCGAGTCCGCATGGGTGCCGGTCATCAGCTTGATGCCCTTCTCGGCCATGATGCGGGCCAGGGACTCCGTCGCTTCTCCCCCGAACAGCGCCAGTGGCGCCGGCTCGTGCGTCACGAACGTCAGGGGGACGCTGCGAATGCCTTGGCGCTCGAGATAGGTCGCCGTCAGGAGCGCGAGCTCATACAACGCAAGCCCCCAAGTGACCGTGCTCGGCACCACGAAGGCGACCGAGTTGGCCTCACCTGTCCCTAGGTCGGAAAGCAATCGCCGAAATGCCTCGGTGTCTGCTGGGCCCCGGAAGGTGAGCGCTCCCGAAATCGCCGGCTCGGGGCGGGCGCCGCAGGCGACGAGGAGGGCGTCGTAGCCGATCTCCTTCCCCTCTCCGGTCTGCGCGACTTTCGCTTCCGGGTCGACGGAGGCCAGGGCATCGAGCGTGAACGTCGCGCCGATCCCCTCGGCCAACTCCGCCAGCTCGAAGCGCAACGTCTTGGTAATTCCGAACGGCTCGCCGACAGCCAGAGGCCGGTACCAGAAGTGAGTCTCGGGCGCGAGCAGCTCGACGTCCACCAACCCCGGATCGAGCGCCCGAATCGCGAGCGCGGCTTCGAGAGCCGCTACGCCACCGCCTGCGACGAGACAGCGGAACGGCTTGGAGCCTGTGCGTGATTCGGTCTGGGCCATGTCGCTCTCCTCGGTTGCCTGTCTGACCACAGTAGGACTCCTCGGTTGCGTTGGCGTCGCGGGATCCTCGGAGTTCGGCAAGGGGCTCGCCCGCAGAATTCCTGCGGCTTTTCCGCAGGTCAGTACTTGTCCGAATCGAAATCGGCGTCGGCACCGATGCCATGCGCCCGAGTAAGACCGATGCTGAGCACATGACAACAGCTGAGCAAGTCGAAAGAGTCGTTCCCATGAAGGGCGCGGCCATTGGCCCGACTGTCCCGCTGCAGCACCTAGCGAATCTGATGCGGGCACACGCAATCTCGACGGTCGCAGTCGTCGATGGCAACGACGAGCTTCTCGGCGTCGTTTCGGAGCGGGAGATCGTCCAAGCTGCGCTACGGGGGACGGGAATGGCCGAACGGCTATGGCGAACCCCGTCGCTCGACGCTCGGCCCCTTGCAGTTCGAACGGCCGCCCAGGTCATGACGGAACCGGCGATCACCATCGGCCCAGAGCGGTCACTTGCCGAGGCCGCCTGGCTGATGATGGACAGGGACGTCGATTGCCTACCGGTTGTCCGAGATCGGCGCCTGATCGGGATGATCAGCCGCAGCGACATCATTCGCGTCCTCGCCGAAGAACACTGACCTTCCGGCCTACGGGGCCAGCAGCTCGCGCGCGGCACGGGCGGCGACAAGGTCCTCGCGCGCGCGAAGGACTACGACGCGGACGCGTGAGGAGGGCGTGCCAACGTCCACATCGGCGACGGCCTTGCGGTTCGACTCTGTGTCGAGGTCGACACCCAGGAAGCTGAGCCGCCGGCACACGTCGGCGCGCACATGCGCAGAGCCTTCGCCGATCCCTGCGGTGAAGGCGATCGCGTCGAGCCCGTCGAGAGACGCCGCCATCGTGGCGACCGCAGCGGCAACCCGGTGGGCGAAGACGGCCAGAGCAAGCTGGGCTCGCGGGTCGCTCGACCGCTCGAGCTCTTCAGACCCGTGCGGTCGTCTCTGACAGGCCGAGAAGTCCCGATTCGTGCTCCAGCGCATGCTCGATCTCGTCGGCTGACATTCGCCGCTGGCGAAGCAGGTGGAGGACGATGCTCGCGGTCGATCGAGCCGGAGCGCGTCGCCATGGGCACGCCCTCGAGCGGGCTGAATCCCATGGTCGTGTCAACCGATCGCCCGTCGCGCACCGCGGTCACCGAGCAGCCGCCGCCGAGGTGGCAGACGACGAGACGCGCGCACCGCGCACCTGCTCGGCAGCCCACTGCACCGAGAGGCCGTGAAAGCCGTACCGCCGGATGCCCCACTCGTCGCGCCAGTGCGCGCGGCACCGCGTACGTCGCCGCCTCGGCGGGCAGCGTCGCGTGGAAGGCGGTGTCGAAGACGGCCACGTGCGGCACATCCGGGAGCGCCCGCGCGCGCCGCGCGAGGCGCTCGAGCGCCGGCGCGTTGTGCAGAGGCGCGAGCTCGGTCGAGCTCGCCGAGCTCCGCGTCGACCTGCTCGTCGATCACGCACCGGCGCGCGGAAGCGCGCGCCGCCGTGCACGATCCGGTGGGCGACCGCATCGACATCGCCCGGCGCATCCTCGAGCGACGCGACGGACATCGGACTCGTCGTCCGCATCGACGAGCGAGAGCTTCAGGCTCGTCGAGCCCGCGTTGACGACGAGAACGTTCAGAACGGCCAGGTCCAGTCGCGGATCTCGGGATGGTCCTCGCCGTGCTCGCGCGTCCACGCGCGGGCGCGGAGCCGGCGGTCCTCCATCTCCTGGCGCAGCGAGCGCGGCGCGCTCGGCGAGGCCGGGCACGCGGTCGATCACGTCGATGACGAGGTGGAAGCGGTCGAGGTCGTTCAGCATGACCATGTCGAACGGCGTCGTCGTCGTGCCCTCCTCCTTGTAGCCGCGCACGTGGAGGTTGTCGTGGTTCGTGCGGCGGTAGGTGAGGCGGTGGATCAGCCACGGGTAGCCGTGGTAGGCGAAGACGATCGGCCGGTCGGTCGTGAAGAGCGCGTCGAACTCGCGGTCGGACAGGCCGTGCGGATGCTCGCTCGTCCGGCTGCGAGGCGCATCAGGTCGACGACGTTGACGACCCGGACCCGCAGCTCCGGCAGGTGCTCGCGCAGGATGCGCCGCGGCCGCGAGCGTCTCGAGCGTCGGCACGTCGCCGCAGCACGCCGAGCACGACGTCGGGCTCGTCGCCCTCGTCGTTCGACGCCCACTCCCAGATGCCGAGCGCCGCGCGTGCAGTGCGACGATCGCGTCGTCCATCGAGAGGTAGGTCGAGCGCCGGCTGCTTGCCCGCGACGATGACGTTGACGTAGTTGCGGCTGCGCAGGCAGTGGTCGGCGACCGAGAGCAGCGTGTTCGCGTCCGGCGGCAGGTAGACGCGGATGACCTCCGCCTTCTTGTTCACGACGTGGTCGATGAAGCCCGGATCCTGGTGCGAGAAGCCGTTGTGATCCTGGCGCCAGACGTGCGAGCTGAGCAGGTAGTTGAGCGACGCGATCGGCCGCCGCCACGGGATCTCGCGCGTGACCTTCAGCCACTTGGCGTGCTGGTTGAACATCGAGTCGACGATGTGGATGAACGCCTCGTAGCAGTTGAAGAGCCCGTGCCGGCCGGTCAGGAGGTAGCCCTCGAGCCAGCCCTGGCAGAGGTGCTCGGACAGCACCTCCATGACGCGGCCGTCCGGGCGCGAGATCCTCGTCGGTCGGCAGCGATCTCGGCCTCCCACGCGCGGCTCGTCACCTCGAAGACGTCGCCGAGCCGGTTGGACGCCGTCTCGTCGGGGCCGAAGAGGCGGAAGTTCGTCGGGTTGCCGGCGATGACGTCGCGCAGGAAGCGCGCCGAGCACCCGCGTCGCCTCGCTCGATCGTCGTGCCGGGCTGCGTCGACGTCGACGGCGTAGTCGCGGAAGTCGGGCAGGGCGAGGTCGCGCAGGAGCAGGCCGCCGTTCGCGTGCGGGTTCGCGCTCATCCGGCGGTCGCCGCGTCGGCGCGCAGCTCCGCGAGCTCGGCGACGAGCGCGCCGCGTCGTCGAACAGCTCCTCCGGGCCGGTAGCTCCGCAGCCACTCCTCGAGCTGGCCGCAGGTGCTCCGGGTTGCTCGCGCACGCCGGCGAGCGGCACCTGGTGCGAGCGCCACGTGCCTTCGACCGGCAGTGCCGTCGACCTCCTTCGGGCCGGTCCAGCCCTTCGGCGTGCGCAGGACGATCATCGGCCAGCGCGGCCGCGCGCTCGTCGCCGCTCGTCGCGCGCGGCGCGCTGGATCGCGCGCGATCTCGTCGAGCGCCTCGTCGAGCGCGGCGGCGAAGCGCTGGTGCACGTGCGCCGGGTCGTCGCCGGCCACCGACGATCAGCGGCCGCTAGCCGTAGCCCTCGAACAGCGCGACGAGCTCCTGCTCCGGGATGCGCGCGAGCACGGTCGGGTTCGCGATCTTGTAGCCGTTCAGGTGCAGGATCGGCAGCACGGCGCCGTCGGTCGCGCGGGTTCAGGAACTTGTTCGAGTGCCAGCTCGCCGCCAGCGGCCCTGTCTCGGCCTCGCCGTCGCCGACGACGCAGGCGACGAGCAGGTCGGGGTTGTCGAACGCCGCGCCGAACGCGTGCGCGAGCGCGTAGCCGAGCTCGCCGCCCTCGTGGATCGAGCCCGGGCGTCTCCGGCGCGACGTGGCTCGGGATGCCGCCGGGGAACGAGAACTGCCGGAACAGCTCGCGCAGGCCGTCCTCGTCGCGGCCGATCGTGCGGGTAGACCTCGCTGTACGTGCCTTCGAGGTACGCGTTCGCGACGAGCGCCGGGCCCGCCGTGGCCGGGGCCGGTGATGTAGATCGCGTCGAGGTCGCGGGCGCGGATCGCCCGGTTGAGGTGCGCGTAGATGCAGTTGAGGCCCGGCGTCGTGCCCCAGTGGCCGAGCAGGCGCGGCTTGACGTGCTCCGGCCGCGAGCGGCTCGCGCAGCAGCGGGTTGTCGAGCAGGTAGATCTGCCCGACCGAGAGGTAGTTCGCGGCGCGCCAGTAGGCGTCGATCGCCTGGAGCTCGGACGGGGCGAGAGGACCGTCAACGGCTGTGGTCATGTGGGCATTCCTACCTGGTTTGGCGTCCCGGAGACCGGCAGGCAGCCGTCCTAGTGGCTACATCGTCCCGGTGACTTTGCCGACCTTGAGCAGGCCGACCTGGCCCTGGTCGACGGCGGCGAAGGCGTGGGAGACGAACGGGTAGAGGCCGGGCTGGTCGATCTTGACGTCGAAGACGCCGCCGCCGCCGGCCGGGACGGTCACTGTCTGCACGCCGTGCAGCGCGTGCTCGGGCGTCATGTCCCCGAAGGGATACGCGTTGTCGAAGATCGTGCCGACGATGTGGAAGTCGGTGTCGAGCGACGGCCCGGCGTCGACGACCCAGAAGCGGACGAGCTCGCCCGGCTTCGCGATCAGCGGGTGCTTGACGTACTGGCCCGAGTAGCCGTTGAAGGTCATCCAGTCGGGCTGGCGCGCGCGCGCCTTGGCCATGTCGAACTGCGCCGGCTTCGTCGAGCCCGTCGGAGCCGAGGTACCACTCGCTGGCGACGAGCACGTAGTCGCTGTCGGCCTTCGGGAGCAGCCCTCGGGCGGCTCGACCACGATCGCGCCGTACATGCCGTTCGCGATGTGCGCGAGCACGGGCTTCGTGCCGCAGTGGTACATGAAGACGCCGGCGTCGTTGGCCGGAACGTGTAGCTCACGGACTCGCCGGGCATCGACGTCGCCGAACGCCTTGTCGGGGGCGATCCGCGCCGCATGGAAGTCCACCGAGTGCGGGATCGCGCCGTCGTTCGTGAGCGTGATCTTGCACCTTCTGACCCTGGCGCACGTGGATCACCGGTCCGGGCGCGCCGCCGGCCCACGCCCACGCGGAGTACTTGATGCCCGGCGCGATCTCGACGGTCACGTCCTTGAGGACGAGGTTCACGTCGGCGACGCCAGCGGGAGCGGCGGGCAGCTCGGCCGGGTAGGGCTTGTGGGCGGCAGCGAGTTCGTCGGCGTTGTCCGGCGCGGCGCCGGCGAAGCTGGTCAGCCCTCCGGTCGCTGTTGCCGCGGCGGCGTGCGCGTCGTGGCTGGCGACCGGCGCGGCTGATGCGGCTGGCCCATCCGAAGACTCTGAATCGCGAGCATCGACCCACATGAGGGCCGCAACGAGGCAGACCACTGCAAGCGCGGCGCCCAAGAAGATCGTCGCCAGCGCGAAGAAGACGCTGACTTCGGAATCGTTCGAGCGGTCATGAGCGGCCTGGTGCGTGGACATGCGTTCCTCCTCGTGTGGTTGTCCAACCACCGTAGGACGCGTCCGTTGCGTTGACTTCCCAGGATCCACGGAGCTTCGGCCCGGGTTCGACCACAGACTTGATGCGGGTTTCCCACACCGCTATGGGCTGACCGTCGCTGTTGTTGGGTAGCGGACAGCGGGCCGTCAATTGTGGCACGTGACGAGCTGCGCTCAGTCGAGCGTGTGGATCGCCAATGCGACCGCGAAGCCGAGCGTCGTCACGACGCCGACCAGCTTGCGGTTTGGCGAGAAAGGCCCGCAAACGCGGGCCTTTCTCTCGTCGGGTTCCTCGACCTACGTGCTCAGATCCGGTCGATCCGCAGGATCGTTCCCGTGACCGTGACCACGAAGCCCACATGGCCGACAAGCTCCAGCGACGTGGGCCGATCGAGGCCGGTCACCACGGTCTTGAACTTGCCGTGGGAGCCGACGACAACGATCTCACCGGTGTTCGGAGCGGCCGGCATGCCCTCGTTCTCGGGGATCGGCGCGAGGTTCCAGTAGCCCTGCAGTAGACCGTACAGCCGGTGATCGCGGCCCTTCTCGACATCGACGATGAGGCCGCGATTGCCTGCGTAGTCTGCGTCCCACTCGCCGACCACATTCACCGATCCGTCACGTCGCACCTCATTGATCTCGGAGGTCGACGGAAGGTGCGGGATCGGACCGGCCGTGGCCAGGAATAGCTTGCCGTTCGCCGCCTCGAGGCCGGTAGGTACCGAGTCGGTGCTGTCGAACGCCACCAACTCACGGATTCGTCCCCGCAGGTCGACGCGAATCACCCGTCCGAGATGGGCGTCGGCCACGACGAATCCGTCGCGCCACACTTCCATCGAATACTGGACGCCTTGCGAGAGGAACCAGTCGGGTCCGCGGGCGGGTGCGCGGCCGACCACGTGCCGAGATCGGCGAACACGGAGAACGTGCCGTCGCGCTTGAGGCGGTAGATACCCATGACGGCGTCGGGAACGCCGACGTCGGCCCCTGCCAGGGTGACCAGCACGTAGGCGCGATGGCCGATGAACACGACGTCCATCGCGCCACCGATCCCGAAGACCTGGCGTGGCAAGCCGCTGCCGACCACCCTCTCGGAGCCGGTCCTCGGATCGATCCGGACGAGCGTGCCGTCGTTCCCGTTCGTGACGTAGAGGGCGCCGTGAGGCCCGATTGTGCTTCCCGATCCCAGGCCACCCAGGGCGGAGTCGTTGAGCACGGTGACAACCGGCGCCTTTCCGTGATGTCTTTCCGGTGACGTCTTCCCGGCCCACACATCGGAGCTCGGCACCACGAGCACGGTGACGAGCGCTGCGGCGAGCGCGGTGATGCGACGTTTCATAGTGCTTCCCCCTTTGCCGCAGGCACGACGTGGTGTGCGCTGTCCTCGCCACGTCAATCACTGCACAGCTGAGGCTCGCCGATGCTACATCCATGCTGCATTTGTTGCAAGCCTCGAGGGAGGCGGCTCCGAAACGCGCGAATGCCTCAGTCGCCGGTGGCGGGCGCGTACTGCGGGCGTCCGGCCGGCCGAAAGACCTGGATCGTCACGCCCTTCGAGTCGACTCGCGAGTCGACCAGGTCGAGCCCGATGTCCGGGCCGTCTTGCGGGAACAGCCGCGTGCCCTGGCCGACGACCACGGGGACGATGAGCAGGGTCATCTCGTCGACGAGGTCGTTGTCGAGCAGCCAGCGGATCAGGGCACCGCTGCCGTGCACCTGCAGCTCGCCGCCCGGCCTGGCCTTCAGCTCGCCGACGGCGGCCGCGAGGTCGCCGGAGAGGAGCGTCGTGTCGGCCCACTGCGGGTCGGTGAGCGTCGTCGATGCGAGGTACTTGGGCCTCGCGTTCAAGGAGGCCGCGATCGGGTGGGCTGCCGGATCTTCCGCCGCGGCGCGGGCCCGCTCCTCCGCGCCCCAGTAGCCGGCGAAGAGCTCGTACGTCCGGCGGCCGAACAGGAACGCGTCGGCCCGTGCGTACGTCTCGCTGATGAACCCGAAGGTCTCGTCGTCGAACGCCTCCATGGCCCATCCGCCGCGCGCGAATCCAGTCTTGCGATCCTCATCCGTCGCACCGCCGTTTCCCTGCATCACTCCATCGACGGTGACCTGTGTCTGGGTGATCAGTTTCATGGGTTCGTCCTTTCACTCGTGGTAGTCGCGCGCTCCCAGTGTTCGAGGAGTGAGTTGGCGAGGCGCTCGGGTTCGGTGCGGTGCGGTGGGTCGAAGTGATGGCGATCGGAGAACGTCTCGAGGGTGAAGTCGGGGAAGATCCCGGCCAGCCGCCCGGCCATTCGCGCGAAGAAGTCCGGGTTGCTGCGCCCGCCGAGCGCGAAGTACACGGGCTGATCGAACCTTCGCAGCGCCTCCACGTCGAGGTGCCCGCTGTCGAACGCAGCGATGAAGGCGCGAATGCCGGCAGGTCGGTTCGCCATCCAAGGTGGAGGTGGACCGTCGGGCGTCGGAGGCGGGTCGACGCCAGGCGCCAGCTGCAGGCGCGCGAATCCCGCCATGAACTCCTCGTCGGGCAGCGCGTCGAGCGCGCGAAGGCTCTGCATCACGTCCTCCTCCGCCTCCGTTCGCTCGGAGCCCGCCCATGAGGATTCGAGGAGCGCCAGGCTCAGAAGCCGCTCGCCGCTCGTGGCGGCGCAGACGAGCGCCACGGCTCCGCCGCCCGAGTAGCCGACGAGATGGAAGCGGTCGAATCCGTGAGCGTCGGCCTCGCGGATGACCCCCTCGGCTTCCAGGCGCAACCCGTAGTCCGACGGCGGCCGATCCTCCGCGTACAGCTCGAGATCCTTCGGCAGGGCCTCGACACGCTCGCCGAGAACGTCGAGCAAGGCCGCGTACGCAGGTTCGGCCGGCAACACCACCCCTGGCAGCAGCACCACGCAATGCCGAGCCGCCACGGTGCAATCGTACTCGCGCCGTGTCCGTCAAAATGAATCGCGCATGAGCAAGCCGCGCATCTTCCTCGGTTCGTCGGGCAAGCAGGCCGCGATGCTGGAGGAGATCCAGCGCGGGCTCGAGGACATCGCCGACGTCGAGCCCTGGACGACCACGTTCAACCCCGGGCGATCCACCCTCGACCGGCTCGTCGAGCTCTCCCAGGAGGTCGATTTCGCCGCCTTCGTGTTCGCCCAGGACGACTGGACGACGACGGATGCGACCGAGTCCGGCGAGGCATCGCCGCGCGACAACGTGGTCTTCGAGGCCGGCCTCTTCGGCGGGGCGCTCGGCATCCGGCGCACGTTCATCCTCCACGCGAACGGCTCGAAGCTGCCGACCGACCTGCTCGGGCTGACGTCCGTCCGCTACGACCCGGCCGCCGGACCCGCGGAGATCGACGAGATCAACCAGAAGCTCCGCAAGGCGATCGAGGCCGAGGGCCGCCGCGGCCTCGTCGAGGGACTCTGGTGGCAGCTGTCGCTCACCGCGCGGAGCGAGCACGAGCCGTCGGCGGTGAGCCTGCTGCAGATCTCACGCGACCGCGATGGCGACCTGAACGTGAACGGCCGGGCCTGGCAGGAGGACGGCACCCTCTCGGCCCGCTACTGGAGCGAGGCCGCGAAGGAGCGCAGGGATCCGGCCGGCATCCTCTACTTCTGGAAGGGCGAGCGCCCTCGAGACCCGAATGCCCCGCAGCTCGAGGGCACCGGCGAGATCAAGCTGGAGACCGCCGAGCGAGCCACCGGGTACTGGACGACACGTTCGGACCGCGACTCCGCGCTGAATGTCCGAACCGCCGGCATCTACCTTCGGGCCGACCCGTCGGACCTCGAGTTGCTGGACAGCGGGACCGCGGAGCAGCGGGCCGAGCTCATCGCGCAGCGGCTCGAAGAGTGGAAGTCTGCCGCGAACGCTTTCTGAGCTAGCCGGCGGCTTCGACCGCTCGCCGGGGCAGCACCCAGTCCGCCCGCGGGAAGTGGCACGTGTAGCCGTTCGGGATATCCGCTCGAGATAGTCCTGATGCTCGGGCTCGGCCTCCCAGAACGGCCCCGCCGGCTCGACCTCGGTCACGACCTTCCCCGGCCAGAGGCCCGAGGCCTCGACGTCGGCGATCGTGTCCTCGGCGACCGCGGCGCTGCTCCTCGTCGAGGTAGTAGATCGCCGAGCGGTAGCTCATCCCGACGTCGTTGCCCTGGCGGTTCACCGTCGTCGGGTCGTGGATCTGGAAGAAGAACTCGAGCAGGTCGCGGTAGGACGTCTGCTCGGGGTCGAAGACGATCTCGATCGCCTCCGCGTGCGTGCCGTGGTTGCGGTAGGTGGCGTTGGGGACGTCGCCGCCCGAGTAGCCGACCCTCGTCGACACGACGCCGGGCCGCTTCCGGATCAGGTCCTGCATGCCCCAGAAGCACCCACCGGCGAGGATCGCCTTCTCCTCCGAACCGCTCATCACGCCACCTCCTGACGATCACGACTCCACTCGCGAGCCACTGTACCCAGGCGCAGCGCTCCTCCCGTTGCTCAGCTGACGGCCTTCTTCACGAGCGCGGCGATCTTCTTCTCGTCGGCGGCGGTCAGATCCTTCAGCGCGAACGACGTCGGCCACATGGCGCCTGCGTCGATGTTCGCCAGGTCGCTGAAGCCGAAGGTCGCGTACCTCGACTTGAACTTGGCGGCGTCCTGGAAGTAGCAGACGACCTTGCCGTCCTTGTTGGCCCACGCGGGCATCCCGTACCAGGTCTTCGGCATGAGGGACGGCGCGGTGGCCGTGACGATCTCGTGGATCCGCTTGGCCATTGCGTGGTCCTTTCCCTTGAACTCGGCGAGCTTCGCGAGCAGGATCTTCTCCCCGTCCGCCTTGTTCTTCTCGGCCTTCAGCTCGGCGGCGCGCTCCTTCATCGCGGCCTTCTCCTCGGCGGAGAATCCCGACGACTTCTTGTCAGCCATTCTGTTGCTCCTTTCGTCCGTTCCTCTGCAGCCAGATACTGCCGCAATGCGCTATATGGTGATCGAGACCTACCTGCACGGGCCCGAGCCCGTGTACGCCCGCGCTGCGACCGAGGGGCGAATGCTTCCCGAAGGACTCGATTACGTGGAGAGCTGGGTCGAAGCGGACGGGCTCGGCCGCTGCTTTCAGCTCATGGAGACGGACGATCCGGAACTGCTCGACGAGTGGATCACCCGGTGGAGCGACCTCGTCACGTTTGAGGTCGTGCCCGTGATCGGTTCGGCCGAGGCCGCCGAGCAGATGACCGGCCGCTGAACGCCCCGGTATCGATCTGGTGGCCCGGCTTGCCGAAACGCGACAGGCGCGAGTACGCTCGCCGAAGGTCGCCTACTCAAGAGAGAGCTGACCGCTCGCCTGCTTGGAGGTCACTGGTCGTCCAGACCGCCGGCGAGACACGCACATAGGGAGGTCGCCATGAGCGCCACCATCGAGACCACCACCGACATCCGGCCCTTCACGGTCGAGATTCCAGATGAGCAGATCGACGACCTGCGCCGCCGTATCGCGGCGACGCGCTGGCCCACCAAGGAGCTCGTCGCGGATCGATCGCAGGGCGTACAGCTAGCTACGATGCAGGCGCTCGCGCGCTACTGGGAGAACGACTACGACTTGAGCAGGGTCGAGGCCAAGCTCAACGCCCTTGCCGCAGTTCACGACCGAGATCGACGGCGTGGACATCCACTTCATCCACGTGCAATCGCAGCACGAGGATGCGCTGCCGCTGATCATCACCCACGGCTGGCCCGGCTCGGTCATCGAGCTGCTCGAGACCATCGGCCCGCTGACCGATCCGACCGCGCACGGCGGAAACGCCGAGGACGCGTTCCACCTCGTCATCCCGTCCCTGCCCGGCTACGGCTTCTCGGGCGAGCCCACCGAGCTCGGCTGGAACTCCGGCCGCGTCGCGCAGGCCTGGGCGGTGCTGATGCAGCGCCTCGGCTACACCCGGTACGTCGCCCAGGGCGGTGACGTCGGCGCGCTCGTCACGGACATCATGGGCCGCCAGGCGCCCGAGGGGCTGCTCGGCATCCACATGAACCTGCTCGTGACGGTGCTGGCCGGCCCCCAGCCGGCGGAGTCCGAGGAGGAACGCGCGGCGACGGCGCCTTCGCCACGTTCAAGGAAACCGGCTTCGGCTACTTCCTCGAGATGGCCACGCGGCCGCAGACGATCGGCTACGCCCTGCTGGACTCACCCGTCGCCCTGGCCGCCTGGCTGCTCGACCACGACACGGACAGCTACAACAAGATCGCCCGCGTCTTCGTCGACGATGAGCCCGCGGGCAATCTCACCCGGGACACCATCCTGGACAACATCACGCTGTACTGGCTGACGGGCACCGGCGCCTCGGCGGCGCGGTCGTACTGGGAGGACGGACTGGCCCTGGCTCAGGCAATCGCGTCCGGCCACGCTCCTCCGCCGGTCTCGCTCCCGGTCGGCTTCACCACCTTCCCGGGCGAGATCTGGCGGACTCCGCGCAGCTGGGTCGAGAACTCGTACCCCAACGTCAGCTACTTCAACGAGGTCGACAAGGGCGGGCACTTCGCGGCGTGGGAGGAGCCGGAGCTCTTCTCACAGGAGATCCGGGCGGCCTTCACGTCGCTCCGCTGACGCAGTGAAAGCCGAGGGTTACCTTCCCGCGTTCGACGGCGCAGCCGGCTGGCTCAACTCGGAGCCGCTCACCGCCGGAGGTCCTGCGCGGGAAGGTCGTCCTCGTCGATTTCTGGACGTACACCTGCATCAACTGGCTGCGCACGCTCGCGTACGTGCGCGCGTGGGCCGAGAAGTACGAGGATCAACGGGCTGGTCGTCGTGGGCGTCCACACGCCCGAGTTTCCGTTCGAGCGCGACGTCGACAACGTCCGGTGGGCCGTCGAGGACATGCGGGTCGAGTACCCGGTCGCGCTCGACCCCGACTATGCGGTCTGGCGCGCCTTCGACAACCACTACTGGCCGGCCGTGTACATCGCCGACGCGGACGGGCGAATTCGGCACCACCAGTTCGGCGAAGGTGGATACGAGGAGTGCGAACGGGTCATCCAGCAGCTGCTGCTCGAAGCGGGAGCCGAGGGCATCGACGACGACCTGGTCTCCGTCGTCCCCGAGGGATTCGAAGTGCAGGCCGACTGGACGACCCTGGGGTCGCCCGAGACGTACCTCGGCTACCGACCAGGCTCAGAACTTCACGTCCCCGGTGGCGCCGCTGAAGCCGGCCCTACGCGCACCCCGACGTTGAGCTCAACCACTGGACCTCGCCGGCGATTGGACGATCAAGCGCGGCGCGAGCGTCCTGAACGAGGCCGGAGGCGCATCGCTTTTCGCTTTCACGCCCGCGACGTCCATCTCGTCATGGGCCCGGCCGAGCGAGACACCCGTGCCGTTCCGGGTGCTCGTCGACGGAGAGCCTCCGGGCGCCGCTCACGGCTTCGATGTCGACGAGGACGGGAACGGAACGCTGTCCCGGCAGCGGCTCCATCAGCTGGTCCGCGAGCCGGGTCGATCGCCGACCGGACCTTCGAGATCACCTTCCTCGGCCCGGGCGCCGAGGCGTACTGCTTCACGTTCGGCTAGAACGTCCACGAATGAGACACGAGAGCGATCCGGTCACCACCGCGAAGGCGATCGTCGACGCCAACCTCTACATGGTGCTCGGCACCGCCGACGAGGACGGCCGGCCGTGGGTCTCCCCCGTCTACTACGCGCCCGTCGGCTATCGCGAGTTCGTCTGGGTGTCGCGGCCCGAGACGCTCCACTCGCGCAATCTCGCCGTCCGGCCCGAGGTCAGCATCGTGATCTTCGACTCCTCGGTGCCCATCAGCACCGGCCAGGGCGTCTACATCGCAGGCACCGCGGAGGAGGTCACCGACGATTCCCGCGCCGACGCCATGGAAGTGTTCTCACGCCGCTCGGTCGGGCACGAAGGCCGTGAATGGACGGTGGACGACGTCGAGTTGCCGGCCGAGCTTCGCCTCTACCGCGCGACCGCCACGGCGCATTACGTCCTCGGCGCGATCGACCGGCTCATGGCCGTCGAGCTTTGAACTGAGCCCCGCTATGCTCGGCGAATGATCCCGTGGATCATCTTCGCCGTAGTCGTGGTGCCGCTCGTCGTGATCGCGTTCGTCGTCACGCGCCGCAAGGACGCCGCGGGCGAGCTCATCGAGGATCCGAAGGAACAAGCGCGGGCGGAGGACGAGTTCGCCGCCGCCGAGGCCTTCGAGGAGGAATGGCGCGAGGAAGACCACGAGCGCTACCGCAAGGAGCACCTGCCCTAGACCGCATCGAGCGCTGCGCGGCGGCTAGACCGAGAAGCTCACGGGGAACGAGAGGATCCAGGCGAGGGTCCCGAAGAAGACGACGTAGCCGAGCACGAGGACCACGAGCCGGTTTCCGTCCGGGACCACCTTCGTCGAGATGCCCGCGAAGAAGAGCGAGGCGGCGAAGAGGACGACGCAGAGCACGTAGTTGTCCGAGCGCTGGTTGTTGCGCTTGGCGAGGTTCGTCTGCGCCTCGGCCTGCTGCACGAGGCGATCCGCGTCCTTCTGCTCGGCGAGCGAGTACTCCGGCATTGCGAACGGCGACTTCGGCGCGTCGGGATTGATCCGCGGCCTCGTCGCGATCCAGGCGTCCATCGCGGGCTTGAACTCGTCGCGAAACCGCGCGCGGTAGAAGTCGCTCAGCTCGGTCTCCTCGCGCGAGTAGGCGTCGACCCATTGCGCGAACAGCGTGACGTCGATCTGGGTCAGCTGGCCGGCGCGCGCCGCGGCCTTGCCCGACTCGACACGCGCCGCGCTCGCGGCGCTGAACGCGATCGCCTGCTCTCCGCTCCAGCGGTTCGCCTGGTAGCTGCTCCAGGCGATCGCCACCGTTGCGAGCGCCAGCAGCACGGTCGACCCGACGTCGACCCAGTCCCTGCCGGAGTCGTGCCTGCGGGCCGCGCCCGGTTCGTCGCTCACGCTCGTCGGCCAGTGCTCGGCATCGCGGAAAGGCTAACCGCGCCGAACGTCCGACGAGCGTCCTGCCGCCGGCGCCCCTGGCCGAAAGAGCCACGGCCGGGGTCAGACCCCGGCCGTGGCCGAAAGGGACATTGGCTTAGACCGTCGCTGGTACCTGGCCTCCCGCGGGGCCCTTGTACGTGTCGCTGCTGAATCCGAGGATCAGCAGGAAGATGTACGGCAGGAAGATGATCCCGATCGCGAAGCCGGTTCCGTGCCCGAAGCTCTTCGACAGGTCGATCGCGACGATGACCCAGATGACGATGTTCACGATGGGAATGAGCGTCAACAGGATCCACCACCACGGGCGGCCCACGATCTTGAGGAGCACGAGAATGTTCCAGATCGGGATGAGGATCTTCCAGCCCGACTCGCCTGCCTTCTCGAACACCATCCAGCCGGCGACGAGCCAGGCGACGATCAAGAGCGTGTAGATGATCCAAAAGGTCGTGCTCACTACTCGTCCTCCTTCAGTGTTGGATACGAGATTGTGGCGATCGTCGCGGACATCGCCACGCTCATTGGCGGGGGTAGGCTCGCGCCGTGGGCGACTACGGGCACGAGCTGCAGTTCGGCGTGTTCATCACGCCCGCGGCGGGTGACGCCGCCTCCGTCGTGGCGCTTGCGGAGCTCGCCGACACGAGCGGGCTCGACCTCGTCACCTTCCAGGATCACCCGTACCAGCCGCGCTTCCTCGACACCTGGACGCTGATCTCCTTCGTCGCCGCCCGCACGAGCCGCGTGCGCCTCAGCCCGAACGTCCTCAACCTGCCGCTGCGCCCGCCCTCGGTCGTGGCCCGCGCGGTCGCGAGCCTCGACATCCTGAGTGGCGGACGGGCCGAGCTGGCCCTCGGCGCCGGCGCGTTCTGGGACGCGATCGAGGCGATGGGCGGCCGGCGGCTCCGCCCCGGGGAGAGCGTCGACGCGCTCGAGGAGGCGATCGACGTCATCCGGGCGCTCTGGGACGTCGAGCAGCCGGCCAAGGCGAAATACGAGGGGTCGTACTACCCGCTCACAGGCTCCGCCCGCGGGCCGGCGCCCGTCCACGACGTCCCGATCTCGATCGGCGCGTACAAGCCGCGGATGCTCGCCCTCACCGGGCGAAAGGGCGACGGCTGGCTCCCGAGCCTCTCGTACCTCGGCGACGACGGGCTTGCGGCCGGGAACAAGGCGATCGACGAGGCCGCCGTCGAAGCAGGGCGCGACCCGGCCGAGATCCGCCGGCTCCTGAACATCCCCGCGCCCGACGGCTCGACCGAGGACTGGGTCGAGCAGTTCACGAGCCTCGCGCTCGAGGACGGCGTCGGCACCTTCATCCTCACGTCGGACGATCCCGCCACGGTCGAGACGTTCGCCCGCGAGATCGCCCCGGCCGTGCGCGAGCGGGTCGCGGCGGCGCGCCGGCGGGCGAGCCGCGTCGCCGCGGCGCCGAAGGCCGCCGACGGAGGACGAGTACGCGCCTCGACATCACGCCGACGCCCGACGACGGCACGCGGCTGAGCGACACCGCGCCGTGGGACGAGTCGACCCGGCCGCACCGCCCTCCGTCATCGCCGGACGCGACCTACTCGACGGCGGGGGAGCTGATCGGCCGCCACCTGATCGACGTCCACGACATGCTCCGCTCGAGCTCGCCGATCTCCGCGAGTCCTCGTCAAGGTGCGCGACGGCGCGATGGAACCGGGCGACGGGCGCTCGGCGCTCCACGACATGACCCTGCGCCAGAACGACTGGACGCTCGGCGCGTTCTGCTCGCGCTACTGCGCCGTCGTCACGCAGCACCACGGGCTCGAGGACGACGCCGTCTTCCCCACCTCGCCCGCAGCGACGCGGCCTCGAGCCGGTGATCGACCGGCTGACGGACGAGCACCTGGTCATCCACGACGCGATCCAGAAGGTCGATCGCGCGTTCGTCGGCCACATCAACGACCCGCAGGACTTCGAGCCGCTCCAGGAGGCGATCGACTACCTGACCGACGCGCTGCTCTCGCACCTCTCCTACGAGGAGCAGGAGCTGGTCGAGCCGCTCGCCCGGCTCGGCTTCTTCCCCGGCCAGGTCTTAGAGAACACCGCCGGGCGAGCACCACGAGAGGCCGTTCTCGGGGCCAGACATCCTCGGCGGCGCGCCCGGGCATGATGCGGGGATGTTGCGGATGCTGGGCTACGGCGCGCTGATCCTCGCCTGTGCGGCTTCGGCGCTCGCCGGCGGGTACCTCGCCGTTCGCGCATTCGCCAGCACGGTGGAGCCGTTCACGCTCGGAACGGCCCGCGTGTCGGCCGTCCCTGCACTCGACGGACACGTCGACGTTTACATGCCGATCGTCGACTGGGGCGTGCGTGCCGAGCCGTACGAAGCGCCCGTCGAAATCAGGCTTGCCTTTCGCTCACTCGATCGTCAAGAGGCACGCGCCGCGCTGCGGTCCAGGGCCGGAGGCGAGTGCGCGGCTCGAGAGCATCCGCGCGGAGGTCGCCGCCGCCGGACGGCGCGCAATCCGGCGGTCGATCCTCCTCGGACTCGCGGGCGGGCTCATCGGAGGTCTCCTTGCGGGAGGCGTCATCGGCGCCGTGCTGCACCGGCGTCGTTGGCTCGCCTACGGCGCCGCGGCGGGCCTCGTTGCTCCGCTCGCGTTCGTAGGCCTCGTCCTCGCGACACTGCGAACGATCGACTACGAGGCGTTCGAACAGCCGACCTTCTACGCTCATGGCCAGGAGTTGCCGCGCCTGCTCACCTTCTCGGGCCAGCTTCTGACCGCCGGAGACAACTACACGCGCTCGTACGAGCAGGCGCTTGCAGGGCTGGCCAACCTTGTCGCCTTCGCCGGCGAGAGTCGCGCGGGCGACGATGCGGATACGACCACCGCCGTGCTCGCCTCCGACCTTCACGCGAACACCCTCGTGCTGCCCGTGCTCGAGAACTACGCGCGCGACAAGACGGTCTTCTTCGCGGGGGATCTCGCCCTACTCGGCACCGAAGTCGAGAGTCGGCTGGCGCCGGCGCTGGCACGCCTCGGCGATCAGGTCGTTGCGGTGTCAGGGAACCACGACTCCGGGCCTCTGATGCGCGAACTCGCCCGATACGGCGTGGTCGTCCTGACTCGTCACGGCCGGCTCGAGTCGGACGGCACGACCGACGGCGTGACCGTGCTCGACATCGGTGGGCTCGACGTCGCGGGCTACGACGACCCGCTCGAGGGAGACGGCGGCCTGGCAAGGGGCCGCCCGCTCGAACTGACCGGGAACGAGTTCACCGAGGAGGCACAGGCCTTCCTCGAATGGTTCCAAGCGCTCCCACGCCGCCCGGACGTCGTGATCGTCCACCAGCACGGACTCGCGCACGCCCTGCTCGACACGGTGCAGCCGACCGATCCGCCGCTCACGATCCTCACGGGCCACGATCACGAGCAGCACCTGGAGCAGAACGAGGCGGCCGTTCTCGTCGATGGAGGCACGGTCGGCGCAGGAGGGCCGTTCGCGATCGGCGAGCAGAACGTCGGTTTCGCGCAGGTGCGGTTCTCAGCCACGGGAGCAGCCGAGACGGTCGACCTCATCGACGTCGAGCCGTTGTCCGGCAATGCGCTCGCGCGCCGCGCCTCGCTGAGACCTGTAGACGCGGCGGGTAGCCGCTAGCCGGCCGATTCGAGGAACGCCTCGACGCCGGCCGCGAAGCCGTCCACGTCGTCCTCGACGAGCGGGATCGAGAGCACGACGTAGCCGCGCCGGACGTACGAGTAGCCGCCCTCGAGCATCTCCAGATGGAGCAGCGCGCGAAGGTCGGGCTCCGGCGGCAGGTCCGCGACGCTGCGGATCGGGCCGCGCGCGAAGTGCATGCCGACGAGCGAGCCGTAGCCGGTCACCGTGAACGGGAGGTCGCCGGCCTGCGCGAACGCGTTCAGGCGGTCGCGCAGCCTGTCTCCGAGGCCGTTCAGCCGTTCGACCGCGGCGGCGTCGTAGACCTGGGTCAGCCCCGCGGCGCCGGCCGCCATCGTGAGGACGGCGTTGTTGAACGTCCCCGCGTGCGGGATCGCATCCGGCTGCGACGGGTCGAAGCGGGCCATGAGATCGGCGCGCCCGCCGAACGCGCCGAAGGCGAGGCCGCCGCCGATGTACTTCCCGAGCGTCGTGAGGTCGGGCGTGATCCCGAGCACCTGCTGGAGCCCGCCGGTCGAGAGCCGCGACGTCATCACCTCGTCGAACACGAGGAGGACGTCGTGCTCGGTCGTCGCGTCGCGCAACGCCTGGAGGAATGCTGGCTCACCGACGATCGCGCCCGCGGAGCCCTGCATCGGCTCGACGATCACCGCGGCCAGCTCGTGCGCGTGCTCGGCGATCAGACGGGTCGCTTCCTCCGCGTCGTTGTACGGCGCGACGACGAACGGGAACGGCGCGTTGATCGGCGACCCGCCCGGAACCGTGAAGTAGAGGAGGCTCCCGTGGTAGCCGCCCTCGAAGACCATCACCGCGGGCTTCCCGGTCACGGCCGCGCGCGAGCGAGAGCGCCAGCATCGTCGACTCGGTCCCCGAGTTGCAGAAGCGCACCAGGTCGATCGAGGGGAACCGCTCGCAGATCGCCTCGGCGAGCACGGCCTCGTACCGGTTCGGCGCGCCGAAGACGAACCCGTCGGCGAGCGCCTCGCGGATCGCCTCGACGATCACCGGATGCGAGTGGCCGTAGAGCCCGGCGGTGAACTCCCCGAGGAAGTCCAGGTACTCGTGGCCGTCGGCGTCCACGAGCGTCGCGCCCTCGCCGCGGAGGATCGTGAGCGGGAACGGCGGCATGTGGATGGTCGAGCGCGTGTTCCCGCCGGGCATGACCCGGGCGCGCTCGGTGTGCAGGCGCCGCGACTCCGGATTGCGCTCGACGTAGCGGGCCTCGGCCGCCGCGAGCCGCTCGATGACGTCGGTGCCGGCGACGGCTCCCACGGCTACAGCCGGTCGAGGAGCTCGCGCTTCTTCTCGTCGAACTCGGCCGGGGTGATGAGGCCGCGGTCGCGCATGTCCGCGAGGCGCGTGAGCGATTCGTCGACGTTCTCGGCCGAGGTCGGAGCCGGCGTGGGTGCGACAGGCGCAGCCGCCGGAGCGGCCTGAGCACGGCCTCCTCCGAGCTCGATCTCGTACTCGTGCCGCGCGTCGAGGAGCGTCTTCTTGAAGTCGTCCGCGTCGGGCAGGAAGCGGATCTTGGTCGTCCCGGCCTCGGACGCGGTCAGCAGGTCGACCTCGCCGTAGCCGACGATCCGGCCGAGCCACGGGTGGCCGACGATCATGTCCGTGATCATCGGGAGCGACGTGTCCTTCGCGTACTTGTTGATGACGCCGCCGACCTCGATCACCCGGCGCGTCGTGACGACGTAGCGCTCCACCCGCCAGACGAGGACGAACCAGCCGACGCCGAGGATCCCGATCGCGATCAGCGCCCAGAAGATCCAGTTGAGGCCCGTGCTGAGGAACCCGAAGAAGCCGTCGTCCGAGACCGGCTGTTCAGGAGCTGCGACGACGAGCCCGACGCCGAACGCGAGCACGAACCAGCGGGCCGCCTCGAGGAACGTGAGCCAGTGGCGCTGCTTCACGAGCAGGACGCGCTCGCCTTCCGCGAGGAGCGACTCGTACCGGGAGCTCTCGTCCTTGGCCACGTGTGGATACTGACAGTTGAGGATCAGCGTCGCAGGATGGGTACCGGCCTACGTCCTGGCGATCGCCGCGGCCCAGTCGCCTACGAGGTCGAGCAGCGCTTCGTCGACCGGCCGCTCGAGCTGCTCCGGATAGCCGGCCAGGCCGGGCGGGCCCGAGGACACGCGCAGGAGATGACTCAGCCTGGCAGGCGTGGCGCCGGTGAACGGAGCGGTCACGAGATCGCGCATTCGCTCAACCTCGCCCGGATCGGCCTGGATGTCGTCCGTACCGGTCATGGCCAGGACCGGACAGGCGATTCGCGGCAGGTCGAGGGCCGGCTCGTACCGCATGAACTCGCGAAGCCACAATGCCGGCTGGTCCTGTCCCTGGATGCGGACGACGTCCTCGGAGGACGAGAGCAGCTGCTCTCGCGCCTCCGCCTGGCGACGGCGCAAACGACGCGCGCCCAGCCGTTGGAGACCGCGCAGCGTGGCGACGATCCGCTCGGTCTGGTCGCGCATCACCTCCTCGCCGCTCTGCGTGGAGCAGGCCAGCAGGACGGCCCCGGCAAGCGGGCGCGGGCCGGCCGCGAGCCGGATCGCGATCGTCCCGCCGACGGAATGCCCGACGACGAGCAGCCGGGCGGGATCGACCTCCGCTCGTCCGGCCAGGAACTCGAGTCCCGCGGCGGCGTCCGAGGTCTCGCGCTCGAAGCCCGCGGTCAGGAACTCGCCGCCCGAACGGCCGACCCCGCGCTTGTCGAAACGAAGCGTCGCGATCCCGCGCCCGGCCAGCGCCTCGGCGATCGCCGGCGCCACGCCCAGGATCTGGCCCGGCATGTTCGAGTCCCGGTCGAGCGGGCCCGAGCCGTTGAGCAGCAGCGCCGCGGGAACCAGGCGGGCTCACTCGGGCACGACGAGAGACCCGGCCAGGAGCGTGCCGTCGTCCGCCGTGAACTCGATCTCCACGGTGGCGAGTCTAGGTAGGTACCGGCTCGAAGATGGGTAGCCGCCGCCGATGCGGTCGCGCCGGTGCGCCCGTACGTTCCCGGGACACCTACCGAAAGGCCCCAGAATGAGCACAGTTGAAGCAACACCCGACCTCGCTGCGGTGAAGCAGAAGCAGCAGGCCACCTGGGCGAGCGGCGACTTCCACGTCCTCGCCGAGAAGATCGTCTTCATCGCCGAGCACCTCGTGGACACCGCCGACCTCCACGCCGGCTGGAAGGTCCTCGACGTCGCCACCGGGAGCGGGAACGCCGCACTGGCCGCGGCCCGCCTGGGCACCGTCGTCGCCGGCGTCGACTACGTCCCGTCGCTCCTCGAGCGCGCCCGTGAGCGCGCCGCGACCGAGGGCCTCGAGATCGACTTCCTGGAAGGCGACGCAGAAGCGCTGCCCTACCCGCCGGCCTCCTTCGACGCCGTGACCACCGTCTTCGGCTCGATGTTCGCGCCGGACCACCCCAAGGCGGCGTCCGAGCTCGTCCGGGTCACCAAGCCGGGCGGCACGATCGCGATCGCCGCCTGGACGCCGGACGGATTCCTGGGCGAGCTGTTCCGCACGACCGCGAAGCACGTGCCGCCGCCCGCCGGAGTCCAGTCACCGCTGCTCTGGGGCACCGAGGAGCACCTGAAGGAGCTGTTCGGCGACTCGGTCGCGTCCCTCGAAGTCGAGGAGCGGATCTTCACCTACCGCTTCGAGTCGGCCGAGGAGTTCGTCACGTTCTTCCGCACGTGGTACGGCCCGACGCTCAAGGCGTTCGAGGCCCTCGACGACGACGGCAAGAAGGCGCTCGAGGCCGACCTCGTGGCGCTCGTGGAGCGCTACGACCGGCTCGACGATCCCAACGCGATCGCCGTCCCGGCCGCCTACATCGAGGCCGTCGCGATCACCCGCTAGGAGCTACTTGCGCGCGAGGCCCAGCTCGGACGCCCGAGCTGCGGCCTCGCGCCGGTCGCTCACCTGGAGCTTTCGGAGCACCGCGGCGACGTGGTGCTCCGCCGTTCGCTCCGACACGACCAGCCGCTCGGCGATCTCGGCGTTCGTCAGTCCCTCCGAGAGGAGCTCGAGCACCTCGACCTGGCGCGCCGTCAGCCCGGCCGGGTTGGCCCGCGTCGTCTCGCGCGGCCCTGCCGGAACGCGCAGGCCCAGGTCGCGCATTCGCCCCATGACCCGCCGAGCGAGCGGCTCCGCGCCGAGCCCGCGCGCGATCTCGAGCGACTCGGCGAGCGCCTCCTCGTCATCGAGGAGCGACAGCATCAGTGCCCGGTCGTAGTTCCAGCCGACCTGCCCGAACGCATCCGCCGCTCCGAGCCAGTCGCGCTCGAGCATCGCCGCATGCGGCGCCGGCATCGGCTGGTCGCAGCTGACCTCGATCCCCGCGACGGTGGCCCACGCGGCCGCGCGGATCCCAAACCGGCCTCGCGGCCCGACCTCCGCCAGGAACTTCTCGAACCGCTCGACCGGCATCGGCTCGCCGTGGGTCAGCGCCCACTCGGCCCGCAGCTCGAGGATCGGTGTGATGCGTTGCGGCTCCCTGGTGAACTCCGCCTGAGCCTCGACGTCGGCCAGCCGCTCGGCGGCATCCGGATCGCCACGGCGAACGGCCAGCTCGGTGAGAACCGTCTTGGCGAGGAGCTGCACCACGGTGATGCCCCGCTCGATCTCGCCCTTCGTGACCTCCTCGGCCTCGGCCCAGTCGCCTGCCCGGAGCCGAAGCCACGCCACCATCGTCGCGCAGTACGACGCGAGGTTGTGCACCTCGTGCTCGCGCGCGTAGGCGAGTGCCCGCTGCTCGTACACGAGCGCGGACTCCGGATCCATCCACCACATGAGCGTGAAGCCGAGGTTCCCGAGCGCGCGGGTCGCCTCGTGGCGGTCTCCGGCGGCGTCGGCGATCTCGTGCGCCTCGAGCAGCATCTCCGTCTCGCCGCGATCCCGCATGATCATGGCGCTGCCGATGTTGACGAGCGCGTGCGCGCGTGTGCTCTCGTCGCCCATCCGCGTCGCGAGCTCGAGCGCCTGCTCGCCCCACCTACGCGCCTCGTCGGGATCCTCCGCGAGCATCGCGAGCTGGGATACGCCGCTGTAGGCCCGTGCCAGCTCGGCCGACTCGCCGAGCGGCTCGAGGAGCGCGATCGCCTCGACACCTCTCGCCCACGCGGCCTCCCCGTCGCCGACGTACCAGTGGAAGCGCGACAGCGCCCGCGTGCAGCGAGCCACGGCCTCCACGTCGCCCAGTTCGTCGTAGACCTGGATCGCGCGCTCGATCGCCGGAACGGCCTGATCCATGCGGGAGACCAGGTAGGCCGCGGTCGCGTACTCCTCGAGCATCGCGCCCTGCTCCGGCGCAGGCAGCCGGTCGACGAAGTCGGAGGCCCGGCGGTAGTGCGCGTACGCCTCGCGATTCGACTCGAGCGCCGCGGCGCTGCGCGCGGCGACGAGCGCGTAGGCGGCCACACAGTCGCGGGCGCCGGCGGCTTCGGCGTGATGGACGATCTCCGCCGGATCGGCCTTCGCCGCCAGGAGCGCATCGAGGATCTCGCCGTGCAGGCGGCGGCGCGTCGCGATGGGGAGGCTCGAGCGAATCGCGTTGCGCGCCAGCTCGTGACGGAACTGCACGTACGCGGGTTGAACCGCGAGGAGCTGCCGACGTTCGGGCTCCTCCGCGGCCTCGGGCCACTCCGGCATGACCGCGTCGAGAAGCGGCGTCCCCACCCGCGACGGCACGACGGACACGAGCTCGACCAGCCGCCGCGAGTCCTCGTCGAGCCGCGACGCCCTGCCGACCACGGCGTTCGCGATCGACGGCGGGAGCTCCTCGGGCGTGCGCGAGGCCAGAAGCTCGGTGACGTAGAACGGATTCCCGCCCGTGGCCGCGTAGACCTCGTCTGCGCCGTCGCCCGCCAGGTCGCCGACCGCGCGCTCGGACAGGGGCGCCAGCTCGAGCACGTCCCCGCGGATCGAACCCACGGTCGCGTGGAGCGGATGGCCGGGCGCCACCTCCCCGCCGCGGAAGGTCAGGACGAGCAGCGCCGGCAGCGAGCCGATCCGCCGGCCGAGCACCGTGATCGAGTCGTACGTCGCGTCGTCGGCCCAGTGCACGTCCTCGATGATCAGGACGGTCGGCCGCGGCGCGAGCTCGAGCTCCGCGATCAGCAGGGTCTGGATGTCGTGCGGCGCGGCGCCGGCGGCGAGCGCGGCGGCCAGCTCGGGCGAGACGCTTCCGGCGAGGTCCTGAAACGGCCCGAGCGGGCGCGGAATCGAAAGGTCGTCACAGGTTCCCCAGAGGATCCGGGCGTCGGGATCGAGGCGTTCTGCGAAGCAGGTGACGAGCGAGGTCTTGCCCACGCCCGGCTCGCCGGTGACAAGGACGACGCGGCCCTCGCCCTGCGCAGCTGAATCCCGCGCCGCGTTGAGCGTTGCCAGTGCGTCGTCGCGCTCGAGCAGATCCACGCGGCAACGATAGACCCGGGCCGAGCCTCAGGCGGACGAGCGCACGACGGAGTAGCGCGCCGCGGCGAAGTCGCCGTTCGGTCCGACCTCTTCGAGGCGCAGCTCGATCCGCCGCGGAAGGAGCGGCTTGCCGGCACCGATCACGACCGGCGCGATCGACACGATCACCTCGTCGAGGAGCCCCGCGTCGGCGAACTGTCCGGCGAGATCTCCGCCGCCGACGACCCAGAGGTTCCGGTCGCCCGCGGCAGCGGCCATCGCCTCGTGCACGGGCTTAACGTCCCCGCTCGTGAACTCGATCGCCGCATTCGGGACGACCGGCAGCTTACGGTGCGTGAAGACCCAGCAGGGAACGTCGTACGGCCATTTCCAGTCGGCCGGATCCTTGCCGGAGAACTCGTGGTCGAGGATCCACTCGTACGTGGTCGCTCCCATCGCGAGCGCGCCGACCTCGGCGATGAACGCGCCGTAGTTCTGCGGCCCGTCCTTGTCTTGCGCGCGCGTGAACAACCAGTCGAGCGAGTCGTTCGGATCGGCGATGAAGCCGTCGAGCGTCGTCGCCGTGTAGTACTGGGTGAGGCTCACGCGTCGGGGGCGACCCAGGCGCGCGCGGCCGGCCCGTCGCCGGGCTCGAACACCTTCAGCTCGCCGGGGCTGATCCAGCCGAACACGGCGACGCCCTGGCGCACCCAGTCCTTGTCGGTGACGATCGCGAACCGCCCCCAGGACGAGCGCTCCTTGAGGCCCACAGAGCCCGCCGCCTTCACGTCCTCCCAGAGCGCGCCGGCATCGAGGCCGTGGAAGTCGTCCGGCATGTCGACGAGCAGGTGGAGCTTCTCGCCCCGGTCGAGCGCCTCGAGGATCGGCGCCATGAGCTCGTCGTGGTATTCGTCGCGGGTCAGCTTGCCGGTGAGCCGGAAGCCGAGCACTCCCTGCGGCAGATCGGTCAGCCGTTCGACCATGCGGACAATCTAGCCAAGGATCGCCGACGAGCCTCCGGGGCCGCCCGGAGACTCGTCCAGCGGAATCCTGGTGACGCTACGCCAGCGCCTTTGCCTTGAGCGCGTCGAACTCGGCCTGCGTGATCGCGCCCGAGTCGAGGAGCCCCTTGGCCTTCTCGATGTCTGCCGCGGCGCCACCGCTTCCGGCGGTCGCCTTCACGTAGCTGTCCATTTGCGCCTGTTTCGCTTCCATCTGCGCGATGTTCCGCTCCGTCATCCCCTGGTTGTTCACGATCAGGTAGATGAAGACGCCGAGGAACGGCAGGACGATCACGAAGATGATCCAGAGGACCTTCGTGAACCCGGACGTGTCGTGGCGGCGGAAGAGGTCTGCGAACACCGTGATCAGGAGCCAAAACCAGATCACCCAGCAGAAGAAGATGAGCATCGAGCCGAGCACTGAAAAGAATGGATATTCAGCGAAGAGCAACCTAGAACCTCCCTGTTCTTTGGAAGCACTGTGTCAGAGCGCAGCCAGCCGCGTCGGATCGGCTCGTTCACGACATCGCAACCAGCGCTGACGTGTAGCCTGCGCGATTCCGAACGCCGCACCGCCGAGACCTTCCCCTTACTGCACTCTTGACGACGCCGCCACAGGAACCCGACAGGCATCTGGCCGCCCACGAGCGGCTTGCGACCGGCACGCTCGCGCGCTGGGCGCGGATGTGCGCCACGCATCCGTGGCGCATCGTCTTCGCCTGGATCGGGATCATCATCGCCCTGTTCGTCCTGAACGGCGCGATCGGCGGCCAGCTCCGCGACGAGTTCAACATTCCGGGCTCGGACACGCAGAAGGCGACCGACCTCATCGAGGCCGAGTTCGCCTCCGAGCAGGGCGGTGTGCTGAACGTCGTCTTCGCCGCGCCGGCTGGAGAAACACTCAACACGCCCGAGCGCGAGGCCGCGATCGCGGCGACCGTGGAACGGCTCCGGTCGGACGAGTTCGCGCCCGAGGGCGACACGGCAGGGCTCGAGAGCGTCAGCGATCCGTTCGAGGACGACACGATCTCGGACGACGGCCGCATCGCATATCTCCAGGCGCAGTTCTCGGAGACGATCGAGGACGAGGATCGCGACCAGGTCGTCGCCGTCGAGACCGCCGCGCGCGAGGAAGCCGAGCCCGCCGGGATCATCGTCGAGTTCAACGGCGAGGCCGAGTTCCCGCCGCTCGAGCAGGGAACCTCGGAGCTCCTCGGGCTGCTCGCCGCGTTCATCGTGCTGCTCGTCGTCTTCCGGACGCTGGTCGCAACGTCCATCCCGATCCTCGTTGCGCTGACCGCCCTTCTGACGGCGTTCATGCTCCTGTTCCTGATCGCGTCGGTGACCGACATCAACACGATCACGCCGCTCCTCGTCTCGATGATCGGAATCGGGGTGGGGATCGACTATTCGCTCTTCATCGTCACGCGCTTCCGCCAGCTCCTGCACGAAGGCCTCTCGCCGGTGGATGCGGCGTCCGAGGCCGGCGCCTCGGCGGGCCGCGCGGTCATCTTCGCCGGCCTGACCGTCGCGATCTCGGTCAGCGGCCTGGCCGTGATCGGCCTCGACTTCGTCACGAAGCTCGGCATCGGCAGCGCGCTCGGCGTCCTCACGACGGTGCTGATCGCGAACTCGCTCCTCATCTCGGTTCTCGCGAAGCTCGGCCACAAGGTCGATCGCCTCAAGATCCCGTTCATGCGCCCGATCGACGACTCCGAGGCGGGCCGCTACAACACGCTCATCGCCCGCTGGGGTCGCTTCATCGGGAGGAACTCGAGAGCCGTATTCGTCGTCGTCCTGCTCGTCGTGCTCGCGCTCGCGGGGACGTCGGCGCTCGTCCGGCTCGGCCTGGGCGACGAGGGCACGCAGCCGAAGGAGCGAACGTCGCGCCGCGCGTACGACCTCCTCGCCGAGGGCTTCGGCCCCGGGTTCAACTCCCCGATCCCGATCGTCATCGACGTGAACGACGACCCGGACGCGCCGCAGCGGATCTACGAAGGCGTGCAGGAGCTCGACAACGTCGCCTCGGTCGCCGAGCCGCAGTTCAACGACGCGGAGACCGTCGCGATCGTCTTCGTGACGCCCGACTCGGCGCCGCAGGATGCCGCGACCGACGACCTGGTCGAGCACCTGCGCACGGACGTCGTGCCGGCAGCCACGGAAGGCGGCGACGCGGCGGCGTACGTCTCGGGCCTGACCGCGGCGTTCAAGGACATCGGCGACCAGATCCTCGAGCGCATGCCGTACTTCCTGCTCTACATCATCGGCGTCACGTTCCTCGTGCTCGCGATGGCGTTCCGCTCGATCGTGATCTCGGGGATCGCGGCGATCACGACGATCCTCTCCGCGTTCGTCGGCTTCGGCGTGCTGACCCTGGTGGTCCAGGAGGGCCACCTGCTCAGCCTGACGGGCCTGGACAAGACGGGGCCGATCGAAGTCTTCGTCCCACCGATCGCGTTCGCGATCCTCTTCGGCCTCTCGATGGACTACATGGTCTTCCTGATGAGCCGCATCCGGGAGGAGCACGTCGCCGGCCTGAAGTGCCGCGCGGCGGTCGAGCACGGGATCTCCGCGATCGGCCGCGTGATCGTGGCGGCCGCGCTGATCATGGGCACCGTCTTCGCGGCGTTCATCCTGAGCGCCGACCGGATCTCGAAGGAGTTCGGTCTTCTCCTGGCGGTCGCGATCCTCACGGACGCGCTGCTCATCCGCCTGACGCTCGTCCCGTCGTTCCTGGTCATGCTCGGCGAGAAGGCGTGGTACATCCCGCGCTGGATGGACAAGATCCTCCCGAATCTGACGATCGAGGCGCCGCACGGCGCCGAAGGGCGCGCCCCCGCAGGCGAGCCGCCCGCCCCGCCTGCGTCGCCCGCGCCGCCCGAACCGGCCTAGCGCCTACACGTTTTCACATCCGCCGGAAGCGGATGTCGAAGTCGGTTTCCCAGTCGGAGCCGTCGGTCGATCGCAGGTAGCGGCCGGCGATCGTGTCGCCGTCGATCCGCCCGGCGAAGCGCTGATGGAACTCGGGGCCGGCCTGGCCCCAGAGCTTCCATTCGCCGTCCACGAGGCTCATGGCGTAGACGCGCGAGACGCCCCGCGCGTCCGAGTAGAGCATCGTGAAGCCGCCGCTGAAATCGTCGTAGCCGTAGATGCTCGCGGTCGGGAACGGAGAGTTGTCGATCCAGGCCTGCGGCGTGTCCGGCCCCGGCGGATCGGCCTCGGTGCGCTGGATCAGGAACCCGTTCACGCCGAGCCACGCGAACTGCGTGCGGCCCTGCGCGGTCAGCTGCCCGTCGACGGTCGCCTCGAACACCCACTCGCCGACGAGCACGTCCAGCTGTTCGACGTGCGTTCCGGTGTCAGGCAGCGATTTCATGCCTCGCATCCTCGATGGCGCGCGGGCTCGCGTGCGAGCCAGTCGGCCCACGTGACGGTTGCGAGCCGGGCGTAGTCGGACGTGTTGCCGTCCGTGGCCGCCTGCTTGACGCGCTGCGGCAGCGGCGCGTTCACGATCCGCTTCTGGACGCCGCGGGCCTCCATGTAGCGGTCGACGATCTCGCGCACCGTCAGCGCCTCGGGCCCGGCGAAGTCCTTCCGCGGGCCTCGCGGGCCGTCGGCCACGCATTCGACGAGGAAGTCCGCGAACTCGTCCGAGTCGCAGTTCTGCATCCGCACGTCGAGCGGCGCCATCACGAACGGGCGCTTGAACATCGTCTGAAGCATCCGGTCCATCAGCCAGTAGAAGGCGGTCGCGCGCGCGATCGTCCACGGGACGCCCGCCTGGCGGACGACCTGCTCGGCCTCGAGCTTCACGCGCGAGTACGGAAGCCGCCTCGTGTGCTCGAGCCCCACGATCGACGTGTGGACGACATGCGCCCACGCCCGCGCGGTTCGCGGCGTCGAGCAGCCGGCGGGTGCCGGAGACGTCCACGTCGCGCGGCGAGGTGAAGAAGTCCTTGAGGCGGAGCTTCCCGCGCTGAGCCGCGGGCGAGTGCGTCGCGGCATGGACGATCGTGTCGATGCCCTCGACGGCCTCCTCGATCCCCTGGCCGGTGGCCAGGTCGCCCTGGATCCACTCGATCTTCTTGTCGTGCCCGGGCTTTCGCGCGAGAACCCGTACGTCTTCGCCCTCATCCCTGAGCCGCGCGACCACCGCGCGCCCGAGATGTCCAGTTCCTCCGGTCACGAGTACGTTCATGTAGCATCACTCCCTTCCGTGTCCGAAGGGGCGCGCGTACCCGGGGCGGTCGAGCGGGAAACGCGCTAAGGGGGGTCGCCGGCGATGCGCACGTTCTCGTCCGGATCCCAGAGCCTGAACCCGCCTGCGAACGCGTTCTCGTTGTCGCCCGGCCGCGCGTTTGGCGGGAGCTCCTTGAGCTTGTCCACGTTGCCGCCGCCGATGACGACGTAGTCGGGCTCGAGCGCGGCCGAGAGCCTCGCGACGGTGTCGGCGACGTGGATTCGCCAGTGCTTCTTGCCGTGCTTCTCGAGCCCGGCCTCGCCCACGTAGGTCTCGAACGTCGCGTCGCGGTAGGGCAGGTGTCCGAGCTCCATCGGCTGGATGATCCCGTCGACGGCGAGCGCCGAGCCGAGCCCCGTCCCCAGCCCGAGGAAGAGCATCGTGCCGCCGTCGTAGCTCCCGAGCGCCTGCATGGCGGCGTCGTTCACGACCTTCGTCGGCTTGCCGAACGCGGCCTCGTAGTCGAAGCCCTCCCAGCCCTCGCCGAGGTTGACCGGATCCGCGACGACGCGCCCGCCCTTGACGACGGCACGGAACGCCGACCGTGACGCAGTCCCAGGCCCACCCCTCGGCGAGCTCGAGCGCGGCGGCGACCATCTGCTCGCCGGTCATCTCCGGACCGGAGTCCGTGCGCCGTTTCTCCTCCTCGCCGGTCGCGCGAACCTTCACGTGCGATGCGCCGACGTCGACGACGAGGATGGAGGCCATGGGCCGCATCGTTCCGCACGGAATCCAGCTGCGGCTCGGGCTCGTTGTCTCGTACATGGCCGCACCTGCCCGCTGGAAGCTCCTCGTCGCGCTCTGGACGGTCTATCTCGTCTGGGGCTCGACGTACCTCGCGATCAAGGTCTCGGTCGAGACGCTGCCGCCGTTCCTCTCGTCGGGCGCCCGGTTCGTGCTCGCGGGCGTGCTGCTCGCGGCGATCCTGTGGGCGACCGGACGGTCGGTGCGCGTTACGCGCCGGGAGCTCGGCTCGGCCGCAATCGTGGGGTTCGCGCTGCTCGGCCTCGGCGTCGGCGTCGTGGCGCTCGCGGAGACGCGAATCGACTCGAGCATCGCCGCGATGATCGCCGGCACGGTGCCGCTCCAGGTCATCCTCCTGCGCACGCTCGCGCGCGAGAACGTCGCGCGGGCGACGCAGCTCTCGGTGCTCGCCGGCCTCGTGGGCCTCGCGCTCGTGGTCGTCCCCGGCGGCAGCGGCGCGTCGAGCGCCTTCGGCCTGGCGCTGATGGTCGGCGCGACGGCGTCCTGGTCGCTCGGCTCGTTCTTCGGCCAGCGGCTCCCGGTCCCGGGCGACAGCTTCGTCGCCACGACGTGGGAGATGCTCAGCGCCGGGTTCTTCCTCGTGGTGGTCGGCCTGGTGGCCGGCGAGGCCGGCGACGTGCACTCGGCCGCCTTCACGTTCGACGCGGTCGCTGCCTGGCTCTACCTGGCGATCGTCGGCTCACTGGTCGCCTTCAGCGCCTACGCGTGGCTGATGAAGAACGCCCCGATCTCGACGGTCGTCACGCACCAGTACGTGAACCCGGTCGTGGCGATCGCGCTCGGAGCGCTGTTCCTCGGCGAGCGGCTCTCGATCGCCGTCGCGGTCGGCGCAGCGCTGATCGTCGGCTCGGTCTTCGTCGCGGTCCGGCAGGAGAGCGCCGCGAGACGCGAGCGCGCGGCCGTCGCCGCGACGGGCGCGCCGGCCGAGGCGCGCGGCTAGCCGAAGATCACTGCGACTTCACGTACTCGATGTAGCCCCGCACGTCCGCAGCAGGCTCCGAGTAAGCCTCGCCCAGGTTGTCCTCCATCCGCGCCATGAAGTCGCTCGCCCAGCCGGGGAGCGGATAGTCGACCGCGGCCAGGAACTCCAGGGTTGCCGCCCAGCGGATGTCTGCGATGGACGGATGGTCGCCGCCGATGAACGGCTGGCCCGCCAGGAAGTACGTGTTCAGCACCTCGAGCGGGTCCGCCAGGGACTCCTGCGCGTCCGCGACGGCCTTCGCCTTCATCGCGTCGTCGGCCTCTGAGGTTCCGACCTCGCCCGGGTACTGCGGGAAGCCGAGCGCCGGATAGGTCGCGCGGGTCAAGAGCGGATAGAACGTCCCGATCAAATAGAAGTTCGCGTTGTCGATCACGGCGCGACGGGCCGGATCCGACGGATAGAAGTCCTCGAGGCCGTGCTTGTTCGACAGGTAGGCCATGATCGCGCAGCTCTCGCCGAGGGTTCCGCGCGGGAGGTCGGCGTCCTCGATCATCGGCGTCAGGTGCGCCGGGTACTTCGCGAGATATTCGGGACTCGTGGTCGACCCCCACACGTCCGTCTCCTCGAACTCGAGGCCGGCGGCGCGGACGAAGACCCTCACGGTCATGTTGTTCACGCTCGGCTTCAGGATGTTGATCTGCATCGCCATGGTTCCTCCTAGTACGGGTCTTTTGGAGAACGGTCGTCCGAAAGGGTTTCGCGCGAACGGGTCACGAGGATTTCGATCGCGTCCGCGAGATGGGCCTGGTCGATGTGGTGGTCGCCGCGCTCGACGCGGAGCTTGTGCGCCTCGAGCAGCACCTCGGGATGCGTGAACCCGAACGGCGGCTCGAAGCGGTACGACGCGAGCTCGACGAGCAGGCCGAGCGGATCCTCGAAGTAGATCGAGTCCATGAAGCCGCGGTCCTTCACGCCCGAGTGGCGGATGCCGCGCTCGTCGAGCCGCTCGACCGCCTGCCAGAACGTCGCCTGCGACACCGAGAACGCGATGTGGTGGACGCAGCCGATGTCCATCGACGTGCGCTCCGGCTCGGGCTCGCGATCCTCGTTCGTGAAGACGGTGATGAGGCGCCCGTCGCCCGGATCGAAGTAGAGATGGCTCTCGGACGCGTTGTCGAGGTTCGGCTGGTCGAACACGAACGGCATCCCGAGCACGCCCTCCCAGAAGTCGATCGACGTCTGCCGGTCGGCGCCGACGAGGGTGATGTGGTGGACGCCCTGCGTCTGGAGCTTGCGCATCAGGCCTTCGCCGCGTTGGCCGTGAAGTAGTCGAGCGCGGTCTTCGTCTTCGTCTGCTGCTCGCCGGTCAGGTCGACGCCGTGGTCGATGAGATACGCCTTGCTCTCGTCCGAGACGCGCTGGGCGTCGGCCGGCGCGCACTTGGTGGACAGCTCGAGGATCCGCGTGTTGTCCGGGTAGTTCCAGAGCTCGGCGACGTACTTGCGCTTCATCCCCTCCGGCCTGAACTTCAGCTTGAACACGAGGATCGGGCCGAGGATCGGTCAGGTCGTCGAGCTCCATTCCCTCGGGCGCGTGCGCGGAGAAGAACTTCCGCTGCTCCTTGGAGAAGAGCTTCTTGCGGGGACGCGTGCCTTCGACGACGTGCTCACGGACGTCGGTCTCGCCGAGCGTGCCCTTCATGGACGCCGAGCAGACGAAGCCGCCGGGCATCGCGTCGACCTCGACCTTCATGCTCGGCGACGTCCGGAAGTGCTCCGGCAGCTCGCTCGGGACGACCGGGCGGAGCTTCACCACCGAGTCGTCGGGCCGGCGCTGCACCCGGCGGGCGCGGACGACAAGGCCCGCTTCGTTCAACTTGAGATCGGGCGTGTCGAAGAAGAAGACCTGCCGGAGCTCGGCGTCGAGCGGATCGATCCCGAGCGCGGCGATCGTGGCCTGGCGCTCGGTGTCCGGGACGGTGAGCTTCAGCTCGACGCTGTCGGCCTCGGCGACCAGCTCGAGCATCGCGGCGAGATCGTCGTCGGAGAGCAGCTGGGGGACGGTTTTGGTAGCCATGCCGCCGATCCTAACGCGCTTCCTAGGGCAGGCCGTCGAGCGCGAGGCGCTGGTTCGAGTAGCGCTCGTTGCCGGTCAGCTCGCGCCCGAGCCAGTCCGGCGGCACGAACGCCTCGGCGGAGGCGGCGTCCGCGAACTCGATCTCCGCCGTGACGAGGCCCTCGAGCGCGCCTGAATACGTGTCGACCTCGAGCGTCCCGGCGTCGAGCGCCGTCGTTCGCCGTGTCTTCTCCACCCGGTGTCCCTCGGTGAGCTGCCACAGCTCGTCGAACGATCCGGGGTCGAGCGGCACCTCGACCTCCTCGCGGCTCAGGCCGTGGCCGCGCTTGACGGTGAGCAGATGCCGGTCGCCGCGGCGGCGCAGCCGCACCTCGGTCTCGCCGGTCACGAGGTAGCCCTGGTCGATCTCGTCCTCGCTGTCGAACGCGAGACCCGGCGGAATCTCGCCGACGAGGAACTTCCGCTCGATCTCCTGCGCCATTCTGCGAATCTACTCCTTCATGGACGTCTACCTGGTCCGCCACGCCATCGCGCACGACCGCGATCCCGAGCAGGTTTCCCGGACGACTCGGTGCGCCCGCTCACAGACGAGGGCGTCGAGAAGTTCCGCAGCGCCGCGCGCGGGCTGGGCCGGATCGTGCCCGAGCGTCGAGGTCGTCCTCGCGAGCCCGCACACGCGCGCGTGGGACACGGCGGTGCTCCTGAACGAGGAGGTCGGCTGGCCCGAGCCCGAGCCGAGCGCCAGGTGATCGAGGCCGAGCGCGAGGCGCTCGAAGCGCTCACGGCCTGCTCGACGAGCCGACCACCGCAGTCGGTCGCGCTGGTCGGCCACGAGCCGTACCTCTCGCGCCTCGCGTCGCTCCTCATCACCGGGGACGGCGACGCGCTCAAGATCGACTTGAAGAAGGGCGGCGTGATCGCGCTCGAGGTCGAGAAGGGCGCCGCCTGCTCCGCTGGAGCGTGACGCCGAAGATGCTACGAGCGCTCGACTAGCGCGGACTTGTACTCGCTGCGGCGCAGGCTCCCGAACGGGACGAGCTCGACCTCGACGCGGACGACCAGCACCTCGCGCACGCGGTCGGCGATCGCGTCGGCGAGGGCGGGCTCCGGAACGGCGCCTTTCGCGAGCTCGACGCTGACCGGCAGCGGCGGCTCCTGCTTCACGCCGTCGCTCGCGGGGCGCACGACGATCTGGCCGTTCGCCTCCGGGAAGCCGCTGACGATCTCGCGGATCGCCGACGGGAAGATGTTCACGCCGCGGACGATCAGCATGTCGTCGGTACGGCCGATGCAGCGGATCCGCGGGCCGGTGCGGCCGCAGGGACAGGCGCTCGTCTGCACCAGGACGTGGTCGCGCGTGCGGAAGCGCAGGAGCGGCGCGGCGCGGTGCTTCAGGTGCGTGAGGACCAGCTCACCGGTGGCGCCGTCCTCCATGGGGATGGCGGTGCCCGATTCGGGGTCGATCAGCTCGGGATGGACGAAGCCGCGTGCGCCGAGGTGCATGCCGTCGCGCTTCTCGCACTCGCCCCAGAGCGACACGCCGATGTCGCCGATGCCCATCGCCTCGGTCACCCGCGCGCCCCAGCCGTCCTCGAGCTGCCGGCGAAACGCGGGCTCGCCGCCGCCGGGCTCGCCGGCCACGAGGACGCGCTGCACGCTCGATTCGCTCAGGTCGAGGCCGCGGGCGCTGGCCGCCTCGATCAGGTACGCCGCGTAGGACGGCGTGAGCACCGCCGCCTCCGGCCGGAGCCGCTCGATCGACGAGAGCAGCCGGTCCGTGTTTCCCGTCCCGACCGGGATGTGGATCAGGCCGATGCGGTCGAACGCGGCCAGCGCGGCGCCCGCGACGAAGGGCCCGGCGTTGTAGGTCGAGACGATCCGCTGGCCGGCCTCGATCCCGGAGGCCGCGTAGCTGCGTGCGGAGCCGGTGACCCAGTTGTCGAGGTCGCCCGCGGTGAGCGGGATGTAGCTCGGCGCGCCCGTCGTGCCGCTCGTGGAGTAGATGCGGACGATCTCCTCGGGCTTCGCGGCGAAATGCGCGCCGAACGGGTTCTCGGCGGTGACCGTGTCGCGGAGCTCCTGCTTCTCGGTCAGCGGCAGGCCGGCGATCTCGGCGAGGCCGCCGGTCGCCCCGGCGAGCTTCTCCCGGTAGAACGGCGAGCGCTCCAGCAGGTACGCGAGCTGCTCGCGGTAGGCGGCGTCGTCGAGCTCGAGCTGCTCGGGCCACGGACGCGTCTCGTCCGTCATTCGTACTCGACGGCCTCCTCCGCGGCCGCCGCCATGAGGAAGCCGAGCGGCTGCTCGCGCTCCTCGGCCAGATGGGCGAGCAGGCCGGCGGTGCGGGCGAGGATCGGCACGGCCTTCACGAGCGCCGGGTCGAAGCCGAGGTCGAGGAGCACCGCGGCGATGGGCATGGCGACGTTCATGGTCAGCGGCTTGCCGTACTCGGCGGCGACGGCGTCGCGGTAGGCGCGGGCGGCGGCGACGTTCGCGCCGCTCACGCCGCGCTCGTCGGCGAGCTCGAGGATCCGCTCGGCGCGCGGGTCGACCGGCGTGTGCACCGGATGGCCGAAGCCGGGAACCTTGCCGCCGGCGGCGCGAATTTCCCGCACGCGCTCGGCGGGATCGCCGCCGGACGCCAGCAGAAGCGCGCATTCCTCCGACGTCCCGAGCACCACCGGCCCGGCGCCGAGGATCCCCGCGGCGACCGCGCCCTGGAGCGAGTCCGGATCGGCCGCGAGCGTCATCCGCGCGGCGACGTTCGTCGGCATCATCCCGTGCTCGGCGATCGAGACGAGCAGCAGGTCGAGGAAGAAGCGCTGGTCCTCGGTCGGCTCCTCACCGGTGAGCAGCAGGTGGAAGTACTCCGTGAACGTGAGCCGGCCCATGAGGTCGCCGGTCAGGTCGCGGCCGCGCACCTCGACCCGGTCGGGGAACGCCTGGGCGATGTGAGTCTTCGGGTCGGTCACGCGGCTCGATCCTCCCCGACGAGCGCGGCACCGGCAACCATCGCCTCGAGCTTCGCGAACGCGAGCTCGCGCGACAGGTACTTCATGCCGCAGTCGGGCGCGACCACGAGGCGCTCGGCCGGGACGACCTCGAGCGCGCGGCGGATCCGCTCCGCGACGAGCTCGGGCGTCTCCGCCTCGCCGGAGCCGAGGTCGAGCACGCCGAGGACGATCGTCTTCGACGGCAGGCTCGCCAGCACGGACGGGTCGAGGTTCGGCTGCGCCGCCTCGATGGAGACGTGCGTGGCCGCGCAGGCGTCGAGCTCGGCGAGGAACGGATAGCCGGGAAGCCGCTCGTGGACGATGTGCGCGTACCCGAAGCACGTGTGGAGCACGGTCGTCCCCTCGATCCCGGCGAGCGCGCGGTCGATCGCCTCGACGGCGTACTCGCGCGCCGGATCGGGCCGCGCCTGGAGGTACGGCTCGTCGATCTGGACGATGTCCGCGCCCGCCGCCTTCAGGTCGCGGAGCTCCTCGTTCACGGCCTCGGCGTACGCGAGCGCGGCGCTCCGCTCGTCCTCGTAGAAGTCGTTCTGGGCCTGCTGCGTCATCGTGAACGGGCCCGGAACCGTGATCTTGATCGTGCGGTCGGTGAGCGAGCGGAGGAACTCGACGTCGCGCACCTCGACCGGCCGGGTGCGCCTGATCGCGCCGACGATCTTCGGAACGGGATTCGGGTTCCCGGTGCGGTCGAGCGCGACCCCCGGCGTGTCCAGGTCGATCCCCTCGAGCGCGGTCGCGAAGCGGTTGGAGTAGCTCTCGCGCCGCATCTCACCGTCGGTGATCACGTCGACGCCGGCGCGCTCCATGTCCTGGACGGCGATCCTGCGTCGCGTCGTCCTGCGCCTCCTCGAGGTACGGCTCGGGGATCCTCCAGAGTTCACGCGCGCGCACGCGAGGCGGCAGCCGCTCCCCCAGCCGCTCGCGGTCGATCAGCCAGTCCGGCTGGGGATAGCTCCCGACGACGGACGTGATGACGCGTCCCATGCCCACGACGATAGATCAGGCCCGCGGCGGGGGCGTCGCTCGGTCGAGACGGTCGACTCGCTGCGAATTGCGCAGTTCCGTAGAATGCCCGCGGCTGCGCGAAGCCCGGCCCTCCCCGATGTCAGTCTTCGAACACCCCGAATTCGATCATCACGAGGACGTCGTCTTCTGCCACGACGCGGAGACGGGCCTCGTCGGGATCATCGCGATCCACTCGACCGCGCTCGGTCCCGCGGCCGGCGGATGCCGCATGTACCCCTACGCGTCGATCGACGACGCGCTCACCGACGTGCTGCGCCTCTCGCGCGGGATGAGCTACAAGAACTCGGCCGCCGGACTGCCCCTCGGCGGCGGCAAGTGCGTGATCGTGGCCGACCCGACCCGGCCCGACAAGGCTGATCTCCTGCGCGCCATGGCCGAGCACGTCCAGACGCTCGGCGGCCGCTACTGGACGGCGATCGACGTCGGGATGACGCCCGCGGACGCGGACATCCTGGCCGAGCGCTCCGACTACGTCTTCACGCGGGCGAGCCAGTATCCGGACGGGTTCAACCCGTCGCACTTCACGGCGCTGGGCGGTTTCGTCGGGATCCGCGCGGTCGTGAAGCACACGATGGACCGCGACGACCTCGAGGGCGTCCGCGTCGCCGTCCAGGGCGTCGGCGCGACCGGCAGCGACCTCACGCGGCGCCTGCACGAGGCCGGCGCGGTGCTGACCGTCGCGGACGTGAACCAGGCCGCCGTCGACGCGATGGTCTCCCAGTACGGCGCTACCGCGGCGGACCCGGCCACGATCCATGCGGCCGACGTCGACGTCTTCGCCCCGTGCGCGCTCGGCGCGGTCCTGAACGACCAGACGATCCCCGAGCTGCAGGCGAAGGCGGTGGCCGGACTCGCGAACAACCAGCTCGCCGAGCCCCGGCACGCGCAGATGCTGAAGGACCGCGGGATCACGTACGTCCCCGACTACGTCGTCAACGCGGGCGGCGTGATCGGATCCTCCACGGTGATCTTCACGACCCCGAACCGCGAGGAGTCGATCGAGCGGATCGAGGGGCTCTACGGCACGATCCTGAAGATCCTCGAGCAGGCCGAGGCCGAAGACCGGCTGCCGTGCGAGATCGCCGACGAGCTCGCGCTCGCGCGCATGCAAGCGGCCGTCTGACCCGCCGCGCCCGAAGGCGCGACGGGCCATGCCGTAGTGCTTACGTGAAGCGGACGACGGCCGTGTGCTTCGTGCCGTCGGCGAGCGTCAGCGAGTAGATCCGGCAGGTGTTCTTCCAGCCGGACACCGACTGCCAGTTGATCGTGTAGCTCCCGCCCGAGTACGACGGGGTCGAGAACGACTGGCCGGACACCGGCGGATACGAGCCCGGGTCGACCGGTGTGGAGCAGCTGACCGCGGCCGAGCCTTGCGCCGACACGATCGCGGTGCCGCGGTTTCCGCCGAGCGAGAACTTCACCTTCACCTGCGAGCCCGCCCTGGCGCTCGAGGGAACGGAGAAGCCCGTGAACGGCCAGACCACGTTGTAGGTGCGCGTCAGCGACGAGGTGTTGCCGAGCAGGTCGGACGCGTTCACCGTGTACGACTTCGAGCCGATCGAGCCCGTGTCGACCGTTCCCGGCCCCGAGCACGAGCCCACGCCCGCGGAGTCGGAGCACGAGTACGACGGCGTCACGGACTGGTTCAGCGTGTACGTCCCGGCCGGGCTCGTGATCGTGATGACCGGCCCGGATCCGTCCACGGTGAACGACTTCGTCTTGATCGCCTCGACGTTCCCGGCGTTGTCGGTCGCGTGGAACTGGATCGTGTGCGACCCGTTGCCGGTCACCTGGAACGGCCCGGAGTAGGTCGTCCACGAGCCCGAGTCGAGCAGGTACTCGATGGACGCGGTTCCGGAGCCGCCCGCGAAGTCGTTCGACGAGAGCGTGACCGTCGGGTTGACGTACACCCCGGCGATCGGCGCCGGCGTCAGCTTCATCGAGGACATGGGCGGCGAGCCGTCGACGACGAACGTGATCGTCTTGCGTCGCCTCGACCTTCCCGAGGAGGTCCACCGCGCGGAACGTCACCGTGTGGGTGCCGTCGCCGGTGACCCAGAACGGGCCCGTGTAGCTGCGCGTTCCGCTGCCGTCGACCGTGTACTGCACGCCCGCGACGCCGGCGCCGAGGCCGTCGGTCGAGGTGAGCGTCACCTTCGGCGTGCGATGGAAGCCGCCGACCGCCGGCGGGTCGACCGAGGCGGTCGTCACCGGCGCGTTCGCGTCCACGAGGAACGTCGTCGAGCCGGTCGCGCTCGACCAGCCCGCGTTGTCCGTCGTGCGGAAGTCGACCGTGTGCGAACCGTCGCCGCTCACGACGAACGGCGCCGTGTACGGCTGGAACGCACCGCCGTCGAGGCTGTACTCGGTCAGCGCGATCCCCGATGTCGCATCGACCGCGTTGAGCGTCACCGTCGGATTCGCCGGCCGGAAGCCGCCGAGCCCGGGCGTCCCGCTCACGTTCGCGGTGATCGTCGGAGCGGTCGTGTCGCGCTTGACGTTCACCGAGACCGGCCCGGCCGAGCCCACGACGTTCGTCGCGGTGCAGGAACGCGTGAAGTTCCCGTCCGTGGAGAACGTCTCGTCCGCACAGCCGGTCTTCGTCGTCTCGGCGCCGCCGTCGGTCACCTGCCAGGCGAGCGCGATATTGCCGGACGTGTACCAGCCGTTCGGCCCGTTCGGAGCCGCCGGATCGAGCGTGTAGTTCACCGTCGGCGCGACCACGCCGGTCGCGGCCGCCAGAGCGGCACCGCCGCCGACGATCGGGATCCGCGCCTGCGAGTGCGCGAGGTCGAAGGTCAGCTCGGTCCCTGCGACCGGGCGGACCGTCGCCTCGTTGTCGCTCGACAGGATCATGATCGCGAGCCGGCGTCCGGCCGCGACCACGACGTCCTTCGGCTGCATGTCGAAGTCGAACGTCCGGAAGGTGCCCGGTGCGAGCGGCTCCGTCACGGCAGTCGAGTTCGGGTTCTCCGGGTCCTGCCAGCCGCGGGTGAGGATCGTCCCGTTCCCGGTCGTCCCCGGGTAGCTGATGAGGACGGCGGTCAGATTCGCCTTCGCCTTCGAGAACGCCGCGCGGATCTTCACGGTCGGCGTCCCGCTGATCCGCAGCGGAGCGGTCAGGACGGGCGTCTGGTAGATCAGGCGCACGTTCGAGGAGGCCGCGTTCATCGACGTCGCCGCGGTCACGAACGCGTTGTCCACGAGCAGCTCGGGAGCGGTCGACGGGTCGGCCGGCTGGAACGTCAGGCCGCCGCGCGCGGGTGCGCCCGGGGTGAAGTTCAGACCGCGTTCGCCGAGGCCGGATCCGGCCATTCGGGATACGGCGTCGGGGCGCCGGTGCCGCAGACGTGGCTGACGATCGCCCCGTTCACGACGCGCTGCCCCGCCGCCGTGGCGACCGGGGTCGCGAGCACGACGTGCGTCGAGTCCGGGATCGCGGTGATCGCCCGGGTCGTGGTCGTGATCGTCCCCGTCGAGTTCGTCTGCGGGATCGTCAGCGTGAAGCCGAGCTCGAGCGCGCTCGTATCGGCCACCGTGAGCGTCGCCGTGTTCGACTGGTCGCCGACGACCGTGGCCTCGCGCGGAGGACACGCGGTCGCCTCGCGGACGACCCACGACTTCGGCTTCGACTCCACACCGTTCGCGACTCCGTAGAGGTAGCGCGTGAACCAGCGGTTCAGCATCACGTCCGGCGGCGAGCCGCCGTGGCCTCCCTGGTGGAAGTAGAACTGGTGCGGGACGCCGTTCGCCTTGATCGCGTCGTAGAACTGCGCGGCGTTCTTCGTCATCACGTTGAAGTCGGCGTTGCCGTGCGCGAGGAGCGTGGCCGCGTGGACGTTGTCGATGTCGTTCATGTAGTTGCGCGACTCCCAGAAGGGGCTCGAGTCGCCGGTGGCGCGATCCTGCGTCGCGGCGATGTTGTCGATCACGCCGCGGCACTTGGTGCGCGGGCCGGGCGCCGGCTCGTCGTTGCGGGAGTAGACCGCGTCGGCGAGCACGTCGAGATCCTCGCCCTGGAAGGTGAACGGCGCGCGCGTCATGCCGTTCGCGCGGTAGTAGTCGTACCAGTTGGAGATCGCCGAGATCGGGACGATGGCGTCGAGGCCCTCGACTCCGGTGGAGGCCACGGCGATCGGGAGCGTGCCGTTGTAGGAGGTTCCGATCATCCCGACCTTGCCGGTCGTCCAGGTGGCGTCGACGGTGGTCGTCCCGGCGCGGGTCGTGAAGCCGGGCGCGCGGCCGTTCAGCCAGTCGACGACCGCCTTGCCGCCCTCGGTCTCGTTCGGCGCCCCGGAGGTCGGGCAGCCGTCGGAGTTCCCGGTGCCGAGCGACTCGGCGTGGACGACCGCGTAGCCGCGCGGGACCCAGGCCGACTCGTAGATCGTGGAGATCGTCGGACTCGTGTTCGACGCGTTGAAGTAGGGCTCGGCGACGCGCGTGGCCGGCGGGAAGCCGACCTCGTGGTTCACGCCCCAGTTCCGGGCCGGGCCGAGGTTCGCGTAGTACGGGCTGATCTCGAAGATCACGGGGACCTTGAGCCCGTCGGTCTGCGTCTCGGGGACGCGGGTCACGTCCACGTGGACGCGGTCGAGCTTGCCGTCGAAGTCGGAGTCGACGTCGGTCTCGACCCAGAGCTCGCTGTTCAGCCAGGTCGCGGAGCCGCCGAACACGGCCTGCGAGAGGCCGTCGACGAACGTCGGAACCGCTGGTTCGGGCGCCGGTTCGGGAACGGGTTCCGGAATCGGCTCCGGATCGGGTGCGGGGTAGGCCGCGATGGGCCCGGCCCCGATGACTGCGAAAAGCGCAAACGCCGCGATGGTCGTTATGCCTACGGCCAGGCGCACGCGCCTGGATCCGGCCTGAATCCGTCGTCCGAACATCGAGCTTCCTCCCCGGGGTTGAGTGCCCTGGATCCTCCTGCACCAGGCCGCCAAAAGTCAACAAACAGGGCTTTGGCAGCCGAGCGTCGAAGTACGCTTGTGCCCGCAAATTTCAGGGACCGAAAGGAGCTAGCCGTGTCGCAGTACGAGAATGAGCCGACGCCGCCCAGTGTCTCGGGGTGGGCGGTCGGCGGGATCGCGTTCGCCGCGACGATCATGGTGATGATCGGCGTCTTCCAGGCGATCGCGGGGGTTGTCGCGATCGCAAACGACGACTTCTACGTCCTCACGCAGAACTACACGTTCGATCTGGACACGTCGGCCTGGGGTTGGATCCACCTGATCCTCGGCGTCCTCGTCGGCGTCAGCGGCTTCTACCTCTTCGCCCGCCGGGCGTGGGCCGGAGTGGTCGCGCTGACCCTCGCGCTCCTCAGCGCGATCGCCAACTTCTTCTTCATCCCCTACTACCCGTGGTGGTCGATCATCATGATCGCGCTCGCCGTCTGGGTCATCTGGGCCCTGACGCGGCCGGGCGCCATGGAGGCCTAGCTCGAGCTCTGCGAGCCGGCCGCGGCGGAGGACGTCGTGGCCGGCTCGTCTTCGACCGGATACTCGAGCGCGAGCGTCACGAGCCAGGCGATCGCAGCCGCGATGATGGCGACGGGAACCGCTTTCGCGCCCGCCGTCCCGCCGAGGAGTGCGGCCAAGAGGGCGCCGAAGAACGGGAGCGTCATGGCGGAAGCGGCCGCGGCCGCGATGCCCGCGATCACCGCCGGCGTGAGATCGAAGCCCGGAAGGACGACCGAGGCGAGCACGCCGGCAATCACCCCGAGCGTCACCGACGGGAAGATCATCCCGCCGCGGAATCCCGCCGCCAGCGAGAGGCCGTAGGCGATCAGCTTCGCCACGAGGAGCGCTACGAGGACGCTCGCGGACCCCTCGGCGATCACCGCCGGAAGCGAGGCCTGCCCGGAGAAGAGGACGAGCTCGACCGGACGGTCGGCGAGCGCGCGGTAGAGGACTGCCGTCAGCCCGACGGCGGCGCCGCCCACGAGCAGCGTGATCGTCGCCCCATGACGGAGGCGGGCGATGAGCTCCTGGGCGAACCGCCTCGCGAGGACGACGATCGTCGCCACGCCGGCCGCCAGCGGGATCGTCCAGACGACGTCGTTCACTCGGACGCTCTCGTAGACCGGCAGCCCGGGCACGGCGAGCTCGGGCACGTCCAGGCCGTGCCAGCGGCCGAGCCCGGCGAACACCAGGTAGCCCGTGCCCGCCGCCACGAACCCCGGCAGCAGCACGTGCCCGATCTTGTGCGCCTCGACGAGACCCGACGACGCGACCATCTCGAAGATCATGAACGCGGCGACGATCGGGCCTCCGAGCACGACCGCGATCGCCGCGAACGCTCCGGCGAGCACGAGATCCTGCGCGTGCGCCTTCTCCGCCCGGGCGAAGTGGGCGGCGACGCCGCCGAAGCAGAGCCCGAGCGCCATGCAGCGGCGCCTCGGGGCCGAGCACGAGGCCGAAGGAAAGCGACGCGAGCGCCGCCGAGCAGGATGCTCGGGAAGCTCGACCGGCGTCGCCGGATGCAGTCTCGATCCCCTCCCTGGCCGGATGTCCCGCCGCCCCCCGGAAGCCGCAGGCAGAGGGCGACGATCGCCGCCCGCGATCATGGGCAGGAGGATCACGTACCACCAGGCGGGCTCGACCCAGCCGAACTCCTCGGGGAGGTCGGTCCAGAGCAGATGCTCGACCTCGTGCACCGCCGTCGTGAAGAGCACGGCCCCGACCGCGGCCGGGATCCCGAGGAGGGCGGCGATCACGAGCGTCTTCAGTACGCCGGATCGCGGATGTGTCCGTGCTTGCTCGATCCCTCGGCAGCCACGGCGCCAGTATCCCACGCAGCCTCCCGTGCTAGGGTCGCCCGTCGTGTCTGTAAGGGCTGCCTTACAACAGAATCCCGGCGTCGGCCGCACGCTCGCGGCCGCGTACACGGTGCTCGCGATCGCCGCGGGCGCGCGCGCGATCGTCCAGCTTTCGACGCACCCGGACGATGCGCCGTTCGCCTACGCGCTCTCGACCGTTGCGGCCGCGATCTACCTCGCCGGCGCGATTCTCCTGCGCCGTCCCGGAAGAGTGGGCCCGGCGCGCCGCGATCGCCGTCTGCTCCGTGGAGCTCGCCGGCGTGCTCGTCGTCGGCACGCTGAGCCTGGCCCGGCCGTCCGCGTTTCCCGACGCGACCGTCTGGTCGAACTTCGGCCTCGGCTACGGATTCGTGCCGCTCGTCCTCCCCGTGCTCGGGCTCCTGTGGCTCGTCGGCCGCAAACCGGCGATGATCCACGAGTGAACGAGCTCACGCCGCGAGGAGATCGACGAGCTGCTGCGCACCCAGACCGTGGGGCGCGTCGGCTGCCACGCGGACGGAACCACCTACGTCGTGCCGGTCATCTACGGCTGGGACGGCGAGAGCGTCTACGTCCTCACGGTCGAGGGCCTGAAGACCCGGATGCTCCGCACGAATCCGAGCGTCTGCTTCGAGGTGGACGCCTACGACGGGCCCGGCGTGTGGCGCAGCGCGATCCTCCAGGGCGAGTACGAGGAGCTCGCCGGCGACGACGTCGAGCGCGCGCTCGAGCTGCTTGCGCGACCGCTTCGGCGGAACGAGCCGGCGCCCGCGCGAATCCGGCCGCCAGGCGGTCGCGTTCCGGATCAACGTGCGCGAGGCGACCGGCCGAAGCGTCGGCTAGCCGAGCTCGTTCTTGCGCGCCTGGAACTCGGCGTCCGTGATGGCGCCGGACTCCTTGAGCCGGGCGAGGCGGTCGAGCTCCTCGAGGCGCTTGCTCGACGCGCGGTTGGCGCGGTAGTTCTCGAACGGCGCGGTGAGCGCGGCCCCGGCCGACATCTCGGACGCACCGGGAACGTCGCGCATCGTCAGCCGCCGCAATCCCTCGAAGCCGAGGGCGAAGATCACGATGAACACGAACATCTGGAGCGGCCGGCGGGTCTGCTCCGTCGGGCCCCACCAGAGGATCAGGAGGGCGAGGAAGAGGAAGATCGCGTACGCCATCCACCAGTGCGCGAGGAACGGGGCGACGAAGCGGCGCGACGCCGAGCCGGTGCGCGACGGGCCGGCGAGCCAGACGCCGAAGAGCAGGATCAAGCCGATCCCGAGGATCGTCAAGCCGCCCTGCCTGAGCAGGTCGGTGATGATGTTCCACGCGTCCTGGGCCGCCGGGCGGCTGGAGTCGTACTGCACGAGGTTCTCGACGATGTAGCGCCCGGAGATGCCGCGCAGCATGAGGATCAGCAGGCCGACCAGGATCCCCGCGAACGCGATCGCGCGCAGCTCGAGGCGCCGGCGGCCGGGAACGATCGCGACCGCGGCGCCGAAGAGGAGCAGCGGGACGACCCAGAGCCAGAGCCCGACCTTGTTCAGGATGTTCGTGAGGTCCTGGGCGAGCGTCAGCTGATCCGCGTCCATGATCTGGATCAGGCCGGCATCCGGGGGAAGCGCGTTCGCGACCCGGCCGACGACCGCGACCTCGTCCCCGAGCTGGACGACCAGCGGCTGCAGGTTCAAGACGACGAATCCGTCGGTGTTCTGCACGACCGTCGTGTCGCCGTCGAGCAGCTTCTTCACCTGCTCCTGGGTCTTGACCAGCGAGTCGATCCAGAGCTGCTGGACCCGCGGCCGTTCGAACAGGTTGACGGCGGCGCGGTCGGCGAGCTGCCGCGTCGCGCCGGCGATCGGAACGGCGAGGGGCTGGAGGTTCTCCGGCAGGGTCGCCTCGAGCTCGGCCGCGAGATCGACGTTCGCGAAGAGCTGGTCGACCAGCCGCACGCCGATCTCGTTGCGGACGGTGTCGTCGGCGATCAGCTCGCTGGCCGTTCCCTTGAAGGTCTCGGTGTCGAGCGCCTGGTAGCGGACGTAGCCGGCGAGCGCAGCGACCACGCCGATGAGCGCGGCGAGAACGACCAGGATCCGGGCCGTCACGATTCGCTTCTTCGAGGGCCCGGTCTTGGGGGGAGGCGCGGCGCTCACAGCGCGAGTCTATTCCCTCCGGGGCTCGGAATAGACTCGCGCCGCTCACCTATCGCCTCAAAGGGAGGATCGATGCAAGGAATGACGCTGGACGACCGCGAGTACGTCGACGGCGCGACCAAGTACTGGTGGCTCTTCCTCGTCACCGGAATCGCCTGGCTCTGGGTCTCGCTGATCCTGCTGCGGCTCGACCTGGATTCGGTCTACGCGATCTCGATCGCGTTCGGGATCGTGGCGATCTTCGCGGGCGTCAACGAGTTCATGGCGATGCCCATGTCGTCGTCAGGCTGGAAGTGGATCCACGGGCTGCTCGGCGTGCTGTTCATCGCCGCAGGGATCACGGCGTTCTTCCAGCCACAGGGAACGTTCGTCGCGCTGGCGACGATCTTCGCCTGGTTCATCCTGTTCAAGGGAATCTTCGACGTGATCGCAGCCTTGATGGTGCGCGGCGATCTGTGGTGGCTCCTGCTCGTGGTCGGGATCCTCGAGATCCTGCTCGGGTTCTGGGCGGCCGGCTACTTCCGCGGCTCGGCGATCCTGCTCGTCGTCTGGATCGGCGTGTTCGCACTGTTCCGCGGCCTGACCGAGATCATGGTCGCGTTCAAGCTGCGCAGCCTCGGCAAGGCTGCAACCGTCTAAGCGGGGTTCGCTCGCGCGCGCGGTCGAAGAGGCTTCGGCCACGCGCGCGCGGCGCTCCTTCGTCAGCTCCTTCACGACGATCTGGATCGACGCGACGATCGGAACGGCGACGAGGGCCCCGAGCACGCCGAGCAGCGCGCCGAAGAGCGTCACGCCGAGGATGACGAAGAAGGCCGAGATGTCGACCGCCTTCCCCTGGATCGTCGGCGTCAGGATGTTGTTCTCGATCTGCTGGTAGACGAGGACGACGATCAGCATGATCACGGCCGCGGTGACGCCCTCCTGCGCCCAGACGGCCGGCACGAGGATGAAGCCTGCGATCGTCGCGCCGAGGTTCGGGATCAGGTCGAGGAACCCGGCGATGATTCCGAGCGCGAGCGCATACTCGGCGCCGAGCAGCCACACGGTTCCGCCCTGGACGAGCCCGGCGATGCACGCGATCACGATCGCGCCGATCGCCCAGCGGGAAACAGTGCGCGTGATCTGCTCCCAGACGTCCAGCGTCCGCTCGGCGGTCTTCGGGAAGAGCACGCTCGCGAGCGCTTCCTTGAGGCGCGGCATGTCGATGAGGAGGAAGAGCGCCAGGAAGATGATCGTGAAGATCGTCAGGCCGGCAGCGAAGAAGCTCCCCGCCAGACCGACGAGCGCGGCGATCGACTCGGGTACCCGGCCGGCGACCGTCTGCGCGGCCTCGTCGACGTTTTGGGCCGCGCCCGAGTCGGCCAGCCAGTCGAGCGTGCCGTCGGCGCGGAGCTCGTCCACGAGATCGGGCAGTCCCTGGAGGAAGTCGCGCAGGTCGCTGAGGAGCGGAACGAGCAGGACGAGCGCGAGCGCGGCGAACCCGAGGGCGGTTCCGAGCACGACGACCGTCGCCGCACCGCCGCGGCCGAGCTTCGTCTTCCGCATGACCGCCCGGGTCGGGTGCTCGAAGACGTGCGCGAGGAAGATCCCGATGAACACGATCACTAGCGCATCGAGGATCGAGACGACCGCCCAGCCCGCGAACACGATCGCCACGGCGATGAACAGCGTGCGCAGGCTGATGGCGATCTCGATCGGCCGGTCGAGGCGGTCCATGGCCCGACTCTAGGGCTCGTCCCGGCCGTTGCAGGTCGCGCGTACGATCGACGCATGAGCGGATCCGCCGAGTACCTGGGTCACGCGACGCTCGTCGTCGAGGTGGACGGCGCCCGGTTCGTCACCGATCCGCTCCTGCGCAAGCGCGCCGCGCACCTGACCCGCGTCGCCGCCCTGCCGGAGACACCGACGGATCTGACCGCCGTGCTCCTGTCGCACGGGCATTTCGACCACCTGGATCTCCCCTCGCTGCGGCTGCTCGACCACGACATCGCGGTCGTGGTACCGAAGGGGCTCGGCGGCCTGGCGCGACGGCGCGGATTCACCGATGTGCGCGAGGCGGTTCCCGGCGACGAGTTCGACCTCGGCGGCGTGTCCGTGACCGTGACGACCGCCCTCCACGACGGGAACCGCCCGCCGCTGCGGCTGGGGCTGACCGCGGTCGGCTACGTCCTGCGCGGCTCGACGAGCGTCTACTTCGCCGGCGACACCGACCTCTTCGACGAGATGGACGGGCTCGTGGACGACCTCGACGTCGGGCTCATCCCGGTCTGGGGCTGGGGGTCGAGCGTGGACTCCGGGCTCCACCTCGATCCGACCCGCGCCGCCGAGGCCGTGCGGCGCCTGCGTCCGAAGATCGCGATCCCGATCCACTGGGGCACGTTCGCCCCGATCGGCCGCGGGCTCGGACTCGGGCGCGAGCCCGCCGAGACGTTCGCGCGCCTGGCCGCGGACGTCGCGCCGGACGTCGAGGTGCGCATCCTCGATCCCGGCGAGCGGACGGAGTTCTAGGCGTCGGCCCAGGTGGCGGGCACGTCGCCGCCGCCCTCGACTGCTATCCGCGCGCCGACCTTCATGAGCGCCGGGTGCGGCGCGATCTTCCCGCCGACGAGGCATTCGCCCTGCCGGAACATGGTCGCGCGCTCGAGCAGGCTGCGCGGGACGAACGAGAAGACGTCGCCGACGTAGCCGAGGTCGGCCTGCGAGTTCATGCGCATGAGCAGCAGGTTGTCGCACTGGCTGAGCACGTTCTCGTGCACCTTCTGCGGCCGCTGCGTGGAGACGAGGAGGTACATGCCGAACTTGCGTCCCTCGGCGGCGATCCGGATGGCGGCCTCGGTCGAGCGGGCCGTGATCGCGTCCGCCGGCTCGGCCGGAAGGACGTTGTGCGCCTCGTCGACAACGACGAGCACCGGCTGGCGCCGTTCGCGCTCGCGCCAGAGCGCGTCGAGGATCGCCGTCGACGCGAGCGCCTGCTCCTCGCGCGTCGGGAGCGAGCCGAGGTCGACCACGACGCAGCGCGCGTCGCTGTCGAGGACATCGGCGACGACCGAAACCGCCTCGCCGCGCGACCAGATGCCCCAGCGATCGGCGCCGAGGTTCTTGATCCGCATCGAGAGCCGGCCGTCGGCGAGCTCTTCGAGCGTGTCGAAGCGGCCGAGTTCCACGAGCGTGATGAAATCCGAGTACTCCTCACGGTCGTCGACGGGATCGAGGCGCAGAACCGCCGCCTGGGTCGCAGGATCGAGCGCGTCGAGCGGCACCCGAAGCCCCTCGCCCGCGCGGCGAACGGCGATCTGGCGGCCGACCTCCGCATGGCGGGCCGCATCCGCCTCGCCGGCATCGGGGCGGGTCTCCCCCAGCCGGACGAAGTCGGAGTTCGGGTCGAGCACGACGATCTTCAGCGACGTCGAGTGGAGGAGCCGCTCGAGCAGGACGCCGAGCGCGTACGTCTTCCCCGACCCGGACTGGCCGCACAGGAACGTGTGGCGGTCGAACCCGCCCGCGTCGAGCGCAAGCGGAACGCCGGGCGCGAGGAGGAGCGAGCCGACCTCCAGCCGCGCGCGCGGCGGCGCGACGCGCTCGAGGTGCGCCGCGACCTCCTCCGGCGTGGCCCGTCGCGCAAGCGCGTCGTGGAACGGCTTGCCGTCGCCGTCGAGCACGACGCCTTCGCCTGTGGCGGCACGGATCATGATGCGCGTCCCCTCGAGCTCGGGCCCGTCGGCCTGGGTCTGCCCGAGCGACTGGAGCTGGCCGAGGCGGTCGACTCCCTCCCCCGCGAGGACGACGTAGCCACCCGTCTCGAGCTCGAGCCCGTAGAGGGACGTCTGCAGCGTGAACCGGCGTCCGTCGACCGAGGTCGCGAGCGGGAGGATGCGCTGCTCGAGATCGCGGCGGACGGCGCGATAGAGCGCGAGCTGCTCCTCGACGGACATGCGACGCAGCCTAACGGCGCCGGTCGGCGAAGTAGTCGCGGTGGTTCGAGAGATCGGGCGTCCACCACCACGGCGTGCGCGTGAGCACGTACGTCGACCAGATGGCCCCCGCGAGTGCGAAGAGCAGCGCAACCCAGTAGCCGCCGTGGCGCTGGGTCACGGCGAGGGCCGCGATCGAGCCGACCCGCTGGTAGAGCCCGAACATGGCGAGGACGGCGAGGAAGCCCCCGATCGAGGCGATCATCGGCCCGCCGCGCCACGGGATCCAGACGAGCACCGCCGCCGCGACGAGGGACGCGAACGCGATGAGCGCCGGCGCCTGCCCGCGGCCGATCCAGTGCTCCACCTCCCCCCGGAACGACTCCTGGACGTAGGTGCCCTCGTAGGTCACGTCGTACGTCGCGAGCTCGAAGCCGGTCGCCGTCGCGGCGCGCCGGTCGGCCGTCACGGTGACGAACGGATACATGAACGCGAAGAGCGCAGCGAGGAAAAGACCGCAGGCCACGGCCCTTGCGTGGATGGGGCGATCCGCGAGTTCGCGCACAGCGCGGCCAGCCTACCCGCAGCCCAAACCGCTGCTGCTAGCGTCTTTCGCGTGACCGCTCCGCTTGACGTACTGCTCCGCGCCTCGTTCCCCGACGCGACCGAGATCTCGGTCGAAGACCGCACCGGCGGGGGCGACCACTTCCAGGTGACGGTCGCGAGCCCGAGCTTCGACGGCCTCACGCTGGTCGAGCAGCACCGCCTCGTCTACGACGCGCTCGCGGCGCAGCTGTCCGACGGCACGATCCACGAACTGCGCATCACCACCCGAGGAGGAACATGAGCGAGCTGAGCGACAAGATCAAGACCACGATCGACTCCGAGGACGTCGTGCTCTTCATGAAGGGAACGCCCGAGCGGGTGCTCTGCGGCAACTCCGGCCGCGCCCTCGAGGCGCTTCGTTCGGCCGGCGCGTCCGTGACCGCGGTGGACATCCTCCCCGACCCCGCGATTCGCCAGGAGCTCTCGGCGATCTCGAGCTGGCCGACGATCCCGCAGGTCTTCGTGCGCGGCGAGCTGATCGGCGGCGCCGACATCGTGGAGCAGCTGGCTCAGAACGGTGAGCTGCGCGAGAAGCTCGACGTCGAGCTCGGCACCGACTGGCCGGCCGAGCGCGAAGAGCGCATCATCAGCGTCGTCTAGACGAAGTAGAAGAGGACGAACAGCCCGACGACGGCGAGCACGAGGCCGATCGTCGCCGCGTAGGCGGCCGGATTCGCGGCCAGGCGGTTGTCCTGGGCCCAGCGATCCTTCTGCGTTTTCTTGCGCCCGATCATCGCCCGCGGACTCTACTCACCGCCACCACCCGGCGTGTTCCAGGCCCGCCGCGCCGCCGACTTTGTGTTGCATCACACGCACGACCGCGGCCATGTCCGATCGGGCGCGAAGCACGATCCATGCGGGCTTGCGACTTTGTGTCGATGCAACACAAGCCAGGTTCGTGACGTGCGCCGGAGCGGTCCGCACCGGGTTGACGAAGGCCTCACGGCTCGGTGTGGACGATCGCCTCTGCCACGTCGGGCAGGTCGCGGTGGATGCGCGCCTCGATCTCGCTCGCGCGCTCGTGCGCCTCGGCGAGCGAGCGCTCGGGATCGAAGCCGAGCGTGAGGAAGACGACGAGCCCGGCGTCCGTACGGAAGACGCGAACCTCCCGCGGGGGGCCGCCGGTCAGCTCGCTCACGATCTCCTCCACGCGGGCGCGCTCGACGCCGTCGCCCACCGCCTCGCCGGCCGTCTCCTCGCCGAGCGGCTCCAGGTGGGTCTGCACCTCGGCGACGCCCGGAAGCTCCGCCCGGATCGCCGCCTCGACCGCCGACGCGACCTCGTGCGCCTCGCTGAGCGGCAGGTTCCCCGGGAGCTTCAGATGGAGCGAGACGACCGTGCGGTCGCCCGCGTCGAGGATGGCGACGTTGTGGATCTCGCGCACGCCCGCGACCTTCGCGGCGGCGGCATGGGCGCGCTCTCCGAGCTCCTCGAGCTGCGTCGGCTCCACGTGCACGACCACGTCGGTTTCGGGCAGGACGCGCTCGACCGCGTCCTCGACCTGGTCCGCGGCCGCATGGCCCTGGCCGACGGCGGCCGACCCCGACACGCCGATGACGACGTCCGCGAAGTGCACGCCGGCGGCGTAGCGCATCCGCAGGCGGCGCAGCTCGACGGGCGGGTCGATCGTGGAGATCGCCTCGCGAACGGCCTCCTCGGCGTCGAGCGGCGCGCGATCCATGAGGACGTCGACGTTGCGCCGCATGAGCCGCGCGGCGGCCGCGATCACGATGACGGCGACGACGATCGCGGCCACGGAGTCGCCGGCCGGATAGCCCTCGCGCGCGAGGATGAGCCCGATGAGCACGGCCGTCGAGCCGGCCAGGTCGCTCGCGAAATGGAACGCGTTGGTCGCGAGCGCGGCGTTGCTGTAGCGCCGCGCCGCGCGCCACGACACCACCGCGCGGCTCGCGTCGATCACGATCACGAGGCCGATCACGGCGAATGTCCACCACGCGAGATCGAGCTCGGGCGGGTCGTCGCCGACGAGCCGCAGGATCGCGAGGGTGCCGATCACGATGCTCACCAGGGCCAGAACGGTCGCCTCGGCGAGCGCGGCCAGGTGATCCGCTTTGCCGTGCCCGTACGGATGTCCCTGGTCGGCCGGCCGCACCGCCACGCCGACCGCGAAGAAGGTCAGGAGCGCCGCCGCGAGGTCGGTCCCCGAGTGCGCCGCCTCGGAGAGCAGGCCGAGGCTCCCGCTCGCGAGCCCCGCGCCCAGCTTGAGCGCGATGAGCGCAACGGCAGCGCCGACCGAGATGAGTGCGATCCGCCGTTCGGGTGCCATGCCCGGAACGGTAGACGCGCTGGCTACATGCAGTCTTTGAGCGCCTGAGCCTCGGGGAGGCCCTCGAGCTTCTTCAGCGTGTGGTTCTCGATCTGGCGGATCCGCTCGCGGGTGACGCCGAACGCGCGGCCGACCTCTTCGAGCGTGCGCGGCTGGTCGCCGAGCAGGCCGAAGCGAAGCTCGATCACCTTGCGCTCCCGGTCGGGAAGCGATTCGAGCGCCTTATCGATGTCCTCGCGGCGTAGATTCAGCGACGTGGAGTCGAACGGCGACTCGGCCGCCTCGTCCTGGACGAAGTCGCCCAGCTCGGACTCCTCTTCCTCGCCGATGGGCTTCTCGAGCGAGATCGGAAGCTGCGCCATGCGGAGGATCTCCCGCACCTCATCGGTCGGGATCTCGAGCTCCTCGGCGATCTCCTCGGGCCTGGGCTCGCGGCCGAGGCGCTGCACGAGCTGACGCTCGATGTGCACGACCTTGTTCAGCTTCTCGACCATGTGCACCGGGATCCGGATCGTGCGGGCCTTGTCGGCGATCGCGCGGGTCACGGCCTGGCGGATCCACCACGTCGCGTACGTGGAGAACTTGAAGCCCTTGCGGTAGTCGAACTTCTCGACCGCGCGGATGAGGCCGAGCGAGCCCTCCTGGATGAGATCCAGGAACGAGAGCCCGCGGCCCAGGTACGCCTTCGCGATCGAGACGACGAGGCGCAGGTTCGCCTCGATCATCTGCGTCTTCGCGGCCATGTCCCCGCGCTCGATCCGCTTGGCGAGGTAGATCTCCTGGTCGGCGGTGAGGAGCGCGACCTTGCCGATCTCGCGCAGGTAGAGCCGCAGCGAGTCGAGCGAGGGCTCGACGGTCAGGTCGAGCTTGGGCGCGTTCTTGTCGTCTTCGGCGAGAGCCGGCTGCTCATGGGGCGGCGCCTTGTGCTCTTCGCCTTCGTGGAGCTCGATGCCGTGGTCGACGAGGTAGGTGTAGAAGTCCTCGACCTGCTCCTTGGTGAGGTCGATCTCTTCGAGCCCCGCGACGATCTCGTCATAGGTCAGGAACCCCTTCTCCTGTCCGTCAACAACGAGCTTGTGCAACTCCTCGATGTCGGGGAGCGTGATGTCGACCGTGAGCATTCGACCTCGCCTTCGTCGTTAGCGTCCGCAGCATCGCTTTCGCGCAACGAACCGGCGAGACCCCACGTGCCCCCGGCTCACTACCGCCTCAGCGGGGGCGGATTGTACACCGGTCCTGGGGAAAACGGGAACTGTTTTTCACTGGCTGGGGACGATTTGTCCCACTTCCTCACAGAGGCTGTTGATAACCGGCTCTCGAACCAGTTCCTGGATGCCGAGAAACGCCGCCAAACCAGGGCCTGCGGCGCGGTTTGCCCCGTCCTCGACCTTCGCGGCGACGCCCGTTCCGTCTGGTAACACAGCGCACATGAGCCCCTCGGCGCCGCGCTTGGCGATCACGCCCTCGGCCGCGAGCATGATCTTCGTATCCCCAGCTTCCACACCGCCGACGAGCACCGGATGGGCCCGCATGACGGCGGTCACACGGTCGGATCCGAGCAGCTCTCCGGTGGTGAGACGCGAGAACGCGAGCGCCATGGCGGAGAGCGGCGCGGCGTAGGTCGGGACGCCGCAGCCGTCGACCGCCTCGGCCGGATCGTCGAGCCCGAGCGCCCCGGCCAGCACGGCGCCCAGCTCGATCTGGACCGGATGGTCCGGCAGCCGGTAGCCGGCCTGCGGCCAGCCGCGCAGCTTCGCGAGGAGCAGCATCCCGGCGTGCTTCCCGGAGCAGTTGTGGTTGAGGCGCGAGCCGCGCTCCGGGCCGCACTCGAGGTCGTCCTCGCCGCACCCGGCACGGGCGAGCAGCGCGTTCACGGCCGCGAGGTGCTCCGGCGCGCCGTCGTGCGAGGCGCAGGCGATCGCGAGCTCCTCGTCCGGCAGGTCCGGCGCCTCGACCGCGAGCGGCAGCGCCTGGAACGGCTTCGCGGACGAGCGCATGAAGGTGACGAGCTCCGGATCGCCGGCCGAGTCGACCAGCGCCCCGTCGCGGACCGCGGCCGCATGGATCGTATGGCGCGACTCCACGACGCCTCCGCGCTCCACGAGTACGCTGATCGCCGACGCCACGGAGGGAGCGTAGTTGCCCGAGCTGCCTGAGATCGAGGCCTTGCGCCGAGAGCTGGACGAGCCGGTCGCGCACGCGCCGGTGGGGCGCGCCGGCCCGATGCACATCGCGACGCTGAAGACGTTCGACCCGCCGCTGTCGGACCTCGAGGGCCGCAGCCTCGCGGGCGCGCGCAGGCGCGGGAAGCATCTGCTCTTCCCCACGGACGACGGCGGGCTCGTCCTGCACATCCACCTGATGTCGGCGGGTCGGCTCGCGTGGTCGGCCCCGGGCGGAAAGCGGCCGAAGTCGCCGGCGTTCCAGCTGAACTTCGCCGACGAGTCGGCGCTCGTCCTCACCGAGGCGGGCAAGAAGAAGCGCGCGAAGGTCGGGCTCTACACGCCCGAGGCGATCGAGGCCGAGCTCGCGCACCTCGGCCCGGACGCGCTCGGGCTCGGGCCGGAGCGCCTCGGCGAGATCCTCCGCGCCAACTCGGGCCGGCTCCACGCGCAGCTCCGCGACCAGCGCGTCGTCGCCGGCATCGGCCGCGCCTGGGTGAACGAGATCCTCCACCGGGCGAAGCTCTCGCCGTACGCGCTGACCAAGGATCTCTCGGACGAGGAGATCGAACGCCTCGCGACCACGATCGACGAGACGCTCTCCACGGGCCTCGAGCTACGCGAGCAGGGAGTCGGCGACGCGAAGGCGTACCGCATCCACCGCCACCTGGGAGAGCCGTGCTGGGTCTGCGGCACCCCGATCGCGCAGGTGGATTTCGAGGAGCACACGATCTTCTACTGCCCCACGTGCCAGACCGGCGGCCGCGTGCTGAAGGACCGGCGCATGTCGCGGCTGCTGCGCTAGCTCCACTCCTGCACGTTGCCGCAGGCCAGATCGGCGGCCGGGTCCGCGTACTCGCGCTTCCACGCCTCGACCGAGTCGGCGTAGAGGACGCCGATCGACCAGGCGCCGTCCCGGAAGACGAACTCGAGCGAGCCGAGCCACGGCTCTCCGTCCTTCGCGGCCCCGAACGCGAGGTGGTAGGAGCGCCGCTCGGGATCGGCCGGCCCGCACGTGCCGACGCCGCGGACCTCCGCGTCGCTCGACCCGGCGAGCTCGCTCAGGCGGTCTTCGTACTGCGCCGCGTCCAGAACCTCGAACTGTCCGTCCACCCCGGATACCGGGTGCCCGGACAGGACGCGGCCCGGCTCGCACTGCGGGAACAGCCCGGCCGGAACCTCGGCGCAGGCGAACCGGTCGGCGAGGCTCAGCGCGACCAGGTCGTCCGCGCTCCCGGAGAGAAACGCGTTCGCCGCCTCGGTCGCACGCGCGCAGAAGTCCGGGTCGTCGATCGGGCAGCCCTCCGCGGTCAACGAAGCGGAACCGGTCGTCTGAGCCGGCGGGCGCCCCTCCCCGGATCCACCGCAGCCTGCGGCCGCGAACGCAAGCACAAGGGCGGCCACGAGCCTCACGAAGCGGATACACCACGGCTCGCCGAAGGGTTCCGCCGCTGCGTCAAGCGCCCGCCCGAAACGGCCGATAAGTGACACGTGCGCCGCGCACTCGCCGCCGCCGTGCTTCTCCTCACGCTCTTGGCCGCCGCCTGCGGCGACAACGAAGGCGGTCCCGTCACCATCGACGTATCGTCGACGGACGGGCTCGACACGAACGCCAGTCTGAACATTCTCAGGCGCTGCAAGCACGGGCATCCGGACGACGCCCTGAGGACCGCAGAGAAGGTGCAGCCGCTCGCTCCCTTCTGCGAGCGCCGGCGAAAGACGAACATCGCGCAGGCACGGTCCGCGGTGAAGAACGCGCTCATCGCCGTCGAGGCCTACCGGACAGACAAGGGAACGTACGAGGGCATGAGCATCGAGAGCCTCCGGGGATACGACGCCGGCCTGAACGTCACGGTCGGAGTCACGACCGCAACGTCGTACTGCATCCAGGGCGTCGTCGGCGAGGCGTGGATTCGCAAGCCGGGGCCGGACGCTCCCCTGGAGCGCGGGCTCTGCGACGGTGCCCCGATCGTCGACGTGGAGGCGATCCCGGGCGACGTGCCCAACACGGGGAGCACGGCGAAGGCCAAGGCGAACATCCGCAGCGCGACCGCCGCGCTCGAGGCCTACCGCGAGGCCTACGGCACGTACTTCGGTGCCACGTCCAAGAATCTGCGGGCGGACTGGGACCCCGGCGTCCGGAAGGTCTACATCCTCGACACCTCGACCACGTCGTACTGCATGGAGGCCACGGTGGGCGCGATCACGGTCCACAAGCGAGGGCCGGACGGACGGATCAAGGTCGGGACCTGCAACTAACTGCCCTGCGCTCGTGTGAGAATGACGACGATGGCCGACACGCCCGACTACTCCGGCGCCTGGCTCGCGATGAAGCTCGGCATCGAGCCGCTCGAGATCGACCGGCGCCGCCGCGCGGGCGAGCTGCTCGGCGTTCCGACCGGGATCGGAAGCGAGTACCGCTACCCGTCGTGGCAGTTCGACCACGCCGGACGGACGCTGCCGGTCGTGGAGCCGATCCTCGCCACGGCCAAGCGGGCCGGCCTCAGCGCGACCGAGCTCGACGCGCTCCTCAGCCGCAAGGAAGGGCTCACCGGGACGACGCGGCTCGTCGACTCGCTCCGCGCCGGGCGCGAGGAGCACGTGCTCTCCGCGATCCGCGCCGGCTAGGAGGTTTCAGGCCGGCAGGCGGACGAGCAACCGGTCGCCGTCGAGCACGACCGAGCCGCCGAGGGCGACGATCAGCCGCACCGCAGCGGCAGCGCCGAGCTCCTTCAGCTCCTCGCCGGTGACCACCCCGGCCGCCGTATCGAGGATCGGCGAGACCGCGATCTCCGCGCCGTTCACCGAGACGTCGACCGCGTCGAGCCCTCCGTGCCGGCGCGCGGCGCGAAGCAGCTGACGCAACGCCCGGCGAGTGGTCTCGACCTCGACGGACACCGGCGCGCCCGACCCGGTCACGTTCACCGGATCCTCGGGCAGCTCGCCTGCAGCTTCCTCCACGAGCGCCAGCGTGTCCGCGGTTTCGACAAGTGGCTCGAAGCGCCCGGACTCGATCCGCGCGACCAGCGCGAGCTCCTCGAGCAGCTCCGCGATCTGGAGCGACGCGAGGTCGATCATCTCCACGTAGCGGTCGGCCGGATCCCCGAGTGGCTCGCGCTGGAGCGTCCGCGCGAACCCGTGCACGGTGGCGAGCGGCGTCCGCAGGTCGTGGCACGCGAGACCGACGAGGCGGGGGAACTGCGCGTCGTGGCCCGTCGGAGGGGTGCTACCTTTGCCGGCGATGGCCGAGAGAGTACTGACCTCGCCTGACCTCCAAGCATCCGCGCCCGAGGTGCGGCTCGGACTTTCGCGCGTGGGCGTGACCGGGGTCGAGAAAGCGGTGCGCATGCACCACAACGGCGAGTACGCGCTCGTGTCCGCGGTGATCGACTGTTTCGTCGACCTGGACGCCGACCAGAAGGGCGCGCACATGTCCCGCTTCCCGGAGCTTTTCGGCGAGGCGATCGACGAGCTGGTCATCCCCGGAACGCTTCTCGTCGAGGAGCTGGCCGAGCACATCGCCAAGCACATCGTCGAGCGCCAGCGCGCCGGCCGGGCCGAGGTGCAGATCCGCGCCCGCTACCCGATCGACCGCCGCACGCCGGTGTCCGGGCTGCAGACGCAGGAGCTCGTGACGCTGATCGGGCGCGCGACGGCCACGCGGGAGAGCTCGAAGCGCGTGATCGGCGTCGAGGCGACGGGCATCAACGCGTGCCCGTGCGCGCAGGGGCTCGTCCGCGACCGTGCCGCCGAGCGGCTCGGCGAGGCCGGATTCGGGGACGTCGACATCGAGCGCATCCTCGACCTCGTTCCGCTCGCGACGCACAACCAGCGCGGCCGCGGGACGCTCTACATCGGAACCGAGCACCGCATCGACGCGAAGGAGCTCGTCACGCTGGTCGAGAGCTCGATGAGCTCACCGATCCTCGCGCTCCTCAAGCGGCCCGACGAGCTGTTCGTCGTCGAGCACGCGCATCTGACGCCGAGGTTCGTCGAGGACTCCGTGCGGCTCATGGTCAAGGCGGCCATCGAGGCGTATCCGGAGCTCGGCGACGACGACTTCATCTCGGCGCGCCAGGTGAACTTCGAGACGATCCACAACCACGAGGTGCTCGCGCAGCGCTGCGGCACCGTGGGCGAGATCCGCACGGAGCTCGCGACCGGCAAGCAGCCGGCGACCGGATCGGATCTCGGAACCTGGCTCGCGGAAATCGGCTAGGTTAGTGGGCCGCGGCGGCGCGCCGTCGCCGCAGGCTGATCTTGTGCTCGGTTCCTGAGCGGAGCCGGCGGATGTTCGGGCGGTGGAGGAGGAAGACCGCCACGGCGGCCGCGAGCGTGAACACGACGACGGGTACCGAGGCGCCGAAGAGGAGCGCGAAGAGCGGCAGCGCCACCGCGGCGACCATCGACGCGACCGACGCGTAGCGGAAGACGAGGAACACGACGATCCAGACGGCGGCCGCGGAGAGCGTCGCCAGCGGCGCAAGCGCGAGCCCGACGCCGCCGACCACCGCCACCGCCTTCCCGCCTCGGGCGAAGCGGAGGAAGATCGGGCGGTAGTGGCCGACCATCGCCGCGAGCCCGGCCAGGACGGCGATGAGGTCGTCAGCGAGCCAGCGAGCCAGGAGCGCCGCGGCGGCGCCCTTGGCGATGTCGAGCAGGGCGACCGCGAGCCCGAGCTTGAAGCCGAGCGAGCGCCAGACGTTCGTCGCGCCCGTGTTCCCGCTCCCGACCGTGCGGATGTCGACGTGCCTGATCCACAGCGGCAGCCAGTAGCCCCACGGCAGCGAGCCGATCAGGTAGCCCGCGGCGATGAGCGAGAGATCCGTCAGAACCGGCTGCACGGAAGCGCCGAGACCCTAGACCTGGATCTGGTAGCCGGCGATCCAGCCGTTCACGACGTCCCAATCGAGATTGTCGAAGAAGGCGTCGATGTACGACCCGCGGTCGGTCTGGTAGTCGAGGAAGTAGGCGTGCTCGTAGACGTCGAGCGCCACGAGCGGCGTCGCGTTCCAGACCGGGAACGTGTTCTGGGCGTCGCCGACGTAGTTGAAGAGCCGGCCCTCGTCCCAGTCGTACGCCGTCCAGGCCCAGCCGCGCCCGGCCATGCCGGTCGCCTTGAGGTCGGCCTTCCAGGCGTCGTTGCTCCCGAAGTCGCGGCGGATGAGATCGGCCATCGCGCCGTCCGGGTTGCCGCCGCCGCCGCCGAGATGCTCGAAGTAGATCTCGTGGTTCTTGACGCCGCCGACGGCGAAGCTGAGGTCGACCTTCAGCGCGCGGATCTCGGAGTAGACCTGGTTCGCGGCGGCCAGATCGACGTCGGCGAGCTTGCCGAGGATCTCGTTCCGCTTCGCGACGTAGCCCTGGTAGAGCTTGTAGTGCGCCTCGACCGCGGCGCGTGAGATGCCGTGCAGCTCGAGCAGCTCCGGCTTGAGCTCGCGGGCGGCGATCTCCTGATGGTTGAAGGCGAGCGTGGCCATGTTCGTCCTGATCTCCTCTGTCGACGTCGCGCTGAGCTTATCGTGTGCCCCGATGGCCGAATCGACGAACAGGGCGCTCGTCACCGGAGGCACCGGCCGCGTGGGCCGCGTCATCGCCGCGCGGCTCGAGGCGGAGGGCTACCGGGTCTTCGCCGCGGGCTCGAAGGACGGCGACCTGGCGCGCGCCGACGACGCCCGCGCGCTCGTCGAGCGGGCGGCCTCGGAGCTGGGCGGGCTGAGCCTCGTCGTCCACGCCGCGAGCGAGGGATTCACGCCCGAAGCCGGTCGAGGAGGTCACCGAGGCCGACTGGGACTCCGCCTTCGGCGCGACTGCGAAGGGCGCGTTCTTCGTCTCCCAGGCGGCGGCGCCGTTTCTGCCGCGAGTCGAAGGGCCTGATCGTGCTGATCGAGGACGTCGCGGCGTTCGAGCCGTGGCCCTCGTTCGCGCCGCATTCGGCGGCCAAGGCGGCGGAGGCGATGCTCACCCGCGTGCTCGCGCGCGCGCTCGCGCCCGAGGTGCGCGTGTGCGGCGTGGCGCCGGGCTCGGTCGCCGTGGACGGAACGGAGGAGCAGAACGACCGTCGCAAGGCCGAGTCGCTTCTCCACCGCATCGGAACGCCCGACGACATCGCCGACGCCGTCCTCTATCTCACGCGCGCGAGCTTCGTCACGGGCACGAGCATCGTCGTGGACGGCGGCCGCCTCCTGGCGCGGCGCAGCGGCGACCGGAGCGCGTACCTAAAGCCACCCTTGAACCGTTTCCCGAAGGGTGGGACACTTGTACCCGCCGTAACAAAGCCGGGGTTTGGGGGTCGTCATGCCGCTCGTCAAGTTCGCAGCCGTTCTGACCGCAGTCATCGCAGCCGGCGTCCTCGCAGGATCCGCGAGCGCATCGGCCGTTCGCGATCACGCCGATCATCAAGGGCGCCGGAACCGTCTACCGCGTGACCGGCACGGCCGGCAGCCCGATCTTCACGGAGATGTGCACGAACACGAACACCGACGACCGCGTGACGAAGATGGACTGCCCGCAACTCGTCGTGAGCAACGACTTGATCTCGCAGATTCAGGCGGCGCATCCGAGCCGTTCCGCTTGGGAACCCCCGCCAATCATTGGTTCTTCGTCCCTGGCTGGCTGCCCGGAACGTGTCACCAGGTCACGGTCGAGAACTACTGCATCTTCCAAGCGCCGCTCTTCGGTGACGCGAGTTTCTCCCCCCTGATCACCTTCGACGACCTCGCTTCCCCAGGGCTGCTGAGCTTCGTCACGGCCTCGTACTCGGACGTCGCCGATCGCACGATCACGTTCTCGATGGTCTGGAACGAGCCCGTGGACGCCCAGTGCCGCATCGACGGCGGCGCCGCCGTCCCGTGCACGGCGGACGTCACGCCGTTCACGCTGAGCGAAGGCGACCACACGCTCGACGCACGCGCCGCCGACAAGTCGGGCAACCTGAGCGGTTTCTCCTCCCCGCACGCTTTCAAGATCGTCGACACGGCGATCAACGGGGGACCATCGAACGGATCCACGACCGGCCCGGGCGTGTCGTTCCTCTACAGCACGATCGCCGGCCTCGCCTACGACTGCGCGATCGATGGTTCCGGATTCTTCGACTGCGGCGCGACTCCGTTCAGCGCGTACAACGGCCTCACGACCGGGCAGCACACCTTCCAGGTGCGCGCGAAGAACGGCGGGTATTTCGACCACGTCCCCGCCGTTCGGACGTGGACCGTCGACGCGACACCGCCGGATACGTCGATCGCAAGCGGGCCGCCGTCCCTGACGAAGGCGAAGACCGCGTCGATCCAGTTCAACGCCTCAGAGGCGTCGACGTTCCAGTGCTCGCTCGATGGAGCAGCCGCGACCGCGTGCACCAGCCCGCTGAACCTGACCGGGCTCGGGCTCGGGACGCACCTCCTGACCGTGGCCGCGACCGATGGGTACGGAAACGCCGACGCAACGGCTGCGACCTTCAGCTGGACGGTCGACTTCGTACCGCCGAACACGCGGCTCACGAAGGGCCCGAAGGCGAGCACGACGGCGCGGAAGGCGGCGTTCAAGTTCAACTCCACCGAGGCGAACTCGACCTTCCAGTGCAAGCTCGACAAGGGCGGCTACAAGTCGTGCACGTCAGGGAAGTCCTACAAGAACCTGAAGAAGGGCAAGCACACCTTCCGGGTCCGGGCGATCGACAAGGCCGGAAACGTCGACGCAACGCCCATCGCGAAGACCTGGCGCATCAAGTAGCGCCGACCGTTGCAACAATCCAGGGGCATCGTGAACTCCGTATATCCACGCGGGATGTCCCAGGACGCTGCCCTCATCGAGCGGACCGGCGAAGGCGACCGCGCGGCCTTCGAGGAGCTCTACCGGCGCTTCGCGCGCCCGGTGCTCGCGATGGCGCAGCGCCAGCTCGGCGACTCGGGGCGCGCCGAGGACGCGACCCAGGAGACCTTCGCCGCCGTCTGGCGCTCCGCCAAGAGCTACAAGGCCGAACGCGGCACCGCGTCCGCCTGGCTCTACGCCGTCGCGCGGCACGCGATCATCGACCGCGCGCGCCAGCGCGTCGAGCCGGCGACCGAGACGCCCGAGATCGTCTCCGGCGAGGCGGGCCCGGAGGAGCTGGCCGAGTCGTCGTGGCTCTCGTGGCGCGTCCACGCCGCGCTCGAGCGGCTTCCCGAACGGGAGCGCGTCGTGCTCGAGCTCGCCTACTGGAGCGGGCTCTCCCAGGCAGAGGTGGCGTCCTACCTGGATGTTCCACTTGGAACCGTGAAGACGCGGACGCGCGCAGGCCTCGCCCGGCTTGCGGGGCTCCTCGACGAGGTGAAGGAATGACCGACCACTACGAGCCCCCCCAGCTCGACGAACTCATCGGCGACGACGTCCCGGACGAGCTCCGCGCCGAGCTCGAGCGCGTCGACGCGCTGCTGCGCACGGTCTCGGCGCTGCCGGAGCTGCCGCCGCGCCTGCGCGAGGTCGCGCCGCCCGCCGAGCGGCAGCGGACTCGCCGGTTCACGTTCCGCCGCGTCGCGTTCGGGCTCGCGACCGTGGCCGTCGTAGCTCTCGGGTTCTTCGCGCTCGGCGCCCTGGATCGGCGACGACGATCTCGACGTGCAGGCGGCCATCCCGATGGAGGCGACCGAGAACGCCGAGGGCGCAGCCGCGACGATCAGCCTCGGCCCGCTCGACACCGACGGGAACCGGACGGTGCGCCTCGACGTCAGCGGGCTCCCCGCCCTGCCCGACGGCGGCTACTACTTCCTCTGGCTCGCGAAGGACGGCGACTACGCCGCGCCGTGCGGGACGTTCGCGGTCGGCCCGGGCGACACGTCGGCGGAATGGACGGTCTCGTACGACCTCGGCTCCTACGACGAATGGGTCGTGACAGCACGGATGCCGGACGCCGACAATGCCGAGGCGCCCTGGCTCCTCGAGGCGTCCGCCGGCGCCTAGCCGGGTACCCTCGGCCCGCGGATGACCAAGCGGACGATTCTCCTCATCGAGGACGAGCGGTCGATCTCCGAGCCGCTCATGGACGCTCTCGCGCGCGAGGGCTTCGAGCCGATCCTGGCCGAGACGGCCGAGGCCGGGATGGACGTGTTCGCGCAGCGCGGCCCCGACCTCGTGCTCCTCGACGTCATGCTCCCCGACGGGGACGGGCGCGATCTGCTGCGGCGGATCCGCGAGACCTCGCGCACGCCGGTGGTCATGCTCACCGCCCGCGGCGAGGAGATGGACCGCGTGCTCGGGCTCGAGCTGGGCGCGGACGACTACGTGACGAAGCCGTTCAGCGCGGCCGAGCTCGTGGCGCGGATGCGCGCCGTGCTGCGCCGCACCGAGCGCGAGCCCGGCGGCGAGACCGGCTCGGTGCTCGAGTCCGGCGACGTGCGGCTCGACCTGGACACGCACATCGCGATGCGCGACGGCGTTCCGCTCGACCTGACCGTGAAGGAGTTCGAGCTCCTGCGCGTCCTGCTCGAGCGCTCCGGCAAGGTCGTGCGCCGCGACGAGATCGTCCACGAGGTCTGGGATCCGGCCTGGTTCGGCTCGACGAAGACGCTCGACGTGCACGTGAGCGCGCTGCGCAAGAAGCTCGGAGACGATCCCGCCGACCCGCGGTACATCCACACGGTTCGCGGCGTCGGCTTCCGCTTCGAGCCGGGCTCGTGAGCTTTCGCGCCCGTCTCGTCCTCGGCGCGGCGTACCTCCTCGCGGTCGTCGTCGTGGCGCTCGCCGTACCGCTGGCGCTGAACATCGACCGGCGCGCCCGCTCGGAGGTCGAGGCCGAGGTGCTCGCCAGCTCGGCGGTCCTGGCCGCGCGCGTCTCCGACCTCGTCGCCCGGGCCAATCCGGCACCCGGCTCCGCGACGCCGGTGACGCGAACGCTGCGCTCGATCGCGCGCCAGGCGAGCGTCGGCGAGGGCAGCCGGACGCTGATCGTGGATGCGAACGGCGCGGTCCTCGCCGACTCGGACGGAACGGCCACGCTCGGCGAGCCGTACGCGACCCCGGACCGGCCGGAGCTCTCCGAGGCGCTCGGAGCGGGCAGCGTGGACGTGCGCGAGCGGCACAGCGACACGCTCGGCGAGGATCTCCTCCTCGTCACCGTTCCGGTGGCGGACGGCGGCGCCGTGGTGGGCGCGCTCAGGGTTTCGGCGCCGCTCGGCGAGGTCGAGTCGAACGTCCGGGAGAGCTGGATCGGACTGGTGCTGATCGGTCTCGCCGTGATCGGCGCGGGTCTCGTCCTCGCCTGGATCCTCGCCGGGACGGTCGCGCGGCCGCTCGAACGGCTCGGTGCAGCGGCCGGCCGGCTCGGCGAGGGCGACCTCGACGCGCGCGTGAAGCCCGAGCAGCCGCGCGAGATCGAAGCGGTCGGCCGCACGTTCAACCGCATGGCCGACGCGCTCGGCGCCAGCATGGCCGCGCAGCGCGACTTCGTCGCCAACGCGTCGCACCAGCTGCGGACGCCGCTGACCGGGATGAAGCTCCGCCTGGAGGCGATCCGCGCCCAGGGCGGCCCGGCCGCCGACGAGGCGGCGAAGGCCGAGGCCGAGCTGGATCGCCTGAGCGCCCTGGTCACCGACCTGCTCGCGCTCGCCGGCGCGTCCTCCCTCGAGCCCGAGGCGGAGACGGTCGACCTCGGCGCGGCCGCCCAGGAAGCGTTCGGCCGCTGGGAGCAGCCTGCGGAGACGGCGGGACATGCGCTGCGCCTCGCGAACGGCGACGGCGCTCGCGCACGGGCGGCCGTCGTCGACGTGGCGCAGATCCTCGACAACCTGGTCGAGAACGCCATCCGCTACAGCCCCGCCGGAGGCGAGATCGCCATCGAGGCGTCGGGCCGCGACCTGGTCGTCTCGGACACGGGCCCGGGCATCCCCGAGGAGGAACGCGCCCGTGTCTTCGAGCGCTTCTACCGCGGCGAGGGCGGCCGCCGGACGGGGCCCGGAACCGGGCTCGGGCTCGCGATCGTCGCCGAGCTCGCCGCGCGCTGGGGCGCCGAGGTCGAGCTCCTCGACGGGCCCGGAACGCGCATCCGCGTGCGTTTTCCCGATTCCTCACCCGCACCCAACCGTTTCTGAAGAAAGCCGTTGCTACCGTCGAACCCATGAGCCGCGCACGCACCGTGATCCTCGTCCTGGCGGCCGTCGCCCTCCCCGTCGTGCTCGGGTTCGCCGTGTACGCGACGGCCGGCGCGACGTCGGCGGGATCCTCATCGGGACTGCCGCCCGTGATCACCGTTCCGGACCAGATCGCGCGCACTCCGGCCACGACGACCGCGCCCAGCCCGCCGCCTGCGACCACCACGGCGCCGTCCACGACGACCGGCCGGGAGTGCGAGGACGACGACGATTCGCTCGATCCCGACTGCGACCCGCGCGACGACAACTCGGGCAAGGGCTCCTCCGGCTCGGGCTCTCGGGCTCGGGCTCCTCGGGGTCGAACTCCGGCTCCGGCTCGTCGGGCTCGAACTCCGGCTCGGGCTCCTCCGGCTCCGGTGGCGGCGGCGACGACTCGAGCGGCCACGGCTCGGGCGACGACGACTGAGCTCTACTAAGTCTTTACTCGCCGCGCTGGGAAGTCTTCACCGAGCCCGGGGGCGCGCTTCAGACGGCTCTTCCTAGCCTCGAAGGACAGTGATTCGAGACCAAAGGAGAGTCATGTCCACCATTGCGAAGCTCTTTCTGATCCCCGCGATTCTCGTCGCGCTCGGCGTCGGCCTCGCCTTCGCCGCAACGGGCGGCGACGACGGAACGACCAGCACGCTGACCTCGACCACCGAGGACGGGACGACCACGGGTCAGACCGGAACCGGCGGCGACGACGTGAGCGGCCCGTGCGACGAGGCCGAGCACGCCAACGACCCGCGCTGCACCGGCGACCAGCGCCCGGAGGACAACGGCACGGGCACCGGCGCGACGACGACCACGGGCGGCGTGGACATCAGCGGCCCGTGCGACGAGGCCGAGCACGCCAACGACCCGCGCTGCACGGGCGCCGGCGGAAACCGGGACGACGACAACTCCGGTCCCGGCAACGGCTCGGACGACCGCGGCCACGACGATGACGACGACAACTCGGGCCCCGGCTCGTCGAGCTCCGGCCACGGCTCGGGCGGCGACGACGACAACGACGACTCGAGCGGCCACGGCGGCTCGGGTGGTGGCGGCCACGGCTCGGACGACTAGCCGTAGGCCCCCCTCTCCAAGGGAACGCGACCCGGGCGAACGCTCGGGTCGCGTTCGTTAACGGCCGCAGGCGGACCGTCGCGCGCATGTCGCAACAGCCCGCCCCGCGGGCACGCAGACCCCGCCCATTTAGCCGGGAGAGGAGGCCCTCTCCTGCTCGGCCCGGGAAGCGTTCGCTGTCGGCGAGTGCGTCCGGATCGGCCGAGTGATCTCACGCTAGACCCGAGTCAACAGGCGACGCCAGAGTTTGGAAGAAACCCTTGCAAACGCCGTGCAGAGCGCTTACGGGGAAACGCGGCCCGCGGCGACGAACGCCGCATGGGTAACGGGCATCCGCTCCGCGAAGAAGACCTCGCAGGCGTCCGCGTAGCGGCGGATCTCCCGCTGGGCCGTCTCGGCCGCGCGCAGCGAGATGAAGTTCATGAGCGACCGCGCGTTGATCGTCCAGAAGAACTCCGTGTAGGCGCCCACGGGCATGACCGAGCGGGCCAGCTCGCGGGCGACGCCCGCCTCGACGAGCCGCTCGTACGTCTCGAACGCCTGGTCGTAGACGGCGCGGATCTCCTCGCGCGCCTGCTCGGCCAGCTCCGGGCTGACCGGCTCGAAGGTGTACGCGCCGGGCTTGCCGACCTGGGAGCGGACGTCCTCGAGCTCGGGCACGTAGAAGTCGTCGGTCGCCTTCGCGTAGCGCATCGAGAACTCGTTGAACGAGCCGACGCGATGCCGCATCCACTCGCGCGCGACGAAGATCGGGCAGCGGATGTGGAAGCGGAAGGCGTTGTGCTCGAACGGCGTCCCGTGCCGGTCGCGCATGAGGAACCGGATGAGCCCTTCGTCGGCCTCGTCCATCACGTCCTTGCGCTTGGCGAACGAGACGCGCGCCGCGTTCGCGACCGAGAGGTCGCTCGCCATCGAGTCGTCGAGACGCACGAAGCCGTGGTCGAGCACGCTGATGGTGTTCTCGGGTATTACGTCCGCCATGACCGCCACCGGCCCGAGTCTAACGACGCTCCATGTCGGAGCCTCCGGCTTCTCCTACCCGTCGTGGCGGCCTGATTTCTACCCCGCGGGATCGAAGCCCGAGGAGTTCCTCCGGCTCTACTCGGAGCGCCTGACGACCGTGGAGCTGAACGCGACCTTCTACCGGATGACCGCGCCCGAGCAGTACGCGCGCTGGGCGGCCGAGACGCCGCCGGGCTTCCGCTTCGCGGTCACGATGAGCCGCGTCGTGACCGCCCGCGGAACCGTGCAGCAGGCCGACGAGTTCCTCGCGGGCGTGGCCGCGCTCGGCGACCGGCTCGGGCCCGTGCGCGTGAAGGTTCCGATGAAGCGCGACGACGCGTTCCTCGATGCGTTCCTCGGTGCGTTCGAGTCGCTGCGGCTCGTGCTCGACTTCCGCCACGACTCGTGGGACGACTCCGAGGTGCAGGCGCGGCTCGACGCGGCCGGAGCCGTGCGCGCCGGCGCGCTCGAGAGCACCGCGCCCTTCCGCTACCTGCGCTTCCGCGAGCCGCCGTTCACCGACGCCGACCTGGCCGCGCTGGCCGCGGAGATTCGCCCGCTGCTCTCCCGGGAAGTCGAGGTCTACGGCTACTTCCGCCACGAGGACGAGCCGACCGCGCCCGCCTACGCGGCGCGGCTGCTGGAACTGCTCGCCGCCGAGAGGGTGTAGCGAAAGGCGCCTCGCCTTCGGGGTGCGCCGGGCGGTGCCGGGCAAGGACGCAGGGCGCGCCCGTATCGGGAATACGGACGCAACCGAGGACGCCGCCCGGCGCCGCCCGGCGCGGCCCGGGGGCTCAGGTGTCTTCCGCTACACCCTCCAGTAGCCTTCGCGAAAAGGAGGAAGACATGGCATTCGAGGTTCCCGCACTCCCGTACGCCTACGACGCGCTCGAGCCGACGATCGACGAGGCGACGATGAAGCTCCACCACGACAAGCACCACCAGGCCTACGTGGACAAGGCCAACGCCGCGCTCGAGGGCACCGAGTGGGCCGACCGCCCGGTGGAGCAGGTCATCACGAACCTCGGGCTCCTCCCCGCCGACAAGCAGGGCCCCGTCCGCAACAACGCCGGCGGCCACGCGAACCACTCGCTCTTCTGGGAGATCATGAGCCCCGACGGCGGCGGCGAGCCCTCTGGCGCACTCGGGCGACGCGATCGCCTCGACGTTCGACTCGCTCGACGCCCTCAAGCAGCAGGTCAACGACTCGGGTGTCAACCGCTTCGGCTCCGGCTGGACGTGGCTCGTCCACGACGGCACCGGCCTCGCGGTCATGTCCACGGCCAACCAGGACAGCCCGATCATGGAGGGCAAGACGCCGCTCCTCGGCATCGACGTCTGGGAGCACGCCTACTACCTCAACTACCAGAACCGGCGCCCGGATTACCTCGCGGCCTGGTGGAACGTGGTCAACTGGGACGAGGTCGCGCGCCGCTACGACGAGGCTGCTGCGAGCTAGACCGCGGTCGAGAGCGACAGCGCGAAGTCCGCGTCGCGGTCGGTCCACCACTCGCGCAGCTCGAGACCGGCCGCGGCCAGCTCCCGTTCCACGCCCGCGCGGCGGAACTTGGCGCTGATCTCCGTGTAGAGCTCCTCGCCGTTCGCGAAGTCGACCTCGAAGTCGAGCGCCTCGAAGCGCACGGTCTGGTCGGCGAGCGAGCGCAGGCGGACGTCGATGACCTCCTCCTTCGCGTCCCAGCGCGGCGTGTGGCGGAAGCGCGTCAGGTCGAAGTCGCCGCCGAGCTCCTTGTTCAGGACGCTGAGGATGTTCAGGGAGAACTTGCGCGTCACTCCGGCCGCGTCGTCGTAGGCGGCGACGAGGCGCGCGGGATCCTTCACGAGGTCGGTGCCGAGGAGGAACGTCTCGCCCGGATCCATCGTGCGGCGCAGCGCGGCGAGGAACGTCGTGCGCTCGGCCGCGTTCAGGTTCCCGATGCTCGACCCGAGGAACGCGATCATCCGCTTGCCCTCGCGCGGCAGCGAGCCGAGATGGCGCTCGATGTCGCCGACGACGCCGTGGATCTCGACGCCGGGGTACTCGTCCGCGAGCTTCGCCGCACTTGTCCGCAGCGTCGCCTCGTCGACGTCCAGCATCACGAACCGCTCGAGCGAGCCGCGCGCGCCGAACGCGTCGAGCAGGATCCGCGTCTTGGTCGACGTCCCGGCCCCGAGCTCGACGAGCGTGTCGGCGCCCGATGCGGCCGCGATCTCGCCGGCGCGCTCCTCCAGGATCGCCCGCTCGCGGCGGGTGAGGTAGTACTCGGGCAGCTCGGTGATCGCCCCGAAGAGCCGCGAGCCCTCCTCGTCGTAGTGCCACTTGGTCGCGATCCGCTTGGGCGTGTCGGAGAGGCCCTCGCGCACGTCGCGCTCGAGGAGCTCCAGCCGGTCGTTCGGACCGAGCAGGACTTCGATGGCTGGAGGGGCGGCGATCTTCATCGGTCGGCGGCGCAGCGGAAGCCGGCGAAGATCTGCCGGCGGATTGCGTAGTCCCAGTTGCGGAACGTTACGCGCGCGACGCTTGGATGGGTTGCCCAGGATCCGCCGCGCAGCACTACGTACTCATGCCCGAAGAACACCTCGGAGTACTCCTCGTACGGAAACGCCGCGAAGCCCGGGTAGGCGACGAACGGCGACGACGTCCACTCCCACACCTCGCCGACGCCGTAGAGCGCCTCGGCGCGGGCGGCCTTCTCCCACTCGGCCTCGGTGGGCAGCCGCTTGCCCGCCCAGCGCGCAAAGGCCTCGGCCTCGTGGAAGGACACGTGCTGGACGGGCTCGTCCGGATCGAGCGGCTCGTCGCGGCCGAACCGCGCCACGACGCCCTCGCCCCAGAAGAGCGGCGCGGTCGCGCCGTCCTCGTCGCGCCAGGCCCGGCCTTCGTCGCTCCAGAGGTCGTCGTTCGCGTAGCCGCCCGCGGCGATGAACTCGGCGTAGGCGCCGTTCGTGACCGGGCCGCGGTCGATCGCGAACGCGCCGGTCTCCGCTTCATGGGCCGGACGCTCGTTGTCGTAGGCCCAGGCGTCGTCGGTCGTCCCCAGCGTGAACGGGCCGGCCTCGACGACCACCTCGCCCGGCGCGCCGACCGGCTTCGGGCCGCCGCCCGGATGCGGGCAGCCGGAGAGCTGGATCGTCTGGAGCATCGTCTCGCGGTGCTGGCGCTCGTGCTGAATCACCAGTCCGAAGACGAACGCGCGCTCGAGCAGCGGGTCGTCGGCCTCCAGGTCGGCGCGCTCCAGGGTCTCGAGCGTCCGCTCGCGCACGGTGGCGACGTATTCGCGGGCCGCGGCCGGCCGCAGCAATGGCAGATCGCCTCTCCCTGAGCGCTCGTGCATGAAGGCGTCGTAGAGCTCCTCGCCCTCCTCGAGCAGCGGCGGAAGGCCGCCGATCCGCTGGCCGATCCAGAGATCCTCGAAATGCCCGATGTGGGCGAGATCCCAGACGAGCGGCGACTGGAGCGGCGACCACTGCGTGGCCAGCTCCTCGTCGTCGAACGGCGCGAGGAGCATCGTGGTCGCGTGGCGAGCGCTGTCCAGCTCGGCGGCGACGGCGGTGCGGCTGTAAGTGGGCGCAGGGGACACGGCGACCTGGCTCTCTCGGCAGCTGACGAGGGCGCCAGCCTACCTTGCCGGTGGAAACCGCTGGAAGGCCCAGGCTATTCCGGGAGGGACCGGATGTTGCTCCGATCCCTCCCGGTAGCTGGTTTCTAGGTGAAGCGGACGGTCAGGCTGTGCGACGTGCCGTCGTCCAGCCGGAGCGTCAGCGTCCGGCAGGTGTTCTTCCAGGACGAGGACGAGCTCCACGAGTACGAGTACGTGCTGCTCGAGTAGCTGAGCGAGCCGCTCGCGTTCGAGGCGGAGCCGATCGCCGCGCCCGTCGAGCAGTTCACCTGCTGCGACGTCGGAGTCCCGTTCAGGACGCCGAGGCCGTAGTTGCCGCCCAGGCGGAACTTGACCGCGACGCTCTTGCCGGCCTTCTCACTCGAAGGCGGCGAGACCCACGTGAACGGCCACACGACGTTGTAGGTGTGCGTCAGCGTGGTCGTGTTGCCCGCGTTGTCGGTCGCCGTCACCGAGTAGGTGTGCGAGCCGATCGGGCCGGTCTCGACGACCGCGGCGCCCGAGCACGACGACACGCCCGAGGCGGTGTCGATGCACGAGTACACCGGGGTGACCGCCGAGTTCAGCGCGATGTTCTGGCCCTGCGACGGCGTCGTGATCGAGATGACCGGTCCGGTCGCGTCGATCGTGAACGACTTCGTCTTCACGCCCTCCACGTTCCCCGCGTTGTCGGTCGCGTGGAACTGGATCGTGTGCGAGCCGTCACCGGAGACGACCAGCGGCGCGGAGTACGCCGTCCAGCCGCCGCCGTCGAGCAGGTACTCGATCGAGGCGATCCCGGATCCGCCGGCGAAGTCGTTCGCCGAGAGGGTCACGGTGGTCGGGCCCGAGTAGTACCCGTTCACCGCGGCCGGGCTGAGCGTCGCCTTCGAGGCAGGCGCCGTCGCGTCGTTCGTGAACGAGAACGTCTTCGTCGTCTCGATGAGGCCCGTCATGTCCACGGAGCGGAACGTGACCGTGTGCGGACCGTCCATCGGAACCGGGAACGGCCCCGTGTACGAGCGCGTCCCGGAACCGTCCAGCGTGTACTGGAGCCCTGCGACCCCGCTCCCGGATCCGTCCGAGCCGGTCAGCGTCACCATCGGCGAGCGGTAGAACCCGCCGACCGCCGGAGGCGACAGCGAGATCGTCGTCGTCGGGGCGTTGCCGTCGACGTTGAACGCGAGCGACTTCGTGGCCTCGACGTTCCCGGCGTTGTCGGTCGCGCGATATTCAAGGAGCCGTGCGCCGTCGCCGGTCACCTGGAAGGCGCCCGCGTACGTGACCCAGGCGCCGCCGTCGAGGCGGTACTCGATCTTCTGGATCCCCGAGGCGTTGTCCGTCGCGGTGATCGTCACCGTCGGGTTACGCCACCAGCCGAGGTTCAGCGTCCCCGAGAGGACGGCGTTCGAGGCCGGGGCGACCGCGTCGGTGATCGTGACCGTGAAGGAGCCGTTCGAGGAGTTCCCGGCTCCGTCGGTCGCCGTGCAGTTCACCGTCGTGGTCCCGACCGCGAAGCCCGAGCCCGAGGCCGGCGTGCACGAGACCGCCGGGTTCGGATCGGCGTCGTCGGTCGCCGTGGCGGTGAAGCTCACGGGCGTGGAGGCGCCGGTCGCGACCTTCGTGATGTCGGCCGGAACGGTGAGCGTCGGAGCGACCGTGTCGGGGATGCCGGCGGCGAGCGAGGCCGCGTAGCCGCCCTCGATCGGGAGCTCGATGTTCGAGTCCTTCAGGTCGACCGTGATCTGGGCGCCGAAGTTCGTGTTCGCGACGCCGAAGCCGTTCAGCGAGCCGACCACGATGATCCCGATCTGGTGTCCCGGCAGGAACACGTAGTCGTCGGACATGAGATCCCAGCGGAAGCTGTACATCTGGTTCGCGACGAGCGGCGTGGGCGTGGTCAGGTCGTCGCGGTTCCTCGAGTCGAGGACGCCGCGGGAGACGCGCCACTGGGTCACGTTCGTCGTCGCCTTGTTGACGATCCGGTAGCAGGAGTCGAAGTCCGTCGGGACGCTCGGGCCCCAGCAGTCGGTCGCCGCGACGGTCGAGATGCCCTCGCCGTTTCGGGTCACCTTCTGGAACGCCGTCGGCGCGTAGTCGACGATCAGCGCGCCGAGCGAGGTCCCGGTCTGGTTCGCCGAGGCCTTCAGGTTCATGTACGGCGTGCCGTTGAAGCGCAGCGGCGCGGTGAGGGGCGCCGACAGGAAGACGCGCTTGTTCGCGGTCACCGTGTTCGGGTTGTTCAGCATGGCCGTCTCGGACTGGTTCGTCGTGTCCGTGAACGTCGTCGTCGCGACCGCGTCCGCCTGGCTCTGCGAGAGCGCCGCCTGCGCCGGCTCGCGGTGCCGCGGAGGAAGATCTTCCGCATCGACGACGTCGTTGGACGGCCAGTTCGAGTAGTCCTCGAACACGTTCGGGCCGCGCTCGATGGTCGCCATTGGCTCGCCCATGATCCCGTTCGGGACGCCCTGGAGCCAGTAGTCGAACCAGCGATGGAGCGTGTCCACCCAGACCTGGCGGCGGAAGTCGAACGGATCGACGTGGCCGACGCGGCCGAGCCAGAGCTTGCGCGGCACGTTCCGCGCGGCGAGGCCGTCCCACCACTTGCCGAGGTTGTCCATCTTCACGTTGTCGTCCTGCATGCCGTGCACGGCGAAGACCGACGCGTGCACGTTGTCGAGGTTGTGCAGGTAGTCGCGCTCGAACCAGAACGGCGTGAAGTCGAAGTTCTCGTCGCCGTCGATCCCGTTCATCGTCGTGCGGGTCGCGGCGCAGGCGGCGAGGCGGTTCGGAGTTGGTGACGTTGTTCGCGAGACTCGGACGGGTAGTTGCTCGTGAACCCGGACAGCCCGAGCCCGTTCATGCGCGTGTAGAGGTACCAGTTGGAGATCGCGCTGATCGGGACGATCGTCGTCAGCCCGTCGACGCCGGACGCGGCTGCCGCGTTCGCGAGCGTTCCGTCGTAGCTCTTGCCGATCATCCCGGCCTTGCCGTTGTCCCAGTCGGCGGTGACGACGTTGCCGTCCTTGTCATGTGCGGTGCGCCGGCCCTGGAGCCAGTCGATCGCGAGGATGGCGCTGCGGTTGTCGGCGTTCCCGCCGGTGACCGGGCAGCCCGTGGAGGCGCCGGTACCCGCCATGTGCAGCAGCATCATCGCGTAGCCGCGCGGGACGAAATAGTTGTCGTAGTAGAGCGGCCAGCGGTCGTTCAGCCCGTCGCCGTTCGTGTCACCGATGCACTCGGTGTCGTTGCCGCGGCAAAGCGTCGTGTAGTACGGGCTCGCGTCCATGATCACGGGCGACTTGAGGCCGTCGGCGTTCGCGGCGGGCCGCATGATGTCCATGGCGATCTCGTCGGGAACGCCGTTGAGTCGCTGTCGAAATCGGCGGTGATCCAGAGGCGTTCGCGAATCGCAGTCGAGTAGTCGAAGACGGGCTTCGTCACCCCGTCCTCGACCACGATCGACGGCGGATCGGCTGCGAATACTCGCAGCCGGCGCAAGCAGCGCCGCCACTGCAACGGCAAGCCCGGCCCAAAGCCGTGCTCCGCTAAGTGCTCTCATGTTCCCTCCCCGGGGACTTGATGCAACTGGAAAAAGTGGCCTTTTCTATCACTTCGCGACGCGAAGAACTAGCCGCCCGATGGGATGGCTTGCCGAATTCGCAGTGCCCGTGTGCGAATTGCGTGACCCGTAGCCCCTCTGGGCGCGCGATAGGCTCGCGCCGTGCGGCTCTACTACATCCCGACCACCGCGGCCATGGCCCCGCACGCGGCCCTCGCCGAGGCCGGCGTCGACTACGAGCTCGTGCTCGTCGAGCGCGACGACGCCGGGACGAGCTCGGCCGAGTACCTGGCGCTCAATCCGCACGGCCGCGTGCCCGCGCTCCTGGACGGCGACCTGCTCGTCACGGAGTCCGCGGCAACCATGCTCCACATCGCCGACCGCTTCCCGGACGCGCGTCTCGTCCCGCCCGTCGGAACGCCGGAGCGCGCGCAGGTCTACCGCTACCTCATGTACCTCACGAACACGGTCCAGTCCGGGTTCATGCATTTCTACTATCCGGAGCGCTTCACGAACGACGCCTCGGCCGAGGCCGCGATCCAGCGCCCGCGAGGACGAGCTCCTGGGTGAGGCGTTCGACTGGCTCGACTCGGAGCTCGACGGCCGCGAGTGGCTCGTCGGCGACGAGCGCACGGTCGCGGACATCTACCTCTTCATGCTCGTCCGCTGGGGCCGCAACCTCTCGACGCCGGCGTGGGACCGCGCCAATCTGCGCCGGCACTTCCTCGCGACGCTCGCGCTCCCCGGGGTCGCCCGGATGATCGCGGAGCAGGAGATCGAGCTTCCCGACCTCTAGGTTTCGTCGGCGGCCAGCTCGGGCGGCTGGTGCTTGCGCCAGGTGGCGCCGAGGACGAGGCCGAGCACGAGCGTCGGCACGAGCGTGAGGAAGCGGTAGACGAGCACGGCCGCGACGACCTCCGCGTTCGCGCCGCCGAAGCCGATCAGCGCCGTCGTCATCCCGACCTCGACGATCCCGATTCCCCCGGGCGTGATGGGGATCGAGCCGAGCAGACGCACGAGCGACCAGGCGGCGAACGCCTCGACGAGGCTGACGTCGTCGGCGCCGACGCCGAGCGTGCGCAGGCAGACGACGAAGAGAAGGAACACGGAGAGGTGCCCGGCGAGCGTGGCGAGCGTGAGCACGTGCCAGCGGCGGCGAAGAAGCCCGACGGTCTGGGCCCGGAAGCGCACGAACGACTCGCCGCCCCATTTCACCGGGCCGCGGCGGAACCAGCCGAGCAGGCGGTCCATCACCCGCGCGGCGAAGCTCCCGGCCGAGCGCGCGATCTTCTCGGTCGAGAGCCCGAGCCCGAAGCCGACCGCGACGGTGACGAGGATCGCGAGCCCGATCCACGAGACGGTCTCGAGCAGCGGGTGCGTCTCGTTCGCCGTGGTGAGGAGCGCCAGCGCGATCACGGGGAAGCCGAGCAGCACGAACTGGTTCCACACGCCCGTGACCGCGACGGCGAGCCCGACGCTCGAGCTTGCGTAGCCCCAGCCGCGCAGCATCCCGTAGGAGAGCGCCATCCCCACCGCGGCGCCGCCGGGCGCGATGTAGGTCGAGGCCGTGGACGCCTGCGTGACGACGAACGCCTGCCGGAAGTGGAGCCCGGGCAGCGCCGCCTGCCACGGCGGCGCGTACGTGGCGAGGTTGATCAGGGTCGCGACGAAGAGCGCGGCGAGCTGCGTCCAGTCGAGCGTCTTGACGGCGTCCCAGACGTCGCGGTAGTCGGCGATCTTCGGGAGGACGAAGACGAACGTCGCGACGACGACGCCGATCCCGACGGCCATCCCGACCCAGCGGCGCCAGGAGGGAGCCTTGCCGCTCTCGGGCTGTCCGGCCGCAGCGGCTGAGGGCGACTCGTCCACCGCGCGAACCCTATGGGTCAGACCCGATCGGGTGCGAACGTGCGGCGGTAGGCGCGCGGCGACGTCTGCAGGCGATCGGCGAACTGGGCGCGCATCGTCGCCGGAGACGCATAGCCGGCGCGGCGCGAGACGATCTCCACCGCGTCGCTCGTCGTCTCGAGCAGCCGCTGGGCGAGCCGCAGCCGTTCGCGCCGCAGCCACTCGGCCGGCGACGCGCCCGTCGTGGCGCGGAACTTCCTCGTCAGCGTGCGCATGCTCATCGCGCCGTGGTGCGCGACGTCCTCCACCTGGATCCCCGCGCCCAGGTTCGCGCGCGTCCAGTCGAGGAGCTCGCCGAAGCTCGAGTCCGGCGTGGCCGGGACCGGCTCGCGGATGTACTGCGCCTGGCCGCCGTGGCGGTAGAGCGGCATGACGATGTCGCGCGCAACCGCGGCCGCGACGTCGACGCCGTAGTCGAGCGAGACGATGTGGAGGCAGAGGTCGATCCCGGCCGCGGTCCCGGCGGACGTCATCACGGTGTCGTCCGCGACGTAGAGCACGTTCGGGTCGACGCGAACGTCCGGGTAGCGCTCCGCGAGCCGGGCCGCGTAGGCCCAGTGGGTCGTGACCCTGCGGCCGTCCAGGAGGCCCGCCTCCGCGAGGACGAACACGCCCGTGCAGAGCGACGCGATCCGAACGCCGCGGGCATGGGCCGAGCGCAGCGCCTTCACGAGCGCGGGCGACGGCAGGTCGTCGGGGTCGGACCAGCCGGGAACGATGATCGTGTCCGCGCGCCGCAGCGCCGAGAGTCCGTACGGCGCCTCGAGCTTGAAGCCCGTCTGCGTGCGGATCGTCCGCTCGCCGGCCGCGACGACGAGGAACTCGTACCAGGGCGCCGCGTGCGCCGAGCGGTCGAGCCCGAAGACCTCGCAGGGGATCGCGAAGTCGAAGGTGAGCGCGCCCTGGTCGACCACCGCAGCGACCGTGTGCGGCATGGCCCGAATCTAGCACTTGTTGTCCCAGGGCCAGCACCGGATCGTGCCACGCTTGACGAAGGACTCGACGTGTGACGTTGGTCGCGGTCGCGGCGCTCGCTCGGCCTCCTCGCCCCACCGCGGCCGCGTCCCAACGGCTCACACTGAAGTCGGCAACATCGGTGAGGGGCGGCATTGCCGCTCCTCACCCTCCCCGGCTAGATCGACCCGGAGAACGTGTCGCACGCGTCGAGCGTGCCGTTCTCGTAGCCGCGGGCGAACCAGCGGCGGCGCTGCTCGGACGAGCCGTGCGTCCACGTCTCCGGGTTCACCTGGCCCGTCGCCTGCTCCTGGATGCGGTCGTCGCCGATCGCGCTCGCCGCGTCGAGGCCCTGGTTCACGTCCGCCTGCGTGAGCTCCTCGATCAGGCCGGTGTCGACGGCGTTCGCGGCCCAGACGCCGGCGAGGCAGTCGGCCTGGAGCTCGACGCGCACCGAGCCGCCCTCCGGCCCGCTTCCCTCCTGCGCGCGGGCGAGCGTTCCGATCAGATCCTGGACGTGGTGGCCGTACTCGTGCGCGAGCACGTACGCCTCGGCGAACGGACCGCCCTCGGCGCCGAAGCGCGACTGCAGCTCGTCGTAGAAGCCGAGGTCGATGTAGACGCGCTGGTCGGGCGGGCAGTAGAACGGGCCGACCTGCGCGTCCGCGAAGCCGCAGCCGGTCTGGACGGAGTCGGTGAAGAAGACGGTGTTCGCGGGCGTGTAGCCGTCGAGCGCCTCCTGCCAGTACGCCTGGATCGAGTTGATGTCGGCGACCAGGCGGCAGTCCTGGCGCTCGTTCGCGTCCTGGCCCGTGCGGCATTCCTGCTGGAGCTCGGCCGAGCCCTGGCCGGTGCCGATCTCCTGGCCCTCGAGCAGCTCGAGCGCCGAGGACGCACCGCCGCCGCCGAGCACGTTCAGGAGGACGATCGCGAGCACGACGACGAGCCCGACGCCGCCGCCGCCGATCGCCATCGGGCCCGCACGGCTGCCGCGGACGTCGGTGACCTGGCTGGGATCGAGCTTGGCTCCGCGGCGAAATCGCATGGAGGCACTCTGCCCTCCGTCCTGGGAATTCGAACCAGGCGACCGGTTTCGTGACCAACGCGGCGGGTAGGCGATTTCTTGTCCGGCACCGAGGAGAGGGGATCTCATGCGCCGCCGCATTCTTTGCTCATTCGTCGTGTTCCTCGCCGTCGGAGTGGCCGCGCTGGCCGCCCAGGTGGAAGGCGCCGCAGAGCGCGGGGCCGCCGACCGCGGTCGGCACCGGCGGCGCAGCCGCGACCGTGGACACCCTGGCGACGCAGGCAGCCGTCGACACGCTTCGCCGCGGCGGGAACGCCGTCGATGCGGCCGTGGCCGCGGCCGGCGTCCTCGGAGTGACCGAGCCGTTCTCGTGCGGCGTCGGCGGCGGCGGGTTCATGGTCATTCGCCTCGCAGGCCGGCACCACCATGGCGGCAAGGTGATCACGATCGACGGCCGCGAGACGGCGCCGGCGGCGATGCGTCCGGACTCCTTCTGGGAGAACGGCGCGCCGCTCCCCTTCAACGACGCGCGCTACAGCGGACTCTCCGTCGGCGTGCCGGGAACGGTCGCGACCTGGGACAAGGCGCTCAAGCGCTACGGGACGATCTCCCTCGCGAAGGCGCTCGCGCCGGCGATCCGAGTCGCCCGCAACGGCTTCGTCATCGACCAGACCTTCTTCGACCAGACGCAGGCCAACGTGGACTGGTTCAACGACATCCCCGCGTCCGCGGCGCTCTACCTCGATCCCGACGGCACGCCGCACGACGTCGGCACCGTCTTCCGCAACCCCGACCTCGCGAACACGTACGCGCGTATCGCGTGGCGCGGCGCGGACGGCTTCTACGAGGGCAAGGTCGCCGACGCCCTGGTCGACACCGTCCGGAACCCGGTCGTCGCGCCGACCGCCAACCACGTCTGGCGCCCCGGCGTCATGACCTTGCGCGACCTCGACAAGTACAAGGCGCCCGAGCGCAAGCCGACGCGCGTCGGCTACCGCGGCCTCGACGTCTACGGGATGGGCCCGCCCTCGAGCGGCGGCTCGACCGTCGGCGAGGCGCTCAACATCCTGGAGGGCTACCGCGCTTTCGGGGATGACTCGGGAGGCGGCGCTGCACCGCTACATCGAGGCCTCGCGCTACTCGTTCGCCGACCGCGGCGCCTACCTCGCCGATCCGGCGTACTTCGACGTGCCGCTGAAGGGTCTCCTCTCCGACCGGTTCGCGGCCACCCGGCGCGCGCTGATCGGCGAGACCGCCGCGACGAGCCCGGTCGCGCCCGGCGATCCGTACCCGTACAACGGGCACGGCCACGGCGGCGGCCAGGCGTCCGTGACCGAGACGCGTGCCGGGACGACCACCCACATCTCGACGGCCGACCGCTGGGGCAACGTCGTCGCCTACACGTTCACGATCGAGTCGACCGGCGGCGCGGGCCTCGTCGTCCCGGGCTACGGGTTCCTCGCGAACAACGAGCTGACGGACTTCAACTTCGACTCGCTGACCCATCCGAACCGGGTGGAAGGCGGCAAGCGGCCCCGCAGCTCGATGAGCCCGACGATCGTCCTTCGCCACGACAAGCCGCTCCTCACCGTCGGCTCGCCGGGCGGCTCGACGATCATCACGACGGTTCTTCAGATCCTCATCGACCGGCTCGATCTCGGCCTGACGCTTCCCGAGGCGGTCGCCGATCCGCGGCTGAGCCAGCGCAACACCGCGACGACGCAGGTGGAGCCGGCGTTCCTCACCACCGCGACGGCCGCCGCGCTGCAGGCGCGCGGACACGTGTTCAGCTCGACGCCCGAGATCGGTGCCGCGACCGGAATCGAGTTCCTCCGCGGCGGCAAGATGCTGGCCGCAGCCGAGCCCGTGCGCCGCGGCGGCGGCAGCGCGATGGTGGTGAGGCCGTAGAGCCGCTCAGGTCACACGGTTCTCACAGCTGAGGAACGGCCTGCCGCGAACCTCGGGCCAGCGCCGCGGCGCCTCGGGGCCGACCTCGACCCGGAACTCCTGCTTGCGGACGAACTCGAACGTGGTGTCGGCGGCGCGGTAGAACGAGCGCGTGACGTCCCAGTGCGAATCGTCCACGCCCGCGTCCTTCAGGCCCCCGATCGTGACGACGATCGATCCCGGCTCCCCGGCGCAATCGACGCCCATCGGAAACTCGTCGTAGAACGGAACCAGCTCCGGGACGGCCAGCCGCTCCACCCGCGTCCGCGCCAGCTCGCCGTCGCGCAGCGTGAAGACCGCTCCGGGGCGGTAGACATTCGCGGGAGACATCGCGATCGCAGCCTCGAGGCCGGGCTCGGCGTCGATGTCCGCCAGGAGCAGCGAGCTTGGGATTCGTCCCCGGCCATTCGAGCGGCTCGACGGGCGCCGCGGTCACACCTCCGCCGGCCAGCTCGACGGCGAGGACATGACGACAGCGCTCCGGTCGCTCCGGGTCGACCCGGAGCGTGACCTCGTCGGCGGTGCCGTCCCCGTCCATGTCGCCTACGAGCTCCTTGCCCTTCGTCCGGTACGTGGCGGGAAGCTCCGACGTCCGTCTCGCACGTCGAGGCCGACGGCGCCGGCGTTGTCACCTCCGCCGGGGCGGCCTGCGTCGCAGCCGGGTCGGAGCTCTGGCACCCGGCAAGTACCAGCGCGGCGGCGCAACCGACGCCTGCCGAGGCGAGGGTGCGGAGAATCTGTGCTGCGGACAGCCACCCCATGTCTGCCTTCGACAGGGAATGTATCGAATGGCTCTATGTGAGCGGCGAACGGCCCGTCGGCGCCAGGCGCAGCGTCTGGATCGGATCCGCTCCCACCTGGGGCGGCTCCACGTCGCCGGCCGCGAGCCAGACGACGACGTTCTCGCCCTCGCGCACCGGTAGCCGCGGGAAGTCGTTCTCGCTGTGCTCGGTGACGAGCAGCGCGACGGTGTCGTCACGGGTGCCGAGCTCCTCCGCGAGATCGGCGTAGGGCCAGACGACCGCCGTGTAGACGCCCGGCTCGCCCACCGCATGCGGCTCGACGACCGCGTTCAGAAGCAGGACGTTGTCCGAGTCGACCAGCGTCGCGTTCACGGCGTCGCGGTGCGACCACCAGAGATCCGAGTTGTAGAAGTCCTCGAGCGCGGCCAGTCGGGCGGCCATGTCGGGGAAGCTGCGCAGCCAGACGGTGCGATCGGAGTCGTCGAGATCGCGGAACACGCCGACGATGTCCATCCCCGCCGCTTCGAGGGGCTCGTAGAGCGGACCCTCGAAGAGCTCCAGGAACTCGTCACGACGGCCGGGCTGGTGCGTGTACTGGCGGAGCTCGACGATCACTTGGCGAACCAGTCACGGAGCGGGACGCTGACGTCGAGAACGGAGAAGTCGCCGGTCTCCTTCACGGCCGCGGCAGCGTCGGCCATCGCGCGCACGGCGACCCAGGTGAAGTCGCCTCCGACGCTGACCCGCTGCGCGCCGGCTCCCACGATCTCCGCGAACGACAGGTGGGGGAGCGCGAGGACGTTGACGGGCTTCGTGACGGCTTCGCAGACCGTGCGGATCTCGTCCGCGCTCGCGAGGCCGGGCGCGTAGAGCGCGTCCGCGCCCGCGGCCTCGTAGGCCTGGAGGCGGGCGATCGTGTCGTCCAGATCGGGATTGCCGCGGATGTGGTTCTCCGCCCGGCCGACCAGCACGAACGGGAACCCGAGCCCGCGGGCCGCCTCCGCGGCGGCGGCGATCCGCTCGGCGGCATGCCCGGCGTCGTAGAGCCGTCCGGACGGGTCGTAGTCCTCGATCGAGCCGCCCACGGCGCCGGCCTCGGCGACCCGGACGATCGCGCTCGCGGCGTCCTCCGGCTCGGGGCCGTAGCCGTTCTCGATGTCCACGGCGACCGGGAGGTCGACCGCGTCGGCGAGCGCGCGGGTGTGCGCGACCACCTCGTCGAGCGTCGCCTGGCCGTCCAGCCGTCCGAGCGTGAACGCGAATCCGGAGCTCGTCGTCGTGAGCGCCTCGAACCCGAGCGCCTCCATGACGCGAGCCGAGCCGGCGTCCCACGGGTTCGGGATGAGGAACGGCTCGCCGGCGTGCAGCGCCTGGAACCGCTCGGCCTTCGTCCGCTGGTCGGTCATCGCTCAGGTCCTAGCAGGTCGCCACATGGTCGTGACCGAAAGCCCGTCTCGCGGCCGGGCCGATAGAACATCGCCCGTGAAGCCCGGCTCGCGCAGTCATTCGTTCGCACTCATCGTCGCCTCGGTGTTCGGAGTCTTCGTCAGCTTCGGGCTTCTGATCTACGCGCTGCCGCTCTACACGCACGACGTGCTGGGCGCGAGCAACGCCGGCGTCGGGCTCGCGGTGGGAGCCGCCAGCGTCGGAGCGATCCTCGCCGGGCCGACGTCCGGACGGCTCAGCGATCGTACTTGGACGGCGGCCGATCCTCTTCGCGAGCGCCGCCGCGATGGTTGCCGGCTACCTCGTGCTGGCGCTCGAGCCGCCGTTCGGGATCGTCGTGCCGGTGCGCGTCGTCGCGGGCGCAGGCGAGGCTGCGTTCGTCGTGGCCGCCTACACGATGGCCATCGACCTGGCCCCGGACGATCGCCAGCGGAGAGGCGGCGAGCCTCGCCACCGTCGGCTCCTACGCGGGGCTCGCGGTCGGGCCGGTGATCGGCGCGCTCATCCTCGGCGACGACCGGTTCACCCTCCTGTGGATCGTCGCGGCCGCGCTCGTCGGCGTCGCGGCGCTCTGCGCGGCGTTCATCCCGGAGACGCGTCCCGACCACGACGGAGGCCATGCCGGCTGGCTGCCGCCGCGGACCGCGGTCATGCCGGGCGTGGTCCTGCTGCTCGCCCTGCTCGGGTTCGGCGGGTTCAACGCCTTCGTCGTCCTCTACGCGCGCGACATCGGCGTCGCCGAACCGGGCTTCGTGTTCGCGGTCTTCGGCGCCGTGGTGATCGCGGTGCGGGTCTTCGGCCGGCGGCTGCCCGACCGGCTCGGCCCGCGGCTGACCGCCTCGATCGCCTGCGGCGCGATCGTGGCCGGACTCGTGATCATCGTCGCCTGGGAGTCCCCGCCCGGGCTCTATCTCGGGACCGCGATCTTCGGGTGCGGCCAGGCGCTCGCGTATCCGGGGCTCGTCCTGCTCGCCATGGGAAGGACTCCACCTAGCGAACGGAGCGCCGCAGTCGGCACGGTCGCGGCCTTCGTCGACGTGGCGCTCGCAACCGGCGCGCTGGCGCTCGGCTTCGTCGCAGACGCCTGGGACTACCGCGCCGTGTTCCTGGTCAGCGCGCTCTCGGCCGTCCTCGGTTTCATCCTCCTGCAGCGTGTCGGCCGGACGGCGGCGGATCTGAGTAGTAGAGCGAAGCCGACGCGCGGATTCGAACCGCGGACCCCTTCATTACGAGTGAAGTGCTCTACCAGCTGAGCTACGTCGGCAGGGTGTCTCAGTGTAGCGTCCAAATTGTGAGCGATGGCCTCGTGATCCGGCGGTTCGACGACGCCGACGAGCGGCGCGAATTCGACCTCGGGTTCTTCGAGCTGCTCACCGCAGGAGGCGTCGAACTGGGGCGCGCGTCGTACGAGCCGGGCTGGAAGTGGTCGACGCATGTCGGGCCGACCGCCGGCACGGAGCTCTGCGAGGTCGCGCACGTCGGGATCGTCCTCTCCGGCCGCGCGGCGGTCGAGATGCGCGACGGCACGCTCGTGGAGATGGAGCCCGGTGACGTGTTCGTCGTCCCGCCCGGGCACGACTCCTGGGTGATCGGCGACGAGCCGTACGTGTCGCTCCATCTGGTCGGCGCGGACTCGTACGCAACGGCCGAGTCTTAGGAACCTCTTCAGCTCCTTTCAGGCCGCTCTTAGCGGCGGCTGGTCGCATGGGACGACCCAAGCGAAAGGAGCACGGACATGAAGGGATCGAACAGACGCAGGGTCGTGGCAGGCGCCGCGGCGGTGGCCGCGGTGGTCGGCACCGGAGCGGCGGTCGGAGCGACGCAGTGGTCGCCGCAGGCCGAGAACGACGCGATCCTCGCCGACGTCGCGGCGCAGCTCGGCGTCGAGCCGGACGAGCTCGAGGGCGCGATCGAGAACGCGCTCGAGGATCGTCTCGACGAGGCCGTCGCGGCCGGCCGTTTGTCCCGTTCCGAGGCCGATGCGCTCAAGGAGCGGATCGAGTCGGGCGACTTCCCGCTCTTCGGCGGCGGGGGCGGACCCGGCGGCCCGGGCGGGATGCACGGCGGCGGGCCGATCGGGCTCGACGCGGCGGCTTCGTACCTCGGGCTGACGGACGAGGAGCTGCGCACGGAGCTGGAGGACGGCTCGACGCTCGCCGAGGTCGCGGGCGAGCAGGGCAAGTCGGTGGACGGACTCGTCACGGCGCTGGTCGACGTCGGCCAAGGCGGATCTCGCCGACGCGGTCGAGGCCGGGCGGCTCACCGAGGCGCAGCAGGCCGAGATCCTCGACGGGCTCGAGGAGCGCATCACGACGCTCGTGAACGAGGGCTTCCAGGGCGGGCACGGGCCCGGCGGATTCCCGGGCGGGCCCGGCGGGCCTCCTCCGACGGAGGACGGCGGCTCGGGCACGGATCCGGGCGGCACGAGCGGCTCGACGAGCACGTTCGACTCCGCTGCGTAGCCGCGTGCGCAGAGAAGGGCGGCCCGTCGCTCCATATCGGGGCGGCGGGCCGTACGCGCGCGCCCGGCGTGTGGAGAACTCGGCGCACAATCGGCGCGGCTCGGTGACAGACACGCGCGCACTTCCCCGGTACCGTCGAAGGCGGGTGGCGGGTGGTCCACTCCCCTCCCAGGGTGGGGCGCGCGCGTCTAACTAGTCCGCCCGCCGACAGGAGGACGAACGGCTACGCGAGCCGCAGCGGCGGGCCCGTCAGCGGGTCCGGGTCCGACGCGGCGAACGGCGCGTCCGCGAGCGAGTCCTCGACCGGGCGGAAGCCCTCGCAGAGGCACGGGCCGAACTCGAGCGCCTGAAAATCCTCGACCTGAACGCGGCACCGCGTCTCCGTCTCGGCGGCGAACGCGCCCGAATGCTCGCTGCGCTCATGCCCGCATGCCGGCGCACCGCGGCGAGTTCGCGCACGCTTCGCACGCCCCGTCGGGCGTCTCATTCGGACCAGCGTCACGGCCGCAGTGCCGGCAGAGGGACATCGGGCCACGTATCGGCTCGACCCCCAAGACCCCTCCATCCCTCGGATTAGCGCTTGGCGCGCGCGGGCCCTTCGAGCTCGCGGCACTCGTCGATCGCGATCTCGGTGCCGACCTCCTCGCCCTCGAGCTCGACCGTGCACGTGTCCTCGAGCACCGTGTAGCCGGTCACGAGCCCGACGCCCTGCGGCGTCTCGACCCGCCGCCCGACCCGCGGAGCGCGGTCGCGGAAGCTCTTGTACGTCGGATGCTCGAACGCGAGACAGCAGCGCAGCCGCCCGCAGAGGCCGGTGATGCGGCTCGACGCGACCGGGAGCGCCTGGTCCTTCGCCATCCGCAGCGTGATCGGCTGCTCGTGCGACGGATAGGAGCGGGAGCACTGACCGCGACCGCACAGGCCGACGTCGCCGCACAGCCGGGCGCATTCGCGCGGGCCGACCGAGCGCAGCTCCACGCGGCCGCCGAGCCGCCGGCCGAGCTCCTTCTCGACCGCTCCGAGCCGCGTGCGCTCGTCCGACTGGTACGAGACGACCGTGCGCGAGCCGTCGAAGGCGATCTCCACGGAGACGGGCTTCACGTCGACGTTGCGCTGCTTCAGCACCTCGCGGAACACGCGCATGGCGTCCTTGGACTCGGCCTTGCGCACCTCGACCTGGTCGCGGTCGTCCTCGGTCGCGAGCCGGACGATCTTGCGAAACGGCGACGGCGGCTTCGAGTCGAGCGTGTGGTTCGCCTTGACGACGCGTGCGAACTCCTGGCCGTACGCCGTCTCGCAGATGACCCGCGCGTTCCACGGAAGCTCCAGGCCGTTGGGATCGAACGAGTACACCCGCCCGCCCGGAGAGAAGACGACGCCGACGGCCTCCATCAGGCGAGCACCTGCCGGAGGCGGACGAAGAGCGCCTCGAGCGCGAGGCCCGTCTGGACGTTGAACTCGAACGAGCGCCACACCTCGCGCACCGTCTCGGCGGCTCGGGCGGCGCGCTCGTTCACCTCGGGCGCATCCTCGGTGAGCTCCGCGAGCCGGTCGGAGTTCAGCGCGGCCGCCTCGGCTCCGGCGCCGACGACCACGAGGTCGCGATACCACGAGCCGAGCACGTCGATCGCGAGGAGCACCTCGTCGCGCTCGGCTCCGCGCTCGGCGCGCTTCAGCCGCTGGTCGAGATCGCGCTTCGTCTCCTCCACGCCGACCTCCTTCGCCGCCTCCGCCGCCTGCTCGAGCGTCGCGCGCAGCTCGGCGGCGCGTGCAGCCGCGAGATCGCCGACGATCCTCGCCGCCTTGGCCGGCTCGAACGTGTCGTCCCGGTACGCCGCGCGCGCGAGGTCGAGGACGGCGAACCGCCGCTCCCCGGCGCGTGCGTCGAGCAGCCGCTCCGCGCGGTCGAGGCGCCCCGCGGCCACCCTCGCCGCGATCTCCAGCTCCTCTCCGGTCAGGCCGCGCGCCGCGAGATGCGTCTTCACCGCCCCGCGGGAGAGCCGCCTGAACGGAATGAGCTGACAGCGGGAGCGGATCGTCTCGGGGAGCGGCCCGAGCTCGTCCGCCAAGAGGACGATCACCGCGTACGGCGGCGGCTCCTCGAGATCCTTGAGCAGCGCGTCGGCGGCGTCCTCGTTCATGAGATGCGCGCCGCCCACGATGTAGACGCGCCGGTCGGCCTCGAACGGGCGCATGTGCAGGTCGCGGCGCATCTCGCGGATCGGGTCGATGCGGATCTGGTCGCCGAGCGGATCGAGCACGTAGAGGTCGGGATGGGCCTCACGCGCAACACGGTCGGGCGATCCGAGCAGCTCGCCCGCGAACGCGAACGCGGCGCGCCGCTTTCCGACGCCGGGCGGCCCGTGGAAGAGGTAGGCGTGCGCCGTCCCCTCCGCGAGCGCGGCGGTCAGGAGGCGCTTGGCCTCGTCCTGCTCAGGAAAGGTCTCGAAGCTCCGCACGGATCTCGCTCGCTTGCTCCTCGGGGGTTTTCGTCGCGTCGATCGGGAAGACGCGCCGCTGGAAGATCTGGGCCAGCTCACCGTATGCGCCCTGCACCCGGCTCGCGAACCCGTCGCCCTCGGACTCCATGCGGTCGGGCTCGTCGCCGAGCCGGGACTTCGCCTGGTCGAGCGGCAGCTCGAGGAGGAAGGTCCGGTCGGGGAGCAGGCCGCCGGTCGCGATCACGTTCAGCTCGAGCACGCGGTCGACGCCGAGGCCGCGCGCGATGCCCTGGTAGGCCAAGGAGGAATCGAGGTACCGGTCGCAGACGACGTCCGCGCCGCGGTCGAGCGCCGGGCGGATGACATCCGCGACCAGCTGGGCGCGGGCCGCCGCGAAGAGCGTCGCCTCCGTCCAGGGCGAGATCGCGTCGCCGTGGAGGAGCAGGTCGCGAATCCGCTCGCCGAGCGGGGTTCCGCCGGGCTCGCGCGTGGCGACGACCTCGCGCCCCTCGGCGCGCAGCGCCTCGACGAGCAGGGCCGCCTGCGTCGTCTTGCCGGAACCGTCGACTCCTTCGAAGGTGATGAACATCTGGGCGGCAAGAATACGACGCGCCTAGACCAGCCGTCCTCCCGCGAGCGAGTACGTCGAGTCGAAGAGATCGGCGAGCTCGCGGTCGTGCGTCGCGACGAGGCAGGCGGTTCCGGAGTCGGCGGCCGCGCGCAGCGCACGGGCGACGGCGAGCGCCGACGCCGCGTCCTGGTGGCCCGTCGGCTCGTCCGCCAGCAATACGCGGGGATGAAGCGCGAGCGAGCGCGCGAGGGCGGTGCGCTGCTGCTGGCCGATCGACGTCTCGTACGGGAAGCGCCGGCCGAGCTCCGTCAGCGCGAGCGTCTCCATCAGCTCGTCCACCCAGGTCCGCGCCTCGTCGAGCCGGCGGGCCAGACGCGCCGGGTACTCGATGTTCTCGCGAACGGAGAGCTCGTTGAGCAGGCCGAAGCGCTGCGGGACGACGGCGAGCTCGTCCCAGTCCGTGCCCGGGATCGTCACCGTGCCGGCGTCGGGCTTCTCCCAGCCGGCGAGCAGGTTCAGCACGGTCGTCTTGCCGGAGCCGGAGCTGCCGACGAGCGCCGCCAGCTCGCCCTCGCGCACCGCGATGGACACGTCGTCCACGGCCACGACCGTCTCGTCGCCGCGGTGGAACGTCTTGCGGCCGCCGACGAGCTCGGCGACCACCGGGCCCGGGACGTAGGTTCGCGGCGGCAGCTCGTCGCGCATGAGCGGATGCTGGAAGCCGCGCACGCGCCCGTGCTCGAGCTCCAGGGTCGAGTGCGCCGCCGCCGTGACGGTGCGGTCGTGCGTGGCGATGATCACGGTCACGCCGCGCTCGGTCAGCGTGCCGATCGACCCCAGCAGCGCGGCCGCCGAGGCCGTGTCGAGCTCGGCGGTCGGCTCGTCGGCGAGGACGATCCGGGATTCGGCAACGAGCGCCTGCGCGAACGCGGCGCGTTGCTGCTCGCCCCCCGAGAGCTCGTCCGGACGGTGGTCTGCCCGGTCGGTGAGCCCGAGCACGGCGAGCGCCTCGGCCTCGAGGTTGCTATCGCCCGCTCCGACCAGGCGGAGGTGCTCCGCCACGGTCAGGTGCGGCAGGAAGTTGTCCGACGGCCGCTGGAACACGTACGTGACCGTCTCGCGGCGCAGCGCCCGCAGACCCTTCACCTGAAGCTCCCCGATGTCCGCCGGGCCGACGAGCACCGTTCCCTCGGTCGGGCGGTCGAGACCGGCGAGCAGCCGCAGCAGAGTCGACTTCCCCGAGCCGGACACGCCGACGACCGCGTTCAGCGTCCCGGCCTCGAACTCGGCGTCGACGCCGCGCAGCGCCGGAACCTCACCCGTCTCGGTCCGGTAGGTCTTGACCAGTCCCCGCACGGACGCGCTAGTCGCCAAGGCGCAGCACCTCCGCGAGGTTGGCCCGGGCGGCGCTTCGGTGCGCTGCGACCGCGCCGATGACCGCGACGAGCGCCAGCACGACGGCCAGGCCGAGGTACACGACGCCGGGCAGCTTCACGAGCGGAACGGGCGAGATGCTCGCGAGCGGCTCCACGCGCGTGAGCACGAGCCGCGCGGCCAGCGCCGCGAGCGAGACGGCCAGGACGAACGAGACCGAGAGCGAGAGGCCGAGCTCCAGGAGGAGCGCCCGCCGATGCGACCGCGCCGAGAGCCCCATCCGGTGCGCGAAGCCGTACGAGAGCGAGCGCGCACGGGCCCGCGCCTGCATGTAGACGAGCAACCCGACGAGCCCGAGCAGCCCGGCCACGAGCCCGAGCGCCTGGAGGAACGAGAACGTCCGCGTGAACGCCGTCACGGACGGGCGCTTGGCGAGCTCCTCGGCGGTGACGATCGGATACGGCCGCGCCGTGGAGTTCTCGAGCACCTCGACCGCCGGACCGGGATCGCCCTTGGCGAGGATCTGGGTCGATGCGCTCGACGCCTTGAGCGGATTCGGCGTGCCCAGCCGGTCGAACGCCTCGCCGAGCGCGTCGGCCGAGGCGACGACGAGCGGCGAATCCTTGGCCATCCCGGGAAACGCGCGCGCCGTCCCGACGACGTGGAACGGCACCTCGATCCCGTCGATCGTCAGCGTCTTCGCGTTCGTGTTGCCCTTGACCAACACCACCGGTACCGACTCACCGCCTTCGTCGAGCTTGGCCAGCAGCTCCGAGAGCGGCTCGTCCGCGTAGTTCGACTCCCAGTGGACGGCCCGCTCGAAGGTCGCGGGATCGACGGCGAGGACGTAGCTCGGAACGCGGTCGAGCGTCGTCGACCCGCCGCCGGGGATGCGCGTCACCTTGGTCGCCGGAACGTCCGGATCGACCGGTGCCTCGCGGTCGTCGCTCGTCAGCCCGCGCACGTCGCTCCCCAGGCCGAGCAGCGCGGCTGCGTCGATGGTCGCCTTGTACGACGTGACCACGGTCTGCGCGTAGATGAAGAGCCCGAACGCGACGGCGCAGGCGGTCACGAGCAGGAGGAGCAGGCGCCGCGCGGCCGCGAGCCGGTGCGCCGCGAGGTACGTGGCCGGGCCGCTCGCACGCGCGCGCCACATCCGGGCCACACGAACGAAGAGCCGGGCGGCCAGGCCCGCCACGCCGGCGATCGCCAGGATCGGGAAGAGCAGCAGGTAGGCGCTCGGCCGCTCGACGCCGTCGGACTGGACGACCACGGCGTCCCCGTTCAGAAGCTTGTGGAGGAACCAGCCCGCGAGCGCGAGCGCGATCAGCTCCCACGGAAGCGGGAACGAGCGGTGGTGGTCGTGGCGGGTGCGGAATTCCCGCGCGAAGGAAATCCCGGCCACGAGGGCGATGAGCAGGAGCGCAAGCGGCGCGCGAAGGGCCACGTGCCAAAGGGACTCGTCGAGCGCGGCGCGCTCGACCGCGCCACCGGGCCCGAGCAGGGAGATCGCCGCATACGCCAGCCCGAGTCCGACGACCAGCCCGACGAGCACGGGGAGGAGCGACTCGAGAACCGCGATCGCGGAGATCGTCCCGGGGCCGGCACCACGGGCGTCCATGAGAGTCGCCTCTGTCTTGCGGCGCTCCAGCGAGAACACGGCGACGGCGGCCAACACGGCGAGCGCGATCAGCTGCCCCGCCGTCACGAGCAGGTCGACCGGCGCGCGGACGGTCGCCGCGGTCAGCGTCGCGGCGCGGACCGCGTTGGGGAGCTGCGAGTTGAACTCGACCCCGCGGAGGCATTGCCGGCAACGAAACGCGACGTTCAGCGGCTCCTCGGGCGTGAGCAGGGAGCGCTGGAAATCGTTCACGCCCCGCTCGGTCGCGCGGCCCTGCGGGAGCGACGGCGACTCCGCCGTGTACGGCGCCTCCCAGCGGAAGTCGGAGTTGCTCCCGCCGAACTTCTCGGCGAGGTCGAGCACCGTGTCCTGGTCGCCGATCGCGAAGGTCGGCGGGGTCGTGTAGATGGGCGGTGTCGGATAGATGTCGTTGTTCAGCGACCGCCAGTACGGCGTCGCGGGCTCGTCGAAGAGCGGCCGGTAGAGGCCCGCGACGGGAACGCGCTCCTCGCCGAGGAGCACCTCGTCGCCGGGCTCGAGGCCGAGCTCACGCGCAGTCGAGTCGGCGAGCCAGATCCCCTCGCCGTCGCCCTCCGCGGTGACGGTCACGTGGTCGAGCGCGTCCGTGCGGGAGAGCAGCCGCACGTCGAGCGTCTGCTGCGGGCGCTCGGGATTCGCAGCGGCGGCGCGTGGGCCGAGCACGGTCACGATCGTCGGGCCGAGACCCGGGATCTTCGCCGCCTCTTCGTCGAACGCGCGCGTGCGCTCTTCTACCGACGGCGGCGCCACGGATTCGGGCTCCCCGCGGTCCACCGAATCGCCGACCGCGACGAAGAGCCCGGCCCCGAAGGGCGTGACCGCGTCGAGCTCCTGCTCGAAGCGCAGCGCTCCCGGCCGAGGCGACGAAGAGCGGACCCGGCCGCGCTGGCCACGGCGAGAAGCGCCGCCCCGCCGACGAGCGCGGCAGCGATCCCCGGGAACCGGGAGAGGACGAACGGCGCCCTCCGCCAGAGCGGGTTCCGGGTCACGCGCACAGTACGTCTGACGTCAAAGATCGATTCCGGATTGCGGCCACGTAGGATTCTCGGCCGTGCGGGCCCTGGTCACAGGCGGCGCGGGCTTCATCGGCTCGCATCTGGTCGACGCGCTCGTGGAGCGCGGCGATTCCGTCCTCGTGCTCGACGACCTCTCCACCGGCAAGACGGAGAATCTGAACGGTTCGGCCACGTTCGTCGAGGGCGATGTGCGCGACGCGGCCGCCGTCGACGCCGCGTTCGCGGAGCTCGACCCCGAGGTCTGCTTCCATCTCGCCGCCCAGGCGGACGTGCGCCGCTCGGTCGAGGATCCCGTGCGCGACGCGGAGATCAACACGATCGGGACGATCCGTCTTCTCGGAGGCGTCGCGGCGACATGGCACGCAGCTCATCCTCTCCTCCACGGGCGGCGCGATCTACGGGGAATGCACCGAGCCCGCGGCGGAGACGGCGGCCCGGCTGCCGCTCTCGCCCTACGGAACGTCGAAGCTCGCGGCCGAGGAGTACCTCGGCGCGTACGGGCGCCTGTACGGGACGACCCACGTGGCGCTGCGCTACGCGAACGTCTACGGGCCGCGCCAGGATCCGCACGGCGAGGCCGGCGTGGTCGCCATCTTCCTCGGCCGGATCGCGGCCGGCGAGCCGCCGCGCATCTTCGGCGACGGGCGCCAGACGCGCGACTACGTGTACGTCGGCGACGTCGTCGCGGCCACCCTGGCCGCGGCCGGGCAGCCCGGCGGCGTCTTCAACGTCGGCACCGGCGTCGAGACCTCGGTGCTCGAGCTCGCGCAGGCGTGCGCGCGTGTAACGGGAGCGAAGTTCGAGCCGCTGTTCGAGCCGGCGCGGCTCGGCGAGCTCGAGCGCAGCGTGCTCGACCCGGAGCTGGCCGCGGACGTGCTCGGGTTCCGCGCGGAGGTTTCGGTAGAAGACGGACTCGCGAGAATTTGGGCGGAAGGAGAGGACGGACGAGGGCCGAAATAGATCGGCCCAATGGAACTTCCGTCCAACCTAGCTCCCGAGAATCCCTGGCGCTCGACCGCGCTGGTCGCCTCCGGCGTCGCGGCGCTCGAGCTCTTCGTCCTCGTCATCCTGGCGTTCGCGATCTTCGTGAAGCCGATGCTCTCGAACGAGCCGAGCACGGCGGCGGAGCCGCAGAAGAAGGCCACGGCGACCAAGTCCACCGCCGCCGCGCCCGCGAAGTCGTCCGCGACGAAGACGTCCACGCCGGCCAAGCCCGCGAAGGCCGCGCCGGTCGCGCGCACGCAGACGAAGGTGCTGATCCTGAACGGGAACGGCCGCTCCGGCGCCGCCAGCGAGAAGGCCTCGTGGGTCATGACGAAGGGCTATCCGATCGCCGCCACGGCCAACGCGTCGCGCACCGACTTCGCCCGTTCGCTCGTCATGTACAAGCCCGGCTTCGAGGCCGAGGCGAAGCGGTTCGGCAAGGACTTCGACGTCTCGCGCGTCATCCCGCTCGACGGGATGAACAAGAGCGAGCTCCAGGGCGCCGCCGTCGTCCTGATCATCGGCGCCGAGTAGCGCGGCCAGTTCCAGCTTGGCCGGACGCAGTACGGGGATAGCCTAGTCCCGTGACCCGTCCGCTTCTCGTTCGCGCGGCCCGCCGCGAACCCGTCGAACGCACGCCCGTCTGGTTCATGCGCCAGGCCGGCCGCTCGCTGCCCGAGTACTGGGAGATCCGGCGGAAGCATCGCCTCTTCGACATCTGCGCCGACGCGGACCTCTGCGCCGAGGTGACGCTCCAGCCGGTGCGCCGCCACAACGTCGACGCGGCCGTGATGTTCGCCGACATCGTCCTGCCCCTCCTCGGGATGGGCGCGAACGTGGAACTGCGCGACGGCGTCGGCCCCGTCGTCGATCCACCGATTCGCACGATGGAGGACGTCGAGCGCCTCGTGGTTCCGGACCCGCGGGAGACGCTGCCGGCGTTCCTCGACGCGATCCGCCTCGTGCGCACGGCGCTGCGCGAAGACCAGGCGGTCGTCGGCTTCTGCGGCGCGCCGTTCACCGTCGCCGGCTACCTGATCGAGGGGAAGCCCTCGCGCGACTTCGCCGAGACGAAGCGCCTGATGTACTCGACTCCCGAGGTCTGGCACGCGCTCGCGGACAAGCTCGCCGACGCGTTCTCCGCGTACGTCGCGGCCCAGGTCGACGCGGGCGCCGACGCGATCCAGCTCTTCGACTCGTGGGCCGGCGCGCTCTCGGCGGCCGACTACCGCGAGTTCGCCGCCCCCTACTCCGCCCGGATCCTGGCGGCGGTCGACACGCCGACGATCCACTTCGCGACGGGCGCCGGACACCTGCTCCCCGACCTCGCCGAGGCCGGCGGCGACGTGATCGGGCTCGACTGGCGCATCCCGCTGTCCCAGGGCTGGGAGATCGTCGGCCACGACCGCGGCGTGCAAGGAAACCTCGATCCGACGCTCCTACTGGGCAGTTGGGAACGCACGAGCGACGCAGCTGTAGGCATTCTCGAAGAGGCCGGAGGTCGCGAAGGGCATATCTTCAACCTCGGTCACGGTGTTCTCCCCCAGACGGACCCGGACATGCTGGGCCGGCTGGTGGAACTGGTGCACGAGCGAACAGCGGCGGAGGTGTCCGCGTGAAGACGGCGGTGATTGCGATGGCATACGGGAGCCCTTCCTCGATCGAGGATGTCCCGGCCTACCTCCAGGACGTGCGCGGAGGCCGCCCGGCCCGTTCGGAGGCGGTCGCCTCGCTCGCCGAGCGCTACCGGCGCATCGGCGGCTCGTCGCCGCTGAACGAGGTGACCGAGAAGCAGCGCGCGGCCCTCGAGCGCGAGCTCGGCGTCCCCGTCTACGTCGGGATGAAGCACTGGTCGCCGTGGATCTGCGACGCCGTGCAGCAGGCGATCGACGGCGGCGCCGAGCGCCTCGTCGGCCTCGTCCTCGCTCCCCACTACTCGCGCATGTCGATCGGCGAGTACCGCGAGCGGGTCGAGAGCGGCCTGAACGGCGCCGAGGTCGAGCTGCGGTTCATCGAGAGCTGGGGCGCCTACCAGCCGTTCGTCGACGTGCTCGCGAACCGGGTGCGCGGAACGGCGTCCCACGTGGTCTTCACGGCGCACAGCCTGCCGGCGCGGATCCTCGCCGACGACGACCCGTACCGCGACCAGCTCCTCGAGACCTCGCGGATGGTCGCCGAGCGCGCGGGCCTCGATCCGCTGCGCTGGTCGTTCGCCTTCCAGAGCGAGAGCCCGACCGGCGAGCCCTGGCTCGGCCCCGACATCCTCGACGAGCTGAAGCGCCTGAAGGACGAGGGCGTGCGCTCGGTGCTCGTCGCCCCGATCGGCTTCGTCGCCGACCACCTGGAGATCCTCTGGGACCTCGACATCGAGGCGCGCGACAAGGCGATCGAGCTCGGCCTGCGGCTCGAGCGCACGCCGTCCTTGAACGACGACCCGGACTTCATCCGCGCCCTCGCGGCGCTCATCCGCAGGGAGGTGGAATCGTGAGCTCGACCCGCAGCTGCCCCGACTGGCCGGAGCATCTCGAGGAGTACCCCGACCTGCATTTCAAGCACTACACGGTTCCGGAGGCGAAGCTCCCGGCCGAGGTGCTCGTGAACCTCCGCGACATCCCGATGAACGAGGAGGCGATCTGCGCCGACCTCGAGCACAACGTCGTGAACCCGGAGCACACCGATCCGCGGATCGTCGCGGCGCTGCGCGAGTCGTACTGGTACGACCTGAACGACTGGCTCGCGCGCTCGGGTGGAGGCAATGGGTAAGGGCTACGCCGAGGGCCCGGCCGCGGAGGAGCGCTTCGCGGCGCTCGAGCGCGGCGAGCTCTTCGACACCGGCCCGGCTCCGGCCGACCGGCAGGCCGTCTACGGCTCGACGGCCGACAAGGCGGAGAAGCACTTCATCGGCTGGGCCGACGAGGTCGACGCGGACAAGCTGTTCGCCTCGGGCGAGGCGTGGGGCATCTCGCTCGTGCGGAAGAGCACGTAGGCATCCCTCGAACGAGGGACGGGGGTACCCCTCGTAGGTGATTCGTATCCCCTGTTCGGGGGTTACGCGGGATACTTTCGGCCCGCCGCGACTGAAAGGAGAGGTCATGCCGCCGCCGAAGCGCACCGACCCCTACGCCGTCTTCAACTTCCGCGTCGAGATCGACGGAATCGACGTCGGCTCGTTCACCGAGGTGAGCGGGCTCGACTCCGAGACCGACGTCATCGAGTACCGCACCGGGGACATGCGGATGAACTCGTCCGTGAAGCTCCCCGGCCTCACGAAGTACCCGAACATCGTCCTCAAGCGCGGAATGACCAAGGATCTGAGCCTGTGGCAGTGGCGCAAGGCGGTCGTGAACGGCCAGACCGACCGGCGAAACGGCGTGATCATCCTCATGGACGAGTCGCGCGCGGACGTGCTGCGCTGGCAATTCCGAAACGGCTGGCCCGCGAAGTGGGAAGGCCCCGACCTGGACGCGTCGTCCAGCGAGGTCGCCATCGAGACGCTCGAGATCGCCCACGAGGGGCTGGAGCTCGAGAGTGTCGGCTGAGCGGTCCGCCGACGTCATCCTGGACGTCGAGTTCGACGCGGGGCTCCTCTACCTCTGCCTGCGCAACATCGGCGAGGGGCCCGCGGCGCGGTGCGGTGCAAGTTCGCGCAGCCGTTCCACGGCCTCGGCGGAGCGACCGAGATGTCGGCGCTGCCGCTCTTTCGCAAGCTCGAGTTCCTCGGGCCCGGACGGGAGATCCGGACGCTTCTGGACACGGCGTCGGCCTACTTCGCCCGCAAGGAGCCGGTGAAGCTCGAGGTGACCGTCACCTGGCGCGACGACGTCCGAGCCCGGAGCCAGCGCGCGATCGTGCACGACCTGTCGGTGTACCGCGCGGTCGCGTACCGGACGTAGGCTCAGGCGCCTTCGGGCCGCAGCTGTCCTTCCGAGCCGTGTCCGCGGCGGCCACGTCCGCCACGCCCCCACCCTGGGAGGGGAACACCCACCCGCCACCCACCGAAACCTTGGCGGAATCGGGCGCGCACGTGTGTGACGTTCGTGCCGGGTTACGCGCGGATCAGGAAATGTTCGCCGCGGTTGCCGCGGAGCCGAGCGCTTCGTCGATCGCGGCGAGCGTCGCCTCGTCGAGCTCGATCCCGGAGGCGCCGGCGTTGTCGTCCACCTGCTCGGGCCGGCTCGCGCCGACGATCGCCGACGCGACGTTCGGCTCGCGCAGCACCCACGCGAGCGCCATCTGCGACATCGTGATCCCGAGTCCCTCCGCGATCGGGCGCAGACGATCGACCGCGCCGATGACCTCCTCGGTGAGGAAGCGCCCCATCGCCCAGTTCATCTCGTCCGACATGGCGCGCGAATCGGCCGGCGGCGCCTCGCCCGGGCGGTACTTGCCGGTCAGAACGCCCTGGCCGAGCGGCGAGAAGACGATCTGCGAGATCCCGTTCGCGGCGCAAACCGGGATGACCTCGGCCTCCGGGTTGCGGGCCAGCATCGAGTACTGCGGCTGGCTGGACACGAACTTCTCGACGCCCGGCAGGTCGAGCGCCGCCTGGATCTGGTCGGCCTTCCACTCGCTGAACCCGATGTAGCGCGCCTTGCCCGAGCGGACGACCTCGGTGAGCGCCTCCATCGTCTCCTCGAGCGGCGTGTCCACGTCGTAGCGGTGGCACTGGTACAGGTCGACGTACTCGACCCGCAGCCGCTTGAGGGACGCGTCGATCTGCTTCTCCACCTGGGCGCGCGAGAGCCCGCGGTCCTCGTCGGTCATGGGGAAGTAGAGCTTGGTCGCGAGGACGTACGAATCGCGCGGCCGGTCGGCGAGCGCCTCGCCGAGGAACTCCTCCGCGGCGCCCTTGCCGTAGACGTTCGCGGTGTCGATGAAGTTGATCCCGACGTCGAACGCCCGGTCGACGCACGCCTGCGCCCGGTCGCGGTCGATGCCGACCCCGAAGGTGAGCCAGGAGCCGAGGCAGATCTCCGAGACCTCGAGGTCGCTCGAGCCGAGTTGCCGGTAGCGCATGGCCGAGTTCTACCCGACGCGAGGCGCTCCGCGGTCGATCCGTTACGGTGAGGCATGGCCTCCCCCGCGATCCTGGAGAAGCCGCGGCTTCGCGGCGTGTCGCACCAGTGGGCGTTTCTGCTCGCGCTTCCGGTCGGCATCGTGCTGATCGCGCTGGCGGGCTCGCCTCTTTCACGCGCCGCCACGGCCGTCTTCGCGAGCGGCGTCGCCGTCATGTTCGGCGTCAGCGCGCTCTACCACCGCCCCACGTGGTCACCGGTGCGCCGGCTGTGGCTTCGCCGCCTGGATCATGCGGCGATCTACCTCCTCATCGCGGCGACGTACACGCCGTTCGGCCTGCTCGTCCTCGAGGGTGCGTGGCGCCCGGCGGTGCTGGCGGTCGTCTGGACGGGAGCGTTGCTCGCAATCGGCCTGAAGCTCTGCTGGCCGGCGTCGCCGAAATGGATCGCGGCCGCGATCGCCATCGGACTCGGCTGGGTCGCCGCGGTCGCGTTTCGCGAGCTGCTGGAGGGCGCCGGGACGACCGCGACGTCGCTCGTCCTCGCGGGAGGGCATCTGCTACACGCTCGGCGCGGTCGTCTACGTGGTCGGCCGCCCCGATCCGGTGCCGGCGGTCTTCGGCTACCACGAGGTCTTCCATGCGCTGGTCATCGCCGCGGTGGCGCTCCAGTACGCGGCGGTCGCGATCGTCGTGACCGGCTAGCGGCCTGGGGAAGAACCGGCCCGAAATCGGCACGGTTCCGCGCGCAATCGCGCGCGCACTCGCTCGATACGATCGCGGTGGGTGGCGGGTGGCTCTTTCCCCTCCCAGGGTGGGGCGCGCGCGTGTACCTAGAGCTGCGGATCCGAAGCGTCTGCGTCCTCGGCGGCTTCGCCGGCCTCGGTCTCGCTTCGCGCGCGCAGGTCGGCCAGGAGCCACAGCGTCGGCCCGACGAACAGGCTCATGCCGAGGAAGAAGATCCCGATCCAGCCGGCGAGGAGCTTCACGTCGTCGTTCTCGAACCCGGCGATGAGCAGGAACGAGCCGGCGAAGAGGCACAGGCCCGAGGCGAGGACGGCCATCAGCTTGGCGGCGGCGGATCCGGTCACGGCGCGACTCTACCCGCCTTCCAGGCCGCGTAGCGCTCGGGCAAACAGACCGCGCAGGGCCGGTACCCGGACGCCACAGCCGTCGACTCGTCCGCGAAGAACACGCGGTGCCGCACGTAGTGCCCGCGGGCGATCCACCGCAGCGCGCCGGGGCAGTCGAGCCGGCCGTAGATCTTCGAGCGCCTGTGGCCGCCGAGCGTCCCCGGCGTGGCGGAGAGGTACTCGCCGTCCGGGCCGGTCAGGCGGTAGACGGCCGCTCAGCCTTCAGCGAGAGCGCCCGCGCGCGCCCGTAGAAGAACGCCGTCGCGAGCACGAGGATCACCGCCATCCCGACCAGCGTCCACGTGTCGTCCTTCGTCGGCTTGACGACCATGTCCAGGACGACCAGGTACAGCACGACGTAGTCGAGCCGCGAGAACACGATCATCCGTCGGGCCGCGTTGTAGGCCGGCGGGCTCATCCCGCCGTCGCGGTCGATCATCTTCTTCACGCGCTCCGACTGCGGCTTGATCCACAGGAGCCCGGTCAGGAACGTGATCGCGAAGCCGACGAGGCCGAGGATGATCCAGAGCTGGTCGAACGCCAGGAAATCGCTGTCCAAGACGAGCAGGATCCCGAAAACGAGCACGAGGAGCGACGACGGGATGAAGAAGACGTTCGCGAGCGCCACGAGGTCGTCGAAGAGCTGGCGCATCGCGGCCTCGTCGCGGGCCCGGTCGGCGCGGAAGCCGAGAATGTGGAAGAGCATCCCCGCGCCGATCCACAGGATCGCGAACGAGATGTGGAGGAACAAAAGCAGCTCGTAGCGGGTCATTTCGCACTTTTACACGATCTGCCGGATGCGACCGGTGCGGGTAACCGCACCTAAAATGGAGAGTCCGCTCCCTGCACAGCACCGTCTAGACACGCGATCCTGCCCTGTATGAGACCGCAGAAACTCACGTTCTTCTTCAGCGACGTCGAGAGCTCCACGCGCCTGGTGCGCGAGCTCGGCGACCACTACGGCGAGCTCTTGCTCGAGCTGCGCTCGATCCTCCACGAGGAGATCGAGCGCGCCGGCGGCCGGGTCGTCGACATGCGGGCCGACGAGGTCTTCGCGGTCTTCGAGCGCGCGAGCCAGGGGATGGCCGCCGCCGTCTGTGTTCAGAAGGCGGTTGCCGCATACGACTGGGCGAGCGACGGACCGGTTCGCGTGCGCATCGGACTTCACACGGGCGTCGCCCGAGAGGACGACCGCAACGACTACGTCGGCATCGAGGTGCATCGCGCCTCGCGCATCGCCGACGCCGCGCACGGCGGCCAGGTTCTCCTGTCGCAGGCGACCGCGACCCTTCTCGACACGGACGCGCTCGATCTCGGCGTCTACGAACTGAACGGCCTCGACGCGCCCGAGCGGATCTTCCAGCTCCTCCACGAGGATCTCGAGTCGGACTTCCCGGTGCTGCGCTCCGGCGCCCCTCGCAGGGGACTGAGCGTCGCGCTCGCGGACGACTCCGTGATCATCCGCGAGGGCATCGCGCGGCTGCTCGAGGAGGCCGGGATCGAGGTCGTCTCCCAGGCGGGGACGCCCGATCAGCTCCTCCGCGACATCGCCGAGCACCAGCCGGACGTCGCCGTGGTCGACATTCGCATGCCGCCGAGCGGAAGCGACGAGGGCCTGCGCGCCGCGAAGACGATCCGGAACCAGTACCCCGGCGTCGGCGTCCTGCTCCTCTCGCAGGCGCTCGAGCCGGCCTACGCCGCCGAGCTCGTCGCGGTGAGCCCCACGGGCGTCGGCTACCTGCTCAAGGATCGGGTCGGCGATATGGACGAGTTCGCCGCGGCCCTTCACCTGGTGGCCGAAGGCGGCCAGGCGCTCGACCCGGCGCTGGTCTCTTAGAACGAACTGGGCGCGCGGTTCCCCTTACAGCACCGCGCGCCCCGTTCACCTCCATAGTTCCCGTCCGGTCGCGGCGCCATGCGCATTGCGCAGCGACTTCGCAAGAACCTAACGTGGCGTTTTCGCCTCTTGCGGCCGGGTACAGGCAAAGGATCCAGGAGCGCACTTTCCTGTTCGGTGACGTCGAGGGCTCGACCGGTCTCCTCCGCGAGCTCGACGACCACTACGACGAGCTTCTCTTCGAGTTGCGCACGCTGCTTCGCGCCGAGATCGAGAAGGCCCGCGGCCGGGTCGTCGGCCTGCGCGGGGACGAGGTGTTCGCGGTGTTCCTCCAGGCCGACGCGGCGGTGCGGGCCGCCGTCGCGATCCAGCGGTCGCTCGCGGCAGGCCAGGTACACCTCCGCATCGGCCTGCATACGGGGACGGCACGGCGGGACACGCTCGGGGACTACTCGGGGATCGAAGTGCATCGAGCGTCACGCATCGCCGACGCCGGCCACGGCGGCCAGGTGCTGCTCTCCGAGGCGACCGCGCGTCGCGCTCATGCGCAGACGCGGGACCTGGGCGAGTACGAGCTCCCCGGGCTCGACGAGCCGGAGCGGATCCTCCAGCTCGTGCACGCCGGGCTCCGATTCGAGTTCCCGCCGCTCCGTACCGACGTCCCGCTGCGTGTGGCCCTGGCCGGCGGGGGGCTGCGGCGGCAGCTCGAGGAGAGTGGAATCCGGGTGGTCTCGGAGGTCGACACGCTCGACGGGCTCCTCCGCGACATCGGCGAGCGCCGTCCCGACGTGGTCGTGGTCGACATGGGCATGACCGCGCAGGACCTCGACGAGAACCTCGAGGCGGCGCGGATCGTCCGCGAGGCGTTCCCCGACGTTCGCGTGCTGCTCCTGTCGGAGGCGCTCGGACCGGTGCGGGCGGCCGAGCTGATCGCGTCGAGCCCGACCGGGATCGGCTACCTGCTGAAGAACCGCTCCGAGGAGCCGGACGAGTTCATGGCCGCGCTCCACCGCGCGATCCAGGCGCTCGCCTCTCAGCGCGCCTAGAAGCCGCCGTCGCCACGCCGCCGCCGCCGTCGAACCCGCCGAAGTCGCCTGCCCCGTCACCCCCGCCGCCGCTTCCGTCGTCGCAGAGCGCGCCGTCGACCATCTCGGGGACTCGTCGTCCAGGACGTTTAGCACCCGCTGCCGGTGCGGCAAGTTGCGAGTCTGCGATCCACCAGGGAATGTCGGTTGAAGCGCGCTCAGAACCAGGACGACGAAGCCTGGCCAGGGCCGCCACAGCCGTGACGTGCGCCCGACGCGCTTCATCGTCCTAGTTGAACCGCAAGCCGTCGAGCTGCGACAGATCCAGGTTCCCGCCGGAGATGACGCACACGACGCGCGTCCCGGGCGGGAGCTGAAGCGCGCCCGAGCGCAGCGCGGCGACCGGCGCCGCGGCCGCGCCCTCGACGACGAGCTTCGTGCGCGCCATCGTCCAGAGCACGTTCTCGAAGATGATCGAGTCCGGCACGGTCACGATCTCGTCCACGAACTGCCGCACGAGCTCGAACGTGTGCCCGCCGACGCGCTTCACGCGCAGGCCGTCGATGATCGTGTCGCAGTGCTCGAGCGTGACCAGCTCGCCCGCGTCGACGCTCGCCTTCATGGCCGGGCCGTCCGCCGACTCGACGCCGACGATCCGCACATCCGGCCGGGCGCGCTTGACCGCCGCCGACACGCCGGAGATGAGCCCGCCGCCGCCGATCGGGACGACGATCGCCTCGACCTCGGGCCAGTCCTCGATCACCTCGAGCCCGAGCGTGCCCTGGCCGGAGATGAGGTCGAGATCGTCGAAGGGATGGACGTAGACGAGGCCGTCGCGCTCGACGAGCTCGCGCGCCTTCTCGTCGGCCTCGTCCCAGATCGTCCCGTGCTGGACGACCTCAGCGCCGTAGCCCCTGGTCGCCTCGACCTTCGACGGCGTCGCGTTCTCGGCCATGCAGACGACCGCGCGGATCCCGAGCATCGCCGCGGCGAGCGCGACGCCCTGCGCGTGGTTTCCGGCCGACGAGCAGACGACGCCGCGGGCCCGTTCCTCGTCCGAGAGGAGCGAGAGCTTGTTCAGCGGCCCGCGGATCTTGTACGAACCCGTCTTCTGGAAGCACTCGGCCTTCAGCCGCACGTCCAGGCCGGTCTCGGCCGAAAGCGCCTGCGAGCCGACGAGCGGCGTGCGGTGGACGAACGGCGCGACCTTCTCGCGCGCCTGAACCGAATCGGGTAGCGCCGCGGTGCTCATGCGGGTCGATTCTCTACGAACCGACCTCACTGTGCGACCGCGGCGCCTACCCGTCCCCTTCTAGACGCCTGCGCTGACCGCTCTGCCGGCCGTTGCGCGGCCGAGCACGAGACCGGCGGCCACCATGACCGCTCCGAGCGTGAAGTGCAGCCAGTCGTCCGCCGTGTTCAGCGGGACGAAGTTGGCGTCGCTCGTCTTGTCGATCACGAGACCGTAGATCCACAGCGCGAGGTAGATCACGCCGCCGCCGACCAGGAACAGCCGTGCGCCGCTCCACGTCGCGGCGAGCAGGATGCCGGCGATCCCGAACAGGATGTGCACGAGGTTGTGCAGGATGCTGATCTGGAAGATCCCGAGCAGTTCCGCGTTGCCCTCGTGGCCCGCGAAATCGAGACCGTCGTAGAGGTTCGTCGTGATCCCCGGAATGAACCCGAGGATGCCGACCGCCAAGAACGCGACACCGACGATCATCGCGACGGTTTGCACCGGACTTCGATTCATCTTTCCCCTCCGATCTTGGAATGACGACGCGTGGTTCGTCGCGAGAGTGACGATTCGGTTCGGTTGGTACCCGGCGCGAACGGACGCAGAACCCGCTACTTGGGCGGAAGCGAGGACGCATGCGCCTCGCCGCGGACGACCCAGGCATCGAGCTCGTCGTCGGTCTCGAGCACGGAGGACGAGACGACCACGAAGCCCTTCATCGGCCGCCCGGTGAAGTCGAACTCCCCTACGCCCGGCTGGGCGAGCGCCGCGTCATGCTCCTCGGCGGGGAGCCGCACGATGAGCCCGTCGCCGAGCACGCCGCAGGCCATGTTGCCGCCGAGCATGAACGCGATCCCGCCGAACATCTTCCGCTCGACGAGGTCCGGACGGGCGTCGAGCTGCGCCCGCACCCGTCCGGCAAGTTCCTCGTCGTAGGGCATCTAGACCGGCGCGGGCGCCGTTTCGATGTCTTCCACCCGCAGGTCCTCCCGCTTCAGGAGGACGAAGGTCATGACGAAGGCGACCGCGGCGAACGCCGACGCGACCCAGAACGCCGCGCCGTAGCCGGCCGTGTCGGCCACGACCTGCGGCTCGCCCTGATCGAGGAGCGAAGTCGCGTGCGAGGTCGCGACGGTCGTCAGGATGGCGACTCCGAGCGCGCCGCCGATCTGCTGGCTCGTGTTGATGAGCCCCGACGCAAGACCGGCCTCGGGCCCCGTCACGCCACCGAGCGCGGCGATCGAGATCGGCACGAACGAGAAGCCCAGCCCGATCCCGAGCCCGACGAAGCCCGGCAGCAGGTCGCTCACGAACGACCCGCCGACCGAGATCTGCGAGAAGTAGGCGAGCGACAACGAGAGCAGCCCCAGGCCTGTCGCCAGGATGGGGCGAACGCCGACCCGCGTGACGAGCGCCTGCGCGGCTCCCGAGGCGGCGATGGCGGTGAGCGCCACCACCAGGTAGGCGAGTCCGGTCTTCAGCGCGGAGTAGCCGAGCGTGTACTGCATGTACAGCGTCAGCAGGAAGAACATCCCGAAGATCGAGGTGCCGAGCCCGAAGCCGATCAGGTTCGCGCCCGTGATCGTCCGGCGCTTGAAGAACGAGAGCGGGACGAGCGGCGCGTGCGAGCGGTTCTCGAGCCAGAGGAAGATGCCCATGAGCACCGCGGACGATGCGAGCACGCCGATCGTCTGCCCCGACGTCCAGCCGACGCGGTTCGCCTGCGTCAGCCCGAAGACGAGCAGGATGAGGCTGGTCGTGACCGTGACGGCGCCCCAGACGTCGAAGTGGCGCGCCATGCCCTCCGCCTTCGACTCGCGCACGTAGCGCGGGACGAAGAACAGCGTGACCAGCGCGATCGGGACGTTGACGAAGAAGATCCACTGCCACCCCACGTACTCGGTGAGGATTCCCCCGAGGAGCACGCCGATGGCGCTGCCGGCGCCGGCGATGCCGCCGAGCGCGCCGAGCGCCTTGTTGCGCTCCGAGCCTTCCGCGAACGTCACCGTCACGATCGAGAACACCGAGGGCGACAGGATCGCCGCCGCGGCGCCCTGCGCTGTGCGGGCGAAGATCAGCATCTCGGAGGACTGCGAAAAGCCTGCGATCAGCGAGGTGACCGCGAAGAGGCCGAGGCCGATCATGAAGAAGATCCGCCGGCCGAGCAGGTCGCCCATGCGGCCGCCGAGAAGCAGGAAGCCGCCGAACGTCAGCGCGTAGCCGGACACGACCCACTGGAGATCCTCGGTCTGGAAGCCGAGATCCTCCTGAATCGACGGCAGCGCGACGTTCACGATCGAGATGTCGAGGACGACCATCAGATAAGCGACGCTGAGGACGGCTAGCGCCCACCAACGCTTGGGATCGGGTGTGGTTGCGTTCATCTCTTGTCCTCCTTCCTCTCGGGTTTTCTCGGTCTAACGCTGTCCAACGATGCAGACTTCCCGGCGCCGGGCCAGAAGGGTGCTGCCCCGAGCCGAGGGGTTCGGGTATCCCGTACTACCGGTCCCCGCGCACCTCGCGCGGGACGCCGTACTCCTCCTGCTCGCGCGTGAGCCAGTCGGCGAGAAACGGCTCGGCGATGCGGTATTCGCGATCTTCGCCCCGGGCGATCAGCTCCTTGCGGACAAGGGCCCGCACCGCCGTCTGCAGCGTCGGATTCGGCGGCAGCTGGTGGCGCTCGTGGTAGCCGCGCGAGAACGACACCCGCGGACGGCTCGACGGCGAGCGCGAGCAACGCGAGCCGCTGCGGCCGGGGCAGGTCGTCCCAGAGCGTCGCGAAGTGGTTCGACTCGGAGCGCAGCACCTTGCGGATCGCCTCTTCGACCTCGGCCGGGCCGGCCACGCGGCGGCCGGCCAGCTCCCACGTCGCGTAGGCGAGCTCCTGCGTCGCATACGGATGCCCGCCGGTCGCCTCGAGGAGCCGCTCGATGCCGTCGTCCGAGATCCGCTTGCCGGTCGCCTCGAACCGCTCGCCGAGGAAGCGCGCGAACTTCCGCCGTGGAATCGGGCCGATCTCGAGCCGCTTGGCGCTGCGCCAGAACGGCTCGTTGCGGTCGTTGAAGATCGCGTCGAGCACGTGCCTCTTGGACCCGAGGTAGACGTGCGCGATGTCCGGCTGCGTCTGGAAGACGGCGCGCATCAGGTTCGGGAAGCGCTTGTCGAGCGCGACGATCTCCTGGAACTCGTCGAACACGATCGCCACGCGCCGGCGCCGTTCGGCCGCGAGGAAGGCCGGGAGCTCCAGGAGCCCCTCGATCGTGTCGTCGATGTCGTTGCGCCGGTGCCCCGCGAGGAAGCCGAACCGGAGCGAGCCGTCGGTCGGGTCGACCTCCATCGTCGGCGTCACCCGCAGCCCGCGGAAGAGGCTCGCGGCCTTCTCGAACGCCTGGTCGAGCGGCGAGGCGATGTCCGACCAGATCGTCTTCGCGAGCGCGGCCGCGAAGCGCTCCTTCGTCGGCGTCTTCATCAGGTCGACGTAGGCGACGAGCACCTTCTTCGAGATCGCCTCCTGGGCCGCCCGCAGGACGAGCGAGGACTTCCCGTAGCGCCGCGGCGCGTAGACGAGCACGTTCTGGCCGTTGCGCATGTCCGCGGTCAGCTCGCGGACCTCGTCCTCCCGGTCGGTGAACGCCTCGTCGAGCGCGAGGTCGCCGTACGTGAACGGATTCGTCGCTGCCGTATGCATGGCGACATTATGTCAGAAGCAATAAGAGCGCTAGCCGGTACGGAAGGAACGCGACTTCTTCGCCGCGCGCAGCGATCCGTTGCCGCTGAACGCCGCGGTGATCTTCCACGTGCCGCCGAACGGGATCCCGAGCCTCGCCGAGTACCCGCAGCCCTTCTTGCCGAGCTTCGCGAACCGCCTCGAGGAGACCGTCGACCCGCCGAGCGTCGCCTTCACGACGACGGCGCCGGTGCAGGTCGCGTAGTCCTCGGCGAAACCGGCCAGCTTGCCGCTCACGTTGGCGCGGTACGGGAACGACGTGTCGCGACCCGGCCTGAGGAGCATCGATACACGCGGCCGCACCTTCACGGGAACCAGCCCCCCGGCGCGCACCGGCCCGACGGTGTTCGGAAGCTCGTTGTCGCCGATGTCGTTCGTGTTCGCGTAGCCGAGCTGGCCTCTTGCGCCGTAGCCCCAGCAGCGGAGCTTGCCGTTGTCGAGGAGCGCGCACGCGTGCTCCCAGCCGGCGGAGACCGCCACCGCCTTGCGCCCCAGGTTCACGACCGGCACCGACGACGGCAGCTCGTTGTCGCCGATGTCGTTCTCGTGCCCGAGGCCGAGCGAGCCGGAGTCGTTGATGCCCCAGCAGCGCACGCGGCCCGTGTCGAGGATCGCGCACGTGAAGTCGTAGCCGGCGGAGATCGCGACCGCCTTGCGGCCGGCGCCGAGGCTCACGGGCGGGCGCGCAGTCGGGAGCTCGTTGTCCCCGATGTCCTCGATGTCGCCGTAGCCGAGCTGGCCGCTCTCGGCGAAGCCCCAGCAGCGCACCTTGCCGTTGTCGAGGATCGCGCACGTGTGGTACTCGCCGGCGGAAATGGCGATCGCCGTGCGCCCCGGCCCGAGGTTCACGGGCCCGACGGCCGCCGGAGTCTCGTTGTCGCCGATCACGTTCTCGTTCCCGTAGCCGAGCGCGCCGAGGTCGGCCGTGCCCCAGCACTTGACCTTGTTCGTGTCCATGATCACGCAGGTGTGGGAGCCACCCGCGGAGATCGCCTTGGCGGTGCGGCCCGGGCCGAGGTTCACGGCTCCGACGGCGGCCGGCGTCTCGTTGTCGCCGATGTCGTCCGGGATCCCGTAGCCGAGCCGCCCGCCCACGCCGCGGCCCCAGCACTTCACCTTGCGGTTGTCGAGGATCACGCAGGTGTGGTTCTCGCCGGCCGTGATCGCACGTGCGGTGCGACCTGACCCAAGGTTCACGGTGCCGACAGCGGCCGGCGTCTCGTTGTCGCCGATCGTGTCCGTGTTTCCGTAGCCGAGCCTGCCGAACCCGCCGTCGCCCCAGCACTTCACCTTGCGGTTCTGGAGGATGGCGCAGCCGTGCGCGTCCCCGATCCCGAGGGCGCGCACCTTGTTCTTCCCGCCCAGGTTCACGAAGCCGACCGCGGTCGGGTGCTCGTTGTCACCGATGTCGTCCGGGATCCCGTAGCCGAGCTGGCCGTCCTCGTTCTCGCCCCAGCAGCGGAGCTTGCCCATCGGGAACACGGCGCACGTGCGGTAGCCGTCTGCCTCGAGAAATGCCGCCTGCGCGCGCTTGAACCGCGAGGTCGCCTGCTCGGCCGTGGCGGCGGGCGCGGCGAGCAGCGCGACCAGGGCCGCAAGCACGATCCACCGCCCCCACTTCATGGGCGAGGACGCTACCACTGCCCTGTAAAGGTCATTACCCGGCGCGGAACGTGCGCTTCGCGGACGTGCGCGCTTTCAGCGAGCTGTTGCCGGCGAACGCGGCCGTGACCTTCCACTGGCCGGTGCTCTTGACGGTGAGCGTCGCGCTGTAGGAGCACGCGCCTCCGGTGAGCTTCGGTTTCACGGACTTGCGGACGGTCTTCTTGCCCTTCTTCGCCTTCACGACGACGTTGCCGGAGCAGGTCGCAGTGTCCTGGGCGAACCCGGTCAGCTTGCCGCGCGCCGTGAGCCTGTACGGGGACGAGCGGTCGCGCTTGGCCTTCAGCGCGAGTGAGACCGCCGGCAGCGTCTTCGCCGGAATCGTTCCGCCGGCGGAAACGGGCTCGATCGTTGCGGGCGTCTCGGTGTCGCCGATGTCGTCGAGGTTCCCGTAGCCGAGGCGCCCGTCGTCGCCGTCGCCCCAGCAGCGGATGCGACCGTTGTCGAGAACCACGCAGGTCTCCGCGGCTCCCGCGCTGATCGCGACCGCCGTGCGGCCGAGACCGAGATCGACGGGCCCGACCGAGGCGGGCGATTCGGTGTCGCCGATGTCGGTCGTGTTGCCGTAGCCGAGCCGGCCCAGCGCGCCGTTGCCCCAGCAGCGCACGGTGCCGTTGTCGAGGATCGCGCAGGTGTGATTGTCGCCCGCCGCGATGGCCACCGCGGTCCGGCCGGGCCCGAGATCCACGGGGCCGACGGTGCTCGGCAGCTCCGTGTCGCCGATCGAGTCTGCGGTTCCATAACCGAGCCGGCCGTCGCCACCGAAGCCCCAGCAGCGCACGCGGCCGTTGTCGAGGATCGCGCAAGTGTGGGCCAGGCCGGACGCGATCGCCGTCGCCTTGCGGCCCGCGCCGAGACTGACCGGCCCGACGGTGTTCGGCGTCTCGGTGTCTCCGATCGAGTCCGTGTTTCCGTAGCCGAGCTCGCCGCTCGACCCGCTGCCCCAGCAGCGCACCGCTCCCGAGACCAGGATCGCGCACACATGGTCCCCGCCCGCGGCGATCGCCGCGGCGTTCCCGCCGAGATTCACGGTCCCCACGGTGTTCGGGGTCTCGTTGTCTCCGATGTCCTCGATGTTCCCGTAGCCGAGCTGCCCGTTGGGCGCGTAACCCCAGCACTTGACCTTGGCCGTGTCGAGGATCACACAGGTGTGGAACGCGCCCGTCGTGATCGCGGTCGCCTTGCGCCCAGCGCCCAGGTTCACCGGCCCGACGGTGTTCGGCGTCTCGCTGTCGCCGATGTCGTCCGTGTTTCCGTAGCCGAGCTGGCCGCTGCTGCCCTGGCCCCAGCAGCGCACCGCCTGCGTGTCGAGGATCACGCACACGTGTTCGTCCGCCGAGATCGCGGTCGCCGTGCGGCCTGCTCCGAGGTTCACGAGGCCGACGGTGTCGGGAAGCTCGTTGTCTCCGATGTCCTCGGTGTTCCCGTAGCCGAGCCCGCCGAGGTCGCCTTTGCCCCAGCAGCGCACCTTCCCGCTTCCAAGAACAGCGCACGTGAGCGAGCCGCCGACGTCCAGGTGGGCCGCAGCTGCACGGCGCTGCTTGGACGCCGCCTGCTCGGCGCCGGCCCCAGGCACGCCGAGGACGAAGCTCGAGACGAGGATCGAAGCGACAAGCGTCGAGCGGCTCAGCATGTGACGTTCGACGCTAGCACCGGCCCGCTTGGGGCTCAAGCGGCCCCCGCCGGAGCGGGGACCGCCGTGTCGAGCTTCTTACTTCAGCTTCCGGGCGAGGCTGGGCTTCACTGCCCAGGCGCCGACCGAGCGGCTGAGACCCAGCGATCCCAACGAGCTTCGGGCGCTGGAAGCTGAGGCCACAACAGGCTTGCCCGCCGTGAAGAGCCACGTGTCGAAGAGCGGATCCAGGTTCTCGCGGGAGATCTGCTCCGCGAGCCGGATGAACTCGCTGATCTTCACGTTGTCGCCTTCGCGGGTCTGTGCCCACGTCTTGATGATCTTGAAGAAGTCGCGGTCGCCGACCTCGAGACGCAGCTGGTGCAACGTCATGGCGCCGCGGTAGTAGATGGCGTTGTCGAACAGCAGATCCGGGCCCGGATCTCCGACGATCACCTGCCAGAACGGATCGTCGGGCGCCCAGATCTCGTCGTAGTAGAAGTCGAAGAGCTCCTGGGTCGTGCCGAGCCCTTCGGCGTCGCTCCACAGCCACTCGGCGTAGGTCGCGAACCCTTCGTTCAGCCAGATCTCGCTCCAGCGCTTGACCGCGAGGCTGTCGCCGAACCACTGATGCGCCAACTCGTGGACGATCACCGAGTCGCCGCTGAAGGTGTCGCTGAAGAAGCCCTTCGCGTAGATCGGCCGCGTCTGGTTCTCGAGCGCGAACCCGATCGTCCCGAGGTCGTCGACGATGCCGCCGGAGGCCGAGAACGGATACGACCCGAAGACGCCCGACTCGAAGTCGAGGATCTCGCCCTGCCGCGCGAACGACTGGTCGACGACCGTTCCGACCGGCGGCGGCGTCTGAGCCGTCGTCCCTGCGATCCAGTCGTTCGGATTCGCCGGGCTGCCCGCGGGGGCTCCCGGCACCGTCCAGCCGTCGAACGTGTTCCCGTCCGCCTCGAAGGAGGTCGAGCCGACGCCGGTCGACACGACGATGTCGTCCACGAACGCGCCGTTCAGCTGGACGCTGGTATCGCTCGCGTACGTGATCGACACCTCCGCGTTCGTTCCCGCGTACGCGCCCAGGTCGACGCGCCACTGCTCGTAGCCGTTGCTCGAGCCGCTCGCGGCCCACCACTGGCCGGTGTCGCCGGTCGGCGAGCACGTGTCGTCGCCGTTGTCCGTCTGGTAGTGCTCGAGGAACGGATGGAACCCCAGCCAGAACGGGCAGACGTTCCCCGTCGCCTGAGTCGTGTGGCCGTTCAGGTCGCGGAGCGTCGTCCAGACCGGCGACCCTGCCGCGTGCGCCTCGACGAACACGTAGTCCCAGTTCGGCTCGGTGTCGCGATTGATCCAGAAGGTCAGGTTCGCCCCGCCGGCCGGCACCGCGATCGTGCGCATGAGCCGCTTGTACGACGGCGAGCTCTGCTGGGAGATCGCGAACTGCGTCCCCGTGCGCGGCGCTCCGGTCGGATCCCAGAGGTCGGGATCGAACGCGTCCCAGAGCTTGATCCCCTTGTGCCTGTAGGAGCGCAGGTCGAACTGGCCGACCGACGCCGTCAGGAGGTACGAGGCCATCGGCTCGTCGGCGTCCCAGGTCCAGGTCGTCCAGCCGTGCTTCGTGGAGCGGCCTTCGAGCTCGCCGTTGCCGACCGCCTCGAGCCCTGCCGGGACGGTCATCTTGGTCGTGTACGCGGCCTTGTCGCTCGGATGGTCGTTGACCGGGTACCACGTCGCGGCCACATGGGGCTCGCCGATGATCAGCGCGCCGTCGTCCGTGTGGATGAACCCGCTGCCGTCCTCGAGCGTCTCGGGGACGCCGCGGTACTTGACCTCGATCGTGAAGTTGCTGGCCGTCTCGCAGCCCGTCGCGCGGGGTGACGATCAGCTCGGCCCCGTCGCGCCGCCATGAGGCCCGCCGGCCGTCGATCTCGATCGCCTGGACGGTCATCCCGTCGAAATCGAGGTTGAAGCGCGACAGGTTCTGCGTCGCGCGGGCGCGGATCGTCGCCGTGCCTTCGAGGACGTCCGTCGCCGGGTTGTATTTCAGGTCGAGCAGGTAGTGCTTCGCGTCGTAACCGCCGTTGCCGTCGAGCGGGAAGTACGGATCCCCCGCCCCGGCCGCGCCGGGTGTGAATCGATCGTGAGAGCCTCCCGCGGCCGCAACGCCCGTGACCAGCAGGAGGACGGCCGCTGCGGCAATGCCGATTCGTGCGCCGCGGGCCTTGATCCCTCCGCGTTCAGAAACCATCTGGCTCCCCTTTCAGTCCCGACCCCGCCTCGTGGCAAGTGTCGCCCTCGACCCCTGCCCGGTCAAGACCAGGACTACGCCAGGCCCCTACGGGTGCGGCGTCTCGCCGCGCGCGAGCATCTCGGTGAACTGCGCGATCCGCCGGGCGCGCGTCTCGGGGCGTTTCGCGTCGTGGATCCGGTACAGGATCGCGTAGCGGTTCTGGCTGCTCAGCGTCTCGAACGCCGCGGCCGCCTTGGCGTTCTTCGCGAGCGCGGCGCGCAGGTCGTCCGGCACCTCGATCTTCGAGGGCGACGGATACGAGTTCTCCCAGCGGCCGTCCGCCTTGGCCGCCTCGACCGCGGCGAGGCCGGACGGCTGCATCGCGCCGCGCTCGATGAGCTCGGTCGCGATCCCCACGTTGCGCTGCGACCACTTCGAGCGCGCCCGCCGCGGAGTGAAGCGCTGGAGGTACCAGTCCTCGTCGAAGCTCTTCACCTGCCCGTCGATCCAGCCGAAGCAGAGCGCCACCTCGAGCGCCTCGTCGTAGGTGACCGTCGCGATGCCGCTCGCCTTCTTCGCGAACTTGATCCAGACGCCGCCCTCGTCGCCGTAGTGCTTCGCGAGCCATCGGGCCCACGCAGCGCGGGTCTTGAACGGGAGGACGGGCGGCTCGCTCACGCGCTACAGGCT